>JBBIUV010000001.1:0-9735 GCA_037440065.1 Ignavibacteria bacterium
CATTTAGCTGGTTAATGTTCTAGGAGAAACCTATGAAAAAATTATTTGGATTATTAATTATGGCTGCGTTTGTGTTTAATGGTTGTTCCGGATTTCTTTATACAAAAATGTCCCCTTTGGAATTTTCTGATTTTGATTACGGATTTCCAACGAAAAAAGTTTTATCAAACCCCGCCATCTCTTATATCGATGAAGGTAGTGGAAAGCAGACAATTGTTCTTGTTCACGGACTTGCAAGCAACGCCGGGTTTTGGCGCTATAACATTCCTGAACTTGCAAAACACTACCGTGTTATTGCCGTTGATCTTCCCGGTTACGGAAAATCGCAAAAAAATTATTATCTCTACAACATGAGTTTTTTTGCCGATCAAATTAAACGATTGGTTGATGAGTTAAAGATTGACAAATTTATTTATGTCGGTCACTCAATGGGTGGTCAGGCAGGAATCAATTTTGCAATGCGTTTTCCGGAACGATTGGAAAAATTAATTTTAGCGTCTCCTGCCGGATTTGAAGAATTTGAACAAGGCGAAGGAGATTGGCTTCGAAGTGTTATGACGGTTTCCGGTGTAAAAAAAACAACCGAAGAAGGAATTAGAAGAAATCTTTCAATGAACTTTTATTCATGGTCGGAAAAATGGGAATGGATGGTGGAAGAGCGTGTCCGTATGGCAAAAGCAAAAGAGTTTGATGATTTTTCCTACGCTGTGGTGCGTAGTGTAAACGGTATGCTTGATGAGCCTACTTGGGACAAGCTTGATAAAATTACGGTTCCTACGTTGGTTGTTTACGGAAGATATGATGGGTTAATTCCAAATCCTTATTTAAATCCAGGCACAACTGCCGATGTTTTTAACTCCGGTGCAAAGATAATTCCCAATTGTACGTTACACCAAATTGATAATTGCGGACACATGTTACAAATTGAAAAGCCGGAAGAATTTAACGAAGCAGTTATAAATTTTCTTCAAAAATAATTTTAGAAAAAGGGACAAACCGAATTAAAGTTTGTCCCTTTAGATTGCTTACCAAATCTTTACTCGTTTATTTTCCGGTCTATACATTGGCTGCCCTTCTTTAATTCCAAAGGCTTCATAAAAATCGGGAAGATCACTATATGGACCATTTACGCGTAAAAATTCAGGAGCGTGAACGTCAGTCATAATTTGCTGTGCAAGCGATTCGGGTCTTTTGTGTCCCAGCCATGCATAAGCGTAACCAAGCCAGAAGCGTTGTTGCGGTGTAAAGCCGTCAATCATTTTTCCTTCCGTGAACTGCTTTGTTTTTTTGAAAGCGTCGTAACCAATAACTAAACCGCCAAGATCAGCAATATTTTCACCAAGCGTTGCTTTTCCATTTACGTGCATACTGTCCAACACAACATAATTATCAAATTGTTCAATCATCAACGAAGCTTTCTTTGTAAATTTTTCTTCGTCTTCCTTAGTCCACCAATTTGTTAAATTACCTTTCGCGTCATACTGTCTCCCCTCATCATCAAACCCGTGAGTTAATTCATGACCGATGGTTGAAGCCCCGGCATACGAATAGACAACGGCGTCATCAAGCAAAGAATCAACCGTTCCGGGAATAATAAAAATTGCTGCGGGTAAAACAATTTCATTGTTCGAAGGATTGTAGTAGGCATTATATGTTTGAGGAGTCATACCCCATTCGGTTCTGTCTACTGGTTTTCCGAGTCGGGCAACATTTCTCTTAAACCAAAAAACATTTGCATTGATTGAATTTCTTAAATAGGATGTTCGATCAATTTTTAAAGAAGAAAAATCTTTCCACTTATCCGGGTAACCAACTTTTTTGGTGATGCTGTTCAATTTAAGCAAAGCTTTTTCTTTTGTTGATTGGCTCATCCAGTCGAGGTTTTTAATTCTTTCACCGTAGGCGCTGATAATATCGTCAACCAGTTTTTCATAGCGTTGTTTTGTTTTTGGCGAGTAATATTTCTGCACATAAACTTGCCCGAGCAATTCTCCCATTGCGTCTTCAACTGCGTCTTGAATGCGCTTCCAGCGGGGTCTTTGTTTTTTTACTCCTGACATTACCGTTCCTCTGAAATTAAATTTTTCATTATTAAAAGAACTGCTTAATCGATCGGCAAAAGTGTTTACAAGATGCCATCTTACGTAGGCTTTCCAATCGTTTAAAGAAAACTTATTGAGGGCGGCATTCAACTGAACAAAAAATTCCGGTTGACCGACAATAACGCTGTCGATTTTTTCAATCCCGATTTTACCGAAGAAATTTGTCCAATTGATAGTTGCACTCAATTTTTGTAATTGTTCAATTGTCATTTTGTTGTAGTTGGCGTATGGATCGCGTAAGTCTTCCAATTTGCGGGAAGAGTCGGCAAGGAAGGTTTCAATTTTGAAAATAGCTGTTCCCTCTTCAAGTGAAACCGGATCTTTATCTCCCGAAAGACGAAGCATTTTTGAAAGGTGTTTTACATATTCCTTGCGGATATTTTCAGTGCGCGCATCTTTTCTGAAATAGTAATCACGCTGGCGCAAACCCAAGCCGCCCTGCCAAAGATAAAGTGACCAAAGATCGCTGTTCATAGCATCCTGCTCAACAAAAACATTGAACATAGCAGAAACTCCGTATGTTTGTAATAAAGCTACAGCTGCAAGCAGATCATCCTTTGTTTTAGCGATTGAAATCAATTTTAATTCTTTTGCAAGAAAAGAAATCCCTTGTTTTTCAATTGTTGCGGAATCCATTCCGGCAAAATAAAAGTCACCAACTTTTTGTGCATTACTTCCTTCGGGAGAAGTTTTTTGAGAAGTTTCTGCTAAAATAGTTTTTAACTGATTGTAAATTTCCTCTTCTACAAGATGTCCGATCGTCCAAGCTTTTTCTGTTTCGGGAATCGGATTGTTTTTCATCCAGTTTCCGGTGGCGTATTTAAAAAAATCTACTCCGGGATTAATGCTGGGGTCAATTCCTTTAACAAGAAAATCGTTATTCGTTTGGGCTATCGTGGAATCCGAAAGGAACAAGAGGGTTAAGTAAGCAAAAAAAAGGCTGAGTGCTGTTTTCATAGAATTATTTTTCGTAAATGAGTTTAAAGTTATTTATTCGTTTTCTAAACATAAAAAATTTTTACTGATAAACATTTAAGTACGACTGGTTTGTTGCTTTTGGTTCATCATCTAAAAAATAAATTGGTTAATTTTATAAGAGATTTCTATTAATATCTTTGTTACCAAAACAGAAAGGTTACTTATGAAAACTACTAAAGAAAATCTGCAAGAAGCTTTTGCTGGGGAAAGTCAAGCAAACCAAAAGTACCGTGCTTTTGCTAAAAAAGCTGAACGGGATGGATTTCCGAATATTGCTAAATTGTTTAACACCGCCGCAGAAGCAGAGCGAATTCATGCCGAAGGACATCTTAATTCGTTGGAAGGAGTTGGTTCTACTGCAGAGAATCTAAAAGCTGCGATTGCCGGTGAAACGTATGAATTCACAGAAATGTATCCGCCAATGTTAGCGCAGGCGGAAGCTGAAAATCATAAAGCAAAAAGAATGTTCGGTTATGCTGTAAAGGCTGAAAAGATTCACGCCGACTTGTACAAAATGGCGTTGGAGGCTGCAGAGCAAGGAAAGGATTTAGAAGTTTCTGATATTTATCTTTGTCCGGTTTGCGGTCATATTGAATTTGGAGAACCAAAAGAAAATTGTCCGACATGCGGAGCGCTTCCTTCAAAATTTGTAAAATTGTAAGAATCGTAAAGTTTAATCAAATTGTTGAGAGAGTTATAGATTGGAAAACTTCTAAAGCGTTGAAACCAATTTTCCATCTTTAATATGGATTTTTCTTTCGGTTAATTTGTTTAAAACGTTTTCTTGATGAGAAATGCAGATAAGTGTAATTCCTTTTTCTGCATTTATTTTTTTTAGGAGTAATAATAAATTTAACTGCGATTGAACATCTTGAGCTGAAAACGGTTCGTCTAGAATTAGTATTTCCGGTTCAACCGCTAAAAGCCTTGCCAAAGCAACACGTTGTCTTTGTCCACCGCTTAGCTGTAAACAATATTTTTCAAGAGAACTTTTTTCAAGGTTTACGCTTGAAATTAGTTCGCTCAATCGTTCTTCATTGGAAAATGATTTTCCATTTTTCAATTGTAAAGCTTCGACCAAAACATCCTTTACCTTCCGAAACGGATTTACAATTTCTTCAGAGTTTTGAAATAGCAACTGGATACCATTTGTAGCGTGGTTTTCAGTTTTCGGAAAATATTTAATTATTTCACCGGAGGTGGGTTCAAGAATTCCAGCAACTAATTTAGCAAGTGTAGTCTTTCCTCCACCGGAAGGACCAGCGATGCCAATAATTTCGCTTTTCTCAACTTCGAAAGAAATATTTTCTAAAATTTTCTTTTCGTTTCTCTTCTCGAAAAAAGAATTTCTTTTAACAGAGTAAGAAATATTTTTAACGGATAATAACTGGTTCACTGTTTAACTGTTTATATGCTTGGAGAAATTTTTGAATTGAATCTGATTCTTGTATAAAAAAATCGTCGAACGAAACAAATTCTAAAAGTTTACCACTTTCCAAATAGGCAATATAATTAGTCATGTTTTCGGCGAATGATAAATCTTGCGTAATGATCAACAAAGCGGAATCGTTTTGAAGGATAAATTTTTTCAAACGTTCTTTCACCAAACAGATGGTTTCGTTATCAATTCCCGAAGTTGGTTCATCCAGCAAAAGAAGTTTTGGATTCTTCAGCAAGGCTAGAATAACGGCGATTCTTTGCGCCATTCCACCGCTTACTTCATAAGGATATAAAGCAAAGATTTTTTCCGATTCGGGAAGATTAAACTGATCGAATTCTTTCTTAATATCTTCTTGAGAAAAATTAAACAATCGGAAGTAGTAACCAAGTTTTTTAAGGGGATCGAATGAATTAACCGGATCTTGAAACACATATTGGATTTTTGTTTTTCTGAATTGCGTCAATTGCTTTTGAGTTAGCGATAATAAATCTGTGTTTTCAAATTCAATCGAACCCGTAACCGAAAAAACATTTTCGTCCAAAAGTCTCGTGATTGATTTTAATAAAGTCGACTTCCCTTGCCCGTTCTTGCCAAGGATGGTATAGATATTCTGTTTCTCCATGCTGAAGCAGATATCTTTCAAGAGAATTTTACTACCGGCACCATTGCCAACCGCTACAGACTCAATATTTATTCGTATCATTAATCATGTTTAATTTTGTTTATTAATTTACAAAATAATAATTTGGTAAAAATAGTTTCAGTAATTTTGCGAGAAAAAAATGTCTATTACTCGAAAAAATATCTTCATATTCTTTTTCATTCTCTCCTCTGTTTTTATCGGATGCAAAAAAGAATCCTCCTCAAGTAATTCACAAGTTGTTATTGCAATACCGTCTGATATTGAGCGGATAAATCCCCTCTTTGCGTTCAGTATTAACGAAGCCAACATCAACGAACTTTTGTTTTTGTCGCTTGTAAAACATTCGTGGGATGAGAATGGGGGTGACTTAAAAACAGCGCCGATGCTCGCAAATTCATGGGAATGGAACTCGGATTCAAGTTCAATAACCCTTAATCTCCGCAACGATGTTAAATGGTCCGACGGCGTTCCCCTTTCGATAGCCGATGTGATCTTTTCTTTTGATGTTTATTCCGATCCGGCGGTTGAAAGTTATTTGTACGGAGCATTCCTTAATTTTATTACCGATAAAGACAATCACATTATAGCCGAAAAAACATTTGAGAAATTATCCGAGACTAAACTAAAAATTAATTTTGCACCTGGTTCTTCCCCTTCTTTATTTAATTTAGATTTTCCAATCGTACCAAAACATGTATTTGAGAAAATTCCACGCAAAGATATTGCCACCGCAAAAGAGAGTTTTGCACCAGTAACAAGCGGTCCGTTTATGTTTGAGAAATGGGAAAAGAATCAAGCAATAATCATTAAAGAAAATCCAAATTCATTCTTGCATCAGGACGGAACTATCGAACGAATTATTTTCAAAGTCGTTCCGGATTACAGCTCCCGCTTAACACAATTAAAAAATCATGAAGTTGATTTAACCGAATATTTAAAACCTGAAGATGTTGATGAACTAAAGAAAGCTGAATCCTTTGTGATCACTTCCCTAAAGGGAAGAGAGTATGATTACCTTGGATGGAATAATATCGACAGAGAAAAATATAATAAGAACAAGAGTATTGTTCCGAACAAACTATTTGGGTCACCTAAAGTCCGGCAAGCAATTTCAATGGCGTTAAACAGAAACGAAGTAATCACAAGCTATTTACGCGGTTACGGAGAGCTTGCCAACAGCCCTATTTCACCAATATTCAAAAATGCCGTTGATGAAAAACTTCTTCCATATTCATTTGATTTAGCAAAAGCCAAAACGCTTCTTGCAAAAGAAGGTTGGAACGACAAAGATCAAAACGGAATTCTTGAAAAGAATGGAGATGAATTTAAATTCACCCTTACGATTTCTTCAAACAATCCAAGAAGAATTTTTGCCGCCACATTATTTAAGAACACGCTAAAACAGATCGGTATTGAAATGAATATCGAGCAAGTTGAATTAGGGATGCTAATTGACAAGATAAATAACAAAAACGCCGATGCCTGGATGGCAAGCTGGATTATTCCAATTCCTCTAGATCTGAAATTTTCATGGTATTCTAACTTGGCGACTACTCCGATGAACTTTCCATCATATCAGAACAAGGAACTTGATCTCTTGTTGGATAAACTTGAAACCAAAATTTCAAAAAAACAAAAGAATGAAATTTATAAAAAGATTGAAAGCATCCTTCACCGTGATCAACCGGTAACTTTTCTTTACTGGATTGACAACATCGTTGCTTATAATAAGAAAATAAAAAATATTGAAGTTACGCCGCTGGGAACGGTTCATCATTGTTGGACGTGGCGGTAATCGAATGAGCCGATGAATCGCTCGTTTATAGCGTTGTCTTTTTTTAAAAGAGGGGCAACTTCTGTTTTAATTTTATTTTTAACAGTAAGTCTTCTTTTTGTTTTAGTGAGGATCGCTCCGGGCGACCCATCGCAAAAATATCTTTCACCAAATCTTAGTCCGCAATTATTTGAAAAAGTAAAAAGTTCATTTCAGCTTGATAAATCAATAGCAGAGCAATACATCAGTTTTGTGAAAAATGCCTTTACGGGTGACTTTGGCGTCTCTTATAAATACCATCGCCCGGTTAATGAAGTGATTTTTGAAGTACTTCCTTTCACAATTATATTTTCATTGTCGGCATTTGCTGTTCAATTTGTTGGGGGACTTGTATTAGCGTTATGGGCTTTTCATAATCACAAAAAATTTTTAGACAAATTTCTTTCACGCGGAAGCATTCTTTTATATGCAGTTCCCTCTTTTGTTAGCGGATTATTCTTTGTCTATATTTTTTCTGTTCAGCTAAAATTATTTCCTTCGTCGGGAATTAAAACCGTGGGTACGCTTGAAGAAAATATTTTTCTTCTCGGTTTGGACTATCTTCACCATCTCTTTCTTCCTTTAGTAGTTTTATCGCTAACGGGTTTGCCAATTTACTTTAAATATTTTAGACAACATTTTGAGGAACATCAGGAAAAACTTTACACTATTTATCTTCGGGCAAACGGTGTTGCAGAAAACAAAATATTTTCAAGGCACATTATCCCAAACTCTCTAAATTCAATTATTGCTTACGCCGGAGTTGATTTGGGAATTCTTTTCAGCGGAGCGTTAATTACTGAAGTTATTTTCAGTTTACCAGGAATGGGGCGATTGACGGTTAACGCGATTTTAGAACATGATTATCCTTTAATTATTGGTTGTACCTTAACAGCAGGAGTTTTAATTATTCTGACCAATTTAGCTGCTGATTTAATTCGGATGAAAATTGATAAACGCTTGATCAAAGGACTCATAAATTGAAAAGAATCCGCTTATCTGTTTTCGATTTTATGCTTTTATTGTTGTTGTTGACGGCAATATTTCGGGCCTCATTATTGGTTAAAATCGGTATGCTTTTTATTTCATATTTAGCATTTTGGGTAACTGATTTCGATAAAGCTATTGCGCAATTTTCATTTGGAATGATTGATTACTTTTGCTCTCTGTTTATGTTGGTAATAATATCGCTTGTTTTGATCCTTAAGAGAAAAAAAATCAAACAACCACAGAGCTTTTCTTTTTTACATAATACAGCTGTGGTGATTCTCTATGTTTTTCTTTTTGCACCGCTGATAACAAACAATAATTACGATTTTCAAAAAGATCTTTCAGTTACCCAACTCCTTCCGCCATTAAGTTCAACAAATGTTTTGCATCTTAAGCCACACCACGCAATGGCCGGGCAATCGGAAAAGTTTTTTTCGCAAAAAAAAGAAGTTGTTAAAGCATCGTTTGATGAAGAAATACTTTTTATTGACAGCTTCAAAATTGCGGACAGCACTCTTTCCTATTTTCAAAATGGGATGAAAAATAGTTTACCCCTTTCTGCTGTTGAACTGATCGATGGAAAACCCAATATAACAACTAAAATATTTTTTCTCGGAAGTGATGAACTTGGGAGAGATATTTTTACAAGAATAATTTACGGTACACGAATTTCAATGTTAGTGGGAGTTTGTGCTGTTGTACTTTCTTTACTTATCGGAGTTTTGTTTGGGTTTATCGCCGGATTTTATGGTGGTGTTATAGATATTATTTTAAGCCGAATAAACGATATGTTTTTAACTTTTCCGATAATATTTTTCGTCATACTTATTCTTGCTTTTTTCGGTAATTCATTTACTTCGGTAATTGTGGTTTTAGGATTTTCCGGTTGGATGAGTCTATTCCGCATTGTTAAAGGAGAAGTTGTATCACTAAATAACAAAGACTATTTTATCTCAGCTCAACAACTTGGACTTTCCGGTACAAAACTTTTATTAAAAGAAGCCTTACCGGTTATAGCGACGCCGGTTATTGTTAATACGGTTTTTCAATTTGGCAATGTTGTGCTTTCAGAATCGGCTTTAAGCTTTTTGGGTTTGGGCGTGGGAAGCGATTATCCTTCGTGGGGTGCGATGATAAATTCCGGACAAGCATATCTCTCACAAGC
Organism: Ignavibacteria bacterium; assembly: GCA_037440065.1. GTDB lineage: Bacteria > Bacteroidota > Ignavibacteria > Ignavibacteriales > Ignavibacteriaceae > UBA1563. The sequence goes on from JBBIUV010000001.1 coordinate 9,133, forward strand.
CTGGTGGATGATTTTTTTCCCTGGTTTTGCAATTGTTTTAACCATACTAACCATAAATGATTTTGGTAAAAAAGTATCTCGCTATTTTAATCCCCGTTTGTACGAATGATCAACAAAAGATTTTCTATTATAAAATTACTTGGAGAAGGGCGAAGCAAAGTTTTCCTTTGTGAAGACAGATTTTTCCATGCTCAAAAATTTGCACTGAAAATTCTTCCGCTTCAAACCAGTGAAGAAGAAATTATTACTTTTAAAAACGAATATCAGTTATTGAAAAAATTTTCTCATCCGAATATTGTTAAGGCATATGAATTTGGGACAATTTTTGAAATAACTGAAGAGGAAAAAATCTGGGAAGTTGAAAAAGGGTGTTATTTTTTTCTTCTTGAGTATTGCGAGGGAACATCTCCCTTGGATATCGATTTCAATTCGAAACCGAATCTGCTTCTCGACTTAATCGGGCAGCTAAGTGCCTTTTTAAGTTATCTCCATTTTGCCAACTATATTTACTTCGATTTGAAATTCGAGAACATCGTTTGCAGTGAAAATGGAGAAAATCTGACATTAAAAATTATTGATTTCGGATTAACCGGAAGAATTGAT
>JBBIUV010000002.1:0-7610 GCA_037440065.1 Ignavibacteria bacterium
CCACAAGCTGTAGCTTCTCTCCGCCATGCTCAATAAAAAGCTGCTGGTATTCGTGACCGATCTCGATTGTAGTTTCAAGACAATCTGCTACAAACGCCGGAGAGAAAACCAATAATTTTTTCGCTCCTTTTTTTGCTTGTTCGATTACGGTTTTATCTGCAAAGGGTTCGAGCCACTCTTTATCAAGCCGTGACTGAAAACAAACCGTATATTTTTCTTTTGGAATATTTAGTTTTTCTGCGAGCAATCGTGTTGTAGCATAACAAGCAGCTTTGTAGCAAAATTTATTTTCTTCTGTAATTTCATTCTCGCAATGGTGATTGGCGCACGGTTGGCTATCAAGATGAACTTTATCAACCTGGCGAAGTGGTAAACCGTGGTAGCTGAATAAAACATGATCGTATTCGTTTAGATTATTTTTCTTTCCTCTTTCAACGAAACAATTGACAAAATCTTCATCATCATAAAATTGCGAGATAGTTTTGATTTCCGGAATGACCCACCACTTACGAATTATCTTCATCGCTTTCTCAATAGCGGATCCTGTTGTTGCTGAAGCATACTGCGGAAATAGCGGAAGCAAAACAATTCTGGAATAATTTCTCTTTCGCATATCTTCCAAAACATCTTCCATGCTCGGATTTCCGTATCGCATCGCAAGACAAACATCAACTTCATTACCAAAACTATTCTGCAATTTTTTTCGCAAACTTTGAGAATATAACAGTAGTGGAGACCCTTCTTTCGTCCAAAGTTGTTGATAAATCTTTGCAGATTTCGGTGCGCGGAAAGGAACAATAATTCCGTTGACAAGAAAAAATCTTGCAACTGCAGGAATATCAATTACCCGCGGATCGTTGAGAAATTCCGATAGATATTTTCTTACATCTTTTACAGATGGACTTTTGGGAGTTCCAAGTTGAATAAGCAATACACCGGTTTTCATTTGGAGGATTTACTTTCTTTTTTTTCGTTTACAATAGTAATTCCTTTTGCGGAATACCATGGTTTGATGTCTACTTTTAATCTCCCAGCTTTTACTGCGGGGTCGGTGTTGCAGAGAGAGTCGGTTTCTTCATAAGAATTTGTTTTCATTACGAAAATTCCACGTAATTCTTTGTTATCCAAAAACGGTCCGGCGAGAATTAATTTTCCTTCATCATACAACTTGGTAATGTTGGCGAGGTGTCCTTTTTGAATTGCTTCCGTCTCGGCGGTTTTTTCGGGAGTCCATTTATCTCCCCTGTAAAGAAAAACCATGTAGTAGGTCATCATGTCGGTTTCGGGTTTAGGTTCGTCTTTTTGTTGAGCCGACAAAATGAATGAGAGAACAAACAAGATTAATAAAAATATTTTCATAGTTCATCTTTAGTTAGTTATTCCAAGTAAGTTAAAGAAGAACGCATATTGCTGTGCAGTTCTTTTGTAGCGTTTAAATCTTCCCGAAGCACCACCGTGACCCGATTCCATATCGGTATCAAGCAACAAGAGGTTTTTATCAGTTTTCATTTCACGAAGTTTTGCTACCCATTTTGCAGGCTCCCAATATTGAACTTGAGAGTCGTGTAACCCTGCTGTAACGAGCAAATTCGGATACGCTTTCGCTTCAACGTTATCATATGGAGAATAAGAAAGCATATAATCATAATAATCTTTTTGATTTGGATTTCCCCATTCATCATATTCACCGGTCGTAAGAGGAATCGATTCATCAAGCATCGTCGTAACCACATCAACAAAAGGAACAGCGGCTGCAACACCTCTGAATAAATCTGGATGTATGTTAATGATGGCTCCCATCAACAACCCGCCGGCGCTGCCACCATAAGCAAAGAGCTTCTCTTTGGAAGTGAATTTTTGTTTGATCAATTCTTCTGCGCATGAAATAAAGTCGGTAAAAGTGTTTTTCTTTTTGAAAAATTTTCCATCTTCATACCACTGTCTTCCAAGTTCCTGTCCACCACGAACGTGCGCAATGGCATAAACGAAACCTCTATCGAGCAAACTTAAACGAACTGAGCTAAACGTTGGATCGGTGCTGATGCCGTAGGAACCGTATCCATAAATTAGCAAAGGATTTTCTCCGTTTTTGGTTAATCCTTTTTTATAAACGAGTGAAATAGGAATTTGAGTTCCGTCTGCAGCGGTCGCAAAAATACGTTCAGCGTGATATTCTTCCGGGTGATATTCACCAACAACTTCTTCTTGTTTAAGGAGTGTTCGTACTTTTGTTTTCATGTTGAAATCGTATGTGGAGTTTGGAGTGGTTAACGAGCTATAACCAAAGCGAAGGACTTCTGTGTCAAATTCAGGATTAACTGAAGGATAAACGAAATACGTTTGTTCTTCAAACGGAATCGAGTATTCACCTTTATTGTTCCAGTTTATCACACGGAGTTGAGTTAATCCGTTCTTTCTTTCCTGCACCACTAAATAATTTTTGAAGATTTCTATTCCTTCAAGCAGCACATCTTTTCTGTGGGGAATCACTTCCGTCCAATTTTCTTTTGTTGTCTTGTCGGTCGGAGTTTCCATCAAACGGAAATTTATGGCATCAAGATTCGTAACGATGTAAAATTTATCTCCAAACTGATCGACTGAATATTCTAGATTTTTTTCTCTTGGCTGAATTATTTTGAATTCACTTTCCGGATTAGCTGCATCGATAAAACGGTACTCGTTTGAAAGCGTAGCCCGTGAGCCGATGATAATATATTTTTCTGATTTCGTTTTATAAACAAACGTGCTGAATGTTTCATCGGCTTCATGAAATATTTCTTTATCAAGCGATGTTTCTGTTCCTAAAAGATGTTTGAAAATTTTATAGGGACGCAGCGCTTCGTCTTGCATCGAATAAAATATTGTCTTGTTATCGTTTGCCCATGTAATATTTCCGGTTGAAAGCGGAATATGATCTGTAAAAGTTTTTCCGGTTGTCAGATCTTTTATATAAATGGAATATTTTCTTCTTCCGAGTGTGTCAATTCCGTAAGCAAGTAAATTATTATTTGAGCTTACTTCCAAACCTACAACCTGGCAGAAACTATGCCCGGCGGCAAGTTCATTCACGTTTAACATTATTTCTTCAGCGCCATCAAGCGAGCCTTTTTTGCGGCAGTAAACGGGATATTCTTTTCCTTCATCGTACCGAGTGTAATAAAAATAACCATTGTGTTTGTACGGAACCGACATGTCGGTTTGTTTTATTCTACCAACAATTTCTTTATAAAGTTTTTCTTGCAACGGTTCGGTTGGTTGCAGTGCCGCTTTGGTGTAAGCATTTTCCGCATTCAAATAATCAATTACTTTTTGGTTTTCCCTCTCATTCAGCCAGTAATAATTGTCAATGCGGGTATTGCCGTGTTTTGATAACTCTTTTTTAATTTTTTCTGCTTTTGGCGGAATCAAATCATTTCCTTTCGATTGTTGAGAATACAGAATATTCGTTACAAAACTAAACATAAAGATGATGGTAAAAAGTTTCTTCATTTGGTTTCCTCAAGATATTTGTTCATTTTATTGACCAAAAGTATACCTTCTCTCCCTCAATTACAAAGAAAATGTTGAGCAAGTTTAGGTTAGAAAAAATCAAATAAGGATATTTGAAAAAAGATTATCAACTTTTCTGAGAATAAAAATGTACACAACTTTCGAGACAGAAATTGCCATCCGACCTGACGATATTGATCTGAACAATCACGTGCACAACACAAAATATTTGGAATACGTTTTTACAGCGCGCTACATTCAAATGAGGGATGGGTACAAAATGTCGATGCAGGAATTCTGGAAACGCGAACTCAACTGGGTGATTAGTATTACACATATTGAATATAAAAGATCAATTAAACTTGAAGATAAAATTATTGTAAGAACGCAAATCGGTGAAGTTAACGGAGCGCAGGCAAAAGTTCTTTTTTCAATTATTAACAAAGAGACAAACAAAGTTTGCTCAGATGGGTACTTGATTTACACAATGATCTCAACAAAAAACGGTAGACCTGTAAGAATTCCTGATGATATAATTGAAATGTATTCGAAATAAAAATTCTAGTCGGAAAATAGTTAGGAGAATAAAACCATGAAGAAGATTTTTTTATCAATTGCACTTTCGCTGTGCATTGCGTTCGCAATTTTACCGCAAAGCAATTTTGATCCGGTTGGCGTTTGGCAGGGAAAAATCAATATTAGTCCCGCGATGCAATTATCGATTGTTTTGCACGTTGATAAATCAAGTGATGGGACCTACAGCGCGAAGATGGACAGCCCCGATCAGAGCACCTACGGAATTAAAGTTGATAAAATTAGCGCAATCCAAGATTCCTTACACTTTGCCGTTCTTGCAATTGGTGGGAATTATCATGCGGGTTATAACAAAGATAGTTTAATGTTAATTGGAAAGTGGTCTCAAGGCGCATACAGCTTTCCCCTTAATTTGAAAAGAACAGATAAAGTTGAAGCAGTAAAAAGACCCCAACTTCCGGTAAAACCATATCCATACAATGATGAAGAAGTCGTATTTGAAAATAAGATTGATAGCGTCAAACTTGGCGGTTCATTCACTTTTCCGAAAGAAGGAAAGAATTTTCCTGCTGTAGTTTTAATAACTGGTTCCGGTTGGGAAGATCGCGATGAAACTATTTTCAATCATAAACCATTTCTAGTTATCGCGGATTATTTAACAAAGGAAGGTTTTGCCGTTCTTCGTTTTGATGACCGCGGCGGCGGCGCTTCTACTGGAAATGTGAAAGACGCAACAACACTCGATTTTGTAAAAGATGTCAGCGCTGCGGTTGATTATTTAAAATCCCGTAAGGAAGTAGATCAAAATAAAATCGGATTGCTAGGACATAGCGAGGGAGGAATGATCGCACCGATTGTAGCAACAGAACGGAAGGACATTGCTTTTATTGTTTTGTTGGCCGGACCTGGATTAACCGGCGAAGAGATTCTTATCCGGCAAACAGAATTAATCTCAAAAGCCGAGGGAATACCCGATCAGGAAATAGAAAAAAACATGAAGCTTTCTAAAAGTATTTATACCGAAATTCGGAACAGTAAAAATTCTGATGAAGCGAACGAACGTGTTACAAAATTGTTGCAGAAGTATGTTGAAACACTTTCCGACAGCGAAAAGACTGAACTGGGAGATACGAAGGCTTTTATCGAACGGCAAACCAAAACAGTTGCAAGCCCATGGTTTACATATTTTCTAAAATATGATCCGGTTCCCACTTTGGAAAAAGTTACATGCCCGGTGTTAGCCTTGAATGGTGAGAAAGATCTCCAAGTTCCAGCGAAAGAAGATTTAGCAGCAATAGAAAAAGCATTAAAAAAAGGGAAAAACAAGAATTATAAAACAGTGCTTTTGCCCGGTTTAAATCATCTATTCCAAACGGCTAAAACCGGATCACCAAACGAGTACGGAAAAATTGAAGAGACATTCTCTCCAACCGCATTAAAGGCAATAAGTGATTGGCTTAGCTTAATTCTCCACTAAATTTTTAATGGTTTTCCCGGCGAAATAAATCGACGTAAAAATATTTTTTCGTAATTTTCCGGCGGTGAATTTTTACAGTAATACCGAATTGGAGCAACTATGGCAAATTACCCGTTGAAACGTTTAAGAAGACTTCGTTATAATCCTTTAGTGCGTGATATGGTTCGTGAAACGGTTCTTTCAAAAAATGATTTTATTTATCCGTTATTTGCGATTCCCGGTGAAAAAATTAAAAAACCGATTAAATCAATGCCGGGTGTTTTTCAAATGTCGATTGATGTTCTTGTCGAAGAATGTAAAGAGGTAGCTGAACTCGGAATTCCCGCAGTTATACTTTTCGGAATTCCTGAACACAAAGATGAAGTTGGCTCTGATGCTTATAGTCCGACGGGAATTATTCAACAAGCCGTGCGCGCAATTAAAGCGAACGTGAAAAACTTATTGGTTATTACTGATGTTTGTCTTTGTGAATATACTTCACACGGACACTGTGGTGTTCTTCATGGTGAAGATATTTTAAATGATGAAACAGTTTCCCTTCTTGCAAAAGAAGCGGTTTCACATGCCGAAGCCGGCGCTGATATGATTGCTCCTTCGGACATGATGGATGGACGAATTCTTGCAATCCGCAAGGCGCTCGATTATAAAGGATTTACAAAAATTCCGATTATGAGTTACGCGGCAAAATACGCATCCGGTTTCTATGGACCTTTCCGGGATGCGGCGGAATCCACTCCTGCTTTTGGTGATAGACGTTCCCATCAAATGGATATTGGAAATACGAATGAAGCAATGCGTGAAGTTGAGTCCGATATAGAAGAAGGTGCTGACATTGTAATGGTTAAACCAGCGGGCGCTTATCTTGATGTAATTTATCGTGTGAAAGAAAAATTCGGTTTGCCAACCGCTGCATATCAAGTAAGTGGCGAATTTGCGATGATCAAGGCGGCGGCTCAAAATGATTGGATTGACGGTGAGCGCGTGATGATCGAATCGCTTGTGGCAATTAAGCGTGCCGGTGCCGATATGATCCTTACTTATTTTGCAAAAGATGCAGCAAAGTATTTGGATAAGACAAGAAAGTAAAAATTGATTTATGAATATCGTAAAACGATTTATTATTTGTTCTTAAATCATTAATCAATCCCGTTTCGACGGGTTGAGCTTAAAAAATTAAACGAAGCAGAAATTTAATTCAGATGAAAATAGCCTTTACCGCTTCCGAAGCGTTTCCCTTTGCTAAAACCGGGGGACTCGGAGATGTTATAGGAGCTTTACCAAAAGCTCTTAAAGAATTGGGAGAAGATGTTAAAATCTTCATCCCTAAATATGCACAAATCGATCACGCGTTATACGACCTAAGTTACGATTGGTCTATCGGTTCAATGCCTGTGCGTGTTGCAGGGCGCGTTTTTAATGTGGATGTTTACTTGGGGTATCTTCCAAATTCCTCTGTTGAAATTTACTTTCTTGATTGTCCTTATTACTTCAATCGCGAAAAAATTTATACAAGTGATCCCGATGAAGATGAACGATTTATCCTTTACTCAAAAGCTGTTATCGAAGCGCTTCAGCGTCTCAAATGGAAGCCCGATATTATTCACTGTAATGATTGGCAGACCGGATTGATTCCTCTTTATATAAAAGATAATTACAATTGGGATAAATTTTTTCACCGTACAGCAACCGTAATGTCTATTCACAATGTAGGGTATCAGGGAAGATTTCCGCAATCATCTGTAGATAAAGCCGAAGTGCGTCCTGAACTTTTTTATCCTAACAGTCCGATTGAAGTGTGGAAAAGTTTTTGTTTTCTTAAAACCGGACTGATGTATGCCGATGTTATAAATACTGTTAGCAAAACTTATGCACAGGAAATAACTACTTCAGAGTATGGAGCTGGTTTAGAAGGCGTTCTACGCTATAGGATAAATGATTTTTTTGGAATTGTAAACGGTGTTGATTATTCAATTTGGAACCCGGAAGTTGATAAGTTGTTACCCTTCCGATATTCTGCAGATAATATTTCCGCTAAAGAAGATAATAAAAAATATTTACTCGGTGCATCGCATCTTCCGTATAAAGAAAATGTTCCGCTTATCGGTATAAT
>JBBIUV010000003.1:0-6984 GCA_037440065.1 Ignavibacteria bacterium
CATCGGGGCAAAACAAAAAAACGCTAAAGACTATTTCCTCGGTGGAAAGAATCTGTCGTGGTGGTCTGTGGGATTTTCAATTGTTGCAAGCGAAACAAGCACACTTACCTTTATCAGCATTCCGGGACTTGCCTACAAAAGCAATTTTCATTTTTTACAACTTGTGTTCGGTTATTTTATTGGAAGAGTAATTGTTAGTTTGATTTTTATTCCTGCCTATTACCGAGGTGATTTAGAAACAGCTTATGATTTTCTCGGCAAACGATTCGGTTCTTCTCTTAGAAAATTTACTTCATCGGTTTTTTTGTCAACGAGAGTGCTCGCATCAGGAGTAAGATTATTTGCTACTGCAATTCCTGTTCATTTAATTATCGGTTATGATTACGCAACTTCAATTCTAATAATCGGCGCATTCACGCTCCTTTATACTTATGTCGGAGGATTGAAAGCAGTTGTGGCGATGGATGTTGTTCAACTTTTTATTTATCTCTCCGGAGCAGTAGTATCGCTAATAATCATTGTCGGGAATCTTCCAAATGGTTTTGGCGATGTGTTCGCTTATGCTTCAATGAATGGAGCAAATAAATTTGAAATTTTTAATTTTAATCTCGGATCTTCTTTGTGGGAATTTTTAAGCGCCCCCTACACGCTGATCGGTGGAATGCTTGGCGGAACCTTTCTTACAATGGCTTCTCACGGTACCGATCAATTGTTGGTGCAGCGATTGTTGGGTTGCAAATCAAAACGGGAAAGTCAAAAAGCTTTATTGTTGGATGCTTCGTTCATTGTGCTTCAATTTGGTTTTTTCCTTTTTCTTGGAGTTTGCTTATACGCGTTTTATCATGGAGTTCCGTTTCAACAGCTTGGGCTTCAATCTTCCGATGAAATATTTCCGAAATTTATTATTGAAGAATTACCTCACGGATTTTCGGGTATTGTTATTGCCGGTGTTTTAGCCTCTGCAATGGGGACTTTAGCTTCATCAATAAGTTCTCTCGCCTCTTCAAGCTATTTGGATTTATTTAAAAATTCTTCTTTTGAAAAAAAACAATCGAAAAGAAGAGAAATATTTTGGTCTAAAATATTTACGCTTATTTGGGGATTGATCCTCATTGGTGGAGCGATGTTGTTTACCGATACTAAAAATCCGGTGGTTGAACTTGGATTGAAAATTGCATCGTTTACCTACGGTGGATTGCTCGGAACGTTTTTTCTTGGTCTCTTCTTCAAAAAAACAAATCAGCGAGATGCTTTTATCGGTTTCATTTTCGGCATTATTGCTATGATCTTAATTTTAAAATACACAACCGTTGATTACACATGGCACACCTTTATCGGATGCACGGCAACTATTCTGGTTGGAAATCTTAGTTGTCTAATTACGTCTTTAATTCGCTTCCCCAAAAAGCTTGTCTAAATTATCGCTTGATATTACAACTTCCTACCGTATTTTTAGTTAGTCCTTTCTCATTAATATCTAGGACAATGAAAATAATTCCGAAGTACAATGCTTAGTAAATCACGATTAAAAAATATTAAATTAGTTCTCTTTGATCTTGACGGAACTTTATTGAATGATAGGGGTGAAATAGGTAAAGACTCAATTTCTCTGGTGAATCAACTTGAAGAACTTGGAGTATATTTCTCCTTTGCAAGTGGAAGGCTGCATTCAGCTTTAACGCAGTATGCAACCGAGCTAAATATCAAAGCACCGATTATTTCGCTTGATGGTTCTTATTTAAAAAGTTATCCCGAAGGAAAAGTACTTTTTCAATCGGTAATTCCCAAAAGAAAAGTAAAACAAGCGATTGAATTCGCCGATCAATTTCTTTTAAAAATAGCACTCTGCCACGCAGATGCAGTTTATTATACAGAACACAATTCCGTTATTCCCGACATCATTGATAAATTTGGGGCAAAATTTCAAGAAGTGAATTCTTACGATCATTATCTTGATGAAACTCTGGAAATAGTTTTTGCAAGTGATATGAAGGACAACTTGAAATTTGTCCAGTCACGACTAAAGTTTCCTTATTCGTTCGGGCTTACATCAAATTATTATAAATCACATTTAAGAGAAAGCATTTATTATCTTGATGTGCGGAAAAGCGGATCAACCAAAGCTACTGGGCTGAAAAATCTTTTAAAATATTTGCGTCTGAAGATTAAAGATGCTGCCGTAGTGGGAGACTGGTATAACGATGCTACACTTTTTGAAACTGAAGCCTTAAAAATTGCCGTTGCAAACGCTGTTCCCGAAATAAAATTTAAAGCTGATTATGAATTGAAAAGAACCAACAACGAAGACGGTGTAGCCGAATTTTTAGAAATGATCTTGAAAGCCAAGAAGTCATAATCTTATGCAAAAGCAAAAATTATTGAGCGGTAAACGTTACAAAATTCTCATTGTTGTCGTTACTGCAATTATAATTTCATTTTTGTTCCCCAAGGGAGAATCGCTTGAATCCGAAGTAACTGTGGGGTCAATCTGGATACAGGATGATCTTATTGCAGAGCTTAGTTTTCCTATCATTAAGCAGCCTCAGATTTATAAAGAGGAACTCGCTAAAGCTAAAAACAGCGTGTATCCGGTTTTTGTAAGTGATGATTCGAATGTTAAAAATAATTTCGATTCGCTGCACCAATTAAAAAGAATCATGAGGGAAGAATTTTCTTCGATTAAAAAAAACAAAAAAAACTTATCTGATGCATTTCCTTTTTTAACCGAAAACACGAAGGAAACGTTTTATTCTCTGAGTGAAAAAAATTACCAGATTTTCGATCAATATTTTTTGGATGTTGAGAATGCTTTGAGCGAAGTAAATCAAAGGGGAATGCTGGACTTGCCGCATGATAAGATTACCAGGAATATTATAACCATTAGAACAGGCAATGTTGATCGAATTGATAATAAGTTCCACTTTCTAAATCGGTCATCGGCGATAACTTACATTGAAAATGCGATCAATAAAAAACCGTACAGAGCTGATGTAAAAAAGGCTTTGGTTGAATTGGCTGGATATTATTTAGTGCCAAATATGAAATTCAGTCAACAATTAACTGATGAAGAATTGGAAATTGTGCAAGACAAAGTTTCAAAATACGCTGGAATAGTAAACGAAAATGAAAGAATAATCGCTAAACATGAACGGGTTAATCCGGAAACAAAATTAAAAATTGATTCTTACAAAATTGCCAAAGGAGAAATTATCGGAGACGGTGGATTGTTTCTTCAGTGGCTCGGAAAATTTCTTCACATTCTCTCAATTTTGATTTTACCGAGCATTTACATTTTCCTTTTCAGAAAAGGGATTTATCAAAACAATTTGAAGATTACAATTTTTGCAATCTTAATTATTTGGGTTGCGCTTGTAACATTTTTGCTAAATCAAATCAGCATTCCGGATGCCGCCCGGTTACTGATTTTCATTCCCACAGTTTCTATGTTGATGACGATTATCTTCGATTCTCGTGTTGGTTTTTACAGTACGGTCATCACCGCTCTTATTTGCGGAGCGCTACGAGGTAATGATTATCCTTTTGTTATTATGAATGTCATCGCCGGAGTTTTATCTGTATATTCTGTTCGCGACATTAAAAATCGGACACAAATTTTCCGTTCCTTTATGCTCATCTTACTTGGTTACGCGGTTACGATCACTGCTTTCGGATTTGAAAGATTTGAGTCGTGGCAGAAAATATTTATCGAGTTATCCTTTGCAGGAACGAATGCGTTGATAAGTCCAATTTTTACTTACGGACTTCTGATTTTCTTCGAACGAATTTTTAATATAACCACCGACTTAACTTTACTTGAACTTTCAAATTTTGATAGACCTCTTTTAAAAGATTTGGCTCGTAAAGCGCCGGGATCGTTTAATCATTCTCTCACTATGGGAACACTTGCAGAAGCCGCTGCAGAAATTGTGGGAGCGAATCCTTTGCTTGCGCGGGTTGGAGCTTATTATCACGATATCGGGAAAACCATTTCACCAAATTATTTTGTTGAAAATCAATTAACCACTAGTAACATCCATGAAGAAATTTCTCCCGAAGAAAGTGCAAAAATCATTCAAGAACATGTTACGCAAGGAATTCAAATAGCTAAAGATGATAGACTTCCTCAGGAAATAATTGATTTTATTCCGCAGCACCATGGAACAACCTTAATAAAATATTTTTATGATAAGGCAACAAAACTTCACGGTGATGAAAAAATTGATCAGATAAAATTCCGGTATCCCGGCCCAAAACCGCAAACAAAGGAAACAGCAATCGTTATGCTCGCCGATACTTGCGAATCCGCAGTGCGCTCAATTCCGGATCCCGATATTGAGAAGGTGGAAAATTTAATTTCAAATTTGATTAATGACCGGATAAGCGACAAACAATTGGATGAATCTCCTTTAACGTTCAGCGATATCAGAAAAATTAAAGAAGTATTCGGCAGCATTTTACTTGGTCAGCATCATCGAAGAATCCGTTACCCCAAACAAGAAGAAATGGAAAAAAGTGAGTGACCCAGCCATTTCTTTTTGTGAAAGTTTTTTAAAAGAATATCTAACTCTTCTTAAACTTGAAAGAAATCTTTCGGACAACACTACAGCAGCGTATAAAAACGATCTTTCCACTTGTTTTAATTTTCTTGATCAGTATAATGTAAGAGACTTGAACGAAGTTTCATATCAGCACATAAATAAATTCTTCGCGCAATTACACGAAGCGGGATTAACCAACTCATCAATTGCGCGCTACTTTTCCTCGTTAAAAGGATTTTTCACTTTTTTACTTCTCTCACGCTATATTGAAAATAATCCAATGGAGAAAATAAGTCCTCCGAAATTGCGAAAAACTCTTCCGGAAGTTTTAACAATAGACGAGATAGATGCAGTATTCAAGGTCCCAGATGTAGGTGATAAGTTTGGATTGCGTGACCGGGCAATGCTTGAGGTTTTATATGCATGTGGATTGCGAGTCTCTGAATTGATCAACTTAAAAATATCCGACCTTTTTTTAAGCGATGGAGCGATTCGTGTTTTCGGCAAAGGCTCAAAGGAAAGGATCGTTCCAATAGGGAGAAGTGCAGTTCATTGGTTGGAAAAGTATTTTTCTGAAAGCAGAAAACAGCTTCAAAAAAAATCTAAAAGTGAGAACTATATTTTCCTCAATTCACGCGGGACAAAAATATCGCGTATGGGAATTTGGAAAATTATTAACCGATATGTTGGCGAAGCAGGAATAATAAAACCAATTCATCCCCACACGTTTCGGCATTCCTTTGCAACACATTTGGTAGAAGGAGGAGCTGATTTGAGAGCCGTACAGGAAATGCTGGGACACTCGGATATTTCAACAACTCAAATTTATACGCATCTTGATCGCGATTTTGTAAAACAGGAACACAAAAAATATCATCCACGGGGATGAGGCAACACCGATATGAAATTTTCGCTATTCGTTTTTTTTCGTGCTAACTTTAAATAAAAAAAGAAAATATATATCTGTTCATGAAAAATATTTCGGTAATAATCATATCTAAAAATGAAGAGAAAAATATCCGCGGATGTTTGGAAAGCGTACGCTGGAGTGATGAAATTATTCTTGTAGATGCATTTAGCGACGATACAACCGTTGAAATTGCAAAAGAATTTACGGCAAAGATTCATCAAAAAGAGTGGGAAGGATTTGCAGACCAGAAAGCGTATGCGTTAAGTCTTGCCAAGAACGATTGGGTCCTTTCCCTTGATGCCGATGAGCAAATTGCTCCTCAGCTCAAAGAAGAAATTTTGGCGTTGAATGAGGAAACATATTCGGCTTTTGAAATTCTTCGAGAGAATTATTTTCTTGGTAAAAAAATAACAACTTGTGGATGGGACAAAGATTACCAACTTCGGCTTTTCAGAAAAGAGAAAACAAAAGTTACCGTTGACAAACTTGTTCATGAAGGTTTTGTGGTTGATGGGAAAATAAAAAAACTTTCTGCTCCGATGTACCATTACACAACCGCTTCGCTAGAAAAAATGATCGGGAAGATAAATTATTATTCTTCTTTGCATGCAGAACAGAATTCCGGAAGCAATAAAAAAATCACCGGATTAAGTATCTTACTGCACGGTATTTCAGCTTTTCTACGTCCATATATTTCGTTAAAAGGATATAAAGACGGCATGCACGGTTTGCTGATTTCATTTTTAAACGGACTTACTACAATTTTAAATTATGCAAAACTTTGGGAATTGCAGAAAAATAACCAAGAGAAAACTGAGTGAAAACGTATTTCAGAATTTTAGCATTTGTAAAACCTTACTATAAATACATTACTGGATCGATTATCTTTAGTATCCTGTATGCCCTTGCAAACGGTGCTTCGGTATACTTGTTCATCCCTTTGCTCGATACCCTTTTTCTTTCAAAAGGAGAGAACGTTCATAAAGTTCAAGAGACTACAACACATGCCCCTTCGCTTATTCCGGATTGGATACTTTCAATAAAAGATTCTGCCGCGTCGGCATTCAACAATTTTGTTTTCAGCGGAACAAAGTATGACGCACTTTCAAAAATTGTAGTGCTTGTTTTGCTGGCGTTCTTTTTGAAAAATTTGTTCAACTATCTTCAAGCATATTTTCTTGTCTTTGCAGAACAGGGTGTTGTAAAAGATATTCGCAACAAAGCATACATGCACTTACACACGTTGCCGATGGGGTATTTTAAAAACGAAAAAACGGGAAACTTAATTTCTCGAATCGTAAATGATGTTCAAGTTGTGCAGGCAAGCGTCTCCACAGTTTTTTTAAATCTTGTACGTGAACCTATAATGATCCTGGTTTTTCTTGGGATAGCGGTTTCTATCAGTTGGAAATTAACACTCTTTTCATTTATCGTGCTTCCCGTATCGCTCGCATTGATAACATTGATCGGGCTTCGCTTAAGAAAAGAAAGTTTGAAACTGCAAGAAGCAATCGCTCATATTACTTCGCTTTTGTA
>JBBIUV010000004.1:0-6979 GCA_037440065.1 Ignavibacteria bacterium
TCGCGTCTAATTTTTTCTTCACAAGTTTCGCGTCGATTTTAACGGTGGCTTTCGGCATTTTGTCCGGGACTTCAAAAAGAATATCGTCTAAAAGCGTTGTTAATATTGTGTGCAAACGCCGTGCGCCAATATTTTCAACTTGCTCGTTAACTTCAAAAGCGATGCGGGCAATTTCTTTTATTCCTTCTTCGGTAAAATGAAGCGTAACGTTTTCGGTTTCCAGTAATGCGGAATATTGTTTAAGCAAAGCATTTTCCGGCAGCGTAAGAATTTTTATAAAATCTTCTTCTGTTAAACTTTTCAGTTCAACACGGATCGGAAATCTTCCCTGCATTTCGGGAATAAGATCTGACGGTTTTGAAACATGGAACGCGCCCGATGCGATAAACAAAATATGGTCGGTGCGAACTTGTCCATATTTTGTATTTACCGTAGAACCTTCCACAATTGGAAGCAGATCACGCTGAACACCTTCGCGGGATACATCAGGTCCACCGCTTCCACGACCGCCACCTCCCGCAATTTTATCTATCTCATCAATAAAAATAATTCCCGAATTTTCAACCCGCTCGATAGCTTCTTTTTGAACGGTGTCAATATCAATTAATTTTTGCGCTTCTTCCGCAGAAAAAATTTCTTTCGCTTCGGCAATAGTAGTTTTTCTTTTCTTCTTTTTCTTCGGCAGCATCGTGGACATGATCTCTTGAATATTAATTCCCAGATCATCTCCGCCGATCGGTCCCAGCACCTGCATACCAACAGCAGAAGTTGTACTATCAAACTCTATCAACCGGTTATCGATTTCGCCTTTGTGTAGTTTGGCTCGCATCCACTCGCGTGTTTTTTGATTAGTAAGCGGATCTTCTTCAGTCACGGCAGCGTCATCTTTATTTTCATCACCGTTTTCAACCGGCTTTTTTACCGGCGGAATAAGAAGATCAAGAATTCTTTCGTATGCGAGTTCTTCCGCTTTTGTTTTTACTTCCTCAGTTTTTTCTGCTTTGATCATGTTAACGGCAACATCGGCTAAGTCGCGGATCATTGATTCAACATCGCGTCCGACGTATCCGACTTCCGTGTATTTTGTCGCTTCAACTTTGATAAACGGCGCATCTGAAAGTTTTGCCAGTCTGCGCGCAATTTCTGTTTTTCCAACTCCGGTTGGTCCGATCAAAATAATATTGTTCGGCATTATTTCTTCTCTTAAAACTCCAACTACCTGTTGACGTCTCCAGCGGTTTCGCAGAGCAATTGCAACGGCGCGTTTAGCTTCGTTTTGTCCGATAATAAATTTATTAAGTTCGTTTACAATTTGTGTGGGCGTTAATTCGTTTCTCAATTTTATTTAATTCCTATTTCGATTTATTTTTCAAGAGTTTCAACGTGAATTTTATCGTTTGTGTAAATGCAAATCTCAGAAGCTGTTTGCAGCGCTTGCTGAACAATTTCGCTTGCAGAAAGTTTGCTGTACTTTTTTAACATTTTTGCTGCGGCTAGTGCGTACATTCCACCTGAACCGATTGCTACGATTTTATCATCCGGCTCAATTACATCGCCATTACCCGAAATAACGAACGCATTATCTTTTGAAATTACCGCAAGCATTGCTTCCAATTTTCTGAGGTATTTGTCGGTTCGCCATTCCTTTGCAAGTTCTACTGCTGCGCGGTTTACGTTTCCGCGGAACTGTTCAAGTTTATCTTCAAAGCGTTCCATTAGGGTAAATGAATCGGCAGAAGCGCCGGCAAATCCGCAAAGGACTTTTCCATTAGCAATTTTTCTAACTTTCATCGCGTTATGTTTCATCACGGTGTTGCCGAGTGTTACTTGTCCGTCGCCACCTAGAGCCGCCTCACCATTATGAATAACTCCGATAATGGTTGTTGATCTAATATCTATTGGCATTTTAATCCTCTAAAATCTTTTAACAAAATTAACTTATTTTTAAGTGAATATGAAGACCGTTGATCATTTCCAAACGAATCTTTCTATAAGAAACCGAAATAACGGTTTTACGGGAAAAATTTTTGAAACATTTTTTTGATATGCGACGTACTCATCGCCGAAACGTTCGACTAATTTTTTCTCTTCGTAAAAGGAACCGATCGAAAAATAGAGAAGTGAGCAAAGAACAAAAACAAAATAGAAAAGATTCATCGTCGGGCGAAAGAAAAGAAAAAGTATTGAGAATAAATAAATCGGATGACGGCTGAATTTGTAAGGACCATCAATTCGCAGCACCGACGTTTCATCCAGTTCTTCATCTTTGTACACACCGACTTTCCAGCGTTGTATTTGACTGATATCGAGAAATTCTTTTCCGTCAACAAGCTTGAGAGTCCAAAGCAAAGCAAGCAGACTAGCGAATTGTGGAAGAAGAATTATAATGTCGAACGGAGATGAAAGATCGTAAAGAATCACATCAGGTTTTGGTGACAACTCCCAAAACAGCAAAAAGGTAAAAAGGGAAACGAAGTTGTAAGCCAATCTGTAAAAAGGAAGAAATTTTGGAAAGCGTTCTCTTGCGAATTTTTTAATTTTGTTGGAAGCGGTTAACGAATGCAGCCCTCCGAAAAGTAAAAAAAGAAAAATGATAAGAAGAATATTTCCCAAAAGGATCATAAAGTCTTACGCAAACGGGCAACCGGCAGCCGCAATTGTTCGCGGTATTTTGCCACCGTGCGGCGCGCAATGTGGATTCCTTCTTCATTCAATATTTCTGCAATTTTATCGTCGCTTAGCGGTGATTGTTTATCTTCTTTTATAATAATTTCTTTTATACGTTCTTTGATATGTTTGTTTGAAACCTCTTCGCCTGAATCAGTCGCCAAGCCTTCGCTGAAAAAATATTTCAGTTCGTGCACGCCCTGCATGCTTTGCACAAATTTTCCATTTACCACCCGGCTGATGGTGGAAATGTCCATCATAATTTCTTCAGCAATATCTTTGTAGATCATCGGGCGGAGAAATTTTGGACCTTTCTCAAAAAACGCAACTTGTTTTTCAAGTATCGCACGCATCACTTTTAATAAAGTTTCGCGGCGTTGTTCAATGCAGGCGATAAACCATTTAGCCGATTCAAATTTCTCGCGTAAAAATTTATATGTATTTTTTTCGCGTTCGGAAATTTTCTTCTTTCCTTTGTTTGCATTTAACATTTCGATGTATGCGGCATTTACGGTAACAGACGGCATTGCACGGTCATTAAGTGTGATGATAAAATTATCATCAACTTTTTCAAGGAGAAAATCGGGAGTGATCTGGTTCAGTTCGGCAATTTCAAAATTTCCTTCGCCTGGTTTTGGATTTAACTTCTGAATCAAATCAAGTACAGCGCGAAGTGTCTCGGAAGTAAGCGACATCTTCTGCATCGTTGCATCAAATCTTTTTTGAACAAAATCTTCAAAATGATTTTTCAACATTTCTTCGGCTAAATAAGAATAATAAGGATCAAAAGTGCCGTGCTGAAGTTGAATGATCAAGCATTCCTGCAGATTTCGGGAAGCAATCCCTATTGGATCAAGCACTTGAATTTCTTTTAGAACATTTTCAGCATCTTGTAACGTAACGCTTGTGTGGTCAAACATTTCCAAATTCTTAACAATAGTTTCAAGGTCTTGTTTTAAGTAACCATCTTGGTCAAGATTGCCGATAATTTCTTCACCAAGTAACACAAGCGGTTCGTCAAGTTGAAGCAAGTACAGTTGGTTTAGCAAATGTTCTTGAAGAGATTCCCTCTGCGGCGCCGTTGGATGAAAAGTTTCCTGATCATTTTGTGTGTTATTGTACGATGGATCATCAAAATAATCTTCGTCATTCATGTAATCTTCTAAACCAAACTCATCTTCCTCGCTGTAATCAGAATCCTCCGGTTCACCTACGGTTTCGTCGGGTTCTTTTTCTTCTAATTTTAATTCAAGGTCTTCTTCAAGGATCGGATTCAACTCGAGCTCGGTTTTAATCCGTTGCTCAAGAGCCATCGTGTTTAATTGCAGCAGTTTTTGATATTGAATTTGCTGCGGAGAAAGTTTTTGCTGTTGTGATAAACGTTGCGAAAGTGAAAGCATAGTTATTTACCGGTTATTTCTTTTGCTTTTTTGTACCATTTTGTGCCGTATTTTCGTTCTAAACTATTTTGGCAAAATTGAAAAGCCGTGATGTTTTCTTCTACACCTTTTTCGAGTGCAGGAGTACAGTCTGAAAATTTTTCAAACCGAAGCACTTCTCCGCCAAAATTTGAAACACGGATCGGAAAAAGATGACACGAAATAGGTTTTTGAAACACAATTTTCTTTTCAAAAAAAAGTTTTTCTAGCGAACACTTGGCAATTTGGTTTTCAAAATAAACGAAAACACACGCTTTGTTGTTCACGCTGCGGGTTTAAAGTTCGCCATCTTTTTCCTCATAAAAACCTAATTCGTCAATTTCTTCCCAATGTTTCTCCGGAATGATATTTTTAACCAGCGGAAGGGCTTTTTCCATTTCGATTATCTCATCTTCGTTAAGCGGAGCGCCGTATTCACTTTCAAGCGTACAGCACGCTCCCTTGCATCTGCTAAGGTCGCAGGAAAAGTGAGTTTCCACTACCTCGGTTCGTAGTAAAACGTCGTTTATGGAGATAAAATTGCTATTAAACATTGGAATAATTTTTGTGCAAAGATAAGAATTTCTGAAGGAATTGTAAATCTTTTTTGAAAAACAAATAAACCCCGACTGTTAAATTTCCCAAAACCACTTCCATTCTAAAAAAAATTAAGTAAATTTATTTAGATAAATTTTGGAACTTACGCGATGAACTTGACCGGAAAAAATGTTGTGCTCACTGGAGCATCAAGTGGAATTGGTAAAGCCCTTGCGCTTCGATTTGCAAAAGAAGGATGCAGCCTGGTGTTGCTCGCAAGAAGGATCGAAGAACTTGAATCGGTTGCCCGTGAAGTTTCAAAATATCATGCGATGGTTAAAATTTACAAGTGTGATGTTTCCGATAAGGATGAAGTTGAAAAAATTTTTATTCAGATTAAAAAGTTTTTTAACTCAATCGATATTCTGGTGCTTAACGCCGGAGTTAGTTTTAGAACCGATGTGCGAAAAAATGAATCCGCCAAAGCAGAACAAACATTTGCTGTAAACGTGTTGGGAATGATTTATTGTGCCAACCAGGTGATCCCCGATTTTATTCAAGCAAAAAGAGGAATGATCGTTGGTGTTTCATCGCTTGCAGAAAGCCGCGGGTTCCCGCGAAGCGGATTTTATTGCGCGAGCAAAGCGGCAGCTTCTACCTATCTTGAAAGTTTAAGAACCGAATTAAGAAAATATAATGTTAAAGTTTTAACTGTAAAACCGGGTTTTGTTAAAACCCCCATGACGGATAAAAACGAATTTGACATGCCGTTTATCATTCCCGTTGAAAAAGCCGTTAAGATTATTATCGAAGGTATTAAGAAAGAGAAAAAGATAATTCAGTTTACTTTTGGAGCAGTGTTTGGGATTAAATTTATTAAGCTTATGCCGAACTGGTTATTCGATCGCCTTTCTCAAAGACAACTCAAAAAGCCATTGAAAAAATGAACAAGATTTTCGCCTTTGTATGCTTCTCCCTTTTATTCATTATGTTTGGTGAATTGGGAAAAGCACAAAGCGATTCGCTCATAACTTTTTCAGAAATAATGTTCAACCCGGTTTCCGGTAACAACGAATTTATTGAACTTTATAACACCAGCGAAACCGACTCAATTGATCTCGCCAATTTCAAAATAAAGTATTACACTTCTAATCCTGATGGATTAATTTCCACCGGCGCCGGAACGAAAATTCCGCCCAAAGGTCTCGCAGTAATTTTTGAAGGAGATTATGATCTTGCCGCTGGTATTTACAGCAGTCTTATTCCAGCCTCTGCGCTTGTTTTAAAAATTGCAGATAATTCTTTCGGCACTTCCGGTATGGCAAACACAACTGATCGCGAGTTACGTTTGATTTCATCAGCCGGAGACACACTTGAGACTTATCTCTACTCATCAAGTAACGGAGCAGGAATTTCTGATGAGAAGAAAGTTTTAACGAAAGATAATTCCTCATCAAACTGGGCAAATTCGCTGCAAGCAAACGGAACACCAGGAAAGAAAAATTCTGTATCTCCTCTGTCAATTGATCTAGCCGTCTCTTCGCTTACAGTTTCGCCAACTTTTCCATTCGTTGAGAACGTCATAGATATAAGAGCCGTGGTAAAAAATCTTGGAGTTTCTTCAGTTCAAAATTTTACCACGGAAATGTTTTTAGATACAAATAAAAACGCAATTGGTGAACCATTTGAAAAATTTTATGAACAAGTGTTTTCACTTAATTCGAAAGATTCAGTTACCGTTTCCACACAGCTCCAAAATTTGTTGGTAGGTAATTACCAGATAATTGTTTTTGTAAAATTAGAACCAGATGAAAATCAAATCAACAATATTAGAACTGTAACTTTTACGGTTTATCCCAAACCAAACTCTTTTAACGATTTGGTTATCAATGAAATTATGTACGCTCCTGTCACCGGAGAACCCGAATGGGTTGAACTTTTCAATCGTTCCGACAAATCGATTAATCTGAAGAAGTGGAAAATTTCGGATAACACCACTCCGGTTGTAATTAGCAACAACGATGTAATTGTTTCGGCAAAATCGTACTTTGTTTTAAGCAAGGACTCAACTATTTTTAGTCACTATGTGATTTCCTCTCCCATTATTACATTGAGCTTACCGGCATTAAACAACAGCGATGATGCTATTGTATTGAAAGATTCGTTAAACTTGACAATCGATAGTGTTTATTATTTTTCGTCATGGGGTGGCAGTAATGGAAGATCACTAGAAAGAATTGAGGTGAATGAATCTACAACAAACCAATCAAATTGGAAAACTTCAATCGGAATTATTAAAGCAACTCCTGGGAAAATTAACTCGGTTACACAAAAAGATTTTGACGGAATAGTTACAG
>JBBIUV010000005.1:0-5016 GCA_037440065.1 Ignavibacteria bacterium
CTGCAATTTGAGACGTCATAAGATCAATGGAAGTGCCGACATTATCACCAAAGAAATAATATTTCATAAGTGCATTAGCGGTAGCCGCTCTATAATCTCCGGTCGGTACAGCCGTTGTCCATCCGGTGAAAGCGGAAACATCCGTCAAATAAATACCGCCTGAAGTTAAAGCAAATAATGAGAACATGTTGTTGACTTTTAATGCCGCGCCTGTTAATCCCGCACTTGCATCTTTCCATGTGTTTCCTCTATCGGTTGAGGCATAAACTCCGTTTTCGGTTCCAACCAATAATAAAACTTTGGAGTCTTGACTCATCATTCCGCGAATATTTTTTGAAGCGCCGGTTGGAATACCGGAACCCTCAGTCCACGTGGAGGCGTTATCATCGCTGTAAAATAATCCCGAGTTTTTTGTTCCGAGAAATCTACGCATCGGATCCTGATACTGCCGGTAAAGAGTAATATCCTTATTCTGCATGTTTCCCATAGGAAGGGGATAAAGTGCACCTAGTTGAAAAATTGCAAAACCATTCTGGGTATAAATGTTAATTCCTTGTGAATTAACGGCATCAGCTTCAAATCCGTTAATGACCAGGCTAGGTAGCGAAGCATTATCTGCAAAGGCGCTCCAAGAGTCACCGTTATCTGCAGAAGTAAAAATTCCCTTGTCGGCTGTACCTGCATAAAGCGTGGTTCCAACGCGTGCTAAACCGGTAATCTTTAGACTGCCAAGATTGTTGTTTACTGCAGTCCATTGAGCCCAAACGTTGCTCATCATCGAACAAAAGAATAAAACAAGTAAAAGAAACGACTTCATATTGACCTCTTTTTTTAGTAAATGAAAACCATATTGAAAAACATTATTTAGCATCGAATTATTTTAATATTATTTCAGCAGAATCATTTTTCTTGTTTCGGTGAAATTACCAACACGGAGTTGAGAGAAATAAATTCCCGAAGGCAAATTTGCTGCGTCGAACTTAACAGAATGCGTTCCTGCATTTTTTTCTTCGTTCACAAGTGTTGCAATTTCTTTTCCGAGAAGATTAAAAATTTTAAGCGACACATTTCCTTTAACCGGAATGCCGTATTCAATTGTTGTACTCGGATTAAAAGGATTTGGAAAATTTTGTGAAAGAGAAAACTGCGTTGGAAAATTCTTTTCTGATCCAGCTTCTATATCTGTTGCCAGGATATTAGAAATTTTTCTTATACTTTGAGAACCATTATCCGTTATATACAAATCACCATTATGAACACAAACATAAGAAGGACTTGAAAATTGTGCGGTAGTTAACGATCCATCGGTATTTCCGGCGGTTCCTGTTCCAGCAAATATTGTAACGTTTCCCTGGGGATCAACTTTTTTAATCACATTATTCGTTTGAGTAGTTACATAAACATTACCTAAAGAATCCGCCTCACAGTCTTGAGCCTTTCCTCCGATGGTAATAATCATAACCGTACCGTCTGCGTTGGTTTTAACAAGTCCGCCAGGATTTATATTAGTAACATACAACCATCCGAATTTGTCATAAGCAATTCCATAACCGGCAAGTTGAATTGTACCGCCCCACGGAGATTCTGTGTACCCATTCCCATTGGGAGTAAGAATATGCGCTTTTTGTCCGGCCATATTTGAACTTGTAAAAACATTTCCTTTTCCGTCGAAAGCAACTCCTTGATACCAATATCCACTTTGATTTGCGATAACGGTTTTATTTCCTTGCGGATCGAGTTTTGTTATTTGAGTGTTGGTAGCATAAAAAACATTGTCTACAGAGTCGACTTTGAGTTCCCAGATAAATCCGGTCTCGGTGGTAACCGTTGTTTTATCACCGTTTGGTGCAATCTTCAAAAGGTTACTCCCTGAAGCAACAAATAAATTTCCTTTGCTGTCAAAGTCTAAACCTCTTATGGAACCTAGTCCGGTTGCTATAGTTGTAACCTGACTTGAGGTTTGAGAAAAACATGCATGAATTGACAATACAAGAATGACGGTAAAAATTAGTTTCATTAATACTCCGTAATATTTGATAGCACTTCTTTTTTGATGAATAAAGATAGACGTGGTGATTTAATTTAACAATAACGCAGATGCACTATTTCTGAATGTCTGTATAAGACACTTAGTTTATCTTCAGCAACAATTTTTGTTTTGCAAAGGTATTCATTTTTCTTTTGGCAAAAAAAGGATCGAAGATTAAAATTATTATAAAATTGCTTGACTTTTTGCTATTAATATGATATCATTGTGATAGTAAAAATAAAGGAGTTCAAAAATGGAAACGATTACCGAAAAATCCGCCAGAAAAGTGAACGGATTTGTTGTTCTTTTTTTAGTTATTGCTCTATTTATCTTAAATATTTATACCCTGTCTCTCGGAATAAAAACTGAAGACACTGCTTTCCTCTGGATATTTATTCCCGGAATGCTGCTGTTTTTTATTTCGTTTGGAAGTTTCACGGTTGTACAGCCGAATGATTCCCGGGTTATTGTTTTCTTCGGAAAGTATATCGGAACGATACGCGAATCAGGATTTTGGGCTGTTAATCCTTTTACCGAAAAAAGGAAAGTCTCACTGCGTATTCACAATTTTAACAGCGATAAAATTAAAGTGAATGATCTTCACGGAAATCCGATTGAGATTGCTGCGGTTATTGTGTGGCGAGTTGTCGATTCTGCCCGCGCAGTGTTTGATGTACAAAACTATGAAGGCTTTATCGCCATTCAAAGTGAAACGGCAATCCGCGGACTTTCTTCTGAATACGCTTATGATTCTTCTGATGAAACAGAATCACTTCGCGGCAATCAGCAGGAAATTTCCGAAAACATGAAAAAGCAATTGCAGCAACGTCTTCAAATTGCCGGAGTCGAAGTACTTGAATCACGCATCACCCATTTAGCTTATGCACCTGAAATTGCTCAGGCTATGTTACGTCGCCAGCAAGCAACAGCCGTTGTTGCAGCAAGAGCAAAAATTGTTGAGGGTGCTGTCGGTATGGTTGATTTAGCATTAAAAGCCTTAAGCGAGCAACACATTGTAAGTCTTGATGAAGATAAAAAAGCCACAATGGTAAACAATCTTTTGGTAGCTCTTGTATCAGAATCTCAAGCTCAGCCCGTGATTAATACGGGAACATTGTATCAATAAGTAAAAAAGTGTTGTCTTGAATTTAAATATTGAACATCGAACAAGGAATTGCGATTAATGAATTTTTTTTTCAATACTCTGCATTCCTTGCTCGATATTTACTGTTCCTTTTGGTTCCGTTTCAATCTGTCTCTGTATAAAAAGAAAATTTATTTAAAGGATTAAAATGAAAGAACTAAGCGAATATTTAGATCAACCTTTGCAGTTAAAGCAAGTTTCTTTTTTTAAAAGATTCTACGAATTAAAAACTAGTCAAGAAATTTTAGGCACGATGCAGATCCGTGGATTTTTCGGCAATTCAGCTGAAGTAACTTTTGGTAATAAAAAATGGGAAATTTATAAACCAAGTATTTGGAAAAACAATTGGCATGCGAGAGAATCGGGTTACGAAAATTCCTTTGCTCACTTTGAACGAAAGCTTTTCAGTAAAGGCAATTTTGTTTTTCTTCCGGTCGGAGAAAAAGTACAGATCGTTTTCTTTCCGTTTAAATCTAAGGTTGAAATTCAAACGGAAAGTGAAAATTGTTTAATCCGGGTAGTAACAAAATTCGCATGGACAGATAGCGCTGAAATTACCATCACCGACAAATCGCCTTTAGTTAATAAATACCCGTGGCTTATCATGTTAGCCAAACTTGTCGCAATTGAGAGGAAGCATGCAAGAGCTGCGTCGGTTCCACTTATGCTGAGCGGAGTTTAAATGAAAATTTTAAAAGTAATCAATAAAAACTAAAATGGCAGAAAAGAAAAAATTTCTTTTACGAATAGATGAAAAAATTTACGCCGCCCTTGAAAAATGGGCAGCTGACGATCTGCGCAGCATTAATGCACAGATAGAATTTTTATTAAAAGAAACACTTGCTAAGTCAGGTCGCACCACTGAAAACAAAACCATTCTCCCTCCTATCGATAACAATGTCAATTGATTGTTGTTGTTGTTCATTATTACCACGCTAAAAAGTTACTTCTCATTAATTGGAAAAACCATCTTCGCTTCATTCTTATTATTGATAAAATCATTTAACTTATTACTTTTTTTCTTACTTTAACCATATATTTTCCCGATGCTTTACTGGCATATTACTTGACCTTTTCAATTCATTAAAAATGAGGTTTTTATGATAAAAGGAACAGTTTTAATTAACTCCGAGACATGCAAGGGCTGCGAGCTTTGTATTGTAGCCTGTCCCCAAGATAGTCTCTCACTCTCACAAAAAATAAATCTCCGTGGTTACCGGTACGTTGAACTTAAACAGGACAACTGCACCGGATGTTCAAATTGTGCTATCGTTTGCCCTGACGCTGCAATAACCGTTTACCGGCAATCAAAACAACAATATAAAAAAGCTGTTTAACAATTTTGAAAGAAACCATGGAAACACAAAAATCAGAAGTTCGTTTAATGAAAGGAAATGAAGCATTAGCCGAAGCCGCCATTCGCGCGGGTCTTGATGCTTATTTCGGTTATCCGATTACTCCTCAATCAGAAGTGCTCGAATATTTAACATTAGAAATTCCTAAAAGACGCGGAGTTGTTTTACAAGCCGAAAGTGAAGTTGCATCAATTAACATGATCTACGGAGCAGCAGGTGCGGGCGCAAGAGTTATGACCTCTTCATCTTCCCCCGGAATGAGTTTGATGCAAGAAGGAATTTCATACATTGCCGCGGCAGAACTTCCCTGCTTACTTGTG
The DNA here is from genome assembly GCA_037440065.1 of Ignavibacteria bacterium. Taxonomy (GTDB): domain Bacteria; phylum Bacteroidota; class Ignavibacteria; order Ignavibacteriales; family Ignavibacteriaceae; genus UBA1563. The sequence goes on from JBBIUV010000005.1 coordinate 4,849, forward strand.
AATGTTGTGCGTGGCGGTCCGGGTCTTGGAACAATCCAGCCATCTCAAGGTGATTATTTTCAAGCAACCAAAGGAGGCGGACACGGCGATTACCGTTTGATCGTTCTCGCTCCTTCGTCCGTTCAAGAAATGTCCGATTTTGTTTTTGAAGGATTTAAACTTGCTGAA
>JBBIUV010000006.1:0-4376 GCA_037440065.1 Ignavibacteria bacterium
TCTTTTGTTTTGCGGTGTTGTTTTGCGGAACGCAGTTGAAGAAGAATATCGTTGACAGCTTCTAAAAATGATTTCTCTTCAATAATGAAGTCGGGTTTTCGTTTTGTATCTGTAACGAAAAGTATACTTTCGTTTTGCAGAAGACGAGCAAGGTTCGATTCAATTTGATATTGATTGTCATCAACTTGAAAAGCGAATCCACGTTGCGAAAGTTTGAGTAAACCGCTTATCAATCCGGTAGAGAGAGGGTTAGACAGATCAAAGTATGCTTTATTTATTTGAATTATTTTTTTCATTTCGTTTCTTGGGTTTGTAAAATATCTTTTAGCTTTTTAAGAAGGAAATCGTTTTCTTCTTTTGTTCCTATAGTGATACGTAAACAATCATTTAATTTTGGTTGAGAGCTTCTATCGCGAATAACAACACCTTGTTCGGCAAGTTGTTTTTGAATGGATAGCGCATTTGGGAGACGAATAAGCAAAAAGTTAGCATCCGAAGGATAAACTTTAGAAATAGACAACAGTTTTTGTAGCTCTTCTTTTACTCGTTCTCTTTCAGAAATAATTGCTGAAACAGTTTGTTCCTTTTTCGTTTTATACTCAAGCGCTTTCAAAACTGCAAATCTGGTTAAAGCATTGATATTGTAAGGCGCTTTCACTTTAAAGAGATAAGAAATTATCTCTTCATTCGCTGCGCAAAAACCAAGACGTACACCAGCGAGTCCCCAAGCCTTGGAAAAAGTTCTTATCACTACAAGATTGGGATAATTTCCAACTTCGTCAATCACCGAAGCGGATGAATCAGAAAAATCAATATACGCCTCATCAACAACAATGATTGAGTTATAAGTTTTACATAAACGCAAAATATCATTTTTGTTCAACAAATTTCCGGTTGGATTATTTGGCGAACAGACGAAAATCATTTTCACTTTATCTGAATTATTCTTCTCAACTTCAGCAAAATCAATTTGAAAAGAATCATTTAGCAGAGGAGAAACAGTTTCAACGTTATTGATATCGCAAGCAACTTTATACATTCCGTAAGTCGGTTCAAGAAGCATCACCTGGTCTTCTTTTGGTTCACAAAAAATTCTGATGAGCAGGTCGATGATTTCATCAGAGCCGACGCCGAAGAAAAGTTTGTTGGCATCAACGTTAAGTAATTTCGAAACGGCATCCTTTAAATCAACTTGGTGCGGATCGGGATAGCGATTAAGTTCAAGTTTCTCAAATTCTTGAAATGTTGAGCCGAAGCTATTTTCGTTAGCATCGAGTAAAATGCCTGAGCTGTATAAATCGCGCGCGCAAGTGTACGGTTTTAATTTTTTTATATTACTTCGAACAAGCTTCTCGATCATTGTTTCAACCTTATTGTTACTGCGTTCTTGTGAGCCGAAAGCATTTCTATCTCTGCTAATGTTGTAACAGTAGGTGCAATACATTGCAGTCCTTCTTTAGTTAATTGTTGAAACGTAATTGATTTCATAAATGATTCTACATTTACACCGCTAAATGATTTTGCATACCCGTATGTCGGAAGTGAGTGATTTGTTCCGCTTGCGTAATCGCCAACGCTTTCAGATGAATATTCTCCTAGAAAAACAGAACCGGCATTTGTGATTTTAGCTTTATAGTTTTCAGCAATTTCCAAATGAAGAATTAAATGTTCCGGTGCATAGTTGTTGCTGAATGAAAAAGCTTCATCAACATTATTACAAATTAAAATGAAAGAGTTGTTGAGTGATTGAACCGCAATTTCTTTACGTGGCAATTCAGTTAATTGTTTTTCAACTTCAAACACAACAGAATCAGCAAACGTTTTTGAAAAAGCGAGAAGAACAACCTGAGAATCAACACCATGTTCTGCCTGCGAAAGTAAATCGGAAGCAACATAAGAAGCATTAGCTTTTTCATCGGCTATGACCAAAACTTCACTCGGACCAGCAGGCATGTCAATTGCGCAGCCTTCTACATCAATGCTTGTAAGGAGTTTTGCCGCGGTTACATATTGGTTCCCCGGACCGAAAATTTTATCGACTTTCGGAATTTCATTTGAACCATAAGCCATCAAAGCAACTGCTTGTGCGCCGCCAAGTTTATAAAATTCTTTCACACCACAAACTTTTGCTGCAAATAAAAGAGCATCGTTTACTTTTCCATCTTTTGAGGGAGAACACGCGACAACACGTTTGCAACCCGCAATTGAAGCGGGTATTCCGATCATCAGCATTGTTGATGGGAGGATCGCACTTCCGCCGGGAATGTACAAACCGACATTCTCAATTGCGCGAAATTCTCTTGAACATTTGATTCCCGGCATGGTTTCAACTTCATACACTTTAGGAATTTGTTTTTCATGGAAAGCACGAATGTTTTTTGCTGCTGTTAAAATTGCAGTTTTAATTTCTTGTGAAAGATTGTTTTCCACGGAAGAAAACTCTTCTTCGGTTACGAGAATGGTTTCGTCAGAAAAATTATCAAACTGTTTTGCGTAACCAAGCGCAGCAGAAAGTCCGTTTCGTTTTACATCTTCAAGAATTGGTTTTATAATGCCGAACGCTTTTGAAAAATCAATTGCCGGACGCTTTGTAAGCGCATGAATTTCTTCTTTGTTTAGTTTATTTAATTCTAAGATTTTCATAAGATCATATTTTCAATTGGCAGTTGTAAAATTCCTGACGCACCCTCTTGTTTCAACTGATCAACAATTTTCCAAAGCAGATCGGATGGAATAACCGCATGAACAGCAACCATATTTGGGTCGGCAAGTGGAACGATTGTCGGACTTTTGATCGACGGAATCAATTTTTCGATTCTTTCTAAAGCATCTATTGGAACGTTCATCATTAAATATTTAGAACTTCGTGCTGTTAACACAGAGCGAATTCGGCGTAAAAGTTCGGTTAAAATTTCATTCTTCTTCTCATCCTTTAAAAGAAGATCGGAACAAATAAGCGCCGCCTGCGATTCATAAACCGTAAACGATTTTTTCAACTTATTCATCATCAACGTTGTACCGGTGGAAACGATATCGCAGATCAGGTCAGCCACGCCAAGCGCCGGTGCTATTTCCACAGAGCCGCTGATCTCAATTATTTTGGCGGACAATTTATTCTCATTTAAAAACGTTTGCAAAATGTTCGGGTAAGAAGTAGCAATGGTTTTGTTGTTAATATCTTGCAGACTTTCAAAAAGGCGACTCTCCGGAGCAGCAAGCATGATTTTGCATTTGCCGAAACCGAGTTTGTGCAGCGTTTCAACTTTTGCTTTCTTCTCCACAATAACATTTTCTCCAACAATTCCGATATCCGCAACGCCGTCCTGAACATATTCCGGGATATCATCATCGCGAAGCAGTAATAAATCTAACGGGAACGACGATGATGAAACCACCAAACGTTCGGCATAATTTTCAATATCAATTCCGCACAACTTTAAAAGCTCAATCGATTTATCTGTCAATCTACCTTTTTTTTGTACAGCTAATTTTAAGTTTCCATTATTTGTAATATTCATAAGACTTCCTTTAAAACAAAAAACCCGACAAGTGAGTCGGGGGCTGATGTTCAAAATATAACAGAATGATGCTATTCGCCGCCGACGCAGGTTAAATATGTGCGGTGATGATGAATTGTTATATTTGGTAAAGATTTTTTCATAAATTCGACACAAAAATAAAAAGAATTCCTTTACAAACAAAGAGCGAAATGAATAGTTTATTTGAATTTGGGCTTTTGGCGTTTACCTCATTTTTTACAATGATCAATCCGATTGGCGTAATTCCAATTTACGCCTCGCTTACCGCCAAAATGACGCAGAAAGAAGCTCATAACGTTGCGCTGAAAGCGGTACTTACGGCTTTGCTGATTATGCTTTTCTTTGCTTTTACCGGGCAGTTGGTTTTCAATTTCTTTCATATTTCGATTCACAGTTTAAGGGTTGTTGGAGGAATTATCTTTTTTATGGCCGGTTACGATATGCTTCAGGCAAAACTTATCCGAACGAAAGATGAAGAAAAAAACTCTACCGAATTAGCAAAAGATATTGCCATTACTCCGCTTGCCATCCCGATGATCTGCGGACCCGGTGCAATAACCATTTCAATTGTGTTGATGCGTGACGCTGCAGATTATGAACACAAAGCGATTTTATTTTTCGTGATGATTGCCGTAATGATCGTAACGCTTCTCTTTTTACTTGGCGCGCGAAAAGTGTTGAACTTTTTAGGTGAAAACGGAAACAAAGTATTGATGCGCATTATGGGATTGATCGTTATGGTTATCGCGATTGAATTTTTCTTCGCCGGTTTAACTCCGCTTGTTAGAAATATGTTAAAGATAGAGTGAAAATGAAAATCGTTGTTAATGAAAATGT
>JBBIUV010000007.1:0-4317 GCA_037440065.1 Ignavibacteria bacterium
GAAGGCATGAAGATAAAAGCTTTTTGTCCAGCCGCTGCCGCAACTCCTGCCATTGACGAAGCAGCGTTACCGGTTGAAGCAAGGACAATTTCATTCAGACTAAATTTTTTCGCGAAGGCAGAAACAAGAAAGGAGGCGCGGTCTTTATATGATCCTGTTGGATTTGTCCCATCAAACTTTAGATAAATATTTTGGAAACCAAATTCACTTTGAAAGTTGTTTGCATGAATAAGTGGAGTGTTACCAACGGGAAGATTAGGGAAGTATTCTTTTTCTACGGGAAGGTAATCGTCAATATCAAACAACTCATTTTCTTTTTTTGAATTTTGAAATTCTTGAGGAAGTTGAACTTTAAGAATTCCCTTTAAAGGTTTTCCTTCAAGATTTTCTTCACGGCAAGCGGGACACAGCATTAAATCTTTCGTTATTTTATACTGCGTTCCGCATTCGCTGCAAATATATTTGAAGTTAGCCTTAACAAGCGAGGAAATCTTTTTTGCTGTCACCCCGAGCGAAGTCGAGGGGTTATTCTTGTAATTAGTATTATTCATACATTTAGAAAGAGTATGGAGCATTTCATAATTTCCATTAATCAATGCTTCTTTTTTCTTATGACTCCATTTCTTTAATTTTCTTTCACAAACTATTGCTTGCTGTATGTCCCCAAATTCTTGACTATACAACAACTCAATCGGTAATCTTTTTGATGTGTAACTATTCTCAAAGAAACCCGATTTATGCTGCACAATTCTTTGTTCAAGGTTTGTTGTACATCCAGTGTAATAACTTCCATCAGCACATTTTAAGATATAAATCCAAGCCGCCATGCTACAACTCCATTCTCATCTCTCGACTTCGCTCGAGATGACGAGATAGCTTTGCGCCTTTAACCAAGTAGTTTTGATTCATCTTATTCATTAACAAGACCGAGCAAAACCGAGGTCACATTGTTAATGCCATAATTGCTTTTGCTGTATGCAATCGATTTTCAGCTTCATCAAAAACAATTGAGATATCGGGATTGTCTAAAATTTCATCCGTTACTTCATTACCGCGATCAGCGGGTAAAGCGTGCATGAGTTTTACATTTTTGTCGGCAAGTTTAATTCGCTTGTCGTCACAAATCCATGATTTGTATTTCTCAAGATTGCTCTTCATTTCTTTTTTACATTCGGTTTCATTCTGCAAATAATGATCAACATCATAAAAACCAAATCCGCCCCAGTTTTTGGGAATAACAATATGTGCACCTTCGAATGCTTCATCCATATTGTTTGTGAATTTTAGCGAACCACCACCTGTAGCAGCATTTTTATATGCTTTGTCAACAATATTTTGGCTTAAAGGAAATTCTTTTGGATGAGCAACAGTAACATCAATTCCATAGCGAGGAAAAAGAAGAATTTGTGTTTGCGGAACGGAGAGCGGTTTGCTGTGCGTGTCTGCGTATGCCCAGGATACAGTTACTTTCAATCCTTTTGGTTCTTTACCGAAATGTTCGAAGATGGTCATCAAATCAGCAAGTCCTTGAAATGGATGATAAACATCATCTTGCAACGACATCACAGGAACTGTTGCATTTGCAGCTAGTTCATCTAAATATTTTTTACCGATTCCATAAAAACAATTTCGGCATGCAATGCCGTGTCCCATACGCGAAAGAATGATTGCCGTATCTTTCGCAACTTCGCCATGAGTGATTTGCATTTTGTCGGGGGTTAAATCGTGCGCGTGTCCGCCGAGCTGTGTCATTCCCGCTTCCATTGAGTTTCGTGTGCGGGTTGACTGCTCAAAGAAAATTGCGAACAAAGTTTTGTCCTGCAACAAGCGATGAGATTCGCCCATCGCAAATTTTCTTTTTAAATCGAAAGCTACTTCAAACGCCGTATCAAGCTCTTGCTTTGACCAGTCATCATCAGTAAGAAAATGTTTTTTTGAAAGATCTGAAACCATAATAATTCTCCGAGTTAATTTTCTAATTGTATTCTAAAACATTTCGCAAAACAAAGCATAGAACGCACTGGCTTTCACCAAATGTTCTATTGGGACTTTCTCATTCGGCGCATGCGCCAATACTTCGTTGCCAGGACCAAAACCGATTACCGGAATTCCAAACATTCCGTTTATTGAAATTCCGTTTGTTGAAAAAGTCCATTTATCTACCACAGGCTTTTCATCAAACAAATCTGTGAATACTTGTATTCCGGTTTGAATAACGGGGTGATTTTCTTCTAGTTTCCACGTAGGATAATATTTTTCCATTCCGTATTTCAATCCGGTGAAAGATGTTTCATCATAATACAGAACTTCAACCTTCGCGTTCATATCTTTTACAATTTCTTCAACTTGTTTAACCGCGAGTTCTTTGTTTTCGCCCCAGGTTAATCTTCTGTCAAGATGTATTCTCGCAAAATCAGCAACAGCACAAAGCGAAGGACTTGAAGAAACAAATTCAGAAATTGTCACGGAACCTTTACCAAGGAATTGATCATACGCCAATCGTTCATTCAGTTTTTCAATTTCTAGTGCAGCGCGCGAAGCCATGTAAATAGCGTTCTTGCCGCGCTCCGGCGCCGATCCGTGCGCCGAGATTCCGAAGAAAGAAACTACAATTTCCATTCTACCGCGATGTCCGCGGTAAATTTTCATGTCTGTTGGTTCTGTTACAATAACACAATCCGGTTTAATTTTTTCTTCTTCAACAAGATATTTCCAGCAGAGACCATCGCAATCTTCTTCCATCACCGTACCTGTAACAAGTAACGTTACATCGTTTGTTAAACCGAGTTCTTTCAAAATTCTTCCTGCAGTGATTGCGGCAATTGGTCCTCCTTTTTGATCAACGCTTCCGCGTCCGTGAACGAACCCATCTTTAATTTCTCCGCCGAGAGGCTCGAAGTCCCAGTTTTGCAAGTTTCCCAAATCAACGGTATCAATATGTCCATCTATTGCGACAATTTTTTTTCCATTACCGATTCTCCCAATGATATTTCCGAGACCATCTATTTTAACTTCATCAAAACCGGCTTCTTCCATCACGCGTTTAAGTTCGTTGATGACATCTTTTTCTTTGCCGCTTAAAGATTTTATTCGAATTAGTTTGGAAAGATTTTCGGCAGTGTACTGTTCGTAATTTTTTGCAAGGGCTAAAATTTGATTGGCAAGTTGCATTTCAGTTCCGGTTTTATTTGTGATTGAGGAGGCGGCTTAACCAATTGGTTAGCCGTTCTTTTGGAGGTTTATATTGTATTTCTGTTTTCAAAACAAAGTACATTTCATAATTGGACAACAAACTTACAAATTCCTTTAGTAATTTTATAGAGGTTGTTAAAAATATTCTCACTAATTTTGAATCAAAATTTTTGGACAAAGTAACTTATTCACTAACGCACGGATTAACTTTCTGAAGGAACGAATATTATGTCCGACCAAATGACGCCGATTCCATTTATACAATTGTTCAATTGGATCATTAAAGAATACACCGGGACACAAGATATCTTCGGAATTCACAAATCAAATTTCTTTTTCAAAAAGAACTCTTCTCAAACAAAAATTTTCAACAATATTTTGGAAATGCCACTTGGACCAGCAGCCGGACCACACACCCAACTTACACAAAATATTATTGCTTCTTATTTGGTTGGAGGAAGATTTTTTGAATTGAAAACTGTACAAATTATTGATGAACTTAAAGTTGATAAACCTTGCATCGAAGCGCAAGATGAGGGTTATAATGTCGAGTGGTCGCAAGAGCTGAAATTAGAACAATCGTACGACGAATATTTGAAAGCATGGCTTTTGCTTCATGTTTTAAAAGAGCTTTTTGGATTTTCCGAATACGAAGATCGTGGTTTCATTTTTAACATGAGTGTTGGTTATAACCTTGAAGGAATTAAAACCGAACGCATGAAAAAGTTTATTGAAGACTTGAAAGATTCAACTTATAACGAAAAGTTTATTTGTTATAAAAATGAAGTAATCTCGGTGTTACAGGATAATAACATCCGAGAAATGATAATTCAGCACATAAATCCCGACATCAATTTTGAAAAATTGATTTCCTTCGTTCAAAACATTTTACCAAACATTTCTAATTCAGTAACCCTTTCAACCATGCACGGATGTCCACCGGAAGAGATTGAAGCAATTGCAAAATATCTAATTAAAGAAAAAGGATTGCACACATACGTAAAAATGAATCCAACTTTACTCGGCTACGACAAAGTTATTTCAATTCTTCATCAACTTGGATTTAATTATATCGAATTGGACCGCGCTTCCTTTGAGCACGATATAAACTACGCTGCAGTCGTT
>JBBIUV010000008.1:0-4292 GCA_037440065.1 Ignavibacteria bacterium
AGGCAAACAATTATGTTGATTTCATCACCCTGTTAAAAGAATTGGTGAACGAAAACAAAGTCCCGATGAGTCGCATTGACGATGCAGTAAAAAGAATCCTTCGCGTAAAATTTGAAATGAACATTTTCGAGAATCCCCTTACTGATAGATCTTTAATGGCAACTTTTGGATCGAGTGAACACAGACAAGTTGCCCGCGAATGTGTACGTCAATCTTTAGTTCTTCTGAAAAACGAAAACAAAACTTTACCCATTTCTAAAAATGTAAAGCACATTGTTCTTGCTGGTAGAAGCGCTGATGATATTGGAAATCAATGCGGTGGCTGGACAATAACTTGGCAGGGGAATTCTGGCAACTCTATAACAGGCGGAACCACCGTTTTACAAGCAGTTAAAAATACTGTTTCAAAAAATACCGTTGTTAGTTATTCGAAAGACGGTTCTGAAGTAAAGGATGCTGATGTTGTTGTAGTTGTGGTTGGGGAAACTCCTTATGCAGAAATGTTTGGCGATACTTCGAATGTAATTCTTGCAAAAGAAGACGAAAAAGTAATTGAGACGGTAAAAAAATCAGGTAAACCTTTTGTTGTTGTTCTTTTCTCCGGCAGACCAGTAATAATTGAAAAACAGTTGAAAGATGCTAACGCTTTCGTAGCAGCCTGGTTACCGGGCAGCGAAGGGGCAGGCATAACAGATGTGTTGTTCGGAGATTTTAATTTCACCGGAAAACTTGGTCATAGCTGGCCGAGAACAAATGAACAAATTCCCATCAATGTTGGCGACAAAAATTATGATCCATTATTCAAGTACGGTTTTGGATTGAAATACTAAAAACATCGGGACGTAGATTTGTTATGATCTTTTATGATCCGCGCTGATCATAATACATCATGATTGGTCTGCGTCCTATTTCTTTCACTTCTGCTAAAGTACCCTCCTTTCAGTAAAATTGACTATTTTTCTCAAGTCATTTAAAATAAAAATGTAATGCTGAAATGAAAATTGAAAAACTGCCTCTACTCTCCCATGATAAAATTATTATCATTCTTCTATTCCTTATAACAACCCAACATTATTCTCAAATCTCATTTGATGCAAACTTTGAAAGTGGAAATATTAAAACCGTCACCACAACCGACTCTGTGAATTACACCGTTACAACCCGTGAAGATATTGGAGGGAGATGGTTTTATTTCAGAATTATTGGAGTTCAAAATAAATTTGTAAAAGTAACGGTTTCCAATTCTGATGTTAAACGTGCGGTTTACTCGTATGATAAAAAAAACTTTACCCGCTTTACGGTTGCTGAAAGTCCGGCAACCAAAACTTTCCAGAAAACATATGAGTATGATACGGTTTACGTTGCTTATTATATTCCTTATACATTAAGTTTTTTAAGAGAAAGAATAAAACAATGGAGTGCATCTCCTTACGTTAAAGTTGATACTCTAGGTTACACGTTGCGCAATTTACCGATCCATGAATTAACCATAACTGATACGGCTATTCCCGATTCACTAAAATATCATGTTTGGGTTCATGCGCGAACACATCCGAGCGAAACACCGAGTTCATGGCATCTCGATGGATTTATTGAAAGTATTTTGGCAGAGAATGAAGTGATACAATTTTACCGTGAACACATTGTTTTTCATTGCATTCCGTTTGCAAATCCGGATGGCGTTTATTACGGAAGATCAAGAACAAACTTTGACGGAATTGATGTTGAATCGAATTGGAATAAAAGTGAAACCGCAACGACTGTTGAAGTAAAAATTCTTAAAAAACGGATGGTTGAAATAAACAGTAGTAAAGTTCTTTCAATCTTCCAAAATCTTCATTCGCAAGCCTCACCGTTTTGCACCTTTTGGATTCATACGGAGGAGTCAACCTCTCCATTCTTTTATCGATTAGAAAATCAATTTTCAAATTTAAATACTTCGGGAAATTCATATTTCACAAAGTCCGATTACAGTTATTCTACCTTGCAATATTATTTTCCTGAAGGCTGGCTTTGGAATAATTGGGGTGATAAAGTTATAGCACTAACCTACGAAACACCGTATGATTACTATTCAACCGGAAAAGAAGTAACCAACGAAAACCTTGCTTACCTTGGAGAAAGATTTATGTATTCGATATCAGAGTATTTTCAACTCTCACATCCGAAATGGATAATTCTTGATAACAAAAACATTGCAAGTTTCTGGAGCGCATCAACGGTGGGAACAGAATTCTTTGGTGATAATTATTTTACATCAAGTGGAGCTGGACAAGGCGGTTCGGCAGTATTTCAAACGGATATTATTCAACCGGGAAAGTATGATGTTTACGCATGGTGGCAATCTGATCCGGCAAACGCATACGACACAAAATTCTTAATTGAGGGAGATGGAAAAGCAACGAGTGTAGAAAAAAGTCAAAAAGTGGATGGAGGCGAATGGAATTATCTTTCGACTGTAAATCTTTTCAACTCAGGTGCGATTAAAATTTCTGTTGGTGATGTTGCAAACGGAAAGGTTGTCGCCGATGCGTTCAGAATAATTTATACGGGAAATCCAGTTGGTGTAGAAGAAAAATCTAATTTACCTGGTGACTTCCAACTTTATCAAAATTATCCTAATCCCTTCAATCCGAGCACTGTAATCAGTTATCAGTTGTCAGAAAGTAGCGATGTAACTCTAAAAATATATGATGTGCTTGGAAACGAGATTGCAACATTAGTAAACCAAGAGCAACAAGCCGGGAAACATTTCGTAACCTTTGATGCATCCAACAACCAACAAACCATTACCAAATTAGCCAGTGGAATTTATTATTACAGACTGCAAGCAGGTCAACAATCACAAACCAAAGGAATGATCTTTTTGAAGTAAGGTTGGAAATATCTTGACATTAGTTGATTTTTTTTTAATTTTTCTTCTAGGTAAAGCAAGTGATTCGAAGATTGTAAACCGATCTTAGATTCAGGCTTAAAAATAATCCGGAGGTTCTTATGAAAAAGTTGGTTCGTTGGTCTTTAATTGGTCTTGTTTTAATTCTCTCCACAAATTCCTATTCACAGTGGTTCCCTGCAGCCGGTAATTTAGAAACAAATCAATGGGGACTTGGCTGGGCTATTGATGCGGTTGACAGTAATTGTGCCGTGATTTCTGTTTCGTACGGAAAAATTTACAGAACTCTGGATGGCGGTAAATCTTGGGGGAAAATATCCCCTCTTAATTCCTCTGCAACGTGTGTCGATATTTCAATGGTAGATAGTCTAAACATTTGGTTTGGTACTGAGGACGGAAAAATTTACTTCACTTCTGATGGCGGAAAAAACTGGACAGTTCAATTTAACGACACTTCCAAAACCAATTACATGAATTATATCAAAATGTTTGATCTTCTGAATGGAGTTGCAATGGGTGACGGAAAGACGGATTCTGGTCCGGCTTACTTTTTAAAAACTACTGATGGAGGAACAAATTGGGTGGCTGTCAACGATTCATCCTTTGGTGCTTATTCTGGCGATACATGGAGACGGCTAGATTTTACTTCGCCTAATATTGGTTATTTTTATGAAAGCGGTCTAAACCCTCAGAACATTTACAAAACTACTGATGGCTGTAACACCTGGAAAAAAGTTCAAATATTTTCACCTGTCCACGTACTGAATTTTTATGATGAAAACCTTGGACTTTGTTATGGATTTAATTCAAAAATGGGAAAGGGATCAATTTACAGGTCAACAAACGGTGGAGGTTCATGGGAAGAACTTGTTTTTCATCCAGAGACAAATTGGGGAAATGATATTGAGTTCTTAAAAAATGATGCCTCCAAAGTTTGGCTTTCAAATTACAATAATCTTTATTTTAGTAATGATTCGGGAAAAACTTGGACGCAGCAGCTTATTCCGAACGTATCTAACCTTAAAGGGAGAGATTTAGTTTTTACCGATAACGCTTCTGGATGGTTCTTATGTGATAGTATGGTTTATAGAAATCTACAAAGCAATCAAGTTTATCCAATTGTAAATATTGGATCGGAAAATATTTCTCCAGCTGGATTATCGTTAGAACAAAATTATCCAAATCCATTTAATCCTAACACGGTGATTAGTTGGCAATTAGCGGTTGGCAGTAACGTAACACTAAAAATATATGATGTACTTGGAAATGAGATTGCGACATTAGTAAACGAAGAACAACAAGCCGGAAAACATAATTACGAACTTGAGATGACTAAATATAAATTGTCCGGTGGAGTTTATTACTACACATTAAAAGCGACAAACTTTGTACAGTCAAA
>JBBIUV010000009.1:0-4034 GCA_037440065.1 Ignavibacteria bacterium
ACAACAACTAAAACAAATTGATGAAGTTGAAATAAAAACAATTGAAAATGTAATGGAAAAACTTGGTGCACCGTGGACACCGGGAAGAATTCCTGAGGTAAAATAATAGAACTTCGTTTCCCCATGACTCTGTGGTGAAAAAATTTTTGCCACAGAGTTTAAGTCAGCTAAACTTTATAAAGATTACCACTAAAAAGATCTATGAAAACTACGAACAGAATAACTTCTTTATTTAATATTCAATTTCCAATCATTCAAGCGGGTATGGTCTGGGTGAGCGGATGGAAACTTGCTTCGGCAGTTTCAAACGCGGGTGGATTGGGTTTAATAGGTGCGGGTTCAATGAAACCGGAGTTGCTTCGTGAACACATACAAAAATGTAGAACCGCAACACAAAAACCGTTTGGAATAAATATTCCGCTACTCCGTAAAGATGTTGACGAATTGATCGCGGTTACTAGACAAGAGGAAGTAGAAATTGTTTTTACTTCCGCCGGACATCCGGGCAGACACATTCAGAAATTGAAAGAAGATAACATTAAAGTTGTACACGTTGTTGCAAATGTAAAACAGGCATTAAAAGCTGAAGAAGTTGGTTGTGATGCAATTGTCGGTGAAGGTGTTGAAGCTGGTGGGCACAACGGTGGCGATGAAATAACAACTCTTTGTTTAATTCCGCAGTTAGTTGATGCGGTTAAAATTCCCGTTATTGCGGCGGGAGGAATTGCAGACGGAAGACAAATAGCAGCAGTAATTTGTCTTGGTGCTGAAGCTGTACAAATAGGAACTTTATTTGCGGCAACCATTGAATCCTCTGCACACGAAAATTATAAACGAAAAATTGTTGCAGCAAAGGATAGCGATACAGTTCTCTCTTTTAGAAAAATTGCATTGATGAGAATGTTAAAGAATGAATTCGCCGTAAAAGCAGTGAAAGCAGAAACAGAAGGTTTATCAAAAGAAGAAATGCTTTCCTTCCTCGATCATAAACGGGAAATGAAGGGAATATTTGAAGGAGATGAAATTGAAGGCGCGATGGAAGCTGGACAAAGCTCCGGTCTGGTGAAAGAAATTTTAACCGTACAGCAGGTTTTTGATAAATTGATTCATGAATATGTTGCAACGATACAGAAATGGATGTTGTAAAGGGTCTGATGTTTCTATCTCATTCTTTTTCGTTCAGAAGTATTTCTTTATACTTTGACAAATTTTGAATTTGCTCTTCGCTCAGTTTTGGATATTCGAGATTTAATTTTTCCAAAGTCTCAACTATCACTTCCGAAATTATCAACCGTGCAAACCATTTTTTATCAGCAGGAATAATATACCAGGGAGCTCCTTTTGCGGCGGTTCCTGCAATAGTTTCCTCATAAACTTTTTGGTATTCGTCCCAAAGACCTCTTTCCTTTAAATCCGAAGAAGAAAATTTCCAATTTTTTGCGGGGTTTTCAATTCGCTCAAGAAATCTTCTTTTCTGTTCTTCTTTTGAAACGTTTAAGAAAAATTTCACGGTTAGTATTCCGTTTTCGTATAGATAACGCTCAAAATTACTTATCTGCCGAAAGCGGTCATGCCATAAATCTTTTGTCCTAAATTGATAAGGAAGCTGTGAGGTTTTCACATAATCATGAACGCGTACAACAAGAACCTCTTCATAATGCGATCGGTTAAAAATTCCGATGCGCCCTCTTTCCGGGAGTGATTTTGTAATTCTCCACAAATAATCATGGTCCATTTCTTCTGCAGAGGGTTGTTTAAAACTAAAAACTTGTGTGCCCTGTGGATTTAATCCGCTCATTACATGTTTAATGGCGCCGTCTTTTCCAGCGGCATCCATTGCTTGGAAGATTAGAAGAAGTGCCCATTTATTATCAGCGTAAAGTTTATCTTGCAGCTCAGCCATACGCTTAACATTTTTTTCAAGAAACTTTTGTGCGCTTTCTTTTGATTTTAGTTTTCCGGAATAGCTTGGGGAGTAATGAGAAAGGGAGAACTTCTTTTTGGAAACAACTCTGAACTTTGAAAGATTGAGATCCATAACTACCTCTAATCAATTTATAAATTCTTTAGAAGAAAACTTCAATTTTTTTTCGAGATAATCAAGAAAAAAATATTTTGTTTTAAAAAAGATGAAGTGCGTTCAACAGAACCGGCTCATGAGTTAACACGATTTTAATACCGATTGAAATAAGAATTACTCCTCCACACACTTCTACAATATTACCGAACTTATTTCCCAACCGGTTACCGACGAATAACCCGATCAGTGATAACGCCGCAGTGATAATTCCAATTAATATACTTGGATACCAAATGTTGTAACGGAGCAGTGCGAGACTAAATCCTACTGCAAGCGCATCAATGCTGGTTGCAACAGACAGTATAATCAATTTGATTCCTCTTGACGGATCTGAATTAAGCAACTCTTTTTCCTTTGAAAAAGCTGTTTTAATCATTTTCCCACCAATAATTACCAGCAAAAGAAATGCAATCCAATGATCAACATTTGCTATTAGAGGTTCAACAGTGGAACCAAGATACCATCCGATAACCGGCATAAGAAATTGAAATAATCCGAAATGAAAGGGGATGCGAAAGTAATCACGCCACGTACGAGTTTTAATTAACGCCCCGGTACCAAGGGAAACCGCAAAAGCATCTAGAGCTAAACTGATAGAAAGAAAAAGTGTTTCGGTTAAACCCATAAAATATTTTTTAGTTGAATGAAATTAGATGAGCTGAAATAGCTGTTTTTATTGAGGAAATTGTTCTCTACTTTTCATAAGCAAAATTAAGGAAATATTATGAAAAAATTATTTGCGCTTTTACTTTTCTTCTTGTTGATAAGTACCTCACTTTCAGCTCAAACGCAATTTCAAAATTTTTTAAACTACGCTAACTCAATTTCCGATTCACTTCAAAAGAACGTTGTTATTGATAGTTTTATAAATCATCATAAATCAATCCGCATCCCGATTGCTGAAGATAAATTTGCAATATTTCTTTACAAAGGGAATGCCTCAACCGTTTCGGTTGCCGGAGATTTTAACGGGTGGCAGCCAAATCTTCCAATGGTAAAAGTGGCAAAATCAAATTTCTTTTATGCGGCAAAAATCTTTGAGATGAATGCCCGGCTTGATTATAAAATTGTGGTGAACAACAATAACTGGTATCTCGATCCGTTGAATCCAAAAACTTGTACGGGAGGATTTGGACCGAATTCAGAATTAGCTATGCCTGAATATGTACAACCGAAAGAAATAAAATATGATGCGGCAATTTCACACGGTAAAATTGAACCTAAAACTCTCCTTAGCAAAAATGTTAACACTTCATACCAGATTAAAATTTATCTACCGCCAAACTATAATCCCGAGGCAAGCAAAGTTTATCCTACAGTTTATTTTCAAGATGGATTTGAGTACATCGATTTAGCAAGCGCCGTAAATGTGCTTGATAATCTAATTGCAACAAAAAAAATTGAGGATGTAATCGCTGTTTTTGTCCGCCCAAATAACCGAAACAATGAATACGCTCTTACTCTTCGAAACGCATATCGTTTATTTTTCGTAAACGAGCTTGTTCCTTTTATTGATTCGGTTTATAAAACGGAACAATCACCTAAAAGAAGATTAGTGCTTGGCGATTCCTATGGAGGAAACATTTCCGCATTAATTTGTTACCACCATCCTGAAATTTTTGGGAACTGCGGTTTGCATTCCGGAGCGTTTCAGGAAAATAATTATGAAGCGTATAATCTTTTCATTTCTTCCCCAAAGAAGGATGTCAAATTTTCGATGGTGTGGGGAACCTACGAATCGCTTTATGCAAACATGAGACAATTCCGGGATTTTTTAAGTTCAAAGCAGTATGAGTATAATTGGTTGGAATTACCCGAAGGTCACAGTTGGGGCCTGTGGCGCGCAAATACTGATTTTATGCTTGAATATATTTTCCCCTATAACGCAACCGGTACGGATGAAGGATTAAATGTTGTTCCGGAAAAATTTGAATTGTATCAGAATTATCCAAAT
>JBBIUV010000010.1:0-4001 GCA_037440065.1 Ignavibacteria bacterium
GTGTGAGTTTATATAGGTAGCTTGGCCTAAAACCAAGGTAGGCACTTGCTTCTTTGAGGTTTAGTGGTTTTTTGTTTTGCTTTGTTAAGATGTTCTCAAGCTTGTTTAGCTTTTCGAGTATGTGATTTGTTTTCATTAGCATCAACCTTATAATTTTTATTTGTTGATGCTAAACTATCTTTTCTTTTATGCGGTATCAACGCACCATTGGGATGGTAATTTTTTTATTTACCAATGCAATGGTGAACTTTTTCTTTACCATTCGAATAGTAAACTATTTGTTTATCTCCCCAGAGTGTAGATTCTCATCCCTTAACTTTTGATATATTCACCCCATATTTAAATATGTATTTATTTCATTTCTATAGTTATGAAAATCTGAAGGGCTAATATTTTTAGTCCATTCTATGTAATTCGCGTAGTTACGTCTTTCTCCTTTAGTATTCTTATTATTCAACCAACGTGAAAAACTTGACTCATTTTCTTTTACTATCGCACAAGCTTTTTTTTGCACTCCAGCAATATTGGGGTAAAATAATTCGAAGGTTTTTATTATTCCAGCTATCTTCCTGTATTTGAGATCTTTTTCTTTACTGAGACCTTTTCCTTTTCTAAATTGATTGTATAATTTTTCTTTCTCTATAGCCAAAGCGTTTCCATTTTTAAGCACCTTAGTAAGCAGAAATAAAAACTCAAATCTGTTATCACAATCATTCTTTATCTCTTCCTTCAACACTTTCAGAGATTTATCATAGTCATAATTAAATCTATCCATCATTTTGTCAAGGGTTTTACTCGTGGTAATCGACAGCATAAACTGTATGTGCAACAAAATCACATTTATATTGTCGGATATATCACTTATATGACGGAACTCAGCACTGATCCTTTCCTCGGGGATTTTGATAATTTCGGTTAATTCTGCTATAAATTTTAAAAAGTATTTGTTTATTAGATCAAGTTCATAAATCAATAATTTTGCATGCAGTTTCTTTCGTTTCTCAAATTTCTTAACATCAATATTTTCAATGAAATAGTTTAATCTTTTCGCATCTGTAAAAGAAATTATTTCTAATAACTCTTTTTCTAATAACTGTGAAGTAAGTCTATTATATTTATCCGAAGTAAAACGAAGCACTTCATCATCAAAGTTTACTATTTTGTTCATTTCGCCAATCCAATTAAGCAGCATATTTCTCGAATTACCAACTATCTCTTCTCTTTGCTGAGTTCCATCGCTTATATTTTTTTCAACTTCAACTTTTGTAATATTTTTAACAAATCTTTTTTCCACATTGTCCTCTCTAATTTCCAAATTCAATTAAAAAATTAAGTATAATACTAATAACTAAAATCCACATATTTCACCAATTCTTTCCTATACACAAGATTATTTTTCCCATTCTTTACCACATTGAGTCATTTTTGTTCATTCTTCACGTGTGTTTCCTGCTTAGACATAATTTCTTAAATTAATTAATAAATTATACGACTTTTTATCTGATAACGATTTTAATATATGCAAACAATACACCGGATAAGAAAAGATAAAGTCATCAATCACCTTATGGATGTTCCATTCAAAGTTTTGAAATACTCTTGCGGCTATAAAAACAGTAAACAATCTAACCAAGAAATTCACAGTGGAAATAAAATAATCCAGGTAGATAACCTCGAAGCTCTTAAAGCGCTTTTGCCGAATACGAAAGGAGAATAATTACATCAAAGAATTCTCGATGAGGCTATTATCAAGTTTACTCCTTCGCCACCTCTTTTTGGAAAAGAATTGAAAACATGCCAATATCTTTTCATTCATCAAACATTTTCTCTAAATTTCAACATCAACTAATAAGTTTTAACTATGCAACTACAAGTAAAAATCGAAAACGGGAAAATCTTTGCCCCTCTTAAAAACAAGTACTTAGTTTTAACACCAGAGGAAAAAGTACGGCAAGAATACATTATTCATCTTGTAAATCACTATGGCTTTTCATTGTCGCAAATGGAACAAGAGGTGCAAGTTAATAATGCAAAAAGGGGTCAAGGGAAAGCAAGGGCTGATATTATTATTTGGGAGTCCGAAGAAGCAAGAGCTAAACGGAAAAAACCGGTAATTGTTGTTGAATGTAAAGCAGATTATATTACAATTCATCAAGAAGATTACTATCAAGGATTTAATTATGCTTCTTGGGCTGGGGCTAAGTTTTTTGTTACTACAAATCTTAAAGAAACTAAATTTTTCAGAGTTAACGTAGATAGAATGCCTGATGTTCCGGACGAAATAACCGGCATACCAAAGGCCAATGAATTAAATGATGAAAAGAAAATTCAAGAATTGTTAAATCAGCTTAAGGTTTTCACTAGGGAGGATTTTTCAAAGCTGCTCTTTAAATGTCACAATATTATTAGAAATAACGATAAGCTTTCACCAGAAGCTGCCTTTGATGAGATTAGCAAAATTCTTTTCATGAAGATTCGTTTCGAAAGAGAACAAGCTAAAACACGTACTTTATTTTCGAAAGAAGAATTTGAAAATATGAATGTCACTTATCAAAAAATTACTGGTAAAAATGCTTTACCTTTTTATCAACATTTTTTTGAAGAAACAAAAAAAACATTTAAAGCTGATGAGATATTTGATGAAAATGATACTATAAAAATTCGCGAAAACAGTTTTCTTCAAATAGTCAAAGAATTAGAAAAATATAATCTCTCAGATACTTCAGATGATATTAAAGGAATTGCCTTTGAAGAATTTTTAGGTAAAACTTTTCGTGGTGAATTAGGCCAATTCTTTACACCCAGAACAATAGTCGATTATATGGTGGAAGTGTTGGACCCTCAAGAAGGTGAAAAGATTTGTGACCCTTGTTGCGGAAGTGGTGGTTTTTTAATTAAGGCATTTGAGTATGTAAGAGATAAAATTGAGAAAGATGTTCAAGAAGCCAAAGAGAAAATAAAAAAAGAAAACTTCTCAAATGGTTTTGATAAATTACCTGAGAAAAAACAAGCCGACGTTATTAAAAAGGTTGACAATCTTTTCAATCAACTCAATTACGAATTAGACCTTCAAAATATAAAAGGCAGATTAAGAACCCTAAGCTACGATTGTATTTACGGCACGGATGCAAATCCACGAATGGCAAGAACTGCCAAAATGAATATGATTATGCACGGTGATGGTCATGGCGGTGTGCATCATCACGATGGTTTGCTAAATGTAAACGGCATTTTTGACGGAAGGTTTGACATTGTCTTTACAAACCCGCCTTTTGGTTCAAGAGTAGAAAAAACTTTAGTTGTTTCTAATTTAGATATTCCTAACGATAACAAAATAAAACTTTTCAAAGAAAGATATGGCGATGATTACGAATCAAAAGTTATAAATCCTCTTATCCAATGGGCAAACGAAAGTAATGGCAAGAGGGGAAAAGGGAAACCCATTGTTGATCTGTTTGAATTGGGGAAAATGAGTGGATTAACCGAAGTGCTATTCATTGAAAGAAATCTAAATTTGCTTAAACCTGGTGGCAGATTAGGCATTGTCCTTCCGGAAGGGGTACTCAATACAAGTAGTTTACAAAAAGTTAGAGAGTTCGTAGAAGGTAAAGCGAAGATCATAAACATTACTTCAATTCCGCAAGATGTTTTTATTGCAAGTGGTGCCACGGTAAAACCAAGTTTACTTTTCCTTAAAAAGTTTAGTGATGAAGAGACCTTGCTTTATAAACAAATTACCGACGAAGCTGTTAAAACTGTGGATAAGAAATTCAAACCTCAAGAAGATGAATTAAATATCGTACTTCAATCTGCCATTAATATACACAACGATGTTGTAAAAAAACTAAAAGAAATAAAACTCACCAAAGGTGATAAAAAACCGATTAACGAAGAATATGAAGAACTTTTACCTGTTGAGATCAAATTAAAAAAGGAACTAAAAGAAGCTAAAGCAGCTTTCTCCGCTTCAATTAAAATACTTACACAGCAAAAAATCGAAG
>JBBIUV010000011.1:0-3694 GCA_037440065.1 Ignavibacteria bacterium
CGCTGTAGCAGCAACATCCGAATCATTTCCAATCACTCCTCTTGACTCACTCGAAATTCCTTTCAATCATATCTATGAGAATTTTACAGGAACAAAAGGTTTTTTTGTAAAGGGAATTTTTACACAGGATGACGACACAACTAACAATTCATTTTACAAAACGCTTTCTGCCGGTTTTCCTGCCGGAAGTATTTTAATTAACGAAGTTATGTTCACCCCCATAAATAACGAGCCGGAGTGGATTGAAGTTTTAAATGTATCAAATGATACGATCAATTTGAAAGATTGGACGATCAACGACGTTTATACAACTCCGGCTTACGGAAAAATTTCAGGAGATTTTTTTCTGCTGCCACAATCGTATGGGGTGTTAACAAAAGATTCTTCTATTATAAATTATCATCGGTCAATCCCATCAAAAATCGTAGAAGTAAATTTGCCTGTGCTGAACAATGATGTGGACGGAGTAGTTTTAAAAGATAACCGTGCGGTTGTTATGGATTCGGTTCTTTACAACAGCAGTTGGGAGGAACCAGCGGATTTTCACTCGAACGAAAATTGTTATCTATTCCGGCAAACCAACCCGACAATTGGGGAAGCTCTTTGGATATTGAACAAAGTACGCCTGGACGAATCAACAGTCAAACACCTAAAAATTACGATTTAACCATTTCTAGTCTCGCAACGGATCAACCTTCTTTTGGTGAAAACGAGAACTTTCCAATTTATGCGGTTGTAAAAAATATCGGCACCAAAGCAATTGATAATTTTTCACTTAAATTTTTTATTGATACCGATTCCAATTCCATTGCCGAACATTTGTTTGACGAGCGAACAATCAACATGCAATTACAAAGCGGAGATTCAATTAAAGTTTTTGCAGCCTCAA
This sequence comes from Ignavibacteria bacterium, assembly GCA_037440065.1. Classification (GTDB taxonomy): domain Bacteria; phylum Bacteroidota; class Ignavibacteria; order Ignavibacteriales; family Ignavibacteriaceae; genus UBA1563. Next base: position 890 of record JBBIUV010000011.1, read on the forward strand.
CCGTTTCCATTTCAAAACGAACGTTGTTTGCCGCTAAAGTTGTTTTTGCTGCTGATGAAGATACACTGAACAATTTTGCTGAAAAATATTTTCAACCGGGATACCAGCAACAAGCTATCATCATAAATGAAGTAATGTACAATCCGAGTGATAACGCACCTGAATGGATTGAACTTTTGGCGAAGGATTCGGTCAATTTAAAAAATTGGTCGGTCTCCGATTCTCTTTCAACCCCTACAAAAGTAAAGATCACATATAATGATTTTTATCTTTCACCTAACGAGTATGTTGTGATCGCAAAAGATTCAATCTCGTTCTTTAATGCTTATCATCCTTCTGCGAATGTGAAATTTCTTCCGGTTGATCTTCCTTCACTTAGCAACACCGAAGATGGAATTCACGTTTATGATTTCCGCGATGCAATAATCGATCGAATGCATTACAAATCTTCATGGACCGGAAAAAAAGGATTTTCGATTGAACACATAAACGGCAGTTCAGATAGCTTAAGTTGGATAACTTCGTTGACCCCAAATGGAAATTCTGTTGGTACAGAAAATCTTCTTCCAAATCAAAATGTTGCTCACAATTCAATTGTCATAAACGAGATTATGTTCGATCCAGATGCAGATAACAGTGAATTTATCGAATTTCAGAATATATCTAATGATTCAATAAACGTCGGTGGTTGGCGTATCGAAGATGAAAAAGGAAACTATTATAAACTTTCAGAAACGGGATTTATAATTTCTCCGAACGAGTATTTTATTCTCGCTGCTGATTCAATGATCTTTACACAGTATCCCGAGCTGCTTTCGTTTCAAAATATCTCAATTACGAATGAATCCTCGCTTGGATTTACAAATACGGGCGAATTGATTCAGCTTAAAAATATTTTCAGCAGGAACATCGACTCAATTTATTATTTAGATAATTGGCATAACAAAAATATTGTAAATACAAACAACAGATCAATTGAAAAAATAAATCCAATGATTGACGGCAACTTGAGTAGCAATTGGAGCACTTCGGTCGCCCTTAGCGGCGCTACTCCAGGCAAACAAAACAGCATCTTTACATCAAATGCAAACGCAATCTCAAACATTTCGGTTTCGCCGAATCCTTTTTCTCCCGACAATGACGGTTTTGAAGATTTTACGATTATCAATTACAATTTATCACAAGCAATTTCACAGACACGAATTAAAATATTTGATTCAAAAGGAAGATTAGTGCGAACTCTTTTAAACAATCAAGCCAGCGGCCAAACCGGTTCAGTGGTATTTAACGGATTGGATGACGACGGCAACCCTCTTAGAATCGGCATTTATATTATTTATCTTGAGGCAATGAATGACGCTTCTTCCGTGGTTGATAAACTAAAAACGGTAGTTGTGGTTGCGAGAAAGTTGTAAAAATTTTTTATAAGAACAAAAGAAGCATGATAGAGATAAAATATTTTACGCCGAAGGAAGCCATTAATACACTTCCGCTTGTAAGAAAAATTGTAAAAGATATTCTGCGCGAAGGAAAAGAAATTCAATTTTTAATCGACGAAGTTGGGGGAAATGTTCAACTGAATCCGGAAATATCCGAACGTATGAAAACAATGCAAGATTATCTGAAAGAATTACAAGAGGTTGGGTGTTATTATAAGGATTGGGATTTCTCTCTCGGGCTTGTTGATTTCCCTTCCGTAATTGACGGAGAAGAAGTTTTTCTTTGCTGGCGCAGCGATGAAGAAACGATTACGTATTACCATCATCCGACGAGCGGATACGCCGGGAGAAAAGTTATTCCAAACGATTATTTTATTTAAAGCAAAAACAACTTAACCAATGAAAAATATTGAACTCATCGTTTTCGATTTAGATGGAACTCTAACCGAATCTTCTGAAACAATTTATCAAACAACGCTAAAAACATTTGAACATTTTGGGCGAACAGTTCACCTTCCAAAACAAGAATTAGACAAACGGATTGGTGAACATTTTCAAATCATCTTTGATGACTTGAATATCAAGGTTGATGATATTGAAGAATTTATTAATGTTTACAAAACTCTTTATTTTAATTTCATCAACACAACAAAGCTTTATCCGGGAGTTGTAGAAGTTCTTTCAACTTTAAAGGAAAAAGGAAAGAAAATTGCGTTGCTAACAACAAAGGGACAGGAACAAGCGGAAAATATTCTTAATCATTTTAAATTAGAAAAATATTTTGATGCAATAATGGGAAGACGAAAAGGAATTGAAGTAAAACCTTCCCCTGAACCACTGCTACATATTTGCAATTCTCTTTCTGTGTTTCCGTCGCAAGCAATAATGATTGGCGACTCTGAACTTGATATACGCTGCGGAAAAAATTCCGGAACCAAAACTTGCGCTGTTACGTGGGGTTACCGGTCAAAAGGAATTTTAGAAAAAGAAAAACCGGATTATATTGCAGAAAATATTTTTAATCTTTTATCAATATCATAGACATTTAACATGAAATCGAGAATTTACTTTTTGACAATCGTGCTGGTGGTCAGTTTTGTTGTTAATACCATCATTTTTTATTACGCTGAAATTGGAAACAATCCACACGTTCATTCTTATTTTGATGTCGTTTGGTGGTGGATGGTAAGTTCAACAACCGTAGGTTATGGGGATGTTTATCCCATTTCCGTTGTAGGAAGAATATCCGCAATCGTTTCAATAATTGTTGGTGTCTTCTTTTATACGAATATCATCACTATCATTGCTGAGTCGGTGCATCAAGCGTTTGAAAAACATATTCGCGGTTTGGCACAGACAAACTGTA
>JBBIUV010000012.1:0-3554 GCA_037440065.1 Ignavibacteria bacterium
ATAAGCTGAATCAGCATAAAGTAAAATTGCTGCTTGTTCTGTTTTATCAAAAACAAACTGCATACCTTCTTCTTTGGCAACAGTTTCAATTGTCTTTAAGACTTTTTCTTTTACCGGTTTTAGAAGTTCTTCTTGTTTCTGGTAAACTTCACCCGTGCCTGTTGCAAATTTTGATCTTCTGAACTCTTCAACCATTTGTTGCTGTGCAACTAATTTTTGTTGAATATCATTCTTTTGAGCTTCTTTCATTGTAGCGGCTTGTTTTTGATAATTAGCATAAGCTTCTTGAAACGATTGTCCCATACTATCTAGTTGAGCATTCCACTTTTGAATTAATGCGTCTAAATCGCCCTGAGCTTTAATTGCTTCCGGAAGTTGTTTAAGAATAATTTCCGAATCAACAAAACCAAGTTTAATTGTAGCCGGTGTTTGTGCAAATGAACTTGCCGCAAAGATGAACAATGCAAAGATTAAAAAATAACGTTTCACTCTGTATCCTTTTTATTTATTTATAATTGAAAAATAACTAATTAAAAACCTTTTCCGAACTGGAAGTGGAAAACCCACGAAGGATCTTTTCCATCAACCGCTTTTCTATCAAAACCGTAACCAAGATCGAAACCGATCAATCCAATCGGATTGATCATAATACGTGCCCCCACACCGACTGAACGCCGGAGATTGAACGCCTGTGTGGCATCAATACTTTCAAACACATTTCCGGCTTCAGCAAAGGTTAATAAGTAAAGTGGAATTGGTTCAAGCGCAACGGCGAATCTTAATTCAGCAGTATAACGAAGAGAAACTTTTCCGCCGTAAACTTCACCGGTTTTGTTGATCGGTCCGATAGAACGATCTTCATATCCGCGCAAAGGAGTTGTTGCAATAATTAATCCGTTTCCACCCATATAGAAATATTCAAATGGTTGTATCGGAGTTCCTTTTTTTAACTCTTCCAAATATCCTAAATCAGCTGAAGAAAATAAAACGAACCGGCTTGTTCCGAATAAGCGTTTGTACCACTCTGCTTTGAAATTAATTTTGTAGTAATCAACATCTCCCGGAAGAAACGGACCACCGGATATTTCTGCATCTAATCCAACCGAAGAACCGATTGATGGGAAGATCGGATTATCAACATTTTTTCTTGAGATACTAGCACCAAGCGTGAACTGTTGTGTCTTTCCTTCACGGTAATAACTGCCGCCGTTAATAACGTTGTTCGATTGATATCTGAAAGTTCCTTGTGTGTAAAAATAATCATCAGGCCATTTCAATCTTCTACCAACACGAACACTTGCGCCGGACTGTCTTAAATCGTAAATGTATTGCTGGCGCGTGTCGAAGAAATCAAAGCCGACAAGAGTTGGAGTGTCATACAACCATGGTTCGGTAAATCCCAAAGAAAAAGTTCTGTACAAATTTCCAACGCCAAATTGCCAGTTGAAACTCAACACTTGTCCGCCGCCAAGTTGGAATGGTTCTGCGATTGAGAAGTTGGTTAAAGTGATTCCCACTGAACCGCTAAAACCGAAACTTCCGCTGTACCCAACAGAAGCGTTTAGATAATCGCTTGATTTTTCTTCAACTTTAAATGCAACATCAACGGTGCTGTCGTTTGCAAGTTGATAATCAACTCCTTCTTGATACAGCTTTTCTACATTAAAGAATTGAAGATTTGCCAATTGCTGCAAACTTCTGAACATGTATGCGCGGTTAAAATAATCACCGGGAATGGTGTACAATTCTCTTCGAATTACTTTGTCTTTGGTTTTGTCGTTCCCGTAAATTTCTACTTTACCAATTTTAAATTGGTTTCTCTCCGAGACTTGAATATTAATATCAATTGAATCAGTGGAAACTTTTGTCTCATCGGTTTTCATGTTGAAGGTTAAGTAACCGTTGTCAAGATATAACGCTGCAACATCCGTTTGTTTTTCATTTCCGCGGAGATTTTGATTAAATAATTCGTAATCGAAAACATCACCTTTTTGAAAACCGAGACGCTCGTTCAAAGCTTCGGCAGTATAAATGGTGTTTCCTTCCCAGGTGATGTTGCGAACTTTATATTTCGGTCCTTCGGAAACATTAAGAACAATCTCAAGATCTTTTTTATCGTTTGAATACACGAGAGAGTCACTAATTATTTCTGCGTCGCGGTAACCGTTTTTTAAATAATGTTTTTGGAGAAGTTTTTTGTCTTCTTCGTATTTGTTTTTATCGAATTTAGCACTGCTCCAGAACTTCCACCATTTTGATTCTTCAGTTTCTTTAAAGGCTCCCTTTAAATCGCTCTCTGAAAGTTCGTTGTTTCCTTTAAAAGTTATTTTGCGAACTTTGGTGACATCGTTTTCAACGATATCATATTTAAGCAGCACGCGATCTTTAATTTTTTCGATGAGGTTTGTGTAAGTTTTGTCATCCTTATCAAATTCAAGTTTATATTCTTCGGAAAGGTCTTTCTTGTTTCTCCAGTGAGTTACAATTTTATTGTCTGAAGTATCAGCTTGAAAGAATTGAAAAAACTTGGGAGTAATTTGAGCATTAAAATAGCCGTCTTCTTCGTACAGCTTCATTATTTTTGTTTTTACTTTTTGAACTTCGTAAGTCTTTAGAATTTGTCCGCGAATAAAATTAATTTTCTCCTCGATCTTGCTTGTGCTTATTTCATCATTGCCTTCAACTACTGCTTTTTCTATGCGAGGAAATTCTTCAACTTTTATAAGAAGGAATGCGCCGTCGGCAAGCTCTTTTTCTATCAAAACTTCAACGTTGGAAAAAATATTTAAAGACCAGAGTTGTTTAATGGCTCCGATAGTTTGGTCGCCGGGGATTTGAATTTCTTCACCGATTTTTAAACCGCTGTTTGCCACAATGGTACGTGCATCTGCTGAAGTATTTCCCTCGACAGAAATTCCCAAGATTTTATAAGTCTTTGGAGCGGTTTGCGCTGCCAAAGAAAAAGAAAAGAGAAATAGAAGAAGAATAATGTTAAAAAAATAATTACGGGAAAGGATCCGCATGCTATGTACCTGTTTCCTTTTGTTTGATTTGTTCACTTACTTTACCGAATCTCCGCTCTCTTTTTTGGAAATCCCGAATAGCTTCATATAAATTTTTTCGTTTGAATGCAGGCCAATACGTTTCGGAAATATAAAATTCCGAATAGGCAATCTGCCATAGTAAAAAGTTGCTTACTCTAAATTCACCGCTTGTTCTTATAACCAAATCCGGATCAGGAATTTGTTTCGTATTTAAATAAGATGAAAATCGTTCTACGTCAAGTTCGCTAATCTGCAACTTTCCGGTTTGCGCATCTTTTATCATTTCTTTAACCGACTCAAGAATTTCCCATCTTCCGCTGTAACTTAATGCAAGCACTAAATTTAAGTCACTATTGTTTTTCGTTTTTTCGATCGCATCGTTAAGCTGTTTTTGCACATCAACTGGTAACGCTGCCATATCGCCTATCATCATTATCCGAACATTATTTTTGTGTAGATCATCCAACTCTTTTTGCAACGTTTTAACAAGAAGTCTCATGAGAGTTGAAA
>JBBIUV010000013.1:0-3535 GCA_037440065.1 Ignavibacteria bacterium
TACCGAAGTGACAGCATTAAAACTTACAATGTAACGCAACGCAGCTTCGGCAACTGTTTCGGTTTCATCCTTTACGTCCTCAAAAATTTTCTGCACCCTTTCGTGAACTTCTTTTTTTCGCTCGCCTTGAAAATAATGGTTACGCCAATCTTCTTTAGGAAAAGTTGTTTCGGGAGTAATGTTTCCGGTTAAACTTCCTTCATCAAACGGAACGCGCGCAAGAATGGCAATTTTATTTTCTTCACAGAAAGAAAAAAGTTGATCGGTGGGAGATTGATCAAAAATATTGAAGATTACTTGAAAGCTGTCGATGAGTCCGGTTTTACCGGCTTCAATGCCGTTCCAAGGCTGATGATCATTTATCGAAATTCCGAAGAAGCGGACTTTTCCTTCTTCTTTAAGTTGATAGATCGCTTCTTTCCATTCATCTTCTGCTGCCCATTTATCATTCCACACATGAAATTGTTGTAAGTCTAGATAATCACGTTTTAAATTACGTAAACTGTTTTCAGTCATCTGGATGATGTGATCCTTTGGAAAACTTTCGGAAAAGATTGATGAATCTTTAGCAGGCCATTCAAATTTTTTAGAAGGAACTTTTGAAGCAATAAACAAATTCTTACCAGATTCTTTTTCTACTTCACCTACAAGTTTTTCGCTATGACCCATACCATAAACGTAGGCAGTATCAAAAAGAGTTACCCCTTGTTCAATAGCTTTGTGCAAAGCTTTTTTTGATTCTGAATCTTCTGCGCCAATCCACATTGATTTTCCAATTCCCCAACATCCGAAACCAAGAAGAGAAACTTCTTCGTTCGATCCGGCAAAATTTTTATATACCATTTTTTTTCTCCACAGTTTTTCTTGGCAAATTTTCTTTATTTTCTAACATCTAAAATAGAGATTTTTCGCTTGTAGAATATCTTGAACAAGGGATTTATTTAAAACAATCTTGAGTGTAATTACTTATGAAACGAAGAACATTTGTTGAGAGAGCGGCTAAATTATCAGTCGGAGCATTTTTGTTTTCTCCGTTTATTTCGAAAAAAACTGAACTATCAGCCGCTACTTCCGTCTTGAAACCGCAGCCAAACCTATGGAAAGAGAGTGAAATAAATATTGCCTGGCTGGGGCATTCAACCGTGCTGATAAATTTATATGGAAAAATTATAATTACTGATCCTGTTCTGCTGGATCGTTTTGGAGTATATTTCTTGGGTATTACATTTGGTCCAACGCGATTTACTGCCCCGGCTTTAACGATTGATGAACTTCCGAAACCTGATTTAGTTCTTCTTTCGCATGCTCACATGGACCACATGGATCTTCTGTCGCTTAAGAAAATTTCAGAAAGATTTCCAAAGCAGATAGATTGTCTCACCGCATTCAACACATCTGACGTTATAGCAGAATTTGAATGGAAATCTCTTCAGGAGATCGATTGGACTGAATCGATTGAAATTAATGAAATTAAAATTAAAGCACTCGAAGTAAAACATTTCGGATGGCGTTTACCTGGAGAACGAGACCGTTCAAGAGGATATATAACAAATGGCAGAAGTTTTAATGCGTATATAATTGAAAGGAACGGGAAGAAAATTTTATTTGGCGGTGATACGGCAATGACAGATAAATTTAAAGAATTAAAAGAAGAAGTAGACGTTGCTATTATGCCGATAGGCGCTTACAATCCGTGGAAACACAATCATTGCAATCCTGAAGAAGCATTGCAAATGGCTAAAGATGTGAAAGCAAAATATTTTATTCCGATTCACACAAATACATTCAGACAAGGAAGTGAACCAATAGCTGAGCCGCTTCAACGTATGATGGAAGCGTATAAAGATTATGACATGAGTATTGGTATTGATAAGATTGGAGAAACATTTTCTCTTCCACTAGTTTAATCCCCATCGATCACTATTTCATCGACAAAAATAAAAGCCTTGTCGCCGCTTCCCTTGTGCCAAGCAGGAAGATCATTAATGTTTTTAGCAAATACACGCAAAAACCTTCCGCGTTTATTCACGCTTCCGGATGAAATGTTTACAACTTCGGTTTTATCATTTTGTTCCGTGGCTTCAATTGTATGTGTTGAAACTATTTCAAAGTTAATTCCGTCTGAAGAGAGAGCATACTCCACTAATTCAGGTAAAAATATCCATGAATCCTGGTTACGCAAAAATCCGGTTTGGATGGATCTAATGGAAACTTCTTTTCCAAAATCTATAAACGCATCAAGATTATTCGGCTGAAAACCAAGCCACTTCCCGTCTCTAAAATTTTGTGAGCCGCGAATTCCATCAATCAAGATTTGCTCGCCATTGCTACTATAAAGTCGATGAGATTTTTCTTTTAGAAAAATAGTCGGATACAATACTCCGGTATGTTCAAAAAAACGTGAAGCAGAATCGCGTACAATCACTTTATAAAATGTTTCTTCCATAATTTCAGATGGAGGAAGATTTATATTAAATGCCCGAGCCTTTAAAGTAGTGGTTGTTTCAATTGAAAACGGCTTTTTGTACAGAGGTGAATAAGGCGTTGGCTCACTCCCATCAAGGGTATAATGAATTTCAGAATTCTTGGTAAAACATTCAAGTTGAATTTCTTTTTTAGATGAAAAGTTTCTAGCATCGGAAGCTACTGTTGGAATAAAATTCCACTTTTGTTCAACTGGTTGAAATGATGAATTTGAAATTTCTGAAACCGGTTCATTTCCTATTCCGGTTCCCCATTTTTTATTTGGTGAAGCAGACATATCAAATTGAAGAACTCCACCGTTAGCAATATCGGTATAATTTAAAAACGATTTTGTATAACTCTTTCCATTTAATACTGCTGATTGAACATAGACATTTTTAACAGAATTGTTTTTTGCTTCAATGATAAACTTTTTTCCGTTTTCTAAATTCATTGTGATTTTATCGAACAATGGACTTCCAATTACAAAAACATTACTTCCGGGAGTAACTGAATAAATGCCAAGCGCGCTTAAAACATACCATGCAGACATTTGTCCACAGTCTTCATTTCCGCAAAGACCATCGCGATTAGCAGTATACATTTTTTTCATAATATCGCGGACTCTTGATTGTGTCTTCCACGCTTCACCAACGTAATTATACAAGTAAGCAACATGGTGACTTGGTTCATTTCCGTGAGCGTATTGCCCGATCAAGCCGGTCATGTCCGACGGAACGAAATAATCTTTGAGTGAATCAACTCTGAAAAGTTCATCAAGTTTTGCTGAAAATATTTCTTTTCCTCCCATAAGATTAATCAATCCGGAGATATCTTGAGGAACAAACCATGTGTATTGCCAGGAACTTCCTTCCGTAAATTCGCCTGAACCGCCGGGGAACGGTTCCGCCGGATCGAAAACTTTTTTCCACATCCCGTTATAATTTCGTCCGCGCGTAAACTTTGTTGAAGGGTCAAAAACATTTTTATAATTCTGCGCGCGATCGAGAAAATATTTATAATCTTCTTTTTTGCCCAAGCGCTTTGCCATCTGCGCAATGCACCAATCATC
>JBBIUV010000014.1:0-2939 GCA_037440065.1 Ignavibacteria bacterium
GTTGGCAAGCGGAGTCTATATCTGTAAAATGAGTTCATCAAATTATTCCAATACCATAAAAATGTTAATTGCAAAATAAAATTAAAAAGGAATTCTAAATGAAAAAGATACTTTTTTTAGTTGTGTTTGTATTTATTAACTGTACATCCTTTTCCCAAACAATGGTTTTGAAACGATCGAACGGTGCAATCGATTATGTGCAGCTAAACAACACTGTAGAAATCACTTTTAGTACACAGAATTCATGTCAAATAGTTACCACAGTATTGTATGGAGGTAAAACATATAACACGGTACAAATTGGGGCTCAATGTTGGTTAAAAGAAAATCTTAATATTGGAACAAGAATAGCCGGGAGTTCAGACCAGACCGATAACAACACCATTGAAAAATATTGTTACGATGATCTCGAAACTAATTGTGATACGTACGGTGGTTTCTACCAATGGGCAGAAGCGGTCCAATATAAAAATGGAGCAACAAATACGGCATCACCAAGTCCAGTATTTTCTGGAAATGTACAGGGTATATGTCCAAGTGGCTGGCACATCCCAACATATGATGAATTTCAAGTATTAAGTACCTACGTGAGTAATAATGGTAACGCGTTAAAAGAGGTTGGGCAGGGAAATGGTTATAATATCGGTACGAATACTAGCGGTTTTTCAGCTTTGCTCTCAGGTTACCGTGAGACTGACGGTTACACACGCTATATAGGAGAGTTCACCCAGTTCTGGAGTATTTATGAATATAATGGTAGCTTAGTGTGGACTATGCGATTATGGTACGACGGAGTAATATAACCTTTGGTGCCTATGATAAAGCAAATGGATTTAGTGTTCGTTGTCTGAAAGACTGATATGAAAAATAAATTCATAGGATTTTCTTGATAACTTCCTGAAGATGGAATTGATGCCAGAAGCTTGAGTATATTTACTTCCACAACAAAAAGTAATTTATAAACGCAGTGTAAAAACTGTTCCGGTTTGGGGTTGAGATTGCACCCAAATACTTCCTCCATGAGCGCGGATGATGCTTTGTGAAATGCTTAATCCGATTCCCGAACCTTCCTGCTTTGTTGTAAAGAACGGAACGAATACTTTATCAAGCACCTCTTCAGAAATACCACAACCGTTGTCGATCACTTTTAAGACAGCTCTACCTCTTTCATTTATCTCCGCCGTTAATTGGATTTTTCCTTCCTTTGTTTCTCTTAAAGCATGAACAGCATTGTTTACCAAATTGATCAATACATGTTCTATCAAGTTTGGATCGGCTACTATTTCCAGGTTTTCAGGTTTTACTGAAACGGATAATTCTATGTTGGAGGATGAAATTAATTGTCCGGTTAAGAGTCGAACGCGGTAAAATAATTCCGGAACAGAGACGGTTTGAAAATTCGGTTTTGGAATTTTCGAAAGATCTCTAAATTTGTTGATGAATAAAGTTAACCCGTCACTGCGGCGATGAATAGTTGTTAATGCATTCTCAATATCATCTAGAGATTCTTTGCTAATCGTGTTACCTTCCGAATTTTTTATTATTCCCGCCGCTGTTGAAGCGAGCGAGGAAATCGGAGTAATGGAATTCATTATCTCGTGTGTTAGAACGCGGATAAGTTTTTGCCACGCTTCAATTTCTTTTTCCTCCAGTTCGGATTGAATGTTGTTAAAGGAAATCAATCGTAGATTCTTGTCTTTCATTCTGAATTGTGTGCTCTGAACCATCAATTGGATTATTTCGCCATTGTCGTAAATTTTAAATGTCGTCCGTTTTTTATCGTTTAGTTGATGAAGAAATTGTCCCAACCCGTTATGTTTTTCATCCAGGGCGGAAATGTTTTGGAGATGTGTAAGTTTCAGAATTTTTTTTGCGGCTTTGTTTATTAATTCCACCGAACCTTCTGTGTCAAATACAATAAGGCCAATACCTACATGCTCAACGATGGTTTGTAGGTAACGCAAATTCTCTTCTTTTTCTAATCGAATATCTTTGTACTTATCCAGAAGTTTGTTCATTTCTTCAGCAAGTTCAACAAATGTTCCGCCGAGTTTTCCGAGACGAACATGTTGCGTAAAGTCTGAGTAGTTAATACCGCGCAAAAAATCCGTCACTTCTCTATTCGTCTGATTGATAAATCTGATCAATGCATAACCCTGGTACAAAGCCGTAAGAACGAGCATTCCGCATACACCGTAATTTTTAAGAAATAAAAAATATGCTGCAAAAAAAAGTACTGCAGATAAAAAAATAATTCTTAGCGTAACTCGTAGGTTAAAATTCTTCACATTAAAGCCCGTGTTTTTCCATTCTGCGGTAGAGGGAGGTTCTAGTTAGTCCAAGTTCTTTTGCGGCTTTTGAAACATTGCCGTCGAATTTGAGGAGCGCTTTCTGAATGATCAATTTTTCAATCTCTTCAAGATTCATTGTGTTGAACGCTTCCTCGCTGCCGGAGTTTGAGTTCGGCAGTAGAGAAATATCTGAAAGTTTTAGTAGATGAGAATCGCAAAGAATCACACTTCTTTCAATTGCGTGCTGAAGTTCCCGGATGTTGCCGGGCCATTCGTAATGTTCAAAATATTTTTGCGTTGCCAAATCCATTACCAATTCGGGTTTATTATATTTTCTTTTGTAGATTGATAAAAAATATTCTGTTAGGAGGGGAATATCACCTTTCCGTTCTCTTAATGGCGGGAGATGAATTTCAACGGTGTTGATCCGGTAAAGAAGATCCTGTCTGAATTTATTTATTGAAACCTGTTCATAGATGGGAACATTTGTTGCACATACAAGTCTGCTGTCTATCGGAATCGGTTTTGATGAACCGACCCGGAAAACTTCTTTATTCTGAATAACCGTTAAAAGTTTTGATTGCATTTCTAAAGGAAGATTTCCGATCTCATCTAAAAAAAGAGTGCCGCCGCTTGCTAACTCAAATC
>JBBIUV010000015.1:0-1193349 GCA_037440065.1 Ignavibacteria bacterium
TGTACCAATTTGACTTTTAACGCACAACTGAGAAATGTAGACTTCCTTAATGTAGCGTACGCTTACTTTAATGCTCTCAGCAATGTAAAGCTGGTTGACGCGGCATTCTCGATCATGGACTGCACAACATCACATTGCGAACTTGTATCAATCTATTATTGTACCACCGGTTCTGGGACATTGTATTCATCAAAGATGAAATATTGTAATTCGAGCGTTCTGCCTACTGGACAAAACATTTTAATTGCAAAATCGATCGGAGATAATCTTGTATTTAATTGTAATGACCTTGAATGGCATTCATCTGTTAATGCGCTTGGAAGAATAACAACAACCTCAATTAAGAATGTCCTGAACGGAAATACCGTAGCAACAAAAAAGATGGTGCTAACAAAAAGCGGAGCGTTGGTATTAATTTATTTTGATGCAACCAATGCCGTCCAATCAATAGCACTCCCATAATATTTATGGTCAGAATAATTATCTCCGATGAATTCGGACAGCACGGAATAGATATCAAAACTGCAATCAGCAATGGTTACAGTTCTGATATCTCCGCGCAAATACAAATCATTGGCGGATGGAGCGCGTCGTTTGCGGAAGCGCAAAGCAACGCAAACATTGTCGCTTTAATTCGCAGCACTTCCGGCGTTGCCGGTTATGTAACAAATGCAAGCTCAATTTGTCCAAGGGTACAAACTTTCTTTCCTCTTGGTTCAAATGTATTTGAAGAGTTAAATGTATTTGCAAATAACGAACCACCGGTTATTATTACAAGTGGAGCCGGTGATGAAGAGCTTCGCAATAATACCGGCTACGGAAAAGGTTTAGAATTTTGGGATCAAGATTTATCTACACCAACTCCGGCAGATGATCAAAGCAGCTTCAGCAACGGTTACGTACTTGGAAAACTTTTAAAAATAAAAGATACTTTGAACTGCACGTGGTGGGAAGCGAGATACAGAGCGCGCGAAACCGCAGACAGAAACGAACCTAACCGAGTTACATCACCGTGGGATTTGCGCAATGGTTACGGTAAGATCAACGTTAATGCTGCTGTCGCGTATGTTGGTCTAATCCCACCCGATCCATATTTGCCAGATGCACTTGCAATCGAAAACGCCGCACTACAGTTGGCGAATGATAACCTCACCGCTTATAGCATCACTTTGCAAAATAATATTGCTGAGTTGACAATTGATAACGCCGCTCTGCAAGCCGCCAACACTTTGCTCGCCGGTTACCAATCCCGTTACAACCAGCTCCTCTTATCAATTGCAAAACGTAACCCGGTTGCAGAAGGACATCAAAACTTGTTAACAATTATAAACACATTGTAAAGACGCGGCATGCCGCGTCTCTACATAAAAAGGAGAACACATGAAACCCGAAAAACAATCCATCGACAAAAAATACAAAATCAATCCCGGCACAATAGACCGCATCTCAGCGTTCAAAGAGTTTGTAGGTGAGGAGGCTTTCAACCAGATATTACAAGGCTCCGCCGTAGTTGACATTCCCTTTGAAGAAGAATCATATTGCAAATTATTAAACATCGTTTTAGACGAAATTCCGGAGACCGGTCTCGATAAAATCACTTACCCGGACGCGGAGGCAATCATAAGTTTTTTCTGTCAGCCCTTTGCCGGGCGTACCTTGAAGCAAGCGAAATCTACACTGGATGGGATATCTTCTTTGCTGGCAAAAGTCGATCCGAATCTAATCAAGACGGCGATGGAATCTATTTCATTCCCGAAAGCGAACGATGGCTCTACAAATGCATCGAGCTCGCAGAAGGGAACTTTGAATCTGGAGAACGAATCTTTAGAAGCTCAACGCTTGTAAAATTCGCAAAACTTTGCGCCTTCAAAATGGCGCAGAACCAAACGGTTAAAGCACAGTATGAAAAGATGAAAGTATAAAGTAGAAAGTAAAAAGTGAAAACAAATTTTAGGATAAATAAATCAGAAGTAAGAAGTAAGAATGAAAAACATTCTGACTTCTGTATTCTTATTTTTCCTTTCCACTTTCCACTTGCAACTTTCAACTATGTTCCTAATTCCTAATTCCTAATTCGTAATTCCTAATTATTGAAATGGCACAGATAGTACTCAAAATAAAGTTAGACATTCCCGGCTTGCAAGCAGAGCTCGACAAAGCTATTGCCGAGATCAAACAAAAACTCTCGCAGTTCGGAACGGTTGATCTTAAAGCAGATACACGCGGTGCGCGTGACGGTGTAGATTCTTTAGGCAAAGGGATTGATGGAGTTACAACAAAAGCACATGAGACTCGCAGCGCGCTTGCGCAATGGGGAATGGTTCTTTCCGGAATCGACTCAGCCATAAACCTTGTACAATCCACACTCGCAAAATTAAAAGCTCCCGTTGATGTTGCTTCACAATTTGAACAGTATAACGTTCAGCTCGAAGTACTTCTTGGCAGTGCGGATGCTGCACAAAAAAGAATCGGCGAGTTAACCGAGTTTGCAAAAACTACTCCGTTTGAATTACCCGAAGTTGTACGCGCTTCAAACCAACTTGAAGTATTAACCAAAGGCGCGCTCAGTACCGGTGCGGGTTTGCGAATGGTTGGAGATGTTGCAAGCGGAACCGGACAGCCGATAGATGAACTCTCAACCTGGTTCGGCAGATTGTATGACGGCATCCAGTCCGGGCGACCGGTCGGCGAAGCAATGCAAAGGCTGCAAGAACTCGGCGCCGTATCCGGAGACGTCCGTGCACGAATTGAATCGATGCAAAAAACAAATGCAAAAGGTAGCGAAGTCTGGGCAGTCGTTACTGAGGCAATGAGCCGCTACAACGGAATGATGGATAAACAATCCGGTACATTCAAAGGCATGGTTAGTAATGCGGAAGATTCGATAACAGCAGTACAGAATAAGATCGGCACCGCCCTTCTTCCTTCACTTAAAGATGCGGTCGGTTCTTTCATCAGTTTAACTTCCTGGATCAACACACACACTTCAACCCTCGCCGCAATGTTGCCGGTTGTGGGCACGATAGCTGCGGCGGTGATAGTTTATACCAACGCGCAGAAAGCGCAGCTCTTGGTTGAGGCTCTTTCAACAAAATCCCTCACACAAAACGCTCTTGCAATGGCAATCAAGAACACGGTAACGAACGTTAGTAAAGCGGTAACGGATTTGGCTGCCGCTTCAACGTTGGCGTATTCTGTTATCATAGATATGATGACCGGGAAGATAACGGTCGCTCAAGCGGCTACTCAACTTTGGACTCTCGCAACGATGTCACTCGCTGCAGTATTAACGGTTGTAAGCACCGCACTCATAGCGGTTGGTGCGCTCTGGGGAATTTACGAAATGACCATTGGTGCTGCAAGGAAAGAATCTGCTGAACTTGTTTATCAAAACGAAAGAGTTAAACTCGGGCTCAACGATCTCCAGAATACCTTAGACGGCATGTCATTCACTCAGCTTACTGAGGGGATAAAAGATAGCACCAAGGAAATGGTCAGACTATACAGGACAATTGACACTTTAAAAGGAATGACGGTTACCGGTGTTGATTGGATTGATTCATTCCTTACCGGTGGGAAGACTGATAAAATATATGATGCCATTGCCGCTACTGAAGCCAACAACAAAGCGGTCGGTGAATCGCGCGAAGGTTATTCAAAACAAACTGAAAAGATAAAGGAGACGCTCGCCTATACCAATGGTTTAACAAAAGAAAATGTCTCTCAAATTAAAAGTCTCGCTCAGCTTGAAGTAGCCATCAACAAAGTAACACTTGCAAGAAAATATTCTGAGTCTGATAGCGGACGCAATGAAGCCGCGCGTTGGCTTAAAGAACTCGAAGCACTGAAGGATAAATTCAAAGTTGAAACTGAAGCTGAAGAGAAAGCGAACAAAGCAAAAAAAGAACTTGCATTCGATCTTGCAAAAGCAAAAGTTGAAGCTATAAAAGATGGGAAGCAAAAAGAATCTGCGCAGTTGGAATTATGGTACGCCCAAGAGCTCGATAAACAAAAGGGAGATGCACAGCGAAGGTTACTCGTCGATCAACAATACAAAATAAAGAAGAAAGTTCTTGAAGATAAATTTGCAGCCGATGAATTTGTAAGTAGTAATGAACGTGAAAGACGTTACATCGATCTGCAAAAAGATTCACTCGTTAAAAGCATTTCGTTAATTGATAATGAATATTTCTTAAAACGCGAAAAAGCAAAAGGCAATGCCGATGAACTTGTTCTTCTCGAGAAGGAACGGCTCGACAAAATTACAAAGGCAACTACTGAGTGGAACAAGAAAGATGCAGATGTAAACTTTGCTCAACGTGAGAAGAAAATCCAGTCAGAGAAAAGTGGTTTGCAAAAAGAACTTAATCTGTTGGACTTGCAAAAAGATAAAGAGTTAGCCATTGCAAATCTAACTGAAGAAATGAAGCTCTTGATCGTTGCTGAATACGAACAGAAAAAGAAAGAACTGCGCGAAAAGAATTCAAAGGAAACTCACGAAAAAGAAGTTGAGAAGATAAAGGATTTATCCTCCACATACGAACGTCATTTCGGCGCGCTCGTTAACATGGCGGAGAACGCAACATCTTCACAAATGAGTATGGATAAACAACTCAAAGATTATCTTCTTCGCCAGTTGAAAGATTACCTGGTTAAATACATCGCTACAAAAATAGCTGAGGCAACGGTATTCAATACAACAGAAGCCGCTAAGACTGCCGCACTCGCAACGTCAACAGCAGCGCAAGCCGGTATCTCAACCACCGCTACGGCTGTGTCAACGGCAACCACCGTTAGTAGTATGGGTGCAATTACTGCAGCAGCAGCTCCAGCAGCCGCCGCAACTTCTATCGCAACCTTTGGTGGATCTGCGTGGGCTGGGTACGCTGCTATCGCCGCCGTCTTCGGGCTAATCCTTGGAATGATACTCGGTAAAAAAGAAGGTGGTTATACCGGCTCCGGTAACCCGGACGAGACAGCCGGTACGGTGCATAAAGAAGAATACGTCTTCGAGGCTGATCTTGTAAAAGGCAACGTCTCTAAGTTTGATATGCTTCGCAAACTTCTTCGCTCCGGAGTTTCACTCGATCAACTTTATAAAAACCTATCTAACCAGGTTAATCCCATTCAACTTATTCCTGATGTTGTACTTCGGACAAACCTTGCATCTTCAGCTCTACGCTCCGGTGCAGTTGATAGCACATCTATAAGAATGGAATCAACTCTTAATAGATTGGAATCCGTTCTTGCTAAACTGGAAAAGGATGGAGTGAAATCAAATGTAGAATTAGAGCCAACAAAAATAACTGAAGAGTTAAAAGGCTCAACCATTTACCGCAGTTATGAGATACAGAAAAAATCTGAAGATAAGAGGAAGTCGTAATGAGTAGCAGATTTCTCCAAGGCGATGGATATCCGATATTAAAACGTTACAACTCAAGTAACACTTTGCAAGAGACCGTCAACCTTCCCTACGTTCGTGATGACGGCTCGAATAGTTTCGTTAAACAAATTCTTGATCCATACCCGGAAGATAAGACTCGCCAATATGCATTGCTCTCCGGCGCTGAAGCGGAAGACGCTCCGATCGGTTCAAAATTACGGATACAAATAAAATACGTTTCAATCTTAGCAAGCGATCTTAAAGCGATATTTAACTGCATCCTTGCAGCTCGTGCAAACTCCGGTGATTACTTAAAACTAAAACCAAGAGATGATTACGATGCAGTCACAAATGAGTATAAAGTTATTTACAAAGGCTCCTTTCCGTTGGAATCCGGAAACATGTGGCGGCACAATATTCAATTAGATTTCTCCGCCACCGATCTGTTGCCAACATCATTTGTGTTCGACACAGCGCCGTCAGTCATTACACGTACAACCGCCGGTGGTACACTTTACGGCGATGCTTTTTCAGCAGATGTAATTAATGTAACATCAACAGCAAGCTTCGCGGCTTCCGGTACTGCATATATAAAGGTCGGCGGAGTTGGCGTCGCTTTCACTTATGCCAGCAAAACATCAATAAAATTCGAGGATTGCATATCGGTAGATGAGAACGAATACACATTTTTATCCGGTGCAGAAATCTACCTAACTAACCCGGACGTTTAGCTCTTTGACATACTGAAAATAAAAATGCCCTCTTATAAAGGATGGGCTTTCGAGATCGCTTAATAAGCCACTTCGCAGTGGCTCAAGACTCAAAACCCACCCATCCTTTGCAAGAGAGCACTCATGTTACTCCGTTTAAGTAACCTCACAAATATAATACATTAATTAAATTTAGAGGTTACATGTTACCATATATTGGAGGCAAATCTTTTCTCGCCTCATGGATCATTCAAAATTTCCCAACCAATTATAAACAAATGCAGTACGTCGAAGTCTTCGGTGGCGGCGGTTGGGTTCTCTTCAAAAAGGAAGAGTCATATCTCGAAACCTACAACGATCTTAATTCGCACCTGGTTAATCTGTTCAAGATTATCCGGGACAATTACAGCGAGTTCGCCCAGCGCGCGGAATGGTCACTCCACAGCCGTGAGATGTACATCGAAGCTCGCGAAAAGTTGAAGGATGATAAATTCCTTTCCGATATCGAAAAGGCAATGCATTACGCAATCCAGAAATGCCAGTCATTCGCCGGGAAAGGTGGTTGGGCTTATGCGGTCACTTCCAACAAAGTAACCAATGGCAAATGGCTCCCGTTTCTAAAACGAATGGAGCTGATCAACGCCCGGCTTAAAAAAGTCCAGATCGAATGCCTCGATTTCTCCGCCGTCATAGAAAAGTACGATTCCCCCAACACCCTCTTCTACCTCGATCCGCCCTACGTGGATGTCGAAAGTTACTACGATGCGCCTGGCGTAAAATTCCGCCGGGCAGATCACGAAGCTCTCGCCGGTAGATTAAAGAAGGTGAAAGGCAAATTCGTCCTAAGCTATTACGAGCATCCCCTTGTCCGGGAATTATACCACGATTGCCGGATAATAACCAAGGATTCCGTAAAACATAGCGCAGGAACCACCCGTAATCGGAAGTCGAACACCAAGCCCAAGTCCGTTGAACTTTTGATCACAAACTACTAAAACAACGAACCCCTTAACCTCACCTCTGACAAATTGGCAGATATGAATTTAAGGGGTTTTTTGCTCGAATATCGCTTCACTAAAAATTCAAATATCGCTTCACTTTACAAAAACTTTAATAAAAGTGGGTTTTTGAAATTTGGGTTAGGAGAAAATCGAATTTATGAGGTGAAACAAGGAGCGTTATGTTTGGTTAAAAGCATAACGCTCTGAAAAGATTAACTTTTTTAGGGGAAATAAGTTTTACTTTGCAAGCAGAATTTCGGATTGATTAAGAGAAACTGTTTGTAATTCCATCCATCGCCTGAGATCTTGCATGCAGTTCATTCAGCTTTTGAATTATTTTTAAAATATGAGAACGTCGTTCATCAACAATTTCGCCTAAAAAGTTTTTAACTTCTGGTGCATTGCAATCGTCGTAAACATTCTCATAAAAACGGACCGAAGCGGTTTCGCGCCTCAGCGCTTCGTTTAGCATCGCACAGGAATCCCTGCACGTGTGATCGCATCTGACATTATGTTCAACCATTGTTGTGGTTCCCCTGTTTTATTTGTTAAACAGAAACATGGTAATTAATCTCAATTAACTCTTTTCCCCTAAGAAGAGCTTGTTCATTTACAGCTATTAAGTGATGGTGCCTTTCAGGCAATACTTTTTTGAGCGCCGACAAAACGGTTTCTCTTTTTACCAACGGTTTTATTTCTAAAAATGCGCCAAGCATTATCATGTTTGAAATTTGTTTCTGTCCCATCTTGTTGGCTTCTTCAATGGCTGCAATTTTATAAACCATAATATCTTCACGCATTGGTGGATTGATAATCGTTGATGCTTCATAAAAAAGAAATCCATGTTCTTTAACATGATCTTCAAATTTGTTCATCGAAGGCTGGTTTAAGATAATTGCTGAATCAAATTTTGATACGATGGGAGAACTGATTTTATTTTCTGAAATAATGGTGATGCAGTTTGCCGTTCCGCCCCGCATTTCAGGCCCGTACGAAGGCATCCAGCTTGTTTCTTTCTTTTCGATCATAGCGGAATAAGCAAGGATTTTCCCCATCGAAAGAACTCCTTGACCTCCAAATCCGGCAATAATAATTTCATCGGTAGTGTACATGGTTTTCCTTGTTCGTTAATTGTTGTTGTGAGCCGGAACTTTTATATCTCCTAAAGGATATTCCGGCAGCATCTTTTCTTCAATGTACGCAATAGTTTCTTTGGGAGTCATTTTCCATCCGCTGGGACAATTGGAAACAACTTCAATAAAGCATGTTCCTTTGTTTAACTTCTGATATTCGAAAGCATTCTTTAATGCTTTTTTAAACTTTCTAACTGTGTTTGGCGAATGGACTGCTTGTCTTGTTACATAATAAGCTCCCGGAAGATTAGCGATCAGTTCGGTTATTTTTAAGGGATAACCGTTATGCGCAATATCTCTTCCGTAAGGCGATGTGGAGGTTTTCTGACCGAACAATGAAGTTGGAGCCATTTGTCCGCCGGTCATTCCGTAAATTCCGTTGTTGATAAAAACAATTAAAATATTTTCGCCACGATTAATGGTGTGAATAGTTTCGGCTGTTCCAATTGCAGCTAAGTCACCATCACCCTGATAAGAAAAAACATATTTATCGGGACGGACTCTTTTAATTCCCGTTGCAACGGCACTAGCCCTTCCGTGAGCAGCTTCCTGCATATCAATGTTCATATAGTTATAGGCAAAAACCGAACAACCAACCGGCGCGACCCCAACAATCTCTTCTTGTATTCCAATTTCTTCAACCACTTCCATTAAAATTTTGTGGGCTACTGCGTGTCCGCAGCCGGGGCAGTAGTGCATGTAATCCTCGGTTAGCGTTTGCGGTTTCTGATAGACGCATTCCATTTTTTCGATTAACATTTCTTCCGTCATAACTACTCCTTCCCCATATTAAGCGTTAAAGATCCTTCAATAATTTTTTCCATCTCTTCCAAAACATCTTCTGGTTGAATAAGCATTCCACCCATTCTTCCTTTGAAATGTACGGGACAGTTTCCGTTTGCAGCAAGCAGAACATCTTCTACCATTTGTCCGGCGTTTAATTCAACAACAAGAAAGTGATCTATCTTTTTTGAAAGATCGGAAAGAATTTTTTTAGGGAAAGGGAAGAGTGTTATTGGGCGAACTAATCCGGCTTTGATACCTTTTGCGCGTGCAAGTTCAACCGTCTTCTGACATATTCTCGCCGGCAATCCGAATGCAACAAGAACGATTTCCGCATCGTCGATTTCAAATGTTTCGTAACGAACTTCGTTGTCTTCAATCTCTTTATACTTTTTTTGAAGATGAAGATTTATTTCTTCCATTCTTTCCGGTTCCATGTGAAGCGAAGTAATAAAATTTCTTTCTCTTCCTTTTTTGCCGGTCGTTGCCCATGCAGGAATGTTATGCGGAAGTGAACCGTCTTCTGGAAATTCTACTTTCTCCATCATTTGTCCAAGCGCACCATCCGACAAGATCATAGCAGGATTGCGATATTTTTCAGCAAGTTTAAATCCTTCAAAAACAAAATCGGACATTTCTTGAACGGACGAAGGAGCGAGAACGATCAAACGGTAATCGCCGTGTCCGCCTCCTTTGGTTGCTTGAAAATAATCACCTTGAGATGGCTGGATTGTTCCAAGACCCGGACCGCCACGCACAACATTCACAAGTAAGCAGGGAAGTTCTGCCGCGGCAATGTATGAAATTCCTTCTTGCATCAAACTCATTCCGGGGGAAGATGAAGAGGTCATAACTCTTGCGCCCGCACCTGCTGCTCCGTAGATCATGTTAATTGATGCAACTTCACTTTCGGCTTGTAAAACAACTCCGCGTCTTTTAGGAATTTCTAATGTTAAATATTCGAGCACTTCTGATTGAGGAGTAATCGGATAACCGAAATAAGCATCAAGACCCGCGCGAATGGCGGCTTCGGCTAATGCTTCATTTCCTTTCATTAAACGAACTTCTGATTTTTGTGTTTCCATGGTTTCTTTCAAAATTGTTAAACAGCTTTTTTATATTGTTGTTTTGATTGCCGGTAAACGGTTATTGCAGCGTCAGGGCAAACGATAGCACAATTTGAACATCCGGTGCAGTTGTCCTGTTTAAGTTCAACGTACCGGTAACCACGGAGATTTATTTTTTGTGAGAGTGAGAGACTATCTTGGGGACAGGCTACAATACAAAGCTCGCAGCCCTTGCATGTCTCGGAGTTAATTAAAACTGTTCCTTTTATCATAAAAACCTCATTTTTAATGAATTGAAAAGGTCAAGTAATATGCCAGTAAAGCATCGGGAAAATATATGGTTAAAGTAAGAAAAAAAGTAATAAGTTAAATGATTTTATCAATAATAAGAATGAAGCGAAGATGGTTTTTCCAATTAATGAGAAGTAACTTTTTAGCGTGGTAATAATGAACAACAACAACAATCAATTGACATTGTTATCGATAGGAGGGAGAATGGTTTTGTTTTCAGTGGTGCGACCTGACTTAGCAAGTGTTTCTTTTAATAAAAATTCTATCTGTGCATTAATGCTGCGCAGATCGTCAGCTGCCCATTTTTCAAGGGCGGCGTAAATTTTTTCATCTATTCGTAAAAGAAATTTTTTCTTTTCTGCCATTTTAGTTTTTATTGATTACTTTTAAAATTTTCATTTAAACTCCGCTCAGCATAAGTGGAACCGACGCAGCTCTTGCATGCTTCCTCTCAATTGCGACAAGTTTGGCTAACATGATAAGCCACGGGTATTTATTAACTAAAGGCGATTTGTCGGTGATGGTAATTTCAGCGCTATCTGTCCATGCGAATTTTGTTACTACCCGGATTAAACAATTTTCACTTTCCGTTTGAATTTCAACCTTAGATTTAAACGGAAAGAAAACGATCTGTACTTTTTCTCCGACCGGAAGAAAAACAAAATTGCCTTTACTGAAAAGCTTTCGTTCAAAGTGAGCAAAGGAATTTTCGTAACCCGATTCTCTCGCATGCCAATTGTTTTTCCAAATACTTGGTTTATAAATTTCCCATTTTTTATTACCAAAAGTTACTTCAGCTGAATTGCCGAAAAATCCACGGATCTGCATCGTGCCTAAAATTTCTTGACTAGTTTTTAATTCGTAGAATCTTTTAAAAAAAGAAACTTGCTTTAACTGCAAAGGTTGATCTAAATATTCGCTTAGTTCTTTCATTTTAATCCTTTAAATAAATTTTCTTTTTATACAGAGACAGATTGAAACGGAACCAAAAGGAACAGTAAATATCGAGCAAGGAATGCAGAGTATTGAAAAAAAAATTCATTAATCGCAATTCCTTGTTCGATGTTCAATATTTAAATTCAAGACAACACTTTTTTACTTATTGATACAATGTTCCCGTATTAATCACGGGCTGAGCTTGAGATTCTGATACAAGAGCTACCAAAAGATTGTTTACCATTGTGGCTTTTTTATCTTCATCAAGACTTACAATGTGTTGCTCGCTTAAGGCTTTTAATGCTAAATCAACCATACCGACAGCACCCTCAACAATTTTTGCTCTTGCTGCAACAACGGCTGTTGCTTGCTGGCGACGTAACATAGCCTGAGCAATTTCAGGTGCATAAGCTAAATGGGTGATGCGTGATTCAAGTACTTCGACTCCGGCAATTTGAAGACGTTGCTGCAATTGCTTTTTCATGTTTTCGGAAATTTCCTGCTGATTGCCGCGAAGTGATTCTGTTTCATCAGAAGAATCATAAGCGTATTCAGAAGAAAGTCCGCGGATTGCCGTTTCACTTTGAATGGCGATAAAGCCTTCATAGTTTTGTACATCAAACACTGCGCGGGCAGAATCGACAACTCGCCACACAATAACCGCAGCAATCTCAATCGGATTTCCGTGAAGATCATTCACTTTAATTTTATCGCTGTTAAAATTGTGAATACGCAGTGAGACTTTCCTTTTTTCGGTAAAAGGATTAACAGCCCAAAATCCTGATTCGCGTATCGTTCCGATATACTTTCCGAAGAAAACAATAACCCGGGAATCATTCGGCTGTACAACCGTGAAACTTCCAAACGAAATAAAAAACAGCAGCATTCCGGGAATAAATATCCAGAGGAAAGCAGTGTCTTCAGTTTTTATTCCGAGAGACAGGGTATAAATATTTAAGATAAATAGAGCAATAACTAAAAAAAGAACAACAAATCCGTTCACTTTTCTGGCGGATTTTTCGGTAATCGTTTCCATTTTTGAACTCCTTTATTTTTACTATCACAATGATATCATATTAATAGCAAAAAGTCAAGCAATTTTATAATAATTTTAATCTTCGATCCTTTTTTTGCCAAAAGAAAAATGAATACCTTTGCAAAACAAAAATTGTTGCTGAAGATAAACTAAGTGTCTTATACAGACATTCAGAAATAGTGCATCTGCGTTATTGTTAAATTAAATCACCACGTCTATCTTTATTCATCAAAAAAGAAGTGCTATCAAATATTACGGAGTATTAATGAAACTAATTTTTACCGTCATTCTTGTATTGTCAATTCATGCATGTTTTTCTCAAACCTCAAGTCAGGTTACAACTATAGCAACCGGACTAGGTTCCATAAGAGGTTTAGACTTTGACAGCAAAGGAAATTTATTTGTTGCTTCAGGGAGTAACCTTTTGAAGATTGCACCAAACGGTGATAAAACAACGGTTACCACCGAGACCGGATTTATCTGGGAACTCAAAGTCGACTCTGTAGACAATGTTTTTTATGCTACCAACACTCAAATAACAAAACTCGATCCGCAAGGAAATAAAACCGTTATCGCAAATCAAAGTGGATATTGGTATCAAGGAGTTGCTTTCGACGGAAAAGGAAATGTTTTTACAAGTTCAAATATGGCCGGACAAAAAGCGCATATTCTTACTCCCAATGGGAATGGGTACACAGAATCTCCGTGGGGCGGTACAATTCAACTTGCCGGTTATGGAATTGCTTATGACAAATTCGGATGGTTGTATGTTACTAATATAAATCCTGGCGGACTTGTTAAAACCAACGCAGACGGTACGGTTATGATTATTACCATCGGAGGAAAGGCTCAAGACTGTGAGGCGGATTCTTTAGGTAATGTTTATGTAACTACTCAAACGAATAATGTGATTAAAAAAGTTGATCCCCAGGGAAACGTTACAATATTTGCTGGAACAGGAACCGCCGGAAATACCGATGGATCGTTAACTACCGCACAATTTTCAAGTCCTTCTTATGTTTGTGTTCATAATGGTGATTTGTATATAACGGATAATGGTTCTCAAAGTATAAGAAAAATTTCTAATATCCTGGCAACAGATATAGAAGCTGGATCAGAAAAGAATTTTCCAACGCAGTTTTCTCTTTCACAAAATTTTCCAAATCCTTTTAATCCGAGTACAACAATTGAATACGGCATTCCGGTTAAAGGAAATGTGTCGCTTAAAATTTTTAATCTTCTCGGAAAAGAAATTGCAACACTTGTGAACGAAGAAAAAAATGCAGGAACGCATTCTGTTAAGTTCGACGCAGCAAATTTGCCTTCGGGAATTTATTTCTCTCAACTCCGTGTTGGTAATTTCACCGAAACAAGAAAAATGATTCTGCTGAAATAATATTAAAATAATTCGATGCTAAATAATGTTTTTCAATATGGTTTTCATTTACTAAAAAAAGAGGTCAATATGAAGTCGTTTCTTTTACTTGTTTTATTCTTTTGTTCGATGATGAGCAACGTTTGGGCTCAATGGACTGCAGTAAACAACAATCTTGGCAGTCTAAAGATTACCGGTTTAGCACGCGTTGGAACCACGCTTTATGCAGGTACAGCCGACAAGGGAATTTTTACTTCTGCAGATAACGGTGACTCTTGGAGCGCCTTTGCAGATAATGCTTCGCTACCTAGCCTGGTCATTAACGGATTTGAAGCTGATGCCGTTAATTCACAAGGAATTAACATTTATACCCAGAATGGTTTTGCAATTTTTCAACTAGGTGCACTTTATCCCCTTCCTATGGGAAACATGCAGAATAAGGATATTACTCTTTACCGGCAGTATCAGGATCCGATGCGTAGATTTCTCGGAACAAAAAACTCGGGATTATTTTACAGCGATGATAACGCCTCCACGTGGACTGAGGGTTCCGGTATTCCAACCGGCGCTTCAAAAAATATTCGCGGAATGATGAGTCAAGACTCCAAAGTTTTATTATTGGTTGGAACCGAAAACGGAGTTTATGCCTCAACCGATAGAGGAAACACATGGAAAGATGCAAGTGCGGGATTAACAGGCGCGGCATTAAAAGTCAACAACATGTTCTCATTATTTGCTTTAACTTCAGGCGGTATTTATTTGACGGATGTTTCCGCTTTCACCGGATGGACAACGGCTGTACCGACCGGAGATTATAGAGCGGCTACCGCTAATGCACTTATGAAATATTATTTCTTTGGTGATAATGTCGGCACTTCCATTGATCTTATGACGTCTCAAATTGCAGGGCTTTCGCTTGGTGGAATTTCCGGAGGTGTAATTACCTCTACAGCTCTTTCCGGTACTTCAATTTTTGTTGGAACGGAAACCGGCGGAGTCTTCCGTGCGGATGTTTCAAGTTTAACGGATGTTAATGACGGTAAAGAATTGCCAAGTGATTTTTCACTTTCCCAAAATTATCCCAACCCATTCAATCCAAGCACAACAATCGAATATAGCGTTGCCGCTGCCGGACAAGTTTCCTTAAAAGTTTACAGCGTACTTGGAACAGAAGTAGCAACTTTGGTAAATAAAGAGTTGAAAAGCGGAAATTATTCGGTTCAATTTGATGCTGCACATCTCTCTTCGGGAATTTATTTTTACCAGCTTAAAAGCGGAAACGTAAGCATCACAAAACGCATGCTGTTGATTAAATAGTTCTTTAAGAGCAATTACCTTTGATTTAAAAGCCGTCTTTATTTAAGGCGGCTTTTTATTTGTCTTTTAACTTCTCCACGATGCATTTTTCATCATTCGGCTTTGTTGCTATATTTTAATATCCGTTTGAAATAATTTTCTTTTCAAAAAAAATAGCGAGCACAGTTGTTATGAAAAAAATGACTTTTACTTTCTTTCTCCTCTTTCTTGGATCCATTTTTCCGCAAACCGTTTTTTCACCAAACGGGAACCTTTCTCTTTCATTTAATCTTGGTTCAGAAGGAAAACTTTTCTACCAGCTTAGTTTTAAAGGAAAACAAATTGTAAAGCCAAGCGCTTTGGGAATCATGTTAAAAGATGCCCCATCGTTTGATAAAAATTTTGAGATTGTAAAAGTTGATACACAAACGGTTGACGAATCGTGGAATCCGGTTTGGGGTGAAGTAAAAACAATAAGAAATTATTACAAAGAATTGCGCATCAAGCTTGCGCAAAAAAATATTTCGGACAGAACGCTTATTCTTACGTTTAGAGTGTTTAATGACGGAATCGGATTCCGCTATGAATTTCCTGTTTCCAACGGACTTCAATCTTTTATCGTTTCTGATGAGCTGACGGAATTTAGAATGGCTGGCAATCATAAAGCGTTTTGGATTCCCGGCGATTTTGATACGAACGAATACGAGTACACAACATCAACGTTAAGTGAGATTAACGCAACCACCGGAAAATATGCAGCCGAACTTTCCGCACATGCACCGATTGCGGTTTCAGCAGTGCAGACACCTTTAATGATGAAAACAACCGACAGCATCTATGTAAACATTCACGAAGCTGCTTTGGTAAATTATCCGGCGATGAATTTAATTTTGAATAAAGAATCCATAACATTTAAAGCAGCTCTTGTAACCGATGCGGTTGGCAATAAGGCGTATTTGCAAACTCCGGAAAAAACTCCCTGGCGTACACTTGTGGTAAGCGACCGTGCCGTTGATATCCTTGCTTCAAAATTAATTTTAAATTTAAATGAACCGAGTGCTATTGGAAATACCGACTGGATTAAACCGCAAAAATTTGTCGGCGTTTGGTGGGAAATGCATGTTGGTGCAGGATCATGGAATTATGCCGATTCAGGTAATTTAAAATTGAAGGGAACCGATTGGAAAAATCTAAAACCGAACGGAAAACATTCCGCCAACACCAAAAGAGTTAAACGCTATATCGATTTTGCTGCTGAACACGGATTTCCGGGAGTGCTTGTTGAAGGCTGGGATATCGGATGGGAAGATTGGTGGGGAAAATGGAAAGAAGAAGTTTTC
Source organism: Ignavibacteria bacterium (assembly GCA_037440065.1). Classification (GTDB taxonomy): domain Bacteria; phylum Bacteroidota; class Ignavibacteria; order Ignavibacteriales; family Ignavibacteriaceae; genus UBA1563. Next base: position 16,352 of record JBBIUV010000015.1, read on the forward strand.
GATTTCGTTACTCCTTATCCAGATTTTGATGTCCAAGAATTAAAACGATATGCCGCATCGAAAAATGTTAAACTGATTATGCACCACGAAACATCCGCATCGGCTACCAACTATGAAAGACGCATGGACGAAGCCTATCGTTTTATGAAAGAGAATGGTTACGATGCAGTTAAAACCGGATACGTTGGAAGAATTATTCCACGCGGTGAACATCACGATGGACAGTGGATGGTGAATCATTACATACACGTTGCGGAAAAAACCGCAGAAAATAAAATTATGCTCGATGCTCATGAACCTGTTCGCCCAACAGGATTGCACCGCACCTATCCAAACTGGCTTGCCTGCGAAGCCGCTCGCGGAAATGAATATAACGCATGGAGTATCGGCAACGTTCCTGAACACGAAACAATTCTTCCCTTTACACGATTGATTGGAGGACCGATGGATTATACTCCCGGCATCTTTGAAATTAAAATGAGTTATTACGATAAGAATAAAACAGAACGCGTCCACACAACCCTTGCAAAACAGCTTGCACTTTATCTTACGATGTATAGTCCGTTGCAAATGGCTGCCGATCTGCCGGAAAGTTATGAAAAACATCTTGACGCTTTTCAATTTATAAAAGATGTTGCCGTTGACTGGGACGATTCAAAATATCTGCTCGCTGAACCGGGTGATTATCTTGCCGTTGCAAGAAAAGCTAAAGGGAAAGATGATTGGTTCCTCGGCGCTATTACAGATGAGAACGCGCGAACTCTGAATATCCCTCTTTCTTTTTTAGATACGAAAACGGATTACATTGCAACGATTTACGCCGATGCGCCGGATGCCGACTGGGATAAAAATCCGATGGCGTACGTCATCATGAAAAAAATAGTTAGTTCAAAAGCATCGTTAAAATTTTCTCTCGCTCCCGGCGGCGGTACAGCGGTAAGTTTTAAGAAAGCCACAGAAGAAGAAATGCAGAATATGAAGTAGGGCGCTAATTAGTCTGTTGTAATTTCAACTTTGCACTATAATGTTATTTTAATGTACCGAAGGCTGAGAAGGGTTTGAATTTGAGATTCTTTGGTCGTTACCCTCCCTCAGAAAGACATACGTTTTTGTCATCTGATTCTGTATCGTAATGTCATTCTGGATTCGCACGATACTGTCATTCTGAGTCACGCAAAGCGTGACGAAGAATCTCCCCCAATCCCTTCACCTAGATCTTTCCACTCGGGATTATATTCTTCAATTAGGTTTATTTTTTTAATCCTCACCCATCCTTTAATTTGTTTTTCCCTTGTAATTGCTGCGTTACTATCGTTGGTGGTTTCAAAGTATACCAACTTGTAAACATTATACTTCTTCGTGAATCCATCGATGAGTTTATTTTTGTGCTCGTATACTCGACGTTCAAGATTATTTGTAACACCGGTATAAAGGACGGTGTTGTTTTATTGGTGATTATATAAACAAAATATTGGTGGTTCATTATCGTATAAAAAAGATTCTTCGTCGTTTCACTCCTCAGAGTGACATTGCTCTTTTGTCATTCTGATCTGCCCATGGCTGAGAAGAATCTTTTATGTTTGAGATTCTTCATTCCGCTTCGCTTCATTCAGAATGACACGTGCTTTTGCGTCTCTTCTCTTGAAAGAGGGGACTTTTAAACTTTCCCTTCTACAATTTTTATTTCGTCTTCCGTTAAGCCGTAGAGTTGGTAAACGAGGTTGTCTATTTCGGTTTCTAACGCGCTTGTGTCGGCTTCAGGGTTTTTCTTTTTTGCGGAAAGGATTTTGTCGACAAGCTTATTTAACAATTTTTTGTTTGGTTCGGAAATAAGGGGCAAAGGAACCTTGAGTAAATGGATGATTTTTGTTTCAATAAACGAATCTCCTAGACGAGGGGCAACTATCTTTCGAATAAAATATTGTGAAACTTTTGAATTTATAAAACATAGAACTACCAAAAGATTCTCAACTGTGTTTTCGTGAAGATCAACGAATTGAATAGAGAAAAAATTATTCGAAGCATAGGTGTTTGTATCAAAAAAGGCTTTGAAAGGATCACCAGTTCTTGTAACATAAATTTTGGGTAAAGAAAAAATGGTTTCCTCTCTGAGAGAAGCGTAATAACCCTTTGATTTATCAATAACCTCTTTTCTATAATCAACAAACCATCCGGATGTTTGAGAATAATAATTATTGATTACATCGCCGTTTTTAGCACCAATAAATAATGGTTTTTCATCCCCTCTCTTCTTTGTTTTAACAAATAAACCTTCTCTAATATTTCCAGTGTGAATACCCTCATGACATTGCAATAGTTTATCAAGCGAAGGAAATTGCTCCAGCTTTTGCTTTATGGCATAATCTTTTTCATTAACAAGTAAGTTATAAACGTTATCGTATTCGTTAAAAATCATTTTATCTTTTTTCTTAGTACATGATTTTTCCTCGATCTTACCGTTTTTACTATTGTATTGATACAAATAACAGTTGAGAGTTTCACGATCGTGTTTATCAAACATAATTGCAGTTACGTCGTGTTCAACATCATTGAACGCTCGTAATTTTTCTGGTAAAGTAGTATTTTGATACCATGAAAGATTGTATAATTTATTCTTAATTAACGTTCGTGTTTTTTGAAAATCTTTTAATAGAATGCTATCGGGCAATAGCAGACATGTATTATTTATCCCGATTCTTCTTGCTAAGCCCACAAAGTAAGCGAACGTGTTTGGTGTACTACTATCAATTTCATCGAAGCTTTCTTTGAGACGAACTTTTTCAAGTTTTGTTAATTCCGCTCCCCACGGCGGATTCCCGATCACCACATCAAACCCAACAAAGTTTCCTTCATCGTCAAGCGCTTCGGGGAATTCAAACCGCCATTCAAAAGCGTTGTTGTAAATTACGTTGCCGGCTTCGTTATCAAGTTCTTCTTTTAATTTCTTTATCGCCTCTTCAAGTTTTTTCTCTTCCTGTTTTAATTTCTCTTTATCCTTTTTGCTCAACTCAACGTCTATCAGCCGCTCGGTCTGGTATTTATTGTGGAGTTCAAAGACCATGTTGTTGAGTTTTTTCTTCCGCGGATCGTTGTTGCCTATCTCGGCTCTAAAATTATTTTTTATGTCTTCAATAAATCTTCTGAAATTATTCTTCTCGTTTTTATCATCGGTGTTTTTGTAATTGCGCACAAAAGCTTTGTAATCTTCAATGGTGTAGCGGATAGTTTTAAGCGCCGATTTGAGATCAGCTTTAAGGGGAAAACGGTTGATGAGCGAGTTGCCTTCTTTAATATTTATATCGATGTTGGGGAGCGTTTCAAGCTGCGAGAAATCGCTTTCCTCCGTGTAATAAGCGTTCTTCAGCAGTTCAATCCACAAGCGGAGGCGCGCAATCTTTACAGAGTTTGGGTTGATGTCAATGCCGAAGAGAGAGTTTTCAATTATCGTTTGCTTCTCTCTAAAAAGAGTTTCTTGTACGCGTTGAACATCACGAACAAAGATCATTTTGCTTGAATCATGAATACCGCTTTCGGCAAAGTTTGGTCTTTTGGGTGCGTGATATTCAAAAATATCTTCGCCGGAATTGAAGGTAATAATCAGCTCGTCGTTTTCTACCTTCGCTTCGTAATCCATCAGCAAAAGACCTGCTTTGTCTGCAAGCAATCCAAGCTCGGACTTTATCGCGATCAATTCGTTAAGCGCGGAAACAAGAAAGTGTCCACTCCCCACCGCGGGATCAACAATTTTAAGGGAGTTGATCACCGCGTTAAATTCTAAAATATCAATCGTGTTTCTTCTATCGGCAATGTGGTTTCTAACGTCTGCGAGTGTTTTACATTTCCATTGGTAAACGTCGTTAAACTTTTGCACCACCGCGCGCTGTAAAGTTTCTCGGCACATGTACATGGTTATAAATCCGGGAGTAAAAAAAGAACCGTCTTTGTAGCCGTTAATTTTTTCAAAGATGAGTCCGAGCACCGAAGCGTTGATAAGGGTTTTTTTATCTTCTCGGATTTCTTCATTTCCTTCGGAAGTAAAATCATACGCATCTAAAAACTCAAACAGATAATACATTGCCGGAAGATTTTCATGCCGTTTTTTTCCGTTACGGTCTTTTAAAATAGTGTTCTTGTAAAGCTGGATCGGAGTGTTGTCATCAAGACTATTGATCTTTATGGTCTCGCTTTCAAGTTCGCTGATCTCAAAAAGGGAACTGTTCAGGTAGGGAATGTAGCCGAATTTTCTGATGATAAGTTCAGTTCTTTTATTCTGGGGAACCGCAAGCACCTGGTGAAATAATTTGTAAAGCTCGTCAAAATCGTTAATAAAATTTTTGTTCAGGAATTTATGCTTGTCATCGTTGTGATATTTATAAAGCTGCGCCTCAAGAAGTTTTAAAAAGAGAATTCTATTTATCCAGGTGATCGAAAGCTCCAAAGCAAGATTGTATAACTGCTCATCAAGTGTTTCGCCATATTTTCCGGGATGCTTTATTCTTGATATGGTGTTTTCGGTATCGAGAATAAGAATCGCGTTCTCAATTATTGAACCGGGGTCTCTCTCTTTTTCCGGTTTACGGGTAATGAGTTTTTTGTTTTTCTCTTTCGTTTCAACAAGTCCGATGATGTGGAGAAGTTCGTTGTAAAAATTGCGGTCTAACGAGTTGCTGTCGTTAGCAAAAGATTGTTTAAGGAGATGAACCGGAGAAAGAATTTTATAAAGGGCGATAAGCTTTTTTTCATTTTCCTTATCGTTCTGTTCAAAAAGAGTTTTGTAATCTTGCAAATTGAAATAAACGAAAGAAATTTCGGAATCAAGTCCATCGAGCATTGACTTTGCAATTTCATCATAAAAGAAATCGGTATTGCCTGAGGTCTTTTGTTTATCCCGCCAGTGTTCGTAATCCTTAACCAATTTTTTGTTGTTGTAGAAAAGATGTTCAAATAATGTAGCGTCAAAGATGAACCACTCGTAAACGTTGGTGGCAATAAGATATTTTATCTCGTTGTTCTTGTGGTCGATCCTCTCTTCAAGATAATAACGGATAAGCTCGTGCATCGCTTTTGCATTGAGATTTTCTTTGGTGATCATCTCAAGTTTATTTTTCGGTCGTTTAACTTCAGTTAAAACAGCGGCTTTGTCTTGATTGTTTTCAAGATAAATGACAAGGTCAACGTCCCGCAGCGTATTGATGAAATGTTTGTTTTTATAGTAGGTGTTGTTGAGAAAGTCGCGAAGCACTGTTTTAACATTTTCTTCACGTTCTTCATGATCGATGGAGGCAAAGAGCGTGTAAAGATTTTCTTTAAAAAGATCAATCTCACTGCGGAGGATTTTCTCTTTAAGGTATGCTTTGTTCAGCGCTTGTCTTGGAGTAAGAATTTTTATTTGCTCGCTTGTCATACTCTAATCAAATTGTTGATATAAATATGTACAAACATACTTTTAAAATGCTTTATTAACCAAATCTTAAAATGGCTTTTGTTTTTCTTATCCCGCACGTTTGTGTCATTCTAATCAACCTCTTGTATAGAAGAATCTGCACTTGAGATTCTTCATTCCGCTTCGCTCTATTCAGAATGACACTGCTCTTTTTGTCATTCTGAGTTACGCAACGCGTGACGAAGAATCTTTCGGTTTAAGATTCTTCGGTCGTTACACTGCCTCAGAATGACAGATAAGATTTCATTCCTAATTCCTATTTACCTACCTAAGGCAGAACTCCTAATTTATAATTCTCGCTCAGTCCGTTTACCTCAGGGTAATACATTAAACTTGCTTCTGCCGGCAGCCATGAATAGTTTCCAGGAATTTGCGCTTTGATAATGTAACTAAATTCCATTTCCTTTTGCGGATAAGTAACAAAGAACGCGATCTTCTCATCACGAATTTCTTTTGAAGCATAATTCCACAGCCACGGCATAATTTTTCCGCGCCGGATGAAATTGCCCTGATAATGATTTTCACCGTCAATATTATAATGTTCTTCATCTTTCACAATTTCAAATCCCGAGGGAAATTGATCTTCAAGCATAAAATATTGTAGCCCTTCTTCATTTGATTTTACCGACAGCTTCACAAAAACATCATCTCCGCTTTTTAACGGCGCTTTAATTTTTTCTTTTTTATAAATAATGCCGCTTTCTCCTTTGAATTGTGCAAGTTTGTAAAATTCTTTTTCGACGGTAAAAGAATTTTGTTTTACGATATTTTCCGGTTTAACAAAGTAGCGGTTGTAGCCGCTAAAATAAAGGGTTCCCTTCCCGCTTTTAACAATTGAGATTTTGTTATCACCGAATAGCAATCGTTTTAAATTATCAACTCCGAAAGAAAATTTCTCGCTTTCCTCAAAAATATTTTTCGTGTTGAATTGTTTCTCGGCGATTTTTTCATCATTCAGCAAAATGGAAACGGTGTAATCCGGTTCTAATTCCTTTGTGATTTTTAGATAATCCGTCAGTGCAAAAAGCACCGACGCGGTCTGTTGAGTCGAGTTCCATGAATATCCTCTTTGCTGGCGCAGAAGCCAACTTACAATCTTTGGAATCAACGGAGATTTTGCATTAGCTCCTCCTTCGGCGGACAATAAATATTTTAATGCAAACGCCGTGCATTGCACTTTATCGTCTTCCCACCTGTAGTGCCATTGCTTGCCTCCCCAGTATGCAAACTTGTCGCTCACATTTACGTTGTTCATCAACCGCTCAAAAATTTTTTTTTCGTTTTTTGTGTCTTCAAGTTTTTGATAAACTGATGCCAACAGTGCGAGAGTATAAGCATTTGATTCTTTTTTTGAAACTTCATCTAAGAGAGATTTAGCTTCCCCGAATTCTTTTACATCCGCTGTTACCAATGAATAAAACATAAAAGCGATAGTTGTCTGCTCCTCTTTACTGATACTTTTTAACTGCTGAAGGAGATTTTCTCTTCCTCTCCGAAAAACTTCTTCACTAATTTCATATCCGGCAAGTTTGGCAAGACTCAAACCATAAACCACATACGCAGTCATGTAAGGATGAGTTTTATCACTCTCCCACCAGCCCCAACCACCGTCTCCATGTTGAAATGAGTAGAGACGTTTTAGTCCTTTTTTTATAACGTCAGGAAGTTCTTTTGTGGTTCTTTCTTTTAAGGGAATTTGCAGTTCTTTAAAAGTATTTGCGACAATAATCGCCGGGAGAAATCTGCTCATCGTCTGCTCAACACAGCCATAGGGATACGCAACCAGATCATCAACCGATTTTAGGATTGTTCCGGCAAGTGTTGGACTAAGCGAAAAAGAAACTTCTGCAGAATGAAGATCAACTTCTTTCGGGATTGCGAACGTAATTTTTTCTTCCGAAGGATTTTCTTGAACAACGGCATTCAAAGCGATAGTTTGTTTTACTCCGTAGGGAAGAATAGGAACAGAAACCTGCATTGCATCGGATTCTTCATTCGTCAGCGCTTCAACATAAATCTCCGCTTCGCCTTTTGATTTTTCCACATAGACTTTCCAATCAATTCTCGTTTCATCATTTTCTTTTACAAAAATTTCATCTCTCTTTCCGATGTTTGATGAAATGAGTTTTACATTTTTCGATTTGAAAGCAATTTTTACTTTTTTCTTTTCGTTAAGATAATTGTGGATGTTCGTTGCAATCAGCAGCGTATCGCCCTCTCTAAAAAAGCGGGGGGGTTCGGTCCGGACTAAAAGATTTTTTCTAGCAATAACGATGTTCGTCCCTTGTCCGACTTGAGTATTCTGAGTTATTCCACGAACCGTTGCGCGCCATGAAGTTAGATTGTCCGGCAGTGTTAAAGAAATTTCGGCTTCACCGTTTTCGTCGGTTACAAAACTCGGCTGCCAGAAAGCGGCATCAACAAAATTTTTGCGAACTTGAGGAGATACTAAATTTCCTTTTCTAAGTACTACTTCTGCTTTGTCGGTACTAAAATCCGCCATTGCTGCGATTGCCGGAGCTTCCCCTAAAACTCTAACCTCTTCAAACTCAGCAAACTCAATTTTCCCAATATTGGTTTTTCTTTTTTCTACGGAGACAGTTTTAATAAATCTAAAATTTCCTTCTCTGGTTAATACACAAAACTCATAGTTTCCCTTTGGAATATTGCTGAAGACAAACTGTGCATTTGTTTTTGACTTGGTAATAAAATAACCTTCTTCGCTAATCAACAGACAATAAACAAATTGAGAATCTTGATTGGTGTTGTTAAAGTCTAACACTCCTTCAACTAAATATTCACCACCCTTTTTTAATCCTTTCATCTCAAATAATTTTTTGTCAAGCAAAGAAGTCATACGACTTGAGGCGTGAAAGTTATTCCCTCCGCTCAAATTGCTGGAAGTTGAAATATAATAGTAATCAGGGCTATAAAAATATTTTTGAATATCTTCAACTTGTTCTTCTTGTATTGCGTAAATGCTCTCATCAACTAATCCGAGGGAAAGTTCGGTCTTGACAACCGGTTTCCCGGTACTGTTTTTAACCGAAATTTTGTACGAAGCTTTTTCGCCCGGTTTGTAAATCTTCTTTGAGGGTTTGATATCCAAGGAAAGATAATTTTCCTTGTTCAGCACAACAACCATTTTTGAATTAGAATAAATAACTCTTTCGTTAACAAAAAGAATGTCTAATAGAAAACTCGGACTATATTTCTCCGTTAGTTTTTCTTTGATGATGAGAGTATTTCCTTCGACCGAATATTTCTGATACCGTAAAATCGAATTCTTTTCTATTGATACCAGAACATCCACATTATTTTTCGGAAGAGAAATAATTGCAGTAAGCGTGTCTCCTTTTTCGTAGGAATCTTTATCAGTTATAATTTCAATTTCATTATTTGTCCGCTGGTAATAAAAATTGTCTTTATTGTTTACAAAAAAGAAACCGGAAGCGGAAATTTCATTTTTTCCACTGTCTATTGCGGTTATATTATACTGGTAATAACCCGCCTCTTTTGGTAGAAACGTAAACCCTGCTTTCCCGGTTTTGTCAGTTGAACCGGAAAACTTTTCAACAGTTTCTACAATTTTATTTTCGTGACCGGAAAGTTTATTTATGATTGCTTTAACTTCAGTCTCTACCGGTTGCTGAGAAAAATCAAATGCATTTATGCGAAGACTAACAGAATCGCCAAGCGACAGAAAATATTTATCCGTTGAAGCAGAAAGCGAAAAAGCTCCACGAGTTACGAAAACACTTGTTGAATTTGATATTACCCGCCGTGAAGCATCTTCAACTTGTGCTGAAATTTCATAAGTAAAATCAAAGTCGGTTGGTTTCTCGGCGGAAAATTCAAATAGAAATTCTCCTTTTTCGTTTACTTCACCATCAATCTGTTTAACAAAATCTGCCTGCCCGTAAGAGGAATATCCAATTCTGTCAATACTGCCGTAGAACCAACGGTATTCAGACCAGTACCACCAGGGAATCCAAAATCTTTTTTTGAAGATTTGAACGGTTACTTTTGCATTAGTTACCGGCGAACCGAAGTAATAATCTGCTTTTGCTGTTCCGATGATAGTTTGCGAACCGGAGTAATTCTTTTTAACGGTTGTAACTTCAACTTTGTATTCCGGTTTTTTGTATTCTTCAACCTGGAACGAGCCATAAAAATTTTGTCCGCCGAGAGAAATTTCTATATTGTAATATCCAATTTCAGCTTCTTCATCTAAAACAAATTCACCCCAAATGCTGCCGAATTCATTTGTCTTGAATGATCCTGAAAAAACCTCCTCATTCTTGGGTGATCGAACGACAACTTTGCACTCCTCATTTTTTAAAACGGAGAAATCAAACTCATTCTTTTTGCGGAGGATACTTTTGAAAAAGACTTTTTGTCCGGGACGGTAAACCGGCTGATTTGTGAATGTATAAGCAATGTAAGATTCGCTTGCATCATTAAAGAAGAAGTAAGGATTACTGAAAACAACTTCGTCTTCACTTTCCGCCGTAATTAAAAGAGTCTCTCTCCCTTTAAGTTTTTCGGTTGTTTTTAATAAGAAGATCCCGTCTTCACCCGATTTTCCCGATTCGACTAAACTATCTTTTTTGTAAAAACCGAATCTTACCTGTGGAATAAACGTTCCTGTCTTAGCATTGGTTAGAAAGGATAAAATTTCTGAATCGGAATTTTTATAAATCAAAGCATAATTAGATACCACGATCGGGCAGTAGGCGACCTGATCATCCCGCAAAGCCTGAAGGACGTAAATGCCGGGTTTATCAACCGGTTTTATATTGATTTTGCTATCATACCAATCTCCTGAAGTTCTCGAGAGCACTTCATTCCACTCCCGTTCGAGCGAAAAGTATTTAGTGAGAAGTTCTTTGTCTTTTCCCCAAATATCGAAATTGTTTCTCATTCGGGTAGCTATTCCGCTCTTTAATAAACCAACCGGATAGTTTAACTTGAGGAGTCTAAAGGTGAAACTTTTCACTTCCGGTGGGGCGTAAAGTGAAATGATGATCTTTTCTCCCGTTCCAAAGGTTGAATAGTTAGAGAGCTGGAATTGCGTTTGCCGATCGGGCTGCGAAGTGAGGAGTGTATTGAAGAGAAGGGAAAGTAAAACCACGGTTAGATATTTCAGCTTCATGTCATTGACCTATCTTTAGTAAATCTTATCTGAAATTTAACAAATTAGTTCCTGCAACAAAATGACATTAAGATTTACCAACGAGTAAAAAACAAAAATCTTTAAAACCCGACCAACAGACCGATAAAGTCGGATGTTTGACGTTTTTCTAAAACAGCAGTTTGGGCTTGCGAAGGATTGAAATTCACTGCCGGTAGCTCTATCTTTGTATCGTTCAAAAACAAAAAAAGAGGATTAATTGAAGTCATTAGCAAAAGTATTGCTTTTCAGCCTTCTTTTAATTTTGGCCGGTTTTACTGCAGTAGAGCAGACAACCCCTGAAGAGAACGAGCCAAAAATAAAGGAAGCTGTCCCAGTTAATGATGTAATTAATAACGAACAAACTACAGTAATTAATTATATCAATAAAGGAGAAATGAAAGCCTCGTGGTACGGCCCGAGATTTCATGGCAGAACAACGGCAAACGGCGAAAAATTTGATCAGGAAGCTTTAACAGCTGCTCACAAAACCTTGCGATTCGGAACTCTGCTGAGGCTAACAAACCCGGCGACCGATAAAAGTGTAATCGTAAGAATCAACGACCGCGGTCCTTATGTTCGCGGAAGGAATATTGACCTGTCTAAAGAAGCTGCCGATGAATTAGGAATGTTACATAAAGGACTTGCCAAATTAAAAGTTGAGCAAGTAAGCCTAAAAGGTGTAAATTTTCCCGCAATTCATTTGAATTAAGAATAAGTGATTCTATAAAGAAAAACCCGACTGTAATAAGTCGGGTTTTTTGTTTTAAAGAATTTTTTCAGTTCAGTTTTACTTGAATTCAATTTTGAAGTTAATGACTTCGGCATCGTTCCCGACTTTTACCGGCGGTCCCCATGTGCCAACGCCGCTGGAAACATAAAAGTGAGTATTGTTGATTTTTTTATAACCCCAGCTAACTTCATAAATCATTTTGGTAATGATACTGAAGGGCCACATTTGTCCGTGGTGCGTATGTCCCGAAAGTTGAAGATCAACATTTTGTGCCGCGGCTTCTCCCAAGCGAAACGGTTGATGATCGAGCAGAATTATCGGCAGATCTTTTCGTGCGGATGCGACCAACTCGGCAACAGACTTTCTTATGCTTCCCGCAAAATTTGAAGCGCTTGCATCTTCTCTTCCAATAATCTGAATGGAGTTTTCAATGGTGATCATGCTGTCCCGCAGAACTTTTACCTTGTTTTCATTTAAGAAGTTGTCCGCGGCTGTAATGTTTGAAATGTACTCATGATTTCCGTTGATTGTATAAACGCCGTACTTCGCTTTTAACTGGCGGAGCTCTTTGTCGATCCCAATCCGTTTAAGTTGGTTCGATTTATCATCTATAACATCACCACCGATGAGAATAATATCCGGCTTTACCTGGTTGGCAAGATCGATGATCTTCTTCGCAATTCTTCCGTTATTCACCGGAGTGAAATGGGCATCAGAGAAATAGAAAACGTTTAACGAAGAAAGTGCAGAATTCTTTTTGGGAATATCAAGTTGGATAGTTTTCAGCTTGATATTGTTGGCGTTGATGAATCCGTATGTTACAGTAATAAAAGTAAGAAGAAGAACGATTAGTCCCGTAAGTAATTTTGTTTTAGCGTAATCTTGAAAAAGAAATTGAGGCAAAAAATGAAGAAAACGATTTGCTAGCATAAAGATGTCGATTACTAGAAGCGACAAAAGAAAGTAACCAAGCAGCGCAAACCAGAACGAACCGATCCAAAGGAAAATATCGTACAGCACTGAGTTAACGTTTGACAAAAGACTTTTTGTTAAAACATACGAAGATGCGGCAATAACAAATAAAGTTGAGAAAAGAATCTTAACTTGTAGAGACTGGAACTGGAAAGCCTGCATCGCTCGAAGCCAAACAAAAAAATTAGCGGAACCGTATACAAGGAAAAATATTGCGAAAAAGATTGCCATAAGTTTTACTTTTTTTAAGCTACAACAGTGGAGGAAAATGATAAGTTCAAATCCCTACATGTACTCATCCCAGCTTTTTATTTGTAGTTCTCCTGCAAGATATTTACGTAAGGATTTAACAAACCGTTTTGCGAATTGGGGATTGGTTATAAGCGGAATGTTCAAATCAACTGCACGGCGGCGGACAAGATAATCGCTATCCAATTCTTCTTTCTCTGCGGTTTTCGGAATGTTGATTACAAGATCAACTTTACCGTCTTGCAGATAAGTTAACACGCTTGGCTCAAGTTGGTCGAACGGCCTGTGGAGCGCTTCAACTTCAATTCCATTCTCACCGTAAAAGTCTGCCGTTCCTTGCGTTCCGTAAAACTTTAATCCCATTTTGCGAAGCGTTTTTAGTTCTTCTAAAAATTCAGCTTTTTCTTTTAATGTACCGGTTGAAAGAAGAACTGCCTTCTGAGGAATTTTGAATCCGACCGACAACATGCTTTTCAAAAATGCCTCGTTAAAATCATCACCGAGACAAGCAACTTCTCCGGTTGATGACATTTCCACGCCAACCACCGGATCGCTCCCTTTCAATCTTGTAAAAGAAAATTGAGAAGCTTTAACGCCAACGTAATCAAGGTCGAAAGAGGATTTATCAATCTTCGGAAGATGCTGCCCCATGATTAGTTTTGTAGCAATATCAATAAAGTTGATCTTCAAAACTTTTGACACAAACGGAAAGCTTCGTGATGCGCGAAGGTTACATTCAATAACTTTTACATCGTTATCTTTGGCGATAAACTGCATGTTGAACGGTCCGGTAATTTCCAGTTCACGGGCAATTTCTTTTGTAATAATTTTAACGCGTCGCATTGTTTCCAAATATGTCCGCTGAGGGGGAAGAACAATTGTCGCATCACCGCTGTGCACGCCGGCATTTTCAACATGTTCAGAAATAGCGTAGCAATAAAGTTCTCCTTCGGACGCAACTGCGTCAACTTCAATTTCTCTCGCGTCGGTTATGAACTTACTTATTACAACCGGATGTTCTTGACTAATATCCGAAGCTTTCTTCAAATATTCTTCAAGTTCGTTTTCCGTTAGCACAATGCTCATCGCGGCGCCGCTTAAAACATAGCTCGGACGAATTAAAACCGGATAACCGACTTTGTCAGCAAATTTTTTCGCTTCTTCTAAGTTGGTTAACTCGTTCCATTCCGGCTGATCAATTTCAAGTTGATCAAGAATTTTAGAGAACTTGTGGCGGTTTTCTGCGTTATCAATTTTTGCGGGAGAGGTTCCGAGAATGTTCACACCGTTATTATAAAGTTTAACCGCAAGGTTGTTCGGAATTTGTCCCCCCATCGAAACGATAATACCGTGCGGATTTTCTTTTTCATAAATATCAAGCACGCGCTCAAGACTCATCTCTTCAAAATATAATTTATCACAAATATCGTGATCGGTGCTCACGGTTTCAGGGTTGTAGTTGATCATAATCGTTTTATAATTCAATTTGCCAAGAGACAAAACAGAATTAACACAACACCAATCAAATTCAACTGAAGAGCCAATGCGGTAAGCCCCGCCGCCGAGAACGATAATTTGATTTTCTTCTTTAGTTGGAATATCGTCTTCATTTCCGTTGTAAGTCATGTAGAGATAATTTGTTTGCGCCGGATATTCCGCTGCAAGCGTATCTATCTGTTTTACAAAAGGAACGATATTAAATTCTTTTCTTTTTGCTCGAACGTCGAACTCGCCTGAGTTTGTCAGCAGTGCAATTTGTTTATCGGAGTAACCTTTTTGTTTTGCTTCGAGTAAAAGTTCAGCATCAACCTTTTCTAGCTTTGAATTTCGAATTCTATTTTCAAGTTCGATGATGTTCTTCATTTTATGTAAAAACCACCGGTCAATTTTTGTCAGTTCGTGCAATCTATCAACCGTGTAGCCTTCTTCAATCGCTTTAGCGAGGAGCGAAATACGTTTGTCGGTTGGCTTTGCAAGTATGTCGTCGGTAATTTTTGTGTCGAGATCGTTAACGGTAAAACCGTTGTAACCAACGTCCAGCATACGCATTGCTTTTTGAAGAACTTCTTCGAACGTTCTGCCGATCGACATTACTTCGCCGACAGATTTCATCTCGCTTCCAAGCTGCGTTGAAACCGCTTTAAATTTTTGGAGATCCCAGCGGGGATATTTTAGTACGATATAATCGAGCGCCGGTTCAAAGCAAGAGGAAGTTTCTTTTGTGATGCTGTTTTCAATTTCATTTAAATTATAACCAAGCGAAAGTTTTGTTGCAACAAACGCAAGGGGATAACCGGTTGCTTTTGATGCGAGCGCAGAACTTCGGCTAAGGCGAGCGTTCACTTCAATAATTCTGTAATCATCGGAGTGAGGATCAAGTGCGTATTGAATATTACACTCGCCAACAATGCCGAGGTGGCGAATAAGTTTTATTCCGATTGAACGAAGTTTGAAATTCTCGTGCGAAGAAAGTGTCTGCACCGGCGCAACAACAACGCTGTCGCCGGTGTGTATTCCCATCGGATCGACATTTTCCATATTACAAATGGTGATGCAATTATTGTAGCGGTCGCGAACGATCTCGTACTCAACTTCTTTCCAGCCGTAAAGAGATTCTTCAATTAAAATTTGATTTGTGAAAGAGAATGCACGTTTTACTTTATCAATTAATTCTTCTTTGTTGTTTACGATGCCGGAACCGAGTCCGCCCAGCGCGTAAGCGATACGAACCATCAAGGGATAACCGATTATTTTTCCGGCTTCAATTGCTTCATCAATATTGGTAACCGTTTTGCTTCGAGCAACTTTTAATCCGACTTCATTCACTCGCTCAGCAAAAAGAAATCTGTCTTCGGTATCTTTGATCGCTTCAACGGGAGTGCCGAGGACTTTAACGTTATTCTTTTCTAAAATTCCTTTATCGAATAATTCTACTCCAACGTTGAGCGCGGTTTGTCCGCCGAAACCTAGAAGGATCGCGTCAGGTTTATCTTTTTCGATTACCTTTTCAACAAACTCAGTTTTTACCGGAAGGAAATAAACTTTGTCTGCAAGATGTTCGCTTGTTTGAATGGTCGCGATATTCGGATTGATGAGAACGGTCTCAATGCCGTCTTCTTTAAGCGCTTTAATTGCCTGCGAGCCTGAATAATCAAACTCACCGGCCTGCCCAATCTGCAGCGCGCCGCTTCCGAGGATTAATACTTTTTTAGGTTTACCTTTTTTTATCATAATCTTTTTTCTTCTTTATTAAATTGAGACTTAGCGAGTAACTTTTTCTCGCAAAGACACCAAGTTATTAACTAATTGCACGAACAAATAAATCGAAAATAAATTCTGTGTCGTCCGGACCGGGAGAAGCTTCCGGGTGAAACTGCGCGCCGAATAACGGCTTTGAAATATGGATGATTCCTTCATTCGTGCCGTCGTTATCGTTCTGGAACCATTCGCGCCAATCTTCTGAAAGGGTAGCGGAATCAATTGCGTAACCGTGATTTTGCGAAGTGATGTAACAACGTTTCGTTCCCGATTCATTCGCCGGCTGATTGTGACTGCGGTGTCCGTATTTTAATTTGTACGTATCGGCATCGGCGGCTAACGCCATTATCTGGCAGCCGAGACAAATGCCAAGCATCGGAATTCCTTTTGCCATCGCTTTCTTTGTATTTGCGACCGTAACGGGATTCATCTTCGGATCGCCGGGACCGTTAGATAAAACAATTCCATCGGCTTTAATTGAAAGAAAATCGTAATCATACGGAACGCGGATAACCGTGATATCGCGCCGTAAAAACGCCTGCACGATATTGTTCTTTGTTCCGCAATCAACAAAGACTAATTTCTTTTTTCCTTTTTTGTATTCGACCGGTTCTTTGATTGAAACTTCACCAACGAGATTTGTTTTGTTCGGATCTTCGAAAGTCAATTCATCTTTTGAGTTTTCAAAAACGATCTTACCAAGCATCGTTCCTTTTTCACGGAGTTTGCGCGTAAGCATTCTTGTGTCAATTCCATAAATGCCGGGAATATTTTCATCAACCATCCATTCGTGCAGAGATTGTTTTGCATTCCAGTGGGAGTGTTCAAAAGAATAATCCGAAACGATAATGCCGCGGAGATGGATTTTTTCCGATTCGAAATTTTTCAGCAGTCCGTTTTCTCGCTCTTTGCCGGGAACGCCGTAGTTGCCGATGAGAGGATACGTGAACGTAAGAATTTGTCCGCAGTATGAAGGGTCGGTCATCGTTTCCGGGTAACCGACCATTCCGGTGTTAAAAACAACTTCGCCGGTAACGTTTTTGGTAGAGCCGAATCCGTAACCAGAGAATTCCGAGCCGTCTTCTAATAGTAATTTTGCTTTTTGTTTGATCATATTTTTTGTCTCTTAATCATAATCAGAATTAACCAGAACTAAATAGTTTCGAATTGTAGGGAACGCTCGCGAGCGTTCCATGTCTTTATTTTTATTCCAGTTATTCTGCGGAATGGTCTCGACCATTCCCTACTGTTAAAACTGTGTCATTATTTTACAAGCTAATAAATCCTTAATCCTATTCAGCGTCTTTATTTGTTATAAAAGGATTAAGAAAGACTTTGCCAAAACAGGCTATTTTACAAAAAAAAAGCCACCCTTGCGGAGCGGCTATACTCGTGAAAATTTTTTATTCGGTTTTGTTTTGGGTTTGTTCAATCTTCTAAAATTTTTTCTGCAAATATAAAAGGTAATGGGGAGGAAAACAATCTATTAAAAATTTTTTTCGGATAGATATTCACGGAACTGAAATAATTGATAAGTTGAAAGAGGAAATGTTCTGAGGGAGAAGCGAGGTGCAAATGAAAAGACGGAACTCGTATTACGGCAAAAGGAATATACGTTCGATGAAACAAAGATTAACTCCGAACAAAGCTAAAATGCATTGAGGAAATGAAGAATTACAGTGAAGAATTCTCATCTCGCATTGAAGAAACGACTACTGACAGCGGCGAATTGAAGACTTACATTGAAGAAATGAAGACTTACATTGACGCAAAGCCAAGTTACAATGAAGAAAAACGAACTTACAGCCGTGCAAAGCAGGTTTACATTGACGCAAAACACAAATGCAGTTGCGCAAAGTCAAGTTGCACTGACACAAAATCAGTTTACACTGACACAATGTCAAAATGAAGTCCCTCAAAGCCAAGTTGCATTGACGTGACGCACATTTACAATTGCGCAAAATCAAGTGGCAGCTTCGCAAAACGAAGTTACAGTGATGCAAAACGAAATAAAAAGTCTGAAAACTGCTTTTTTATGCTGAAAACACAGAAAATGACACTGAGACTTTGGGAAAGGGGAAACTGAGTTAATTACTCACAGCGGCGCAAAACTTGAATACTTGATGCCTGCTTATCAAACATCTTTGTGGGGATATCTTCACAGCATCCATACGGTTAGAAAAAGTGTGATGAAGAATGAGAGCGAGCTTACGATGTTGAAAATTGGGTAAAATATTGTGAATTGATTTTATTCTACGCATATTTCTCCATAAAAGCATGATGTACAGATTCTAAATTGTTCATTGAGACACCAACATGACTAGCATTGATCATTGTCTTTCTTTCATCACCACTGAAATAGCTCAATACATCTTTATTCGCAAACCGATAGAAATCAAACGTAATTAATTCATCAAATCTTTTTCTTACACTTCCATCCGGATCAAGACAAATAACATCAATATTTTTCAAGTGCTTAGATTTAATGATTGCAGCTTTGAATAAATATTGAATATAAGTATCTGTTTTAGGTAAGGAATAACCAATGAATCGTATTTGATTTGATTCCTCTATTATTTTTTTTGCAACACTCCACACCTGTGCAATTTGTTTGTCTAATCCTTTGGCCCATGTTGGCGGTACTATTACATCAGAATCAACACTTCCGTGAAGTTTTGCTAAAAATATCGAACCAGAAGAATATTCTTTGGGTTCACGAATAATCTTAAAAGGTTCTCCATTTCTTAAATTCGAACTGAAAAATTGAGTGATTTCTTCAATAACTAAATCGTAGTTCAGACTGATTATATTGTATTTCGCATCAACACTGGATGGTGGTAGATAATCTAACTCGGTTCTAATAAAACGATTTCCACTATCGGTTATATCGGTTTTTCTAATCATACCTCCCAAAAGGCTTGCTATAAAATACGCGTACAGTGTTGATGTTTTATCTCCTTTGCTGAAAATAGATGAGTGCCAACTGCCCGATATCAATTCTTGATCAGCTAATTTTGGAGTGTAGTATGTTATTACAGTTTGAATATATTTAATGAATGAAGGTTTCAACTTTTTTCTCTCAAGAAATCGCTCCATTTCAAGAATAGACAAAATTTCTTCAATGTTATTGAGATTGGTGTTAAAATAATTTTTGCTAATACTTAGCTTTTCAATTGTGTCGAAAACCTGCAAGAAGTATTTGTAATCAGTAGGATTTGAAAAGAACAAATCTTTTGATTTAATAAGAAAGTTGCTTGTTACTGGCAAACCAAGAGGAGCTGAAAATCCGGCACCAAGTATGTAAGTTATTTTTTCCATGCTGTTATTGTGGCTTTATTTTTTCATCTTTTTTGCTAAAAACATTTTCGTATAATTTCTTAATTGTATTCACTTTTTCTTTTTTAATTTCAGGAGTGACATATATTTCGTAGAGAATAGTTTTTAATGTTTCAATAATTAATTTTAGAAATTTGGATTCCCACTTATCCCAAGACTGTTCATGAATTTTGTCACTTGTCATTTGTTGAATATGCCCAAGAACATCAAAAAGTTCAGTGTCAAGATTTGGGTATTTTGTTTTTAAACTTCTTATCTGTTCATCATATTTTCCTTGAGCAACCTTTTCAATTATTAGAAGTTCGTAAATTGTTTTCCGCATGCAAGCTGAGGCTCCTGTGAGATAATTCATTTTCATACAGCCATCTGCTTCAGAAATTAACTCCCTAAGGATTTTTGGGATTCTGTCATCAAGCACAAAAAATGTAGTCGGAACTGAGTAGAATATTTTAGAATCTATGTCCCCATCTTTAAATGCATAATGACGACGAATTGTTCCTCTGTCATATTCTTCGTATCTAACATCAAATGATAAGTGCATCGATTTTTTCCCACAAGAAGAGCATTCCGCGATAAAAATATTACAAGGTTTTTCTTTTGACCAATCGAATTTTACTACACTTTTTATAGAATAGGGCAGGTTGTTTCTATTGCAAAAGGGACAGTTGAAAACTACGTGGTCGATAAAATATTTTTTATCTAAATGTGACATGTCGGGCATGATTTACCTCTTTTAAATAATTTTGTAATCGCATATAAAACTATTTTAATCCTTCTTGTTTTCTAATATTGTCGGCAGCTTTAAAAGAAAAAATAAATAACCCCATATTGCTTGTTCGATAAAAAACAAATAAATCAAAAATGTAAATTTCTGACCCATTTCTACAATTGTAGTTACTGAAACATTTATTGTTCCGCTCGAACTATGAGTCGCTTGGCTTTGAAGAGATAGAATCGACCCGAACAGTGTCGCAAGATTCCATGTTGCGAGAAGGAGAAACACACCAAGCAAAACATAGGACAATTGCATATAGAGTTTCCTATATCCCAAGGGATGTTTGTAGGCGATAAAGGTTATTGCAGAAATGGCTGCGACGGATAATGATGCAATTATAGTTTCTATCATAGTATTAAAACCTTTGGGAATAATTATTGTTGATGCATAAATGTAAAATCTGTACATGCCATCAATGCTTGGTTTGGAACACTAAGATCTAGAACACCTCTAACCTGAATAATATCTCCCTTTCTAAGTGAGTATAAATCAACTTCTTTTGTTTTATCGAATTTAGCTATTACACTGTCATTCGAATCTTCACGAAGGGAAAACAGGTGTACACTTAAATTATTGTTACCAATTTTACTAACACTCATTACCTTTCCTTTCCATTCCACAGTTTTCCCATTCCATTTATCAACAAAATTGTGTTGTTCTCTGAATCTTTCATCAAAACTGTAATATAATCTATAATACTCTTCAATCGATGGTATCTGTGCATTTGTTGGTTCTGTTGGGATTAATTCTTTAACTCTTTCTCCCTCTCTTGTCTTACTAAGACCAATGTTACGAACTTCTTTTTTTTTGTATTCTTCTATTTGCTCTTTAGGGTCTTCAAAAAAATTGGTTTTCTTAAATAATCCGATAATTGCTACTGCAGTTTCAACAAGCAGTGCGGGGACAAGTTGACTTAAATATTTGTCGTCAATCTTAATAATACCTATAAGTGAACTCAAAGTAACGAGAGCAGTAATTAGATAAATGAACAAAAAAGTATAGAATAAATGTTTTTTCATAAGACCTCTTTATAAATAATATTTTCTCCGCTCATGCGGTTTGTTCATCACTATTAAAAATATGAACTTAAATGTAATGGATGCATGACGGCCCAACCATCGGCTTGAAAAATTGTTGCCCTATCTTACTTAGGTTCAATGATAACCTTCACTTGAAACTCCTCTGTTGTTTGTGATAAATCATTCTCAATTCCATTTGGATTAGAAATCCAAGAGTCTGGATCGTAAACAAAGCATATTAATTTTGAACAATCAGGGTGTTGTTTATACTTCTCTATGTCTATAATTAACTGTTCACCCAATTGTTTGGCTTTCAGCGTAGATCTTGTCTTTTTCAATTCGATAGCAACTTTTTCACTTTTTAACAGAAAGTCCATTCTAGAGCAACCTCCAGCATAACTTGGAGTCCATTCTTCGGCTCGTATATCATCAAAGAAAAGATATAAAAGTGAATGGAATAAATCCTGCATGTCATACTCATCTTCTATTGCTATTGTTGGTCTTTCATCATGTCGGTTTCTAAGTTGACGAATTACTTTGCCAAATCTAGATGTTATTAGATTTATAGCATAATCCGAAGTTGCTTTCTTCGTCTTATTGGTTTTTGTTTTTGCGTATAATCTAATGTAGGATATCCCTTTTGTGAGTTCGTTGCTGAGCGGTAGAATATCATTTCTATTGTAATACGTTTGCATACTAACACTATTTACACTTCCTTCGGGTATTGGAATTTCACGTAACTTCGAAAATAAACCTTTATCAAATGCAATTAATTCTTCTCTTAATTTTGCATAAGAATCCCAGATACCAATAAATTCACTATCGCTTGCTACACTACCATTGCTTTGATAATAGAAAGTTACAAGTTCAGAAAGTTGACTAAAATCCGTAATTACTCTATTAAACGAACTACCCAAATTCATTCTCTTATCCATGTATTTAATGATTAAGCTGTTCTGATTTATATATTTAATTATTGTTTAAACTCCAAGCTTTCAAGATGCCATTTCCCACCAATTTAAATTATTGACTTAAATACTCAGACAACAACTTGCCTGTAGCAATATAATATGCTAACATGTGCGCGTTTGTTGAGGCTTCCTTGGTTGCGAAAATGTTTCCACTTACACATTCAACAGAAATTTCAATCCGGTTATCAACCGGAGATTTGGTAACGGTATATCCGTATCGCACACTTGCTTCTGTCGGGTTGTACGTTTGCAAAACATAATCGGTAACAATTTGCAATTTCATTGAACTGAACCTACCAATAAAACTTTGAGCTCGGCCCCAAGCATTTTTTTCATCTTCAATATTAATTTTGAAAACGAGTGGTTGTCGCATAGCAGCTATGTAAGCATCTTGTTTTATTCTGTACTGTTGGAAAGCATACCTTGTTATGAGGGTGTCACTTTTTACAAAGCCGTAGGTTGAATCTAATTTAACTTGAAGGTAGAGCCATGTTTTACCTGTAACTAAAACACTGTCTCCGTAGTTGAGTGTAGCAATCTGATTGCTCATTGTATAATCCCGCATGTAAACACCGGTATTGTCATTTACTACGAACATAACTAATTCCGGTATTTGTGTAACTTTTGTTGCCGAACAACCGGCAAATAGAACCAGAGCACTAAAACAAATAATCCGTATTTTCATCTTCATTGACCCTAAGTGAAAAAAAACAGTTATCATTATAGCTTAAAAAAGCCCCTTGTAAATATAATTGAAAAGGAGGGAAACTCAATTTAAAAAAAAGAGGAGTTGCCTCTCCTATTTTTTCTCTATCAGTTTTACCTTTAAGAGTTTTACTTTTCTTGGTTATTGAATCATCATAAAAATTGAAAAAGCCAAGTGGAAGCTGGAAATATTTTTCTTCTCCATCGCTGTATTTCCCCAATTCTTTTTATTTTTGTTTTGCAAATAATTCAGGGAACGCATGTATAATTCTATTGTATTAGTTAAGCAAGTGCCCGACACCGCAAACATTTCGGGCAAAGTTATGAAGGAAGACGGAACGGTCAACCGCTCAAAACTTCCGGCGATATTTAATCACGAAGATAAAGTCGCGCTTGAGTTGGCGCTTCAGGTTAAAGAAAAATATGGCGGCAAAGTTACCGCAATTACCATGGGACCTCCGAGAGCTTCCGATATTTTGCGTGAGTGTTTATACATGGGAGCCGATGAAGTTTTTCTTATAAGCGATAGAAAATTTGCCGGAGCCGATACGCTCGCAACTTCTTATGTGTTAAGCGAAGCGATAAACAAGGTCGGGAATTATCATTTCATTTTCGGCGGCAGACAGGCAATAGACGGAGACACGGCTCAGGTCGGACCGCAAACAGCCGACAAACTTAACATTCCGCAAGTTACCTACGCAGAACAGATCATCGATATTAAAAAAAATAAAGTTACCATTAAAAGAAAAATAGACGGCGGACACGAGATCGTTCAAGCAACAATGCCGGTTTTAGTTACCGTTATAAAAGAAGCCGCAGAACCGCGTCCGTTCAGCGCAAAAAAAGTTATGGCGTATAAAGGGGCAAAATCTTTAACCGATCTTGAAAAATTGACCGAAGGAAATTCACTTCTTTACACCGACACGCTCATCCACGAATATCAAGAAAGAAATCTTTTTATTTCAACCTTAACGATGGATGATCTTCAACTTGATGTTGACCGCTGCGGCGTAAAAGGATCGCCGACAAAAGTCCATAAAGTGGAGTCGGTTGTGCTCGCAGGCGGAAATCAAACAAGAGTAGAACCGACAAAAGACGGTATCGGAATATTGATCGATAAACTTTTGGAAGATCATATACTCGGATAAAAACGTAGCGCAGATAAGACTGCGAAAAAATGTAAACAAACAGAAAAAAAATTATGCAAAATCTCTCAAATGAAGTTTGGGTTTTTATTGAACAGCGAAACGGAAAAGCTGCTGATGTAAGTCTGGAGCTTCTCTGCAAAGGAAGAAAATTAGCCGAACAATTGCACGGACCGTTGAAAGCTGTGGTTATTGGCGAAGATGTAAAAGCTATTGCCGAAGAAACTTTTAAATACGGCGCAAACGAAGTGCTGTTGATTCAACACAAGGAATTAAAAAATTTCCGCACACTTCCTTACAGCAGAATATTAAACGATCTCGTTACAAAATTTTCTCCGCGAATCGTTTTGTTCGGCGCAACGGTTATTGGGCGGGACCTCGCACCGCGTGTTGCTTCAAATACAAAAAGCGGATTAACGGCTGATTGTACCGAGTTACGCATCGACACGATCACGTACCTCGGAAAAGAATGCAAAGATATTTTACTTCAAATCCGTCCTGCTTTTGGTGGAAATATTATCGCGACAATCATTACTCCCGATAATCCAGTGCAAATGGCGACGGTTCGCGAAGGGGTAATGGAATTGTCCCCGCTCGAAAAACCGAACAAAGTAAAGATCACCGAGATTCCTTTTCTCACTGATCCAACCGACGCGTTGGTTGAGATCATTGAACAATTTCATCAGGAAAATAAAGTAAATCTAAAAGGAGCGCCGGTAATTGTTGCAGGCGGGTACGGACTCGGCACCGCGGCAAACTTTAAATTGATCCACGAACTTGCGCACGTGCTCGGCGGAGAAGTTGCTGGAAGCCGCGCCGCTGTTGATGCCGGTTTTGTTCCACACGAACGGCAGGTTGGACAAACGGGAGTTACGGTTAGACCAAAACTTTACATTGCCGTCGGAATTTCCGGAGCAATTCAACACCGCGCGGGAATGCAGGAAGCGAACAAAATTATCGCGATCAACACTGATCCCGACGCGCCGATTTTTCAAATTGCGCATTACGGAATTGTCGGCGACGCCGTCGATATTATTCCAAAATTCATTGATGCCTATAAACATAAATTGAAATAGAGGAACTATGCCAAATTTCTTTTTAGATAACAGCGATCTGCAATTTCATTTTAACAAACTAGATTTAAAAGAAGTTGTCCGCATTACCGAAGATGAGTACGAAGAATCAAAAAAATATAATTACGCTCCGGTGAATTATGAAGACGCCATTGAGAATTATAGAAAAGTTTTAGAAGTAACCGGCGATTTAGCTGCCAACTTTATTGCCGGGCGTGCCGCCGACGTTGATATTGAAGGAGCAGTTTTTTCAGAAGGAAAAGTTTCTTACGCAAAAGGAACTCAAGAAAATCTTAAACAGCTTTCTCAAGCAGATTTAATGGGAATGATCCTTCCTCGGAAGTACGGTGGATTGAATTTTCCTTTTACTATTTATATGATGGCTGTTGAAACGCTATCTCGCGCAGACGCTTCTCTGATGAACGTTTTCGGTTTGCAGGATATTGCAGACACTATTAAAAAATTCGGAAATGAAGATCAACGGCAAGAATTTATTCCAAAATTTTGTACCGGAGAAAATACCGGCGCGATGGCTTTAACAGAGCCGGATGCTGGCTCCGATCTGCAAGCGGTAAAATTGCAAGCTTATCAAAATGAAAAGGGACAATGGTTTTTACGCGGCGTAAAAAGATTTATCACCAACGGAAATGGTGAAGTACATTTGGTGCTGGCGCGTTCGGAAGCCGGAACTAAAGACGGGCGCGGATTAAGTATGTTCGTTTGCCGCACAGATAAAACTGTTGTTATAAGAAGAATTGAACATAAACTTGGAATTCACGGTTCTCCAACTTGTGAACTTCAATTCAACGATACTCCGGCGCAGTTGGTCGGACAAAGAAAATTCGGATTGATAAAATATGTTCTCGATCTTATGTTCCGCGCACGTATGGGAGTTTCGGCGCAGGCGCTTGGAATTTCTCAAGCAGCTTACGAAGAAGCTGTAAAATATGCACGCGAGCGTGAACAATTCGGAAAATCGATTTACAATATTCCGGTCATCGCAAATATGCTGATCGAAATGAGAGTGATGCTGGAAAGTAACCGCTCACTTTTTTACAGCGCGGCAAAATCAGTTGACATAAAAGAGAAACTCGAAGAACAAATTGAAAAATTGAAAGCGGAAGGAAAATCTTTTAGCGAAGAAAACAACCGCTTGAAACAAGCGACAAAAATTGCAAACTTTTTAACGCCGATAAGTAAATACACATTAACAGAATCGGCAAACAAAATAAGCTACGACGCGCTGCAAATACACGGCGGAACCGGCTACATGAAAGAGTTCAAAGTCGAACGGCTTACCCGCGATGCGCGCATCACGAACATTTATGAAGGAACTTCGCAGCTTCAAATTGTTGCCGCGGCCGGTGGTGTTGTCAACGATGTGATGAAAGAATTTTTTGAAAGCAAAGAATTGCACGAATATAAAGGCGGTTTGGCAAGACTTGCGGTTCACTTAAAAGAAATCCGCGAAATTTATCTCGATTGCCTTAAATACGTACTCGATAAGAAGGATACAAGCTTTCAAGATGTTGCCGCAAAGGATTTGGTCGAACTCTATTCGTATTTGTACATCGGTTATTTGGTTTTGGATGAGGCGGAGATTGAATCGAAAAAAGTTTTCATTGCTAACCGTTACATCATCAACTCGCTTGCAAACGCGAGGAAGAATGCGGCGTCAATTAAAAATGAATTGTTCTCCGATCTTTTACACGCAGATAAAATTTTAGTTTAAACATTATTTACATGGGAGCTAACATGGAAAAGAAAATTTATTATTACCGCGCTTACGACGACAAAGAAGAGAAAAGTTACTTCAAATGTTCTTTCGATCACGCAGCAATTGAGGCATTGTTAAAGGAGTTTGAACAAACTCATCAGGCATATTACAATTACGATTTTGTGAACTTTTTAAAAGAAAAAGATCCCGAAGCAGGATTGATCGAGATAACGAACATTTATTATTAACTCATGTCACACGTGCTTTCATTCTGAACGGAACAGAGTGGAGTGAAGAATCTATTTGGGTGATCAAATAATATTTTAAGATTCTTCGCTTCGCTCAGAATGACCATTCCCACCATGTTTCTGTTTGTTAAACTTCAAAACTCTCATCCAAATACATTTATACTTCTATAAATCCCGTTAAATACAAAACCGCGTTACCCGCAATTTCCACGCGGTCGTCAAGAAGTTTGCAGTAAAGTTCACCTCCGCGTTTAGAAATTTGTAGAGCGTGTAATTCGTTTTTATCAAGACGTTCTGCCCAAAAAGGAATAAGTGTGCTGTGAGCCGAACCTGTAACCGGGTCTTCATTGATCCCTTGAGTTGGTGCGAAGAAACGGGAAACAAAATCAACTTCATTTCCTTTAGCAGTAGCGATGTAACCGAAGCAATCGATTTTGCTCAACAAATTAAAATTCGGTTGAAGCGCTAGAACTTCTTCTTCTGTTTCATAAAGCAAAAGCAGATCACGTGATTGTAGAACTTCTTTTGGTGATTTGCCTAAAGCTTCAATTACTCCATCGGGAATTTTAGTCGGAACCGGTTTACGCGAAGGAAAATTCATTACCAGCAGATCATTTCTCTTTGTCACTTCGAGCTTTCCGCTTTTTGTTTGGAAAATGATTTTTTCTGTTTCACTTTTTAGAAGATTGAAAATCACATATGCTGCTGCCAGCGTTGCGTGTCCGCAGAGGTCAACTTCAGTTTCGGGAGTGAACCAGCGGAGTTCGTAAGAATTTTCTTTTTTTACGAAGTACGCGGTTTCAGCAAGATTATTCTCCGCCGCGATCGATAGCATAACATTGTCTGCTAACCAATGTTCAAGCGGGCAAACAGCCGCCGGATTTCCGCCGAATAGTTTAGGGGTAAAAGCATCAACTTGATAAATAGGTAATTTCATTTTTAAATACTCTTTGTGATTGACTAAATTAAACTACAAAATATTTTTGAAATTCACTTTTAGACTATGAACATTGAGATAAAACAAATTGCATTCGGCGGAGAAGAATATAAAAAAGAAGTAGAACTCCGCTATAAAATTCTCCGACAACCGCTCGGCTTGAATTATACGCAAGAACAACTTGATGCAGAGAAGGATGAATTTCACTTTACCGCTTTTGATGGAGAGAAACTTATCGGTTGTTTGCTGATGAAAGCGATAGATAATGAAGAAATTAAAATGCGGCAGGTTGCAGTCGATGAAGATTATCAAGGAAAAGGTGTTGGCAAAGCGCTGGTTCTTTTCTCTGAGAAGTTTGCATCGAAAAATGGTTTCAAGCTTATCACACTTCACGCAAGAAAAACAGCAGTCCCCTTTTATGAAAGATTAGGTTACAACATAATTGGGGATGAGTTTGTGGAGGTTACTCTTCCGCACTATAAAATGGAGAAACAAAGTCCACTCCTTAATCATTCTATGTAACCGTTCATCAAGAAAAATTTGAGGTAACTTGGGGAGATTGCTTATTTTTCAGAGGTGTTTTAGAATTAAAATAATTTTTTAGCAAAGGGATCGGGTATGTTTAATAAAATAACTCTTGTTATTTCTCTTTTAGTTTTTTCCTCAATAATTTTTCCGCAAAATCAAAACAGTTACAAACTCTCCGGCGGAGTAGTTGATTCAGCCACCGGGTTGGGTTTGCAAGGCGCTAACGTTGTTGTTGTTTCGCGTAAAGATGGAAAAACCCTTTCACAAACTACCTGCGATGCTAAAGGATATTTTACTGCAACAGAGATAACAGAAAGTAATGTTCGGGCAAAATTTTCTATGCTCGGCTATCAAACCAAAGTTATCGATTCAATTCCGTTGGAAAAAACTTACCGGCTGGGAGTAATTAAACTCCGTTCAACATTGATTCTCATGCCGGAAGCGGTTGTCAGCACCGTTAAACCGATGATAGAATTTCAAGTAGATCGGCAGGTGATAAACATGGATCAAGTTCCCGGTGGCTCCGGTTCTTTAACGGATGCATTAAAGAATACCGGTTCGGTTGATGTTGATCCGCAAACAAATGCAATCACGGTTCGCGGGCAGGCTGTAAAAATTCAAATGGACGGACATCCGTTTGAAATGCCGAACGATATGCTTACCCAGCTTCCCGCATCAATGGTTGATCAAGTAGAAGTTATTTTAGCTCCTTCGGCAAAGGAAAGTGCAGAAGGAGGGGCTTATATTCTTAACATCATTTCTAAAAAAGGAAATCCCGATAGCTATAACGGCTCACTTAATGCGAACGCTTCTACCAACAGCAGGACTTACGGCGGTTTAAATGTGAATTACAAAACGGGAAAATTCAATTTATTCGGAGCTTTCTTTGGCGGGTTTGGAGATATGATAAACAATTCAACTGCAGAAAAGTACAATTATAACAGCAACAATCTTTACCATCTGAACACCGACAGTAAAAACCATTTCAAAGGGTTTATGGGATATTATAAATTCGGATTTGACTATACGATGGATGAAGAAAACTCATTCACTTTTTATAGCACGATCTCCAGTTTTAAATTTACTATCGGTGGAACGAGCAACAGCACAGCGGAAAATAATTTGATGGTTCCGCAATACACTTATGGAAACAATAGTACTGCAGTTTATCGTTCAAATAATTATTCGTTATACGGTTTCTACAAAAAGAAATTTGATGCGAAGGGACATGAACTGACATTTGATGCTTACTTTACAGACATTGCAAATCCATCAAACTCTGATATGACCAATGCATTCAGTTATAACCCTAATTATCCCCAGCTCCACAAAAGCGTTACCGATGAAACAGCAAAAACGTTTATTAGTAAAGTTGAATATGTGATACCATCTTCGATCGGGAAATTTGAAACCGGCTATCATTTAACAACGCGAACTAGAGAGAACGATTATAAAAGCAGCGACTTTCTCTATTCAATGAATAATTGGAATGATAGTTTGGGTTTGAGCAATCTCTTTAGTTATAGAGAGTACATTCACGCGGTGTATGCAACGTATTCAAACAATTTTGGAGATGTGGGACTCAAAACAGGACTTCGAGTTGAAAATCTAATTACCAATGGTGAACAAAAAACAACCGGTGATAATTTCTCCGGGAATTATTTAAACTTTTTCCCGAATATAAATCTCTCTTATAAATTCAATGATATGTTTCAGTTAACGTTTAACGCGTTCCGGCGTGTGCGCTATCCGCAGATGTATTATGTTAATCCATTCAGAACTTACAACGGACCCAACAATTACACTGCCGGAAACCCTGCAATCAAACCATCGTTTATAAATTCGTATGCGGTTGCTTTATCACAATATGTTAACGTCTATTACGTTTACACAACAGGATTATTTGATTATGTAATGGCTAATGTGAATGACAGTATAACATTCAACAGTCCCGTAAATCTTTCTTCCAATAAAACATACGGTGTTGAACTAACATTGCCTTATTATAATAGTCCGATGATGCCGTTTCATTTACCCGATTTTATTACTATGATAAATGTGCAATTGGGATATACTTATCAAAAAAGAATAGGGCAATATCTTACAGAGGACCTTTCGGATTGGGGCTACAGAAGGTGGATGAATGTGAATTTAGGATTACGACTCTGGTGGGAAGTTGACGCGAGTTTTTATTTTAGATATTCTCCTGTTACCGAAAGCAAGAAATATCAAAACAATCGTCAAACCGATCTCTCTGTCTTCTTTAGTAAATCAGTTTGGGATAAAAAATTGAAAATTAATTTTTCGATCTCGGATCTCTTCAATACAAATGTCTATGATAGAAAAACGTACGGCACGGACTTCTATTACCATTCCGTCTATACCCCATACCGCAGCCGGAGCGTATCAATAGGATTAACCTACATGATCAACGATTATAAAGACAGAAGAGACAGAAGTCTTGATGATGGAAGAGACGCGAGCAACCAGGGATTTTAGAATAAGTAGAAGAAAACATTGTTTGATTTAAGAAAAGAGATTAACGATTTATGATTTTGTTATTTCTTCCAACTTCTATAATTGTTAATCCTGCAGCGTGAATTTTTTAATCCGACACTATCTACAGTGAAACCAAAAGAAGGATTAATTAATGTTTTGCTATTTTAAATGATGTGAGTACAAAACCTTTGTTTGATTCATTCTGAAAAACTCTTTTGACAAGACCAATATCTTTTGCATACCATTCATAATATTCAGTATCACTTTCGTATAAGTCATCGATACAGAATTTATAACAATTAATATAAGTTGTATCATTTGCCAATACGGTATCATTTATTGATGCTAAAGTAATTTTAAATTTCGAGATAACTTTTTTATCAAATAAAGTATTCCCAAATGCCTGCCACGATTCATTTACCTTTGCGTCAAACTTGTACCAAAGAGAAATACCACTATCTAGAACTTCTTTTGTGGAGAATATATTTGAACGAACGGATTTGAAATCCGTCACAATTGTTTCAATATTCTTATTCAAATTACACCGATAGAGTTTTGTGCGAATAACTGGATTTCCGTCTCCACTTGAAGATAATTCTTCAACTAAACTGAAGTGGTTTTTATCAATACTGACGATTTCTTTTACAGAAATTAGTAAAGAATATTTATCTGTTTTATAATTCCAGGTATTTCCGTTATGCAACGGAAAGAAACGGTTCTCAAATTGTATATCTTTTTCTTTGCCGCATGACAAAAAACAAAAAAGAAATATTGGTATTAAAAATAGTGATTTCAATGTCTCTCTTCTCTCGCCATAAATTCCTCAACCTTAGTAACATCATCCGAGCATCCGATAAAAATTGGAGTGCGTTGATGCAAAGATGTTGGAATAATTTCCATGATCCTTTGTTTGCCGTCGATTGCGCGTCCGCCTGCGGCTTCAATGATCATTGCCATTGGATTGCATTCGTACATCAAGCGTAATTTTCCATTGGGATTTCTGGAATCGGCGGGATACATAAAAATTCCGCCGTACAACATGTTGCGGTGAATATCCGCTACCATCGATCCGATATAACGCGTGGAATATGGACGTGACGTAGCGGCTTCTTCTTCTTGTAAATATTTGATATATTTTTTTAATCCCGGATGCCAGTACAAATAATTCCCCTCGTTAATGCTGTAGATTTTTCCCTTGTTCGGAGTTGTAATATTTTCATGCGAAAGCAAAAACTCACCAATCGAAGGATCAAGCGTAAAGCCGTGCACACCATGATCGGCGCCGGTTGTATAGACAAGAATTGTGCTTGAACCGTAAACAACGTAGCCGGCTGCGACTTGATTAATTCCAGGCTGCAGACAATCTTCTAAAGTTCCGGGAGTTCCATCGGTAGATAATCTTTTATAAATTGAAAAGATCGTTCCGATGCTGATGTTCGCATCAATATTGGAGGAGCCGTCAAGCGGATCAAAAAGAATGACATATTTCCCTACCCGGTGTTTCGTTGGAATATGGATAATATCTTCTTCCTCTTCAGACGCCATTGCGCAAAGATGTCCGCCGTGATCCATCGCTTTGATCATCATGTCGTTGGCGTACATATCTAATTTCTTCACCTTTTCACCGTGAACGTTTTCGTCTCCGGTAAAACCAAGAATATCAACGAGTCCGGCTTTGTTTACTTCACGTGAAATTACTTTTGCGGCAAGTGCAAGGTTGGAAAGTAAAGCGGAGAGTTCACCGGTTGCACCCGGGTGTTGGCGTTCTCCTTCAATAATATGACGCTCCAACGTCATAAAGCGAATGTGTTCCACATTGTCTCTTTCTTTTGGTTAGAGGACTTTGGTTATCTCTTGATCTTTATATTGCAGTTGATAAAGTCTGTAATAGATTCCCCGTTTTGCGAGGAGCTCCTGGTGATTTCCGGTTTCTTTAATTTCACCTTTGTGCATTACAAGAATTTTGTCTGCGTTCTGTATAGTTGAAAGTCGATGAGCAATAACAATCGCGGTTCTCCCAACGAGTAATTTTTCTATCGCTTGTTGAATAAGGATTTCCGTTTCAGTATCAACGCTTGAAGTTGCTTCATCTAAAATTAAAATTTGAGGATTAAAAGCCAAGGCGCGTGCAAAAGAAATTAATTGTTTTTGTCCAACGCTTAACGTTGCTCCGCGCTCTTTAACTTCTTCGTTGTACTTGTTCGGAAGAAGTTGAATAAATTTATCGGCGCCGACAAGCTCAGCGGCGCGTTGAATTTGTTCGTCTGTAATTTCAGGATTGTTCATCCCGATATTTGATTTAATTGTTCCCGAAAAAAGAAAAACATCCTGCAGAACTATTGAAATTTGTTTTCTCAGTTCATGTTTATCCACCTTACGGATATCAATT
Organism: Ignavibacteria bacterium; assembly: GCA_037440065.1. Classification (GTDB taxonomy): domain Bacteria; phylum Bacteroidota; class Ignavibacteria; order Ignavibacteriales; family Ignavibacteriaceae; genus UBA1563. Next base: position 49,522 of record JBBIUV010000015.1, read on the forward strand.
CCGTCAACACGGATACATCCGCTATTAATATCGTAAAATCGCGTAAGAATGTTGATAATACTCGTTTTACCAGCACCGGTAGCACCTACGATGGCAACGGTCTCACCGGGATTAACATCCAACGAAATATTTTTTAATACGAGCTCATCTTTATTGTAAGCGAAGGAAACATTTTCAAAAGAAATTGATCCTTTAACCGAATTGAGAAGTTTCGGATTTTCCGGGTTTTTAATAAAAGTTTCATCATCGAGCAATTTAAAAACTCTTTCGGATGAAGCCATTGCCGTCTGCATGATATTATATTTTTCAGAGAGGTCACGTATCGGACGGAAAAACATTTCTGTGTATTGAAGAAAAGCGAAAAGTGTTCCGAGCGTTAACACATTGTGAATAACCTCACCACCGCCGTACCAAATAATCAAAGCCAAGGCAATAGAACTAATAAATTCCACCGAAGGATAAAACACGGCATAATAAAAAATTGATTCAATGTTAGCTTTTTTATGGTCACCGTTGATGCCGGAAAATTTTTGCAGTTCTTCTTTCTCTTTATGAAAAAGCTGCATTACGGATATCCCGGTGATGTGTTCCTGCATATAGGAATTTAATCTTGCAAGATGAAAACGTACATCGCGGTAGTTATCACGTACTTTCCTACGAAAAAGAAAAGTTCCGTAAATAAGCACCGGCAAAATTGAGAGGGAAACAAATGAAAGCTTCCAATCCATGAAAAACATGAAACCAAGAATCCAGAGAATGATAAAGACATCGCTGAAAATCATGATAATGCCGGAGGAGAAAAGTTCGTTCAACGATTCAATATCATTTGTTACACGCGTAACAAGTCTGCCGATTGGAGTTTTATCAAAAAACTTTATTGCGAGACGCTGTGTGTGAGCAAATAATTTCATTCGGATATCGAAGATGGTCTTTTGTCCGAGATACTGCGTGTAATAAGTTAAAAGATACTGTATTGCAGATTGAAAAAACAACGTGGCGAAGAGAGCGACCGTTATCGCGAGCAAACCGGTAAAGTTTTTATTTACGATGTAATCATCAATTGCGATTTTAGTTAAGTAGGGGCGCAAAGGTCCCAACGCGGCAACAATAATATTTAACACTATGGCGAAAATTACATAATGCTTGTACGGTTTAATGAAGGTTAAAAGCCGTTTCATTAATTTTGCGTCGTACGCTTTACCGAGTATTTCGTCTTCGTTCTTTTCTTGTGCCATTAGTTGTACTGCTTAATCCTATTCGTTGTAGTAATCATAGTCTTTCTAAGGATTTTCTATACCACTTTATGATAATTTTCTTTTTCAATAAATGATTTTATGTTCTTCGTGGATGTATCTAAAATTCTTTCAACGGCTTCAAATGAATCAAAAGCCATGTGGGGAGTGATAATAACGTTTTCCCGTCTGAGTAAAATATTTCGTTTCATAATTGCTTCCAGATGTTGGAGCGAAACATTTTTGGTAAGCATTTGGTTTTCTTCAAGAGCCAATTCTTCGCCTTCGAAAACATCAAGTCCGGCACCGCCAAAAATTTCATTATCTATTGCGTAGTAAAGTGCAGAAGGTTCAATGATTCCGCTCCGTGCAGTATTTATAAACAATGTTCCCTTCTTAACAAGATGAATATTTCTCATGTTGATTAGATAACGAGTTTGTTCGGTATAGGGGCAATGAATGGAAATAATGTTAGAATTAGAAAGTAGTTCTTCTAGCGAAACATATTTCAGATCGAGCAATTCTTTCATCATGTGATTTTCGTGCTGATCGAAAGCAATCACTTTCATCCCAAACCCTTTTGCCATTTTAATCACGTGCATGCCGATGCTTCCGGCGCCGATTATACCGAGTGTTTTGTTCTTCAAATCAAAACCGCGCAAACCGTCAAGCGAATAATTTCCTTGCGTGGTGCGGACATATGCCTTGTGCAAGTTTCTCGAAAGCGCTAAAATAAGGGCAAAAGTATGTTCAGCAACGGTGTTTTCTCCATAGTAAGGGACATTGCAAACGGAAATTTTATTTTTTTGTGCTTCTTTAAGATTGATGTGGTTAAATCCGGTACTGCGAGTTGCAATCAGTTTTAACTTTTTCGATTTCTCAATTATTTTCTGTGTGATTTTGGAATATATAAAAATCGAGAGAACATCGATATCTTTTATAAGGGAAACATTTTCTTCATCAAGTTTTTCCTTGTAAAAGAAAAGTTCATAGTTTTTGTCGAACTGTTTTTTAATATATTTTTTTTCGTCCGAAGTTATTTCGAAGAAAGCTATTTTTGTCTTTGCCATAATTTTTCTCCTCAATTAAATTCTTCAATTTCTTTTTCAAGTAGCTGTTTGTAATAAATATCCGCGTAAAGTTTGTTGAGCGCAAGAAGTTCGTCGTGTGTTCCTTCTTCCGCAATGGTGCCGTTATCAAGTACAACAATTTTGTCGGCATCTTTTACCGTTGAAATACGGTGGCTGATAATAATACTCGTCCGTTCTTTCATAAAAGTTTTAAGATTTTTAAGAATTTCTTCTTCAGTATGTGTGTCAACAGCGGAAAAAGAATCATCAAGAATTAAAATCTTTGGATCAATCACCAATGATCTCGCGATGGTTGCGCGCTGTTTCTGTCCGCCAGATAGCGTTATTCCTCTTTCACCAATGATTGTTTCATAACTGTCCGGAAATTCTTTTACATCTTTATCAAACTGGGCAATGGCGGATGCCGACATCATTTTTTCTTTGCTGTGCTCTTTTAATCCATACGTAAGATTGTTCGCGATCGAATCGGAAAAGAGAAAAGTTTCCTGCGGAACAAAACCAATTTGTTTGCGCAATGTTGCAAGGGGTATTTTGTTGATCGGTGTGTTGTCAAGTAAAATTTCTCCTTGAGTAGCATCGTACAAGCGAGGAAGCAGGTTGATCATAGTGGTTTTACCAGCGCCCGTTAAGCCCATAATTGCAAGCGTAGTGCCGGCGGGAATTTCAAGATTAATATTTTGCAAAACATCTGGCAAGTGTTCCTTGTAACGGAAGGAGACATTTTTAAAAGTGATTTTACCTTGTAAATCTTTTATAGAAAAATCGGTTGCATCCGATTCTTCAATTTCAAACGGCTCGGCAAGAATTTTATTTAACCGTTTCATACTTGCTTCCGCTTGTTGAATAATGTTTATCACCCATCCGAAAGCTATTATCGGCCAAATCAACATTCCCAAATAGATAATCAGTGCAGTAATATCTCCAAGCATCAATTTTCCGCTAATTACTTCCAGACCGCCAACCCAAATAACAATAATGATCGACAAACCGGTTATTAAAAACAAGATCGGTTGGAACAACGCTTGAATTTTTGCAAGCTTCATATTTCTTTGTAAATATTCTTTGCTTAGAGTTGCAAATTGTTCAACCTCACTTTTTTCACGAACGTAAGATTTTATTACACGCATTCCCGAATAATTTTCCTGAGCTTTTGTGGTCAGTTCAGAAAATTTTTCTTGAATTGCCGTAAAGCGTGAGTGAACTTTTTTGCTGATGAGATAAATCATGAAAGATAAAAATGGCAACGGAAGCAACGAATAAAGGGTTACCGAAACATCAATTGAAAGCATTATCCAGAGAACAATAATAAACCGAATGCCGGTATCAATCGTATACATAACAGCTGGACCAATAAACATACGTACCGCATTGATGTCGTTGGTGGCGTGCGCCATAATGTTTCCGGTAGCGTTATTTTGAAAATAGCGGAGCGGTAACCGTTGGATATGTGCCCAGAAATCCTGACGCAGATCAAATTCAATTTCCCGTGAAACGACAATAATGGTTTGACGAATTAGAAATCGAAACACCCCGGCGATAAGTGACGTACCGGAGATCAATAAACCATATTTAATTAAGGTTTGTTGAGCCAGCGATTTATGCAAATCATTCATCGCATCTTTAATTACGATTGGAATGTAAGTCGAAAATGCGTTCGAGATCAGGATGAAAAGTATACCCCAAAAGATTTTGGTTTTATAGCGGACAAAATATTTTTTAAGGGTTTTGAGATTAGTCATTTAGTGACATATAATTTTTATAAACTGAAAATTGTCTCTTTATTTAGACTTGCCGACATATAGACTTTTTGAATGTGATTACTTTTCGGCAAAGGTCATGCCTTTAACAAACTAATCTATTATCTCAAAGCCTGTGTATTTCTGTAAAGCTTTCGGAACAATAATTTTTCTCTCCGGCGTTTGATTGTTTTCCAAAATTGAAACCATCAAACGGCTTGTTGCAAGTCCACTTCCGTTTAATGTGTGCACAAACTCCGGCTTTTTTGTTGTTTCATTTCTGAACCGAATGTTAGCGCGCCGCGCCTGAAAGGCTTCAAAATTGCTGCAAGATGAAGCTTCCAACCATTTGTTTTCTGCCGGAGACCAGGTTTCAATATCGTAACACTTTGCTGCGGAAAAACTTAAATCGCCCGTACAAAGCAAAAGTAAACGGTATGGAACGTTCAACGCACGCAAAATATCTTCGGCGTCCTTTACTAATAACTCCAATTCGTCGTAAGAAGTTTCCGGTTTTACAAATTTCACCATTTCAACTTTATTAAATTGATGAACACGCAAAAATCCCTTTGAATCTTTACCGTAACTTCCTGCTTCACGCCTGAAACAAGGCGAATAACCAACATATTTCACCGGCAAATCTTTTTCGTTTAAAATTTCTTCGCGGTGAATATTGGTAATCGGAACTTCTGCAGTTGGAATTGGATACAAACCGTCTTTCTCAACGAAATACATATCTTCTTCCATTTTTGGAATTTGCCCCGTGCCTTTCATCGATTCACGATTCACCAGAATTGGCGGCATCACTTCCGTATAACCGTGATGCTGTAAATGGTAGTCGAGCATAAAATTTATCAGTGCACGCTCAAGAGTTGCACCTTTGCCGATGTATAGTGGAAATCCAGAACCTGATATTTTTGTACCGCGCTCGAAATCTAAAATTTTTAATTTCTTCCCGAGCTCGATGTGGTCTAGCATTTGAAAATCATTTTGAAAAGTAAAACCATCCGGCAGCCACTGTTTTGTTTCAACATTATCTTCTGCTGTCTTGCCAACAGGAACAGATGCGGGTGACAGATTTGGTGTGTGGCGAAGAATGTTTTCCGACTTTTCTTCAATCTCTCTTAGTTGAGAATCGAATTGAGCAATTTGATCGCCGACCAATTTCATTTCTGCAAATACAGAAGAAGTATCCTGCCCGGCTTTTTTCATTTGTGGAATTTGTGCTGATGCTTGGTTTCGTTTTGCTTTAAGTTCGTCTGTTTTTAAAATTAGTGCACGTCGTTCTTCGTCGAGTGCTAAAATTTCACCAACAACATCTTTGGCGTTTTTGTTTAATAATCCTTGACGGACAAGTTCCGGATTTTCACGAATAAGTTTTATGTCTAACATTTGTTTCCTTTTTTAAGCGCAATGGGATTTATTTTACAACCACATTAAATATTTTATTTTTTACGAAGATTTCTTTAACAACCGTTTTGCCCTCAATCCATTTGGTAACTCGCTCATCTGCCAGAGCAATTGTTTTTACCGCCGCCTCATCGCTGTTCATCGGGACTTGAATTGTTGCTCTTAACTTTCCGCTGATCTGTACTGCAATGTTTGCAACATCTTCTGTTAAAGCTTCTTTGTCCGCATCAAACCAAACCGGATTTTCAAAAATTGATTTTTCTTTCCCTATTATTTGCCAGCATTCTTCCGCTAAATGAGGAGCAATTGCAGCTAATAAAATTGCCAGTCTTTCTAACGTATAAACTTGAATTTCTTTCCCGCAGATTGGCAGAGACTTCAACTCATTTATCAATTCCATTAAACTTGCAATCGCAGTATTAAACCGAAAATGATTCAACTCTCCATCATATTTTGCAATGGTTTGGTTGATTTTTCTATAAATGATTTTCTCGGTCTCGTTTAAACCTTGGAGATCATATTTTGATTTAGCCGAAACTTCTTTGGCAATACTTTCATGGCTCGTAAAAAGATCATACACACGCTGGATAAATCTTTCTGTTCCCGCAATTCCTTTGTCGCTCCAATCACCGCCTTGCTCAAACGGTCCCATGAACATTAAGTACAAACGGAAAACATCATTGCCGACATTTTTTGTAAAGTCATCCGGATTAACAACGTTTCCTTTTGACTTTGACATCTTTGCGCCGGAGTTCGTGATCGTTCCTTGATGAACAAGCGTTTGGAAAGGTTCATTTGAATTTGTTAATCCTAAATCGCGAATAAATTTGTGAATGAACCTCGCGTATAACAAATGCATTGTTGCGTGTTCTGCGCCGCCAACGTACATATCAACGGGAACAAATTTATCGGTTAATTCTTTATCAAAAATCCCTTCTGAAAAATTAGGATTGAGATAACGGAAATAATACCAGCTTGAATCAACAAACGTATCCATCGTATCGGCTTCGCGTTTCGCATCCGCACCGCACTTTGGACATTTAACATTCATGAATTTTTCATTTCTTGCTAACGGAGAAACTCCTTCACTTTTGAAATCAACATCGTACGGAAGTTCAACCGGTAAATCTTTTTCTTCAACTAAAACTTCACCGCAATCATCGCAATGAATTACCGGGATCGGTGTTCCCCAATATCTTTGGCGGGAAATAAGCCAGTCGCGCAAGCGGAAATTGATTTTGCGCTTTCCTAAATCATTTGCTTCCAGATATTCAATAATTTTTTGTTTACCTTCATCCGAACGCAAACCGTTAAATTTGTCAGAATTTACCATCGTTCCGGTTTCGGTGAATGCCTCTTTTAATTCATCATCGGCATTGGTTCCGTCTTGTAAAATTACTTTACGGATTGGCAACGCAAACTTTGTCGCGAATTCAAAATCTCTTTCATCATGCGCGGGAACCGCCATAACACAGCCCGTTCCGTAGGTGAGCAGTGCGTAATCTGCAATCCAAATGGGGATGCGTTCTCCGTTTACAGGATTGATTGCAAAAGCTCCAATCGGAACACCGGTTTTTTCTTTTACCGTTGATGTTCTTTCAATCTCTGTAAGTTTTCTTGTTTGATCGCGATAATCGTCAACCACTTTTTTGTTTTCGGCGGTAACAAGTTTATCAACCAAAGAATGTTCCGGTGCGAGGACGACATACGTTACACCAAATAATGTGTCGGGACGCGTTGTAAAAACAGAAATTGTCTCATCACTGTTTTCAACTTTAAAATGAATTTCTGCCCCAACACTTTTCCCGATCCAGTTTCTCTGCATCAATTTGGTTTTTTCGGGCCAGTTGATTGTCTCCAATCCTTGCAAAAGTTCTTCGGCATATTCGGTGATTTTGAAAAACCATTGAGTAAGATTTTTCTGAATCACTTGTGAACCGCATCGTTCGCAATTGCCATCGGAAAGAACTTGCTCGTTTGCCAAAACCGTGTTGCATGAAGTACACCAATTTACCGGCGCATTTTTTCTGTAAGCCAATCCTTTTTTATAAAGCTGAATGAAGAGCCACTGATTCCACTTATAATATTCGGGAACGCAAGTCATTAATTCGGCATTCCAATCGTACATGCAGCCCATATTTTTCAGCTGGGAACGGATGTCGGCAATATTTTTCATCGTGCTGTCGTGCGGATGAATTCCCGTTTTGATGGCAAAATTTTCTGCCGGCAATCCGAAAGCATCATACCCCATCGGTTCAAAAACGTTGAAACCTTTTAATTTTTTATAGCGTGCCCATGTATCAGTCGGACCGTAATTGTACCAGTGTCCGCAGTGCAATTTGGCTCCGCTGGGATAAATAAACATAACAAGCGTGTAAAGTTTGTTATCAGTTCTCGAAAAATCTGTTTTATAAACCTGGTTCTTTTCCCAATAGCTCTGCCATTTGGATTCAATTTCTGCAAAAGGATATTTCATACAACTCATTAATTTAAAGTTAGGAATTACGAATTAGGAGTAAATTGCCATCTAAATTTACCGAAAAACAGAGGGAATTCAAACGAAGATCGAGAGTAATTGCGCTATTTTAATAGGTTGAATGGGCTTAAAATTTCAAGCCATACCAGACAACATCGGGATAAAGTTTCACCGCGGGCATCGGAAGGTGATAAAAATTTAAATATTTTTTTATGAATTTTAAGAAAGATGAATTTCCAGGAAGTTCATCAGTGTTAAGATCAAGAGCTAAATAAATTTCTCGATGGCGTGAGTTCGTATCAAACCCTTTTACCGAGTGTCCAATCGCAAAATTTATCCACTCCGGATAATAATTTTTTATGACAACCGGCAAGTACTGTGCAACAGTAATGCTGAGCCAGTGATAAGTACTTTCGTAATCGTCAAAAATTACACGGTTGGAACCTTTCTTAAATCGCTCCGAAGGAAAGAAGCTAATTTTCATATTAAAATTTTTCAACTGAGGACATTTATAATGTAAATAAGGGTAAGCAGCTCCCAAAACATTTGCCGAAAAATCTCCCCAGCTAAATCCCCATTGTTTAGAAAATCCATCTTTTATTTCTGTAAACGTTTGGTACGTTAAAGCTGTAATTCCGCCGTACAGTAGGCTTCGTTCTTTATCGATACCGCTCCAAACAAACGCATCGGAATAAATGTTTGTTACCAGCATCGGGAAGTAAAAATGTCCAAACTTATCGGCGCCAAGTGCGTAAGACCAATCTTCTTTCCAATTAAAATGGAATGAACTTTTTTCACCTTTCCACCAGAGATTTTTCTGGAACGCCTGCCCGTAAATGAATCCGCCGAGGGTCGACGCTCCGATAAAAGTGAGTTTGTAATAATTTATTTGGGAGGAATCGGTACGCAGACTGTCTTGCGGCAGCAGCGGGGAAATAAAAAACAAAAAAATCAGAATTGTTTTCATTCTTCCGGTAAAATTTTTGGCAGCTAAAGTAGAGAAATACATTATATTTGCGAAAGAAATATCACTAAAAACGAAAATAAAAAAAAAGAATGATGCAGCTTTTCCCGTCAAAATGGTTTACTTACAAAAATCAACTACTTCACTGTGAGGAGACTTCTGTCCGAGAAATTATTAAGCAGACCGGAACGCCGACCTACATTTACAGCAAGAAATATTTTGTTGAAGCTTACCAGGAATTTGATGGAGCGTTTCGTGATGTTCAACATGAAATCTTCTACGCTGCAAAATCAAACTTTAATCTAAGCGTGATAAAAACTTTTTTAAAGCTTGGTAGCGGTGTAGATGTGAATTCCGAAGGAGAACTTTACCGTGCATTAAAAGCCGGTGCGAAACCGGAAAACATAATCTTAACCAGCGTTGGAAAAACGAAGAATGAAATAACACTTGGTCTTGAGTATGATGTTTTGATGATCAAAGCGGAATCTGAGCAAGAAATCTATCTGATAAATGAGATCGCTTCTTCAATGAACAAGGTTGCACGGGTGGCAATTCGCGTTAATCCCGATGTTGATGCCAAGACACATCCCTACATATCAACCGGACTTTCCGAAAATAAATTCGGGGTGAACAGCGAAACAGCTTTGAAGATTTTCCGTATGCAAAGCGAATTGAAGAATATTAAATTCATCGGAATTGATATGCATATCGGTTCTCAGATAACCGATGTTTCACCTTTTGTTGAAGCGGTTGAAAAGCTTGCCAATCTTTTCCTTATTCTAAAAAAAGAGGGGATTGAGTTAAAACACTTTGATATCGGTGGCGGAATAGGAATTCAATATAAAAATGAAAAACCGTTTACAATGAAAGAATATGCCAGCGCAATTCTTCCAATTTTAAAAAACCTAGATTGTGAAATCATTTTTGAACCGGGTAGATATTTAACTGCAAATGCAGGAATTCTTGTTACCGAAGTATTGTACACAAAGAAAAATCAAAAGAAGAATTTTTTAGTTGTTGACGCTGCAATGACCGACTTGTTGCGTCCAAGTATTTACAGCGCGTATCATCACATTCAACCGGTAACAATTGATGAAACGAAAGAAGAAATTACCGCAGATATAGTTGGACCCGTTTGTGAAAGCGGAGATTTTCTCGCTAAGGAAAGAAGCATTCAGAAAAGCGAACAGGGAGATTTACTTGCGGTGATGTCTGCCGGCGCATACGGAATGGTGATGGCATCAAACTATAACGCGAGGAGAAGACCGGTAGAGGTTTTAGTTGATGGTGAAAATTTTTCAATAGTTCGCGGAAGAGAGACTTTTGATCATTTGCTTTTTGATGAAGTACAACTGCTAAAATAATTGGTTACTCATGAATCCATGTGAGGCATTATGCTGAAACGATACTCAATAATTGAAAATAAAATTGTTGAAACGGCTTCCGAGCAAAGTCCGATTTATGTTTTTATTAGTCCTGACGAAAAAGAGAAACGATTTCTTGTTGATGAGTTAAAGCTTGATGAGCACACACTTAATTCAGCGTCAGATCCGGATGAACTCTCAAGGCTTGAATTTGAGCCGAACCATACTGCAATCATCTTCAAACGCCCGCAAAATTATTCCGGAGCTCAACAGTTTTTTTTCAAAGTTGCTTCCACAGGATTGTTTTTATTTAAAGATAAACTAATTATCGTAATAGACGAGGATCTTCCTCTGTTTGAAGGTAAACAATTATCCAGGGTTGCTTCATTGCAGCAATTGGCGCTTAAACTTATCTATCGTTCAATTTTTCATTTTCTCGAACACTTGAAAATTATTAATGTTATTTCGGATGAGCTCGAAAAAAAGATTAATGCAGCCATGGAAAACAGTTATCTCATCAATTTGTTTTCGCTCGAAAAAAGTCTGGTTTACTACTTGAACTCGATCAGTTCAAACGGTGTCCTCTTTGTTAAGTTGAAAAATAATACGACAAAAATCGGTTTTACCACAGAGGAAGTTGAATTTCTTGATGATATGCTGATCGAAAATAGTCAGTGTTTGCGACAAGCAGATATTTACTCCAACATTCTTGCAAGCCTTATGGATGCACGTGCATCGATTGTAGGAAATAATTTGAACGTGCTGATGAAAACTTTGAACATCATTACAATCGGCATTATGGTTCCAACATTTGTAGTAAGCGCATTTTCTATGAACGTGCACATTCCGTTATCTGGTCATCCCTTTGCGTTCTGGATCATTATGAGCTTTGCTTCTGTATCGGTGGCGGCTTTAACCTTTGTTTGGAAAAGAAAAAAATGGTAGCAAAGAGTCAATTATGAGACGCAGAAATTTTCTTTCGGCTGCCGGGATGGCGTCGGCATCATTGGTTTTGTCTCCAGGTATTACATTTGCTGAATCACTTATAAAAACAATTAAACCAAAAAAACTTCAAATCGGTGATACTTTAGGATTAGTTTCACCAGGCGGATTTATCACAGAAGCACAACTTGAAGAATCAAAAACGAATATCGCTTCATTAGGTTTTTCGGTTGTAGTTGCAAAAAATATTTTACATACCAACGGATATTTTGCCGGAACCGATAAAGAACGTGCAGAAGATTTGCTTGAAATTTTCGGTAATAAAAATGTTGACGGCATCGTTTGCGTGCGCGGCGGATATGGTTGTGCGCGTGTTTTAGATTTTCTAGATTTTGATTTGATAAAGCGAAATCCCAAAGTAGTGATCGGTTACAGCGATATCACCGCGTTACTTTACGGAATTTATTCTCAAACCGGATTGATCGGATTTCATGGCCCGGTTGCAACATCAACATTCAATGAGTTCAGTGTTATGAATTTCAAAAACGTTTTAATGAATCCCCAATCAAAAACCGTATTGCGAAGTGCGGTTGAGGATGGAACAAAAAACGAATATAAGCCTATCATAATTCATAAAGGGAAAGCAACTGGTAAACTCGTCGGTGGAAATTTATCAATTGTTGCTTCGTTGATCGGAACAAAATATGATGTGGATACAAAAGGAAAAATTATTTTTCTTGAAGAAGTCGGCGAAGAACCTTATCGCATTGATAGAATGTTGACACAAATGATCCAAGCCGGAAAATTTAAAAATATAGCCGGGATTGCTCTCGGGGTTTTTTCCAAATGCGAATCAAAACCGGAAGAATCGGGAATTGCAAATTCATTTACCCTTTCTGAAGTTTTATCAGAAAGATTGTTCCGGTTAGGTGTTCCGGTAATTTATGGATTGTCGTTTGGTCACGTTGTTAATAAATTTACTTTGCCGTTCGGTGCAAATGCCGAACTTGACGTTGATAATCAAAGTTTAACATTGCTTGAGAAAACTGTTGTTTAACTATTTGCCAAATCATTGAAAGAAAAACTATGAAAGTAAAATTGTTTTTAATTTTAAATTTTGCGGCGCTCTCTTTTCAAGGCTGTTTAGTTTATCAAAAAGTTTCATATGAAATTGCTGTTGATGGAAAAAAATCAGGCGAAGCAAAAGTAACTTTTTTTGACCTGAAATCGGATGCTCTTGGCAATAAAGAATTTAACGAAGACAAAGAAACACTTTTCAACAAACTTTTTAAAAGTGATGAATTTATTCTTGCCCAAAAAGAAGAAGGAAAAGACATTACCAATCGCCGGCTATATATAGAAAACAAGAAATTGAATGGTGAAATTACCTTTAAATTTAGTGACGTTGGGGTTGTTGAAGGAAGACTCCAACTCCAGGACGGATATTATTTTCTAACCGTTGAAGAAAGCGACAGTATTATTTCAACCAACGGAACCGTAGTTCCTATAAATAAATTCAAAAGAATTATTTGGGAAAAAGATATAAAAGTTTTAAAGTTCGAAATGCTTACCGATGTTAATCTTGATGACTTGCGGGAACTTGCACCATTTTATAAACCGAATAATTAAAAACATTCTATGACTAAATCTCTTTCTCATTTTGTAATTTATCTTTTGGAATTCGGAATTTCACCCCGTGTATGTTGAAGTCGTTTTTCCGCTGCCATTTCGTAAAGCTTTTACTTATGCGGTTCCGAATGATTTAGAAGAACAAGTTCAGATCGGGGTACGAATAGTTGCGCCTTTTGGTAAAAGGGTGTTAACGGGGTTTATTATTTCGGTTCTTGAAGAAACTTCAGTGACTGAGAAATTAAAGAAAATTTATGACGTTCTTGATACCATTCCTATCTTTGATTCAACTTCGATAAAATTTTATGAATGGCTTTCCGAATATTATCTCTGCTCTCTTGGTGAGGCGTTTAGACTTGCAATTCCGCCGGGAACAGAAGTGCAATCAAAGAAGCACATTTCTGTTGATGTAAATTTTTCTAAAAAACTGTTGGAGAATGGAGAAAAAAAATCCTCGATCCAAAAGACTCTTTTGAAAATCTTTTCAGAAAATGAAACGATTAGTTATCACCAACTTCAACAGCAAGCAAAAAGAAAAAATCTCCTCTCACCGCTTCGAACATTGGAAAAAGCTGGCGCTATCACCATTCATGATGAAGTCGACAAAGCTAAAGTCCGCATAAAAACAATTCTTTCCGTAAAGCTCTTAAAATCGGCTGAAGAAGTTTATGAGTTCATTCCAACGATTGAAAATAAATCGCCCAAGCAAGTTGATGTTTTATTGAAACTTGTTTCCGGACAGCACGAAATGCCGCTACAACAACTTTTGCTTGAAACGAAAGCTTCGGCTGCATCGATAAAAGGATTAGAAAAAAAAGAGATTGTAACCATCGTCAAAAAACAGATAGAGCGGACTTTTCAAGAACCTTATTCGGAAGAGTTGATAGATTTTGCACTAACGTCAGACCAAAATAAAGTGTTGGATGAAGTTTCTCCTTTTCTCTGCAATTCAGAATTTAAAGTTTTTCTATTGCATGGAGTCACCGGAAGCGGCAAAACGCAAGTTTATATCGAACTTGTTAAAAAAGTTTTAGCGCTTGGCAAAACGGTGATCATACTTGTACCCGAAATATCATTAACACCACAAATGACGGCACGACTAACAAATAATTTTAAGGGAATTGTTTCTGTAATTCACAGTAAAATGTCCCCCGGTGAGAGGTTTGATTCGTGGCAAAATATTTTAAAGGAAAAATCACAAGTAGTAATTGGTGCTCGTTCAGCGCTATTCTCACCACTTAAAAACATTGGGCTAATACTAGTTGATGAAGAGCATGACGGAAGTTATAAGCAGGATGAAACTCCACGATACAATGGAAAAGATGCGGCATTGATGCGGGCAAAATTTTCCAGCTGTCCAGTTTTACTTGGTTCAGCCACACCATCAGTTGAAAGCATGTATCTTGCGACTACAAATAAATATCAGTTGCTCAATCTCCCCATTCGTGTGGATGATGCAAAGCTTCCAAAGATTACTTTGGTAAACATTAATGATGAGAAAAAACTTAACCGGATGGAAAGCTTTTTCTCCAAAACCCTGCTTGAAAAAATTGAAGAACGGTTGAAGAAAAAAGAAGGAGTAATAATTCTTCAAAACCGGCGAGGATTTGCAACGCAGATTTATTGCGTTGAGTGCGGACAAATTGAAACGTGCGACAATTGTTCTGTTTCGCTTGTCTATCATATTAATGAAAACACCCTGCATTGTCATTACTGCGGGTTTGTGAAAGAAGCTCCGCCGGTTTGTAATCATTGCGGTTCGCCGCATCTTAAATATTTTGGCACCGGAACTGAACGTGTTGAAGATGAACTTGCATATTACTTCCCGAATGCTGTTTTGGAACGGATCGACTCAGACGCAATTTCTAAAAAAGGGAATTTAGGAACAATTCTCTCCAACTTTAAAAGCGGAGCAATTGATATTCTTGTTGGAACGCAAATGGTTGCAAAGGGAATGGATTTTTCCCGTGTCGCACTGGTTGGAGTTATTTCTGCAGAGACAAATTTATGGCTCCCCGATTTTCGCGCGGATGAACGAACGTTCCAACTATTAACGCAAGTTAGTGGAAGAGCCGGCAGAAGTAAAATTGAAGGGGAAGTCGTAATTCAAACACAGAACGACAAACATTTTGTGCTGCAAAAAGTTTTGCAAAATGATTACGACAGTTTTTATAAAAAAGAAATCTTCGACCGGGAACACCGTGGTTACCCGCCGTTTATGCGTCTTGCCGTAATCGAAGCAAAAGATAAAGAAGAGAAAAAAGCGCTCGGCGCGATGAAAGAATTTTATAACGAACTGCTCGCGTTTAAAAAGTATTTAAAAATTACTTCACCGACTTCCGCGGTTCTGGCACGACTGAAAGGGGAATATCGTTTTCAAATCGTTCTAAAAACCGATCGCGTTACCGATCCTTCGGGAAGTATCTTAAGAAAAGCAATTTCGGAATCGTTCACCCGTTTCAACCGGAAAACAATATTTAAAGACGTTAAAATATTTTTTGATATTGACCCGCAAAGCATTTTGTAAGATGAAAGGAATGCAGAATAATTTTCAATTATTCTGCATTTCACTTTCAATAATTTTAAGCAAAATTTTGGAAGAACGGTACTGATTTCATTAAGAAGAAAAGAATAAGACCCCAAACAATCCAGGTACCGAAAACGAAGTAATAATATTTTTTACTGTCTCCTGCGCTAAAAAGTTTTGTCATTCCGAGTGCAACTACAAAGTAAATCCAGATGGAAAAGACATCCAATTTTGCGAGGAGAAAACCGACAAATGTTTTTGTATCGACAGAAAACAACGTTGCCGCTGAAACATCACGCGCCATTTTCCCTGTAACCAAAGCAAAAATAGTTACAAGCACCATACTGATAATTCCGATGTAGCTTGTTAAACCGGTTGTAACCAATACATGCTTGTATGTTCCATCCGCTTTGAAAATAAATTTGATAAAGAGAAAATAAAATCCGGCGATAATGAGATAAGCAATAAATCCAATTACCAAAATACTTACAGCCGTAAGCACCATTCCTGCAGCGCCGCTCATTTTATCCATCTGATCTTCAATAGTTTGCAGTTGTTCTTCGGCTTGCTGTTTGGAAAGCGTACCCTTATCAACTTGTTCTTGCAAACGTTTTTCAACAGCATCCATCTGTTTTTGTTTCATTTCTGCTTTAATCTGGGGATTACCCATCATGATAATTTGAGAAATGATAACAACCACGAACATGGCTAATACCGGAAGCAGCCAGTCAATTGTTCTAATCGGAAATTTAGCGATACTTGCAAAAGTATTCCCCGGTTCTGAAAAAATTCCCACAAGTTTATCGGAATGACTTAATTCCTGTTCTTCAACAGGAATTTGATCGGTTTGTGGTTGATTCTCTAATTCACTCATGTTTTTTCCTTTTTGTTTATAAGATGATTACAAAAACAGAATACTCCGGTTACGTTGTAACAGTGCCGGAATTCAAATTGATGGTATAGGTTTTACCATTAAAAGTTAACGTTGCCGTTTGATTTCCAATAAAAGTAACCGTTCCCATATAGTTAACTTTTTTACCCGATTTCAATGTTGCTTCCAAAGCCACGGTAACCGTACCGCTTGAAATTTGATAGGTTGATTTTGGCGCTTTCAACGACGTAAAAGTCATCATTGTTGCAAGGGTGAAAGTTTTATTTGTTGCTGTAACCGTAAAGGTACTGAAATAGTAAGCAACTCCACTTAACGTTATCGTATCGGACGAAGGAGAAATGCCCGATAAATAAGTGCTGCTGAGATACGTTGAATCCTGATATGAATATCTTCCGGTTTTTGCCGTAACACTGCCGTATGCCATAATATTTACTTTTGCGGTATCACACGTAGGTACATAAATTAAATATTCCTGCCCTTTTTTTATAAATCGAATTTTTAAATTTAGGTAGTAATCATAAGTGGTGTAGGTTGTGTTACCTGTTTTGTGAATTGTGGAATCAATGTTTGGAGAGTTAAGCTTGTTTGGCTGCAATGTTAAAACAGTACCGTTTGAACTTTCGGCTGAAATATTAACAACTCCGGTTAGTCCACAGCCGCTTTCTCCGGAGACTAACGATTTAGCAACAGCGTCTGCTACTTCGTCATCGGTAAGTGTTTCGGTTGGTGTGGTCCCAGGATCTGTTGGGTCCTCCGATTTTTTGCACCCGCTAAGAGCGAGGAAAAAGACAAATACAACAACAAAAAAATGAGCATAGAATTTCATATAAATTCCTTTCAATGATAATTAGTTAAATTATTTGTGATTAACTCAACATTGCAGAACAATTCAATTCATTGCCATGCAATATTACTAAATTTGAATAAAATAGTAAAATAAACTTAAACAAAACTTAAGGTGGGGGAATAACACCTTCGTGTTATTTTGATTTTCAGTTATGGTTAATCACATCGTGCAATAACCGGTTAAAGATCACACTATAACCCAATCTTTTTTACTCTCCAAAGTATTTGTCTCTCAAAAACTAATGAGGTAGTTTACTGATAATATTTTAAAAATTTAATAAAAAAGTTTTATGAAAACTATAATCGAACCATTCAAGATCAAATCGGTTGAACCGATACGTTTTACAACACGAGAAGAGAGGGAGGTAATTTTAAAAGATGCCGGATTCAATCCTTTTCTTATCCACGCAGATAATGTTTTAATTGATTTACTCACCGATAGCGGAACATCCGCAATGAGCGCAGCACAGTGGGCGGGAATCATGCAAGGTGATGAATCATATGCAGGTTCAAAATCTTTTTACCGTTTTGAAGAAGCAATAAAAAAAATTACCGGGATGAATTTTATTATTCCAACCCACCAGGGAAGAGCCGCAGAAAAAATTCTCTTCTCCATCGTTGGTGGAAAAGGAAAATATTTTCCGAACAATACTCACTTTGATACCACACGCGCCAACATTGAGTTTTCCGGCGCTGAAGCGGAAGATTTTCTAAACGAAATTGGAAAGCATCCTGAAATTCGCGCCGACTTTAAAGGAAATATGGATGTTGAAAAACTTGAAAAATTTATTCAGGAAAAAGGGAAAGAAAATATTCCACTCTGCATGATCACCATTACAAATAATTCCGGTGGCGGTCAGCCGGTTTCAATGCAAAATATTCGCGAGACAAAAGAAATTTGTAAAAAGTACGGCATTCCTCTTTTTATTGATGCGTGCCGCTTTGCCGAAAACGCCTACTTTATCAAAACAAGAGAAAAAGGATACGAACAAAAATCAGTACTTGAAATTGCGCAGGAAATTTTTTCATACGCAGACGGCGTTACCATGAGCGCAAAGAAAGACGCACTAGTTAACATCGGCGGATTTTTAGCCATGCAAGATGAAAAACTCGCAACACAGTGCCGCAATCTTTTAATTGTTACCGAAGGATTTCCAACTTACGGTGGACTTGCCGGAAGAGACCTTGAAGCCGTTGCTCAAGGTTTGGAAGAAGTGTTGGATGAAAATTATCTTCATTACAGAATACGAAGCGTTGAATATCTTGGCGATAAGTTAGTTGCTGCCGGTGTTCCCATTATTGAACCGCCCGGCGGTCATGCAATTTATATTGATGCAAAAAGATTTTTACCGAACATTCCACCTGAACAATTTCCGGGACAAGCAATTGTTGGCGCGCTTTATCTTGAAGGGGGCATTCGCGCTGTTGAAATCGGCAGTGTTATGTTTGGCAAATATGACGAAAGTGGAAAAACAATTTCTCCCCCTATGGAACTTGTCCGGTTGGCAATTCCACGCAGAGTCTATACACAAAGCCATATTGATTATGTGAGCGAAGTAGTTATCGACACTTATAAACAGCGCGAGAAAATGCGCGGTCTAAAATTTACCTATGAGGCGCCGATGCTTCGTCATTTTACAGCAAGGTTTGAGCAACTATGATCGGCACGAAAAACTTATCGGGATATTTAAAACACAACAATAAAAAACAGATTTGGCGGATTCTGATTTCTGAGACAGATAAACTTCTTATTGAAGAACGCAATCCGAAAACAAGAGAAGTTTTTTTCTCTTGCTACGATCTTTTAACCAAAGCAAAAATCTTTTCAAATTTTCAATTCGATGAAAAAGCGTGGATAGGCATTGAAGGGATAGAAAATGATATTATCATTTTCCATTTTTATCTAAAACCCGATATGCCGCAGCATAGAGGATTTTTTGCCTATGATCTGAAACAGAAAAAAATTCTGTGGAAGAATGAAACATTAACATATTTTTTTTCAGACAACGAAAAGATCGTCGCTTTTCAACAGCAGTTTGATGGAAGATTTTATGTGGAGATTGATTTAAGTACAGGAGAGGTGATCCGTAATCTTGGTGCGGAGTATGCTCAGGTAAATCGGTTAAAAGAAGAGGCTCAAGCAAAAAAATCATATACCGATTATCTCTTTCCGGAAATCTTTAATCCGTTAAACGATGACCCGCAATTTGATTGCCTTAGAAATTCGATTTCCAATTTTTCATTCTCTGGACAGGTAGAATACATTCAAAATGGAAAATCTCTCTTCTTCACTTTTCATGAAAAAAAAGATGAGAAATTCACCCAGCATTTTTATATTTGCGATACAGCAACCGGTTCGCTTTTATATTCCGCCGTTCTGAACAAAAATATTCATCAATACGCAGTCGATTCGTTTTTCCTTTACAAGAGATTTCTCTTCCTTATAAAAGAAAAACAAATCATTGAAATAGTAAAAATGGATATCTAACTGAGGAAGTTATGTTTCTAACAAAAGATGAAAAAGGAATATTGCTTTTGATCGCACGTCAGTCGATCGAATCAATTTATGAAGAATCCCCTTCGATGCCGGAGATTGATTATGCCCGCCATCCATCGCTTGTTGTGCATACCGGATGTTTTGTTACTCTCACCAAGCAAAAGCAATTACGAGGCTGTATCGGTTACGTTACCGCCCATACCCCGCTAGCTGAAACTATCTGGGAAGTTGCCAGACTTTCCGCGCTCGAAGATCCGCGATTTCCACCTGTTTCTCCCGAAGAGATTGGCCGCATTTTGATTGAAATTTCAGTTTTAACCCCGGCTATTCAAATTTCAAATTATAACGAAATTAAAATTGGCACACACGGATTAATTTTAGACGAACCCGATGCCCGTGGACTTTTGCTGCCGCAGGTGGCAACAGAAAACCGTTTTACTCTTAACGATTTTTTAACAGCGTTGTGTCAAAAAGCCGGAATTGATCCTTATTTATGGCGGACGAGATTCTTAAATATCAAAGCTTTTACCGCGGAAGTTTTTCACGAAGAACAACACAGAGATCTCACCGGTGAAAGAAAATAGACCTCCATATTTCGCGGGATATTTTTATCCTGAAAAACCTAACGTTTTACAAGCGCTAATTCAAAAGATGTTGCACTCGGCATCGCACGATTTTCATTTCCCGAATTTACATACCCTAGTTACTCCGCACGCAGGATATACTTACTCCGGATTAACAGCCGCGTACGGTTACAATGCAATTAACGGAAAAAAATATTCAACGGTAATAATTCTTTCGCCCAGCCACCACGAATATTTTCCCGGCATTTCAATTTATGATGGTGATACTTATGAAACTCCGCTCGGACTGGTGTCTGTGAATCTCGATGTCTCTGAATTATTAGTAAAGAGTTCAAAAAGAATATACCGAGGAAAAGAAGGGCATAGAGAAGAACATGCAATTGAAGTTCAGCTTCCGTTTCTGCAAACCGTTTTAAATGATTTTTCAATCGTTCCGGTAGTTATGGGAGATCAGAATCAAGTTTATGTTGAAGCGCTTGCAGAAAGTCTTGCGAGTGTTTTAAATGATGAAACGTTGGTTGTGGTAAGTTCCGATCTTTCGCATTATCATTCGCAGCAAAAAGCAGATTTGATGGACGCTAAAATTGCGGAACGTATTGAAGCGCTTGATTATGATGGGCTATCACGTGATTTGAATTCCGGCAAAAGCGAAGCATGCGGCGGCGGACTTATTCTTTCGATGCTGAAAGCCGTCGAACAAAAACAAAATAAAGCAAAAGTTATTCACCGTACAACTTCGGGAGAAGTTTCTCTCGATTACCAGCAGGTTGTCGGGTATCTTTCCGCCGCAATTTACAATTGATTTTTCTATTTTATCAGCAACATCTTTTTAGCAGAAACATAATCGTTTACACGAAGCCGGTAAACATACATTCCGCTCGCCAGTCCATCTCCGCCGGAGAATTGCACTGAATAATTTCCTTTTTCCTTCTGTTCATTAACAAGAGTTTTAACCTCATTGCCAAGAATGTCAAATAATTTTAACGTTACCTTGCCGCTTTGTAGCAGCTGGTAATGTATCGTTGTAGTTGGGTTAAATGGATTAGGATAATTTTGCGTTAGAGAATATTCCTCGGGATTATTTTGCTCTTCCTTTTTTATATCTGTGATACTACTTAGGTCTGCATAAAACAGTTTAGGACGAGTCCATTCTCCAACCCACCGGTCATAAATACCACCTCCCCAAATGTATACAGTCTTCTCTTTTTTAAGGACTATCACTTTACCGAGAGTTGTATTTACATTAACATTTTGGAGAATCCAATTTGTACCAGCGTCTGTAGTTCCCCAAATTCTCCCCCATCTACCAGTTATCCAACCTATTTTACTATTATAAAAACCAACGTCAAACATGACCCCACTGTCAAAATCTTTTGTGTACACCCAATGATTGCCCCCATCTGTTGTGTGGTAAATATACCCCGTTCCGAATCCATTGTCTGTTCCCACGGCAAAACCGTTGAGTGTATCAACAAAGTCTCCTCCAAACATAATTGCAGCAGCAGAATCTTGATATGTCCACGTTTTCCCTCCATCAATAGTTCCAGCAATAGAGCCTCTTTCCCGAATTAATGGGGAAGAGTCTGAGACAAACCAACCTCGGTTTCTATCAGTAAATATGAAATCATTTTGGGCTCGCAACATAATGAGACTACTGTCTCCTGCACTCCAAGATAGTCCCCCATCAGTTGTAAACCATGGTCTTGTATAGCTTAAACCTATCCCTTCGTTATTATTAAAAAAATATGTTGTATAAACATCATTCTTTGGAAATCTATACGCATTCCATGTAACACCACCATCTGATGTGAATAACAGATCATCTCCAAAAGCCCAACAATGTAAAGAATCGGTTGTAAAAATTGAACTTGCCCCAAATGTGCTATCGATGCTTTTTTGTAGTGTCCAATTATGTCCTCCATCAACTGTTTTAAATATTTTAATTAAATAATTCGATAGAGGATCATGAACATCACTCTGGCCGGTAGTGATTATCCACCCTACATTTTTTGTAGCAAACGCAATTCGAGAAATTTGCAGTAGCGTGTCACTTGGTGGAAAATTCATTTCAATCTTTTCCCAAGTTTGGGCGTTTAATGCATAAACGCAAACAAATGTTACCCAAAGTAGCACAATGTTCTTCTTAAAATGTTTTTGCATTTTTTGTTCTCCCTTTTTCAGATTGGTGGAACTCTATTTAAAGAACGACAAAAGTTACCACAACACATCAAATATTGTTACTTTTTATTCTTAACGCTTGATCGAAAAATAATAATTAAAACGGATTGACCCTATCTTTCCTAAACTCCGGACGGTAAAACTTCTCGCTCTCAAACTCCTGCGTCCAACCGTTTTTTAAATTGTATTTATCAAGCAAATCCAAAACTCTTTCATATTCGGAGGCGCGGATTGTCCGGTTTATCAAAATTTCTTTTTCCGCTTTGTTTGATGGAAAGTATTGCGACATTATGGAAATGTGGATTTTCGGACTCAACTCTTTCGCAATAAACTCAAACACTTTTTCCGATTCTGAGAGATCGTTTGGCAAAACAAGGTGGCGGATAATCAATCCACGCACAACGATATCCCCTTGATATACAAGCTCATCACCGACTTGTTCATACATTTCTTTTACGGCAAGTTTAGCTTGTTCAAAATAATTATCCACCTTCGAGAGTTGCTTTCCGTACTCGCTGTTCCCGTATTTGAAATCGGGGAGATAGATATCAACAACGTCTTTATAAAGTTTTAACATTTCAACAGAATCATATCCGTTCGTGTTGTAAATAATGGGAAGCCGCAAACCGTTTTGCACGGCAAGGTAAATTGATTTCAAAATTTGCGCGGAGAAATGCGTGGGCGAAACCAATCCGATGTTGTGGCAGTTTCTGTTTTGCAGTTCGAGCATAATTTCGGCCAACTGCTCGAATGAAACTTCGTGTTCTTTTTCAACTTTCCAGTTTTGACTTATCTCAAAATTCTGGCAGAAAACGCACCGCAAATTACAGTTGCCGAAAAAAATATTTCCCGCTCCTTTTGAGCCGCTTAAAACAGGTTCTTCGCCAAAGTGCGCTGTGTAGGAAGAAACAATCGGCAGATAACCGCTTAAACATTTGCCAAGTTCGTTTACCGTTCTGTCGGTTAAACAGTTTTTCGGACAACTTGTGCAAGCTTTCAAAATTTCTTCTGCTTTATGTGCGCGTTCTAAAAGTAAACCGGAAGCATAAAGTTTTATGTAAGATGGATCGGACAAAATTTGCTTCGTTTAATTTATTTTTAAAGTGAGAAAAACATTATTCGTACCGCTAATTTATTATTTTTGAGTGACAATTTTTAGGATTAATAGAGAACCATCATTGATTACCGCCCTCTTCAAGCAATTAGTAAAAGATTTATTTCAAGATAAAAAAAATGACTATAAAATTTCTCCGCTTTATGGCGCATCCAAAAGTTTTTTAGTTAAAGAACTTTTCGAGAAAGAAAACCAAATTGTTGTTCTGCTTCCGAGTGCGCAAACGGTTTTGGAGATGAATGTAGAGTTGAGCATTCTCGATCTTTCCGATCACCTTTTACCCATTACAGAATTAAAAACTGAAACGCTCCAGGAAAAACTAACAGAACTTTCCAAACGCGAAAAATTCATCATAATTTCAACGTACGAATTGCTAACTTGTCCGCTTCCTTCCAAACAAATGATAGAACAAAACACCACGAAAATTGCGGTTGGGGGAAATGTTACCTACGGCGATTTAATTGAATATTTCAATCTACTGAATTACAACCGCGATAAATTTGTAGAAGACCCGGGTGATTTTTCCGTCCGCGGTGCAATAATTGATTTTTGGTCCTACAGCGAAAAGATGCCGGTGCGTATTGAGTTTGACGGCGATTTTATTGAGTCGATCCGCTTCTTCGATCCCGAAAGTCAGCGCTCAATTGAAAAGACAATTGAAGTAACGATTGCAGGGAGCTTAGAACATGATAATCGGTCTAACTTTGGCGCAGCAGACGGCAATGGGCATACTGATATTTTTGAATATTTGAACAATCCGATTATTCTTGCTTCATCTTACGAAATAAGTAAGCTTGGGAGAGAAAGTTCAGAAAACAATTCTTCACTTACGAAAGAAGAAAAAACTGATGATGAGTTCGTGGATATTTTAAATGAACTTGAAATTGTTAGAACAGGAAATGATGATAAACAACTAACCACTAACCACCATGAACCAACTATTTCCTCTACCTCCGCCCGTTGGATCATTGAAGAAGAACTCGGCACCTCAAAAAATAAAGTTGAATTGGGATTTGCAGAAGCGCCGGTAATAAAATCGAATTACAAAATTTTACTAAACACACTTATTCAATTTGAAAAAGAAGATTACAAGATTTTTATTGCTGCTGAAAACGAACTGCAAACCAATCGTTTGAATGAATTGTTTTCTGAATTAAGCGAAGAGATTTCATCCTTTATTGACGAGGGGAAAATCAAGATATTTTCGCTTGCGGTTAAAGACGGATTTATCAACAAAAAAGAAAAAGTTTTGCTGCTTACCGATTACCAGATGTTCGGCAAACCATATCGGACAAAACTTCCATCGCACAAACCGGTAAAGAAAAACTGGAACAAAGAATTCGCTTCAATTAAACCGGGCGATTTTATTGTTCACGAAGAATTCGGAATTGGAAGATACGGCGGACTTGAAACGATAAAGATCGGTGAAGCTGAACAAGAATCGATGAAGCTTTTTTACAGCGACGGCGGAGTGGTTTATGTTAATCTAAATTATCTCCATCTTGTAAAAAAATATTCTTCAAAAGAAGGAATCACTCCATCGCTTTCAACGCTTGGTTCAAGCGATTGGAGCAACACCAAGAAAAAAACGAAGAAAAAAATTAAAGAAGCTGCACGCGAACTTATCGTCCTTTACGCCAAACGAAAAGCCGCGCAGGGATTTGCATTCAGCGATGATTCGGTCTGGCAGAAAGAATTGGAAGCTTCTTTCATTTATGAAGACACGCCCGATCAGGCAAAGGTAACTGAAGAAGTTAAGCAGGATATGCACGCCGTTAGTCCGATGGATCGGCTTGTTTGCGGCGACGTTGGATTCGGAAAAACAGAAATCGCTGTTCGAGCAGCGTTCAAAGCGGTGCAGGACGGTAAGCAGGTTGCGTTGCTTGTTCCAACAACAATTTTAGCTGAGCAGCACTATAACACTTTTGTCGATCGGCTTTCGCAGTTTCCGGTTAAAGTTGCAGCTCTTTCACGCTTTCAAACGAAAGCACAGCAAAAAGAAATTGTTGAACAGTTGGCGCAATCCAAAGTTGATATTGTTATTGGAACGCACCGGCTTCTCTCAAAAGATATTAAGTTCAACGATCTGGGTTTGCTCATCATCGATGAAGAGCACCGCTTTGGCGTGATGGTTAAAGAGAAGTTGAAGGCGCTGAAAGTCAACGTTGATACGCTTACACTTACAGCTACACCGATTCCGCGTACGTTGAATTTATCTTTGCTCGGTGCGCGCGATTTATCAATCATCGCAACACCGCCGCCAAACCGGCAACCGATTTACACGATCGTTTCAACATTTGATATGGCGAAAGTAAAAACCTGGATTATGAATGAACTGCACCGCAACGGACAAGTTTATTTTGTGCATGATCGCGTACAATCAATTGAAAAATTTTCTGGTTACTTGCTGCGATATATGCCGGAATTAAAAATTGGTATTGCACACGGACAAATGAAACCGGCTCAGCTTGAAGAAATTATTCACGGTTTTCTCAACCGTAAATATGATGTGCTTCTTTCAACAAAAATTATCGAATCGGGAATCGATATTCCTAATGTAAACACGATGATCATCAACCGGGCAGATAGATTTGGACTTGCAGAACTGCATCAATTGCGCGGACGCGTTGGCAGAAGCGACCGCCAGGCATACGCTTATTTCTTGGTTCCATCAATGGAAGGAATTAACAAAAAAGCACTCCGCCGATTGCAGGCAATTGAAGAATTTTCAGATATCGGAAGTGGATTTAATCTTGCCATGCGTGATCTTGAAATTCGTGGCGCCGGAAATTTATTGGGAACAGAACAAAGCGGATTTATTAACGATGTCGGTTTTGATCTCTTTGTTAAAATGATTAACGAAGCCGTTGAAGAATTGAAGTATGAAGAATTTAAAGAAGTTTTTGAGAACCTTCCGAAACCCCAGGAGCACACAGATCCAACTATAGATGCATATTTTGAAATTGGAATTCCAACCGCTTTCATGCCGGATCAAATGGATAGATTAAGTTTTTATACCGCGTTGTTCGGTGTGAAAAATTTGAATGAGATTAAAGAGATCAAAGAAGAAATGGTCGATCGGTTTGGCGATTTGCCTATTCTCGTCAGACGTTTGATGGCAATGGCGATGTTAAAATATTTTTCTTCGCGCGCGTTGTTTGAGCGGGTGATCATCCAACGGAAGAATATTTTTCTCATTTTGCCAAAAGGGAAAAAACAAGACTACTATGAAATTCGTTTTATTGAAATGATGCGTTTTATCTTGGAGCGATATAAAGAGACGGTGAAATTTCAACAGCAAAAGGATTCAATGAAATTGGTGATCGAAAACCGGTTTGAATCCCCCGAAAAGACGGTTGAGTTTTTAATTAAATTCAGCAAAGAAATAGCGGAATTATTTAAGAATTTGGAGTCACACGAGAGTTAAGAACGACTAATTTTAATTCTTTTTTAAGGAATTAATTAACAAAAAATTACGTTATTGAAATGAAAAATATAAAGGATTCTATGTACGACATTCTCATTATCGGCGCCGGTCCCGCAGGCATCAGCATGGCTGTAGAAGCGGTTCATTCCGGCATTGATTCATCAAAAATTTTATTACTTGAAAAAGCGGAAGAACATTCTTTCTCAATTAAAAAATATTATCCTGACAACAAGCTGGTCACCGCAAATTTTAAAGGATTTGAAGCAAAATGTACCGGCGTGATGTGCATTCCGGATTTAACCAAACACGAAACGATTTCTTACCTCGATAAAGCGATCGAAGAAAATCATTTGCAAGCTAAGTATGGTGAAACGGTTTGGAAGCTGCACCAGAATGAAGATAAATCGTTTATTGTTTATACCGATAAAGGAGAATATCACACCAAAATTGTTACAATCGCAATTGGAATTCTCGGCAAACCGAACAAACCCGAATATAAAATTCCAGCATCGTTAAAAAATTCTGTTTTTTTTGATGTGACAACCAAGGAAATGACGAACTCAAAAGTTCTCGTTGTTGGCGGCGGAGATTCTGCTTCAGAATATTGTCAATACTTATCACAAGCCGGGAATGAGGTTTCATTAAGTTACCGGAAAAAAGAATTTTCGCGAATGAATGAAATTAACCGTGTAAGTATTTTAGCACTTGCAGCTGAAAAGAAGGTAACTATTTTGTACGAATCGGAAGTTCTTTCAATTGAAGATAAAGAAGGAAAACCATTTGTGACCTTTAAAAATGAAAAAGATCCTGCACAAAGTTTTGATAACGTTGTATTAGCGCTTGGCGGAACTACTCCCTCCAACTTTTTGAAAATGATCGGGATAGAGTTTGATGGCGAGGAACCAATTCTTAAAGAGCATCATGAAACTTCAGTGCAAGGATTATTCTTGTTAGGCGATTTAACCGCCGGAACAAAGGGCGGCTCGATCATTTGGGCATTCAATTCTTCGCGCAACGCTATGACGAAGATTTGTACTGATTATTTGAGCTGCAATATTAATTGATTACGTGTTTGCAAAGATGAGAGTTAGCTTAAATTTAAGCTAACTCCTTTTGTATAATTTTTTTCAAAGTTTCAACCCACGAATCTGAATCATTTAAACTTTCCACAAGCTGTAGCTTCTCTCCGCCATGCTCAATAAAAAGCTGCTGGTATTCGTGACCGATCTCGATTGTAGTTTCAAGACAATCTGCTACAAACGCCGGAGAGAAAACCAATAATTTTTTCGCTCCTTTTTTTGCTTGTTCGATTACGGTTTTATCTGCAAAGGGTTCGAGCCACTCTTTATCAAGCCGTGACTGAAAACAAACCGTATATTTTTCTTTTGGAATATTTAGTTTTTCTGCGAGCAATCGTGTTGTAGCATAACAAGCAGCTTTGTAGCAAAATTTATTTTCTTCTGTAATTTCATTCTCGCAATGGTGATTGGCGCACGGTTGGCTATCAAGATGAACTTTATCAACCTGGCGAAGTGGTAAACCGTGGTAGCTGAATAAAACATGATCGTATTCGTTTAGATTATTTTTCTTTCCTCTTTCAACGAAACAATTGACAAAATCTTCATCATCATAAAATTGCGAGATAGTTTTGATTTCCGGAATGACCCACCACTTACGAATTATCTTCATCGCTTTCTCAATAGCGGATCCTGTTGTTGCTGAAGCATACTGCGGAAATAGCGGAAGCAAAACAATTCTGGAATAATTTCTCTTTCGCATATCTTCCAAAACATCTTCCATGCTCGGATTTCCGTATCGCATCGCAAGACAAACATCAACTTCATTACCAAAACTATTCTGCAATTTTTTTCGCAAACTTTGAGAATATAACAGTAGTGGAGACCCTTCTTTCGTCCAAAGTTGTTGATAAATCTTTGCAGATTTCGGTGCGCGGAAAGGAACAATAATTCCGTTGACAAGAAAAAATCTTGCAACTGCAGGAATATCAATTACCCGCGGATCGTTGAGAAATTCCGATAGATATTTTCTTACATCTTTTACAGATGGACTTTTGGGAGTTCCAAGTTGAATAAGCAATACACCGGTTTTCATTTGGAGGATTTACTTTCTTTTTTTTCGTTTACAATAGTAATTCCTTTTGCGGAATACCATGGTTTGATGTCTACTTTTAATCTCCCAGCTTTTACTGCGGGGTCGGTGTTGCAGAGAGAGTCGGTTTCTTCATAAGAATTTGTTTTCATTACGAAAATTCCACGTAATTCTTTGTTATCCAAAAACGGTCCGGCGAGAATTAATTTTCCTTCATCATACAACTTGGTAATGTTGGCGAGGTGTCCTTTTTGAATTGCTTCCGTCTCGGCGGTTTTTTCGGGAGTCCATTTATCTCCCCTGTAAAGAAAAACCATGTAGTAGGTCATCATGTCGGTTTCGGGTTTAGGTTCGTCTTTTTGTTGAGCCGACAAAATGAATGAGAGAACAAACAAGATTAATAAAAATATTTTCATAGTTCATCTTTAGTTAGTTATTCCAAGTAAGTTAAAGAAGAACGCATATTGCTGTGCAGTTCTTTTGTAGCGTTTAAATCTTCCCGAAGCACCACCGTGACCCGATTCCATATCGGTATCAAGCAACAAGAGGTTTTTATCAGTTTTCATTTCACGAAGTTTTGCTACCCATTTTGCAGGCTCCCAATATTGAACTTGAGAGTCGTGTAACCCTGCTGTAACGAGCAAATTCGGATACGCTTTCGCTTCAACGTTATCATATGGAGAATAAGAAAGCATATAATCATAATAATCTTTTTGATTTGGATTTCCCCATTCATCATATTCACCGGTCGTAAGAGGAATCGATTCATCAAGCATCGTCGTAACCACATCAACAAAAGGAACAGCGGCTGCAACACCTCTGAATAAATCTGGATGTATGTTAATGATGGCTCCCATCAACAACCCGCCGGCGCTGCCACCATAAGCAAAGAGCTTCTCTTTGGAAGTGAATTTTTGTTTGATCAATTCTTCTGCGCATGAAATAAAGTCGGTAAAAGTGTTTTTCTTTTTGAAAAATTTTCCATCTTCATACCACTGTCTTCCAAGTTCCTGTCCACCACGAACGTGCGCAATGGCATAAACGAAACCTCTATCGAGCAAACTTAAACGAACTGAGCTAAACGTTGGATCGGTGCTGATGCCGTAGGAACCGTATCCATAAATTAGCAAAGGATTTTCTCCGTTTTTGGTTAATCCTTTTTTATAAACGAGTGAAATAGGAATTTGAGTTCCGTCTGCAGCGGTCGCAAAAATACGTTCAGCGTGATATTCTTCCGGGTGATATTCACCAACAACTTCTTCTTGTTTAAGGAGTGTTCGTACTTTTGTTTTCATGTTGAAATCGTATGTGGAGTTTGGAGTGGTTAACGAGCTATAACCAAAGCGAAGGACTTCTGTGTCAAATTCAGGATTAACTGAAGGATAAACGAAATACGTTTGTTCTTCAAACGGAATCGAGTATTCACCTTTATTGTTCCAGTTTATCACACGGAGTTGAGTTAATCCGTTCTTTCTTTCCTGCACCACTAAATAATTTTTGAAGATTTCTATTCCTTCAAGCAGCACATCTTTTCTGTGGGGAATCACTTCCGTCCAATTTTCTTTTGTTGTCTTGTCGGTCGGAGTTTCCATCAAACGGAAATTTATGGCATCAAGATTCGTAACGATGTAAAATTTATCTCCAAACTGATCGACTGAATATTCTAGATTTTTTTCTCTTGGCTGAATTATTTTGAATTCACTTTCCGGATTAGCTGCATCGATAAAACGGTACTCGTTTGAAAGCGTAGCCCGTGAGCCGATGATAATATATTTTTCTGATTTCGTTTTATAAACAAACGTGCTGAATGTTTCATCGGCTTCATGAAATATTTCTTTATCAAGCGATGTTTCTGTTCCTAAAAGATGTTTGAAAATTTTATAGGGACGCAGCGCTTCGTCTTGCATCGAATAAAATATTGTCTTGTTATCGTTTGCCCATGTAATATTTCCGGTTGAAAGCGGAATATGATCTGTAAAAGTTTTTCCGGTTGTCAGATCTTTTATATAAATGGAATATTTTCTTCTTCCGAGTGTGTCAATTCCGTAAGCAAGTAAATTATTATTTGAGCTTACTTCCAAACCTACAACCTGGCAGAAACTATGCCCGGCGGCAAGTTCATTCACGTTTAACATTATTTCTTCAGCGCCATCAAGCGAGCCTTTTTTGCGGCAGTAAACGGGATATTCTTTTCCTTCATCGTACCGAGTGTAATAAAAATAACCATTGTGTTTGTACGGAACCGACATGTCGGTTTGTTTTATTCTACCAACAATTTCTTTATAAAGTTTTTCTTGCAACGGTTCGGTTGGTTGCAGTGCCGCTTTGGTGTAAGCATTTTCCGCATTCAAATAATCAATTACTTTTTGGTTTTCCCTCTCATTCAGCCAGTAATAATTGTCAATGCGGGTATTGCCGTGTTTTGATAACTCTTTTTTAATTTTTTCTGCTTTTGGCGGAATCAAATCATTTCCTTTCGATTGTTGAGAATACAGAATATTCGTTACAAAACTAAACATAAAGATGATGGTAAAAAGTTTCTTCATTTGGTTTCCTCAAGATATTTGTTCATTTTATTGACCAAAAGTATACCTTCTCTCCCTCAATTACAAAGAAAATGTTGAGCAAGTTTAGGTTAGAAAAAATCAAATAAGGATATTTGAAAAAAGATTATCAACTTTTCTGAGAATAAAAATGTACACAACTTTCGAGACAGAAATTGCCATCCGACCTGACGATATTGATCTGAACAATCACGTGCACAACACAAAATATTTGGAATACGTTTTTACAGCGCGCTACATTCAAATGAGGGATGGGTACAAAATGTCGATGCAGGAATTCTGGAAACGCGAACTCAACTGGGTGATTAGTATTACACATATTGAATATAAAAGATCAATTAAACTTGAAGATAAAATTATTGTAAGAACGCAAATCGGTGAAGTTAACGGAGCGCAGGCAAAAGTTCTTTTTTCAATTATTAACAAAGAGACAAACAAAGTTTGCTCAGATGGGTACTTGATTTACACAATGATCTCAACAAAAAACGGTAGACCTGTAAGAATTCCTGATGATATAATTGAAATGTATTCGAAATAAAAATTCTAGTCGGAAAATAGTTAGGAGAATAAAACCATGAAGAAGATTTTTTTATCAATTGCACTTTCGCTGTGCATTGCGTTCGCAATTTTACCGCAAAGCAATTTTGATCCGGTTGGCGTTTGGCAGGGAAAAATCAATATTAGTCCCGCGATGCAATTATCGATTGTTTTGCACGTTGATAAATCAAGTGATGGGACCTACAGCGCGAAGATGGACAGCCCCGATCAGAGCACCTACGGAATTAAAGTTGATAAAATTAGCGCAATCCAAGATTCCTTACACTTTGCCGTTCTTGCAATTGGTGGGAATTATCATGCGGGTTATAACAAAGATAGTTTAATGTTAATTGGAAAGTGGTCTCAAGGCGCATACAGCTTTCCCCTTAATTTGAAAAGAACAGATAAAGTTGAAGCAGTAAAAAGACCCCAACTTCCGGTAAAACCATATCCATACAATGATGAAGAAGTCGTATTTGAAAATAAGATTGATAGCGTCAAACTTGGCGGTTCATTCACTTTTCCGAAAGAAGGAAAGAATTTTCCTGCTGTAGTTTTAATAACTGGTTCCGGTTGGGAAGATCGCGATGAAACTATTTTCAATCATAAACCATTTCTAGTTATCGCGGATTATTTAACAAAGGAAGGTTTTGCCGTTCTTCGTTTTGATGACCGCGGCGGCGGCGCTTCTACTGGAAATGTGAAAGACGCAACAACACTCGATTTTGTAAAAGATGTCAGCGCTGCGGTTGATTATTTAAAATCCCGTAAGGAAGTAGATCAAAATAAAATCGGATTGCTAGGACATAGCGAGGGAGGAATGATCGCACCGATTGTAGCAACAGAACGGAAGGACATTGCTTTTATTGTTTTGTTGGCCGGACCTGGATTAACCGGCGAAGAGATTCTTATCCGGCAAACAGAATTAATCTCAAAAGCCGAGGGAATACCCGATCAGGAAATAGAAAAAAACATGAAGCTTTCTAAAAGTATTTATACCGAAATTCGGAACAGTAAAAATTCTGATGAAGCGAACGAACGTGTTACAAAATTGTTGCAGAAGTATGTTGAAACACTTTCCGACAGCGAAAAGACTGAACTGGGAGATACGAAGGCTTTTATCGAACGGCAAACCAAAACAGTTGCAAGCCCATGGTTTACATATTTTCTAAAATATGATCCGGTTCCCACTTTGGAAAAAGTTACATGCCCGGTGTTAGCCTTGAATGGTGAGAAAGATCTCCAAGTTCCAGCGAAAGAAGATTTAGCAGCAATAGAAAAAGCATTAAAAAAAGGGAAAAACAAGAATTATAAAACAGTGCTTTTGCCCGGTTTAAATCATCTATTCCAAACGGCTAAAACCGGATCACCAAACGAGTACGGAAAAATTGAAGAGACATTCTCTCCAACCGCATTAAAGGCAAT
Organism: Ignavibacteria bacterium; assembly: GCA_037440065.1. Classification (GTDB taxonomy): domain Bacteria; phylum Bacteroidota; class Ignavibacteria; order Ignavibacteriales; family Ignavibacteriaceae; genus UBA1563. Next base: position 83,066 of record JBBIUV010000015.1, read on the forward strand.
AAGTGATTGGCTTAGCTTAATTCTCCACTAAATTTTTAATGGTTTTCCCGGCGAAATAAATCGACGTAAAAATATTTTTTCGTAATTTTCCGGCGGTGAATTTTTACAGTAATACCGAATTGGAGCAACTATGGCAAATTACCCGTTGAAACGTTTAAGAAGACTTCGTTATAATCCTTTAGTGCGTGATATGGTTCGTGAAACGGTTCTTTCAAAAAATGATTTTATTTATCCGTTATTTGCGATTCCCGGTGAAAAAATTAAAAAACCGATTAAATCAATGCCGGGTGTTTTTCAAATGTCGATTGATGTTCTTGTCGAAGAATGTAAAGAGGTAGCTGAACTCGGAATTCCCGCAGTTATACTTTTCGGAATTCCTGAACACAAAGATGAAGTTGGCTCTGATGCTTATAGTCCGACGGGAATTATTCAACAAGCCGTGCGCGCAATTAAAGCGAACGTGAAAAACTTATTGGTTATTACTGATGTTTGTCTTTGTGAATATACTTCACACGGACACTGTGGTGTTCTTCATGGTGAAGATATTTTAAATGATGAAACAGTTTCCCTTCTTGCAAAAGAAGCGGTTTCACATGCCGAAGCCGGCGCTGATATGATTGCTCCTTCGGACATGATGGATGGACGAATTCTTGCAATCCGCAAGGCGCTCGATTATAAAGGATTTACAAAAATTCCGATTATGAGTTACGCGGCAAAATACGCATCCGGTTTCTATGGACCTTTCCGGGATGCGGCGGAATCCACTCCTGCTTTTGGTGATAGACGTTCCCATCAAATGGATATTGGAAATACGAATGAAGCAATGCGTGAAGTTGAGTCCGATATAGAAGAAGGTGCTGACATTGTAATGGTTAAACCAGCGGGCGCTTATCTTGATGTAATTTATCGTGTGAAAGAAAAATTCGGTTTGCCAACCGCTGCATATCAAGTAAGTGGCGAATTTGCGATGATCAAGGCGGCGGCTCAAAATGATTGGATTGACGGTGAGCGCGTGATGATCGAATCGCTTGTGGCAATTAAGCGTGCCGGTGCCGATATGATCCTTACTTATTTTGCAAAAGATGCAGCAAAGTATTTGGATAAGACAAGAAAGTAAAAATTGATTTATGAATATCGTAAAACGATTTATTATTTGTTCTTAAATCATTAATCAATCCCGTTTCGACGGGTTGAGCTTAAAAAATTAAACGAAGCAGAAATTTAATTCAGATGAAAATAGCCTTTACCGCTTCCGAAGCGTTTCCCTTTGCTAAAACCGGGGGACTCGGAGATGTTATAGGAGCTTTACCAAAAGCTCTTAAAGAATTGGGAGAAGATGTTAAAATCTTCATCCCTAAATATGCACAAATCGATCACGCGTTATACGACCTAAGTTACGATTGGTCTATCGGTTCAATGCCTGTGCGTGTTGCAGGGCGCGTTTTTAATGTGGATGTTTACTTGGGGTATCTTCCAAATTCCTCTGTTGAAATTTACTTTCTTGATTGTCCTTATTACTTCAATCGCGAAAAAATTTATACAAGTGATCCCGATGAAGATGAACGATTTATCCTTTACTCAAAAGCTGTTATCGAAGCGCTTCAGCGTCTCAAATGGAAGCCCGATATTATTCACTGTAATGATTGGCAGACCGGATTGATTCCTCTTTATATAAAAGATAATTACAATTGGGATAAATTTTTTCACCGTACAGCAACCGTAATGTCTATTCACAATGTAGGGTATCAGGGAAGATTTCCGCAATCATCTGTAGATAAAGCCGAAGTGCGTCCTGAACTTTTTTATCCTAACAGTCCGATTGAAGTGTGGAAAAGTTTTTGTTTTCTTAAAACCGGACTGATGTATGCCGATGTTATAAATACTGTTAGCAAAACTTATGCACAGGAAATAACTACTTCAGAGTATGGAGCTGGTTTAGAAGGCGTTCTACGCTATAGGATAAATGATTTTTTTGGAATTGTAAACGGTGTTGATTATTCAATTTGGAACCCGGAAGTTGATAAGTTGTTACCCTTCCGATATTCTGCAGATAATATTTCCGCTAAAGAAGATAATAAAAAATATTTACTCGGTGCATCGCATCTTCCGTATAAAGAAAATGTTCCGCTTATCGGTATAATCTCGCGTCTTGTTGCGCAGAAGGGATTTGATCTTTTTGAAAAAGCTGCTTACAAATTGATGCAGCTCCCTGCACAGTGGGTAATTTTGGGAACGGGGGAGAATCATATTGAAAATCTTTTCAGGAGTCTTGCTTATACTTATCCTGATAAAGTTTCAATCTCCTTAACGTTTGACAATAAACTTTCTCACTTGATCGAAGCCGGGTCCGATATTTTCTTGATGCCTTCTCAATACGAACCTTGCGGTCTAAATCAAATTTACTCTCTTAAGTACGGAACGGTTCCGATCGTTCGCAAAACCGGAGGATTAGCCGATACTGTACAGGATTGGCACGAAGAGTTACACATGGGATCAGAAACCGGAACGGGATTTTCTTTTGTGGACTATTCTCCCGAAGCCCTCTATTCAACAGTAAAAAGAGCAATTGATACTTTTTTGAATGAAAAAGAAACCTGGCAGAAGATTGTACTTAACGGAATGGAGCAAGATTACTCGTGGACGGTTTCTGCATTGCAATACATTGATCTTTACAGAAAGGCATTGTTCAATAGAAGAAATAGATAATTGGTAGGTGAATCAAAACCACTTTTTCTTTTTGAAATAATAGATCATGAAAACGGTTAGAGAGATCATAATCCCCCAGACGAATCCATAACCCCAACGCCACTCAAGTTCGGGCATATATTTAAAATTCATTCCGTAAAGTCCAACTATAAACGTAAGCGGAATAAAAAGCGTTGCAATCATAGTCAACATTTTCATCACTTCGTTCATTTTATTGCTTAGGCTTGAAAGATAGAGATCTTCAAGTCCCGACAACCAGTCTCTGTATGTTTCAATCGTATCTATTACTTGAATGGTGTGGTCGTAAAGATCGCGCATATAAATTTTAGTGGACTGATTTATTAGCGGATGCTCGCCCCGGTGAAAGTTATTTATCACCTCACGGAGAGGCCAGGTAATTTTTCTAAGAAAGATAAGTTCGCGTTTTAATTCATGTGTTTTTTGAATTGCACTCTTTTCGGGATTTTGAATTATTTTCGATTCAATATCTTCAAGCCTGTCGCCAATCTTTTCGAGTACTTCAAAATAATTATCTACAATTGCATCAAGTAAGCGGTAACAGAGGTAGTCGGTTTTTTCTTTCCTTATTTTTCCTTTGTTGTTGATTATCCTCTCTCGCACCGTATCAAACGCATCGCCCGGTTTGCTTTCCTGAAAAGTGAGAAGAAAATTTTTACCAAGCACAAAACTTACCTGCTCATCAATAATTTTGTCGCGTTGCTTATCGGTAAAAAGCATTTTCGCTATGATGAAAACAACGTCATCGTATTCGTCAAGTTTAGGCCTCTGCTGCGGGTTAAGAATATCTTCGAGCAATAAAGGATGAAGATGAAAGATTGCACCGATTTTTTCAACAAGAACCGTGTCATGAATTCCTTCGATATTGATCCATGCAATGTCGGTTTCTTTAATTGAAGAAGAAATGTCCTCGATGTTGAATGATTCAATTACTTCGCAAGAAGATTCCGAATATTTTATTAGTGAAAGATTTGGTTGGGCTAATTTACGTTCGCCGGTAAAAACTAGACTACCGGGAGGTAAACCGGTTTTTCCGGTTGGCTTTTTTTTAAGGGCTTTATCTGAAAATTTCATTTTGCCTTGGCGCAGTTTTATTTAAAAAAGTTTTTCGTCCATTCTAAAGTTTTGCGAATACCTTCTTCATACGGAGTTGACGGAGAAATGTTGAAGGTAGTTCGGAATAATTCTCCCGTCATGATCAGGCGCTCGCTTTTTAAATACATCATCTCTTTAAATTCTTTTGCCATGGGATTAAATAATCCAGCCAGTGCAACAAGAGATTCAAAATTAATAGAAGATATTTTGGAGTGCTTTCCTCCTTGGTTGCTAATTTCCTTTAAATATTTCTTAGCGGTTGTTTCCGCGGAACCAGAAACATTGAACTGCATATCGTCAGCTTTGTCTGAAAGTCCAGCAACAGCCATTGCTTCACCACCATCTTCGATGTAAATCAATTCAATAGGAACATTTAATCCGCCAAACCATTGAAGTTTTTTTCCGCGCAAAGCATTTTGGAAAAATTTTTCTGAAAAACCATTGATAACATAGGGACCATAAAAATCAGGCATGCGAACGATGCAGTAACGAAGTCCGTGTTCTTTGTTTGCACGTACGAGCATTTGCTCCATTTCAATTCTGATTTTTCCTTTTTTTGTTGATGCTGCGTGCGGATGCCCTTCATTTACAACTGTTTGCTGAGCTTTTCCGTAAACGTAAACATTTCCCGGGAAAACAAATTTTGCTTTTTGCTTTATTGCTGCAGCGACTGAAACGGAAAGTAATTCTCTTGCTTCAGCTTGCCAGTTTGGATAAGGAACATTTGTGCAGTAATAAATTGTCGAGCAGTTTTCCAATGCTTTCTCAACGTCGGAAAGGTTTGCAGCATCACCTTGAATGAATTCAATTTCAGCTAAACCTTCTCCATATTTTTTAGCTTTTTCCAGATTGCGTACCAGTGCAACAACAGACTCACCTTTTGCTAATAAAGCTTTTGCAGTTGCCCTTCCGATCCCTCCGGTGAATCCTATAATAAGATGTTTCACCTTCATGCCGGTAATTCACCATTTCCATTAATTGCGGAATCATCATCCGGAACAACCTTTGCAATATCGGCGATTGCGTCATCATCTTTTAATCTGATAACACGAACGCCTTGAGTATTTCTTCCCATCACGCGAATATCTTTTACGCTTTGACGAATAGCCATTCCTTGTGTACTGATGATCATCAATTCTTCGTTGTCGGTTACTTCCATCATCGAAATCATCTTGCCAACTTTGTCGGTAGTCTTAACGGTGATGACACCTTTGCCGCCGCGTTTTGTAATTCTATAATCATTAATGTCAGAACGTTTACCGAAACCGTTTTCGGTAACAACTAGAATGCTTCCCTGCCGTTTTATAACAAGCAAGCCGACAACCAAATCATCTTTGCCGAGATTAACGCCACGCACGCCGGTAGCGGTTCTTCCCATGTCGCGTACATCTTTTTCATGGAAGCGAATTGCAAGTCCGTGTGAAGTACCAAGTACGATATCGTTCGAACCATCGGTGATTTTAACTGCAATCAGTTTATCCCCATCATTAATATTGATTGCGTTAATTCCACCGCGGCGAACATTACCATAAGCAGAAAGAACGGTTTTCTTAATTGTTCCTTGTGCGGTTGCCATAATCAAATACTGATCGTCTTTAAATTCTTTTACATTTACAAATGCTGTAATGTCTTCGTCTTTTTCTTTTTCAATTAAGTTCAAGATCGAACGTCCGCGCGTGGCTCTTCCGCCTTCGGGAACTTCATGAACTTTCAGCCAATAGCATTTACCTTTATCGGTAAAGAATAAAATATATTGGTGTGTTGATGCAACGAACATATGTTCGATAAAGTCTTCGTCTTTAGCTTCAGCGCCATGTACGCCTTTACCGCCGCGTCCTTGCTTGCGGTAACCGCTTACCGGAAAGCGTTTGATAAATCCTTTATGAGAAATGGTTACAACCACATCTTCTTCAGCGATGGTATCTTCCAAAGAAAATTCAGTGTAATCGTAAATAATTTCTGTTCTTCTTTCATCACCAAATTTTTCTTTCAGGAGAAGAAGCTCATCTTTGATGATGAGATAACGTTTTTCTTCGCTGTTCAAAATCCCTTTTAATTTTTCGATAAGCTTTATTGTTTCTTTGTATTCATCTTCAATCTTTTTGCGTTCGAGTCCGGTTAAGCGCTGTAGACGCATATCAAGGATTGCTTTGGCTTGAATTTCAGAAAGTCTGAACTTCCTCATCAAATTATTTTTTGCGGTTTCAACATCGCGCGACTTTTTAATCACTTCAATTACTTCATCAATGTTATCAAGCGCAATAATGTAACCTTCCAAAATATGGGCGCGGCGTTCTGCAGCATCAAGTTCATATTTTGTTCTGCGGATAAGCACATCCATGCGGTGCTGAAGGAAATGGTACATCGTATCTTTTAACGTAAGCACTTTAGGAACACCGTTTACCAGCGCTAACATAATTACGCCGAAGGTAACCTGCATCGAAGTATGTTTGAAGAGATTGTTCAAGACCACAGCTGGAGTAGCATCACGTTTTAACTCAATAACCAGGCGCATTCCGTCACGGTCTGATTCATCACGAATAGCGGAAATATCTTTTATCTTTTCATCGCGGACAAGTTCCGCAATTTTTTCTTGCAATGTTGCTTTATTTACCTGGTACGGAAGTTCAGTAACAATGATACTTTCTTTTCCATTTTTTTGTGTTTCAACATTCGCTTTTGCACGAACAATAATTCTTCCTCTTCCAGTTGTAAAAGCATCTTTTACACCTTGATAACCGTAGATAATCCCGCCGGTTGGAAAATCCGGTGCTGTAACAAATTTCATTAACTTTTCGTTGGTGATGTCGGGATTCTTGATCATCGCAACCAACCCATCAATCACTTCACTTAAATTATGTGGCGGAATATTCGTAGCCATACCAACTGCAATTCCGCTTGAACCGTTCACTAAAAGATTAGGAAGATAAGAAGGCATTACGGTTGGTTCTTGAAGTGTGTCGTCAAAGTTTGGTGAAAAGTTTACCGTGTTCTTGTCGAGATCGCGAAGCATTTCATCGGCAATTCTTGCAAGACGAGCTTCAGTGTAACGCATCGCTGCGGGTGAGTCACCGTCAACAGAACCGAAGTTTCCTTGTCCATCAACTAAAGGATAGCGGAGAGAAAACTCCTGCACCATTCTTACCATCGAATCATAAACCGCCGTATCGCCGTGCGGATGGTACTTACCAAGCACCTCACCCACGATTCTCGCCGACTTTTTATATGCTTTGTTATGCGCCATTCCAAGCTCGTGCATTCCGAAGAGTACGCGGCGGTGAACAGGTTTAAGTCCATCGCGAACATCGGGGAGCGCCCTTGAAACGATAACGGACATTGAGTAATCGATGTATGATGATTTCATCTCTTCTTCTAAAGAGACAGGAACTACTTTTTCAAAAAGGTTTGCCATTGTGTATCTAAATTTTTATTAAAAACTGATTTTATGATGATTTAAATTTTAAAAGAATTATATATCAAGATTTCTTACATACTTTGCATGTTTTTCGATAAACTCACGGCGGGGTTCAACTGCATCACCCATAAGTGTTTCGAAAATTTTATCTGCGGTTGCCGCGCTTTCAAGCGAAACCTGTAAAACCGTTCGCGTTTCGGGATTCATAGTTGTTGACCATAATTGCTCGGGATTCATTTCCCCCAAACCTTTATAACGGGAAACAACAATTTTTCTTGTAGAAATAACTTCTGTGTCAGCCGGCTCTTCTTCAGAATCCTCAACAACTTCTTTTCCGTTTCCTTTAAATCTTTTTAAGATTTCATCTCTTTCCGCATCGTCGTAAGCATAATATTCTTCCTTACCTTTTTTAATTTTGTAAAGAGGTGGCTGGGCGATAAAAATATTTCCGTTTGTAATAAGGTCCTTCATGTGGCGATAAAAGAAAGTAAGCAGAAGCGTTTTGATATGTGCGCCGTCAACGTCCGCATCGGTCATAAGAATAATTTTTCCGTAGCGTGATTTTAACGCATCGAAATCAACTCCCCAGCCTGCACCAATTGCGGAGATCATCGCTTTGATTTCGTTGTTTTCAAGAATTTTATTCATGTTGGCTTTTTCAACATTCAGTATTTTCCCGCGTAAAGGAAGGATTGCCTGAAACCTTCTGTCTCTTCCTTGTTTTGCAGAACCACCTGCAGAATCACCTTCAACGATGTACATTTCACAATGCTCAGGATCGGTGATGGAACAATCAGCAAGTTTGCCGGGAAGTCCGAAACCGTCGAGCGCATTCTTTCTTCTTGCAAGTTCACGCGCCTTGCGGGCTGCCTCACGGGCTTCTGCAGCGCGGGTACATTTTTCAATAATTTTTTTACCGACCGAAGGATTCTCTTCCAAATATTCAGAAAGCTTTTCACCAACAAGCGTTTCAACTGCTGATTTTGTTTCGCTGTTCCCGAGTTTTGTTTTTGTCTGTCCTTCAAATTGCGGTTCTTGAACTTTAACAGAAAGCACACCGGTTAATCCTTCTCGGAAATCATCCCCGGTAAGTTGGATCTTATCATTTTTGATTAATCCGTTTTTCGCCGCATAATTGTTGAGCGTTCTTGTTAAAGCGGTTTTAAATCCAACGAGATGTGTTCCGCCTTCGTGGGTGTTGATGTTGTTCACATACGAGAAAAGATTTTCCGAATAACCGCTGTTATATTGGAAAGCGACTTCAATCGGAGTTCCGTCTTTCTCACCTTCGATGTAAACGGTTTTATGAAAAGCCTCACGAGTCGCATCGAGATATTTTACGAATTCGATCAAACCGCCTTTAAAGTGATAGGTTTCGTCTTCACCCTCAATTTCATCTTTAACCATAATGGTGATGGTTTTGTTTAGATAGGCGAGTTCGCGCATTCTCTCTGCAACAGTATCAAATTTAAATTTTGTTGTTTTGAAGATCTGCTTGTCGGGTCTAAAAGTAATTGTTGTTCCGTTATTATTCTTCTTGGCTGAACCAACCTCTTTAACTTTGTATAGAGGAACACCCCTTGCGTATTCCTGACGGTAAGTTTTCCCGTCGCGTCTTACTTCAACAGTTAAGTTTTCAGAAAGTGCATTAACTACAGAAACTCCAACTCCGTGCAAACCACCGGAAACTTTATAAGTGTCTTTATCAAATTTTCCCCCCGCATGAAGCACCGTCATTACAACTTCAAGCGCCGATCGTTTTTCTTCAGGATGCATATCAACAGGAATACCGCGTCCGTTATCATCAACGGTTACGGTTTCATCTTTGTTGATGGTAACTTTAATTGTATCGCAATATCCGGCGAGCGCTTCATCGATACTGTTATCAACTACTTCGTTGATGAGGTGATGCAAACCTCGCTGTCCGACGTCACCGATGTACATTGCGGGACGCATGCGCACGGCTTCAAGTCCCTTAAGGACGTTAATATTTTTCGCACTGTATTCTTGATTCTTGTCTGTTCCGTTAGCCATTTATTTTTCCAGATATTTATTTCAATTTTTGTTTTGGCATCTTTTTCATTGAGATACCACATCGGTTTATCCGATAAGTTTTAAATAGTTTATTCTTTTTTCTCCAAAGAACTCATTTATTTTTTCAACCAATCTTTCTTTCTGAAGAAAAAGTTCGTTCCGCCAGGCTGGATTTTCAACTTTCAGTAATAAAATTTTTCTTTCAACTTTCTGCGGTTCAGCAATTTTTTCAAACGCAGGAAAGATCTCGTAAAATTTTTCAATCACTTCATTATTTTTTATAAAAGAATTTATCTTTCGCAGACCCGGTTCACTTGCAAGTAATTCCGCAAGACTTTTAACCTGGTTTCTACGCATATACAACCTGACCGCTTGAAACTTCAATCACCTTATCATTTTCACTTCTCAAAAAAGAAGAGAGATTTGCCAGATCGGTTGCGGTGATAAACGCCTGCCCAACATTCCGAATATAATTGCTGATGTGCGCCGCCCGCTTTGCGTCAAGCTCGCCGAAAGCATCATCAAGAAGAAAAATTGGGGTTCGTCCCAAGATATCTTTCATATAAAAAAATTGTGCAAACCGCAGCGCCACTTGAAAAGTTTTGTGCTGTCCTTGAGATCCAAAAATCTTTAATGCTTTTCCGTTAATTGAAAAAATAAAATCGTCGCGGTGAGGTCCGACGAGATTTGTCCCTCTTCTTATTTCTTCATCTTTTCTTTTTGCTAATTGCTCTGAAAACTTTGCCTCTAAACCGGTCTCTCCGTTTGCAATGGTCGATTGATATTCAATTAAGGGAAACTCTTCGTCATTCAGAATGGCTGAGTAGGCTTCCGCTAAATAAGTGTTAAACAGCGTTAAAAATTTTTTTCTGTAAGAAATTAAACTGCTCCCGGCAGTAACCAATTTAGTGTTCCATGCTTCAAGTTCATCAAACCCGACCGAGCGAAAATCTTCTTTCATTCGGTTTAGAAGAAATGAACGATGCTTGAGTGTTTTGGTATAATCAAGCAGCGTTTCCATGTAAAGGGAATTAGACTGCGAGAGAATCGCATCAACAAATTTTCTTCTATCTGCCGGAGCGCCTTGTGTTAACTGGTGATCCTCCGGCGTAAGCAACACGATTGGAAATTTTCCAATCACTTCCGAAGGGCGATAAATCTGTTTTCCGTTCACTAAAAAAGCGCGCTTGTTCTCAAGCGAAGAAAAATAAATTCGAACAATGTCGGAAGTGTATTCTTGAAATGTTCCGGTAGCTTCACACTCAACAGTTGAAAATTGCAGAAGTTCTTGTTCTGAAGATGCTTTAAAATTCTTGGTTGTGCACAAAGAATAGATCGCTTCTAAAATTGTCGTTTTCCCTTGACCGTTTTCTCCGACAATGAAATTTATTCCATCAGAAAAAGTGAGAAAAGAGTCCGAATGTATTCTATAATTTTTTAACTGAAGAGACTGCAATACCATATTAACTATTTAACCGGACCGGCATTAACAACATTAACAATTCTTCATGTTCTTTTTTCTCGACCGGTTCAATTACACAGGCTTTTGTAGGCGAATGGAGTTTAAACTGAATATCGCCTTCGTCAAGGTGAACAAGAATATCATTCGCATATGCAGTATTAAAGCCAATATCCATCGGTTCACCAGAATAACTACAAGCGATGGTTTCTTTAGCGCTGGAACCTTTATCAATATCTTCAGAGGAAACTTCAAGTGTGGAGGCAGAAATAGAAAATTTTACCTGCTGATAATTTGAGGTTGAAAAGAGTAGCATTCTTTTAATTGCTGCATGAAGTTCTGTTCTGCTAAGTTTTAAGATGTTCTCGTTTTCAATTGGAATAACGCTTGTGTAATCGGGATATTTTTGAGCGATGAGCCGTGAGCTGAATTCAACATCATCCATAACAAAAGAGAGATGAGTTTCGCTTAAATAAAGTGTTAAAGCATTTTCGGTTACTAATTTCCCGAGCACGCCAACTGCGCGTTCCGGAAGAATATAATTTTCGTGGTTGGCAAAAGTTACGCTTTGATCGATAAATTTTACAAGACGGTGTCCATCTGTTGTTACGAAAATTAATCCGGTTTCCGTACATTCGAGCAAAGCTCCCATCATTGCGGGACGCATAGCTTCTTTGCTTATTGCGAAGGAAGTTTTTTCAATTGCTTTTTTTAATGTTTTACCGCTGAGGGTAATTGATTTTTCTTTTTGAATGACCGGAAGTTTTGGAAATTCTTCGGCGGAGGCATATCCGATTGCATATTGCCCGTTTTCGGTTTTCAGCTTCATCTTCTGGTTAGATTCGGTTGTAAAACTGATCATCGTATCGCCAAGAGATTTAACAACATCAAACAAAAGTTTTGCAGGAACAACCATCGAGAGGTTCTCATGTGCATCTACATTTAAAGAAGTGCGGAGGGCTATCTCTAAATCGGTTGCAGAGACCGTTAAAACTCCATCTTCAATTTCAAAGAGAAAGTTTTCTAAAATTGACATTGTGGTTCTTGCCGGAATGGCAGGAAACACTTTTGCGAGTAGTTTTTCTAATTGTTTGCTGTTGATTTTAAAATTCATAATTATCTCCATTTAGATACTGAAATTTAATAAAAAAGGAGGGAAACTCAATTTAAAAACTTGAGTATTTTCAATCTTTTTTGCTTGAAAATTAGATAATTTATTACGGACCTGTCGGAGTAACAATTTTATCGTTAGATGAAATTGAAGCGTTAATAATATAGTTTTTTTGCTCGCCCGAACCCTGGATTGAACTGGAATAAAGGACGGTAATTTTAGTGTCAGCACTTAAGGTAACCGATCCATTCACATCTCCGTTTGTGCTTACCGAAGTTATACCGCTTGGGATATCATAAGAGGTTGAGTATTTATATGTTCCTTTGGGAATATTCCTTACAGTTTTTGAACCGTTTGGCACCACGGTAAAGGTTTCACCCATAAAATTGACATACATATTTCCAATGGCGATGCTTTTAAAGGTAACGCTGTTTGTAACGGTACTTTTGCAACCCGTCAAAAAAAGGGAAAGACCGATGATCACAATAAAAACTTTACGTACGTCCATTTTTAACCTTTAGAAAATTTTCTACTCAAAACTTAGGCTTATTTTTGTTAATTTTCAATAAAGATTTTCAGTTTCAAGAATTATATTTTCTTTATAAATAAAGTGAACAAAATGAGAACTGTTAAACTGTTCAGCTTACTCTTCTGTTATATTCTTTCCACTGCGCAATTAAGCGCGCAAAAGCATGGATCTATCAAATTAACATCCAAAGATATTGAAATTAACACTGATAGTTCCAAATCGGGAAAGACTATTTTTACCTCATGGAGATATAAAGCTGGTGATTCAATTTCGTGGGCATCTCCATTATATTCTGATGAAAATTGGGGAGAGATGGTTTCGAACTTCAAGATAGACAGCATTCCGGAAAATTCTTGGAAGGGGATCGGCTGGTTCCGGTTAAAAGTTCAGGTTGACAGCACTCTAAAAAATAAAACCGTAGCTTTTTTACTGTTCCAAAACGGAGCCTCAGAAATTTTTCTTGACGGCAAACTTGTGAAGAGTTTTGGAAAAGTTGCATTAGGGGATAATGAAGTTACTCACAATCCATGGACACTTCCGTTCGGTGTTCACTTTGACGATAAAGATGTTCATCTCATTGCAGTTAGATATTCCAACAGCAAATATTTAGGTTATCTGAAATCCTATAAACTTTATACGGATGCGCCCGGTTTTAATTTGCGGATTGCCGAACTGAACAAAGCGGTTGCATCTCATAGTAGAAGCGATACTATCAATACTGTTGTTCAAGTTTCTTTATCGGGCATAATTTTCGCTTTAGCTTTAATTCATCTGCTTATTTATTTCTTTCACAAAAAGGACAAAGCAAATCTTCACTACAGTCTTTTTGCGTTTTCAATTATGTTTATGCTTGCCACAGGAACGATCTACCGGTTCATTACGCAAAATTACTATTACATTATTTTTTCTGTTGTAAATACCGTTAACATTCTTGTCATCTTCCTCTTATTGCTTCGATTTTTGTATAATATTCATTATGGTAAAGTAATACGGTTTTTCTGGGTGCTGGTGGTTCTTTCAATTGGAAATGTGATTAGCGGATTTGTACAAGGTAAAGAATTTATCTTTTTTTCTTTCATGGTTCCGGTAGTTGTACTTAGTATTGTTGAAGGAATGAGGATTGTAATTCTTGGTATTAAAAATAAAAGAGCCGGTGCTTGGATTATCGGCACTGGATTCTTCGGTTTTTTCTTGCTTGTCACTTTTGTGTTAACTATAAACTTTTTAGGAGACGCGAAATTTGTTTCTGTTGAATGGCTGTTGGTTTTTCTTTATTCGGGATTTTTAAGTATTCCTCTCTCAATGTCTATTTATCTTGCTAGAAGTTTTGCTCTTACCAACAAAAATCTAGAAATAAAACTAGTTGAAGTTAAACAGCTTTCTGAACAAGCGATTGAACATGAACGAAAAGAAGCAGAAATAAATTTACTTCGCGAAAAAGAGCAGCTTCAATTAAAAGAATCCGAAATTAGAGCAGAAGCGCTCGAAAAAGAAAATGAAAGAAAAGCAAAAGAACTTGAACAAGCCCGGCAAATACAGCTTTCGATGCTGCCGAGTAAAATTCCTCAATTGCCTAATCTTGATATAGCTGTTTATATGAAAACTGCTACGGAAGTTGGTGGCGATTATTACGATTTCTACATTGATAATCTCCGCAAACTAACCATTGTTATTGGAGATGCAACCGGACATGGAGTGAAAGCGGGAATTATGGTAACGGCAATCAAAAGTTTGTTCTCCGCTTATGCCGATGAGCTAAGTCTGCTTGATATGTTCACAAGATTTAACCGCGGAATTAAAGAGATGAATCTCGGCGCCTTGTATATGTGTTTCTCGGCGTTAAAAATCAAAGACTACAAGATGGAATATTCCAATGCTGGAATGCCGCCGATGCTTATTTACAGAAAAGATAAAAATGAAGTTGAGACAGTTAGCCTGAAAGCAATGCCGCTCGGCGCGTTTGCTGATTTTCCGTATAAAGAAGCAGAACTTTCTTTTTCTCCCGGCGATACCGTTCTTCTTTTAAGTGACGGTTTCCCGGAATTATTCAGCAAAAAAAGAGAGATGATCGATTACCCGCAAGTGGAAAAATATTTTATTAAAGTTGCGGAACAGTCTCCCGAAGAAATAATAAAATACCTCGTGCAGGTTGTAAAAGACTGGCGCGAAGATGACTCCCTTGAAGATGATGTTACATTTGTGGTGTTGAAGTTTAAGTAAATTGTTGACTTACAGAGCAAGTCTCATTTGAGATGTAAAGATCTGAAAGTTTTATTCGCTTCTCCGGTAAGCCATCATTCCGCCGGGAACATTCTTTGCGTTAAAACCTTTTTCGATAAGAAACTTTGTTGCTGAGCGGGAGCGGTTTCCCGATCTGCAAATAACCGCGATTTCTTTCTTCCGGTATTTTTCAAGATCAGCAACTTTTTGCTCGAGTATTTGCAAAGGAATATTTATCACCCCTTTAATTTGTCCAAGTTCACTTGTCAATTCTTGCGGCATTCTTACATCAAGAATAACCAAAGTGGTGTCTTTCCCGAAACGTTCCTTTAGTTCGTTAACAGAAATTGAAGTTTTGGGATCGTCTTGAGCCATTCCAAAGAAACTGAAAATTGACATAAATAATAGTGCTGTAAGTAAATAAAATTTCATGATTGATAAAATTTAGTTAATTTAATCCGCACATACCGGAAGCGCAACCACCACCGCTGTAGTTTGTTCCGCATGTTCCGGTTGAACATCCACCATCATAGGAAGAACCGGAGTTTACCGATGCGGCAAATGACGAGAGAAGCTTTTTATTTTCTTTCGATTGGCATTTCGGACAGGTAACATCGTCTATTTTTGTTGAAGATTTATGAAGCACTTCAAATTTTTCATTGCAAGCTTGGCAGCGATATTCAAAAACGGGCATATTGTTATTCCTCTTTTAGCGTTTTACTTTTCATCTGATAATTCGAGAAACGCCATCAATTTTTTATGAACGTCATCCGGCAGCGTTTCCGTACATTTTTTATAAAGGTCAATCGTCATTTCTACAGAAGAGAAATAACTTCTGCAGCCTTCACAAGATTCTAAATGGTCTTTAATTGACAAACATTTCGGCGAGTTCATCTCCTCACTGAGACTTTCGCAAATGTGACTCATCACTTCTTTACATGATACTTTTTCTTCACTCATTTTTGAAATGCCTTCGTAATTTCATTTCTTAAAAATGACCGTGCTCTATGCAGGCGCGATTTTACTGCCGGAATTGAAAGTTCCAGCATCTTTGCCGTTTCTTCGGTTGAATATTCTTCAACGTCGCGCAGTGTAAAAACTACGCGGTATTCCGGCTGTAATTTGTTTATTGCTGAATCCAAAATATTTCGCATCTCTTTTGCTTCTAAATCTTTTATGGGCAGCGTTGACCAATCGGTAATATATTTTTCATCGAACAGGCTCTCATCGGTTTCTTGTTCAACAAAAGTATAACGGCTGCTTTTTCTTGCTTCCATCAAACAGTGATTTACCACTATCCGGTAAAGCCACGTGGAAAGTTTTGAGTTCCCATCAAACTGGTGCAGTGATTTTATCATACTGTAAAATGTTTCCTGCATCATGTTCTCGGCTTTTTCGCGGTCGCGGCAGACTTTAAAAGCGAAACTGTAAACCGTCTGCTCATAATTTTTTACAAGTTGAGCAAGCGCTTTTCTGTCACCATTCTTTGCGGAAGCTATTAATTCTTCTTCATTCATACTGTGAGATGTAAAATTTGGATTTTCGATTCTTAAAATAACGAAAAATGTCCGAGTACTATAATTCCAGACTCATCCATAAATACCAACTTGCAATAGACTGGTATGGTTTCCATTTTTTCTTTTTGCTTAAAGAAGTGATCTTCGCTTCATCCGGAAGTTCTTTCAAACGATAATTTTTTTTAATTGCATTCTTTATTCCAAGATCACCGACAGGCAAAACATCTAATCTTCCGAGGGTAAAAATTAAAAACATGTGGGCCGTCCAAACGCCGATTCCTTTAACTTTTGTAAGCTCTTTAATTATTTCTTCATCAGATTTTTCAGCGATATTTTTAAATGAAAGATCATTTGAGAGAACTTTTTCCGAAAGGTCTTTTACATATTTCGCTTTGGCGTTTGATAGTCCAAACGTGCGCAACTCTTCTACCGTTGCTGCGGCAACTTCTTCCGGTTTGATCTTCTTACCAAAATGTGCGGAGAATTTTTTGTAAATGCTTTCGCCGGCTTTAACCGAAAGCTGTTGATTAATGATCGCTTGAATAAGTGACTCATAGTAATTGTTGCGTCGTTTAATACCGCAAAGAGGAGATTGTGATATAATCCTATTTAAAACCGGATCGCAGGCAATTAAATGATTTATTCCGTTTCTAATTTCTAAAGAATTCATTATAATTATTATAGAGAAAAAAAATGGTATTTAAAATGGCAGCCCAAATAAAACCGATTGTTCTGATAAAAGCAAATAAACTTTTCTCAAATGTTTCTGAAGATTCATATTCGTTCCCTTTTGTTGCAAAGGATGTTGTTGAATTTAAGGAGGGAGATATAATTTATAAAGTTGGAGATTCTGCCGAACATATCTGCTTGCTCTTAGAAGGAAATGTGAAAATTAAATTTTCCGCCCCGGTTGACGGACAACGGATTTTTCTAAAAAGTTCAACCGATTTTTTTGGCGAAAAAGAATTTCTTGCCATGACTGCCCGCACTTCTTCCGCTGTTGCCGAGACCAATACAACACTTTATCTCCTTAGAAGAAAAGAATTAAACGAGCTAATTACTCCAAACAGAACAATCTCAAACAATTTGCAAGGACTTGAGAGTCTTTCTGCAAACGATGAACTTCCTCCTTCTAAATCAACCGGCGAATTCCAAAACATTACCCGTGAATCTTTCAACTTCGATGCTTTTCCTTCCATATCAAATGAAGATCCGTTTGAATTAAAAGATGAGAAACCAGCAGATTCACCGGCTCAGAATTTTTCTTCATTTGACGACGAACCGTTGATTCAAAGCGAACCAGAAATTACTTTTGACACCGACAAATTTAAATCAACTTTCAACGAAACAAACATTCAGGAACCACCAAGACACGATTATTCAAAAACTCAGGCGGTTGAACCTGAAAGTGCAAGTTGGGACTTTTCTTTACCGGATGAAGAAGCGCTTCCGGTTGAAGAAACTCCGGAGCCTGAAGAACCGGAAGTAAAAAACCCTCTTCTTCATAAACCAATTGAAGACAGCTTCTGGGGTGTTTCTGAAGTTCCAAAGAACCACACGTTTGTTGATGAACCGGCAGATGAACCAAAATCTTCAATTTCTCCAGAGAACAGTCACCAACTTTTTTTTCAAAATGAAAATAAAATTGCGGTCGGGTTAACAGCAGATCAACTTCAGTTAATTATTGATGCTGCAGAGAAAGTAAATTCAAACATAAAGATTGATGAAGTTCTCCGCGCTATTGTTGAAGCTGCAACATCACTTACGTCTGCAGACCGCGGCACTCTCTACATTTTGGATTATGACAAAGGTGAGCTCTGGTCTAAAGTTTTGCGTGGTGATAATATCGAAGAAATAAGATTAAAAATTGGTCAAGGACTTGCGGGCCACGTGGCAAAGACAGGGGAAATCATTAATATCAACGATGTTCACGAAGATGACCGGTTTGACAGCGACATAGATAAAATGTCCGGCTATACAACTAAATCGATGATCTGTTTCCCGATCAAAAACAGAGAAGGACTTATCATCGGTGTAATTCAATTATTAAATTCTGCGCATGGAGAATTTACACAAATCGATCTTGATTTTCTTGAAGCGCTTTCTGTTCACGCTGCTCTTGCGTTATCAAACGCGGAACTTATGCAGCAGTTAATAAAGACCGATAAACTTGTATCACTTGGCAAACTGACAAACTTCATACTTTCGGATATTAAAAAACCGGTTCTTACGATAAAACAATTTGCAGAACATGTTAAAAGAAAAAATGTTCCCGACGACGTAAAACAGGTAATGGATTTGATGATTGAGCAAGTGGCAAATGTTAATGAAATAATTCAATCCACACTTGCGTATGCCGAAGGAAAAACATTTTACCGGTTAAAGAAAAGACCCATCAATTCAGTAATGGATGAAATTGTCCTTAAGCTTGCAGAATATGTTGAACACCGGGGCGTAAAGTTGTTCAAAAAGTTTGACCGCGATGTGAATGTCAACGTTGATAAAAAAGAATTGTATCAAGCCTGTTATCAAATTACAAAAAATGCGTGCGATGCAATGCCGGACGGCGGCAAACTCTTTGTCTCAACTTCTGTTGAGCTCCACGATGTGAAGATTTCTTTTAAAGATAACGGAATCGGAATTCCCGAAAGTGTTTTGGGCAAAATATTTGAACCATTCATGAGTCAGGGTAAAAAAGAAGGAATGGGTTTGGGTTTACCGATAGCCGAAAATATTGTTAAAAAACATAACGGCACTATTTCAGTTGAAAGTTCATTAGGGGAAGGAGCGATTTTCTCCATCTCACTTCCGATTGAAAATTAATCTTACTGAATGAACTATAACCTCATTACCGTTTTGGGTCCCACCGCATGCGGTAAAACAAGATTAGCCGCAGCTCTTGCCGATTATTTTGAAGGTGAAATTATTTCCGCTGATTCCCGCCAGGTTTATAAACGCATGAACATTGGAACGGGAAAAGATCTAGAAGAGTTTTCCGTTAACGGCAGACAAATTCCTTACCACCTTATTGATGTTGTTGAACCGGAAGAAGAATTTAATTTATATCTTTTTAAAGAACATTTCTCAAAAGCGTTTCAAACAATAACTACAAAACAAAAAACTCCTTTCTTAACCGGCGGAACAGGGTTGTATCTTTCTGCAGTTCTGCAAAAATATCATCTTGCTAAAACAGATTTTGCTTCGGAACGGAGAAAAGAATTAGAAAATTTTCCTGAAGAAAAATTATTGGGACTCCTCCGCTTTCTTAATCCAAATTTGCACAACACGACTGATCTGCTTGACAAAGACCGATTAATAAAAGCAATTCTTGTTGCTGAAGCTGATCCGGAGGAAGAAACAGAGAAATCGATTCCCGTCTCTTCGTTCACAATCGGGATCCAACTAGAAAGAAAAATTGTTAAAGAAAGAATTTCAGAACGCTTGAAGCACCGCTTACAAAACGGAATGATCGAAGAAGTTGAGCAGCTAGTTGCCGATGGAATTACGTATGAGAAATTAAATTTCTTCGGATTGGAATACCGTTACGTTGGACTGTATCTTCAAAAGGAATTGAATTACAACGACATGTTCCAGAAACTACAAAGCGCAATTCATCAATTTGCAAAACGGCAAATGACCTGGTTCCGCAAAATGGAACGAGAAGGGGTTATAATAAGCTGGCTTCCCGAAGCTGATTTTGAGGAAGCTAAAAATCTGATCGAATCAAAATGTCCTCTCTTCCGGTAAAAGTAAAAAAGTATTTAGACAAATACAGAACTAAAGTTCTCCCTTTAGAATGGCGCTCTTCCTCTCATATTGAAATGATTGTTGTTATTCCGGCGATAAGTGAATACGAAAACATAAAACGATTACTTGCTTCTCTTTCAGCTGCCGAAAATAAATATGCCGATAAAATTTTAGTCCTTTTTGTGGTGAACAATTTAAAATCGTCACCTGACGAAGTTAAAACAGAAAACCAAAAAACGATTGAGTATTTACTCGCAAAGTTGAGCGATGAGGCTTCGAGCAATAATTTTTCTTTGGGATTTATCGATGCCGCAACATCCGGCAATGAATTGGATGAGAAAAACGGGGGAGTAGGTTTAGCCCGTAAAATAGGAATGGATGCTTCGCTTTCGCTTTTTAATTACGGTTCGTTAAAGAAAAAGATTCTTGTTTGCCTTGATGCCGACTGTACCGTCTCTCGAAATTATTTTACTGAAATTTATGAAGAATTTTACAAACGGAATCTAAATGCGGCGGTTGTTTCGTTTCAGCATTCGTTGGCTGATGAAACAAACCGTGAAGCAATTCTCTGTTACGAAATATTTCTCCGTTATTATGTTTTATGTCTAAGGATTGCCGGTTCGCCATACGCGTTCCATACCATCGGCTCAACCATGATCTGCGATGTTGAGAGTTATATAAAAGTTGAAGGGATGAACAAACAAAAAGCCGCAGAGGATTTTTACTTCCTTGAAAAGTTAGCGAAGAATGTTTCAATTGGTGAAATAAGAAATGCTGTTGTTTATCCTTCGTCGCGCGGATCGTGGCGCGTGCCGTTTGGAACAGGGCAGAGGGTGAATAGATTTCTTAGCCAAATTCAGAATGAATATCTTCTCTACAACTTTGATTCGTTTTTAGTGTTGAAAGATTGGCTGAAATTATTTTTATCAAATAATTTTTCAGCAGAAGAATATTTAGGTGAAGCAGAAAAAATTCATCCGAGTCTTTCTGCTTTTTTAATTGAACAGAAGTTTGAAAAAGCGTGGAGTGAAATATTACGCACAGCTAAAACGGATGTGCAGCTAAAGCGGCAAAAAAATATCTGGTTTGACGGATTCAAAACACTAAAGCTTATTCACTACTTGCGTGATAATGGTTTTCTGCCCCAGCCGATGTTCGTTTCGCTCAATCGCCTTTTTAAAGAGATGAAAATTGAGATTGATTTTAGAAGCGGGGAAGAAATTCCGCCGTTTGATGTGCGAGTTAAATATTTGGAGATGTTACGTACGATTGAATGAAATATTTCGTTTCTATTTACCTGCCGATAGGCAGGCGGAACTTTGGGGGCGGGGGGATTTGATGCTACCCTTATTTAATTCCTAACAGAATTTGGAAATACCTTTATGTTCTGAGACGAAAGAATTTTTTGAATCAAATCGTTATTGAAAATATAGTTATTTTACCTCCTTCCTACGACTATTATCGCTTGATTGTTTGCATAGCCTATCGCAACTACCAAATTGTTATTTACTGCAACACTTGTATATACGCCGTTAATAGCTAACTGGTTATATACCTTCCAGCTATTTCCATTATAATGAGCAAATACTCCAAAGTCACCTACGGCAAAAATATCGTTCAGCCCATTTCCTCTTATTTTTCTGGTATAGTATAGGGGGATATCAGTAATTTCTTGCCAATAACCACGCTTGTTTTCAAAACCCCTCCACCGCTGGTATAGATTACAAATCCGTTGTTCGTCCAGATGGAATGTACTCTTCTCCCGGTACTCCACTTCAAGGAATCTACTTTCCCGTTTTTATTAATTGATAATATTTTATAATCTCCAGATTCAAAAACATTGGATACTGCACAATAAAGATTATACTCATTTGTTAAAACATTAGTAAATCCCCAAATATCATTAATGTTGGTAATTGTTCCGCTTTCTATCTTTTGCCAACTATTTCCATCGTAATGGGCTGTGTTACCAGTATTGCCTACTGCGTACAAATCAATGCTGCTTGTTCCCCACAGCTTGTTTACATTTGATGGAAAATAAATATTAAATGGAACCTGACTGAACGAATTTCCGTCCCAATGAATCCCCGCTTCAAACCAAACATCATTATTATTGAAAGCAAAAACTGATTTAATAACTGGGTAAAACGGTGTCCCATTAAATGATATTGGGATTCTTTTCAATTCCCACTTATTTCCACCCCAATGTATTGCGTTATAAACATGCGGATCGGGATTGCCTAGAGAGTCTGTCATATAAATTTCTCCAACCGCCCAAATGTTGTTTTCATCTATTATGGCAACATCATAAAGCAGGCTGTTGCTACCTTCACCAAAGGTAAAAGTTTGCCAGCTAAAGTTGTGGCTGGTGGTATCCATGGTTTTGGCAATTACTTCGTTGGTGGTTTGTTGTTGGTTGTTAGTAACAAAGGCTGCTTTTATTTTATAGCTTTGGTTGGGGAGGAGAGAATCCACGTAAAGTAAAGTATCGCTTCTTACAAGCGTAATGCTTTGGTCGGCTTTGTCGTTCACAAAAAGTGTTAGCGTATTTGGTGTTTGGTAATTGGTGGTTGTTATTTTTACCCAAGCTTCGGTGCAAGAAATGTCTTCTACGGTTAAGGCAAGTGTTTCAACCGGTTCGGACGTGTTCTTTTTGCAACCAATATTAAACAATATTAAAAAAGCAATCATGAGAGAAAAGAAATAAACTTTCATTTACAACTTATTTACTAGAAACTTTTAATAGCGGAGAAAATTCTTGTTTAAACTTTTCCCCTTTGTAAATAACTTGTTCTAAATAAAGCCCCGAAGGTGGAGCGGTGAATTTTGCCGGTTCGTTCTTAAGCGAGGTGAGATATTTTAGCACATCGTTTTCGGTTAAGTGGTTGCGTCCAACTTCTGCTGTTACGCCAACCATTCTGCGGACTTGCTTCCACAAAAAATGTGAACCGATAATTCTGATAAGGATCAGATCGTCAACTTCGGTAAGGGTAATATCATTTATTAAAACTTTTGTTGATTTTTCTTCCATGTTTTTATCGGTAAACGAAGCGAAGTCGTGCATGCCGATAAAAAGCTGCAAAGTTGATCTCATCTTATTCGTATCGAGTTTATCTTTTATCCACCATACAAACTGCTTGCCGAACGCCGTTCGCCGTTTAGAAATCTGATAAAGATAACTGCGCATCTCAACATCTTTGCGCGCGTGAAAATTGGGGTGCGCTTTTTCAACTTCAATGATATTAATGTCGTAGGGAAGTAGATCGTTGAATTTCATTTTGATAATTTCCGGCGCGAGCATTGTCCGCACATCGAGCGAAGCAACTTGTCGCAGCGCATGTACTCCTGCATCGGTTCTTCCCGCTCCTTGAATATCTACGTCGCGGGTGTTAAAAATATCTTCTGCAATTCTCTGCAGCGTTCCCTGGACGGTCTTGCTGTCGCGCTGTTTTTGCCAGCCACTGTAGCGCGTGCCATCATACTCTATAAACATTTTGAATTTGGACATGAAGGTTAACTCTTAAATTATTTCAATTGTTTTTTATCGTAGGGAACGCTCGCGAGCGTTCCGTGTCTAATCTCTACCACAATACTAAAGAGGAACGGTCTCGACCGTTCCCTACATTATTAATTTCGTAATTCGTAATTTTCTTCGGCATAGGAGTCTTCGGTTTCATAAATTCTTGCGGAAATTTTTTTAATGTTTGCCGGAAGAGAAATTTTCTTTATTTCATCAACAAAGTATTTGCAGATGTTTTCCGCGGTTGAGTGAAATTCTACCACAACGGTTTTTGAATCTAATTTTTGTAATGCATCAATTAAATCTTTATCGTCTTTGTAAACCATAAACGCGTGATCGAGATTTTCGATGATCGGATTGACAATTTTTTTTACATCATAAAAATCGATTAACATTCCCTGCTCATCGGGTTCGCCTTCTATTTCAAGGCGGAGTTTGTAGGAATGACCGTGAAGGTTTTTACATTTCCCTTTGTGGAACGGGAGCCGGTGCCCCATTTCCCAATCGAATACTTTAGCTATTTTCATTAAACACCTTTCTGTTCCGGATGCCAAATAAATTTGTGCATCTGCAGTTGAAATCTTATCTGTAAGTTATCTTCTAAAATCCATGCGACCATCGTTGCCGGTTCAAGTTTGCCGAATACAACGGAGAAAAGAATTTCGCATTTGTTTTGCAAATCATATTTACCAAGAATGGTTTTCGTCCACTCAAAATCTTCGCGCGAGCCGAGAACAAATTTTACTTCATCACTTTTTTTTAGGAACGAAATATTCTCATAAAGATTTTTCTTCTCCATACCGCTCGAAGGTGTTTTCAAATCCATAATAATTTTCACGCGCGGATCGATTTTTTCGATCGGCAGACTTCCACCTGTTTCAAGAAGAACTTCGAAACCTTTATCGCTGAGTAACTTCATCAGCTTAAGCGATTCGCTTTGCACCAGCGGCTCGCCGCCGGTTAGTTCAACTAACTTGCAGTTATACTTTTTTACTTCGTAAAGAATTTCTTCAAGTGAAAAATCTTTTCCCTCATAAAATGCGTATTCCGTATCGCAATACGTACAGCGCAAGTTGCAATAAGTCAAGCGGATGAAAACGCACGGGAGTCCCGCTTTGGTACTTTCACCTTGAATGGAATAATATATTTCGTTTACTTTGAGCATAAATTTGCACTGCAAATATACGGGAAATAGGGGTGGGACTTAAATTTTGCCACCCCCGTTTTTATAACTAATTTGCATCTGTAATTATTCAAACAAGAAATATCCCCAATGAATGTAATAGAAATTGAAAATCTGAGTAAGACTTTCACAACTACTTTCGGCAAGAAAACAGTAACCGCGCTTAATGATGTAACGCTCTCGGTTGAGCAGGGAACAATTTTCGGTTTGCTCGGGCAAAACGGCGCGGGCAAAACCACATTAATAAAAATTTTGCTCGGAATCGTTTATCCAACTTTCGGAAGATGTAAAATGTTTGGTGAAGACTTTTCAAATCTTCATTTGAAAAAGAAAATCGGGTTTCTTCCGGAGAACCATAAATTTCCAAACTATATGACCGGAAAAGAAGTAATGACGTTTTTCGGAAAGTTGAGCGGGTTGGAAAATCTCTATCTTACCAAACGCATTGACGAAATGCTTGAGCTTGTGCAAATGACAAAATGGAGCAAAAGCAAAATTAAAACGTATTCTAAAGGAATGATGCAGCGGCTAGGACTTGCGCAGGCGATGCTGAACGATCCCGATCTTCTTTTTCTTGATGAACCAACCGACGGCGTTGATCCTATCGGGAGGAAAGAGATCCGCAATGTTTTGCTTACGTTAAAAGAAAACGGCAAGACCATTTTTCTCAACAGCCATTTGCTTTCCGAAGTTGAATTAATTACCGACCGGGTTGCGATTTTACATAAAGGAAAAATTATCCGAGAAGGAAACGTACTCGAATTAACGAGCAGAAAAGAAGAATATAGAATTATTGTTGATGCTGAACTTGAAAGCGTACTGGATGAATCGTTAAAAGAAAAATACGAGATGCAGAAAGTTTCTTCGTCATCTTATCTCATTCGAGTTGATGAACAAAGACCTATGAACGATTTTGTTGATCACTTGCGCAGCAAAGGAATTTCAATTAAAGAAATGGCGCAGGAGAAAAATTCACTTGAAGATGTTTTTATTTCGTTGGTAAAAGCAGAGGAGAAAAACTGATGAAAAATATTTGGTTGATGACGGTTTTTACTCTGCGCGAATCAATCTCCAAAAAAGTATTTATTGCTTTTTCCTTTTTTGTGTTATTAATGCTGGTGGGCGTTTTCTTTGCCGCTAATTTGGGCATTGGAGATGCGATAAAAAAATCGCCCATGGGATTTAGCAAAATAATGATCATGTTTAAGATGGGGACGGCAAACTTTGTGCTGAGTTTCGGATTTCTCCTTTCCATTTTTGCATGTGCAAGTTTTATTCCTACGCTGCTGGAAAAAGGAACAATCGATCTCTTTCTTTCAAAACCGGTAAGTCGTGCCCAATTATTGGGTGGAAAATATTTCGGCGGATTGCTCATCTTCTTTTTACACATTTTTGTTTTGATCTGCGGAATCTGGTTTATCGCCGGAGTAAAATTTGGGCATTGGGATTTATCGTTTATATCTCTCTTACTCAGTTCTTTATTTTATTTCGCCATTTTGAACTCAGTACTCCTTCTATTCGGAGTACTCACCAAAAGTTCCGGCATCAGCATGATGATCGCTTATTTGCTGATGTTCGTTAGTCCACTTTTGGCTAACCGGGAGAAAATATTCTTATTTCTTGAAGGAAAAGAGACGATAAAAACAATATTAGACGGAATTTATTATGTGCTTCCTAAGCTTCACGAAATCCAAAATATTCCCCAAACGCTTGCCATGAATAGTGGCGAAATTGAGCCGCAAATCTTGATCAGTTCTTTTCTGTTTTTACTTGTAATCTCCTATTTGGGATTTTACCTTTTTGAAAAGAATGATTATTGAGTTTTCCATTATTGGGTGTTTTTTTTGCAATTTGAGAATATTTCGACGGGTAACGGCAAAAAAAAGTGTATTTCCCCGTGCTGAAGATGGAATAATATTTGTTAAAGAATTGAGTTTTTAATCATAAGAGAAAATAAATGAACAGTGAACAATTTGAAATAGAAGAACTAATAAGAAACGCCAAAATCGCCAACGATAGTGAAACCATTAATACGGTTGCAATTATCGGAGCAGGAATTATGGGACAGGGAATTGCCCAAACCATAGCCGCTTCCGGAATTGAAGTACTGGTAATTGAAAAAGATCCGGAACATCTTGAAACAGGAAAAAGCAGGTTATCGGAAGATATCGACCGTGAAATAAAACGCTGGGCAATAACCACTTCAGAAAAAAAAGCAATCATGAGCAGAATAAAATGGTCGCTAAATTTAGCGGATGCAGTTGATTGCGAGTTAATCATTGAAGCGGTTGACGAAAACATGGAACTTAAAAAAGCTATTTTTAAACAGCTTGATACGATAGCTAAACCAGACACGATTTTTGTTTCAAACACCTCAACACTTAGTCTAACCAAAATTGCCGAAGCGACAAACCGGACAGATAAAATTATTGGAATGCACTTTTTAAATCCTGTTCCCAAAGTTCCTTTGGTAGAATTGGTAAAAGCGTTGGACACCTCAAATGAGACCGTTGCAAAAGTAAAAGAGTTTGCGTCGCGTATCGGAAAGACCGCTGTTGAAGTTTATGAATATCCGGGTTACGTTACCACACGGGCAATCGTTCCCCTGCTTAATGAAGCGATGCACATTTTGCTGGAAGGAATCGCGACAGCGAAAGACATTGATACCGCAATGAAACTCGGCTACAACTTTCAAAACGGTCCGTTGGAAATGGCTGATATGATGGGACTTGATGAAGTCCTTGCGTGGATGGACACACTCTGGAAAACGCTTGGTGAGCCGAGATACCGCGCTTGTCCGATTTTGCGCCAGCTCGTTCGAGAAAGAAAACTCGGCAAAAAAACCGGTGAAGGTTTTTACAAATACGATGTGAACGGAAAGATAGTTTATTAATGCCGTCTATTAGAAATAATGAATTTGAATAGCCACGACCTTTAGCTCGTGGATTAATATTAAAGAATCATCATTCGGCTAAAGCCCAAATTGATTTTTTAATTTACCTCCACGACTTAAAAGTCGTGGCAATACAATTTGATAATGAAAGTGAAAATAAAAATATGAGAGTATTAGTTTTAAACTCAGGCAGTTCATCGATAAAATATCAGTTTATTGATACCAAAGAAAAAATTGCGCTGGCAAAGGGAGTAGTTGAACGTATCGGTATGACCGGTGCAGTTCTTAACCACACAAGACATGACGGAAACAACGTAAGAATCGTAGCCGAAATTTTGGATCACGCAATGGCGATTGAATACGTTCTTGCGGTGATGCTGAGTAGAAATCACGGGGTAATTGACGATAAATCAGACATCGACGCAGTTGGACATAGAGTTGTACACGGAGGCGAATCCTTTTCCGGTTCCGTTCTTATGACCGACGAAGTGATGAAAGTGCTTCAAGAAAATATTGAATTGGCGCCGCTCCATAATCCGCCAAACATAAAAGGTATTCAGGCGGTTACACGCATCATGCCCGAAACCAAACAGTGCGCAATTTTCGATACCGCGTTTCATATTAAAATGCCGCCTCATGCTTATTTATATGGGATCCCTTACGAGCTTTATAAACGGCATAAGATAAGAAGATATGGTTTTCACGGAACTTCTCATCGTTATGTTTCTGAAATAGCTGCTACAATGATCGGTAAACCTGTTACGGAATTAAAAATTGTGACCGCTCATCTGGGT
This sequence comes from Ignavibacteria bacterium, assembly GCA_037440065.1. Lineage (GTDB taxonomy): Bacteria > Bacteroidota > Ignavibacteria > Ignavibacteriales > Ignavibacteriaceae > UBA1563. Next base: position 111,307 of record JBBIUV010000015.1, read on the forward strand.
AACGGCTGCAGCATGGCGGCAATTGATAAAGGAACTTCCGTTGATACCTCAATGGGATTTACTCCTCTTGAAGGGTTGTTAATGGGAACGAGAGCCGGAGATATTGATCCTTCGGTTATTCTTTACATTATGGGAAAAGAAGGTCTATCACTTTCCGAAGCAGGCGTTTTGTTAAATAAACATAGCGGACTTATCGGCATCAGCGGTGAAAGTAGTGACATGCGGGAAATTGAAGCTGCAGTAGCCGAAGGAAACAAGCGCGCAAAATTTGCTTTTGATGTATTCACTTACCGTATTAAAAAATATGTAGGCGCTTATGCCGCTGCAATGGGGGGTATTGACGCATTTGTATTTACAGGCGGCATTGGGGAAAATTCAGCTCTTGTAAGAAGCTCGGTTTGTAACGGATTAGAATTTCTTGGTCTCGAAATAGATGAAGAGAAAAACAGCGCGAAACAAAACGATCTTTCAAAAGTAGGCAGCAAAGTTCATGTCCTTCGTATTCCAACGAATGAGGAGTTGGTGATCGCGCTTGATACTGCGGAGATTGTTTCGGCTCTTTAAATCGAAATTTATATCTAAAAGCCCGAACAATTTTCGGGCTCTTGGAATCTAATTTGTGTCGAATGGTTTTATTCGATGCTAAAAGGGGAACATCTTTTTTACTGAAGAATTAACTTACCGACGGATTTCCCTTTTTTCTTTTTCCTTTCCAGTTGCTGTTCAAAATGATTTAACTATTTTTGCAATTACTAATAAATGGTTTTAGTGCTATGGCTAAACTTCTTCACATAAATGTTTCTTCTTCTATGATGGGTGAAGTATGTTAGCCAAGATTAAAATATTTTTAAATCATCAATTTTCTCACATCATCCTTTTCCTTTCTGCCATTTTGGTGATGATCTGCGCATTGAATTTGTTTTATATCTTCGATGTGACAGCCCAATCAAACGATGAATGTTTGTGGCGCGATTCTGATTTTAACAGTGTAAATAATATTATTCGATTTGATCTCGTTAAAGTTGATGGGGTTACCTGGGTAGCCGGTATCCGGAATGGCGACAGGCTAGTTTCTATTAATGGAGTTATTTGTAAAAACACCTTAGATGCCAGTAGAACATTGGACAAAGTCTCCTCCGGAGATTATGCCGTTTATGTTTTTGAAAGAAATGGAAAACAGTTTACGGCAAATGTTTATATTAAAAAATTAGTCGGTTTTAATAATCTGGCTTTTACTTTATTCTCCACATTTTGGTTAATTGTCGGCTTCTTTGTGCTCATGGCAAAACCAGAAGGGAAAATTCAACGGTTATTTTTTAGTGTTGGCGCCTTTACCGTTCTCTTTGCTATGAACAGTTTACTTAATAGAGGGTTGCAGGTCGACAATCCGATTCTAAGAAATATCTTTTTGGTAAGGAGTGTTAACGTTCTGATTGTCTTCGGAGCTATTTTTTGGGCATTCAGCATGGTACGGTTCTTTAGCATTTTCCCGGTAGTTACCATTCTTGAAAAAAAATCGGTAATAAGAAAAACCTTGATCTATGCTCCATGGATCATTTTTATCAGTATAGTTGCACTTAATATTAGGTTTGGTTTTACGGGAGCCCTTCAGAGAGCGGGGATAGTGAATGCTGTAGTTGTTAACTTTCATATTGTCCTTTCGCTTATAACTAGTTTTGTTCTTCTTGTTCTTGGTTACAGAAAAGTTGATTCGGTTACGGAAAAACGGGCGTTAAGAATTATCATTGCTGCATTTATAATTGGATTAGGTTCTCTCTTCTATTTTATTCTTTTTACAGCTACAACCAATCAGCTTGTCTTTAACGACCCTCTTCTTTTTATGCCGATCATTTTGATCGCGATTATTCCCATCGCATTTGGATACGCGATCTTCCGATATTCTTTAATGGACATAAGGGAGGTAGTGAAAAGTACTGTTGTGTATGGTACTGCGACCGTTTCAATTGCAGTTGTCTATTTTTTAATCATGCTGTTGATGGGACAAGTTGTTAGCAGTGCGATAGGTACACAATATCAAAGTATGATTGCCTTTTTTGTGTTTATCGTATTTGCTATAATATTTCAGTCATCTAAAGACCGCTTCCAGGATTTTTTAACTGAGAAATTTTATCCCGAACAATTCGCATTTCAAAAAGGATTGTTAAAGTTTAGTGGAGATATTGCTAAAGTAGTTGGAATAGAAAATATTCTTAACGCTACGCGTGAACTTTATGTTGAATCACTTGGCATGAGCAAATTTGGTTTGATGCTTAAAAAGAATGGAGGAATATTTCATCTCCTTCAGTATCATGGAATAAATGAACTAGCACCGCAAACATTACATTCGTTTCAAAATCTTTCCGAATATTTTTCCGAACGGAAAAAAAATAATCAACGAATTGTTTTAGAGAGGCAGAATTTTTCTACTGTGCTGGAAGATGAAGCAACGGTTTTTATTAACGAGGGTATTTTTACTATTGTTCCCTTGATGATAAATGAACAACTCATCGGTCTGTTGTTATTCGGGTTGAAACAGACCGGCGCACAATTTACCGGAAAGGATTTGGATTTACTCATTTCAGCATCAAATCAAACGGCTATCTCGATTGAGAACGCACGGCTTTATCATTCCGAAATTGAAAAGAATCGCCTTGAACGCGATTTGGAAAATGCGCGGCACATTCAACAAAGTCTTCTGCCAAAATCAGTTCCCAAAATTAATCATTTGGAACTCAGCGGAGTTACGATTCCCGCCCAGCACGTTGGCGGCGATTATTACGATTTTATAAAACTGAGTGATACAAAATTGTTCATTGTTGTCGGAGATGTTTCCGGCAAAGGATTGAGCGCCGCTCTTTACATTTCCAAACTGCAAACGATGATCCGTATGTACTGTTCGGAAGAAAGATCGCCGAAAGAAATTTTGGTTGAAATTAACAAAAGACTTTTTGCTGAAATGGAGCGTAATTATTTTATCACCGTCTCTTTAGCCTTAATTGATAGCGGTGAGCGGAAGGTTCACTTCTGCCGTGCCGGTCATCCGCATGCATTACTGATAAATGATGGAAAATGCGAAAAAGTAAAACCGGTTGGAATCGGTCTGGGGTTGAACAAAGGTGAAGTTTTTGATACCTCGCTTGAAGAAACCGAAATTATTTTAAAGCCGGAAAGTTTGCTTGCAATTTATTCCGACGGAATTAGCGAAGCGATGAATGAAAAACAACAAGAGTTCGGAGAAGAAAATATCATTTCCATCTTAAAGAAGAATATTGATTCACCTCTCGAGACCATTCAATCTAAAATATTGGACGGTGTAACTAATTATTGCAACGGCGAAGAACAGCACGACGATATTACACTGGTGCTGGTAAAATACATTTAGTTGTCCTTTCTGAATTAGTTTTCTTATCCAAACTCTTCTTATTTTTGAACAAGTTAATTTCATCTCAAATATTTTAGAGTACTAACATGAATTTAGGAATACAAAACAAAACCGTTCTTGTTACCGCATCAAGTAAAGGAATTGGAAAAGCGGCGGCCGAATTATTTACAGCAGAAAAATGTAATGTCGCCATCTGTTCTCGCAGTGAATTTGAATTAGAAAAAACAGCTTCAGAGTTATCTGCAAAACATGAAAATGAAATTTTCTGGATTGTGTGCGATCTGAATAACCCTTCCGACATTACAAACACTGCAGAAAAAGTAAAGGAGAAATTCGGCGGGATTGATATTCTTGTAAATAATTGCGGCGGTCCTTCGGCAGGATTTTTTGAAGAACTGAATGAAGAAAAATGGAACTTCGGTTATGAACAAGTTCTGTTAAGTGTGGTTCGCTTTGTACAAGCAGTTCTTCCGAACATGAAAAAGAAAAACTGGGGAAGGATTATCAACGTTACTTCTGTGGCGGTGAAACAGCCGATCGATAATCTTCTGCTTTCAAACACATTCCGAGCAGGACTAATCGGCTTGAGTAAATCACTGAGCAACCAACTTGCAAAACATAACATCACGGTTAACAATGTTGCGCCCGGTTATACACTAACGGAAAGAATTTATGAACTTGCGGTGAACAAAGCCAAACTAACGGGTGAGTCGCATGAAACAATTATCGCGAATATGACAAAAGAAATTCCGCTCGGCAGAATGGCGCGTCCCGAAGAAATTGCTTCGGCAATTTTGTTCCTGGCTTCGGAACAAGCATCGTACATTACGGGAAACACCATTCAAATTGACGGCGGACTTTACAAAGGATTAATGTAGTGAAAAAGAAAAATATTTTGCTCGTCTTTACCGGCGGAACTTTTTCAATGAAGATTGACGAGAAAACCGGAGGAGCCGTTCCTCATTTTTCCGGTAACGATCTCATGCAGCTAATGCCTGAAATTTATAATCTGGCAAACGTAACCATTTTCGATTTCGGTAAATATCCGGGTCCACACATGACTCCGGAATTGATGCTTGCTCTTTCAAAAAAAATTAAAAATCAATTGACCAAGAATGGTTTTGACGGCGTGGTTATTACTCACGGCACCGATACGCTTGAAGAAACTGCGTATCTGCTTGACCTAACTCTTGATACACCAATTCCCGTTGTCCTTACCGGATCGATGAAAAACAGTTCGGAACCGGATTGGGACGGACCGGCAAATTTAAAAGATTCGATTGCGATTTGTTTAAATCCAAACAGCAGAAATCTTGGCGTTCTTGTTTGTTTGAACGGGGAAATAAATGCCGCAAGTGAAGTGACTAAAACTCACACGGATGATATCGAAACTTTTCACAGTCTTGATTTTGGCGCGCTTGGTTTTGTGAAGAATGAAAGAGTTATCTTCAACCGTCTGCCGCGCAAACTTGAAATTATAAAAACTTCTAAAATTGAAACCAATGTTGACCTGATAAAATGTTACGCTGGAATGGACGCGAAGTTTTTTAAATATTCAGCAGATACAAACGTTGCTGGAATTGTTGTTGAAGCGATGGGAGTTGGCAATGTGCCGCCGAAAGCGTTTGAAGGAATTAAATACGCGGTCGAGAAAAATATTCCCGTTGTACTGGTATCGCGTTGTCCCGCAGGAGAAACGCTTGATATTTACGGTTATCCCGGCGCCGGAAAATGGCTGCACGAACTCGGAGTAATTTTTTCCGATTATCTGAACGGACAAAAAGCTAGAATTAAATTGATGCTGGCTTTAGGAAAGATGAAAAAGCAAAGTGAATTGAAGAAGGTGTTTGAAGGATGAATCAGAAATTAATGTGGAGTGAAAATGAAAATATTGTTGATGTTTCTTTTAATTCCGATGATGCAGTTTTTTGCTCAGGACTCAAATAAATCACAGGTCAAAACAGTTGAGTTTGTAAGCTTAGAAAAATACGTTGGTGTTTGGTATGAGATTGCAAAAATTCCAAATACTTTTCAGCGTTCATGCAAAAAAAATACTACGGCGACTTATTCAATCCAAAAGGATGGAAGGATTAAAGTTGTAAACAGATGTGTAGAAGATGATGGTGAAATTAATGAAGCTGAAGGTGTTGCTAGAATTGTTGATAAATTAACGAACGCTAAACTGGAAGTTAGTTTCGTATCCTTTTTTGGCTGGCGACCATTCTGGGGAGACTATTGGATCATCGGTCTTGATGATAATTATCAATGGGTTGTAGTAGGTCATCCGAAGCGGGAATACGGCTGGATCTTGAGCCGGACAAAATCAATTTCAGAAGAAACAAGGCTTAAAATATTCTCACTCCTTAGAGAACAGGAATATAATCCAAAAGACTTTGAGCTATCGATCCAAGAATAATGACGGCGAATTTAATTGCAAAAAATAGTGTTGAGTCACCGCTTAAAAACAGACACAAACGTTTATGAGAATTTGGTCTTTACATCCGAAATATCTTGATACCAAAGGCTTAGTTGCGCTTTGGAGAGAAACCCTTTTAGCAAAACATGTGCTGGAAGGAAAGACAAAAGGTTATAAGAATCATCCTCAACTTAACAGATTTAAGAAAGCGCCGGCTCCACTTGATTGTATAAATCAATATTTATCTGTGGTGTATAAGGAAGCTTTACGAAGAGGATTTAATTTTACCAAAGACAAAATTAATTGGGAATTTAATCTCTATACGCTGACAGTAACAAAGGGACAGCTTTCTTATGAGAAGCAGCATCTCCTTAATAAATTAATTACGCGTGATAAAAATCTTTATGAAATTTTGTTGAACGTAACTGATCTCGTTCCGCATCCAATCTTTACAGTAATTGAAGGAGAAAAAGAAGAATGGGAGATTATCTAAAATTTATGTTTTCAAACCTTCAAGGATTGGTGAAATTTTTTTTCTGAACCTTGAAGGTTTTTATTTTTTTAATGTTCCGTGAACTATATAACCGTTACCAGCAGAGAAAGCACCAATAAATACTTCGTCGTTAAATGGCATAACGGAATAGAAATCTACCGTGTAACGATTGTAATCCCGAATACTTTGCCATTGATTATTTAGTAAATATCTGATTGTACCATGACCACCGACAGCAAAAAAAATCCCCTCATTATTACATTTTAAATCTTTGTAATCATAATCATCCCAAGTTTCAACCTGCCAAAGATTTCCATTGAATTTAAACAAACCACTACCAGCTGAGTAAATTTGATTTTCAGAAATACCAACCATCCCCTTTTCACCATATTTATAACCTGTTCTAATTCCATCAACGATTACTAATTTACTAGAGTCTAAAATATTCCAAACTGAAGAAGTATATTTGGAAAAATAGAACATTGTAGTATCAGCTGTTACACGATAATCAAAATATTCACTCATCATAAAAACCTCCCCATTAGGTGCAGTCCATATTGGTCCTAAATTTAGCTTGCTGTCAAAAGGTATTTTTTGCCATGCACCACCTGTTTTGTGATAAAGTGTACCATAATAACCACATACCCACATATCGTTTGAGTTTTGACCATGAATATATAATAATCCACTTCCCAAAGGCATATTTTCTCTTTGCCAATTTATTCCATTATACCTTAAGACTAGATTTTCTGAATGCAACATAGTATCAACTATTAGTTTAGCTCCAACAGAATAGATATGATTTTCACTAAAACCAAAAATTGCCGCCAATTCGTAATTAAATCCCAAATCAGGAGTAACTCTTTTCCATTTCACACCGTCGTAGTGAAACATTTCACCCTGTCCGGCGAGATTAAAACCAACTGTCCAGACATCAGTGGGAGAACTGCCCCACATAGACCAGGGGACAACCCCATACCCGTGAGGGTTAAAGAGAGTATCAACTTCCCAGTTATATTCTAAAGTTGTTCTTTCATTGTCGGGTGGTTGTGTCGGAGCTTTCTTACAGCCAAGATTAATCAATACAATAGTTACAAGTACAATAAAAAGAAGTTGTTTTTTCATAATTCCAATTACGGACAAATTCATGATTTTTTTTAATTCCAATGTAAGCGCCTCCTATTTAATTCTGAAGATTAATTTCAATTCCAAGCGAGTAACTAAAGAAAGAATAATTAAAACCTCCTCCACCAAGGGCAAAGACTTCGGAACCAGTTTGATAACCGGCAATTGACAATAAATTAACTTTATCATTCCAAAGCGGTAGAGCTAATTTTACGTTTGTCCCTAATGAGAAAACTTTATTCGTTGGTCCGGTAATACCTTCAATTGATATTAAAGGTCCGAGCGAGAGTGAAACACTATATATTTTGAATAACGAGAAATCTACTTCCAGTTTCAGTCCATTACTGGAAATCGTTTCTGAACGCATTTGTCCACTCGGAGAAGTTTGAGCTTTCCAATAAGTATACGCTATTATGGGATGGACTTCGCTCGATAAATCAAATTTGAAGTGGGCTTCAAAGAGTATATCTCTGCTGAATTTATGGGAAGTAGTTTGAGTTAAGTTTTGGGAATGTGAACCGAATTGAAATCCGATTTTGGGATTCAATTTTTCCACCTTCGAACTTTTATTGTTCAAAGTATCTTTGTTTTGACTAAAACTGACGAAAGAAAAAACAGCCGAAAATACTATTAACTGCAGAGTGAAATTTTTCATATTAAAACCCACTCCGTTAGAAATTGTTAATCAACCCAATATTAAGGCTTGGGATAAGCAAGGGTGTTTTGTTCTTTTGAGCAACGGTAGCAAGACCAATTGCCCAAAGAAAATTAATCCCCGATTTTCTTATCTTGTTGGAACCGACCGTTAATTGGAATTTATTTACATTAGGTTCATGCTTCGTATTAAAGCCGTAACAATACTCAAAACTTAAATTGTCCAACGGGAACCAGCTTTTTTTAAGCAACTCATTAAAAAAAAGCATCGAGAATCTTAAACCCACTCCTGTCAATGGTTTTATTCCAAATCCACCTTCTGTATTTGCTTGTGCGGGGAAAATTTGTGGAGTTACTGCTGCGCTATATTTGTTGTTAAAATTGTAACCGAGACCGAGATACAATATCTCGGAAGAGCCCAATCCGGTAAATAAGAACATATTCCCACCAACTTGTTTTTCGGTTAAAGTATCGGTAGTCCAATTTTTATTCATCGGTTGAGCGTATGCAGCAAAACCAAAAAGAATCATGAAAAAAAATGCTTGAAACCAATTTTTGTAAAAGTGAGGAATTAAGTTTATCAACAATGGTATCCTATAGTTTTTTTCTTCCCACAAAATGTATTTCACTTAAGCACCAAACCGGTTTGCTGTTTCTTTACTTCAATTTCTGCTTAATTTGTTCTTCAGTAAGAAACTTTATCAGTTGGTTTTGTATTTATTACAATACTAGATTCTTCTATTTCTCAAACTTCCTTTTCAAAAAATCTTTTGAATGAATTATTCCATCACCCGCATAAACCGGGGTTCTTCAAGCGTAAGCATTAAAGAAATTCTGTGTGTGTCAGGCAGGCGGTCATCTGCGGACATATTAAACCGCGCGAAGGAATAATCGATATTCAGTTTTGGTAATTTTACTCCAGCGCCGAATGTAAATTGTTTTACATCATTATAACCGGCGCGTACGGCAAAAAGATTTTTGTAGCTGTATTCCATTCCGAGATGGGGATTAAAACTAACGGGACCAACATTAAATTGCGATGCAAAGCGGCGGTTCTCGAAACGGATATCAAGATCAACTGCCGGGAGAATTTTTCCGCCGAGAAAATCAAGTTGATATGCTGCGCCTACTTTTGCCGTTGGAGTTATCAATTCGTTTCTTCCCGTACTCCACGCAACAAAAGTTGTGGTAACATCTTGTAAGTTAGCGCCGAGCATTAAATTTTCCATCGGTGTATAATAAGCGCCGATATCAAATCCAATTCCGAAAGCTGAATATTCCGCAATTGAGCGCGAAAGAATTTTTACATTTGCACCGAGATAAAGATCGTCTGATACTCTTTTTGCACCGGTTAAATAGAATGCCCAATCCTGATTGCTGAATTCGGTTATGAGATCATAGTTCAATCTATCGCTATTGATGTCTAAAATCCCATCTCCGTTTGCATCGTACAACGCGTTTCGTGTATCGGGAATTCCATCAACGCCAAGGCGCATTACGCTTACTCCGAAAGTATAATCTTTTCCGTAAGGAATTGCCACGGCGGCATAATTGTAATTAACAAGATTTCCGTATCGTTCGTCGTGCATTAAAGCGATTTGTGGATAGTTAAGTTTTGCAAGTCCGGCCGGGTTGTAATAACCTGCTGTTACATCATTTGCAATTGCAACGTAAGCGCCGCCCATACCAAGCGGGCGTCCGCCAACACCGATTGAAAGAAATTCTCCGGCGTATTTGCCAATCACTGTTTGCGATTGAAGTGATGTTAGTAAAAGAGGGATCAGAAATAATAATCTCTTAACCATTAATTCTCCAAAAAGGATGTAAAAATTTGAAACTAAAATTTGCAATTAACAGATAAAAAACAAGTGAATCCTTTGGGGATGAAAATTTTCTCCACTTAATCATAAAGCGTAGATCAGGCTGTTTCAGGTTGATTTACCTTATTCAGTAAACGCAGAAATCTTATCTGCAACCAACTCTGCATTCTTAAAACAATCTCCCACCGAAATACCGCCGCGGTAATTTCCGCTTAAAAAGATTCCGGGATTCTTTTGTTCAAATTCATCAAAATATTTTTCATGTTCGATGTAACCGAGATTGTATTGGGGAATCGCCTTGTTCCAATATCGGTAACTTTTGTAAACCGGCTCGGTTTTGATTTTCATTATTGATTGAAATTCTTCTATGACGGTTTTTAAAATTATTTCTTTGTCAAGCTTGAAAATATCTGCGTTGCGCGAGCCGCCGATAAAGAGGGTAAACGATACCGCTTCTTCCGGTGCCCGGTTTGGAAATAAAACCGAACTCCAAATCGCCCCAAGAAAAGATTTCTTTTCTTTTGCGGGAATTAAAAATCCGAATCCATCCAACGGTTGCCCGATATCTTCTTTTTTATATCCGAGATACAGCACCATCACGGGCGGATGATAAACCGCATCAAGATGATTTGCCAGATTACCGTCAATCTCTTTCAATAAAGAAGAAGTAACATACGCCGGAAGTGTTGAGAGAAGAAGGTCGCACTCAATCTTTTTATCGAAGCCCGCATTATGATAAGCAACGGTAAATCCTTTTTCATTCTTCTTAATTGATTTAATATCAGCAAACGGTACAACCCGTTCACCTAATTTCTTTGCGATTGTTTTTGGCAGACTCTGCATTCCGTTTATGAAGGAGAACATTCTTGCATTTTGTTTCGATTGCTCTTTTCTTTTCTTCCTTTCGCTAATGCTCCGGATTGTTCCAACAATCAGTCCACCGTATTTTTCTTCCAGTTCATAAAGTTTTGGAAAAGCTGAAGCAACACTCAAGTCTTCAGGATTTCCGGCATACACTCCGGCAACAAAAGGATTGATGGCGTAATCGAGAAATTCTTGCCCCAATCTTCGTTTAACAAATTGGGCGATGCTTTGATAGTAACCATCGTTCGAGCGTGAAATAAAAGGCTCGGCGAACAATCGCAGTTTTGCTTTTGCTGAAAATAATTTTGTTTTTAAAAATGCCAGGGGACTCATTGGCAGCGCGTGCAATTCACCATCGCGCAAGATGTATCTTTTATTTCCCTTGTCATTTGCGTAAACCATTTCGTTTGTCAAACCGATTTGATCGACAATTTCTTTAATAACCGGAACGGTTTCCAAACCGGAATTTGGTCCTCGGTCAAAGAGGTAACCATTTTCCAAAACACTTTCCATTGCGCCGCCGGCTTCTTTATTTTTTTCAAGAACCGTAACGTCAAATCCTTTTTTCTGAAGAAGCCATGCCGTAGCTAACCCCGAAACGCCTGCACCGAGAACAACAACTTTTTTATTCATAAAGAAATTTTTCTAAATTATGTAAAACATAAACTCATTGTAATATAATAACTGAAAAAAAGTTAAAATTTTAGTTGAACTACAAAAATATTTTTCGGAAGTTAGAGTAAACATTTGAAGTTCTTTTTCAAATTTATTAAATAAATAGTTATTTATTGCACTAAACCCAGTGCAAGAGATTTTCACTTAATCTTGGAAGAAAAATGAAACAAGAACAAAGTAACAACCAAGACAGGTGGGTAACTCACTTCGAAAAGTCGGGCGGAATTTCCTCCCCAAGTTTTGAAGAAACGATGCGGTACTTTGAACATTTTACCCGCGAATCACCATTCGCAAAAATGATCACTCTTGGTTTCTCTCCACAGGGGAGACCCATACGGTCGTTGATTGTTTCGAATAACCGCGAATTTACTGCTCCAAAAGCACGCGACTCAGGCAAACTTATTGTACTTATTCAAAATGGAATTCATGCCGGCGAAATTGAAGGCAAAGATGCAACAATGCTTTTGCTCCGCGAAATTCTCATCACTAAAGAAAAAGCACATCTGCTGAAAAATTTAATTTTATTGGTGCTTCCAATCTTTAACGTTGACGGGCATGAACGGACATCAGAATTCAATCGCCCGAATCAAAATGGCCCGAAAGAAATGGGCTGGCGTACAACTTCATTGAATTATAATTTGAATCGTGATTTTATGAAAGGTGATGCGCCGGAGATGAAAATTTTTCTCCGCTTTTTTAATGACTGGCTCCCCGATTTTGTAATCGATAACCATACTACAGACGGTGCTGATTATCAATATCATATCTCTTATGGTTTAGAAACAAATCAAAACATCCATAAAGAAACAGCTGATTTTCTGAAAGAAAAATTTATACCGCATCTTACAAAAACGGTTGAAGAAAAAGGATTCTTAGTTTGTCCTTACCTTGAGTTCAAAAATAATAAAATTGAAAACGGAATAATTCTTGAACCATCTCTTCCACGCTATTCTACAGGGTATGCGGCGTTGCACAATCGCATTTGTCTGCTTGTGGAAACACACAGTCTTAAGCCGTTCGAAAATCGTGTTCATTCAACTAAGGCGATGAACGAGGTTACGCTGGAATATCTTAACGATAATCACCTTACGATTCTGGCGATGAACCTTCGTGCCGATAAGCGAACCGTCGATCTTTATTATGGAACCAATGAACCTTTTCCAATCCGCTTTGCACTTACGGAGGAAAGTGAACCGTTTGCATTCAAAGGATTTAAAACATTCGAAGAAGAAAGTGAGGTTACCGGCGCAACAGTTACACGATATACAAATGAACCAATTGAGTTTGAAGTTCCTCTATTCAATAAAGCAGAGGTGACGGAATTTTGTGATGTTCCCGAAGCTTATCTGATTCCGAGGGAATTACACTTTGTAATTTATCTTTTGAAACTTCATAAAATTTATGTTGAACAGCTCTTTCAACCGCATATTCTGCACGTAGAGCGGATGCGATTTAAAAACGTAAAGTTCTATGATTCCTCTTTTGAAGGAAGGCAAATGATCGGATTCGATTTAATAAAGTGGCGGGAGAAAAAAAGAATTTCAGAAGGTACTTTTGTGGTAAGAGCAAATCAACGCTCCCTTCGCGTGATCGTTAATTTGTTGGAACCGACAGCTCCCGATTCACTTGCGAAATGGGGATTCTTCAATATGTTCCTGGAAAGAAAAGAATATATAGAACCTTACGCAATGGAGCCGGTTGCGAAAAAAATGCTCACTGAAAACGAACGGTACCGGAAAGATTTTTATCAGAAACTGGAAACAGATGAAACATTTAAAAATGATCCGGCCAAACGGTTGGACTTCTTTTATAAACGATCTCAGTTTTTTGATAAGAATGAAAAAATTTATCCGATTATTAAATCGTTTGATAAGATTAGGACGAATAGATCAATGGAGGAAAATTACCCGGAGTAATTGAACCTTAAATGTGATAAAAATAAGAAGTCAGAAGGTGATCAATCTGACTTCTTCCTTTTTAAACTGTTCTAGAATATTTTGCTTTGTCTTCTTTTCGTTCGAGATAACCGTCAAAATTCATTGCGATGTTGCGGATGAGAAGTCTTCCCATTTCGCCAACAACAATTTTATCGTCTTCGATCAGAAGCAATTCGTCTGCAATCATTTCTTGCAAGTTAGCTAATCCCCAAGCAAAATATGTTTTGAAATCTATTTTAAATTTCTCTTCCACAGATTTCATGTCGAGTTCAAAATCGCACATCAATTTCATAATTACGTAACGGCGGAGTAGATCGTCATCACTTAAATAATAGCCTTTTGAAACGGGCAAAGACTCATTATCAAGTGCAGCGAAATATTCTTTTTCTGTTTTTAAATTCTGAGCGTAAACACGTTGCAGCTGACTAATTCCAGTTATACCAAACGAATACAGATCAGTTCCGGAGCGGGTGCTGTATCCTTGAAAATTCCGGTGAAGTTTTTTCTCCCTCATAGCAACGGCAAGTTCATCGTCGGGTTTAGCAAAGTGATCCATTCCTAAAAATACATACCCTGCGCCGGTTAGTTTTTCAATGGTCATTTTTAGAATTTCTAATTTTTCTTCCGCCGGCGGTAAATCTTCAGGATGAATTAAAGCCATGTGTTTCTTCATCCATGGAACGTGGGCATAATTAAAGACCGCAATTCTATTGGGTGAAATGTCGATCATCTTTTCAACAGTTGCTTCGAACGTCTTTAGTGTTTGAAAGGGTAATCCGTAAATTAAATCGAGATTGATGCTTTGATAACCAAGTTCTCGAATCCACTCAACCGTTTGCCTGGTGATGTCTTCCGGTTGAACACGGTTAGTTGCGACTTGCACTTTTTCGTTAAAGTCCTGCACACCCATACTGATGCGGTTGAAACCGTTATTGCGTAATGCGGTGAGATGATCTCTTGTCAATCCGCGCGGATCTATTTCACAACCGTTCTCGGAGTTATCATAAAAATTAAATGATTGATGAATGTAGGAAGCGAGATTATTTATTTCGTCCGGATTCAAGTGAGTCGGTGTTCCGCCGCCCCAATGGAGCTGCGTAACTTTTCGGTTCACATTAAGAAAGCTTCGAAGAAGATCAATCTCTTTCTTAACATATTTCACGTAATCTTTTATGCGGTCGCGGTTGCGCGTGATAATCATGTTGCAGCCGCAGAAATAGCAGAGTGTGTCGCAGTATGGTAAGTGAAAGTAAAGCGAAAGATCGGGAAGGTTTTCGCCATAATTTGTTTTTACAATTTCGTCAAGAAACTTTTCCGAAGTAAACGCTTCATTAAATTGCGGTGCAGTCGGGTAACTTGTATACCGGGGTCCTGGTTTGTCATATTTTTTAAATTTTGTCAGATCAAAATTGAACATAATAACTCCATTAAAAATTGGGACGCAGATTTTTTAAGTCATTTATGATTTGTTATGATCTTAACAAATCTGCGTCCAATTGAGACTACAAATCGATAGTTTTAATTTTTAGCGTTAAAAATCTTACTTTCTTCTTTCACTATTCTCACCAACGCTTTTGCATTTTCCGGATTTACGTCTGGTAATATGCCATGACCGAGGTTGAAAATATGTCCGCTTCCTTTTCCATAAGATGCCAAAACTTTTTTTGCTCCTTCACGGATTTTAGATTCATCAGCATAAAGAACGGTTGGATCAAGGTTTCCTTGCAGAGAAACGTTTTTACCGATTTTTTTTCTTACAGATTTTAAATCCATTGTCCAATCGAGGCCAACAACATCCGCACCACATTTAGAAAGTTTCTTAAGTTTGTAATGCACTCCTTTTGCAAAGACAATAACCGGTTCATCTTTTCTTTCAAGTTCAGAAATGATCTGCGAGATATAATTGAGTGAAAATTCTTGAAAATCATTTGGAGCAAGAATTCCTCCCCACGTATCAAAAATTTGTACAGCGTTTGCACCTACATCAATCTTTGCTGAAAGATAAGTTGCAACAGCCTTTGCGATTTTATTTAAAAGTGAATGGGCAAGTTTTGGATTTCCGTACAACAATTTTTTTATCTC
The DNA here is from genome assembly GCA_037440065.1 of Ignavibacteria bacterium. Classification (GTDB taxonomy): domain Bacteria; phylum Bacteroidota; class Ignavibacteria; order Ignavibacteriales; family Ignavibacteriaceae; genus UBA1563. Next base: position 126,755 of record JBBIUV010000015.1, read on the forward strand.
GGAAAAGTTTTTTGAACCGCGCCCCTCAACCATATAAGTCAACAGCGTAAACGGCGAACCGGCAAAACCGATGAGCGGAACTCTACCTTTTAATTCTTTTTTTGTTAAAGAAACCGCATCGAGTACATATTTCAAATCTTTTGTTGGTTCAATTTCTTTCAGCAATTTCGCATCTTCTTCGTTTCGAATGGGATGATGAAAGATCGGTCCCTTTCCTTCATGCATTTCGAGATGCATTCCCATTGCTTCGGGAATAACGAGAATGTCTGAAAAAATTATTGCCGCATCAACGCCAATAATATCAACGGGTTGAATAGTTACTTCGGCAGCAAGTTCGGGAGTTTTGCACATTGTGAGAAAATCTGCTTTCTCACGCACTGCACGGTATTGCGGTAAATACCGCCCGGCTTGGCGCATGATCCAGATCGGTGTGCGCTCAACTTTTTCTTTTCTGCAAGCGCGTAAGAAGAGATCGTTTTTAATTTTCATTTCGGGGCTTTCTTTTTTTTAATACATAGCGAATAACTTTTTTATCCGACGGGCGGTGAGGTTGAAAATTTGGTTTAGCCTGATGTGGAAATTTTGGATTTTTCTGAGGCGGAACGGTATAGTATTCTTCAATACTTGCTATAGCGTGAGTCACAGCAAATTTTTTAGGAACAACATCAACCCGTACTCTTGTTTTTTCTATGGCATCTTTTGTTGTTGGTCCAATTGCGGCAATTTTACTCTTTCCGAAAAATTCTCTGGGTTTAGTTATCTCCATTAATGCTAAAAAATTCTGGTAGGTTGAAGGACTGGTAAAGAGATACCAATCGATTTTGCTGGTTCTTACTTTTTCAATTATTTCGGCAATAGATTCCTTTTTAGGAATTAAAATATCATAAACAGAAACAGTTTTAACAGTGGCTCCAAATCGTTTTAAACCTTCACGAAACTCATCTCTTCCAATAGCCGAGCGGGGAAGCAGTACAACTTTATTTTCGAGCGGTTCTATAGCAAATAATTTTAACAAGCCGAGCGCGCTGAAATCTTCGGGAACGAGATCAACTTTTATCTGATTCTCTGCACAGACGGCAGCTGTTTTTTTACCAACACAAGCTACTTTTATGTTTGCGTAATCGATATTGAAATTTTTCTCTTTCACCAATTGAAGAAAATATTTTATTGCATTTCCCGATTGAAAGACCAAATAGTCAATTTTGTTTTCTCCAAGAATAGTTCTCAATTTTTCCTCGGCGTCAACCGGCACAACTTCTAAAGCTGGAAAACTTATAAGATTTGCTTCCTTCTTCTTAAAAAAGTTTATCGTTTCTTGAGATTGCTCCTCCGCTCTGGTAAGCACGATGGTTCTGTTTTTCAAATAATTTTTTGGCTTTTTGGTTTTCTTCTTTTGCGGCGGGGCAATGGGAGAATCTTCGTTATTTGTTGTTTCGCGTTTAGGAGCAAATCTTTCGATATTTGCGACCGCATGTGTTAAAGCAAATTTTTTTGAGAAGACATTAACTCTAACATTCGACTCTTGCAGCGCTTCTTTTGTATTGGGTCCAATTGCTGCAATTTTGCTATCCTTAAAGAATTCTTGTGGATCGGCTATTTCCAGTAACTCTATAAAATTTTGGTAGGTAACAGGGCTTGTAAAAAGATACCAATCCACATTACTGGTTTTTATCTTTTCGATTTCTTCAGTTATGGTTTCTTTCTCAGGTTTTTGAATATCATATACTGTGAGTTGTTTTACGTCTGCTCCAAGCCTTTTCAGATCTTCATAAAACTCATCTCTTACCGAGGGAGAACCGGGAAGAAGAATGGTTTTGTTTTCAAGCGATTCTTGGGCTAATAATTTTACTAATCCTTTTGCACTAAAATCAGCCGAGACTAAATCAAGCTTCATTTGATTTTGTGAACAGAGCGCAGCGGTTTTTTTTCCGTAGCATCCGATCTTCATCGTATCATAATTAATGTCCAGATTTTTTTCTTTTACCAGGTGCGCAAAATATTTTATAGCGTTGGCTGATTGAAAGATCAAATAATCGACTTTACTTTCTTCCAGAATAGTTTGTAGTTGGGTTGAAGCATCAATTAACACTACTTGCAGTGAGGGGAATGTTAAAAGATTAGCGCCTATATTTTTAAAAAAATTAATCGTTTCTTTAGATGGTTCTTCCGCGGTTGTAAGAACGAGGGTTTTGTTTTTTAGAGTTTCCATTTTTATTTAAGCCTTACTGAGTTATACACTTCCTCCAGTATTTGTTTTGCGCCTGCTTTTAATAAATCTTTTGCAAGCGATTTCCCAAGTTTTTCCGGCTCTCGCTTAGTTCCTTTAACTTTTTTTCTGAAAGTGAGCGAACCGTCTATGGAACCAACGATGGCGTCGAGATAAAGTCCGTTTGATTTTACTTCTGCAAAAGCTCCTATGGGAACCTGGCAGCCTCCTTCCAATTCTTTTAATAAAGCTCGTTCTGCTATCACCGCTAGATATGTTGCTTCGTGATGAAGCGCCTGCAATAGTTCTTCAGCAAAAATATTGTCTTTATGAATTTCAATTCCCAGTGCACCTTGTCCTACTGCAGGAAGCATTTCATCTTTGCTGATGTAGGAGGAAATATGTTTTTTCAATCCTAACCGTTCAACTCCGGCGCGGGCAAGAATAATTGCGTCCCATTGTGATTCCAAGAATTTTTGAATGCGCGTAGGAACATTTCCGCGAAGCTCAACAACATTTAAATCAGGACGAAGATGCAAAAGTTGTGATCTTCTCCTCAATGAACCTGTAGCAACAATAGCCCCTTCTTTCAAGTTCCAAATGGTTGTTCCTTTTTTTCTTGCTATCAGCACATCTTCAACATCGTGGCGTTTGGTAACGGCTGCAAGTTTTAGTCCCGTGGGAATTTCTGTCTGTAAATCTTTTAAACTATGAACGGCGATATCAACTTCACGGTTTAGCAAGGCAACTTCAAGTTCTTTTGTGAATAATCCCTTGTCGCCGATCTTCGAAAGAGCGACATCGAGAATTTTATCTCCTTTTGTCTTAATGAGTTTTATTTCAACCGAAATGTGTTTGTGTGCTTTTTCCAATTCACGTTTAATAAATTTTGCCTGCCAGAGCGCAAGCTCGCTTCCGCGTGAACCGATGATTAATTTTTGTTTCATTTTATCCTTTAAACTTCAGTATTACTTTTATTTTTTATTCCGAACAGATCGCGAACAAGCGCAATTTTTGTGGCCGATTCAGTTGTGTTGATTCCCTGTTCTGCAACTTTGCGCAGTTCGGTTGTTGGATGATGCAATAGTTTGTTAATGATTCGTTTGGTCACCAATTCCAATTTTTCTTGATCTTCTTTTGAGAATTTATTTTTATAACCTTCTACTTCCGCGATGCGGATTTCTTCATAATAATCGCGAAGTGATTTTATTGTCGGTGCAATTTCAAGCGAATTATACCAGCCGAAAAAGCTTATCAGTTCGTCCATGATGATATTTTGCACTTTCGGAATTTCATCCTTCCGTTTTTTCATATTGTGCTCAACAATAATGTTCAGCGAATCAATATCGTTATAAAAAACGTTATCAATATTTCGTGCCTCGGGATCAATATCACGAGGAAGAGCAATATCCATTAAAACGGTTGCAGCGTTCCCGCGCTTTTTCATCGTCGTTTTAATTTCTTCTTTTGTTAGAATCAAATTTGGCGAAGAGGTAGCACTAATGATAATATCGAAATCAGCCAAATGTTCTTTAAACCTTTCGAACGGAAGAATTTGGGCATCAATTTCGGAGGCTATTTGTTCTGCCTTCCCAATGGTTCTGTTTGTTATAGAAAGTTTACCGATGTGTTTATCGTGCAGATGCTGCGCGGCAATTTTTCCGGTTTCACCCATCCCAATAACAAGCGCAGACTTTTTAGAAAGATTAGAAAAGATTTTTTCAATCAACTGCACGGCGGCGTAGCTAACGGTTATGGCTCCGTCGCTTATGGTGGTTTCTGTTTTTGCCCGTTTGCCGACACGAATTGCCGAATCGAAAACTCTGTTAACTAAAAATCCGGCAAACTGTTTATCTTGGGCTAATTGGAAGGATTCTTTTACCTGTCCGAGAATTTGATTATCGCCAATCAGCAGTGAATCAATTCCCGCGATCACCTTAAAAAGATGATTGAGCGCGCTGCACGAAAAGAATTTTTGAAAATGTTCATCGGACAAATTCGAAATTGATTTTTTCTCGACGAGAAAATTTTCCAGTTCTAGATAACTTGTTCCGGCATCTTTCGGAATGCCGTACAATTCCGTCCGGTTACAAGTTGATATAATAAATCCTTCGGAGAAATATTTTTCTTTCAGTTCATCTAGGAAAAGTTTTATTTCATCGGTAGAAAGATGGACTTCTTCTCGCAGAGCAACCGGTGCAGTGTGATGATTTATTGAAATTGCGAGCAGGTTCATAAAATGTATTTACTTCGGTTCTTATTCAGTTTTAGTCGATGGTCAATGATCATTAATAAAATGCGTGAAAACTTTTAGCGAGGAAATTTGTAACAATGGTTGAAAAAATTGCAATTCCAAATCCAATGATAGAAAAAACGACAACTTTCTTTCCTTGTAATTTGCCGGAGATTTTAGTGGTGATTCCTATTCCGTATAAAAGCCAAACTAAAAACGTTGCCACTAATTTTGGATCTAAATAGGAAAAATCGGGAAATGCTTTCGGCAGCCAAATTACGCCAATACTGATAGCAACACTTAGTAAAATAAATCCAATTATCGCGGAATAAAAACTTAATTTTTCCAAAATCTCCAGGTTTGGTAAGCGCTCAAAAATCAATCCGAACCGGTTTAATTTTAAATCTTTGTAGAGCATCAGATATAAAAATCCATACACAGCAGAAATTGTAATTCCTGCGTAACCAAGCAATGCATGAAGCACGTGAACGCCAAGTAAATTACTCCGCAGTACCTCTTTTACCTGGAACAAATCAACAATAAAAATTGATGAAATAGTTTGAAAGATTAGAGATATAACGATAATAAAAAGCCCGGTTCCCCGGATATCGGTTACCAACTCCAAAATGAAATAGGAAAAACTGACTGAAAACGCCAGCACGGTAAAAATTTCAAAAACATTCGTTATCGGCGGATGATCAAATGCTGTAGTTCGTGCAATTAAATAAAAAGTATGAAAGACAAGCGTTAGAAAGAGAAACAATCTTTTAACGTTTGAGAGCCTTCTTTCGTCTTTCTGAAAATCATAGAGATAGATGGCAAAAGACGCCAGATAAAATAATGGAAGAAGTATGTTTGAAACGTCGACCGCATTTTTCATAAAGATTTTTTTTAATTTTTTGTTGCAAAGTTATCGAAACTTTGCGCTGTAAACAATGAAAAAATTAGTAAGTTTGTAGTCGAAAATAGGACTATCACAAAGGATTAAAAATGAATTATCTTGTATTATTACGCCACGGGGAATCACAATGGAATTTAGAAAACCGCTTTACCGGCTGGGTTGATGTTGATGTTTCCGCTAAAGGTGAAAAAGAAGCAAAAGAAGCCGGAGAACTTTTAAAAGAAAAGAATTTTTCTTTCGATTTTCTCTTCACTTCGGTTCTTAAACGGGCAATTCGTACCGCTCAACTTGCAAGCGAATCTGCCGGTTTTTCAGAAATTCCAACCGAACGCGATATGGCGTTAAACGAACGACATTACGGCGCTTTGCAAGGACTGAATAAAGCTGAAACCGCTAAAATTTACGGCGATGAGCAAGTTCATATTTGGCGCAGAAGTTACGATGTTCCTCCGCCAAGCGATAAAACCGAATTAAATCCGGATGGTTTTACTGAAAGTTTGAAAGATACGGCTGCGCGAACCATTCCTTATTATCAGCAAAAAATTGAGCCGCTTGTACAAGATGGAAAAAATGTTTGGATTACCGCTCACGGAAATAGTTTACGCTCGTTGGTGATGTATCTCGACAACTTGACAAAAGAACAAGTGCTTGAACTGAATATTCCAACCGGAAATCCGTTGGTGTATGAATTTGAAAATGGTAAAATTATCTCTAAATATTATTTAAAAAAATAACTTTGCGTCGTAGCAAAACTTCGCTCGGCATGGGAAAAACTATGAATAAAAAATTCTTAAACGGTTTTCTTTCTGATGAAGAGCTTCACCAGATAGCTTTGAAGATAAAAGAAAAAGAAGCGACCACAGCCGGAGAAATTGTTGTGTCGGTTAAAGAGAAAAAACCTCTGCTTCATCGAAAAAAGTCGGTTTTTGAACATGCCGTTGCTGAATTTAAAAAACGCGGGATCAAGAAAACCCGTGACCATACAGGAATTTTGGTCTTTATTCTTCTTAAAGAAAGAGAATTTTATATTCTTGCCGATTCTGCCATTAACGACAAAGTTGCAGAAAACACCTGGGAATTAGTAAAAAATAAAATGGAAACAAGTTTCCGCGAAAAGAAATTCTGCGATGGAATTATTAATGCGGTTGACGAAGTCGGTACCATTTTATCGGAACATTTTCCAAGAAAATCGGACGACACCAACGAACTTCCGGACGAAGTAAATATTTCATAAAATGAAAATTCTTGTCGGTTCGAAAAATCCAGTAAAAATTGAATCCGTTCGCGAAGCATTTTCATATTATTTTGGTTCGCTTAATGTAAGCGGCATGGAAGTAGACTCAAAAGTTTCCAATCAGCCGATCAATCACGAATCATTTACCGGTGCAAAAAATAGAGCCGATGAATTATTTCTTCGTGCAAAAGAAGACAATTTATCAATCGATTATTTTGTTGGAATTGAAGGAGGAATCATTGAAGAGCATGGTCAATGGTTTGCTTTGGGATGTATTTGTATCAGGAATAACAAGGGCGAAACCAGTTTTGGAACCTCAGCACTTTTTCCGCTTCCATCGATAATTGTGGACGAACTTTTAAGCGGAAAAGAATTAGGACACGTGATTGACGAAATAGCCAACGACGAAAACACAAAACAAAAAGGCGGGGCAATCGGCTACTTGACCAACGGAATCATCAACAGAAAAGAACTTTATAAACAGGGAATCATTTCTGCTCTCGTTACTTTTCTTCATCCGGCACTTTATCTTGAAAATGGAACGGGGAAAAAGTGAATACCTTAAATCCTCAGCAATGGGTTAAAAATTATTCCGACCAACTTCTTCGTTTTGCATTTTTAAGAATCAACAATCTTGAACTGGCAAAGGATTTGATTCAAGAGACATTTTTAGCCGCACTTCGGAATGTTGAAAATTACAAGGGGGATATCTCCGAAAAGAATTGGCTCTTCTTCATTCTAAAGAATAAAATAATTGACCACTACCGTAAAAAAGCTAATTCACTTGTAACTGATATTGAAAGTCTCTTGGAAAAATCCGCCGATTATTTTGATGAAGTTGGGCACTGGAAAGAATCCACTCTTCCGAAAGAATGGGGAATAAACTACGATGATCATGTGGAAAAAGAAGAATTTTATGAAATTTTAAATTCATGCACCCAGAAACTTTCGGAACTGATGCGCATCGTATTCGTTATGAAATACTTAGACGATAAAGAATCAGACGAAATTTGTAAGGAATTGGAGATTACTTCGTCTAACTATTGGGTGATTATTCACCGGGCAAAACTGCAAATGCGCAGATGCCTTGAAAAGAATTGGATGAATTTATGATATTAAAAAATACGATGATCTCTTGCGAAAGTGCGACACTTTTTATTTCCAAACAGGAAGAGAATAAACTTCTCCTTTCCGACACACTTAAATTGTGGCTGCACCTTGCCATATGCAAATTTTGCCGATTATTTAAGATTCAGAATGAGTTTCTCATTCATCAACTGCAGCACACACACACAGACGTTTCTTTATCCGAAAAAGAGAAAGTGGCGCTCAACACAAAAATAATTTCAGAAATGAAAAAATAATTTCTTTCGGTTGTAAGGTTCCTTTTGGTCACCCGTCTATAAAGACAAACAAAGACCAAATTAATCAAAAACAAAAAAAAGGAACTACAATGAAAGACCAAAGAACTCAACTCGCAAAACACATCTTCTTAACCGGATCATTTATTGCCGGAAGCGTACTCGGATTAGGCGCCGCAACTACAACAAGTGCAGAAAGCTTATTCGGGTTCCGCAGTCTCGGCTCAGGTGCTGATTTACGTTCTTCTTTACTCGAATCTTCTTCAGAAAGAAATCTTGAATTGAAGTGTGGAAGCAAAACTGAAACTTCTACAAGTTCGAAAACTGCTGATGCAAAGTGTGGAAACAAGACTGAATCCAAAACCAAAGACGCAAAATGTGGCGAAGGAAAATGCGGCGGCAAGTCAGAATCAAAAACAAAAGATGCGAATTGCGGCGCAAAGAAAGATTCTACTGTAACCACAACCCAAAGCAAAACCAAAGACGCTAAGTGCGGTGAAGGAAAATGCGGTGGAAAAAAATCATCTAAAAAAGAAACTACAACACCTCCTAAAAAATAAATAAGCAGAAAAAGAGTTTCCGTTTAGGCGGAAGCTCTTTTCTTTAACTTAATTTAATGAGCAAAAAATGTCAAACGTTGGAATAGGATTTAGAAAAGATTTTGCGGAAGAATTCCGCAACGGCGGAGCTTTGAAACCGGCTTTCTTGGAAGTTGCCCCTGAAAACTGGATGGGAATCGGCGGATATTGGAAAAAAGTTTTCAAAAGTGTTGCCGAACAATATGAAATCTACACGCACGGACTTTCACTCTCGCTTGGTGGACCTGATGAACTTGATTGGGAATTTCTTAAAAAACTCAAATCGTTCTTGAAAGAATACAACATCAAAATCTACTCCGAACATTTGAGCTTCGCTAAATGCGATAATGCACATCTTTATGATCTTTTACCGGTGCCGTTCCGTTGGGACGCTGTTCATCATATTGCGCAAAGAATAAAAGCAGTTCAAGATTATCTAGAACAAAAAATTGCAATTGAAATTGTTTCTTACTACACACCGGTTGCAGCAGAGATGGATGAAGTTGATTTTATTAACGCCGTTGTAAAAGAAGCTGAATGTAATCTCCTTCTTGACGTAAATAATATTTATGTAAATGCGTTCAATCATCAATATGATGCAAAAAAATTCTTGCATCAACTTAACGTTGACAATGTTGAGTATATCCACATGGCGGGACACGAGAAAGTCGCCGAGGATTTAATCATCGACACACACGGAGAAGAAATTATTGAACCGGTGTTTGACTTGTTCGACTATACACTCAAACTTCTGCCAAAACCAGTTCCAGTACTATTAGAAAGAGATTTTAATATTCCCGAATTAACCGAACTGCAGCGGGAAATTTCAAGACTTGAAAATATTTGCAGCCGTCATTGGAGGAAAGAATATGCTTCTGCTTAATGATACGTACCAGCAGCAAAGTAATTTTGCAGCATACTGCAGAACGGGAAATTATTTTCCAATAAAAGGAGTTCATGAAGAAAGGCTTTCACATTACCCGCGGCTTGTGTTTAATGTAATTGACGATACTCTTCGTTCGGCATATCCGATTACTTTTGATCTTTTAACGGATGACGAATGGGAGACAATCGTGAGAAGTTTTTTTGCAACGCACAAATGCTCAACCTATTCTGTTTGGAAAATGCCTTATGAGTTTTATCAATTTGTTCTTACTCTTGACAATCAGTTAACCGAAAAATATCCTTTTCTTGAAGAACTTCTATTATTTGAGTGGACTGAAATAGAAATCCACATGATGGAAGACGAAGTTTATCCTGAAGTTGAAAGCAAAGGAGAAATGGTAACAGATACATTGGTGTTTAATCCGGAGTATACAATTTTACAATTGCATTATCCTGTTCACTTAAAAAATCCAAATGAAATTACTGAACATGATAAAGGAGATTACTTTGTCCTCCTTTTTAGAGAACAAGAAATAGGAAACGTTCAGTTTTTAGATCTTTCATTCTATTTTGTTTGGCTGATAAGAAAAATTGAAAACGAACAGAAATCGTTATTAGAGTTAACCGAAGAAGCCTCAGAACTTTTTGGTGTTAATCAGAACGTGCTCGTTGAAAATAGCCTTCCTTTTCTAACTGAATTACAAAACAAAAAATTTATTATAGGATATAAAAAATGACTTACACCCGTCTTGTAAAATTATATGGTACCGTTACTAATAAACTGGAAATATTCCTTTGGGATATTCTGCTTTTGGCAGTGAGACTTGTACTTGCCTACGGTTTTTACACCACCGGTTCAATGAAATGGGAAAATATTTCCGGTGTTGCGGAGTGGTTCACCGAGCTTAAAATTCCATTCCCGACCGCAAATGCTTATTTGGCTGCATCAACAGAAGTTGCTGGTGTTGTGTTGTTAACAATTGGATTAGCAACGCGATTCATTTCTATTCCGTTAATTATTACAATGATTGTTGCAATTGTAACTGTTCATTGGGGAAACGGATTCGAAGCCAGCAACAATGGTTTTGAAATTCCCCTATACTACACGCTCTTCTTATTACTTCTCGTTATTAAAGGTTCCGGAAAGCTTGGAATTGATCACTTCATCAAAAAGAAAATTGAGAAGTAGCGTTCTCATTTTACACAATTTCATCGAACTCTATAAAGTATTGCCCCATTATTGATGGGGCAATACTTTTTTAAATAGAACAATTTTCCGTATTTTTACACCGCATCCTTAGCTCAGTTGGTAGAGCATATGACTCTTAATCATCAGGTCGCGGGTTCGAGTCCCGCAGGGTGCACGAGAAAACCCTTAAAACGAATTGTTTTAAGGGTTTTTAGCTTTATCGTCTTTCAAGAGTCCCGATGATTTAGCCCTTTAAAGTAGAGACCCGGTAAGGGCTTTTTCAAAAACTCCCTCAGTTTTACCAGACATTATTTTAATGAATACTCCAACAAGAAAAGCTCTGGATACCATACCAATAAACTTGATGGACTGTGTAATTAGTTTTTACATTGCCACTTAGCAAAGTAGAGTTGAAGGAGCTCTTCAACGAAGTGATGACAGGCGGATGATAAAGCAAAGCAATAATTGCGTTTAACAAAGAAAATGACTATTTTAAATCCAATTATTCGATAAATTAAAATAGCTGAAGAGAAAAATACTTTAAATGCTGTTTGATGAATACTCCGTCCTGAATAAAACACTTCCAATAAAACAATCCGCCTCTCCAGAAACCCAGTACCGAATTAAAATGTAGTTAAAGGTGACTTAAAAAAATATAGAAAGGAATCACAATATGAAAGCTGTAATTCATTTATTAATTCTTTTCTCGCTTCAACTCCTATCTCAGACCTATTTAGGGATTACATATAATAACGGCGACCCCACAAACAGCACTGATATTAGCGTATTACAAAAAATAACATTTACAAGTACAGATATTACTTTTTTACTTACAGATAATTCAACTATACCCAAATCTCTATCAATAATAAATAAAATAACATTTAGCGGAACGGGTGGCGAGTCACCTTTACCGGTTGAAATTATAAATTTCACTGCACAGCAAAATAATAATGAAGTAATTTTGCGATGGGCAACTGCAACAGAAAAAAACAATTACGGATTTGAAGTTGAACGTGCCCCAAATTCGCTCGGCAAGAATTGGGAGAAGATTGGATTTGTAAAAGGAAATGGGAACAGCAATTCAGCAAAGGAGTATTCGTTTATCGATCAAGAGAAAAAGCATGATGGTGTATTGGAATATAGATTAAAACAAATTGATAATGATGGAAATTTCCGATATAGCAATAAGATAGAAGTTAGATATGGGATGCCGATCAAGTATGAATTGAGACAAAATTATCCAAACCCATTTAATCCAGAAACACGAATAGGTTATAGCTTACCTATTGATGAATTTGTGAAACTGAAAATATTTGATGTATTAGGAAGAGAGGTTGCTACGTTGGTAGACGGGAGAAAAAAAGCGGGAAACTATGAAGTAACTTTCGATGCAAGCTCCGCAGGAAGAGGGTTGGCAAGCGGAGTCTATATCTGTAAAATGAGTTCATCAAATTATTCCAATACCATAAAAATGTTAATTGCAAAATAAAATTAAAAAGGAATTCTAAATGAAAAAGATACTTTTTTTAGTTGTGTTTGTATTTATTAACTGTACATCCTTTTCCCAAACAATGGTTTTGAAACGATCGAACGGTGCAATCGATTATGTGCAGCTAAACAACACTGTAGAAATCACTTTTAGTACACAGAATTCATGTCAAATAGTTACCACAGTATTGTATGGAGGTAAAACATATAACACGGTACAAATTGGGGCTCAATGTTGGTTAAAAGAAAATCTTAATATTGGAACAAGAATAGCCGGGAGTTCAGACCAGACCGATAACAACACCATTGAAAAATATTGTTACGATGATCTCGAAACTAATTGTGATACGTACGGTGGTTTCTACCAATGGGCAGAAGCGGTCCAATATAAAAATGGAGCAACAAATACGGCATCACCAAGTCCAGTATTTTCTGGAAATGTACAGGGTATATGTCCAAGTGGCTGGCACATCCCAACATATGATGAATTTCAAGTATTAAGTACCTACGTGAGTAATAATGGTAACGCGTTAAAAGAGGTTGGGCAGGGAAATGGTTATAATATCGGTACGAATACTAGCGGTTTTTCAGCTTTGCTCTCAGGTTACCGTGAGACTGACGGTTACACACGCTATATAGGAGAGTTCACCCAGTTCTGGAGTATTTATGAATATAATGGTAGCTTAGTGTGGACTATGCGATTATGGTACGACGGAGTAATATAACCTTTGGTGCCTATGATAAAGCAAATGGATTTAGTGTTCGTTGTCTGAAAGACTGATATGAAAAATAAATTCATAGGATTTTCTTGATAACTTCCTGAAGATGGAATTGATGCCAGAAGCTTGAGTATATTTACTTCCACAACAAAAAGTAATTTATAAACGCAGTGTAAAAACTGTTCCGGTTTGGGGTTGAGATTGCACCCAAATACTTCCTCCATGAGCGCGGATGATGCTTTGTGAAATGCTTAATCCGATTCCCGAACCTTCCTGCTTTGTTGTAAAGAACGGAACGAATACTTTATCAAGCACCTCTTCAGAAATACCACAACCGTTGTCGATCACTTTTAAGACAGCTCTACCTCTTTCATTTATCTCCGCCGTTAATTGGATTTTTCCTTCCTTTGTTTCTCTTAAAGCATGAACAGCATTGTTTACCAAATTGATCAATACATGTTCTATCAAGTTTGGATCGGCTACTATTTCCAGGTTTTCAGGTTTTACTGAAACGGATAATTCTATGTTGGAGGATGAAATTAATTGTCCGGTTAAGAGTCGAACGCGGTAAAATAATTCCGGAACAGAGACGGTTTGAAAATTCGGTTTTGGAATTTTCGAAAGATCTCTAAATTTGTTGATGAATAAAGTTAACCCGTCACTGCGGCGATGAATAGTTGTTAATGCATTCTCAATATCATCTAGAGATTCTTTGCTAATCGTGTTACCTTCCGAATTTTTTATTATTCCCGCCGCTGTTGAAGCGAGCGAGGAAATCGGAGTAATGGAATTCATTATCTCGTGTGTTAGAACGCGGATAAGTTTTTGCCACGCTTCAATTTCTTTTTCCTCCAGTTCGGATTGAATGTTGTTAAAGGAAATCAATCGTAGATTCTTGTCTTTCATTCTGAATTGTGTGCTCTGAACCATCAATTGGATTATTTCGCCATTGTCGTAAATTTTAAATGTCGTCCGTTTTTTATCGTTTAGTTGATGAAGAAATTGTCCCAACCCGTTATGTTTTTCATCCAGGGCGGAAATGTTTTGGAGATGTGTAAGTTTCAGAATTTTTTTTGCGGCTTTGTTTATTAATTCCACCGAACCTTCTGTGTCAAATACAATAAGGCCAATACCTACATGCTCAACGATGGTTTGTAGGTAACGCAAATTCTCTTCTTTTTCTAATCGAATATCTTTGTACTTATCCAGAAGTTTGTTCATTTCTTCAGCAAGTTCAACAAATGTTCCGCCGAGTTTTCCGAGACGAACATGTTGCGTAAAGTCTGAGTAGTTAATACCGCGCAAAAAATCCGTCACTTCTCTATTCGTCTGATTGATAAATCTGATCAATGCATAACCCTGGTACAAAGCCGTAAGAACGAGCATTCCGCATACACCGTAATTTTTAAGAAATAAAAAATATGCTGCAAAAAAAAGTACTGCAGATAAAAAAATAATTCTTAGCGTAACTCGTAGGTTAAAATTCTTCACATTAAAGCCCGTGTTTTTCCATTCTGCGGTAGAGGGAGGTTCTAGTTAGTCCAAGTTCTTTTGCGGCTTTTGAAACATTGCCGTCGAATTTGAGGAGCGCTTTCTGAATGATCAATTTTTCAATCTCTTCAAGATTCATTGTGTTGAACGCTTCCTCGCTGCCGGAGTTTGAGTTCGGCAGTAGAGAAATATCTGAAAGTTTTAGTAGATGAGAATCGCAAAGAATCACACTTCTTTCAATTGCGTGCTGAAGTTCCCGGATGTTGCCGGGCCATTCGTAATGTTCAAAATATTTTTGCGTTGCCAAATCCATTACCAATTCGGGTTTATTATATTTTCTTTTGTAGATTGATAAAAAATATTCTGTTAGGAGGGGAATATCACCTTTCCGTTCTCTTAATGGCGGGAGATGAATTTCAACGGTGTTGATCCGGTAAAGAAGATCCTGTCTGAATTTATTTATTGAAACCTGTTCATAGATGGGAACATTTGTTGCACATACAAGTCTGCTGTCTATCGGAATCGGTTTTGATGAACCGACCCGGAAAACTTCTTTATTCTGAATAACCGTTAAAAGTTTTGATTGCATTTCTAAAGGAAGATTTCCGATCTCATCTAAAAAAAGAGTGCCGCCGCTTGCTAACTCAAATCTGCCGGCGCGGTCTTCCTTTGCATCTGTAAATGCTCCTTTAACATAGCCGAAGAGTTCGCTTTCAAACAGAGTTTGGGTTAAAGAGCCGATGTCTACACTTACAAATATTTCCTTTGCTCTCTTCGATTGTTTATGAAGTGCTCGCGCAACAAGTTCTTTGCCGGTGCCGTTTTCTCCTAGTATCAGAACATTCGCATCTGTTCCGGCAACTTTTTGAATTGTTCCGAAAACTTTCTGCATCGGTTCGGAAATTCCGATAATTTCATCTAATCCGTTCCCGGAAATTTGGTTGATGTAACTCTGCTTTGTTTTCATCTTTTCCAATTCATCCCGGGATTCTCGAAGTTTTAACGCAGAGTTAAAGGTTGCGAAAAACTTTTCATTTTGCCAGGGTTTTAAAACAAAATCAGTTGCTCCCTCTTTAATTGCTTTCACAGCAGTTTCTACATCGCCGTACGCAGTAATAAGAACCACCACTGCTCTCGGATCAAGTTTAATAATTTCTTTTAACCAGAAGAATCCCTCCTGTCCACTCGTCGTGTCTTTAGAATAATTCATATCTAAAAAAATGACATCGAACGATTGGTCTTCTAAAATTGAATAAATTTTGTTGGGATTATTTTCGGTAAGAATTACCGAGGCGTAAGGTTTTAAAAGTAATTTTACAGCAAGGAGGATATCTTCATTATCATCAACAACTAATACTTTTGACATTATCTTTCTCATAAAGTGATGGTATTATTGCTCAAAAATTATTCCGTTCAAAATTCGGCAATAAAATAGTGAAAACCAATTGAGATCCGTTCGATTACGAACAGCGTTGTACGAATGCGAACGATTAGATCGCAACTTTCTTTTTCCGAATATTGAAAAGATGCAAAATCTCTTCACTTTAAAGATATTTTTCTTCCGGCACACCAATTGAAATAAAGAATTCAAAAATGAGAGATTGATGGACAAGATTATCGAAAAGAAAAAGTGGACGACAAAAAAGATAAGCATCATTTTGGCTTCTTCACTTTTTGTACTGTTTCTTTTGTTCACCTTTGTTTTTGCCGACCGGAAAAGTAAACTGAATGTTGAGAAAGAGAAAATCACAATAACGGAAGTTAAACGAGCTTCTTTCCAGGAGTTTATACCCATCACCGGTACAGTTGAACCGATACAAACTTTTTATCTCGATCTTGCTGATGGCGGAAGAGTCGTACAAAAATTTGTTCAGGAAGGAGCGTTTCTAAAAGTTGGCGACCCGATTGTTAAATTGGACAACCCAAATCTCTCTTTACAAGTGATGAGCACGCAATCAAGTTTTCTACAAGCTGAAAGTATGTCACGCCAAACACGTCTTACCTTCGAACAGAATTTACTTAACAAGCAAGATCAGCTTTTAAATCTGAATCTCAATTTGTTCAACCAGGAAAGAACTTACAAAAACAACAAAGTGCTCTTCGAAAAAGGAATGATCTCAAAAAACGAATATGAAGATGGGAAAGAAAAATATGAAACGTTGCTTAAGAGTAAAGAACTTGTTCTGGAAGTTCTAAAACGGGATTCACTCACCTTCACACAGCTTGTTCAGCAGAGTGAATCAAATGTTGAAATGTCCAAAAATTATTTGAATCTTGTAAAAGACCAGCTTGCCAACCTTACGGTCAAAGCACCAATAAAGGGGCAACTGACTTCTCTCAACGCGGAAATCGGGCAATCGGTTAATTCAGGGTATCGTATTGGACAAATTGATAACATCGATTCAGTTAAAGTTAGAGCGGAAATTGATGAGCACTACATCTCCAGAGTTACGGAGGGTCAAACGGGAGAATATCAGTTAGACGAAAAGAGTTATACATTGAAAATAAAAACCGTTTATCCGCAAGTTACAAACGGAAGATTTTATGTTGATATGGTTTTTACTTCCAACAAACCGAAAGGCATTAGAAGAGGACAGACGGTTCATATAAAACTTCAACTCGGCGGACTTTCCGATGCAGTGCTTGTTGAAAGCGGCGGATTTTACTCTACAACCGGTGGTCAATGGATCTTTGTTGTTGATAAGAGTGAATCTTTTGCGGTGAGATATCCGATAAAAATCGGCAGACAAAACCCCCTCTATTATGAAATACTGGAAGGATTAAAACCGGGTCAGAAAGTAGTTACTTCCTCTTATGATACTTACGGCGATATAGGAAAATTAATTTTGAAATAATAAAAATATAAGGAGCAGTCAAATGATTAAGACAACAAATCTAAAAAAGATATTCAGAACAGAAGAAGTTGAAACAACAGCTTTGGATAATGTGAGTCTTGAAATAAACGAAAAAGAATTTGTTTCAATAATGGGTCCTTCCGGCTGCGGCAAATCTACTTTGATGAACATTCTTGGACTGCTCGATAACCCGAGTGGCGGTGAATATCATTTCCTAGGAACAGAGGTAGCAAAATATTCCGAAAGGCAACGCGCTCATTTCAGAAAAGAAAATATCGGGTTTGTGTTTCAAAGTTTTAATCTGATCGATGAGTTAACGGTTTTCGAAAATGTTGAACTTCCCCTTTTATATTTAAAAGTACCGATGAATGAAAGGAAGAAGAAAGTAAACGAGGTGTTAGAGCGGATGGAAATAATGCACCGAAGAAATCATTTTCCGCAACACTTATCTGGAGGTCAACAACAAAGGGCTGCGGTTGCGCGCGCATTAGTAAGTAATCCAAAGCTGATTCTGGCAGATGAACCGACAGGAAATTTAGATTCAAAAAACGGCGATGAAGTTATGAAAATGCTAAGCGATTTAAATGAAGCCGGAACAACAGTGATAATGGTAACGCATTCACCGGCTTATGCTGAGTACGGCAGCAGAGTAGTTCATTTGTTTGATGGACATATTGTAACGGAAAATTTTAACAACAAGTTTCATGTCTGAGACGGTGTAGAGAAAAAAATTCGTAAATATTAAAAGCGGAAATTTTAATTATGCTAACTAACTATTTGAAAATATTCTTTAGAAACTTTTTCAAATACAAAACCTCCTCAATTGTAAATATAACCGGGTTGGGAATTGCAATTGCCGGCTGTGTTTTTATCCTCTTGTTTGTTTTTGATGAGTTAAAGTTTGATAAATTCAATGAGAAGAAAGACCGGATCTACCGTTACATGGAGCAGTCAAAAACCACCGGTGAAACAGCGTTAATTATCCCGGCATGCAATTATCCTTTGATCACGAATGATCTGCCTGAAATTGAGAGCGGTTTCCGTTTGACGAAATCAGGGCAGCAGGTTGTTGAGATCGGGACAAAAAGGTTTTTAGAAGATATCTACTTTGCTGATAAAGAAATTCTTAATGTATTAACACTTCCGCTATTAAAGGGCGATTCCAAAACGGCTTTAAAAGAACCATTCTCACTTACACTAACTGAGTCGCTAGCCAAAACTTATTTTGGGAATGAAGATCCCGTTGGGAAAACAATAAGACTTGACAATGAGAATGATTATAAAGTCACAGCTATTATGAAAGATATCCCCGCAGCTTCACACATAAATCCGGCTGTTATTGCATCAATCTCAACTTTAAATATTACTCAGCCATCGCTTATGAAGGACTGGCATATCAGCAGTTGTTATTTTTATTTTCTGGTAAAGCCGAATATTTCAAAAGAATTATTTCTAAAGAAATTGACGGCAAAAGTCTATGAAAAATATGGAGCTGAATGGGCTAAAGGAGGAAGAGTTGTGCTGGAATCATTACCCGAAATCTATTTACATCCTTCCAGAAATGCCTGGGATATTGCCAAACATGGAGATATGACTATCGTTAAAGGATTTATCATTATCGCAATACTCATTCTCTTGATGGCTTCTTTTAATTATACGAACATACTTACTACATCAATAAAAATAAGAGAGAAAGAAATTGCAGCAAGAAAAATACTTGGCGCCGGATGGAAGGATATAATTACTCAATTTATTTACGAAACTTTTTTTTATCTGATCATCTCGCTTGGATTGGCGGTAATTCTTGTTTGGTTGTTATTGGATGAATTCAACCAGCTTACAGGAAAACAGTTAAATTCAGATTCATTGTTATCACTAGAAATATTACTATCCATATTTGGTCTGTTGTTGTTCACAGAATTATTTTCAATACTTTATCCAGTCTTTATTTCATTGAGGAGAAGTACAATGAATAAAGGAGCGGGAACGCCGCTTGTTAATAAATCAAATTTTTCAAAATATACTTTTAGTTTCAGACAAACTGTTATCGGGTTACAATTTATAATTACCATAGGACTTCTTATTTGTTCCATAGTTATTTATAAACAGTTACAATATGCCAATAGTGCAAAGCTCGGTTTTAATAAAGAACATTTATTGACGATCGAAAATCCATGGGACAGTAAAATGTATGAAAGGTTTGAGACTTATCGGAACAAAATTATTCAATACCCGCAAATCGTATCGGTATCGGCGAGCGGAAATAATCCTTCGGAAAATATAAACAATTATACTTTTCTTTATCAAAAAGGGAAAAGCGATAAGGAAAAGTTAAAATTTGCGCAGATTGCTGTGGATTATGATCTCCTGCCTACCTGGCAGACTAAATTTCTTTCAGGTAGAAATTTTTCGAGAGAAATGATAACCGATAAAGATCGCGCTGTTGTTATCAATCGTGCCGCTGCCAAGGAACTCGGATTAACAAACCCGCTAGATGTTGAGTTAAACGGTGTGAATAATGCAGAAGATGGGCAAAAAATTATTGGAGTGGTGGAAGACATTCATTTTAGATCTTTTAAAGAAAAAGTTTTGCCGATACTATTCTATTTGCGTTCTTGGAGTGCCGGGAATATTGTTGTCAGAGTCACTGGAACAAATATCGCTTCAACAGTACAAATGTTGGAAAACGAATGGAAGGAAATTATGCCCGATCGTCCTTTCATTTACAAATTCATTGATGAATCGTTTGACCAACTTTATCAATCTGAACGTCGAACACAAAAACTTATAATGATCTTCAGCGCGTTGGCAATCGTTATTTCGTTGTCGGGATTATTCGGATTATTATCATTGATCTCACTCATCCGGAAAAAAGATATTGGGATCAGAAAAGTATTAGGCGCTTCAGTTGAAGGTGTTGTATTCACGATAACCAAAGAATTTATTTTAATAGTTCTTGCTGCCAACCTTATTGCCTGGCCTTTAGCATATTATGTGATTGACAAGTGGCTTGAAGATTTCGCGTACAGAATTCAATTAAGCTGGTGGATGTTTGCTCTTTCCGGATTAATCGCTTTGTTGATTGCGTTGATAACAGTTGGTTATCAAGCAATTAAAGCGGCTGTAGCAAATCCGGTTGAGTCTTTAAGGTACGAATAATAAATAGGAATAAAAGAGTGATAACACTAAAGAATATTGAAAAGTATTACTCAAACAAATTCATCAACACTTACGTTTTAAGAAATATAAATCTCGAAATCACGGAAGGAGAATTTCTTTCCGTCATGGGTCCTTCCGGTTCTGGTAAATCAACGTTATTAAATATAATTGGAATGCTCGTCACACCATCAAACGGCGAATATTTCTTTTATGATCAGCCGGTTCATATGAAAAGTGAAAAGCAGCTTACCGAACTTCATAGAAATCATATCGGGTTCGTGTTTCAAAGTTATCACTTGATTGATGACTTGACTGTGTATGAAAACATCGAAACCCCGCTGCTCTACCAAAAAGTTAGGACAGATGAAAAAAAAGGAAGAGTAGCCGAAATTCTTGATCGTTTTAACATGGTTGCAAAGAAAGATTTATTTCCAAATCAGCATTCCGGCGGACAACAACAATTATGTGCAATAGCTAGAGCGATTGTAGGAAATCCGAAACTAATTCTTGCAGATGAACCAACGGGAAATCTTCATGCTGATCAAGGAAAAGAAATAATGGGGTTGTTTAAAAAATTAAATGACGAGGGCACAACTATAATTCAAGTAACCCACTCGGAAGAAAACACCAAATATGGTAAAAGAATTATTCGCCTAAATGACGGATGGATTAATTGAAGCATAATAAAAAATTTTATAAATAAAGGAGTACAAATGTTCCGGTATTCAATTCTCTACTATATAAGAAGTATTACAAGAAGGAAACTTTTCTCTTCAATAAATATTATCGGGCTGTCGTTCGGAATAGCATTTATGATTTTAATCGGGCAGTTCCTTTATTATGAATTTAACTTTAATCATGAGATTAAAAATGTAGAAAATATTTACCGGGTGGTTGATAAAGAAAATAATAATTATAACATCGATTATAGAATGAAGGAGCAAATTTTACAGAGTGTGCCTGGGGTAAAAAATGTCTGCGTTCTTAATCATTTTGGAATTGATGTAAATGTCGGAAATAACTTCTTTAAGTTAAAACATATGCTGGTTGTTGATCAAAACTTTTTTGATCTATTTAAATGTTCATTTATATCCGGTAATCCAAAGGAAGTTTTTAATTCGATCGACAATATTGTGCTAACCGAGAAAACAGCAAAAAACATTTTCGGTACTATCAATGTTGTAGGTAAAACTCTTCGGCTCAACCATGAATACGACATGATAATAACCGGTGTTATTAAAAACCTACCGGAGAATATCAGTTTTGGCGCCGAAATGTTCGTTAATGCAATGAATACTCCAAAGCAAAGACTTGTGTATAGAATGTCTTGC
Source organism: Ignavibacteria bacterium (assembly GCA_037440065.1). GTDB lineage: Bacteria > Bacteroidota > Ignavibacteria > Ignavibacteriales > Ignavibacteriaceae > UBA1563. The sequence goes on from JBBIUV010000015.1 coordinate 148,388, forward strand.
GTTACGTACGATGGCAAAGACGACAGTCAATGTCAATATCCGTTTAATGTTTTTGTTGAGCTTGATAAAAATGCAGATGTAGCAAAAATTGAAAAACAGATTTCTTCGTTCTACTCAATAAATTCTTTTCGTTTCCCTAAACAAGCAGCGCTAACACCGTTTAAGACAAATTATTTCAACGCCGGCATTGAAGATTTTGATCTTCTACATGGAAATAAATCACTAATTAAGATATTATCATTAATAGGGGTTGTGATTTTACTGCTCGCAGTAATTAACTTTATAAATCTTACCACAGCATCTTACCGCTATAGAATGAAAGAAATCGGTGTTAAAAAATATTTAGGCGCCGGTCGTCTGACTTTGATAAGACAACTAATTTTAGAATCACTTTTTACATGCATTATTTCCTCCCTGTTGGGAATTCTTATTGCATTTCTATTTCTTCCTTACTTTAATCAGTTTGTAGATAAACCAATAACTTTACAAATTTTTAGTGATCCTATTTTTTTTGGTTATTTTGTTACATTTATTTTACTCTTGGGTGTTTTATCCGGATTTTTACCAGCAATGGTGCTTTCAAATATTTCTCCACTACTCCTTTTCAAATCCACTTCAAATTTAAGAGGAACCTGTAAGGGATTTAGAGGTGTCCTCACAGCTTTTCAATTTTCCATAGCAATTATTCTAATAAGCAGTTTAATTGTTATTTCAAACCAGATTGATTTTGTAAAGCATAAAGATCTTGGATTCAATACTGATCGGCTAATATTTTTGAGAATTCATTATACTCTTATCGATAGAATTCAAGTCTTGTCAGATAAATTAAAACAGTATCACGGGATCAAATCGCTTTCTGTAACTTTTGGAATTCCAGGAGAGATAACAATGCGTAATGATAATCATGAATCTATGGTTATTGATTCGACTTCAATGGAAACTTTTGGGTTTAAGGTTGTGAAGGGGCGGAATTTACTTCCCGGTGATATGGATAAAGCTTGTCTAATAAACATGGCGGCTTTCAAGCGTATTAAAGATGGTGATTTTCAGAATCATAGAGTTAACGGGGCAGATATCGTTGGGGTAGTTTCAGATTTTCATTATTCTTCACTGTACACTTCTACCGGTCCTATGGCTTTATTTTATAGCAATTGGAGACCAAATAATATAACCGTGAGAATTTCGGGTTCAGTTAGCGAAACAATAAATTATATAAATAAAACCTGGAAAGAAATTTGTCCTGATTACCCGATAGATTTGAACTTTTACGATGAACACTTTGCATCGATGTACGCAAAGGAAGAAAATTTAGCTTCCTTTGTAAGTATATTTTCTGTTTTGGCAGTAGTTATTTCTTGCATGGGAATTTTTGGTCTATCCGTATTTCAATCGGAACAACGTCTTAAAGAAATCGGGATACGAAAAGTATTGGGAGCCAGTGTTTCGGAAATTGTCATACTTCTCTCAAAGAGTTTTACGAAATGGGTAATCCTTGCAAACGTAATAGCTGTTCCGGTTTCCCACTACTTTCTCAACTTATGGCTTCAAGATTTTGCATACCGGGTAGCTATTGGTTGGTGGGTATATGTACTATCGGGAGTAATAGCGTTGGTAATCGCAGGCATAACCATAAGCTTTCAAGCAATTAAAGCAGCAACTGCAAATCCGGTTGAAAGTTTAAGGTATGAATAAAAAAGGAAGTTGTGTTTAAAAATTAAGTTAAGATCGTCCTGAGAAATATTATTCTTTCTTGATCCATTTATTAATAATTTCATTTGCCTGTTTAACGGTTGATTTCCCATGTGAACCGTTTGGAATCAACGCAAATAGTTTATCTGGGTGTTTCCAATTTTCATAAATTAAATCGCATCCTTTTTTATCAACGATATTATCCTTCTCGCCATAAATTATCAATAGCGGATAATTTGCGGACTTGGAATAATCAATCATTGAATCCATTATCTTTTTTGACTCGATCATCATATACATGCTAAAATACTTTACCAATAGCGGATCATTTATTCTTGATTCCGATTCTTTTCTGTCTTCTTCGTTCTCAATCTTTGTAGGGTCACCTGCCATATTAACCACGGGAGTGTGATTTGCAAAAAGATAATAACATGCATATTTAATATATTCACCAAAACTTGGCGACATACCTTTAGCAGCTTTTTGAATATAAGGTGGGTTAACTAGAATTGCTCCAGCGATATTTTGCAAATTATCTGCAGCAACTAATAAAACAGCAGTTGACATGCTGTGACCAAACAGAAATACTTTATGTTGTTTCGAACCATAGTCTTTATCGTTTCTAATAATCTCATAATGGTCGTTTATGAAATCATTGAAATTTGAAATATCGCCGCGTGTTCCGTCTGAATATCCGGTTCCGCGGGGATGAATAACAACAACTCTATTTTCGTTATTTGATAAGAGTTCAATTAGATCCTTTTCACTAGTATGATTTATTCCTGTAATACTGGAGATGATGAAAATTGTGGACTTGTAATTCTCTATTGGCTTATAATCAAAGATAAACAATTGAAGTCCATCTCTAACTTCAATAAAACTACATTCGCTTTGATCAATAATTTCCGGCTTAGCAAAATTTTTCATCGACGTACAAGAAAAAGACGTTAATAAAATTAAAAACGTGAACAAATATTTCATTTCTGTTTTGTAAAGAAATTTCTTTCAAATTATTACGTTATTTTTTCGATTCATCCCTGCGGTAAGACCGCAGGGAGTTTTCTTGTCCTATTAAGCGATGCATTGACAATGCAGATTTACACCCCCTATTATCTTCTCTCCCACACATGCATGTTTCACTCAGAAGGGATTAAGTATACACCGTTTCTCTGCATCAATCCATCAATCAAACTAATTCAGTAACCTGTCATCTTCCAAGCCACTTCTTGAATGCCGGTACTTTTTCACGGCTGATGAGTATTTCGCCAACTTTTTCTTCTTGTGCTATCTTCACTCTCAGTCTGCTTGATGAATACGCTACGATATCTGTTATGGAATTGATATTGATAATCATCTGCCTATTTACTCTAAAGAATTGCTGTGGGTCGAGAAATATTTCAAGTTGTTCCATTGAATATTCCGTATCGTAACGGTTTCCCGATTTAGTGGTAAAGAATGTGTTCCTTTCTATTATGTAGAAACAAACAATATCGTTAACGGCTATTGATTTGCAATGCTCTCCAATCTTAACAAAAAAACGAGATTTGTATCCTTTTCCCAATTGTTTTTGTAATTGATTGAATATTTGCTCGTCAATTGGTTTGGTGGAAGCAGCAAAAAGGTTTTTGAATTTGTTAAGTGCCTCCTCTAACGCTTCTTTTGTAATGGGCTTTAAGAGATAATCGACACTGTTGACTTTAAATGCACGAATGGCGTACTCGTCATAAGCGGTGGTAAAAATAATGGGGGTGGAAATCTTCACCGATTCGAAAATCTCAAAACAAATTCCGTCATCTAATTGAATATCCATCAACACCAAATCTGGGTTTTCGTTCTTCAGAAACCAATTGATAGAATGCTCAACTGTTTCGAGCACTCCAGAAACGATATTAGATGGAGAAATGCTTTTCAGCAAGCGACGTAATTTGTCAGCTGCGGGTTTTTCATTTTCAATAATTAATACATTCATGTTTTATACAACCAACGGAAGTGTTACAATAAATTCTTTCTCATTTTCAACAACTGTCATATTTCTATTCGTAATCAAACGTGTTCGCTCGGCCAAATTTTTTAATCCAATGCGTGCCGAATCTCCTACTGTTGCTTTTCGCTGGAGATTGTTTTTTACACTAATGCAATTATCATGCTCCTCACTTATCTCAATTTTCAGTGGATGCTCTCTCGTTGCAAGGTTATGCTTCAATACATTTTCGACGAGTATTTGCAATGATATAGGAAGTATTTTGTATTTCTCCGCATTCTTTATAGAAAATATAAGTTCTATTTTTTCCTCATCTCTAATTTTGTGAAGATAAAAATAATTGCGCGCGAATTCGATTTCTGAAGTTAGAAGAACAAGCTCGGCCTCCTTATGTTCCAAAATGTACCGGTAGATAGAAGAAAATTTATTGATGAATGTTTCGGCAAGTTCCGGCGCTGTGGAAAGGAAAGACGAGAGTGTATTCAGTGAGTTGAACAGAAAATGGGGATTCACCTGATTGTTTAACGTTTGATATTTAAAAATCAACTGCTCCTCTCTCAGTTTTTGTTCTCGCTCTATCGCTCTCGTCCATAACACATAAAAAAATATTAAGGTGATGACCAATAACCAGAGCATCAAATTTGCAGAAGGAGCGCTCAGCTCATATTTCAACAAGTGAGGAAAGAATTCCGTTAGGTTACGTCCTTGAACTAAGAACCAGACAAATGTACCCAGAGTAATGGAAAGCTGAGCAAAGACATATACTCCAGCATAAAATAACAGCAATGCAGGAATTACTTGCCGGAAGGAGTGTGGTTTTTTTTCGATGTATTTGAAAAAAACGAGAAATGCTAAAAAGGTGGTTGCGGTACCCAAAAGCAGCATAATGAAAAAAACTAAAATGGTTTCCGGTACGAATGGTGTACCGGTTTGCCGCCATTTAGTATACATCGCAATGCCGGCGCAGAAGAAAATGTTGAATATGGCTGAATAAATGAGAGCCCGCTTGTGTTTATTCTCAATTTGCATAGGCGATTTTATAATCCGTTGTTCCATAAGGATAATCATTTATTAATTAATTTTCTTAAAAGTAATTTCACGTTGAAGGTTTAATCGCTGTTCATAGTTATTTGATTTCAGAGTCATTTTAAAGATAACATCTTCATACATTGTAGCATACTCAATATGCTTATCAGTTAATGAAACCCAAACATCTCCCCAGTATAAAGAGCGTCCATTGAGTTTCATAACATCCGTATTAGCATCAATAGTGTTATACATTGCCTGATAGTGAATGACGGCGCATTTTTCATTATTTCTTTTTGAGACGCCTGTCCAACACAGACTTAAATATTGATTGGTAAAATTAACATAGTTTTCAATATCAACTCGTTGGTTCTGAAAAAAAGCCGGGAGAAATACTTCATTAAATTTTAAACTATCGAAATACATCCAACCGTACGTTTCAATGCCAACGCCGTCTTGTACAAACCACCGGATAAGATCAACATGTTGTTGTGGGAAATTTTTGTAGAATTCCTGTTTTACAAAATTATCTCCATCAATTTTATACTTTAGTCCGTTCAACTCCGGTATTTGTCGCATTACGCCAAGGGTATCCATTAAATTTTTCATTTGAACATCGTTCCATCTCACGGAACCATCTTCTAATCCTCTTGTGTAAAGTGCTTTTACGAAATTATTGTTTAGCAAGGCTCCGTCGATATCTCTATTATTCCAGCGGAGAGATACTTCATAAGTTTGGGGAGTGCGGTTATCCAGTGTTAAATTCTTCGGCAGCTCGATTAAATAATCTTCATTCTCAGTTTGTGTAACATTCTTACATGAAGAAAGTACAATACATGTAAGGCAGAAAAGTACCGGTGAAAGAAACCGGAAGAAATATGATCGTGTGTGTTTCATGGAATTTATTCCTTTCAATATTGATTTTTTAAAAGTATTTCAAATGAACACCGAAAAAATACAATTGAATGTTTGCTGCAGTAAAAAATAGTTGCAGAAAGAAGGATTAAGTACGCTAAAGTGTTATTTAATCAGTCTGAACCGTTATTCAAAAGTTTTTCATCGATAGTCTTTATCTTTTCCCCATCCCAATAACCAGTTTGCAATCACTCCAGCAATGGTCATAACTGTTACACTACAAGCATAATCAACAAATACACTTACTGTAGAAAAATGGTTTGACGAGGCATATATTCCAAAATTCACCGAACCCCAAAAAAGCAAGGAAAAAATAAAACCATATTTTAAACCAGAATAAAATGATTTAGCACCCGACCACTTCATTACTAGAGTGATTAGAAAACCCATCGAAAAAGAAGTGACCACCATTGCCCACACTATTAGTTGATCAAGGGGGCGACTAAGTTGTTTCGAAAATTCTTCCGATACAGCTGGATATGCATGATAGATATCTTTTAATATAAATATATAAGCTGCAGTATGAAGCAATAGATTAACTATTGTTACAATTAAACCGGTTACCAGAAATTTTTTGTTTATCATATATTATATCTTTTTAATATTACTTATCATGATCGCAAAAATTGAAATACCTATAATGATCAAATAAGAAAATGGATTAGCAAAATTTAATGTCCAACCCATCAATCGATTTCTCTTTGGAACAAAGATTCGACGATCTTTTCGATCATAATAAAATATTCCCCATTTATATTTCCTCAATTCATCACTCATAATGTTTATTCTTTGCCCAATTTATTTTTCAAAAGATTTAGTGCATAGTCAAATACAGGATCTTTTCCACTGTTAACGCTACTTAGATCCCATTTTACGGTTACTTGCGGAGGAATACCTCTCGACTCAACAATACTTGTATCGGTATCATAAATTAATTGATCTGAAATCGTATAGGTTGTTCCATTTGATAAACTAAATTGTCTGCTATTGCTTAATCCTCCGCCGGTTGTATCACCTATTGTGATGCAGTTCGGCAGCTTTGTCATACCGGCTGCAAAAATCTCCGAAGTACTATAGCATCCTCTTCCTGTTAATAAAATAATTGGTTTAGTAAATTGCCAGTAGCCTTGCTTTGGATATTCAATCGGAACCATTGGAGTGAAATCGCTATGTTTCTCTCCGTTGCGAAGTTGTATATAACCGCAATTAAAAGTGTTTGCAACAAATCTTCCGCCAATACTTCCCGCAAGCGGACCATATCCGCCGCCATTCATGCGAATATCAAAAATAATTCCTTTGCAATTTTTCATACTGTCCATTGCCGCATCAAAAGCCTGTAATGATACTTGATCTTTGTTCCAGCTTAAAACTGCTATGTATCCGATTGAATCTTGTTTAAACCATCCCCAAGAAGAACTTTGTTGATGCCAGCGATATTTAGAAAGATAATTTTGCCAAACCGCTCTATTCCAATTAACTGTATAGGAAGGGAAAAAAGGTTGAACAAACTGTCCATCTTTCTTCGTTATCCTAACGTGAACATCCTTTAACTGCGCAAGCATATTTTTCATATTATTTATGAAATCATCGTAGTTAGTAATTTTTGCTATCTGGGAGGCATAAGTGTTGTGCAGTGCCGTCCAATCAATTTGTTTATAATTGAAAAAGACATAATGAGCATCAAAATTTTTCCAAATAGATTCAAAGTCGGCAGAATAAATCCCTTCACTATTTTGGTTAGGAGATATCGGATCATCTTTTTTATCGCAGCCAATAAAGCCAACCATTAATAAAACAAATAAAACAAGTTTTTTCATAATTTTAACCTTTCTAATAATCATAACATCACATTGATTTAAGCTTAAGTTTTGTGGAGGTGTTCCAACGTTATTACAACATTTCCTTTTTTGTGACCTTTATCGACATACCTATGTGCTTCTCTTATTTCTTCAAAAGGATAGCGTTTGTCGATTATAGATTTAAGTTTTCCCGCCTGGCACAGATCTTTGAGATAGATCAGATCTTCTATCTTTAAGACGATATTGCCTGAGGGGGCTAAAGCGCTTAAATAGATTCCCAATTTCGTAAGCGATTTTTTCCGCTTTGAAGATGGAATCTTTCCAACCGCATCAAAGATTACATCATAAGCAACACTGCCTTCTGTAAAATCTTCTTGTGTGTAATCGATAACTTTATCGGCCCCAACAGATTTCACCAATGCCAAATTTGTCGTGCTACACACTCCTGTCACTTCTACTCCAAAGTGTTTAGCTATTTGAATTGCATATGTGCCGACACTTCCGGATGCGCCATAGATCAATACTTTTTGTCCCTTTTGAATATTTGCTTTTCGAAGATGGATCAATGCAGTTAATCCACCGTTTGAAACCGGCGCTGCCTCTTCGTAGGACATATTGGTTGGCTTTATTGCAAGAATTCCATTTTCGGGAATACAGCAATACTCAGCGTATGCGCCAAATCTAAATTCAGTGGACGCAAATATTGGATCGCCTACTTTAAAACGTGTAACCTTTTTACCGATCGCTTCGATGTCACCCGCTAGTTCCATTCCAAGTATTTTTTTTCTTGGTCCTTTGAAACCCAAAATAATTCGCATCATAGGTTTGAAAAAGAAATCTATTACTGTTCCTAAACCAGGTTCTAACCGCCGAACTTTGGTATCACCTATATGTGTTGTTGTAGCATATACTTTTACCAGTACTTCATTATCCTTTGGAAAAGGTTTTTGAACTTCTTTAATCTGAAGAACTTCAGGTGGTCCGTATTTGGTGCATATAATTGCTTTCATTTGTCTATCCTTATTTTGAATTTTCTAATTCCAAAACTTTTCTGATTTATTACGAGTATTCATTTTTTCGCTTCACATCCAGTCATAAATTTGTCTGGGTATTCGTTTCAAGATCGAAGCAATTATTCTCCAACGTTTAGTAACGTAAACAATTTTTTTTCTTTTCTTGATAGCATTAAAAATTTGACTTACCGTTTTTTCGACTGGCATCACCCAAAATAATCCATCTCCTTTTGCCATTTCAGTATCTACAAGTCCCGGTCTTATGTCGGTAATAAATATTTGTCCTTTAAGTTTAGTCGCTTTTTGTCGCAATCCTTCTAAGTAATTTATTTGGTAGGATTTTGTTGCATAGTAAGCAGGAGCCAGCTTACTTCCGCGTAATCCGGCAATTGAACTGATAGCGACTAAATGTCCGTGCTTTTGTTTTTCAAAATATTTAAATGCCCAGTCAGCAATACAAGTAAATCCAACTATATTTGTGTTGATTGTGCATTTTTCTATTTCAAAATCCAAACTTTCGTTCAAGTCGCCTGTTCCGGCACTTAGAATAAGTAAGTCAAGTCCACCAAGTTCAGAAGTTAATTCTGCTAATTTCTCCACAACTACATTAGTGTCCGTTATGTCAAAAGTTTTTACTACAAAAGAATTGGGATTTCCTTTTTTTAATTCGTCAAGTAACTCTGAACGTCTTCCGGTAATTCCAACTTTGTAGCCGTTGTCCACTAGCAATTTTGCAAGTCCTTTTCCTATTCCAGATGTCGCACCTATAATAATTGCTTTATTCATATTTGCATTATTTCATTTAGTTGAATTGCTTAAAAACTGCTTTCTTATTTTTTCTATAATACTTGAGCTTACCCAATAGATATCACTCTTTTCATTTAGATCATTATATCTACTGAAGAAAATAAATTTTTGATCTGGGGATAAAGAAGGACATGTTTCCGCATATTCAGAAGTGTTAATTGATGTTCCAAGTTTTATCGGATTTGACCATTTCTCATCTTTATCTTTAAACGTTATGTAGATATCACCTTTTCCATTAAAAAGAATAAAGCCACCATCACTTGATACAAAAGGATGTACGCCGAAGGGCAACCCTAAATTTTCTGTTTTTAAATATTTATTTTCAATCAATTTTGATTTAAAAATTTTAAATACAGCAAGATTTGTATAATACATAGTATTATCCTCTGAAACCGTAGCCCAAAATACCGGAGTGCCGTTTACGGGAGAATCCAGCAGTTTTGGAAGAACCCAATTACTATTTTCTTTTTCAGCATACCAAATTCTTGATGTATCGTTTACATTGGAAGAGAAAAAAAGTTTTTGTCCATCTGGCGTATAAAATGCTTCGAACTCCCAACTTTTATTTTTTCTTAAATCAGCAACTTCAGGCGATGTCCAATTTCCATCTGCAAGTTTTCTCATAACCATCAAACCGTTAGGTTCTTCTGCTGTAAAGAATATTTCATCATAAGCAGGTGATATAGCTAATCCATATTCATATCTATCGGGAAGTGAAATTATTCCCTTTGCAAATAATTTTGGAATTGAATCCGGTGGATTTGCGAAAATATTATGGCTTAAATGAGTTTCCTTATCCTGAGCAAAATTTACATTTAAAAATGTATTTATAAGAAGGAATACAATCATTTTTGTTTTCATATATTTTTCAATTCTGTTCAACATATTTAATATAAGATCGTGCATTCTACTTAAGAACAATTATTTATTTGATGGCAAAATGCACTTGTCTTTTAATCATAATATCAATTAAAAATATACCCGGTACATTAAGTTTGGAAGAAAGGGCATTTGCTTAACATATCCGATCTTATTAGGTTTATTTACATCGTAATATTCGTACAACCTACCTTGTCGATTAGTAATATTTGGTAAATCAAGAAATATTTCGTGAGTAACATTATGTGAGTTAAATTTATAACTTACAGATAGGTTGAGCTGGAAAATATTATCAAGCTTATGCTCATACGCTTTACTATAATCCCAAAACTGGCTGTTTGCCGGATCAACAGCTAAATTACCGGCTGCATCGCGTAACAACGGAATGTACCTTTGACCGCCACCGAATAATACTTTTGCATTTAAAGTAAGCGTTTGGTTTCGTTTTTCTCCAAGCACAAATTCTTTTCCGCACAATACATTTAACAAGAAATTACTATTGAACTTTGTATTCCGTTCAACGCCTTCCAACGATTTATACTTTGAATCAAACAACGAACCGTTGATCAGGAAATAATAATGATTACTGAAAAAACGTTCTACGGTAGCTTCAATACCATAATTTTTCCCGGTTCCTTTGTTTACCAAAGGAACATATTGGTAATCAGCGCCTTCATTAATGGTTGCGTAATAACTTGCATTGTTGTTTTCCACAGGTAGATCATAAAGAAGCTGATAATAAATTTCTACTTTTGCCTTCAAATTCTCAGAGAAACTTTTATCGTAACCAAACACATAATGATCTGCTTTTAGTAAATCAAGATTTTTGTTTGGTTCGATTATACTCCCGTCTTGTTGCTGAATCCTTGAAAAATAATTGTGGATATTTTCCATTGTACTGTGTTTGCCATATCCGGCGTGCACTGAACTTGTGTTATCAAGCTTCCAGTTTAATGCTATTCTTGGTTCGAACGTACTTTTATGATTTAATAAAACGTTAGTGTTGTGAAATCCGGTAACCAGGGTGAGATTATCATTGAAACTATGTTTCCAAGTAATATGATTTTGCAGAGTAGTAATGTTTCCTTTGTAATCTACAAACGTAAACCTGGCAGCAGATGAATCATTCTCTAGCTGACTTTGATTATTGTTCTCATTGATAAGGGAATATTCTGTGCCAGCATGAATTATGTTTTCAGCATTAATTTTGTTGCTATACGAGATTGAAGCTTTATAGGTTGAAGATTTTATAGTGCTGTTATAATTTAATCTTCTGTTAACGGTATCCATCCCCATTATGGTTGACTCATAAATATCATCATTCAAACCAACGCCTGAATAAGTAAGGGAAGTTTTAGCATAGCTATTGTTGTTGATGGTGAAGGTATGGTTCATTCCCAAATTTATTTTATAATTTCTTTTATCGAAATCTTGTGTAATATCGGGCATCATTCCGCTGTTGCCGGGAGTTATCCAGATATTAGGTTTTACTTTTTTGACTAATAAATTATCAATACCTCCAACTCCGAAGAATGAAAATGTCCCCGTTTTTTCAGTGGGCAGTACAACCTTAAAATTCGCATCTTGAAACGTAGTAGAAACTCCATCTATATCGCCAACCAATCCAAGTTTTTGGATCAAACCGATATTAGAAAATCTATAATTTACCAGATAAGAACCTGCGTAATCTTTTTTAACCGGACCTTCCACGGTAAAATCTGTTCCCAGCAAACCAACACCAGCCATCATTTCAAATTTTTCATTATTCCCTGAGCGAAGTGTGAGATTGTAAACTCCGGACAACACACCACCATACTCCGGTGAAAACGCACCGGTATAAAAATCGGAAGCAGCCAATAATTTATTATTTAAAAAACTAAACCCTCCAATTGTAGCATTTTGGTCAGCCTGATGGTTTGGAGCTGTTATTTCAACTCCTTCTAAACGCCACTGAATGTACTTGGGCGAGTTTCCTCTAACAATGATATCGTTGGAAAGTCCTGAAGTTGCGACACCTGCAAAATTATTGAGAATCATAGAAGGATCGTCCCATGTACCGGCGTAACGTTTTGTTTCTTCAGCAGAAATTGAACGAGCGCTAAGTAACGCCATATCATTGAGAGCTTCTCCCTTATTTATGTTGGGTTTAACAACTACTTCTTCCATCTTAACGATAGATTCTTGCATAAAGAGATCTAAAACTACTTCTTTTCCGGAGTTCACAACAATGTTTGGAATTGTTTTAGTTTCATAACCCATATATGATATTCGTAAAGTAATTCGACCTATTGAGATATTTTCAAATCTAAACGTGCCGTTTATATCAGTTGTGGTGCCGATTACCGGATTACTATCGACTATGAAAACATTGGTTCCGATAAGAGGTAATTTGCTGTCGGTATCGGTTACGGTACCTCGTACCGTTTGGGTTAGTTTTTGACTAAATGCGAGTGTTGTGAACATCGCGATTAATAACATACCTTTTATGAACTTTTTCATATTGTTTGATTTCCCTAATTATTAAATCTTTTTATTCTGCTCTTTTTCTATTGATCGTACTTTTTTACTACTTAACTCGTTTAAATTCCATTTCTACAACATGATTATTTTCTAAAGTTGCAGTTTCTTTTATTAAATCAGGTGTTATGAATTCAAAATTAAATTTTAGTTCATCGCCATTGGAATCAGTAATAAATATTTTTCCCGTTTGTTCTGTTACAAACCAGGCAGTACCGATTTCGATAACAGAAGTGAATTTTGTAAGTTCTGCTACAACATACTTGTCCGTTTTATTATCATACCCAAAGAGTTGTTTCACAGAATCAACAATTTCTTGATTTGTAAAAATTTGGATAGTAGTTACCAGCCCGTTTCCAAAAGCTTTACTCTTATTTCTGTAAATGGTTCTATTTCCCAATTCACATTCCCAGGTTCCGATGAATTGTTTCATCAACTCTACTTGATTGAGTTTCGTTTCAGTTGTTTGAGCAGATGTTTCTTTTATACTGATTGAAATGAACATCGCAATGAATATTGTTATAAAAAATGCTTTCATCTTATGTACTTCCTTTAACAGTTGCTAAAATTTTTATTTTTACTTTCTCAGTGTTGTTACAACTGGTGTGCCGGAAGAATAATTTCTTGAAACAGAATGAATTCAATCCATTTGCGTTTCTTACAGAAAGAGAGACGTTACTTAATTGCCCGTATCCGTATATCCATGTTCGTATTCGTACAATCTCATATCAATATCAAAATATCTGTCATTGTGCTATTCTTTAATTTCAAACATTAACTTGCTTTCGATCGCCACCTTGTAATATAAGGCAACTAAAACCGGCATATAGCTTTGAAGTGTAGGATACTTATTCCTGTTTTTTTCGTAAACGCCTAAGGATTCTACAAGTTCTTTTATCCAGAAAAAACCTTTACCAAATTCAGAGATCAATTGGGATTTTGCCGCGTTTCCATCAGGATTGTGTTTTAATATATACCGTATTACCGAAGCTCTCACCAATGCTTCATTCATCATTGTCTGCCAAGCAGTATAACGTTGGCTTCCCATGCCCGCTTTTACCAGTTTAAAAAGTTTAACTCCGGAATCCTCGAAATCTTTTTCATATTCTTTTGTCAAATGGTTTACATAGGAATGATTAAATTCATGAATCAAAGTCGGAAGGTAATTATCAACCAGATAAAAAGGATTATTAATACTATCTATAGACGAAGTTCCCATGATAGCGTAAATTTTTTCCTTGCCATCGGGAGAAATTAATTTTGGTCCGTAGTTTCCACCACCGAGACCTAATCCTATAATGATATTCAAGCTGCTTTCAGGTTGAACACCATAATACAGTTCGAACCATTTTGTGTCTAATGCTTTGTAAACCGGTACAAATTTTTGTTCAGCGATTCGATATAATTCTTCATGATTTTTGAAAAAATCTTCGCATTTAGCATCAACATAAAATTGTTTCAGCAACTCCACGAATTTGTTTGCATTGTCCATCCCCCATCTTCGTTCCGGAATCTTTGACGAAAAGGGAACAATCGGATTTAATGATGGGGGCTGTTCCAACTGAATTGCCATGAACATAACAGCATCAAAAGCTACACCGTTTTTGTTACTCAGTTCTGTTGCAAAAACAATAAGTGGATGATCTTTATATTTATCGAAGTGGGTATGAATAGCCGTAACATAGCTTCGATAAATATCATCATTGTACTCAAAATTACCGGCCAGACGAAAAACGATGCTGAGAAGTTCTGTTCGCTTATCCACCTTTGGTAACGGATAATGATTTGTTAATTCATGAGGTACAGTTTTAGTCTCTTGACTAAAGATTCCAATTGAGAATAAGAGACTAAAAACAAACAAAATATATTTTTTCATTTCTTTAAGTAATCAGTTATAAAATTAACTTTACCGGAGAAGTACCATCTTACGTGTAATGCTCACATTGCTGCCCGTCAGCCGGTATATGTACATTCCACTCGATAAACTGGTTGCGTTGAATGTTTCTTTATACTTCCCTGCGTCGTATTCCTTATCTGTAATTTCTTTTACAAGTTCTCCAAGTGTGTTAAATAAATCCAGTTTATATCTTCCGGCTTTCGAAATTGAGAACTCGATTGTTGTACTTGGATTGAAAGGATTGGGATAATTTTGATATAAATTAATTGTAGACGGCGGAATTGCGCTCTCATCAACACTGGTCGGTTTAAGATTTATGATTGCATTAATGCTAACCCAATAAAAATTTCCATCATCACCGCAAAACAATAAATATTTTCCATCGGGAGTAACAGCCGGAAATCTTGCATTACCTGTAAAGCCTATTGCGTCATTTATTTTTTGTGGAATTGTCCATTTCCCATCGTTTGTTCTGAAACTTATGTAAAGATACATATCCTCTTTAAGCGAGGGTCTGCTGGACGAAAAAAGCAAATACTCTTCATTTGGAGAAATGAATGGAGTATAATCTATAAATTGCGAATTGATAACCGGATCTACTATTTGCTTGTTTGAATATCCAAGATCAGAAAACTGTGCAAAGTAAATTCCCGTCTCCCATGGTTTTCCTCTTTTGTAATCAGAAAAATAAACTTTACCATTTTGAGTAAATGATGAAGAAGTATTCATTAGAAATCCGTCGCTTTTAGGATTACTCCAAATTGAATCATCTATTTTTTCAACATATTTAATTGACCAATCAGCATTCAGATCATTTCTGTAATTGAAAAACAATTTTTTCCCATCAGGAGAAAAAAGAGGGTTTGCGGTTAATCCTGTTTTTGCGAATGCGGGAGTTATTGTCTGTGACCAGAATCCGTTTTGATACCTTACCTGCTGGATCTGTGTGGAAAATGTGGTCATATCAACGGTATTCCAGAATAATTCTTTTCCATCCGGTGAAACAACAAGACGGCTGTGTATATTCGCTTTTGATACAATATCTTTGGCAAAGATGATTGATTTTTCCGATGGGGGAGTTTGACCCAGATACTCCCAAGGCTCTGTTTGAGAAAACAGATTTTGGGGACATAAAACGAAATAAAAAATAGCGATAAATAATAATTTCTTTTTCATACTACTCCTTTATTGTATTTACGAATCAATTTTCAATTCCGCTGAAAACTTATGCAGTACTAAAATTTTATTACCTCAGAAGAACCATTTATAAAATTTTCTGTCATTTTAGTGCTATTGATGCTTTATCTAAGCAGTACCATTTTACGGATAAGATTTACATTATCCCCTGTCAACCGATAGATATACATCCCACTTGTTAGCCCGGTTGCATTGACCGTCTCTTTATAGTATCCCGCTTGATATTCCTTATCTGAAACATTCTGTACGAGTTCACCAAGCATATTGAATAGACTTAAAGTATATCTGCCCGTTTTGGAAATAGCAAATTCGATTGTTGTTGTTGGATTGAATGGGTTGGGATAATTTTGCATCAACCTCCAATCTTTTGGAACTTGAGCCACAGATTCATCAGTATCAACCGGTTTGGAATTGGCGATCAAAAATGTGCAAGAAGCACTAGCTTTAGAAGGGTCAGTGGCGGTTACTGAAATATTAACCCAACCACTTGTAGGAGGAATCCCTGAAAATATTCGTTTTGTGGAATCAAACGAAAGCCAACTAGGCAAAGGATTGCCATTGCTCAATTTCGCAGAATAGGTTAACAAATCATTATCATCATCATAAAATATGCTGTCTGACATTTGAAAACTAAACAAAGAGTCAACGGTACCTTTCTGGTTTTGTATTTGCGATTTTAAATAAGGTGAAAAATTTGTGTGCCTCAGACTGTCAATGAAACTTGTTGATACCCAGTAAATATCATTGTTTGATACATAAGTCATGTATAAACCATCTCGGGTAATTTCATTTCCATTTTCATCCGAAGAGGTATTTATTTTACTTCCAAGATTTTTTGGATTGGTCCATGTCCCATCATTTTTTTTATAAGAAATATATAGATCGTTATTCCCAAAACCACCTTTGCGTGTAGAATTGAAAATAAAATAACTTTCGTCAGGTGACACAAAGGGGTTTCCATAAGCTACGGATTCATTGAACATTGAATGCAATTTAACTCTTGGAAGGAAAGCGCCGTTTTCATACTTCGCATAAAATATTTGCCCTACCGTGTTCTCAAAATAAATCGATCCGTCGGCAACTACGCATGGATGATATTCATCTTCTCGGGTGTTCAATGAACTGCCAAGATTAATTGGTTCGCTCCAAACTGAATCAACTTTTTCACTATAACATAAATCTGCTGCACCAAAAGAATTTGGGGCATTATACGCATAGTAGTAAACTCGTTTACCATCGGGTGAAAAAATAGCTTCTTCCGCTGATCTGGTTTTTGAAAAAGAAATAGTATCGGGACCATTCCATTTGTTGTTTTTATATTCCATTAGTAAAGTTCGTTTATCCGGCCACTCTCCGGTTGCAAATAGCATTTCTTTTCCATCGGAGGAGATGGAAATTCCATATTCAACTCTGCCTGCCCGGGATATTATGCCAGGAGCAAAAATTTGAGGAATCTTACCAGGAGGTGTTTGACCCAAATATAAACTATCGGTTGGGATGGCCTGTGCATTTAACGTTATAGATGAAATAACTAATGTTGAGGCAATAAGTAGAAAGAGTATTATTTTTTTCATATAGGTCGCAGTTAAATTATTTTCTTGGATATTTAGTAAATTAAAATTTTTTATTTTGTGAAGACTTTACCGCAGAAGCGACATCTTGCGTGCGATATTTGTTTGGTCATTCGTAAGTCGATAAATATAAATCCCACTCGTTAACTCTGTTGCGGTAAATGTTTCTTTGTAGAATCCTGCTTGATATTCTTTGTTTGAAATTTCTTTTACTAGTTCGCCGAGTGAATTATATAAATCCAGTTTATATCTTCCTGTTTTCGAAATTGCAAATTCAATTGTTGTTGTTGGATTGAAAGGGTTGGGATAATTTTGATTAAGATAAATACTTTTGGGGAGTTGATTATTTGTTTCTTCCATACCAACTGGAGCTGCAACAATAGTAATCCCAAATGTTGCAGAAGCACTGGCATTGGCAGTATCTTTTGCTGTTAGTGTTACCATTATGGGAAAAACTTTTGCTTGAGTTGGTGTACCTGAAAAAGTCCGTGTATCTGGATTAAAGCTTAACCATGTTGGCAAAGTAGCACCACTACTCAATTTTGCAGAAAAGGTAAGGGTATTGTTTCCATCGTCATCATAAAATGTGCTGTCGGGAATGGTATAGTTGAATGAATGCCCCACGGTATCTGATTGATTTTTAATTTGATTCTTTAAATAAGGTGTAAAATTGGTGTGTTTTAAACTATCAATTAGATTATCAATGCGAACCCAATGAACATAGGTATCGGAATAATCCTGTTTAGTTCCCGTGGTATAAAACAAATATTGATTATCAGGTGAAACATAAGGTCCCCACATAGAAAGACCGAAGTTTATTTTTGAACCTAAACTTTTGGGATTAGTCCAACTCCCGTCACTTTTACGATAGCTAATTTGTAAACCCCCTTTAGCTAATATTAAATATGATTCATCTTTAGAAACAAAAAAATCTAAATCATCCCCGCCAGAATTTACCGGTTGACCTAAGTTTACAGCAGAAGTGTCGGTACCATTTGTTAACAATTTGCACCAATCGTTGCCTCCGACGGTAGGATTTGAAATGGAAGAAATATAATACTGACCCTTATTCGAAACTTGTAAATAGTGTGCTGAATTAAGGTTTGATAAAAATCTTTGAGGGCTACTCCAGTCCAGACCATTTTTAATAGAAATAAATGTTTCATAAACTGCACTATTATTTACAATGTTAGCATTTTGAAAAAACATGGTATCGCCGGTGATTGATAATGCAGGCGCCAGAAAACCGGGAAATAAATTAAATGGTCCATTCCATCTGTCGTCTGAATAACTATAATATTTAATCGTGTCACCGGCGGCAGGGTAGTAACTCCGCACTTCTGAATAGTAAATTTCTTTACCGTTATTAGAAATTGCGATTCTCTCGGCCGCAAATGATCCTTTATTTATTGAGAGGTTAAAAATTTGAGGAGTATTTCCGGGAGGAGTTTGTCCCAAATACAAACTATCGGTTGGAATTGCCTGTGCATATAACGACATCGATGAAATAATCATCGTTGACATTAAAAGTAAAAGTCGCGTAATTTTTTTCATATAGAGCTCCAGCTAAAGAATTTTGTTCTTTAATCGATAGATTAATTTTCATTTATTAAAAGAAATGACTAAAAAACAATGCAAAATTAAATAGCGATAGAGTACGCTATGATAAATCCTTGCAAACTGCACCAGGACTTTGTGAAGTGCACGAATAAAGTAAATAACTCGGAATTATTTAGCATTGAAAATGCTTAACCGCACAAGATGTGTTACAAAGAGCGGGAGATCAATTATTTATATTGGAATAATTGAACGCTAGACCTAAAATTGATCTAAGCTTATTTATCACTTTACGGCTAACTGGCAAGCAGTCGCCGCTTTTTAAAACAACACGATATCGTCCACCACCGAGGGTTTGAATTGCTTCGATTGTTTCTATGTTAACAATATACGATTTATGAATGCGGAAATAGTTCGATGGTAATAAGGGAACAAGCTGCTTAATAGGTTTATCGTAAATTGCGGAATGTCCATCTTTCAAATGCAGCTCTACATAAATGTTTGCAGATTTGAAATACCGAATTTCTTCAATGGGAATAACACGAATTTCAAATCCTTTTTTTACTGAAAGATATTTTATCGCGTGTCCATCCAACGCGTGACTTGACTTTAGTCGTTGGAAAGCTGCTTGTAATCTTTCCAAGTTGTAAGGTTTTGCAATAAAATCCAGAACACCGTACTCAAATGCTTCTATTGCGCGGTTGATGTTTGCAGAAATAACTATGGTATGGAACGACTTACTTACCACTTGTTTTAGGATTTGAAATCCATCCTTCGCGTTAAGATTTAAGTCTAACATTAAAACATCAATTGCCTTTTCATTGAGGTACAAGAGTGCGTTCCCCAGTGTGGTTTCTATATGGATGGAAGTTATCTCTTTTCCAAGAATTTGTTTGACGAGTAATTCTATATCTTCTGCGGTAGGACGCTCATCTTCAACAATAAGGATACGCATTATTTGTCCCTAATTTCAATAATCGTTTCCCATCCACGTTCTTCTCTTTGCGATTTCAGTTCCCACCGCTCAGGATAATTTTCCTCCAATCGACTTTTAATATAGCGCAATCCAAAACCGCTTGATCCCTTCTGTTCATCACTTAAAAAGTCACCGTCATTTGAAAGAATGAATTGAACACTATTCGTATTCTTTTTTCGCTCCAAAGCAAAAGTGCCTTGCAATTTATTTTCGTATCCGTGAGTGAGCCCATTCTCAATAAGTGTATGAAATATCATTGGAGGCACATTCTCTTCTTCAAGAATGTTAATCGTTTCCAATTTATAATCCGCTCCTTTACGATAGTTCATTATCTTCAGATGTGCTTTGCATAAATCAATTTCTTGTCGGACAGGAATCTGTTTAAGTGAAGAAACTTGTGTAATCATCCTAAATTCATCAGCTAATGTTTCAATAAGCTTTATCGCTGAATTTGGATCTTTCCTTAACCATACAATTATAGATGTTAAGGTATTTAAAAGGAAATGTGGATTAATATTCTTCTTTAATAATTCATTTTCTAAATGCGCTGATTTTAGCAGAGCTTCTTTTTCAGCAGATTCTTTTCTTGCAAATTGTCTTGCAGTAGAAATACTTGTACAGATAACCATGGTCGTTGCTAAACCGGCAAAGGCAAAATTGAAAAAATACGCAGCCCAGGCAACTATAAGCCCAATGGAAATAATTATACTTTCTTCCCTTCTTTTATACAGTGCCCACAAAGTAATTATACTACTTAAAATTAATACAGTTGGAGGCATTACTTCAAAGATGTTGACGATGTTTGAAAAAAATATGAAAATGATCAGATCTATTGCAATAATGGCCGAAATAATTTTTTTAGAAAACGAAAACACGTAAATAAAAAATACCGGGAAGAGAGCTGTAAATAAAAGGGTAATTACCTGCCAGGTAAATAATTCCCAATGTACAAAAGTTGTAGGGACTGTGAAGAAGTTGGGAACCACCATAATTCCTGAATCGACTATTACCAATAGACAAATCAAACTAAATAAAAGATGTTCGGGTCTTCTCTTTCTTGTAAAAAAGAGGGAGAGATTAAATAGAAAGGGAATAAATAGAATTCCTATGATGAAAAACGCCTGATAATTTGATTGATAAATTTCCTCCAGTATGCTATCATATTGACCGATTAAAATTCCACCATAAAACCAACGCCATGAGGTAAAATCAGAGTAATTTGATAATCTAATAGTGATTGTATGTTTCCCGAATTCAACCATGCTTTTTTGCAAAGGGAGATTAAAATTATATGAACCGGCTTTTTCATCTGTTTTACTAATTCCGATACTTCCATTTTGCCCAATCTTTATTCCATCCCAATAAATTTCATATGCAGTAAAAATATTGATTGGAAATAATCCCCATATAGTTTTTTCATCGATGCTATCTTTAATAACAATCTCTGTTTTTAAAAACCAATTTCCCTCAGCATATTTTTTGTTCTCTAAAGAGAGATCTAATGGTTTCCAAGCTGTGGAGTCGGGATAGTGGTGAATTTCTCTTGGTGCCGTATCTTTTGCAATTAGCCAATACTGCAAAACTATCGATTTGTCTTTTGAAGAAATGATATTGGAATGTGGTTCGGAAAAAATATTCGTACTTCCGACTAAAATCAGAAACAACAGAGTCCATTGAACCGATAAATGATGATTAAATCTTTTCATAATAGTAAGATTAATGTTATAGAATCTCTCTACAAATATTTTCTTCATATTAAAATTAGATAAAAAGATTTAGGGAAACAAAATGCTTATTCCAACTTTGATATTTAAAAGCGCTGGAACTTATCAATGAAAAAGTTAATTATTTAAGTATAAAGATAAAGCTGAGTTCGTTGAATTTTACTTTAACCGGAGTGTCAAATTAGCTTTTATTTAATTGAAAGAGTTTGAAAATTCATTCAGTTATTTGTTTCAGGAAAATCATTCATCAATAGTTAATTTAAAATAGAAGTAAGAAACCACTTTCTGGAAAGGGTAAATTGTTTTTGCTAAAGATAGGCTGTTGAAGCCAAAACCTTTCGTCGCACAAAAAAACCTCTTATCGCAAAGAGAGGAATTTCATTAAAAAATAACTTAAATTTATAATGTAATATGTTCTCGCTTTAGATATTTAAATATTCTATTTATTCCACAACAAGATAATTCGGTAACATATTTTATGTACAAGCAAATGGCATTGATCAAAGACTTGTCCTCCAACAAAGAAAAAACTTTTTGGTTTTTGCAAATCTCCGGTTGGACGTTATTCTATTTTCAGCACGTCTTTGTCTTTAGTGGTATAATTGATTTTACATTCAACAGTCTTCTAAACAAAACTATAACATGGGCGGTAGGATTCACGATTTCGATACTCCTTCGTTACCGTTTAAAAAAAATAAACTTCCTTGAATACTCTTTTATCTCTCTTTCTATAATAATTTTTGTTTCTTCTTTCGTCTGTTCAATAATCTGGGAAGGAGCCTCCATCATTATTTTTGAATTTGTTCAGTCACTAAAAATAGAATTAAAAGATGTTACCTTCTGGACAATAGTTGTAGGTGTGTTCAGAAATAATGTTGTTTTTATCGGGTGGAGCGGATTGTATTTCGGAATAAAGTTTTGGATGGAATGGGTTTTGCAAAAAGAAAAAACGGACAACGCTTTAACCCTAGCGCATAACGCTGAATATGAAATGCTAAGGTATCAATTGAATCCCCATTTCCTTTTTAATACATTAAGTTCTTTGCGTGCTTTAACTTCAGAAGAAAATGTAAAAGCAAAAGAAATAATCACGAAAATTTCCGAATTTCTTCGTTATACCTTGATAACAAGCGGAAATAACGAAGTCTTACTTATTAATGAAATTGAAGTTATAAAAAATTATCTTGATATTGAGAAGGTAAGATTTGAAGATGAATTGTTGGTGGAATTTGACGTCGATAAAGATGCGGAAATGAGTTCGATTCCGATTTTTCTCATTCATCCTTTAGTGGAGAATGCCATAAAACATGGAATGCAGACCTCCCCAATACCTTTAAAAATTGTAATCACCGCTAAAATTATCGACGGTATTTTATATGTTAGTGTTTACAACACCGGAAAATGGATCGAAAGAGGAGCAAAAACCTCAACAGGTAAGGGGCTTGAAAATATTAAAAAAAGATTGGAGATATTTTCTCCGGCGCATCATACCTTTGATGTAATAAAAAATGATGACTCTGTTCAAGTGAAATTATCTCTCAAAACAAGAATTAGTAAACTTTAAGATGATACCAAAATACAAAGCAATCATTGTAGATGATGAAAAACTTGCCAGACTTGACTTGCGCAATGTTCTGAGTACGTTTGAAGAGATTGAAATAATTGGAGAAGCCAACAATGTAAGTTCGGCTGAACAACTAATTAATAAATTGCATCCTAATCTTGTATTTCTTGATATTCAATTAAGAGGCGAATCGGGATTTGACTTACTTAATAAAATAGATTCAGAATTGGATTTTGTGTTTGTAACTGCGTATGACAAATATGCCATCAGAGCTTTTGAGGTGAATGCCCATGATTATTTGCTGAAACCTGTTAGTCCGGAAAGAATGCAAAACACAATTAAGAAATTAGCTCACGAATCCGAAAAAGAAATAACAAACTTTCGCCGCTTAAATTATGATGATGTCATTTTCCTGATGTTGAACAACCGTTACCGTTTTCTAAGAATAGATACTATCCTAGCAATAACATCGGACGCAGATTATTCATACGTTTATACAATTGACAAAAAACATTCTATCACAAGGAAAACAATGAAGGAATGGGAACAACGGTTGCCGGAAAACCATTTTTGCAGAATTCATAGAGAAACAATTGTTAATTTGGATTATGTAACTAAATTAGAAAACTCGTTTTCCAATTCATACCAGGTATATTTGGACGGATTTGAGAAACCGCTGCTGATGAGCAGGAGATACGCTGCTAGAATAAAGGAAAGGTTTGTATAACTAAATTCCAATAGGTGGTCAAATTATTTTACCACTTTTCGCAGCTATTTACCACTTATCGCTTTTGGGTTCTAAAGCTAAATTTCTTTCTCTAAGTTCATGATGGAATATCCTGTAAAAATTATTTCATCATTCTTGTTCTATCAGATTAAGTGAAGTCTTTAGGTCGTTAGTAAAATAAAGATACAGCAAAAGAAGAATAAATACATTCATTAATTAATCTAAGAGGTATGTTATGAAAAAAATAATTACTTTTCTCGGAATTTTACTCTATTTAGGTTCAGGAATTTCCTCTGCTCAGACAGTAATATTCACAGAGAACTTCGAATCGGGTTCAGCAGATGCATCGTGGGCAACGTATTATAAAAACGAAGATAAACTTGTTGCCAAACCAATGGCCAACGCCCCCCAAGCTCTTGCCACCGGCGGAAACTATGTTGGATTACTTCAAGACCTGGATGGTACTTACACCGGATCTGCAGTAGCAACAGGTGGAGACCTTTCATTAAAAGATTATTCCATCGAAGCTGATGTTTATTGCTATGTAAACCAATCTCTTTCAGCCTACTCCGGCTTGGTTGTTTATGCCGATAGTTCTAAAAAAGATTTTTATAAAATGCGTGTAGATTTTGATGGCAGCAATCGTATTAATTTCTCGGGTCTTAAATCAGACCCAAATACATTTTTGCCGGTATATAACAAAGATTTCAAAGGAACCGAGAATGTTGGACTATTTCCAACAGCTGACGGTTGGTATAAATTGAAGATAGAAGTCCGCACAATAAATGACTCGACGGTAAAATTCTGGTGTTATTTCAACAATCAACTGTTAACTGGATGTCCAATTGAGCGCGTATATAAGGGAGCAAATACAGCAGGTGGTTTTGGATTGTATTCATTTCAACAAGGTGCAACCGGACTTGCAGCTTACTTTGACAATATTGTAGTTACTCAGCTTCCTCCACTGAATCCTCCCACAACAGTAATTTTTACAGAGAACTTCGAATCAGGTTCAGCAGATGCATCATGGGCGACGTATTATAAAAACGAAGATAAACTTGTTGCCAAACCAATGGCCAACGCCCCCCAAGCTCTTGCCACCGGCGGAAACTATGTTGGATTACTTCAAGACCTGGATGGTACTTACACCGGATCTGCAGTAGCAACAGGTGGAGACCTTTCATTAAAAGATTATTCCATCGAAGCTGATGTTTATTGCTATGTAAACCAATCTCTTTCAGCCTACTCCGGCTTGGTTGTTTATGCCGATAGTTCTAAAAAAGATTTTTATAAAATGCGTGTAGATTTTGATGGCAGCAATCGTATTAATTTCTCGGGTCTTAAATCAGACCCAAATACATTTTTGCCGGTATATAACAAAGATTTCAAAGGAACCGAGAATGTTGGACTATTTCCAACAGCTGACGGTTGGTATAAATTGAAGATAGAAGTCCGCACAATAAATGACTCGACGGTAAAATTCTGGTGTTATTTCAACAATCAACTGTTAACTGGATGTCCAATTGAGCGCGTATATAAGGGAGCAAATACAGCAGGTGGTTTTGGATTGTATTCATTTCAACAAGGTGCAACTGGACTTGCAGCTTACTTTGACAATATCGTCGTTACACAACTTGCTCCACTTGCTGTTGAAGATGAAGCGCCGGTTCCAGTAGAATATATTTTACAACAAAATTATCCCAATCCTTTTAATCCGAGCACAACAATAAATTATAATCTTCCCGCAAGTGGTGTAGTTTATTTAAGCGTTTACGATTTATTGGGAAGAGAAATTGCAACGTTAGTTTCTACCGAACAATCAGCTGGACCGCATAGCACAACTTGGAACGGTAAAAACAATTCCGGGAACACGGTTCCTTCAGGCGTTTATCTCTATTCATTGATTTCTGGAAATTATAAGAATACAAGGAAAATGATCTTAATGAAATAAGGTTTTAGTTCAACTTTTAAAGATCTGTTATTTGCGTTGTGTGTTAGTTGTTTAAAGTAACAGATCTTTAATATTTTCAACATGATATTAACAAATTAGTATTTAAGGGAGGATTCCCCTTGAGAAAATACATTAGAAATAGTTCGGTTTTTGTTTTCAGTTTACTTGTTCTACTGTTTATGGTTCCCGTAAACGTTTTTGCCGGAACTACAGGAAAAATTTCAGGAGTGGTAAGAGATAAAACAACCGGTGAAACGCTTCCGGGATGCTCTATTTCGGTTGAAGGAACCACACTCGGTGCCGTTTGCGATGTGAACGGAAAATATTTTATCATCAATATAAGACCCGGGAAATATAATCTTGTTGCCTCGATGGTTGGCTACAAGACGTATAAATTTACCAACATTCAGGTAATGGTTGATCTAACTACTAAAGTAGATTTTTCAATTGAACCGACAACAATTGACCTTGGCGAAACCGTGGTTGTTGGTCAACGCCCAATCATTGAAAAAGATGTCACTTCAAAATTATCTATTATTAGTTCAGATGAAATTAATAATATGCCGGTTGCAAATTTTCAAGAAGTACTTACAACTAAAGCCGGATTTACTACCGATGCCGACGGAAACATTCATGTACGCGGCGGAAGAACCGGAGAAATTGCCTACATGGTTGACGGGATGTATGTTGAAGATCCTCTTTACGGCGGATTCAATTCGATGGTAAATAAAGATGCGATCGATGAAATGGTGGTTTTAAGCGGAACGTTTAATGCCGAATATGGAAATGCGATGTCGAGCGTTGTAAATATTGTTACAAAAGAAGGAGGAGAAACGTTCAAAGGGAAGTTTGAATATACTTCTCCGATGATTAACCAATCCCCCTATAGAAAAAGCAATCCCTTCTCCGGTGTTGAAGATTCGTATCCCTATCAGAAAACAAGCATTATTGATAAGGTAAAATTTAAACCGCAGAATCTCGATATCCCTATAAACGGAATGCTAAATTTATCTTTGAACGGTCCGATATCTTTTATTCCTAATCTCACTTTCTTTGTTTCCGGCAGAGTAAAAAATGAAGACAGCTATTTGCCGCATGGATATAACTTGGAGAGAGACGGATTTACAAAATTAACTTACAAAGTTACACCGATGTTGAAATTTTCTTTGTCGGGACAATTAACAAAGAACCAATATCAGGGCTATAGTCACGCATGGAAATATTTAAGTGAAAATCAAACGCATACAAATAAAAACACTACGCGGTTTGGTTTAACGGTTACTCATACTCTAAACAACAGTTTGTTTTATACCGCCCAGGTTTCACGTTTTGAGAATGCGATTAAAGTTCAAGTTGGTGATAAACAACCAACAGATTATGTACGCGGACAAACAGGAAAGAGCGTTTATTTTTATGTGAGCGGAGATGACGGGCAATATTCCGATGATAAAACTGTAACATACAGTGGCAAAGTTGATTTAACTTTCCAGGCGAATAATTATAATCAATTAAAAACTGGATTTGAATTAAAGAGTCACAATATAAAAGTACACGAGGAAACAGAACCATGGCCGTCAGGTTCTCAGTACAAAGATCAATACAAACGCACTCCAATTGAGTTGGCAGCGTATGCGCAGGATAAAATTGAGTATGATTACTTGATCATTAATCTCGGACTTCGTTTTGATTACGCTGATCCAAAAGCTTCAATGTGGCCGGATATCCGGCACTTCGGTTCGTTCGATCCGAATAACAATTGGATTCCTGCTAAAGAAGAACCGATCGCAGCAAAAACGCAGTTAAGTCCTCGCATCGGATTAGCCCATCCTATCTCGGATCGAGCGGTGCTTCATTTTTCGTATGGACACTTTTTCCAAAATCCAGATTATAATTCACTTTACTATAATCCACAGAAAGACCTTTCTACATCAATGCCGCTTGTTGGTAATCCCGGTGTTAAAGCGCAAAAAACAGTTGCATACGAAACCGGTATAAAATATAAACTTAGCGAGGATTGGGCTCTTGATGTTTCCGCTTGGTATAAAGATATTACCGATCTTCTTTCTACCTTACAGGTAAGTTATCTTTCACAAGATTATGTCGTCTTCTACAATTCTGATTATGCAAGTGTAAAGGGAATTGATTTAACGCTTCACAAACGGTATAGTAATTATTTTTCCGGTTCGATTGATTACTCTTTTATGGTTGCAAAAGGGAATAATTCGCAACCGCTTGCCGGATTTATTGATGCTTTTGCGAAGGAAGAAATCCCGCACCAAGAATACTTCTTAGATTTTGATCAGCGGCATGATATTGCAGTGAATGTAAATTTTAATGTCCCAAAAGATCAAGGACCGGAACTGTTCGGAATCAAACCTCTTTCCGATTTTAATTTCAATATTCTTTTCCAGGCGGGAAGTGGATTACCTTACACTCCATACGTTGACCCGACAGTACGAATTGAAGTTAACTCTGCAAGAAAACCCTGGACGTCGACAGTTGATATAAGAGCGGTGAAAAAATTCTGGATATTTGATTTGGCAACTTCAGTGTTTGTTGAAGTAACAAATTTATTCGATACAGAAAATGTTCGCTATGTTTATTCACGTACAGGCAAACCGTTTGACACCGGATTGGCCGGATTGGTGGGTTCTTCACCGGATGCAGATCATAATCCAGCATATTTAGAACCGCCAAGAATTATTAAAGCCGGTATTCAATTAATTTGGTAAATGGAGATCGATGAAATGATAAACTATTTTTTGAAAGTTTTTACCCGAACAATAATTGTATCTCTTTTTATTCCCGCATTAATATTTGCACAAAAGCAAAACTGCAATTCTTGCCATACTGATTTGAAACCGGAACAGATCGCCCGATTTCAAAAAATACATTCAGGTAGCGAGCGGGGTTTGGGCATTATGGATAAAGGGCAGGTTGCAAACTACCTCGGCAACTATGGTATCCTTTCTAGTTTCCATGAATATTTTAACAACGCAATTCATTGGCCTGCAGATGCAAATTCTGCTACACAATATAGCTTTGGTTTGGGATTGGTTGTTGCAACTCAAGGAAATGTGATAACTTCTGTTGTTGGCGGTCCATCTGAGAAAGTGGATTGGAGTCCTAAAGATGGTTCGCGCGGTAAGTTATTTTCCGGTGATGTAAAAGCTCCGCCTCCGGATGAAACTCCATTCCTTGCTTCAAGTGATAATCAAGACACATGGCCGCAAGGTTATTTTGATGCTACGGGAAATTGGGTGAGCACACCGGGTAAAAGGCATTGGCCCGGACATTTTAGAATTGATATTGATCCTCTTTCTCCAAATTATGGTAAAGAAGTTCCAAATGAATTTGTTTCCGACCGTGATATTTATTCAATTTTTGACGATAACAGCAATTCGAATGCAAAAGGGAAAGTTGGGATTGAAGTTGAGGAAACAGCTTATTCCTACGGAAGACCCTACGCAGAAGATTTTCTGATTTGGGATTTTACCATTCATAATAACAGCGGAAAACAGTTGGATAGTGTGTACGTTGGTTACTATGCCATCTTTAGACCAGATTTTGATAATAAAGATTTGATAAACATTCTTCCAAGTAAACCCGGCGGGAATGGTGACTTCGTTTACATCTGGGATGTAAATAATACAAAAGATGGTGCCTGGGCAAATGATCCAAGCGCGATGGGAATGATTGGGCTGAATGTTCTTGAGACCCCCAAAAATTTAGGTGTTACCGATTTTCATTTTTTCAATCGTGAAGTGGCACCGAAAGTTGATGAAGAAATGTGGCCAATCATTACAAGTGATCCCAACAGCACTTCACTTCCGATACCATCGGCAATTTTTCACGGATCAGACAGAAGAATGGATACAACCCATCCCGACAGTTTAAAAAAATATTTTCCGGAAGGTGCACCGCTTGATTTTTTCATGACAACAGGTCCCTTCACCTTGGCGCCGGGAGAAACTGTAAAATCTTCAGTTGCATTAATTATGGGAAATTCTGGAACAACACCTGACAAAGCCGATACTTCCGATCTTATGAAAAATTACCGAATGGTACAACAAATGTATGCCCGCAATTATCAAGGTTCAAGCGCTCCACCAATGCCTAAAGTAGTTGCTCAGCCGGGAGATAAAAAAGTTAAAATCTCATGGGAGTCTGACGCTGAGAATGCAAAAGATGCACTTACCGGTAAAACTGATTTTGAAGGTTACAAAATTTACAGAAGCGATGATCTCGGCAAAACTTGGGGAACACCAATCACCGATAATTACGGAACGGTAATTGGCTATAAACCGATAAAAATTTTCGATCTGATCGATGGAATAAAAGGACCGGATCCGGCGTACAATCAATCACTTGGTGATGACGTTGGAATCCAGCACAGTTATGTTGATGAAAATCTTATCAACGGGATTGAATATTGGTATTGTGTAACCGCTTACGATCAAGGGAATCAACAACCTGGTTCGCTTGAACAATCTTATCAATCTTCGCTTGGACATTCTTTGTTACAGCAGAATACTGTCTCCGCAATTCCGGGCGTTGATGCACAAAATTATACAGCACCTAACTACACTCCTATTACGGGAAAAGAAGGAACAATACCTCCTAAAGGCGGAATATCTCAAGGAGTTGTAAAAGTTGATATTGTGCAATCAGAATTGATTACAGACAATAATTATCTTATTACGTTTGTTGATTCTGCAAAGCAAGTTGTAGGTGATAAAACAAATTATGTCCTCGGATTTAATCTCTACCGTGTTTCTCCTTCAACTGGAGAAAAAACTTTAGTACTCGATCATCATCTTTTTTCTGATGAAACAGGAGACAACTTACCGATTGTTGATGGATTTAGATTGACCGTTCAAAATTGTCCTTCGGGAATTGAAAAAATCGGTTGGACGAAAGTAAACGGAGATACCTGTACGTTTGATTGGAGAACAGCCCCTGTTGCAAAATATGCCGGACGTCAGGATGTTATTAACGAAACTATTTATACCGTTGACGATATAAGGATCACCGTTGATACAACGTTAAACGGTGGGCTTGAAGCTCAATGGTATGATTTTTTTACAAATAAAACGCAGAGCGAAAAACAACATCTTCCACTTAAAGTGGAAATTGTTAACGATCCGGCTAACCCGATTGATATAAGTAGCCACACATGGTTATTTGAATTTTCGATACTTGCCCCTGAAGATTACAGACAACTGTATTACAGTCCGTTAGGTTGGGATCTTGTTCCCGGTGGAAAAGGTTATACAAAAGGGAGTTCGGGTTTTTATGAAAAATATACCGATGTGCTTGCTTTTGAGAAACTGGTAATTGATCCTGTCTCGCAGGACACTACCTACGAGGGATTATATCTCAACACAAATAATTTTCCTGATAACTATACAAACGCCGAAGGAAATGCCGTTTACAAAAAAGCAGTTGCTCCCTCTCATGGAGATCAGTTCACAATTCAAACATACAAACCATTCAGAAAAGAAATTTCGTACGAGTTCACAACAAAGAAAAGTGACTATTCCAATACGAATAATGTTGATCTGAATAAAATTCGTGTTGTGCCTGATCCATACATTATTTCAAATGTATGGGAGACAAATCAGTTCGGTAAAAAGTTGATGTTTAATCATTTACCAAATCAATGTAAAATATCAATCTTCACTATGGCTGGAGATCATGTTGCCGATGTTGATCACAGTAACAATTTAGGTTATGAGTATTGGAACATGCGTTCCTACAACGATCAATTTATTGCATATGGATTGTACGTTTATGTAGTCTCGTTGCCTGATGGACAGAAGAAGGTTGGTAAATTTTTGGTTATTAAATAATAAATCCCAAGCCGTTGGAGAAAAAGTAATGAAAAGATTAACAATAGTATTAATGATCATTTCTCTTCCGATAAGCAGTTATTGCGGGGGATTTTCAAAAGTCGGAACAGCAGCAGCACAATTCCTTAAGATCAGTGCGGGAGCGAGACCAATGGGAATGGGCGAAACATTCGTTGCGGTTGCAAATGATGTAAGCACACTTTATTGGAATCCAGCTGGTATAACAAATGTGGATAAAATGAGTGTTGGCGCGAGTCACACACAATGGTTTGCTGAGATTTTTCACAATTACGCCGGAATGGTTATTCCTTTAAGCGAAAGCGATGGTTTAGGAATAAGCGTGCAATCATTGTCTACAAACGAACAAGAAGTTACTACGGTTGAAAAACCGGACGGTGCCGGAATTTATTATAGTGTGAACAACGTTGCAATCGGACTTTCGTATGCAAGAAAACTTACCGATATGTTCTCTGTTGGTGTAACTGCAAAATATATTCAGGAAGATCTTTTTAATGAAAGTGCGAACACCTTCGCCTTGGATATCGGAACCTATTTAAAAACCGGATTTCATAATCTTGTTATTGCAATGTGCGTTTCAAATTTCGGCGGCAACATGCAGCTTGAAGGACGCGACTTAATTCAACTCGCCGATATCAACAAAAATATTTCAGGCGAATATAACCCCGACGCGAGATTAAAAACAGAGCCATATTCTCTTCCGTTAAATTTCCGTGTAGGCGTATCAATGGATTTGTTTGGCGGTAGCGATCCACTCTTCATTCCAGGAGAACATCGCTGGACAGTTGCTGTGGATGGAAATCATCCGAACGATAACGTAGAACGTGTCAATGTTGGAAGTGAATATTCATGGGATGAAACTGTTTTTGCAAGAGTCGGATATAAATTTAATTACGATGTTGAGAACTGGACGTTCGGTGGCGGAGTAAAATTAAATTTAGGCGGGCAAGCTGTTAGTGTTGATTACGCGTTAGTTGATTACAAAGATTTAGGAAAGGTTTCAAGAATTTCACTGGAATTGGGATTTTAATTTCATAGTGTAACTAAGTGTCTTCGCGATATAAGATTTTTTCGCTAAGAAGCTAAAGACAAAAATTTTTTCGGGGAAATATTAATTATTAAAACTTTGGAGTATTTCAAAATGAAAAGAATAAATTCTTCTCGCGTCTGTATAATTGTTCTTATTTTAATGGCTCTTTTTGTTCAGCAACTTCCCGCACAGGATAAAGTATCTGCAAAAGAACAACAATCCTTAACGCTTCCAAAAGGTGTTTCAATTTATCAACTTGATAATGGAATGCAAGTATTGCTTATTGAAAATCCTGCGCTGCCGATGGTTGGTGCAAACGTAATAATAAAAGTCGGTTCTGCTTACGAATCATTCTCAACAAGCGGAATGAGCCACATGCTCGAACACCTTCTCTTCAACGGAACAACTACCAGAAAGCAGAAACAATTGTACGATGATGTTGACATGATCGGCGGTTACAACAACGCAAGCACAACAGAATATTATACCAACTTTATGATGGTTACTCCAACGGATAACATTAAAAAGGGAATGGAAATACAAGCGGATATGCTTTTCAATTCAACTCTTCCGAATGAAAAATTTGAAAAAGAAAAAGGAATTGTGCTTGAAGAAATTTCTAAAAGTCTTGTAAATCCATCCGAACAATCAGAACGGAATATTCTTTCAATTTTATATAATGGTCACGCTCTTTCACTTCCAACTCTTGGAACGTATTCAACAATTCAATCGATGAAACGGGATGACGTTAATTCATTCTACAAGAACTATTACGTTCCCAACAATATGATCTTGAGTGTTATTGGAAATTTTCAAACTAAATCAATGCTCGCACTGATAAAAGAAATTTATGGAAAAGCAAATTCGGGACAAGTTAATTACGATGCGAATCCGCAATGGGCAACCGGGTTTCAAACTCCACAAGTTGCAGATGAATCGGGAAAAACTTTTTACCGTTTTTATGACGGTGAAGAAAAATTTGTTCAGGTGTTTTATCAAATTCCGCAAAACGGTTCAGGAGAATATTTTAATCTGATGGGAATTGTGTTGGAGAAAAGCAAAGATGCAATTCAGTCGGCGATGAAAACCGAACTCGGACAAAATATTAAATCGGTAAAATTTGCAACAAGACTTTCGCCGCTTAAAAACTATCTTGAAGCAACCATCATGCTTGATAAAGATGTTGATCTAAGTGCGGTTGTAAAATCTCTTTCCGCAAAAGTAACCGCTCTGAATTTTTCACTTCCAAGTTTAACTGTTGAATCGGAAGCAACAAAGGTGCGTACCGAGTTTGTCAGAAATATTGAAAAGCCTCACATGTTCGGTATTTACAATTCAAGCGCAATAGTACTTGATGGAATCGAATCTGTTCTCGCATCATTTAGCGGCAACGAATATTTTAAAGCCGCAAAGGAATTGGAACCGCTTAAAATAACTTCCCAACCAATCGTTCTTGTTCAAGTTCCATCAACTAAAGAGGCGAAAGAAAAATCGGGAGCTGTAAGCAATGTTAAACAATTTAAAGATGACGCGACCGGAAAAAATTTGATCGTGGTACAAAATGAAGTTAGCAATCTTCTTGCGATTCATTATTTAGTAAAACACAAAGCGGTGTTTGAATCGAAGTTTGGAAAAGATGCTGCAAAAATTTTACATGATTGTCTTGGCGATCGTTTGAAATCGCCGGACAATCAGAAGCTCAGCAGTCAATTTGGATTTACGTTTACAGTAAACGATAACCCGATGATTCCGATGGACGACATTTATCTTCATCCCGATTTTGGTTACATAAGAGTTGAAGGACTTGCAGATGATCTTCCCGGTGCGATTAATTTTATGAATACGGTATTAAAAGATTTTACTCCCACAGAAGCAGAATTTAAGAAATCGGTTGAGAAATTCAAAAGTATGGAAATGATGAAAATGGGAGGAGACAAACCGAAAAAAGTTTTCGATGCAGAATATAAAAAATTAGTATTCGAACCGAATCAGTACACACAAAATCAACCGGCACTTACTTACGAAAACCTTTCAGCTTTTGCAAAAGAATATTTCCAGCCGTCGAATATGATCATTTCGGTTGTTTCTCCCGGCAATCCGGAAACGATTAATTCACTTTTCAGCTCGATGAATTTCATTGCGATAAAAGATGAACCGGCGGCAGTTATTTCTACATTTCTGAAACCAACAAAGCCGGAAACCATTGATAAACCAGGCGGAGGTGAGCGTTCTTATTTATTCTACGGATTCGAAAGTGAAATTGATCCGAAAGATGCGCCCGCGGTTCAAGCACTCTCACTTGTTCTTTCAGACAATATCGTTTTTGATATCCGCGAAAAGCAAGGAATGGCATACAGCATGAGCGCCGGAATTGAAGTTGTAAAGAACACAGCACTTTTCTATATCAATCAGGGAACTCGCCCGCAAAACGTAGAAAAACTTTTGCCGCAATATCCAGGATTCTTTGGAAAAAAAGCTGTTGATACACTCACCGCAGCTATCGTTGAAAAATCAATTAACATGTATTTGGGAAGAATGATGTTCAGGAGACTTTCGAGTATCAACCAGGCGTTTTATCTCGGAAGTTCAGCATATTTTTATAATGATTACAACTACGATAAAAATTTTCTCGACGCGTTGAAGACCGTTAAACTTGAAGATGTAAAAGCAGTCGCAAAAAAATATATGCTCATCAAAAATCCGATGACATTGATTGTTAGATAAACAGTTAAATGACTTGAGTAAAAATTAAAGCTGAATTTTAATTGGAGAAAATAATGTTTAAGAGAATCCTTTTTTTGTCTACGGTGATCTTGTTATCCACCTCATTATTTGCAAGTTCAACGGTACATCATAAATTATCTGTAAAAGTTGATCCCGCAAAACATTTTGTTGAGGCTGTTGATCAAATAACCATTCCCGCTGATCAGTTCAAACCTAACATGACGTTTATTCTCAACGGTGATTTGACCGTTACTTCAGAAACTCCGGGAGTTACAATAAAATTAGAAAAAAGCGGAGTGAAAGCTGACGATCTGGGGATGGATCGCGAAGATCTCGACCTCGCATCCGAATTCAAACAAAATAAATATTCCATCAATTTTGCCAACGAAACAAAAGGTAACGCAGCATTCACGTTGAAATTCAGCGGAGTAATAAATTATCCGATTAAACAAATTGGAGAAGAATATGCGAGAGGATTTAGTCAAACTCCCGGCATCATTGATGAAAATGGAGCGTATCTCGGCGGCTCAACATATTGGATTCCCTGGTTTAACGAAAATTGGATCAGCTTTGAATTAACGACAACAATGCCGAAAGGGTGGAGCGTTGTAAGTCAAGGCAAGAGAACGTTTAACGAATTGAAGAACGATGAGCAGACAAGCACGTGGAATTCTCCTGAACCGATGGAAGAAATTTATTTAATTGCTGCGAAGTTTAACGAGTATTCAAAATCTGCCGGAGCTGTTGATGTAATGGCTTTCCTTCGCTCCCCGGATGAGGCACTCGCAAATAAATATTTGGAAACTACCGCCCAATATTTGGAAATGTACCGTAAGCTTATCGGAACCTATCCCTTTAATAAATTTGCGCTCGTAGAAAATTTTTGGGAAACGGGATACGGTATGCCGTCGTTCACTTTGCTCGGCGAACAAATTATCAGATTCCCTTTCATCCTTCATTCATCATATCCGCACGAACTTCTCCATAATTATTGGGGGAACAGTGTTTACATCGATTTCAAAAAAGGAAATTGGTGCGAAGGTTTAACCGCATATATGGCGGATCATCTTATTGCAGAACAACGAGGACAAGCGGACGAATACAGAAGAACAACTTTACAGAAATACACCGACTATGTAAATCCATCTAATGATTTTGCTTTAGATAAATTTATTTCGCGGACGAATCCTTCATCGGAAGCAATCGGTTACGGAAAAAGTTCAATGCTTTGGAATATGCTTCGCGAATTGGTTGGTGATGAAATGTTCGAAAGAGGATTTCAGAAATTTTATAGAGATAATAAGTATAAAGCCGCTTCATTTGATGACATTCGCACTGCATTTGAAACTGTCTCGGGAAAAGATCTGAAAGCATTTTTTAGCGAATGGGTAAATAGAAAAGGTGCACCGGAACTTAGTGTCTCAAACGTGAAATGCAAAAAAGTGAAGAATGAATACCAGCTTCAATTCACGTTGAAACAGTTGCAGAAAGAGGCTGTTTTTACTCTTGACGTTCCTATTGCTATTTCTTTTGCGAAAACCGTGGAAGTGAAAAAAGTTGTGATGACAGAAAAAACGCAAAACTACGAATTCATGTTTAAAGAAAATCCACGCTTAGTGCAGATCGATCCGCAATTCAATTTATTTAGAAAACTGAACTACAACGAAATTCCACCTTCGCTTTCAAAAATATTCGGCGCGGAAGATTTGCTCATCCTTCTTCCATCAAAGGCTGCAAAAGAAAAACTTGAATTATATCAAGCTTTGGCAAAGATCTGGTCGGAAGATAAAACAAAAAAAATCGAAGTGGCGCTCGACAACAAATATGATAAACTTCCCGCGAGCAAAAATATTTGGATTTTTGGCGCAGACAATAAATTTACCGGAGTGGTAAAAAATAGTCTCAAAGATTACAACAGCGAAATTAAAAATGATGCCGTTACTTTGGGCAAGAGCTCATTCCCGATCAATAATAACAGCTTCATCGTGTCGGTTCGTCATCCGCAAAATCCCGATAATGTTCTCGTTTATCTTTCTACTGAAAACAAAGAGGCGGTTCCCGGACTCGCAAGAAAGCTTCCTCATTACGGAAAATATAGTTACCTCGTTTTTGAAGGGAACGAACCTGCAAATATCGGCAAAGGGGAATGGGGTTCTGTTAATTCTCCTTTAAGTGAAAGGGTTATAACCAAAGGAGAAAAAATCAGCAACGAAGTTTTTACCGAATTACCGAAGCGAAAAGCTCTTGCAATGTTGGCTCCGGTTTTTTCTTCCGAAAGAATGTTGAAGACAGTTAACTACCTTGCAAGCGAAGAATTAGGAGGAAGGGCTCCGGGTTCTGCCGGAATAACCAAAGCGATTGATTTTATTACAGAAAAATTTAAAAGTGCGGGACTTCTCCCCGGCGCTGATGATGGAACATATTTTCAAACTTGGGACGAAGTTATCGATGCGAACGGAAACAAAGCACCGGTAAAAAATATAATCGGGATAATTCCCGGAACAAATCCAAACTTGAAAGATGAATCAGTTGTTGTATGTGCACATTACGATCATCTCGGATTAGGTTGGCCCGGCGCGAATAAAGGGAATGAAGGGAAAATTCATCCCGGCGCTGACGATAACGCGAGCGGTGTTTCGGTTATGCTTGAACTTGCAGAACTTCTCGGTAAAAATTTAAAACCTCAAAGAACGATAATCTTTGTAGCATTTGCCTCCGAAGAGAGTGGATTAAAAGGATCAAAATATTATGTACAGAACATGAAACGTTTTCCGGCGAAAAAAGTTATCGGAGTATTGAACTTCGACACAGTCGGAAAATTAGGTAACGGTAAGTTATTAGTGCTCGGCGCTTCAACGGCGCGTGAATGGCGGTTCATCTTCATGGGTGCAAGTTACGTTACCGGTGTTGAGACCGAAATGGTAACGCAGGAACTTGATGCGAGCGATCAAAGAAGTTTTCTGGAAGTTGGCGTTCCTGGCGTTCAATTTTTCTCCGGCGCAAATGCCGACTATCATAAACCTTCCGACACTCCTGAAAAAATAGACGGTGCCGGATTAATCAAAGTTGCCGCAATTGCACAAGAAGGTCTATTATATCTTGCAGATAGAATTGAACCGTTAACTTTTCAAGGACCAACAATCAGCGAAGCAAAAAAACCTCAAGCTGCCCCGGCAGGCGAAAGAAGAGTTTCAACAGGGAGTGTTCCTGATTTTACATTTTCCGGTGAAGGCGTAAAAATTGCAGATCTTTCTCCTGATTCTCCAGCGGCAAAAGCCGGGTTACAAAAAGGGGATGTGATTATAAAATTGGGGCAATTCAAAGTTACCAACCTGCGCGATTATTCGGAGGCTTTAAAAAGTTTTCAACCGGGAAACATTGTTGATGTCGTCTATTTACGAGATGGAAAAGAGATCAACACAAAAATTGAATTAATGGCAAAGTAAAAACGAGCATTGATTTTAACTAACATCGAGGAGTTTAAAATGAAAAATTTTTTTCTAACTACTAGAGCTGTGTCCATCACAAAATTTTTCTTTCTTTCAAGCTTTCTTTTTTGTCTTTTTACAGTTCAGGATTACGGACAAACCCAAGAACAAAAAGAATTAAAAGTTTGGCCGATTCCGAATATCAACGAAGGGGCAGAATTTTATTTTTCTCCCGACGGGAAGAGCATGATCGGAAACGCAAAGATGAAAGACGATCCGGTTCATCAAGTCTATACGTTTAACATAGATGGGACCAACATATTACGCATCAATGATAAAGGGGAAGACGCCTGCTCATTTTATTCTCCAGACGGCAAACATCTTCTTTACACTTCCACAAAAGATAATCTTGATATGCCGAAAGGAAATTATTCCGATCCGAAAGATTACCCGCAAGGCGCTGAGCTTTATTTATGCGATCTTGACGGAAGTAACGTGAAAAGATTAACCGATAATAAAGTTTATGATGCTGAAGTGTCTGTTTCGCCAGATGGAAAGTGGATTTTATTCAGCCGGCAAATAGAGGGAAAATTAGATTTGTGGAAAATGAAACCTGACGGAAGCGAACAGCAACAAATTACTTTTACTCCGGAATGGCAAGAAGGAGGGTCGTTTTTCATCGATAACAACACAATTATCTGCCGCGCGTGGGATATAAAAGATCAAGCGCAGCGCGGAATGCCGATGAGCATTTTTACAATGAATGCAGATGGTTCCAACAAAAAACGAATTACCAACGATAGCGGCACAAACTGGGCTCCGCACCCTGCGCCTGACGGAGATCATTTTGTGTTTGTAAAAGTCCTTCCGCCGCACAATTATGAAATCTTCATGATGAGTTTAAAAACCGGAAAGCAAACACAGTTAACTTTTAATGATGCTTTCGATGGATTCCCGGTTATCTCTCCCGATGGAAATTTACTAACGTTTGATTCAAATCGGGACGCAAAAGATGGAGATAGAAAACTGAGACCTTACATAATGGATATTTCTTCATTACATCTCGGTGTTAAGAAATAATTAAACAACTTTAATAAAACACTTATCGGGAAATTCGAAAGGACATTTTCTTTTTATGAAATCAAATTGTTGTTTGTTTCCGTTCTTGTTTATTTTACTCATCAACACAAGTTTTACACAATCCGAACATACAAGACCAGGCGGTATTAGTGATTCGCGTTATTCGGTTTTTGGTGAACCGATGCCTGCAATATGGGAATTCCAATTATCAAATATGAAAGAAGACGGGCAGAATATTTCGTCATTCAATTTTTATAAAAAAGATCAGCGGAACAAAACTCTTTTTTTTAAGATTGCAAATAATAATTTAAATAATACAAGTGAAGTACGTGTAAAAGAAATTACCGGAGGCGCAATTCTTTTTCCTATAAATGATGATGACCGATTTCAACTTGAGCTTGGAGGGACTTATGACGTAATAAAAAATAAATCGCTACCAAGTAAAGCGTTTTTTTCAAGAGCAACGTATAGACCGCAATCAAATCTCTGGTTTCGTTTTGGTTCGGAATATTATGATGGTTACGCCGGTAGCCGTTCCCCTTATTCCGGTAAAATCCTGAATTCAAATTATTTTGTTGGAAAGTTCAGTGTAAGTTCTTTTTCACTGATGGGATTAATCGGTAAGGGGAAAATTAATAATCTGATGAATACACGTTTTGGTTTTGCGGGAATTGTTGAAGGTCCTTTTAACACTTTTGTTCTGGGTGGATATATCAAAAGCACTGATAAGAAAGAAAACGTTAGAACGCTTGCTGTTGGAAGATGGGCGCCGTATCGTCCCGACGGTTTGCCAAGTTCAATTTTTTTCTGGAAACATAAAGACAATTACGATTTTCAACTTGGCGGACTCTTCTGGGGAGAAAAAAATCTATTTGTCCGCCCCGCTGCAATTGGAATGAGCCAGGGAATGTTTATAAGCAGCACTGCGTTGAGAGAAAACAGTGAGCTTAGGCAGGGACAACTGATGAGTATTACTGATGATTATCGTAATGCCGACATAACGATATTTTACGTTTATCTCGATCAATCGATCCAAATGATGCCCGGTAAATTAAACCATGTTGGATTTAGAGCAATTGAGTTATTTAAAGTTTTTGATAAAGTAAGTTTTTCTTTTCTCTCAAAACCGGTTCTTGGAATATTTTATAACGAAGAAACTAATCCTGAGTTTAATATTACAACACATAGCCTGGATGATAAACAGAAATCTTTTTTTTCATTTCAGGCAGGACTTACGATTGCGGATAATTTTATATTGAACGCGATCAATATTCCGCAAAAATCGGAATGGACGGTTGCTCTCTCCTTTATTTACACGATGGATAAGAACAACAATACAGATTGAGTTTGTGTAACATTCACAGATAATTATTTTTTAAGAGAAGATTCACAAGCAGTTATTAATTAAGAAATACTTGTGTTATATGATATCGGAAGTTGTTTGATCTTTTCTTGCAGTAGGCAAACTGAAAGTGAAAATACTTCCCTTTCCCAACTCGCTTTCTACCCAAATTTTGCCACCATATTTTTCTACAAACTCTTTGCAAAGTAATAAACCTAAACCGGTACTAAGTTCTCCTTCGGTTCCCTTTGAACCGATTTTTTCCTCAATCTTAAACAATTTATTTATTTTTAATTCGGGAATACCAACACCGTTATCACAAACCGAGATATTTACTAATTCCGAATCTTGCTTTTTTGACTTTATGACGATTTGACCATTGCGGTTTGTAAATTTGATTGCGTTTGACAGTAGATTCCTCAAAACCGTTTCAATCGTTTTTTCATCGGCAAAAACGATTAAGCTTTCTTCCATTTCATTTTTTATTGTAATTTCTTTTTGTATGGCATTAAGATGCAGTGCTTCAATACTGCTCGTTAGAATAGTATTTAGATCTGATTCTTTCGTTTCAAACGAGATTGAACCTCTCTGCATTTGAGCCCATGTTAATAAATTTTCAATCAATGTATAAAGATTTAATGTGCTGGAGTGCAAATGCTGGCTATGCAGTTCAAGTTCCCTTTCTGAAAATATTCCAATATTTGTAGAAATTAATTCAGTCAAGCCCATCAATCCGTGCAGCGGACTTCTCAAGTCGTGTGCGATGATCGAAAAGAATTTATTCTTCTCCGAATTACTTTTTGAGAGTTCGATATTTTTGCTCTTAATTTCTTCTTCTGTTCGTTTAACTATTTCGAGCTCAGATTCTAATTGAACGATAAGCAATTTTAGTTTTTCCGCCATCTCATTAAAACTACTGCTTAATAATCCTATTTCATCTGAAGTATTTACCGTCACTTTAGAATGATAATCTCCGGCACTAAAATTTTTTGTTGAGTCTGTAAGTTGAATAATCGGTTTTGAAATTGAGCGAGAATAGAGTACCCCGATTAAAACGCTTAATAAAAAAGTTAATCCGGTAACGAAGAGAATATTTTTAAAGGAAGAAGTTATTGTGTTATCTAATCTTTTCTTTTGTGTTTCAAAAATTCTTAAAGTGCGTTCTCCAACCGAATCAATAGCCCCGAGGAATTGCATTTCACCTATTTCCATTTCTTCTTTTTTCTCCAGACTCTTTTTCCCCGAACCCCCTTTAGTCTTCATCTCTATAAACTCGTTTACTGCGGTATGAAGATGGACACTCTTTTCTTTAAGAAACTTCACTTCATTTTTTGATTCCGGTAAAGAGCTTTTTACTAATGTTTGGTATTGCTTAAATGCGTGATGGCATGATGTACATGCCTCTTTCATAAGTTCATGCTCGTGTGCAACTGAGGAGCTGTCTGTTTTATAATCGCTTTCTGTTAGAATAAATCCAAATTCCGTTGCTGAAGAAACTTGTCTTAGACAGCTAAATTTCATTTCCTCAAGCTGTTGGATTAAAGGCATCGATGTTTCAGTAATTTGTTTGTAACGGGATGAGATGTCTGAAATAGTTGTTAAACTTAGATAACTTACCACCCCTACTAAAAATGAAACAAAGACAAACCCTACAACGAGTTTGTAGAGAATTTTTGACCTTATCAAATTTAAGAATTTCATTCTGATCAAATATAAGATTTCCAGCCGAATAATTTGCGGACATGAGAAAATTCTATTTCTAGCACTTATTTGATGATTCGAATATTTTATTGGATTCCACCGATATTAAAATTAATTTTTGATCAGCGATTTTTATTCTTTCCTCAGACTAACTGAAAGGAGAATTAACATGGCTTTTGTTGAATGGAGTGACGATTACATTGTAAACGTTAGAGAAGTTGATAATCAACATCGCAGGTTGGTCTCACTAGTTAATGACCTTCATGATGCCGTACAAACCGATAAATCCAGAGAAATAGCAGATAAAATTTTAAGTGATCTTGTAAACTATGCGGCCTATCATTTTGCTACAGAGGAAAGATTTTTTGATATTTATAGCTATCCCGATTCCCCTAGCCATAAAAAACAACACTCCGATTTATTTGAACAAATTACAATTTTGCAGAATAAGTATAAATCAGGTGAAAAAGTTATCACCGCCGAAGTAATGAATTATCTGCGTGATTGGCTACATGATCACATTTCTGGTTCGGATAAATTGTTTGGCCCTTTTTTGAACAGTAAAGGGATCATGTAGTTGTGCAGTTTTTAGAAAGGGGGTGTGAAAAGAAGTATAACAAGGATGTTATAGTTTCACGAATGGATTAACCGCTTGCCGATTAAATATCAAGTTAAGAAAAAAAGCCTCAGACGAACTTCATGTGTCAAAACGTTGTTCGATCTAAATTATTGAGTGTTTCTTTTCGTTTTTTTGCTTTTTGGATGCTGCAACCGGAGGGACAAGATTTGGGAAAGTAAGCGTGAAACATGTTCCTAAACCTATTTTACTCTCAATTGATATCGTTCCTCCGGCGAGATCGATAATTCTTCTAACGAGAGTAAGTCCTAATCCGCAACCTTCGTATGATCGACTGAATCCCTCGCTCGCTTGTCTAA
This sequence comes from Ignavibacteria bacterium, assembly GCA_037440065.1. Taxonomy (GTDB): domain Bacteria; phylum Bacteroidota; class Ignavibacteria; order Ignavibacteriales; family Ignavibacteriaceae; genus UBA1563. Next base: position 192,289 of record JBBIUV010000015.1, read on the forward strand.
ATGCATCAAATACCATCGCTTGATGTTCTTCTGAAATTCCAATTCCTGTATCGGTTACTTTTATTATTCCTTGTTCATCAACCACATCACTGGTAATTTCAACCAAACCTTGTGAAGTAAATTTAATAGCGTTATCAACTAAACTTTCCACAAGTCGATGAAAATAGGTTGTATCAAACTTGATGAAAAAATCATTTTTAATTTCTACAACAAATTTGAGTCCCTTAGTTTCCGCCACTGTTAAAGCTGTAGCCGAAATATCACCTAAAATTTTTGAAGCTTGAATTTTTTCATTCTTCAATTGAATCGCACTCGATTCAAGATCGGATAGATCTAATAACTCACTTAATGTTTTTAATAAACGCTTGGAAGCATCAAGCATATTTTCTAAAAGAATTCCTTCTTCATGGTCTTTAAGAACTTCACGAAGTATCCCGCCGAGTCCGAGTATCCCGTTCATCGGAGTGCGGAATTCGTGACTCATGTTTTTCATCAGTGATGATTTAAATTTGTTTGATTCTTCTGCAATGATGCGGGCTTCATTTAGTTCGTTATTTACCCTCAATAGTTCTTTGTTTGCATCCACTTGTTCTTTAAATGATTGAGCATTTTGAATTGCGATGGCAGCCTGACCTGCAAGGATTTCAAACGAATACATTATTTCTGTGATTTTTATTTTGTTAAGAGACTTGCTGTCTAAATAAATCACACCGATCTTTTTATCACCTATAATCAGCGGGGCGCAAAGTATCGTTTGCAAGTCTAAAAATAAAATGCTTTTGCTGATATCATGATTATTATTGCTTTGAGCATCTTCTATAAAATGAGCCAACCCAGTATGATAAACATCCTCAACAACCGTTCTGCTTATCTGAAAATCAACTTCTGTCAGAACACCGCCTTTGGAATTTAATCCGAGAGCGAAATCCAGTTGACTGTTTGAATTTTTCAGAACAATAAACCCGCGATCAGAGTTGGTGATGAAAATAGCGTTGTTCAAAACTAAACTTAGTACATCTTCTAAAATAAGAGAACGGTTGAGACTCTTTGTAATATCAAGTATCAATTCCAATGTTTTAGTCTTTTCATAATTGAACATTGGAAAGATCTTAGTTTTTGTTCCCGCGTCCATGGTAGATTTAAAATCCGAGAAATTCATGTTAGTTTTTTAAAGTTTTTCGATTAAAGATTGTTATTAAATAAGTACTAAACAAAAGAGCCTTTTGAAACAAAAGGCCCTCTATGTTTTCTTTGATTATGTGTTGATATCGTTTAGAGATAAACTTTTATCCTATTTATTTCGTCGTAAGCTTTAATTTTTTTGTAATACTTTAAAGCCTCTTGAAAATAAATATTTGCTTCATCAGCTTGTTTATTCTCTGATAAAAGAATGCCGAATTCTACGGCTGTTTCGGCATAGTTTAATTCGTTGCCGAGTTCTTTGTTCAATCTCAAGCTGCTGGAGAAATAATTCTGGGCAATTTCATACCGCTTCTTTTTGCGTTCTAAAATTCCTTTTATCTTATATACTTCAGCTATTGTCAGTTTGTCATTTATCTTATTGCTGATCTCCATTCCCCGGTCTGCAAGTGCTCCTGCAAGGGTGTCGTCGTCAAGTGAACAATAAATAGATGCTTTACTGATATAAGAAATTGCAAGAGTTGGATAATAATCTTTTGCAAGAGAAACACTGATACTCGTGTCAAATTCCTTTAAGGCTGAATTGTATTCTTTCTTTTTAAGAAAGAGCATTCCAAGGTTGTGTCTTATCTTCGCAACCCTTTTAGTATCCTTCAATCCCTCAAAGTGAATTAATGCTCTGTGGAAAAAAGTATACGCTGAATTATAGTCTCCTTTAATATTGTAGACAATCCCGATGTTATTTTCAAGTAAGGCAGCAACGGAAACATCTTTTGAGGTGTCAACGTACGAAAATCCCTTTTGAAAATGGGTCATTGCATTTGATAATAGCCCTCTTTCAGCATAAAGCGTTCCCAGCAGACTTTCACAACGGGCCAATCCAACAGGGTCGTTCTCTTTGTAAAAGAAAGAAAAAGCTTTCTTTATATATGAAGTGCTTTCACTCCACATTGCTTGCTGAATGAATATTTCCCCAAAATTTAGAAATGCGTAGGCAGTGATACTGCTTAAACGTTTATCTTTTTTTGTGTAAGATAAAATGGTGTTGGATATATCAGAGGCAAGTTCCAATTCTCCGTAGGAGATATAAAGTTTGCCAAGGTCTTTCAGAAAATTAAGAAAATTGAAAATCGGAAGTTTCTTTTCTGTAAAGCTTATAATTTGATCGGTAACTAATCTCAATTGTGATGAGATGAGTTCGTCAGAAGGCTTTTGAGAACCATTGATTTTCTTAATAAAAGTTGAAATCTCTTTTCCACTGATATATTTTCCCAAAACTTTTTTAATCTCTTCAATGAGATCGGTTGTTTTAATTTTCATAATATTTTTTTGCTTTGGAAATTTTTATAAATAAAAAAGAGTTAATTAGTAAATCCATAACGTGAAAAGTGATCTATTTTCCCGTTCTTGCAAATAAATTTTCCTTCTTTTACATTTATAGAGACATCGTCGGCATCAACGTTAACCCATATATTATTTACTTCGTCAAAATATTTTAGGTGGGCGGTCTGAAGTTCACCAATTAAAGATAAATCCAATCCTTCAACTTCTACATTAAGTAAAGCTGATTTTGAAAAAGACGTTCCGGAAGGTCCAAATTCAAAACATAAAAAGTTATCTGTAATAGCCATTGTCAACAAACTACTCTGATCGAGTGAATTTTCAAGTATAGTAAGACTAGCCTCTAATGAAACTCTTTTACCACCTAAACTGCGATAAGTTTTTTCAACGGAAAGTTTTCCGCCTTCTCCACTCTTAATGTATTCAGAATCATATTTCTTTTGCAAAGAAACAGAATGGCTTTGTGGTAAAGAGATGAAGGTCAATCCCTGCTTTTCGGCTGCAAGCACCCACACAGGTTTGCTCATTGAATTTGTGCTGTTTTGTTCCGGCGAAACAATGGATTCATGTTTCTGGCATCCGAAAAAGAACAAGATTAAGAGTAGCGGGATTGCGGCTAATTTTTTCATTTAGAACTCCTTATGATAATTTGTGAAATTACATTGCAAGTTAACCATCCAATATCAATGCCAAGCAGTTTGTTGCGATTTTGGAGTGAAATCAATGGTGAATTTTTAGTTGTGTAACATAATTTTACAACTTAATGTAACGAAATATTGCATCTGTAATAAAATATTGCAAGGCAAAATTACTTATTCAATGGAATAATTTAATCCATTTTTCATTTAGACGCAGCTAGCTCTTCCTCCATCGCAGAGAAAAAAGTCTTATTAAATAATTGATTCTGTAATTCCGATTGTTTAACCACGGCTCCATTTTCTAAATCCATTCTTATAATATGCAGCGATACATCAGTTTCGTTGAATAAAATCGGTTTCAATTGAATTGAGACAAAGTATTTGTAGGAATGAACTCTTGAATCGGATTCCGAATGATATTCGTTTGAAGAAGTAGCGTTTGAATTAGAGGATGATGAGCTCGAAGAGCCGTCTGAATTTAATAGCATAAAAATTAATCCCACGATAAGTACAATCCCTACTACTGTTATGCAAGTTGTTAAAAACTTTGAACTATCTCCTTCCAAAGCTTTTTCTTCCTCAGGCAGTAAACGGGAAGAAGAGTATTCGCCTGTTACAAGTCCGGTAGTGGGATCGCTCAAGGTGATCATAAAATTTCTTTTTTGGAGTATAGAAATTCCAGCCTTATAGACTTCTTCTTTTGAAGAATGGAAAGTCTGATCCGCAACGACAACCTCATTATATTTTCCATTTTGCTGCAGTTGTGTCTGTTGAGGAACGGCGCAACCGGAAAGTGAATAGTAGAGAAAACTGAAAAGTGAAATATAAACTATCGTCTTTTTCATACAACCCTTTCTAAATATGATTGTTCTCTGTCCCAAAGATTATACCAATAAATTCGAACTGATTCTCAAACATTTTTATTTGTGTTGTAGCAAATCAAAGAAAAAGTGAAGAAGTTTTTAGACAGATAAGATAGCTGGCAATTTCCAGACAGTCGTTTAGTGAAAGGAACAAGATTGTTTTTCTAATTAATCATCCATCCATTCAGCTACGTCGTCGGGTTTTGTTTGTAAAATATTGTTGCTACTATTTAGAAGTGATTTAAGCGGATAATACTTACGACTTAGGTTTTCCTATTCATCGGTTGTAATTTTGTAACAAATATTATTTTACAATTATAATAAGGTTCGTCAATGGACATTCAACACAAAAAAGTTTTAGTTCTCGGCGGCTGGGGATTGGTAGGAAACGCAGTTACAAAAAAACTGATCTCCGAAAAACCCAAACAGATTATCGTCACTTCTCTTCGTAAAGAAGAAGCCTTCGAGGAAGTTAACAAGCTCAAAAAAGAATACCCGCATCTGCCAAAAAATTATTTTGTGCCCTGGTGGGGGAATATTCTAGTTCGTGAAGAATTTAAAGATAAGGATAGACATGATCTTCTTGCCGACCCGCAGAAAAGAAAAATCTTGATGCAAGATACGCTTGAGGAACTTGGAAGCGAAATATTAAAAAGTTCATCTCTTTATAAACTCATCAACAAACACAAACCGCAAATTATTGTTGATTGCATCAATACAGCTACAGGAATTGCATATCAAGACATCTACACTACTTACAAGCGTGTAAAGCACAAACTGAATAACAAACCTAAATTGGAAGAAGTTGTTGAAGAAACCGAAAAAATTCTTTGCACTATGTATATTCCGCAGTTGATAAGACACATACAAATTCTTTATAATGCGATGCACGTTGCAAAAACTGAGATCTATTTTAAGATAGGGACAAGCGGAACTGGAGGAATGGGATTGAATATTCCATACACGCACAGCGAAGAAAAACCATCACGCGTTCTGCTTAGTAAATCCGCTATTGCGGGCGCCCACACGCTTCTGCTTTGGTTGATGGGAAGAACTCCCGATTCTGCAATTGCAAAGGAAATTAAACCAACCGCGGCGATCGCATGGAAAAAAATTGAATTCAATACAGTGAAGAAAAAAGGGAAACCCATTGAGTTGTATGATATTCCTTATGAAAATCAGACCTCTTTAACTGAAAAATTAAAGTATCAGTTAGATAATACATATTCACCAAGCGGAAAAGTTTTAAAATCGGTTTTTATTGATACCGGCGAAAACGGAATTTTTTCCCGCGGCGAATTTGAAGTAATTACAGCGCAGAAGCAAATGGAATTTGTTACTCCCGAAGAAATTGCAGAGAACATCATTTATGAAATTAAAGGACGAAACACAGGCAGCGATATTATTAACGCACTCGATAATGCAACGTTGAATCCAAGTTACCGTGCCGGATATCTTCAACACTTTGCGGTTGATATTCTTTCCGATCTTGAGAAGAAGCATGAAATCAGCAGCGTAGCATTTGAAATGCTTGGCCCTCCGCGACTTTCAAAATTATTGTTTGAAATTCATTTGATAAAAACGATTGCCGGAACGATGAAAAATGTTCCAGCTTATTCCGCAAAAAAACTTTCACAGTTATCTACTGAATTAATTAAAAACAATAACAGCTTGCGGAATGAAATGCTTTCGATTGGAATTCCAATTTTATTGCCGGACGGCAAAACTCTCTTGCGTGGAAACGAAATGAAAATTCCAGTCTCTACCGGCGAAAAGGAAATCCTTCTTGATAAAACAAAAATCAACCAATTCGCTTATGAAGGCTGGCTAGATCTTCGTCCTTCAAATATGGCTGCCTGGTTGAAACGGATAAAGGCAATTATGGATGAAGCAACGGCGATCAGTGAAAAAGAAACGAGTTCGCTTCATGTGCGTACCAAACAATATTGGAATTATTTTGAAGAGATTAGTATAGGGAGAGTTGTAAGCTGGATTTTCATCCATGAAGAAAAAGGAACGAGGATGAAAGATTAGTGATTGTCCCCAAAAGAAAGTAAAACTATTTTATTCGCCGCAGCTTCGTAATAAACAACAGAATGTTGCGGCGAACTTTATTCTTCGCTATCCGCAGCCGGCATTACTACCCAAAGTACGATGTATACAAGTAAACCTGGAAAAGCCACACTTAAAATTGAAACGAGCACGTATCCAAGACGCACAATAGTGGGATCCCAGCCAAGCCATTCAGCAAGACCACCGCAAACTCCGGCGATCATTTTATTTCTTGATTTTTTTAACGCTGCCATAAATCTTCCTTTTGTTATGGTAAAGTTATTTCAAAAAGTTTAGAACTTCAACTTCATTTAAACGAGAAAGTTGCAAAACCTGTTCTACTTGACTAATTTTTGCTCACTTATTTATTTGATTTCACATAACCTAAAGAGGTTTCATTTTGACGGCAAAAGAAGAAGTTTATCAAAAAGCGGAAGAACTCTCTTCCGAGTTTAATTATAAAGCAAAAGAAGTTTCAATTATTTTAGCTGCCGGACACGGCAAAAGAATAAAATCTCACCGCTCAAAAATGCTGCATGCTATTTGGGGAACACCAACTGTTGAGCGTGTATTCAATGCTTCAAGTCAAGGAATACCATCTGTTAATTCAATTTTAGTTGTTGGAATAAAAGCGTTGGATGTGATGTCGGTAATCGGAAAACGTCAGCAGACAATGTTTGCTTATCAAGCCGAGCAAAAGGGAACCGGACACGCCGTACAAGTCGCTCTTGAAAAGATTGATCCGACAAAATTTGACGGAAATGTTTTTGTTTTTCCGGGTGATATGGGATTGATCAACAAAGAAACTGCTGCAATGTTTCGTGAAGCTTTCATTTCGTCAAAATCCGATATGATGGTTCTTACCGGAATTTTTGAAGGCAACTCAGCAGAAAATTCTTACGGAAGAATTATCCGTGTTAAAGGAATGGATGCAGAGGGAAATCCTTGCGGTGGCGATTGCGGAAACGTTATCGAAATTAAAGAACATAAAGATATTCTCTCTCTGCCGGACGATAAGCCTTATCTTTTAAAATATAAAGGAAGAACTTTTTCTTACACGAAACAAGAACTGATCGAAAACCGTGAATTTAACTCCGGTGTTTATGCTTTCGATTACAAAAAACTTGTAGCGCAGATTAAAAACCTCAGCAGCGAAAACGCTCAGAATGAAATCTACATAACCGATCTTATTTCTTTATTTAACAAGTTCGGTTACTCCGTTTCAGCCAGCAGTCCCGATGATCAAAATGTTGTAATGGGATTTAATGATAAATCTGTTTTAAAAGAAATGGAGAGCATCTACAGAAAAACTGTTTATGATAAGCTGAAGAATATAATCGAAATTGATGATCATGAGGATTTTTTTATTGCTGAATCGGTTGTAGAAGATATTCTAAAAATGGATAGAGATGGAACTCCGCTTGATATCCGAATTGGGAAAGGTGTTTATATCGGCAAAGGAGTAAGACTAAATTACAATTTGAATTTGAAGAAAAACGTATTTGTTGATGGAAATGTTACTTTCGGTAAAAATGTTCATGTTTGGGAAAATGTTCACCTTTCAACTTTTACTCATCAAAAACTTGTGATCGGTGACGGAGTTGAAATTCTTTGGGGCGATATCATCAAAGGAAATATTGAGATCGGCGAGAACACGAAAATTGAATCAAGCGTTAACATGACCGGAAGTGACGAGTTTCCAGTCTCAATCGGGAAGAATGTCTTGATTAAAGGGACGAGCTACATTTTCGGATGTGTTATTGAAGATGATATTTACATCGAACACAGCGTTTTGATAAGAAAGAAAATCTGTAAACTCGTAAAACGGAATGGAGAATTACAAAAAATCAGATTCTTTCTGCCGATGCCTTCGGGAATTGATGCGATAGAAAATTTGTAAGAATTGGGAAAATCCCGCGGTAAAATACCACTGCGGGATTTTCAACTAAAAATCTTATGCTTTGGCTTCAGTTTTTGGAGCAGCTACAACAGCATTAAAATGTTTTGTTAAAGCGGCTTTTCTTCTGGCTGCAGTGTTTTTGTGGATTCTCCCCTTTGCGGAAACTTTATCGGTATAAGCAACAGCTTCTTTGTAAGCTTTTTCAATTTCTTCTTTTTCCGAAATACCCAATGCTTTTTTAGTAAGTGTTTTTAATTTTGAAAGTGAAGTTTTATTCTCTACTCTTCTTCTTTCGGTCACTTTAATTCTTTTCTTAGCGGACTTATGATTTGCCATTACGACCTTTTTTAATAATTCTTTAAAATTTCGCTTCAAATATAGAGATTTCACCTTTCGTTGTCAAACTTTTCTTTTGGGAAATCAATTTAACTTCAAGAACCAGAAATCTTTCCTAACTCTTTATAAATAAGAGAGATAACGGTATCAACTAAAGAATGTAGCGAAAAGAAGCCTAATTTTATATTGATTTCCCCCCCCTTTAAATCGTATATTTGCATCTCCGATTACGATTATTTAAAGGATTATTGCTTTTGACCTCTTTGCACAGAAAATTTACTCTTATTACTGTTCTTTTGCTGCTTTTCAACTCGAAAACGATCCAACCACAAATTATTTTTAAGGAATTGCCGCATTACGCTGTTTCGGAAAAAGACCTAAATTATATTGAAAATTCCTCGGTTCGTAAAACGATGCTTCTGAATGGACCATGGAAAGTCTACAACTTTAAAGATGAAGAAAAGAAAAAAGCCCTTGTCGGCGTTCCATCGCATTTTGAAGGGAATGCTGAGGTTGTTTATGAAAAATATTTTGAAATTTCTAAAAATGAACTGGAAAACAACAATTTTGAGCTAAATTTTCTCGGCGTAAGTCACACCGCTGAAATTTCTATCAATAACTCGGTCATATATTTGCATTCTGGTGGTGAGTTTCCTTTTTCCATTTTGCTTCCGAAGGATTTGCTAAGAAGCGACAAGAAAAATCTGCTAACCGTAAAAGTAAATTCCAAACTAGATGCTACACAGACAATTCCCTATAAAAATGAGTTTCTGGCTCCTGAAAGATTTGGAGGAATTTTTAGAGATGTCTATCTATCCTTCGTACCGAATATTCATATTTCCCGGTTTAATTTCCATTATGATGTTACCCCGAATTCATCGCGAGCAAAAGTATTTGTATCGGCAAATTTTGCCAACCATGAATTTCGCGGAAAGAATGATTCAACTTCATCAGAAAGATTTGAAGTAAAATTTTCAATTCAGAATAAAAATGATTTTACATCAAACGGTTCTGTCTCGAATCAAATTGAATTACGTAAAGGGAAAGAAAAAATTCTTACCGAATCATTTGAAGCGACAAATTTATTATTGTGGAGTTGTGCAGTTCCCAATTCTTACGTTATCATCGCACAAATTTTACTTAATGGAAATGTGATTGACGAGATTAAGCAGCCGATTTCGTTCTACAGCTTTTCAATTCAAAAAGACTCTCCCTATTTAAATGGAGAAAAATTTCAACTAAACGGAGTAACCTACTTAGCTTCAAATAAAAGTTACGGGAGCATGTTCACCTACGAACAGATGAAGAATGATCTTACACAAATTAAAGATTTAGGTTTTAATGCGGTTCGTTTTCCGAAACAAGCACCCCATCCTTATTTACTTTCCTTATGCAGTGAACTTGGGTTGCTTGCATTTATTGAGTCTCCGGCTTCTTCCCTTCCCGAAAATTTAGTTGAAGATCAAAATTTCATTTCACTTTCAAATAGTTATTTTCAAAGATTTCTTTCCGCTTACGGAAATTACAGCGCAGTAGCGGCGATCGGATTGGGCGGCGGATTTTTACCAAACTCGCCTAGTCATTCTTTTTATTTGGAATCTCAGGCAAACGAAATTAAGAAAATTCTTTCAAAACCGGTTTACGCTTCATTTATCGCAGGAAATTTTAGTGATATTCCAAAATTGGATTTTTACGGAATAGAATTATTCGCAACTTCTTTACCTTCACAGTCCGGACTTTCACTTTTTGATGCAATTTATAAACCACTTCAAGAAGAATTGGGAAAGGGTAAAGTTTTCGTAAGCGAAGCAACTTATATGGTTACGCAAGGAAGGTCAAGCGGCTATACAAACAAATCAACATTTGAAGCTCAAGCAAAATTTTTCAGCGATCTCCTTTCTTATTCGGAAGAAAGTGAGAGTGCGGGATACTTTATCAATGCGATGTACGATTACCGGTGCGATTATCATTCGGTTCTTTCTTCGTATAATGAAAATAAAATTCTTTCGTTAGGAATATGCAACGAAGACCGGAACACTGGTCGCCCCGGCTACAAAGTGCTTTACGCAAAGCTTCATAATCTTGAACAGGTAACCATTCCGATCGGATTAAGAAAAGATCAGTCGCCGATGGCGTTTATTATCAGTGGTTTGCTGCTTGCGTTGTTTACAGGATTTTTAATTAATTCAGGAAGAAAATTTAGAGAAGATACTTCACGCGCCCTTTTGCGTCCCTATAACTTTTTTGCAGACATCCGAGACTTGCGAATTATTTCCGGTTTGCATACAACAATTTTGGCGTTCATTGTTTCCGCAATTATCGGAACATTGATGGCAAGTCTTTTCTTTTACTTTAAAGATAAAATTGTATTTGAGCGGTTCATTCTTTCCTTTGGAAGTGAAAATGTTACCTGGGCAATGAGTTATCTTTCATGGCATCCGGTTCAGGCAATAATCAGTTTGTCGGCAATTGTATTTTTAAAATTGCTGATTGTTTCTTTGCTCGTAAAGTTCTTTTCCTTTTTTGTAATGAATAAGATATTTCTTTCAAACGCATATTATGTTGTAGTTTGGTCTTTTCTTCCTTTTGTGTTGTTAATTCCCGGGGCGATTATTCTTTACCGGATGCTCGCAATGGATACGATGAATTTATACATTTATCTGATCCTTATGCTTTTTGGTGTTTTATCGTTATATAGGTTGGTGAAAGGTATTTACGTTATCTATGATGTTTCACCGGGAAAAGTTTATTTGTACACTTTTGCCTTTCTAATAGGTGTTTCCATCGTATTCTTGCTTTTCATGCAGACCTATTACGCAACATTTGATTTCCTCCAGTATGGATTAAAAGAATTTTTGGCAAGGATATAATTTTTGTATTTAAAGAAACTTGAAATATTAGGGTTTAAATCCTTCGCGCAAAAAACGGAAGTGAATTTTCATAAAGGATTAACAGCAATTGTTGGTCCAAATGGATGCGGTAAGACCAACATTGTTGATGCGATCCGCTGGTGTTTGGGAGAGCAGAAGAGCAGTACGCTACGCTCCGACAAGATGGAAAATGTTATTTTTAACGGAACTGCTACTCGCAAACCGATGGGCATGTCCGAGGTTTCTCTTACGATAGAAAATAACAAAGGCATTCTTCCAACCGAATATTCCGAAGTAACCATCTCAAGAAGAATTTTCCGCTCCGGTGAAAGCGAATATCTTTTAAATAAAAATCTCTGCCGCCTAAAAGATATTACCAATCTTTTTATGGATACGGGAATTGGTTCTAATGCTTATTCTGTTATCGAATTAAAAATGGTGGAAACCATTCTTAACAACAAAGCCGAAGAACGCCGCAACATGTTTGAAGAAGCCGCCGGTGTGAACAAGTATAAACTGCGCCGCCGGCTTACGCTAAAAAAACTTGATGAAGTAAAAAGCGATTTAACCCGTGTGAACGATATTGTTTCAGAAGTTGAAAAGAAGGTTGCTTCACTTGAACGACAGGCAAAAAAAGCTGATAAGTATAATAAGATTTCAACTACTTTACGTGAATTAGAAATTGATTTATGCGAACGTGAACTTGCGCTTTACACGGCCCGAAAGATTGAAGTTAAATTGAAAAAGGAAGAATTTTTCGCGAAAAAAATTCAACTTGAATCTGAGTTAGCACAACTTGATGACAAGATAAAAGAAGTAAAGGATGAGCTCTATGCAATAGAGACTCAGCTAGCCGCTAAGCGGAACGAGATAACAACGCAAACGGAAAAAATTTATTCTGTTCAACGAGCTATTTCTGTTGCAGAAGAGAGGAAAAAATCTTTAGAAAAAAACGTTGAGAAATATTCTCACGAAAAAGAAGAACTTGCCGTTCAGTTAGAAATTACCGTTGAACAGATTGAAGAATTTAAAGAGAAAATAGAAGAAACAACCGCGTCGCTACTTGCAAAACAAAGCGAACGGGAAGCTCTTATCATTCAAGTTGAAGAGCAAAAAAATACTCTTGAAGAAAAACGACTTGCACTTAAAAATTATTCTGAAACACTTCTAGATAAATTTAAAGAAATCACTACAAAAGAAAATGATCTTGCTAACGTTCAAGCCGCGCTAAAAAGAGCAAACGATTCTTTGAACAAAACCGATCTAAAAATTAAAACGCTCACCGATACCATCGCTAAGCTTGTTGGATTTATCGGTGAACTTTCCGAAGATAAAATTGATGTTGAACAGAAATTAGCTGAGGCCGATTCTTTCTTTAACGAGAAACAAAAAGAAAAAGACGACCTCGAACAAAAACTTTCGAACTTCCGTACAAAAGAAGCCGAAGCAAAAACAGTCATCAGTGCGTTAAAAGATAAGATCGGTTTTCTTCAAAACTTGATCAACAATCTTGAAGGTTTTTCCAAAGGAGCTAAAGAGTTAATTGCAAATCCCGAATGGAAAACAAAAGACAAAAACATTCTTGCCAACATTGGAAACGCCAATGATAAATTCCGTTTTGCCGTTGAAGCCGCGCTTAAAAATAATTTGAATAACATTCTTGTTGAAACGATTGATGATGTTAAGAAAGGGATTGAATATTTAAATACTTATGACTACGGTAAAGCTTCGTTCTATGTTTTTGGATTTACCGAGAGTACAAAGAAATCTTTTTTTGAAAAAATTGAAGATTATTTTATAACGCGGAAAAGCAAACGACTTGAAAAAGAGACTTCTTTTTTGGGCTGGGCAGAAAACTTTGTTGAAACGGAAAAACGCTGGAAACCTTTCTTTCAAAAACTTTTAGTGAACACTGCGGTGGTTGATTCACTTGAAAATGCTTTTGTTCTTTCAAAACATTTTACCGGTTTTAATTTTGCAACACTTAACGGTGATTTCCTTCATAATTCTGGAGTGATTGAAGCTGGTTCCGCACCGAAGTTAGATGATACTCTCTTTGGTAGAAAACAATTGCTCGAAAATCTGAAAAAAGAAATTCCACAACGAGATAACAAACTTGTTGAGATAAAACAAACAATTGAGCAGCTCGAAAATGAAATTGCATCTATCGATTTGAAAGCTCTTTCCGAGAACGGAAAAATTCTTTTGAACGATTTGCGCAACGTCGAAAAGCAGATCGAAAAATTTGAGTTTGAAAAGAGCAAGGCATACGATGAATCTGAAAAAGCACATCAAGAAATGCAGTCTCTGGTTACACAATCAAACAAACTTGAGGAGGAAATAGAATCTCTTTCTGAAGTATTAAGCGGACAAATTGAAGAGAAAAGAAAGGCCGATGAAACGCTACATTCACTCGAAGAAGATTTTTCGTCTTGTGAAGAAAAATTCAGGCAGCTTAACACGCAGCAGAATCAAGCAAATTTAGCTTACGAACGTTTATCGGGTGAAAAAAGAAATTTTGAAAACGCGCTTCAACGCTCGCAAGAATCAGTTGGAACTATTCGCAAATCAATCGAAAAAAGGGAAGAAGATGTAACTTCTGCAAATGAAGAGTTGCAAAGTCTTCACCTAATACTAGAAGAAAAGAACGACGAACTCTTTGAGCTGAATGAAGTGCAAGGTTTGTTGAAGAGTGAAGAAACAGCAATTGATGCCCAATTTAAGCTAGTACGGACGAATATCACTAATTTGGAACAGAAGCAAAAAAGCATCCGCAACGAACGTGAAGAAGCAGGTAACGCAATTCATCAGGCAGATATTTCACTAAAAGAATCCGACTTTAAAATTGAGACACTTCAACAACATATTCAGGAAAAATATTCTCTAACGCTTGCTTTAAAAGAGTTTGATGATCTTGATTCATTCGATTTTAAAACGCGCCAGGAAGAAGTAACAAGTTATAATCAGCAAATAAAAAATCTCGGAATGATTAATCCCCTTGCTTATTCTGAATATGAAGAAGAAAAAGAGCGGCTTGATTTTCTTTCTAAACAAAGGAATGATCTGCTCGATTCCGAAAGAGATTTGGTTCAAACGATAGAAGAAATTAATGTTACCGCGCAGCAGCTTTTCATGGAAACATTTGAAAAGATACGAGAACATTTTGTTAGAATTTTTAGAGGTTTGTTTAATCCCGGTGATGAAGCAGATTTAAAAATTGAAGAATCAATTGATCCGCTTGAAGCTAAGATTGAAATTATTGCAAAGCCAAAGGGTAAACGCCCAACATCAATAGAGCTTCTTTCGGGAGGAGAAAAAACTTTAACAGCAATTGCACTCTTGTTTGCAATATATCTTGTTAAACCAAGTCCCTTCTGTATCCTTGATGAAATTGATGCACCGCTTGACGACGCAAACGTTGATCGGTTTACTCGTATCTTAAAAGATTTCAGCGAGAATACTCAGTTCATCGTAGTATCACACAACAAACGCACAATGGAAGCTTGCGACACACTTTACGGTGTGACGATGCAAGAGGAAGGTGTTTCCAAACTTGTTAGTGTGCGGTTTGATGAGGAGTTGAATGTTGCGTAGTATTCTGCTCTCTATAGGCTGTTTTCTATTTCTTATTTTTATTTCTTCGTTGAACGCGCAGTGGATTACAAATTCGCAAATAAACACAAAACTTGTATTTGATTCTGTTAATCCTGTGAATATTTCCTCTTTGGAAGACGGCAATGGCGGAGCCTTTCTTTTTTGGCAGGACACAAAAGAGAATAAACCAACCGGCATTTACTTCCTCCATTTTGATAATGATGGAAATATAAGTTTTCGTGCTGATGGAAAAGCAGTTAGTAATAATTACGGTGAAAAGAAAAATCCACTTACAGCCGGAAATAACTCCCATACCGCTGTTGTTGCTTGGAGTGATTATTCTTCGGTCAAAACCGGTGCTCTATTTGCTCAGCTTGTAAAAAGCAATGGTGTGCTGATGTGGAATGAATCAGGTCTGAAAATTACGAATGGACTTAGCACCCTTATTAATTGTGGAGTTGCATTAGATAAAAAGAATAATGCCTATTTCTCATACATCGAAAAATCCGACTCAGTTCCTTCGGCGTATTTTTTAAGACTTCAGGTTGTTTCTGAAACCGGTGAAACAAAATTTTCAAACACCGGCTTACTGATAAACAGATCAACCTCAGCTAAAAATAATTCAACCGTATTTCCCGATGACAAAGGGGGCTGTTTTGTTTTATGGACGGAGAGTGAAAATAAAATTTTTCAAATTCATGCGCAGTATGTTGATGAAAGGGGAAAACTTGTCTGGAAAGAAGTTGTTGATATTTCAGGACACTCAACCAGTATAACTGGCTATCATGCATTACTTGCAAGACCTGGACTGCTCTACGTTTATTGGCAGAATCTCGGAAAGAACAAAACGATTTCGCATCAATTATTATCATCGAACGGGAAAACTTTTTTGGATAACCGCCAGGTATTAATTGCCAAACAAAAAGGAAATCAGATAAATCCTCAAGCAACATTAGCTAGTGATTCTACATTGGCATTAAGCTGGGTAAATGATGAGAACGGTAGAAAAAATATTTTTCTGCAAAAATTTAAAACCAACGGAACTGCTATTTGGGAATCTGAAGGAATCCTTATTGCGAAAACAAAAGGAGATCAATTCGGTCAGGCTATTGTTTCGAGCGAAAAAGGTGGGATTCTTCTTGCGTGGTTAGATCAAACTGATCAAACGCAGAAACCGACGGTATTTGCTCAAAAAATTTCATCAAAAAAGGAATTACTCTGGAGCGCTGAAGGAACTCCGGTTGCTGTTGATAAAAAATCAGATAAAAGTTATCTCTCTCTTTTTTCGGATCTAAAGGGGGGAGTGATAGTTCTTTTTAAAGAGAACCGTAAAGAAGGAACCGGTATTTATGGACAGAGGTTATTCAGCGCAAAGGCTTTGGTTTCTCAAATAACTGATTTCAACGCAAAAGTAATTGCCGATTCTGTTAAACTTTCGTGGACAGTCACCAATGAATCAGATCTGTTTTCTTACATGATCGAAAAAATGAATGAAAAAGATGCAGTGAAAAATATTTGGCAACCGGTAACTACGATATATTCGGCAAGCGTGGGAAAGACCAACGAATATAATTTTTCAGAGTTATTGGATGAAGCCGGAACTATTTATTTCAGACTTTCGCAAATTGGGAGAGACGGGAAGAAAAATTTTTCGGTGATAGAAAAAGTTACTTTTGCCCCAACAACCGCAGAAGAAGATTATGTTGTACAAAATTCGCCGAATCCGTTTTCCGGCAAAACAACTATCGTTTTCCATCTAACTCAACCGGGCGATGTCAAATTTGAAATTTTTAATTCAAGAGTTGAAAAAGTAAAAGAAGTTGTTTTAACAGATACACAAGCGGGAAAAAATAAATTTGTGTTTGACGGAAGTGCTTTAACTCCCGGAATTTATTTCTACCGTTTTACTTCCGGTGATTTAGTGGATGTAAAAAAAATGGTGATAACAAAGTAGAATCATGTGTAAGTTCTACAAAGAATTGTTCTTATGAATATTGGTATCGATCAACCAAAACGGATTTATAAAATATTTGTTGATTTCGACGGCACTATCACAAAACAAGATATCGGCGAGCAACTTTTCTTGCAATATGGTGATACAGAAAAAGCCGAAGCGATTATTGAAAAAATAAGTGCTCGTGAACTTACTTCTGTTGAAGGCTGGAAAGCTTTATTTGAAATTTTAAATCCGGTCACAATAAATGAGTTGACAAATTATGTTCGCTCTTTTGAAATTGATCAAGCATTTCACCGGCTCGTTTCGTTTGCTAAAGAACATCAAATTGAAATGATAATTCTCAGCGACGGTTTTGAATTTTACATCAAAACAATTTTGGAAAGAGAAAATATTTTCGGTATTCCGATTTATTCAAACAGGTTGATTGAAAAGGGAAGTGGAAAACCGGAACCGGTCTTTCCTTATCGAGACGAAGAATGCAAGGACTGCGCAAACTGTAAGCGCAATCATGTTATTGAAAATAGCGGCGATGATGAGTTTACAATTTATATCGGAAACGGTAGCTCGGATGTTTGCCCAGCACAATATTGTGATTTTATTTTTGCTAAAGACTCGCTTCGCAAATTTTGTGAAAAGGAAAAGGTGACTTTTTTCCCGTACGACAATTTTAATGATGTCGTCTCAAAGTTAGAAACCTTGTTCGAAAAGAAAAGAATGAAGAAAAGGCATCAAGCCGAATTGAAAAGAAAAAATTTATACAAACTAGGATAGACGTTTAATGGAAAATTTATCAAAGAAAATATTTACTTATAGAAGCTACACTCCTATACCATTTGTAATTTTAATGATAGCTTATCAACAATCAAACGTTTGGAGTTTACCGCTTGGATTGCTTATTGCGGTTTGTGGCGAGTTGATTCGGCTTTGGGCTGTGAGTTGGGCCGGCAGCGAAACACGAACAACCGGAAAAGTCGGTGGAACATATTTAGTGATAAACGGACCGTATGCGCACGTGCGCAATCCACTTTACGTTGGGAATATTTTAATTTATTTCGGATTGGGAATTATGTCCTTTGCACTTTTCCCATATCTTCAATTTATTGCATTGGCATTCTTCGTATTTCAGTATTATGAAATTATCAAAGAAGAAGAAGGGTTTCTTCAGGAAAAATTCGGAAATGATTTTACCGAATATTATAAGAATGTTCCGCGCATTTTCCCACGCTTAACTTCCTATAAAAAAGAAGGAGTTGAGCAACCGGAATATGATATTAAAAAAGGATTGCGTTCCGAGCGTAGAACCCTGCAAGCATTTGCAATTGTAGCAGGTACTTTAATTATTCTATGGTTTTTAAGAAGACTATCATAACCGTGACATCAGAGAAAAACATATTGGTTCTTGCCGGCGAAGCTTCAGGCGATTTGCACGGAGCCGCGTTAATAAAAGCGATGAAGGCTATTGATCCGTCTCTTTCGTTTTATGGGATCGGCGGTGATGAAATGAAACATGAAGGGATGGAACTGCTTTATCATATCAACAAAATGGCTTTTCTAGGTTTTGTTGAAGTGATAAAACATTTACCGTTTATTAAAAAAGTCCAAACCGATGTGTTAAAACTAGTTGAAGAAAAAAATATTCAAACATGTGTATTGATAGATTATCCGGGCTTCAATCTAAGTATTGCAAAAAAGCTCAACTCGATGGAGAGAAAGATCATTTATTACATTTCTCCACAAATTTGGGCCTGGGGAAAGCATCGAATTCACAAGATCAAAAAGCTTGTGAAGAAAATGCTTGTTCTTTTTCCTTTTGAGGAAACGTTTTATAAAAAAGCCGGAGTGGATGCAACGTTTGTCGGGCATCCGTTGATTGAACGGATCAACAATTATTCTTTTATTGAACGAAGCGAATTTTTCTCTCAAAACAATCTTGATCTTCAGAAAGAAATTTTACTCGTTCTTCCGGGCAGCAGAAAACAAGAAGTTGTGAAAATATTTCCTTCGGTTATAGAAGGAGCAATTACGGTTGCAAAGAAATTCAATCTACAAGTCGTAGTTGCTTGTTCTTCAAATATAGATGAAAGAACTTTTGAGACGTTGAGTGACGAGAAAGATTATCGAATTGTTAAAAACAAATCATATGAACTTTTTAAGTATGCTAAGCTTGGAATAATAAAGTCGGGAACATCAACGCTTGAAGCGGCGCTGTTTGGTCTTCCAATGGTGATTGTCTATAAAACAAGTTCGCTAACCTACTTCATTGGAAAGAAATTGATAACGCTATCAAACATCGGATTGGCCAACATTATTGCCGGTGAAACAATAGCTCCAGAATTAATTCAAAATGATGTGAACACAAAAAGTATTTTAAATGAATGTGGTAAACTGTTAAGCGATTCTTTGTTATATAAATCGATTTCTGACAAATTGAAAAACTTGAAAGAAGTACTTGGAAACAAAAACGCTTCAAAAACCGCTGCAGAAATAATTATAACATCGATCAATGAAGCTTAGAAAACAGTATCAAAGTTTTCTCCGGTTTATCGGAAACTATGTTCTTTACATATTGATTCAAACGCTTTGTAAAACGTTAAGGATACAATCCAGCGGAAAAGAAAATGTTAATGCTCTTGTGAATGAAAAGAAGAAATTTGTTCTCGCTTTTTGGCACGGTACTATGGTAATTCCCTGGTTTGCACATAGAAATTTAAATTTGCTTGCGATTATTAGTCAAAGCAAGGACGGCGATTTACTTGCAAAAATTTTACGCAAGTGGAATTATAAAGTTGTTCGCGGTTCAAGTTCAAAAGGCGGCGAAGTTGCGTTGCAAATTATGATTGATCACGGGAAACATGAATGTGCTGTTGCAATTACACCCGATGGACCGCGCGGACCAAATTTCAAAATGAAAGCTGGTGCGGTAGTTACTGCCAAGAAAAGTGGAGTTCCGTTAGTGTTGGTAGGAGCCGGATATAAATCGAAAATTAAATTGCATAGCTGGGATAATTTTGAAGTCCCTTTACCGTTTTCAAAAGTTCAATTAGTTTATTCCGAACCGATTATAATTGATGGAAATTTAAACCGTGATGAAACTTCAAAAGTAATTTTGGAGTGCGAGGAAAAGTTGAACGAATTACAAAAACGCGCGCAATAGTTTTCGGATTAAACACGTGAAAGTAAATAAACGAAAAATAGTTGATGCTTTAAGATTGGCAACTTTGCCACTTGTTCCGCTTTACGCTTTGATTACTGCAGCACGCAATTTTTTGTTTGATGCTAGAATTTTTTCAGCAAAAAAAGTTGATGCAACAGTTATCAGTGTTGGTAATTTAACTGTAGGCGGAAGCGGAAAAACTCCATTGGTTGTTTATCTAACAAAATTGATGAAAGAACGGGAGAAAAAAGTTGCAGTATTAAGTCGCGGATACGGAAGACAAACAAAGGGATTCCTTTTCGTCTCCGACGGATCAGAGCTGAAAACAAATGTTGAAGAATGCGGCGACGAAATTTATCAAACCGTGCTAGAATGTTCTGTCCCTGCGGCGGTTTGTGAAAGCCGTGTACAAGGAGCTAAGCAGTTGTTAGCAAAGACCGAAGTTGACACGATTATCCTTGATGATGCGTTTCAACATCGATGGCTATTTAGAGATTTGGACATTTTAATTTTTGAACAACGGTTTTTGCTTGAAGCGAGTCCGCTGCGCAGAACATTTTTACCAACCGGAATGTTGCGTGAAGATTTTTCTTCGGTTAAGCGCGCAGACATTATTGTGTTGAATAGAAAATTTTCCGGGCAAAAAGAAATTCCGGAAAGATTTCAAAAATATTTTAAGAAAGATTCAATTCGATGCTGCGGACATGATAGAAAAGTTTTTACGGCGCGCTATGCGGCAAAAGGATTTTTCGACATAAAGAAGAAAACGTTCTATGAATCAGAAGAGTTTGAAGGACAAAAAAGTCTTGTGATCAGCGGAATTGCCAATCCGCATTCGTTCTTTAAAGCGCTTGAACAGTTAAATGTTGATACCGAAAACCGGATGATCTTCCGCGATCATAAATTTTATACGCCGGAAGACATACAAAATATTCGGAAGAAATTTTACGCTGCGAATGTCCACTCGGTCATTACCACGCAGAAAGACGCGGTAAAACTGATGCAGTACAAAAAAGAACTTGACGATATCGACATCTTTTATTTAAAGATCGAATTACAATTTGATGACGAAAAAGAATTTATAAATGAAATATTTAATAAGCTTAGTGAACCCCAAAAGAAATAATCAATTGATACTTCCAGGTTCAAAGTATCTACAAAAGAATAACAAATAAATATAGGAGAATTCCTACTTATGGCTAAATCAAAAAAAACTCAGTATGTCTATTTCTTCGGCGGAAAGAAAGCCGATGGAAAAGCAGAAATGAAATCGTTGCTCGGCGGTAAAGGTGCTAACCTTGCAGAAATGGTGAACATCGGTTTGCCGGTTCCGGCTGGTTTTACAATTACCACCGAAGTTTGTACTCAATATTATGAGAACAAAAATACTTATCCGAAAGAATTAAAAGAGCAAGTGAAAAAAGCTCTTTCAAAAGTTGAAAACGAAATGAAAGCGACTTTCGGATCTTCTACAAATCCATTACTCGTTTCGGTTCGTTCCGGTGCACGCGCATCTATGCCGGGAATGATGGACACTATCCTCAATCTTGGTTTGAACGATACAACCGTTGCTGCGTTAATCAAGAAAACAAATAATCCTCGTTTCGTTTACGATTCATACAGAAGATTTGTTCAAATGTACGGCGATGTTGTACTTGGTTTGAAACCTGTTGACAAACATGAACACGATCCATTTGAAGTAATTCTCGATGCAAAAAAAGAAAGTCGTGGAGTTAAACTCGATACCGAATTAACCGCCGATGATTTAAAAGAATTAGTTGCGGAATTCAAAGCAGAAATCAAAAAGAAAACCGGACATACTTTCCCGGAAAATCCCGAAGAACAACTCTGGGGCGCTGTTGGCGCAGTGTTCAGCTCATGGATGAACGATAGAGCTATCGTTTACAGAAAATTAAACAACATTCCTGAATCATGGGGAACTGCGGTTAACGTACAATCGATGGTGTTCGGAAATATGGGCGAAGACTCCGGAACTGGCGTTGCGTTTACACGTGATCCTGCTGCGGGAACAAATCTTTTCTATGGTGAATATCTTTTCAACGCGCAAGGTGAAGACGTAGTTGCCGGAACAAGAACCCCACTTCCTATTTCAGAATTGAAAAAAGATAATGCACGTCTTTATAAAGAACTTGATAACATCAGATTGAAACTTGAAAAACATTACAAAGATATGATGGACGTTGAGTTCACAATTCAACAAGGCAAATTGTGGATGCTTCAATGCCGTGTCGGTAAGAGAACCGGATTTGCCGCCGTTAAAATGGCTGTTGATATGGTTAAAGAAAAGTTGATCGACAAAGAAGAAGCCCTTCTCCGTATCGAACCAAATCAGTTAAACCAATTGCTCAGACCTATTTTCGATTTGACTGAAAAGAAAAAAGCAATTGATGCCGGTAGATTATTAGCAAAAGGCTTGAACGCCGGTCCGGGTGCTGCATCAGGTAAAGTTGCTTTAAGCGCGCAGGACGCAGAAGAAATGGCTGCTAAAGGAGATAAAGTAATTCTCGTTCGTATTGAAACTTCTCCTGAAGACATTAAAGGAATGAATGCTGCCGAAGGTATTTTAACTGCTCGCGGTGGAATGACCTCGCACGCAGCGCTTGTTGCACGCCAGATGGGTAAAGTCTGCGTTGCCGGCTGCGGTACGTTGAAGATCGATTACAAAGAAAGAACCATTCGTGTTGAAAACAAAAACATCGTTGTAAAAGAAGGTGAATATCTTTCTATCGACGGTTCAACCGGAGAAGTTATTGAAGGAAAACTTGAAACAAAACCATCTGAAGTAATTCAAGTTCTTATTACTAAAACACTCAGTGCAAAAGATTCACCTGTATTTCAAACTTACAACAGCTTGATGAACTGGGCAGATTCTTACAGAAGATTAGGAATCAGAACAAATGCAGATCAACCTGATCAAGCAGAAAACGCAATCGCTTTCGGAGCTGAAGGTATTGGACTTTGCCGTACCGAACATATGTTCTTCGGTGAAAATAAAATTCTTTCAATGAGAAAAATGATCCTCTCAGATTCTCTCGAAGCAAGAAAAGCTGCACTTGCTGAACTTCTTCCTTATCAAAGAGAAGACTTTAAGGGAATCTTTAAAGCGATGAAAGGTTATCCTGTAACGGTTAGAACACTTGATCCGCCGCTTCATGAATTCTTGCCCCATACCGATGCTGAAATCAAAGAACTCTCAGAAGCATTAAAAGTAAGCGTTAAAAAGATCAACGAAAAAATGGCAAGCTTACATGAGTTCAATCCGATGCTTGGATTTAGAGGATGCCGACTTGGAATTCTCTATCCTGAAATTACCGAAATGCAAGCACGAGCAATCTTTGAGGCCGCTGCTGAAGCTATGAAAGAAGGTTTCAAAGTAAAACCTGAAATCATGATTCCTTTGGTAAGCACCGTAAAAGAATTAAGAATTCAAGAAGACATCGTACGCAGAGTTGCTTCAGAAGTTATGGCAGAAAAGAAAGTGAAGATCAACTACCTGGTTGGAACAATGATCGAATTACCGCGCGCTGCTTTAGTTGCAGATAAAATTGCTGAACGCGCAGAATTCTTCAGCTTCGGTACAAACGATTTAACCCAAACAACATTTGGTTTATCCCGTGATGACGCCGGAAAATTCCTACCGTTGTATGTTGAAAAAGAAATTCTCCCGGTTGATCCTTTCGAAGCGCTTGATCAAGAAGGTGTTGGTCAATTGTTGGAGATCGGAACACAAAGAGGAAGAAGCACACGCCCTGATCTTAAAGTAGGTATTTGCGGAGAACATGGCGGCGAACCTTCTTCAGTAGAATTCTGTCACAGAACCGGATTGAACTACGTAAGCTGTTCACCGTTCCGTGTACCAATCGCTCGTTTGGCTGCTGCCCGCGCGGTTGTTCAAGAATTGCATGGCAAAAAGAAAAAGAACCATAAGAAAAAAGGTTCAAAGAAAAAGTAATTCCGCTTAAGCGGGACTTTATGAGAGCGGGAATATTTTTACAATAAATATTCCTGCTCAGTATATCAAATTAACAAGGTTAAAGAAAATGAAGTTATCAGAGTTTAGTTATAATTTACCGAAAACGAGCATAGCAAAATATCCTGTACATCCGCGGGACAAAGCACAAATGATGGTGTTAAATCGCGAAACGCAAACCATTGAAGAAACAACTTTTTCTCATTTAGTTGACTATATGGAAGAGGGAGACGTTCTTGTTTTAAACGACACGCGCGTTATTCAGGCTCGTTTGTACGGCAAAAAAGAAAAAACAAATGCTAAAATTGAAGTGTTCCTTCTCCGCGAATTAAATACGAAGGAATGGATCTGGGATGTTATTGTTGATCCGGCGCGCAAAGTTAGAATCGGAAACAAAATTTATTTTGACGACGATCTCTTCTGCGAAGTTATTGATAACACTACGTCGCGCGGAAGAACCGTTCGTTTTAACAGACCCGATGTATTTAAATCGATTGAAAAAATCGGACACACTCCGCTTCCTCCATACATTAAACGCGAACCGGAAAAAGCCGATAAAGAAGATTATCAAACCGTTTATGCAAAAACAGACGGCTCCGTTGCCGCTCCAACTGCAGGTCTCCACTTTACAACCAAACTTCTGGAGAAGATCAAAAACAAAGGTGTTGATATCGTTCCCGTTTTACTTCATATCGGATTAGGAACGTTTCAGCCGGTTGAAGTTGAAGACTTAACAAAGCACCGTATGCATTCGGAATATTTTGAAGTTCCGTTAAGCACCGCCGAGCACATTAACAAAGCGAAGAAGAATCGTAAAAATGTATTTGTAGTCGGTACAAGCGCCGTTCGTGCGTTGGAAAGTAGCGTTACTGCCGATGGATATGCCCGCGCAAATAAAGGGTGGACGGACAAGTTCATCTATCCTCCGTACGATTTTCAGATCGGAACAAGATTGATCACAAATTTCCATTATCCCGAATCGACTTTAATGATGTTAGTAAGCGCGTTTGGCGAAACGGAGTTTGTATTGAAAGCATACAAAAAGGCTTTAAAAGATCATTACCGTTTCCTCAGTTACGGCGATGCAATGTTGATCATCTAAAAGAAGAGAGTTTTAAGATAAAATCCAAACATCAAAACACAAATTTCAACCGGAATTTGTGTTTTGTGTTTTGGAATTTCCAAACAATAATTCAGTAGCCACTATGTCACTTCCAAAATCAACTATAAAAAGAGTTGTCATCATTCCCGCTGCCGGAATTGGAAAAAGATTCGGCGGAACCACACCGAAGCAATTTCTAAAAATCAACGGAAAAGAAATTCTCGCGTACACACTGGAAGTTTTTCAAAAAGCAAAAAAGGTTGATGAGATTATTGTTGCGGCAAGTAAAGAAGAATTTCCCCGCATACAAAGACTGCAAAAAAAATATAAACTGACAAAACTTACCCTTATTGTTGAAGGGGGAAAAGAAAGGCAAGACTCGGTTTACAACGCGCTTGTTATGGCAGACCTAAACGATAACGATCTTGTAATTGTGCATGATGCCGCGCGTCCGTTACTGCCGGAAAAAGTTTTAGCCAATGCGATCAGTTGCGCAGAAAAAAACGGCAACGCGCTTGTTTGTTTACAGGCAAAAGATACGCTCTTAAAAAAGACTAACAGAGAGCATACCTACCTTAACCGCTTACAAGTTTACTACGTACAAACACCGCAAATCTTCCGTTATAACCAGTTGCTTTCAGCTTTTGAAAAAGCAAAGAAAGAAAAGTTTGTTGGAACGGATGAATCAATGCTCGTCGAAAGAACCAAAAAGAAAATCCATCTCTCCGAAGGCTCACCGCTCAATTTTAAAATTACCACTAAAGATGATTTTGAAATGGTGAAAAGGATTTTGAAGTAGGCGCAGACAATAGAGGAGTTGATAAATAATTTTAAAAAGTTCTAGTATATCTCCTCATTTATTTGATTAAATCGCATAAAAATTTATTTTGTATTAGTTTATTGTGAGTTCAAATTGAGTATTGCGGTTTACACTGTAGCAGGTGTTCTTAATTCATTATTTCAAAAGCAATTCACTCAAGATCAGCACTTTTTGTTCCGGATTGTATCATTTTCGTTTTTTCAATTTTTGAATCTCCTTTTTTACCTTAGGTAAATTTATGAAATTCCTTTTCCATTTGAAGAATTATAAAAGACCAATCGAAACAAATAGACATGGGGGAAGTATCGAATTTTGACAATGGTCCTTTATATATTGCAAAAGTGCTTTATAAAACAAATGAAACTTTTTATTATAGAGATTATGGAGCTGTTCATTATTCTGATTATGCTGGTGCAACTAAATCTATAAACAATTAGATAATTTTATTATGAAAAAAATATTTTTCTTACTACTTTTTCTAGAAATAACAATTATTTCTTGCAAAGATGATCCGGTTACTAAACCGCCGCAACCAATACCGATAGATTCTACTTCACATAAATTTGTTTGGGAGGTTGATACACTTGGTATCTGGCAAAGTACTGCTGCTTCAGTTTGGTTCCAGGATACAAACAATATTTGGGTAGCCGGTTTTTTTACCTTGTCTGATTCCACCGGTTCAAACATAGGTCATTGGGATGGCAAGTCTTGGAATTTTTATGGTACGTGGGATTTGGATCTGTTTGACATTTTTGGATTCAGTAATTCAAATATCTGGGCGGTGGGTTTTTGGCATTCCGGCGCTCGAATTGTTCATTGGGATGGGACTAAATGGACAGAGAATAAATTAACTAACATAAAACGGTTAAATGCTGTTTGGGGTGCTAAACCAAATAGTATTTATGCAGTAGGAGTTGATGGGACAATAGCTCATTATAACGGTACATCATGGATTAGTATGACTAGTGGAACTCAAATACATTTAACAAATATTTGGGGTACTTCAGATAAAGATATTTATGCAGTCGGGGGCGATGATTCCAACGGATTCGGTGTTCTCCTTCGTTATGATGGGATAAAATGGAATAAAATTTATGAAAGGTTTAATCAACCTGGTATTCCTTCAGGTTATACAGGGGCAATCTGGGGTTCAAATGGTATTTATTATCTAACTTCTTCAGGCGGCCAATTTTCTGGAAGCGATACAAACTGGACAACAATTTATCCTCCGACGGAACACACCCGTATGGAATCTTTACATGGCAGTTCAATAGATAATTTTTTTATTGTCGGCCATTTCGGTTCTATTATTCATTGGAATGGGAAATCATGGTATAAATACCCGGAATTATTTAGAAAGCCTGGAGGAGATTTATTAAAGGATGTATGGTACAATAATAACAATATAGTTGTTGTTGGTACATCAGAAGACGGCAGTGGTATTGTTTACCGCGGTAAAAGAATCAATTTAAAAAGGAATTAAAAATATGAAAATCCATTTTAAAATATTCTGCATTATATTTTTTAGGCTCTTCTATAGAGTTAATACTAATGCACAAACCGGAAACTACGATTTAACAGTTAGAATTACGGAAGGAGATATTAATAATATATTAGCTACATTAATCGACGCGAGGGGGGTCCTTCCGATGTGGGGTAATTCAGTTAAAGTAGGGTTTTATTGATGGTTCTAATTCGGTAAAGGGAAATAGAATATCGAAAAATTGACATTCGGCAGTTGGTAGTTGGGAATATGGGGAGGGAATATATATTTCATTCGTTCTCATTCAGTCATTCAATCCCATTCATCCATTCGTGTTTAGGAACATCACTTCCGGCAAAATGTTCTCGACATCCTGACTTCAACCCACCCAACTACCAACTACAAAAAACCCCCATTTCTGGATATTAATACATCTTCTTGCCGGATAATTCCACTATTTGCAAAATTTCTGTAATTATATGCTTCTTTGGGCTTGACAAATATCCGCTCCTTCCTTAGATTTGAATCAAAATTCTATTAAATTTTTCAAGATGAAATTAAACATAACAACCCCGATATTTTCGTTAAGTTTTCCGCGTCCCCGCAGGGGACATTAATACTTCTCTGCGCATTTCCATCTTTTTCTTTTTTTTAAATTTTTAATAGGACTTTAAAATGATCTCAATCGGTATTCTTGGCGGAACCGGCTACACCGGAAAAAAACTTATCCAATTTTGCAGCAATCATCCTTTTGTAAAGGACTTTGATGTCTATGCAAACACCACCGCAAACGAAAATCTCTCAACTCTCTTTCCCGATATCGAAGGTTTGGTCGAAGACAAAAAAGTTCTTCCGGCTAAGGAAGTTTCTTTCGACCACGATCTTTATTTTTTAACTCTCCCGCACGGAGAAGCGTTGAACTTTGTCCCGGCTTTGATCAGCAAAGGGAAAAAAGTTATCGATCTCGGCGGAGATTACCGGTTGGATTTTGAAGAACTCTACATGCAATGGTATCATCTTCAGCATTCGTCTTCCTATTTATTAAAATCTAAAGTTTACGGTCTGGCGGATTTTTCTGAAACCGAATACACAGACGCGCAATTGATCGCAAATCCTGGATGTTACCCCACGGCAGTTTTACTTGCGCTGCTTCCTTTAGTTAAAAATTTTGGAGAAGAGATCATCAGCGTAAGTTGTTCAGCATATTCGGGAACCAGCGGCGCGGGAAAATCACCTAAAACTGAAATGCTACTTTCCGAGATGGACGGAAATGTTAAAGCGTACAACGTAAACACTCACAGACACGAACCGGAAATTTTACAGACATTATATAAAAATGGATTTCATTCACCATTTGCTTTTACAACTCATTTGCTTCCGGTTGCAGTCGGTATTTATGCAACAAGTTTTATACATTTAAAAGAGAATGTTGATGAAGCTTCACTCGTAAAACTTTATAAAGAAGCGTACGGAGAGAGTCCCTTTGTGCGGATAAGGAACACGCCGCCGGAATTAAAGTGGGTGATCAATTCAAATTTTTGTGATATTAATATTTCGGTAAAAGAAAAGAAAGTAGTCATTACTTCCGCAATCGATAATCTTGTTAAAGGAGCCGCCGGTCAAGCGATCCAGAACATGAACAAACTTTACGGATGGGATGAATCGCTCGGTATTTTGCAGAAGGAGGTTAAACATGCAGCACTTTCATAAAGAAGGTTCCATTACTTCGGTTAAGGGAATTAAAGCCGCCGGAATTTTTGCCGGAATAAAAAAGAAAAGAAAAGATTTAGCGCTCATTTATTCTGAATATCCTGCCACAGCCGCAGGCACCTTTACGTTGAATAAAGTTCAAGCCGCGCCATTATTAGTTTCAAAAGAGGCGTTGAAAAAATCTTCTCACGTGCAGGCGGTGTTGGTTAACTCCGGTAACGCAAACGCATGTACAGGCGAACAAGGTTACGAAGATGCATTGGAGATGCAGAAGTATTGCGCAAAGAAATTAAAACTCCAACAGGATGAAGTGCTTATCAGTTCAACCGGAGTTATTGGAATGAAACTTCCGATTGAAAAAATAAAAACCGGAATTGATGAGATCATTCCCGCGCTGACACACAGTGGCGGATACGATGCGGCAAAAGCGATCATGACCACCGACTTAACAAGTAAATCTTACGCAAAAACAGTTCATCTTTCAACCGGTGAAGTTACCATCGGAGGAATTTGCAAAGGAAGCGGAATGATCATGCCGAACATGGCGACGATGCTCGCGTTCATTGCAACTGACGCGGCAATTGAAAAACATCTTCTGCAAAAACTTTTAAGTGAAGCGGTAAAAAATTCGTTCAACAAAATTACTGTTGACGGCGACACAAGTACTAACGACATGGTTGTTCTACTCGCTAACGGAGCCGCAGGCATTTCCGTTAAAAAAGATTCTGAAGATCAAAAAATCTTTCTTGCCGCGCTTACAAAATTTTGTATTGTAATGGCAAAGTCGATCGTCTCCGACGGTGAAGGAGCCACGAAACTTGTAACCGTTACGGTTAAAGGTGCAAAAAGTGAAGATGATGCAAATGCTGTTGCAAAAGCTATCTCAAATTCTCCGTTAGTTAAAACTGCTTTCTGCGGTGAAGACGCAAACTGGGGAAGAATCCTTTCCGCAGCCGGAAACAGCGGCGCACATTTTGATCCCGCAAAAGTTTCAATTTATTTTGATGACCTTGCAATCTTAAAACCGAATTACGATATCGTGCTTGATGAAAAAGCGGCGAAAGAAATTCTAATTAAAAAGGAATATACCGTAACGGTTAATCTTGCAACGGGTTCGATCGATTCAACCTGGTGGACATGCGACTTCTCCGAAAATTATATTAAAATTAATGCTAATTATAGGACGTAACGTTATGAAAACTATCATCCTCAAACTTAGCGGTAAAGCTCTTTCATCATTTATTCAAGATGAAAAGTGGAGCAATACTCTTTTGGAATTGTCCCGGCATTATGACGGAATTATTATTGTTCATGGTGCCGGAACTACAATTTCCGACTGGTCAACAAAAATGGACTGCGATGTAAAATTTGTGAACGGGCAGCGGGTTACAACCGCAGAAATTATGGACATTGTCGCAGCCGTGCAAGCCGGATTGCTGAACCAGAAGATCATCAGCTATCTGCATGCAAAAGGTTTGGAAGCCATCGGACTTTCCGGTGTTGACCGGAATCTTTTTGTTGCCGATTACATGAATAAAGAGTTAGGATTTGTTGGTTACCCCAAATTGAACGGAAACATTTCCTGGGTAAAAAATCTTTTAAAAGAAAAAGTTATCCCAGTTTTTTCCAGCGTATGCAGAGATCACGAAGGTAATTTGATGAACGTTAACGCTGATGTCTTCTGTGAAGTTTTGGCAGCATCAATAAAGGCTGATACTGTGCTCTTCCTATCCGATGTTGCTGGCGTAATACTTAACGGTGAAGTGAAAAGTTCTTTGGATGAAAAAGAAATTGATTTCGGAATTGAGAAAGGTGAAATCACCGGCGGGATGATTCCCAAAATGCAAAGCTGTCTCGAACTTCTGCAAAAAGGAATTAATAAAATTTGGATCGGTGATGATGTTGAATTGAAACCCAACTCAAAAATGTTTAATACAAAAATGAAAGGAACGTGGATTACCGCCAATGGAACAGCCTAATAATTCTTCGCTCTTAAAAAATTATAACCGGTTGCCGGTTGAATTTGTAAAAGGAGAGGGTTCTTCTCTCTTTGACTCAAATGGGAAAAAGTATCTCGATTTTCTCAGCGGTATTGCTGTAACCAGTTTCGGTCATGCTCATCCTCATATCACAAAAGCAGTACATGATCAAGTAGATAAAATTTGGCACACGTCAAATCTTTTTAAAATATCACTTCAAGAAAAGGTTGCAGAAAAGCTTACCACACAATCAAAACTCGATAAAGTTTTTTTCTGTAATTCGGGAACCGAAGCAAATGAAGCGGCGATAAAGTTTGCCAGAAAGTTCGGAGATGGAAAATCAAACATCATTACAGCACTCGGTGGTTTTCATGGAAGAACGATGGGAAGTCTTTCTGCTTCTGCACAATATAAATTGTGGCAGGGGTTTTATCCGCTTACTCCGGGATTTATTCACGTTCCGTATAATGACATAGATGCAATCAACGATTCGATTAACGAACACACTGCCGCTGTAATGGTAGAACCTATACAGGGCGAAAACGGAGTAATTGTTCCGTCATCGGATTATTTAAAAAAATTAAGAGCAATTTGTGACGCCAACAGTCTTCTGTTAATTGTTGATGAAGTACAAACCGGAATTGGTAGAACAGGAAAATATTTCGCTTATCAATGGGCTGAAATTCAACCGGATATTGTAACAATCGCAAAAGGAATCGCGAATGGTCTTCCTCTTGGCGCAGTAATTTGTTCTGAAAAAGTTGCGGATGTAATTCAACCTGGTGATCATGGTTCAACGTTTGGTGGAAATCCTGTTTCACTCGCAGCCGCGTTTGC
Organism: Ignavibacteria bacterium; assembly: GCA_037440065.1. Classification (GTDB taxonomy): domain Bacteria; phylum Bacteroidota; class Ignavibacteria; order Ignavibacteriales; family Ignavibacteriaceae; genus UBA1563. The sequence continues at coordinate 224,056 of JBBIUV010000015.1, forward strand.
AGTAACAGAATTACTCACTGAAGATGTGTTGAAGAAAATTCAGCAGCTGGGGAAGAGTTTAATAAATGGAATTAAAAATCTTCAGTTAGAAAAAGTAAAAGATGTTCGCGGTTACGGATTAATGGTTGGTGTTGAGTTTGATTCATCGATCAATGTAAAAGATTTTATGAAAGAGCTTCTTGAAAGCGGAGTTGTTGCGGGAACTTCCGGAAATAATACGCTTCGTTTGCTTCCTCCTTTTGTAATTACTCAAAAAGAAATTGATTTATTTCTTTTGACTTTGAGTAAAGTTGTTGATAAGTTTCGCCATGCCGAAGTTAAGCAACTTCAATCGGTCCAATAATTTTATAAATAAAAATAGAGGAACACATCATGGCTTCAAAATTAAAAAGACAAAACAGGATAAAAGAAATTCTTCAGATAAAGCATATTGCTAATCAAGAAGATCTGCTCGTTTATCTAAAGCGCGATGGATATGAAATTACCCAAGCGACGTTAAGCAGAGACTTTGCCGAACTTGGAGTGGTAAGAATTTTTACCGAGTATGGTGTCCGATATATTTTAAACGCTGAAGAAAGCGGAAAACAAATTGCTCGGCTTGTCGGTTTTGAGATTCTAACCGTACACCACAACGAATCGGTTGTAATTGTAAGAACGCTTGCCGGTAGAGCCCAGGGTGTTGCACATTACATCGATCGTTGGAATAAAGAAGAAATTATCGGAACAATCGGCGGAGACGATACCGTTTTGATCATTCCGAATAAACAAAGCAGTATTCCGAACATCATTGCCCTTATCAAAAAAATAATGTCGGAAAACCCCTCACAAAGAATAAAGTAAAATAGGAGAGAGAATGTCATATAAAAAAATTGTTGTTGCTTATTCCGGCGGACTTGATACTTCCGTTATGGTTAACTGGCTTAAAAATAAATACGACGCCGAATTAATTACGGCAACCGGAAATCTCGGTCAAAAAGATGAACTTGAAAATTTAGAAGAGAAAGCCAAATTAACCGGCGCATCAAAATCTTACATTCTGGATTTACAAAAAGAATTTATTACGGAATATGTTTGGAAAGCGTTGAAAGCAGGCGCGTTATACGAGGGACAATATCCAATGGCAACCGCTATCGGAAGACCTTTGCTAGCTAAACTAATGGTTGATATTGCTATTGCAGAAGGCGCCGATACAATCGCTCACGGCTGTACGGGGAAGGGGAATGATCAAGTACGGTTTGAAGTTGGCATTCAAACGTTAGCTCCCCATTTGAAAATTTTAGCGCCGTTAAGAATTTGGGAATTCAAAAGCAGGGAAGAAGAAATTGATTACGCACTCGAACACAACATTCCAATTAAAATAAAAAAAGATTCACCTTATTCAATTGATGAAAACCTTTGGGGAATTGCGATTGAATGCGGTGTGCTGGAAGACCCGACAGTGCAGCCTCCCGCAGACGCTTACCAAATTACTACATCACCAAAAGATGCGCCGGATAAACCAGAATCATTATCAATTGAATTTGAAAAAGGGGTTCCTGTTTCTTTGAACGGCAAAAAATTATCAGCTGTTGATCTTGTAAAAGAATTGAATGTTATCGGTGGTAAACACGGCATCGGAAGAATGGACTTGATCGAAAATAGAGTTGTAGGAATTAAATCAAGAGAAGTTTACGAAGCTCCGGCAGCGGTTATTCTTCACACAGCTCATAAAGAATTAGAAAAACTTATTCTTGATAAAGAAACATTCCGTTTTAAACAAGGAGTTTCCGACAAAGTTGCAAATCTTATTTACGACGGATTGTGGTTCTCACCTTTATTTGATGCGTTGATGGCTTTTGTTGATTCAACTCAAGAAAACATCACCGGCTCTGTAACGGTAGAATTTTACAAGGGAGCTATCACGGTTCTTTCAAGAAGTTCGGCTCATAGTCTTTATAACAAGGATTTAGCAACCTACACCGTTGAAGATAAATTTGATCACACTGCAGCGGAAGGATTTTTAGCGTTGTACGGTTTGCCGTATAAAACGTTAAGTCTCGTAAAAGCTGCAAACACTCCAAGCGAAGCAAAGGCGCACGAGGTTGCGCACTAATGCTCTGGGGTGGAAGGTTTTCTAAATCGCTTAACCAAAAAGCGCTGGAGTTTTCTTCATCGCTTTCCTTTGATGTTACGTTGATTGAAGAAGACCTTGACGTAAGCGTTGCGCACTCAGCAATGCTCGCGGAAATTGGAATTCTCACTAAAGAAGAAGCTCAACAAATTCATTCCGGATTAGACCAGATCCGGAATGAATTTTTAAATGAAATTTGGAAACCCGATCCCGCACGATTTGAAGATATTCACTCGGCAATTGAATCTCGTTTAAAAGAACTCATCGGTGAAACTGCAGATAAACTCCACACCGGAAGAAGCAGGAACGATCAAGTTGCAACTGATTTGCGGTTGTGGACAAAGAAGCAGGCAGATCAATTAAAAAACACGATTACCGAACTTCAAAAACAGTTAATCAAAATTGCAGAAGAACATTCTGAAACGATCATTGCCGGTTACACTCATTTGCAAAGAGCTCAGCCGATCTCTTTTGCGTTTCATCTTCTCGCTTACGTTGAAATGCTGGAACGCGATAAACAACGAATACAATTTGTACTTAATGAGGCGGACGTTTCGCCCCTTGGATGCGGCGCGTTAGCTGGTTCTACTATTCCGTTGGATAGAGATTTTACTGCGCAAAAGCTTGGCTTTACAAAAAATTCCGCAAACGCGCTCGACGCCATTTCCGATAGAGATTTTGTTCTTGATTTTCTTAATGCCTGTTCGGTTGGAATGATGCATCTTTCACGATTGAGTGAAGAAATAATTTTGTGGACTTCACAAGAATGGAAGTTCGTAAGATTGAGCGATGATGTTACAACCGGCTCATCGTTAATGCCGCAGAAAAAAAATTCCGATCTTGCTGAACTTATCCGTGGAAAGAGCGGAAGAGTTTTCGGCAACGCATTCGGATTTCTTTCAACGATGAAAAGTCTGCCGCTAAGTTACAACCGCGATTTTCAAGAAGATAAAGAACCTCTCTTCGATTCTGTGCACACATATTTTACTTCGCTTGAAGTGATGCGGTTAATGTTTATCGGCATGGAAATAAATTCAGAAAGATTTACCGAAGAATTGAACGGTGATTTTTCTCTTGCCACAGATTTAGCCGATTGGCTTGTACTGAAAGGAATTCCATTCCGGCAAGCACATCATCTTGTCGGCGATGTTGTAAAATTAGCGGAAACAAAAAAATGTAAGTTGAATCAACTTACTTTGGATGCGTTGAAAAAGTTCAGCGCACTCTTTGATGAAACAGCATTACAGCTTTTCGATATTTCATCCGCACTCTCGCGAAAAAAAACTTTCGGCTCACCAAACCCGGAAATGGTTAGAGAACAAATAGAAATTTGGTTAAGTAAACTCGCTTAATAATTTCCACAAACAAGCGATAATTAAAGTGATTTGATTTCTTTTAAGAAAGTTTTAACTTGCAAGCAATACAAATGCAGTTTATATTTTCTTTGTAGATAAATTTAATAATAAACGGAACATGATATGTTTTTACTTGGTGTAGTTGTTATACTATCTTATTTGATTGGCTCTATTCCAACAAGCTTGATAGTCAGCCGTGCGGCAAAAGGAATTGATATTCGCGAACACGGAAGCGGAAATGCCGGAGGAACAAATGTATGGCGTATCCTTGGATGGAAATTCGGTCTTTTAGTGATCCTTTTGGATGCTTTAAAAGGTGTTCTTGCGGTTGTTTTAATCTCCCGCATTTATTATGGAAATTTCCCTTTCAATAATTTAACTCCGTTTGATGATTTTACACTCGTTCAATTGATTGCCGGTGTAACCGCAGTTCTTGGACACGTTTGGTCAGTCTTTGCAAGCTTTAAAGGCGGTAAAGGAATTGCAACAGGTATGGGAATTTTAGTCTCCCTGGCAACAGTTGATCTTTTGGTCGGTGTTGGGATTTTCTTCCTTGCTATTTTCATCTCCCGATATGTGTCACTTGGTTCTATTCTCGCAGCTATCTCCATTCCTTTAACTATGATCATCAGAGAAAATGTTTTCCATGCACATATCGAAGGTTACGGGACGCTTCTTCCTTTTTTAATCGGACTTGCAGTTTTGGTTGTTTATACTCACAGAAAAAATATTTCAAGAATAAAAAACGGGGTTGAAAACAAAATAAGTTTTGCAAAAAAGAAAAGCTAAATTGAAATGAAAATTGCGGTATTAGGAGCAGGCGCTTTCGGAACTACCTTAGCGGTTTTACTCCATTACAACGGGCATAAAGTCTCTCTTTGGGAATACAAAAAAAGCTACGCCAAAGAGATGATCAAAAAACGCGAAAACAAAACGTACTTACCTGGCACTCCTCTTCCGGAAGAATTAGAAATCTCCCATCAATTACAAGATATAATTACCGATAAAAATTTAATTGTACTCGCCGTACCTTCTCAATTTCTAAGAAGCGTGGTAAAACAAATTTCTTTCTCCGATATTAAAAACACGATATTTGTTAATGTGGCGAAGGGGATTGAAAATAAAACCTTGATGACAATGTCGCAAATGTTGAAGGATGTTTTTCCATCAATTCAAGATGATCAATTAGGAATTTTATCGGGACCGAGTCATGCCGAAGAAGTTTGTAAACGCATTCCAACCGCTGTAGTTGCAGGCTCAACAGTGAAGGATACTTCACGAACCGTTCAAGCCGCATTTATGAATTCCTACTTCCGTGTTTATTCTTCAACCGATCTTTTAGGTGTTGAACTCGGCGGAGCTTTCAAAAATGTAATGGCAATAGGTGCTGGAATTATTGACGGTGCAAAATTCGGTGATAATACAAAAGCTGCAATCATGACGCGAGGCATAGCAGAGATTACTCGTATGGGAGTTGCGATGGGAGCTAAACCGGAAACTTTTTCGGGCTTATCCGGCATCGGCGACCTTATCGTTACCTGTATGAGCAAACATAGCCGAAATCGTTATGTTGGTGAAAAATTAGGAAGCGGATTAAAGTTGAAAGAGATTTTGAAAAACATGTACGCAGTGGCCGAAGGCGTTGAAACAAGTCGATCAGCATCAGAACTTGCCCAAAAAGTTGGTGTTGACGCACCGATAACTAACGAAGTTTATAAAATTCTTTTTGAAGATAAAGACGCGATTAAGGCTACAACAGATCTAATGTCCCGTGACATGAAAGAAGAATAACACATTTAGCGTTTCTTCCACCCACAATTTCTTTCACCAAAAATTATTTATATTTCCACACCAATTATTTCTTGTTAACTAACTTGATAAGGTGCTCTAATGGATAGAAGAAAATTTATTAAAGCCGGACTCTTTACTTCAAGTGCAATTGCACTCGGAAACTATTCAAATCTTTATCCCTTTCTCTCTTCGTCGCTTTCTTCCGATTACGATCTTGTTGCAATTAAAGGCGGAGAACCGGAAGCAATGTTTGATAAAGCCATTGCATCACTTGGCGGAATGAAAAAATTTGTAAAGAAGAATCAAAAGGTAGTCATCAAACCAAATATTGGGTGGGATGTAAAACCTGAATTAGCCGCAAATACAAATCCGAAATTAGTAGCGCAAATAATTAAACATTGTTTTGATGCAGGGGCAAAAGATGTTTATGTTTTCGATCATACGTGTGATAACTGGAACCGCTGTTATGCCAATAGCGGAATTGAAAGAGCCGTTAAAGATGCCGGTGGTAAAATTGTAAGCGGCGATAGCGAAAGTTATTATCAACAAGTTGATGTTAAAAAGGGAAAGAGATTAAATTCTTCTAAGGTGCATGAACTCATTCTTGATTCCGATGTTTTTATTAACGTACCCATCTTGAAACACCATAGCTCCGGAAGATTAACCATTGGAATGAAAAATCTAATGGGTGTTGTTTGGGATAGAGGATATTGGCACCGCAATGATCTCCATCAATGTATTGCCGATTTTGCGACGTTCAAAAAACCGGATTTAAATATTGTTGATGCTTATTGGGTAATGAAAAAAAATGGTCCTCGCGGAGTTTCACAAGATGATGTGATAACTTTAAAATCACAAATCATTTCGACCGATATTGTTGCTGCTGATGCAGCAGCTGCCAAAATGTTCGGGATGGAGATAGCGGATATTCCCTATATTAATTATGCCGACGAAATGAAAGTCGGCGTAAAAGATTTGAGCAAACTGAACATTAACCGCATCATTTTGTAAATTGATTAAATGAATGTAACCGTATTAAAGAAAATTCGCGTTGCTGTTTCGCTTTTGTTTTTTCTTTTCACTTTAAGCCTTTTTCTTGATTATCGAAATATCCTTCCGCCATCGATATATTCATCGGTTTTGTTTCTACAATTCATTCCTTCATTTGTAAAATTTACGAGCATTATCGGAATCAGTGCAGTTGGTTTTGTTGCGGTTTTACTTCTTACCCTTTTTTCGGGGAGAGTTTATTGTTCCTCAATTTGTCCGCTTGGAACTTTTCAAGACGTAATATCTTTTATTTCAAGGAAATTGAAAAAGAAAAAAAAGAAGAGAGAATTCCTTCGATATGACAAAGAGAAAAAATGGTGGCGGTATTCTTTCCTTGTGTTAGCAGTCATTCCGTTTCTCGGTGGAACTATCTTTTTTATTAATCTTCTTGATCCCTATAGCAGTTTTGGGAAAATATCCTCGCATCTATTTCGCCCTTTATTGATAGTTGCAAACAACTCTGTCGCTTATCTTTTTGAAAAGATGAACATGTACGTTGTTTATCCGTTTGAGTTCAAAGGAGTCGAAATTTATTCTTTCCTATTTGCGTTTGCAATATTTATGCTTGTCGTTTACCTGTCATTTACAAAAGGAAGATTGTATTGTAACACGGTTTGCCCGGTTGGGACTTTGCTCGGTTTAGTTTCAAAATATTCTTTTGTAAAAATTACTGTTGATGAGAAGAGTTGCAAGTCTTGCGGAATCTGTGCTCGCGTCTGCAAATCAAATTGTATCGATACAAAAATGAAAACGGTTGATTTCGACCGTTGTGTTGCATGTTTTAATTGCATCGATGTTTGTCCAACAGACGGAATGAAATTCGAATACGGATTTCTTTCTTCATCTAAAAAGAATCAGCAAAACTTAGATGAAACAGAAATAAATGAAAAAGATGAAAAAGTCAGTGATTCAAAAAGAAATTTTTTGTTTAACACTTTGGTTTATGCAATTGGATTATCTGGAATATCGTTAGGTCAAATTAAAATTACTCCGAAGAAAGAAAGTAAAGTTGCGGTGTTTAGAAAAAATCCGGTTACACCTCCCGGCTCGCAAAGCAGAAATAACTTTACAGAACATTGTACATCGTGTCATTTATGTTTGAGTGTTTGTCCAACGCAAGTTTTACAGCCGGCCTATATAGAGTATGGATTGCTAGGCATGTTGCAGCCGCGAATGGATTACCAAACCGGCTTTTGTAATTTTGAATGCAAATTGTGCGGAGATGTCTGTCCAACGAACGCAATTTCTCCAATCTCACTTGAAGAAAAAAAATTAAAACAACTTGGCAAAGCAAAATTTGTAAAAGACAATTGCATTGTTAATACTGAAAATACTGACTGCGGTGCATGCTCTGAACATTGTCCGACCAAAGCAGTGAATATGGTTCCTTACAAAAACAAGTTGGTAATTCCCGAGGTGAAAGAAGAGTTTTGCATCGGCTGCGGTGCTTGTGAGTTTGCGTGCCCCACAAAACCGTACAAAGCAATTTATGTTGAAGGAAATCCAAAACACTTGACTGCAAAACTCAATAAAGAAAAAAAGATTGAACAGAAAGTAGACTACAAAGAAGAATTTCCGTTTTAAGGTTTTTCTTTTTCTAATCCGTCATTCCCGGTATCTAGAACAAATTTCCATTTTCCTTTTTTATCTTTCTTCCAAAAGGTTGTATAAGTTCCGTAGCTAGGTTTTTCACTAGCGTTTTTTATTTTTAATTCCCAGGTGCCGTAAGTATATCCCATATCGCCGGAGGAAGAAACATCCGCGTATAAAGGTTTCCAGGTTAAGATGTAAGAAGAATCGCTGCTCTTTTTGTAGAGTTCTTCAATTGCTTTTCTTCCTTCAATTGGATAACTGTTTGGACGAAGTAAAACGCCGTCATCAGCAACATAAGCAAGAAACGCTTTGTGGAATCCTTCTTTTACTGACAGATTAGAAAATTCAATATCAGCCTTTTTTATTGCCTCTTTTGCTTTCTCAATTTTAGTTTGAGTGAAGCTGACCGAAACGAAAAGACACAAGAACAAGAAACTTATTTTCTTCATTTTAATTCTCCTTTAACAAATTGATTTTGATAGCTGACTGATATTTTTCCGAGTGATAAACTCGATGTGTAGCTTTTTGAAAATCATTTTCGTTAGCATTATAAATATCACAAAACTTTTGCGGATTGCGGTCGAAGAAGGGGAACCAACTGCTTTGTATCTGCACCATTATTTTATGTCCTTTAAGGAAAGTGTGGGCAACATCCTGCAAAGTTAATTTTACTTTTGTCACTTCTCCAGGCTTGAATGGTTCCGGGTGCTCATAACTATTTCTAAATTTACCGCGCATTATCTCACCTCGTATTAACTGCTGAAATCCTCCCATTTCATATTGCTGTGGATTGGGTTTTGGATTTTCTGCATCATCAGGAAATACATCAATCACTTTTACAACCCAATCGGCATCTGTTCCCGTTGTTGAAACATAAAGTTCTGCTTCAATCGGTCCAACGACCGTAAGGCTATCCTCTAGAACATCAGTTTGATAAACCAGTACGTCCGGTCGAGCGGCTGCAAACCTTTGATCTTCAATCATATATTCACGGTTGTAAAATGAGCGAGAGTCCAATTGTTTTGCGGTGTAAGGAATCGGTTTGTTTGGATCACTTAGAAATTCTTCAAAAGAATTTTTCGTGGAATTATCAAATGATAATTTCTTTTCGTCAGTGATGAATAAATTTTTCACTTCGGATTTTTTGGGAGGCCATGTATCAAACTTTCTCCACTGATTTGACCCTGTGATAAATATTGATGCCTCCGGCAATGCTGGAGAACCTTTGCCTTTTAAATAATAATTAAAGAAAGGAAATTCAATACTGTCTTGATAATACTCGCTGGTATTGCTTCCGAAAGAAATTGCGTTCAGTTCATTTCCTTTGGTTCGATTCCAGCCGCCGTGAGTCCACGGACCCATCACGAGCGAGTTAAATATTTTTGGATTCTTTTCTTCGATTGATTGATATGTGTGTAACGCGCCATATAAATCCTCCGCATCGTACCATCCGCCAACAGTTAACACTGCCGGTTTTATTTTATTGAAATGCGGAAACGTGTTTCTAGACTGCCAAAACTCATCATACGATCCATGCTGAATTACTTCATCCCAGAACGAAATATTATTCTTAAAATATTTTTCATTCACATTTTTTAGCGGGCCCAAGTTCAAAAAGAAGTTATAGGCATCAGGCGAAGGAGCGCTAAATCCGGTTCCCCAATCTGTTGTTGGAGTCGGCCGGGGTAAACCAAAAACGGAGAAGAAATCAAACGTCATTAGTAATGATAACGCGCCGTTGTGGTGCATATCATCACCAACAAACCAATTTACAATGGGTGCTTGAGGAGAAACTGCTTTTAAATTCGGATGTGCATCAATCGTTCCCATCGCAGTATAAAATCCGGGATAAGATATTCCCCACATTCCCACATTCCCGTTGTGATGTTTTAAATTTTTTATCAACCAATCAATCGTATCGTACGTATCGCTTGATTCATCAACATCAGTGGAAGACTTTTTTTCGGGAATGAAAGGACGCATATTAACATATTCACCTTCGGATAAAAATTTACCGCGAACATCCTGATAAACGAAAATGTATCCATCAGTTGTAAACGTTGCCGATGGTCCGAGATATTTAGTAAGATTATTCTCGCCGTAAGGAGCAATAGTGTAAGGTGTGCGAAGAAATAAGATCGGATAATCTTGTGTTGTATCTTTTGGCGTGTAAACCGCAGTGAACAACTTTGCGCCGTCGCGCATTGGAATTTGATATTCGTGTTTTATATAATGTTCTACAATATAAGCTGCGTCTTGTGCACTGCTCTGAACTCCAATAAAGAAAAGAATCAGAAACAAGAATTTGATTTTCATATTTTTTTACCTTATTAAGTTGTCTTCAAGAAACAAAACAATTGCGTTATTATAATAATCGATGTTGCCCTTTTTACGGAAACCATGTCCTTCATCTTTTGCGAGAAGGTACCAAACATTTCCGCGGTTTTCTCTTACCACTTTAACAATTTGTTCTGCCTCGGTTGCAGGAACCCGCGGATCATTTAATCCTTGAATCACAAAAAGTGGTTTTGTAATTTTATGTGCGTTTGTGGTTGGAGAAATTTTATTGAGGAATTCTTTCATCGCCGGAATGCGTTCATCTCCATATTCCACGCGGCGCAAATCTCTTCTATACGCTTGAGTATTTTCAAGGAATGTTACAAAGTTGCTGATACCGACAACATCAATTGCGCAAGCAAGTCTGTCGTTAAAATGTGTCATGGAAGAAAGAACCATATAACCTCCGTACGAACCTCCATAGACGCAGACTTTTTTCACATCGAGATCAGGCTGTGTTGCTACCCAGTCCAACAGTTTGCCAATATCTTCAACCGATTTTTCTCTATTCTCCCAGTTATCAAGCGAAAGATAAGTTTTTCCATAACCGGTTGAACCTCGAACATTCGGAGCAAGAACGGCAACGCCAAGTTCATTAACTAAAAATTGCGTGAACGAGGAAAAGCTTGGGAGATACTGTCCTTCCGGTCCACCGTGAATATTAATTACAACCGGAACCGGACCTTTCTTGTTTTTAGGTTTGAAAAGATATGCTGGGATCATTCTAGCTTTTCCGTTTAAAGAATCAAACGTTGGGTATTGAATGAGTTCGGGTGAAGTGAAAGTATCTGTGTTTAATCCTCCAACTTCACTGAAAGTCCAACGGGTAAGTTTATTGTTTTTTAAATTTACCGAAAAAATATCTCCCGGTGTTGTAGAAGTATTTGATGCTAAGGCGAGTTCTTTATCATCGGGACTAAAAGTAAAACCACCGATAATTCCTTGCGGCAAGTTTTTTATCTCGGAATATTTTCTTGTTTTGGTGTTTAGAAGATAAAGCTTGTAGATACCTCCTTCGTTGGTTGTGAAGGCTAACTTATCACCTTTATTTGAAAGAGTGAAGCCAACTACATCCCAAGGAATTTTTTGTGTTAAGTCTGCGAACTGTTTAGAGTTTATGTCATAATATTTTAAAACTTGAAATTCTGAGTTTTGATCGGAGGTGATAAAAATGCCTTTCCCATCTTTTGAGAATGCCGCACCGCCGTATGCAATTTTTTCAGAAGTTGGATTAATTTGCTCCAGTTTACCCGAAGCAAGATCAAGATGATAAAAATAACTTTCGTTTGCTGAAACTGATTTTTCAATTAGTAATGATTTGTCATCCGGTGACCAATCAGCAACTGACCAAGAACCCTCAACTTGTAAAATCATTTTAGGAGCAGAAGTGAAATTGTTGATATACAAATCGTAATCTTTTCCATTGCGTTGAGTGCTATAGTAAGCAAACTTATCACCTTTCTTAGACCAGTTTACACCACCGTTCAATGATTTTCCATCCGAGAGCAACTTATATGAACCGCTTTTCAAATCGAATAAATAAATTTGAGCAAATTCATTTCCACCAACATCTTTTAAAAATATAAATTCTTTTTTAGCTTTATCGGGATTAATGGAAGCGCCGTTTATTGGTTCAGGGAAAAATGTGATTTGTCGTCTTGTGCCGCCTGGAGTTTGTACATGGTGTATTTGTGCAGTTTCACCAAACCGGGTTGAAATCAAAATACCTTCGCCATTTGGAAGCCAACCACTCAAACCGGCGGAACGTGTATTTTGATACTGATTCATCTTCTCAATTATTCGTTGGGGAATATCGGGAATTCCTTCAATAACAAGATTTCCTTTTTCTTTTCGCTCAACTTGCGCCAATAACGAAACAGAAATTAAAAGAAATAACATGGAGATTTTTAGAGCCTGCATTTTTACTCCTTATTGACTTGAAAAATAATTTCGAGTGATTGTTTTATAGCGCTCCGCGTCTAGTCATAATTTAAGTTCGGGCGAAGCCATTTTTCTACTTCTTCAATACTCATTCCTTTTCGCTTGTGGTAATCAAGCACTTGGTCTTTGCTAATTTTCCCAACGTTAAAATATTTTGCATCAGGATGAGCAAAGTATAACCCACTTACGGAGGCCGTGGGATACATTGCCAGACTTTCTGTTAACCGAATACCTGTGTTTTTTTCAACTTGCAGTAAATCAAAAATAATTTTCTTTTCCGTATGATCGGGTTGAGCCGGATAACCGGGAGCTGGACGAATGCCGCGGTATTTTTCTTTTACTAATTCATCACTCGATAAATTTTCCTTCTCAGCATATCCCCAAAATTCTTTTCTAACTTTTTCGTGGAGATGTTCTGCAAAAGCTTCAGCTAGTCTATCTGCAAGCGCTTTAACCATAATGCTGTTGTAATCGTCATGGTCTTTTTCAAATTTCTCAATGAGTTTTTCTATTCCAATTCCGGTTGTTACAGCGAATGCACCGATATAATCATTTACTCCGCTTTCTTTAGGAGCAATGAAATCAGCAAGGGCAAGATTGCTGGCTGTCTCAGCTTTAGTATTTTGGTTGCGGAGGGTATGAAGTGAGTGTAAAATTCTCTTTCTAGATTCATCAGCGTAAACTTCAATATCGTCACCGTCACTATTTGCCGGGAATAGACCAACAACTCCGTTTGTTTGTAAAAGTTTTTCGGAAATGATTTTGTCGAGAAGTTTGTTTGCATCATCAAAAAGTTTTTTTGCTTCAGCTCCATTATTCGGATCATCAAATATCTTCGGATACTTTCCTTTCATCTCCCAAGTTTGGAAGAAGGGAGTCCAGTCAATGTAATTGCGTAAAATTTCAAGCGAATAATTTTCTAAAACCGTAACTCCAGGTTTTTTGGGAACAGAAATCCGTTCATGATTCCAATCGCAAGAAAATCTGTTTTTTCTCGCATCTTCTATTGAAAGATAATTTTTCTCTTCTCTTTTCTTTAAATGATCTTCGCGAAGTTTTGTGTATTCGGTTTTGACTTTATCTTCAAATACTTTACGAACATTTCCATCTTGATTAACCAGGTTGCTTACTACCGGAACACTGCGTGATGCATCCAGTACGTGAATAACCGCGCCGCTGTAATGCGGTGCAATTTTAACAGCAGTATGAATTCGTGAAGTTGTCGCTCCACCAATCATGAGAGGGAGTTTCATTTCTCTGCGTTCCATTTCTTTTGCGACTTCCACCATCACTTCGAGAGAAGGGGTGATAAGTCCACTTAACCCAATAACATCGACGTTTTCTTTAACCGCGGTATCAAGAATTTTTTCAGTCGGAACCATAACTCCAAGATCAATTACATTGTAGCTATTGCAACCGAGTACAACGCCAACAATATTTTTGCCTATGTCGTGTACATCACCTTTTACAGTTGCCATCAAAACTTTGCCAACTTGGCTCGAATCTTTTGCTTCAGCTTTTTCTGCTTCAATGAAAGGAATTAGATATGCCACAGCTTTTTTCATCACGCGTGCGCTTTTAACCACTTGCGGGAGGAACATTTTCCCGGCGCCGAAAAGATCACCAACGGCGTTCATTCCAGCCATCAAGGGACCTTCAATTACACCGATGGCTTGTGGATAAAGTTTGCGGGCTTCTTCCGTATCCTCATCAATGTAATCAACGATGCCCTTTATAAGTGCATGCTTTAACCGTTCTTGAACCTTGGCGTTTCGCCATTCATCAACGACGGCAGCTTCTTTCCCTTTTTGTTTTACACTATCGGCAAACGAAATCAAACGTTCTGTTGCATCCGGTTTTCGGTTCAGCAAAACATCTTCTACAAGCTCAAGTAAATCTTTTGGAATTTCTTCATAGACTTCAAGTTGTCCGGCGTTTACGATTCCCATATCCATTCCGGCTTTGATTGCATGATACAAGAAAGCCGAATGCATCGCTTCTCGAACAAGGTTATTTCCGCGGAACGAAAATGAAACGTTACTTACACCACCGCTCACTTTTGCGTGAGGCAGATGCTGCTTTATCCATCGAGTTGCTTCGATGAAGTCCACAGCGTAATTATTATGCTCTTCTATTCCTGTTGCAACGGTAAGAATGTTCGGATCGAAAATAATATCGTGCGGTGGAAAACCGATTTCATCAACAAGAATTTTGTAAGCACGTTCGCAAATAGCAATTCGTCTTTCATAGGAATCAGCTTGTCCATCTTCGTCAAAAGCCATGACAATTACAGCAGCGCCGTATTCCAAAACTTTTCTTGCATGCTCACGGAATGCCTCTTCGCCTTCTTTCATGCTTATGGAATTGACGATGCTTTTTCCTTGAATACATTTCAAGCCGGATTCAATCACACTCCATTTTGATGAATCAAGCATGATGGGGATGCGCGCAATGTCGGGTTCTGCTTGAAGAAGATTTACAAATTTCTTCATCGCTTCTTCGGAGTCGAGCATTCCTTCGTCCATATTGATGTCAATTACTTGTGCACCGTTTTCAACTTGCTGGCGCGCAACAGAAAGCGCCGACTCGTAATCACCGTTCAAAATCATTTTTGCAAAAGCTTTTGAACCGGCTACGTTTGTACGTTCACCTACATTTACAAAATTTGTTTCGGGGCGAATGACGAGCGGCTCGAGTCCGCTTAAACTTAAATAAAAATCTTTTTGCTGAATTTCGCGAGGAGAAAAATTCTTCACCATTTCAGCAATTGCTTTAATGTGTTCCGGAGTTGTACCGCAGCACCCGCCAACAATGTTGAATAAATTTTCGGAGGCGAAATCTTTTAAAGTTGAAGACATCATTGTCGCCGTTTCATCATATTCACCAAAGTGATTTGGCAATCCAGCATTAGGGTAAACGCTAACGTTGCACGTTGCAACGCGTGAAAGTTCTTTTAAAAACGGACGCATTTGCGTTGCACCAAGAGAGCAATTTAAACCAACGCTTAAAAGATTTTTTGTGTGGGAGATCGAAATCCAAAACGCTTCGGTCGTTTGTCCGGAGAGCGTTCTTCCGCTTTGATCCACTACAGTTCCTGAAATCATAACTGGAATTTCTTTGCCGATCTTTAGGGTGTATTCGCTAATAGCAAAGATCGCTGCCTTGGCATTAAGCGTATCAAAAACAGTCTCAACAAGAAGAATATCAACTCCGCCATCGATCAGACCGCGTAGTTGTTCGGTATAACTTTCAACAACTTCATCAAAAGTTACCGCACGAAAACCGGGATCGTTCACATCGGGAGAAAGTGAAAGCGTTTTATTCAATGGTCCTAAAACTCCGGCGACGAATCTTGGTTTGTCTGCGTTTTGTTTTGTAAATTCTTCAGCCGCTTCTTTTGCAAGTTTCGCAGCATTAAAATTTAAATCATACACAAGCGATTCAGCTTTGTAATCCGCTTGTGAAATTGAGGTTGAGTTAAAAGTGTTTGTCTCAATAATATCAGCGCCGGCTCTGAGATATTCGCGGTGAATGTTTTTAATTATTTCAGGCTGCGTAAGAGAAAGGAGGTCATTATTTCCCTTCAAATCGTGAGGATGATTCTTGAATCGTTCTCCACGAAAATCTTCTTCTTTTAAATTGTGACGCTGAATCATCGTTCCCATTGCGCCATCGAGCACAAGAATTCTTTCTTTTAACAGGTCTTGTAATATTTCTAATTTTGTCTTCATATTTCTTTAGATAAACTGAAAGAGGACTCTGTTTTTAGCAGACTTATCTATTTCGGATTCCGTTTTCATTGTTAAACAACTTTAATTAAATTTCGTTCAAATATAATAAAAGTTACAGGAAGAAAATGATTGTAGTGACAGGCGGCGCAGGATTTATCGGCTCAGCTTTGGTTTGGAGATTGAATCAACTTGGTAAAAAGAATATCATCATTGTTGATCGGCTAGGGAGTGATGAAAAATGGAAGAATCTGGTTCCACTTGCTTATGCTGATTATTTTGACAAAGGTGAGTTCATCGACAAAATTGTAAATGATGAGATCGAATTTGAAATTGAAGCGATAATTCACATGGGGGCAAATTCTGCTACAACGGAAAAAGACGCCGACCATCTTATGGAGAACAATTATAAATACACACAAGCTCTGGCAAAATATGCACTCGAAAAAGATATTCGTTTTATTTACGCTTCGTCTGCGGCAACTTACGGAGATGGTTCATTAGGATTTGAAGATACCGACGAAAATTGTCTTAAACTGCATCCATTGAATATGTACGGCTATTCAAAAAATATTTTTGATGTGTACGCATATAATAATGGAATGCTTAACAATATTGTTGGAATAAAATATTTTAATGTTTACGGTCCGAATGAAAGCCACAAAGGGGATATGCGCAGCGTTGTTCACAAAGCGTTTGAGCAGGTACGCGATTACGGAAAAGTAAATCTTTTTAAATCACTTCATCCTGATTATAAAGATGGTGAACAAAAACGTGATTTCGTTTATGTAAAAGATGCCGTTGAAATGACTCTTTTTTTTCTTGAACAAAAAGATAAAAACGGATTGTACAATGTCGGTGGTGGAACTGCAAGAACATGGAACGACCTTGTTACAGCCTTATTTAATGCGGTTGGGAAACCGGTGAATATTGAGTATGTTGATATGCCGGAACATCTAGCGGAGAAATACCAATATTTTACCGAAGCTAATCTAGCTAAAATAAAAAAAGCCGGTTATCGCAATCCTCTTTATAGTTTAGAAGATGGGGTAACCGACTATGTAAAAAATTATTTATTAAAAAAGAAGTATTTGGGAGAAGTATAACCTACAACGGTTCGTCATCCAAATCTTCATCAAGGTCTTCCTCGTCGTCGTCAAAGTCAAAATCTTCTTCATAGAATTTTTCTTCAAGCTCTTCGTCGTCTAAGGAAACTTCTTCTTCCTCTTCCTCTAAGTCCAAGTCGTCATCAAGATCATCATCAAAATCTTCATCATCGTCAAAATCATCATCGTCGTCAAAAGATTTTGCAAGACGAATGTTTAACGCTTCGTTATAGGGATCTTGAATAGCAGTTTGTGCGAACGGACTTCTGAGTTTTTTTTCTTCGAGTACTTCAGTTATTTCTTCGTTAGTGTCAAGCCTTACAAATGACATAAAGCGAAATCTCCTTACCAGTTTCTTTAGTATTAGTGTTTGAAAAAGTGTATGCGAAAATTAGAAAATATTTCTTTCAAACAAATGGTGTAAAGAAATATTTTTAAAGAAATATTTCTTTTTTTTTAATTGATTTTGTTTAAAGAGAGAAGAAGGATTTTATCTTTGGCAGAGATAAAAATCGGTAAGGGAAATTACCTGTTTTTTAGAAAATTCTAATACATGAAAAATTTTCACCTATATTCTCATTAATGAGACGGGAAGGTGTTTCAAAGAAGAAACTATAAACATTTAGCAAGCTATTCTTGGCATTGCATTTGTTAAAAAAGAACGCTAAAGTAAAAGGAATTTATTTTGAAAACCGTTATTTTGTACATGCTTTTTGTTTTTACACTAATTGCTCTCTTTGGGTTTGCATTTAGCGTTTAAATGCACGTCTCTTTCGTCATGGATAAAATCTTTTTTCATGCCGATATTTATCTTTCAAACTGTTTTAAAGGAAAACCGATGGTTAAATTTTTAGTAAAGGGTTGTCTCTATTTGGGTATGATTTTTCTCTTTTCAAGAGGAATACCGTTATATGCGCAATCAAATGAAGATTGTTTATCGTGCCATAGCGATGAAACTTTAGCTAAAGAACAAAACGGGAAACAAATTTCACTCTTTGTTAAAGAGGATGTTCTTAAAAGCTCTCCTCATGCAAAGTTGCAATGTACAGCCTGCCACACCGGTTTTGATATGGACAATATTCCGCACAAAGAAAAAATTGAACCTATCAACTGTCTTACCTGCCATAAAGATGTTCCTGTAAAACATGCATTTCATCCGCAGATGTTGAAAGCGAAACAACCTGCAACTTCACCCGATTTAAATTGTAAAGGCTGTCACGGGACGCACAATATTGTGCCGAAAAAATCCGCTTCATTTCCATTTACAAAAGGAAAAATAGTTTCTGCCTGTGGAAAGTGTCACGGGAGCATTGCTCAAACATTTTTAGGTTCTACGCATGATGAAGAGTTGCAGAAGGGAAATCCGGCAGCACCAAATTGTTTAACCTGTCACCACGGTACAATATCAAATAAAAACGGAAACAGAGATACACTAGAAATTAAATTATCTCAAGAACGCCTTTGCTTTTCTTGCCATGTTGATAATCCGAATGTGAGAAGCAAAATTGTTCCAACCGTAAAATTTATTAAATCATATGAACACAGTGTACATAGTACAGCCCTTCACCAAAAAGGAAATGCAAAAGCGGCTACTTGCATCGACTGCCATACCGCGCACGGAATTTTAAAAGGAACAGATTCAAAATCAACCGTTTTTAAATTAAACGTGCCGCAAACTTGTTCAAAATGCCATGGCGGAATTGTTGCAGAATATAAAGAAAGCGCTCACGGTAAAGCCGTTGCTAACCGGAATATGGATGCGCCGGTTTGTACTAATTGTCATGGTGAACACAACATTTTAAAACATAACGATCCCTCTTCACCAGTAGCGTACAAAAATTTATCATCTCAAGTTTGCTCTCCCTGCCACAGTTCGGTGAAATTAACCGATCGCTATGGAATAGCTTCAAATAAGGTTAGTTCTTATGTTACAAGTTATCACGGATTGGCATTAAAAGGGGGCTCAAGGGAAGTTGCGAACTGTGCAAGCTGTCACGGTGCGCATAATATAAAAGCTGCAAGCGATCCGACTTCTTCTGTAAATAAAGCAAATTTAAAACATACTTGCGGAAGATGTCATCCGGGAGCGAATGAAAATTTTGCCGTCGGAAAAATTCATAGCACTGCAGTTGAAAGGGAAGAGCCGCTTCTTTATTGGATATCAACAACCTATTTAATTTTAATCTTTACAGTTATCGGGGGAATGTTCATTCACAATTTCGTTGATCTTTTTAGAAAATCTAAAAACAAGCTTCTTATTCGAAGAGGAAGAATGGACGAGAAAGATCATGGACATGGATTGTATTTGCGAATGACTTTAAGTGAAAGAATTCAACATGGAACTCTAGTAATAAGTTTCTTCACGCTTGTTCTTACAGGATTTGCTCTCCGCTTCCCAGATGCATGGTGGGTAGCCGGGATCAGAAGTATTCTCCCGAATGCTTTTGAGATGAGGAGCATTATCCATAGAGTTGCAGCAGTGGTTATGGTTGGTGCAAGTCTCTACCATTTATATTATTTACTCTTTACAGAACGGGGCAGAAAATTAGCGTACGATCTCTTCCCTCGTTTACAAGATGCAAAAGATATGGTTGATGTTGTAAAATATAATTTCGGATTTTCAAAAGAGAAACCGAAATTCGGAAGATTCAGTTACATTGAAAAGAGTGAATACTGGGCACTTGTTTGGGGCACAATCGTTATGTCGATCACCGGAGTATTTATGTGGTTCGATAATACCTTCATCGGAATATTGACAAAACTCGGCTGGGATGTCGCCAGAACAATTCATTATTACGAAGCCTGGCTTGCGTTCCTGGCGATCGTGGTTTGGCATTTTTATTTTATCATTTTCAATCCGGATGTTTACCCAATGAACCTTGCCTGGTTAAAAGGATCAATCACCGAAGAAGAGATGGAAGACGAGCATCCGTTGGAATTGGAAGAGATTAAAAGGAAATCCTATCAACAGGAAATTGAAAAACAGAACGACGAAAACAATTAAAATTTATTTGAGAATTATTCGATGGTAAAAAAAAATCTTTCTAAAAAACTTAATGACAAACAAATATTAAGAAGAGGCACAGCGCTTCTACTTTTTATACTGTTTGTTGTCGTTCCCACAAAAACTTTTGGGCAAGAGAACAGTGATTGTTTTGGCTGCCACGATGATAAAAGTTTAACAGGAACAAAGAACGGGAAAACAATTTCCGTTTATGTAAGTGAAAAAAACTTCACCAAATTTGTCCATGGCACGGTTCCCTGTATCGGTTGCCATGTTGATCTGAAAGATGCAGAATTTCCACACAATGAAGATTTAAAACCGGCTAAATGCGGAGGCTGTCACAAATCGGAACAAGAACTTCATGCAAAATCTTTACACGGTAAAGCAATAGCGCGCGGCGATAATCTGGCTCCGACTTGTAAAACTTGTCATGGTGGGCATGAAATCCTTCCGGTAAAAGATCCTAAATCATCGGTCTATCCGATGAAAATTCCTTTTTTATGCGGAAGATGTCATCAAGAAGGAACAAAAGTTCAGACACAAAGAACGATTCATCAAGACCACATTGTTGAAAATTTTTCAGAAAGTATTCATGGAGAAGGTTTACTGAAAAAGGGACTGGTTGTTGCACCTAACTGCGCCTCATGCCATACGTCTCACTCAATACTTCCACACACTGATCCTGCTTCATCAATTGCCCGAAAGAATATTGCTGCAACTTGCACCAAGTGCCACGTTATGATCGAAGCGGTTCACCGCAAAATAATTAAAGGTGAACTTTGGGAAAAGAAATCACACGTTTTACCCGCTTGTATTGATTGCCACCAACCGCATAAAATAAGAAAAGTATTTTATGAACTTGGAATGGCGAATAAAGATTGTATGAGTTGCCATCAAGTTGAAAGTTTAAAATCTTCAAAAGATGGTCGATCGCTTTATGTTGATATCATGGACTACGACCAATCCGTTCACAATAAAACTGCTTGCAGTCAATGTCATTCCGAAGTAAATGCATCGCATATTCGTCCTTGCGAAACGATAACTAAAAAAGTCGATTGCGCTTCTTGCCATGCAAATGTTGGAGATGAATACAAACAAAGTACGCACGGAATACTTTCAGCAAAAAATGATCCTAACGCTCCGGTTTGTTCAGAATGTCATGGCACGCATAAAATTTTAAGCAAGAAAAATCCCGAATCAAGAATTTTCCCAACGAACATTCCAAGCTTATGCGCTACCTGTCATAGAGAAGGTGAGCAAGCAGCCGTTCGTTATAAAGGGAAAGAACATGGAATTATCGAAAGTTATACTGAAAGTATTCACGGAAAAGGCTTGATGAAAAGCGGCTTGACTGTAACGGCAACGTGTACTGGTTGTCATACGGCTCACCGCGAACTTCCACACACAAATCCGAGTTCAAGCATCAACCCTAAAAACGTTGCGGCTACATGCGGTTCGTGCCATCACGGGATTCAAGAAAAATTTGAAAAGAGCATTCACTCTTCAAAAATATCAAACGCAAAAAATTTACCATCTTGTAATGATTGCCACAGTGCGCATAAGATTAAACGGGCTGATTCCGAAGGATTTAAACTTCACATAATGGATCAATGCGGAAGATGTCATGAAGAAATTGCCAAGACATATTTTGATACTTACCATGGAAAAGTTTCTCAGTTAGGTTATACAAAAACAGCAAAGTGTTATGATTGTCATGGCGCGCATGATATTCTTGCAATTTCAAACCCCGAATCTCATTTGAGCAGAAAAAATGTTTTAAAGACCTGCCAGAAATGTCACGAAGGAGCAACAAGAAAATTTGCCGGATATTTTACGCACGCTACCCATCATGATCCGCAAAAATATCCAATTCTGTTTTGGACCTTTTGGGGAATGACCGGTTTGCTTGTGGGAACCTTTGTTCTTGCCGGTATTCATACTTTGCTTTGGTTGCCGCGTTCGTTAAAATGGAAACGTGAATTAGAGCAAAAAATGAAAGATAAAGAAAAACTAATTAACGAAAATAAAGAACCTGAAAACAAGGAAGATGGAACCGATGCATAGAGAAGAAGAACAAGTTTTAAGGTTTTCCCGCTTAAACAGGGGACTTCATATTTTAATGATAATCAGTTTTATAAGTTTATCCCTAACCGGGATGTCACTTAAATTCTCCTACACAAGCTGGGCCGTTGCGTTATCACATTTCTTTGGGGGATTTGAAGCTGCAGGATCAATTCACCGATTTGCTGCTTCGATAATGGTGATTGTTTTTATAACCCACATCGTTGATCTTACGAGGTTAAAAAGAAAAGAAATTGGTTCATGGAAAAAGTTACTCTTTGGAAAAGACTCTATGCTTTTTAACAGAAAGGATCTGGAAGATTTCATCGGTTCTATGAAATGGTTTTTAGGAAGAGGGGAAAGACCGGAATATGGAAGATGGACATATTGGGAAAAGTTTGATTATTTCGCAGTTTTCTGGGGAGTTTTTGTTATTGGTTCAACCGGGTTTACACTTTGGTTCCCGGAATTTTTTACACGGTTTTTGCCCGGATGGTTTCTTAATGTAGCAACAATAATCCACAGTGATGAGGCATTACTGGCAACCGGATTTATTTTTACAGTTCACTTTTTTAATACACATCTTCGTCCGGAAAAATTTCCTATGGATATTGTTGTTTTCACCGGAAGAATGCCACTTGAAGAATTCAAAATTGATAGACCGCAAGAGTACAAGGAACTTGTTGAAAAAGGAGAACTGGAGAATTATTTAGTTGAAGGGTATCCTCCGATTGTAACCCGCACGATTAAGATTTTCGGATGGACAGCTTTATCAATTGGATTTTTCATAGTAATATGGATAATCTATGCGATGATTTTTTCTTACAGATAAAAGTTTAATTAAAGGATTTAAATGAAACGTAAATACCCGGATTCTTTTTATAACCCGACAACTTTAGTTGGAGCTGCTTTAGCTGCGGTAAGTTTTAGTTTGGTGCTTTTCTTGATGGTTTTGGAAGCCTTTCAAAAAAATCCCAAACCATACATGGGTATCGTTGCTTTCGTAATTCTTCCCACCTTTCTGCTTGCGGGTGTTGGGTTAATGATTTTCGGAATTCTTAACGAAAGAAAGCGATTAGCTTCCGGGAAAAAGACCAGGCATTTGCCGGTAATCGATTTAAATGATCCGGCACATAGATTTTCTACTATAATGATTTCGTTTGGTCTGATTTTATTCTTGATTTTTTCTGCTTTCGGAAGTTATAAAGTTTATGAATACACAGATTCTGATGAATTTTGCGGAACGATTTGTCACTCCGTCATGTCACCCGAATATACAGCTTACCAATATTCTCCGCATGCTAAAGTTGGTTGCGCACAGTGTCATATTGGTTCGGGCGTAAGCTGGTTTGTTAAGGCAAAGATCTCCGGTTCGTATCAGGTTTACTCAGTTTTGTTTAATAAATATTCCAGACCAATTCCAACGCCAATCGAGAACTTGCGTCCGGCGCAACAAACTTGCGAACAGTGTCATTGGCCAAAACATTTTTTCAGCGAAAAGAAACTTGTTTCAACTTATTATTTATCGGATGAAAATAATACAAAATTTACAATCAATCTTTTAGTAAAGATTGGCGGCGGCAATATTGAAGCCGGTCCTACAAATGGGATTCACTGGCACATGAATATCGGGAACGAAGTAACGTATATTACTACTGATCCTTCAAGAGAAAATATTCCCTGGGTAAAATCAAAATCGAGCGATGGCAAAGAAGTAATTTATGAAAGTACCGAGCATCCGTTAAGTAAAGAAGCAAAAAGCAAAGCCGAACCGAGAAGAATGGATTGTATTGATTGCCATAACCGTCCTTCGCATATTTATCACGATCCTTTCACATCGGTTAATCACTTAATGTCTTTAAATTGGGTCGATCCAACAATCCCCAACATTAAAAGCGTTACGGTTGATGCGCTGGAAAATTCCTATTCAACAAAAGAAAAAGCGCTTGATAGTATTAAGTTATTAATCAATCAGTTTTATCAAAATAATTATCCGCAAATCGCCGCTTCAAAAAAACCGCAGCTTGATAGAGCCATCCAGGAAGTACAAAAAATTTATTCACGTAATTATTTCCCGGAGATGAATGTTAGCTGGAAGAAATTCCCCAATCATATTGGACATATGTATTCCCCCGGATGTTTCCGCTGCCACGATGGCAAACATAAAAGCAAAGAAGGAAAAGTGCTTTCAAGAGATTGCAATGTTTGTCATACCATCCTTTCCGAACAGTTTGAGAAAGAAAATGTCCGTTTGTCCCTTACAGGAGTAGAGTATAATCACCCTGTTGATATTGGTAACGCCTGGAAAGAAGAAAACTGTAGCGATTGTCACGCAAAAAAATAATTATCTATTTCCCGCTTTAATAGAATAGAAATTAGAATTCGTTTTTAAATAAAAATTATCCCTCTTAAGCTGTTGTTTGGAGGGATATTTTTTTTATAAAAAAGTTAAAATCCATTTTTTTATTTTCCAAATAGCATTAATTTCAAATCAGCATATTTTTTCTTCTTTAAGAAAGGCGTTTCTATGAGTGATTTGGATAGCAACCAAAACCGGAGATCTTTTTTAAAATATCTCCTCTCTACAAGTGTAGTCGGATTTTTGGCATCCGTCCTCTATCCGATTGTGTCTTATTTGAATCCCCCCAAACAAAACGAAGTTGAAGTCTCAAGTGTTCTTGCAGGAAAAGTTTCTGATTTTGAAAAAGATAGTGGTAAAATTGTCCGGTTCGGAAATAAACCTGTTCTCGTAATTCGAACAGAAAAAGATGAGTTTAAAGCTCTCTCCGCTGTTTGTACCCACCTTGATTGTACAGTTCAATATAAAAAAGAAATGGGACTAATCTGGTGCGCCTGCCATAACGGGAAATATGATCTCAACGGAAAAAATGTTTCCGGACCTCCTCCACGTCCATTAGACCTCTACCAGGTAAACAAACAAGGTGACAATATTTTTGTTTCAAAGAAAGCGTAAGGATAACAATGAAAAAAATATTTAAAAACGCTTACGATTATCTTGATGAACGACTTCATCTCGAAGACCTCGTTCATTTTATGGGGAAAAAATATGTTCCGGTGCATTCACATTCTATTTGGTATTATTTCGGTGGAGTTTCGCTTTTCTTTTTTGTTGTCCAAGTTGTTACCGGAATTTTACTTCTCTTCTATTATAAAGCCGGACCCGATTTAGCATTTGAAAGTATTCAATATATAATGTCTAAAGTTCAGTTTGGATGGCTCATTCGGTCTATTCACGGGTGGGCGGCAAACTTATTTATTCTCGCAGCTGTCATTCACATGTTTAGTGTTTATTTTGAGAAAGCATACAGAAAACCGAGAGAACTTACCTGGGTTACGGGTATGTTGATGTTGTTTCTCGGAATGGGATTCGGTTTCAGCGGATATTTACTTCCCTGGAATGAACTAGCATTCTTTGCTACTAAAGTTGGATCGGACATTGCCGGCGCCGTTCCTATTATTGGTGAGCCGATAAAAATCCTAATGCGCGGCGGACCGGATGTTACCGGCGCAACGTTATCACGCTTGTTTGGATTTCACGTTGCATTGTTTCCTGGAATCTTCACTGTTGTGCTGGGAATTCATCTTCTGCTGATTCAACGGCAAGGTATCAGTGAGCCAATGCATTTTGAACATCTTCCCCCAAAAGAAAAAAAGACAATGCCTTTCTTTCCGAATTTTATTCTGAGAGATTTACTTTTGTGGTTAATGATGTTGAACCTTCTTGCAATTCTTGCAGTTTTTTTCCCTGCCGAACTTGGACACAAAGCCGATGCGTTTGGTTCAGCGCCTGCGGGGATAAAACCTGAATGGTATTTTCTTTTTATGTTCCAAAGTTTAAAATATTTTCCTGCACATGTTCTGTTCATTGAAGGAGAAGTTTTGGGAATTCTTCTTTTCGGCGCAGCATTTGCTTTATGGTTGATCGTTCCGTTTTGGGATAGAAAAACAGCTCGCGGAGAACAGAACAAACTCATCACATACATCGGCATTTTCGTCATTATGTTCATCATCGTTTTAACAATTTTAGGATGGGTAGCATGAAAAATATAATCTTTCTCACCTGTACCTTTCTTGTATTAACAACATCCTTTGTTCTTAATGGAAAAACTCCCGAAAGTTCCGATCAATGTTTTATTTGTCATGAACAACTTGGCGGTGTAGCAGATCAATTTAAAAAAGATGTTCATTTTCAAAAAGGAATTTCTTGCGCTGGCTGCCACGGTGGTGATAGCAAATCCGATGACATGGAAAAAGCGATGAGCAAGTCTGTCGGATTTTTAGGTATTCCAAAAGGAGATGACATTTCTTTACGCTGCGCTAATTGTCATGCTAAAAAAGAAATGATGCAAAAATACGGTTCGCATCTTCCAACCAATCAATTGGAGTTATTGAAGGCTAGCGTTCACGGAAAACTTTCTACAAACGGAAAAGAAAAAATTGTTCAATGTATTACTTGCCATAATGCGCACGGAATTGTTTCTGTAAAAAATCCGGCTTCCCCTGTTTATCCTTTAAATGTTCCAAACACTTGCGGAAAATGCCACAGCAACGCAAAGTTCATGCAAACGTACAACCCATCTCTTGCAGTTGATCAAGTTGCAAAATATAGAACGAGTGTACATGGAATGCTGAACGCAAAAGGAGATCCGAAGCCTGCTGAATGCGCAAGCTGCCACGGAAGTCATGGAATTCGCGCAACAAAAGATACTAAGTCTCAAGTATATGCACTTAATATTCCGGAAACTTGTTCAAAATGTCATAGCGATGCGCTATATATGTCTGGGTACAAAATCCCAACCGATCAATATGCTAAATTCGCAAAAAGTGTTCACGGAAAAGCTTTGTTGGAAAAGCATGATGCTAGTGCACCGGCTTGTAATAGCTGCCACGGAAATCATGGTGCAACACCTCCGGGAGTTGAATCAATTTCTAAAGTTTGCGGAACGTGTCACGCATTAAATGCCGATCTTTTTTCTTCGAGTCCTCACAAACAGGCATTCGATAAAGAAAAATTACCTGAATGTGAAACCTGCCATAATAATCATGAAATTATGCCGGCAACAAAAGCTATGCTTGGTGTTGACAAAGATGCAGTCTGCAGCAAATGCCACACGGAAACAAAATCAACAAAAGGATATTTAGTTGCAAAACAAATGCGCAGTTATATCGATAGTCTGGAAACATCAGAAGAGTTGGCGCTAAAGCTAATCAACGATGCGGAACAGAAAGGAATGGAAATTTCGGAAACGAAGTTTAAACTCCGTGATGCACACCAGGCTAAACTTGAAGCGCGCACAATGGTTCATTCATTCAGTGAACAAAAATTTAAAGATGTTGTTGTTGGGAAAGGGTTGTCCGTAACTTCTGCTTCAATTGTTGAAGCAAAAGAAGCTGTTGATAATTATTTCTTCCGCCGTTATGGTTTGTTGGTTTCGGTGCTCATTATCAGTTTACTTTCGTTTGCTCTCTACTTATATATTAAGCAGATAGAAAAGAAACAAGCGGAATCGCGTTCATAAAAATTTGAAGCGTTCCTATTCAGTGTTGTTCTTATAAATTATTTTGATCTGATAAGGCTGAATAACTATCAGCTAGAGTCATCCGGTTTTTCTTCCTTTTTCTTTCTTGTTTTTTAAAGAATAAAACGTTCAATCTTTTAACAAGTAATAAGTTCTAAGGAGCCGCAATGAATAATCTTTCTGATTTATCAACACCCGGGGAAATAGTTGATTTTCTTAAACGCATTGATTTACGTTTAACCGCTGTAGAAAATGCTCTTCATCTCGAACCGCAAGTTGAAGCTGAAGTTGAATCTATTAAAGAATCGGTGGTGTTCGAGTCGGTAGAGAAATTATCTGCTGACAGCGATGAAGAACAATTAGAAAACCGCATCGGACAATTTTGGTTTGCCAAAACCGGAATAATTGTATTAGCAATCGGCATCGGATTTTTACTCACTTTTCCCTACGAAAATCTTCCTTCGTTTGTACCAAGTCTCTTTGGCTATATTTTGGCTTTTGCAATCGGAGCTTTTTCAATTTACTTGAGAAAAAATTATGAATTTATCTCCGGTTATTTTCTTGGCGGAAGTTTGGTGCTTCTTTATTTCACAACATTGCGATTGCACTATTTTAGTTCTCTTCAAACCATCTCGAATTTAGATTTGGAGGTTGGTTTACTTACTTTCGTAGTACTTCTTTCCTTCTTTATTTCATTGAAACGGGAATCAATTTACATCACCGGAATAACAATTGCGCTTGGACTTTCAACAGCTCTTGTAAGCGATAACACTGTAATAATTTTGTTTTATGAAACGTTGATCGCTATTGCTTCGGTTGTTATTTCAGTTAAATATAAGTGGTTCAATCTGGTAGTTTATTCGGCTCTCCTTACCTATCTGACTCATCTACTCTGGTTTTTAAATAATCCTATTGCAGGTAAACCGATTGCTTTTGCTTCGTTACCGGAGATCAATTTTCTTTTTCTCCTTTTGTATGTTGTGATATTTTCATTTGGAGTATTTTCTAAAGAAATTGAGACCCCCGAATCAACAGAAGAAATTATCTCATCAATTGGAAACACATTGCTGGGGTACGGACTATTTCTGCTGATTGCGTTAACTCAAGTTTCTGCTTTTAACTCTCTTTTTCATTTTCTAGCGTTTCTTGTTTTTATAGCGCTTTCAACTTTTTTCTGGACGAAACGACACAGCAAGTTTTCAACTTTTTTTTACGTGATGACTGCCTACCTTGCGCTAAGCGTTGCAATTGTTACACAGTTCAATATCCCCGACTATTTTATCTGGCTTTGTTGGCAAAGCATTGTGGTGGTTTCAACCGCAGTCTGGTTTAGATCGAAGTTTATCGTTGTTGCAAATTTTGGAATTTACCTGGCGATTTTTTTCGCGTTTTTGGCGTTTGGTGGAAAAGTAGATTTTGTGAGTATCAGTTTTGGTCTAGTTGCCTTAATCAGCGCACGAATATTGAACTGGAAAAAAGAACGGCTTGAATTAAAAACTGAACAAATGCGGAACGCTTATTTAGTAGCGGCATTACTGATTATTCCGTATGCTCTTTACAATACAATTCCGAGTGGATTTGTAAGTTTATCGTGGATCGCAGTTTCAATTCTTTATTACCTCTTTAGTCTTTTATTGAAAATTGAAAAATACCGATGGATGTCTTTGGCCACATTACTGCTTACCGTTGTTTATGTTTTTATTATCGGGATCACCAGTTCTGACTGGTTGTATAAGATCGTTTCATTTATTGTTTTGGGAATTGTTTTGCTCACACTTTCGATAATTTATTCGAAGAAAAAAAGCAGGCACGCTTAGTTTCCAATAAAAAAGGGGAAACAGAATCTGCATTTCTTTCATAGGGAAAAACTTTTTGGTTTTTCCCTCAATTTTTTCATCAAAACTTATTTACAAAATCTGTAACTTTGATTATTAAAAAAATACATCAGAGGTATTGATGAGAACCTTGTCTTTAATTTTATTAATTCTTTCAACCACACTTATGGCACAACAAAAACACGCACTAACTTTTGACGACTTGTGGGGGATGAAACGCATAGGAAAAGTTGTAGTTTCTCCCGATGGAAATACAATCGCATATACTGTTACAACTTATTCTGTTGAAGAGAATAAAGGGAACACCGATATTTATTTAATAGATGCTGACGGAAAAAATCTTCGTCCATTTAAGAATAGCGCAAAGAACGAAACAAATCCGGTTTTTTCTCCAGATGGTAAGAAAATTGCGTATGTGTTTGAAAGCCAAATATGGACCGCAAATCTTGATGGTTCGAATGAACAAAAACTTACTGATCTTTCAACTGGAGTTTCCGGAATTGTCTGGTCGAACGATGGAAAAAAAATATTGTTTATCTCCTCTGTGTATCCGGATTGCTTAACCGATGAATGCAACAAAGCAAAAGATAAAGCAAAAGATGAAAGCAAAGTTAAAGCAAGTATTTTCACTGAACTGATGTACCGTCATTGGGACGAATGGCGCGGTGAAAAACGAAGTCATTTATTTTTACTTGATGTTAACAGCAAAGAAGTTGTTGACCTATCTTTGAAAAGTACAAATGACGTCCCGCCGATAGCTCTTGGCAGCAGTAACGACTATTCTTTTTCCCCAGATGGGAACGAAGTTGTTTTTACTTCTAATCTTGATAAAGCGCTGGCAACAAGCACCAACAACGATATTTTTATCATCAATCTAAAAGATGTTCAAAAAGATAAACCAACTCCTTTCAAAAAGATTTCCGAAAGTAAAGGAAATGATTGCCAACCTGTTTATTCTCCGGATGGAAATTATATTGCTTACACTTCAATGGAACGTGCCGGGTTTGAAGCTGATAAATCACGGCTGATGCTCTACGACCGGAAGTCCGGTGTTACTAAAAATTTAACAAATACTATTGATCTTTCGGTCAATGAAATTGTTTGGGCTTCGGATTCAAAAGCAATTTACTTCTTAGCTGAAAATGAAGTTTATACATCGCTCTATAAAATTGATGTTGCCACTTCAAAACTTTCTCTTTTACAAAAAGAAGGGGACAACGCTAATCTTCTTCTTTCAAAAGATGGCAAAAAACTTTTTTTCAAACAGCAGAGAACAAATCTTCCTTATGAAATATTTTCCGTTTCAACTGATGGGGAAGATTTGAAACAAATTACTTTTACAAATCAAGATCGATTAGCTTCAATTGAAATGTATCCCCTTGAAACATTTTGGAGTAAAGGTGCAAACGGAACGAAGGTCCAATCCATTTTGGTAAAACCGCCATTCTTTGATGAAAAGAAAAAATATCCGATGATCTTTCTTATTCACGGTGGACCGCAAGGGCATTGGTCGGATGATTTTCATTATCGTTGGAATCTCCAACTGTTCGCATCTAAAGGGTATGTTGTTGTG
Source organism: Ignavibacteria bacterium (assembly GCA_037440065.1). Taxonomy (GTDB): domain Bacteria; phylum Bacteroidota; class Ignavibacteria; order Ignavibacteriales; family Ignavibacteriaceae; genus UBA1563. The sequence continues at coordinate 255,080 of JBBIUV010000015.1, forward strand.
GCAACAAATCCGCGGGGAAGCACCGGATACGGACAAAAATTTGTTGATGAAATTAGCGGCGATTGGGGAGGAAAACCGTATGTAGATTTAATGAACGCTTATGATTACGCACTTAAAAATTATTCCTTCATCGATACAAAAAATACTTTTGCCGCCGGAGCCTCATATGGTGGTTACATGATCAACTGGATTGCGGGACACACCAATCGTTTTAACGCTTTGGTTTCTCATGACGGAATGTATAATGCTGAGAGTGCCTGGGGCACAACAGAAGAGTTGTGGTTTAATGAATGGGAATTCAAAGGGACTCCAATTCAGAACAGAAAATTGTATGAAAAATTTTCACCAAGCAGATTCATTCAGAATTGTAAAACTCCAATGTTGGTTATTCACAGTGCAAACGATTTTCGACTTTCTGAAGAGCAGGCATTTCAGTTATTTACTGCTTTGCAACGACTAGGAGTTGAAAGCAAGTTTTTATATTTCCCCGACGAATCGCATTGGGTAACGAAACCACAGAATGCAAAACTTTGGTGGAATACAGTGTTGGATTGGTTTGAAAGTCATAAAAAATAATTTAAAGAAAGCTGAGCCGAAATATGGACGAGCAAAAATTAAAATGGCATGATATTCATTATGAAGATGAAGATCAAGTATATAACGAAGAGAAAGTGAAAAGCGATATAAAATATGTTGATGAAAATCTTTGGGAAAAAGTTGAGCGTATTGGTAAAAAGATTTCTTTCGCAAAAGATATCATAGCTTTGTATCACTATATGAAAGACCGATACGTTTCATGGCACCGCAAAGCAATTGTAGCAGCGGCGTTAATTTATTTCATCTCTCCGATTGATGCGATCCCCGATATTACTCCACTCATCGGTTATCTTGATGATCTTGGGGTAATCACCGCCTTGCTAAAATATCTCGGTAGTGAATTGATACCTTATTACGAGAAGTAAAAGATGAATTTTACGATCACAAAAAGCGAAATTATTTTTAAAGGAAAAGTATTTGATCTTCAGGTAGACGAGATTGAGTACAATAGCGGGAATAAAGGAGTTCGTGAAACCGCAATCCATCATGGCGGAGCCGTAGTTGTTGCAGTTACGAACGAATATAAAATAGTTTTTGTAAATCAATTCCGGTATCCGCATCAAAAATATTTACTCGAACTTCCAGCCGGAAAATTGAACGAAGGTGAAGACCCTCAAAGTTGCGCCCTACGGGAGTTAGAAGAAGAGACTGGATATCGCGCGAAGAAAATCTCCAAACTTGGAGCCATAGCTACCACTCCCGGATTTTGTACGGAAATTCTTCACATTTATTTTGCTGAAGAACTGACAGCTGGAAACCATAATCGAGAAGAGGGGGAATCGGGAATGGAGATTCACGAATTCGCTTTAAAAGAAATTGAGGAAAAAATTAAGACCGGAGAGATCTACGACGCAAAAACGATCTCCGGAATTATGCTTGCTAAACTTCGTTTAACAAATGAATAGTTTAAGAATAAACTAATTTCTATGCTCAAAACGTTATACATAAAAGATTACGCGCTGCTCGAACAAATATCAATTGAATTTGAAAAAGGTTTGAACATTATAACTGGAGAAACCGGCGCAGGTAAATCAATCTTAATTGATGCAATGAGTTTACTCCTTGGTGAACGAGCTTCAAATGAAGTTATCCGAAAGGGAGCGGATAAGGCGATTGTTGAAGGGATTTTTTCTACAGATAACAACAAAAAAGTCGACCGACTGCTTGAGCAAAATGAAATAGAAAAAAGTGATGAACTGATTGTCCGACGTGAACTTTCGGTTAAAGGTTCAAACCGATGTTTCTTGAACGACACTCCGGTAGCTTTAAATGTAATAAAAGAAGTTGGTAATTTATTAGTTGATTTACACGGTCAACATGAACATCAATCATTACTGCGAACTGAAACGCATATTGAGTTTCTCGATGAGTTCGGAAGTCTGGAACAATCGCTTGTAGATTATAAAAAAGAGTATGAGAAATTTAACAATCTTCAAAAAGATTTAGCTGAATTGCGAGCGAAGGAAAATCTTTTAAAAGAAAAAAAAGATTTGTATGATTTCCAGCGGAAAGAAATAGAAACCATTTCTCCGGTTGAAAATGAGGATGAAGAGATTGCCGCCGAGTTGCACATTCTTGAAAACTCTGAAAAACTTCTTGAACTTACAACAGATATTTATCAGCAATTGTATGATTCTGAAAAATCAATTTACGATTCGCTAATTCACGTGCACCAAAATATTAACTCACTTGCAAAAATCGATAAAACGTTTGCTGAGACTTCAGGAGAACTTCAATCAGTAATCGCAGTAATTAACGACATTACTAATGTTGTCCGCAAGTACAACACACAAATAGAACTTGAGCCGCAAAAACTCGAAGAACTTCGTTCGCGATTTCAGTCCATCAATCTCCTAAAGAAAAAATATGGCGGGACGTTGCAAGCCTTGCTTGAACATTACGAAAAAATTGTCGGTGAGATAAAACTGGCAGAATCTTTTGAAGATGAAATTGAAAAGTTGGAGAAAGGAATTCATCAACAGAAGGAAACGCTAGCAAAACTTGCTTCCACATTATCTCAAAAACGGAGTGAGCTTGCAAAAAAAATATCCAAAGAAGTAAAAGAAGTTTTAAAAGAACTCGGCATTCCACAATCGATCTTTGAAGTTAAAATAACACAGACAGTTGACGAACAAAATTCACAAAAAAATGGTGTTCCATTTCGGTTTAACACACGTGGGTATGATGAAGTTGAATTTTTCATTTCTACAAACTTAGGAGAAGATGCCAAGCCGTTAAGCAAAGTCGCTTCGGGAGGAGAAGTCTCGCGAATTATGCTGGCGCTGAAATCCATTTTAGCCAAGAACGACAAGCTTCCGCTGCTCATTTTTGATGAAATTGATACGGGGATCAGCGGAAGAATTTCTCAGAAAGTGGGACAAGCATTAAAAAATCTTGCCTCATTTCATCAGATTATTTCCATTACACATCAGCCCCAAATTGCAGCGCTTGCAGATATCCATTTTTCAGTTGAGAAAAAAGTTGTTGAAGAAAGAGTTGTAAGTTCAATTAAAAAATTAAAAAGCGAAGAGCGTATCCGCGAAGTTGCAAAACTGCTAAGCGGAGAAATAATTACAGAAACAAATTTGCAAACAGCAAAAGAACTAATGGGCATTCAAAAGTAGAAAGGGAGACTTATGAAAGCTTACGAATATCAGATTCAAGTTGACCAGAACGGCAGATTAATATTGCCGGATCAGTTAAAACATGTGCTTCCGAAAAATGAAACTGTACGAGTTTTGTTTTTAGTTGATGAAGCAAAAGATAAAAAAATAAAAGCAATGACTAGCGATCCGAATTCGCAGGAGTATTCCTACTCGCTTCTTCAAAACGAAGAAGCTGTGTACGATGATTTTTAATTGACAAGGAAGTTTTTTGATTCTTAATCTTTTTCTTAATCATAATCTTAGCAAAGTTAAGATTGCGATTAAGTTTATGATTATGATAAAGATGTATTATGAAAGAATCTTCGATTTACATCCACATTCCGTTTTGCGATCACAAGTGTATCTACTGTGATTTTTATTCCATTATCACACAAGAAAATATTCGGAAGTATTTAGATGCATTAAAGACTGAGATTAATTTTTACTCTAATGCTTATTCAGCCGGGAGAAAATTCTCAACAATATTTTTTGGTGGTGGAACTCCTTCACTTTTAACTCCGGATCAAATTGAAGAAATTATTCTTCACCTGAAAAAAAACTTTACACTTGCCAATGATGCTGAAATTACCCTGGAGACAAATCCCGGAACTGTAAATGAGAATAAATTGAAAGGATTTATGAATGCCGGAATTAACCGCATAAGTATTGGCATTCAAACGTTTGATGATGATGAACTAAAATTCCTCACGCGTATTCACAACAAACAAACCGCTATTGAAACTGTTTGGCTGGCTAAAAAGATCGGGTTCAAAAACATAAACGTTGATTTAATTTTTAATTTACCGAAACAAACAAAAGAAAAATGGCTTTTCAATTTGCAAACCGCGGTTGATCTTCCAATAACACACCTTTCAACTTACAGTTTAATTTTGGAACGAGGAACAATTCTTAATAAACTCGTCCTTGATAAAAAAGTTACTCTGCAAGATGAAGATTATGATGCAGAACTTTACGAACTCACAATTGATTTTTTAACACAGAATAATTTCCACCAATATGAAGTATCAAACTTTGCGCTAAATGGATTTGAGTGCAAACACAATCTTGCCTATTGGCAGTACAAAGATTACTTGGGATTCGGAACATCAGCACATTCTTTTGTAGAAAATAAACGTTGGTGGAATTATTCTTCACTACATTTGTATATTGATTCGGTGATGAAAAAAGGAAACGCTGTAATTGGTCAAGAATCTTTAGTTGAAAAACAACTAATAGAAGAATATACCATGCTTGCGCTGCGCAGCAACGGATTGGATGTAAATCAATTTGTGAAAAGGTTTGGGGAGAATTGGCTTGATCAAAGAAAAAAAGTAATCGAGAATTACTTGCACAATGATTTTTTCATTAGAGAAAATAGTTCCATCCGATTGACTTCAAAGGGGTATCTTCTTTGCGATGAAATAATTGCAAATCTTATTGCTTAAACGAGACCAAATCCTTCTTCGAACTTTTCGCAATGAACATTTCAAGCAACGCGAATAACAAGGCGGTTATCAACATGAACTTCCATAATTCAGTGCCAAAACGCGCTTGTTTAATTACCAACTCCGAATTTTCGTCTTTATTTATGATAGTTAATTTTGCTGATGAGTTAATCTTTTTAAAATACTCAGTAATGGCCTGATTATCGAAACATTCCGGTTTTGATTCAAGGGGATTTACATTTACTGAAAAAGCACGTGCAATTTTATTTACCGATGAAAAATAATAAACACCGGTTCTCTGTGTCCCGTCGAAACGGAAATTGGTTAAACTCTCATCAATTGGAAAAAACTCTTTATCCTTTCCTGGCGTAATCACTTCGATTTGATTTGAAGTATTTTTTTGAACGTTCATTTCCAAATCATCCCCAGCAAGATTTTCACTGTTCTCTTTTTGAATTGAAGATAAATAGAGAACAGATTCAAATAAAAGGGGAGCGAATATTCCTTTTAGTGGAAAGTTTGTTTGTGTTAACACCGGCGCAGTTGAGGTAACAAATAACTTTCCTTTATCAACGGTGAATTCACTTAAAAAAGAAATATTGTTTGCAAGAGAGATCAGTGATTTTCCTTTACCTTCGGTACGCTGAGAGAATGCAGAATAAATCTCCGGTGATTCAATCGATTTTTTCTTCTTCTCTTCAAAAAGTCGCGAAAATAAAGGATGTTCATAATCTACAGTGGCAAATTGGAATGGAGTTCCACCGGCGGAAAGATTATTAGCTTTTGGAATTTGAAAATTCTCACAAAATCGTTGATAGGTTTGAAGTGAAGTCGTGCTTCCCGGTAAAAAGAATAAACCATTTCCGCTTTTTACAAATCGGATGAGAGGCGAAATGTTTTCTTCAGCGATTCCTATCAAGATAACAGAAGAATATTTCATTAAATCGATCGATTGGAGCTGTTTTAAAGGTTTTACATCAATCTGCAGTTGCTGATTTGTATTTGCCGCTTGCAATCCATATTGAACGAAAGTTGCATCGGTCAATTCTTCAGTAAGAATTAACGTTGGAATTTTTTCGGGAACATAAATTTGGGCAAATCTCTTATTGTCCTGTGTTATTTCGTCTTCTTCTATAGCAGCAGAAATTTCCTGGTACCCTGATTTCTTAACAATTCCTTCCAAGAGAATCTCTTTGGTTTCATTTTCTTTAAGTGAAAAACTTTTCTGCGAAGATCGCTCGCCGTTAATGAATAAAGAAACTACGCTGTTATCGTTTTTTTGCTTAGAATAATTTGTGATAAATGCAGAAACCTGAACCGGTTTGTCTTTCTCAAATATTTGGGAATTGATTGAAATTTTATCAATGCCGACATTAAAGACCTCTTTACCTCCGAGCGGAAAAGCATAAACTCTTATTCCATCATTCAACACTTCGCCCAAATTCGGAAATTGATTTTCATCGGTAATTCTGCTTTTTTGAAAATCGGAAAGAAGATAAAGCTCTTTATTGTAATTTGAAGATTCATCCAACAGTTTTGTAGCCTTTATTAAGGCGCTTTGCAGCGATCCGCTTATACTTGAAACAGAAATGGATTCGATGCTTTTTTTTACTTGGGAAAAATCGGTAGTAACTACGGGTGATTTTTTAATCTCGGAAACTAAAATAGGTGAGACCTCATCTCCATCTTGTAACTGGGAAAGGAGACGAAGAGCGATTTCCTTTTCTTGGTTGAGATATGATCCTTTTGCATCAACAACACCCATGCTGAAAGTGTCGTCAAGAATAAATACGGCAGTGGTTTTAGCAGTTGAGGAGTTTCCGATAAATGAACTTTTCAAAGTTGGTCTAGCAAATCCAAGAACTAAAAACAAAATAATCAGTGTTCGAAGAAGAAGGAGCAACCACTGCTTCAGCTTAACTTTTCTGATTTTGTTTTTTTGTAATTCCTTTAGAAAGATAAGTGTACTGAACTCAACCTTTTTCAATTTACGCAAATTAAAAAGATGAATTAACACCGGGATTGATGCTGCAAGAAGTCCAAATAAAACTGTTGGATTAAGAAAGGTCATGTAATGATTTGTATATTTTAATAGATAACGCAGTCAGTGTGATTAAAATTCGCAACTGACTGCGTCCATATTTATTATTAGAGTTCTTTTGCAATCAAATTAAGTGCACTACCTGCTTTAAACCAATCGAATTGTCTTTCGTTAAAGGTGTGGTTGAGAGAACATTCTTCAGTAGTTCCATCACTGTGTTTAATTACAAGTGCAAATGGTTTTCCAACAGCAAATTCAGTTAATCCCTTAATGCTTACTTTATCGTCTTCACGGATTTTGTCATAATCAGCAGGATTTGCAAACGTAAGTGGAAGCATTCCTTGTTTTTTCAAATTTGTTTCGTGGATGCGCGCAAAACTTTTTACGATGATCGCCCTGCCACCGAGATGACGCGGTTCCAATGCTGCGTGTTCGCGGCTTGAACCTTCACCATAATTTTCATCGCCGATAACAACCCAGCCGTGTCCGTGTTTTTTATATTCGCGGGCAACTTCGGGGGTTGATTTTGTTTCACCAGTAACAACATTTTTAACTTTTCCGGCTTCTCCGGTAAATGCATTGATCGCGCCGATAAACATGTTGTTGGAGATGTTGTCGAGATGTCCGCGGTACTTTAACCATGGTCCAGCCATTGAAATATGGTCGGTTGTGCATTTCCCTTTCGCTTTTAAAAGAATTTGTAAATCTTCCAAATCTTTTTCTTCCCACGGAGAAAATGGTTCAAGCAATTGTAAGCGGTCACTGGTCGGACTAACTTTTACTTCAACATTGTTTCCGTTTGAACTTGGTGCGATAAATACGTTTGCTCCTTTATCGAAGCCTTTTTTCGGTAATTCATCTCCTACCGGTGGATCGAGTTTTACTTTTTCTCCGGCATCGTTTGTAATTGTGTCTGTCATCGGATTGAAAGTTATCGTTCCGGCAATTGCAAGTGCAGTGGTTAATTCGGGACTTGCAACGAATGCTAATGTTTGCGGATTACCGTCATTACGCTTTGCAAAATTTCTATTGAAGGAAGTTACAATAGAATTTTTTTCTCCGGTCGGATTATCCATTCTTTTCCACATACCAATGCATGGACCGCAAGCATTTGTCAAGACAACTCCTCCAAAATCTTCAAATGTTTTTAATTGTCCGTCGCGTTCGATTGTTGCGCGAACTTGCTCGCTGCCGGGTGTAATCGTGAATTGCGATTTCGCTTTCAATCCTTTTGCAAGCGCTTGTTTGGCAAGGCTGGCAGAGCGATCTATATCTTCGTAGCTTGAATTTGTACAACTTCCAATCAAACCGACACTTAATTTTTCCGGATAACCTTTTTCTTTTGCGACTTCTTTCATTTTAGAAATTGGTACAGCTAAGTCAGGCGTAAACGGACCGTTCAACATTGGTTCTAATTCACTTAAATTAATTTCAATTACTTGATCAAAATATTTTGTGGGATCTGCATAAACTTCAGGATCATCTGTTAAATGGGATTTAATTGATCCTGCAAGTTCCGCAACATCTGCTCGGTCTGTTGAACGCAAATATCTTTCCATGCTTTCATCAAAAGGAAAGAGCGAAGTTGTTGCTCCGATTTCTGCGCCCATGTTACAAATAGTGCCTTTGCCGGTACATGAGAGTGATGTTGCGCCTTCGCCAAAATATTGAACGATAGCTCCGGTTCCCCCTTTAACGGTGAGGATTCCGGCGACTTTTAGAATTACATCTTTTGCAGAAACCCATCCGGAAAGTCTTCCTGTTAAATGAATTCCGATAAGTTTTGGCCATTTCAATTCCCAGGGCATGCCAGCCATAACGTCCACCGCATCAGCTCCGCCAACGCCAATTGCTATCATTCCCAATCCGCCGGCATTAGGAGTGTGCGAATCTGTTCCGATCATCATTCCGCCGGGGAAAGCGTAATTTTCCAATACAACTTGGTGAATAATTCCGGCCCCAGGTTTCCAAAAACCGATTCCATATTTTTGCGAAACGCTTTGGAGGAAATCATAAACTTCTTTGTTCTCGGTTGTTGCACGATCCAAATCTTCTTTCGCACCAATTTGTGCTTGAATTAAGTGATCACAATGAACAGTCGAAGGAACCGCGGTAGTTTTCTTTCCGGCTGACATGAATTGGAGCAGTGCCATTTGTGCCGTTGCATCTTGCATGGCAACTCTATCCGGTGCAAAATCAGCAAAATCTTTACCGCGTGTTAAGGTTCCGGTGGGTTGTTCCCAAAGATGAGTGTAAAGAATTTTTTCGGCGTAGGTTAATGGTCTACCAACAATTTTCCGGATCACTTCAATTTTATCTTGAAAATCACCATAAACTTTTTTGATCATATCAATATTGGCGGTCATAGCATTCCTCTTAAGTATTTGTAATTAATTGATTCAAAATTACAAAATTATTTCAATATTTGAGGAGTAGATTTTTTTAGTGAAGAACCGAAACAGAAACAGGAAGAAAATTTGCGTGATTATTAAAACTTTGCACGATGAAATACAAAATTTTTTGGTTGATGCTTCCAACTTTCGAGGAAACTGTGAGACAGTTTATCTTCCGGAAAATGCCGGGGAAGTTGCACAAATTTTGGAAACAGCTAATACTTCCAAAACCAAAGTAACAATTGCCGGAAACCACACCGGACTTACGGGTAGCGGTATTCCTCAGGACGGAGTTGTGATTTCCACAGAAAAACTTAACCGGATACTTGAGATAAACACAGAAGAAAATTTTGCGATCGTTGAACCCAGTGTTTTGTTAAAAGATTTTCAAAACGAATTAAAATCTAAAAGCTTTTTCTACCCTCCTGATCCCACCGAAACAAACTGCTTTATTGGTGGAACGATTGCCACCAACGCCAGCGGTGCAAAAACATTTAAGTATGGAGCAACAAGAAACTTTGTTTTGGAACTCGATATTGTTTTGGCGGATGGCGAAAAATTTCGTTTGAAAAGAGGAGAGTTATTCGCAAGTGGAAATCTTCTAAATCTTAAAACCGAAAAGGGAAAAACAATTTCTTTTCATGTTCCCAATTATAAAATGCCGAAGGTAAAAAATGCTTCCGGTTATTTTGTAAATGAAACTATGGATGCGATCGATCTCTTTATTGGATCAGAAGGAACGCTTGGAGTAATTACAAAAGCAAAGCTTAAAATTCTGCCACTTCCACAGAATGTACTTTCTTGTGTAGCATTTTTTCCTGAAGAAAAAGATGGATTAGCCTTTATTGAAGAGGCGAGGACAATTTCTTTTTCTTCACGAACTTTAAATTCAATTGGAAATCTTGACGCGCGAGCTTTAGAATATTTCGATTATAACTCGTTGAATTTTCTACGGAAAGATTATCCGCAAGTTAATGAGAAAGCTTCTTGCGCGGTTTGGTTTGAGCAAGAATTAACAATACAAAACGAAGAATTGATCACAGAGGAATGGCTTCAATTGATCGCAAAACACAATGCTGATGCAGATAAAGTTTGGATAGGAGTTGATGAAAAAGACAGAGCGTTACTTCAAGAATTCCGCCATGCAATATCTTCTAAAGTGAACGAATACCTTTCGAAAAATAATTTGAGGAAACTGGGAACCGATGTTGCTGTTCCGGATGAAGTATTTTTAAGTTATTATTTCTATTGTAAATCATTAGTCGAAAAAGAAAAGATAGATTACGTTGCTTACGGACATTTCGGTAACTCACATCTCCATTTAAATATGCTTCCGAAAAATGATGAAGAATTTCAGAGAGGAAGAATGATTTATAAAATGATTTGTCAAAGGTCGGTCGAGCTTGGAGGTACGGTCTCAGCTGAACATGGCATCGGAAAAAGCAAACGAGAATATTTGCTGATGATGTACGGCGGAGAAGCAATTAACGAAATGATTCAACTGAAAAAAACTCTCGATCCGAACATGATTTTGGGAGCGGGAAATTTATTCGAAATTCCAGAAATCAAATAACAAAATTCAATTCATTCTGAATGTCAGATCCAGTGTTTAAGAAGATTGGCTTTTGTAAATAGCGGCGGTTCATCTAAAAGAACAACAACTTTGTTTTTATCCCAAGCTTTTTCCTTAGCGTCTTCGTATTTATGCAAAGCCAAATTTACAAAACGTACTTCATGCATAACGTTATCATTTGAAAAAATTACATAGCAGATAAAGACGGGAATTGAAAATTTCCTTCCCCACTTTTGATAGGAAACAGCTGCACGTTTGTTCATCAACCATTTTTCGGAATGTTTTCCTTTCCAATCAAGCAAAGCTTCTTTCTCCTGAAAAGAAATAATGACATCTGGCTTATCATCTCCTTTTTCCCAAACGCGAGTAAATCGGTTATCTTCCCCAAAGGGTTTAAAATCAATTCCCCATTGTACGAGTAAATTTTTTCCAACAGTTTCGGCTAAATCGTGCAGTTTATAGTTGTTTCTAAAAGACTCTTTTGATTTATGCGGTCTGAAATTTAACTCTTCCATCTAATTTTCAATTTAAATATTTAAGAAAAATGATGTTCCAGCCAATTTGGCAAAAAGTAAAGTATCGCTATTTTATAAAGCAAAAGTAAAGAGTTTATTTCAAAATCTAAAAATTTAATCCATCAAAAGGGATCATTTGAGAACGGTACTGCTATTCATAGTTTTTGTTGTCCCGCTACAAATTTTTTGCAGCGTTGATAAAGTAAAAATAGATTCGGTCAATCATCAGCAGAGAAGCATCGTTGTATCCAATCTGCAAAAATCAATTAAGATTTTTGAAAAGAATGTGAAAGATTCCCGATCAATAAATTACAAATACGGTGAAGCAGCATCACTATTTAACCTTGGTGTAGTTACTTATCTTAACGGAAAATATGAAGAGAGTACGGAGATATTTTTAAAAGCGATCAATTTATTTGATGAGTTAAAGTTAGATAAAGAATTAGCTTTAGCGTACGGGGAATTTGGATATCAGATCAAACGGAGGAATCTGAAAAAAGCGATGGAATATATGCGGCTGGGGATCAATCTTGCTGAAAAACATAACTACAAATTTGAACTTTCATCAATGTACAATAACTTCGGTGTGCTGCAAGAAATGAATAACAATTTGGACAGCACTGCTTTTTATTACCGCAAAGCACTAAAACTGAAAATAGAAGTTGGTGACTATGAAGGCATTCCCTATGTATTAAATGATCTATCCGGACTCGAAGCAATGCGGGGAAATTATAAAGAAGCTTTTAAACTTCTCCGTCAATCAGATGAATACAGAAAGAAGGAGAAAGCTGATTACGGCAGATTGGATAATTTAGTTCGGTGGGGAGACACTTATTTTCAAAAAGGAGACATTGATTCTGCAATAGCTAAATATTCCCGCGCAATAAATTCTCCTGGGGCCGGGGAACAAAATTATTTAGTCCGGTATTGTTTAGAGCAATTGGCAGCAGGTTATGAATTAAAAAAAGATTACCGGAATGCATTTCTCAATCAACGGAAACTTTCTGCTTTAAAAGATTCCGTTTTAAATTTTGAGACAAACGCAAAAATTGCCGAACTTGAAATCCGTTTTGATACGGAAAAAAAAGATCACCAGATCTCAGAGAGTAATTTGGAACTACAAAAGAAGTCAAATCAACTCCTTATTCTACTTGGATTTGTAGTGACGCTGATGTTCACCACCTTTGGAAATTATCTTTACCAAAAACAGAAACGCGAAAGAATTAAGCGAGAACTTGAGCTGAAAAATCAGCTAAACAGAGCTGAGCTGGAGAAAAAAGCATCCGAAGAAAAACTGAGGATTGCCCGTGAACTTCATGACAATATCGGTTCTCATTTAACTTTTATTATAAGTTCTCTTGATAACGTTACCTACGGCGCAAAAGAAGATAAGGTGGTAGAAAAGTTAAATGGATTGAGTTCGTTCAGTAGAGAAACCCTTAATGAGTTACGAAATACTATCTGGGCGATGAAGGAAGAAGATTCTACATTGCAGCAACTCTTATTAAAATTAAGCGACCTTAAACACCGCCTTAACGAGCAAATTGATAATCTTAACATACAAATTAAGAATAGCGTTTCTCAGACAATGTATCTTACTTCTGCACAATTGTTAAACTTGTACCGAATTGTTCAGGAAGCCGTTCAGAATAGTATTAAGCATGCCGACGCAAAAAAAATAGTTATTACATTCCATGAAATAGAAAATGGATTCGCCATGGAAATTTCTGACGACGGTAAAGGATTCGATCCCAAAAACGCTAATTTAGGTAATGGACTTAAAAATATGGAAACACGATGCAAAGAATCGGGGGGAAGTTTTACTATTGAAAGTGGAGAACATGGCACCACAATTCAATGCCGTGTAATAACAAAATAAGTCATCTGCCTTATTTTTTACTAATGTGATTCACAATAATTTTCACCATGAAAATAAAAGTTGCAACCGCCGAAGACAATAACCTCCTTGCGAGTTCAATCCGAGAAAAACTTGGACTGTTCCCGGATGATATTGAATTTAAATTTAGAGCTGTAAACGGCGCAGACCTCTTAAAAAAATTAAATGTTGATTTTTCAGTGGATACCATTTTAATGGACATTGAAATGCCTGAAATGGACGGTATTGAAGCAACTCAGCAAGTCACAAAGCTATTTCCCCATATTAAAATAATCATGTTAACGGTGTTTGATGATGAAGATAAAATCTTCCGTTCAATTCAAGCCGGAGCGATGGGATATTTATTAAAAGATGAAAGACCGGACAAGATTTGTGAAGGCATTAAGGAGATTATGGAAGGGGGAGCGCCGATGTCTCCCGCTATTGCAGCAAAATCTTTGGCGTTGCTAAGAAATCCTAATAAATTTGTTCAAGAAGAAGAACAAGAAGACTATGATCTTACAAAAAGAGAAATTGAAGTTTTAAACAAACTTAGCGTGGGTTTAGATTACTTAGAAATTTCAGAGGTATTATTTATTTCTCCTTTTACGGTAAGAAAGCATATTGAGAATATCTACCGTAAACTTCAAGTGCACAATAAAATGACGGCTGTTAAAAAAGCGATAAAACATAAGATCATTTAGGACTTATTGTTTCTCTCCTTCATCCCTCTCTAAAATACGGCATTTGTCTTATTTTCATTTTTCCCCTTTTCCTCTAATTTTATTGCGGGAGTATATTTAATGTTTTAATGTATAACTGATAAGTACATAAGGCATCGCTAGCCGGGTTATTTAATCTTCCAAAAAACAATTTCATTCCCCTAAAGAAAATGATTCTAATCAAATAAGGAGACAAGATGAAAAAGGTGACATTGGTTCTTTTTTTTTCGATGATCGTTTTAGCGGCAAAGCTGTCTGCTCAATGGGAAAAGGTTGCTACGTATGATGTCGGCGCAGGACATATAGTAACTCATGGTTCTACAGTATTTTTGTACGGAACAGGTTCTAGCGGAAATCAACAAGTTTTACGTTCAACAGATAACGGAACTTCATGGACAAATATTGCTGATAAATTTCCAGGACTACTTATTACAATGCACGGACATGGAAGTAATATCTTTGCAATTGGTGTGGGTTATTTTAATTACTCAACCGATGATGGAGTCACTTGGGGCAGCAAATCGGCGACTGGTATTCCAACCGATGTTGCTTTCATTGATCTTATCTCGGATGGTACAGTTCTCTATGCTTTATCAAATAGATCGATTGTGATAAAATCGACTGACGATGGAAGTACCTGGACAAAAATAACTGTTACCTACCCTCAAGCAAATTTAATTGGGCTCGACTTTGCTGCCGATGGAAGCAAAATGGTTTTCTGCGCTACTAATTTAGGAGCTTTTGTTTCTACTGATGATGGCGCTAGCTGGACTCTTAAAAATCCGCAATTTGCAATCGGCTCCGTTCTTTCATTTAATAATGAATTTTTCGGTTCGACTTTGGGAATGTACAAATTAACATCAGATACCGTCTGGACTCCGGTTCACACTGGTCTTCCATCTGGAATTGGTATCAGCGCCGGGACAAAAGGGAGTACTGCACTCGGGAATAAATTATTTACTTATTACTATGACGTTATTTCCGGCGCAAAAGTTTTTACTTCGGAAGATAACGGAAACAACTGGAGTGAAGTAGGGAACAATTTACCTTCTGCAACTTCTTATTCAATAAATAAAATCCTTGCAGTTACTTCGCAGTATCTTTATTGTTATTTGTATCCAATATTTTCGCCCGGTGATATCGGAGTCTATAGATATCCCATTCAACCCAGCGCTATAATAGAAAATGGTTACAATAATACGCCTCATGAGTTTTCGCTCGACCAGAATTATCCCAATCCGTTCAACCCAAGCACAACAATTAAATGGCAGTTGGCGGCAGGTAGTTTCGTAACTTTAAAAGTTTATGATGTAATTGGAAATGAAGTAGCAACGCTTATTAATAACGAACTTGACGCTGGAAGTCATTCGGTTAATTTTGATGCGTCGCATCTCTCAAGCGGAATTTATTTCTACACATTAAAGGCTGGCAGTTTTATTCAAACAAACAAAATGTTGTTGCTCAAGTAAAGTTTT
This sequence comes from Ignavibacteria bacterium, assembly GCA_037440065.1. Classification (GTDB taxonomy): domain Bacteria; phylum Bacteroidota; class Ignavibacteria; order Ignavibacteriales; family Ignavibacteriaceae; genus UBA1563. The sequence continues at coordinate 270,362 of JBBIUV010000015.1, forward strand.
GTTTCATCAGGTCGGGATTAAAAAATCCAGACCTGGTTTAACTTATCATTCTTCTACAAAGTCCAAGGACTTATCAAACGTTTCGTTCAGTTTGTAAACCGCATAAAGTGCAATTACAAAAACCAGCACTCCAACCCAAATTGCAGATTGAATTACTCCAAAGTACCCTTTACCGAAATTAAAAAGTAACGTTATCGGGACAGTTGCACCGCGAACAAAATTTGGAACAGTGGTAGCAACAGTTGCACGCATGTTTGTTCCGAATTGTTCAGCCGCAATAGTTACAAAAACGGCCCAGTAGCCGATCGAAAATCCAAGTGCTGTTGCAACGGAATAAAAGAGAAACGCCGAGCCGCCCTGCAGCACAGTAAAATAAAATGCTATTATTACAACGGAAAGTAAAATATAAATAAGCACGATCTTTTTTCTACTTTTTAAAAATTGACTGAAAATTCCGCTGGAGAGGTCGCCAAAAATTAGCCCGATATAACAGAACATGATTGCCTTTCCAGCGGCAATGGGTTCGGAAAGATCAAGCGCCTTGCCAAGTTCCGGTGAGAAGGTAATTAACACACCGACAACATACCATGTTGGAAGTCCGATAAGAATACATTTCAAATATCTTTGAAATAAATCTTTCTTTGCAAAAAGCGAAAGGAAATTTCCGCGTGAAATATTTTTTTTCTTCATCGCTTCGAACATTCCCGATTCATAAACACTGATACGTAAAACGAGAAGAATAATTCCTAATCCACCGCCGATGAAATAAGAAGTTCGCCAGGCAAAATCTTCAGCAATTGCATATGCCGCAACCGCGCCGGAAACTCCGATAGTTGCCACCATCATTGTGCCGTAGCCACGTATCTCTTTTGGAAGAATTTCTGCAACCAGGGTAATTCCTGCACCAAGTTCTCCAGCTAAACCGATTCCCGCCAACAATCTGCATACCGCGTATTGATCAATCGTTGTTACAAATCCATTTAAAATATTCGCAATTGAGTAGAGCAGAATAGAACCGAAGAGAATTTGTAGTCTTCCTTTTTTATCGCCAAGAATTCCCCAAATAATTCCACCAACCAACATGCCGATCATTTGCATGTTAAGAAGGAGAACACCTTTATCAAGAATTTGAGAGTCCAATAATCCGAGTCCTTTTAAGCTCGGTACGCGGACAATGCCGAAGAGAACCAAATCATAAATGTCAACAAAATAACCTAGCGCCGCTACTATTACGGGAATGCTAAAAAGATATTTAGCAAGTGGAGTTGAGTTTTTCATTCTACCAACAATTTGTTTATGATTAAAGTGAGTGAAAAATAATACAAGAAAGCATAACATTCCAAAAATTTTTCACCCGGTTTGCGTAATTTTGTAGAAAAGAAAATTATTGGAAGAAAAATGAATATCTCAACAAGTGAAAAACTCTTTAACGAAGCAAAACAATACATTCCTGGCGGAGTAAATTCTCCCGTGCGAGCTTTCAAATCTGTTGGAGGGAATCCCATTTTTATGAAGCGTGGTGAAGGCTCAAAAATTTATGACGTTGACGGAAATGAATATATCGAATACATCGGAAGCTGGGGTCCGCATCTTTTTGGACACAATCCACCATTTATTAAACAAGCGTTGTTAAGTGCGATAGAAAACGGAACTTCTTTTGGGGCGCCTACTGAACTTGAAGTGCAAATGGCAAAACTTATCACCGAACTCGTTCCTTCAATTGAAATGGTACGTATGGTGAACAGCGGAACGGAAGCAACGATGAGTGCAATTCGTGCTGCCCGCGGATATACCGGCAAAGAAAAATTTATAAAGTTTGAAGGCTGTTATCATGGTCATGGGGATTTCTTTTTGATTAAAGCCGGTTCCGGTGCGTTAACCTTTGGAATTCCTACTTCTCCCGGTGTTACCAAAGGGAATGCTGCCGATACATTGATTGCCGATTTCAATAATATCGAATCGGTAAAAAAATTAATCACTGCAAATAAAGGTGAAATTGCCGCCGTTATTATCGAAGCGGTTGTTGGGAACATGGGAACCGTTCCCTCTAAAAACGAATTTATAAAAGAGCTTAGGACTATTTGTGATGAGGAAAAGATCGTTCTCATTTTTGATGAGGTGATGACCGGTTTCCGATTAGCCCAAGGCGGTGCACAGGAAGTTCTTGGAGTAAAACCCGATCTTTCAGCATTTGGGAAAATTATCGGCGGCGGATTGCCGGTTGGCGCATACGGTGGAAAAAAAGAAATTATGGAGATGGTTTCTCCTGCCGGACCGGTTTACCAAGCGGGAACGTTGAGCGGAAATCCTTTGGCAATGAGCGCTGGTTTAGCCGCATTAACAGAGATTAAAACGCATCCCAAAGTTTATCAATTGCTGGAGGAGAAGTCGGCTTATTTAGAAAACGGTTGGAAAGAAAATATGAAAAATCTTGGAAAGAAATATCAGATTAACCGCATCGGCTCGATGATGACATTATTCTTTACCGAAGAAAAGGTTACTGATTACAATTCTGCTATAACTTCGGATGCTTCTCTTTATGGAAAATATTTCTATGCAATGTTAAACCGTGGAATTTATTTACCTCCAGCGCAGTACGAAGCTTTGTTTGTTTCAACTGCCCATAGTCAAGAGGATTTGGATAAATCGATAAAAGCGAATTACGAAGCGTTGAAGGAAATTCATTAGAACAATTGGGACGCGGATTTGTTAAGATTTCTTATGATTTACACAGATCATAACCGATCATAATAAATCTGCATCCCATCTTCTCGGTTTCAAATTGCCTTTTTTCAAATCGTTTTTAATTCTAATTTTACCAAGAACTTTAATGGATTTCTTTCGTCTTAAATAAAAAATTAATGGACAAACTATGAACACCCTTAAAACAGTATTTTTAATGACCTTGATGATGGTGCTTTTCATCTTCGTCGGAGATTTACTCGGCGGAAGATCGGGAATGACCGTTGCATTTATGTTCGCTTTGGCGATGAATTTCGGCTCCTACTGGTTCTCCGATAAAGTGGTACTTGCAATGTACAAAGCCAAAGAAGTAAATGCCGAATCAGCACCTAAATTATATGGATTGGTAGAAGAACTTTCGCAGCGCGCTTCTTTGCCAATGCCGCGTGTTTATGTAATTGAAAATCCAACCCCCAACGCATTTGCAACCGGAAGAGACCCGCAACATGCTGCAGTTGCCGTTACGACCGGAATTTTAAAAATTCTAAATACTGAAGAACTTGCCGGAGTTATCGGGCATGAATTAGCGCACGTAAAACACCGCGATATTTTAATCGGAACTATCGCGGCAACTTTTGTAGGAACGATTACTTTTGTAGCTAACATGGCAAGCTGGGCGATGATGTTCGGACGCGGAAACAGTGACGATGACGATAGCGGTTTAGCTTCTCTTTTTCTAATGATTGTTGCGCCGATAGCTGCAACGCTTTTGCAATTGGCAATTTCAAGATCAAGAGAATTTGTTGCGGATGAAGGAGGAGCCGAAATTTCCGGTGTGCCGCTTGCGTTAGCTTCAGCATTGGAAAAACTTTCTATGCAAAACCAAATGCAGCCGATTATGGACGCTAAACCGGCAACCGCGCACATGTTTATTGTTAATCCATTAAAAGGCGGCGGATTAATGAAATTATTTTCTACCCATCCTTCAATGGAAGAACGTGTTGCACGTTTACGCGAATTAGCAAAGAAATATTAATGAATCAATTGAAAAAATTATTTGGAAAGAGTGGAAATTTACTTCCTCTCTTTCTTTTTTTTACATTCTCATTAAATGGTCAAACTAAGACAAACCTTGATTTGTTCTTTCAACTAGCAGATTCTGCTGTAACCGGGTTAATTCAGAATTTAGGAAATGAAAGAAACGTTCAAATTGATTTTGTACTTGGTAAGGATTACCAGGTTTTTCAAAATTCTATTCTCTCCCATTTCCAAAACAAGGAGTTGGGTAAGACGCGAGTCCAATTTGCTCTAAAAGAAGCCAAGGTTGAATATTCGGAACCCGAAAGAAAAAATTTATTTGGAAGTTTTGTTGTTAAGAGAATACTACTCTTTTCGGGGAATTATTCGATAATTTCTGAACCTACAACTGTGAAGAACTTTTCTTATACCCTCAACGATGAAATTCCCTATGAAAATATTGAAGCAGTTGAAAATTCTTCATTCCCATTTACCCGGGGGAAAATTCCCGAAGAACCATTCTTTTCGAGTCTTTTGGAACCGGCAATTGCTCTCGGTTCTGCAGCCGCGGCGGTTTATATCTTCTTTTCGGCAAGGAGTAAGTAATTTTTTTTATCTTGGTAAGCTTTTCGGCTTTCCTTATTTTGTACTTAAATTTTAACACAAAAAGAGACTATGACAAAAACACTAATCTTCCTCCCCTTTTTACTATTATTTTTTATCGGTTGCGCTTCTACAGTTGATACGGCAAACATGACCTCCGAGCAGCGTTTTAAGTATGCGATGGAATTTTATAACGATGAAGAATACGATAGAGCAATCCAGGAATTTGATGCGATTATGCTTCAATTTCCGGGAAACGAAATTGTTGATGACGCTCAGTTCTATTTAGCGAAAAGCCGTTTAGCCAGAACCGAATATATCTTGGCGGCTTCCGAATTTAGCCGATTGATAAAAAATATGCCAGCCAGTTCTTTTGTTCCTGAAGCGCAATTCAATCTTGCTGATTGCTATTATAAACTTTCTCCTCCTTTTCCGTTGGATCAGCGTTACACAAAAAAGGGAATTGAGGAGTTTCAAGCGTTTATTGATTTTTTCCCTACAGACTCAAAAGTTCCAGATGCTGAAGCGAAAATAAAAGAATTAAATGATAAACTTGCCCACAAAGCATTTAATGCTGCAGTAATTTATGAAAAAATGGATTATAGCAACGCAGCTGTTACTTATTATGATAATGTTGAAGCCACTTATCACGACACACAATATGCCCCGATGGCTTCATACAAAAAAATCAATGTGTTGATGGGTTTAAAAAGAAATGACGATGCATTAAAAGAAATCGAAAATTTTCTTGCAAAATATCCACTGGACGAGAACTACTTAAAAGTTGAAGAATTAAAAACTCAACTTGAGAAATTGGGTAAGGATACCGCAAAAAAATGAGTCCGAAAAAAGTTGGCGACTCAATAATGACCATGACCGAACTGGTGCTGCCGCAGCATACCAATCAACTTGGGAATTTGCTCGGCGGACAATTAATGCATTGGATAGATATTTGTGCAGCTCTGTGTGCTGCTAAACATTCGCAGCATGTTTGCGTGACTGCTTCCGTAGATAGCATCGATTTTCATCATCCTATTAAACTTGGTCAGGCTGTTACTCTGGTAGCTTCGGTAAATAGAGTATTCAAAACTTCTTTGGAAATTGGAGTAAAAGTTTTTGCAGAATCTTTCAGAGAAGGCAAACGAGTTCACACAAATTCCGCTTACCTTACCTTTGTAAGCGTTGATAATGATGCCAAACCGGTTGAAGCTGTTAAAGTAATTCCGGAAACCGATGACGAAAAGAGAAGATTTGAAAAGGCATTACATAGAAGAGATGCAAGGCTTGCTGAAAAGAAAAGTCATTAACAGTTCTCTTATCGTCTTTATGCTTTACCAGAGCGGAGCTGCACAAATTCCTATTAATGGGTTTTGCAAATACTCGGTTTTTCCGGTGAACGGAAAATATTCAAGAATGTTTGCACTTAACTTTAATCAAGATTCCTATTCCGATCTGCTACTTATCGGTGGAGAGAAAAGTCATTTTACAAATATTGCAGGGAAGGGAAGCGATCATTTTTTAGAAACGTATTCTTCCTCTTTTTCGCCTGAAATTTCCACTTTTATTTCCTACTTCGATAAATTCGATAAAATTCCCAAATATGCTTTTGTTTCACGCAAACACAAAAAAGCCGGCTGGGTGAATGTATCGGTTTCAGGAAGTGTCTCCTCAGTGCGACAAATTTTATTCAATTCTTTTCCCGATGTGCTAAATCAAGCTGATTTTAACTCCGATGGAAAAAACGAATTACTCATTTCAGGTCCTGCGTTTGACGGAATTTCAATTTTGAAAAACAGCAACACAAAAATTGAAGAAAATAAAGTACAAAAAGGTGTTGCTTATTCTCAATCCGTTGCGGTTGATTTAAATAGCGATTCTTACCCCGATATTGCCGCATTTAATCTCAACAACAATTCTCTTCAGTTTTTTTACAATAATAGCAGAAGTGAATTCAGGCTGGTGAGAACCATCGAAATGCAAAATCCAATTTTTTCATTGCAGGCGTTTGATTTTAACGGTGACTCTTATCCCGATCTTTTTTGCATTTGCGGAAATGAATTAAAAGTAATCTATGGGGATTCAGTCTCCGGTTATAGCAGAACCGAAAATATTGTAACAAATCTTAAACCCGATAAATTTATTTGGGGAGATTTTAACAGGGACGGTAAGTTCGATATCGCTTATTTGTCGTATGGGGACGGAACGCAACTTTCTCAAGTCTCAGTTTTGTTCCAAAAAAGTAATGGTTCGTTCTATCCCGAAATAACTTACCTTCAAAAGAAAGGATTAAACGATCTCATTCCTTTTTATACCAAATTTGTTTACGGTTTTGCATCAATTTCTTCTGATGGGAATATTTATTTCGTCACGAATGTTTCTTCTTTTGGTGAAGCTACTGATTTGGTCTTTGGGAACATTCCTTCTTCTCTTTCACTTTTCGATAATGGAAAGGATGGGATAAGCGACCTTTGTCTTTATAATTCTGATAAAGGACTTTGCACCTTTGTGCTTAGGGGAAAAGACGGACTTCCATCAACATTGTTTTCTCAAAAGATTAACGGAAAATATTCGTCTATGTTAATTGATGATGTTGATAAATCCCATAAAGGAATTTATTTCTATAATGTGGATGAGAGAACGATCGAATATTTATTGATAGACTTTAATACTTTCAAAGTTAAAAGAGATTTCTTGTATGTGGATAGCGGCATAAAAGATTGCCGGCTGATGAAAAGCCCTCCCGGAACCAGAGCCGATGTTGTGACTGTCTATTCTGATGACGACAAACTATTTTATTCATCTTTTACTTATAAAAACTTTCGTTATTCAATTGCTACTGCTACGTTAAGAACCGGGAAACTCCTTGATGCAAAGATTGATGCAAAAGGGGATATCTACTACTGGACAAAAGGGAACGGCAAAGCTGATTTGGTTTATGCTTCCTTTAAAAATCCCGTTTTTGTTAAAACGATTCATACCGTTGAGTATGATTCACTCTTTCAATCAAAAAATTTCCTTGCCGATATTTATAGCACCGGAGAAGAGTTTGTTTTTACGGCTATTTCCAACAATCAATCGAATTATTTTTTTGTTGGTAATAGTAAATTTCACAAAGTTTTAAAAAAACCGGTTATTGCAAAAACTTTTTTATCAACCGACTCCCGAATAGATTATTTTGGAAAATATTCCGGAGATGGTTCAAAACGGTTTGTTATTTATTCTGCCAATACAAAAAATTTTCTTTCTGCCGGCGTGAACAGACATACCGGTTTGTTCGGAATTCAGAATTTAACCGAAGTTACTGGTGTTGGAAATTTCTCTGTGGATAAATTCAGCGCCAACAATTGGTATCTGCTTTATACAAACAGAAATGAAAATTGCGTGAGTTTGAAAAAGTTATGAAATTTTTTATTACTACATTAATTTTCACAGTTGGATTGTCGGCTCAATCAAAGCTTGATTCTCTCTACAATAAGTATATCGCATTTCATCAAAAAGAAGTACAAACACTTACAAATGATGTTACTCCGCAAGAAAACGTGAAGTGTAGTTTTGGTATAGAAAATGCCGTTAGACTTGGAATTAAATCTTTTTCTCCCGCGCAGCAAAAAGTTTTAAAGTCGATGTTCATTCGCCCGGAACTTGATACAAGCATTGTTTCGCCATCGGGGTTTTTCAGAATTCATTTTAATAAAGTTACCGATGCACCAACTTATGATGTAAATCAATTGGCAATTGCATTGGACTCATCTTATTCGTTTGAAGTAAATACTTTGGGATTTCTCCCCCCGCCGCGAGACCTTGGCAACGGAGGTGATGATAAATATGATATTTACATTTATAAGATGGGGCGCGGAATCTACGGCAACACAAACTCCGAAGAAGAAATTTCTCCTAGTTCAAAAACTTTTTATTCTTATATCGATATGGATAATAGTTTTTCCGGTTATCCTACTACCGGAATTCTTGCAGCAAAGGTAACCGCCGCACACGAACTTCATCATGCAATCCAAATCGGAAATTATATATTACGCCAAACAGAAACTGAAATTGTTGATCTCTATTTTTATGAGTTAACTTCAACTTCGATGGAAGAATTCGTTTTTGATGAAGTCAACGATTACTATTATTACTTTAAAACCGGAGGCTACTTTAATTTCACGGATAAAGCATTTGCCTCCAACGAAGGGTACAATCTTGCCCTTTGGAATATCTTTTTAAAAGACAAATTTAATTATCATGTCATCTGGCGGCAGTGGGAATTAATGAAATCGTTTAGAGCCCTTGAATCGATTAACAGAAGTTTGATTGAAGTTGAATCATCTTTTCTTGAAGCATATAAAGAATTTGGACTGTGGACCTTTTACACAAATTACCGCACCGTACCGGGAAAGTTTTTTGAAGAAGCGGCAAGCTATCCATTAATTAAACCTTTTATGACTCTTACCTCTTTTAGCAGCTCAACTCCAATTCAAATAAATGCATTTGTTACCTCGAACTCTTATTTAAAAGTGATCAATCCATCCACATTTCCAAAAGATACGCTTTACTTTGTTTTTTCTAATTTTGAGCTGGAAAGCGGAATGAACTATCTTACAAAAACTTTCCCTGCAACCTTAAAACTAAGTACAGTCAAGCTAGATGGATACACTTCTCTTACTGATGGTTATTACTATTTGTTCAATACGGACAATCCCTTTCTTTGGAAAAATTCTTCTATAATAAACAATATTGTTATTCCCGATAGCCAAATAGTCTATGCATTTACTAAAACTCCGTTTCCTTCGCCATTCCGTTACGGGAAGAATGATTTTCTAAAAATTCCTTTTGTTGGTAATTTTAACGAAGAGGTTTCGTTGAGGATTTATTCAATTTCAATGGACGTTGTTTTTGAGAAAACCATAACTCTTTTTCGTGATCCGATAAAAGGTGAAGCTGTGGTTGAGTGGAACGGATTGAACAGCAAAAACGAAAAATTGGCGAGCGGGGTATATGTCTATTTTATAAAATCACCGGAGCGGACAGCTTTGGGAAAATTGGTAATATTAAATGAGTAGTTTTGAATTACAAGCGGAAAACATTTCAAAAGTCTTTGGACGAAGATTGATTTTTAAAGATGTCGATTTTTCTTGCAAGGGCAATGGAATTTACGGCATCTCTGGTCCTAACGGTTCTGGGAAATCAACCTTTTTGAAGATTATAACCGGAATTATCTCACCAACCAAAGGGAAAGTCACTCATTATTTTGACGGGAAGCTAATAGAATCTGAAGATTTACACAATTTTATTGGTTTTGTCGCCCCGTATGTGATCTTGTACGATGAATTCACTGCGGTAGAAAATATTCACTTTTTTTCAAAGATAAGAGGCATTAACTTTACGCAGGAAAAATTAGATTTTCTCTTTCAACATTTTGGCTTATTCGACAGGAAAAACGACCTGGTTAAAGGTTATTCGTCCGGGATGAAACAACGGCTGAAGTTTATCTTCGCTTTAATTCATTCACCTAAAATCCTTTTCTTTGATGAACCTACTTCGAATTTAGATAATTCCGGTAAAGAAAAAGTTTACCAAACTGTAAAAGAAGAATCGCAGAACAACATTGTTATTATCGCTTCAAACGAAGACAGCGATTTGGCGATCTGTTCTTCCGTTTTAGAGTTACAAGATTTTAAAAATTCAAAAACAGATAACAAATAACTTAATGTCGGCTTACGCATTATTTAAAAAAGATTTAGCGTCCGAACTTCGCACCCGTTACGCGATCAACTCACTTGTGATGTTTATTGTGGTAACGATCAGTGTAATATTATTTTCGATCGGGAATGAGAAGATCAGCGATTTTCTTTCCGGCGGACTTTTTTGGGTGGTGATATTTTTCTCAGCAATGTCGGGGTTATCCCGCGCATTTGTATCGGAAGAAGAAAGAGGAACAACGTTAACGCTGCAGCTTATCGCATCGCCAACAACTATTTTCAGCGGAAAATTGTTGTTCAATCTGATCCTGGTTTTTGCGATGAATATTGTAATTGCAGCGCTTTATTCAACTCTGTTTGAAGCGTTTGTTATTAAAAATGTCTCTCTTTTCCTTTACGCTTTTATCCTTGGAAATATCGGTATTGCAATAGCATCAACGCTTATCGCTTCGATAATTGCCAAAGCTAGTTCAAAGGGAACGCTTTACCCGGTTTTGTCGTTTCCAATATTACTGCCGTTAATGTTAACGTTGATCGATTTAACAAAACAGGCAATGGATACTACAACGTTCAGCAGCAGTTATGTTGAACTAGCAATCCTCGGTTGTTACGATGTTGTAATGATTGCGGCTTCGTTTATGTTGTTTGATTTTATCTGGAAAGATTAATGTTTATTTCAATCACAAATAAGAAACTGTTATGATTTGGAAGATTGTTCTTTTTCTCTTATTAGCTTTTGTATCGGTAGCCGGAATAGCTTTCCCCATTGTTGTTAAACCGGAACACTGGTATGAATTCCCAATGATTATGGGACTTGGCGAAAACGCAAAAATTATTTTTTTCCACGTTCCAACCGCATGGCTTACGGTAATCGCGTTTTTCATGTCAACCGTTTACAGCGTAAAATATCTCCGCAATAAAGACCTTGTCGATGATATTAAAGCGCACAGCGCCGCTCAAATTGGAATGGTCTTCTGTATTTTAGCAACGATTACAGGAGCTGTTTGGGCAAAATTTGCTTGGGGTTCTTATTGGAGCTGGGACCCAAGACAGACAAGTATTTTTGCATTACTTTTAATTTACGGTGCATTGTTCGCACTTCGCTCTGCAGTTGAAGTTGAAGAAAAACGTGCCGCGCTATCGGCAGTTTATTCGATCATCGCTTTTGTAACGGTTCCGTTTTTCATTTTTATTATGCCAAGAATTATGAGGGGATTACATCCCGGTTCTGCTGATGACACAAACGCCGGAACAGTAGTTAATTTTAAAATGAACGGAAACATGCTGCTCATTTTCTTCCTTTCGTTAATAGGATTTACCATTTTATATTATTGGATGTGGTATGTGGGTTATAAGTCAATGCTTTATAAAGAAAAATTAAATAAACAATATCATTGAGGTGAATGTTGGAAGAGTTCCTTTCAAAAAATGCAATTTACATCGTTATGATCATCGTCCTTATCGTTTGGGCGGGAGTCTTTGGATTTTTATTTGCACTAAATAATCGGATCAAAAATATAGAAAAAGAGATAGAAGGAGATAAAGGAAAATGAAAAATAAATATATCTTCGGCGGAGTAATTGCCGTCGTTTTTCTTGGCATGATGATTTTCTTATTCACGAAAAGCAACATACAGTACGAAAGCGATTTCGTTAAAGTAATGTCCAGCGATCGAACTATTAAAGCTACTGGAAGCTGGGTAAAAGAAAAAAGTTATGAAGTGAATAAATCTGAAAGAACGTTTGCCTTTTACATGAAAGATGCTACCGGACGCGAAATGAAAGTTATTTATTCCGGAACCATTCCGAATAATTTTGAATCAGCCCAAAGTATTGTTGTTACCGGGCAGTATAAAAACGGAAATTTCCATGCAAAAGATATTTTGACTAAATGTCCTTCAAAATATCAAGACAAACAAAACGCGGCCGCAAACTCGTAAATTTGAAATTAAACCCTTAAAGGAGTTCATATGGCAGGCAGTATATTAACTACGCTCGCGCTTGCATTAAGTATTTTTTCCATGGTAATGTATTTCTTTACGTACCGTGGTGCAAAAAATACGCTTAATATTGCACGGATGTCTTATCATGCAATGGCGATGCTTGTTATCATTGCATCAGCGTTTCTGATGTATTTGATCATCACGCATCAATATCAATACGAATATGTTTACAGTTACAGTAATGACGATCTACCTTTCGGATTCTTGCTCTCTACTTTTTGGGCGGGTCAGCAGGGAAGTTTTATGTTGTGGCTTTTTGTTACCGCATTGATCGGAGTTTTTCTCCAATCTTATACCGGAAAAAGAGATGATCTTGAACCGCGTGTAATGATGTTCTTTACTTTGGCAACAACATTTTTACTCGCAATGGTTTCTCCGTTGTTGAAAAATCCTTTTGCTTATATTTGGGCGGAGCCGATGTTTCTTGAAGTTGCGAAAATTAATCCGGCATATTTTAACGCTCCGTTTATGCAGAATTTTATGTTCAACGATCCAAACTCGGGACAAAATTTTGTTAAGATGAGCAAAGACCTTTACGCAACTTTGCAAGGCTCCGGAATTTCCGTAAATCAATTTATCATTCATGGAAAGGGATTGAATCCTCTGTTACAAAACTTCTGGATGCAAATTCATCCGCCGATTCTTTTTACCGGATTTGCGATGACCACCGTTCCTTTTTCATTTGCAATGGCTGCTCTCTTAAAAAATGATTACAAAGATTGGGTTCGTCAATCTTTCCCATGGATTTTAGCTGGTTCAGGTATTCTTGGACTCGGGATTATGCTCGGCGGTTATTGGGCATATGGAGTTCTCGGCTGGGGCGGTTACTGGGCCTGGGATCCGGTTGAAAACGCAAGTTTAGTTCCCTGGCTTATTAGTCTTGCCGCAATTCATACCATGATCGTGCAACGCAAGACACAATCAAAAGGGGGCTTCGGAAAATTTGTTAAGACTAACTTACTGCTTTCAATTCTTGCTTATGTAATGGTTCTCTATTCAACGTTTTTAACAAGAAGCGGAGTTCTTGGCGATGCTTCCGTTCATTCGTTTGTTGATCCGGGAGCGATCGTTTATCTCTTCCTAATCATCTTTGTAGCTACATTCCTTGTTCTTGGAGTAGGAATGATCATTTACCGCTGGAAATATCTTGAATCTCAAATTGTTGATGAAGAGAATTTGCTTGCGCGTGAACTGGCTTTATTTACAGCCACGGTCACTTTAGGAGCTTCGGCATTGATCGTTGCAGTTGGTACTTCTGCCCCGATTTTCAAACAGTCGGTTGAAACGAGATTTTATAACGAGATGCACGTTCCTCTTGCAATTATTATCGGACTGTTAAACGGATTTAGTTTCTTATTGAAATGGAGACATTCATCAGGCGAAGATATTTTGAAGAAATCTAAATTCTCCCTTATCGCAACAGGAGTTTTTGCGCTGCTGATAATTCTTTTCGGAAAAGTTTACGACATTATGATGATCTTGCTTTCTATTTCAGCAGCGTTCGCCCTTTTTGTTAATGCTGAAATTGCATACAAAATCTTTACCGGAAACAAAAAGATGCTCGGCGCGTATATCTCGCATATCGGTTTTTCACTTTTTTTGCTTGGAGTTGTCGGTTCGGCGGCTTATTCAAAGCAGTTTGAAGTTGATTTAACAAAAGGAAAACCGGTTAATGTTTTAGGACATACATTGGAATTTACCGGGTATAATCCGATAGAGAATAATACGAAGTATGAATTCAACGTTAGCATAAAAGATCTTGACGGCGGAGAAGCCCGAGTGATTAAGCCTATAATGTTCATTAGCACTTTTAACAACAGTTTAATGCGTGAGCCTGATATTTTGGAAGGCTTTACAAAAGATTTTTACGTAACCCCTCTATCTTATGAAGACGGATCAAATGCAGAGAATAAACCGCAAGGAAATGCCGTTATCTTAATGCCGAACGAAAAAACTTCGATCGAGGGAGCCCAATTAACGTACACGGATTTCATCAAACCCGATATGTCCGTTATGATGGGGGGCGGAAACTTCCAAATGGGAGCGAAACTTACCGTCACTAAAAACGGTAAAACAGAAACCATTGAAGCATTGATGAAAAAGGAAGCGCAGGGTGTAACTTTTGTTCCTGTTGAATTAAAAGATGCCGACCTTAGAGTTGAATTGACTAAGATTGATCCAACTACAAAAAAAGCCGAACTTATTGTTGGTAAACTTTCAGCGCCGGTCTCAACAACTCAACCGCAGGAAGTTCTTGCGATTAACGCAAGCACCAAACCATTTATTAGTCTGGTGTGGATTGGCGTTGCAATCGCGGTTATCGGATTCTTCGTTTCTACGCTTAGAAGATTGAAAGAGTCCTGGGCATAAAATTTAATTTAGAACGATTTAATAAAAAAGCGGTGATCTATTCACCGCTTTTTTGTTTTATTCTCATAGGATTTATTGTGTGGGTACATAGTAACTGGAATCGGCTGAAAATATTATTTTGCTGTTATCATTAGTTAATCGTGGATTTGAAATAAAGTTACCAACGAGAGGAAGATTGATCATAGCTATTTTTTTTAATTCATAATTGTAAGTATATAAGAATGGGTAAATTTTATCTGCATAAGATACCCACTTTCCATCTTTTGAATAATGAGCATCTCTGCCTGACTGAATTAGTAGGTTAGTCGAATAATTTTCTAGCTCAACCTCATATATTTTATTATTAACTGTCGTGAATAGGATTGTATTCCATGGTGAAACTTCGAAATTTATAACATGACTATTTTTGTCTCCTAAGTATAACAAAGTGTCTGTCCCATCAATTAAGTTTATTAATTTCAAGGAATAGTTCACTGTGAGATGGTAATAAAGGATATACACCGCTGATTTCCCATCAGAAGTAAAGTTGGAGGAATAAACAAACTTTGAATTCGAAGAATCTCTGAGTTGTTTAAAGTTCTTTCCATCAACATCCATTATATACACCCCTGATGGATGACTAAATAAAATCTGATTTCCTAAAGGAGAAATATTCCAACCCCACAAAAAATTGATAGAGCCTGGTAAAGTTAGTTTCGTTAAACCGGTACCGTTGGTATTCATAAAGTAGTAGGAATAGTCCGTTCGATTTAAACAAATATTTTTTTCGTTTAATGACAACCACAAATTGTTAAACCGATACGGACT
This sequence comes from Ignavibacteria bacterium, assembly GCA_037440065.1. Classification (GTDB taxonomy): domain Bacteria; phylum Bacteroidota; class Ignavibacteria; order Ignavibacteriales; family Ignavibacteriaceae; genus UBA1563. The sequence continues at coordinate 285,539 of JBBIUV010000015.1, forward strand.
CAGTTGATGTTTATTAGCGCCATCAGTATTCATAGAATAAACAGTGTAATCGTTAAGATAAAAAATTGTATCACCTGTCTGGGAAAGAATAAAGTTATCGCCGTTTGCCAGCAATTTAAGATTTGTGCCGTCAGTGTTAATTGAATAAATTCGCAACACACTTTTTAATTCCGGCTTGCGTTCATGCCCATCATCAAGTAATCCACAAGAATAAAAAACTGATAGCGATGTAATAACAGCTAATAATGCTAGTATAGATTTACTGAAGCACATAAAACTTTTCATCTTTCCCTCATATTTAATTTATTTTTTCTGTAGCTTAAAACTTTCTTTAACAACGAAACAATGATTTATTCACTGCCTTTTTGTTTTAAAGGATATTTCTCATTCACAAACTTTTCTGTTCGCATGTGGAGATATGAAAACAAATAGCCGAACCCGATTCCTAAAATTGCTCCGCCGAGAATATCGGAGGGATAATGGAGTCCCAGGTAAACTCGCGAGATTGCAATTAAGGAAGCAACGGTTATTAAATACCATTTTGTTTTTGGATATAACAGCAAAAAGAAGAATCCAACTGCAAAATTATTTAAAGCATGGTTTGATGGGAATGAAAATGTTCCCGTACAGCCTAATGGAGTAAGAACATCCGGTAATGCGTTGCACGGACGCAACCGCTGAAATATTTCTTTTATCACTTTTGCTCCAAGTTGATCTGTTGCGGCAACTAATAGCAAAACAAGTAAGGCGGCAATCCTTCCTTTTCTGCCTCCTTTTATTGTAAGGTAAAGCAAAGCAATTATATAAACGGGGAACCAATGCCGAACATTTGTAATGAAGGAAAAGAAGATATCCAAAACTCCGCATGAGAGGGTGTGGTTTATAAAATAGAAAATAGAAAGATCAAGTTGTTTCAGCACTTCAGCCATTTTTTCTTTTCCTTTGAAAAATTCTTTCTAAATACTAATTTAGAACAGTATTAAATCGATTACTTAAAATTCAATACTAGGTAGAAGAAGTTTTTAAAAATTACTCAGTCAAGTTATCAATGGCAAAATCAAATCCCAAATATTCACTCTTAAGCTTTCTAACAGATCCAACCGCCTTATTTGATGACCGCAAGTACGAATACATTAAAAAGGAATCGGAAGAATATCTTATCATTCCTTTAAAAGTTATTACGCTGCTCATCGCCATCTCGGGATTATTCGCAATGGTTTTTGAAGTGCGGCACTTCTCTGAGTTTTCGTTCCAGGTATATGGAACGCGCTTAGCTTCAACCCTGGTAGCTTTTATTATTCTTGTTATTCTTAACACCAAGCACGCGTTAAAAAGACCGGTATTGCTTGTTCACACATTATTGGTTACGATAATTGTTTCAAGCGGATATATGATTTACCTAATGCCGTCAACGCTTATTGTTAATACGCAAATCGTCGGATTAATGATCTTCACTTCGGCATTGTTCCTCAGCTGGGAAGTAAAAAACCAGATCATCGTTTCCATTTATTACAACATTGTTTTTGCCGGTGCAATACTTATAAACGGGAACAATATTTATTTCCTCCCGAATATGTTTGAGTCGGTAATTTTTGTACTCTTCCTAAGTGTTATCTCTGTTGTTGGGAGCGCGGTAAGTTTTAAACTTCGATCCGAACTGGCGGAAAAATCTTACAAGATGAATTTATCAGAAAAGAAATTCCGCTCTATTATAAAGAACTCAGCCGAAGGAATTTTTCAATCTACTTTTGATGGAAGATTTGTAACTACTAATCCTGCGCTAGCAAAAATTCTTGGTTATGAAAGTGAATATGAATTGCGAAAAATGAATATCGCAAAAGATATTTACATGAATCCCGAAGACCGTACAAAGCTGATTGAAATTTTAAAAGAACATAAGGAAGTCCGCAACCTCCGCGTTCCATTAAGGAGAAAAGACGGAAGCCCGGTGATGGTTATTCTAAACGACCGGCTTGTAAAAGATGAAGAGGGAAGATTCTTCTTTGAGGGAAATATGCAGGACATTACCGAACAGATAAATTTAGAGAGGGAGCGGAAGAAAGCTGAAGAAAAACTCCGGCAAGAAATGTTAAAATCGGAAGCGCTTGCAAACGATGCGGTCCATTCAAGCGAAGCAAAAAGTATTTTCCTTGCAAACATGAGTCACGAGATCCGCACACCGATGAACGGAATTATTGGATTTTTAAATCTCATTGAGCAGGGCGCCTATCGCAGCTCCGAAGAGTTGCATGATTTTGTTAAAACCGCAAGACAGTCGGCAGAATCGTTACTTGATCTTATTAACGATATTTTGGATTTCTCTAAGATTGAAGCCGGAAAACTTCAACTGGAAGAAGAAGATTTAAATCTCCGCGAACTTATAACCAGTGCGCTGCAACCAGTTTCTACCAAGGTAAATGAAAAGAGATTAAAGGTTATGGTTGATGTTGATCCAGGTACAACTCCATTGTTGATCGGAGACAGCAAACGGCTAAGACAAGTTTACATCAATCTTATTTCCAATGCTGTAAAATTTACGGATAAAGGACACATTCGTATTACGGTTAATTCGGAGAAGATCGATCAAGAAAGAATAAAAATTATTTCCGCCATTGAAGATACCGGAGTTGGAATTCCGCGTGAGAAAATGGACGCTCTTTTCAAATCCTTCTCTCAAATTGATGGAACCATGTCTAGAAAATATGGCGGTACAGGATTAGGATTGGCAATTTGTAAAGAACTCGTTTCTCTTATGAACGGCTCAATTAAAGTTGATCCTGATTATTCCAAAGGAAGCCGGTTTGTCTTCTCGGTTATTTTAAGAAAACAAAAAAATACTTCTCTCTTCAATGCAATTAAAAGTCAGGCTAAAACTGCCGAGATCGAAGCTTCCGGACGTGACAAAATTAAAGAACCGGAACTCTCAAAAGATGAGTTACGTGATCTGCGGTCGCGGTTTAAAGTTTTATTAGTTGAAGATAATCCGGTAAATCAAAAAGTGGCTTCCAAAATTCTTGCTCAAGCCGGATTCCAGATTGATGCCGTGAATAACGGGCGAGAAGCTTACGATACAATGCTTGCTGCCGCCAGATACGATTTGATCCTCATGGATATTCAGATGCCGGAAATGGATGGCTGGACTGCAACACAAAAGATAAGAGAGATAAAAGGAATCGGCGAAACGATCCCGATAATTGCAATGACTGCTCACGCACTTATTGGTGATAAAGATAAATGTCTTGCCGCCGGAATGAATGATTATATTTCTAAACCAATTAAAACCGATGAATTTCTTGCACTGCTTGATAAGTGGTTAAACGTCGGCAAAATAACGGGAGAAACAATCGAAGTGGAAAATAATAACGAACAAGAAGAAACCAGTCAAGTTTTTGATAAAGTGCAATTCTCATCGATGAGTATGGACGATAAAGAATTTCAATTTGATTTGATTTCAACTTTTCTTGCCGATACATCTGAACGGATAACTAAACTTGAAGATTATTTTCAGAACCGCGATTTTGCCAAAGCTGGAGCAGAGGGACATACTATTAAGGGAGCCAGTTACGCGTTAGGTGCTAATTTGTTGGGTGATATTGCCAAGGCGCTTGAATTTGCAGGAAAGGATGGCGATCTGCAAGAAGCAAGACAACAAATTCCAAAACTAAAACAAGCATTTGAATTGACTAAGAAAGCAATGCAAGTTTACTTATAGGTGATGAACATTTCTTTGTAGAGATTTTATTAGAGACTTGCAACGCAAGTCTCTACTGTTATTTTACTTCCACCGCCGAATAACCGGCTTTTTTCAAGAGATCAACAATTGATTCTGAAGATAGCGATTCACTCTTTACCGAAAGAATTCTCTCCGGATTTTCAAGATCAACTTTCCATTCATCAATCTGTTTTTCTCCATCAAGGAACGGAGTAACTTTTGCAATGCATCCATTGCATTTAATGTTTGTTTTGAATAATAATTCCGACATGATATTTCCTTTAAGATAATTTTATACTTTTTAAGCGTAAACTATTGGAGACCACAGAAACCGAACTCATTGCCATAGAAATTCCGGCGAGCATCGGATCAATTTGAAAACCGGTGAAAGGGAAAAAAACTCCCGCTGCAACCGGTATTAAAACAACGTTATAAACAAATGCCCAAAATAAATTTTGCTTTATCGTTTTTACGGTTGCACGCGAAAGAGTAATTGCTTTTACAATTGAAAATAAATCAGATTTCATCAACGTAACTTGCGCAACATCCATTGCAATATCTGTTCCCTTTGCCATTGCAATGCTCACATCGGCAACTGTTAAAGCTTGAGCGTCGTTTATCCCGTCTCCCACCATTCCCACAATATTATTTTCTTTTTGGATTTGCTTAACGAACTCTGCTTTCTGCAAAGGAAGTAATTCGGATTGAAATGAATCGATACCGACTTTTTTTGCAACCGCATAAGCTGTTTGGTGATTATCACCCGTAAGCATAAAAACTTTGATTCCCATTTTTTTTAGCTGATGGATCGCTTCTTTAGAGGTTTCTTTTATCGCATCGGCAATAGCTATTAAACAAAGCGTTTGTTGTTCATCAGCAAAAAATATGATTGAGTTTGCTTCCGCTTTTAATTCCACAGCGCGGTGTTGAAGTTCATCATCAACCAAAATGTTTTGCTGAAAAAGAAAAACTTCATTCCCGATGAAATATTTACTGCCTCCGGAGGTTGCAACTACTCCTTTACCGGTTACCGATTCAAACGAATCAATCTCAATTTTTTTATGTGTTTCCGTCGTAAAATGATTAACGATTGCAGAAGCTAAAGGATGTTCAGATTTACTCTCAATAGAATATAAAATGTTCTCGAGATCATTTTTATTAAGTACCCCTTTTTGCCAGATCACTTCAACAACTTTGGGATTTCCTTCCGTGATCGTTCCGGTTTTGTCAAGGATCAACGCATTCATCTTGTGAGCCTTTTCCAAACTCTCGGCATCTTTAATAAGAATTCCGTTTTGCGCTCCTTTTCCAATCCCGACCATTAATGCGGTTGGTGTTGCTAATCCAAGCGCGCACGGACATGCAATGATTAGTACGGTTATCATCGAAGTAACTGCGTGAATAAAATGGGCACTTCCACCGATAGCGATCCACAAGAAAAAAGTAAGTAGGGAAATTCCCACCACAACTGGCACAAACACCGAAGCGATTTTATCAACTAATTTTTGTACAGGAGCCTTACTGCTTTGCGCTTCCTGCACTTGCTGAATAATTTGTGCGAGCAGTGTTTCTTCTCCAATTTGAAGCGCTTCAATTTGTAAACTTCCTTTTTGATTCAACGTTCCGGTAAAAACTTTGTCGCCGGATTTTTTCAAAACGGGAAGTGATTCTCCGGTTAACATACTTTCATCTAAATATGATTCACCCTTTACAACTTTTCCATCAACTGCGATGCGTTCACCCGGTTTTACAATTATTATTTCGCTTCTCAAAATTTCTTTAACGGAAATGGGAATTTCTTTTCCATCTCGAATAACCGTAACAATATTCGGCTGAAGGTTCATCAATTTTTTTATGGCTTCCGCTGACCGGTGTTTTGCTTTTTCTTCAAGAAATTTTCCGAGAAGAATGAACGAAACGATAACTGCGGCAGATTCAAAATAAATCTGGGGTTCAAATCCACGCGAAATTAAAAACGTAGGATACACCACATTTAAAAGACTAAAGAAAAAAGCTATTCCGGTACTTAACGCTACCAGCGTATCCATATTGGTTTGTAAATGTTTTCCCTTTTGATATGCCTGGATAAAAAAGTCTTTTCCAAAATAAAACAAGATTACACCGGTCAATAGCGTTAAAATCCATTTAGTACTTTCCGCCGGATGATGGAAAAACATTGCAAGGACAACCACCGGTAAGGTTAGAATCAAGGAGAAAATTACATTTGTCTTAGCTTTTGCAAGCTTTAAGTTCCGTTCCTCATCAAATTGCTGCGGAGTTTTAGTTTCATCAATTAGTAAGTCGTAACCGACGCTTTGTACCGCCTCTTTCATTTGATTAGGAGAAACCAGTCCGGGATTAAATTCAACCATTACGGTGTTGTCTGCGTAATTAACTGATGCGGAGAAAACTCCGCTTTGGGTTTTTAGAATTGATTCTACACTAACCGCGCACGCGGAACAGGTCATCCCGTTTACGGGAAATATTTTTTTATCGTTTTTCATTCTCGTTGTGAACTAATAATTTTATTTTAATTTTTCCGTACGAAAAATATGGAACGACAGGCGAAGTTCGTTATAAAATTTTAGATTTGGTTTGTAAGATTGTTATTGCGGAGTAAGTTTATCGAGCGACTTCCGCTGTTTAATCTTGAGATTTTTAAATTGCGTGGGGGTTAATCCCGTTACCTGTTTGAATTGATTGGATAGATGAGCAACACTACTGTAACCGAGTTTGAAAGACATTTCGCTTAGCGTAAAATCATTGTAAACCAACCATTCTTTTACGCGTTCTACTTTTTGCAGAATGAAAAATTTTTCAATAGTGATGCTGGTTACTGAAGAGAAAAGGGAAGTGAGATAATGATAATCTTTCTTCAGTTTTTCTGAAAGATAGTCTGAAAAGTTGATGTTCATGTTTTCAAGTTTGTTCTGATATATCAACTCGATGATGGTTGTTTTGATCGTATCAACAAGCTGCGCTTTTTTATCTTCGATCAATTCAAAACCGTTTTTCTCAAGAATGATTCTTATCGCTTCAAGTGTTGTTTCGTCGGGAAGTGAAACCACAGCTTTGCCGAGCTCCACCGATTGTATGGAACAGCCGAGATTTTCTAATTCGTCATGCACAACCTTTATACACCGGTTGCAAACCATGTTTTTGATATGTAGTTCGAGGTTTGTCATTTGTCATTTGTCATCTGTCATTAGTCAGAAGTCAATAGTCATTTTTTAAAAATGACCGTTGACCAATGACTACCGACTTTTATCTATCTCACTCCATTACGAGAACTTCGGCAACTTTCTCCATTGCCCAGTCGATTTCTTCTTTTGTAATTACCAATGGAGGAGCAAACCGAATAACATTGGTATGCGTCTCTTTACAAAGTAATCCGCGGTCTTTTAGTGCTTCACAGAATCTTCTTGCACCGCCAGCTTCGGGATGCAGTTCAACGCCAATAAATAAACCTTTTCCGCGAATCTCTTTAACATGCTTTGATTTTATTCCATTTAATTTTTCTCTGAAATAATTTCCCATTTCAAAAGAATTTTCAGCCAACTTTTCTTCAAGCAGAACTTTTATACTTTCGCGGGCAATCGCTGCTCCAAGGGGATTTCCGCCGAATGTTGACCCGTGATCTCCCGGATTGAAAACACCGAGTAATTGTCTATCCGCCAAAACCGCCGATACGGGATAACAGCCGCCGGATAAAGCTTTGCCAATAATTACCGCATCGGGACGAATTTTTTCATATTCGAACGCAAAAAGTTTTCCGCTTCTTCCTAAACCGGATTGAATTTCATCTGCAATAAAGAGAACATTATTTTTTCTGCAAATCTCAAATGCTTTTTGCAAGTAACCGTCCGGGGGAACAATTACTCCACCTTCGCCTTGTATCGGTTCAACTAAAAAAGCAACGGTGTCCTTGCCAATCATTTGTTCAAGTAATTCAACATCACCATAAGGAATAATTTTATAACCCGGTGTAAACGGACCAAATCCGTCTTTGTATTGTTCTTCCGTAGAAAAAGAAATTATCGAGATTGTTCTCCCGGAAAAATTATTTGTACAGCAGATAATTTCCGCCTTATTTTCTTCAACACCTTTAACTTTATAACCCCATTTGCGGGCAGCTTTCAAAGCCGTCTCAACAGCTTCTGCGCCTGAGTTCATCGGAAGCATCATCTGGTAACCGGTTAATTCACACAGCTCTTTACAAAGAAATGGAAGCTGATCATTTCTGAAAGCGCGCGAAGTTAGGGTAACTTTTTCTAATTGTTCTTTAGCTTTGTTTACGATTCGGGGGTGGCAATGTCCTTGATTAACTGCCGAATAGGCTGCAAGACAGTCGAGATATTTATTTCCATCAACGTCCCAAACCCAGACACCTTTTGCTTTTTCGATAACAACATCCAGTGGATGATAATTGTGCGCACCAAAACGATCTTCAATTCCAATAATTTCTTTAGTAGTCATAAAGTATCCATATTTTTTTTTCTTCATTTATAATTTAAGAAATTAAATGCTGAAAGTCAGCAGCAGGAGAAAAAAGAAGCCGAACCGGTACCGATATCACCTTTTTCGCGATATTTTAAGCCTCTTTTAACAACTCCTTGGTAATCCCTCTCAGTTTTTTTAATTTAAGCGTGAAGTTAAAAGAAATCCCAAATAAATGAATTTATTGACTGACTCATCTATTGGTAGCGTGAGTGAATTGGCAATAACAACTTTCTGGAACAATGAATGAATAAATTTTTTCTTACTCTCCTAATTCTAGTTTTTACAATCTCAAATATTCACGGTTGGGGAGAAAAAGGGCATAAGCTGATTGTGAAAAACGCAATAGAAATCTTACCTGCCGAGATGAAAGATTTTCGCCAACTAAAAGAGTATCTTATCACCGAAGCGTCTCAGCCTGATCGAAGGAAAAAAAATATTGCAGATGAATTCCCAAAACATTTTATAGACCTTGATTATTACAAAGAGTTTAATCAGGCAAGAATGATAGAGGATAGAGATTCATTAAGTAAAATTTATGGTGATTCCGTTGTAACGGTAAGTGGAATTTTGCCCTGGGTGTTGGAAGATACTTACCGTAAACTTGTTTCGGCAATGAAAAAGAAACAGAAAGAAAATACCAAAGAGCTGATGCGTGATTTTTCACACTATTTTGCCGATGCTCATCAACCGATGCACACAATTCTAAATTACAACGGAACGTTAACCGGACAAACCGATATCCATGAGCGGTATGAATCGGAAATGATAAACGCTCATCTTCATGAACTGGAAAATATTTTTTCAAAAAATGTAAAAGTCAAAAAGATCGATAACCTGAAGAACTTTTTTTTTCAAACTATCTATCGTTCAAATACCCGAAGTGCGATTCCATTTGCTGCCGACCTGGTTGCCGTTGGAGAAACTTCGGGAAAATACGACGCTCTTTACTATAAGATTCTGTGGTTCAAAACTAAATATGTAACCGAAGAGGCTTTGCAAGAAGCCGCTTTAGACATTGCTGCTGTTTATTACACTGCCTGGCTTGAAGCCGGCAAACCAAAATTTAATTCTTTTAAATAATTATCATTAAAACTATTGGAGTTTTTGTGCGAAATCAATTTATACTTTTAACCTTACTCGTGCCATTTGTTTTGCTGGGACAAGATTCTGTTGATGTTACCTTCCGCTACAAAGCAAGCGCAAATGCGGTAAAGGTTTTTTTACCCGGAGAATTTAATAATTGGGGACCGAATGCAAGCGGAATAATTTCGCCAACCGCTCCTTCGGCAATGGCGCTGGAAAACAGTATTTATTATAAAACCGTCCGGCTGGCTGTTGGCGGCGGAACGACAATCATTAACACGCGGAAAGCGTATCAATATAAAATGCACGAGCATTATAATTCAACAGGAACAACGAATTCGTGGTTGAGCGATCCGATTAATCCAAATAAAAATGCTGCGGATAATAATAACTCATATATTATGGTTGATAATCCAATGGTCTTTCAGATTGAACCGACCAATTCGAAAGTACTTCGGAATGATCAACCGTCGATTACTGCAATGGTAGCGGCTAAAGTAGGGGATGCGATTAATACGACCGAATCGAAACTTTATCTTAATGACACTCTTGTCTGCTCCTTTGGAGATTACTACGACAAAGCAAAACAAATTTTTTCAATCCCCACAATTGCGTTGTTTGGAAGAAGATTGAATGAGGGACCAAACATGATCACAATTTCCGCGGTCACAAATTCGGGACCGTCAAGTACAAATGGGATACAAGTAAACTATGTAATTAATCCTCCTATCGTAAACGAAAAAGTTCCAGTGGGAATTGTGAACGGAATTAATTACGGTGCAGATCCAACAAAAGTAACGCTTTGCCTTTTCGCGCCATATAAAAAGTTCGTATATGTCATTGGAGAATTTAATAATTGGACGGTCAGTTCAACGTATTTTATGAAACGCGATTCAATTGACGCGAACAATGTCCGTTGGTGGATAACCATCGATGGATTGCAACCCGCAAAAGAATATGCCTTCCAATATTTTGTTGATGACGATGTAGTGATTGCTGATCCCTTTGCTGATAAATTACTTCATCCGGATGACAGTTATATTCCGGCAATCACATATCCGAATTTAAAAGCATATCCCTCTGGAAAAACTTCAGAATACGTTTCTGTTTTTCAAACTGCACAAACGCAGTATCAATGGCAGACAACAAATTATCAAAGACCGAAAAGTACCGACTTAGTTGTTTACGAATTGCTGCTTCGCGATTTTGTAGCACGCCACGATTATCAAACACTGACTGATTCTCTTCCTTATTTAAAGAGGTTGGGAATCAATGCAATTCAATTAATGCCGATAATGGAATTTGAAGGAAATGAAAGCTGGGGATACAACACGGTTTTCTATTTTGCGCCTGATAAATACTACGGAACTAAAAATGATCTAAAAAAATTAATCGATAAAGCTCATGAAAACGGGATAGCGATAATTCTCGACATCGCGTTGAACCATAACTTCGGGCAGTCTCCGCTCGTTCGGCTTTATTGGGATGTTTCGCTCAATCGTCCTGCTGCAAATAATCCATGGTTTAATCCTGTTGCAAAACATGCATATAACGTTGGGCTCGATTTTAATCACGAAAGTCAGGCTACAAAAGATTTAGTTGATCGGGTTATAAAATATTGGCAAACGGAATTTAAAGTTGATGGTTTCCGTTTCGATTTAAGTAAAGGATTTACCCAAACACAAACTTGCGACAACAACGGCGGCAACTGTAACGTTGGCGGGTGGGGCGCGTTTGATCAATCTCGAGTAAACATTCTAAACCGTATGGCAGCTGAAGCACGCAAAACCGATTCAACTTCTTATTTAATTTTAGAACATTTCGCCGATAACAGCGAAGAGAAAGTTCTTTCAAATAACGGGTTCATGCTTTGGGGAAATATGAATTACGGTTACAATGAAGCAACCATGGGATGGATCAGTACATCAAACTTTAATGGAGTTTCTTACAAACAAAGAGGGTGGACCGTTCCGAATCTTGTTGGTTATATGGAAAGTCACGATGAAGAACGGTTGATGTTTAAAAATATTATGTATGGAAATGTTAGCGGAACTTACAGTGTTAAAGATTTAGCAACCGGCTTAAATAGAATGAAACTTGCCGCTGCGTTTTTCTTTACTGTGCCGGGACCGAAAATGGTTTGGCAGTTTGGCGAGCGGGGATATGATGTTTCAATTAATGATCCAAGCAGACTTGCCAACAAACCACCCCGCTGGGAATATATGTCCGATGCACGCAGATCAAATTTATTTAAAGTTTTTGCTTCTCTGATTAAGTTAAAAGAAAATTATCCGGCTTTTGAAAGCAATAATTTTACAATGGATGTAGCAGGTGCAGTAAAGAAAATTTCTATTTCAGATCCTTCAATGGATGTTGCAATTGTTGGAAACTTTGATGTCTCATACCAATCAGTTCCGATGAATTTTACCAAGCCCGGAAGATGGTACCGCTATTTTGAAAATGATAGCATTGAAGTATCAGATGTAAATCAAAACGTTGCACTGGCTCCGGGTGAATTTTTTATTTACACCACCGCTAAACTGCCCGACCAGGAAAAAGGAATTACCACCGATGTTGAAGAATTTCAAGATCAAATTGTTTACAACTTTGCCCTTGAGCAGAATTACCCGAATCCGTTTAATCCAACGACGAGCATTCAATATTCACTAAATAATAGCCAGTTTGTCAGTCTGAAAGTATATGATGTGCTTGGAAATGAACTTGCAACTTTAGTTAATGAAGTTCAACATGCCGGAGTTTATAAAGTTGGATTTGATGCGGCGCAATTTTCTTCGGGAGTTTATTTCTACCAATTAAGACAGAACAACTCGGTGATAACGAGGAAGATGGTTCTGGTTAAGTAATAAGAAATCAGAATGCAGAAGTCAGAATTGCTAAGTTGAAGATGTTAAAAATATATGCGGTAATCTTTTTACTGTTTTTGAGTCAAACAGGATTTGCTCAAAAAATCCCGGATTGCAAACTTGCAAATGAATATATCGAGCAGCTTATTTCAAAAAAAACTAAGGAACTTCAAGGAGTAGAGTATTGTCAATATCGGCATTATAATTCATTAGATGATCTGGATAATGACGGGAGTAATGATTTTATTCTGGTCTTTTCAGTTGAGGGGGCACTTGGTAATGCAGGCAATTCAATTGAATTCATGATCGTCTTTCTTTCAAAAACCAAAGAAGGTTCTCCCCTTGAGACTCAAATTGGAAATCGCGGGAAAGTTACTTTTAATGATTTTGCAAATGTTAGTAATAATACTATTGAATTAGAATTGCTTGTTTGGAAAGAGAACGACGCTCTTTGTTGCCCGAGTGGAAAGGGGAAAGCCATTTATCAGATCAAGGATAAGCAAATTATAAAAATTGAATAAAACAGGTGCGAATTTATATATATCACCATTATGATTGAGGAGTGTTGAGTCAATTTTTAGAGTGTAAAACTTAAGGAGAAAAAATATGAAGAAAACGATCCTTCTTGTTTTAATTGGAAATAGAAAAGAAGAAGCTGTAAGGGTTCAGCAGATTTTAACCGGCTGGGGTTGCCTGATCAAAACTCGTTTGGGAATTCACGACGGGGTGCTCGATAACTGTTCCGATTCAGGTCTTTTGATTTTGGAAATGGTCGGCAGTGATGAGCAAAACCAGGAGATAGCGCGTAAACTTTCAGTACTCCCCGGTGTATCCTCAAAATTAGTTGAATTGAAAGTAGATTAAACAATCAACAAAAAAGCCCGAACATTTCTGCCGGGCTTCTTTGTGTTCATGTCGCTCAAAATTACTTCATCAAGATCATCTTCTTTGTTGAAACAAAGTTACCTGCGGTTAATCTGTAGAGATAAATTCCTGTCGGCAGATCATTTGCATTAAATTCTACCATGTAATTTCCAGTTTGATATTCTCTGTTAACCAACGTTGCAACTTTTTCTCCGGTAATGTTGAAGACCGTCAAGTTTACAAATGCGTTATTTGCAACTGAGAAGGAGATAGTGGTTGTCGGGTTAAACGGATTAGGATAGTTCTGTAAGAGATTGAATTCGTTTGGAACCACGTTATCATTTTCAACACCGGTTGTTCCGTTTGGATTGCTTGAAATTCTTGCCATCGATGCAGGAACATTAATTGCACTTGGCATACTTGCTTGGGTTGCGCTAACGATTGTCGCAAAGTTTGCGATCGTTGTATCGTTTGAAATGGTTCCGTCAAACAAACTATTGTTGAACTGTCCGGCGCCGAACATGCAGCGAACGAACGCTTGTCCGCTTACCAAACCGGTTGCAAAATCTAAAACTGATTTAGGAGCTAAAATTGTAGCTGTAACATTGATGTTATGAATTTTTACGGTGTCGGCTTCAAAGAAGTTAATGAGAACTTTTTCTTTTGAAGTTCCGATTACGTTGCATCCGCCCATCCACTCAACAAAGCGTCCGCTAACATTTACAATTGCAGTTGAGTTATTCGGAACATCAACGGTAAAGTTATTTGCTGCGCTCAGCATGGCTCCGTCAACATAAAATACGTTTTCTACATTGTTGTGTCCAACTAGTTCAACGTGTCCGTATTGAAATTTTACGGTATCGGTTGGAGTTAATGCAGAGAGTTGATTTGATAAATTTATTAAATGAATTCTCGCGCTGTTAAAATTTAGTACTGAATCTTTTTCAATTCCTTCATCGGCAGAAAAACCGGTTGTTGAAGTAATGAAGTTTCCATAAATCGCTTTTCCGTTATAAACTCTACCGCTGATAAAAGTTAAGTGATTTCCGACAACCAAAACGTTTCCTGAATTTACCGGAAGTTTGTCGCCAACACTGTAGTTTCTAAGATCAGCGTATCCGCCAACTGCAACTTTTCCTTCGGTATCTGAAGACGGCTGAACTAAAGTATCAAGAACGAACAAGTTAAATTCTGATGCTGCACCAAAATCATAAGTAGGGGTGGAAGTATTTCCGAAGTTTACTTTTACTTTAATTTCTAACGAAGCGGAATCGTGAGCGTTGATTGTTCCGGCGTTCCAGATTCCTGTAGTTGGATTGTAAACTCCGTTTGGAACAGAAGAAACAAATTCTAAAACAGAAGCCAATTGATCGGAAACTTGAACGTTTTGTGCGTTTCCGTTACCGCTGTTTTTTACAGTTATTTTGTAAGTGATAATGTCGTTATTGCTTACATTTGTTTTGTCTGCAACTTTAGTAAGAGCTAAATTAAATGAATTGCTCCAGTTAATGGTTCTTGTAATTGTTCTGGAAGCGGTAGTTGGTTTTGCAAGAATAAGTTTTTGTTTTCCGTCGGGATCGGCTACGTGAAAATATTTTGTGCCCGAAGGAATTCCAACGATTCCCGTTGCGGTGATAACAGCGGTTGTTTGTCCATTTGCAGGGGTTAGCGTTACATTCTGTGATACTCCGTTCATTCCTGTTACTACATTGGTTTCACTTAATGATCCGCCAGTGGTAGAAAGAGAGATCTGAACGTTAGCCATTGCTAAACCGTTTTCGTTAAAAGCTTGTACGGTAAAAGTTACCGGAGAATTGTTTGTAAAAGATTGAGCAGGAATATTAATTACAAATGTATTTAAATTGAAACTGTGGGTGTTAGTAAAAGCATCAGCTTTTATTTCTGCTACACGAGCTAAAATATCGGTAATATCGGCACCGTTTTGTCCGGTAAGTGTACTTAAATTTAATTTATCGGTAATATTCCAAAGTGTTAATTGAATAGCGGCAGCTTCTCTTTTTATATCTGAAAGCATTCCGGAATAATTGGTTTTATAAGGATAATAGTTATTTAAAATGTAGGCGAGCGTATCGTTCGTAGCTTCTACATCTTGATAATTTTGGTTATATGCGAGGTGATGATAGAGATCGATACAGTAGAGACTTGTTGCGTTTCCATCTACAACTGCTTTAAAAGTTCCGGCAAAATAATCATCGTTTACGGGCCAGGGAAGGTGAATTCCGACGCCTTTATCTTTTCCGGTAACTTGAGCGGTACTGTTAACGCCTGCACGAAGAAAAGAGATCATGCTAACTATTAAAAGTGCAACTACTACTGTAAAATATTTTTTGTTCATTTTTTTCACCTTTGTTAAATCTTTCCATTTATTATCCAGAAATCGTACCAAAGCGAAACCGGGGTAAAAAGGGGATTTTAAGGGATTTAGGGAAATTTCTCTGTTTTATTTTGAGACCGATTATCGATTTGGTCTTTTGGTTAAGTTGAGGGCTGGAGGTTTACATTCGGAAGAAAAAGCCCGGTATCTGTTACCGGGCTTGGACCATTCCTGTCTCCCATTTCAGAAGGAGACTTAGGTGGGGGCTCTTTCGCCGTTTATTTCAACAGCGTCATTTTCTTTGTAATCGTATTGCTTGGTGAAGAAATTCTGTAAATGTAAACTCCGCTGGTTAATTCGCTGGCGTTAAAGCTGATCGAATATTTTCCGGGAGCTAGTACGTTATTTACCAATGATTTAACTTCTTGTCCAATCATATTATAGACTACTAATTTTACTGCTTCTTGTTTGGCAACGGTAAATTGGATGGTTGTTGCCGGGTTGAACGGATTTGGATAGTTCTGTAAAAGATTGAATTCTTTAGGAGCTACGTTGTCATTTTCAATACCGGTTGTTCCGTTTGGATTTGCATTAACTCTTGCCATAGAAGCTGGAACGTTGATTAAACTCGGCATGCTTAATTGTGTTGCGCTTACGAGCGTTGCAAAATTTGCAATGGTAGTATCACCGGTTACCGTTCCGTTAAAAGGACTGAGATTAAATTGTCCGGCACCGAACATGCAGCGAACCATAACTTGTCCGGTTATCAATCCGTGCGGGAAATCAAGAACAGCTTTAGGGGCTAAACATGATGCGGTAATGTTGATATCTGAAATCTTTACGGTATCAGCTTCAAAGAAATTGATAAGGACGTTATCCATCTGAGTTCCAAGTACGCTGAAACCGCCTTTCCACTCAATTGATTTTCCTTTAACATTCACAATAACGGTTGAATTGTTCGGAACATCAATGGTGAAATTGTTTGCACCGCGGATCAAAGAATCTTCAACAAAGAATACGTTCTGCGTCGGGTTTGTTCCTGTTAGTTGAACGTTTCCCCATGCAAAACCAACGGTATCCGTTGCTGCTAAGTTTGAAAGCTGATTTGATAAATTTTCTAAATGGTTTTTCGCCTGAACGAAATCTATTACGTGAGCCTGGAAGATACCTTCATCTGAAGTGAATTGAGTTGTAGAAGTAATGAAGTTCTCGTAAGTGGTTCTTCCGTTGTAAACACGACCGCTGAAGAATGTCAAATGATCTCCAACTACCAATACATCGCCGGAGTTAGCAGGCAGTTTATCTCCAACGCTGTAATTTCTTAGATCGGCATAACCGCCAACAGCTACTTTACCTTCGGCATCTGAAGAAGGCTGAATTAATGTATCAATTACAAATAAGTTAAAAGCTGTTGCAGCGCCAAGATCATAAGTTGGTCCGGTAGTGTTTCCGTAATTAACTTTTACTTTAATTTCTAATGAAGCCGAATCATTTGCGTTAACTGTGCCTACGTTCCAAATTCCGGTTGTAGGGTTATAAACACCGCTTGGAGTTGCAGAGATAAAATCTAAGATTGAAGCTAACTGATCTGAAACTACAACGTTCTGCGCATTTCCGGTTCCGGTGTTTTTAACTTTTATTGTGTAGGTGATAACATCGCCGTCGGTTACAACTGTTTTATCGGCAACTTTATTAAGCACCAAATTGAATGAGTTGCACCAGTTGACAATTTTTGTAATAGTTCTTGATGCGGTGGTTGGAGTTGCAAGAATAAGTTTTTGCTTTCCGTTAGGATCTGCTACATGGTAATATTTTGTTCCTGAAGGGATACCAACAACGCCGTTTGCGGTGATCGTTGCTGTAGTTTGTCCGCTTGTTGGAGTTAAGGTAACTACTGGGGAAACGCCTGTTACATCAGTTGTAACGGTAGTTTGACTTAATGTTCCCTGAGTAGCTGAAAGAGTGATCTGAACGTTGGGCATTGCCAAACCTTGATCGTTAAAAGCTTTTACCGTAAATGTTATAGGTGAACCGATGGCAAAAGATTGTGCCGGAATATTGATGACAAACGTGTTAAGATTAAAACTATGTGCATTAAGATTTGCATCAGCTACGATTGCCAAAGCTCTGGTTTTAATATCGCTTACATTGCTGCCGCCGTAACCGGTTACGCTGTTAATATCAAGTCCATCAGTAAGATGCCACAAAGCCAATTGAACGGCGGAAGCTTCTCTGCTGTTATCGGACAATTTGTTTGCATAGGATGTTTTAAACGGGTAATAATTATTTAATATATAAGCGAGAGTATCGTTCGTGGCTTCAACATCTTGATATGCCTGATTATAAGGCAAGGAGTGATGAAGATCAATGCAATATAAACTGGTCGCTTGGCTGTTTACGGTAGCTTTAAAGGTACCTGAAAAAACCGATGTGCTGAACGGTGCCGGCAAAGTAACATTAACGCCTTTGTCTGTTCCCGTAACTGTTGCTGTACTGTTAACTCCGGCTTGTAAACCGGCAGCGGTTATAAGTACGAATAAGAATAAAAAAGTAAGTTGTTTTAGTTTCATTAAAATTATCCTTTTATTTAACGGATTCCTTACTCCAGAAACCGTACCAATCAGGATTTCAACTAAAACGAGCAGTTTTGGGAATTTGCGCAGCTTTTTCTTGTATTACTTTGAGACTCTTTATCGAATTGGAATGAATTGAGGAAGATGTTTATACGTTAACCTTCAAGGTTTGGTAACAAATTTCTACCTGAACCTTGAAGGTTTCAGCACCGAGTGTGGAAGCAGAAGAAGGTAGGGAACGCTCGCGAGCGTTCCATGCTGAATGAATGCTTTGTAGGGAATGGTCGAGACCATTCCGTGCCATATAAACACAAATGTAATCTTTTCTAAAATTTTATTGATGTTTTGATTATTCAAAACGGAGCGGTCTCGACCGCTCCCTACATTTTGAAAAAATTTTTATATTGCATCAAATGCTATGATATATTTTTTATGAGTAGTGATTTACCAAATAGGAAACTAAACCGCTTGAAGGAATATGATTACTCCACCGGCGGTTATTATTTTGTTACGATTTGTGCGCTCGGGAAAGAACATCATTTTGGCAGAGTTGAAAACGAAAAAATGATTAAAAATAATTATGGCAACATCGTTGAAAAACAATGGCTTTGGCTTCATCAAAGTTACCAATATGTGGAATTGGATTATTATGTTGTAATGCCAAATCATTTTCATGGAATCATCATTATCGACACCTCTCTAAAAACATCAAATGTAAAAACGAAATCTCTTTCAGAATTAATTGGCGCTTTCAAAACAACATCATCTAAATCAATTCATCAAGCAGATTTAAAAGTATTTCATTGGCAGAAATCATTTTATGACAGAATAATCAGAAACGAGATAGAATTATTAAAAATTAGGAGGTACATTGAGAACAATCCGTTAAAATGGGAAATTGAGAAGAACAATCCGTCAAACTTATTGATGTAGGGAATGGTCGAGACCATTCCGGAACACGCTACATTTTAATTTATATTCCGTCGTTGTAGGGAATGGCGCCTTGCG
The DNA here is from genome assembly GCA_037440065.1 of Ignavibacteria bacterium. GTDB lineage: Bacteria > Bacteroidota > Ignavibacteria > Ignavibacteriales > Ignavibacteriaceae > UBA1563. The sequence continues at coordinate 304,478 of JBBIUV010000015.1, forward strand.
CAGCGAGCATTCCGTGCTGAATTAATACAAACGAAATCATTTCGAAAATTTTACTGCTGTTTTGGCTATTCAAAACGGAGCGGTCTCGACCGCTCCCTACATTTTATTTATTTGGTGTATCGAATCACGCAATGGCGTGACGACTATTTCGTGTTAAAATCAAAAGTAGCGTTAATAAATATTTTTTCATTTTCTTCTCCCGATAGTTATTAGCCCATATCTATCTATACCATTCAGGTATCGCTCACCAACCGCAACAACAATATTTCCTTTAACGGAGATACTATAGAAAGGATCTGTAGTATTGACCAATTCATCATGCTTTTTCCAACTTACGCCATTGAAGTGCCACAATAATCCATTATATCCGGTTGTGAAAATATCATTAACATTGTTGCCTCTTACCGCATTCGATCCCCAACTATTCATATCACCTTTCCATATTGCAGCACCTTCTCCTTTTGTACTTGTTTTACTTCGGTAAATATCATAGAAGGTTAAAGAAAATAATTTGTCTTTTTTTACCCAGATACTTTTAATCCACCCGGAGATGAAATCGGTCTTATACTCAAAGTGATCTTCTTCAATAAGTTTAGTTATTACTCCATTATTGTATTTCAATAATACAGTTGGCTTAAAATCCTTATACCCACAAATAAAAACATTATTTCCATCCCCATATACATCTGTTAAATGAGTTGTCGTTCCACTCTCAATTTTTATCCAACTACTTCCGTTGTAATGGGCGATGTTACCGTTATTGCCTACTGCATATAAATCGTTCGTGCTACTTCCCCAAAATTTGTTGATTGAGCCAGTCAGTATAGGTCTTATACTGCAATCAGGTTTATTTGTTTTACCATTAAACCAACCAATACTGCCTCCACTGGTTATAACAATGTTACTTTCAGAAAAAGCCCAAATCGCTCTTAGTGGAGCATAGTCCACCGCATTACATAAACTATAAGTATAAATCCTCTTCAACTCCCAATTACTACCATTCCAATGCACAGCGTTGTATGCATTTGGATCCGGATTGCCGAGAGAGTCGTTCATATAAATTTCACCCACCGCCCAAATGTTATTTTCGTCTATTATAGCAACATCGTAAAGGGTACTCGTGCGCTCACCCAAAGTAAATGTTTGCCAAGTAAAATTGTGGCTGGTGGTTGGTAAGGTTGTTATTGTTATCTCCTTCACGGTATCAAAAACAATTCCTTTTACTGTGTAAGTTGTGTTTGGCGCAAGGCTGTCAACAAATAAAATCGTATCCGTTGCCGCAAGAAAACCAGTAAACAATTCTTTCTCGTTTATCTTAACGGAGATAGGAAGAAAGGTGGTATCGTTCAGTTTCTTTACTTTTATCCATGCTTCGGTACAAGAGATATCTTCAATACTCAATTCAAGAGTAGGAGGTGTGGGGGGTATTGGTCTCTCCGGTTCTGTTGGATTCTTTTTGCAACCAACGGTAAGCAGTACAAAAGTAACCACCACAACAAAGAGAAATTGCTTTTTCATAAACGTTTTCACTAGACCCAAGAAATTTGTTTTTAAATCCGGAGTTACTTTAAATAAAATTAATGATTTTAGTCTCCAAAAGAAAGAGTAGAGAAATCAACAAAAAAAAGCCCGGCATCAGTTGTCGGGCTTGGACCATTTTGCCTCCCATTTCAGAGAAGGAGACTTTGGCGGGGGCTCTTTTGCTGTTTTATTTCAACAGCATCATTTTCTTTGTTATCATTGTACTTGCGTTAGATATTCTGTAAATATAAAGTCCGCTTGCAAATTCACTTGCATCAAATGCTACGGTGTATTTGCCGGGAGCGTAGTTTGCGTTGATCAAGGTTTTAACTTCTTCTCCAAGCGTGTTATAGATAACTAATTTTATTACTTCTTGTTTTACAACGGTAAACTGAATTGTTGTGGTAGGGTTGAACGGGTTAGGATAATTCTGACTTAACGAAAATGCTGTCGGCATTTCGCTGTTGTTTTCAACACTTGTTGTGCTGTTGGTTACCGAATAGATCGATCCTTTTTTTGTTCCGGCGTAAACAACCGCGTCGGTTTCATTTATGTAGATGGAGCTTACTTCTTCTTTCGGTAAAGAGATCGATTTCCATTCACCGTTGGCTGCTGAGTAGCTGTACATTTCAGATGAAAGACCGCTCGCATAAACGGTTTCGTTTTTATCAACCGATACGGAATAGATGAACTCTGCTTTTTGATTGTTCCCGAGTTTTGTCCAGTTCATTCCGTTGTCTTCCGATTTATAAACACCGCTTCCGTAAGTTGCTGCGTAGAGGTTTCCGTTCGGTGATGAAGTTAATGACCAAACAAAGTTGCAATCGATTGTTGATTTCGTCCAGCTATTTCCGGCATCAACTGAATGATAGATTCCGCCGCCGTAAGTTGCTGCGATAAGTTGATTATTCTTCAAAAGTATATTCTGAATTTTTAAGTTTTCTAATCCTGAGTTTGCAGCTTCCCATGAAGTTCCTTCATTTTTAGAGACGAATAATCCTTCGCCCCAGGTTGCTGCGTAGATTGTTCCGTTTGCGTCAACAGTTACCGAACGAACGTCTTTCTTTACCAAACCGATCATCTGCCAGGTTGTTCCGTTATCTTTGGAAGCGTAAAGACCTTTCTCCGTTCCGGCGAGGATAATTGCGTTATTACTGTTTACCGACCAAATGGTTTTAACTTTCATATCGGCGTTAATAATTTCTGACGCTGAAGAAGTGCTGCGGTAAATCTTTCCATCCGATGTTCCGGTTATAAGATTATTATTTCTATCGGAGGTAAAAGAAAGTACTGCGCTTGTGTTATTCAAGGATGATAAGAGATTCAATCCTTGTGCTGGAATTGCATCTTCATCAGGTTCAACGGTAATAAATAAGGAAGCGTAATCATCTTCCGTAACAACACCGTTGCCCGGCGCTGAATCAGGATCATTTTGATCTGCGAACATTACTTCTGCTACATTCGGGATGGTTGAAGTTGTAGGAATGTTTCCGATGAACTGAACATTATTGAATTGTCCTCTTCCTTCAAGAGATTTACAGATCATCTGTCCGTTTTGAACTCCCGTTACAAAATTTACATGAGCGAAAGGAGCTAAGATCGATCCGGTTACATCAATGCCTTCAATTTTAAGTGATGTAGCTTCATAAAAATTATAGAGTACATTATTGATTGCGGTTCCTTTTACAACAAATCCGCCGCCCCAGGAAACATTATTTCCATTTACGTTTACTAAAACTACAGAACCGTTTGGAACGTCTATCTCAACATTGTTTGCGGTTGAAAGGTCTGAACCGTTAACGTTGAAAGTATTTAAGAAAGGATCGGTTCCGTTCATAAAAACTCCGCCCCATTCTAAAGTAGTTGTTCCGTTAGCGGGATGCGCAGAAAGTTCTACAGATAAATTCTGTAAGTAAACTGCGGCGGATGCAAAATCGATTGGAGAATCTTGTCTTAATGTTCCATCAACGTAACTTACCGGGTAGATTGGAAGATTGGTTGAATTTCCGTAAACAACATTTCCGCCTTCAACGGCGCCGCTAATAAAAGTTAAATTTCTTCCAACGATCAAAGCATCAACAGTTCCGCTTGATGATGGAAGTTTATCTCCAACACTGTAGTTTGCTAAAAATGCATCCCGTCCAATTGCCATCTTTCCTTCGGTATCGGATGACGGCTGATTAATATCTTTCAAAACAAAAACATTGTAGCCTTTTGCTGGACCTAAATCGATCGGAGATGCGGAAGAATTTGGAATATTTACAACACATGCAATAGTTAATGTTGCATTGCTTCCGCTTGCAATTGTTCCGATTGTCCAGATTCCGGTAGATTGATTATAATTTCCTTGTGAAGGTAAAGCGGATGAAAAATTAAATCCGTTCGCTAAAAAGTCTTTTGCAGAAACATTCGTTGCATCATTTGGACCGCTATTGCTAACGGTAACTGTGAATGTTACCACGTCACCATTCTTTGCAGAAATTTTGTCTGCGGTTTTTGTTAAACTTAAATCTGATTGCTGTGTAACTTCTTCAACAAAAATTCCGGCGTCAACCGAAAGATTATTCTCACCGTCAGCAAGCGTTACACATGAAGAATATCCGGTAGTAACATCGGCATCGGAATCTACGTTATCATTTGTCCCTTGATTGGCTGTTGAGAAACTATAAGTTGCAGGTAAATTAAATTTTACTTTATAATCGCCCGGGAGAAGTTCAGCAAAGAAGTATTCGCCGTTTCCATCTGTTGTTGTAGATTTTACAAAATTATCGGAGCAGTCGTACAAAGAAACAACTACATTTTGAACTCCATTTTCGTTTGCGTCTTGAATTCCGTTTTTGTTTGTATCGTACCAAACTTTATCACCTAGAGAGGCTTTATGAATTTCGTTGGGACATGTTAAATAATCCTTATCAACAGTTCCGTCATCAAAATTTTCATTAATTGCAGTTGCGGCTTCATTCAGATCGCTAAGTGAATATCCGGTATTCATGCCGCCAAGAGCGTTATTAACTAAGGTTAAAAGTTGGCTAACGGTTTTTCCTGAAAAAGTACCGGAAACAATTACGAGATCGCTCAAGTTAGTTGAGTTAGAACCAATGGCTCCATTTAAATCAAAAAAAACATTCATTGTTAATGCAGCTGCCTGTCCGGCAAAAACCGAAATATGACTGCTGGTTGGATTGACATAGCTTTGCGTTAATGCTGTGGGTGTGCTTCCTTGTGGTAAAAAAGCTTGAACTGCTTGCGCAGAAGTTAACGTAATGGTTTTTGTATCAGAACCGATGATTAGACCGTTTGGAAAAACTTGATTGAAATATTGATCCCTAATTCCACCGGGTGTGCTGTTGGAGGGTCCTCCCCAACCGCCTTGGGTAAAAGTTACAAAACCATTTAAATTGCAATTGTTACTTGATTGCGATATCAAATTTGGTGTTAGAGCAATCAGACATATCAACGTAAAGAGTGCTATCTTTTTCATCGTTTTCCTATGTGTTTTGATTTTTGTCATGGACTAATAGAATGGAGTTTCGTGCCAAAGATGAAAAATGAGTTTTTGAATACTTTTTAAGGGATTTGAAAAAAAAAGGCAGCTTTTGTCTGTCCTATAATGAGATTTAAAGCTAAAATGAAACTTAGCTGTAAGATGGAAATTCAAACTCAAGATGCGGTTATTTAGCGAAATCCTTTATAAAAAAAGGAGTTAACGAAACAAATAACCCGCTTTTTGGTGAAGAGAATAATTGCGTCTAGAATTAGTTTTTCGTCAAAACATTTCAGAACGTTACAAAAAGAGATTTTTGGTGACTGAAATTTAGTAATAATTGAAGATGGGGGACTGACTAACAAAATTGTTTAAAACAAAAAACCCGGCCTTTAAGCCGGATTTTTTGTAACTACATAACACTGACCCCAGAAGTCTTTTAACGGTCTTTTCCAAAAGCTGAATCATCAACATATCCGATAACTCCCATTTCGGGCATATCAAGTCCGTCGATTTCATCTTTAGCTTCAACCCTAATTCCGAATAATTTGTGTTGAAGTTTGAAAAATCCATACATAGTACCGAAAACAAAAATGAAAGCAGCGGCAGAACCAATAAGTTGTGCTACTAACTGACCACCGTCTCCATAAAATAATCCTTTAACAGTTCCGGGAACTCCATTCCAGCCATCGCCGTAAGTTCCATCGGCAAAAAGTCCGAGAGCAACAATTCCCCAAAAACCGTTAACTCCATGTACAGCAACAGCACCAACCGGATCGTCAATTTTAAGTTTCTGGTCAATAAAAAATACTGCTAAGATTACTAGCACACCGGCAATAGCGCCGATTAAAACAGCAGCCCAAGCGGGAACAAAAGCACAAGGAGCTGTAATTGCTACTAATCCGGCTAACAATCCGTTTGCCATCATACTGGGATCAGGTTTGCCGAATTTCCACATCATATAAAATGTTGCAAAAAGCGCTCCGGCTCCGGAAGCGAGTAGTGTATTCGTTGCCACGATACCAATTCGTAGATCATTTCCTGACAAAGTTGAACCAGGATTAAATCCAAACCAACCAAAAGCTAAAATAAATGTACCAATGATTGCCATAGGAATATTGTGTCCGGGGATAGCGTGTACCGAACCGTCTTTTCCATATTTGCCAATTCGTGGTCCAATCACAATTGCACCAGCAAGAGCAGCAATTCCTCCAACCATGTGAACAACAGAAGAACCTGCGAAATCAACATGTCCGTGTCCCAAACCAAAATTTACTCCTAGAGTTGCCAACCAACCACCGCCCCATACCCAATTTCCATACACCGGATAAACAAACATGGAAATGAAAAATGCGTAAGGAATAAATGCACTGAATTTCCAGCGTTCTGCCATTGCACCGGTAGGGATTGTAGCAGTAGTATCCATAAATACCATCTGGAATAAGAATAACGTGAAAACACCAACATCGTAAACATGGTTTAGAAAGAATCCCGAGGTTCCAAATAAACCGAATGATTTTCCAAATAAAGTTATAGCAACTTCACTGGTTAACCCGGGAGTTCCGCCAAGAGCAGCTACAGCGCCAACGCCACCGAACATTATCGCGAATCCGGAGATCCAGAAGCCAATTAATCCGATCGCGTAAACAAGAAAGTTCATTCCCATCGTATGTGCAACGTTTTTAGCTTGAGTAAACCCTGTTTCGACCATTGCAAATCCGGCTTGCATAAACATAACCAGAAATGCAGTGATAAGCGTCCACACAATGTTGGTTGCAATTTTATTATGCCCGACGGCTTCACCAATTTCGGTAAGAGTCGGTTCACCCGGTTTTGCTGCCGGTACATCTTTAATAGTTCCTGTTTTTGCTCCGGTTGGATCCGTTTGCGCAAATAATTCAACGGGTGCAAGCGAAGTTAATAGAACGAAAAACATTACTACAGCTAATAAGCTATTTTTTATCTTCATCATAATTTTTTCTCCTTATTTTTATTTAAAGGAATCCCGCAACCAATGCTTTTACAGAAATGATCATGTAGTAATTATTTCTCAAAACCTTAGTTGGTGCAAATGATTAAGAGATCATTTGCCGATTCCACTTAAGACTTTATTTAATTTAAAAAACGAGACTCATCCCGAACACCAGGTAAGTTTTGTCTTGTACCGGATTGCTTATATATGATACATTTATCGGTAAAGAAAATTTATCTGAGAGAGCAACTGTTTTGGAAGCGGTAACACTAAGATTTATAATACCACCTTTGGAAGTAACGTAATATGCACTCTTGCTCGGAACAAATCCGGTAGTAAGTGTTAATGTTGCATCGTTAACGGTGAATGGATAAGAAGCCTGAATGTAAACCGAGTTATCCGGATCGTTCGAAAGATTAGAATAAAACGACAACGAGATTGGGAATTTCTCGGCACCTGCATAACTTAATCCACCTTCCAAGGTGTGTGCTGCCACCGGGTTACTATCTGTAGGTTTATAATAGCCGAAAGGAATTCCTACAAATGGGAAGTAATAATCGGTAAAGATTGCAGAAAACGATCCCGCACTTGCTGTACTATAAGTATAGGAGGCATATAAGTCATTTTCTGAATATGTTGGTGCAGCGGTCGGGAAAGCATATGAAGCCCACGCCCCAACGGTTAATCCGCCGACGGTATAAGAAAGACTCGGTTGAAATGCCGGTGCATCGCCAAAGTCCAACCCTCTCCAAAGATATCTGCTATAAACATCTGTTCCGAATTTGAGCTGTGCAAATGAACTGAAACCGGATAAAAGTACGATTGTTAGTATTACTATATTCTTTTTCATTTTGTTTTTTCCAATTATTGTTAGTAAAAATTATAAAGCTGTTGTGCCTGATTCTTCTGTTCGGATTCTGATTGTTTCTTCAACATTCATAACGAAGATTTTTCCATCACCAACTTGTCCGGTTTTTGCGGTAGTAATTACAATTGAGATGGCTGATTCCAATTTATCGTCGTCACAGACCAACTCAATTTTCAGTTTCGGTACAAATTCGATATTGTATTCTGATCCACGATAAATTTCTTTATGACCTTTTTGTCTGCCATATCCACGAACTTCACTTACAGTAAGTCCGTTAAATCCGGCTTCTTGTAAAGCGCTGTGAACCTCATCTAATTTGTGAGGTCTGATGATTGCTTCTATTTTTTTCATTAGGACTCCTCTTTGATTATTTACTTATTAAGTTAATTTTAGTCTCAATCCTTATAAATTAAGGTTTTCTTGTATACAAAATAACTTTAAGTAAGTTTAAAGTCAAGAAAAACATTATTTAATTATGTTTTTAATGCAATTATCCTTAGTTTGTTTAATTATTTATTCACTGGAAATCATTCTCTATTTAATTTTTCTTCTTCTATTCGTTAGATTTACCGCATGAATAACAAAAATTTTAATTTATGATCTCAGAAAAAATTAAGTCGGCTGGAGTTGTAGGTGCAGGAGGTGCCGGATTTCCATCTCACATAAAAGCAAGTTCCAAAGTTGAATTTGTTCTTGCAAACGGCGCGGAGTGCGAACCGCTTATCCACAAAGATTATGAGTTGATGCTCCATTTTTCTGAAGAAATAATTCGCGGGATGAATCTTTTAATAGAAAGTACTTCCGCAAGAAAAGGTTACTTCGGAATAAAAGAAAAGAACGCCGCGGCGATTGAATTAATTCAAAAAGCAATTAAAGATAGTTCTATAGAGATGACCCAACTTGGCGATTTTTATCCCGCCGGGGATGAATATGAATTAGTTTACGCAGCAACAAAAAGATTGATCCCCCCGGCAGGGCTTCCGTTAAATGTTGGCTGTATTGTGAATAATGTTGAATCGCTTTATAATATTTCAAAAGCAAATGAGGGAATTCCGGTAACAGAAAAATTTGTATGCGTTGCAGGGGCGGTAAAAAATCCTTCGACTTTCTTTGCTCCAATTGGAATTACATTTCGTGAGTTGATAAAGCATGCAGGTGGAACAACAACGAATGATTTCGCCATATACGTTGGCGGAGTGATGATGGGAAAATTAACTTTTGATCTTGATGAAGTTGTAACCAAAACCACCGCGGGATTAATTGTGCTTCCGAAAAATCATTATCTTATAAAACGAAAAAATCAACCGGAAGAAAATTTTGCCCGCATCGGAAAATCTGCCTGCGACCAATGCAGTTACTGTACCGAGTTTTGTCCCCGCTATTTACTCGGGTATGATGTTCAGCCGCATAAAGTTATGCGGTCTCTTCAGTTCACAAAAACAGGAGCAGAAGTTTGGAATCAAATGGCAGAACTTTGTTGTGCATGCGGATTGTGTACGCTTTATTCATGTCCTGAAGATTTATTTCCCAAAGAAGCTTGCGACAATTCTAAAAAAGAAATGAGATTGCATGGAACAAAATTCATTCAAGCTAAACCTGTAAAAGCTCACCCGATGAAAGAGGGTAGACGCGTTCCGTTGAAACAATTGATGCAGAAACTTCAGCTTAAAGATTATGATGTTCATACCCCATTCAATCCGGACAAACTTGAGACCGAACAGGTAAAAATTTTTTTGAAGCAGCATGTAGGAGAAAAATCCGAACCGGTTGTTACAATCGGTGATCGGGTTAAAAAAGATCAACTGATTGCTAGAGTGCCGGAAGGAAAACTCGGCGCAAATATTCACGCATCAATTACAGGTATGGTAACACACGTAAGTGATGAATATATTAAAATTGGTTATTGAACTTATACTCATAACTGAAAACTAAAGTCTAAAAACTATGATACAAATGAATTCGCTTGGATTAATTGAAATGAGCAGCATTGCGGCCGGTATGCAAGCTGCAGATATTATGCTTAAAACTTCTCACGTTGAATTAATATTGTCGCGAACCATCTGTTCCGGGAAATATATGACGTTGATTGGGGGAGAAGTTGCCGCGGTTTCAACTGCTGTTGAGGCGGCTGTTGAAACTGTTGGTTTTGGAGTGATCGATCATTTTGTTATTCCGAATGTACACAGAGATATTTTTCCGGCAATTTCGGGACACACAAATGTTTCTTTGTTAGAAGCGCTTGGCATAGTAGAATCGTTTTCCGTTGCATCTTTAATTGAAGCTGCGGATGCGGCGGTAAAATCAGCCAACGTAAAATTAATTGAAGTCCGTCTTGCAATGGCGTTAGGCGGAAAAGCATTTTTTACATGCACTGGAGAAGTTGCTGCTGTAACCGCTGCGGTTGATACCGGTGCAAAAGTAGTTTCCGAAAGAGGATTGCTAGTAAACAAAGTTGTTATTGCACAGCCGAGACAAGAATTACTCAGTGAAATGATCTAAGAAAGTCCCAGAAACAAATTCCAAAGAAATAAATCAGAATCAGAATTGCAATGGCTATTGATAAGTAACTTAAGATTGGTGAGTTGAATTAAATTGTTTCTTTTTGAAAAAAACATAAAGTAAAATTACCCTAAATGTACTTGTTACAATTTGAACGGGGAAATTGAAAATTGGGGATGATGTCCTGTTTAGCGGGGAAACTTTTAAAGTTATCGAATCTGCCGTTTTAAAAATATTAATAGAAGAAGTTATTGAAGTAAATGATGCTTAATGAGTAAAGCTACTTTTAATTTTTATGATTTAGTTAGACAGTAGCTTGATAAAATGTATTTAGTCACAATTTTGATCAAACCTTTTCAAAAAAAAACGGTTTAATTTACTTTTAAATTAAACCGTTCATTTTGAACCCATCTGATACTTGCATTTTTTCTTCTCCCACGCCCACTCTTTAGCAAGTGGACATTTATTTTTTGTCCGTCCAAATAAAATATTTTTTTACCGCAAAAAACAGTAGGCAAAACCCTATAAATGAGTAGGGAAACCCCTAAAAATTAGTAGGAATTTCCCTACCCATTTCTTGGAAAGAATGTTGAAAAAGATGGAACGTTTATTTTTATTGCGAATTCCTCACTATTTTATATAAACAAAAATTTTAAGTTTGAGATGGCACAGAACACAAATGAGTATGGAAAAATAGTTTCCGTAGCAGAAGCGGCAAATCTTTTCAGTCAAGTTGCCACTTCGTATCAATTAATAACAAGAGATTTACTTGATTACTGCCAAAAAGCTGGACGTGTGATAATGTTTGCTGAAGAAAATGGAGAACTTTATATTGCAGGTACCGGCAGAAATATTCTCTCTACGAATACCCAACCTCCATCTCCAGACCTTGTTTTTCATGTTTATTCGGTTACAAAAGTTAATGAGTTAATTACTCTTGGAAAAGATCAAATTACGATTGTAGAAATTAGAAGCGATGTTGTTGATCTAAAAAACGGAGAATTTATTTTAGAGTTTGGAAATCCATGCCCGCCTTACTGTGGTTGAGGTAGCGTAAAATGGGAGTACTCTGTACATTGTCACAGACCTTGCTTTTTTTTTCTCTCTTTTTGTTTCTTATTAATAAAATTAAGATTGGAAAAGAAAAAAGACTGTTGTTTTTCTATATAAACCTCGCTTTTCTTTCAGAGATAACATCGTATATAACTTTGAAATATAACATTAGAAACGTATGGTTAGCGCACATCTATTTTCCGATAGAGTTTCTTTTTTTCTTCTTGATTCTTCTTCAATGGGTGATCCGGTACCGGAAATACTGGATAATAGCCGGTATGATTATCGGAACCTACATTATGTTAGATTACTTTTATTTAACAGACTTTTCCAAATATTCAACTCTGGCTTTGAGTCTTCAGAATTCCCTTTTCTTTTTATTTTCTGCAAGTATTCTTATCGAAATCACCACAAGAAATTTTATTCCTTTTTATAAAGATGACCGGTTTTATATAGCTGCCGGTATTTTTATCTATTCTGGTTTAACTTCATTAATGTATTTGTTTTATAATGCTTTTAATTTTCTTTTCCCATTTTACGTGGTCAGTTTGTCAGGTATATGTCTAAATTTATTTTTTACCTACTCAATGGTGTTGTACTACAGGCAAAGAAAAATGTTAGCAGAAGCGATTAAGTGACTTTTATTAAAAGAGCGCAATTGTTATTGTTGGGGAAGTAAATCTTAGGTTAATTTAAAAGTTTAAAACAACATATGTCTGATCAGTGCTTGATTTTGGGAAAAAGATAAGTGGTATTCTAATGGTTTCTTCTCGTCGAAGGTGAATGAGGTGTATAGTTTTAATTTCCTTTTCAGTTTGGTCGCACAACTTTTACTTTTTTCTTCACTCATCCCCTTTTTGATAAATAAAATTGAGATTGGTAGAGAAAAAAGGATATTTGTTGTATTTATTGCATTTTCAACAATTATGGAAATATTAGGGGACAGCTTGGCTGTGCGTCAAATCAACAATCTCGGATTTGCTCACATTTATTATACAGCTGAATTTTTCTTTTTCTTTTTTATTCTTTTCCAATTCGGAACCCAGTATAAAAGATATTGGTTAATTCCATTTACACTTATTGGAATTTATATTCTTGTAGATAATTTTATCATTACAGCAACTACTAAATTTGCCAGTAATAGTGCAAGTTTACAAAATTTATTTTTGTTCATATTCTCTGCTAAACAAATCATTAAAATCACCACTAAAAATTTTATTCCATTTTACAAAGATGACCGCTTCTATATTGTGGCTGGAATATTTGTCTATACAGGCATCACGGCACTTTTATTTATAATAAAAGATTTTAACTTGATTATGTTTACCTATAAAATATCATTTATAATGATAAATTCTATGAATTTCTTTTTTGTAGCATCATTGGTAATTTATTATAGACAAAGAAAAATATTAGCCGAAGCTCTTAAATGACTTTTATTAACAGGGCGCAATTGTTATTATAGTGGTGGTAAATTTTTAGTTTTTTTAGGATCACTAGTATGTTATTACAAGCTCAGGCAAATGCTGTCCCCGATTTAACTTTTATCGTGCTTGCCGTTATGATCATTTCGGTATTGATAATACTTCTGTTTTATTTTATCATCCGGGACCGCAATCGGCGTGATGAAATTCATGATCTAAAAAATCAATTAAATACCATGTTATTGCAAAGAGAACTGGAAGATGAAGAAAAAAATTCTCATAGCTGAAGACGAACAGCTTCACCGTTTTTATCTTAAAAGAGATATCGAGAGAGAACGCGCCGATGTTTATGAAGTGATAGGTGAAGCAGCAAACGGAATAGATATGTTGAAAATGTGGAAACAGTTTTCTCCCGATATTATTATTGCCGATTTGAAAATGCCCATTTTGACCGGCGGGGAAGCTATAAAAGAAATCCGCAGAAGCGACACGTGTGTAAAAATAATTGTCCTTACCAGTCAAGAAGAGAAATTTCTGCTAGAGGCATTAAATCCTTTTGTTGATGCTTATCTCTTCAAATCGAAAGAAAAACCTGAAGATATCCTCGAAAAACTAGATGAGGTTGCCGGATTAAGACAACATCAAACAAGAAAATATCTTACTTCATTGCTTTTGGAAGAAGATGGACACAGTTCGGATCTCTCCCGTGAGGTGATCGAAAGATTAAAAAAAGGAGCTTCAAATAAAGATATTGCTGCTGATTTGAGGATCTCGGCAAAGTATGTGGAAAAAATTCTAACAGAGCTTTTCAAAAAATACAGAGTCAAAAACCGGGTTGAACTGATAGCTAAAATCCTTGAAATGAAGGAATTTTTATAGGGAATGTCCCTTTGCTCTATCCCCTAATAAAATTTTAATTCCTTGCTAATTCATAAAATAAGTGCTAACTTTGGCAAGTAATTTTTCGCCCGTATCGGGCGATTTTTGTTTGTATGCAGTTAGTAGAAAAAAAAATAGTAAACATAACTAAAGAAATAATAGACCAAAACGGGCTGTTATTAATCGATTTTCTTTTCCGCGGGTTTAGTAATTCTACGGTAATAGAAATTTATATAGACGGCGAAAAAGGTGTTTCGGTAGAAGACTGTGCTAAGATCAGCAGAGAAATTAACGAACAAATCGAAGCCGAAAATCTTATCGAATCATCCTACCGCCTTGAAGTTTCTTCTCCCGGCGCAGATAGACCGTTAAAATTTCTTCAGCAATTTACTAAACACATAAACCGGAATTTTGATCTACAGCTTACAGACGAAGGGGAAACAAGTAAAAAAGTTACGGGCAAACTTCTAAGCATTGATGGCGAAAATCTCCTTTTCCTCGTCCAAAAAGAAGAAGTGATCGTTCCGTTTAATACAATTAAAAAAGCAAAAGTAATTATTAGTTTTTCATGACGGAGACAGCATAAAATGAATTCAGTGATAGTTGAATCGTTCGCGCAAATGGTAAGAGAAAAGGGAATTGATAAAGATATTCTTATCGGTATCATTTCTGAAATTTTCGGACTTTTAGTAAAAAAGAAATATGGCGAAGAAGTTAATTATGATATCGTTACCAATATGGATAGAGGTGATATCGAAATTTATTTAATACGCGAAGTGGTTGAAGTGGTTGAAGACCCGGTCCATCAAATCAGTTTGGAAGAAGTAAATCAACGCGGAAACGAAGATGAATTGGATATCGGCGAAGATTATGTTGAACGACTTAAACTTGAATCATTTGGAAGAAGATTAATTAATTTTGCTAAACAAAGTCTAAACCAGCGCATCCGTGAGTTGGAGAAAGATATTGTTTACAACGAATACAAAGAACTTCTTGGCGAGATTGTTATCGGAGATATTTATCAGTTAAGAAAAACCGACATTTTAGTTAATCATAATAAAAACGAATTATTAATGCCTCGTAACGAACAAATTCCTTTTGAACGTTACCGCAAAGGGGAAACCGTTCGCGCAATTGTAAAAGAAGTAAAGAAAACCACAAGCGGTCCGCAGATAATTATTTCACGAGCGGATAATTTATTCCTCCGTAGATTATTTGAAATTGAGATTCCGGAAATCTATGACGGTATCATCGATATAAAAGGAATTGCCCGTGAACCCGGCGAACGTGCAAAAGTTTTTGTAGAATCACAAGACAAACGTATTGACGCCGTTGGCGCTTGCGTTGGAATGAAAGGTGTTCGTATTCACGCAATTGTAAGAGAATTACATAATGAAAACATCGACGTGATAAATTATTCCGAAGATCCGGAAACACAGATCACCCGCGCATTGGCGCCCGGCAAACTTAAAAAAGTCGAGATCAATCAGCACGAGAACAGAGTAACCGTTTATGCAGATAGCGACCAGGCTTCATTGATCGTTGGAAGGAACGGAGTGAACATCCGTCTTGCGATGAAGTTAACCGGTTACCAAATCGATCTGATCCGTGAAGAGAAACCGCTTGAAGAATATGAAGATGATATCGAATTGATTGATCTTCGTGAAGAATTGAGCGAGGAAGTTTATCAAATATTGATTAACAACCGCTTCGATACGGCCGTTGAAGTACTTCAAGCCGGTGAAGAGAAGTTAAAAGATATTCCTGAGATCAGCGAAGAAAAAGCAAAAGAGATTATCGAGATCATTAAATCACAATTTGAAGAAGAGTAGATAAAGACAGGTTATTCGTTCCATGGAAGATGATAAAAGTAAAAAAATTCGGATCTACAAGTTAGCTGCGGAATACAATCTCGCTGCTGATTCTATTGTTGAATTCTTAAAGAAAAAAGGATATGCTGTAAAAACGCACATGACGCTCGTTACCGACGAGATGATGGCGGATATCCAGAATCACTTTAAAAAAGATTTAGAAAAAGCCGAAAAGCATCATAAAAAACTTGCTGAATTTTCTAAAAAGATGAGCGATAAGTCTCACAAAGAAAAAGAAGTAAAGATTGAAGAAGAACCTGCTCCGAAACATCCTGAAGAAATTCATCATCCGGAACCGGAAAAAGCACCGCAACCAGTTGTAGAAGAAAAACATGTTGAAGTTGAAATTTCTGAAAAATCGAAAGAAGTAAAAGAGCCTTCCGAAGAAGTTGCCCACGAACCGGTAGTTCATGAAACCGCTGTAAAAACTCCTGAAGTAGAAAAAACTTCAAAAGAAAAAGTTACCGCTCCAGCGGTTGTTGCGGATTCGCAAGCTGCTGCTGAAGAACCGGCTAAAAGAAGAGGGTTAACGGTTCTTGGTAAAATGGATTTAAGAACTGGGAAAGAAATTACTCCCGCTGAAGATGAAGCTCAGAAAAAAGAAGCCGAGCAAACCACAATTAAGAAAAAGAAAAAGAAACCGAAACCGAAGAAAAAGGGCGAAGCAGCTCCTGAAGAAAACATCGTTGCGAAGAAAGTTAAAAAAGTCAAAAAGTTCGAGATTGATGATAAAGAAGTGAAGGACACCATCCGCAAAACTTTGTTGAGTATGGATGATGTTACGTTGTCAGGAAGAGCGTTAAGCAGAAAGAAAAAGAAAAGAGAACGCGAAGAATTAGAAATTAAAAAACAAGAATCTATAGCGTTAGATAAAAATAAAATTAAAGTTACTGAATTTATTGCCGTGAGTGAGCTTGCCAACTTGATGGGTGTTCCGGTTGGTGATGTTATTTCCAAATGCATTTCTCTCGGATTGATGGTTTCCATCAACCAGCGTTTAGATATTGACAACATTACCCTCGTTGCAGATGAGTTCGGTTTTGAAGTTGAAATTGCTAAAGAATTTACTTCTGAAATTTTAGAAGATACTCCTGACAAAGAAGAAACTCTGCTTTTCCGTCCTCCGGTGGTTACAATCATGGGACACGTTGATCACGGTAAAACATCATTACTTGATTACATCAGAAGCGCGAACGTTGTTGCCGGTGAATCGGGTGGAATTACTCAACATATCGGTGCATACAAAGTTGATGTCGGTTCCGGAAAAACAATTTCATTTCTTGATACACCGGGACACGAAGCTTTTACCGCAATGCGTGCACGCGGTGCGCAAATTACAGATATAGTTGTGCTTGTAGTTTCTGCCGATGATGCCGTAATGCCTCAAACAATTGAAGCGATAAATCACGCGCAAGCCGCAAATGTTTCAATGATCATTGCTATTAATAAGATTGATAAACCCGGCGCGAACCCTGAAAGAATTAAACAGCAATTAGCCGATAGAAAAATTTTGGTTGAAGACTGGGGCGGCAAATATCAATGCGTTGAACTTTCAGCTAAAACCGGAAAGAATGTTGATGTACTGCTGGAAAAAATTCTCCTCGAATCTGAAATGCTTGATTTGAAGGCTAATCCGAATCGTGTTGCGCGTGGTGTGATTATTGAATCCGAGCTTGATAAAGGACGTGGAATTACCGCAACGGTATTGGTTCAAAAAGGAACGCTAAAAATTGGAGATCCATTTGTTGCCGGTATTCATCATGGCCGCGTAAGAGCGATGTTTGATGAACGGAACAGAAAAGTTAGTGAAGCAACTCCTTCAACTCCGGTGCTTGTACTTGGATTAGAAGGCGCTCCACAAGCTGGCGATCTTTTTATTGTAGTTGAAAGTGAACGTGCTGCAAGAGAAATCGCAATTAAACGGCAACAGTTAAAACGCGAGCAGGATCAGAAACAAGTACATCACTTAACACTTGATGAAATCTCTCATCAAATAAGCATCGGTGGTGTAAAAGACCTTCCGATAATTGTTAAAGGCGACGTTGACGGTTCTGTTGAGGCGTTAGCCGATTCTTTGATGAAACTTTCCCGTGAAGAAGTTCTTGTAAAAGTTATTCACCGCGGTGTTGGAGCGATTTCCGAAGGAGATGTTCTTCTTGCGGCTGCTTCAAACGCAATCATTATTGGTTTCCATGTTCGTCCAAATTTGAACGCAAGAAAATTGGCGGAAAGTCAAAAAGTTGATATCCGTTTGTACAGCATTATTTACGATGCGATCAATGAAGTTAAACTTGCACTTGAAGGTCTCCTTGCACCGGTAATTTCTGAAGAAGTTACCGCTACTGTTGAAATTCGTGAAGTATTCAAGATTTCAAAAGTTGGAACAGTTGCCGGATGCCGCGTGCAGGAAGGTAAAATTCAGCGAAATAATAAGATCAGACTTATTAGAGACGGAATTGTAATTTTTGAAGGCGATATTCTTACCTTGAAACGCTTTAAAGATGATGTTCGAGATGTCGACGCCGGTTTTGAGTGCGGTATCAGTCTTGCAAATTATAATGATCTGAAGGCAGGCGATATTATTGAAGCCTACAAAATGATCGAAACAAAGAAGAAATTTGTTTAAACCGTAATAGGTTTTTAGGTTGAGTTTATATGTCATTTAGATTAGAAAAAATGTCCAAACTGATTAAAGAAGAAATTAGTCTTATCTTCCTGCAAAAAATTCGGGATTCATCAATAGGATTAGTAACCGTAACCAAAGTTGATGTTTCTCCCGATTTGAAAAACGCGAAGATACATCTTTCTATTTTTCCTAACGACAAGCGGGAAAGTTCATTAACTAAAGTTAAAGAAATGCACGGATTTTTTAGAACCGAACTAGCTGCCCGGATGACTACCCGCTACGTTCCGGAATTGAGATTTTTTCTTGATGACTCCGCTGACTATGTAGAACATATTGATACGTTACTTAAGAAAATCCACGAAGATGATAAACCAACAGACGAGTGATTTCTTCAATACAGATTTTGTTACCGGGGAAACTCTTTTAATTGATAAACCGTTGCACTGGTCTTCCTTTAAAGTTGTTCACAAGCTGAGACAAATTATTGGTGTAAAAAAAATCGGGCATGCCGGTACGCTTGATCCTTTAGCTAGCGGACTGCTTATCATTTGTACCGGAAAGAAAACTAAACAAATTTCTACGTTTCAAGATTTGCAAAAAACTTACACCGGAACCATCACACTCGGCGGGATTACTGCCTCGATGGATTCCGAAATGGAAGTAACAGATCACAAACCGTTCGAACAAATCACCGAAGAAGAAATTTATTCGGCAAAAAAACATTTTGAAGGAGAAATTGAACAAACTCCTCCAATGTACTCGGCGGTAAATTTCGGCGGTAAAAAATTGTATGAACTGGCTCGAAAGGGAAAAACCGTTGTACGGAGTTCAAGAACGGTTTCTATTCACAAATTTTTAATTTCCAAAATTGATCTGCCGAGAATTGATTTTGAGATCACGTGTTCTAAGGGGACATACATTAGAGTTTTGGCGCACGATCTTGGAGAGAAACTTGGTTGCGGCGCTTATCTTTCTAGTTTAAGAAGAACTGCGATAGGTGATTTTTCGGTAATAGATGCCTTAACTGTTGAGGAATTTTCAACAAAATATGGTCAAAAAGCTCATCATTTGGCGGAAAGTGAAGCGTGATGCTTATTTCCTTTTCACTTCAAAATAAAGTATATTTGCACTATACTGAAAGCTAAAGAAGATGCATGAGAGTTTACAACGATCTATTTCTGATAGAAAAAAACGACAATACGATTATTACGATTGGAACCTTTGACGGAGTTCACTTAGGTCATCAAAAGATTTTTAATGTTCTTATAAATAAATCAAAAAACAACGGATGCAGAAGTTTCGTTATTACGTTTGAACCGCATCCTAGGTTAGTCATTCAGCCCAATTCTGACTTAAAATTGCTAACGACTTTTGAAGAAAAAGTCGAAATTTTGAGAAACATGGGAATTGATAACCTGCTGGTAATTCCTTTTACAAAAGAGTTTTCAGAGCTAACATCGGAAGCGTTTTTCAGAAAATATATTCTCGATGGTACCGGAATTAAGAAAATGGTGATCGGTTACGACCACCGTTTTGGTAAGGGAAGAGACGGTGATGAACAGAAAATCCGTGAGTTAGGCGCTGCAAATAGCTTTGATATTCAAAAGACCGATGCAGTTACGGTAAATGAAACCGTTGTAAGCAGCTCTAAAATTAGAAACGCCCTTTTTGAAGGTGAAGTTAAAGCAGCTGCTCAAATGCTTGGTCGGAACTATTCATTTGCAGGAAAAGTTGTTGTAGGAGATAAACGGGGAAGAGAACTCGGGTTTCCAACTGCTAATATTCAGCTTGAAAATGAGAGTAAACTGATTCCTAAAAACGGAGTTTACGCTGTTAAAGTTTTTTTAGAAGAAAGAATTTTTAACGGAGTAATGAACATCGGATTGCGACCGACTTTTAAGGAAACAAAAGTTGTTTTAAGCGAGGTGCATATTCTTAATTTTAATGAAGATATTTACGGAAAGCATATTCACATTGAATTTATTGAGCGGATACGCGATGAAAAAAAATTCGGTTCTAAAGAAGAACTGATAAAACAGATTGAAATTGATAAACAAAAAACAAATTTACTTTTAACAAAATAATTAATTCCGGACTGCTTGAAGTCAACAAGCTGCTGCTGGAATTATATCGTAACAAAACAAATAGGAGAAAAAAATGACAAAAGAAGAAAAATTGGAGATCGTGACCAAATACGGAAAAAATGAAAAAGATTCCGGTACATCAGAAGTGCAGATTGCGCTGTTAACAAAGAGGATCAACGATCTCACCGAGCATTTTAACAAACATGCAAAAGATCACCACTCTCGCAGAGGGTTATTAATGATGGTTGGTAAACGGAGACGCTTACTTGATTATCTTATTAAGAAAGACATCGATAGATATAGAGCCATTATTAAAGAATTGAATATTAGAAAGTAGGATCATTTTATGGTAGTTACAAAAAGTGTAGAAATCGGCGGAAAGCTATTCACAATTGAAACAGGTCGGTTTGCTAAACAAGCAAACGGCGCAGTAATGGTAACCTACGGTGAAACGATGGTTCTTGTAACTGCTGTTGCATCCGAACAGGCAAAAGAAGATCAAGATTTCTTTCCTCTTCAAGTTGAATACAGAGAAAAAACTTCTGCCGCTGGAAAATTCCCCGGCGGATTTATTAAACGTGAAGGAAGACCGACGGAAAAAGAAATATTAAGCGCGCGGTTAATTGATAGACCGATTCGCCCTCTTTTCCCGGAAGAATTCTTGAACGAAACTCAAGTAGTTGCAAACGTTTTTTCATACGATACTGAAAATGATGCCGATGTTTTAGCCGCTTGCGGTGCTTCGGCAGCTTTATCAGTTTCCGATATCCCCTTTAACGGACCGGTTGCTGAAGTACGTGTCGGATTGTTAAACGGCGAACTTATCATCAATCCAACACACGAGCAAACGGTTGCAAGTGAATTGGAATTAGTCGTTGCAGGTACGGAAGATTCAATTATGATGGTTGAAGGAGAAGCAAACGAAGTTAGTGAAGAAGTAACTTTGAATGCTCTTCGATTCGCCCACGAAGCAATCAAGAAACTTGTTCAACTTCAAAAAGATTTTGCAGCTGAGGCTGGAAAAGCTAAAAGAGTTGTTGAGAAAAAAGCTATCCCTCAGGAACTTTTTGATGATGTTATTTCGCTTGCGAAAGATCAACTTACCGGTATTGTTGCTTCAGTTCTTGCAAAAGAAGAACGTGCTGCAAAGAATAAAGAATTGACCGAATCAGTTCTTGCTTCACTTGAAGAAAAATATCCGGAACAGAAGAAAGATATTAAAACAATTCTTCACGATCTTGAAAAAGATTTAATGCGCAAACGCATTTTGTCTGAAGGCTTACGTCTTGACGGCAGAAATACAACGCAAGTTCGTCCAATTACCATTGAACTTGGCGTTCTTGCACGCACGCATGGTTCGGCATTGTTTACCCGTGGCGAAACGCAAAGCTTAACCTCGCTTACGCTCGGAACAAAAAACGATGAACAAATTATTGATGGATTACGTGAAGAAAGCACAAAACGATTTCTTCTTCATTATAATTTCCCTCCATTTAGTGTTGGTGAAGTTGGTAGAATGTCTGGTGTTGGAAGAAGGGAAATTGGTCACGGAAATCTTGCGGAACGTTCTTTAAAGAAGATGGCTCCGGCTGAAGGAGAATTCCCTTACACAATAAGAATTATTTCCGATATTCTCGAATCAAACGGTTCATCATCAATGGCTACGGTTTGCGCCGGTTCACTTGCTATGATGGATGGCGGTGTTCCGATGAAAAAACCGGTTGCCGGAATCGCGATGGGATTAATTAAGGAAGGCGATCAATTTGCAATTCTTACCGATATTTTAGGTAATGAAGATCATCTTGGTGATATGGACTTTAAAGTTGCCGGTACCGCTGATGGTATTACCGGTTTCCAGATGGATATTAAAATCGAAGGAATCTCATTTGAGATTTTTGAAAAAGCACTCAACCAGGCAAAAGAAGGAAGAATGCATATCCTCGGAATTATGAACGAAGCCATTAGTCAAGCTCGCCCAACACTTTCCAAATATGCACCACATTTGATTTCAATTAAAGTTGAAACAGATCAAATCGGATTATTGATAGGTCCCGGTGGTAAAACCGTACAGGGTATGCAACGTTTGTTCGGAGTAGACATCAATATTAATGATGACGGAACCGTGAACATTGCTTCTCCAAATTCCGACGGCGCTAAAAAGTGTAAAGAGTATATCAAACAGTTAACAGCTACTCCTGAAGTTGGAGAAATTTACGACGGCATTATTACCAAAATAATGGATTTCGGTGCGTTCGTGGAAATTCTTCCGGGCAAAGAAGGACTGCTGCACATCTCCCAGATCGATAATAAACGAGTGAACAAGGTAACCGATTATTACAAAGAAGGAGATAAAGTTAGAGTTAAATTACTTAAAATTGAAAACGGGAAGTTTAGCTTAAGCCGAAAGGAACTTTTAAGCGAAGAGAAACCTGAAGGAAGTAATTAACTCGTGTTCTTTTTCGTAAACGAAAATGAACAACTAGATGACAATTTTAGCTAATGATGATTCCGCATTAAAATTCTTCTTGCGGAATCATCTGCTAAATGTTTAGTACTAATAAGTTTAAAAAGTTTTGCTCAAATAGTTCAAAAAATTTCAAAGGAAACAGTAGTGTTCCGTTTAGTCAAAAGTCTTTTTGAAGGATTTTTCTTCTTCTCTTTTTTAGAGAACAACTCCTCAACGATAGGAAATGAGATCCATTCACTTATGACAAAGTTTTTAAAATGTATTCGCCGTTCTCTTGTAGAACCGGTTGATGCAATCAAAGGTTTTTACAATTATGGTAAAAGAAATTATTATCAATTCTTCCGCATCGCAAACGAGAGTTGCAATTACGGAAGATGGGAACTTAATCGACTTCTTTGTTGATTATCCCGAAAATCGCCGTATGGTCGGCGATATTTATAAAGGAAAAGTTGCCCGTGTTCTCCCTGGCATAAGAGCCGCCTTCATAAACATCGGAATGAAACACGATGCTTTTCTTCACTTTTCTGATATCGGCATGCGCACCAAAGAATTTCAATCTCTGGTTGGCGATGATTCGGATGTTGATTTAGATGAAGAAGCTGACGAAAAACAAAATACTCCGCAACCACAATCTGCACAGCAAGATCAACGTTTAATTAACGGAATTCCTAAATTGAAAAAAGGACAGGAAATCGTAATTCAGATTACGAAAGAACCTGTAAGCAATAAAGGTGTTCGGGTTTCCTCCTCAGTTTCAATTCCCGGTAGATTTTGTGTGTTACTTCCGTTCGATAACAAAGTCGGCATCTCAAAAAGAATAACTGATTTCAAAGAAAGAAGAAGACTTAGAACGCTTGCAAGGGGCATCCTTCCTCCAAACTTCGGATTAATTATTCGTACTGTGGCAAAAAATCAAAGCGAAGAAGCATTGCTTGAAGATTTAACGCTCCTCAAAAAAACATGGGAAAAAATTGAAGAAGCCATAAAAACTGAACAACCGCCTGCGCTTGTTTATCAGGATTTGAATACAACCTCAAGCGTTATCCGCGATCTCTTCACCGCAGATATTTCCAAAGTTATTATTGATTCAAAAAAACTTTATAAGCAGATCAAGGATTATGTAGAATTAGTTCATCCGGATCTAGCTGAAAAAGTTGAATTATATAAATCGAAACAATCCGTTTTTGAAACTTTCAAAATCGAAGAGCAGATAAAGACACTTTTCGGAAGAAAAGTTCCGATGAAAAGCGGCGGTTACTTAATCATCGAACACACCGAAGCAATGGTGGTTATCGATGTAAATAGCGGAAGATACGCCGCAAACAAAGAGCAAGAATTAAATTCGTTAAAAACGGATCTGGAAGCGGCAAGAGAAATTGCGCGTCAACTTAGATTGCGCGATATCGGCGGATTGATTGTTGTTGATTTTATTGATCTGGAAGATGAAAAGAATAGAAAAAAAGTTTATGATGAACTAAAAAAAGAATTCCGTCGTGATCGTGCAAAAGTTTCTCTCCTACCGATGTCTGACTTTGGATTGGTTGAAATTACGCGTCAGAGAATCCGTCAAAATATTATTCAAATGACGTACGAACAGTGCGCCTACTGCGGAGGTACCGGTCTGCTTACCAAAAAATCGCATGTACTTCATGACATTGAAGAATGGATTGGAAAGCACAAAGCAAATTCCAAGGTTCGTTCACTTATACTTAAATGTCATCCGTCAATAGCAAGCAAATTGAATGAGGGTTTTTTCAGTATGCTGCTTAAACTGCAGTTGAAAAATTTTATAAGAATTAAGATTGTTGAAGAAAACACATTAAGCCTTCATCAATATCGATTTTATTCAAAAAAAGACAAAGTTGATTTAACCAACTAGTCATATTCCTTTTGAAAATGATTTTGTAATTTTAACTTTAGAAACTAGGAGAGTTAGATGAAAATATTTATCGATACCGCAAGTGTAAAAGAAATTAGAGAAGCTGCTGCACTTGGACTTTTAGACGGTGTAACCACAAATCCTTCACTTGTTGCAAAAGAAGGAAAAGATTTTCGTGCAATGCTTGATGAAATCTTAGCCATAGTTGATGGACCGGTGAGCGCAGAAGTTATCTCTACAGACTACGAAGGAATTCTAAAAGAAGGGCGCGAGCTTGCGGCAATTCATAAAAATATTGTTGTTAAAGTTCCTCTTATAAAAGAAGGTTTAAAAGCCGTTCGTACTTTTTCTGAGGAAGGAATTAAAACAAACGTTACCCTTTGTTTCTCCCCATCTCAAGCTTTGCTGGCTGCTAAAGCCGGTGCCTCATACATCAGCCCTTTTGTCGGCAGACTTGACGACATCAGCCATAACGGCATGCAGTTGATCGAAGAGATTGTGCAAATTTATAGAAACTATGATTATGAAACCGAAGTGCTTGTTGCCAGCATCCGCCATCCTCTTCATTTTGTAGAAGCCGCCTTGATCGGAGCAGACGTTTGTACGATGCCTTTTTCAGTAATCGATAAATTATTCAGTCATCCACTCACTGATAGCGGATTAGAAAAGTTTCTTAGTGATTGGAAAAAAACTCAAAAGTAAAAATTAAATACAACTATGAAACGAACAACCTTTTATACTATTCATAAAAATCTTAATGCAAAATTAGTTGAATTTGCCGGTTACGAAATGCCTGTGCAATATTCTTCAATCATCGCTGAACATAAAGCAGTGAGACAATCGATTGGTGTTTTTGATGTCAGCCACATGGGAGAAGTGTTTGTTCGTGGCGAAAAAGCTTTTGACTTTGTTCAAGAAATCACCGTGAACGATGTAGAAAAATTATTTCCGGGAAGAGTTCAGTATTCGGCAATGTGTTATGAAGACGGCGGTATTGTTGACGATCTTCTTGTTTATTGCATTTCTCAAACAGAATACCTTCTTGTAATTAATGCGTCAAATGTTGATAAAGATTTTGCGTGGATGCAAAAAAATAATTCATTTGGTGTTGAGTTAATTAATGCGAGTGATGAATATTCTTTGCTTGCAGTGCAGGGACCAAATTCAAAAAAAGTAATTGAAAAACTCTACGGCAAAGAAATAACTCTAGACTACTATCATTTTCTTGTGGACAAATTCTTAGATGTAGAAATGATAATCTCCCGCACAGGGTATACCGGCGAACTTGGTTACGAACTTTATTTCAAGGGAGATGAACAAGTTGCAACAAAAATTTGGAACGCACTTTTTGAAGCCGGAAAAGAGTTTGACATTCAACCTGTTGGACTCGGCGCCCGAGATTCACTTCGTTTAGAAATGGGATATTGTTTATACGGAAATGATATTGACCAAACCACAAATCCGCTTGAAGCCGGATTAGGTTGGATAACCCGTTTATCAAAATCTCACTTCATTGGGCAAGAGGCTCTTTTAAAAGTGAAACAAAATGGATTGAAAAGAAAATTGACTCCTTTGGTAATCGAAGAAAGAGCCTTCCCGCGTCATGGTTACGAAGTAGCTTATAAGGGAAAAGTTATTGGAGATGTTACAAGCGGAACGGTGAGTCCGATTCTTGAAAAAGGAATTGCGATGGCGTACATTTCCACTGAAACTTTAAACGAAACTAAAGAAGTTCAAATGTTGATTCGCGGAAAAGAAATTCAAGCGCAAGTCGGTAGGCTTCCGTTTATTTCAAAATAAGATGAGGGTTTCTTAGTATGAATATCAATGTAATTATGTCACCAACAAATGTTGATGAACTCCATTTTTCCGGGAAAACAACTGTGGTTGTTGATGTCCTCCGTGCAACAACGACTATTATTACCGCGTTAATGAATGGTGCAAAAGAAATTGTTCCGGTCGGTTCAGTGGAATTTGCAATGAAAGCTTCGAGCAATATGTTCGGGGGGCAAACACTTATTTGCGGAGAAAGAAATGCTAAAAAAATAGACGGATTTAATCTTGGAAATTCTCCTTTAGAATTTACCAGCGAAGCCATCGGAGGAAAATCTCTCGTCTTTTTTACCACTAACGGTACAAAAGCGATTGTAAAAGCGAAATATTCAGACGAAGTAATTATCGCATCGTTTTTAAATATTTCTGCTGTTGCAAAATATTTAGTTGAGCTAAACAAATCTTTTGAAATTTTGTGCGCCGGGCGGAACAGTAGTTTTTGTTTGGAAGATACCGTCTTTGCCGGTAAATTGATTTCTGAAATATTAGTGCAGAAGCAAGATGTTGAATTAACTGATTCCGGTTTAGCTTCCGTTGCAATTGCAAAAACCTTTGGAAAGAATTTGAAAAAAATGTTTGCTGAATCGGAACACGGAAAATTCTTAATTGAAAATGGTTTTGAAGAGGACTTAAAATATTGCGCTAAACAGAACGTAACCGAAGATCTTCCTGTTTTTGCATCAAGTGTTGTTAAAATACTTCAACGGCAAAACGCTGAAACTAAAGTTCCAGGTTCATCAACCGGTAACTAAAAATGGCAAAAAAAACTAACGGAAAAACCAAAGAAGTTAAAGAAGAATCTCCCTATTTTTCTTTATCGGCAGAAAAAAAGAAAAAAATTCTTGGTTTCTTTCTGTTAATTTTTTCACTCCTCCTTCTTCTCAGTATCGTTTCGTACTCGCGCTATGATCGGGCATTGCTAAGTTACCGGATGAACGATTTTTTTCGCACCTTCAGCAGTGATGAATTACAGCGAGAATTGCACACCGCCCAAAATTGGCTTGGTATCGTCGGTGCTTACATGGCGGAATTCAGCATCAATAATACTCTTGGAATTTTTTCACTGATCTTTCCATTCGTTATTGGACTCTGGGGATTTTCTTTCTTTAAAAAAATAGAATTTAAAACCTTACTTAACATTTCAAATTTTTTAATTGTCTCCGCCCTTTTATTTTCAACCATCTTTGGTGTTATCCGTCTTGAGTACAACATCTTTTATCAAACATATGAGTTAAGTGGAGCGATAGGAAATTTTTTAGGAAAAGCTTTAGGAACGTTGATCGGCTGTGTTGGAAGTTTGCTCCTCTTACTTTCATTAATGACAATTACACTGATCATAGCATTTGATATTAAAATTGAAAAAATATTTGTATGGATCGCTTCTCTTTTTGCTAAAACAAAAGAAGCCGCGCAAGAAAAGATGAAAGAAGCAAAAACTTCCGGCAAAGAAAAAGATAATTTAGAGAAGATTAAAGAGTTAAGAGAAAAAAAGAAAAAAACGATTATTCCTGTTGGTGAGGTTAAAGCGGATGAATCAATTCCCGAACTTACTGACGAACAAAAAGAAGAAACAACAATCCGCATTATTAGAAAAGATGAACCTTCTCCGGAAAAAATTGAAATTGAAAAACTGGAAAAGAATAATGCAGAGATAGAGGCGAGAGAAGCAAAACTAAAAAGTAAACCCGATGACGATGTAATGTTCGCCAACCGCGATATTGAAGCAGCGCTGCCTGATCCCTGGGAAGAAAAAATAAAATATCACATGCCATCGCTTGATCTGCTGAATGAAATTCCGAAGCAAAATTTTAAAGTTGCAGAAGAAGAATTAAAAAAGAACGCAGAACTTTTAAAAGATAAACTCTCTCTCTTTGATATTGAAATTCAAGATATCTCCGTTACACCTGGACCGGTAGTAACACTCTATGAAATTGTTCCGGCGCCTGGTGTTAAGATTAGCAAGATCGTTAGTCTTGAGCATGATATTGCCCTTGCACTTGCTGCAAGAGGAATAAGAATCATTGCGCCAATACCGGGTAAAAGCGCAATCGGTGTTGAAATACCAAACTCGGAACCATCGCTCGTGGTTGCAAAATCGGTTTTGAGCAAACTTGCAAATTCAAAAGCTGAACTTCCTTTGGCGTTAGGAGAAGATATCGCGGGAGAAGTT
Organism: Ignavibacteria bacterium; assembly: GCA_037440065.1. GTDB lineage: Bacteria > Bacteroidota > Ignavibacteria > Ignavibacteriales > Ignavibacteriaceae > UBA1563. The sequence goes on from JBBIUV010000015.1 coordinate 333,108, forward strand.
TTAATTTCAGATTTGGCAAAAATGCCCCACCTGCTAATTGCCGGTTCAACCGGTTCAGGTAAAAGCGTTGGTATCAACATGATCATTGCCAGTTTGTTGTATGCAAAACATCCCTCAGAAGTTAAACTTGCTATCATCGATCCGAAAAAAATTGAACTTTCGTTTTATAATTCTCTGCGCAAACATTATCTCGCCGTGTCACCTGACTTTGACGAAGACATCGTTACGGTTCCAACAAATGCTGTGCTGCTCTTAAAATCGGTTGAATACGAAATGGAAAGACGGTACGACAAACTTGCAAAAGCTGGCGTTCGGAATATCGTTGATTACAATTTAAAAATTGCTGATCCGAAAAAAGCTCCGAAAGATACAGAGACGATGAAACATTATTATCTTCCATACATCGTTGTAATCATTGATGAACTTGCAGATTTAATGATCACCGCAGGAAAAGAAGTTGAAGAACCGATCGCACGTTTGGCGCAATTGGCAAGAGCGGTTGGGATTCATCTTGTACTTGCAACACAAAGACCTTCTGTTAATGTTATCACCGGAGTTATTAAAGCGAATTTTAGTGCGCGTATGGCATACCAGGTTGCATCTAAAATTGATTCGAGAACCATTCTTGATATGAACGGCGCCGAGCAATTGCTTGGACGTGGTGATATGCTTTTCCTTCCTCCGGGATTACCGAAACCCATCCGTATGCAAAATGCATTTATAACCACCGAAGAAGTTGAGCGTCTAACAGAATACATTTCAAAGCAGGATGGTTATTCTAAACCGTACAATCTTCCTTCTTTGTATGATAAGAAAAAAGATGCCGCTGCAAAATTTATGGATGATGTTGATCCTTTGTTTCACGATGCTGCAAGAGTGGTCGTCCGTCATCAACAAGGTTCGGTTTCGCTGCTGCAGAGAAGATTAAAACTCGGTTATTCACGTGCGGCACGCATTGTCGATCAGCTTGAAGAAGCCGGCATTGTTGGTCCGAACGACGGCAGTAAAGCGCGTGAAGTAATTGTAGAAAATGAAGAACAACTTGAAACGATCCTTAGAAATATTTAGATGAAAAAAACATTATTCCTTTCTATTATACTCATTGCAACTCTCTTCCCGCAAGGAAAGGATATTCCATTGTTAAAAGCAATGCAAAATAAATTTTTGTCGTTACAAGATTTTTCCGTTGACTTCTCTCAAGAAGTAAACGGCAAAACGGTAATGAGTGGTAAATTGGCTTATAAAAAAGAAAACCAACTTCGCCTTGAATTTAAAAATTTGATGATTGTTTCCGACGGAATTACAAATTGGAACTACAATAAAAAAGAAAAAAAAGTTATCATCAGCAGTTATGATGAGGAAGATGCATCACTCTTTTCTCCGAAGAAATTTGTTTTTGATTATCCGAATCGCTGCAAAGTGAAAGAAATAAAAGAGGCTGGGAAGAATGTAGTTGTGTTGCTGCCTGGTTCCTCATTCAATGAATTTAAGCAGGCAAAGGTTTATCCAACGGAAGATAATACTTTGGAAAAAGTTGAAGTTACGGGAAATGAGGAAACTACCATCACTTTTCATTTTTCAAATTTCCGAGGGAATCAAAATTTCGATAAAGAAAAATTCTCTTTCCAAATTCCACAAGGAATAAAAATTATTGACCTCCGCTAAATCAAAACAAAAGATTACACCGAGAGAATTTCTCAGCTATGTAGTTTCGGTTTTGCTGAGTCTTGTCTTTCTCTATTTTGCTTTTGCGGGAGTTGATGCTTCACGTCTCTTTAAAATTATTTCAACTGCTTCGTTGTTGTGGATAATTGTTTTTGCGTTGCTTACTTTATTTGGGCATTATCTTCGCGCACTCAGGTGGAAAGTGATTTTATCTTCAATTAAAAAAGATGTTGAAGTCGGTCATCTTTTTGGATCGCTGTTAATAGGATATGGCGTAAATAATGTAGTGCCGCGGCTTGGAGAAATTTCCCGAGCGGTTTCTGTTGGACAACTTGAAAACATTTCCCGTTCTTCTATCTTCGGGACAATTGTGGTTGAGCGCGTTATTGATATTATCTTTTTTGGAATTGCGGTAATTCTTTCCGCTTTTCTTTACGGAGGAAATCTTTATGCCGAATTTCCCTGGTTAAGATTAACAATGTATTTCGGTTCAGCTATCATTGCCTTCATAATTTTAATTTTAGTTTTGAGTATTCGCTACAAAGAAAAATTTTATTCAGTCATTCTGCTTCTTACCGGAAAATTTTCAAAAGCTTTTGCTGAAAAAATTGCTTCGATATTTGAAAAACTCACCTTCGGTTTTGCGAGCCTTTCCGGCTGGAAAAATTATTCCGTTGCAATTTTCTACAGCGTTTTAATAATGCTGGCGTATGGATTAAACGCTTATGTCGGTTTTTTAATTTTCGACATGCACAACGCGGCAAATATTAATCTCTCATCCGGCTGGGTGGTAATGAGTATAAGTTCCATCGGTGTAATGATCCCGACTCCCGGCGGAATTGGTTCATACCACACGATAACCAAGTCTGTTTTAATTTCGCTCTATTCTTTTTTACCTGATGTGAGTATCGCTTACGCAACGTTAACGCATGCAATTTCCTACATCATTCATTCTCTAGCTGCATTGTTTTACTTCTTTTATTTTAGGAAAAAGTATGCAACCATGAAACAAACTTCTCTTTTCGATTTAGAGGAGAAAAATTAAATGAAGAAAATATTCATTTTGGTTTTTTTCTCCGTTGTAAGTCTGCAAGCTCAATGGGAAGTTAGTGCAGGTATTGGTGTAAATTTAATAAGTATGCCACAGTTGAGGGAATATCTTAATAAAAATTATTTTTTAAACGAAAACAACCTTAATGAATATCTACTGGCTTTTGAATCCGGGATTGAAGTCGGCCATCAGCTAAATGAAAATTTTCAAATAACTTGCGAAATTAAGTATGAGCACAATAAATATTTCGGTTCATTGGTCGAAATAGGTCGGTTTTCATACGATTTTTATCAACCGTCATTAATTGGATATTATTTACTTAGTGGGAAAAACTATCTGTTTAAATTTGGTAGTGGTATTGGTCCAAGATTTGTTTTTACAACTCTTCCCTCTGGTTCCAGGCTAGTGATGAAATATATCGATTATAAAGGAACGGGATATGGCTTCCTTGGCAAAATTGAAGGACAAACTTTGCTTGTTAATAATATCTTTGCACATCTCGATTTCGATTTGCGATATAATAAATATGGGAACCTATCTGATTCAGCTGAAGAAAATCTTATAAGTAATGTTACCGGGAAAGTGCTAACGCTAAATGCTTTTTCAGTTGGAATTAAAACAGGTTTAACAGTAAAATTCTAATGTTAAAAAAATTGAAGAAAATCTTGAGTTATCAACAAATATTTTTAATGAAATGAAAACATTTTTCTTTTTAATAATGTCTACGGTTCTCGGTTTGTGGACACCATTATTTGGACAAGCCCAATGGGAAGTTCGAGGCAGCATGGGATTGAATTATGTAAATATGGCTGATCTCAAGGACTATTTAAACCTAAATTATTTTATCGGAGATATGGCGCTTTATCAGTTTTTCCCTGCATTTGAAGCTTCCGGAGAAGTTGGGTATACAGTAGATCAAAATCTTGAATTTGGTCTTGAAGCAGCGTATGAGTTAAATTCGTTTCAGACATCATATTTAAGTGTCTATCGTTTTGATTATGGTTTTATTTCTCCTTCGGTATTAGCGTACTACGTTTTACAAGGTGCCGGGTACAAATTTAAATTTGGTGGTGGAATTGGTCCGCGATTTATTTCGGCAGACGAAAAGCTCCCGAATTTTGTACAAACTGAATCTTACGCTGCAAAAGGAGTTGGTGCAATCGTAAGGGCTGAAGGGCTTACAGCACTCAGTCAAACAGTTTTTGCTTCTCTTGGTTTCGATTTACGTTATTCAACTTTTGGAGATTTTAAGAGTGCTTCCGGGAAAACGTTTATAAATAACTTAACCGGGTCAAAATTAAAGATGAATTCATTTTCAGTCGGCATTAAAGTCGGCGTAGCAGTTAATCTATAAGGAAATCACATGTCCATTATTGAAGCCATAATACTTGGAATCATTCAAGGCTTTTCAGAATTTCTCCCGATAAGTAGTACCGGGCACTTAACTATTTTTGGAAGAATGTTTAATCTTATCTCCGAAGAGAATCCGCAGGCATGGACTTCTTTCATCGCGGTAATTCAACTTGGAACGCTTGTGGCCATACTTGTTTATTTTTGGAAAGATATCTGGAATATCGTTTCAGCTTTTTTAAAAGAAAATTTAGGCGCGCGGCTAAAATTTTCAACGCAATCACTCGATTCCAAAATGGGGTGGTTCATAATTTTTGGAACAATCCCGATTGTTACTTTCGGATTAGGTTTTAAAAAAATAATTGAAGGAACGTTAACAAAAAATCTTATTGTGATTGCTTGTAGCTTAATTCTTCTAGCAATCATTTTGGCGTATGCGGAGAAAACAGCAAAGTTCAAGAAAGAGATGAAGGACCTTTCCCTTTTCGATTCAATTATAATTGGAATTGCGCAGGCGATGGCGCTGATTCCAGGTTCATCGCGATCTGGCACAACAATTACCGGCGGTTTGTTCATGGGATTAACGCGCGAATCGGCGGCAAGATTTTCTTTTCTACTCAGCATTCCATCTGTTTTTGCAAGCGGAATGCTTGAGCTCTACGAACAAATAAAATTTATTGATCAATCGGGAGTTGTAAATCTTATCATCGCAACCGTTGTTTCGGGAATAAGCGGTTACGCAGCTATCGATTTTCTTTTAAAATATTTACGCAAGAATACGACTTTCGTTTTTATTTACTACCGGATTGCTCTCGGAGTTTTAATTCTAATTTTAATTTCATTAAACATTCTAAAACCATAAGAGGAACCATGAAGTCCTTATTTCTTTTAATAATTTTGACTTTAACTTTAGGCTGTAAGAATGGATCAACAACACAACAAAAAGGTGATATCGTGACACAATATATGAACGGAAAAGATTCGGTAACCGTTGCCGTAATCAAAACAAATATGGGAACAATTGAAATTTTACTTTTCGATGAACTTGTTCCGAAAACTGTAGAAAATTTTGTAGGGCTTGCGGAAAAAGGTTACTACAACGGAATTATTTTTCACAGAGTGATAGAGAATTTTATGATCCAAGGCGGCGACCCAACCGGTACCGGAAGAGGTGGCGAAAGTTTCTGGGGTAAATCTTTTGCTGATGAATTTAATATGGAATTGAAGCATGAAACTCCAGGTGTGTTATCAATGGCTAACGCCGGACCAAACACTAACGGGAGCCAGTTTTTTATTACACTCGTTCCAACTCCATGGTTAGATGGTAAACACAGCGTTTTCGGCCATGTTATAAAAGGAATGGAAGTGGTTGAAGCAATTGGTAAAGTTGCAACTTCGCAGCCATTCAATAAACCGCTTAACGATGTTGTTATGGAAACCGTAACTATCGAAAGAAGAGCAAACAAAAAAACGAATGGGAAATAATTTCTAAAAAGAAATTTATTAATGGCAAAACAATCCTTTCAAGATATTTCTGAAATTCAGAAACATTGTAAATTGAAGAAATTTTCCCCCGTTTATTTTTTAGCGGGGGAGGATTCGTTTAGCCTAAACGAAGCCGCTGAAGCGCTTGAAAAAGCGATTACTCCTTTACTTTCCAGCGAATTTGACAAACAGATTTATTTCGGAAGCTCTGCATCAATAAATGAAGTGATAGACTTTGCACAGTCTTTTCCTTTTGGTGACGGAAAGAAATTCATACTTGTAAAAGAGTTTGAAAAAATGAAAGAAGAGAAACAGTCTACACTGCTTGAACGCTACGCGAAAGGCCCGCCTGAATTTTCAATTCTTGTTTTACTTTTTAACGGAACAGTTAAAGCTTCTGAAAAAGGATTCATAAAAATTTTTGCCGAGCGTGATTTTATTTTTGAAGCGAAAGCACTGAAAGAAGTCTCACTGGTAAATTGGATCATGCAGTACACCGATCTGCACAAAAAGCAAATTGCCAGAGTTGATGCTGAATTTCTTTTAAGTCTGGTTGGAGAGAACCGCGGAATGCTTGAAATGCAGCTTGAAAAAATAATTTCATCGCTTGGCGAAAAGGATGAAATTACTTTTAAAGAAATTGAAGCGAATGTTGTTTCAACAAAAGAATACACGGTTTTTAATTTGCAGGATGCGATCGGCGCGCAGAAGAAAACCGAAGCAGTGAAGATCGCTTTTAATTTATTGGAGAAAGAGGGGATAATTCTTTTGCTCGCGATGTTGAATAAATATTTTACGTCTCTGATGCAGCTACCTGAAATGCTGGAACAAAAACTTCCCGAACAGATGATTGCAAGGGTTGTTGGCACACATCCTTACTATTTGAAAAACTTTATCGCGGCTAGAAAATATTTCAGCGATGCTAAACTTCTAGAAATCAGCAGAGTGCTGTTTGAAAGTGATGTTGCAGTAAAGTCAACCCCAACTGATCATAAAACAATTCTTTTACTCTTACTTCAAGCAATTTTTAGCGAATAAGAAGGAACGCAACTAGAGTTGCAACAGCGCCGGTGACATTCCAAATTTTATTGTTTGAATTAAACATTCCAATTGATACCACTAACCAGATAAATGCAAAAGTTAGATCAGCTATAGAAAACATTTCAAACATTTTTGGAGGTGCTTGATTAACCGCACCAAGTTCGAATAACCGTTTTACCGGAACTAAAAACAGTCCATACAAACTAAACGAAATGAGAGAAAAAATTGCGAACGTTTTTGATTTTGACTGCAGTTCAAAATAAGTTAATCCGATGCGGATACTAAGCAGTAATCCAAAAAAAAATGTAAGAATAAGAGTAGAACTGATTGATCGTGGGACGAATCCTAAAAACTTTGTGTGCAGTGTTTGTTCTTTTGGAATTTGAATGGTTGAACTTTTACTTTGTACAAAAACTCGATACGAAATTTCCGTCATCGGTTTTTGAAGCGGAATGTTACAAGAAAGAAAACCTTTTTCTTTTTTTAATATTAATGTATCGTTACTTTCAGAATTGTTTTTATGCCAGACCACAAATCCCTTCAACGAATCGGCATCGGTTCTGAGGGAAATTTTAAAAGCTTCTTTTCCACTGAAAAGTTTATCGAAAGCATAAGTTATTTTCTCACCGTTTATAACAGTTGTACCGGTGATGGGGAAATCAGACGAAGTTACACTCTTAAAATAACTGAGCAGAACGGCAAGCAATACCGCAGACAGCCAGAGGATCAATTTTTGTTTCTTTTCCATTTTATTCTCTATTTTCAAAGGTAAAAATACAAAATTAGTATCTGCTTTCTCTTCTAGAAATGAGGGTTGACTTGAAAACTTTAAACGTAAAATTCAACAATTTTAGCCGCTTTGGAAGCTTTTCGTCCTTCAATTTAGGTGGGGAATCACATTTCCCTAACTTTTGTAAGTGAGGTTGATTTTTAATGATTTTTTGAGGTTTTTCCTCAATTTTTAAATATTTTACGGCTCAAAATTTGTTGACTTAACAAAGGTTAATCTTTATATTTGTTTACTAATTTTACTCAAATAAGAAATACTCCATGAGTCTGAACATAAAAATTTTCTCCGGTTCTTCTAACAGGGCTCTGGCGGAAAAAATAGCACATAAAACCGGAAATGAGTTAGGCTCAGTTGTAATCAAGCGCTTTAGCGATGGTGAAATTTGGGTAAAATACGGCGAAAATATCAGGGGTTCGGAGATGTTTATCATTCAATCGACAAATCCTCCGGCAGAAAATTTATTAGAACTGTTAATCATGATCGATGCCGCAAAACGGGCATCGGCTAAAAAAATAACTGCTGTTCTCCCTTATTTTGGATACGCAAGACAAGATCGTAAAGATCAGCCAAGAGTTTCAATTACTGCAAAATTGGTTGCTAATCTTATTACAAAAGCAGGCGCCGACCGAGTAATGACGATGGATTTGCACGCCTCACAGATTCAAGGATTTTTCGATATTCCGTTTGATCACTTGTACGGTTCATCGATCTTTCTACAAAATCTTGAAGCGATAAGCGACAATCTTGTAGTTGTTTCCCCTGATGTTGGCGGAATTAAAATTGCCCGTTCTTATGCAAAAAAATTAGGCGCAAGCCTCGTAGTTATTGATAAACGGAGACCAAAACAAAATCAGGCGGTGGTTACAAACATCATCGGTGATGTTGAAGGAAAAGACGTTCTTTTGGTTGATGATCTTATTGATACAGCCGGAACTTTTGTTGCGGCGATTGAAGCTTTAAAAGGAAAAGGCGCAAAAAGAGTTTTCGGATCGGTTACGCACCCGCTGCTTTCTGGTAATGCGATTGAAAAATTGAATAATTCAGCGTTGGAGAAATTGTTTGTTTCAGACACTATTCCACTTTCGCCCGAACATAAAACAGATAAAATTGAAGTTTGCTCAGCTTCGGATCTATTTGCCGAAGCAATAATTAGAACATATAAAAACGAATCTATTAGTTCATTATTTGACGTAGATAAAGGTTAAGCTACTTAACCAAAGGAGACCCAATGGATAAAATAACCTTAAATGGTAATGTAAGAGAAAACTTAAGCAAGTCATCAAAAACACAATTGCGAAATGCCGCAAGAGTTCCCGGTGTGCTTTATGCAAAAGGAATTGACCCGATTACTGTAGATGTTGCCGCAAGCGCCATCAATTCTTTAGTTTTTACTACAAAAACGCATCTTATTAACTTAGCTCTCGATAATCAAAAAGAATTTGATTGTGTATTAAAAGATTATCAGTTTGATCCCGTAACCGACAAAGTAATTCACTTTGATCTTCAAGGAATTGTTGCTGGACAAAAAATTGAAATTGACATTCCAATTCTTTTCACCGGTTCTGCTGTTGGTGTTAGAGAAGGTGGCCAGTTGCAAGAATTTATGCACAAATTATCAATCAACTGTTTACCCAGCCAAATTCCGGAGCAAATTGAGATTAACATCTCCAATTTAAAGATCGGTTCCTCAATTCACGTATCAGATATTAAAATTGAAAATGCTGAAATTTTACACGCTGAAGATGCGGTAATTGTTGGTGTTGTTCCTCCTAAAGTTGTAAAAGAAACTGAACCTGGTGCAGAAGCTCCAAAAGAGCCTGAAATTATAGGTAAAGGTAAAGAAAAATCTGAAGAAGAATAGGTAACGTGAAAGCGATAATTGGAATAGGTAACCCAGGGGATAAGTACCAACTAACCCGCCACAATATTGGGTATATCTTTGTTGATTATCTGGCGGATAAATTAGGTCTTAAATTTTCTCAGACATTATTTAGCTATCAAGAAGCAAGAGGACGTTTTGGTGACGTCCCTTTTGTTCTTATCAAACCGACTACGTTTGTAAACCTTTCCGGTGTAGCCGTTGCTCAAGTGATGGAGAATCTTTCTTTAACTACGGATGATATCCTTATTGTCTATGATGATATTAATCTCGAAGAAGGATTATTCAAAATAAGAAAAAGCGGTGGAGACGGTGGACACAACGGAATTAAATCTATTATTTACCACATCAACTCTCAAAATTTTTCGCGTTTAAGAATTGGTGTGGGGAATAAGTTTAAAAGCGGTGAAATGGTTCGATATGTTCTCAGTAGTTTTGATTTCGAAGCAATGAAGCGGGTTGAACCGGTTCTTGATACTTCGTATGATATGGTGAAAGCTTTTGTTGAAAGCGGCGAGAAGGCGATGTATGACATCAATAGCCGTTTAAACAATGCAAATACAAAGCCACCGAAATAACTTGGTGTAGTTAGGTTAAATTAAAGAGGAAGTTCTTCACAAAAGAGCTTTTCTCTATTTATACTCTGTTTACAAAATAACTGTGTTTCGATAAATAAAAACCAACAAGAGGCCATATGAGGAACAAGATTTCTTTCATTCTTTTTTTTCTCTTTGCTCCTATCTATTCGTTTGCGAGTGAAGCTAATCTCAAAATCCCTACTCTCTCAACTGATCAGAACAATCTACTCCTATGGGGATTGATAGTTTGCGTTCTTGGACTCGGTTTTGGAGTGTATCAGTTTTTCAAAGTTAAAAATCTTCACGCACACAGCTCAATGCTTGATGTGGCTCAAATAATTTTTGAAACATCAAAGACTTACCTCTTGCAACAAGGAAAACTACTGATTGTTTTATTCGTCTTTATTGCAGTTTGTGTAGCTTTTTATTTTGGTTACCTTCAAGGTAATTCCATTGGCGGAGTTCTCTTGATCCTTAGCTGGACTGTTGTTGGAATACTTGGTTCGTACAGTGTTGCCTGGTTCGGAATTCGAATGAACACACTTGCAAATAGCAGAATGGCTTTTGCATCGCTGGAAAGAAAACCCATCAAATTATTAAACATTCCTCTTGATGCCGGAATGAGCATCGGTGTTATGCTTATCTGCGTTGAATTAATCATGATGTTGATCATTCTTCTTTTTGTTCCAAGAGAATTTGCCGGTGCGAGTTTTATCGGCTTTGCTATTGGTGAATCACTTGGAGCGAGTGCATTAAGAATTGCAGGAGGTATTTTTACTAAGATTGCCGACATCGGTTCCGATTTAATGAAGATCGTTTTTAAAATAAAAGAAGATGACCCTCGAAACCCCGGTGTTATTGCCGATTGTGTTGGAGACAACGCTGGTGATAGTGTTGGCCCAACGGCTGACGGTTTTGAAACGTACGGTGTAACCGGCGTTGCATTAATCAGTTTTATAGCACTCGCGGTAAAAGATATTCCCAATCAGACGGAATTATTGACATGGATTTTCGCGATGAGAATCATGATGATCATTACTTCAATTGTTGCGTTTGGAGTGAATAGAATTTTCAGTCAAATCCGTTACAGCGGTAAAGATGAGTTTGATTTTGAAGCCCCGTTAACTTCTCTTGTTTGGATCACTTCAATTCTTTCGATCATCGTAACATTTGGAACAAGCAGTTTGTTGATCGGACATCTTCCAAATAATCTTTGGCTTACGTTATCAATCATTATAAGTTGCGGAACACTTGGCGCAGCGTTGATTCCGGAATTCACAAAAATATTTACAAGTCCAAAATCAAAACACGTTAACGAAATTGTTTCGGCATCCCGCGAAGGGGGCTCTTCCTTAACGATCCTTTCAGGCTTAGTTGCAGGAAATTTCAGTGCGTTATGGATGGGAATGGTTTTCATTTTGTTGATGTTTGTAGCTTATTTTGCAAGCACCTTCGGGCTTGACGCATTTATGATCTACCCTTCAATTTTCGCTTTTGGTCTTGTAGCTTTTGGCTTTTTGGGAATGGGTCCTGTTACCATTGCAGTTGATAGTTACGGACCGGTTACAGATAACGCTCAATCAATTTATGAACTTTCTTTAATCGAAAATATCAACGGAGTGGATAAAGAAATCGAAAAAGATTTTGGATTCAAACCCGATTTTGAAAAAGCGAAACATTATCTTGAAGCAAACGATGGAGCAGGCAATACGTTTAAGGCAACCGCAAAACCGGTACTCATCGGAACTGCCGTTGTAGGAGCGACAACGATGATCTTCTCCTTAATTCTTGTTATTCAAAATGTACTCGGAGTAAAACCGGAAACAATTTTGAATCTACTTAATCCTTATTCAATATTAGGATTTCTAGCCGGTGGCGCAGTAATTTATTGGTTCACTGGAGCTTCAATCCAGGCTGTAACAACCGGTGCTTACCGTGCAGTTGAATACATCAAACAAAATATTCAGTTAGATGAAAATGCGAGTCAAAGCGCTTCAACAGAGAAATCAAAAGAAGTTGTTAAGATTTGTACACAGTATGCACAAACGGGAATGTTCAATATTTTCATCGGAATTTTTTCCTTTGCATTGGCTTTTGCATTCCTCTCCGCTCCAATAAGTTTAGTTATGGGAATGACGGATGATGCTAAAATTGCCGCAAGTGCTTCAGCTTCCTTATTTGTCAGTTACCTGATTTCCATTGCGCTTTTTGGGCTATTTCAAGCAATTTTTATGGCTAATGCAGGGGGAGCCTGGGATAATGCCAAGAAAGTTGTAGAAGTTGATCTTAAAGAAAAAGGAACTCCATTACACGATGCTACAGTTGTTGGTGATACGGTCGGAGATCCTTTTAAGGATACTTCATCTGTAGCGCTTAACCCGATAATAAAATTCACTACCTTGTTTGGTTTACTGGCAATGGAAATCGCCATTGACGAGCGATTTAGAGCCACAGCGCCTTACCTTGGATTCGTGTTTCTTTTGATCGCTTTGATCTTTGTTTGGCGGTCGTTTTATTCGATGAGAATTAAAAAATAACACTAAATATCTTTCCTTCAGTGGTATGCTAAAGGGTATCGGTGAAAGAAAATCATCCTAAACGATGACGATAAAACCGGTATTTAATTTGTTCGATTAGAAAAAAATCGCTAATTTTAGATAGAAATTTTAAATAATTAGTTTCCATTAACCCTGCTCTCATTTTTAGATGAGGGCCTAAATGTCCAAAGGGAGGTGAAACCTTGAGACGAAATAACTACGAAAGTGGTATTATTATTAATGCCACGCTGGACGACACCCAGATTGACGCTATTGTTGCAAAATTTAAAGAATTGATTGCAAACAACGGTGGAGATTTGAAAAATACCGATGTATGGGGAAGAAAACGCTTAGCTTATATGATCCAAAAGCATAAAGTAGGTTACTATGTTTTTTTCCGCTTCGAAGCCCCTTCTGAATTTATCATTAAGTTAGAAAGAATGTACAAACTTGAAGAAAATATTCTTCGGTTCCTTACTTTAAAACTTGATAAATATGCTCTTGCTGAACTCGAAAAACAATCGGCTAACCAAGCGCTTAAGACCGAAGCCATCTTAGAAACAGCTGTGATTACAGAACCAGAGATAAAACTAGAAGATGAAAAATAATTTTGCCAATATTATGACTAGGTTGGAGGATTTTAATGGCTGATTTACGGATGCCGGAAATTAATTATGTGACTATTGTAGGCAATCTTACCAAAGACCCTATCTATAGAACAACATCGAATAATACTCCGGTAGTTAATTTTTCTATTGCAACTAACAGAAAATATAGAGACAGTTCTAACTCATTACAAGAGGACGTCTGTTACATTGGAGTTGTTGCCTGGAACAAATTAGCTGAAAGCTGTAAAAATAAACTGAAAAAAGGTTATGCGGTTTTGGTTGATGGTGAACTGCAGAGCAGAAGCTGGAAAACCGAAGACGGACATAACCGAAGTGTAGTTGAAATTAAAGCCCGGCGAATTCAGTTTTTAAATAAACATGTTAAAGGGAACGGAAACGGCAGCCAAGATGAAGCTGAAGTTTTTGTAGATGAAAGTGTAGACTACACCGAAGATTCTTTCGATAAATTTTTATCTCCGGAAGAATCGGATTTAATTAACAATGATATTAACCGACAAGGTATTTAAAATGAGAAATCAAAAAGTTTGCAGATTTACCGAAGCCGGAGTTGTATACATCGACTATAAAGATACCAAGATCTTGCAACGGTTCATTTCCGAACAAGGAAGAATTATTCCTAAACGGATCACCGGAACAAGCGCTAAGTATCACCGAGAATTAACTCTTGCTATTAAACGTGCGAGACACATGGCGCTTATGCCTTATGTTTCCGATACAGTTAAGTAATTGATGAGGCTATGAAATGAAAGTTATATTAAGACAAACGATCGACACCTTAGGCCAGATTGGCGAAATTGTTGATGTAAAAGACGGATATGCTCAAAACTATCTGATCCCTAAACAATACGCTTACTTAGCTTTGAAAGGAAACTTAAAAGCTATTGAAGAAGAGAAGAAACAACTTCAGAAAAGAAAAGATAAAGAAGTTGAAGAAGCTAAAGCTTTGGCAGCTGAATTGGAAAAAGTTTCAATTCAAATTTCTGTTCAAGTTGGCGAAGAAGATAAAATCTTCGGCAGTGTTACTTCTCAAATGATCGCTGATAAGCTTAAGGAAAAAGGTCATGAGATCGATAAGAGAAAAATTGAGATTGACGAGCAGATAAAATCACTCGGCATTTATGATGTTAAAGTGAAAGTGCACCAAGCAGTTTCTGCTAACATTAAAGTCTGGGTTGTAAGAGAATAGAACTTCTGTTCTGATATTCTAATCCGTTAGACATTTTTAAAAGGCTGTAGCAATAAAAATTGCTCAGCCTTTTTGTTTTTAAAAATAAACCATTCCCAAAAGAGATGGTTATAATTTTGTTGGCTTCTGAAAAATAAATAGATTTACGACGTAAATGTTAAATGTGGTGTGTTCAAACTGATTCCCGGAGGTTCTATGAAAAGAATGAACTTTTTCAATTTTCTCATCTTTGCTTCTTTTTTTTGTTTAAGTGAAATCTTTCCCCAAATTCCGGATCAAATACAAAAATATAGAGAAGAACCCTATGGCGATTTTAAACATCAAAAAGAGAGCATTCTTGATGGGAATTTAATTCGAACTCTTTTTAAGAACACCGGAGAAATTGGGCATTGGCCCTTCCAACCGTCCGGCGAATGGCCTAAAGGGAGCGGGCATCCATATCTTGATGGAATGACGATATTGATTGGCGCTGAAGTAACAGCACCGGGAAATCAAGCAGTAATTCATCCATTAGAAACTTCATACTATGAAGAATATGATCTGAATCCAGTAACCGGAGAACCTTGGGGATTGGAACCAATACCTGGATATTCAAATCCTTATTCAACTAAACCGGCGATGACTATCGATAAAAATTCATGGCCAGGTGTTTGGCCGGAAGCATTGGGATTACCTTCGGAATATAATGGAGAATTTCCAAGTTATTTCGGTTTAAGGTCAAACAGAGCTGCATTCGAATCCTTCTTTGTTATGGATGATTCAAAAGATAAAGAATTCACACGCTCACCTTACAAATTTTTCCCCGTTTTATCAGACACAAATCGTGGAGGATTAGGACTTAGAATTGAGACCCGTTATTTACAATTTCTTGATGAAGAAGTGCAAAATGTTCTTTTTATGAAATATAAATTCACAAATATCTCAGATTTTTCTTATGACAAAACATGTTTTGGTTTCTTAGCAGAACCTGGTGTCGGGGGAACCTACAGCGGTGGTGATAATGTTTGGTACAATAAAGATTTAGATCTGACGTATATGTGGGATCGTACTGGAAAGGGGGGCATAGACAATTGGGTAACGGGCTTTATGGGTTTTGCATTTTTAGATACCCCTAACGATTTAGGAATAACGTCTGAATCAATATACTTTATATTTACTGATGGCCCTTATCGACCATGGCCTAAATTTGATGAAACTATATGGCAAATTATGGTAGGAGGATTTACTGATACGTCAATTGTGAATAACAATGTTTGGAATGTTGTATTAGCGAGTGGCCCTTTTTCATTTCCAAAGTTTTCTACAGATTCAATTGCCGCCGCTATTATCTGTGGTCAAAACTTAGATGACTTAGTTTTTAATACAAGAAAAGCAAAACAATTTTATGATAACAATTTTAGTTTAACATCAACAGTAGGAAGTACTTCTTTAACTGTTACTAAACCAGCCAGCAAAGAAAGAGTTTCGGGAGTATTGCCGATTCAATATGCTCTCACAAATTATACGGGAATGGCAACACATTATATTTATCATTTCACTCCCCCAAAAGGATGGACCTTACTGGGAAAAGATGAAAACAATAGTGGGTATTTTTATTGGCAGACAAACACAAGTAACGATGGCGTTCTAAATAAAATAAAAGTAATTTCCGTTACTGACAGTAATGTCCTATCCACCACTTCCGGATTTTTTACAATTCAAAATAATCAATCAACCAAACCCGAAATTATCATTCTCTCTCCTTCAAATGGAGAAACACTTTCCGGGAATACAGTTGTTAACTTTATTGCTGGAGATGCAGATGGGAACTCCGTTTCGGTTAAATTTTTCACTAAGGCAGATACAAATTCGATTCCCTCATTGATAGCTGCAAACTTAACAGGAAAAGATTCTTCATTCATGTGGAACAGTTTCGGTTCTGCTAATTCTTTGGCGGGAGAATTGATTGGTCAAGTGATCTCCGGTACCGATACTGCGGATTATAGCATTAATAATCTTGTAATTAAAAACGAAAGATGGCTGCCGACAACTACTGATTTTCTTCTGGATCAGAAGGCAATCGGAACCGGGAATATTGAACTTCATTCTGTAATTCCATCGCAAATTACCGGAGATGATTATCTGATGGTATTTGATACGGCTTATTTCGATAAACCAACTCTCTATTATAAACTTTATAACAAATCAAAAGGGAACACATTTGTTGGTGATGTTTTTGAAGTTAAAGATGGATTCGAAAGTTTTTTGTTTGATGGATTAAGAATTGTAACCAACAACGATACAGGCAGTAAAGCAATAAAAGAATCACTTACAAAATGGATTGCTGGAAATTCAAATGCTAATTTGGAGATACTCCCCGATTTATCTTCCATAGCTTGGAAGGGGAAAGCAGATTACGAAATAAGATTCAGCGACCATATTGTTGATACAACCGATTTTAAGGACGGCCGCTATATAATCATGCCAGTTGATTTTGAAATTTATAATATAACTTCAAATTACAAAACTAAAATTGCGATGTCAGACCCTGACAAATCTGGTTCATTTACGCCAGGAGATGAGCTTCGAATAGTTGAGTTAGAAGGTTCGAAAATTAGAATATCATGGAGAATCAATTACCAGACTCAATCTAATATAATTCTCCCTAATGCCGGAGACGTTTTTCGAATCGTAGCGAAGAAAGAATTTGTAAAGGGGGATTCAATCGTTTTTTCATCATCCGGGTTAATTGGAATCAGATCAACAGAAGCGAATCCCACTTCATTCACTCTCTCACAAAACTATCCGAACCCATTTAATCCGATAACAACAATCCGATTTACTGTTCCGCAAAATGAAATTGTTAAAATAAAAGTGTACGATTTCCTTGGAGCGGAGATTGCAACGCTTGTAAACAGAGAAATGAATTCGGGCAGCTACGAAGTTGATTTCAACGGCAAAACCCTTGCAAGCGGAATATATTTTGTGAGAATGGAAGCTGGAAAATTTGTTGAGACGAAGAAGATTGTTCTTTTAAAGTAATTGGTTTAATGGCACGCGGACGAATCTGATTAAATCAGTATAATCTGCGTGCTATTGTTTTAAACTCTAACTTTTATAACCACTTTCAAAACTTGTGAAGTTCCGTCAACCGCAATTCCAGGTTTATGTACTTCGTGCGGAAAAATGACTGCAAACATTTTTTCACCAAGATGATAATGCTCGCCTATTCCTTTAAATAATTGTACGTCATTCATTTCATCATAATCTGATGTGTGGGACATTTCACCAATCCCCACGATCCCAATTTCTTCTAAACCAGATGCAACAAATTGAATATCAATATATTTTCTGTGCACTTCCCATTTTAATTCTTCAGCAGCTTGAGGTTCGTATCTATTTACAATTGCAAAAACATTTTCACCGTCGAGCGGATATTTCCCATTTGCTACATGGGAAAAGTCAGTGCGCAGTAAATAGTCAAACGCCATTCTAAAATTTTTGTGCATCCCGAAACAGAGAGATGCATTTCTAAGATTATCAATTACCATATTTATTCAGCCTTCGTTTTAAAACCTTTCAGCATCCAATTTTTTACAAGAACCAAGCCAATCGGACTAATGATAGCGATTAATCCATAAACCAGCCACATGAACTCTGTATTCATTGCGGAAGGAGGAGTATCGATTGGACAATAGTGCATTAAGAACCAGCCGGAGTAAAACCCGGTGATTACTTTTGTCAGGAACCAGGGGAATTGTCCAACACCCATATATAAACCTGTCATTCCCTTCGGCGCAACTTCGGCGATCCATTGAAGAAAGCGTGGCTGCCACATTGCCTCACCAATCGTCATCAACAAAACATAAAGAAGAAATAAATAAGGATTGGGACCTAACGCTAAAAGAAAAGTCGGCAAAGCCATAACTGTTGTACCAAGGATCATCATGCGGTAAACGTCTGCGCGAGCGGTTAAACCGGCTACAAGCGGTGCAAGGAAAAAGATAAGAATCGGATTTAAATTTGAAAATACTTCAAAGTAATTGCCGACAAAGGAACCTGCAAAAGCGCGATCGAGGTAGTAAGGAATGGTAAGCCAGTTATGCGCGAATAAAGTTTGAACCGGAATAAGAATAAAAATAAAAAGTGAAAAGCGTTTATCTCTAAAAGGATGCAATGGTCTTTTTCTTAAAAACTCGAAGATAGTTAATATGAACATTAACGCCGCGAAGATCAAAAATAAATCGAGCACAAGAGTCAGTTTAAAAAGTTGAATTGAAAAATGTACATTCCAAGGATTATCAAAAGCTAAACCGGAAAGAAGGAAAAGTCCTAGCATTAAAATTGCGTAAGCAATCAACGGGAGGTTGTTAACTTTTATTTTTACTTCTTTTTCATCCTCTTCATCTTTTGAAGTATCACCGACTTCCGCTTTAATACTTGCAACGGCTGCTTGATCATTTTTCTTTGAAAGAATAATCAATGAGACGAGAAGCGCGATACCGGTAAGTCCCACATATACCCAGAACACGGCAGTTAAACCATTCGGAGGAAAAACGTCTTCGAATTGTTTACGCGTAAAGGAAGAAATAAAACCGGAGAAGAAGGCGCCGAGGTTCATAAATCCGTATATAGCTGCGTAAGCCATCGCAGCTGTTTTTGGTGTTGTATATCGTTTTACTCCGGCGTATGC
This sequence comes from Ignavibacteria bacterium, assembly GCA_037440065.1. Taxonomy (GTDB): domain Bacteria; phylum Bacteroidota; class Ignavibacteria; order Ignavibacteriales; family Ignavibacteriaceae; genus UBA1563. The sequence continues at coordinate 351,971 of JBBIUV010000015.1, forward strand.
GGCTGGCTGATAAAGACCATATGCAAGAACCATTATTAAAAGACCTGAAGTCATCATAAAAAACATTGGTGACCATAAACCCGAACCCATATGCAAACTGCCGGACAGAGCAACAAAAAATCTTCCTACAATAAAAAGAATGAACGCAAGGGCGAGAGATTTGCGTACGCCGATTTTATCAGAAACACCTCCAAACATCAGCATAGAAAAAGTAATACCGCCTGTTACAAAGCTGTAGATAAGTCCCGCTTGAGCATCGTTTACCGAAAGATTTTCCGAAGAGTATTTTCCGAGAATCGTTAATATTCCGAAGTAAACTAAGCCTTCGATAATGTAAGGAACATTTACTCCCCACAAGGCTTTCGGAGCTTTAAAGAAGGCGATGAACGTTTCGTTTAATTCCTTAAACGCATCCGATACTATTTCGGATAAACTTTTTGGTTCCGGTTTATTATTTTTTTGTTTAGACATATCATTCTTTCACTTTATTAAAAAACAGTTAGAAGTTTTAACGCCATTATTAATATGGCAATAAATAAAATAATTTTTATTACCCCTTCCCCCTTTTTTACCGATATTTTTGCGGACCACCAGGCGCCCAACGAGTTCCCCGCGGCGAGACTTAACCCCAGACCCCAATTAACATTTCCGGTATACAGAAATACAAGAAACGCTGGGACGGTAAAGACTAGAACGATAAATACTTTGTGCATATTCACGTAAACGAGATTTAACTTCATTAAATAATGGAGCGAAGCCATCAACAAAAAACCGACTCCAACTTGAATGAATCCTCCATAAAACCCGATGAAAAACATTGACAAATGCGTCCACGGAGAAATCTTTTTATTCGGGTCACCCGAATAAACGGTTTTAGATTTTGGAATCATCATTGAAATTATAATACCGATCATTACGAGAGCAAGTATTTTTTGGAAGACTGCATCACTTAATTTTATTACAGCGATAGCGCCGATGATTGATCCCGGAAGAGTTAGTAAGGAGAGTTTTAAACTTGTTTTGAATTGCGAATATTTTTCGTTTCTGAAAGAAGAAATTGCGGCTACACTTTGGAGAACAATCGCCAGCCGATTCGTTCCATTTGCCATTGCGGAATCTAGTCCGATAAAAATAAGAGCGGGTAAAGTAAGCGATGAACCGCCGCCAGCCATAACATTAATGACACCAGAAATAACACCTACCGAAAAAAGCAGAAGCGCTGAAGTTAGTTGATCCAATATGGTTAGGAGATTGATTTTATTAGATTCAAGACTTTCTCATACTTTGTGAGGGCAGTACAATTTTACTCCTCTCCAAGAGTAAATTCTTTTTCTGCAGTAACGGTTTGAGCAGAATTTTTATCTTTGATGTTTATAACAAGTTTGTACTTGCCTTTCACAAAAGTAGAATCAAGCTCAAACTGAATATTGAGTTGTTGATCTGTAAGTTTTTCTTTTTCTTTTGCGATCATCACATCGGAGAATTTGTCTTTTACCAATGAACCATCCGGTCGATGTAGATCAACTGAGTAACTCAGTTCGGAATTAAAAAAGCCATCTGCTTCATTTTGTTGAAATCCTTTTACAATTACAGAAGCGTTTATCTCTGACGCCCCGTCGCCCATATCAAACGCGGCTGCTTCCGGATTAATCGCTTGAAGTTTTGTTTCTTCCTTTTTACTGCAACCGGTAATCAAAAGAAATGAAAAAAATAGAATTGATAAATACTTCATCTTAAACCTCTTTAAAAACTTGGCGCCTTTGCGTTAAACTATTTCACGCAAAGACGCTAAGTTGCAAAATAAAATTATCCGTTCTTGGATTTGAATTCATTCATAAATTGAACAAGCGCTTCGGCACCTTTGAGAGGGAAAGCATTGTAAACAGAAGCTCGAATGCCGCCAACCGAACGGTGTCCTTTCAATCCGATGAATTGCGCTTTGGTTGCTTCATCAATAAATTTCTTTTCGAGTTCTTCACTCGGTAAACGCCAAGTGATGTTCATTAATGAGCGGCTTTCTTTTTCTGCATGACCTTTGTAAAATCCACCGCTGTTATCAATAGCATCGTAAATCAATCCGGCTTTGGCGAGGTTGGTTTTGTACATTGCATCGAGTCCACCGTTTCTTAATAAATATTTTGTAACTAATGCGATAATATAAATGCCGAACACATTTGGAGTGTTGTAGAGGGAATCATTCTCAGCGTGGGTTTTATAGTTCATCATTGTGTGTAGAGAATCTTGACTTCTTTCCAACAAATCTTTTCTGAGAATATTCAGCACAACTCCCGATGGTCCGATATTTTTTTGTGCACCGGCGTAGATCAATGCATACTTGCTTACATCAATTTTTTTATGAAAAATATCCGACGAAGCATCGCATACCAATGGAACATTTCCGACTTCAGGTTCGCTGTGCCATTCGGTTCCATAAATAGTATTATTTGAAGTATAATGAACGTATGCAGCGTCGGCATCAAGTTTTAATTCATCTTGTTTTGGAATTCGTTTAAAATTTTCAGCTTCTGTTGAAGCAGCTATATTAACGGTTCCAACACGTTTTGCTTCTTTCAAAGCTTTTTTCGACCATGCACCGGTGATGATGTAATCAGCTTTATTTTTCGGAGGCATTAAGTTAAGCGGTACCATTGAAAATTGTAGACTTGCACCGCCTTGCAAAAATAAAATTTGATAATCGTCGCTGATGTTTAATAATTGTTTTACACCGTTTTTTGCATCAGCTAAAATTGCATCAAAAGTTTTAGAGCGGTGGCTGATTTCTAAAATTGACATCCCAACACCGGGGAGTGCAAATAACTGCTCTTGCGCTTCTTTTATTACTTCTTCCGGTAATATTGCAGGACCGGCATTTAGGTTATATACACGATTTTCCATGACTTGTTCCTTTTCTTTATAAAGTTGAGAAATTACTCACTCAAATTTACAAGAAATTATTAACACTCTCAATTAACTTTGTTTAAAGAAAGGAAAGATTTACGATGCTTTTGGAAGAGTTACGCAAATTGTGGTTCCGGTTCCAACTTCGCTTTGAATTGAAATATTGCCGCCATTCTTTTCTGCCAATTCCTTGCACAATAATAACCCAAGTCCGGTTCCGGCTTCATCGGCAGTTCCTTTTGTGGTATGCCGGGTTTCGATTTTAAAGATTCTTTTTAATAATTCAGGAGTCATCCCGATTCCATTATCATGGACAAATATTTCGATTGACTCATCATTATCTCTCGTAGAAATTTTTACGTCACCGTTTGGTCTTGTAAACTTTACGGCATTTGAAATCAAATTTTGCATGATCGATCTGAAGCTGTATTTATCGGCATAAACCATGGCTGCATCATTTATTTCGTTGATAAGAAGAATCTGCTTTTTGTCTGCGTTTGCTTTTAATAAATCCAGAATTTCTGGAACTTCCGTTGCAAGATCAATCTTTTCCGGGGATAACTCAATTCTATCTGTTTGGATACGTGACCAGTCAAGTAAATTCTCTATCAGAGTATACACTCTTTCAATCAAATTTTTCAGAAACCCTATGGTTTTTACTTTTTCTTCTTGATCCATTGTATCCAATTCTTCCGCGAGAATTTCGGAGTAACCGAGCAAACCAGTGAATGGGCTCTTAAGATCGTGTGCAATTATTGAAAAGAATTTATCCTTTGCTGCATTTGCTTCTTCCAGCTCTTCGCTCTTCTGAGAAATTGCCCGATTTTTTTCCTCCAGTAAAATTTTCAACCTACGGATTTTAATGAATCTGAATATGAGAAGAAGGGAAATTCCAATTCCGCTAATTGTTACAACAATGAATATTTTATTTGTTGCCTCATGTTTTTCGATTTCAAGCGCCTGGATTTTTTTCTCCTTTGTAAGCAGTTCAACTTCTTTTTCTTTTTCGTCGATTTCTTTAAAAACGCGAAGTTCGGCAATTTTATCGCTGGTTAAAATACTTGCAAGTGAATCAGCATAAACGGAATAAAGTTTGTGAAAAGCTAAAGCTTGGTGGTAGTTTTTTTTCAATTCATACACACTGGAGAGTGCTTGATAAGCAAGCGCAATATTTTTTTTATTGTGATGAGTTTTTGCTTCGTTAAGACTCAAAACAAAATACGTTTCTGCTTTGTCTGATGAACCGTTGTTTAAATATAGTTTTCCAAGATTAAACGTTGTTTTAGAAATACCATAACTATCTCCGAGAGTGCGCCAAAGTTTTAAAGCGTTAAGAAAATATGCCGTGGCTTTTTTTGTGTCCCTTTTTGCAAGGTAAACTTCTCCCAGATCACTCAAGGAATAAGCTTGACCTGATATATCGGAACTTTTGCTCTTGATTAATAGTGCTTCGTTTTGAAATTCTATTGACTTATCATACTCACCTTTTTTGAAGTAACTTACACCAAGGTTATTCAACGCTCTCCCTAAAACGTACTTATTGGAATATTTTTTTGCAAGTAATAAACAACGACTTGCATAAATAATAGCATCATCTGGGCGGTTAATTTCGTTATAAATGTTGGCGATATTGTTGAGCGTGATGCCGGTTTCAAAATCATCATGTAGAGATTCTTTTATTGATAGCGCTTGAGTGAAGTAGTCTAGTGAAGAGGAAAATTCACTCCATTTCCAATAAATAAGTCCGATATAATTTAAAGCTTGAGCCTCTTGCTTTTTAAGTTGTTTTATTTTTGCAATTTTAAGTGATGTTCTAAAATATTGGTAAGCTGGGATGAATAGATCTCTTTTCCAATAGAGCAAGCCAAATTGATTATACGTTTCACACAACTGAAAACTATCTTTTATTTGAAGAAAAATTTCCAGGGCTTTTTTGAATTGTGTTTCGGCATTAGTTAAATCGTTTTTTCTGTAAAAATTAAAACCGATATTACGAAGAGCAACTGCTTCACCATAAGCGTATTTTAATTCACGGGCAAGTTCAAGCGCTTGGTTGGCGTATTCTGAAGGTTCTACAACTGAAGTTCTATTTCTAACATCGGCTAACTTGTTCAAGAGATCAACTTTTTTTTCACCGGAGACTGTTTTTAACTTTTGTTTAAGTGAATCAATAGGTTGTTGTGTGAAGGCGATGGAAGAAATTAGGAGAAGTAAAAGAAAAGCAAAAGGAAATATTTTCCTTCTGTTTTGAAAAGGGGAAAAATGATATCTGTAAGTTTTCACATCCTTGTTAAACTATTTTTGTTTAAACATTTTTATTTTACCGGCGTAGAAAATCCCGACCGGATATTTTGAACGTAATTTAATTAAACGAAATTCAATACAGAAATGGTTTGTTAATTAAATTGTGTGAATCAACAACCCGTCTCTCAATTTCGGTTCAAACCATGTTGACTTAGGCGGCATCACTTCGTTTGCATCTGAGATGTTCATTAAATCAGTAACGGTTACCGGATACAAAGAAAACGCTACGGCAAATTTCCCGCTGTTCACTAATTTTTCTAATTCTCCAGTACCACGGATTCCGCCAACAAAATCTATTCGCTTATTTGTTCTCGGGTCATCAATTCCAAGAACAGGCTGAAGCAAAAAGTTTTGCAAAATGCTTACATCCAAACGATCTCCAACCGAGGTTGATAAACTGTTGCTGGCTAGTACGGAATCGAGAGCTTTAAGTAAATACCACTTGCCATCAAGAAACATACAAAACGATGTTGCAGTTTCAGGTTCTTTTAAATTTGATTTTTCAACCAAGAATTTTTCTGAAATAGCATTGAGAAATTCTTCTTTTGAATTTCCGTTCAGATCCATTACAACTCTGTAATAAGGAAGAATATGAAGCTGATCAGCAGGGAACAAAACTGCGATAAAAAAATTGTATTCTTCCAATCCTGTATGGCCGGGATTTTTATCCATCTTTACTTTTCTTGCACGGCTTGCACTAGCAGCTCGGTGATGACCATCGGCTATATATAAACTATTAACCTTTGCCATCTCATCAATAAATAATTGATTGAACTCAGCCGATAAAATCCAGACCGTGTGTTTTATTCCATCCGTAGCGGTAAAATCGTACAAAGGTTTTTCTTCCGAAGTTACTTTTTCCACAACCTCATCAATTGAACCAACACCTTTGTAAGTTAAAAATACTGGTCCCGTTTGGGCTTCGGTAGTAACGATGTGGTTTGTCCTGTCGTCTTCCTTTTCTTTCCGGGTTTTCTCATGTTTCTTTATAACATCATTATCGTAATCATCCACAGAAAATGTAGCGGCAATTCCGGTTTGAGCCCGACCGTTCATCACAAGTTTATATAAATAGAAGTTTGGTTTATCGTCGATCACCAATGGAGCGTTTTGTTTTATCCCTTCAAGAATTTCTTTCGCCTTCTGATAAACTTCAGGAGCGTAATGGTCAAATGAATCGGGAAAATGAATTTCCGATCGAGTACAATTTAGCAGGCTAAGAGGGTTGTTTTCTGCTAATTTACGGGCTTCCTCGGTATTTACTACATCATAAGGAACACTCGCTACTTCAGTAACTACCTCAGAAACGGGACGTAATGCTTTAAAGGGACGAATAATTGCCATAATAACTCCAAAAGAATGAAAATGTATATCACAAAAATCGGAAATATTTAACAATAAACCATTCTATTTACTTTACTATCTTTTTGGAATTAAATATATTGCAAAAAATATATTTGGGATTATGAAGACTTATTCATATTTGTTAGATGTTATCGCGAAAAAAGGAGCGGCTTATCTTATTCTTGTCGATCCCGATAAAATTTCCGGCGAAAAGTTGACTTCATTCGTCTCGGCTTGTAAAAAAGCCGGAGTCGATGGATTTTTGATCGGCGGCAGTTTATTGATGGGCGGCAATCTTGAAGCTGCAATTGATACAATTAAAAAAGATTGTGAACTTCCAACGATCATTTTTCCGGGTGCGGTGCATCAATTATACGAAAAAGCGGATGCCGTTTTATATATTTCACTTATCAGTGGGAGAAACGCTGAGCATATCATTGGAAAGCATATTATTGCCGCACCAATAATAAAACGGATGGACCTTGAAGCAATTTCAACAGGGTACATGCTGGTTGAATCAGGAGCCAAAACCACAGCCGAATATATTAGCGGAAGTTTACCTATACCGCGTAACAAACCGGAAATTGCTGTTGCAACAGCTTTAGCTGGTCAGTACCTCGGAATGAAATTTATTTATCTCGAAGGTGGTTCCGGTGCGCAATTATCAGTTCCAAAAGAGATGGTTTTTGCAGTTTCAAAAGCTGTTGATATTCCGGTAATTGTTGGCGGTGGAATCCGCACTCCGCAAGAAGCGAAAGAAAAAATAGAGAACGGTGCAAAAGTTGTTGTAACAGGCAACTTTTTTGAAGACGAAAAAAACTGGAGTTTGATAAACGAGTTTGCCGAAGCAATACATAAGAAAAATTAATACCTAATAAAGAGAATTGAAATTGAACAAACAAAAATTTATAGCTGATTCACTTACAGAAAGTTCTGAAACAAAATTAAAAATTTTAGAAAGTTGTGCCGGTGATATTGAAAAAGCCGTTGATCTCTTAGTTGATGCATATAAAAAAGGGAAAAAACTTTTACTTTGCGGAAACGGCGGAAGCGCTGCGGATTGCCAGCATATTGCAACGGAATTAATGATCCGTCTTAGCCATCATATTCAACGTCCGGCACTACCCGCAATTGCCTTAACAACCGACACCTCAAATTTAACCGCAGGCGGAAATGATATCGGGTATGAAAATGTTTTTGCCCGCAATGTTGAAGGACTGGGAAATGAAGGGGATGTTCTTCTAGCAATTTCAACAAGTGGAAATTCTCCAAACGTTGTAAAAGCCGTGGACATGGCTCACGCTAAAGGACTAAAAGTAATTGGATTTCTTGGCGGTAGCGGCGGTAAATTGAAATCGCTGGTTGATATTCCGGTTGTGATTCCGTCAACCAACACCCAACGAATACAGGAGGGACATATCACTGTTGCCCACATTCTGTGTGAATTAGCTGAAGAGGAACTTTACGGAGAAAAATAATTTTTCTCTGAAAAATTACTCCTTTACCCCTTACAAATGATTGTTACAAAAGGAAATTTTAAGTATTTTTGATACGAAGAAATTCAAAAATCTTCGGAGAGATGGCAGCGTGGTTTGAGCCTGGGGCTCATCAGCCTAAGGCTGAGAATGCGGCGGTCTTGAAAAAAGAAATTGTAAATACGGAGAGATGGCAGAGTGGTTGAATGCGGCGGTCTTGAAAACCGTTAAGGATGTAAGTCCTTCCGGGGTTCGAATCCCTGTCTCTCCGCACCGAAAAAATAAGCCTTAAAAATGTTCAGAATATGCGTTTTTGAGGCTTTTTTGTTTCATCTTAATTAAGTTCAGTACCCCCTTTTTTCACCCACGCGGAGAAGTTATTTTGAAAGTGAGACTTTGTTCCGAATCGAACTAAACTGACTATCTTCGAAAGTTATTAAAACGACGATAGTTTGGTGAAAAAGCGCAAATCATTTTTTCCCATTTGATATGTTTATGAATATAAACTTGCAAGTCATGTTTAATATTCTAATTTTTCAAAGTAGAGAATTATTATATTAAACAAATTGGAGAATGAAATGGAAGTTAAAATAGAAGACAACAAATTGATCATTACCATCGAAATGCACAAACCAACACCAAGCTCTTCCGGTAAAACTTTAGTTGTTGCCTCGACACATGGTAACATGCAAACACAATGCATCGTTGAAGGGAAACCTTTGGTGATAGGTCTGAACGCGTACATAAAAAAATGATGGCAATTCCTTTTTTTCTCTCATTCAAAATTAAAAAGAATAGGAAGAATGAAAAGCGAACATTGTGGAATGATTACTTTTACAGACTCGAAAGACAAATATGGACAAATTACTTGATGGATTATTATGGTATATCGTTTTCATTTTCTCTACAACGCTGCATGAAGCGTCGCACGCTCTGGCAGCATTAAAACTTGGGGATAGGACAGCGCATGAAAGAGGACACGTTACCTTGAATCCAATCCCACATATTAAAGGAGAACCGATAGGGACAGTTGTAGTCCCTATAATATCTTTCATTCTTGGCGGATGGATGATTGGGTGGGCAAGCGTTCCTTATAATTATGGCTGGTCGCTTAAGTATCCTAAAAAAGCAGCAAAGATGGCATTAGCTGGGCCTCTAGCTAATTTACTTTTAGTGTTGATCACGGCCGTGATTATTAGAGTTGGGATTGGATATGAAATTTTCTTGGCCCCCGAACAAACAGATTTCACTCATATTGTAATGGCAACTGGTGGAGGATGGATGGATTCGCTTGCAATGTTTTTGAATGTCTTTTTCTCCTTAAATCTATTACTTTTTATTTTTAATCTTCTACCGATTCCTCCCTTAGATGGTAGCGGGTTAATTCCATTTTTTATGGATGACGAGAGAAGTAGAAAGTATCTTCATTTCGTAAGCAATCCTTCGCTTTCATTTTTAGGTATAATGATCGCATGGAATGTATTTGATTACATTTACGCGCCCATTCATTTATCAGTTGTAAATTTAGTTTATTTGGGCATAGCTCATTATGGTTAAAAATGCTGGAAAGATCAACGAGATTATGCTTGAGTCTTTTACAATTGCAAATGAGAAGGTTCGTGCTTTTCGTTAGATTAAAATTTTATAATCAGTAGTCTAAAAAAGCTCTTGAAATTTTCTTGGCAATGCAAGTGAAAATCCCTATTTTTCAAACACCAATTCAACAGTAGTGCATTATCATAGGGAAGATGAACATGAATGGATGTCTAATGATTACTACAGAACCCACAAAAAAAACTACATTCTTTAAGAGAGCCTATCTATTATTATGTCTTGTTATCATCACACCGCAAATTAATTCTCAAGGATATTTACAAGACTTTAAGAAATTTCATCAACAACTGTCGATGCAAGATCAGATTAACGAATATCAACAACGCGACATAAAAAAATATTCGTTCGGGAAAGCATCATTTGCTGATACATTGATTCAGCATGATTTCTTGCAGTACATAAAGTTAAAGGAGAAATCCTTAAGCAAAACACTACCTACTGAATCAGAGAGGTATGTTGTTGATACCGCTATCACCTATACCGACTATTACACTCTAAAATATATTTATACTCATGATAAAAATGGTAAAATTATAGAAGAAATGCAGCAACATTGGAAAAATCAACAGTGGGAGAACTTCTGGCGACAGATTTCTGATTACGGCAGCGATGGGAATCTGCGATTGCAGGAAGATGAATATTGGAGAAATAATCAATGGGAATATGTTAAGGGTGTTTCTTTTAATTATGACTCGGATGGGAAAATGTTATCCAAATTAATTGAGCAATCGTCGAATAATGCAAGTTCGTATTATACACGAGTATCGTATGATTACGATGCGAATGGTTACTTATTTAAAGAATTCACGGAGTATTTTGGGAACAATGAGTGGGTAAACGCGAGACAAATAATCTATTCCTTCGATTCAAATGGGAATAAATTACTTGAGTCTTTTGCCAACTGGTACAACAATCGATGGGAGTATGAATATCGAGATATTTATACCTACTATCTAGACGGAAAACTGCAAGCACATGTTAATGAAAAGTGGCAAGATAATGAATTGACTAGTACACAACGATATAATTATTCTTATGACACAAAAGGAATGTTGATTGTACTTTTAGAAGATGTAATGGAACAGGGTTCATGGGCAAATAGCAGTCGCCGTACATATGAATACGAAATTAGCGGAAGACTGCAATCAGAAATGTGGGAAGCACGATCAAATAATCAATGGACAAAAACGAATTACTTTAAGTGGATATATGATGAAAGAGGAAATCTTCTCTCCAAAGTTTTATCATCATGGAAAGAAAATCAGTGGATCGAGTCGAATCGTTACACATACACTTATGATGAAAATGGAAATCAACTAGTTGCACTGCAATCAGACGTGGAGAATGGACAATGGGTAGATCTCTTTCGCAGTACCTACAAATATTTTCAAAATAATTTGTGTTCAGAAGTCCTACACGAATGGCATCAGTTAATAAATTTGCAGTGGTTTACATCCGATATAAACTTTTTCCCTACTGATGGGACTGGTAACTTTTATAATTACTTTGGACACAAGGTTACCCTCAGTTATAAACAAATCATTACAGATGTAGGTAGAGAAAAAGAAGGCATCGTTAAAGAATATTCGTTAATTCAAAATTTTCCAAATCCGTTTAATCCGAGTACTGTTATAAGCTACCAGTTGCCAGTAACAAGTTTCGTAACGCTTAAAATATTTGATTTGCTTGGAAATGAAGTTGCAACTTTGGTTCATGAGGAAAAAGAAGCGGGTTCATATAACTACCAATTAGGTATTACAAATTACAACTTATCAAGCGGTGTTTATTTTTATCAATTGCGAGCGGGAGATTTTGTGGGAACGAAAAAAATGTTGTTGGTGAAGTAAAGTTTAGGCAAGGTATTTTATGCGAATAAAGACAAGGATGAGGATGATGTTAGCGGTGGTATGCATATACACATTGCAGTTAACCCCACAAACCGTTACCGGCAAATTAGTTGATCAAAACGGTGGTGGTTTAGCGGGCCTACAGTTGGAACTTTATATTAATCCAAAAGTATATAACGCAACTTCTTCTTCCGATGGTTCGTTTATTTTTAATGATATTACCTATGTGCAAAAAGATGAACTTCTCCCAACTGGGTATTTGGTTTCAGATAATTATCCAAACCCTTTCAATCCTAAAACGAGGATTGGAATAACATTACCCAAGAGTGGAAGTGTTAGAATTAATCTTTATAATTCTATTGGCCAATCTGTTCTGACAGAATTTGAAAGATATTATAACGCGGGAACAAATTTTGTCGACCTTGAACTGAATGGATTACCGAATGGTATTTACTTTGCTAGAATAACACTGGATGGAAAATATACAGTTACAAAGAAGTTGATGCTCATCTACGGCAGTCAACATCTCTCTTCTCCAACAAATCTCCCAAATATTCAACTGAGCAAATCCACGATTAATAATAGTTTAACATTGGAAACAACTCTTGATAGTCTTGTAGCAACCAGCTCTATCATCGGCAGAAAGACTTTTAAGAATTTGCCAAGCCTCGTGAGTAGTTCATTAAACTTAGGGAATTTAACTATTGAAAGATTTTGTGTTGGGCTTCCAACAGTAACATATGAAGGCAAAACTTATAATACTGTGCAATTAGGTTCTCAATGTTGGTTAAAAGAAAACCTTGATGTAGGCGTTTATGTAGCATCAACTTATACTGGAAGTATTCATTCAGATCTAGCGAATAATGGAATAATAGAAAAATACTGCCACGATAATAATGAAGCTAATTGTGCGACATACGGCGGTCTCTATGATTGGAATGAAGCAATGCAGTATGTTCATACAGAAAAAGCGCAAGGCATTTGTCCAACTGGATGGCACATACCAACACGCGCAGAATTTTTGACATTAAAAACAGCAGTAAGTAATAATGGAAATAAACTAAAACGAGAAGACCAAGGAAAAGGAGGTGGTATCGGAACTAACACAAGCGGCTTCTCAGCATTACTTGCAGACATCCGCAACAATACTGGTGACTTCTTCAACATAGGAGACAGAGCTCAATTTTGGATTTCAATAGAGGAGAACGCAACGTATGCAGCCCACATGTCCTTGTACAATACTGATAGCGATATCAACATAATAGGAACCAATAAATCATATGGTTTCAGTGTTCGCTGCCTTAAAGATGATAACACTCTTAAAATAGATAGTCTGAAAGACCAAACAATTTCGATGAACTCGCAATTTGGTCCGTACAAGATTTTAGTGAGTAATGTAAAGTCATCTCTTGATAGTATTAAAATAACTGCCGCTTCATCGAATGGGGACTTGGTAGACACAAACTCAATTGTGCTGAATAAAACCAAAGATGAGCTTACCCTAACTATATTACCGAGTCTTGGAAAATTTGGAGTAACGGTAATATCATTGGTTGTTCAAGAAAAGGGAGAAAGGGATTCTACAAGTTTTAAATTGAATGTAGTTGCGAGCAATGCAAATCTATCTTATCCTACCAAGTTGCTAAAACTTGAACCAGCCGAATTCGCTATTCGGCAGAACGAGTTGACCCAATTGCTAGGAACAACTTATACTGCAACACTTGATTCGTTTGGTCTTATAGGGCATTTAGGAATGCTGAGCAGAGGGATTTCGAGTATAACTACAGCAGATCAGGCTATCTCGGTTGCAAAAAAAGCATTATTACAACTCAAGGATTTTACAAATGTTATGGACACATCGTTGTTATCGGTTGGTGAGGCTACCAATCACAACCCCACTCCATTAAATTATTCTGATTGGAGAGTGATCTTTAATAATCAATCATATCAGAACCTCGAAGTTTGGGATACCAGAATTATGATTCTTATCAAAGACAATAGAACCTCAGTGGATTGGCATCATTACAAAGATATTTTTATTCCCGAAGTTGATTTGATAAGTAAAGAAAGAGCAAAAAGAGAGTTAGTCGGAAAAGTAATCTCGTACTATTGTTGGGGTCCAACCAATTTTACCATGACCGAAGAATCAATTAATATTGATAGTTTGTCATTAAGTATTTACCCTTTAAGAAAAAATGATGGAATTGAATTTCGTGTAGCATGGAAGATCCCGATTTACACTTTTTCCACAATACATCCAAGCTGGTATTATTTTATTGATGTTTTAACTGGCGAAATAGTTGGAATCGAGCAGTTGTTTATTTGTTAAAATATTTCTTGCATAAATTAAAATGCTATATGAAAAATGTAATTTATTTTATTCTTGTTTCACTTCTTGTGTTTATGTCATGCAAAAAAGATAGCAATCCAACTTCTCCGACCGAAGAAGCTTCAACAGTAACTTACTCTGGAAGAGTTTACCACACTGTTAAAATTGGTAATCAAACTTGGATGAAGGAAAACTTAGATGTTGGAGTAATGATTGACAGCCTACAAAACCCAAACAATAACGGAATTATTGAAAAATACTGTTATGGAAACGACACCGCGAATTGCAATAAGTACGGCGGTTTGTACCAATGGAATGAAGCTATGGCTTATGACACAGCAAATGGCGCAAGAGGTATTTGTCCAACTGGTTGGCATATACCTACGAAAGCAGAATTTGATACATTGGCGATAGAAGAACATTATAACGGAAACGCATTAAAGGCAATTGGACAAGGAGCGGAAAGTGGAACTGGCACAGACTCAAGCGGTTTCTCGGCGTTGCTGGCGGGCGGCCGTTACTATGTTGGTAGCTTCGGCAATTTAGGTTACGGCACTGTCTTTTGGAGTTCTACTGAGAACAATTGGGCAAGCGCCTACTACATGACCTTGTGGAACAATGATAGATATGTCGACATGGGCGATCTTGGCAAGAAGTACGGTTTTAGTGTTCGTTGCCTAAAGAATAATTAAAATATTTTCTATTTGATTTCGCTCTAAGTGCCCAATAAAAAAATCCAAATAAAAAAAAATAAAAACAGCATCTGTCTGGCAAGTATCAAGTAGGGTCCCCTTTGGCGGGGGCTGAAATGGAACCTAAATCGGTCATTGGGGGCCGACGAATCCATTTTGATTAAAACTATCCACGCATACCAAGATACATTCCTCCAAAATATGGAATTAACCAGAACAGCCAGACCATCAGACTATAACGGTGAAAGTCTTTTCTCAACTTTTCACTTCCTTTAATAATCACCCATGTTGCCCAGATCGCATGCAATAACATAAGCCATAACGCAATTTGTCCGGTCAGTGTATGTGGTTCTAAAATATTAAAGGGTCTCGATGCCATATTATGCATAGCCCATGTTCCCGAAACATCGAAAGAAAATCCAATCCAGAAAGCAACAACATACCATGGGCGGAGGTGTTTTGCAATTTTTTCGGACCAGACGCCTATTGAATAAAAAATTAAAGCGAGTGTAATTAGAGTTGCAGATATGATTAATGATATTGACATGATCAAATATATTAAAAAACTTCATGTTAAACTTGATCTTCGCGCTGTCTCCTTTAAATTTCTTTCCAAGTTCAAGGTTGTCAGCCATCAATGAAGACAACTAATTTACTTTTGTCGGGAAGGTCCTTTGTTTTGGATTAATTTCCCTTATTATTGATGTGAGAGATTGAATTTGCAAAGAATCTGCTCACAGTATTTTAAAAATGGAACTTGGTAACTTTTCTTAATTCTTTGATCCGTTTAATCTTCCTTTCAAAAATTTTCCAGTCAACGAACTATCACATGCTGCGATTTCTTCCGGAGTTCCCACTGCAACGATTTCTCCACCATTTTCTCCGGCTTCCGGTCCTAAGTCAATAACGTGATCGGCGCATTTGATAACATCAAGATTGTGTTCGATGATAACTACCGAATTATTTTTCTCCAGCAGCATTTCAAAACATTTCAGCAATTTTGATATATCATCGAAGTGAAGTCCGGTTGTTGGTTCATCAAAAATGAAAAGGGTATGTTTACGCTCGTGCTGGGCATTTAAATGGAGCGCTAATTTTATCCGCTGCGCTTCTCCCCCGGAAAGAGTATTAGAAGGCTGACCAAGTTTTATATAGCCCAAACCAACGTCGGCAAGCACTTTAAGCGAACGAACTATTCTTTCATTTCCATGAAAATGTTCAACCGCTTCATCAACGGTCATTTCTAAAACTTCAACGAGATTTTTTCCGCGGTAAGTAATTTCCCGAATTTCCTTTTTAAAACGGGTTCCTTTACAATCCTCACATTCAAGGTAAATGTCTGCGAGAAATTGCATTTCAACTTTTATAAATCCGTCTCCGGAACATGTTTCGCATCTTCCGCCCGGAACATTGAATGAAAAGAATCCTGGTTTGTATCCACGTGCTTTTGCTTGGTGTGTGGCTGCAAAAAGTTCGCGAATCAGTTCGTATGTTTTGATATAACTTATAGGATTTGAACGTGGTGATTTTCCTATCGGTGATTGATCAACAATCTCAATATGATCGACATATTGAGTGCCAGTTATTTCATCGAAGTTTCCGATTGATGCCGGATTCATTCCTAAATATTTGGCGGTGCCCCCATACAAAATATCATGGATTAGCGTGCTTTTCCCCGACCCGCTAACACCGGTAATAACAACCAATTTATGTAGCGGAACCTCTACATCAATATTTTTTAAATTATGTTCTCTCGCGCCGATAATTTTGAGAGAAGAAGTTTTTTCTGTCTTTCTTTTTTTCGGTAATGGAATATCCAACTTTCCCGATAAATATTTTCCGGTGATGGAGTTTTCATTTTGGATTATTTCTTCTGCCGTTCCCTGCGCAATTATTTTACCGCCATGTTGTCCAGCCTTCGGTCCCATATCTACAATAACATCAGCCGTACGGATCATTTCTTCATCATGCTCAACAACAAGAACGGAGTTGCCAATGTCGCGAAGATTTTTTAAAATACGAATAAGTTTTTCATTATCGCGCGGATGCAGCCCGATGCTTGGTTCATCTAATACATATAAGGTGCCAACGAGAGCAGAACCAAGCGCTGTTGCCAAATTTATTCTCTGAGTTTCTCCGCCGGAAAGAGTTGAACTTAACCGGTCGAGTGTAAGGTAGCTCAATCCAACATCATTCAAAAATGATAAGCGCCGTTGGAGTTCTTTTAATATGCGTTCGGCTATTTTTGTTTCGTACTCAGAAAGTTTCAAATCATTAAAGAATGCGAGCGACTTATCGATTGAAAGTTTTACTAGGTCGTAAATAGAGTGATCCTGAATTTTTACCTGGAGCGCTTCGCGCCGCAACCGGCTGCCCTTGCAAGCGTGACAAGTTGTGTAACCTCTGTATTTACTAAGCAAAATGCGGATGTGCATCTTGTAAGTTTTTCCTTCAAGTTTTTCAAAAAATTCATCGATACCGGTAAATTCTTTTGTCCCTTTTCTTATAACATTTACAACTTGGGGAGACAAATCTTTAAATGGAGTAGTTAACGGAATTTCATGCGCCTTTGCATTCTGGACTAATTCCCGGAAATACTGGCTGAACTTAGGTGTGCGCCATGGAGCGATTGCTCCTTCGAGCAAAGTTAAATTCGGATTCGGTACAACAAGATTCATATCAACGCCGATTACTTTGCTGAATCCCTGGCAGACCGGACACGCGCCGAACGGATTGTTGAAAGAGAAAAATCTCGGTTCCGGTTCTTCGTAACGGATTCCGCAGCATTCATAAAATTTGTTGAATTCGGTCTGTTCGTTTGTTTCGGCGTTGATTATTACAAGCCGGTCTTCGCCTTCTTTAAAAGTTGTTTCAATTGAATCGGCAAGCTTTTCCCTAAGATTTGTGTGAGTTATTTTCAGCCGTTCAACAACAACGCGAACATCTTTTTTCGATTTCGGATGAACCGTGGTTTCATTTAAATCGTAAAGTTCATTTTTGTAAAAGATCCGGAAAAATCCCCGTTTTTTTATTAACTCAATTTCTTCTTTTACATTTCGCCCTTCATGTGCAGAAAGGGGGAAAGCTAGATAACATTTTGTCCCTTCGTTCAGCGAATTAAGGAATTCTGTGACAGTTCCGGTTGTATCTTTTTTAACTTCTTTGCCGCAATTAAAACAGATGGTTTTCCCAACACGCGCAAAAAGGAGGCGGAGATAATCATAAACTTCTGTGGTTGTTCCAACAGTTGAGCGGGTATTTTTTGATCCGGTTTTTTGTTCGATTGCAACCGCCGGACTGATCCCGGTAATAAAATCAACATCCGGTTTATTGATGCGTTCTAAAAACTGTCTTGCGTAGGATGACAAGCTTTCGACATAACGACGCTGCCCTTCGGCGTATATAGTATCGAACACCAAAGAAGACTTTCCGCTTCCGCTAACACCGGTAAAAACTACAAGTTTATCGCTTGGAATTTCGAGATCGACATTTTTTAAGTTGTGTTGTCTAGCCCCTTTTACACGAATAATTTTTTCTGTCATATGCCAATTAATTTTTAATAATTTTGATGGAAATATAATAAACTTTGCATCGGCAATTTATTTTGCAGCCGATCAAAGTTAACACAAGTTTTAGGCAAAACATCTTCTTCTTGCGAGTTGTTTTAATCACACCAATATTTCATTCGAGGTAATTCCGTTCGTGAGCACATCACTCAGAGCTCCTTTTTATTAAATTATTACAACCTTTTTCCGATAATAGTTCTAAATAGTATAAATAATGGAGTAAAATCGGTTCAGTTGGTGGATTTTTGCTTCAACTTTTTAACAAAAGTAAACTTTTTAAAAGGAAATTGTGTTGTTCTAAAAACACAATTTTTTTACTTAGGATTGATATGAAAGAATTCATGGCAAGCATAACGTTTCCGGGAGTAATTACGGATGAATATATTGAATTGATCCCGGCACAAAAAGATTATATTAGTAGATTGGTCAGTCAAAAGAAAATTACGTCTTACGGATTATCTACGGACAGAACAAAGTTTTGGGTCACTTTTTCAGCAGAATCAGAACAGGAAGTGTGGCAACTTTTAGTGGGCTTTTCTTTATATAAGTATATGGAAGTTGAAATTGATGAATTATTGTTCCATCAAAATACGAAGCTATTCTTTCCTCAACTCTCATTTAATTAGCGCATCACAATTCTAATTTTATGCTTTTGGAATTGTAAAATGGAATTTTGTTCCCATCCCTAATTGACTTTCCGCCCAAATTGTTCCGCCATGCTTTTCAACAAGTTCTTTGCAAAGTAAAAGTCCCAATCCCGTTCCCGACTCATCCTTTGTCCCCTTGGTAGAAAAGTGTTGATCGATTTTGAATAATTTGGATAAATCTCTTTCATCCATACCAACCCCGGTATCTGCAATTATTATTTCATAAAAATCGTTTCTCTCTTCCGAAGCAATAGTAATCAAACCGAATTCATTTGAAAATTTTACCGAATTAGAAACAAGATTTTGAAGTATAGAATTGAGCATATTCATATCGGCATAAACAAAAACACTTTGCATTACCGAATTATGTAATTGCAGATTTTTCTTTGATGCCGTTGGTCCCATCAATTTAAGGACACCGTCACTAAGTTGGTAAAGATTAAGTTTTTCGGTTTTATATTCCATTCTTCCGGATTGAAGCCGCGACCAGTCGAGTAAATTTTCAATCAATCGGTAAACATCTTTGGTTGTCATTCGAATTATTTTTAGATATTGTACTATTTGTTCATCACTCATCTCGGAATAATCTTCTATCAAAATTTCAGAGAGGCCAAGTAATCCCTGGAATGGGCTCTTCAGATCGTGTGCAACAATCGAAAAGAATTTGTCCTTGCTTTTATTTAATTCTTCAAGCTCGTGTAAATAGACCTTCAGTTTTTCTTCTCCAAGTTTTCTTGCCCCAACATTGCGGAAAATGCTCAAAAGATAATTCTCATCGTCTGAGATTTCAATAAAAGAATTTATAACTTCAAGCCACGTGTGAGAATTATTCCAAAGCTGCAATTGTTTTTCATAATGCGTTGCAATCGATTTGGATTTTAAATTTTCTTTTCCTTTTCGTGAAAAATCTTCGCGATAATGTTCAGCATAAATGATGGAATAATGTTTCCCTACCAGTTCTTCGCTCCTCATTTTAACAATTTCACAAAACGCTCTATTTACCGAACGGATGATTCCATTGTTGTCTATTACTCTCATGCCATCAAAAGAATTTTCCCAAATAGAGCGAAAATGATTTTCCGATTTTCTGATCTCAAGTTCATTCTTTTTCGATTCGGTAATGTCTTCTACTAAACCCATTCCGCCAATGATTTTATTCGCAGTATCATACAAAGGAGTAGTTTTTATAGTTGCATAAATTGAAGCGCTGCTTGTTGTCGCTTTATACCAACCCTCGTAAGATCCTTTTTCACCTAATATTGCTTTTTCAATTGCAGGTAAAACAGATTTATCATTTAGCCGTTTCATATCCAAGCCGATGAGTTTGTCAAGCGAGGACTGGAGAATTTCAGCGAATCGTCTATTGCATTGAGTTATGCTTAAATCTGTATCAAAGATAAAGAAGCCGATAGGAGAATGTTCAAATAGAAAGCGGTATTTTTCTTCGCTTTCTCTTATTTCTTCTTCTAGTAATTTCATATCAGTCACGTCACGGGAGATACCGACAATGCCTGTTATTGATCCATCAAGGGAAACCAGAGGGACTTTGGTAGCTGAAACCCAACGGAAATTTCCATCGCTAGCTCTTACATGTTCAAGTTTTCCGATAAGCGGTTTCCCGGTACGAATTATATTTTGTTCATCTATTAATGCGGCAGAAGCGTGATTTTTGGTGAAAAATTCAAAATCGGTTTTCCCATTCGCCTCATCTTCATGTTCAAGACCGAGCATTTTTTTCTGTGCTGCGTTTATTCTTATAAATCGGCTTTGATTGTCCTTAAAATAAATTGTATCGGGAATGTTATTCATAAGATTCCGGAGTAAATTACTTTCGTGCTTGAGCATTTGCTCCGTCTTTTTTCGTTCGGTGATGTCATTCGTAATTACCAAAATTCCATTTTTGCCGTTAGCTAAGGTTACCTTTATTTCACGAAGTTCAAGAAATCGCCGTTCCTTTTTATGATAAATATTTTCAACTTCCTGTACTAATATTTCACCGTTCAAAATTCTCTTAATGTTTTCTTTCATTAAGGGTATCGATTCAGGTTTTATGAATTCGGAAATGGACATTCCGATAAGTTCATTTTTTGTGTAACCTACGGTTTCACAGTACGCTTTATTTACGTCCATTATTATTCCGTTTTCATCTTCAAGTAGAATTCCAATTGGGGACATATCGAACAAAACAGAATAGAGCTTTTCCCCTCTAGCCAACTCTTCCATTTCGTTTTTTGTGCTGGTTATGTCTCTCGAAATATTTACAAGTCCCTCAATTTTACCGATCGAATTAATTATCGGAACTTTTGTAGTGAGTAGCCAAGTGTCTTTCCCCTCTTTAAAATCTTTTAAATGATCAATCCGGTTAAGAATTGCTTCACCGGTTTTGAGGATATGTTTATCTTCTTTTGCCCATAATTCGGCATAAGTTTCCGGAACTGCATAGAATCTATTTTTAAATGAAGTTGTTCTTATCGGTTTTATTCCAAGAAAAGTTGCCAATGAATTATTTATTTTGATAAATCTTTCTTCTTCATCCTTTATGTAAATATAGTCTGGAAGATTTTCCATCATGTTGTTAAAAAGATCGTTGTTGAAAAACAACTTCTTTTCTTCTTCATCTCTTTCTTTTGCGTTACGTAAAAAGAAAATGATAAATTTTTCTCCCCCAAATTCATCAACAATTCCGGTGAGGTCCATGATCAATGTAGAACCATCGGCGCAAAGAAAATTCTGCCCGGCCAGAACCGAGTCATACGCATATGTTTCTTTCAATGTTTCGGAAAGGGAAGCATGTGATTGGGAAGGGAAGAGTACCGAAAAGTTTTTGCCTATAAGTTCTTCCTGGGAATAACCTAAGAGATCGGGAACTCTATTATTTACTTTTACAATTTCCCCGGTTTTAGCTTTAACTATAAAAATGCTATCTAAGGAGTGTTGAAATATCGTTTCAAAAATTTTTTCCATTGCAGCCTGTGTCATAATTTCTAATTAAAGTGCGTATAGATAAACTATCGAAAAATTCCATCTATTTCTTTACCGCAATTTATACATTTATTGCCATTTAAATTAATCTGTAAAACCTTGTGCCAGTCACGCTCGATCAATTTTGTATTACAATTTGGACAGAAAGTCGTTGCTCCTTCAGGATGGCGGATATTCCCTATGTAGCAATATTTTATACCGCTTTGCAAAGCAAGCTTTCTGGCTGAAAAAAGTGTTTCCGCTGGAGTTCTTTGTTTATTCTTCATCTTAAAATCGGGATGAAAAGCAGTAAAATGAAGAGGAACCGTGTCGCCAAGATTTTTCAATATCCAATCGATCATCTGGTTTATTTCATCGTGAGAATCATTCTCGCCTGGAATTAGCAGTGTTGTAATTTCAAGCCAAACATCGGTTTCATTTTTTATCCAGAAGAGAGTATCAAGAATATTTTCCAGATGAGAAAAAGTTAGTTTGTGATAAAAGGTTTCTGAGAAGGCTTTCAGGTCCACGTTTGCGGCATCAATAAATTTATAAACTTCCTTGCGCGCTTGTTTATCAATATAGCCGGCAGTCACCATCACTGACTTTATATTTTCTTCCCTCGCAATCTTGGAAATATCAATTACATATTCTCCAAAGATTGTGGGATCGTTGTAGGTAAATGCAATTGAGGGGACCTTCTCTTTTTTTGCAAGTTGTACAACTTCAGCGGGAGAAACATAAAAAGAATTTCGGTCATCATTTTTTGCTTTGCTCATCGTCCAATTCTGGCAGAACTTGCATCCTAGATTACATCCGGCGGTTCCGAAACTAAGTATCTCACTTCCGGGTAAAAAGTGATTCAACGGTTTTTTCTCAATTGGATCAATTGCAAATCCGGTTGGTTTTCCGTAGCCAAGCGAATAAAGTTTTCCATCGATATTTTTTCTGATATAGCAAAAACCGTTTTGTCCATCGCCGATGGTGCAGTAACGGGGGCAAAGAGTACAAAGAATTTTATTCTTTTCTTGCCGCCACCAAGCGGCTTCATATAAGCTGTTTTCTTTTTGCATTTTTCAATGAGTAAATTAGTTTTTCAATCGGTAAAAAGAAACAGAGAAATTTGGATTAAGGAACACGAAAGTCCAGGCTTTTCAATTGTGCTTTTCTTATATTTGAAGGAGAAATTCTTTTTCAAACTTCGCAAGTAATTTTTATGAATGAACCCAAAATAAGCGTCGGTATTCTTCACGAAAAATCTATCAAATTTGAACTGCACGGAAACTTCCGTATCAAGGGGACCCAACAGTTTTTAAATGGAATCTGCAAAGCAAAAGTAGTTAATGATAAGATAGAACTTATTAAGAACGATACTACAACCCCGTTTGAGAACGAAATAATATTGGTCCCTTCAAATCATGCAACGGAACATTTCACTTTACGGGATGTTACCATTGGAGTAAAATTCCATTGGGAAAGAAAAGAAAAACAGAGTTTCAAAGGATGGCTTAAACTTTTCAAGGTCGGGAACAAAATCCAAGCGATAAACATAGTTCCGCTCGAAGAATATTTAACGAGCGTTATCTCTTCGGAAATGAGCGCTAAAGGAACGTTGCAATTATTAAAAGCCCATGCTATAGTTTCAAGAAGCTGGGTGATGGCGCAGATCGTTAAAGCAAAAAAAATAAAAAAAGAAAATCTCGAGTACGAAACTGTTTCCCAAAATGAAGATGAAATCATCCGCTGGTACGACCGCGAAGATCATGAATATTTCGATGTTTGTGCCGACGACCATTGTCAGCGGTATCAAGGAATAACAAAAATCTATACCGACATTTCCAAACAAGCTGTGAATGAAACCCGCGGATTAGTTTTAATGAGTGGCGACGAAATTTGCGACGCCCGTTTTTCAAAATCTTGCGGGGGAATCTCCGAATCATTTGAAAATATTTGGGAACCAAAACATTACAATTATCTTCTCCCCGTTGTTGATTATAAATATGAACCCGAAAATTATACGATAGATTTTTCAAAAGAACGGAACGCCCGTAAATGGATACTTTCTTCCCCTCCGGCATTTTGCAACACTGTTGATAAGCAAGTTCTCTCACAAGTTTTACTAGACTACGATCAAGAGACAACTGATTTTTACAGGTGGAAAGTTGAGTACACACAAATCGAAATTGCCGAACTGATCAAAGAAAAAAGTAAAATTAATTTTGGAGACATTTTAGATTTGATTCCGGTTCTAAGAGGTGCTTCTGCGAGATTGATCAAATTAAAAGTTGTCGGATCAAAAAGGACGATGATAATCGGGAAAGAATTGGAAATACGAAAACTCCTTTCCAAATCGCATTTATACAGCTCCGCGATTGTGTTTGATAAATCGGATGAAGTGAACGGCGTACCGCAAAAATTCATTCTTCACGGCGCAGGGTGGGGACACGGCGCCGGGCTTTGTCAGATAGGTGCAGCGTTAATGGCGCAATCCGGTTTTTTCTTTGATGAAATTCTTTCTCATTACTATAAAAATACTTCTCTGAAAAAGAATTATTAATTTTATCAAACAGAGTGTTTGCAACCAACAATGAAAATTCTCTATTCATGTTTATCAAAAAGCTGGGGGGGCATGGAAATGTTCACGCTGACTGCTGTTCATCAGCTGTTAAAACGGAATATTGAAGTTGAACTTTTGTGTTTTGAAAATTCACGTCTCCAGAAAGAAGCCGAAAAACAAAAAATTATTTTTCACACATTAAAAGCATCTGGATATTTTCATCCGTTGCAATCATTCAAACTCTCTCGATTAATTGATAAAGCCAAATTTGATCTTATCCACACACAAGCTTCAAAGGATTTGTGGGTACTCGTTCCAGCGCTTAAAATTGCTGGAAATAAAATTCCGCTAATCTTAACGAAACAAGTTGGTTCGTTCATTGTAAAAAAAGATTTGTTGCATCGATGGGTTTACAACCGGGTAACTTATGCATTGGCGATAAGTGAAGTGATTAAAAGAAATCTGATGGATACTTGTCCGCTGACTGAGGATAAAATTCTTTTGCTCCACAACGCTGTAGACACCAAGCGGTTTGATCGAGAGAAAATTGATGAACTTAAAGTGCGAAAAGAATTTGGTTTTACTGAAGACGAAATTGTAATTGGAATGCTCGCACGATTTAGTCCGGGGAAAGGACATGAAGAAATTCTGCTTGCCGCTGAAAAGTTAAGCAAGAAGTTTTCCAACTTGAAATTTTTTATTGTCGGTGAAGCGAGCAGGGGAGAAGAAGTTTATGCAAATAAAATTAAAACGCTAGCCGCCGATAAAAGGTTAAATAATGTTGTTTTCGCCGGATTTCGTTCCGATACACCGGAAGTGTTGGCAGCGCTTGATATTTTTTGTTTCCCATCTCACTCCGAAGCGTTTGGCATTGCTCTGGTTGAAGCTATGGCGATGGGTGTTCCGTCGGTTTGCTCAAACTCGGACGGTATTCTTGATATCGCAATTGATGGCGAAACAGCATTTCTTTTTGAAAAGCAAAATGGAAATGATTTATCTGAAAAACTCGAACAACTCATTTCATCAGAAGAAAAAAGAAAACAATTTGGGAAAGCTTCAAGAGAAAGAGCCGTTAAGTTTTTTGATTTAGATTATCTTACCGAAAAAGTAATTTCAATTTATGAACAAGCGTTAAAAGAGAAAGTATGAACGAATTAAAAAAGTTTTCTAAATATCTGGCTGATGAGTCGGGAAAAATTATTAGGAATTATTTCCGCACACACGTTTCAGTTGATTCAAAAGCAGATGAATCACCTGTAACAATCGCAGATAAAACCGCTGAAGAAAAAATGCGCGAATTGATAATGAAAGAATTTCCGCGGCACGGAATTATCGGAGAAGAATTCGGAACGCACAACGAAACCGCAGAATACAAATGGATTCTCGATCCGATTGACGGAACGAAAAGTTTTATCACCGGAACCGTAACATTCGGAACATTGATCGCATTAACTAAAAATGGTGAACCAATACTTGGAGTGATCAATCAACCGGTACTAAATGAGTTTTTGGTTGGCGATAATAATGCTTGTGAATTAAACGGAGTAAAAACAGAAGTAAGAAAATGCTCTTCGCTTTCAGAAGCAACTCTTTTAACTACCGACCATTTGAACATTGAAAAATATCAGGACGCAAAAAAGTTTGATGACCTTATTCACCGTGTAAAACTTTATCGCAACTGGGGTGACTGTTACGGTTATTATTTAGTTGCCACCGGGTACGCTGATATTATGATAGACCCAATAATGAATATCTGGGATTCTGCTGCCGTTATTCCAATTATCCGCGGTGCAAAAGGGATCGTTACAGATTATCATGGAAATGATGCGGCAAAAGGAGAAAGCATTATTGCAGCCTCTCCGGAAATTCATCAAGAAATTATTAGGATGTTGAATTAACTTTATGAATAGGTTTTTATTAAAATACTTTTTAAGGGAGTGGTTTGATGGGATTTATTTTCTTTTTTAAGAAATTGAAAAATATTTTTCATCAAAAGTTAAATCTTTTCTCTTCTTTTAAATCTCCTCTATGCAGTTCATTAGTTTATCTGTTAATATTAATTCCTTACCTAATTGGTGCACAAATAAGAGAACAACCCTTTCTTAAAAATCCACTTAGAAATACTGCTACTCCCGCTTTTCAAAAAATAGAACAAAATGAAACGGGGAACAAAAAAATCGCTTCTGATTTTTACCCCTTAATGACCGGAGACTTCTGGGAATATATTGAAGGGGACACAGTAACATTTATGGGCAACAAACGTTCAATGAGATATTCTCTTGCGAAAGAGGTTATGGGCGATTCGGTTATTGGAGACTATTCTTACAAAAAAATTCTTTATCAGGTTTGTGCAAATAGTATTCAACGTGCAGATAGCTGTGAATTACAAAGAATCGATTCTATCGGAAATGTTTATTATTTCTTTAATGGCAAAGATCAACTGCGATATGATTTCGGTAAAGGAATTGGTGAGAGATTTGCATCCCCATATACTGACCGCTATTGGGAAGTGACAAAAAAATATACTGTTATTGGTTTTGGAGATACCTTACTGGCAATAGATTTTTATTTATACAACAAAGATGGCTGGTATGAAAGAACTGAAACAGTTGTTGAAAAATTTGGAGTAACTTATTATACAGGAAGTCCGTATTCTTATAATGAAAGACCATCAGGCTATTTTTTCGGCGGAGTACTAAATGGGATTACTTATGGCGAGTTGTTGGTAAAAAAACAAAAGGTTAATTGGAGTGAATTCTATCCATTACATATTGGGGATTTTTGGAAATATGATGGACATGATGGACCAATTCCTTCAATATCAACGAAATTAGTTGTTTGTGATTCGTTAATGTCGGATGGTAATATTTACAAAGTTATTTGCTCTCAAAGTATTGGTGGACCTTACCCATCTAAAGGAATTAATTTTGAAAGAATTGACTCGTTAGGAAATCTTTATACTTGGGACAAATGGTCTCAATCGTCTAAAATATCTATGCGGTTCAGCCATATCGTTGGGGATACTTTTTTTGTTGGTACAAGTTCTTTCGGTTGGCAAATAGACGGCAAGTTGGACAGTACGATCTATTTTGTTCAATATCCGTATGATTTTGCTTATGAAGAATATACCAAGGGGTTAGGAATGATAAGGTATTCCAATGAGGGATCAGGTTTATCATTAATTGGCGCAATAATCGATGGCAAAGCCTACGGTGATACAACTGCAGTTGGAATAAATCATGAAGCAGAAGTAATTCCCCTAAAATTTATTTTGCATCAAAATTATCCAAATCCTTTTAACCCGGAAACAACAATAAACTATACACTTCCCGAAAGTGGAATCGTTATAGTCAAAATCTTCGATTTTCTTGGTCGTGAATTGAAAATGTTGGTAAATGAATATTCCGCATCTGGTCTGCATTCAGTAAAATGGGATGGGAGTAACTTTCCCTCCGGAGTTTACTTTTGCAGTATTACTTTTAACGGTAAAACATTAAACAACAAAATGTTATTGATGAAGTAACATTATCATATTTGTAACCTCGAAGATTTGTGAGTAAAATAGTAAACTAACCTTCGAGGTTGCTGAAAACCTTATTCTTCGTTAGAATGTTTTTTCGGGTACTCATAAAAAAGTAATTTCCCCTTCTTCACTTCATCCCAACTTGCAACATCAAATTCAAACGCCACTAAAGCGCACGTTGGTAAATTGTCGAT
Source organism: Ignavibacteria bacterium (assembly GCA_037440065.1). GTDB lineage: Bacteria > Bacteroidota > Ignavibacteria > Ignavibacteriales > Ignavibacteriaceae > UBA1563. The sequence continues at coordinate 379,922 of JBBIUV010000015.1, forward strand.
CGTCGCTCCAAAATTATTTGCTAGTGAAGTTAAACCGGGATTATGTCCGAACAACATTACCGACGAAACAGAATCTTCAAGTTCATGCACGACTTCAAGAAGTGTTTTTAACGACGCCTCATAAATTTTTTCTTCTAATTTAATTTCCGATTCGTTCATCTTCATAACTTTTGCAAAAACCTTGGCTGTGGTTAACGCTCGTTTTGCCGGACTCGAAACAATCTTTTCGACTTTTATTCCCTTTTCAGAAACAAATTTTGACATCACATCCGCGCTCCGTATTCCACGATTATTTAATGGTCGGTCAAAGTCCTTTGAAACTCCGCTTTCCCAACTTGATTTAGCATGCCGTACGATATATAATATTTTCATAAAGTTTTTATTTGAAATTTACTGAAAACTTTTTGATTTAATTCATCAATTCTTTTCTTAATTTTGAAATAAAAATGTGAATCACAATGCGATACAGAAAACTTGGAAAAACGGATTTAAATGTTTCAGAAATTTCGCTCGGCTGCTGGACACTTGGCGGACTTAACTGGGTGAACGGGCAGCAAAACGGCTGGGCAAATGTTGATGAAGGTGAAGCTGCGCAAGCTGTTAATTACGCGATTGAGAACGGCGTTAATCATTTTGATAATGCTGATGTGTACGGTAATGGTAAAGCCGAAAGAATGTTAGCAAGAATTCTTGGCGATAGAACAAAAAATGTATCGATTGCAACAAAAATCGGCTGGTTTCCCGGGACCGCCGCCAATGCATACGAACCTCAGCATATTCGCCATCAATGTGAACAATCGCTTGTAAATTTAAAGCGTGACTACATTGATCTTTATTATTTTCATCACGGTTACTTTGGCGATCACGATGAATATCTTGATGACGCAATCGAGATGATCTATCGTTTAAAAGAAGAAGGAAAAATTCGTTTCATCGGGCAGTCGGCTTACTCGCATGAAGATTTTATGAAACTTGTTCTGAAAGTAAAACCGGATGCGCTACAAAGCTGGGCTCATGCCATGGATGATAAATTTATTGCCGATGGAACTCCAACTAGAAAATTACTTGAAGAATATAAAATGTCTTTCGTCGCTTTCAGTCCGCTTGCACAAGGATTATTGCTTGGAAAGTACGACAAAAACAATCCGCCACAATTTGCTGAAGGTGATCACAGGAGAGGTTCGCAGAAATTTTCAAGAGAAAATCTGGAGAATATCGAATCTAAAATTGTAAAACTAAAAGAGCATTTCGGCTCATCGGTTGAAGATCTTGCCAGAGTTGCATTGCAATATCTATTAAAATATTCTGTTGTCGGAACGGTCATCCCGGGATTCAGAAACTTGCATCAAGTACAAGTCAATTTATCTGCTATGAACAAACCTTTAACCGATGATGAATTCAACTTTGTAAAAAATATTTTTGCTTAAAATTAATTGGAGAAGAAATGAAACGTTTTATTGAGTTTTCTTTGTTTATCACTCTCGTTTTGTCGTTAACAATCATCGCCCAGAAAAAAGAACGGGAAAAGTTTGACCCGACCCGCGACGCATCGAAAGATCTGGAAAAGGCGGTTGTTCAAGCTGAAAAAGCAAATAAAAATATTTTGTTGGATGTTGGGGGTGAGTGGTGTATTTGGTGTCACCGTTTGGATGAATTTATTTTAGCCGATCAAGAAATTGATTCAACCTTGCATGCGAACTTTATTGTCGTAAAAGTTAATTACAGCAAAGAAAATAAGAACGAAGCTTTTTTATCGAAGCTTCCTAAAATAGAAGGCTACCCGCACTTTTTTGTGTTAGGGAAAGATGGAAAACTTCTTCTGTCAAAAAACACAGGCGATCTTGAAGCAGAAAAATCTTACAGTAGAGAAAAACTTCTTGCTTTTTTTAACGAGTGGAAAGTGAAAGAATAATTGAAGCTCATGGGCGCAGATTAACGTTGATCATCTTAGATCATGATCAATCTGCTCCCAATTCTTTTTAATCTTTTCGAAAACTTCTCAAAAAAACTTTTACAAGATTAATCAGTCCACTCAAGCGAAGCAAAATATTTTTCGAATACAAAAAATGCATTCCTCCTTTTAATCCGTCGTACACTTGTTTTGAATGCGGATGCCACCACATATTTTTTTGTAAACCCGGCATTAGATCATCAATCACTACACGCGGTTGTGTCATTGCTTCCAAACCAAGGTAACCATGTGTGCGTCCGTAACCGGATTCTTTCCAGCCGCCCCAGGGAGTTTCTGCAAGTCCATGACTCATCAAATGATCATTGATCATTACTGAGCCGACTTCCAGTTGGGAGGCAATTTTATGTCCATTTGATTTGTCTTTTGTCCAAACCGACGCAGTTAATCCGAGGTTGGAATTATTCGCCATTTTAATTGCTTCTTCAATTGATCTGAATTTTGTAACCGTTACCACAGGCCCAAAAGTTTCTTCGTTCTGTACGAGCATCTCGCTGTTTGCATTTTCAATTACGGTTAACGGATGAAACAGTCCGTGCGCGTTATCTTCAATCTTATCAACTGTAAAAACGGAAGCTCCTTTTTCTTTTGCATCAGCTATATGCTTTTTAACAGTGCTCAATTGTTTTTCAGTTGTTAAAGAACCAACGGCAACATTGAAATTTTTATCCGCTCCTACATTCATTTCACCCAATTTCTTTTTGAGTAGCGAAACAAATGGCGCATAAATTATTTCATCAACATAAATACGTTCAACTCCGGCGCACGACTGACCGGCGTTTGAATATCCAGCCCAAATAGCTCCGCTAACCGCACGGTAAATATTTGCATCGTTACAAACGATCATTGCATCATTGCCGCCAAGCTCAAGTGAAAGAGGAAAAAGTTTTTCACTCGCTTTTTTCATCAATTGTTTTCCAACGGGAACTGAGCCGGTGAAAAATAATTTGTCAATTCCCGATTCGATAAAAGCATCTCCGGCAATATTTCCCGGAATGTTGAGAAAATGAAATAGTCCTTGCGGAAGTTCTCCCGCATCAATACAGGCTTTTAACGCTTTGCCGACTTCAAGTGTTTGCGTTGCGGTTTTTAGTATGACAGCATTGCCGGTGATTAACGCCATCGCAACTTCGTGAAAAGGAATTGCGAAAGGATAATTCCACGGACTTATAATTCCAATCACACCGTACGGAACGCGGTCAACGTAAGAGCGTTTGTTGATGGTGAGAATACTTCCGCCGCTAAGTTTTTTTCTTTTTAAAACCGATTCAGCATTTTTTGCGTAATAGGTAATTGCCATAGCAGAAGAGAGCACTTCGGTACTGATGGCGTCAACTCTGGTTTTGCCGGAATCTCTGGAAATGATTTCCGAAATTTCATCGGCGTGAGTTACAAGGTAGTCGCGTATTTTAAAAAGATGACTGGCCCTTTCCGTAAAACTTTTTTCTCTCCAAACTTTTTGCGCGGTTCTTGCTTCGCTCAAAGCGTTCTGCAATTCGCCAATTGAATTTTCTTTTGTGCTGCCGATTATTTCTCCCGTTGCGGGATTGGTTGAACTTGTTCGTTTTTCAATATCAATAGTTGATTCTAGCATTTTTAGATTCCCTTTTCTTCTTATAAGTAAACTTAATCAAAAGTCTATTTTATACGAACAAAAACTTTTAAGAAAGCTAGCCAAGAAAGATTCATCACTTTCACAGATTGGTGTCAACTATTTTAAATTACTCTCGATAATTAAATGAAAAACGAGGAGATCAGCATGAGCGCAGTTAATTGTTGGCAATTTAAAAAATGTGGCCGAGAACCAGGCGGTATGAAGGCTTTAGAATTGGGAGTTTGTGCCGCTTCCATTGAAAAACGTGTAAGTGGAATCAATCATGGGACTAATGGAGGAAGAGCTTGTTGGGCAATCACCGGAACACTATGCGGTGGAAAAGTCCAGGGAACTTTTGCATCCAAGCTTGCTAATTGCATGCAGTGTGAATTCTATCAATTAGTTGGTTCTGAAGAAGGTGCAAGTCACGAAAGTGCAAAAGATATTTTAGCAAAATTGAGATAATATCTTTTATTTCTTTTTGTTCAGTTACTTTACTTTCTTCCTGTCCAGGTTTTCATGCTTTGCGGAACACCGAAAAAGATCATCAGTTTTTGGAACCATGAATCGGGCAGCAATCCGCGTAAACGTGGATTTAAATTCAAGGTAACCGGACGCTTCGGTGAATATCTTCCTTTCTTTAAAGCGGATTCAACAATCGTCTTTGCAATAACATCGTGATCTTTTAACAAAGGAACGATAAGATTTCCCGGGAAACCGAGTTTTGCGCCGTGGAATAATCCTTGCGCAATATAACTTGGATGCACCGAAGAATATTTCACACCGGTTTTTCCATTGTTGTAAGCTTCAAAGCGAAGCGATTCTGTCAAACCCCACACGGCCCATTTTGTCGCGGTATAAACTGCCAAACCAGGAACACCAAGCGTTGCGGAAGCCGAAGATAAATTTACGATATGCCCCATATTCCGTTCATACATTTGGGGCAGGAAAGCGCGGATTGTATAAATTAGTGAAGTTAGATTTACGTTAATGGTTTTTTCCCATTCTTCATCAGTTCCGTCTAAAAGTTCTCCACCGAAAACTATTCCAGCGTTGTTGATAAGAATATCAACTTTACCCATTTCCTTCTTCGCAGTTTCTGCTAGTTCATAAACTCGGGCTTTATCGGTTACATCACACTGATGGGCAAAAACTTTTCCACCGAGTTTTTCAATTTCGGTTTTGGCCTTATTTAAAGCCTCAATATTCATGTCCCACAACGTTATCGTAACTCCTTCCTTGATAAGGCGTTTACAAGTTGCAAGCCCAATTCCCATTGCTCCGCCTGTCACTACTGCTGATGAAGATTGTAAATTCATTTTTCTTCCTTTCTGAAAGATAATTTCTTGCAGAAAATTACTTAAATTAATCCATCAAATCATAATATTTTGAAGCCTATTTCTGTTTTGTGTATCAAATAGAAAACAATATTATTTTATTTGAAAGGAAATATTATGGCAACGAAAAAAGCATTTGTAAAACAAGTTAAGGGAATTACCTTCGTTGGTAAAACTGATTCTAACCATTGGATTACAATGGATGGACCCGAAGAATTTGGCGGAAGCAATGCTGGTGTTCGACCCAAAGAACTTTTATTGATTGGACTAGGCGGCTGCACCGGAAGTGATGTTGCGGCAATTCTCGGAAAGAAAAAAGTAAAACTTGATGGATTTGAAATGAACATTACTTCGGAAGTAGCTGATGAACATCCGCAGGTGTTTACAAAAATTCACATTGAGTATGTGTTTCAAGGAAAAAAACTCCCCAAGGAACCGATTGAAAAAGCGATTGAACTTTCACAAACCAAATACTGTTCGGTAACAAAAATGCTGGAAAAAGCGATGGAAGTTACCCACAGCTACAAAATTGTGGAAACTCAGGAATAAAAACTAATTCAAGTTTATAATTAATTAATTCTCTAATTAACCCGGATTCTGTTATGAATAAAAACGTTCTCTTTTGGATCTTAGCTTTTGTTATCACCCTAGCTTCGGCTTATTACCAGCGTGTTACCGGACCAACATATCCGTTAGGTGGAAAACAAAAGGTAGCAAACGAAACGATAAAATATAAACTTGATAGAAGCCATTCAGGATTTACAAATCATGAAGTAAAAGTAGCCGTTACAAACAAAAATATTACCGGCGCTTTGTATTGGAAGCGATTTAAAACCGACGACAAGTGGACAAAAGTTGAAATGTTCCGACGGAATGATTCTCTACTTGCAGAAATGCCTGCTCAACCTTCCGCCGGAAAGTTGATGTACAAAGTTGTGTTGAGTAATAACGGAAACGAGTTTAGTTTAAGTGAAGAGCCTGTTGTTATTCGATACAAGGGAGATGTGCCGCTTTGGATTCTTATTCCGCACGTATTCTTTATGTTTTCATCAATGCTTCTTTCTACAAGAACGGGATTAGAAATTTTTAACGATGCGGTTAAAGCGAAAAAGTTAATGTTCGTTACACTTTCATTTCTTCTTTTAGGTGGATTTCTCTGCGGTCCGATCGTTCAAAAATATGCTTTCGGAGAATTTTGGACTGGCGTTCCTTTCGGTTATGATCTAACCGATAACAAAACATTAATTGCGCTGGTAGGCTGGGCTATTGCGGCTGTAATGTTCCTTAAAAAGAAAAATGAAAAATTCTGGATAACCTTTGCGGCAGTGCTTATGCTTGTAGTTTTTCTTATTCCCCACAGTGTGCTTGGCTCCGAACTTGATTACAAAAAGCTTGACAAAGAAAAGGTAAAAGTAGAAAGCACTAAGTAATCTTTGCATTTGCACAGTAACACGGGATGCTTTAATTTTTAACGGTAAAATCTAAAACAAAAAGAACGGATATTATTTTATGGCTAATCAATTTATTGCTCATGTTGAAATTCCTTCAACTGATCTTGAAGCTTCGAAAGAGTTTTATAAGAAAGTTTTTGATTGGGATTTGAAAGATTTTGGAAACGGTTATTTACTTTTTAATACACACCAGGGAATTACCATCGGATTAAGAAAAGTAAAAAAAGTAAACAGCGGCGATTCTACAATCTTCCACGTGCATGTAACAGATATCGAAGATATACTTGATAAAGTAAAAACAGCTGGCGGAAAAGTTTTTCGCGAGAAAACCGTTATCCCGGTTTTCGGCTGGTTCGCACTATTAACCGATAATGAGGGAAACATTCTCGGACTCTATCAATCGCACTAAATTATTCCTCTGTGCCTCCGTGACTCTGTGGTGAATCAATTTACCATGGAGTCACAGAGGCGCAGAGTTTTTAAAATCCTTTCACAATTTCATCAACTTGTTTTAACGCTTCATCAATTTTAGTAACATCTTTGCCTCCGGCTGTTGCAAGATGAGGACGACCGCCGCCGGCACCGCCGAGAATTTTTGCAACTTCTCCAACAATTTTACCAGCGCTAAGTTTTTTCTCTTTCATTAGATCATCTGAAACAACGCAGACCAAACCGACTTTCCCTTCGATTTCTGAAGCGAGTAAACCAACTCCGCTTTTAATTTTGCTTCGAAGTTCGTCACCGAACGATTTTAACTCATCCATGTTTGCCGCAGCTACTTTGCCTTTGTAGATTTTTATTCCGTCGGCATTAGCTGGATTCGAAACAACAGAATCAATCCCGCCAAGTTTTTCTTTAAGTTTTATTTCGGCTAATTCTTTTTCAAGTTTTTTCTTTTCTTCAATCAACTCATTTATTCTGACTTCTGACTTCTGATTTCTTAATTCTTGTTCAAGAATAAACTTTTCAACTCCAGCACCCGTTACAGCTTCAATTCTTCTCACTCCGCTTGCGATTGAAGATTCACTTATAATCTTGAACAAACCGATCTGTGAAGAATTTTTTACATGCGTCCCGCCGCAGAACTCCATTGAGTAATCGCCAAATTGGACAACATTAACTTTGTCCCCATATTTATCGCCGAAGAACATTAACGCTCCCATTTTCTTCGCTTCATCGAAGGGAATACCGAGATGATGTGTTAGCGGAATATTTCTTCTCAATTGTTCATTCACCAAAATTTCGATGTCGCGTAACTCTTCATCACTTACTTTGGCGAAGTGAGAAAAATCGAAACGAAGTTTATCCGGCGCAACAAGAGAACCTGCTTGATGGACGTGCGTACCGAGAATTTGCCGCATTGCTGCGTGAAGAAAATGCGTGACCGAATGATTCCGCATAATATCCCAGCGGCGTGTTTCATCAACTTTGGCAACAACTTTATTCATAAAAGCATCACCAAGTTCACCTTCAAACCTATGAGCAATTATGTTTCCATCTTTTATTGTGTCTACAATCTTGATTGATTGGTTTTCAAACTTTAAGATTCCTGTGTCCCCAATTTGTCCGCCGGACTCTGCGTAAAAAGGAGTTTTGTTAAGAACAACATAACCGTCTGCTACTCTCAAAGCGATCGCTTCAGTTTCCAAATTATCGTATCCAACAAATTCAGAATCCGGTACATCAGAACCATCCGATAATGATTTTATCATTCTTACCGAAGCGAATTTATCTTTGGTTGCTTCGCGTCCTCTTTCTTTTTGTTGATTCATTAACTCGTTAAAACTGTTTTCATCAACACTGAAGCCTATTTCGCGAGCCATAACCTGAGTTAAGTCAAAAGGGAAACCAAACGTATCGTAAAGTTTAAAAACATCTTCACCATGAATAACGGTTTCTTTTTTTGCTTTCAGGTCTTTTACAATTGTTTCGAATAATTCAATTCCTCTATCAAGCGTACGGTTAAAACTTTCTTCTTCGCTTTTGATAATTTTTTTTACATACTCTTGCTTCTCTTTTATTTCCGGGAAAACATCGCTCATTGTTTCAACCAAAACATCAACAAGAGAAAAAAGGAACGGTTCTTTCATGTTTAGCTTTCTTCCGTAGCGGGAGGCGCGGCGTAAAATTCTGCGTAGCACATAACCTCGTCCATCGTTGCCTGGAACAGCGCCGTCTGCAATTGCAAAAGTTAACGTGCGGATATGATCGGCAATAACACGCATGGGAATTTTATTTTCTTCTTTCTCATAAGCCACAACCGAAATTTCCGAAATGCGGTTTATCAGCGGCATAAAAACATCAGTATCGTAGTTTGAACTTTTTTGTTGCATAACAGCGCAGACGCGCTCAAAACCCATTCCGGTATCAACATGTTTTGAAGGTAGGTCGTGAAGCTTCCCGGTTTCATCGCGGTTATATTGAATGAAAACGAGATTCCAAATTTCGATACAGTCGGGGGATCCGGCGTTTACATATTTTGGATTATCATAATCATCGGTAAGATTAATATGAATTTCAGAGCAGGGTCCGCACGGGCCGGTTTCTCCCATTTCCCAAAAATTATCTTTCTCATCAAAGCGTAAAATGTGGGCGGGATTAATATCGGTTTTTGCTTTCCACAACTCAAACGATTCATCATCGGTTCTATAAACCGTAGCGAACAATCTTTCTTTCGGCAGCTTCCAAACTTCTGTTAGTAGTTCCCAAGCCCATGTGATCGCTTCCATCTTGTAATAATCGCCAAACGACCAGTTGCCGAGCATTTCAAAAAAGGTGTGGTGGTAGGTATCGTGCCCGACTTCTTCCAGATCGTTGTGTTTGCCGCTTACGCGAATACATTTTTGTGTATCGGCGGCGCGGTTGTATTGGCGCGTTCCCGTGCCGAGAAAAACATCTTTGAACTGGTTCATTCCCGCATTGGTAAAGAGCAGCGTGGGATCATCAAACGGAACCACCGGCGCGCTGGGTACTATTTTATGCTGTTTACTTTCAAAAAAATCTAAAAACTGCTGACGTATCTGCTGTGAAGTCATATAACCTTTATTCTGAATTTTTGATGCGTAAAGATAACAAAAAAAGAAAAATGACTTGAATGGTAAAAATTAAATTTCTACAACATTTCAAATAAAATGAACTGTTATAAGACGGTTAATAATATTTTTCTTTTTTTTGCAATTTCATTTTCACCATTCAAGCCCTAACTTACATTGGATTTCCTTTCAACTGAACGTAGCTTTCCATATATAATGTCAAACACAGAAGTATTTCAAAATATATTCAAACCTCACATCCAATCGATGATACCTCTCATCCGAATCAAATTGATCAAAGAGTTTTATTCCCCGAATTTAAGCGGGTAATTAAAAAGAAAGTAATTGTTCTTCCATTGCTTCAATCTCTTTGTTTGAATAAAAAGAATGAACCAAAATAATTTAGTATCTAAAATAGGAGTGAAAATGAAAAAGCTTACTTATTTAATTCTTCTGTTGGTGATGGTTATGCCCCATCTATCGTTACCTTCCGGAAACACCCCGACAAAAAAACTTGTCGCAGTACGACTAACTGAAAAAATATCAATTGACGGTGTCTTATCAGAAGATATTTGGAAGCGTCAGGGATTTACTGAACTACTTCAGCAGGAACCTAATCAAGGAGAAAAACCATCGCAACAGTCGGAAGTGTGGGTAGCATATGATGATGATGCTATTTATTTTGCAGCAAAATACTATGATGCAAATCCCGATTCAATTTTAGCGCGTCTCGTACGCCGTGATTTTGTTTGGGGTGATCCCTCCGATGGTACCGTACTTTATATTGATTCATACGGTGATAAACGGAGCGGATATTTTTTCTATGTTAACGCCGCGGGTACGCTTGCCGATGGATTATTGGAGAATGATAATAAACAAACCGATCTTTCATGGGATGCTGTATGGGAAGGTGTACCTCATATCGATAAAGACGGATGGTCGGTTGAAATGAGAATTCCTTATTCACAGCTTCGGTTTAAACCGGGAGAAACTCAGGTATGGGGAATTAATGTTGAACGTTTTATTAGCCGCACAGCGGAAACGGATATGATTGCATATACACCGCGTAACGAAAATGGATTTGCCTCCCGGTTCCCTGAGCTGGTGGGAATTGAGGGAATCACTCCTCCCACACGTCTCGAAATATTACCGTACGTTACCGGCAAAGCTGAGTATGTGGGAAATGATCCTAACGACCCGTTTAATCCGGGGCATAGATATCTTCCCGGTTTTGGTTTAGATGTAAGAGCAGGATTGGGAAGCAGCCTTACACTTAATGGAACTATTAATCCCGATTTCGGTCAAGTAGAAGTTGATCCTGCAGTAGTAAACTTAACAGATGTTGAAACAGCATTCCAGGAGAAACGGCCATTCTTTACGGAAGGTGTAAATATTTTCCGTTTTGGAAATGGCGGCACAAATAATAATTGGAACTTCAATTGGCCTGGCGCAAATATTTTTTATAGCAGACGAATCGGTCGCGCTCCGCAAGGTGGTTTACCGGCTAACGATTATGCAGATGTTCCGAATGGAACACATATCCTTGGAGCTGCAAAAATCTCCGGTAGAATTTTAAATGATTGGCAAATTGGAACCATACAATCATTAACTCGCCGTGAATTTGCCGATATTGATTTGAGTGGTCAGCGCTCCAGTGCTGAAATAGAACCACTCTCATATTACGGAGTATTTAGGATCAGGAAAGATTTCAACGAAGGGCAACAAGGATTTGGAGTGCTTTCTACAGTAACTAACCGCTTCTTTAAAGATGCTAATTTAAAAAATAATTTAAACAAGGATGCTCTTGTAGGCGGAGTTGATGGCTGGACTTTCTTAGATAATGAGAGAACCTACGTACTTACCGGTTGGTCTGCAGTATCACGGGTGAGTGGAGAAAACAATAAAATGATCGCTTTGCAAAAAGGAGCGGGACATTATTTTCAGCGCCCCGATGCAAAACATTTAGGTATTGATAGTTCGGCAACCTCTTTAACCGGTTACGCCGGTAGATTGATGTTAAATAAAAATCGGGGACAGTTTACGATAAATGCTGCTGTAGGTTGGTTAAGTCCCGGATTTGAAGTGAACGATTTAGGCTATGGTTCATATAGCGATTTGATCAACACCCATTTTGCTGCGAGCTATAGATTTACTCAACCTACAAAGTTTTATCAAAATGCGGGAATTAATGCTGCCACCTATGGAAATTTTGATTTTGGCGGAAATAAAACCGGGCAAGGATATTTTCTAGGTAGTTATATAACATTCTTAGATCTTTCGGGAGGAAACATTTCTTTTAACTATAATCCCGAATCTTTTAATGCCCGCCGCACACGTGGAGGACCATTAACACTAAACCCGGTTAGCCGATCATATAATCTCTTTTTCTATACAGATAATAGAGTGCAATGGGTCTTTAATTTAGGAGGAAATCTTAATAGCGGAGAAAACTTAAATAGTAAAGAAGTATTCGCAAATGTTGAAGTTAAAGTTTCTCCGACTCTAACAATTCAATTTGGTCCTGATATTTCAAAAGAAACTTATCATGCTCAATGGATTGGTGCATATACTGACGCAACCGCACAAGAAACTTTTGGAAGAAGATATCTTTTTGCGCAACTGGAGCAAACAACTTTTGCTGCCGATATTCGTGCAGACTGGATTATAAGTCCAACCTTAAGTTTACAGGTATATATGCAGCCTCTTATCGTTTCAGGTAAATACAATCAATTCAAAACATTGCAAAAATCAAAAACCTATGATTTCTTAACCTATGGTGAAAACGGTTCGACATTAGTGGTGAACACATCACCCACGGGAGATGTTGAGTCTTATACGCTTGATCCCGATGGAGCTGGTTCAGCAAGTGGTAGAACAATTGGGAACCCGGATTTTAATTATTTATCACTTCGCGGCAGTGCAGTATTACGCTGGGAATATTTAGCCGGTTCAACTCTCTATTTTGTTTGGACACAAAACCGACAAGATGTAGAACCTACCGGAGAATTCAATTTCAAACATTCAATGAACAGTCTAATTGATTTGAGATCGGATAATATTTTCTTAATTAAATTATCGTACTGGATATAAACTTTATTTCATAGGAGAAGTTGTTGCTTTATATTGTCGATAAAGTACAACATAGATAAACATTTTTTTAAGGGGAAAAACAAATTTATAATTTGTTTTTCCCTTTTTACATATAAGAAAATCCAATTTGGATAAAAGTATCCGACCCATTAAATTGATTTCATATTTATAAAGATATCTATAATTGATTTGGATATATGATGAACAAGTTTACTTACGTTATTAAACGAAGCGGATCAATTGTTCCTTTTAATCCGGAACGGATTGCAAATGTAATTTACAGAGCTGCGGTTTCTGTTGGCGGACGCGATAAAGAGAAAGCTGCCGAGCTGGCAAAACATGTTATCGCTTATATGGAAGAGCATTTTGAAGAGGGATACAAGCCGCACGTTGAAGAAATACAGGACATTGTTGAAAAAGTTCTGATTGAAAACGGTCACGCTAAAGTTGCAAAAGAGTTTATCCTTTACCGTCAACAATCTTCGCAAAGAAGACAATTTGACTCACGCCATTTTTCCAAACCGCTTGAAAATATTCCGTGGAGCAAAGTTTGGCACTCGCTTGATTGGGCGGTTTCACATAATCTTCATTCAATCAGTTTAATGAATGAACGAATAAGAAAAGGAGATTTTCCGCAGATCGTGCACGAGTCGGAATCCGCTTACGAAACACAACTCGATACTGCCGCCGAATTGATAAAAGAAAGAAGCAGTGAATTGAAAATGGTAATGGTCAGCGGTCCTTCTTCATCCGGTAAAACAACCACAACCTATAAACTTGAACAGCGATTGAAAAAGGAGGGAATGCGATTCGTTCCTCTTATTGTTGATAACTATTTTTTTGATCTTGAACTTCACCCAAAGGATGAATTTGGTGATTATGATTTTGAGACTCCGCAATCGCTTGATCTTGATCTGATTAACAAACATCTTAAACAACTTGCCGATGGTGAGGAAGTAAAAATTCCTTACTATGATTTTAAAGAAGGAAAAGGTTACCCCGACCGCACTCCGGTACAACTTCACGAAAATGAAGTTCTTTTAATTGATAGTTTGTATGGATTGTATCCCGATTTCAGCAAAGAAATTCCAGGTTCTCAAAAATTTAAACTCTATCTGGAACCGCTGCTTCAAATGAAAAACAATGAAGGAAATTATTTGCGATGGACAGATTTACGGTTGATCCGCCGGATGCTTCGCGATTCGGTTCACCGTGCCTACAAACCTGAGCAAACTCTACTGCATTGGCATTATGTTCGTTCTGCTGAAAAGAGAAATATTATTCCGTATGCAAGCACTGCAGATTATATCGTAAATACTTCAATGGCATATGAAGTTCCTTTGTACCGCCCAAAACTTTTAACAGAATTTGCTGAATGGGAAAAGAAATACGCGGGTGATCCTTTGAGAGAAGATGCCTACGTAAGAGCAGTTCGTGTAAAGAAAATGTTGGAAGAAGTTGAGCCAATAGAAGATGATTCACCAGTTCCGGGAGATTCGGTTTTGCGTGAATTTATTGGCGGCAGTAGCACAAACGTTCATTGAGTTTGTGGGAACGCTTGCGAGCGTTCCTTTACGTTTTAGGGCGGAACGGTCTCGACCGTTCCGTATAATCCTACTTGTCCGTCTCCGGCGGAATTCCTAATTATTGAAGTCATCATACCAGAATGGCTTTGTCTTTAACTCATCAAAATGAAGAATTGATTTAAACAAAGAAATTTCAACTGCGGTGAGATGTGGAAGAATTGTTGTAGGAAGACCGGTGATTCTTTTTGAAGATAAAATTTTTGTAAGCATTTCTTCGGTAAGAAAATTTATCCGCCTGAATTCATTAAAGACAAAAATAAGATCGAAGATGTTTGTTCTACCGGATTCAAATTCCATTACTATTTTTTCTGCAAACGGTTGAAGATATTCAACCGGAACCGCATCAATCGAATAAAAAAGTTCTGCAACTTTTCTTCTCCCGTCTTTTTGCTGCTTCGAAATGAAGAAAAGAAAAAACTCACCCCGTTTCATATCATTTAACTTTTCACGGAACTCTTCTTTTTTAATTTGAGAAAAATGGAAAAAAATATCGGAAGGGTAGTGGAGACTTTTTAAAAATCCGTATCCCTTTTCATCTATCTTTTTTACACGGCAGAAATCGAGAGGTTCCATTAACTATATCTTTGTTGTTTTGTTGTAAATGTAGATTGATTTGAAATTATCTAAGAAGAATCATTTTCTTTGTTTGAACAAACTGCCCGGCACGCAGTTGATAAAAGTATACGCCGCTTGGGAGATTGTTGGTGGTTAGTTGATTGTTGTTTGTTGTAGTAAAATTGATAGAATAATTCCCGGCAGGTTGTTCCTTGTTAATCAAGATTGCCACTTCATTGCCAAGTACATCATAGATTTTTAATGTTACAAGGCTGCCCACTTCTAACTGCCAACTGATTACTGTTTCTGAATTAAACGGATTTGGATAATTCTGATAAAGTATAAACTCATTTGGTTGAAATTCCGATTCATTCACAACTTTTGTGTAAACATCGTTTAGCTTTCCGGGTGTTCCATACATAGATGAAGCTCGCCAACTTTGCGGAAGTGCATTATCAAGTTGGGGATTTCTTAGTGCAAGCGTTCGTCCGGTTCCATTTGCTAAAGAATCCCAATCGCCGGATGATGAAAAAGCAACTTCATCGATAAGATTACCGGTGGCATCCATCAATTTAATGGTATCTCCCGAACTGCTCAATCCAAATTGAAAGTCTCCCAAGACATTTGTTTCGTTCGGATAAAATGATTTCAACTTAGTTGTATCTCTGCAGAGAAGAAGATAACCGCGTTCATTCAAATAAACATTTTCGGGGAAAAGAAATACGTTCATCTTACTGTCTTGAAATTGCCAACCGGAAAGTGAAATTGGTGATGTGCAGGGATTGTAAAGTTCAACCCAGTCTTCCGTATCAAGTGATGGAGATGATTTATAGTTGATTTCATTAATCACAACGCTAGTTATGTTTAATTCCACCGTTTCAAAAACAGCTTTTAAATAGGAATTATTCTCAGGAAAGATTCTTATTTCCGGTGAGGTGGTATCCGAAACACCTTCCCATTTTACAAAACGATAACCCGGCATTGCAAATGCCTTAACTTTTAGAGGAATGTTTTTAAAAAATACATTTTGCGAATCGTTGTTCTTCACTTCAACTTCGTGTGTAAAAATTTTTCCCCATTCAGGATTATTTCTACTAATTTTAATTGAGCAAGTTCCGGTTAATCCAAATTTAGTGGAAATAAATTTCCTCATGGTGTCGGGACGGTTTAATGCAAAGTCTCTCATCACTTGAACATTAACAAACCAATCTTTTCCCATTGTGATGGCTTTTACCCATCGTTGTTTGTGTCTTGGAATTTCGGATGCGATCACTCCGCTCAAACTATCAATAACAGAAATTACGTGAACCGGTTCGTACGTTGTGTTCATGTGAACGGCGAAACGTTGAATAAATTCGTTTCTGAATTCGGTGTTCTCTAAAAGTTTTCGCAGCATCAGAGTTGCCCATGGTGGATTAGGCCAGCTTGGACCATCGATTGCCGTGGCAAGAGCAAGTGTGTTTGAAAAATATTGACCGTTAGCATTTCCGCCAAATGTAAAATCGAGGTCGTAGATCATCCATCGCCATTTACCTTTTGGGGATCTTTCTCGCCACAATTTCATATTAGAGCCGGGCCAATCACCGTTCGCGGAAAATATTTCAGCAATCTGGTAATCAATATATTCGTCAATATCAACAATGGATTTCACATGTTCATAATTTTGGGTTGCCGCGATATTATAATTTGTAAAAAAAGTCATCATCTCATTGTAAGCGTTGATATCGCCGTAGTTAGCGCTTCCAGCTTTACTAATTTGAATAAGATCAACTGAATCTTTGTTTACACCAAAATGAGCTGCAAGGTAATTGTCGTCTAACTTTTCCCGAACGTTATGAATTCCCCAGTATTGTCCGTTGATAAAAAGAATTGAGGGGCGGTAGGCTTGATGATCAACTTTCATTCCTTGTTCAATTAATGATTGCGCAATTTCTTCGCGACACATTGTCCGCCACCAATCTTGTGCACCGCTGCGGAGTACAATGTTTTCAAATTTGTTTATCAAAAGATTCGGGAACATTCGGTAATTAAGAGTTCCCATTCCGTATTCAGGACGAAAATAAAACGCAAGTGATTTCATAGGATAGATGCGGCTGCATCCCCCGTAAATTTTTACACCGGCAGAAGTTTTAAACGCAAGCGATCTATCTTTTTCGAAAAATTCTAATTCAATCGGACGTTCCCAATCCTGATTCCAATTTTTAGGTCCATCGCTGCATAAAGCTGTAATTCCATTTGTGCCCGCAACATAAATTCCGATTGAGTCGCTAAAAAAATTTACGGGATCAGTGACAATCGAAAAAACAGGAAGTTCAGTTTGTTCATTAATAAAATAAGAATAGGTTAAAATGTTACTTGGCAGAAATCCATCTTTAAATGATCTTATCCGCAGTACGCAAGTTGAATCAATTTGAATTGAACCGGTAAAGATTGAACTTGTTTTTGTCGGAACAGTTCCATCAGTTGTGTAATAAATAACTGAATTAAATTCTGATTGAGTGATCGAAAGAGTAATTGGAGTGTTATAAAAACCACTTTGATGTGAAACGATAGGGTCTTCAAGTTTATTAAAGATTGAAGAAGAAAGATTTTGAGAACCGGGAGAAGAAGGAGAGAATTTGAACCATTCGTTGGTTGCATTAGGATATCGGCCGAAAGAAATATCGGTTTGCTGATAGGAAAAAGTAATTGAATCAACAACTACTCCAAGCGGATTAAACAAACAAACTTGCTGCCCCGAGGCGCTCAATTTAAAATTTGTATGCGTGCCCGAATTTTTTCCATCGCACCATATAACTAAATAACCTTGCGGAGGAACAATAACATCGGTTTGAAAAATGAATTTTTGTGGTTGGGAAAAATCATCAGTCACACTGTAATTTTTAAGATTAACCGGAAAGAGATTAATATTATAAACTTCAAACCAATCGGAATATGCATGATAATCGGGATCAGCAATTGCCGCGGAGTTAGAAGCCATGATCTCATTTATAAAGAGTGATTGAGGTAAACTTTTCTCTTGAACAAAAAAGCAAACAAGAAAAGAGATGTAGAGGAAGCAAGTTGGATTAAGTTTTTTCATAATAACATAAATTCCTAATCCAACTTACAAAGAATAAAACCAAAATGTTGTGTCGAAATACTATCGGAGTAAAATCATTTTTTTCGTTTCAACAAAATTACCTGCTTTAAGTTGATAGAAGTAAATTCCGCTTGGGAGATTGTTTTTCTCATTAAAATTGATGGAATAATTACCGGCTGGTTGTTCCTTGTTTATCAAGGTTACAACCTCGTTGCCAATCACATCAAAAACCTTTAATGTAACATGACTCTCGGTTACCAACTGCCACTTGATTATGGTTTCTGGATTGAACGGATTTGGGAAATTTTGTTCGAGTCCAAATTTAGTAGGGATATTATCTTCGTTTATTACATCGGTTGAAACAAGATCAAACTTTACATAGTTCACATTAAATCCGCCGAAGTAAAAATTAAGAGAAAAAGTATGTTTACCCGAAGTGAGGGAAACATTATTTATTGGAAGGTTCATCCATTTCGTCCAACCTCCTGTTACCGGAACATCGATGAACGTACCGATATTATTCCCATCCCAGCGCATTAAAATTTTTCCGCCGCTTGCATTCGCTGCCACCCGAAGTGTTAAATTATACGTTCCGGTTTGCTCAGCAGTTACGGTGTAATTCAAATATTCACCAGTGTTTATCCAGCCAACGTCATATCCGTTTGTGGGAATGTCTGTACATTTTTCAATGTCGACTCCGTCATTCCGGTATTGTCCGCCGCTATTCCATGTACTCTTGTTATCTGCATTTTGGTAATCAATATCTTTATAAGCATAACCGTTCTGACCAATATCATAATCTGCTGCATAAATAATTCCCGGGATTAAAAGGATTTTGTAAGGAAGTGTTTGGATGCTCTGTACTTGTCTGAACATGGCATCAATTACTCCACTGTTGGTTTTACAGCTATCGATGTTGAGATACTTGGCAAATTTAGTTAGTGCGTTCACTGCGTAATCAACAGTCGGCTTTGTTGCCTGCCCGCTCCAATACTTTAAAAGATAATCGTATTCTGCAGGTTTAGTTACGAACATCATGCTATTGTTACCTTCAACTTTTTTCAATGTCCACCACGCCCAACCGATATTGTAAGACTCCATCAACTTAATTACATCGGTAAACCATTGATTGGAATTTTCTCCTGATTCACCAAGCCAAAGCGGACGTTGAGTACTATTTCTTAAATTTAAAAGATAGTTAATTGATCCAACATCGGTTCCATTCCAATATTTATGAAAACTGTAAACCATATTATCATCCCATGCCGGACTCAAATTATCGAAGCTGGTTGCATACCAATTCCCCTCGATAAAAATAATATGATTTTTGTCCACTGCACGAATTTCATTTGTTAAAGAGACGAAAAGATTTCTCAACGGTAGATTATTCCCTGTGCTAAAGTTATACGCAGTTTCATTTATAAGATCGTAACCACCGATCCATTGCTTGTCAGCATATCTTGTGGCGAGTGTTTTCCAGAGAGCAATGGTTCGCTGCTGAGCGATCGGATCCTCCCACAATGGAAGATACGCGGGATTATAATCAGCAATATTGTCTTTGCTCTGTCCACCGGGTGCAGCATGAAGATCGAGGATTAAATAAATTTTACTTTCTTCGCACCATTGCAAAAGACTGTCAATAATCGCAAAGCCTTCTTCGGAATAAATAAATGACGAATCTTGTGGAGTGAGTAAATTAAAGTGCATCGGGATTCGGATGGAATTAAATCCCCAGGCGGCAATTTGCTGAACGTCTTTTCTTGTCACAAAATTTGAACGATAAAGTTTGAAGAATTCATCTGTTTTTTGAGTGCCGATCAACGCCTCTATCTTCTGTCTAAACTGCCATGCCGCATTTGCGAAAGAAGAAGTTTGCAGCATATAGCCTTCGGGAACAAGCCAACCGCCGAGCCCAATACCACGAAGTAAAACATTCTGCCCGTTGCCATCAACTATTTTTAAGCCTGAGGTTTTAAGAAATCCTTGCGGAAAAATTGTGGTGAAGTAGAAGGTGAATAAAATAAGTGAGAGAAGGGTTTTTAGACGAGTTGTTTTCATAGCGAAGAGTTTAAGGTTATTTGAAAAATCTATATTTAAAATTACTCTGAAATAGCGATGAAATCAAACTTAGAACTCTTTCGTACACATTTAACAAACAGCAATTTGTGTGCGAGGCATCTAACGTGCGTTGACTTGTATCAAATATTATTTAATTCTTTTTTAAAAAGTGGATTTTTTTATTAAAATTGTTTACGTTTCGCTTAGCTTATAACACATGTATTAGCCTAATCTTGTTGGTTTTAGTAAAAGATCTTATTTGTAAATTTCATCATTAAAAAATGAAAGCGTTTAATACAATAGGATGCAAAATAAATTGCAAATTTTAAGTTGGAGGAGAACCTTACAGCTAAAGAGCAAAACGCTTTCCATTAGCATTTTAGTAATTTCCTTTCTCATGTTTTTCTTGTTCCCATTTCTTTTAACAAACTTAACTGGCTGTAGTAAAAAAACAATTAAAGATTATTCTCCTACGTATGGTGAAATGCAGGCGGTTCATGCAAAAAAAATTGAATATATTTTTGCAGTTCACCCTCTTCACAATCCTGATAGATTTTTTGAAATATATCAGCCCTTGATAAATTATATAAATACTCAGGCTACTGATTTTTCGCTTAAACTTGAATCCTCTAAAGACTATCAAAGCTTTGAACAGAAGCTTTACAACAGAAAGTTTCACTTTGCGCTCCCTAATCCTTATCAATCTGTAACCGCAACAAAATATGGCTACACCGTGTTCGGGAAAATGGGAGATGATAAAAATTTTAAGGGAATCATTTTGGCGCGGAAAGATTCTCACATAAAAAAAGTCTCTGATTTACGGGGAGCTTTAATAAGTTTTCCATCTGCCACAGCTCTGGCTGCAGCAATGATGCCGAAATATCTTTTAAAACAAATGGGACTAAATGTTGAAAGGGATGCAATTTGCCGTTATGTCGGCTCACAAGAATCATCAATAATGAATGTGTATCTCGGAAAAACAAAAGCCGGTTGTACGTGGCCTCCTCCTTGGGAAATGTTGAGCAAACGTCATCCGGAAATTGACTCGGCTCTTGAAATCGTTTGGATGACAGAACCGCTAATTAATAATGGTCTTATAGTAAGAAACGATATTCCACACGAACATTTAGAAAAAGTTTCTTCTATTATTTTTGATTTGCAAAATAACACAAAAGGAAAAACAATTTTAAAACGGATGGGGCTTTCACGTTTTGAAAAAATCGAGAATAAAAAATATGTTGAAATTGTAACTGCCTTTTTAAATAAGTATAAACAACAATTCGGTAATCTTCCTAATGGTGAAAGGAAAACTCCATAGTGAAAAAATTGTGGGATTGGATATGGAAAACTTCTATAAGGCGGCAACTTATTATTGGAGTTGCTTTTGTTCACCTTGTTTTGATGACCATATTTGTTACGGACTTGGTGAAACGACAAAAAACTTTTTTGCAGCAACGGGTTAATCATGAAGCCTTAGCACGCGCACAAATATTGGCTGCCAGTAGCAAAACATGGGTTCTTTCAGATGATTTTGTCGGTTTACAAGAAGTTATAAAAGAATTTTCATTAGATAAACATGTACGTTATGTAATGGTTACTGATAAACTCGGCCACATCCTTGGGCACTCAGATAGTCGGAAGGTTGGTTTCTATTTACAAGACAGCTTAAGTATTTCATTGCTGGAAAGTGAGGTAGATGGAAAAGCAAAGATGCTTTTTGTGAGTGATGAGACTGTTGAAACCGCAGCACCAATAAAATTTAACGATCAACTATTGGGCTGGACCAGAGTAGCGCTCAATACTGTTGATGAAACCGCTCATCTCGAATATGTAAGCAAACAAGGATTGTACTATACACTTACGGCAATTTTAATTGGGACACTTTTTGCCTTCTTTCTTTCAAGAATCATTTTACGACAGTTGAGTCTTTTATTAGAAGGCACGAACCGATTGGCAAAACATGATTTATCAACACCAATTAAAATTGTCACCGGGAATGAAGTTGGCAAAGTAAGCCGCTCATTTAATGATGCGATGGAACAATTAGTTGAGAAACAAGAAAGTCTAATTGCCAGCGAACGATACAACAGGATCCTTTTTGAACAATCACCTATAGGTCATGTGCTTACGAGGATGGATGGTAAAATAGTTGATGCGAATGAAGCTTATGCAAAAATTACAGGCCGCAGCATAAACGAAATCCTATCGTTAACATATTGGGATCTAACACCTGAAGAATATTTTAACTCTGAACAGGTACAATTAGATTTGCTTTATTCAACTGGACAATATGGTCCTTATCAAAAAGAATACATTCATAAAGATGGACATCTTGTTCCAATACTTCTCCACGGTTTGATTCTAGAAAAAGATGGAGAAAAATTTATTTGGTCAAGCGTGGAAGATATTACAGAGCATGTTGAAGCAGAGAAAGAAATTGCTAAATTAAATGCTGATCTCGAGAAAAGAGTAATCGAGCGAACAGCGCAGCTAAAAGAAGCAAATCAAGAATTGGAAGCATTTAGTTATTCTGTCTCACATGATCTGCGAACACCGCTTCGTGCTCTTGATGGTTTTTCTTTACTTTTACTCGAAAATTACAATGACAAGCTCGATGATGAAGGAAAGCACTTTATTGATATCATCAGACGTAACGCGCAACAAATGGGTCAACTCATTGATGATTTGCTTACATTTTCGCGTACCGGTAGAAAGGAGGTCGCCTATTCCAAAATTAATATGAAAGAACTTTTTGAATCAGTTTATAATGATGCAAGACCTACTTCAGATGAAAGAATAATTGAGTTTATAGTTCATCCAATGCCGGAAGTGTACGGAGATTTTGTCCTGTTAAAACAGGCAGTTTTAAATTTATTATCAAACTCAGTGAAGTATACACGAAATAAAAAAGTTGCAAGAATTGAAATTTCAGGAAGTGAAATTGAATCGGAAATTCAGTATGTTTTGAAGGACAATGGTGTTGGTTTTGACATGCGATTTGTTGATAAGATTTTCGGTGTTTTTCAACGACTTCACAGTGCGCAGGAATTTGAAGGAACAGGAGTTGGTTTGGCAATAGCACAGCGCATTATTCTGAAACACGGCGGTAAAATTTGGTGCGAAGGTAAAGTTAATGAAGGAGCTGTTTTTACTTTTACTTTACCTAAAATACAAGATGGAGCTCATCTAAATTAATATTTGAACTCTTAAAATTATTAAGATTATTGTTCCATCAATTGAAATTTTGTTATCTAATTACAACAAGAAAAACTATCTTGAGGTTATATGTTCAAAGGTGAAATAGAAATACTTTTGGTTGAGGACAATCCTGCAGATGCAGAACTTACCTTACGCGCACTGAATAAAGTCCACATTGCAAACAAAGTATTTCTGGTGAATGATGGGGATGAAGCCTTGGATTTTCTTTTTACAAGAGGAAAATATTCGGGAAGAGAACATGTTCAAAACCCAAAAGTTATTTTACTCGATCTCAAACTTCCTAAAGTAAGCGGACTTGAAGTTCTTCGATTAATTAAATCAAACGATAAATTAAAAAATATTCCTGTAGTAGTACTTACTTCCTCTAAAGAAGACCCCGACATTAAACAAAGCTACGCTCTTGGAGCAAACAGCTACGTTGTAAAACCAGTAGGATTTGAAAACTTTCTAAAAGCTGTTTCAGAATTAGGATTGTATTGGCTACTATTAAATCAGCCATCAATTTAATAGAAAAAAGTTCGATAGTTTTATTGGAGTAAATAGTTATTAAAGATGACAAATGAAATAAAAATATTAATTCTTGAGGATGTTCCCGAAGATGCTGAAATGATTGAACGGCATTTAAGAAGATTCGGATTGACTTTTACATCCAAGCGAGTAGAAACTGAATCTGATTTTCTTAAAGCTCTTACAAGATTTTCACCGGATATAATTCTCGCCGATTATTTACTCCCGTCGTTTAACGCGGTCTACGCGTTGTCAGATAAAAAATCGGTGACACCTGATATTCCGTTTATTGTTGTTACCGGATCAGTGAGCGAAGATATTGCTGTGGAATGCATGAAAGCCGGGGCAGAAGATTATATCTTAAAAACGAATTTAAAGAGACTGGGACCAGCAATAGATTCGGCATTGCGAAGATCTGAAATTGTAAAGGGAAAGAAAATAGCTGAGAGAAGAATTATTCAACTGCTCCGCGCGATTGAACAAAGCCCTACTTCCAAAATCATTACCGATATCAAGGGAAATATTGAATACGTAAATCCCAAGTTTGAGGAAATTACCGGATATAGTTCAAAAGAGATCATTGGAAAAAACCCTCGCTTTTTGAAATCGGGTGAAATGAAAATCGAAGCCTATAAAGTGCTATGGGAAACAATCACTTCTGGTAAAACATGGAAGGGGGACATTCTCAACCGGAAAAAAAACGGAGAACTTTATTGGGTTTCAACTTCTATCTCACCGGTAAAATCAGAGAACGGCTCCATTATTAACTTCGTGTGTAATCAAGAAGATATTACAGAAAAGAAAAACTTTCTTTCTGAGCTGGAGGTTGCAAAAAAATTAGCAGAAGATGCTAATAAAATAAAAACACATCTGTTGGAAAATTTGAGTCATGAATTTCGCACTCCATTAAACGGGATTTTGGGATTTTCAGACATTATAGCAAACGAATCTGATAACGCAGAAATACAAAACATGGCAATGGGTATTCACAAATCGGGCAAAAGGCTGCTCGATACTTTAACTGCCATTTTGGACTTATCCCAGTTGGGAACCCACGAACACAGTATAACTTTAACTTCACTTGGAGTTGCTTCTCTAATAAATTCCGTTATTGAAGAACATGCCCCGTATGCAAAACTAAAAGGGATTGGCATACAAACAAAATTTAATGAATTCAACGCATCGGTAATTGGAGATGAACGTTTATTAACTAAAACATTTTCTTATGTGTTGGATAATGCAATAAAATTTACAAACGAAGGAACCATAACGATTGAAGTGTCGCTCATTGAAAAAAATAAATTTCACTTTGTCAAGTTTGATTTTACCGATACGGGTATTGGTATAAAAGAGGAAGATCAATCGATTATCTTTGAAGAATTTCGGCAAACAAGTGAAGGACTGGGTAGAAGTTACGAAGGCACAGGTATTGGACTTTATCTGGCAAAAAAAGTGATCGGGTATTTAAAAGGAGAGATTACTGTAAAAAGCGTTTTTGGGGTAGGTTCAACTTTTTCAATAACAATTCCAGCGGACATGAGTAATATGAGTTCAGGTGATCAAACTATTGAAACGATTAAAAAAGAAAAGATCGAGAATACTTCGGACAAAAAAAATATTCTTTCTGTTGAAGATAATTTGGAGAATCGAACCATTATTACAAAGTTTTTGGAAGGATTGTTCGAAGTGGAAGATGCTGTAAATGCAATCGAAGCAATTCAAAAAACAAAGAAAAGAAAATATGATTTGATCCTTATGGATATTAGTCTTGAAGGAGCTATAGACGGACGCACCGCAGCAAAAGAAATTAGAAAAATAAATGGGTACGATAAAATTCCTATCATTGCAATTACTGGCTACGCCCTATTTGCCGACAAGGAGCAATTTTTAAAGGAAGGGTTTGATGGGTATCTTGCTAAACCATACAGAAAAAAGCAGTTAATAGATATTATTAACCAGCATATTGGGTAAAGTTATACAACATTTATTAGTGAAAAATGTGCTGATCCAAATTGTTTTTATTCTAAGCGCAGTTTTAAGTCTGGGAGTATATTAATATTTTACGTTTTAGGAGGATCAATATTCGTTGCATACAGAAAATTCGATCTAATTCATTCATCGTTTACCTTTATTAACCTAAACAACAATTTATAAATGGGGAAAAGGGTATGGCAAAAAAAATAATCATCTTAACAATGGTTTGTTTAATTGTTTCCGCTATAGAAATCGAGGCGCAAATAAAATTACAATCGATTGGTACATCATTGGGGATCGGAACAATCAGTGGAAATTCTCCGCAAATATTTTCTTCGTCTCTATCTCTTTTTACTGATGCATGCATTGAATCCCCTGCACCTGTTTGTTTAAGATTGCAGCTAAGTTTTTTAAACGATTTTAATAAACTCATCCCGGAAAACCGGCAGGGCAAATATTATCCTTATCTAAAGGGTGGTTCTGTGCAGATGCTTTTTCAGCAACTGGTGTTCAAGAAAATATATTTTGAAGAGGGATTTGGTCCGGTGATTATTAACGATAGAACCTTTAGCGATGTGAATGTATGGAGTTATGGAGCGGTTTTTTCATTTTCAGCGGGGATAAGTTTTGCTGAAAAAGGGGAGAAAGGTTTTACGCTTGCCATGGTTACCGAATTAGGAAATACCTTTACCGAAACAACCCCGCAATATTTATCTCTTTCGTTACAAGTTAAATATCTCAACTGAAAGGTTTAAGCAAAAAAAAAGCTGTCAATTTCTTGACAGCTTTAACTTTTTTCTGTTATGAAAAAATATTATAAACCGAAGTTATAAATAACGTTAACACCAATAAAATTAGCATCACTTGCTAAAGTTTGATATTTTAATACGATATCAATTGCAGATAATTGATAGCCAACGCCTAAAGCATAACCAACTTTAGTTTCTGAAGTTGAAACTGATTCAGCAGGAATAGTAACACCCCAGAATGAATATTCAGGTGTTTCTGCTTTTACGGTAACCATATTTAATCCTAATTCAACAGAACCATAGAAACTAGAAGCAAATGAGTACTTAGTTCCAACAAGAATCGGGATTGCTGACCAGGTAGCTTTTACTCCACCTAAATCTTTTGCGCCGAAGGTTAAATAACCAACTGAAGCGGTTCCGATCATGCTACCAAATCCCATTTCACCTTTAACTAATCCACCAAAACCGGTTGAAGCGACATCACCAAAGGTTCCCATCGGCAATGCTAATGTTCCGCCAACACCCAAGGTTAATTTGGATTGTCCATTAGTGAAACCGGCGAACAAAACCAAAACAACAATCAAAGAAAGTACTTTTTTCATCAGAGAACTCCTGTAAATTATGGATAATAATTATTTTTCATGGTCATTCATATCCTCTCTACAGAGATTCTATGAAAACCGCGTGTAAATTTTGCTATATTTTTATTTAAAAACAAGAATTTCATGCCGTATATTTTACTTATTCTATTGGGGCGGAATTGAGAATATTTTTCCTCTGATTTTAAAAATGTCTTAAAAACTGTAACAGTTAAATCAAAAACTTAAGAGAAAATTTGTATTTTAAACTCAATGAGTCTCAGAAATTTCAGATTAAAGCTTCAAATCAATTATTGATGAAAAACGAATTCCAAAATATACCTGATAACTTTTCAGCGATCTTCATTAGGTCAGATAAAGACTACACAAAAATTCTTTTTGTTTCAGCTTCGATTGAAAAATATTTTGGATTTACCTCCGAAGAAATTTATAAAAACCCGAAATTATTATTTAAAAAAATAAATGCTGCATATTTTAATGATGTCAAACAATTTTTCCGTAGCATAAAAAAGGGGCAACCGGCAGTAGTTGATTTTATTGTAGAGAAGAATGAATCCGAAAAATATTCGTTACGACTGCGGGCTATTCCTCAATTCGAAAACGACGACGTAAAGTATTTCGATGGAATAATGTTTGAAGTTCACGATGAACTTCAACAAAAAGCACTGCTTGAAGAGTCGGAAAAACAACTTAAAATTTTGTTTGAAACTGCCGAGGATTTGATTTTTATTCTTGATGCAAGTGGTAATTTTGTTCTTGTTAATGCAAACGGGGCTTTGGCACTTGAATATTTAACGGATGAAATGAAGGGGAAACATGTTCTTTCTTTTATAGATGAGTCAATAAAAGGTGCTTTCATCAAAGCATTTTATCAATTACTGGCATCTTCATCGGTGCAGACTTTTGAAACCAAGTTCCTTAGCAAGTATGGTAAAAGTATTATCTTTGAATTGAACGCTAGAACTATTTTTGACGATGCTAAAAATATCATCGGCGTCATTGCGATAGGCAGGAATATTACTTCTCGGAATTCACTCGAAGATAAAGTAAAAGATTTATCAAATAAATTAGTTGAAGCCAGAAGAATTATCTCGGTAGAACGAGATCGTGCAAAACAAAGAATTTCAGTGTTGGAAGAATTGAACAGATTGAAAAATGAATTTGTTTCAAACATTTCACACGAACTTCGCACGCCGTTGGCTTCTATTATAGGATTTTCAGAGACCATTGATTCCGATTCATCAATGCCCGATGAAATGAAAAAGGAATTCAACAAAATAATTTTGGAAGAAGCAAAACGG
The DNA here is from genome assembly GCA_037440065.1 of Ignavibacteria bacterium. GTDB lineage: Bacteria > Bacteroidota > Ignavibacteria > Ignavibacteriales > Ignavibacteriaceae > UBA1563. The sequence goes on from JBBIUV010000015.1 coordinate 408,025, forward strand.
CTTGCAAATTTAATTAACGATGTGCTTGATATTTCTAAAATTGAGGGGGGTAAAATTGTACTTAACAAAACCGAATTTGACATCAATGAAATATTGAGAAAATGTGTTGAGAAGATAAGAGCTAACGCAAAAACAAAGCGGATTACCTTATCGGTTGATATTCCTCCGGAAACGGTGTTGGTATATGCGGATGAGGAAAGAATAACTCAATTATTTGAGAACCTTTTGGCAAACGCAGTAAAATTTAATGTTGAAGAAGGTCGTGTAACGGTTTTGGCTCAGAATCTGTTTAAAGAATATGAAGTAATTATAAGTGATACAGGTGTTGGGATTCCCGCACAAGATTTACCGTTCATCTTTCAGAAGTTTTATAGAGTAAGCAGGCCTGGAACAGAAATTCCCGGAACTGGTCTTGGGCTTGCCTTAGTTAAACAAATTGTCGATCACCATAAAGGATTGATAACTCTACAAAGCGAGGAAAACAAGGGAACAACCTTAATCATAAAATTACCGTTACTTAAAAATCAAGGATAATGAATTGAAAAAACTAATCTACATTGTTGACGACGAACCGGCAATTGCTAAATTGCTTTCGTATTGGGTTCATGACAAATGGGGTTATGAAGCTGAAGTTTTTACAGACGGTGAACAGGCACTGAAGAAAATTTCCGCAAAACCGGATTTGATTTTACTCGATATCATGCTTCCCGGGCTGAACGGTATTGAAACTTTAAAAAGAATCAAACAGTATGATGAGAATCTTCCGGTTATTATTCTTTCCGCTCAAGGTAGAATTGAAACCGCATTGGAAGCGCTCCGAAACGGTGCATACGATTACTTCCCAAAACCAATTGATACACAGCGGTTAGAACCTGCGATTAAAAATGCGATTAAAAATTACGATCTTACTCGCGAAGTTCAGAATTTAAGAGAAAATGTTCATCGCGAGTTTAAGTTTGAAAATATTATTTCTGCAGATGGAAAAATGCAGGATGTATTTAAACTTGTAAGTAAAGTGCTCAACAATGATATAACGGTTTTGATTCACGGTGAAAGCGGGACCGGAAAAGAATTGATAGCGAAGGCTATTCACTACAACGGAATAAGAAAAGAGAAACCATTTATCGTAGTGAATTGTGCTTCCATTCCTCGCGAACTTCTCGAAAGCGAATTGTTCGGGCACGAAAAGGGGTCTTTCACAGGCGCTCATCAACGGAAACTGGGAAAGTTTGAAATTGCAAATGAAGGAACAATCTTTCTTGATGAGGTCGGTGAACTTGAAATGATGCTGCAGGCAAAACTACTGCGCGTTATTCAGCAAAGAGAGTTTGAGCGCGTTGGTGGCAATGAATTGTTAAAGACCGATGTGCGGATTATTTCTGCCACAAATCGTGATTTGCGTAAAGCCGTTGAGAATAAAGAATTCCGAGAAGACCTTTATTATCGATTGAATTCCTTCCCGATCAACATTCCTCCACTGCGTCAACGTAAAGGCGATTTGCTTGTACTTGCTGATTATTTTCTTCAACGCGGTAAAGCTAAGTTGGCAAGAGAAACAAAAGGATTTTCGAAGCGTGCTTTAAAACTAATCTACGATTATGATTGGCCCGGGAACGTTCGTGAAATGGAAAACACTATTGAACGCTGCATTATTGTTTCCGATACAGACAATATAGATGTTGAGGACTTTCCGGCACATATTAAAGTTTTTGATCAGAGCAGAACGTATGGAACTTCAACCGGTTATTTTTCAGAAGATGTGATCGTTCCGTTCGAAAAAATAAAAGAAGAAGCTGTTCGGCACGCATTGAAGATAACAAAAGGGAACATTCTTGAAGCTGCAAAAAAATTGCAACTCGGCAGAGCAACCATTTACCGGCTGATGGAACGGTATAAAATTGATAGCAAAGAATTTGAATAAAAACTAAATTGCAATATGAAAAAAGGAGAAGTATGGACTTTATAAAAGAAACCTTTGAAGAAATTGTTGTGGAAGTAGTGAATCTTTCACGCGCAACTTTAAAAGAAGCTGAAGAATTTAAAAAAATTCTTACTCAGGAAATTGAAATGGGTTCGCGAAAAATGGTTGTTGATCTCTCTGAATGCGAATTTATCGATTCAACTTTTCTTGGAGCGCTGGTAGTTTCGCTAAAAAAAATAACTTCATTGGGTGGTGATCTCAAACTTGTCGGTTTTCAGCCGGCGGTTCATTCCATGTTCGAATTAACAAGAATGTACAGGGTGTTTGAAGCTTTTCCATCTAAGTTGGAAGCGATTCAAAGTTACGGTAAGAAAGTTTAGTTAGAATGCCGAACGAAGATTCAAAAACGATTCTGATTGTTGATGATGATGTCACCATCAGGAAATTGCTTGGATTTCACCTAAAGCAAAAAGAATATAAAGTTGTTGAAGCTTCGGACACATCTCTTGGTTTTAAAGCGCTCGAAGAAAATAAAATTGATTTAGTACTTTGCGATGTTAGCATGGAAGGAATGGACGGTTACACGTTTTGCGGAAAAGTCCGTGAAAATGAAAAGTACAGAGTTCTTCCGTTTATTTTTGTTACAGCTAAAACAAGTTTTGAGGATAAAGAAAAAGCCCTCGCTGTTGGAGGAGACGATATTATCACAAAACCGTTCGTTGTTCCGGAACTTCTTTTAAAAGTACAAGCTCTCCTCCGACGTGCTGAGATTTACAAAGCTTACGGTGCAAAAAAAAATATTCAGGACACTATTGCTGAAACAGTCCCCAAAATTGTTTTAGTGGATGATGACATTTCTCTCGCCAAGTTATTTCAATATAATTTAAATAAATCGGGATTTTTGTGTGAAATCGCTACCGGTGCCGAAGAAGGTTTTAAGCTTGCAAAATCTGTTATTCCCGATGTTATTATTTCCGATATCATGATGCCAAAGATTGACGGATTCCAATTCCGAAGTATGGTGATGAATGATCCGGAGCTAAAATCGATTCCTTTTATCTTCTTAACATCCAAAGGTGCTGAAGACGATATTCTTCGGGGGTATGATCTGGGAATTGCCGATTATGTTTTAAAAACTGCAGGTCCTCGTGTTGTTGTTGCTAAAGTTAATGCAACGATCAAAAGTCTTGGGAAAGCTAGACAGAAAGTTGTTTCCGAGCTGCAGGATGCCGCTGATTCAATGAAGGTTAAAGTTGTTCCCGATGGCTTTCCATCGTTTGAGGGATATGATATTCAACATTGGCATCAAGCATTTTCAGGAATTCCGGGGGGAGATTTCATCGATTATTTCCCTCTTGATAATGAAAACTTCGCCGTTGTTCTTGGGGATGTGATGGGGAAAAAATGGGGTGCCTGGTATTTTGCAATCGCTTATGCCGGTTATGTTAGAAGTTCAATTCGTGTTGCACTGCAAAATGCAAGTGAATATACTCCAAGCATTATTTTAAGTAAGGTAAATCAGTTGGTTTATCAAGATGCAAAAATTTCAGAAGTGTTTACAACCCTTTCGGTCATTATTATTAATAATCGGACCAAAGTTGCAAAATACTCTGGTGCGGGAGATTTACCGGTAGTTTTCAAAAATTCAAAAGAGGGAACAGCGAATTTGATCCAATCAAAAGGAATGCTGCTTGGTTTTTCTTCAAATGGATTTTTTGAAGACAAAGAAATTTTGATGGGGGAGAATGATATGCTTGTTCTCTTTACGGATGGAATTATTGAATCAAGAAATCAAAATGGGGAGCCTCTGGAAGCTAAAGGATTGGTGGAGTTAGTACGAAATTTAAATAACTCGAATGATCCCCTCACAGCTTTAAAGAATCAAATCAGTACATTCACCAACCAAAAATTCGAAGACGATACCAGCCTAATCACCATTCTTGCCAAATAAGAATTGTTGCTTTTTGCTCAATTTTGCAAATAAAAAAAACCAATTGTGATATGAATTCCTTGCGTGATGGTTCTCAATGCATTATCTTTCAATCGTTGATATTTTTACGGTAAGGTAATTAGTCATTAACAAAACCCACGGGGTCTCCTATGGAACAAATTGGTTCGGTTCAAGAAAAAATAAGTTCAGGATATTCGGTTAATTTAAAAAATCCGTTTCTCCTGAGGTACATTTATTATCCAATTCGAGCAGGATTGTTCGGATTTTCGCTATTTTTTACTACAATCTTTCTCTCAAAATATATTGGATTCCTTGTAAAAAACTCGAATGAATTTAGGATAGACATCAATGATGTGGTACTATCTCTACTCGGTTTTATTTTGCTGGGATTGATAAAATTGTTAGAAAATTTCAAACCAGTTCAAAGCCGTAAATAACGGTAAGTAAATAAAAATAAGTTCAGCGGGAAAATTGCGTCTTCTTTTTCATCCAGTAAATCTGTATCAATATTGCAAAAGATGAATTTGATAAGGTGTTAATTCTACGAATAACCCTGCGTAAAGTACTTCATTTGCAGATCGGATGTATTCTTCACCAGTCCAAAGATCGGTTAGAAGCATCAGTTCTTCTGAACCTTTTGGATGGATTTTTATTCTCCCTTGAGAAGAAACATTAGCATAATTTACAACTACAAGACATCGGAATGAGCCGTAAGTCCAATTCCATGTTAATAAATTTTCATAGGTGTGGTCTTTTTCCCAACCAGGCAAAGCCTCTTTTAATTCCCAACTTCCCAAAGAAAAAATCTCATTTTTTGTCAAATGTAATAATTTATTATAAAAAGCTGTGACTGTTTTATTGCCATTTTCTTTTGGTTCCCGTCCAAGTTGAACGGGTAATTTAATTTTCTTTCCTTCTGTTTGACCGTCGAAATAGAAGCGCATTCCAGGTATTGTTGAGATTATAATTGCAGCTGCAAAGGATTTTTCCATTCCAAGAGAATGGATTGCTCTTTCTTCGTCATGGTTTTCTATAAATCGCGCAGATTTCGATTGAAATGATAAATCTGCTCTTAAGTGATCTCGGATATTTTTGGGTGTACCGTCTTTTAAACGGTCTAATAATTTTTTATCATAAGTGAAATCAAAACCCAACTGCTGCAATTCCCACTCTAAATTCCAATATGCTTCTGCCAGAAACAAAAAATCAGGATGTTTTTGCTTGATTTTTGAAATCGCTGATTTCCAAAACTCGTCTTCTGGTCTTGGGTGAAGGTACTCATTAATAACACCTCTCCAAGTATTTCCGAAAACATTGTTCAGAGTAAGCATCGCCATGTCGCAACGAACCCCGTCACACAGTTCAGCTATCTCTATAAGCGTTGAAAAAAGAAATTCGCGTGTGTTCAAATTGAAATAATTAAGTTGAATGGTATCTGTCCATGCAGGGAAAAAAGGATCGCGGCCATGTGCAAAAATCCGGTGAGGCTGTTGAATTGGCCGATAGAAAGTATGCCGATCAGAAGAAAGAACTTCTTCGGTTGTTTCTAAAAAAATATCGGGATGTGTTTTTAATAATTTGGTTTCGGCGCTGAAATGGTTCGGGACAAAGTCAAGCAACAATTTGATATTTAATTCGTTGAGCCGTTTTTTTAGTTGTTGTAAATCTTTTTTTGATCCAAGTTCCCGGCTGATTTCATAAGAATCTATCGCGTATGGTGATCCGATAACATCTTTCCTCTGCCAATCTTTTAAACTTCTGTTGTACGATTGAATTAAGTATTCCTCGAAACAGCAACGGTCGATCAGAATATCTGTGGTTTGCCAAATTCCCATTAACCAAATTATTTCAATTCCCTGTTCAGCGAGATTTTTCCAATAAGCTGAAGGGATATCGGCAATCGTTGCCTTTTTTCCTTCACTATCAAATCGCCGAACGAGTAATCTTACATTGATTTCCAGAAGTTTTGGATTTTTCATGTTACCGATTGCTACAATGAAAAAGATTCAATCGCTTTAACAAGATCACCGCTAATGTGCAGCGAAATAACTCTTCTGTTTTTGTTTGCCAAAGCGTTAAAATCACCTTGAGCTTGAGCTGTTATTAGTACTCCAAACGAATATCCTTGATGTGGAACTTCAACATCATCGGTAATTGCATTTGTAAGTTGAATGAACAATCCGTTATTCTTTCCGCCTTTATGTAGCTGTCCGGTTGAGTGAAGAAAACGTGGCCCATACCCGATTGTAGTTGCAAGTGAATATTTTTCAGAAATTTTATTTCTGAAAGATTGTAAGGCATCATTTACTTTTTCTCCATATTCGGTAAACGCCATGATCGATACATAGTCATGTTCATCTGCTTGAGAGAGAAATTTATTTAACGCAGAGGAAATCGAATCGGTTTTATCGAATTGATTTTTGCTTTCGATTAACGAGACCGCTCCTTCAGTTATTACTGCGGGAGTTTCAGGAAGTTTTCCATTTGCCTTGTATGCTTTTAGACTTTCACCGGCTAATGTTTTAGCAAACTGTACATCTGGTTGATCGAAAGGATGTATCTTCAATACAACGCTTGAGAGAGCCGTTGCAATTTCCCAACGGTAGAACTCTTTTGCTAATTGATAGACATCATCTAATTCAAAAACAATAACCGGTTTTTGAGCAGCGATTAATTCAACTGCAAACTTATCCAATTTTGCGTTATCATCTTTAGCAAGCTTGATGAAAATAAACACCCGGTCATTTTTGTAGAAATTGACGGGAGATATTTCTTCATCACAGATTGGAAGGATACCTTTCCCATCTTTGCCGGTACTTTCAGCAACCAATTGTTCTATCCATTGCGGAAAAGAAGAAAAACTTGATGAGACATAGAAGGTAATTTTGTCCTGTCCGGTTTCGTATAATTCACCCAAAGTTGCACCAAGCTTAAATCCTGGATTTTTTGAAGCATCCACATACGATTGGCATTCATCGGCGATTTCTTTTGCATTAAGTAAGAATCTTTCAACATCAATTCCCATTAAAGCAGCGGGAAGCATACCGAAATACGTTAAAGCAGAATATCTTCCCCCAACATCACTTGGAGTTGAAAAGATTTTTCTAAATTTTTTCTCTTTTGCAAAGTTTTCCAACCATGTGTTCGGATCAGTTAATGCTACAAATTGCTGACCGGGATTCGGGTTAATCTTACTTACTTCATTGTGGAAGAAATAAAAGAAGGACATTGTCTCGATCGTTCCGCCTGATTTGCTTGCCACTATGAAAAGAGTTTTTGCCAGATCATAAGTTTCAGCAAGGCGTTTAACATTTAGCGGATGGGTATTATCTACAATTTCAAGTTTCGGGTAACCTGGTTTTGATCCGAAAGTTTTTGAAAATACTTCGGGGGCTAAACTGCTGCCTCCCATGCCAAGTAATAAAATATTTGTGTAGTCGTTTTTAATCTCATCCGCAAATTTTTGTAATTCATCGTACTTATCGAGCATTTTGTAAGGTTTGTTAAGCCAGCCAAGACGGTCTGCCAGTTCTTTTTGCTCTGCGGGATTTTCTTTCCAAATTGCAGGATCGCAATTCCATAATCTCGAAGGAATATTTTGGTTCTGCCAGAGTGAGAGCCGTTTTTCTACCTTATCTGATAAATCGTTATTTAAGTGATATACTATTTTTTCCATGCGTTCCTCAAATTCTATTTGAATATTTTTCTATCTGAAACTTACAAAAATTTTTTTTGTTACTTTAGAAGCAGTGATAAATTTTTGTTATTAAAAGCAGAGAAATTGTGATGAAATTAGCCACTTTATGTTATGTGAAAAACCTGGAAGCAAAAACTACGCTGATGTTGCACCGGATTAAAAAACAAAACGATGTTCACGAAGGAAAATGGAACGGACTTGGAGGAAAATTCGAAAGAAGTGAAACCCCTGAAGAATGTGTTATTAGGGAAATAAAAGAAGAATCCGGTTTAACAATAGTCGATCCCAAATTAAAAGGATTTATCACTTTTCCTTTATTTGATGGTGTGCACGATTGGTATGTTTTTGTTTTTGTAGCTGATCAGTTTTCCGGTGAACTTATTGATTCGGACGAAGGCAAGCTTGAGTGGATTCCCGATGAAAATTTATTCGAACTAAATTTATGGGATGGTGACCAGATTTTTATGGAATGGCTCGCGGATGACAAATTTTTCAGCGCAAAGTTCTTTTATGAAAACAAAAAGCTTGTGCGTTATGATGTTTCTTTTTATTGAACCGATATCTAACTTTACACCAACACTTTATTTTTTAGGAAAAGTAATCTCATGAAAAAAGTTTTAACCCTTGTTTTATTTTTTGTAATCACATCGTTTGGACAAACATACAGACAAGTAAAAATCTATATTAACGACAAAGAAGACTTACGGACACTTGAATCATTCAACATCAGCGTTGATCATTCATATCAATCTAAAGATAAAGCAATCCTTACCTTTTTAAATGAAAATGAGTTTAATCGTCTAGCGATGCTTAGCTACCGGTATGAAGTCTTGATCGATGATTGGCAAGCGTACTACAATAAACGTGAAAAACTAAGTTCACTTGAGAAAAAAGAGGCAATTGAAAATAGCACAAGACAATTTGGAGTGGCTAATTTCGGTTTCGGTTCGATGGGAGGTTATTACACATATGACGAAGTTGTGAGAAAACTGGATACGATGAAATTGCTTTTCCCAAATTTAGTTACTACAAAAAGTGAAATTGGAACAACCATTGAAGGACGCTCGGTTTACTCGGTCAAAATTTCGGATAACCCGGATGTAGATGAAGAAGAACCAGAAGTTCTTTATACTTCACTTATTCATGCACGTGAACCGGAAAGCATGATGCAAATGCTTTATTTTATGTTTTATCTGTTGGAGAATTATGGTACTGATCCTCAGGCAACTTATCTGGTGGACAACCGTGAATTATATTTTATCCCGATTATTAATCCAGATGGTTATATCTATAATCAGACTATAAATCCAAAAGGGGGCGGAATGTGGCGCAAGAACAGAAGAGATAATGGAAACGGCTCTTTTGGTGTTGATCTGAATCGAAATTATGGCCCATCATATTATTGGAATGCGCCAAATGGTGGTTCCAGTTTGGATCCAGTAGATGAAACATATCGAGGAGTCACCCCCTTTTCTGAACCTGAAACTGAAAACATTGCGAATTTCCTAATCAGCCGAAAGATTAAAAACGCTTTAAATTATCATACTTACAGCAATCTTTTAATTTATCCTTACGGAGCTCTAGAAAAAGAAACCCCCGATTCGATAATATTCCGCGAGCTTGCAACTGATATGACCAAGCTAAATCATTACACAACAGGTACCGATCAAAATACGGTGGGATATTCTACTCGAGGAAACAGTGATGATTTTATGTACGACGGAGATACTTTATCAATAGGTAAAATATTTGCAATGACTCCTGAAGTGGGAAATGGCACAGATGGTTTTTGGCCTGCAGAAGGAAGAATTTTTCCTCTTGCAGAAGAAAATCTTTTTCCGAATTTGTATTTTGCTTGGGTAGGAGGCGGATACGTTTCGCTCGCAAATTATTCTTTTGATAGAGAAATTTTTATGCCGGGAGACTCCGTTAATTTAACAACCGTGTTGAGAAATAAAGGTTTAGGAGATGCATCGAATGTAAAATTAACATTCAGCTATGATCCTTCTAAAGTGGGAGCCATTACCGAACTGCCGAATATTATAACTCTTAAATCGAGAGAAAGTTTTGATGTCAAATCCAAGTTAGTTTTAAGTCCAACCCTCAAAAATGGAGAAGAGATTAGAATTGTCATGTCAACAACCTTGGATAATGTTCCTATGGCAGTGGACAGTATCTCTTTAACAGTGGGAACAGCGAACATTGTTTACAAAGACAGTTCTTTAACTCCATCCATTAAATGGAACATAACATCCAATGTAACTCAAAAATGGGACGTATCCACTTCGGTTTTTAAAACCAAACCTAGTTCGTTTACAGATAGTCCAAAAGGTTTATACGAAAATAATGCTACTGTCGTTATGACTTTAAAAGATTCGATCGATTTGCAAAACATTACAAATCCTAAATTGACTTTCTGGACAAAGTTTGACTTTGAAAACGATTGGGATTGCGGGAAAATTGAAATTTCTTCCGACCTTGGAAAAACTTGGGTAATAGTCGGTGGTAAATATTCAAACACAGCAGCAGGACAAGGAAGACAGTTTCCAACTAATTCACCGGTGTATGACGGAACACAACAAAATTGGGTGAAAGAAGAAATTGATCTTAAAGCTTTTACCAGAAAACCAATTAAGATCCGTTTCAGCGTTCTCTCAGATGAATATGTACAGAAAGATGGTTGGTATTTAGATGACATCAGCGTTGTGACCTATGATGATTTAACAGAGGTTAATGGAAGAGAATTTAATACTCCGTTAGCTTTTTCCTTATCGCAGAATTATCCTAATCCATTTAATCCTGAAACAATTATCCGGTGGCAGCTGCCGAGTAGTAGCCATGTAACTTTAAAAATTTATGATTTGCTCGGGAAAGAAATTGTGACGTTAGTGAATGAAGATCAATCAGCGGGATATCATTCAATCATTTTTGATGCTACAAAGTCCTTGTTAAATAGAAGTTCAAAAAATGGCGGCTATGCTTCCGGTGTATATTTCTATCAATTGAAAACTTCAAATATGATTGAAACTAAAAAAATGATTTTTTTGCAGTAGCTTGTTTTGAAAAAGTAGAATGATGATTTGAGAATACAGACGTACTTAAATTCTGTATTCTTAATTCTGATTTCTATTCGGCTGAACGGATATTATTCTTGTTGAAGCGTAAATTACATTTTCACAGAATCAAATTGGACAGTGAATTTACTTCCTTTTCCCTTTTCACTAGAAACAGAAATGGATGCTTTATTCAATTCGACATATTTTTTTACGAGTGCCAATCCCAATCCGTTTCCTTCAAATTGTCTTGAGTAACCGGTATCTTCTTGAGAGAATGGGTCAAACACGAAGGGTAAATATTCTTCAGAAATGCCAATGCCCGAATCGATCACATCAACACAAATTTTGGCATAATCATTTTTATAAAGTTGAATTTGCACTCCTCCGGTTGGAGTATATTTTATCGCATTGTCAATAAGGTTAGCAAAAATTTGTTTAACAGAGTAGAAATCTCCACGGATGAAAGTATCGTCTGTTGAGTTTTGTATTGTTAAATCAAGTTTCTTGTTTTTTGCCTTTGTATAAAACTCAAGTATCAAATCATCCAAAAGATTTTTGTTCAAATCAATTTCTTCAAATTTTGTTTCAAAATTTCCGGAAGCAATTTGAGAAATATTGAGCATCAAGTCGATTGTACGGATAAGTCTTTGAGCACTAGAGTTGATAATCTTAAACGCTGATTCAAGCCCCGGTGGGAGATTATCTTCGATTTCTTCTTTTAACAACGAAGTAAAAGTGACGATGTTATTTACGGGAGTTCTAATTTCATGGGAGATTTGTGCAAGAAATTCTGTTTTTAGTTTATCCGATTTCTCAGCGTCTTCTTTCGCTTTTATCAATTTTTGTTCAAACTCTTTTCTTTCCGTAACATCCCGTGCAATTCCTTGAACTGCCACAGTGTTATCCCCATTTGAAATAAAGGACGAAATTGATTCGATAAAAACCTTATCACCGTTTTTTTTCTTTCCGCAAAATTCATGAACTTGATCCGGCTGAGTCTTGTTTTTTAACAGCCCGATCATCTTAAAATATTCCTCAAGTTGATCTGTAGGGAAAATGTCGGAGAGATTCATTTTTAAAATCTCATGTAGCCCATATCCGAATAAGTTACAAAAGGATTGATTTACGTCTGTAAAATTACCCTCAAGATCGTGGATAAAAACAAGTGAAAGTGATTGATAAAAAAGGGAATGATATCTTTCTTCACTTTCTCTCAATTTGTTTTCAATTTTAATTTTATAAAGAGCCATCTCAAGAGCGCCGCGAAGATCTTTATCCTCGAATGGTTTAATCAAGTATCCGAAAGGTTCAGTGATTTTTGCCCGGTCAATTGTAGGTCCATCTGCAAAAGCCGTAAGATAAATAACCGGAATCTGATGTCTCTTAAAAAGAATTTCAGCTGTCTCTACTCCATCCATACTCCCATTCAATTGGATATCCATTAAAGTAAGATCGGGTTTCGCCTGCTCGGTAACTTTTAGCGCCTCCTCACCGCTTGAAACGATATCAAAAATATCGTACCCTAAATGTTTCAAACTATTTCGTATATGTAGAGCGACGATGCTTTCATCTTCAACAACAAGAATTTTAGGTCTTTGGGAAAGAATTGGTTTCATTTTATGAACGGATTTTCTCTAACTGAATTAGGGGTTAACAATGAATTATAAGGGTTCGGGAAACTTGGGTATCGTGAATCTAAAGTTCGTTCCTTTTCCGTATTCACTTTCGACCCAGATTGAACATTGATGTTTTTGGATCATCTCTTTACACAGAATTAAGCCGAGTCCCGTGCCTTCTTCATTGTTTGTTCCCTTGGTTGAAAAATGGGAATCAATACGGAAAAGTTTGGGGAGGTCTTCCGGCTTTATTCCAACTCCCGAGTCTTCTACTGAAACTTCGATAAAATCTCCGGCGAGTGTTGATGAAACTTTAATCGTTCCACCTTCCGGAGTAAATTTTATTGCGTTAGAAATGAGATTTTGAAATACGGAATTCAACATATTCAAGTCGGCGTTGATATGAAAACTTTTATTTATCTGATTAATCAGTTGAACATTTTTATTGCTGGCGGATCGTTCCAGGATTTTGAATACATAATTCACGTCATCAAATAGATTAATGCGCTCTGGTTGAAATTCTATACTGCTTCTTTGCATTCTCGACCAATGAAGCAAATTTTCAATTAACTTATAGAGATTATTAGAAGCACCGTTAATATCTTGTGCTAGTTTTAATTTGTCTTCGTTATCAAGAAATTCAAATTCATTCAAGAGGAAATTGGAACAGCCAAGCAAGCCCTGGAAAGGACTTTTAAGGTCGTGTGCAATAATTGAGAAGAACTTATCTTTACTGTTATTCAGTTCTTTCAATTCTTCGGAATATTTTTTAATGGCTTCCTCTGCCCAAATTCTTTGAGTAATATCAATAATAAATCCTTCAAGATAATTTTCTGTTGCATCATCGGTAGTTACACAGAAACCTTTATCGAGCACCCATTTTTCTTCACCGCTTTTTGTTAGCAATCGATATTCACTCTGGTAAGGTTGATTTTTAGTGACACAATCTTTTATTGTTGAACTAACTTTTTCTTTGTCATCTGGATGAATCAAAGAATTAAAAGAAATTTGTTTGTTGGAAATGAGATCATTTATGTGGAAACCTGTCAGCGCCATGCAACCGTCGCTTAGATAACTCATTGTTCTTTCTTCGTCTAACTTACAACGATACGCAATTCCCGAAAGATTATTTATCAAAGTTGAAAGTTTTCTTTCGCTTTCGCGCAACGAACTTTCACTTCTTTTTCTTTCGCTTATTTCAATCTCCAAATGTCGATTAGTATCGGCTAGTTCGCTTGTTCGTTCAAGAATGAGTTCTTCAAGTTTTTCCTGGTGAAGGTTTAGTGTGGTTTCATATTTTTTCCGTTCGGAAATATCTTGAATGTGCACAAGATATCCGACAACATTTGATGTTTCTTCCGCAAGGAGGGGAGAGATGAGCAAGTCAGCATAAACCTCACCTGTTTTGGTAACCCGGTACAATTTATCTCTTTTGAAAAAGTCGAAATCAAAAAGTTGTTCAATTCTAATCGATTCTTTCCTTAACAATTTTTCACGATCGTCTGAGGAAAGAAAAGAATTGTTCAATAAGTTATATCCGTCAAGTTCCAATACTGTTGAAAGACCGAAAATTTTAAATGAAGCTTTGTTCATATGGACAAACGAACCGTCTGGGCCAAAGAAAATGATTCCGATTGGAGATTCTTCAAATATGTTTCTAAATCTCTCAGCACTAATCTTTAAAGCTTCTTCAGTCTGTAAATGCTCCGCAATTTCTTTTTCAAGTTGGAGATTTACTTCGGTTAGTTCTCTTGTTCTTTTTTCAACTAATTCTTCAAGTTGATTTTGCACCTCGCTTAAGTCGCGCTCGGCTTTTCTTTGTTTTGTTACGTTGCGAAAAACAAGAACGACACCGGTGATATTACCTTTATCATCAATTATAGGAGAGGCACTATCATCTATTGGAATTTCTTTCCCCGCTTTTGTTAGAAGTGAAACTTTTGATGGAAGATTGTAGGGTTTTTTCGAATTTATTACGTGCAAAACCGGATTCATTATTTCTTCGCGAGTGTCTTCATTAATGAGTCTCAACGCTTTAGAAATATCTTTTCCTACCAGCTCATTTTCTTCCCACCCCGCAAGTTCTTCGGCGATTTTGTTGGCAAATGTAATTTTACCTTTAATATCTGTAGTAATAACTGCATCCCCGATGCTACGTAACGTGGTGAATAGCCAACGTTCGTCTTCTATTAATTTTTTTTCGATTGAGTGTTTGTGGAGCGCAACTTCAATGGTTGAGTGAAGTTCTTTTTCATCAAATGGTTTTAAGATGTACCCGTAAGGTTCGGCAAGTTTAGCTCTTTCTAAAGTTTTATTATCTGCGTACGAACTGATAAAAATTACGGGAATCTGGAACTCTCTACGAATCTGTTTTGCAGTTTCAATTCCGTCATCGTTATTTTTTAACATTATATCGAGAAGAATGAGATCAGGTTCACTTGTCTTAGCAGCAGTAAGCGCTTCTTTTGAAGAAGGAACCGAATCAATTACGTTATACCCGAGTGATTTTAATCGAGTTTGTAAATCAATCGCAATAATACTTTCATCTTCAACGATCAGAATGTTTTTCTTTTCCAACACTAGCTCCTACCCCCATTATTAATTTTTATATACCATTCTCGCTGGTCAAATTTTCTGTTTCACCAGCTATGTAAAAGCAGTTAATTAAACCGGAGACTATAAGACTTGTTAACGTTTATATTACATCCGGCAAGATTATATTATCAATTTTGGGGCAAACTGCATTACAAAATATCCGAGATATTTTGACATTTGCATCCTCTTGTTTCTTTTTATGAACAAAACTTATAGTTGAATTAGTCATCAAATCCAGTTGTTTTTGTAGAGAATTCTAAAACAGCATCAATAATTTAACAATTTATAAGGATAAAATATCATTTCAACTAAGCCTCAGAATTGGGGTTCTTAGAAGAGAAGCAAATGATTGCCTCTTTAAGGTCAGTTTTTTGCCATAAAGGGTTTTAGAAAAGTAACCACAAAAGTTGTTCCATTTTTGCTAATAACCTCAACACTTCCGTTTAACTGTTTCGCTAAAATATGCACCAGCGTTAAACCGAGCGACTGTACTTCTTTCGTCTCCAAATCATTCGGGAGCCCAAGTCCATTATCGCTAACTGTCAGTTGAAGTTTATCCTCTTCAATCGGGAGAAGTTTAATTGTTACCTTTCCCTTCCGTCCATCTGAAAAAGCGTATTTCAATGCGTTGGAAACCAACTCGTTGATAATCAATCCACACGGTATTGCAGTATCAACATCAAGTGAGATGTTACTTATATCAACATCTACTTCTATTAAGTTAGTGTTAATATTGTAAGCCTTAAAGAGAGATAGGGTTAAATTGCTAACATAATCCTTAACATCAATTTTGGTAAAGTCGCGAGTTTGATAAAGTTTTTCGTGGATGATAGCCATTGATTTCACGCGATTTTGACTATCGTTAAAATATCCGCGTGCCGATTCATCTTTAATATATTCGGCCTGTAAAGTAAGTAGACTCGAAATTATTTGCAGATTATTTTTTACCCGGTGGTGGATTTCTTTGATCATTATCTCTTTTTCAGCAAGAGAAGCCTGAAGTTGTTTCTCCGCTTTGGTTCGTTCGGTAATATCAAGAGCAAGCACAAGTCTTGCTTCCTTGTCCCCGAAAGTTAAAGAATGAGTGATTACTTCAACGTCAATCACCATACCATCTTTTTTTACATGCTGCCATGCACCAGCATTATGAATTGTTGAATGCGGTGTCGAGAAATAGTCCACTGTTGCTGCCGCTTCACCTTCCGGGTGGATATCTTTTATTGTCTTTGCTAAAAATTCATCACGCGAATAACCGTAAGTTTTAACCGCCATATCATTGACTGTTAAAAAGTGGAAAGTGTTACAATCATAAACCCACATTGGATATGGATTACTCTCAAACAATGTACGATAGCGGATTTCACTCTCTTCTAGCGCTGATTGAACTCTTGTTTTTTCAATGATCTCGTTAGTTAACTCTTCATTGGCTTTTTCGAGTTGAGCAGTACGTTGGATAACGCGGTTTTCAAGCTCTTGATTCAGTGAAATAATTTTCTCTTCGCGTTTTTTGTTTTGATAGGCATTAGCAAAAATATCAGCAATTACTTTCAACAGCTGCAAACTTTCTTTTGTAAATTCACTTGTGTTTTGAATTGCATCAAATCCTAGAAAACCGATAAGTTCATTGGAATAAATCAAGGGGAGAATAACGATGGTTTTTATTTTTGAGCGTTGAAGAATTTTTTTTAACGGTTCTATTTCGATAGGCAGTTGCGAAACATCATGAATATAAACGGTTTCGAAAGAAATAAGTTTCTCTTCTATATAACTTAAGGAAGGAGAACCCATTTTTTGAGAATGAATTATTGAACGGCTTACCTCATTTCCGATCCACTCATGCGTTTTAATGTACGTGTGTTCTGTCTCCGAACATAAAAAAAGATAACTCCGATCAACATTAAAAAACATTCCGATAACCTTTAGCGCTGCGGTTATTCCTTGGTTAATTTTGGTTAGCGGAATATTGATGAAAGCGGTTGAAATGGTCGCGATGAGTTTCTCGAATCTTGCATTGGATTTTAGATTTTCTTCGGTTTGTTTTATTTCGGAATAATCTTTTAACGTTCCGAAAACACCGACAGCGTTTCCCTGCGGATCAAGTATTTTTTTGCAGTTGATCTCCACCCATTTGTAGGTTTGATGTTGTGTTAAAAAACGGGTAATGAGTTTTGTTTCTTTTTGACCTTTACTTTTTATGTGTGAAAAGAATTGCTTGCTTTTTTCGCTTTCCTCACCATGAAAATAATTGTGGAGTGGATTTCCCAAACTTTCCGATATCGACAAACCGGTCAGTTTCTCCCATGCAGGATTTAAATAGATAAGTTCGTCTCCTGCGTTAAGTTGAAAAATAACTTCACTTATATTTTCCATTACCAAAGTAGCGCGTTCCGAATTTCTTTTTGCTTCCTCTTCTTTAATGGATTGCTCAAATAATTGATTTTTTAGTTCGGCATTTTCCTTTTTTAATTCAAGAGAATCAGACTGACTTTGTTTATGACGTTCACCAAATTTTCCTGAAATCCATCCTGCCCCAATTGCTGCAACTGCTAAAGGAAGCAACGAAATAATTCTATTGGAATTAGCATTCAACGAAAACGGGCAGAAGAAATAAGTTAAAATGAGAAGAAATATTGCGATCAAAACTCCGATTCTTTCTCCTGAAATCCAGCCGGCAAAAATAATCGGAGCTAAAACAAAAACGAAAGTTGTTCCATTCAAAGCACTTAAAAAGAGTTTACAAAAAAGGAGATAGAATAGAACCGAAACTGCGATGCGTATTGGGTTCAAATAACTCGCTGGAATTTTATTTTTAAGAGATTCCATCGCAGCTATTTCTTTGGTTTTACAATGCTGGTAACAAGAGTCAAAAGTTCTTGCTTGTCGAACGGTTTAGAAAGATAATGTGTACATCCGCCAGCGAGAAATTCTTTTTTATCGCTTTCCATTGCATAAGCAGTGATAGCCACTATTGGCGTATGGGCGTACTGCTTCATCTTCCGAAGTTCTTTTGTAACCGTTATTCCATCCATTCCAAAGCCGAGGTTAATATCCATTAGAACGAGCTCGTAATTTTTTTCGGAGGCTAACTGAAGCGCTTGTTTTCCATCGCGTGCAGTTTCAACTTTACATATTTCTTTTAAGTATAATTGAACAACATTTTGATTGATAAAATCATCTTCAACATAGAGAATGGTTTTTGGTTTCAATATTTCAATTTTTCCTTTTTCAGATTTCTCAATTAATTGGTCCTTCCGTTTTGCGTTTTCATCAAATTGTAAAGCATAATCGAGAGAAGGGAACAAGACAGTGAAAACCGATCCGACTCCAACTTTACTCTCCACGCTTACTTTCCCATGCATCATTTCAATTACTCGTTTTGAAATGGTTAGTCCTAAACCGGTTCCTTCATAATTACGTGCCATTCCTTCACTTGCCTGGCGGAATTCTTCCCAAATAAGATTGATCTTATCTTCGGGAATTCCGATACCGGTATCAGTTACTTTAATATAAACCCATCCTCTTTGTTCGGAAATTTCCTT
Source organism: Ignavibacteria bacterium (assembly GCA_037440065.1). Classification (GTDB taxonomy): domain Bacteria; phylum Bacteroidota; class Ignavibacteria; order Ignavibacteriales; family Ignavibacteriaceae; genus UBA1563. The sequence goes on from JBBIUV010000015.1 coordinate 426,400, forward strand.
TCCAACTTCAACAGTAATTTTTCCTTTCTCGGTAAACTTGATTGCATTTCTTATGAGATTACTTATTGCTCTTTCAAAAAGATTTTCGTCGAGCAATGCATAAACATCTTCTGCAACGGGAATGGATTCAAGAAGCAGATTTTTCTTGGCTGCGTCAGACTTAAACGAAGTAACAATTGAATTAATCTTAGATTGAATATTTACATTTTTACCGACAATCTCTAACTTTTCAGTTTCAGCTTTTGATAAATCTAAGATCAAGTTGAGTGTTTCGCTTAAACGTTTTCCCGAAGTATAAATTGTTTTGGACATTTCAATAAACTCATTATCCTCAAGCGATGAAGTTAGAATTGAAGCATATCCAAGAATTCCGTTAAGCGGAGTTCTCAACTCATGACTCATGTTGGCGAGGAAATTTGATTTTAGCATGTTCATCTCTTCAGCTTTTTCTTTAGCTGTTATTAATTCGTTGATCATTTTTTTCTTCTCGGTAATATCTTCCTGTACTGCTAGATAACGAATGATTTCTCCTGTTTCCGAAAAAATTGGAGATATTAATGCAGAAACCCAATAGAGTTCCCCGTTTTTCTTTTTATTCTGAAACTCACCGCGCCATTCTTTTCCAGATGTTATCACGGTCCATAGATCTTCGTATTCTTGGTTAGGCATACTTCCGGAACTTAGTATGCGTGGATTTTTTCCGAATAATTCTTGCGAGGAATAACCGGAAAGTTCAGTGGTTTTCGGATTAGCGTATTCAATTTCTCCATCCAGATTTGTTATTACAACTGCCACCGGGCTCTGCTGTATTGCGTGAGATAACTTGTGTACTTCCTCTTCCGACTGTTTCCGTTCAGTGATATCTTCGTGCATAAGTACAACTTGTCGGACTTTCCCTTCCTCGTCCAGAACAGGCCAAATATATCCTTTCACCCATTTTGGAATTAATTCGGTTTTGCTTACAACTGCTGTTTTCCTGGGATTATAATAAATAGCCGGTATTTGTGCATACTCTCCATCAAAACCACGTTTTATATATGGCATGATCCCGTTTGCTTCATGCTGCTCATCTTTTAAAATATTGTAGTGTTTCAAGATTAATGTCATATCTTGTTCGGAAACATTCCACAAGTTGCTGAATGCTTTGTTTGCAATAAGAGTATTTCCTTCGGGATCAAAAATCTGCGTACTGAATGGGGACTGTTCAACAAGAGTTCGGAACCGTATTTCAGATTCTTTTAACGCATCTACCGCAGCTTTTCTATCGCTGATGTTTCTTGAAATAGACAAAATATTTATCGGTTTCCCCGATTGGTCTCGAACAAATGATGCTGTTCCTTCAACCCAAATTTTTGCTCCGTCTTTCCGGTATTGCTCTGTAACAAATACTTTGCTGCGGTTCGGATCTGATGAACCTTCTAGTTCAAGCTGCATTTCATCACTGTATGTTTGCTGCACCATTTGCCATGACGCCGGACTCATTAGCTTTTCAAGCGTCAAGTTCATCATCTCTTCGGAAGTATATCCAAGTAAATTAAAAACAGAAGGACTAACATATTGATAATTCAATTGCAAATCGAAAACAGCGATCGTATCGGCAGTATTCTCTGCAATTAAACGATATTTCTCTTCACTCTCACGTAGAGCTTCTTCCATTTTTTGACGTTCAGTGATGTCGCGAATGGTGCCGAGTACAAGCCCCTTTCCTTCAATATTTACAATACTGCCAATAATTTCAGAAATGAATTCACTTCCGTCTTTACGTCGCAAATTAACGCGAATCGGGGCTCCCAATTTTGTAGTTTTGCTTTCGTTAAAGGAACCAGGAAATTGAGAGTCTGCACGCAAGTCAAACACTGTCATTGTTAATAATTCTTCTTCAGAATAACCTAGCATAGAGCAAAAGGCAGGATTCACAAAAACATAATGCCCGTCATTATCTGCTAAGGCAATTCCTTCTGTCGCTTGATTTGCAATTGCTTTAAACTTTCGTTCACTTTCCTCAACCGACTTTTTGGCATTAATTAGTTCCTGCTCAGTTTGCTTTCGTTCAGTAATATCATGCCCAAGAGACATCGCCCCAATGATTATTTCCTCCAAGTTTCGTTCGGCTACAAAATGAACTTCGTAGGTATGCATTTCCCCATCAAGATCCGGTAGAGTAATCTCGAATATTTCTTCTTCACCCGTCTCAATCACTTTATGAAGTCTCTTTTGATACTCCTCCATGGTACGATTATTATCCAATTGATTTTCTGTTGGGAGTTTTCCGACAATCGGAGAGCTAAAAAATCGTATTTGTTCTTGTTCGTGGTTCAGATACACAGCGCGACCGTCCAAATTATATCGGACAATATGATCGGGAATGTTTTCGGCTAAAGTGCGGAATTTTTGTTCACTCTTTCTCAAAGCTTCTTCAGCAAGTTTGCGTTCGGTAATATCTTCAACCGTACCGTCGTAATAAATGATCTTTCCTTCATTGTTTCTAAAAGTAGTTACATTTTCACGTATAGTAATTAAAGTGCCATCCGATTTTTTCCACTCAGCTTCAAGTCCAACAATTTTCCCCTCGCGTTCTAAACGTTCCTTAAATGAAGGTCGCGGATATGAAGTATAATTTTCCTTCTCCAGATTTATAACTTGTAAGTCCTCTAAAGAACGATAGTTTAACATTTTAAGCAATGCTGTATTTGCTGCAAGAATTCTTCCATCCGGTGTTGTTCGGTAAATTCCAATCGGCGAATTCTCGAACAATTGACGATATCGCATTTCACTTTCGTGGAGCGAATTCTCTGTTTTCTGTCGTTGAATTAAACCCGATAAAATATCAACAACTGAATTAAGAAATTCTTGTTCATATTCTTCTTTTTTGTGAAGTTCTTCTACATAAAGGGTAATTACTCCAAGCACTTTATCAGAAGATAGAATTGGCACGTTATAATGTCCGTGTGGTTTAATACCGGAATATTTAATATCATGATTTTCATCAATACAATCTGCAAACTGAGCGACTCGGGATTCCGCCGCTTTACCGCATAAACACTCTCCAAAGGGGACTTGTAAACAAATTGATTGTATTTCCGGTTCTATGTTATAATAGGCTTTCAGAAATAAGAATGACTGGTTATCATCAGCTAGAAAGATTGCACCTTTTTTTTCTACACTGAAGAAATCGAGAGAAGTAATGGCTTCTAAAATTTTTTGCAGACTTTTTTCAAGTGGAATATCCTCAACGGAGATGTTAAGAATTTTATTAAGCGCTTCCTGTATGTGATTGTCCCGCTCCCTCTCGAATTGCAATTTTTTACGTTTAGTAATATCTCTTGATACTGCGAAAATTCCAGTTGCCTTTCCGGTGTTATCTCTTACAAAAGAAAGTGAAACATCTATCCAAAGGGTACTTCCATCTTTGCGGTATTGTTCTAATTCGATTGATCGAATCCTTTCCGGATCAGCATTGCCGGAAGCTTCAATCAAAAGCTCCTCCATTAATAATGCTTCAGCTCTCTTAAAACTTTCAGGTGTAAGATTCTCTTGTAACTTTTGAGCCATCGCTTCTTCAACGGTGTATCCGCGCTGTCTAAAAACTGACGGACTGATGTAAGTATATTTAAAGTCGAGATCTAAAAGCGCTAAAATATCCGCTGTGTTATCTGCTAAAAATCGGTAGTTCTCCTCACTTTCACACAAAGCATTTATTGCACGACTCTTTTCGTCAAGCAGGCGGATTTTTTCTATAGCGATGTTTGCAAGTTTGCTTATAGAGTTTAGAAAATCAAGTTCTTCGCTCTTCCATACTCTTCGTTCTGAAGTTGTATTAAGCACGATCAAATAAAATCCGTCGGTGCGAAAAGAAAAAGGATACCAAAGCAGGCTTTTAATGGCCATTTTGTGGTGGAGAATATTTGCAGAACCATCGGCAGATAGACTGTGATTTATCTGGTTATAATGGCTCTCCAACCATTTCTTACTTCCCATCATCGTTGTTGCACCGCCGATAAATATCTCAAGCGGATAGGTAGCTATTGTGGGGATTAAATCTTTTTGTGCCGGATTTAACCATTCGCACAAACCGGCTACCGCACGGGTGGAAAAGGAGACGTCATAAATAAGACAACGATCTAAGTTTAAAGTTATACCAATAAGATCTGTAGTTTTTTCTAAAATTGTCGAACTGTTCTCTGATGAGATGATTATGCCTGCTATTTCATTTAAAGCATTGGCAAAATGTAACTGCAGTTGAACCGTGTCCTGCATTTTTTTTTGATTGGTAATGTTCTGACACGCAATTAAAAGAAGAGATTGTTCATGCTCTTCCATTATACGGGCGGTTTCGTGCACCCAAATGATCTCCCCATTTTTACGAACTTTTCTGATTTCCCATTGCAAAATCGTCTCGTGATTTTTAAAACACTCTTCAATTTGTTTTGATGCGAGAAGTTTATCTTCTTCAAAGATGAAATCTGTAATATAGTGATTAATAAGTTCTTGGCTCGTATAACCTAATTCATCAGTAACATAAGGATTGGTAGATATAATTTCCCCGGAGGAATTAACAGTAATATACATTACCGGAATGTGTTCATAAAGATTTTTATACTTCTTCTCACTAATACGCAAATCTTCTTGAATTAGTCGCTGATCTTCCAAAAGGCTTAACAACGCCCTTCTCGAGCGTTCAGATTCTTCCAGAATATTGTTTTGATCCATGCCTTTTCCTGTTAAAACTAATTATGCTTTAAATATAAAAATGATTCGGGAAACTATGCATTAGGTTGATAAAAATTTTTTCGGTTTTCCGTGCTGTTCCAAAATTTTATTTACTTCCTTTTTCAACTCAATTATGCGATCTTCTCTATCTAAAGTAATACTTTGCCACCTTTGAAGTTCTTTAAGTTGTAGGTAGATTTTTTCTTCTGCAAGTTTTCGTTCTGTTATGTCGGTTACAGAGGTAACCCTGACATTCTTGCCTTTGTAAAACATCATCTTTCCACGAACCATACATGGAAAAGTTGAACCGTCTTTTCTTAATGCGATTGCTTCATATGGCTGTTCGTATTTTTCTAAAATATATTTCTTTACACGTTCTCTTTCTTCGGGAACAAACCACTCCATTCGATCTCTTCCAACAGCTTCTTCGTTTGAATAGCCAAACATTTTTTCAGCCATGAGATTTTGTTCTACACAAATTCCATTTTCGGAAATAAAAATACTTTCAAACGCAGCCTCGCTTAAGCCGCGATATCTTTCTTCCTTTTCAGTCAGTTCCTCCTGAATTTTTTTAAGTTCGCTAATGAATTGGATTCTGTCGATTGCAGAAGCTACATGGCTTCCGAGTGATGTAAGGTATTCAACTTCAGCCAAAGATAATGATTTAAATCCTTCATCTGAAAAAGTCCCCATTCCAACAGAACCGATATGATGTTCAACTAAAATAATTGGAACATTGATGATCGTACGGTTTCCTAAAAGTTCAACAATTTTTTTATCTGTTCGGGGATCGGTAGTTGCATCTTCAACGACTACCGTATGAGTTGCCATCGCAATTTCTTCTAAGAACGGATCACCTTTTATATAAAGAATTGGGGCACTATTATTCAAAATTAAAGAGATACTTCCTTTTGCTCCTACGAAAGTAGCTTTTTCAAGAGGCTCATCAAATAAATAAATCCAAACAGATGGGATTCCTGTGGTTTCAACAATTTCGGTATAAATAATATCGAGTAATTCTGTGTACGAAGTGGTTTTTTCTAAAGCCCTTGATAATCTTAGTAGAGACTGAATTTTGTTCTTTCTATCAATTAACTCATCCTCAAAATTCCTTTGTTCGGTTATGTCTTGTGCGATACCGGTTAGTCGGTATATTTTTCCTGAGGCATCTTTAATCGGAAATGCTCTATCTCTTATCCATTTTACATTTCCGTCTGGTTTGACAATTCTGAATGTTTCATCATATGTCCCATCGGCTTGTTTTGTTATCGCTTCAGTAATACGTTCCCGGTCATCAGGGTGAATCGCCTCAATCCAACTTTTAGCTTCTTTATAAAGGCTTTGACACGATCTTCCCCATATTTTTTCATAGCTGGGACTAACATAAATCATTTGATTTTTTTCCGGTGTGGTCATCCAGAAAACTTCGTTGATATTTTCCGCAAGTTGCCTAAATCTTTCTTCACTTGCGCTTAAGATTTTTGTTTTTTCGGAAATTTTATGCTGTAGAGCGCGGTTTAGAAACAATAAGAAAATGAGAGCAAGACTTAGAAATCCTCCTAATATTAATAAATAATATTGATTTTCCTCCAACCAACCTGGAGTAGCCAAATGTCCCGAAAGCCATTTATCTTCTAACGTTTTTAGTTTTCCGGATTTTTTCAAAGAAGCTAGTGAAGAATTGAGTAATTCAATCACTTGGTGATTTTCTTTGCGAGTAGCAAAAGCAAATTCTTGAGGGAATAATTTCCCTTCAACTAAATTAATATTTGTAAAATTATATTTTGAGATTAAATGAATGCCGACTTGTTCGGCACAGAAAAAAGCATCAATCTTTCCAACGTTTAAATCCAACAAACCATCAAGCTTGGAGCGATAAATCCGAATTTTGAAATCATTTTTTTTATCAAGCTCGGTAAGCGAAATATCATTTTCTTGAAATCCGACAACACATCCCGATAATGTGGAAATATTTTTTATCCCTCTAACTTTGCTATTTCGGAAGAGGGCTTGAGTTATATTACTGTGACTTTCAGAAAAATCGTAACTCGAAGCCCGCTCATCGGTACGAATCATATTAATAATTTCAACTTCTCCCGCTTCCAGCGCTTTGATAGCAGAAGGCCAGGTTAAAGGAATAAACTCAAAAGTTGCATCTGAAGATTTTTCGAATTCACGAAGAAGCGAGGGAATAAAACCATCCGCTCTGTTTTTATCGTTTAGAAATTCATATGGTTCAAATTCTTTATCAATTGCAACTTTGTAATGCCGTTTAGTTTCTTGAAGAGCGTTTGTATTTGGTGCAATTAGAAGGAATATAAATAGAAGTGCTAGCTTTGAAAAAATAATGCTGAATTCTTTCTGGGGAAAAACATGCAGTGAATTTTTGAGTCCCCAAAAGTTACCATATTGAATTAACTTCGTGTTAACAGCTACCCCTTGTTTGTTTTTCCCTTCAGTTTGCATAATTTTTCCAATCTTCGACGAGGGAGCCGATTCTTCAAAAATTCAAATTATCAGTTATTCCGGTAGACCAATGTAGCACTACCGACCGGTTTTTGAGAAAGCATAATATTTAGGGACAACAATAATGTGCAAAATCGCACAGAGTAACAGAGCATTTGGGAAACAACTTTTGAATAACAAAGGCAGAACTTGTAACCTGAAGAAAATTCAAAAACAATTTTTACCTCGTAATATATTTTGAGGTTAAGTATTTTGAGGAAAAGATTAAATAGATATAGAACAGTATTCTGTGAAGCAATTTATGCAGGTTAACTAAGTTCATTTATTATTAACCTGACAATAAAAACTAGTAAAGAGACGCGGGAGAAAATTATTAAAAATTAGATTATAATCAAATAATTTTATTCCCATTGATACTGGATCTTTTTTCTATTCGGGGAAATTAAACTTGGAGTATAGGTGTCGACCTTTGAAATCAAATTCATTTATGCTTGAAAATATGAATGCAATGCGTTTACTTATTCAGTGTAAAAGTCGATCAGTTTTATGATTATAGCTCTCTGCCGCCCCCCCCATTAATTTTTTCATATACTAACAATAAATTAAAGTATTTAAAAGGTTGTCCGATAATGGTTGTTAAAAATAAAACTATTTGTAAACCAATCTAATATCCAGTAAGAACTTAAGTGGGGAGTTTTGAAAAACAGAAAAGAGAAACTCGGAGTTAGAGTTTTACTTTTAGACCTATTTAAGGATTATTATCAGTCAAAAGTTCCCAATCTCAACCTCCCTGTCCTTTATAAGTAAATCACTTTGTAGCGATACTCAGTTAATCCTTTGACCCGTAATATAAGTAGTTCCAGATAACGAATCTTTAACAATAGGTTCAATCATTAAATAGGATTTTGTTTTTTAATACAAACCTTAAGTAAGGAATATAGAGATGAAAATAGTAACAAATCTAAAAATTTCTCAAAAATTTTGGTTGTTAACCCTTGTTGTAGGAGTAAGTTTAATTGTGTTTAGTGTTTACACGTATGTGACAATAAATAAAATTAAAGTTAACGGACCATTGTACCAAAATATTGTGCTTGGGAAGGATCTTATAGCAGACATACTTCCGCCTCCTGAGTATATTCTTGAGTCGTATTTAACTTTGCATCAATTAACATACGCAACCGGTGAGAAACAGGTTAACGCACTAATCGAAAAAAGTAAAAGACTCGAAGAAGAATATTTTTCGCGTCATGATTTTTGGATCAATAATTTGGAAGAGGGTGAATTGAAAAATAATTTTGTCGAAGGATCCTATAAACCAGCAGTTGAGTTTTTTAAGGTGAAGAACAGTCAATTCATTCCTGCGGTTGAAGCAGGTAACATTGATTTAGCAAATACTTTATTAAGCACAGTGTTAAAAGATTCATACGAAAAACATAGAGAGGCAATTGACAAAGTGGTTGAATTGGCAGGTGTTTCGAACTCACTCATGGAAAAAAACACGCAAGAAGTGATTGATTCAAAAATGGTAGTGATGGTAATTCTTACTTTATCAGTTATCACGTTCATATCTCTTATAAACTACTTTACGGCTAATGGTATTGTAAAACCGATAAGGAAACTTTCGTCAATCGCGAATAAACTTGCTATTGGAGATATCAATGTTTCGGTGGATGCCAAAACCACGGATGAACTCGGAGATCTTGAGCGTTCGTTCGGCTTAATGATCGAAAATATTAAGGGGCAAGCACAAGCCGCAGAAAAGATTGCTGAAGGTGATACGTCTGTTAGTATTAAGGCAAAATCAGAACAAGATGTTCTCTCTAAGAGCATGATAAAAGTTGTGAACACAGTTCGTGACCTCGTAGCTGAAGCTGTAATGTTGAGTAAAGCTGCTGTTACTGGAAAACTTTCCGCACGCGGAAATGAACAAAAATTTAATGGCGGATACAGAGAAATTGTTGCCGGAGTAAACGAAACTATTAATGCGGTGGTTCAACCGATTAACGAATCGAGTAAAGTATTGGAGAAACTTTCTCAAGGTGATTTAACCGTACGTATGTCCGGTGAATATCAAGGAGATTACTCCAAAATAAAAGAAAGTATTAACGGTTTAGCCGAATCATTCAACAATGCACTTGCTGATGTAGTAGCCGCAGTAGAAGCCACTGCGAGTGCAAGCACGCAAATAAGTTCAAGCAGTGAAGAAATGGCAGCAGGCGCACAAGAACAAAGTAGCCAGACTACCGAGATTGCAGGTGCTGTTGAAGAAATGACGAAAACGATTCTAGAAACCTCACAGAATTCCTCACGTGCAGCCGAAGCGGCAAAGAATGCCGGTAATGTAGCAAAAGAGGGAGGAAAAGTAGTAAATCAAACAATAGAGGGAATGAACCGCATAGCCGAAGTTGTAAAGAAATCAGCCGAAACAGTACATGAGTTAGGCAAAGGAAGTGATCAGATTGGTGAAATAGTACAAGTGATAAATGATATAGCTGATCAAACAAATTTACTTGCATTGAATGCTGCAATAGAAGCTGCTCGTGCTGGAGAACAAGGAAGCGGGTTTGCAGTTGTTGCTGATGAAGTAAGAAAACTTGCAGAAAGAACAGCCAAAGCCACCAAAGAAATCGCAGTAATGATTAAACAAATCCAGAAAGATACCGGAGGAGCAGTTGAATCAATGAAAAAAGGTACTGAAGAAGTTGAAAAAGGCAAGGTACTTGCGGAAAAAGCGGGAGCTTCCTTAAGTGAAATAATTATCGGTGCCGAACAAGTAGTAGATATGGCAACCCAAGTAGCAGCTGCAAGTGAAGAACAATCCGGTGCAGCTAAACAAATAAGTAAAAACATAGAAGCGATTAGCAGTGTGACTCATGAAAGTGCAGCGGGTGTTCAACAAATAGCTCGTGCAGCTGAAGATTTAAATAGGTTGACAGTAAATCTTCAAGAATTAACATCCCTGTTTACTATAGATCGAGTAGATGCGAAAAGGACAAATAAGTCGCATGCAAAAAGTGAATTTGCTGTTCGTTCGAGTGGGATTTTAGTTCATCGATAGATATTCGAGCCAAGGAGACAGTTCGAATTGTCTCCTTAACTTACTAGTGGGCACAATAATTCTCTTAAAAAACGTTATGAAGAATGATACTTTAGAAATAGTACTGCTGTCCTTGCAACCTCTCCAACGACTAATTAAAAAAAAAAATAATTTACTCGATAATGTCACTAAATTGCTTAGAAAGAGTAATTAGGTAGCAATCAAACATTTGTAGTTAGAATCAAAAACTTTAAAGATAAAAAATGCCACTATTTAATTGGAGTGAAATTTATTCAGTAAAAATTTCTGAGATAGACAACCAACATAAAAAACTGGTAGATCTCATAAATAAGTTGCACGAAGATATCCATGACGGCAAAGGAAAGGAAAAAATTGAGAGTGTTGTAACTGACCTTGTAAATTACGCTAAATATCATTTTGCCTATGAGGAGAATTTATTCTCAGATCACCATTATCCAGATGCTCAATTACATAGTAAAATGCACGATAATTTCATCAAGCAAGTTCAGAATTATGTTATGAAGTTGGAGAGTGGAGATCGCATCTCTCCATTGGAAATATTGGACTTCTTGATGAAATGGTTAGTTGAACACATAATCGGGACGGATAAACAGTACACTTCATTTTTAAATGCAAGGGGAATCAATTAAACTATTAAAGAGAATTCATTCTGCTTTAACATCTGAGAAATCCAAGATATCTACTCAAACTATTAAGAGATAAAATCTCTTTTCAACTCTTCTTTTATTTTACAATGTCCCAATTTAGTCTCTAAACCTTTTAATTCTAAAAGTTTTTCAGCAATTCAAAATTTTCCCAAAATAAAAAATTAAAGAAATCGGAAAATCGTTCGATAATGAACGTGCACAACAATATATTCTGACAAAAAGTTAAGTAAATCATAACAGGAGTTTAGAGATGACAAGTTTTGACGAGCAGAAAAAGGAAACATCCGAGTTACTGCAGCTTGTAAGTTTTTTTATAGGGAACGAAGAGTTTGGCGTAGATATTCTTTATGTACAAGAAATTAATAGAATGTCCCAAGTTACGAAAGTCCCCAATGCCCCCGACTTTGTAGACGGTGTAATCAATCTAAGAGGAAGAGTAATTCCGGTTATTGATCTGCGATTACGTTTGGGAATGCCGAAAAAAGAACCGGATAAAAACACCCGAATCATTGTTATGGAAGTTACCGGTAAAACGGTTGGATTTATCGTTGATTCAGTAAATGAAGTTTTGCGCATTCCAAAAGATGTAACAGAAGCCCCGCCGGAATTAGCAGTCGGATTGAATTCCGAATATATTAAAGCTGTCGGCAAACTTGAGGATAGATTATTGATTCTAATTGACTTGGAAAAGATTCTCTCAAAAGAAGAAAATGTTGAACTGCAAACGGCAGTTGAAGTAGCTTAAATAACTAAGAGAAAAGGTAACAAACAATCATGAAAATTCAATTCATTGACAATTTGTCAGTAAAAGGGAAAATATTAGCGTTGGTGGGTTCGGTATTCGGATTCTTCGCGTTATTCTTGATTTTCCAAATGAATGAATTATCCTCTCTCCGTGAGAGCGACGACATGCGCGACATTGATATTGCAATGCTTGAGGCTAGAAAAAGCGAAAAAGATTTTCTGGCCAGAAAACAAATGACTTATGTTGAAAAAGTTAAAGAAGCTGTTTCTAAGCTAAATCGTCTGATTGAACCATATAAAGAAGATGAAAAAGGGAAAGAAATCTTCAACATCATAAATGAATATGATAAAACTTTTAGCGGGATTGTTGAACTTATGCAAATCCGGGGGCTTGATGAAAAATCGGGAGCCGAAGGAAAACTGCGAGAGAGTGTTCACGCACTTGAAGCTATGATTAAAAGTGCAAATGAGAAGTCTTTAATGGCTGATATGCTTCTTTGTAGAAGACACGAGAAGGATTTCTTTTTAAGAAACGACGCAAAATATATAGGTCAATATGATGACGCAGTCTCAATCTTACGATCAAATGTACAGAGTTCTTCACTATCTGAATCTTCTAAGGCAGATGCAAATGTGCTAATAACCACCTACCAGGAAAATTTTAAAAATGCTTCCAAAGCTATTCTAGATATCAAAGAGGCAATTGAAGTGCTAAGATCAGAAGTACATAAAATTGAACCAGCAATAGCTTCGATGTTGGAAGATCGTCAATCAACTGCAGCAACTGCTTCAAAATTGAAAATGTTCAGTTTGATTATTGCACTTGTCTTTAGTCTTTATGTGGCATACTACATTTCTAAAATAATCTCTACGTCATTGAATCAGCTTACTGAAGCGGCTAATAAAATAGCTGAAGGAGATTATTCAAAACAATTAAACATTTCCTCGAAGGATGAATTTGGAACCCTTGCAACTACGTTTAATGCCATGGCTGAAAAAATAGAAATGCAAATAAAGTATTTAGACGATCTCCCCACTCCGGTAATGATTGTTGACAAAGAATATAATGTGACATACATGAACCGTAAAGGAGCTGAAGTTGTAGGTAAGACTCAACAAGCTTGTTCGGCGCAGAAATGTTATAATCTTTTCAAGACAGAACATTGCAACACCTCTGAATGCCGTTTACGTCAAGCGATGGAACAAAGAGTTACGAGAGCCGGAGAAACCATTGCAAGACCAGAAGGTAAAGACATTCATATTATGTACACTGGCTCGCCTGTACTAAATCGTGCAGGAGAACTTATCGGTGCTTTAGAGTTCGTTGCGGATATCTCCGAATCAAAAGAAACGCAAAACTATTTAGCCAGAACTACAAATGTTCTACTAGAAGAAATGAGCAAATTTGCTGATGGTGACCTTACCGTAAAAGTAGTTCCGGAAAAAGAAGAGGATGCAATCGGAAGATTATTTAACGGATTCAATAAATCAGTACAAAATATTAAAATGATAGTTGAAAACGTTAGCCAAGCAGTTGAAGCAACTGCAAGTGCTGGAACGCAAATTTCCTCTAGTGCTGAAGAAATGGCTGCAGGTGCGCAAGAGCAAAGTAGTCAGACTACAGAAATCGCAAGTGCGGTAGAAGAAATGACTAAAACAATTCTTGAAACATCACAGAACTCGTCTCGGTCAGCAGAAGCAGCAAAAAGCGCTGGTTCAATAGCAAAAGAGGGAGGCAAGGTTGTAGATCAAACCATTCAGGGTATGAATCGAATAGCTGAAGTTGTGAAAAAGTCAGCTGAAACGGTGCACGCTTTGGGTAAAGGAAGTGATCAGATTGGCGAGATCGTGCAAGTAATTAATGATATCGCAGACCAAACTAATCTTCTCGCTCTGAATGCAGCCATCGAAGCTGCGAGAGCCGGTGAACAAGGAAGAGGATTTGCCGTGGTAGCCGATGAGGTTAGAAAATTAGCTGAAAGAACTACCAAGGCCACTAAAGAAATCGCGTTGATGATCAAACAGATACAAAAAGATACGAGTGGAGCCGTTGAATCAATGAATCGAGGAACTGAAGAAGTTGAAAAAGGAAAAGCTTTAGCAGACCTTGCAGGAAAATCGTTAAAAGAAATTATTGTTGGAGTTGAACAAGTAGTCGATATGTCGATGCAGGTTGCAGCAGCAAGCGAGGAACAGTCGAGCGCAGCAGAACAGATCAGCAAAAACATAGAAGCAATCAGCAATGTTACTCACGAAAGCGCTGCCGGTGTTCAACAAATTGCACGTTCTGCTGAAGACCTAAGCAGATTAACCGTAAATCTTCAGGAACTGACAGCACGTTTTAAATTACAAAGTAGTAACGAAAAACCTAAAAATGCAGGTGACAAAGGAAGATTAGCCGTAAGATCGAATGGAGTTTTAGTCCACCGTTAATAAGGTTTGTGATCGATTAATAAGAACACTCATAGAGTGAAATAATGGAAATTAAATAGTAGCATGGATGACTGGATGCACCGCAAGCAGATTGTATTTCAGATAATAAAATTTGCATTCTCACCATGCTATTTTTTTAATGCCGAATTGAATTTGGGATAGATAAAATTGACGGTTATAAACATTCTAAAAATAAATTCGATAATAATGTTACTTAAATTCTTAACTAAACAGCCGTTTATAAAGTAAAGGGATGTAGTTAAGCTTAAAATCAAAAAACAGATGTAAAACAAAAAAGAAACAAATGTGATGAAAACTAATTCCACAATATTGACATCCTTCATTTTTGTTATGGTTATTATCATATCTCAATTCACAATATCCGTTGCAAAAGTGATGGACAAACCTCAGGAGGATCCTTACGCTGCATTTGCAGAAGTTATGCCCGAGCCTGTTGGAGGACTTGAAGCTATCATTAAAAGAATTGTTTATCCAGAAATTGCAAAAAAAGCTGGACTCTCCGGAAAACTCTATCTTTTAATCTATGTAGATGAAAAAGGGAAAGTCGATGATGTTAAAGTTATTAAAGGGCTAGGCGGTGGGTGCGACGAAGCTGCTATTAAAGCCGTAAAAGATTCAAAATTTTCTCCAGGCAAGAACAGCGATGTACCGGTAAAGGTAAAACTTTCCTTACCGATCACCTTTAAAATGAAATAATAATGATCAAATTTAAATTTAATTTATTCCGGAGCGAAAATGGATTTGCTTAAAGATCTAAAGTTTGTTAGAAAAATACAGGGTGGTTATACCTTTTTAGCTGGTATCTCAACAATTATTGCTTTGTTTGGATATATTTACCTGCAAAAAATATCTGATGTGAAAGATCAATTGTTGAAAGAATATGTGGTTCCACAGCAACAGGTATCAAACCTTTATTCTTCTTTTCAAAAAATTCAATTCGTACTTCTCCAAACTTCAATGCCGGCATTCGGTTCCAAGTTTGGGGAAAATATAAAAGAGTTCAACCTTCGCAAACAAAAAATTGAAAAAACGCTCGATTCTTTACTCAATTCCAATTTTGAAGGAACTATTAAAAGTGAACTTGTTGAAGTAAAAACAATTTGGAATGAATATAAAACCGTTGTTGCAGATGGAATTTTAAGTGCTTCTGCTTCTCAGAGTTACGAAATGGCAGCAGATATTGCAACTTCATCTGGAGAAGAAGTTGGGAAAAAACTGGTTTCAAAGTTTGACAAAATTAATGAAGGATTAACAAAAAAATCTGATGAATTGAATGCGAAGGTTAGGGATACTGTAGCGGATGCGGGATTGATAACAATTTTGGGAGCTATTTTAGGGACCATTTTCTATCTCTTTAACATGTTCTATCTAGCGCCAGCGGTTACAAAGCCGATAAATAAACTTAAAGAAATTGTAAAAGAATTTTCTTATGGGAATTACGAAGTTGAAATAGAAAATAAATCAAAGGACGAAGTTGGCGAGTTGGCAGGTTTGTTGGCTGAACTGCAGGTAGCACAAAAAGAAAAAATTTATGCCGCCGAACAAATCTCTGCCGGAAATATTCACAGGGTAAAACTTGCTTCTGATAAGGACGCACTTGCTATAGCATTTAACAGAGAAGTTGAAACTATTGAAAATCTTCTTGCAGAAGCAGACATGCTGGTTGAAGCAAATCGCAAAGGTAATCTTAGTCAACGTGGGAATGTTGCGCAATTCTCCGGAGGATGGAGAAAACTACTTGAGGGCGTCAATTCAATTCTAAATGCTATTCGTGCTCCAATTGAAGAAGCCTCTGCAGTTCTGGAAGATATGGCGAAAGCTGATTTTACAAAACGCGTTACGGGTAACTACAATGGTGATTACGAACTGATCAAAAACAATGTAAATAAAGTTGTTGATTCACTCAATGGTCTGATCAGCAAACTTGCACAAAGTACAGAAAATCTTGCAGAAGCCTCAGGACAAATATCTTCCTCAACGGAAGAAATGGCAGCCGGCGCCCAAGAACAAAGTTCACAAATCACGGAAGTAGCTAGCGCAGTTGAAGAAATGACAAAAACGATTATGGAAACGAGTAGGAATTCTTCGCTTGCATCAGAAGCTTCTAATGATGCTGGCAATATCGCTAAAGAAGGGGGAAAAGTTGTTGAAGAAACCATTAAAGGAATGGTTAGAATCGCTGCTGTTGTGCAACAGTCATCTGAGACTGTCCAGGCATTAGGTAAAAGCAGTGATCAGATTGGTGAAATTGTCCAAGTGATTAATGACATTGCTGATCAGACAAATTTACTAGCGCTTAATGCTGCTATCGAAGCCGCACGCGCCGGTGAACAAGGAAGAGGATTTGCTGTTGTTGCCGATGAGGTGAGAAAATTAGCAGAGAGAACAACTAAGGCGACAAAAGAAATTGCCGTAATGATAAAACAAATTCAGAAGGATACTACTGAAGCGGTTATTGCAATGAAAAAGGGAAAAGAAGAAGCCGATCTTGGCAAGACCATGGCGGATAAGGCCGGCGAGTCATTAAGAAATATTATTCTGGGTGCAGATAAAGTAGTTGACATTATCACACAAGTAGCAGCCGCAAGTGAAGAGCAATCAGCTACAAGTGAAGAAATTAGCAAGAGTATTGAAGCTATAAATACTGTCACTAAAGAAAGCACTTCGGGAATTCAGCAAATTGCGCGGGCAGCTGAAGATCTGAATAATTTAACCTCAGTAATTGAAGAACTCGTTGGTGAATTCAAAATCAATCAGCTTAGTAGAAGAACCAAATCTCACAGTTATGAAGATCAAAACTTTGCTCATTTCTCAAAAACTGGCGGAAATGGTAATGGAAACGGATATCATTAATAAATCGGTAGTTCTTTTACAGAATGTGTATTGAGAATTTATACAAGTAAAGTCTGGGGGTGTTTACTATTTCAAAGCCTGACTACTAATTAACATGTGGTTACTATTGTTCAACTTAGGTTAGAGAAAGTGTCTTTTTTTACTAAAGGGAGCGGTTTTTACCCGGCATTGATTTTGAATCCACCTATTGTTACAAATTCCATTGCTGACTTTTTGAATGGATGTATAAAAATTTTTATTAAAACTAAATGAGAACAGGTTTACTAAATGAGTGGAACAAAGTCTCGAGGTGCAAAAGTTATCGAGCTTCTTAAATCTGAAGAAGCTGACGTAAGAATTGAGACTCTCGAATCGCTATCATGTCTCAAACTTTCAGATGAAGTGATTGAAGTAGTTTGCCTGGCTATTACTGATCCTGATAAAGGTGTTAAGAATGCTGCGGTAAATTTTCTAACCCAATGCACCGACGCAAGAATTCCGGTTAAGATTGCCACATACATTTCCTCGAAAGAAATTGAAACCCGCAATCTTGCTGGAGAAATATTATTAAGGATAGGAGTTGGCGCGGTTAAAGCGCTTGTTGATTACATTCCAATTGGTGATGATGACGACAAAAAATTTGTCGTTGATATTCTTGGTTTAATTGGAAGCTCCGAATCCTCTCCGGCAATTTTGGAACTGATGCAAACGAACGAAAATGAAAACGTACTTCTGGCGTGTATCGAAGCGCTGGGGAATACAAAATCAGTTGAATCTTTGAACGCATTAATAGAACTCTTCGAGAAAAACGAATTATTCCAGCCGACAATTATAGAAGCACTTGGCAAAATAGAGACTCCGGAATCATTACATTTTGTGATGTCAAAGTATAACGAAGAAAACGAATTCTTAAAATTCTCGATCATCGAAAGTCTTGGAAATATTGGTGATGAAGAGACTTTTTTCTTTTTACTTTCCGAAGTTGCAGAAACCGGAACTCCTCTGGTCTGGCCTTTACTCAAATCAATTTATTTACTTAAAGTAAAGTACAATTTTGATATTCCGTTCGATGAAAAAATGAGAAATTCAATTTTGAATACATTGAACGAGGCTGATGCCGAATATAAAAAAGTTGCAGCACATTTAATTTCTGTTTTTGATGACAAAGAAATTCTTTTAGCCTGTTTAAAAATATACGGTGAAGATTATGAAATTGATGAAATTTTAAGAGAGAAATTTTTCCTTTCGCCGGTGGTGATATTTCAGCACATCCCCCAATTGCTGAATCAAAAACCGGAAAATCTGAAAAATCTTGTGGCGTTGGTTAAAGAACTTTTTGAAATGTACAATGGCACCGGAGGCAAAATTCTTTCAGAAATTGAATCGCGAAATCTTTCTGATTCTTTTACACGCTGCCTCGAAAATCCAGATGAAGAGATTAGAATGCTTTCAATCGAACTCCTCTTTTCATTTGATGTTGAAACCGCATTATTATTTTCCGATGCGATTCTTGAAGACGACAACATGTGGAACAGATTGCGTTTACTTGATTTCTTAGAGATTGTGGTTCATCCAAAGGCTGAAGAGTTGATCACAAGATTGGCGGAAGATCAGGAAGAAATGGTAAGTGAAAGGGCAAATGAAATTCTCTCTCAAAATTATTTTCAGAAAACGGATTAAGCAATGCTGAATATGACCCCGTACCCGAATGCTAACGTTCCGTCTCCATCGCGGTTGATGAAACCGGTAAACGCCATTCAACCGTTAACAGTTAAAGCGTTTGAAGATTGGCGCAGATATATTTACGACAACTGCGGAATTCTATTTCAAGAAAACAAAAAATATCTTCTTGAAAGCAGACTTCAGAAAAGAGTTACCCATCTCGGATTCTCCTCTTTCGATGAATATTTCGATCATCTCCGTTTTGCGGCTTCTGGTAGAGATGAAAAAAAATATCTTTATGAAGCCATAACTATTAACGAAACTTTTTTTTTCAGAAACCAACCTCAACTTGATGCACTGGTAACTACTATTTTACCACCGATGATACAAGCCAAAGGGAAGTTCGGTAAAAATAAAATTAGAATTTGGAGCGCTGCGTCTTCTTCCGGCGAAGAAGCGTATTCAATCGCTATCTCAATTATCGATTTACTGAAACCGAAGTTCCCGAATTTAGAAATTGAGATAGTAGGAACCGATATTAGCACCGCTGTAGTTGAGACTGCAAAGAAAGGAATTTATAAAGATTATTCAACGCGCAATACTTCGGCATATTATCTTAAAAAATATTTCAAAAAGGTTGATACCGGAATGGAAATTGATCCTGCTATAAAAAAGTTCGTCTCCTTTAAAGTGATGAATTTATATGACGACCTTAGTATGAAAGCGATGCTCAATTTCGATGTAATTTTTTGCGCCAACGTACTTATTTATTTCGATGCCCAATCTAAAATCAAAGTTGTTTCCAATCTTTACAATTCCCTTAACAAAGGGGGATTTTTGTTTATTGGGTATTCCGAAACGCTGCACAACATTTCAAAAGCATTTAAACTGGTTAGTTTTCCTAAAACTATCGGTTATCAAAAGGAGTAGGATCAGATGAAGAAAGTGATTATGGTTGCCGACGATTCTCCATCTATAAGAAAATTTGTTTCTTTCGCATTAACTCTAAAAGGATTTGAAATCCTTCCGGTATGCGACGGGATGGAAGCTTTGGAAAAATTGCCGACAAAAAAAATACAACTGCTTATTACCGATCTCAACATGCCGAATGTTGACGGATTTGAATTGATTAAAGCAGTTCGCAACAACGATGAATTGAAGGACATTCCCATCATAATTCTAACCTCGCTTGCTGGAAACGATGAGGTTGAGAAGGGAATGAAGTTTGGAGCAAATTCTTATTTGGTCAAGCCATTCGATCCCAAAAGAATTCTCTATGAAGTATCAAAATATTTAAACTAAGGAGTTTATATGGATTTAAAATTTTTAATAGTAGATGATTCGATGACGATGAGAAGGATCGTAATTAATTCACTCCGGAATCTTGGTTACGATAATTTTGTAGAAGCAGGAGACGGAAAAGAAGCTTTAGATAAATTAGCAGTTGATAGCGGGATAAATTTTATTATTACCGATTGGAACATGCCGGTTGTTTCGGGACTCGAATTGATAAAAGCAATTCGCTCCGATCAGAAAGTTGCACACCTTCCGGTCCTTATGGTTACTACACGCGGAATAAAAGAAGATATTATTGAAGCATTGAAAGCAAAAGTGAACAACTACATTGTTAAACCTTTCACTCCACATATCTTAAAAGAAAAAATCGAACAAATTTTAGCAATTGCTTCTTGAAAGGAGGAGAAAAGTGAAAACAGCTACTAACTTATCAGAACTTTTTGAAAAATTGGATGACTTGAAAAGTGTTTTCCGTTACGGCGAAAAACTTATTCCGGTGATTCAAGGGTTAGTTGATTTTATGAGAGACACGGTTCCTCTTTTGGAGAACATCAACAGTTCCATTTCAGAAAGCACAAGTAAAATTCCAAAAGCAACAAACCAAATCCACAATATTACCAGTGCAACCGAGTTGGCAACTACGGAAATTCTAGATATTATTGATGTAATTTCAAACGATATTTCCGTTGCTGAAGAAGCAATAAGTTCCCTGATAAAGATAGAAAAAGAAAAAGAAGAAATTCTTTTGGAAATAAAATCTTTAACCGAAAATAACTTAGAAGTTGCCGCATTGTTTGAACGTTATGAGAAGGTCACTAAAGCAAATCCGGTACTTTCTCCGTTAACGGAACTGTTTGGGAAAATACGAAGTAATGTATACAACATCACCTTGTCGCTACAAGTTCAGGATATAACGGCACAACAGCTTGCAGCGGTGAATCATTTGATCGAATCAGTTCAAGAAAAATTATCTTCGCTGGTTATTGATTTTGAGGTTACAAATGTAAGTGTGTTGGACTCCACCGCTATTCAAGTTCCTTTAAATACTACGTTTGATCCTAATGCAAGATATTCTAAATCGCTGGATCAACAAGATACTGCCGATGCATTAGTAAAAGACCATCAGAGCAGAACTTCACAGGACGAAATAGATAAATTGTTTTCATAACATGGAAAATCAATCAAATTATTCGATGCTTAACGATCCCGAAATGAAGGAGATTGTTGAAAGCTTTATTGTTGAGACGAAAGAAATTCTCGAAAGCCTTGACACAGATCTAATGCAGCTTGAAAAAAGAGCTGACGATGCTGAACTTCTTAATCAGGTGTTTCGTTCGTTTCATACCATAAAAGGTACTTCCGGATTTTTAGGTCTTGATAATCTAACAAAAGTTACCCACAAGTGCGAAGATATTCTTAACAAACTCCGTAAAGGCGAAGTTAAATTAAATGCAAGTATCATGGATGCGATTCTGCTTGCATTTGATAATATTAAAGCACTCGTTGCTGATATTGCCGGGGAGCAAAAAGCGGACGTTCCAGTTGAAGAGACCATTGGAATTCTGGTGCAAATTCTTCAACAGATGGAGAAAGAAAAAGCTGAAGCTGTGCCGAGCGTAAAGCAAAATGAAGAAAACAGTTATGAATTTTCAGAAGCAGAACTAAAATTACTTGCCGACCTTGAAAAGGAGGAAGAAGAACAGCACGACACATTAGCAGAGGAAAAATCCACCGAATCTGTTCTTATACAACCAAACATTGAATCTGCATCTGCGAATAAGACTAATGAGCCGGAAGTTAAAACATCCGCTCAATCGAGTCAAAATACAATTGCAAATGCATTAACCAAAAAAAGCGAAGATTCAATCCGGGTTGATATTAAACGACTTGATGAACTCCTGAATATTGTTTCCGAATTGGTCTTGGGTAGAAACCGGTTAACGCAAGTAAACTCCGAGGCGTTATTAGAATACAGTGGAACAAAACTTTCCCGCGATCTTTCTGAAGCGGTGAAACTAATCGATATTATGACTAACGAACTTCAACTTGTTGTAATGAAAACAAGAATGGTTAAGATCGGCAAAGTGTTTAACCGTTATCCGCGCGTTGTTCGCGATCTTTCAAAAGAAGCGAAAAAATCAATTAACCTGAATATGTTCGGAGAAGATACCGAACTTGATAAGACACTCATCGAAGAAATTAACGATCCGCTAATTCATCTTATCCGCAATTCAGTTGATCATGGAATAGAACTTCCGGAAGTAAGAAAAGCAGCAGGTAAAAACGAATCGGGAAGCATTAACTTATCTGCTGAACAAGACGGTAACAATATTATTATATCGATTGAAGATGACGGAAAGGGAATCGATCCCGAAGTAATTAAAGAGAAAGCCATCAGCAAGGGACTTCTTTCAAAAGAAAGAGCCAAAGAACTTTCTAAACAGGAAATATTCAATCTTATTTTTCTTCCCGGTTTTTCAACTGCAGAAAAAGTTACTAATATCTCCGGTCGCGGAGTTGGAATGGATGTAGTAAAAACAAATGTAGCAAAACTTCGCGGAATTATTAATATTGAATCAACCGTTGGCAAGGGAACAAAAATAACAATTAAACTTCCTCTCACGCTGGCAATCATTCAAGGAATGATCGTTAAAGTTCACAACGATCAGTTAGTTGTTCCGTTAAGTTCGGTTATTGAGGTGGTTCGTGTTAATGTAAAAGATATTGATACAATTAATCAGAATGAAGTTATTAGAATCCGCGACAGTGTTATCTCACTTATCGATGTAAATGAATTGGTTTTTCATAGTAACGGAAGAACAAAAGACGACAACTGGCAGTACATCGTAGTTGTGGGCGTCGCGGAAAAAAGATTTGGACTTAAAGTTGACGGATTGATCGGACAAAAAGAAGTTGTAATCAAATCGTTGGGAAGCTACCTTGGAACCATCGAAGGGATCGCAGGCTCTACAATTATGGGAGACGGAACAATTGTTATGATCCTTGACATCAACGAATTGATCAATAAACACGCCGGTTTGGTAGATGTCTAAAATTAAAGTGCTTATTGTTGATGACTCTGCTTTTATGCGCAAATCCATTTCTATTATGGTTGAAAGCGATAAAGACATTGAAGTAATTGCAACCGCTAGAGACGGAGAAGAGGGTTATAATTTAGCGAAGTCGTTAAAACCGGATATCATCACCCTTGATATTGAGATGCCGAAAATGGACGGTCTTACGGCACTAAAAAAAATTATGAAAGATTGTCCGACTTCTGTTTTGATGGTAAGTTCTTTAACAAGTGAAGGAGCCGACGCTACGCTAAAAGCTTTAGAATACGGCGCAGTTGATTTTATTCCAAAAGAGCTTTCTTACATTAATGTTAACATCATTAAGGTTAAAGAAGACTTAATAAGAAAAATTAAAGAGATCGTACGGCATAGACAATTAAGAGATGGACTCACTCGTTTAAGAAGAATTAAAAGTGATGATCTGCTCCATGCGGCTACAACGGTAACAATCAATAAAGAAATTCCCAAGATTGGATTTAGAGCTATTGTGCTTGGAGTTTCCACCGGCGGACCGTTATCACTGCAAAAAGTTATTCCGAAAATTTCAAAAAAAATTAATGTTCCGATGTTTCTTGTTCAACATATGCCGCCAAAGTTTACTAAATCTTTAGCCGATCGTTTAAATGGAATGAGCGAACTTGAAGTAAAGGAAGCGGAAGCGAATGAACCGGTTCGCAATAATGTTGTTTATATTGCACCAGGTGGATTTCATCTGAGACTAAAAAAGGGGAATTTTGGACAAGTAACGGTTGATGTTTCCGAACTGCCGAACACGACGTTGCATCGCCCATCGGTTGATGTGATGATGGAATCGGTGATAAACGTTTATGGAAAATATACGCTCGGTGTAATTATGACCGGCATGGGAAAAGATGGTCTTGAGGGAATTAGATTAATAAAGAGTTTGGGCGGTTACAGTATTGCGCAGAATGAAGAAAGCTGTATTGTTTACGGCATGCCGAAAGCTATTGTAGATTGCGGCTTTGCCGATGTGATATCTCCGCTTGATAAAATTGCTGATGAAATAAATAAGGTGATAATAAGATGAAAGAAAATTTTAAAGAACCCGTTTTTAGAGAAATAAGTATCGATCCGGGTGTTTCTACCGGAAATTTGATAAAGGCTTCTAAAACTCATGTCACAGGAAAAACAAAAATTTCCGTTGAAGAAGAGGGACGCGACAGCGTTAAAGTAATCCTAAAAAAAGATCAAGAAGACACGATAAAAGAAATTAAATTTGTTTGTTCATGCGGACAGACAAAAACCATCGTACTCGATTATTCGGAGTAATCTGTAAACGGGGAAGTTGAGAATGATTGCATGGTTGCATGAATGAAATCATTCAACCATGCCTTTGCATTCAACCATTCAACGATTCATCCATTCGTATATTTAAAGTATCATAAACTCATCTTCCGATAAATTTCTTCTTCCATTTTAACTTCTTTCACCTATCCTTATTCTTTTTTTCTTTTTTCCATTTTTCCTCCGCGCTTCTGTCCAATAACTTACTATTGGTTATAATTAGCCAGCCCAAATTAGAAATGGGGGATTATCACCTCAAAAACCGATCAATTTTCATGGCATTTATTTTGTGTAACTCTTTACAAAAATAAAGAGAACAAAATGCCAGTATCTGTAATTAAACAACTTGAAACTTTCGCCGACTTCTGCGTTGAGAAGAACAAAGCGATTAGTAAAAACATTGCGAACGCCGGAACAGCTGACTATCGCCGTGAAGACGTTGTTTTTAAAAATGTTCTTTCGGAAAGTATGACCGCCACATTACGGGAAACCGAAAGCAAACATTTCGGAGCTCAAGTTTCTGAAGATCATTCTCATAATTTTGAAAGAGTATTGGATACAAGCAACGAAAATATTTCAGGCGCAAATAATGTTGATGTGGATGCGGAAATGGCTGAACTGGCAGAGAATACACTCAGATTCAAATTTGTATCGAAGAAGCTTGGAGATTATTACAAGAACATACAAGATGTTATTAGAGGAAGCAGATGAAAATAGGTAGCAATTTCCCTGGATTTGATATTAGCGCTAAAGGATTAAGTATTCAGAGAAAAAAGATGAATCTTATTTCGGAAAACATTGCCAATGCAAATACTATAAGCGCAGAAGATAATCAACCCTACAAAAGAAAATCTTTAGAAGTAAAACAATCACAAGGTGCATTTGCAAATGTAACCGCAGAGCAAGTTAGAACAATCCCAATGTTCACTTCAAACGGAAATCATATCGGTGGTACCAACACATCTAGTTTGAGTAATCCGGTTAGCGGATCAACACAAATGGAAAAAGAAATTATAGACGAAACTCCCGGCGATAAAGTATACATGCCGGAAAGTCCCAACGCCGATAAAGAAGGATACGTTCAACTTTCTAACGTAAACATTATCACTGAGATGACTGATATGATTGTGGCTACAAGAAGTTACGAAGCAAACTTAACTGCGTTCAATTCTTCAAAGCAAATGGCGAAAGATACACTGGAGATATAGTATGAAAATTTCAGCAAATGCAATCGGTAATTATTCTCCTGTTTACGCAAGGAAACCTGTACAAGAACAAAAGTCGACACAAAATAGTGCTCCTGTTCGCTTTCGTCCGCAAGTAAAAAACGGAAATGCCGAACTAACGACGGTTGAAAAAGAATTTTTCGCTGCGCTTTATCCACAGGAAAAAACAGAGATCATGGATTATCATTTCTATCAAAAAAACGGACAGATGTCCGGTGTAAAAATCGGTTCTATGTTTGATAAAAGAGGTTAATATGCAAATTGAATCAATCGGTACGCTGTTACCAAATCTAATGAAACCAGCTGCGGCAGAAAAGAAAACCGGAGTTGAATTCGAAAACGTCTTCTCTGATTTCATCGGTCAGGTAAATAAAACGCAACTTGATGCAAATAAACTAACTGAAGATTTTCTCGGCGGAAAAGGCGTTGAGCTTCATGAAGTGATGATCGCTGGAGAAAAAGCAAAAACAAGTTTTGATCTTTTGATGGAGATCAGAAATAAAGCAATTGATATGTACAAAGAATTATCCAGAATGTCTGCGTAACTACTATGAATAATAATTTTCTCGATCAAATAATGGGGGTCTTCAATAAGCTGACAATTCAGCAGCGTCTTATTATCGGCGGAGCCACGGTTGGAACATTCGCCCTAATAATTGTTTTGATCTTCTTTTTAAACGAACCTGTTTATACAACGCTCTACACAAATCTTGCTGAGGAAGATGCATCAAAAGTAATTGCTGAATTAACCGCTCAAAAAATTCCTTATGTTATTGAGGACAACGGAAAATCGATCAAAGTTCCAAAAGATAAAGTTTATGAAACAAGATTAACGCTCGCCGGAAAAGGAATTCCAAATTCGGGAATTATCGGATATGAAATATTTGATAAAAGCACAATGGGAATGTCGGAGTTCATGCAAAAGCTAAATTACAAACGTGCGCTGGAAGGTGAACTCGCTAAAACAATCATGGGACAGGATGGAGTTGAAGCAGCAAAAGTGCTTATCGTACTTCCACCAAAATCAATTTTTAAAGATGAAGAAAAACTTCCTACCGCTTCGGTTGTGTTGAAATTAAAAAACAATTTTACTTTATCAAAGACGAACATTGCAGCCGTTGTAAATTTGGTTTCGAGCAGTGTTGAAGGACTTCTCCCAAACAAAATTACTTTGTTAGACACACGCGGCAGATTGCTTTCAAAAGAAACTGATGAAAATCCTCTTGCAGTTTCAAGCAGTAAACAGTATGAAATAAAACAACAAGTTGAAAATTATCTCGTTCAAAAAGCGCAGGGAATGCTCGATAACGTTTTAGGTTACGGCAATGCTATGGTTCAGGTTAATGCAGAAATAAATTTTGATCAAGTTGAAAAAACAATGGAAACCTATGATCCTGAATCTCAGGTAGCCGTAAGCGAGCAAACCATTAAAACCGAAAACAACGGAAGAAATATGAGTGATTCTTCCGCAGCGACTAATCAGAACAGCACAACCAATTACGAAATTAGCAAAACCATTCAAAGAGTTATAGAAGGATCGGGAAATATTAGACGGATGAGTGTTGCTGCGGTTATCAATGATGTGCAGAAGGAAGTTAGAAAAGGGGAAACAGTTAAGATCGTAAATGAACCCCAAACTCCGGCTCAGATGAAAAAACTTGAAGAAATCATCAAAAATGCTATTGGTTATGATCCGAATAGACAAGATCAGCTTTCGGTTGTTAATATCAATTTTCAACCTAAAACATTTGATGATTTAAAAGTAGAAAAAAGTTCATTCTTCGATAATCCAGAAAAGTGGATCAATGTCCTCTTTGTTTTAGGAGGAATAATCGCTTCGCTGTTCATCTTAAAAGGATTAATGCAAAGATTGAAGAACGAAAAAATAATTATTGGTACTATCAATCGTGATAATTTAGCCTTCGACACAGGCATGAACACCCAATCACTTTTTAACAGTGAAGAGCAGAGATCGATCCCAACACCAACGCACAAAAAAAAGGTATTGCCGATCGGAGATATTGAAGATGACATCTCGGATGAAGCCTTGAAGAAAAAATCACAACAAGAAAAAATAACGAACTACGTTTCTAAAAATCCGGTTGATGCCGCAAAATTAATAAATGCATGGTTACACGAAGATGAGCTCTAAAGAAAAATTACAAGTAAAAGAAAACCGGACATCAAAAAATATTTCCGGAGTGCAAAAAGCCGCGTTGTTAATGATTGCGTTTAACGTTGATACGGCTTCGGAAGTGATAAAACATCTTGATCCTTCCGATATTGAACTGATCTCGACGGAAATTTCCAAAGTTCGGAACATTCCTTCTCAAATTGTTGAGATGGTAATGGAAGAATACTACAACATGGTAGTTGCCCGTGAGTATGTTCTTGAAGGCGGAATTGAATTTGCCCGCGCCGTACTTGAGAAATCTTTCGGCATTAGTAAAGCGATGGAGATAATTGAAAAAGTTAAAAATCTTACAACTCTAAAAGGTTTTGATGTATTGAAAAAAGCTGATTCTTCACAGCTTGTAAATTTTTTAAGTAAAGAACATCCGCAAACCATAGCTCTAATTCTTGCACATCTTAATCCCGAACACACTGCCAAAGCGTTACAAGAATTACCCGAAAACCTTCGGCACGATGTTGTTTTCAGAATTGCGACACTTGGTAAAATTTCTCCTCAAACGTTGAAGCAAATCGAAAAAGTTGTTGATGAAATGGCAGGACTCTCGATGGGACAGTCGCTCAGTAAAATTGGCGGAACAAAAAATCTCGCGTCAGTTTTGAACAGAACAACGGTTAGTCTTAGCAAAGATATTATGCAAAAGCTGGAAGAAAAAGATCCCGATGTTGCGTTGGAAGTGAAACGATTAATGTTTCTCTTTGACGATATCGTTAACATACAGGATAAGGATATTCAGAAAATTCTTAGAGTTGTTGATAGAAAAGATCTTGCACTCTCTCTCAAGATTGTTGATGAAAAACTAAAGAACAAATTCTTCCTTAATATGTCAGAACGCGCTTCCGATCTTTTGAAGGAAGAGTTGCAATACATGGGCATGGTAAAACTGAAAGAGGTTGAAGCTGCACAAGCAAAAATTATCGATGCAGTAAAGTTACTCGAAGAAGAAGGAGAGATTTCACTCAATCTCCGAGGAAACAAGGAAGAAGTTTATGTCTAATGTGCTTCAACTTTCGGTAAATCCAAAGAAGTTAAACTTCAGAATAAAAAATGCTTCGACGGAAGAAATGTTTGAACTTCCGAATCAAGAAAACACACTTGAAACTCAATTGATGCAGAAATATGAATTAGGCTTTGCCGACGGGCGTGAGCAGATGAGAAAAGAACTGGAGCAGAACTATCAAAAGAAACTTTTTGAACAAAAGAAAATGCTTCAGGAAGTGATTGCATCCGTTGACGACAAGCTGGTGGAATATGACCAACAATTCGAGACGATGGTGCTCAATCTCGCATTTCTTGTTTCAGAAAAAATCATTAAACGGGAAATTGAAACCAAATCAATTATTGATGAAACATTGAAATTCGCATTAAAAAAAGTTTTGGGCGCAAATAAAGTAATAATAAAACTTAATCGAAAAGATCTTGAACATCTGAAAAATGATGCTGATGGAATTTTAAATGATGACATGTTTTCGCGCATTACTTTTGAGTCTGATGAGCGTATTGATGCAGGAGGATGTCTTGTTGAAACTGAGATCGGGAACGTTGAATCACGGATCAACACTCAATTAGCAGAACTAAAAAAATTACTTGAACAGCATCTTTTTAATTCAGAAGACCAATGAGTATAGAAACAACTTTCATAAAGAAATGTAAACGAATTATTGACGAAGCTGAACTCGTCAAAGTGAACGGAAAGGTAACCGATGTTGTCGGATTGATCATTATATCGGTTGGCCCAAACGTCTCCCTCGGAGAAGTTTGTTACATTGTCGATACTGAGGGAAATGAGGTTTGTAAATCGGAAGTTGTAGGTTTTAAAGACGGAAAAGTTCTTTCGATTGCTTTAGGAGAAGTTCACAGAATTTCCCCCTCGTGTGAGATCATCGCCTCAGGTAAAAATTTTATGATCGGTGTGGGAGACCAATTATTAGGCCGTGTGATTGACGGACTTGGAAATCCAATTGATGGAAAAGGTGAACTTTTTCATGAAACGGAATTTAGTATTTACAGAGAACCCCCAAATCCTTTAACAAGAAAAAGAATCGTAACGCCGCTGCAAACCGGTGTTCGTTCAATCGATGGGTTATTAACGATTGGAAAAGGACAGCGTGTCGGAATTTTTGCCGGTTCAGGCGTTGGTAAAAGTGTTACGCTTGGAATGATTGCAAGGAATACCAATGCCGATATAAACGTGATTGCACTTATCGGAGAACGGGGAAGGGAAGTTAGAGAATTTATTGAAAAAGATTTAGGCGAAGAAGGATTAAAAAGATCTGTCGTCATTGTCGCAACAAGTGATAAATCAGCTCTTGTGAGAATGAAAGGTGCATTTATCGGAACAACGATTGCAGAATATTTCCGCGAAAAAGGAAAAGATGTTGTGCTGATGATGGACTCAGTTACCAGATTTGCAATGGCGCAACGAGAAATCGGTTTGGCAGTTGGTGAACCGCCGACAACAAAGGGATACACACCGTCGGTATTTGCTTTGCTTCCTAAACTTCTTGAACGTGCCGGCACTACGGATAAAGGTTCCATTACCGGATTATACACGGTTCTGGTTGACGGTGATGATATGAACGAGCCAATTGTTGATGCGGTACGCTCAATTTTGGATGGACACATTGTTCTCTCCAGGAAATTAGCTAACCGCGGACAATATCCTGCGGTTGATCCTCTGCAAAGTGTTTCCCGTGTTATGCCGGATATTGTAACTCAAGATCATCGTGAAAGAGCAACTTCATTTAATGAAATTTTAGCGACATACAAAGAAGCGGAGGATCTGATCAATATCGGCGCCTATGTACGCGGAAGTAATCCGCAAATTGATCATGCGTTATCAAAAATAAATTTGCTGAGAAGTTTTCTTAAACAGGATATGAATGAAAAAGCATTTTACGGTGAAACCGTGGACCGTTTAAATAACATTATTGAAAAACCGTTATAACTAAATGTCAAAATTCACTTACAAATTTGATGCGATCCGCAAAGTAAAAGAATCACTTGAAAAGAAAGTGCAGAAAGAAGTTGCGGAAATTGATTTGTTAATTGATAAATACAAACTCGAACTGCAAAAATTGACAGATGAAGAAAAAGAACAGAGTGAAAAGTTTTCAAAGAATATCAAAATAATCGAGTTGAAAGAACGAAGAGCTTATCTTGTTTCTCTAAAGAAAAAAATGGAAAATGTTCAGATGCAGATCAACGTCCTTTATTTGCAGCGTGAAAAGAAGATAAACGAACTGATACAGAAAAGTAAAGAACATAAAATCTTTGATTCGCTTGAAGACGTTTATCGCGATCAATTTAATGAAGAAGAAAAAAGACTTGAAATGGTGCAAGTTAACGAAACCGCCACACAACGTTTTGTGAGGGAGAAGAATTGAAAAATTTAATTATTTACACAGTAACTTTTATCCAGGCATTTATTTTAATCACCGGAGCTTTCATCTTTTTGAACTCCTACTTTGTAGATGTTTTTCATTTCAATTTTGCCTTGGTGAGTGATCTGCCGAAGAAATCTGAAATGCCGCTTACCACTCTTTCTCCATTGGATAGTATTGTAATTAAAGAAATGAAAGCAACGTTGATCGATACACTTGAATCGATTAACAAAAGGAACAACCTTGAACCGCTTGCAGGTAAATTTGTAAAGGATTCATTGGTAATTGATAGCTTAAATAAATTTATTGCACAGATCGTAAAAGAGGTAAAGAAAAATCCCAAACAGGAAAAAGGACTAAAACAAGAGACTAAAGAAGCACCAAAAACAGAAACGACTGTCGCACAAGGTGTTGAAACGGTGAAGCACGACAGCGTCTATGTTGCCTGGAAAAAACAGACAGCTTCATTGTATGAAATGATGGAGCCGAAGAAAGCTGCTAAAATAATTCAGAATTTCTCCGATAATGTTGCCAGAGACATTTTGTATTCCATGAAAAAGAAGAAAGCTGCGGAAATATTGGCTCAATTAAATCCAGAAACTGCGAATAGATTTACGAAGGCACAATGATGTTTTTTAATCCACTTTTCTTGCAATCTATTTCTGATGCAGGAGTTCAAACTCAAACTGCAACGAACAAGCTTAGCAATTCAAAATATTTGTTTTCTGATATTATTAAAGTTTTTAATGAATCTGATCCAACTACACCTGCCGCTGTTTTACCCGAAAGTACAAGCGTTAGTTCGGCACCGGAAATTTTTTCATTTCAATCTTCAGATATGAGTGCAAAAGTAGATTTTGAAATTCCAAAGACCACAGAAGAAACTCAAGAGCAAAGCATATTGGAGTTATTAAGTACAATTCTTTCGGAAAATGCAACTCCGGCTGCATTACTTTCAAAAATAAATAATTCCTCCGGTTTGTCTGAAGCAACTCCAGAAGTCAAACGAGATGATTTAACCGGGACACAAGAATTTGTCGTGGAGTCCGAACTTCTTCCGCAATTGCTGTCCCAACTTTTATCAGTTGCTAAAACTGCCGACACCAATTCAATAATATCATTGACTAACCCTGAATCATTACCTAGTTACAAAGACAAAAATGGAGTCTTAATTTCGGAAATACTGAAAAAGTTAGATACTGACGGCGAGGCTTCAATTCAAATTGAAAAGGCCGGACAAAATATTCAATTCAAAATTTCAAAAATTGATGAAATCAAGAACGGAAAGAGTGAGCTACCCGCAACAACTTCAGTTCAAATCCCTGCAACTGTCTCTGGTACTGAAATTATTAATGCTACAAACAATTTAACTATAGGAGTAGATAAAACAGCAGACTCTACTATAAAAGAAATCAAAGATAATACTGAAAAACAAATTATCTCCACAAATGTTTTTGCAAAACCATCACGCAATATTGATTTGGAACTCGATAAACTCATTGCGCAAGCAATTGAGACAGGTATGGATGTTACCGCAGATAATGTTATAACAGAAAAGATGAATTCTAATGTGAAAGATTTGACCCCGGCAGCAACTGATGAACATTCCGGAATTGTATCGGAGTTAAAGTCTACCGAAATCAAAATTCTAGAAAATGCAACGGAGGTTCAATCTGTTAAAAAGGAATTACCTACAACTAAAAATGATAAGAAACCAAGCGTTCCTCAAGAGCAAACAAATAAGAATGAAGTGCTAGCAAATCAAACAGAATTGAAGTTAATAAAAAACGAACTGCCGTTGATGGAAAATAATTTCAGTACTCAATCTCAGAATATGCAGAATGAAAATGAAATTGTAGAATCAGTTTTACAAACAATTAAAGTTCACAATGGTCAACTCAACTTAAACTCAGAACGAGTAATCCATGCTTTGGAAGTTGAATCCAGTGATGATTCAGCACTCAAGAATTTGAACGGTTACAAAATAGTAATGCAAGTTGGAGAGAAACCGGCAGAGCTTTCAACTACTGAAAAAAATACAGATGTTACTGATCCAAAACAAACTGGAACAATTCAGAAGAATTTTCTTACAAATGAGGTGAAGAGCCAGTTGAATACGGAACCGGAAACCTCATACTCCGTTAAAACCATACTTGATTCAATTAAACAAGTTCTTAAAAATGAATCGTCAACGAATTCGGTTTATGTTTCTAAAAATTCAAGAACAAGCAATACGACGGTTCAGAACAAAGTTGAAGCATCTGATATTAATTTGCTAAACCGTCTTGCGCAATCGAACTCCAAACTTAGTCTTGAAAAATCTTCAACTCCATCACTAAAACATTTTCTAGAAGAAAAAATTCAGACAACGCTTGAAAAGAACCAAAGCAGCTTTGCTAATGAGGTAACCAATAAGAGTGACGAAACTACATTTGGGAAAAAGTCTATAGCACTGGAAATTGGAAAAGAATTATCATCTCTAAAGTTGACTGGAAATACTGATCAAAAAGTGATTAGTGAAACCAAACTGAAGGAGCCGCAAACTCAAAATCATCCGTCACAAACAAATCATAATCAAGCGGCAAAAGTCTCAGAAGTCGAGCCGGTATTGGATGAACCGTTGATCGAAAAAAGTAAACCAGAAGGCGATGCGAAAAAGAATTTACCGGAAATTCAAAAAGCTACGGTTGAAAGTGAAAGTGAAAAACCGGTTGTAAAAACTTTACTTACTGATAAAGAAACCGGCGAAGATATTCATCAGCATCAACCGGCGCAAACTGAATCAAAAGATATTAAACAGGATGCAGGAAAAACTTCCACAGAAACCTTGGAAACAAAATCAGCTGAAATTCAACATGGTGTTTCAAATAATCATCAAGCGAATGAAATAAAAAATTCATTACCAAAAGAAAAAATATCAACCGGCAGTTTCCAATTACCGGAAACGGAAAAAACGATCAAATCGTTTGAGTTAAGTAAAGAAATATCAAAGATCATCGAGAGCGGAACCTCACAGAAAGTAGTTTTGAAGCTGCTTCCCGAAGCTCTCGGTAAAGTAAAGCTAACGCTTGAAGTTGGCGGTGAAGTTATTCACGCCAAAGCCGAAGTGGAAAATGAGTCGGTAAAACAGATAATTCAAACCAATACTGAAACATTAAAACAAACACTCTCGCAGAATGGTTTGCAGCTCGCTTCGTTTAATGTTTCTCTTACCCGTTCGGATGACAAACATCAAAAAGCTCATGCACAGAAAAAACGATCTAACTCGTTTACGAGTAAAACAAAAATTGAAAAATCAGTTCTTCCGGAAGCAGCTAGAAAATTAGGCTATAACACATACGAGTATTTAGCATAGGAGATTTTATGGTAGATGGAATAGGCGCAGCAACTGGAAACAAAAACACAACTGCGGTAAAAGGGAAATCGCAACTTGGCAAAGATGATTTTTTAAAGTTGATGATGGCGCAGATGAAATATCAAGATCCAATGAACCCTATGGATGGAACGGCATTTTCAGCGCAGCTCGCGCAATTCAGTTCGTTAGAACAATTAACAAACATAAACACCTCTTTAACACAAAGCATTAATGCTAACCTCATGCTTGCTGAATCGGTTAACAATACCATGTCTGCAACATTGATCGGGAAAGAGGTAAAACTTAACAGCACTACAATTCAAAAATCGGGACAGGATGCTGCAAACCTCGGTTATACATTGCCCGGTGACGCGGTGTCGGCTAAAATATCTATTTACAATGAATCGGGCATGCTTGTTAAAACCATTGAAGACGCATCAACAGATAAAGGTGATAATAAACTTTCCTGGGATTTTACCGATAATCAAGGTAACAATTTACCCGATGGCAATTATACATTTAGTGTTGAAGCAGAGGGTGCAAACGGTAACTTGATGGATGTAACGCATTTTCTCTATGGTCAAATTGCCGGCGTAAAATTTACTACCGAAGGGACTAAACTTTTGGTAAATAACTCCGAATATTTATTATCGGATATATTAGAAATTGTAAACCCTGAATAAAAAAAGGTTATAAAAAAAATGATTGAGATGAATGGTATAAGAGTTCCTTTTCTTCCGATCGAGCAGATCGGGAATCAGGCAGGCATTAGCCCGAAATCTCCATCGACAAGTTTTGATTCTGTTTTTCAGCAGGAACTTGAAAAGATAAAATTTTCAAATCACGCTTTAAAAAGATTAGAGAACAGAAACATTCAACTTGGCGATGCGGACATAAGCAAAATTCAATCTGCCGTTGAGCGGGCTGAATTAAAAGGCTCAAAAGATTCTTTAGTGATGATGGAAGACACGGCGTTCATTGTGAACATTCCGAACAGAACGGTTGTAACGGCAATGGCAGTTGGTTCTTCCTACGAGAATATCTTTACAAATATTGACAGTGTAGTTTTCGTATAATTAATTCATAATAAACCGAGCGGGACCTTTTAAGGACGCTCATGATTCGGCTGACTGACTGATGCTGAATCAAAACTTAACTTAAATAAACCTTAGGAGGTTTTATGGCACTACTTAATTCTCTTTTCGCAGGCGTTTCAGGATTACGTAATCATCAATCAATGATGGATGTTATCGGGAACAACATAGCTAACGTTAACACAATCGGATTCAAAGGTTCGCGAGTTACGTTCAGCGACACATTTAATCAATTCATCAAGGCCGGTACAAATCCTACCGATACTTCAGGCGGAACAAACACCTATCAAGTTGGTTTAGGAATGAAGATCAACTCGATTGATAGAAACTGGAGCCAGGGGACTTTTGAAAGAACCGGTATCACCACAGATCTAGCGCTTCAAGGAAGCGGACTCTTCGTATTAAAAAGCAATGGTGAAAATTTCTATTCACGCGCAGGTGGATTCGTTTTTGATGCCGATGGTAAATTAGTAAGTCCACAGAACGGCGCAATTGTTCAAGGTAAAGTTGCAAGTTCAGACGGTGTTATTCCTCCCGGAAATAATTTGCAAGATATCGTGATTGATACAAATTTGAAGCTTCCTGCAGTTGCAACCAACTTAATCAAATGGGGTGGAAATCTTAAAAGCAGTTCCGACCTTACAAGATCAGAAAGTGTTGTTCAACGCGGTAATATAAACTCCTCCTTGCCTGGTCCGTTCACTACCGAAACAACTATTTATAATGATTACGGAACTAAATACACTTACAAACAAACATTTACAAAAACTGCTAATCCAAATGAATACGATGTTACCTGGGAAGTATTGGATACTGCAACTCCTCCGGTTTCAGTTCAAACAGGTTCACTCGGTTCACCTGTTACTTTTGCCGATGACGGCAAAGGTGATTACAAAATGAATGCCGCTTCATTAGCGTTGTTTGACGGAGTTAACAACCGTGTGCAAATAGCAGCTAACAATATTGATTTTACCTTTGATGCAACAGAAGTATCACAGAATTCAGCAAGCGCTACATTATCAATCTCTGCCGACGGTAATCGTGTTGCCAACGTTGTAAGCGGTGCAGTTTCTATCTTTGATTCTTTGGGAAATTCTCATCAAGTAACATTAACGTTTACAAAGTTAGGAAATAACCAATGGACATGGACTGCAGGCGTTCCGAGCAGCAGTACTGATGATGGTAAAGCAGTGGCAGCAACTGGTACTTTAACCTTTAATGCCGATGGAACCTTAGACCCGGCAAACATTTCTCCGAACAATCCTCAATTAACTTTCAATCCTATCGGAAAAGCAAATCCGGTAGTTCTTGATCTCGATTTCGGACAAGCATTCGGCGGAGTTACCCAAACATCTGCAAGTTCAGTCGTTTCCGCTTTAAGCCAGAACGGTTCTGCATCAGCTTCATTATCAAACATGAACATTGATCAATACGGAAACATCGTTGGAATCTTTTCAAACGGAAATTCAAGAACTTTGGCGCAAGTAATGGTTGCTACATTTACAAACTTGAATGGTTTGATAAGCAAAGGTGATAACTTATTTACAGCGTATGCAAACTCAGGCACTCCGAGGATCGGAAGTCTTGGTGAAGAAACCGGAACAACGGTTCAATCCGGCGCTTTGGAACAATCAAACGTAGATCTCTCCGAAGAATTCACAAAGATGATCGTTTCGCAAAGAGGTTTCCAGGCTAATGCAAGAGTAATCACCACAGCCGATAGTTTGTTACAGGAAATAACAAATCTTATTAGATAATCTTAGCTCAAAATAGTACTCCTTAAAAAAGCCCTGCCTTTGGCGGGGCTTTTTTTTGTCCTCCATTACTTTATTCTCCTAAACAAACTGCATCTTTTCAGCAGTTGCACAATAATAGCCACATCTGTTGACAAAAAGCGTAGCTAAACCGGAAAATTTTAAGTTTTACCGTGGCACTACAATTGATTCTGATTAAATAAAAAAATGAAAGAATCATGGCTAAAGAAGAAAAACTCGAAGAAATTCTAAAAGACGATATTGTTCCACCTGCAAAGGAAAAAGGAAAAGGGCTGAACAGTAAAGTTTTTATTATTGGAATACCCGCTTTCATCATTCAGTTGATAGTCGTTTATTTTATAATGGGATACATGCTCACGAATAAGATTCAAGAGCATCCGGCAGTTGAAACAGCAAAAACCAAACAACCTGCTTCCGAGAAAACTGAAAAAGCAGATGAATCGCAAAACGCAAATTTTATTTATACAATTGAGGATATCGTTGTAAATCCGGCTGAGACGGACGGAAAAAGATTACTGCTTCTTTCGCTCGGCATAACGGTAAAATCGGAAGAAGATAAAGCGGAAATGCAAGCCAAAGATATTTTAATTAAAGATGCGATCATCTCCACAATTTCCAGTAAGAATTTATTTCAGTTGAACAGCAGCGGTTACAAAGATAGTTTAAAAGTTGAATTAACGGGAAGAATAAAGAAAATTTTCCCCAAAGTTCATTTACATCAAGTCTATTTCAGTAAATATATTTTACAATAACCATGGCAGAAGTATTATCACAACAAGAGATTGATCTCCTCTTAAATCAAGTTAAGGGAGGAGAAGAAACCATAACTCCCGAAACGCAGGAACATCAGGCGCTTCCGTTTGATTTTCGTTTGCCGAACAGAATTTCAAAAAATCAACTCCGCACAATTAAGAATATTTTTGAAAACTTTTCGGAAAGTTTAAGTTCGTTCCTCCTCGCCAAACTTCAATCGATGGTTTCGGTAACGGTTACTTCGGTGGATCAAATTTATTATTCGGAGTACATCCTTTCGGTTTCTAACCCGGCATGTTTGTACACTTTTGATATTAAAGGGACCGATATAAAAGGCATTTTAGAGTTGAGTCCTGATTTTGCGTTGTGTCTGGTTGATAGATTATTAGGGGGCAACGGACTCGGGACAAAACAATCAAAGATCATTACTGCAATAGAACAAAAAGTTCTTAACGTTATTGTTGATCGAGTTATGATGGACATGAGAAAAGCCTGGCAGGTTGTAGACAATTTTGAATTTGTAACAGAAAGATTCGAAGCTGACATCGATTTTGCTCAAATAACTTCACATAGTGAATCGGTGCTTTTAATTTCTTTTGAAGTTCTGGTTGGTGAACAATCTTTTATGATGAATATCTGCTTCGCTACTTTTGCTTTTGATACCATTCTCTCCAAAATGACCTCAAAAAAGTTGACGACTATTCGCCCCGGAAATTATAACGGTGTAAAAGCGCAAACTATTATTTCAAATCATCTGTTGAAAACTTATTTACCGGTAAGAGTTGAGTTCGGCGGTGCTAAAATTTCTGTTGATGAATTAATGAATTTAGAAGAGGGGGATGTTATAAAACTACAAACAAGAATCGGAGACGACCTTGTTATTCATGTAGCTGATAAAGCATGGTTTTCCGGTAGACCCGGCATCGTAAATAAGCACAAAGCAATAAAAATAGTACAAAATATTTTACATAATGAAAATCACAATAAGGTGTAAAGATGGCTGATAATTTTAATACCGATAACTTTTTAAACAACGGTGATGATCAAATCACTGCAGGATCAAACAACGGAGACGATGTGTTTTCCGGAAGACAAAAAACCGATACTTCTTCAAAAGAAGTGGACGTGCTCGATTTTGATGATTTCGATGAAACGGTAAATCAAAAAAATAGTGCTAATAGCAAATTGGATATGCTACGAGACCTTCATCTTAATGTTTACATTGAATTAGGTAGAACGCAAATGCTTGTGAAAGACGTGCTTGAGCTTGAACGCGGTTACGTTATTGAGCTTGATAAACTGGCAAGTGAGCCGGTTGACATTTTTGTAAACAACAAAAAAATTGCCGAAGGTGAAGTTGTGGTTATCGACAAGCATTTTGGGATTAGAATTACCAATTTGAATGAACAGAGTAAAGGACTGAAGGGATTGGCATAATGGATTTCTTCGATGTGTTGAAAGCGCTTTTCCCGCTTGTGTTAGTGATCGGACTGCTTTATGCAGTCCTCATTTTTATTAAAAGAAAAGGGATCACTGTAACCGGAAAAAGATCAAAGATTTTTACTATTGATGTGATGAGTACGCAGTCGATCATGCCGAAGAAATATATTTCTGTTGTAAAAGTTGAGAATAAATATTTAGTTCTTGGAGTTAGCGAACATTCAATAAATTTATTAAAAGAATTAGATGTTGATGAAAATCAGCTTAATGATTTAACGGATCTTGAAATCCCCAAAAACAATTTTCTTGATCTCTTAAAAAAGAATTTGGGGATGAGATGAAATTAAGACTTTTAGTCCTTGCTTTACTCGTAAGTCTAATTTTTGTCCCGGAAATTAGTCCGCAGGCAAAAACCACCTTACCTTTGCCTAAAATTGGAATTGATGTTGGAGCCTCAGATTCTCCGCAAGATGTTTCCGTTACATTGCAGTTACTCCTTCTTATGACGGTACTTTCTTTGGCTCCTTCATTGATGATCATGACCACCTCGTATTTACGCATTATCATTGTGTTTCATTTCTTAAAAAGTGCGCTTGGTACACAGCAGATGCCTCCGGGACAATTATTAGCCGGCATCGCACTCTTCATCACTTTTTTTGTTATGGCGCCAACCTGGAGCAAAGTGAATGACGTTGCATTAAAACCTTTGATGGACGGCAAAATGAGTGTGAACGATGCTTACGATAAAGGCATCGAACCAATCAGAGAATTTATGTTTAGAAATGTTAGAGAAGCTGATCTCGAATTATTCATCGGTTTATCAAACATGAAACGTCCTCACAACAGAAGTGAACTACCGACGTACATTGTAGTTCCGGCTTTTGCGCTAAGCGAACTACGCGCCGGATTTATCATCGGATTTTTTATGTTCATTCCCTTTTTAATGGTTGATATGATCGTGGCGAGCATCTTAATGTCTATGGGAATGATGATGCTTCCGCCAATGCTCATCTCTTTGCCATTTAAAATTTTGCTTTTCGTTCTTGTTGACGGATGGAGTTTAATTGTTGGATCTTTAGTAAGGAGTTTTGCATAAATGACCGAAGAATTAGTAATTGAAGTTTTAAAGGAAGTTTTTTATACAACTTTTTTAATATTGCTTCCGATACTTGGAGTTTCGCTAATTGTTGGTATTGCCATTTCAATTTTTCAAGCAGCAACTTCAATCCAGGAGATGACATTAACTTTTGTCCCGAAAATTTTGGTTACATCGGTTGTAATTATTTTTATGTTCCCATGGATATTGGACAAAATGATCGCTATTACCAACAAACTCTTCTCTATGTTCTCCATGGTAATTAGATGACGGACATTTTAGTCACTGATTTTATTTTACTTCTTTTAATTTTTGTGAGGATCGCAACCACGTTTTTTGCGGCTCCCGTTATGGGGCATACTTCAATTCCAACGCTCTCGAAAATTTTCATCGGGATGATACTTTCATACATGGTTTTTTTATCGATTGATAAATCTGCTATAAAAATTGAAGTGAGCTTGTGGTTCCTAGCTGCAAATGCGATAAAAGAAATTCTTTCCGGTTTGTTGATGGGATTTATGCTGCACATCGTTTTTCACGGAATCTCCTTTGCCGGTTCATTGATCGGATTTGATTTAGGTTTATCAATGGCGGAAACGTTTAATCCGATGGCAGAAACACAAGGGAACGTAATCGGCGAATTGATCTACTTTGCAACAATTCTTCTCTTCTTTTTAATCGACGGGCATCATTATTTAATTAGAGGATTGGTTTATTCTTTTACCGTTATTCCTATTGGAAAATTTACAATCACCGCATCTGTATTTCAACTGCTGATCAAATATTCCGGTTTGGTATTTATCATCGCCATTAAAATTGCCTCTCCGATCTTAGTTTCGTTTTTTCTTATCACCATTGCTGAAGGAATTATTGCAAGAGTAATTCCGCAGATGCAAATATTTTTTGTTACCCAGCCGTTAAGGATTGGGATCGGACTTCTTTTCCTTACTACGCTCGTTCCGATTTATGTTTATGCTATCAAAGGGTTGTTAAAAGGATTTGAAGACAACCTCTTCACATTAATAAAAGCGATGGGCTCATAGCAATGGCTGAATCCGAAGGTCAGGAAAAAACTGAACAGGCGTCCGGGAAGAAACTTTCGGACGCCAGAGAAAAAGGTCAAGTTGCCAAAAGTCAGGAACTAAATTCACTGGCTTTATTTGGTGCGGGAATGATGCTCATTTTTTTATCGCAGCAATTTTTAAGCGGAAGAATTTCTTCGCTCACTATAAAAACATTCAAAACACTTGATATCCTAACAATAAACAGAAACTCTGTTCAGGAAATACTTCTTGAAGATGCTTATTTTTTACTAACCACACTCGCTCCAATCTTAGGCGGATTGGTTGTTATTGCATTTGTGGTTAATGTTGCGCAGGTTGGGTTTAAATTCAGCGCTAAAGCGTTAATGCCGACCGGTGCTAAATTTAATCCTATCACCAAAATAAAAGGGATGTTTTTTTCGTCCCGTTCTTTTGTTGAAGTTTCAAAATCACTCCTCAAACTCATCATTATCGGAGTGTTTACCTATTTTGTTCTTGCTGATCTGATAACAAAATCCACCGCATTGGTTGAACTTTCGATGCCGGAAATTGCCAATTTTCTTCTTGATTCGGCTTACACGCTCCTTTGGAAAATTTCAATGGTCTTTGCAATCATAGCCGGAGTTGATTTTATTTTTCAGCGTTATAAGTTCAAGCAAGATATGATGATGACAAAACAAGAGGTAAAAGAAGAAAATAAGCAGAGCGAAGGCGATCCGCTTATTAAATCGCGTATTAAAAGAATGCAATTGCAGGCAGCCAGAAGTCGTATGATGGGGGATGTTCCCAAAGCTGATGTTGTAATTACTAACCCGACACACTACGCCATCGCAATAAAATATGATCTTGATAAAGATTCCGCTCCGAGAGTTTTAGCTAAAGGAGTTGATTCGTTAGCCCAAAGAATTAAAGAAGTTGCTGTTAAAAATAATGTTCCGTTGCATGAAGACAGACAGTTGGCAAGAGCGTTGTACAAACTTTGCGACGTCGGCGATCAGATACCGCAATCGTTATTCAAAGCTGTGGCACAAATATTGGCGTATATTTTCCAATTAAAGAATTATCGGAAAAAGACAATAGTATAACGTGAAAAATTTCGGCAAAAATAGCGATATCTTTTTAGCCATCGGATTAATCTTAATCCTTGGATTGATGTTAATTCCACTCCCGGCTGGAATTTTGGATTTTCTTCTCGCATTAAATATTACTGCAGCAGTATTAATTCTTGTAGTTTCGCTCTACATTCAGTCTCCGCTTGATATCTCTATTTTCCCCGGATTGTTGTTAGTTTTAACACTTTTCAGATTAGCGCTTAACATCAGCTCAACCCGATTAATTTTAATTGAAGGTTACGCCGGAAAAGTGATCGAAACATTCGGACAATTTGTCGTCAGTGGAAATTATGTCGTCGGATTTATCATCTTTATTATTTTGGTGATCATTCAGTTCATTGTAATTATTAAAGGTTCCGGAAGAATTTCTGAAGTTGCCGCTCGTTTTACTTTGGATGCAATGCCCGGTAAACAGATGGCGATCGACGCCGATCTTAACACCGGTTTGATAAATGACAAAGAAGCAAGAATCAGAAGAGAAAATATTAGCCGTGAAGCAGAATTTTACGGAGCAATGGATGGAGCCAGCAAATTTGTTAAAGGAGATGCGGTTGCCGGACTTTTAATTAACGGAATAAATATCATCGGTGGTTTCATCATCGGTGTTGCCGAAAAGGGAATGACCTTTACCGATGCGCTCCATAATTACACGATATTAACCATCGGTGATGGTTTAGTCTCGCAAATTCCCGCACTTATTATTGCAACAGCAGCCGGTTTGGTAGTTACAAGAAGCGCTTCAGGCAGTGCTCTTGATATCCAAATGAAAACCCAATTGCTTGCCAATCCCAGAGTTTTGGGAACAGTTGCCGGAGCGATATTGCTCTTTGCCTTGGTTCCCGGAATGCCGTTTTTCCCGTTCCTAATACTCGGAACGACGCTTGGAGTCGGTTCTTATTTTACTAAAAAGAAAATGAAAGAATTAAAAACCATTCCTTCTCAAGAAGAAATTAGCCCCGAACCGGCAGAAGAAAAAGTTGAACAATATTTACAAGTTGATCCGATTGAAATTGAAATTGGTTACGGTTTAATTAGCTTGGTAGATGAGAAACAAGGAGGTAATTTATTCCAAAAGATTTCATCAACCAGAAAATTCATTGCTTTGGAATATGGAATTTTAATTCCTCCGGTTAGAGTGCGCGATAATCTGCAACTCGATCCTAACGAGTACATCATCAAAATAAAAGGAAATATTGTAGCTTCTTTTGAAATTTATACCGACCGTTATCTTGCCATGAATCCCGGAAATGTTCAAGATGAATTGGATGGAATTCCAACCCGCGACCCGGCATTTAATCTGCAAAGCTATTGGATAACCGAAGAAGAAAAGGACAAA
This sequence comes from Ignavibacteria bacterium, assembly GCA_037440065.1. Taxonomy (GTDB): domain Bacteria; phylum Bacteroidota; class Ignavibacteria; order Ignavibacteriales; family Ignavibacteriaceae; genus UBA1563. The sequence goes on from JBBIUV010000015.1 coordinate 470,473, forward strand.
GCCGAACTTTTAGAATTTACGGTTGTTGACAGTATTTCTGTTCTCTCAACACATCTCCAAGAAACTTTGAAGAAAAATTTTGACAAAATTTTAACGCGACAAGCGGTTAAACAACTTCTTGAAAACTTGAAAAAAGAATATCCGGCTGTAATTGAAGATATCAATCAAGATGTGCTCACACTTGGAACGATTCAAAAAGTTCTGCAAAATCTGTTAAGGGAATTTATCCCAATCAAAGATTTGGTGCAGATTTTGGAAGCTCTTGTTGATTATTCCAAAGTAACTAAAAACGTTGATGTACTTACCGAATATGTACGCCATACTATCGGTGACACCATCGCGAATTTGTACAAAGACAACAACAACATCATTCGTGCGATGGCTTTGGGAGATCAACTGGAAACGTTAATTACAAAATCATTGCAGAATCAAAAAGAAGCGGTACAATCATTAGGGCTTAGTCCAATTTTCTTAAAAGAAATAAATTCAGATATACAGGTTGGACTTGACAAATTTAAAGAAGTAGGATATACACCGATAGTGCTTACTTCGGCAACAATCCGTCCCTATTTTTACCGCTTAATAAATTCAAGTTTTCCGGACGTTGCTGTTCTTTCTTATTCAGAACTTCCGCCAAATATCGAAATAGAATTTGTAGACCGTGTAGAGGTAACTTATGCAAATTAAAAAATATACTGCTCCAACTTTAAAAGAAGCAACCGCAAAGATGAAACAAGAACTTGGTGGTGAAGCGATCATTTTAAGCACGAGAATTATTGAAGCAGATTTACAACAAAACAGAAAAAAAATGTTCGAGTTGACAGTTGGGATCGAAAAGGTGGCTGCACCGCAGAAAAGAACTCCCGCCTCGATTAAAGTAAGCCATGCAAAAAAAAGTTTGTACGATGAGTTGAAAAGCATTTCTGAAAAAGTTTATCCCAAAGGTGATGCTTCAACGAAACAGCCAGTTGTTGAACGTCCTGCTGCACAAAAAGCAAAAACAAAACCGGCGCAGGAATCCGTTCTTGGAAAAGAATTAAAAGAAATCGTCGATACGCTTATATACCGTGAAGTTCACAAACCGATCATCACTTCAATTCTCGGTCAATTGGAAAAGCAGAAGAGTTTTTTGCATCCATCCACAATAGATAGTTACGTACTTCAAAGTATCGCTTCGATGATTCCTGTTAAAAATTTTGAACTTCGGAAAAAAGGAAAACCGACAGTAATTTCTTTAGTCGGTCCTACAGGAGTTGGAAAAACAACGTGCATCGCAAAGTTAGCGGTCATCTCAAAAATATTACACAATCTTGATGTCGGCTTGATCTCAAGCGATACCTACAGGTTGGGTGCAATCGATCAGCTAAAAATATTTTCTGAAATAAGCAACATCGACATGCTTGTTGCTTATGAACCGGAAGATATGCCGAAATTGATAGAGAGCTTCAAAAAGAAAGATGTGATCTTTATTGATACCGCGGGAAGAAGTCAAAAGAGTTTAGACCAACTGAAAAAGACAAAAGAGTATTTAGATTCCATAAAGGTTGATGAAACGTATTTGGTTTTAAGTTCAACCGGGAATTCTAAAAATCTTTATGACACAGCAGAAAAATTTAAAATATTCGATTACAACGCGTTGATTTTTACAAAGTTGGATGAAGCCGTTGTATACGGAAATATCTTGAATGTTGCCGTTAATTTTAATACGCCGGTAACTTTTCTGTCGAACGGGCAGGTAATCCCCGATGATATTATTGCTGCGGATAAAGAGTTTATCGCAAAAATTGTTTACACCGGAAAGATGCACAAATGAACGGGCAAGCCCGGAGGATCTTTGAACTCCAGCGATTAGAAAAAAAAAGAGCAAAGACAAATTCTCCGCAAAAGGGAAAAATTTTTGCGTTCACATCGGGCAAAGGAGGAACCGGAAAAACTTTCCTCGCGGTAAATATTGCAGCATCACTTGCAAAGCAAGGACAGAAAGTTCTCCTGATCGATTTTGATTACAATCTCTCCAACGTCCATATTTTACTTGATGTGATACCGGAGAAAACACTTTCCTTGTTTTTTTTGAATAAAGAGTTGCTTCCTAATCTTATTACAGAAGTTGAACCTAATTTGCCATGCATTTTTGGTGATTCAGGTTTGCAAGATTTTCCAAAACTTACCGTTGGGGCAATCGCCAATTTTTTTGATCAACTGAGAAGGATTGAACATCTCTTTGATTTTATTTTGGTTGATACAGCTTCAGGCAGCAATACAGAAACACTTGAAATTCTTTCGTACGCAGATCAATGCGTTCTTATTACTTCTCCTGAACCAACATCGGTGATGGATGCATACGCAGTATTGAAACTGCTGAACGGATGTGGTTTTACCGGAAGAAAAAATATTATCGTCAATAAATCGGAAGACAAAAACACCGCCGACATCACCTTCCTGAACTTGAAAACTGCAGTCGATCACTTCTTAAAGATCGAAATAAAATTTTTAGGATTTGTGAACAACGATGCGGCTGTAAGCCGGTCAATTATGGCTCAAACCCCACTTATCAACCGTCAACCTGATTCAAGTATCGCTCTCCAGATCAATGAATTAGCCGCAAATCTTGTTAAAAACATCCATGTGGCTAATATTCAACAAGCCGGGCAAATCCAGTTTTAACTTTTCTTCTAAAATCATCACCAATTAGCCTTTTTTCATTTTTTTAAGCCGAATACCAAGTGGTATAGTATTTGGTTCTTTTGAGTTAAAAAAGAGTTATAAAAATGAACAAAATAGTATTACAAGTCGGTCTTCTTATCTTCTCTATTTCTATTATTTATTATAGCAGTAGAAACATTCCTTTGGAAGATATTCTTCTTCGCTCGATCATCATTTTTTTAGCTTTTACATTACTAACTGGATTGATCGTGCTCATGTTCATGAAATCAATCAATAAAGTTTCCTTCGAGAAGAATAAACAGACAAATTTAAATTAATAGAAGAAAGTATATCAAAATGGCAGACTCAAATTTATGGACGGAATACAAAACCGCTCCAACAGACGCAATTAAAAAGAAGATTGTTCTGAGTTACATAAAATTGGTTTACTATGTGATTCACCATTCTAAATTTATCAACATCAACATCCTTGATGAGCGCGATTATCTTCAATATGGAATTGAAGGACTTAGCGAAGCGATCGACCGTTTTGATCCCGAATATGGGACAAAATTCGAGACCTATGCTATCAAAAGGATCCGTGGAAAAATTATTGACGAACTAAGAAAACTTCAGAAAAAGCCAAGAGTTTTTAACAGCGCAAATGATGAAGTTATTTATACGAACATTCCTCTTAGCCACACAACTGATGATGAAGAAGGATACTCATTGGAAGAAGTTATTCCGAATGATTCCATTTTACCAGATGAATCATTGGAAAAAAATGAAATGAAAGAATTCCTAATTGCAGCCATCAATAAATTGCCTGAACGTGACCGCCAAATTATCAGTCTTTACTATTATGAAAATCTCGGTTATAAAGAAATTGCACAAGTGCTTAATATTACCGTATCGCGAGTTTCTCAAGTTCATACCCGGATCATCGAATCTCTAAAATCTAAACTGGCATTTACTACAGTATAAGACTATGATAGAAGTAGAAACAAGATCAAACTATTATAAGAACTTTCTTCGCAACGTTCAAAATTTGCCTTCGGTACCTTACTTGATGATCGAGGTTACAAAATTGTTGGATAATCCCAAAACCAGCGCATCGGAATTGGGTTTGGTGATCAGTAGAGATCAAGGACTCGTTGCAAAAATTTTAACCGTTGCTAATTCTCCTCTTTACGGATTACCGAGAAGAGTTTCAACGATTGAATTTGCCATTGTTATTCTTGGATTTGATCACATTAAAAATATTGTTATTGCACTTTCCATGATTGAAGCTTTCAAAAATTTAACAGAAAAGTCATGGAACAAAAAAGCATTTTGGGTTCATTCTTTAGTTACCGCTGCTGCTTCAAAAAGAATCGCCGATGATATCGGTTATCCGAAATCGGGAGAAGCTTTCACAGCGGGATTACTTCACGACCTAGGCATCTCTGTTATTCAACGTTACTTCAAAGATGAATTCACTGCAATTTGTGAGTTGGTAGAAAATCAACAAATGAGATTTGTTAATGCTGAAGCACAAATTCTCGGCATCACTCATCAGGAGATTGGTTCCTTCCTTGCTGAAAAATGGAATCTTCCAAAAATTTTAAGCGATTCTATGCTCAACCATCATGAACCATCAAAAAATAGCGGCGACAATGTACTTTCTGCAATTGTTCACCTCGCGGATTTCATGACTCAAAGATTTGGTATCGGCAGTTTTAGCTGGGATGAAAACTATGCGTTGGATGAAGGAATTATCCCGATCTTAAGACTTGGCAACCTTGATTACTTAAACAAATTTATAGACAGCTACGAAACTTTATTTAAACATCAAATAGAATCATTAAAAATTTAACTCCTATGGAAATTATCACAACTCAAACTCAGCGCAGAACAAAAACCGAAATGGTGTTAGCAAATATTTTTAAACTGCCACCGATTCCCAAAGTGCTTTTAGAATCGTCAAAAATATTGGAGTCAAAAGCCCCCAAATCAAAGTTACTTGTTGATGTTATATCAAAAGATCAAAGTCTTGTAACAAAAGTGTTGAGTATAGCAAACTCTCCTTTATTCGGTTTGCAGAGAAAAGTTACTTCAATGGATTTCGCCATTTTAGTTCTCGGTTTTAGCGAATTGAAAAAAATTATCTCGGCTCTATCGGTTATTGAAACATTTAAAAACAAAACCGATAAATATCTCGATCAAAAAGAATTTTGGCTCCACTCATTCCTTACCGGAAGTATTTCAGAAAAAATTGCTGAAGATGTCGGATTTCAGGTAAAAGGTGAAGCTTTCTTAGCGGGCTTTTTACACGATATGGGAGTCGCAGTTATCCATCGTTTTTTTCATTCAAACTTCGTTACTATCTCAGAGCTTCAAGAGACGTCAGGTTTAAGTTTGTTGGAAGCCGAAACCGAAGTGCTCGGAATGAATCACGCTGAAATAGGAGCCTTTCTTGCCGAAAATTGGAATTTCCCTCCTTCATTGTGTGATGTTATTAAAAATCATCATACACCAAATGAGTCGTTAAGTAATTTCCTTTTGGCTTCAATTATTCACCTGGCCGATTACACAACAAATCATTTTAAGATCGGTCATTTTGAAATTGATAAAAAATTGGAACTTGATTGGGAAGCTTTGAAGAATATGAGAATCCATTCTGAAGAAGAATTGGCGACACTTATCTCCGGTTATGAAGAATTTCTTAAAGAACAATCTGAAGCTGTAAGGTATTTAAATTGAGAGTTATTAAGAATAATAGAATCCGTTGTGAATCTTTTTCAAGTTCACTTCCATCATTTACAAAAGCTGTTGGAACGGTAAAACCACGATTTGTACAGGTTAGCTCTGCTAAACAGATCGAACCCTTTGAAAATCTTCCCGGCATGCTTAGAAAGATTTCTGTTTTCGAAAAGGCTATAAAAAGTTGTCATGACGCAAAACAGATCATCCTAAAAGTAGATGAATTCTTAAACGGAATAATTGAGTTTAAAGAAGCGGATTTATTCTTCTTCGACGATTTCCGTTTGAAACTTGTTTCTGTTGTTGAACCTTCAAATCTTAAAACTACGGAGTTCATCAATCGTGTTTTTAGCGAAGGAATCTTAGATTGGGTGTTGAGAGAAAACAAACCTCAGGTCATCCCCGATTTAAGAGAAGTAAGTAGCACCGGTTCCAAATCGAATTATCTCTTGTTCCCAATTGGAGAAGGAAAGGAGCCGAAAGGTGTTTTCGCACTTTTAACGAGACCGATGCATAAGTACGAAGATAGTTTAGAAGTCCAACTAATTCAACTTGTGCTGAACATAGCTGTCCCTAAAATAGAATTGATCAAAAAGGATGAAGAACTTAAATCAACCTATCACGAACTTCATGTTTATCAGTCGAAGTTATCAAATGATTTCAGATTGTCTGCCATTGGAGAATTAACCTCAGGATTGGCGGAAGATATTTTGTCACCGCTGCAGGTAATTTTGAGTACAGCGGATTATTTACAAACTGACGAAGAAACGGTCGGGAATAAAAATCTAAATGTAATTAAGCAACAAGTGAGAAGAGTAGAAACGGTTGTTAACCGACTTGTTAAATTTGCCGATATCAACGACAATCGCCTTGAAATAAAACCTTGCCGTTTAGATGAAGTGATTAAAGATTATCATAACTTCATCAGCTCATCCCTGCAGGCAGCGAACATCGAATGTATTTTAAATCTTGATGAAAATGTTCCGTCGGTGCTCAGTCATCCTGATTATTTAACACATCTTTTAACAACCATTTTCGGAATGATTAAAACTTCCGCTCAAGACGGCGGCGGTATTTTAATTCAAACAAAATACAATAGCGGAATTGTGATAGTTAGAGTTGTTACAACTGCATTTGTTCAAAGTTTAATTAAAAATTCTAAAGATAATAACGACGATCTCAATGTTAAAATGATCACCCACCTGATGCAGAAACATCAAGGAAGCGTTGACTTTGACGCAAATGAGTTGACCGGATCATCAATTGTTTTAACTTTCCCATTAAAGAAGAAAATAAGATGAAATATTTACAGATTATCATATTTCTTTTTATATCCGTTTTCTCTTTTACTTCCGCACAGAGTGGAAACGCTGCTATTCCGGATACTACCAGTCAACTTAATAATACCAAAGAGATAAGTGTTGCAGAAATGGTTGAAAAACAGATCGCACTTGCGCAAGCAAAACAATGGGCAAATCGCCAGGAGCCCAGCAAACAAAAAGCGGTTAAAAAAGTATCGATAAAGAATCAAGCGAATAGTGATTGGCTTGCATCAATTGCATCGCAAGTAAAGTTAAGTCCGGAAATGGTAACGAGAATTGGAATTATCCTGCTTTCATCAATGTTTGTTTTTGGCTCTGTGGTTACCAGAAGATTGGTCCTCAGTCGCAAAAGCAAATTGAATAATTTGAGGTCGAATATTCAGTCCCTGAGGTTGGAAAAAGCAATTGTGAAAAAAGAAACGAAACTTAAAAACGTTCGTGAAAACTTATTGAAAAGTTCAATCAATCTAAATAATGCGGAAGGTTCGTTAGCTCAAAAAGCTAAAGAATTGAAAATCGCTAAAGGGGAAATTATGCTAGCGGCAAAAATTAAATCATACGAATTATCCATCTGTTCGAACGATAGGTAAGCAGGAGTCTCTTATGGTAAATGGAATTTATAATGTTGCACGAAGTCTGAACACAAAAGTAAAAAGTATTGATGTACTTGCTAATAACCTTGCAAATATTAATTCAACCGGATTTAAAAAACAAGTTCCGTTTCAAGAATATTTAAATAAGAATGGTGAAATAGCAGTAAAGCAGACCACCGATTACGGGCAAGGTGAAGTTATACTTTCTGCAAATCCACTTGATCTAGCTATTTCGGGCGACGGATATTTTCTTGTAAAAACAGAAAATGGAATTGAACTGACAAGGAACGGGAAGTTTCATATTTCCGATGATGGATTTATGGTAAACGGTAACGGTGATAAAGTACTCGGAAGTAATGGTGAAATCAGTTTTGGCGATTTGATGGATGCAGATAATCCTTCAATAAGTATTTCAAAGACCGGTGAGATCAAGATAGGAGAAACTACTCTAGATTCGCTGGTAATCGCCAAATTAGAAAATCCGCAAGAAGCAATTAGAACTTCCAGCTCAAATTTTGCTGTTGCAGATGACAATTATTCGATCGCTTCACCACAGAATTACGAGATAGTTCAAGGTTACCTGGAAGAATCAAACGTGAACCCGATTCTCGAAATGCAATCGATGATTGAAACGAACAAAGATTATGAATCAGCTTATAAAATAATGCGCTACTTAGATCAGACGATGGAAAAATCAAATCAAATTGGAAGAGTTTATTAAAGGAATATTTTATGCCAACAAGAGCTTTACGAACAGCAGCCTCCGGATTATATGCACAGCAATTGAATGTTGAAGTTATCTCCAACAATATTGCCAACGTAAACACAACCGGATTCAAAAAGAACAAAGCAGAATTTCAAGATTTGATGTATCAAGAAGTTCAGATCAATCCAACACAAGCTTCAGATGCATTAACACAAGCTGCACCTTCTGCTAAGATTCAAATTGGTAACGGTGTTCAATCATCCTCCACACAGAAAATTTTTAAGCAGGGAGATGTTGTTGCTTCCGGCAATCAGTTGGATATGGCGATTCAAGGTGACGGACTTTTTCAAGTTCGTAAGTCGGATGGAACAATTGTCTACACGAGAGATGGTTCCTTCAAAGTAAATTCGGATGGGAAATTAGTCACTTCCGGCGGCTATCTTCTAGAACCTGAAATCGGATTAACAGATAATGTACAAAGTATTTCGATAAGTAGAGACGGCACTGTTGATGTTTTGGAAAATGATGGAAGAACCACAACGCTTGGCACAATCGAACTTGCCAAATTTATGAATCCTTCCGGCTTAATGGCTCTTGGAAATAATTTGTATGCCGAGACTGAGGCATCCGGTGCACCGGTTTTAGGAACCGCCGGGTCTAAAGGTTTTGGAGAAATTAATCAAGGTTTCCTTGAATCATCAAACGTTGATATTGTTGAAGAAATGGTCGCTATGATAACCGCGCAGAGAGCATACGAGATTAACTCCAAAACGGTAAAAACTGTTGAAGAAATGATGACGATGGCAAACAACTTAAAAACATGATTAACTAACATGATGCTGTATCTCTTAAATATTATTATTCTTTTTTCTTTGAACGGAAATGACTTCCGCGATTCATTAAAAGATTATTTAACAAAACAGCTCTCCATGTACGATAGTTTGGATTACGAAATTATGCAAATGCCTAAAGATTATACTTCTCTTTTAATTGTTGACGGGAGTGCATTAACCCTAAACAGAAATATTGTTTCAGTTCCAATCATGCTGGTTAAAGAGAAGAAGAAAAGTGAATCGTTCATAAAAGTTAAACTTCATCTTTATAAAAATGTTGTTACGGTTCGTAATAAAATCAGAGGCAGAAGTGATCTGAATGCTTCAGATTTTGCCGTAAAGTCACTTGATGTCTCTCTTTTAAAAGGTACTCCTTTTACTTCTTTGGAAGAGATAGCATCGTTTCGAACAAGAATTGCACTGAATCCAGGAACAATTTTAGTCCGTGAAGTACTTGAAGCAAAACCGGTGATACAAAGCGGTGATCTTGTAAAAGCAAGTTTAACAAATGGAAATGTAACCGTAACGATCGAAGCAAACGCCCGGCAGGAAGGCGCTCCGGGCGAGATTATAAGAGTAGTAACGCAGAATAAAAAACAATATAAAGCCAAAGTAGTTGATTCATCAAATGTTAATATCCTTGAGTAGAGTTATGAAAAATATTTTAACCGTCGGTTTTGTGCTTGTGCTTTCAGCCTTTATTTATCCGCAGGAAATGAGACAGAATGCATTTAAATCTCTCTTCTCGGATGAGAAAGCGAATAAGATCGGAGATGCGATCACTATTCTTGTTGTTGAATCTTCACAAGCCTCCAACAATGCAGAAACTCAAGCCGCAAGATCAAGTTCGTTAAGCCTTAGCGGAAAAGGTCAAGCCGGAAAAACTACATTGCCGTCAGTTGATCTTGGAATCGGATCGAACAACGATTTCTCCGGTTCCGGCTCAACAAAAACCACGGGAATGATCCGCACCAAAATCAGCGCAACAATCGATTCGGTTTTAAAGAATGGAAATCTGCTCGTTCGCGGAAGCAGAAAAATTAAAATTAATGGCGAAGAACAAATTGTAAAAATTAAAGGGATTGTAAGATCTTCTGATATAGCCGCAGATAATTCAGTTCTCTCTTATAATATTTCTGAAGCAGAGATCGAGTTCTCCGGAAGCGGTTTAATCGAGCGTTCGCAAAGTCCCGGTTGGTTAACCAAAATTTTCCACATGCTTTTTTAGGTTTTGTATGAAAAAAATATTTCTATTATCGTTGCTGCTTTTTTCGATCTCATCGGAAATCTATAGTCAGAGAATTAAGGACATTGCTTATTTAGGCGGTGAAAACTCTGAACAAATTTTAGGTTACGGTTTGATAGTTGGACTTAGCGGAACAGGCGATAGCCATCGTTCCGTATTTACCATTCAATCAATTACAAGCATGTTAAAAAGATTTGGAATAACCGTTCCGCAAGCTGATTTAAAAACAAAGAACGTTGCTGCTGTTATGGTAACCGCAACATTAAACGCTTATTTAAAATCGGGAGCCAAGTTTGATGTAAATGTTTCTTCTTTGGGAGATGCTACAAGTTTACTTGGCGGAACGCTTTTGATGACGCCACTTTCCGGTAGTGACGGAAATGTTTACGGTTATGCACAAGGGTCTATTTCGGTTGGTGGATTTGATATCAGTACCCCAACTGGCGGAAGAGTTGCAAAAAATTCCACTCTTGCCGGAAGAATTCCACGTGGTGGATTGTTGCAGATGGAAGTTTCTTCCCGGGTTTTGCAATCGGAAGAAATAAGTGTGTTTTTAAAAGACCCCGACATGACCACTGCAAATAATATTTCAAACGCGATCAACACAAAGTTTGGTGCAAGTACTGCCTTAGCAAGTGATGCTGCGGAAATTAAAGTAAAAGTTCCTGCAGATAAACAAGCGAACATGGTTGGATTTTTAGCGGAACTTGAAGGTTTAACAGTTGAGATTGATTATGCTGCGAAGGTAGTTTTAAATGAAAGAACCGGCACGGTAGTTTCCGGAAGCAATGTTAAGATTCAATCGGTAACTATTTCTCACGGTGGACTTAATCTTTCGATAAAATCTTATCCGGTCATTTCTCAACCCGGCGCTTTTTCAAACGGAACGACCGCAGTGTTTAATAATCTTGTTCCTTATGCTTCGCAAGATTCAACCAATACTATAGCTATCCAGGGCGCTTCAAATGTGCAGGAAGTTGCGGCAGCATTAAATTCGTTGAAGGTTTCTCCCAAAGATATAATTGCAATTTTTCAAGCATTAAAAGAGGCAGGAGCATTAATTGCTGAATTAGTGATCATCTAAAATGAGTGAACTGAACTTAAAAATATCGAACGATCTGAAGCATTTCGCACGCACACCGGAAATCAATCAAAAATATTCCGATGAGCAGAAAGCAAAAATTGCAAAGACTTCTAAAGACTTTGAGAGTCTCCTTACCGCTATGATGTTGAAGAGTATGAACAAAACCAAAGAAGAGGGTTTATTCGGTGATGAAAGTTACGGCGGCGACTATTTTGAAACTCTTTTTGAAAACGAAATGGCGAAACATATTTCCAGCGGAAACGGTCTGGGTATGGCTTCCGAACTTTACAAAAGAATTACCGGCGAAGAACTTGATGTTAATTCTTTTAAAAACAATATCGAATCATTAAGAATAAAAAGTAAAGTTGAACTTAAAAACTTTGATAAAGACTCTCACGGAATCACTCCGTCTAAACAATCGATGGAAAGGCTTGAACAATTTGAGGAACATATTGATGAGGCTTCAAAACGTTTTGGAGTGGACAAAGGTTTGATAAAATCAGTGATTATTGCAGAGTCCGCAGGAAATGTAAAAGCGGTTTCTGCCGCAAAGGCAAAAGGACTTATGCAGCTCATCGATTCCACCGCAACAGATATGGGCGTTAGAAATGTTTGGGATCCGCGCGAAAATATTATGGGCGGAACTAAATATTTATCGGAAATGCTTCGACAATATAAAGGGGACGTGAAGCTTGCTTTAGCCGGTTATAATGCAGGTCCGGCGAACGTTGATAAGTATAATGGAGTCCCACCTTTTGAAGAAACCAAGACCTATATCACTCGTGTACTCGGTTATTTAAATCATCTAAAGGAAATTTAGTATGGAAACAAAACATCTGATTAAATCATTAAAAGAACAGGAATCAAATCTTCAAAAATTTTTAGATTCTCTTTTAAAACATCAGCGTGCGTTGATCGATCATAATCTTCCGGTAATGGAAGAAGTTATTCTTGTTGAAGGAAAACTTCTTAAAGACATAAACGGAATGGATAGAGAAATTGTTCGAACGATGAATCATTTATCAGACCAATATTCTTTGGGAATCACTTCAACAAAACTTTTGGATTTTACCAAAGCCTTAAAAAAAATAAACACAAACGATTATGTAAATCTTTTGCAGATTCAGAGATCACTCCGGGGATTGCTCGCAAAAATTCAAACAATTAATTCACAAAATAGTCTGCTGATTGAGAATGCAAGAAGTTTTATCAAGCAAACTTTCACATCCTTAGCAGGCATGAACAATGATCCTATTTTAAACAGAAGAGTATAATGGGCATCAGTAGAATATTTGATATTTCTCAGAGAAGCTTGGCTGCTTATCAGCAGGCGCTCGATATTACTTCGCACAATATTGCGAATGCATCAAACCCCGATCATTCAAGGCAGAAAGCTCTCTTATCACCAGAAAAAAGTGAAAACAATGGTGCGCTCGTTTTTGGAACTGGAGTTAAACTTGAACTCATTCAACGGCAGAGAGATAGTCTGATCGATTCGCAGATACGGACGAATAATCAAAAGTATTCAGATAACAGTAAACGATCCGATATTCTTGGTCAAATTGAACAGCTCTTTGGCGAACCTTCTGACCTTGGATTATCGAATACTATGACTTCATTCTTCAATTCTTGGAGCGAAGCTTCGGTCAGTCCGAATTCTTCATCATTAAGATTTAATGTTCTTCGTTCTGCAGAAAATCTTTCTAACAAAGTAAAAGATATTTATGATGGATTAAACGACATAAAGTCAAGTTTGATGACCGACGCAAAAAATGTGGTTACGAGCATCAATAATTATCTTCAACAGATACAGAGTTTAAACAAGCAAATCTTTGAAGTTACTTTGAAAAATCAACAGCCAAATGACTTGATGGACCAGCGTGATATTGTAATTGACAAACTCAGCAAACTGGTAAACATTAATGTTGCTGTTGATTCATCAAACAGCGCTATAGTTTCCGTTGGCGGAATGTTCGGCGCCGATAAAACTGTTGCTAAAGAATTTCAACTTTCCGAAGCTAATGGAAAACTTATCATTACTTCCGGTTCTGATGGTTTTCCGTTAAACATTACAAGCGGTGAACTCTTTGCGGTAACTGATATTTATTCGCAAAAAATTCCGTCGTACGTGGAACAGCTTGATTCGATGGTTACTACGCTGTCTGATTCAGTCAATCAATTACATGCCTCTGGATATACAATCTCTAGCCCGGTGGAAACCGGTTTAAATTTCTTTGAAAGTTACAAAGATGGCGAACTGACAATAAATCAAGACATCCTTCAAGACCCGAACAAAATTGCGCTATCTAAAGATGGATCTGTTGGCAATGCAGAAATAGCAACTAAAATCGCTGAGTTAAGTAATTCAAAAATATTAAACGGTACAACGTTAGCGGATAATTATGGCTCATTAATAAGTGAGATCGGAAGTCAAAAACAATCTTCAGACCAAATGGCGCAATCAAACGAATTGATCCTTCAACAACTCGATCAGCAAAAAGCTTCTGTATCCGGTGTGTCGATTGATGAGGAGATGACAAACGTAATTAAATTTCAACGGTCGTACCAGGCTTCGGCAAAGATGATCAAAATTGCCGATGAGATGCTGCAAACTATTTTAAATATGGTGGCGTAGAATGAGAATCACCGATTCAATGATGAGTAATAATTTTATCAATTCGCTAAACCAAACAAAATCGCGGATTGACAAGCTAAGTGTGCAAATTGCAACACAATCTAAAATCCAAAAACCGTCTGATTCTCCCGGCGGCACGATAAAGATAAATAGATTGAGCAGTCAAATAAGTCAATCGGAAACGTACAGCAACAATATTCAAAATGGATTATCATTTATAGATAACTCCATCATGGCGATGGAACGTATTCAATCGGAAACTTCACAAAATTTGACAAAACTTACTGAACTTGAAAATGCTACAAACGGCGGTGATTTTACTTCATATGCCGATGCAATCGATCTTTCGCTAAAAGCAATAATGGATTCTGCTAATTCCCAGTACGATGGAAAATATATTTTCGGAGGTACGGATTATTCTACCGAACCGTTTGGGATGACTGCTGACGATAAAGCTGTTGAAGTGAAAGCAAGTGATATTTCCGGTAAACATGAAATAAAGATCGCTTCCAACATCACACAAAAATTAAATATGAGCGGCACAGAAATTTTTGCAACTATAGTTAAGGGATCGGGAAACCTTAATAAAGATGCGGCTATTGGCGATGTGACAACTAAACAAACAAAAGTTTATGATGCACTTGGTAATGAATATACTCTCGATTTAACTTTTACAAAAACGGCTGCAAACACCTTTTCATTGAATTATGATATTCTTGACGGAACCAGTACTTCTATTTATACAGCTCCTCCCGCGGCAAAAGAATTAGTTTATGATTCAACTTCAACACGATTAAAATCGATCGATGGAAGTATAGCTCAGCAGTTCAACGTTAAAGTTGCAGATAAAAAAATTGATTTCATGTTCAATCTTTCTTCTGTTTCAGAAAAGAGCGGAGCTTCAGTTCTGACTCTTTCCGCAAATCAAAAAACGGATATTTTTAATACTTTGCTAACAATAAAAGAGAATTTAAAACTTGGGATAAAGCCCACTGTTGAGCAACGAACTGCACTTGAAGCTTTTAACAAACATCTTTTAGCAAAAATCTCTGAAGCTGGAAACATTTCCAATCAATTTACCGATGTACAAGATCAAATCGGTCAGCAAAAAATGATCCTCCTTGGACTGGTTTCCAAAGAGAAAGATGTTGATGTAGCTAAAGCTGTTATGGAAATGCAAGCTGAAGATAATGCTTTGCAAATGTCATATAAAATGTCGGCAATGATGTTGCCGCAATCGATTTTGAATTATTTATGAAAATAAGATCAGTTTCTTTAATCGGTCTCGTTATTGGAGTCTTTTCGATCTTCGGAGCCTTTTTATTGGAAGGTGGTTCCTCTAGTGCGTTGTTCCTCGTTTCTCCGTTAATTATCGTTTTCGGCGGAACGTTCGCTGCGATCATTATTGGATTTGGAATGGACAAGTTCCTAAACATTTTTAATCTGATAAAAATCGCCTACTTTCCGAAGAAATATAATTTGGAAGAACTCATTAATATTTTCATAGATATCTCGATAATAATAAGGAAGAACGGATTTCTTGCGGTGGAAAAGGATTTGGAGCGGCTTGCTTATCCCTTTCCGCAAAAGATGATCAAATATGTGCTTGATGGAAATGACGCCGACTCACTTACGAATCTTGCGTCATTAGAAATTAGAGCGATGCAGGCGCGGCACAATTTAAATATTTTGATTTTTACAAAAATGGGCGGATACGCGCCTACCATGGGAATCCTTGGAACCGTAATGGGTTTGATAATGACTCTTGCAAACGTTGGCGACGATCCGAATGGATTGATCAGAAATATTGCAACGGCGTTCATAGCAACATTATGGGGCGTATTTAGTGCAAATATTTTTTGGTTCCCAATTAGCGATAAGTTAAAACTATGTCATTTAGAAGAGAAACAGATGATGGAAATTTCAATAGAAGGAGTTCTCGCTCTACAGGCTGGAGAAATCCCTTCGATGGTAAAGGCGCGTCTGGTAAGTCTTATCCCTCCAAAGGATCAAGCAAAAATATTTTAATGCCGGACCAGGAAGAACCATTTTCTGGTGAAGAGTCTGATAAAGATCGTTATTTAATTACCTATGCCGATCTTATAACTTTGTTGCTCGGTCTCTTTATTATTCTTTACGCTATTTCTAAAGTTGATTCCGGGAAGTATGCTAAAATGGTAACAGCTATTGGAAATACTTTTGGAAGAAGCGGACAAGTTTTAGATAAAGGAGCAAAGTTTAGCAGCAACGTACCAACGGCGCCTGCGGGTTTAAAAGAAAATTTAAACAGACTTGTAAAAGAGTATGACTATTCGGGTCATATTACGCTTGAAGAAAATGAACGTGGCATTACCATCCATATTTTAGATGACATTCTTTTTCAATCGGGCAATGCAGATTTAAGTGATGATTCAAGATTAATGTTAAGCAGACTTGCTATCATTCTGAAAGAATTGCCGAATGATTTTCGAGTTGAAGGGCATTCGGATGATGTTCCGATACATTCAAGTATGTTTCCTTCAAACTGGCATTTATCTGTTGCAAGAGCTTTGAATACGGCATATTATTTAGTGAATAACGAACATCTTCCGCCGGAAAAAGTTTCGATCGTTGGCAATTCGGAATATAAGCCGATAGCTTCAAACGAAACTCCAGAAGGAAGAGCATCAAACAGAAGAGTAGATATCGTAATAATTAAGAAGTAAAGAAAATGAAAATACAAACACATCAATTTGGTGAACTCGATTTTGGAGAAGACTTAATATTGGACTTTCCGTCGGGTCTATTCGGATTCGAACAATTGAAAAAATTTGTTTTGATTAAAATCGGCGAAGAACTATTTTATTGGTTGAATTCTATAGAACAGCCGGAAATAGCATTCCCTCTTTTTGGAATAGGCATGATTGACGAGAATTATCCCGCCGAAAAAGAAGGGGAGGCTTTCGGGATTGTTACGTTAAATGGAGATCCCATGCAAATCACTATTAATCTGAAGGCTCCCGTTTATATTAATCAAAAAGAAAAATTAGGATTCCAGAAAATTATCGACAAAGAGAACTATCCCGTTAACTATCACCTTTTTGTTGAGTAACCATAGAAGGTTTTATGTTAATTTTAACTAGAAAAATTGATGAAGAAATAATTATTGATTCCGATATCAAAATAAAAATTATTTCTATTTCCGAAAACAACATTAAGCTTGGAATTACCGCTCCGCCGAATGTTGAGATATTGCGTGGGGAAATCTACGATAAGGTTGTTCAGTCAACAAAAGAAGCTGTCGTACAAATTAAAAACAGCATTACTCCGCTGCCTTCCCTCAAGATCAACAAGATGAAAAAGAAGAATGAGAAATCCTGACGAAAATAAAACCACAATTCTTATTGTGGATGATTCCGATGTCGTTAGGCATTCGCTAAAAAATTTCTTTGAAAGTTATAACTGCCAGGTAATTACTTGCTCGGACGGCTTGGACGGAATTCAAAAAGCTACAGAGTTTAATCCGAAATTAATTTTTCTCGATCTGATGATGCCGAAAGTTGACGGCCTTAAAATGCTTCAAGCCATTAAAGGAATAGAAACATTAAAATCGGTTCCCGTAATTGTTATAAGCGCCAACACTGATAGAAGGAATGTTCTCTCCGTACTTGAGATCGGTGCCGATAGAATAATCTCAAAACCGCTCCGTAAAGAAATAATAATCAAAAGCATTAATGAAGTTTGCGGACCAGATTTTTTGGCCAATGCTGCAAGAACCACAGAGTTTTCGGAATCCGATACAGAAGATATTAAACGACATTTAATTCAAACTTTCCTAAATAGTTTTGAAGTGAAAAAAGCCGCCATCTTAACAGCAATTGAAAAGAAGGATAGAGACACTCTGCGCGCGATGATGCATGAACTTAAAGGAAACGGCGGTACAATCGGATACCCGCAACTTTCTTACATAAGCGATGGAGTTGAAAAAGCGCTGAACACAATCAGTTTTGATTGGGCTTCGATTCAGCAAAAATGCGATCAAATTTTTTCCATCATCCATGACATTAATAATGTTAACAGGGAGGTAATACAATAATATGTTTGTAATTATTGGTATTGCGGTTGTTGCACTTTCAGTGCTTATAGGATTTATGATTGCGGGAGGAAATCCTATCCTTCTTATCCAGATTCCGGAATTTATTGTAATCCTTGGCGCCGCTATCGGCAGTATTTTAATTGCCTCGCCTTTATCTTTGATAAAAAAGATTATTGCAGAACTTCCGGCAATGTTCAAAGGGCACGGATTTTCTAAACAAGAATATTTGGAATTACTAAAATCGTTTAATGATTTGTTTTTATTAGCTCAGCGTGATGGACTCCTTGCAATCGAAAAGCATGTGGAGAATCCCAAGGAAAGTGACATTTTATCGATGAGTAAAAAGTTTGTAGAGAATGATATTGCCAGAAACTTTTTTGCCGATACAATGAAAGTTATGCTTTCCGGTGGAGTTCCTCCGCATGAATTGGAAAATTTGATTGATACGGAAATTGAAACATATGAAATTGAGTCCAAACCTGTTCCCGGTGCTGTTGCAAAAGTAGGTGACTCATTACCCGGTTTAGGGATAGTTGCAGCAGTGTTGGGAATTATCATAACGATGAGTTCAATTGATAAAGGAGCGCAAGTTGTTGGCGAACATGTTGCAGCTGCGTTAGTTGGTACTTTTGTGGGTGTTTTGGTAGCCTATGGATTTGTAAATCCAATTGCATCAAATATTGAACATAGCATTGAAGGACGCGTTCGTCTTTTACAAACAATAAAAGCATGTATCATTGCCTTCGCCCGCGGCAATCCTCCAATCATTGCAGTAGAAATTGCACGAAGAACTATTTTCTCAGATGAACGTCCTACTTTTAGTGAGCTGGAAGCTTTTGTAAGAGGAAAATCATAGGGGCTTTATGAGCGATTCTCCCGTTATCATAAAGAAAATAAAAAAGCACGAAGGACATCACGGTGGCGCCTGGAAAGTTGCTTATGCTGATTTTGTGACTGCTATGATGGCGCTTTTTATTGTTCTTTGGGTATTGGGTCAGGATCAGAGTACAAAAGAAGCCGTAGCGCATTATTTCAAAGATCCTCTTGGAATTTCCGATAAAGGGAAAGGATTGATGCCGGGAAATATACAAAGTCCTGATAAGCCGGTTGCAAATAATCCTCAACTTTTTCAAGAACTAGAGATTGAAAAATTAAAATCAATGGGGGATAAAATTATTGCGGAACTTGCCTCGGATTCTTCTTTTAGTTTTATGCTCGATAAAATTAAAGTTGAGATCACTAAAGAGGGATTGAGAATTGAAATGGTTGAAAGCACGGGAGATGTTTTCTTTCAAGTTGGAACGGCAGTTTTAAACAAAAAGGCAAAAGACATCATAATTAAGATCGGAAATCAGTTGGCTAAATTACCTAACAATATTGTACTGGAAGGACATACCGATTCTCGCCCTTTCAACAACGGTAAAGCAGGATACACAAACTTTGAACTAAGTTCCGACCGCGCGAATGCAGCAAGAAGCGCGTTAACAGAAAGTCAACTTAAAGAAAATCAAGTTGTCGAAATCCGCGGATACGCAGATAGACACTTAAGAGATCCGGAGAATCCCTACAGTCTTGTTAATAGACGAATCAGTATCATCGTAAAATATTTGGAAAAGAAGTGAGCAAAACAATTTTAATAATAGAAGATGATCCCTTCTCTCAGGATTTTTATAATTTCATCTTTAGAAAAGCCGGTCTTAAATCGCTCATCATGGAAGATGGAGATCAAATTCTTCTTGAACTTGCTAAGGGAGAAATCGGAATTATTATCATGGATATTAATTTGAAGAACACTTCCTTAAATGGTGAGAGAATAAACGGTGTTAAATTTTCTAGAATAATTAAAGAAACCGAGAAGTATAAAAGCATTCCTATTTTATTGGTTACCGCGTATTCTATCAGTACGAATGGTGATTCTTTTTTTGCAGAAAGTTTAGCGGACGATTATATTGTAAAACCGATAATTGATTACAATGAGCTGATCTCCAAAATTAAAAACCTGTTATTGAATTAATGGAAAAAGACAAAATACTCCTTGTTGAAGATGAAAAGGACACAAGATTTATTCTTGAAAGACTTCTCACCAAAAACAATTACGAAGTCCTTTCTGCAAAAGATGGTTCGGAAGCATTAAAACTTTTGGAAACTTATTTGCCGAAAGCAATCCTGGCAGATTGGACCATGCCCGTGATGGATGGTCTTGAACTTTGCAAAATTCTTAAGCAAGATGAACGGTATAAAACAATTTACTTTATTGTGCTCACTGCGCGTGCTTCTTTAAAAGACCGGGTAACCGGTTTGGATGTTGGTGCAGATGACTTTCTTGTTAAACCGATTGAAAACCAGGAACTTCTTGCCAGAATAAGATCAGGTGTAAGAATTTTCAATTTACAAAGCGAATTAAAAAATCTTGAACATAACAAAGCCATCATTGAGATGGCGTGTACCATCGGGCATAAAATCAATAACCCGCTAAGCAGTTTGTTGATCTCCGTTAAAAACATGGAAGCCGAATTATTAGAGTTGGATCAAACGAAATTTTCTGAAGATTTGAGCATCATCCAGCAGTCAATTGATAGAATAAAAACACTTACGGAAAGTTTAACAAATCTGGAAAAGCCCACGCTAATCGATTATTCTTCCGGAAGCAAAATGATCGATTTAAAATAATTTTTTTCTCTTTAATTCGTACAGATTTTTTCGATAATAAGTTGAAGGAATCTGTATGTTAGAAAAAATTACAAATATTAACTTAAAATCAGAGTTTTTTAACGGGAAAAAAGCCGCAGTGGCTTATAAAAATTCGTTTAAAAGCGAACTGCTGAGAAACGATTTACACGATTCTGTAAATCTGTCTCCGGCATACAGGTTTCTTTCTCAAATTGATTGGCGTTTAAAAGAAATGTCAAAGATATCTTCTGAGAAAATATCTCTCGCATTTTACTTTTCGGGATTTGAATTTCAAACAACTTTTGATCTCTCAAATTTGGCAAAGGTAAACACGCTTGTTTACCACGTTGCCAACGCTGAAGATAAAGAGGCAAAAGCAAAAGTTATAGCAGCCTCTCTTTCGGTAATGGTAAATCATCCGCTTTTGGAACCAAATGATGTTCTAACAGAACTTCACGGAATAAAAACTTTATTTTATAGACTAAGTTCGATGAACTTAAAAGAAGAACTCAATTTTAAGAACGATATTCTTTTTGATTTGTTTGACGGAATCCTTAAAACGATCAGCAAAGAATTTGATTATATAAACAGCTGCCTTTTTGTTTTTGTAGAAAAAATGCTGAAGATAAAACTTCCGGGAAATATTGCGCCTACGGTATTTATTGAGAAAGATTTATCAAATAAAATTAAACTGTTAAATGTGGACGTCTATTAACTGCAAATAATTATGGAAAAGAAAGACCATTTGCCTACACCGAATGTTGATGCATTTCAGGAGTTGCCTGATTCCAAGCCGCTTGTGGTTGTTGGCAAGAACAGTGAAATACTCTACGCAAATAATTCTTTCCATAAATCATTTCAGATTCAAGAGGGAAGCAGTTTTGAAGACTTAAAATCAGAGCCCAACCTTGAAAATCTCTTAACTGTTTTTTCACAAAGTAATTTTAGCGGATTTCATTTCGACTTATTTCTTTTCCCTGATGAAAAATTAGAGATCAATCATTACTATGTAGAGGTTGACAGAATTTTTATCGAGAGCCGGGAATATTTTTTCCTGACATTTCAAACATCAAATGAAAAACAGAAATTAGAATCACGTATAAACGATCTGCATGATGCGCTTGAATATGGAAGAATTCCGGTCATCATCACTGATGAAAACGGGAACATCAGTTACGCTACCCGGATGTTCGAAAAAATTCTCAAGAATTCGATCGAAGAAATCTTTTATCAGCCAATTGCGCTTGTTCTTTCAAACAATATTATTGATGCAGATTATGATGAAATCAACGAGGCGATCCATGAGACGAAACGATGGACAAAAGAGATTTCTTACTATGATGAATTAAAGGGTTATATCTTTCTTGAACTGAATTTAAATCCAGTTTACAGAGACGGTACAAATCTTTTAAACTTTATTCTCACGGCTCATGATATTACCAGTCACATTCTTAAAAATCAGATCGCTAAAAAATCTGCCGAAAGTTTACTTGCGATCATTAACAACATTTCCGATCTCCTGCTGATCGTAAAAAAAGAAAATAACGAATGGACTTTTAACAACGCCAACGAAAATTTTTACCAAACATTTTTACTTATTAAGAATGAGTGTCTTAATACCAAATTCGATACCGTCTTTGATCAGGTTTTCTTAAAGGAATTCTTTTCTGCGGTTACCAAGTTGAAGAATTTAAATCTCAAGTATGCCGAATTCTTTTACGATCACTCAAACAAAAGAAAGTATAACGGAAAAGTAACCGGAATTGTC
This sequence comes from Ignavibacteria bacterium, assembly GCA_037440065.1. Classification (GTDB taxonomy): domain Bacteria; phylum Bacteroidota; class Ignavibacteria; order Ignavibacteriales; family Ignavibacteriaceae; genus UBA1563. The sequence goes on from JBBIUV010000015.1 coordinate 492,790, forward strand.
TCAGAGACTGAAGAGATCTATATCATCAGTTTAAAAGATATTACAGATCAGTTATTGTATGAACTTATTTTGAAGAAAGCATACGAAAAAGAAATTCATTTGAACAAACTGAAGACAGCGTTTTTGGAAAACATGTCGCATGAAATCAGAACTCCTTACAATGCAATACTCGGTTATTCCGAAATAATTGATGACTGTCTGCAAGTTGGTGAGTTTGATACGATTAAAGAAATATCAAATTTTGTTAAAGAAGTGTTGGACCGCGTATTAAACTTATTCACCAACATTGTTGAGGTTTCGCAGATCGAATCGGGGGATGTACAGGTAGATAAAGTAGTAATTAACTGTCACGAAATATTAAAATCGGTTTACAATAAAAAGACCTTAGCTGCAAAAGCAAAAGGTCTGGAATTTAAATTGGAAGTTGAGCAGAATGAAGTTCTGCTTTCTACCGATTGGATAAAATTTGAAAAAATTATTTTTTCTATTGTTGATAACGCGATCAAATATACCGAAACCGGAAGTGTAGTTATCGGGGCAAGTTCTCACGATGGGAAAATAATTATTTCTGTTTCCGATACTGGTAAGGGAATGGATGTTTCAATGTTGAGCAGGTTGATAGAACCATTTACGCAGGAAGAAGAAGGATACTCCCGTAACTTTGAAGGGGCAGGACTCGGTTTAACTATCGCGTATGGGTTAACAAAATTGCTGGGTGGTGAGATGGAGTTCGAGAGTTCTAAAGAAACGGGAACAAAAGTTCTCCTTATTTTCCCTCAATATAATTAACCGGAAATTCGGAAGTTTTCGGCACAAGTTTTTCACTTCTCACCGATTCATACAATTCTTTACATCCAAGTTTGATAACCGAAATAAAAAGATGAGAGAACAAAAGAAAATTGTTAAATTTTTGATTCTTTTTGGTTGCAAATTTTTTTTCTACCTGGTAGATAGTCCTATGTTTAACTTCTATAAAAAGTTTTTCCTCTTCCACGTACATGCTTACTAATATCATCTTGTTATTTCACTTGTTAATTGAAAATGCGTTCACATGAATTAAGACAAATTATATGCCGTTGAAATTCTTTCTGTTTTGTGGTGTTTAAAAGAAGAGATTGAACAATATTAAACAGTTGGCGGAAATAAACAGATCAAAATAAAGGGAAAGGAAAATGAGTTGGTTTTTAGCTTATTTCCGAAGGGACAGCCTGGCACGAATTTGTATTATCTCTTCACGGAAAAATTAGCAGAGATCAATTCCCAAAAGATTGGCCGTAAATGAATAACAAAAACAAAATTTTCTTTCAGCACAAAATATTGGAGGGAACAACCGGGAATAAGTCCCGAGCAACTGATCTTACAGAAAATTCTGGCAGCCATCCTTTATTACAAACGGAAGGAATAACTATCGCGGGAGTTTTCGGGAAACATGATTTTCAATCAGTTTCCATTTCCGAAGGAGAAACACTGCCGACGGAAAGCAAATCAACTACTCTCAATTCGGAATCTTGTAACGCCTCACAATGGTTTGATTCAGATACCAAGCAAATTAAAACAATCTCTCCTGTTTCTTCATATAATACCAGCGCTAAAGGCGAAATGTTCATGTTTTGTTCATCAATGTGTGATGTGCTGAATGAGGATGAAGAAAACATTCCGGTGTGTGAAACGGAGAAGACGAAACAACCGGTCTCTCCCGAAAATATCTTTGAAGAAATGCAAGAACTGCTTACGCAAAATCAAATCAATCTTGTAAAAGAAAATATCCTACTCAAAAAAAGCCTGCTGCAATCCCAAAAAGAAAATAAAGAACTTGTTGAACTTAACCGGAGTAAAAACGGATTACTTTCAATCATCTCGCATGACTTAAAAAATCCTTTCGGAGCGCTGCTTAACATGTCGGAGTTCCTTGCAACCGAAACAAACGATATGGAGCGGGTAGAAATCGGAGAGTTTGCTCAGGCAATAAACATCAGCGCAAAAATACTTTATAAATTTTTTAACGATCTGCTCGAATGGTCTAAACTGCAGAATGGAATTGTTAATGTTAACCCGGTAAAGCTGGACGTGCGAACCGTTGTTGATAATATTTTTTCGCTGCTGAATATTACGGCGATGTCTAAAGGGGTAAAATTAATAAACAATATTCCGCAGGGGACAAATCTTTCCGGTGATCTGAATATGGTTAACTCAATTATTAACAACCTCGTTACAAACGCAATTAAATTTACGAACGCAGGGGGATCGGTAATTGTGCAGGCGCAAGAACTTGACGGATTTGTTGAACTTGCAGTGATGGATGACGGAGTTGGAATGGGAGAAAATGTTTTAGAAAAGATATTCAAATTAAATAAACATATTACCAATAACGGAACGGAGAATGAAGTCGGCTCCGGGTTGGGATTAGTAATAACAAAAGATTTAGTTACGCGCCACGGCGGTAAAATATGGGTTGAAAGCAGCAAAGGAACGGGAACATCTTTCTACGTTGCTTTACCGAAAGAAAAAATCTTTGCCGAGGTTGCATAATCAGGGATGAAATAATTCATCCATTCACATCACTTATTCCATGCGCGGAAGATTTTTACCTTCTTTTCGACGTTGTTCATTTTCATATAACCTTCCAGTCTGGCTTTTAATACAAGAGAAATTTCGGAACCTTTTGAAATTAAGGTGTGCCCGAATTTATCTTTTATCGCTTCGGCAATAACCATTCCGGCTTCAATGTTTTCAATATCAATTGTTACAATGCGGAGTCCGGTATAAATTCCGGCAATTTCGGCATCAAGCGCAACGAGGATGTTGGAATCATACTCACCCGATTTTTCTTTCATCTTTTGGATGGCGGTCTTTTCATCTAAACCGGTACGGAGAAAGAAATCATAATCATCAAGCACTTTTAATATGCGCGACTCAATCGGGATATCTTCTGCATGAGGTCTGCCATTACTTTTCGATACCTCACCATATGGCAATAACTGGTAGGAAATAATGTTTGAAATATTTTCCAATCTTGGAATATTTGCAAGGAGAGACTTTCCTATCTGCGGATGAGACATATAGAGAGTTTCTTCTTCATTTGTAAGTGTTTCTCCGTTCAATCTTTTTTCTAAAATGTCTGAGGGAATTGCCACGCAACCGATCTTTGAAAGGAGAACCATCGTTTCAATTTCCCATGTGTTGTTTAACCCGAAACGATACGCGATATTTTTTGTAAGTGTTGTCAGCCGGTTTGCCTGACTAAATGCTTTCGGATTAAAAGCGGAAAGAATATCCATTAAAAGTTTTATACTTCCCTTTAAAGTTTTTTGGAGAAGTTCTTTTTCAGCGGTTATCAGCGCGTATTGATTTAACGCATCATTTAAGGCGTCAACAAGTACATCGTTCGGACACGGTTTGGTCAATAACCGGAAGATGCTTCCCTTATTAACGGCGGTAATAGCGGTGTTGGTGTCGGCATAACCGGTGAGCATAATTCTTACGGTGTTGGGAGAATATTTTTTTACTTCCGAAAGAAACGTATTTCCATCAATGCCGGGCATTTTGAAATCTGACAAAACAACCGCAAAAGAATCCTGCTTTGTAAATAATTTTATCGCTTCAACAGGGTCACTGCTGGTTGTTATGTTAAACTTTATACGGAGCGTCCGTTTATAGCTCGAAAGAATATTTTCATCGTCATCAACTAAAAGAATTTTATTGTTCATTGTTGAAGTCTCCATTCTCAAATTTTTTACAAATATTTTTTACAAGCTTGTTCTCCGGATAAAGATCACGCAAAGGATAAGGATCAAATTTATCTGGATTAACAAGCATGTTCGCCAGATGGACAGCCGACATAGGTGAAGCTTCAATGTCTTCTTGTTTTAGAGGAACATCATGGAATGCGGCGATCTCTAAAATTGGAACCGGTAAACCCCACAACCCGAGTAGATAAGCGCCAACCTCAGAGTGAGAAGTTTCAAAAAGTTGATACTCTGCCTCAACAAAAGATATTTTATTATCAGCCATCTGTTTATGAATTTTTTCTGTGTAGTCTGGAGTTTGCAGTAGAACTAATTTGCCGATGTCGTGAATAAGTCCGCCTAAAAAAGTAGTATCCAAAACACTTTTATCATAAATCTCGGTCCGAATGATCTTTCTTGCAAGTTCACCAACACGGTAACTGTGCTGAAAAACTCTCTCTGCAAAAAATTTATTGTAATCGTTAAAGCTTAATGAAGAAAATATTTTTACGTAAAGCGCTAACGATTTAATGGTTTCAAATCCCAAAAAACTTACTGCATAAACCGGATCGGTAATTTTTTGTGAAACTCCGAAGAAAGCCGAATTAACCAACTGCAAAATCTTTGTTGTCATGGCAACATCTTTTGAAATGATCTCTCCAACACCTTTAATTGAAGCCGAAGAAGAATTTATCTCTTTTTGAAGTTTAACATAAATATCAGGTAGTGTTGGAATATTTGAGATACCGGAAATAAGTTTCAACATCTTTTCATTGTTCACAAAATCACGGAGCCTGCTTATACGTTCTATTGATTCTTTTAAAGTTGCAGCATCGCAAGGTTTTGATAAAAACTGATGGGCCACATTGGGAAGATTAAGAATCGATTCTTTTTCAGTGTAACCGGAAAGAATGATTCTTACAACATTCGGGTAAAGTTCTTTTATTTTTGTGAAGAGGTGAAGCCCGTCTATTTTGGGCATGCGCATGTCGGAGACAACTACATCAAATTTGTTTGCAGCTAATAATTGTAAAGCCTCTTCACCGCTGTTGCAAAAAGACATGTTCCAATCTTTACGGAAAGGATACAGCATCCGCTGTAATCCTTGAATGATATTTATTTCGTCGTCTACAAAAATTATGTTCATTGCTCTGTTCAAGAAATTGGTAAGTGAATTATGAAAGTGGCGCCGTTTCCGTAAACCGATTCTACGGTAATGCTGCCTTTGTGTTTATTAACAATAATATCATGCGCAATTGAAAGTCCCTGTCCGGTTCCTTTTCCAACTTCTTTCGTCGTGAAGAAGGGATCAAAAATTCTGCTCAAGTTTTCTTGCTTGATGCCTGTTCCGGTATCACTGATACGCAGTTCAACTGATTTTGAGTTTGACTTTGTTTCAATAATGATTTTTCCTTTCAATCCTGAATCCTTTTCATTCGAAAGTTGAATTGCGTGCACGGCGTTGATAATTAAGTTCAGGATCACCTGGTTAATTTCATCGGGGATGCATGAAATGTGGGGAAGATTCGGATCAAGTTTCATTTCAAGATCGGCAACATATTTCCATTCGTTCTTAGAGATCGCCGCGGTAACTTGAATCCCGTGATTCAGATCAGAAAAAGTTTTTTCTCTCTGTTCGGGGTGAGCGAAATCTTTCATCGCGGATATAATTTTACTAACACGTTCAATTCCGACTTGCGTTTGTTCAATTGCAGAAGGAATTTCGCTGATGAAATAAGGGATGTCGAAATCTTCCTGAATTTTTCTGATCGCTTTAATTATTTCAACAAAATCTTTGAACGCTGCGGAATCTTTTACCGATTCGTTAATTGAAGTGAGCAGAGTTGTAAAAGATTGGAAGGCGTCTTTAAGGAAATTCGTGTTGTCGCTGATGTACTGCATCGGAGTATTTATTTCATGCGCTATCCCCGCAGCCAATCGCCCGATCGATTCCATTTTTTGTGAAAGTGAAAGCTGCTTTTCAATTTTCAGGCGCTCGGTCATATCACGAATAATGTAAACGAATCCGCGCACTTTTCCTTTCTGATCACGCAGAACATTTGAGTTGATTGAAATGGTAAGTTTCTTTCCACTGCGTGAAAGAAGCGTTAAATAGTCGTTGATATGTTCTTCTTGTGCATGGTCGTTATAACCGTTTGGAGATTTATCGGTTTCCTTTTGCGGTTGTTCATTTTTATGAAATTCAAGAACAGAAAAAACGGATTTACCCAACAACCACTTTTGCTCTACCCCGATGATATCTTCGGCGGCGTTGTTCACCAGATTAATTTTATCTTCAAGATCGGTTGTAATAACGCCGTCGGTGATGCTTCGTAATGTTACGCTTAATTCTTCTTTTTCCGATTGCAGTGCTTCTTCAGCTCTTTTTCTTTCAACAGCATTAATAATAATATCGGCAATAGTTGGCAGCTGATCCAAATCTTCTTCGTTCCATTTATTTTCTGTCTCCAGTCGTTCGTAGCCCATAAATCCCTTTAGACGTGACCCATAAACCATTGGAACAAGGATTAGTGATTTGGTCCCTTCGAACATATGTTTCTGTTCATCTGAAATTTCATCTAAGTTTTTTAATTCGAAATGAGGAAGATGGAGCACTTCAAAGGTAGAAAGTTTTTCCGTTATCCAGGAAAAGAGTGAGACGGGAACGTTTCTAAATCCACCCGATTTAAATTCAATAATTTGTTCCGTCCATTCAAATGTTTTATCAACAAGCAATCCGTCAGCCGAAAACAAAAAGAGATAACTGCGTTGAACATTAAGAAAAACACCGATGCTTCTGATTGTATCATTAATACCGTTATCGATTTCATCCGAAGCGTAATGAATAAAGTTTGAAGAAATGGTAGTGACCATTTTTTCAAGTCTAATTCTTCTATTGAGCGCTTCTTCCATTTTTAATTGTTCTTTAAAGAGTAGCGCATTTTCCAGAACGATCGCCAACTGTTCCCCGATCATCGTGAAGAGTTCAATATCAGAGTTTGTAAAACTGTTACTCGCAACGGTATTGTCTAACCGCAAAACGCCGGCAACTTTCTGTCTGCTTTTAATCGGGACTGCAACGGTAGATTTTATTTCCAACCGCTCGATATATTCAACCGGAAGAAGTTTAGTTTTCGTGCAGTCGTTTATTATTATCGGACGCTCTTCTTTAAAACAAATTTCATTAAACTTTGAAGCCATCGTTGTTGAAGCTGAAACGTCATCCAGCTGATTTGCCTCAACAAGAATATCTAATTTCGGATCGTGGAGAAAGAGACTTGCACGATGCACACCGCGGTCACCTAAATATTGGGGAATAACTTCATAGACTCTCGAGAAAACTTTATTCAAATCCATAGTGGATTGAAATGTTTCATTCAGTGCTTTTAATAGTTGAAGCTTTGTAATTTTATCTTTCAGAGCTTCTTCTGCATTAATCCGTTCGGTTACATCACGAGAGATACCAACAATTCCGGTGATCTTTCCCTTCTTATCAAAGATCGGAACTTTTGTTGCAGAGATCCATTTTCCACTCCCATCGCTCTTCACCATTTTTTCAACTTTGTCGATCAACGGAATTCCCGACTCCATCATTTTCTGTTCATCGCGCAAAGTTGTCTCGGCAAAATCTTTGGGGAAGAAGTCTGCATCGGTTTTGCCAATGGCATCTTTCGGTGATTGCAATTCGAGCAATTTCGCCTGCGCCTGGTTGATGCGAATAAAACGGCTCTGGTTATCTTTGAAATAAATAATATCGGGAATATTACTCAACAAACTGTGGAGCAGGTTTTTTTCATAAGCGAGTTGCCGCTCGGTTTCTTTCCGTTCGGTTATATCGTTAATAATTCCAACAACGCCTCCCGGATGATTATCGTACCGCATAAACGTGGCGAGATTAAAAATTACATCGTGCGCAGTTCCGTCTTTATATTTTATACGTGCTTCAAAAGTGTTGTGTCCGGGTTCGTGGTAAAGCGATTCGGTAATTAGGGAATATCTTTCTTCTGCTTCTTTGGAGACGAAGTCGATAATGTTGGTAGACTTAACTAAAGGTTCCGGCAACCCGATATTTTTTTCAAAAACCGTATTCACTCCCAAATAGAAACCGTTAATATCTTTGTAGAAAACGGGATTAGGAATTGCATTGATCAAGACTTGAAGAAAGGTGAGCTGATTCATCAAAAGATCATCAGATTCATTAATTCTTGCTTTTTTATTACATTCTTTTGACGACTTTTCAATTGCCGAAAGAAGTTTTGGTAAATCATCTTTAGACACAAAATCAGCGGCACCTTTTGCAAGCGATTCGAGCACCACTTTTTTAGATACTTTTTTTGAAACAAAAATGAATGGAGTATCGGGTCGTTTTTCTTTTGCAAGCTGCAATGCCGCTAATCCGCCAACTTTTGGAAGGTGATATTCAGAAAGGATCAACTGACAATGATTTGATTCCAGGGCACTCATGAAAGAGGCTTTATCAAACACATGTGTAGTCTTGCAATCGATCTTACTCTCTGTTAAAAATTTAGTAAGCAGATCGGCATTCTCTGAATTCTGCTCCAGCACAAGAATGTTCGGCTTTTTATTCATTGAAAAGGGATTATACTATAGTAATTGAATAGTTTTTCTATACGTTACTATCGAAGAAAAATATATTTATTTGAGAGAAAAGGGGGTGAAATGACTATTTGAAGTTTAACCGGATCTGAAGCAATTTTTATTGTTTCCTTTAACCGGTCTTATTGAAATATGATTTTTGAACAGAGATTATTGAATGCTCTTGGTAACCTCAATTCCCAGTTGTTCCATGCGGTAGCGCAGTTTTGAGCGAGAAAGTCCCAGAACTTTTGCCGCTTTAACCTGGTTTCCATTCGTAATTTTAAGGGTTTTTTGGATAAGGTCTTTTAAAACGAGGTCAATCTTAATTCCTTTTGCCGGAATTTTTAAAATGAATTTGTCGTCTTCGCTTACTTTGCCCGCTTCGTTTTCAAAAATAAATCCGAAATGAGATTCTTTAAGTTCTTCGTCATCGGTTAGTAAGATAACCCTTTCCATCACGTTTCTAAGTTCGCGGATATTTCCCTTCCATGCATATTTCTGGAACATCGAAATTACATCGGGAGAAATAAGTTCAATTTTTTTATTGAACTTAACACAAAATTCTTTTAAGAAAGAGTAAGCTAAAATCGGGATATCCTCTTTTCTCTCTCGTAACGGGGGAATTGTAATTTTGGCAACATTTAACCGGTAAAACAAATCTTCGCGGAAGGTTCCGTTCTTAACTTCTTCCTGAAGGTTTTTATTTGTCGCAGCAAGTACTCGAACATCAACGGAAGTTTCCTTCTCTGCGCCGAGGCGATAAAATTTCTTTTCCTGCAATACGCGCAATAATTTAGCTTGAAGGTCCAAAGATAGTTCGCCGATCTCATCCAAAAGAATCGTTCCGCCGTTGGCAAGTTCAAATTTACCCAGTTTGGTTTTTAATGATGCGCCGGTAAAAGCTCCTTTTTCATGACCGAATAACTCGCTTTCCGCCAATTCTTTAGGAATAGTGGCGCAGTTGATCTGAATAAAAACGGAATCTTTTCTTAAACTATTTTGATGAATGAATTTAGCGAATACTTCTTTTCCGGTTCCGCTTTCTCCTTCGATCAATATTGTAGTGTCGGGACTTTTTGCCAATTTTTCGGCAGAATTCAGCACCCGCAATATTTTTGTGTTTTTTCCGAAAAATTCTTTTGAGAGTTCATTTTCTTTTAGAAGACTGTGCAACTTTACTACTTCAGCTTTAAGGGTAACATTCTCCAATGCTTTATTGAGAACAAGTTTTAGCTGCTCAAGGTCAATGGGCTTTAGCATAAAATCGAATGCGCCTGACTTCATCGCAGAAACGGCAATGTTCACATCGGCATAACCGGTGATCATTATTACGGGAATGTGAGAGTATTTTTTGTGAAAGATTTTCTGGAGTTCCAATCCGTTATGTGAAGTGAGATAAATATCGAGCAGAATAACATCAGGATCAAATTCCTCAACTTTTTCAACTGCTTCTTCGGCTTGCATGCAGACTTGAACATCATATCCAAGTTTTGTAAGTACTTTATTAAGCGAAAGTCCAACAAGGTTGTCGTCGTCAATAATAAGAATTTTAAATTTCATTTTCATTTTCCGCAGAATTTGGTTTAAATAGTATCCTGAATGTTGTTCCTTTGCCCACCTGACTATCGAAGTTGATTTCGGCATTAAGTTCATTCGCAAGGGATTGGCAAATACTTAATCCAAGCCCGGTTCCTTTAATTTTTTTTGTAAAAAAATCCGTAAAAATTTCTTTTTTATCTTCCTCACTTATCCCGATTCCCGAATCTTCTACTTCCCAACAGATGTTTTGAGCTTTATCGGTAAAAACTCTGACGGTTATTTTATCCTTCTCTTTACAAGCTTCAACTGCATTAGTCATAAGATTAAGATAAATTTGAAGAAGTTTATTCGCATCGCACTTAATGTTGGGAATATTTGTTGCATACTCCCTTTTCATCAAAATATTTTTACGTGAAGCCTCAACTTCAACGATGTCAAAAGCATAATCTGAAATTTGTGTAAGAGAACAGAGTTTTTCATCCTTTGTATTCGGGCGTGAAAAAAAGAGCAAATTATCTACGAGTGATTGAATCCTAAAGAGAGCCTGCGACGAATTTTCAATTGTTCCGATCAAATCCTCCGAAAGTTCGTCTCTATGCATGTTAAGATAATCCAGGCTTAGTTTAACAACCGAAAGTGGATTGCGTATTTCGTGAAGAAGGGTAGCAGTAATTTTTCCTAAAATATGTAATCGGTTTTCGAATATTAAATTCTCAGACATGTAGCACCTTATATGACCTGTACAATTTCAATTTGCTAAGCGGTTGATGAAAAGTAAAACTTTATGCGATTAATTTTAATCAATCGAACATTAATTTGCAAATAATCTCTCTTTGTGCAACAACATTTTAAATTTAAATCGTATTAATTTACCAAACATAACGATCGATTGAGAAGGTTAATTGAACTCTTAAGGTTAATTAATTTCAATTCTGTTCGATAATAAACTGAAATCAGTGTAGTGTCCTCATCAACAGTTGTAAAAATGCATTAAATGGTTATAAGTAGCACAATAAATAACGAATCTCCGCCAATCCCGGAAAATTTTCTTGAAGCCGCAATGGGAAAATTCAGGCATATAGCCAGAGAATTTTTTCAGTTTGAGGCTAAATCTTCTATTGAGTATTTAACAAGCATCAAGGAAAGTGTAAAGTTTTTCAATTTAGATGTTCCTCCGCAGCTTAACGAGGTTTTTGTTAGATACGAAGAAGCACCTCTTTTTTGGATTTATGATTCGCCGATTGTTCAATATCTGGAAGATATTTTAAAAATCTATTTTGGTAAAAGCAACGATCTCGATCATTATAAAACAATTAAAGAATGTTATACAAAATGGATTGTAATTAAATCTGAGAACGAGAAAAGATATTTTGCCAACTCGGCTCTAAATTACATCGACAAATCGTCATCCAAGCATAACTTTTTTTATCTGATCTTAAAAGCTGTCCTGTATACGTTTGAAAAATCGTTAGCCAACACCGCAACAGCAACAAATCTTTTTAATAAAAGTCTAGAAGTGCTGAACTCCACCAAGGTGAGTGATAATTATAAAGAAGAACTTCAATACTTAATTAAAGTTTTTACGGGATTTGCTTTTCTAAAGCAGAAAGAAATTGCTACAGCCGGTGATCATTTCAGAAGCGCTTTAACTACTAAACCTCATGGGATAACTGCAAAATTTTATCTTGCCCTTACTGAAGTCCAGCTTGCGCAAAATGAAACGGCTATTCATATTCTTAAGGAACTTTGTGAGTATGATTTCAGACGAATCGAGTATTCTGTCAGTAAAATCAATCCAGTGATGTTCCGGTATTTTGTGAATAACTCAGTTGTTTATAATTTGTTTTACCAGAGAGAGTTTGCCGTAATAGTTGATGAAATTGGTAGTGATTTGCAGACCGTTTTTACTCCCGATCCTTCTCTTATTTTGAAGTTAAAATCAAATCTTTCAAAACTTAAAGAATTGGAGATGAGTGATTATTATTCGGATGAAACGAAGAGAATCTTAACATTCCTTGAGAAACTCATTGATCATTATTTTGAGAGTAAGAACATTTTAGTGATAGGTTCATACCGGTTTTTGCAGGACAAGTTTGACGAATCAGCCAAAGCAATATATGAAGCAATAAAACTGAAATATGCATCCGAAATAAGAACTAAATTGAAACAATTTGACGATCAGGTGGAAGAAAAAAGATATGCAATTACCCTGCTTACGAATGATTTTGAATCTTTAAAGATGAAGCAAAAAGAAAAGCTGACTTCCACATTAAAAGAGATTGAAAAAAAAATAGAAGAATACATTTTGCTCATCGAGTCGAAAATCAACGCAATTCCATTGGAAACAAAACATGATCCGGTCTATTCGTTTAGAAATATGATGACCTATAATATTATCATTTCGTCACTACTCTTTTTTATCGGTGGATGTTCGGGATACTCAACTCAATATTTTAGAGGAGGGATGGAGTTCAAAGAAGTTTTTGGACAATTAATGTTGGCGGGAATTAAATGGGGATTAGGCACATTTCTCGTCGGATTTTTATTGGCGCTGATCGTAGCAGTTTCAACATTCATTAGCCGTTCTTCGTACAAACAAAAATTACTTCAGAAAATCAACTGGTTGAAAAATCAAAAAGAACTTGAAATAAGCGAGGCAAAAAAAGAATTTGAAGCAAAAGACAAACTCTTAAAAGAGAACTTTGATGAAAGAATTGAAGATCTGAAAAAATCAATTGAAGATTTATTAAAAGATAGAAGCATCATAGAAAATGAAACCAAGGCTCAGATGGATGAAGCCTTAAAAAAAGAATCCGCTCCACTCGTTGCAATGATTTCCGCATAAACTCATCAGTATATGGCTAAAATTAGCCATCATGCGACAATAAGCCAATAATTTAGCTGAATCCCCATTTAATTAACGAAATTCTTCTGGTATAATAATGGATATTATTCTTGGAATAATTATGAAATCGTTTTCAATAACATTCCAGAGAATTAGTGATGATTAATAGTTCCATTGCATCAATTGATCGACTTATCGAATTAGGTGAGTTTGAAAAGGCAGAATCAGAATGTGTCGGCTTATTAGATAAAGATGAAAAGAATGCTCAGGCATTCTGCAAGTTGGGAGAAATTTATTTATCTCAAGAGAAAGAAGTTGAAGCTCAAATCTTCTTTGAAAAAGCATTAAAGCTAGACGACAATAATTATTGTAGCATAATTAACCTTGCGGTTTTGTATAAAAATATCCTTGGAAAACAAAAAGTAGAGCAGTTTCTGTGGGAGATCATTAACACATCTTACAAAAATATTGAAGTAATGATAAGCCTGGCTTTAGAAAGCGAAAAGATGCAGAAATATGACATAACTGAAATCATCTGCAATTTGATAAATACAAAAATCCCTAACAACATAGCTGTAAATGAAATTTTAATAAGAGTTAAAAATTATTATAGTCTTTTTTATGTTGTCCATCCCCAGGTAATAAGTGAATCAGAGTTAGGTAAACATTTAAGTGAGTTGGTAGATTCCTATAAACCGAAAGTAGTATTAGATATTGGCGCTGCAACGGGTTTAGGTTCAACAAAGTTATTAGCCGAAAGTGTATTAAAATTAAATTCTGATAGTAAGATTTACGCCGTTGAAGCTCAAAAAGATACATTCAACATTCTAAAAAATAGTATTTCTAAATATTCATTTGTCGAACCGGTTTGGGGAACATTTATAAATAAAAGAACAGTTCCAAATTGGGAAATAGTGAGTTCAGATATTAAAACTTACGGTCTTTTATTATTAGAAAGCTATTCTGAAAATGAAATTAAAAATTGGTACGAGAATAGTGTTTCAATTATAAATGGGTTATCTCAAAATCAAAAAGCTGCAAAAGAGATAATAAATGAAGAAATTTTCGACTTGGTGTTTTTTGATTCCGGTGAATTTTTCGCCAAAGAAGAGATGAAAGAATTTGTGAATAAGTCTAATATAATTGTGCTTGATGATATTAACACGTATAAAAATTCTTTTAACCATCAGTATTTATCAAACAACCCTGAGTGGGTTCTGATAAAATGTGATACAAATGAAAGAAACGGTTGGAGTGCGTTTAAGAGAAAAGAATTTTTAGTAAGAGAAAATATTATTAAAAGTGAAACAATTAAATCTGTTTATGTAAGTCAAGAAGTAGAAGTTTTTTATGATGAAAACGCCTCCGGTTTTTTGGAAAAGAATAATGATAAAAAATATTTGACTGATAAGGGGATTGTTCAAGTTGATAAAAGTCGTTGGTTTACCGCACAAAAATATGAAAGAAAAACATGGATGGAACGGAGTTTAGGAGATAGCGACGACAGAAATTTTGAACACAGAACAAGATTCAATAATTACGATTCGCTTAGGAATGGAAAATTTGAAGAAGTAATTGAGCTAGGATGTGGACCATTTACAAACTTAAGACTTGTTTTACCGCTAATCCAATCAATAAAAAGCGTTACACTTCTTGATCCTTTAATTACAGATTATTTGAGGCATCCAAATTGTACATACAAAAATGGGACACTCGCAGGATATAATGTGCAAACCATTAGTTCAACGATTGAAGAATTCATCCCCGACGAAAAATATGATTTAGTGGTGATGAACAATGTTTTGGAACATTGCTATAATATCCCCAAAATATTTGAGGTTCTGACTTCTATGCTTAATGAAGGAGGAGTTTTTATTTTTGCGGATGTGGCATTCGATACCGAAACAGTTAATCAACTTGTTGAAAAGCAGTACGATGCAGGTCATCCTATTCGTCTAAACGAGAATTTTCTTAAAGAATTTTTAAGTAAGCATTTTGATGTGATCTATGAGAAGGAATTTCTCGGGCTCTATGACCAACCGTACAGAAAGGATTTTTACTTTATCGGGAAACACAAAAGTATTACAAATTCACAAACTCAGTTATCATCTATCCATAAATCACCCAATTCTCCGGTTATTCACTTTGTTTATTCCGGTGACCCGAAAAATGATGCAGCAATTTCAGCTCCTCAAACCATTACAAATAAATTATATCGGTTTTTTGAAAAACATTTACCCGTTACATACTACAACCTTGATGATGTTAACACAGTTATTAATGTTGGAGTAAATGATATTGTTATCGGACATCCTCACCCACAAAACAATACAGCGATTAGAAGACTCTTTTCCCAACATGCAGCAGCCAAATTTCTTTTGTGGCCCTTCCATTCAGCATTACCGGAAATAAATCATTACGTACTCGATCTAGCTGAATATGCGAATAATCTTTTTATGATAAGTGGTCCTTATTGGACTGATAATGTTGATAAGACTGAATTTGCCCAATGGGAAAACAAGATTGTGAGACTCGACAACGCCGTAGATGCAAATATTTTTAGACTTAGCAAAAAAACTTTTAATGGCAAAGGGAATAGAGGTTTATTTGTACTCGGTCGCAGTGGTAAAGAGAAAGGCACCACCAGGTTATTTGAATTATTAGCAAGGACAAATTACAGAATTTTAATAGCTGGAGAGTATTCTGCAGATGATCTCGCAATTATTAGAAATAGGAATAACATCACTCTGCTGGGATCAATTTCATGGCTTGATACATCAACTGTAAACAAAATTGTTTCAGAGTGTGATTTCTTTATTAATATGTCGTTCAGTGATGCGTCTCCGACAACTCTTTTGGAAGCCATGGCAGTGGGACTAATTCCTATTACTACACCACAGTGTGGTTATTATTATCAGTCCTTAATAATGTTGTCGGATGATGATGTGGTTAATCACAATATTATAAAGCATGCCCAATCGATGAGCGAAGAATATTTGAAGGAATTGCAGAACAACAATAGGAACATAATTGAGCAGAGACATAACTGGAATAACATTACACAGCAAATATGGGAAAAAATGTTGCCATTCTTAAAAAAATCCACCAGACAAATAAATACAAAAAAGGTGAAAATTGCCGGAGATGACGAAAGGTATTTAGACCTTACTAAAATTGATGATCATTCAAGTTTTGCAGAAAACATTAAAAAAATATTTGAAGAAAAACTTCCTAAAAAAATTATTGAGACCGGAACCTACCATGGAACCGGTACAACAACAATAATTGCGCAAACATTGAAATGTTTAAACATTGAAGGGCCTAAATTTTATTCGATTGAGGTTAATCCGGAAAATCACAAAAAAGCAAAAAGTAATCTCGCCGAATCGGGTTTGTTGAAATATGTATCTCTTCTCAACGGAGTATCTGTGCCTCGTTCCATTCTACCTGATCAAACAGAAATAATCAAAACAACAGTTAATTCAATTGAGTACGATGACATTTTTGTTGATCACAAGGAAAACGAAAGGGTCCAACTATATTTTAACGAAACTAATTTCCCGGAAGTTCCTGAGGATTTACTTGGAAAGACATTAAAAGAATTTGATTATAGACCGGATTTTGTACTACTTGATAGTGCCGGACATATGGGCTTTATAGAATTTCAATATCTCCTAAGTCAAATTAAAGGGAACTGTATAATCGCCCTCGATGATATTTATCATATCAAACATCATAAAAGTTTTAGGTTTATGCAGACAGACCCGAGATTCAATATCTTAGTTTCTTCAAAAGAAAAATTCGGATTTTGTGTTGCAGAATTTACTTACGATTCAAGACTAGTAGAACATGGTAACTTAACTAAAGTTGATGACAAAGAAATAATCAACTGTCTTTTATGCAGTTCTGATAAAAGCACAATTGTTCATCCACCTGATATAGTTAAATGTGATGACTGCGGATTTATTTACCTCAAGATACGTCCCACGCAGAAATGGATGGAAAATTATTATAAAGAAGTATATGCAGTGAATGATCCATCCGCTGCGGTTACCGTTGCTGTTCCTTCGGATGTAAGTTTATTGGATATAAATAACGAATTTATCGCTGCACAACGAAGAAGTTTATTTGAAGAAGCTATTGAACATTATGGAAAAACCATCCAAGGGGGTACACTCATTGACATAGGTTGCGGATGGGGCGCACTTTTGTATAATGCCCGCAAATATGGTATGAACGTTATTGGATTCGAGTTTACAAACCATAATGTACAATTCGCCAGGCAAGTACTTAATCTTGATGTGAGACAGCAACAATTTGCTGACTCTGATATTCCTGAAAATAGTGTGGATATTGTAACCATGTCTCATGTGCTTGAGCATGTTCCTGATCCTCTTAAAGTGGTAGAAAAAATAAACCGAGTCTTAAAACCGGGAGGAATATTTTATTGCGTTGTCCCAAATTTTTACAGTTTATGTTCTGCCTATCTCGGTGAAAAATGGGAATGGCTTGATAGGAATTGGCATTACTCACAATTCTCTGTGGATTCAATACAGAAACTTTTTCTGAAGGTCGGTTTGAATGTTGAACAAATTTCAACAACGACTGGTGACTACGGCAATAGCATCCCAACACAACTACTTAGAAAGAAATTTCCTGATAAATCTAATCATGAGTTACAAGTGATTCTGGAAGGAATGAATAAACAAAACTATGGCGAAGAAATAAGAATAATTGGGAAAAAAATCGGGAATGAGGTACCTCCGAAGCAGAATCAGAATGACAAAAATATTTTGTGGATTCGAACAGATGCAATAGGTGATAATATTTTAGCATCCTCAATGTTAAAACCGTTAAAAACAACTTATCGCGACTACAAAATTACCGTTGTATGTCAGAATGTTGTGCGTGAACTTTATGAAACCTCCCCCTATGTAGACAAAATAATTTCGCTCGATACGAAAAAAATCATTTTCGATAAAAAATATAGAACCGAAATTTTATCAGAATTGCAAGCACTTAATGCCGAGTATGCATTCAATTCAATTTACTCACGCGATTTATTGTCGGACTATTTAACCATCAACAGTTTTGCAAAAAATAAAATCGCTCATTTGGGTGATCTCTCAAATATTTTAAAAGAACAAAAGGAGGAGAATAATAAACACTATACAAAACTTATTGAAACAAATCCTTCATCCTTTACCGAACTTGAAAGACATTCTGATTTTCTTACCGGCATTAATGTTGGCAGTTATAAACTTGAAGCCACATTATGGTTGAATGAGGAAGATACCAGTTATGCTGAGAATGTTTTTTCAATGTCACATTTAAAAAGCGAAAAAACATTGGTTCTTTTTGCAGGCGCACAACACGAGGTTAGAATCTTTAATGATTATGGCAAAGCAGTAAATGAATTCTGTGCGCAAAATGGATTTGACGTAATCGTTCTTGGGTCTAACAAGGATGAACAGGTCAATAAACTAAATATTAAAGATTTAACAGGTAGGGTAGTTGATCTTACTGGTAAAACAACTTTAAGACAAAGTGCCGCAATAATGAAAAAATGTTCCTTAGCCGTCGGCGCCGAGACGGGACTGGCTCACATAGCATGCGCCATTGGTATCCCCAATTTAATACTTCTTGGTGGTGGTCATTTTGGCCGATTTATGCCTTATTCTAGATTCACATCGGTTGTAAGTCTGCCTCTTGAATGCTTTGGTTGTAATTGGCAGTGCAAATATGGAACAACGACATGTATTAAGGATATTGATCACAAAGTAATTTCCAAGGCGCTAGAAAGTATGCTTAAGGATAAACATGAGAAGACTATGGTTTATCTGCAATCAGATTATAAGTATGACTTTGTTAAGAACTTACCGAAAATGGCTGGAATTGAACATCTTTTAAAAGGTGATTATGAAACAAAAATAGTTGAACCAACTTCAACTGAAGTTTCACTCAACTTTCTTGAAGCTTTAACCACAATCAAAGATCAAAAAATTTACAGTACAATTTGTGAACTGAATGAGTTATTTATTAAGAACGGAAAAGAGGTAAAAGCCTATGCTCCAGTTGAACAAAAATTACTTACTCAAAGGACAAAATTACGTTCCCTTCTAAATTCAATTCATGAATCGTTTCATGGAGACCCATTTTACAATTACTTGATGGGTCTTTTATACGAGAGTGATGGCAAAACGGAAGCAAGTTATGAGCATTACTTTACTACTGTAAGAACGACTGAAAATTTACGAGCTTTATATAGATTGGCACATATTGCAGAGAATAACATCCATGCTCCATACGTTGTTTATCTTTTTCAGGAGTTACAAAGGCGCGGGGTTGAAGCAAATAAAATGTTAAAAAAAGCTAATTACTGGATCGACCTTTTGTCTATTAAAAGTATTAACAAACTTTCTCCAATATCTGAAAATTTGATGGAACCGGTACTCACTCAAACTGGAACTAAAACAGATGAAGATTCTCCGTTGGTCTCAATTGTACTTCCTTCCAAGAATAGAGCCGACGGACTCATAGCTTTCTTGAACTCCCTTGAGGCAGCGTCTTACGGTATCAACTACGAAGTGCTTCTTTATGCGGGTGATGAAATTGACGAGAAGTATGAGAAATTAATAGCTCAATACAAGATAAAAAAAGTATTTCTCGATAAGGAGATTTTTAAATCAGGGCAGTCCTTCTCCTGGTCCAACCTTATGAACCATGGTTTCAGTCACTCGGATGGAGAGTGGGTCATGTATGCTTCAGATGATATCGTGCTTCATCCTTTTGCGATTAATTTTGCTCTTCAATATGCCAAATCTAAAATGGTTGGTGGAATTTCATTTATGCACCGTAATACCGTTCAAGATTATGATGGATTTTTTAAGGAGTATGGATATGATGTCTATGGCGAACGTTCATTTATAAATTTTGGTTTAATAAAAAAAGAAACTTTTCAACTAGTGAAAGGTTTTGATGAAGAGTTAAAATTTTATGCTGCTGATACAGACATCTGTTGGCGGATTATTGAAAAAGGATATAAAATAATTCCCTCGTACTACTCGCTTGTTGAACATATAAATATTGAAGATGCAACAAAAATTGCTAACTCCGGTAAAACTTATCGAACCGATACATTTGCCTTCTACAAAAAATGGTTTCGAGATATTTCCAGATTTGGAGATAAAACAATCATAAGAGAAAGATTCACTATCCCAGACATCAAAAAAATAAAAAAGTACATTTACGAAACTTCAATAAAAAATAATATTTCGGTTACAAACATTCTTTCCATCGATAATGAGTATGAACAATTTATAGTATCTCATCAAGAGCAAGAAGAAAAACAAATTAAAGTATCTGCAATAGTTTCAACTTATAATTCTGAAAAGTTTATTAAAGGTTGTCTTGAAGATTTGGTTGCTCAATCATTATATAAAGCCGGTGAACTTGAAATTGTGGTAATAGATTCCGGTTCTAATGAGTGTGAAGGGAAGATAATTGAGGCATTTCAAAAAGAATACAAAAATATTTATTATGCCCGGACAGAAAAGGAGACGATCTACTCTGCATGGAACCGCGGAATTAGATTGGCAAAAGGGAAATACATAACAAATGCAAATACTGATGATCGACACACCGAGTTGGCATTCGAAAAAATGGCAGCGGTTCTGGATGCAGATGAAAGTATTGGAGTTTTATATGCCGACATTTATAAAACTGTGATTCCAAATGATTCGTTAACCTCTTCTTCCGAAAAATCGATTATTAAGTGGTTGGATTTTGATTCGGACTTACTTCTTTTCGGGTGTTACATTGGTCCGCAGCCAATGTGGAGGAAATCGATTCATGATAATTATGGATTATTTAATGAGTCTCTCAATGTGGTGGGAGATTATGAATTTTGGTTGAGACTCAGTAAGGAAGTTAAGTTTTATCATCTTAAAGAGGTATTAGGACTTTATCTCTATTCTGAAAATAGTGCTGAACATAGAGATAAAACAACAACCAAATCTGAAGATGAGAAAATCCGCGAATATTATTTTGCTAAGAACATTGCAACTCAAAATGATCTAAAGAGAATTGCGGCTAAGATAGAAATCATAGGCAAAGTAGAGGAATTTAAAGAGTATTATACAAAAGCAAGAGGACTAATTATATTACGTCAAAACGGACTTGAACTGGAAGAGAAAATTAATGAAGTAATCGATAAAAGTAATTCGCTCACTGTGGAAGAAAGCATTAAAGTCTTTAAACAATTAATTGAAATTCTGGAAAATTCCGAAATCCTTTTGGATAGAGATAAATATTTATCTGTCTTGAATAGTATGCTTGGTAATTCTTTCTTAAAAATTAATTTATTTGGTGAAAGTAAAACCGTCTATGAAAATGCGTTATTATTAAATCCTAATTCATCGGAAGCGTGTTATGGTTTGGGAGAACATTTCCTCCTTGAAGATAATTTGGAAGCGGCTAAAACCATGCTTGAATGGGCAGTAAAAAATGATCCAAATAATCAATCTGCTCGAACATCTTTGGAAAAAGTTAATCAAGAACTTGGCTTTCCTGCTGACAATAATTCACATAACAAACAAAAAAGTGTTGATATACAAATTGAAGAATTATTTGCAGAGACGTATTCGCTGTATCAAAAGAAATTATTTAATGACTCACTTACCGTATTAATTGAATTGGAAAAATTCATTGATGCTTGTCCGGACGAAATTAAACCAGAGACAGCGGCTTCAGTTTTCAATTTATCCGGATTTAATTATTTGGCGTTGGGTGAAAATGATTTGGCGCGGCAATCGTTTGAAAAATCTTTAAATATTTTACCCGACTCTTCAACCGCTTGCGTTGGACTTGGCGAGATATTCTACCTCGAAGGGAAAGATAAAGAAGCCAAAACTATGTACGAATGGGCTGTAAAGAATAATCCCGCAAACGAGATGGCGGTAAAAGGACTAAATAAAATTAATGAGGTGCTAGGAATGGAACGAAATGACAATTCATTGAATGCTTCTCCGAACATTGATGAACAAGTTGAAACTTTGTTTTCAGAAACGTATTCACTATACGAGAAGAAAATGTATAAGGAAGCGCTTATCGTACTTCTCGAATTAGAAAAATTTGTTACAAACAGCAGCGAAGAAATTCATCCCGATACCTTGGTTTCGATTATAAATCTTTCTGGATATAATTATCTGGGACTCAATGATATCGATAATGCCCGTGAATCGTTTGAACGTGCGCTGAATATTAATCCCAGTTCGTCATCGGCTTGCGCAGGTCTGGGTGGAATATATACCATCTTTGCCATGGATGCTGAAGCAAAAACTATGTTCGAGTGGGCCGTGAAGAATAATCCGGAAAACCAAACTGCGGTGAGTTCACTTGCAAGCGTGAATAGACGACTCGGATTTTCGCAAAATCATAACTCACTTGTAATAAAAAATATCAATCCACTTCGTACAATAGAAAATAAATTGGATTTAGCAGAAGAACTCATTGATCAAGACAGAAATGAAGAAGCAGAAAAACTTTTGCAAGAGGTACTTGCAGCAGAGCCAACCAATGTTATTGCATTAAATAATCTTTCAGTCATTGAAATTATGAGCGAACGGTATGAAGAAGCAGTCAAACTAATTTCTAAAGTTCTTGCAATTAATCAAGAAGATGAAATCGCACTGGGAAATATGAATTTCATCAAAGAAAAATTAATTTCAGTTATGGAACAAGTTTAGTGGTGAATAAAATAGAAACGTTTCAGAAAGAAGACAACATTGAGCTGTTGTTAGCAGAAGCAATGCGGCACTTTGAGTCAAATCAGTACGAACTTACAGAAAGCTATCTTAAGAAAGCATTACAGTTAAATCCTAGAATGTTCGCAACACTTTTTCAACTTTCTAAACTCTATTATATTAAAAAAGAATTTCTTCTCGCCGAGGTTTATCTTCTTAAGACTATTAAAGTAAGATCTGATATAGCTGGAATATTTTCACTACTGGGGATAGTGCAAAAAGAGTTGGGCAAATTTTCTGAGGCAGAAAAAAGTTACTTGTCAGCAATTCAACTCGAGCCTAACTTTTACGAAGGCTACTATAATCTCGGAGTATTGTATCATAAAAACCGAGAGATTGAACGAGCGATTCCATTTTATAAAAAAGCAGTAGAGTTGAACAGCGCTTTGTACCTTGCCTACTACAATCTTGGGAATGCCTATCGCGAACTGGAAGCATTAGAAGAAGCAGAAAAATATTATTTACTATCGCTGAAAATTAAAAATGATTTTGCTGATGCGTATTACAATCTCGGAGTAATCCGGGAACTGCTGTTTGATCAAGAAAAGGCGATACAACATTATAACACCGCGCTATTACTCGATAAAAATCATGTTAGCGCACATTGGAATAGATCGGTAATATTATTGCTTCTTCAAAATTATGAAGATGGTTTTAAGGAATACGAATGGAGAAAAAAAAGAAAAGAGTATCTGAGAAGAAAATATTCAAAACCTGAATTAACCACTCAGGATGTAAACGGTAAGATAGTTTTTGTGTATGATGACCAGGGTCTTGGTGATACAATCCAGTTTTCCAGGTATTTAATCAAATTAAAAGAATTGGGTGCAGAAGTCGTTTTTGAATGTGACAAAAACCTTATCGGATTATTTAGCGATTTTAAGTCGATTGATCGTTTAATGGAAAGATCAAACGAGCGTGAACCGGATATTGAATACGATTATCACATTTCACTTTTAAGTCTTCCACTCTTTTTTTCTACTACTTATAAAACAATTCATGCTGAAGATGCTTATTTAAAAGCTAATAAAAGAACGATTGAAAAGTGGAAACAGATCATTGATAAAAACAAAAAACTAAAAGTTGGTTTGGTATGGGTGGGAAATCCCAATCATTCTCGAGATAAACATCGGTCAATAAATTTTGCTGAATTTGAATCGCTACTTTCAGTGGAAGAAGTTGAATTTTTCTCTTTACAAAAATTTGGTGATGGTGATATTCGAAAACATTCAATTGATGAGAGTAGAATTACAAAACTTGAAATAAATACTTTTGATGATACTTCTGCAATAATTGACAATTTGGATCTTGTTATTTCTGTTGATACATCAGTCGCACACTTAGCAGGGGCAATGGGTAAGCCGGTTTGGAATTTGATTTATTATTATCCTGATTGGCGATGGGGTCTGGAAGGTTCAACCACTCCCTGGTATCCTTCGATGAAATTATTTAGACAACAAAAACCTCTAAATTGGAAGAGTGTGCTTGAGGATGTTGAAAAAGAACTACGGGAGTTGGTTCAAGAAAAAAAAGTTGATGAGCAGAAAGAAGAAGAGCGAACATTTGATTACCCCCAAAAGAAAATTCTTTATACGGCTTTAGCAAAAGGCAATAACTTCGGTTGGAGTGTTTGCAGCAATTACTTAAAAAAAGAATTATCAAAAAAGATTAACCTCATCAATATTGATGAAGATGAAAAATTAAGTAATGCCTTAACGATTGATGGAACAGTTTTGCATGCTCTCATCGATATCGACATGAATAGTCTTTATAAAATTCGCGGAAGCAAAAACATTGGATATGCTTTTTTTGAATACGAACTTACGACGCAATCTCTCCAACACTTAAAAAAGTATGATCTGGTTTTAGTTGGTTCAACATGGAATAAAAAAAAACTTGAACAGGCTGGGGTTAAAAATGTTGAAGTGTTAATACAGGGTGTCGATCCTGAAATCTTTTATACCTCGGAATCAGAAAACGACAAAAAGTTTTTTAAAATATTTTCGGGTGGTAAGTTCGAACTCCGGAAAGGACAGGATTTAGTTCTAAAAGCTGTAAAAATTCTTCAGCAAAAATATTCGGATATTGTTTTGGTAAATGCGTGGTATAACTTCTGGCCTTCAACGATGTCTTTGATGAGTAAATCAAACCATATTAAGTATGAGCTCATCGGAAAAAATTGGGAAGAATACATGCTCAATCTTTATAAAATGAATTCCATTGACTCGAGTAGAATTCTTACGTTGCCACTTGTTGCAAACGATAAGTCCCGCGAGATTTATATGTACACTGATCTCGGCTTATTCCCCAACCGAGCAGAAGGGGGAACAAATCTTGTATTGATGGAATATATGGCCTGCGGTAAACCCGTAATCGCGTCATCAACTACTGGACACAAAGATATTCTCACTGATCAAAATGCTTTGCAACTAAAAAAGATGAAAGAGTTTAAAGTTTATAACGATAAAAAAGAACTCATTGCCGATTGGGAAGAAGCTGATATCGATGAAATCATTTCCCAGATTGAATTTGCTTATTTCAATAGAGATGAGATTAATAAAATCGGAGCCAATGCAGCAGCCCATTTAAAACAATTTACTTGGGAATCAACTGCTAACAATTTGCTCAAATTACTAAATCGATTTTAAAGTTACGGATGCTGCATTGGAAATGATCACATTAAGCATGATAGTGAAGAACGAAGGAAAGCATCTTACCAAGTGTCTTGAATCGGTTAAGCATGTAGTTGATGAAATTGTTCTTGTTGATACCGGTTCTACAGATAACACACTTGAGATAGCAGAAAAATATTCAGTAAAAATATTTCACTTTGATTGGATCAATGATTTTGCTGCTGCACGAAACTTTGCACTAGAGAGATCTTCAGGTGATTGGATTTTATATCTTGATGCCGACGAATGTCTTTCGCAAAAATCAGTAAATGAACTCCAAAAGTTAACGAAGAATAAAAAGCGAGAAGCTTTTAAATGCATAATCAACAATATTGATGAGATTAATTCTCGTCCTTCCGTTATGACTTATACAAGACTTTTTCCAAATGATAAACGCCTCCGTTTTGAAGGAAAAGTACACGAACAAATTGAAAATTCTCTGCGTAAAAATGGATTTGTAATAAAAAACTCCCGGATTGAAATTGATCATTATGGATACAATCTTACAAAAGATGATTTACAAAACAAAGCAAAAAGAAATTTATCCATCTTGCTCGAACAATTTGATGAAACCAAATCATCCTATTATGCTTTTCATTTGGGGCAGACCTATGCAATACTTAATGAAAAAGAAAATGCTGTAAAATATTTTACCCTTGCCGTGTCGGATCCGAGACTCGCAAAAGAATCCAAATCACTTGCATATAGGTACCTTGCTATTGATGAAGCTGGAAGACAAAATTATCGGGCAGCAGCAGATTTGATTGACAAAAGTTTGAACTGCGATAATGAACAACCGTTGGCTTTGTTTGCAGCCGCTAATATCTATTTAAAGTTAGGTGATGCAAACATTGCTGAAAAATATAGCCGTAAAGCTTTTGAAGAAAACAGGAAATATTTAAGAGGGGAAAAAACTTCAAATCAAAATATTTTAATCGATGAACTTCAACTCTGTTATTACGGCTTGGAAATTGCCTTACTGTCCGGTAATACGGATTTATTTGGTTTTTTCTACAAAGAATATTTAGTACTCAATAAAACTTCCGATTCAACTGAAATGGAATTGTTTGAAAATTTATTGAACAACCGATTAATACCACCGGAGAAATTGAGGGATTATGCCGGGCATATCACTCCATCGAACTTCTCATTAGTTGCCACTCTGTTTGATCGGTATAATGATAAAAATACAAAATTAGAGTTGATGCAACTTTGTGCTGAAAGGTTTTCACGGGATTCTCTATTCTTTAACAAACTGGGATTGTTGTTAATGGAATGCAAGAAAAACAGTGAGGCAGCGAACGCTTTTGAGCAATCTATATATATTAATGACAGCGATCCTTCAACAATTTTTTATCTTGTATCGACATATCTTCAAAGTGGGGAGTTGGCTAAAATTAAAAGCACGGTACATTCAGGGGAACTGAAGTTTGCCAACCAGGAACAAGTTCTCTCTCGTCTTAATCTACTCAAAGAAAAACTCCCTCAAATATTTTTTTAATTTTTTTTCAATAAGACACTAAACTTTCATTCTGCTGCTGCGATAATAAAGTTGAGATGAAAATCTTATTTAATAACAAGTCAGGCAAGGACGCCTGATAAAAAAACAACCAAAATATACATGGAGGTATATTATGTCGTTCTCAATTAATTCAAATCTCGGTGCGGTATCTGCTTACAATGCTTTAGCAAAAGTAACAGGATCTACCCAAAGTGCTCAGTTACGTTTAGCTTCCCAAAAAAGAATCAACTCGGTATCAGACGATACGTCAGGTTATCAAGTTGGTAAAGAACTTCAGGGCAAAATTGCTGTTATGAAAGGTGCCCAGGGAAACATCGGTTCCGCTAAGAACTTATTGGCAACAGCCGAATCAGCTCTTTCAAGCATTAATGATCTTTTAATTGCTATTAAAGGAAAAGTTGCAGATGCTAGCGATCCTACAAAGAACGCTACTTCACTTGCAGACGATATTAAAGCTTTAGGAAATGAAATAAGTTCAATCCTCACCAACACCAAATTCAATGATACAGCTTTGTTAAGCAACAGTGCTGGAAGTACTTTCACATTTAGAACAGGTGAAGCTTCAACTGATACTCTTTCAGTAGCATTAACTAGCTTTGCATCAGCTGGTCTTGGATCAATAACCGGTGCTAGCTCAGCTGACTTTGCTCCTACAACAGCTCAAGTAGATACCTTATCTGCTAGTGTTAAAACTGCTTTAGGCGCAATTGGTAACTATAACCAAAGACTCGACGTAAAAGAAGAGTATTTGACCTCTGCTATTGCAAACGCAAATGCATCTGTTAGCCGTATTTTTGATACCGATATGGCTATGGAACAACTAAACTCTACAAAGAGCCAGGTTGGCGGACAGATTTCAACTTCGATGCTTTCTCAAATGAATCAAGCTCCAAGTTCAATTCTCTCCTTGTTCAGATAAGATTTCGTTCTTTCACGCTTCCCTCCCGGCAAAACCGGGAGGGATTTTTTATACTTGATAATAAGGAATTTTTATGATGCAGCATTCAGCTTTGGCAAATAACCATTCTAATAGGATGAATCAATACTTAGTTAAGGAGATTATGGAAGCTACTCCCCAGCAGCTCCTTATTAAGGTTTATGATTTTGCAATTGCAAACTGTAATAAACATAATATGGTTAAAACGAATAACGCAATTCAGGAACTTATTAACTCTTTAAATTTTGAAACCGAACCTGTTAGAGAAATTTCAACAGGATTGTTAAGACTCTATTTGTTCTGCCAGGAACAGATGAGGTTAAAAAAATATGATATTGTAAACACTATCCTTGTAGAGTTAAGAGCTACTTGGGTGGAAGCTTTTAGGAAACTACAGGATTATTAATAATGGCGCTCGATGTTTCTTCGTATTCGGCAATTACAAAATTAGTTGATGCTTATTCTACTAATGAAACTGAAAAATTAGTAACGCCCGTTACAAAGAAACAGACACGGACTAAAGACATTTCTACAGGATACACGGATCTATCTAAAAAGTTAGATGCTCTTAAAACAGAATTAGTAGCCCTCAAACAAACGGGAGCGGATTCTGTTTTTGCTACACGGGCAGCTACCTCATCCGATACAAAATTTGTAACCGCCACTGCCACAACCTCAGCCTCAACAAGCAGCTTCGATCTCCGGATCGATCAACTTGCAAAGAGTGATATTGCCGTTTCCCCCGAAGCTGTTTCCGCAACTGCAAATGCTATTACCGGGACACATTCGTTTACAATTAAAACCGGTGACGGAACCACGGGTGAATATACCAGCAATATCGATGTTAATTTTACTGCTTCAGAAACGAATAAAACCGTTATGGAGAAAATCCGCGATGCAATAAATTTTGATAAGGCAATCGTGACATCAAATGCAAAGGTAGCGGCTAATGCCTATGCTGGTGGTTCAAGTTCTTTTAAAATAAACTTAAACGGATCGGAACAAACAATTTCAATTACCGGCGGCGGAACTTATGGTCAGTTGGTTGATGAAGCCATTGCGCAAATTACCGCTAATGCAAGTTTAGGCGGAATTGCTGCGGAAAAAGTTGTTGATTCACCGACACCCGGAGATGTTAAACTTAAATTAACCGTTTCCGATTCTTCAAAATATATTTCTATTTCACATGTTAGTGGATTTGATGTTGTTACAGATCTAAATATTGGAGTTACGAAAGAAAAAGCTGCTTCTGCAATAGTTTCTGCTTCTGTTTTTGCACCAGACTCTACTAACTCTCAATTTTCTCTTACGGCAAAAACTTCGGGGTTGGATAATAGAATAAAAAGTTTGGCTGACACAGGAGCTTCAACTGCGCTGGCAACCATTGGTTTGAATTTAGGTGTTAGCAGACCGACCTTCAATCAAACCACTTCACCCGATACTGCCGGTTTTGTCTATTCAGATGTAACACAAAACGCTAACCTATTAAATGCTAAGATTCAATTTAACGGATTAAATTTTCAACGAAATACAAACTCGGTTTCCGATCTCGTAAATGGAGTTACCTTCAATCTGAAATCGGTAATGCAGGCATCGGATACAACCGTAAACGTTGCTGTTGCAACCGATAACACAAATATTAAAACCAAAGTTGAAAGCTTTATAAGTAAATTCAATGATGTTTATGTTTTTATGGATGAAAAGAGGAAAAGAAATTTTGGAGAAAAAGGAGTGTTTACCGGAGACTCTAATGTTTCTTCGATCCTAGAAACGTTTAATACAAACATAAGCTCAAAAATTTCCGGAATTTCTGACGGTAATTTGGCTTACCTTTCTCAAATCGGAATAACCTTCAATTCCACAACCGGTTTATCTATTTCGAACAGCACGTTATTCGATAATAATTTAACTGATAAAATATCTCAGGTTGAGTCTGTTTTTAATTCGACTAATGGCGTTGCAAATATTCTCTATAATAAAGTAAATCCCTATTTAGGTGCTGCCGGTTATCTTGCCACATCAAAAAAATCTTTAGATGATAATGTTTCTTACATGGAAACCAAGATAACCGCCATGAAAAAACGGATAGACAAACGTGCGGAAATGATGAGAAAACAGTATGAAGGTCTTCAAAGTCAGCTCGTTTCTCTGAATATGAATGCTTCATTGTTCGGAATTAACGCAAACGTAATTTAGGATAGTGACACCATGGAAGAAAAAATTGAAATAATTGAAAATACCTACAAAGCGGTATTAGATTACCTTGAAATTCTTAGCGATGAAAATTTTGAACTGATCTTTCCCAAAGCAAAGGTCGGGATGGAATATGTGAGCAAAATCAAAAGTGAGTTAAAAGATCAGTTTGGTTTGGAAGAGTTTAATAAATTTGAAGAAAAATTACTCAAATCGGCTAAACTAATTAAAATTAAGTTCGATGATATTGTTACACAAAAAAAATTAAAACTGGCGGCAGTGGCAGAAGAGATTAATCATCTGCAAAACCAGAAAAAAATAGCTAATTATTACAGGTAACCAAAATGGACATAAAAGCAATTACAAACTCTCTTTATTTTCCAAAAGAAATAAAAGGGAAAAAGTCTGAAGGAGTTTCAGAAGAAAAAAACAAAGACAAATTTGTGATTTCCAACGAAGCTAAACTTTTACAAACTTCTTCGCTTGATGCGAAAAGACTTAATGCAATTCGTGAAAGACTTGAAAACAAGTTTTATGATAAAGAAGATGTTGTGGACCAAGTTGCCTCTTCAATCTTAAAAGAACTTTCAGCCGAATAGCTGAACCTGGAATTGTTAGTTGTTTCTCTCCCAACGATTTGTCGTTGAGGGAGAAATATTTTTTTCGGGGATATAAGGTTGAAGTTTTATGGGGATTCTACGAGCTTTTCAAAATATCTTTTCTGAAATAAATTAGAAATGTTTATCCTTCAACGAATGAAAATTCATTTCATTTTTCTATTTTTCAAACACCTTATTCTTAACTTCTCTTGCAAGAAGGCTTTTGAGTCATCTTTTGTGAAATAAAGAGATAAACCATAAGGGAACTTGAATCGGTAATCTTTTATATAAAATATAAAAATGAAGGTCATCTAAATGAAGAAAATTGTTCTCTTCTCCGTAATAATTTTAGCTGGATTTGTATTTGGCAACAGCAAACAATTTATTGAAATGCCCGCCATCTTTTCCGATAATATGGTTCTTCAACAAAAAACCAAAGCGCCGTTTTGGGGTAAAGCACTTCCCGGCAGTCCGGTAATAATTAAAGCAAGCTGGGGAAAATCAGCAAAGGCAAAAGTTGGAGAGGACAGTCTTTGGTCTGCGAAAATTGAAACTCCTAAAGCCGGTGGACCTTATCAAATTAAGATTACTATTGGCGATTCAAGTATTACCTTCAGCAATGTACTGATTGGAGAGGTTTGGCTTTGTTCCGGTCAATCGAATATGGAAATGCCGATGCAGGGCTGGCCACCGCGTGATACAATTTACGGAGCTCCAAAAGAAATTGCCGGAGGGAACAGTTATAACATCCGTTTTTTTAATGTAGAAAGAGCCTATGCTGATAAACCGGCATTCACCTGTGTTGGCAAATGGATGGTTTCTTCACCTGAAGCTGTCGCTAAGTTCAGTGCAACCGGATTCTTTTTTGGAAAAAGATTGGCAGATGAATTAAAAATTCCCATCGGATTGATTCAATCAACTTGGGGAGGAACAGCTGTTGAATCTTGGATGAGTAAAAAATATCTCGGCTATGTTGACGAATACAAAGAAATTGCAGATAAAATTGAAAATAGCGGAGCAGAGAGAAAGAAATTGTATGCTTGGTTAGAAAAATTTCCAATCATCGATATGAGTGGAAAAAATGATTCAACTAAATGGGAAGGTTTAAGTTTTGATGATGCTGATTGTGCAAATCAAAAATTTGATGACAGCAAATGGAAGAAGGCAGATTTACCTGGTCTCTGGGAAGAATCTGAAGTTGGGAATTTTGATGGAACGATCTGGTTCCGAAAAAATATTGAAATCCCCAGGAGCTGGCTCAACAAAGAATTAGTCGTTGAGTTGGGACCGATAGATGATATGGACCGAACATTTATAAACGGAAAACTCATCGGTGCGCATGAAAAGGGAGACTCTTGGGATAAAGAAAGAGTATATATTGTTCCGAGGGAAATCGTGAATGATACAATCCTTACTTTTGCTATTCGTGTGGTTGATAATCAGGGAGGTGGCGGTCTTTATGGTGATGGAGAAAAAATCAACATTCATTTAAAAGAGGGAAGTGAAAAGATTTCACTTTCGGGTGAATGGAAATATTTTGCAGTTGCCGAATACAGACATGGCAAATTCTATGTCTTCGGTTCAAAAGGTGAGTCCGTTAATCCGCGTCCTTCAGTTGCTTTTGATCTTTCAGCTTCAACTCCGACAGCTTTGTACAACGCAATGATAGCACCGTTGGTGGGTTATTCAATCAAAGGAGCAATTTGGTATCAGGGTGAATCAAACGCTTGGAAACCCGATTTGTATCAAACTCTTTTTTCAAAAATGATTGAAGGATGGAGAGCAGATTGGCAAGAAGGGAACTTTCCTTTTTACTTTGCGCAGATCGCTCCATACAACTATGGTGGAAAAATAGAATCACAGAGATTGCGCGAGCAACAACTGTTTTCGCTTTCTGTCCCCAACACCGGAATGGCAGTAACGCTGGATATTGGAACGCCGGAAAATGTTCATCCGGGAAACAAAAAAGATGTTGGTAACCGACTTGCAGTTTGGGCGCTTGCGAAAGACTATAAGAAAAAAATCTCCTATTCGGGACCAATCTATAAATCATACAAGATTACTGACAATAAAATAGTTTTATCATTTAATAATGCTGAAGGAGGACTGGTAATTAACGAAGATAAAGGCGGAACAAATTTTATGATCGCAGGAGAAGACAGTGTTTTTAAAATTGCGGATGTAAAAGTTGAAGGGAACAAGCTTGTTCTTAGTAATCCGGAAATTATTAAACCTGTTGCGGCAAGATATGCCTGGAGCAATACTCCTCAAGGAACTCTGTTCAACAAAAAGAATTTGCCGGCTTCATCTTTTAGAACAGATAATTGGAAAAAATAGAAGCACATCATGACGCTTCCGCAACATGTTGTACAATCGGGACTAATTTGTGTTCTGATTCCAAGGTTGCGGAGGCGGCATATTATCATTCTTGCAATAATATTAACAATCATCCCGGATGTTGGAAGATTGTTTCAACAGAATCCGGATGATTGGACACAATTTTACGAATGGGCGCATTCAAGCTGGTATTGTTTCCTCATTCCATTTTGGAATTTGCACATTGCCGAAGATTATCTTGTGCATCAACCGGGAGGCGGGTGGTATTGGTGGGTGTATTATTTAGAACTGTTGTTGTGGTTAGTTGAAAGTGTTTTAATTCTCATCTGGTTTAAACGAACCAAAAGTAAACAAACTCTTATGTAAAGGATTTTTCTACTTCATCAACACCAATTTAAGAGACTTAAAATTGTTTTCCGTTTCAATTGTGCAAAGGTAAATCCCCGAACTCACTTCGTTTCCATTCATATCTTTTCCGAACCATTTAATGTCGTGCATACCGGGAGAGTTAAGTTCTTGTTCAATTGAATGAAGCTTTTCTCCTAGAAGATTATAAAAAATAATTTTAACTTTCCCCGCAGACGGGAGTGTAAACCGAATTGTTGAAGTTGAATTAAATGGATTAGGAAAAGCCGATACAGAAAAATTTTCCGGTATCAACTTATCGCTTTTTATTGAAGTGAAAATATTTTTTTGTGACGGAGTCGGTTTAAGAAAAGACCAAGAAGAAGCGCCATCAGGAATTCTACCGAATGAAGTATCAGCATATTGCATTCCGAAAGAAATCGAATCGATGATGGTTATTCCATCTGGAGAAGTTAGAGCAACAAATTCTCCATCAGCATTTAATTTAAAGTTTGTATGTAAGCCGGTTTGATTCAAATCATTATCGCACCAGAGTAATAAATAACTTAAAGGCTGAAGAGAAATACCATTTGGAAATTTCCACTTCATCAAACTATCACGGGAATCTGTCATAAAGTATCCATCCAAAGCAACTACCTGATTGGTCGGATTATACAATTCGATCCAATCTTCAAATTGTCCGGCGCTGTCTGTATCCGTAGAATTATTTTTTGCAAGAAGTTCATTGATAACTACGTGGGGAGATGGTTCCGGTGGCGTTTTCAACGTAATCCATCCGCCACGTGGAAAAGACATTTGCAATTGATTAACATCTTTTGCAGTAATACGGAATTTGGCTGAAACATTAAAACCGGGTGGAGGCAACACAACTTTCCATCTATCAGCTTCTTCAACTCGCTTTGTATTGGGAATGGGTGAAAAGACAAAAGGATAGATCGTGGTTGAAGATGTATTGTTATCGTAGTATTCAACTTGAACTGAATTTATTCCGGCTTGGCTAAAGGCTGAAGCAGTAATATAAATTGAATCATTGGGACCGGGATTTTTAGGATACCAATCGTATTCGTAAACAATCGGTTTTTCACCCGAAGCATAAATCAATTTAGAAGTTAAAGAAGAACTTCTAAGATTTACATATTCACGTATTCCTTTTTTTACATGTTGATTTTCATAATGAGCGGAAGAATAGGAGTTAAGAAAATCACTGAAAGTAAATTTGTAATCAAGCGTTCTGAATGAATCCGCTAACGCACTACTAGTGATCTTTATCCGAAGATTTTCCAAACGATTTTCCCATAGAGGAAGTTTGAATGCATTGTTATTATAAAATTCAAGAAAGTGAGTGTATAAGTTTTTATACTGTTTGATTGTTATAAGTCGATCCCAGAGAGGGCGGTTGCCTTGAACAGCTTTTGGATAATTATATGGATCGGCAGTTGCCCAATCGGTGCTGAACCAATCTACTCCAAACGTATTGTCGTAATCATAAGGGAGCATCACAAACTTATTTGAAGATGGATTGAGATAAAGATAATAGTTATTGTTTAGCGAACGATAATCATCCCAGCTTGCAACCAGTGCGTTGAATGCAAACATTTTAAAAACTCCACTCACCTCCATTACTTTTTCAAGTGAATCGGGTAACAAAGAAATTGAAGTTCTATTGAGTATTGAAATTAAATGAGCAAGACTACGATAATCATCGGCGGTTTCGTTAGTCTTTAGATCATAGGTTTTAGTTCCGCCGTTAAATTTCTTATAAAGATTTTGATCTTCACCTAAATAAACTAAATCAGCCGGATAAAGGCATTTCCACAAATTTCCCGTTGCATCACTGAAATTTTTCTTTAGAAATTTATCATCAACTTGTTCTACATTTATATAAAGTCCGTAGTATTTCCCGTTGATGTAAACTTCTGCATGAGAAGCGCGGCTATGAGTAATCCCGACATCATTAAACAAATCCCAACAGAGTTTGCTTCGTATAATTGAAGGATCGTTATGGTCGCCGTTAAGATTCATTTTATCAAGTTTATAAAAATCTCTTCCGGGGATGAAAGTGTTAAAGTCAAGTTTAAAAGATTTCTTTTGCGAATTGCGCGAAGTGGCACCACGTAGAGTTATTCCAACAGAATCAAGCATCTCATCAATAAACCGGTTGCGAAAACGAAAAGAACATAAATGAATTGAATCGCTTTGAACATTTTTGTACATATAAGCTATTGCGGCTTCGCTAACGGTAACATCAACGCGGGCAACGGTTGAATCATCAAACACTTTCCAACTTTCATCTGCTTTTGTTTGAGCGAAAGTAATGCTCCTAATAAAAAGAAATACGATAATCAGAAAGAGAGATTGTAAAAATTTGTTCATGCTTTATTGTTTCTGCCGGATTTAACTTCATTACAAAAATAAGATTATTTACCGACTTAAGTTGTGTTTCAATAGCTAAAATTCATCCGAAAATTTTCTTAATCACAATCATATTTGTAATCTTCATTATCTTAACGTTACAGAAGTAGATGATCCAAGATTTTAATAAGCTGTTTTGAGACTACCACTCAAATTACTTAACAACCGCCAATCAATTCTTTTTCTATATTCCAATAGTCTTCCCTATTTTAGCAGGAGCATTTTGAAAGTTTTACTACAAAAGCCGGAGAAACTTTTGCTGTATTAAGTTTACCAACTTTCAATTCGGGGAAACCTTCCGGCTTGTACTTCAATTGCACAACACAAAAACGAACTATTAGAGGATCGAATTCATGATCAATAGAATTTCTCTAAATATTTTCTTTGCACTCTTCATTCTTTTTGTTCTTCAAAAAGAATCCTCCGCACAAAACAGAGACAGCACACTCGTTTTAACCTTAAAAGACGCGCTTAAAATCTCTCTCGAAAAAAACTGGGATGTAAAGATTTCCGAAAAAGACATGCTTAAAGCAGAAGAGCAGATCGATGAAGCGTACTCAAACGCTTATCCTCGGGTTGATTTTACAGCAATGTATGCAAGAAATATTAAACTTCCGGTAATGTTCATTCCGCCGAACACCGCTTTCAATCCATCCGACCAAACATTAACCTTTGAGATCGGGTCGAAGAATAGTTATAACGCCGGGATAACATTATCACAGGTCATTTACAGTCAAAAAGTAAACACCGCAATTAAAATTGCCGATGAATATGCCCAGTTGTCAAAAGCCGGAAACAAAGCAACCAAACAAGAAATCAGCCTGAACGTAAAAAAAACTTTTTACACCGTGCTCTTAATGAAAAAAATGGTGGAAGTCAGCAGACAAGGTTGCGAAGTTACAAAAGCGAATGCAGAAAATGTTTCGGCTTTGTACAAACAAGGAGTTGCATCCGAGTATGATAATCTACGGGCGGAAGTGCAAATGGCAAATACGCAGCCGTTGTTAATTCAAACGGAAAATAATCTGGAGTTAACCAAGAACGCATTAAAGAATCTTCTTGGGATCAACCTTAAAACACCAATTGAAGTAAAAGGAGAGTTTGTTTTTGAAGATGTTCCCGGTAATATTTTAGAAGAAACCCAACTTACAGCCGTTGCAAAAAGTCCGTTGGTTCGCCAACTCTCTATTCAAGAGTCATTACTTGATAAAAATATTACAATTGAGAAATCCGAATATTATCCAACGCTGGCTCTGTTCAGCCAATATCAATGGCAGTCGCAAGAAAACACTTTTCGATTTAAAGAATATAATTGGGCGAACAATCTGCTGGTTGGTTTACAGCTTAACTATACTCTGTTTGATGGATTTAGACGTGGAGCAAGAATTGAACAGGTAACAATCGATAAAGATAAAGTCGGGTTAGCCAGAAGAAAGTTGGAAGAAGGAATTTCCATCCAGGTTCAACAAGCAATCATGAAAATGGATGAAGCGAAAAAAAGGATCGACGCACAAAAGAAAAGTTTGGAGCAAGCCGATAAAGCGTTAAGAATCTCGCAAACCCGTTTTAAAAGCGGCGTAGGCACGCAGTTGGAGTTGATCGATACGCAAGCCGCACTTACGTTTGCCAACACAAATTACGCGCAGGCAATTTATGATTATCTCATGGCGAAAGCTGATTGGGAATATGCAGTGAGTATTGAGGAATAAGTTTAACCGGAACGAATTATTTTAATTTTATTCAAGGAGAAATTTTAAGCGATGTTAAAAAGATTTTCTAAAATATGTATAAAATATTTTGCAATAGCCGCAATGCTTTTGCTAGTTGCAAGCTGCGCAAAAAAAG
Source organism: Ignavibacteria bacterium (assembly GCA_037440065.1). Lineage (GTDB taxonomy): Bacteria > Bacteroidota > Ignavibacteria > Ignavibacteriales > Ignavibacteriaceae > UBA1563. The sequence continues at coordinate 530,184 of JBBIUV010000015.1, forward strand.
AAGAAGCTGAACCGGTTGCAAAAGCTAATCCCGATCTTGATACCATTCCGGTGCAGGTAAGTAAAGTTGAATTGAAAGAAATTGTCTTAACAAAATCTTTTAGCGGAACGCTTGAAGGTGAAGAACAGGCAAATATCGTCGCAAAACTTCCGGAGAGAATCGTTGCTGTTAAAGTGAGAGTTGGCGAACTTGTTAAAGCCGGACAGTTGATAATCGCACTTGATAAAACCGGAGCGACCTCACAATATTATCAAGCGGAGGCTGCGTTCCTAAATGCGAAAAAAGATTTAGACCGCATGGAAGCGTTATATAAAGAAGGAGCAATTTCTCAACAGCTTTTGGATGGAACGCGTACGGGATTCAGTATCGCCAAAGCTAATTTTGAAGCGGTTAAAAGTTCGGTTGAATTAACTTCTCCGATTAACGGAATTGTTACCGCTGTAAATGCAAACATCGGAGATTTGGCACAAGTTGGAATGCCGTTGGTGACGGTTGCTAACATCAATACAATGAAAATAATTCTTAATGTCGGCGAAGGTGATCTCACACATTTTTCGATAGGTCAGCCGATAAAAGTTTATTCTCAAATAAAACCGGAAACGATCCGGAACGGAAAGATATCGCAAACTGCAAAGTCAGCAGAAGTTGAATCTCGCACATTTGAAGTAAAAGGAGTGTTTCCGAATACAACCGACAGATGGTTTAAACCGGGAATGTTTTGCAACGCTGATGTAGAATTGAAATCACAAAAAAATTCTCTGGTGGTACCAAGTAAAGCGATCGCCATTACGGAAAAAGGTTCGGGTGTTTATGTTATCGAAAACAACAGAGCTCATTTTAAACCGGTTACTCAAGGACTTTCGAACGATACTTTCACTGAAATTCTTGATGGATTAAAATCGGGAGAAACGATTGTAACGGTTGGAATGAATAATCTTAAAGAAGGAATTTTAGTTCGTTTTTAGTTGATGAAGAATGGTCATTTGTCAATGGTCATTAGTCATTGAAATAAAACTTCAAACCAATGACGACCGACCAATTAAAATTATGTTTAAGGAACTTTTATGAAATTAGCCGACATATCCATCCAGCGCCCGGTGTTCGCGACCATGATGATCGCGGCTTTGATCGTGCTTGGATTTTTTTCGTACATAAAATTAAATATTGATCTTTATCCCAACGTAGATATTCCTTACGTTATTGTCACTACCGTTTTACCGGGTGCCGGTCCGGAACAAATTGAATCGGACGTTACAAAGAAAATAGAGGAAGCCGTTAATCCGATAGCGGGAGTAGATTTTATTCAATCAACTTCGCAAGAGGGAGTATCGGTTTCGGTAATCGCATTTAAACTTGAAGTTGACGGAAAAGCCGCAGCACAGGAAGTAAGAGAAAAAGTTGCAGCGATACGCGCAAATCTGCCTGCAGAAATTGAAGATCCGGTAATCCAACGGTTCGACTTTCAAAGTCTCCCGATCATGTCTCTTTCTGTTTCCGGAAATCGATCTGAAAAAGATTTAACTACTTACACAAAAAATGTAATTAAAAAACGGCTGGAAAATATTCCGGGTGTCGGTGCTATCAATCTTGTCGGCGGTGCTGAAAGGGAAATTCAAGTTGAAGTTGACGCATCAAAATTAAAAGCATATAACATTTCTATTCAAGATGTTATTCAAAACGTTGGCTCTTCAAATGTTGAAATTCCGGGAGGAAATTTAACAAACGGTCCACGGCAACTTTTGCTGCGCACGATGGGAAAGTATAAATCAGTAGAAGATTTTAAAAGGGTAATTGTTGCAACACCGATGGGGAAGAATGTTTATCTTTCCGACGTTGCTAATGTTGTTGACGGGACAAAAGAAAAAACAAGTTTAACAAGATTGAATGGAATTTCGGCAGTTGGCTTGGAGATCATAAAACAATCCGGAAGTAACACCGTTAAAGTTGCAGAAGAAGTTCATAAGCAACTTGCAAAATTGAAGAAAGAACTCCCTGCGGATGTTAATTTTGTTCTTGCACAAGACAACAGTACGTACATTCAGGATTCTGTGAACGATGTTCTCTTTGATATTGTGTACGGCGGTTTGCTCGCGATCATTGTTATTTATCTTTTCCTCGCGAATTTTAGAGCAACAATCATAAGCGGACTCGCGCTTCCTTCTTCCATCATCGCAAGTTTTATTGTGATGTATGCTTTGAACTTCACCCTTAATATGATGTCGCTTTTGGCATTGTCGCTCGCGGTAGGATTATTAATTGACGATGCGATAGTTGTAATCGAAAATATTTACCGGCACATGCAACAAGGAGAAAGCGCAATTCAAGCGGCTAAAAATGCTTCTGCGGAAATCGGTCTTGCGGTAATGGCAACAACCTTTACCATCGTTGCGGTGTTTGTTCCGGTTGCATTTATGCCGGGAATCGTCGGACAATTTTTCTATCAATTCGGAATCACGATTTCTGCGGCGGTGCTCGTTTCACTTTTCGTTGCGTTTACCTTAACCCCGATGCTTTCATCTAAATGGCTAAAGAAAGATGATGAAGAACTTTCGAAGGAAGGAAATTTTTTCCACAAAATCCTTTATTACTTTAATCATTTCTTCGAAATACTAAGCGCGAAATATAAGACCGCGTTGAATTGGTCCTTGCGACATCGCAAGACTATTATCTTCACATCTATTGCGGTCTTTCTTTCAAGTTTTGTTCTTATGGGATTTTTAGGAGCTGAGTTTTTTCCGTTTACAGATCAAAGTCAATTTATTATTGATGTTAAGTCCGCTCCGGGAAGTTCGCTTGAGCGTACAAGTGATCTCTGTGCGCAAATGGAAAAATCATTGTTGAACAGACCTGAAGTTACAACTGTACTCACCACCATCGGCTCTGCAAATAATCCTGTTACGGATGCAACAATTCTTGTAAAACTTGTAAAGAAGAAAGAGAGAAAAAAGGGCGTTCAGCAGTTAATAAGAGAAACGCGAAATGAATTTAAAAATATTGCCGGAGCGAAAATAGCCTTCTTGTTAGAAGGAGGTCCCGGAGGAAATGAAAAACCGCTAACATTTAGTATTCGCGGCGAAGATATAAAAGTGATAAGTAAACTTGCGGATCAAGTTGAAAAGATTGTGAAATCAACTAAAGGAACTGTTGATGTTACAAACAATCTTGAAACTTCAAAACCGGAAATCCGGTTGAATATTGATCGGGAAAAAGCTTCCGATCTTGCGGTCAATCCTTTTTTAATCGCATCAACGGTACGCTCGCTGGTTGACGGTTACGTTGCATCAAAATTTCAAGATGCAGATGAACAATATGATGTACGTGTTCAGCTGCAAAAAAAGGATAGAACTTCAGCAAACACAATTCCATTTATGACTGTAAAGAGTAACAAAAAAACTTTTGACGGAAAGGATATTCTCATTCCGTTAAGCAGCGTTGTTTCTGTTAGCGCGGATATCGGTCCGTCAAAAATTATGCGGTATGCGCGTCAGCGTGAAGTGCGTGTTGATGGAAACGTTGACGAAAGAACGCTTGGTGAAATTTTAGAAGATGTAAACAAAGAGGTTGCAAAGATAAACGTTCCTCCCGGTTATACGATTAGTGTAGTTGGTCAAGGAGAAGAGCAAGCCGAATCATTTGCAAATATGTTGTTGTCTCTGGCGATGGCAATTATTTTTGTGTACATCGTCCTAGCCGCGCAGTTTGAAAGTTTTGTCCATCCGTTTTCAATCATGCTCGCGTTACCGATGTCCATCATCGGTGCAGTGTTGTTCCTCATTATTTTTGGAAGTACGCTTTCAGTGATCTCGATGATCGGAATAATTATGTTGATGGGTTTGGTTACCAAAAACGGAATTCTTCTTGTGGACTATACCAACGTTCTCCGATCGCGTGGACTTTCACGCTTTGATGCTTTAGTAAAGGCAGGTCCAACAAGATTGCGTCCTATCTTGATGACAACATTCGCAATGATCTTTGGTATGGTTCCGGTTGCATTTGGTTTTGGAGAAGGTTCCGAGTTTAGAGCGCCGATGGGGCAAGCGGTAATTGGAGGATTGATTACTTCAACGCTGCTTACGTTGTTTATTGTTCCTGTTGTATATAGTATTCTTGATGATCTTGGTGAGAAGAGTTTTATTGGAATGGTTAAGAGAATTTTTAAGCGAAGAAAAAAAGAAGTGGCATAAATTACTTACGCCACTCTTAAAATAGTTATTCGGTTTTCAAAAGACCGAGCGCGCTGAGTAATCCAAATTGTTTTAAAATATAATTTGATTCACTTGCAATTGCGTTATTTTTTGCCTGTACATAATCTCTATAAGATTGCTGTTGATCGATAAACGTTGCAGCGCCAAGTGTGTATGAGTCCCGTTTAATTTGCCAGGTTTCCATAGCCGATTTCAATGCTGCTTTTGTTACATCCAATTGAACAGTTGCCGTCTGCAAATCAAGCACCGCGTTTTTCAAATCACTTTTTATTTGCCGTTCCAGCGCTTTTAAATCTTCATTTGTGTTTTTGATTTGTACTTCGGCTGATTGCATCGCATATTCAGTGCTCCAACGTGAAAAAATTGGAAGACTGAAAGAGAGTCCGAAGCTATAAACTTTTCTGCTGAATAAATCCTTTGGTTGTGTTGCGCTTGTTGAAAAACCGTAATTGCTGCTCAAGCTCGGTAAAAGGCCGCTGCGAGCGGTAATAAGCGAATACTCGGAGTTATCCAATTTCAGTTTTGAACTTTGATAATCTTTTCGGTTTTGAAGTGCGGTGTTGTAAAGAGTGGTAATATCATCGGTATTTTTTATAGATTCAGGTAGATAAGAAGAATCCATTTCGAACGTATAATCTTTTAAAAGATCTTTTGACAAATAATTGAGCAATGTGATCTTCGATTTTTCATAATTATTTTTTGCCTGAAGATAAGACAGTTGTGCATTTGACGTTTGAAACTCCTGGGCGTAAAGATCAACATTTGCTTTCATTCTAAGGTCGAACATCTCTTTTACTTTTTTCAGCATATCTTCGTTATACTTTAAATCTTCTTCCTGGAATTTGAGGATTTTTTCGTTATTGGTGATGATGATGAAAAGATTAACCGTTTGTAACGTTACATCCTGTCTTAATTTTTCAAGATCATATTTTGCTGATTGAAGATCATTCTTTTTTTGGTTGAGGGAGGAAATGTTTGCAAGTCCGTCGAAGAGTGTGACATTACCGCCAAGAGACATGCTATAGCTACGCGAATCGGTTTCTGATTGACTTACATTTTGTGTATTCCCAAGATAATCCAGCTGGTTTGTGACTTTATTATTGCTAACTCTCTGCCAACTCCAACCGCTGTTAAAGTTCATATTCGGAAGAAAATTGCCGTACGCGTTCTTCACCGCAGCATTTGAAGTTTCTAAATTATTAACGCTTTTAATTACTGAGGTATTCTGATTTAGAGCAATGGTAATTGCGTTCTTCAAGGTAATTTTTTCCTGAGCGTTGATGGCACTAAATCCGATCACCGAAAAAACTAAGATCAATATTTTGAACAATTTCATTAGTTCATCCCTTCTTGCTATAAAAATATTTTCATGTTTTTATTATTAAATTATTAGCACTTATTTTAATTCCTAATTCGTAATTCCTAATTATTCATATCTCAAAGCGTCAATCGGATTAAGCGATGCAGCTTTCCGAGCCGGATAAAATCCGAAGAATATTCCAATTGCACCGGCAAAACCAAATGCGATCATTATGATTTGCGGTTTAATATATGCTGATTGATCTGTGTAGTGATTGAGAATGTAAACCATCAAAAAGGAAAACGCAACACCAATCAATCCTCCGGTTAAACTTAAGACGGTAGCTTCTGTTAAAAACTGAACTAAAATATCTGAAGCTCTCGCACCAACAGACAATCTAATTCCGATTTCTCTTGTTCGTTCTGTTACGGAAACCAACATGATATTCATAATACCGATGCCGCCGACAACAAGCGAAACCCCTGCAACAGAAGCCAATAATATTGTTAAAATACGTGACGTTGCAGTTGCAGCTTCAGAAAGATCGGATTGATCTCGGATGGTAAAATCATCATCTTCACCCGGATTTAATTTGTGCGATTCCCTCATAATACTTTTTAACTCGGCAATGGTGGCCGGAATTTTACTATTGGAAGAAGCGCTAACCTGAATTGCATTGAGATGTAAATGATCACCCGAAAGCCGATCGCCCACAGTTTTTGAGGGAGCCAAAATAATATCATCTTGACTCGTTCCCACAGCGGATTGTCCTTTCTCTTTCAGCACACCAATAACTTTAAAGGGTACACTTCGGATTCTAATTTGCTGTCCAACAGGGTCATCAGTCGGGAATAAATTTTTTACAATTTCAGAACCGAGAACGCAAACCTTCGCTCTGGCTAATTCATCACGTTCGGTAAAAAATTCTCCACTTTCAAGAGGCCATTGGCGAATATCAAGATAATCAGGAGAGACTCCATTTATTCTGGTATACCAATTCCCCGAACCGCCGATTACTTGACCTCCGGAACCAACAATAGGAGAGACACCTTTAATCAATGTTGCTTCGTTTTTAATTTTATCTACGTCGTCAAACGTAAATCGATTAAATGTTCCTGAACCTCTGTTAACGCCGCCGGTGTTAGAAGCGCCCGGCGTGATGATGATGAGGTTGGAACCCAGCGATGCAATTTGCTCTTCAACTTTTTTCTGAGCCCCGTCTCCGATAGCAACCATTACAATTACTGCGGCAACCCCGATGATAATTCCCAAAGCCGTAAGAAGACTTCTCATCCGCGATTTCATTATGCTTCGCGTTGCAACTTTTAAAATAATTTTAGCTTTCATTACTCAATTCCTTTTATTCCACGATTTCAGTAGCCGCAATAACTTTTTTTAATTCTTCTTCCGCGTTAAGACGGTCTTTAATTGCAGCATCTCGTATGACTCTTCCATCGCGCATTTCGATTATCCTCTTTGCAAAAGCGGCGAAATCTCTTTCGTGTGTTACCATAACGATGGTGATTCCTTCGTCATTCAATTTTTGAAAGAGATTGAAAACTTCAACTGAAGTAACGCTGTCGAGATTTCCGGTCGGTTCATCGGCTAAAATTAAAGCCGGTTCATTAACAAGCGCTCTTGCAAGCGCAACCCGTTGTTGCTGCCCGCCGGAAAGCTGACTTGGAATGTGATGCATTCTATCACCGAGTCCAACTCTTTTAAGCGCTTCCTCCGCCTGCTTCCGATGGTTCTTAACTTTTTCAAGTCTATCATACATTAACGGAAGCTCTACATTTTCAAGGGCGGTTGTCCTGGAAAGTAAATTAAATCCCTGGAACACAAATCCAATTTTTTGATTACGAATATTCGCATACTCATTTTGAGCGAGTTTGCTTGTGTTGATTCCATCAAGAAAATAATCGCCGGAACTTGGCATATCCAAACATCCGAGTAAATTCATAAACGTTGATTTTCCTGATCCCGAGGCGCCCATGATGGCGACAAATTCCCCCTTCTCGATCGAAATATTTACCGATTTAAGAGCATGAACTTCGATCTCACCAACAATATAAGTTTTAGTTAGATCTACGGTTTTAATTAAAATGTTTTCCAACGTTTTGTTTTCCTTATTAAAATCCTCTTCCGCCTGGTCCACGGCCACCCATTGGAGGCTGCGGATTAAATGGATTTGTACTTGTTGTTGTAGCTGGAGTATTATTTTCGATTATACCGGAAATTATTTTCAGTCCTTCTTTAATATTTCTTCCTCTAACAATTTCTGTATTTTTCCCATCAGTTAACCCATTGAAGATCATACTCATTTGCAATTTATTATTTTCGTCAAAGTACCAAACTCTGTTTAGTCCTTTTCTTTTTCCATGATTATTTCCGCCACCCATCATACCACCACCGAAATGACGCCGGCCACTTTCTCCTTGCATTCTTTGTTTGATACTGTCTGGAAGATTCGCTAATTCCTTTTCTCTATTCTTTGTAACTTCGGCCGTCATCTCTTCTGTTGGTTGGAACCTTAAAGCTGCATTCGGCACAAGAAGGACGTTTTCTCTGAAGTCGACATAAAAATCTACTGTTGCCGTCATGCCCGGTAAAAGAACTTTATCCTTATTTTCAGCATTTACAACAACTACATAATTAACAACGTTGGAAACTACATTCGGGTTTAATCTAATTTGTGTTACTTCACCGTCGAATTTTTTATCAGAAAAAGCTTGAACCGTAAATTGGACTTTTTGTCCCATTTTAATTTGTCCGATGTCGCTTTCATCGACATTAGTTAAAATGCGCATGGAGGAAAGGTCTTCTGCAATTGTGAAAATCGTGGGAGCCGATAAACTAGCTGCAACGGTTTGTCCCTGTTCTACACTTCTATTTATTATTGTGCCTGAAATAGGAGAGTAGATGTAAGCATATCCCAAATTTAATTTTGCTCTTTCAAGAGCAGTGCCTGCAGATTTTAAATTTGCGAGTAAAACCTGCACGTTGGTTTTTGAAGCAATGAAATCAACTTCGTTCATGAAGTTTTTTTCGTAAAGTTGCTTATTTCTTTCATGAACGGCAACAGCTTGATCGTATTGGGCTTTTGCGCGATCCAAACTTGATTGAGCATCTCTTACCGAAGCCGCAAGGACAACGGTATCAAGTACAGCGAGGAGTTGTCCTTTTCTTACCTGACTGTTAAAATCAACCAGTAGTTGATCAATTTTACCTGACACTTGAGTGCCTACATCAACAGTTTTGATAGCTTGAATAGTACCTGAACTGCTTATGATTACATTTAAATCTCCACGGGTAATTTCAGCGAAAGTAAATTTTGTCTCTTTTTCATCTTCTTGAAAAAAGAAAAAATATACGAGTAACGCTGCAACAATTACGATCGGTGAAATAATTAAAACCTTTTTCTTCATGATTTATCTCTTCTGCTAGGTTAGGTTAAGATTTACGTAAATTACTGCGGTCTGTTACGATGTTGCCCTTGCATGCGTTTTTTCCTTTCTTCAACCATTTTCTTGAATTCTTCTTTCTGTGACGGTTTTAGAATTTTAAGTATTTCGTCATTCGTTTCCTCCATGTTTTTCATCATTACTTCCCTCATGTTTTCCATGTCGTCGGAATTTCTTAATTCTTCACGTTTTTTTTCTGATTTTAAAAGGATTGCATCAAGTTTTTTAGTTTGGTCGTCGGTAAGTTTTAATCTCTCTTTGTATTGCTGAACTCGTTCTTCGTGGGTCATGCGTCCTTGAGCGGAAACCATTGGAGAAGTTATAAAAAGAATCACAGTGAAAAATAAAATCGTCTTGTACATTTTCATTCTCCTTTATTTTATTGTCTTTAAAATAGAACCTTTTTCTGAATTAATTTGACATGAGACTATGAGAAATGGTTTAATCCGTTGAGAAATTTGTTTTCTATTACCCTAAACAAAAATCGCTCGCATAAATCCTTTTTTAACTAAATTTCGTTGCACGTTTTTTAAATTAATTGAGTTCTATGATGACGGATTTTTCCAATTTTATTCAAGTAGCAGGAATTATCGATCTTGCTGAAGCTGAAATGCTTATTAACTGCGGTGTAACCTTTCTCGGTTTTCCTCTGCGGTTACCAGTAAACAAAGAAGACTGCAGCGAAGAAGAAGCTGCACAAATTATAGCTCAAACCAAAGATCGTGTACAATCAGTAGCCATTACCTATCTAAATCAAACCGAAGAAATAATAGAATTCTGCAAAAAATTAAATGTTGAAATCATCCAGCTTCATGGAGATATTTCAATCGATGAACTAAGAAAATTGAAAACTGTAGCTTCAGAGTTAAGCATAATAAAAAGTCTGGTTATAAGAGAAGGGAATTTTAACGATCTTGAAAATATCGTTTCCTCAACTAAATTATATGTTGATGCTTTTATCACCGATACATTTGATCCTTTAACCGGAGCGAGCGGAGCTACCGGAAAAACACACGATTGGAAACTCAGCCGCAGACTTGTTGAACTTTCAAACAAGCCGGTAATCCTTGCCGGGGGAATAAATCATTTAAATGTTTACGAAGCCATGATGACCGTAAAACCAGCTGGAATTGATACACACACCGGCGTTGAAGGCATCGATGGCAGAAAAGATTACAACAAAGTTAAAGTATTTGTTGATGAAGCAAAGAGAGCTTTAGACACATTAAAATCATTTTAATCAATTTACGGAGTCTCTATGTTGGAAAGAACCCTACCGCAACTCTTTGAAGAAAGCGTAAAGAAATATTCAGACAATGTTCTCATGTGGGAAAATACTTTTGATAAATATGTGGGGACATCGTATGAACAAATGCAAACACTTGTTTACAATTTTGCAGCCGGATTACAAACTCTAGGGCTGAATGTTGGTGATAGAGTTGCTCTTATTTCTGAAGGGAGAAACGATTGGGTAATGGCGGAACTTGGCGTTCTCTATTCCGGTGCAATCGATGTTCCAATTTCAATAAAACTTGATGAACCATCCGAACTTAAATTCCGTCTCGCTCATTCAGGTTGCAAAATGGTGATCGTTTCAAAAAATCAGCGTACAAAAATAAAATCTATTAAAAACGATCTTCCCGAACTTGAAAAAATAATTCTATTAGATGAAGTTGAAGATTACGACAAGGATGAAATTTCCAAAATTGATTTGATGAAAAGTGGAGAAGAATATTTAAAGACACATAAAAAGGAATTTGAAAAACGTTGGCAGAATATAAAAGAAAATGAGTACGCAAACATCTGTTATACTTCAGGAACTACAGCAGATCCCAAAGGAATAATTTTAACCCATAGAAATTACACTGCAAATGTTGAACAAGCCACAGCGCTTCTTCCAATTCCGCAAGAATATGTTTCGCTCCTTATTCTTCCGTGGGATCATTGCTTTGCGCATACAGCCGGCATTTACACGTTGATGAAAAATGGAGCAAGTATGGCGGCGATAAAATCGGGCAAAACTCCGATGGAAACGTTGCGCAACATACCGCTGAATATTAAGGAGATAAAACCGTCATTCCTTTTAAGCGTGCCATCACTTGCAAAAAATTTTAGAAAGAATATAGAAACCGGTATTCGTGATAAAGGAGAGAAAGTTGAAAAACTTTTCAACGCTGCATTGAAATTGGCATATGATTACAATGGACTTGGAGTTGATCGCGGTAAGGGATTTAAAAAACTTAAACTTCCTCTTTACAAACTTTATGATAAACTTATTTTTAGTAAAATTAGAGAAGGCTTCGGAAGCAAACTCGAATTCTTTATCGGGGGTGGCGCTTTGCTTGATATAGAGTTACAAAGATTTTTTTATGCAATCGGTATTCCAATGTTCCAAGGTTATGGATTGACTGAAGCAGCTCCGGTTATTTCTGCAAATGTTCCTGTTTGTCACAAACTTGGATCATCGGGAAAAATTGTAAAAAATCTGCAAGTTAAAATCTGCGATGATAAGGGGAATGAGCTTCCTGTTGGACAAAAGGGAGAGCTTGTTGTTAAAGGCGATAACGTGATGGCGGGATATTGGAAAAATGAAAAAGCCACCGCGGAAACCTTGAAAGAAGGGTGGCTTTACACCGGAGATTTAGGTTATCTTGATTCAGATGGATTTCTTTACATTCTCGGCAGATTCAAAAGTCTGCTTATTTCAAATGATGGTGAAAAATATAGCCCGGAAGGAATCGAAGAAGCAGTAACAGAAAGTTCTCCCTTTATCGAACAGATGATGCTTTATAATAATCAATCGCCTTACACGGTTGCGCTTGTTGTTCCAAACAAAGAAAGGCTCAGTCACTATTTAAAAGAACTTCAGCTAAACTTCAGTACAAAGCAAGGTCAAACTGAAGCGTTGAAAAAGATTGATTCAGAAATTGCGCAATTTAAAGATGGAGGAAAATTTGCGGGAACATTTCCATCACGATGGCTTCCATCGGCGGTTGCAATTTTAGGAGAAGGGTTCACGGAACAAAATCATTTTATGAATAGTACGTTGAAGATGGTTCGAGGAAAAATTACCGAGTACTACAAAGATAGAATTGATTTTTTATTTACTGCTGAAGCGAAAGATATTTGCAACCATCAAAACATGATGATCATGAGCCGGTTTGAGTAGTGCTTCAAATGAAGTTTACTCTTTCTAATCGGTAATTGGAAATTTGATGTGAAGAGATATTCTGAATAAGGATTAAATCGAGGACAAATATCCTAGAAAAGGTTACTTTGGTGATAACAAATCTGGAATTGCTTAAAATGATTTACAGAACTATTTCAACAACACCATCTTTTTTATTGAAGAAAAATTTGCCGTGGTAAGTTTATAAAAATAAATTCCACTTACAAGTTTTGAGCCATCAAACGCAACTTGATAGTTCCCAGCTGGTTGTTCAGCATTTATTAAAGTCTCAACTTCATTTCCTAAAACATCATACACTTTTAATGAAACCTGACCACCCATCGCTAACTGCCAACTGATTACTGTGCTAGGATTAAACGGATTTGGATAATTTTGTGAGAGCGAAAAATTTGTGGGGATATTATTTTTTTCATCTGAGATCAAAACCGGAGTATTGAAAAAAGTAAGCAGCTTGTTCATCAATTCATTTCGCGTTGCTTCGGGATAAACAGTTTCGAAAGGGAAACCCATAATGGCCATCTTTCCCGGTTTAACACTTTGTGGGAAATTACCTGAGAATAGAACTGCAGCATATCCTGAAGCGGTATCAAGGTCGGAATATTTTAGAAAACCGGTTCCACCGTTAGTTGATTTAATTACATCAGGCCACCTTACATCAATGGTACCGTGCGTTCCGTTATCAAAAAAAAAAGAAGTCATTCCAGTGCAAATTGAATTATTGAACGGTTCTGCTTTGTAATATTTTGCCGAGATTCCGAACGGGGCATCGTTAAGATATTTCATCTTTAAATAATTCCATGCAAAATCTTTATCGGTTGATGATCCTTTATAATCAAGGTCCCAGGCGATCTCACTCCCGGAAACAAAAAGATATCCTCCGTTATTTAAAAACGATTTTATCTTCGGCTGTTCGGTCGAACTAAAAGTTTCGTCAACAGTGCTTTCATCCCCTAAAATATAATCCGCAATTTGGTAATTATTCAAATTGAATGTTCCGTCTAAAACAGCATCGTTGGTGCACGATTCAAATAATTCGTTATTGGCTTTAATAGCTTGTGCATGTTGCCGAATAAAATCATATGTATTTCCGGTTGAACTTCGGTCGAATCCATTTACAATTAAGATCGATGCAGAAGAATTAGAAGATGGAATTCCCGCAAGCACTTCGGACTGAGGTGATTTTCCGGAAAGATTAACCGCTTCCAATTTTATAAAATATATCGAATCCGTTTGAAGACCATCAATAATCATATTGCCGGAAGAGAGAGAAACCGGCGCTTGAAAACTTTTCCCCTCTTTACTTAAAAACACATTATAATTATCAACCCCAGTAACATTTCCAATCATGATTTTAAGTTTGTCAACTCCTTCAGATTTTATTCCAAAAGACTTTGGTTTTCCCGGAAGACTTGCGTTTGCAATGTATGTTGGTTGAGTCATCACACCGGTTTCGTTGCTCAACATTTTATAAAGAACAGGATCGGTAAGAATTGTTTTTATATTTGTGATTACTCCATCAACAAGCATTTCAGCATTCAATAATCGAATGCCGTGGCTATAATCAACATAACTGTTTATGTGAATATTTGATACCGGTTGGATTGGGGAACCGTTTAACTGATGCCATCCATAAATCACAACGTGATTCGGCCGCGTGGGGTCAACAATTTTATTGCTTAGTACAACATCTTTTTTTGTTCCACCTACAAGTTGCCCCAGAATTCCACCTGCTGCAATGCGCTGATTTTCGATCGCCTCATTATGTTCAGCAAATTTTGGAACAAGTGTGCTCTCTTCCGACCAAGGATAGGTAACAGGCTCTAATTTAATTGCGGCGTGGGTATAAATATTATCAACGAGCAAAGGAGTTGGCATCACTGCTCCAAAAAGATCAGCGAGTTTCTGCGCGGTTATCGGTCCTATCGGAATTCTGCAAAAATCTTCATTCGATCCGATTGCAAGATAGTCCGGCATAACTTCGTAAGTGCAGGAATGACTAATCGCATTTCCGTCAACAAAATTTCCCGAAATTTTTGTTAGCGTTCTCATAAAGTCCGGAATGTTTCCTGCTGAAAGTTGATTGTAAATTTCAACTTCTCTTTGTTCAAACGTCATATTCAGTACTTGCTGCATAAATTGCGACCCGGTTATCGCATTGGCAGGTCTAGGCGGAATCGATAAAATTTTTGGAAGCACCGCTGCACCTTGAACCAAATCTGTATAAGCACGCGCTCCGTAATAAGTATATCCAACTCCCTCACGAGCAGTACCGGAAACCATTCCTTGAATAAAACCATTCAGTTCAACTTGAACCGTATGCAAGATCAATCGATTGGGATTTTGTTTGAGAATAAATTTTACTCTTCCGTCAAGCGCTGTGTATTTAATAAAAGTGTCGTTCTCCGTATCAACGAACGGAAAATAATCTCCGAGAAACTTTCTCATCAATTTACTTCGGTACCAGGTTCCTCCAGTAGCGCTTACAACCGGTTGTCCGTTATACAATGCAACACTGTCGTTATAAGCGATTACACTTAAAAAATGTTTTGGAGAAGCGTTTATCCAACTTAATAATTTCTGTCCGTAACTGTCATCATAGTTGTAATCGCTGTCAAGAAAAGATATCCGTTCAACACTGTTAGGAATTTCTGCTGAATTATTCATAAACCCGAAAGTAAAACTCCCACCGCCGCTGTGTCCTGTTAAGACAATGAAAGGATCGTATGAGGAGAAAATATTTTTTATATAAGTGATTAGATCGTTTATTAAGGCCGGATTATTGGGATATTTTGATCTCCAAGAGGGCCAGCTTTTTTGAGCGGTTTCCAGATAAACAGTTACCAAGTTAGTTTCGCTTGATTGATTGCGAAGAAATCTTGTTTGTGCTCCGATGTGCTGAATATCGTAATGCCAATCATCTCCCGTGTTTAATTTTTTGCCGATCGTCTGTTCAATTGTGTTTCCGTTTGGAAGAGCGAATAAAGCAATTTCGGTTCTTTTATTCGGATCAAAAAAATCTACGGCAGGAGCGTTGATAAACACGCGAATTTCAGGATCAAAATTGAACATACATATTTGTTCATCGAAGTAGGGACTTATAACAAATCCCGGAAGCTTTACTCCAGTAAACACTTTGTTATTGGATGATAATAGGATATTGTTGGAAGCTGGTGAAGTGAATAAATTGATTAAAAAAAGCAGGGAAAATATCACGAACAAAAACTTCTTTGTCATAGTCATTCCGTTGTTATAATTGCAACTTTTATATGCAAAAGTACAAAAAAATCAATAAAGACTTCTCCGTGAACAAAAGATTCCTTTTGGTTCCAACCGACAAAACAAGTGTCTTATTTCTGCGATTAATTTGGATAAAAGGCAACTTAACAAGAAATATTTTTTGTAATTTCCCTCAAAGAGATACAGCAATTATGAACAAACAATACAAACAAGCGTTAATTATCTTATCCTTATTGGTGAGTATACCGGTGATCGTCTTTGCCGTATACGAATATAGTTCGATCACTCGGGAAGAAAAATTGGTTGCTGAAGTGTATGAAACACAATTAAACAGCATTCTTTTTTCTATCAATCTTTATTCTGAAGATGTTATTTCTGCGTGGCAGTTGAAACTCGCAAACAAAAGTGTGGTAAATGATAAAACAATAGTAACTGAATTTATCAGCGAAAATCCTTCAATAAAATATCTCTATTTCTACGATACTTTAAATAATAAAACAACAGTCGTTTACAACGGGAAGGGAAATAATGTTGAGGAAATCGACTTGTTGTTAAATTCGATTTTAAAGAACAACGCTTCCAAGATTGATAAATTATTCGGTTACTTAAAATCCGGTTATAGAAAAGCTGAACCGATTACCGATACTCTTAATTCTGAAATAACACACATCCTTTTTGCTTCAACAAATGAAAAAGAAAAAATAATTTCCGGAATCGGAATAGACTCTAAAGAATTTATAAATAAAACTCTTAAACCACGGCTTCAAGTAATTGCTCAAGAGAAATTGGTGGTCTCAATTTTTAACAAAAGGACGGGTGAGAAAGTTTACTCAAATTTCCCCGGAGAAAAAGGTGAAGCGCGGAGAGATAAAATGTTGTGGCTTCTTCCCGAGTTTGAAATGGCGATTAAACCCCTAAATACAACAATCGAGGACATCGCAAAAAGACGGAAGCAGGAAAATCTTATTATTACCGGAGTACTTGCTCTTCTCCTTTCCGCAGGCGCAATTTTTCTTTTAAGAAATATCAGAAAGGAAATGAAACTCTCGGAAATTAAATCAGAATTTGTTTCAAACGTTTCGCATGAATTGAGAACCCCGCTTGCACTCATAAACATGTTTGCAGAAACATTGAGTATGGGGCGGGTAAAAACAGAAGAGAAAAAGCAAGAGTATTATGAGATAATTGGGAGGGAAACCGAGCGACTTAGCGCAATAGTAAATAAAATATTAAACTTTTCGCAGATGGAATCGGGTAAACGGAAATATAATTTTGAAGAAGTTGATCTTAATGAAGTAGTTACTAAAATATATGATAGCTATAAGTTTCATCTGAAAAATAAAGGCTTTGAAGTTGTATTAAACAAAGAGGAGAACCTTCCTCTCATTATTGCTGATCACGGTGCAATCTCTGAAGCAATAATTAATTTACTTGATAATGGAATTAAGTATAGCAAAGAAGAAAAAGAATTAACCATCAAAACCGGGACTGACGGAAAATATTTGTTAGTATCGGTTATTGATAAGGGAATCGGTATCTCAAGTGAAGATAAAAAGAAAATATTTGATAAATTTTTCCGGGCTAGTTCTAATAATATTCACACGACAAAAGGAACCGGACTTGGACTTTCCATCGTAAAGGAAATTGTTGAAGTACATGATGGAAAAATTGAAGTTGAAAGTATTCCAGGTACAGGAAGTTCGTTCACCTTAAAATTTATAACAAAGGAAGCTAAACAAAATGTATAAAATATTAATTGTTGAAGATGAACCCGATATGAGATTGGGATTGAAAGATAATCTCGAATTCGACGGGTATGAAGTCGACTTAGCTGAAAACGGAAAAGATGGTTACGAAAAAATTACCGCTAACAACTATGATCTTGTATTGCTTGATGTGATGATGCCCGAGATGTCCGGTTTTGAAGTCTGTAAACAAATTAGAAAAGAGGGAATAAAAGTTCCAGTAATTCTGTTAACAGCCAAAGGAGAAGAGATCGATAAAGTAAGAGGGCTTGAAATGGGTGCAGATGATTACATCACAAAACCATTTTCGCTTAGAGAACTTTTGGCAAGAGTTAAAGCAGTTTTAAGAAGAGCGCCGGAACATAATTCACCGGTGGAGAAAAAGAATTCAAAGATTCAAATTGGTCTTTTAACAATTGATTTCTCGACGTTCATCGCAACAAGTAAAAACAAACCGGTGCAAATGTCCCATAAAGAATTTGAGTTGCTCCACTATCTGTGGGATAAAAAAAATACCGTGGTTACTCGTGATGATCTGCTTAATAAAATTTGGGGATATGAAGAAAGCCCCACAACCAGAACAGTTGATAATTTTATTGTTCGTTTACGACAGAAAATTGAAAAAGATCCGGAACGGCCACATTTTATCATCACCGTTCACGGAATTGGATACAAACTGATTGAGAGCTGATAAACAGTGACTTAAATGGTGAATTAATAATTGTAAACGTTGTTACAATTTATTACAACTCTCTACAATTCTGTGGCATCTTTGACATTTGAACACTTTATGTTTACAACGGAAATTAAATTTCATTATAAACAAACAAGGAGTTCTAAAATGAAAAAGACAAAGTTCACAGCAGTTTTGGCGGTTGCGTTAAGCCTGGTGTTATTCACCGGTTTGACAGCTCAGAAAAAGGCAGTTATTCATCAAAACCACATGCAGAATCTTGTTATGGCAGTAAAATCGGATAATGACGGTCTTAAAAGAAGCGGCATTTATTGGGCAGGTTACTATAAGGTTGAGGAAATGGTTCCTCTTTTAATAGAAGAATTTGCTCATGAAAACAGCAAAAACAAAATTTTGATCGCTCTTTCTCTTTACCAGATGGGAAAAGATTCTTGCATCTTCCAGTTGATGGAGTTATCGAAAAACGAAACAAATTTTGAAGTTAAAAGAATTTGTAAGGCAGTCGTTGAACAGCATCTTAACGATGCCGAATTGGCAAGCAAGTAAATAATTTAACTTCTTTATTAACCAAAAATTATTAAAAAGCAGATGAAAAAATCACTTAAAATAAATTCTTTACTGTTGCTCATTATGATGCTAACAACAGTTACTATAGATTTGTACGGACAAGATAATATTCTCATCGCCAACTTAAGAGGGAACTGGAAATTTTCTATCGGTGATGATAAAAACTGGTGTAATATCGATTATGACGATACGGACTGGGATTTAATTCATGTTCCATCTGAATGGGAAAATGAAGGATATCATGGTTATAACGGTTATGCCTGGTACAGAAAAAGTGTAGAGATTTCTCGTTCGTACAAGTCTTTGAATATTTATTTCTCAATTGGAAATATTGATGATGTGGACGAAGTTTATTTTAATGGAAAATTAATTGGTGGCAAAGGTAAATTCCCTCCGGTATATGAAACAGCCTACGATCAATTTAGAGAATATATCATTGCACCATCACTAATTAATTTTGACGGGGAAAATAAAATTGCCGTTAGAGTTTATGATGCAGAACTAGCCGGTGGAATTTTAAGCGGACCAGTTTCGATTATCGGAAGAGGAAAATTTCTATATCCTGATTATAGTCTTGACGGTAATGATTGGAAATTCCGTACGGGTGATAAGGAAGAATATAAAGATAAAAACTATAATGATTCAAAATGGAATTATATTCAAGTCCCCGCATATTGGGATAGCTTTGGTTATAGAGATTATGATGGATACGCCTGGTACAGAAAAAAGTTTAATCCCGGAACAAAACTGGAAGGGAAAAAACTTGTGCTCATGCTTGGTCAAATAGATGATATGGATCAAACTTATATCAACGGAGTTCTCGTTGGGTCTACAGGTAAAATGGAAAACTTCAATCCGGAAATCAACGACTCTGATTACGAACTTTTCAGAGGGTACTTTATTCCTGAAGGATTAATAAAACCGGGAGAAGAAAATATTATTGCGGTAAGAGTTTATGATGGTTTTAAAGACGGTGGAATTTATCTCGGCGCGATAGGATTCACAACTCAAGAAAAATATACCAAGTTTTGGAAAACAACAAAACGTAAAAAGGAAAGTTTTTGGGATAGATTTTTTAAATGACCGAGTAACAAATTCTTTATCCAATAATCTTTTGTTTTGGTATTAGGTGGGACGGTTTTGAGGAAAATAAAAAGCCGCAGACAAAACTGCCCACGGCTTTTATCGGAGGTCTGATGAGGAGAGCTATTTTAATATTACCATTTTTTTTATCTGCACAAAATCTCCGGCTTGCAATCGGTAGAAATAGGTTCCGCTTGCTAAGTTTTTAGCTGAAAATTCTACGGTGTAACTTCCTGCTTCCTTCTTCTCATTCACTAAAGAAGCAACTTCTTTTCCAAGAACATCAAAAACTTTGAGGTTTACATTTCCACTAATGGGTAATTGATAATTTATTGTGGTTGAGGGATTAAATGGATTTGGATAATTTTGAGTTAAACTAAATTGAGTTGGCGTTTCGGTTTCAATTTCTACCTCTGCCGAGTACTTATAACTTCCATTATTATCAATTTGTTTTAGGCGATAGATGCATTTCCCAACAGCAATATTGTTATCTATAAAACTATAATCTTTAGAGGAGTTACTATTGCCGTTGCCATTAACAAAACCAATCTTTTTCCACTCACCAACTTTCAACTGTTTATTGTCAACTCTTCTTTCAATTTCAAAACCGTAATTGTTCAATTCGGTTGCAGTATTCCATTTTAATAAAACCTCGCTGCCGTTTACATTTGCTACAAATGAAGTTAATTCAACCGGAAGACTTCCGTTTTGTGTTTCTTGTCCGTAGAGTCCCGTTCCGGTTCCAACTAAAAGTTCATCATAATAAAGAACATTTATTTGTGTCCCGGTGGGATAAGTATATCCGGTTATCCATGAGGAGGCGGCTTTTTGCATATAGTAGATTTGATTATCAACTGCAACGAAGATGGTATCGGCACCGTAGGAACCGGCTCTTCCATATTTTAAGAAACCGGGGGATGAAGTTGGAAAACCGGTTGTAGTTAATGTTGTCCACTTATTGCTGTCGGTTGTGGCTTTATAATAAGCGATAGGATGGTTTGTGGTTGCATCTGTACCAACAGCGAATATGGTATCACCTGAAACGAATAAATCCATAATTGTGGCAGTGATTGGATATCCCACGGCAGTATATGAACCATCAAAATCATTTCTTACTGTCCAGGCGCTTCCGCTCCATTCTGCGCGATACACACTTCGTGCTCTATCGGAGATTGCAAGTGAAGTGTCATAGTTTACTCCAATATATGCAACAGGATTTGGTCCTTCATTAGAAAAAACAATATCATACACATCGGCATCGTCGTAGCCTGTTGAAGCACGAAGTAATTGTTGATTCCAGGAAGTTCCCGTATCGGTTGAATAGAAAAAACCACCTTGAGAAGTTCCATCAATAAAATATCCAGCTGTAACAAGATTTTCGTTTGTCGGACAAACTTCAATAGCTTCAACTCTTGACATCGATGAATAAGCGTAAGGTGCATTTTCAGCTGTGAAAATTTGTGTCCAGTTCGTTCCGGAATCAGTAGTTTTATATACACGTACATTTCCAACATAGGCGGTATCATCTTTGTCATTGTTCATCTCTGCTGAATAGTAAGGTGAACCATCTCCATTTGGGAAGAGTGCACTTGACCAAGTTGGTGAGGTTGTGTAATCGGCAACTTTTCTAATTCCTGCTTTAGATGCCAGCCAGCCCCAAATTTTATTTGAAGCCATGTCGAAGTCATTCACTTGAACAGCTTCTACACCGTTGTCTATTTCAAAAAGAACTGAACCACCATTCTTGGTTGCCCCAATACCCTGATCCGTAGTAACATAAATAATTTGTTCATTATTCGGATCAACAAAAGCAGAGCCGTCATTAGGATGCGTTTCAAAACTTGAATTACCAAATTCACTCCATGAACCAAAACCGGTGGAAGTGGTAAAAGTTGCATAGCCTTTTGAGAAGCAAACTTTATAAGGAGATACTGCACCGGCAAAAGAAAAGTTTGGACCTCCAACTCCGTTCATCGCAGTTGATCCTCCAAGCCAGGTAGCTCCTTCATCTGTTGAATACTGCACGTACTTTACAGTGTTATTATCTCCACCCATAAATAAACTTCCATCTGGTCCAATGCCAAATGCATCCCAACTGCTTACCGAACCAGAGAAAGCCCCGAGCGAGAGAGAGCTGAATGAAGTTGTTCCGGTTAAGGCAGTATAAACATCACTTGATCGATACATTGATGGAGTAGCTGTTAATGAAGTAATATAAATTTTGTTGTTGGAGGGATTGACTTTAATAACCGGTGTAGAAGGAGTTGCACCAATTGCAATCATTCCGGTTGATGAAGTAACGGTATCTCCTGACGCATTCAATTGTGCGTAGTAAAAATTATTGTCTTTGATGAAAAAAAGATAATCACCGTAAATAATAAAGTCGGATACGGGAGCTCCCTGAACCAAAGTAACAACACTGCTGGAAGAGATCGTTTTATATAAATTGTTATTTAGTGAGAAGAAGAGATATCCTGAGGTTTGATGCGCAAAGATTTTTGAGATTCCACTTCCATATCCTGCTGCATCATCAAGCCCCGGCATAACTGAAAAAGTTCCGAAAGATTCAGATCCCGGGGTTGTGGTTACATCTGAATAAAAAACCGAATTGGCACTTTCTGTTGCAATATAGAGTCTGCTCGTATTTGCACCGGTTGACATAACCGAAATTCCGTTAATTCTTCCACCATAAACGCTATTTACACTGGGGGCAGATAATTGTCCCAACAGACTGCAGTTTAATAGCAGCACAAATTTTATTGTTGCAAAGATTCTTAAGTAAGTAAACATCTTTTCCATTTTCTTTCCTTTTTTGTTTTTTTCATTTGAAAACTACAATGATCAAAAAAGTTTGCTCTCACACGAAAGTGTGAATCTGTTTTCAAGGTTGAGATAAGTCACACGAAAGGTTAAGAGAGCAATGAAAAGTTTCTAACAAAATAATTTCATCCGCAAAAGAAACTAATTTATCATAATACCAGAATTATTAGGGAGTAATGAGTGGCAATATTCTCCGCGATGATCAGGATGATCTACAAATCTATGTTTTGTTTGACGGGATTATTTAAAAACTTCTTCAAGCAAAACTAAAAGAATGAGCAAGAGACCAGAGATGATCAATATTTCAATCTGATTGTGTTTCATGATGTAATTTCCATACAATTATTTTTCTATAATATTTGTGTAGGAAAACTACAATGAAGAGGAAAAGTAACATTCACACAAAAGTGTGAATTTGTTTTTACCGTTGAGATGAATCACAATTGAGAAGAGATTGGAGATAAAGATTATTTATTGTCTAAGTATTTTAACACCGCTTCTGTTGAAGAACGAACTTGTAATTTTTCATAAATATTGCGTAGATGACTGCGAACAGTTTCGATTCCGATAAAAAGAGTTTCAGCAATTTCTTTGTAGCGCTTACCTTTAGCAAGTTGTTCAAGTATTTCCCATTCGCGTTCAGTTAATGCGGCTTTCACTTCATTTTTTTTTGGAACACTTGCAAATGATTTTACAACCATTCTAGCTATTTCCATTGACATTGGCGATCCGCCGTTATGAGCTTCTTTTATGGCGGTGAGCAATTTTTCTTTTGTAGTTCGTTTTAATAAATATCCTATCGCACCGCTGGCTAGCGCTTCAAAAACCTTTTCACTATCTTCATACATAGTGAGCATAACAATCTGTGATTTCTTGAGGAGCGGCTTTATTTTTTTGATGCATTCAATTCCCGACTCATCCGGTAAATTTATATCCATCAAAATAACATCCGGTTGAAGATCGGGTAAAACCTTTACTGCGGTTGCTGTATTCGGACATGTTCCGATACAAATATATTCTTCCGTTGAGTTAAGGAGTAATTCCAAACTCTGAGAAACTTCAAGATTATCTTCTACAATTGCTACGGTAATTTTGTTCATATAATTCAATCAATTAATGGCTTTTCAAATGTAATTTGCTGTATGCACAATTTTCTAACACGAAGGTGTGAAATTATTTTAACGGAAGATGAATATTAATTGCTGTTCCTTTTGGTTCATGTTTTGAAATTGTAAAAGTACCGTTGATATCTTCAATTCTTTTTTTCATGTTGATTAGTCCGTTGCTAAATTGATCGATGGTAGCAAAGTCGATTCCCTTACCGTTGTCTTGTAAGAGGAAATTAATTCCTACCGGTTCAATCACAATTTTCAATTCAACTCTGTTTGCCCCGGCATGTTTAACTATGTTATTTATTGATTCTTTTATTACCAGGAACAGATTGTGCCTTACTTCCGCATGGATAAATATTTCGGGAATTTTATTTGGAATATCAACGCCGAATTCAATTTCTGTAGAAGATAAATAATCTTCAATAAATTGAACGATATAATAAATCGTTTTTTCTAATGTATCGTTTTTCGGATTAACCGCCCAAACAATTTCATCCATGTTTGAGGCAACATGTCTGCTTGCTGTTGAGATCGTATTTAAATCATCTTTTAATTGGTCGGGTTTGTTCAGGTTCCTCGTTGCCAGATCACTCATTAAGGAAATCTTAGTTAAGCTTGCACCCAGTTCATCATGCATATCTTTTGAAATCCTCATTCGTTCTCTTTCCAGTGCAGCTTCAGCTTCTATTATTTTTACTTTCCTTTTATATTTTTGTCTAAAGTAAAAGCGGAGATAGAAAGTTATAAATCCGATAATTGCAGCCGCTGCAACAATCTGAAACCATGACGTTTGCCAGAAATAGGGGAGGATGGTAAAATTAATTACTGCAGCCTGATCACTTTCCGTTCCATCAGGAGTAATGGCAACAACTTTTAACTTATAACTTCCGTGAGGAAGATGTGTAAAAAATGCCTGACGTCTTGTTCCGGCAAATGCCCAGTGGTTATCGATTCCAGCCAGAATGTATTTAAACTTAAGATTTTTTCCATTGAGATATGAAATTCCACCGTAATTTATTTGAATTGATTCCGTGTTGGGGGGAAGTATTTCCAATTTATCTTTTGAGCTCTCTTTATAATTTACAAAGATATCGTCGATGTAAACTTTTGGTGTTTCCGTGTTTGTTAAAAACAATTTCGGATCAATAATCACCACACCATCGTTGGAAGGCGCGTAAATTTTACCGGAACGTGAGATACAACCTGCATTATCTGCAACGGCATTAAATTCTTCATCAATCATTCCTTCGTTTTTACCGAACAGATCAAACACTAGTTTTTCTCTTTTTCCATTAGCAACATCGGTTAAGGTTTTTCTTTCGATAGAAAAAATGCCTCTATCCGAAGTAGCCCAAAAGCGTCCTTTCCCATCGTATAAAAGTTTTTTGATCGTGTTTGAATAAAGTCCGTTTCGTTCATTAAAATTATAAATAGCATCGTTTTTTATTCTACTGATGCCCGAAACGCTTGTTCCCACCCAAATAATTCCTTCCTCATCTTCCAGAATGGAATTAACAATATTGTTTGCCAACCCGTTTTTATCTGAAAAAGTTTTTAAGACAGTCCCTGAGTTGTTTACTACCGCAATACCTCCGCCGGATGTTCCAATCCAAAAATTGTTTTGGTGATCCTTGCAGATGCAAGCAATGAATTCGCTCGGAAGCCCTTTTGATTTATCTATAAATTTTGCTTTCCCGTTTTTAAGTAAGGCAACTCCTGCACCGTTAGTTCCTACCCAAAGAGTTCCATCGTCTGTGAATTTTAATGACCGGAGAAAATTTACTTTTAACAATTCGCGGTCTGCAGCTACAACAATTTTATCATCAACAATTTTTAGCAAACCTTGCAATAATGTTCCAAAATATATTTCTCCTTTTGCATTTTCAGCCCAAGCGTGTATTGACAAATCGCGAAAGTTTGATTTGAGCGGTGTGAGTTTATTTGTTTGTTCATTATACTTTGCAATTCCATTTCCCGTTCCAATCCATATCATTCCATCACGCGACTGAAAAATTGTACGGGCTTTTTTATGCGGCAATCCTTGTTTCACGGAAACTACTTTAATTTTATTCTGTTTGAGGAAAGAGAGCCCTTCGGTTAGACTGCAAATCCACACACCAAATTTGGTTGGTAACACCTGTGAAATATCATCGGAGGTTAAAAGGTTTTTTGTAGTAAGTTGAAAGAAAGTTTTGCCGTTGTAGATATAAATTCCATAGTTGGCAGTTGAGAACCATAAATTTCCATAATCATCCTCAGCAATATGATTTACAGTTTTTCCACGTAGGGGACGCAAGGCTTCTTTCTCTTCAAATGAATTTCCGTTGAACGCAACAACTCCTCGATGTGTAGCTGCAAGAATTTCTCCTGTTGACGTTTGAAAAATATGTTCTACGGCAGTGTTGGTTTGATTCCCTAATCGCTTAAAATTTTTTATTTGGTTCTCTTCGAGAAGATTTATTCCTTCATCATATGTTCCGATCCAGATTCTTTCCTGTTTATCGATGAGGAGCGAATGGATATCATCGCTGCTTAATCCATTCTTCTTGTTGATTATTTTTAATTTATTTTTTTCTAAAATATTTAATCCACCGCCGAACGTTCCAATATAAATTTTTCCGCTTCTAGTTTCAGCAAAGTAACTTGGATGGTTTAACGAAAGTCCATTTTCTTCGGATATTCGGTTAAATTTATCATGATCCATTTCCAATAATCCGGCACCGCCGTTTGTAAACCAAATTCTTCCTTTTCGGTCTTTATATAAATCGGCGGCGATGTTCGCTTTTATCTGAGGAGTGTTTGCTGCATTAAATACTTTGAATTCAGAACCGTCAAATCTCGCTAGACCGTTACTTGTCCCGATCCAGTAGAAACCATCATCACCTTTTATCATACCGTAAAGAGAGTTGGATGGCAATCCATCGTACTTCGTCCAAACTTGAAGAGAATATTCGGAGCGGATGTCTTTTACGGAAAAATCAAATATGAATTGTCCGTATAACGGGTAACATCCGCAAAAAATCAGTAAAAGAATGTAGACTATTTTATTTATCATCGTGCTTTATAAAAGTTGGTACAAAGTTTATTCTCAACGTTCGTGAGTAAAATTAAGAAAAATATTCTTTCCAGAGCAAAGAAGATTTCTGAAAAGTGAACCAAAATGATTCTGAAACTGTTTATCTTACGACAAATAAAAAAAGGGAATATGAAATTAGAATTGTTTTATGGGATAACTTGCCCGCATTGCAGAGTATTTAAAAGACTTCTGAAAGAAGTGCTTCCGCAATACGGAAACAAATTTGAAATGAAAGAAACGTTGGTAAGTTCACCGCTGGGTTGGGTGAAAAGTTTTAAACTTGGTATCCACGCAGTACCTGCCCTATTGCTTAACGATGAAATAATATTTAGAAGTTTGCCAACAAAAGAAGAACTTATCTTTAAACTAAACGAAAGGATCAAAACATGAACAAAAAACTTCGCTGCCCGATGGGCGTTCCCGGTGGAATTATTGCCGTAGTAGTCGGATTAGTCGGAATGGTAATCAGTTTTAAAGAAGCTAATTGGATGTCGTTTGCTTTTGCTGCCGCATTATTTCTTGTTGGCGGACCAATGGCAAGAGTAACTATGATGGTACATTCTGCACTCGATCAGATTGAAGAATTAAGGAAGAAATAGTAATCAATCAATAGATTGAAATAGAACCAAATTGAATAACCTCCGGTGTTATAAAAATACTGGAGGTTTTTTATTTTACCGGCAGTTCAATAATAAACTTCGTTCCTTCGTTTACCTTACTTTCAACGGTGATGGAACCATTGTGTTTATCGATAAATTCTTTACAGAGGAGAAGACCCAACCCGGTTCCTTTTTCTCCTTTTGTACCTTTGGTTGTGGTAGATTTATCAATTCTAAATAAATTTTGTTTCACTTCTTCCGGCATTCCTATTCCGTTATCGGCTACTTCGAGTCGAATTTTATTATCGTTTTGAGTTGCTGAAATTTTTATAACACCGTTTTGCTCATTCGTAAATTTAATACTGTTTGAAAGTAGATTACGCATGACGGTTTTTAACATCTCCATATCAGCGGTAAGTTTTAAATCTTCCGGAATATGGCTAAGGATTTGGATGTTTTTGTTTTTTGCCGTCGGATCAAGCAATTGAACCGTTTCATCAACGAGGGATTTTAATTGGCATTCTTGCGGAGTAAAATCCATTCTGCCTGTATTTGTTCTTGCCCAAAGCAATAAATTTTCGAGCAACTGGTAACTCTGTTTAGAAGCATTTGCAATATGTTCAATAAATTGATGCCGTTCTTGTTCAGAAAGTGATTGATAATCATCAAGCAGCAGATCAGTCAATCCAAAAATTGCATTGAACGGAGCGCGAAGATCATGGGCAATAATCCTAAGGAAAGTATCTTTCATAGCGTGGAGTTCTTTTAGCTCCACATTAATTTTTTTAAGTGTTTTATTCTTCATTACCAATCCGAAAGCTAGTATCAGAATAAGAAGTGCAATCAGAAAGATATACATAAACTGCCGTTTTTGTCCCTCAACTTCCTGAGTTAAAATTCTGTTCTCGCGCTCGGTCTTTTCTGATTCGTAAAGAGTTTCCATTTTAGAAAGTTCGGAAAAATTCTCAGCTTCATCGATCGAATCTTTAATTGCATGATGCCGTTTTAAGTAAACAAGTGCAGAATCATGTCCTCCGGTCAACTCATAATATTCCGATAAAAAAGCAAGTGATTCACTTACTAATTTTGGAGAATTCATTTTGTTTGATATGGTTAACGACTCATGAAGCAATGGATAACCGGCTACTGGATTATTCATTTTAGTATACGTCAATCCAAGGTTTTGAGCGGCAAGAACAATTTCTTCTTTATAATTTAATTCTCTATAAAATTTTAATGCTTTGGCAAAATATTCAGCGGCTTTGCTCTCCTTCTTTTTTACCGAATAAACTTTCCCGATTCCCATCCAGCAGTCGCCAAGTCCTCTTTTATCATTTCCTTTTAAATAAATTTTCTCAAGATTTTGGTAAGACTTAAGCGCCTCATCATATTTTTGCATCAATAAATAAACTCCTGCAATATGATCCAACGCTCTCGCTTTTTCATTCTGATTTCCTTGAATCTCACGGATGTTCAAAGCATATTTATAGTAGGAGAGGGCACTGCTATAATTTTTTTGGATGGTGAAAATAGTTCCTAGTGCAATATTCGCAAAAGCCATCCCATTTAAATGATTAATGGACTCAAAAACTCGAAGAGCATGAATAACATTTTCTGTGGCAAGATTCAAATTATTTCTTTGCCGGTAAATTACCCCGATGTTGTTATAACTAAATCCAAGTTGAACTGAATCTTTTGCCTCCTCAGCAATTTTTAATGCTCGTAGATGATGAACAAGCGCCTGGTTATAGTCACCTAAATTCCTTTCAATTACCCCAATGAGATTTTCCGATTCAGCCATAAAATGCTTGTCGGAAATTTTCACGGCAATATCAAGTGAATAAGCGGCAAGCTTAAGAGCGAGCGCGGGATTACCACCCCGAATTTCTAAACAGTACTCGTTAATAATTTTAATTTTGGCACGATCATCGTTGGGTTTGTTTAGTTTGAAAAGACTATCTAGCTGTGGTTGCCCATGTACAAAGAGTAACGAAAAAAGAAAAACAAACAAAAAAGTTAGGCGTTTATTCTTCATAAATAACTTCGATCCATTTTCTTGTTTCGTTTCAATTAACGGATCACCCACAACGATTTCTGCGGATTAGAAAGGTAATGGCATCCGTTTTCTGTTACTACAATTTCTTCTTCCATCGTTACAATTCCATGGCCTTCGACCATTAAACGGGGTTCAATGGTATAAACTTGATCTTTTTCAATCGGTAAAAACGGGAGATTTCCATACCGTTCCCAGCGCGGGAAGAAACCGCTTCCCCCATCATGAGCTGTTCTGCCAACTTGATGACCGAGTCCGTGCAAATATTCTGTATAACCATTTTGCGTTATAAAATTTCTTGCAGCATCATCTATCTCACAACCTTGCATTCCCGGTTTTACGATCATCGCAGCCTGGTTTATTGATTCGCATAATACATCAAATCCACGCTGCACTTCCGGAGGAACTGTCGTTTCGTTTTCTTTTGCGATGTACCAAGTGCGTTGCATATCTGAACAGAAGCCATTTATCTTAACACCAAAATCAATATTTAAAATGTGTCCTCGCTCGATCACTCTATCCGTTGGGCCAGAATGTGCACCGGCAGTATCGGGTCCGGTGAAAACAGCTGGACAATGATCCTCGTCCCAAGCCATTTCAAATCCACGGGAGGCAGCTTTTCCTTTTATAAAGTCGGCAACATCTTTTTCTGTTTTTCCCGGTTGTAAAAACTGAGTCACCTCATCAAAAATTCGTTCGGTTTCTTTAACGCAAACTTTCATCAATTCAATTTCAGAAGCTGACTTTCTTCCCCGAAGTGCCGCAATAATTTCTTCGGAAGAGACAAAACGTTCAAGATAAGGAGTATCTTTTAAATATTCTGAAAGTGCGAGGAACATTCCGTGGGTTAATCCATCTGCAAGGTTTGCATGGAGTGAATAGTTTATCGCGATTTTTTGCGGGTCGTTATTATTAAGATATTCAAGCAATGGTTCTTTAACTGATTGAACAAATCCGATTACATTTTTGTATGTACCGACCGTCTTCATGTTGGGAACATCAAGCGAACCGAGAATTGCAGTGGTGTCTCCATTCCGGTTAATAATAAAAGCAGATTGCCATGTGCAGTTTGTTCCAACAACAAGTTCTAAAGAAGGATCCCGCATAGTGGCGCTTTCACGAACAAAGATCAACCAGGCATCTATATTCTTTTCGTTAAGTATTTCAACTGCTTGTTTAATTTTTTCGTGTACGAGCTGATTTTTCATGGATCATCCTTTAAATAAACTTCTATTACCTAAGTAAACTTAGAGATTTGCAACAGTACCCGCAAGGAAATTTTATCCAGTGGTATTATTTTGTGTTGAGGTTATTTTTTCGCATAATTCCGTTAAAACGCCAAATGTAGATTTTGGATGAAGAAACGCGATATTCATTTCTTCTGCACCTTTTCGAGGCTGTTTGTCAATTAAATCGATGCCTTTCTTTTCCAATTCCGGAAGAAGAGCGTTCAATTCCTCAACAGCAAAAGCTATGTGATGGACTCCTTCTCCTTTTTTAGCAATAAATTTTGCAACCGGACTATCTTCAGATGTAGCTTCTAACAATTCTATTTTAGTTTCACCAACCATAAAAAAAGCGGTCTTCACTTTTTGGTCCAAGACTTCTTCAATTGTGTAACATTTTAATCCGAGAATATTTTCGTAGTAAGAAATTGCTTCTTCAAGATTTTCAACCGCAATACCGATGTGTTCAATTTTCGTCGGTGCTTTCATTCCTAATTCCTCATTCCTAATTCGTAATTAAATAACCACGGTTTCTTTATACTCTCCAAACACTTCGCGTAAAGTATTTGATATTTCTCCAACGCTTGCATAAACGCGGACAGCATCTAAAATAAAGGGCATCAGGTTTGTATCGTTCTTAGCAGCAGTATTTAAAGCCGAAAGGGAAGAAGAAACATTTTCATTATTTCTTTCAGCACGGACTTTATTTAAAAATTTAATTTGTTCTTCTTGAACGTTCATGTTGATTTTCAAAAGTCCGGTTGGAGCTTCTTCCTCCGTTTGAAATTTATTTTGACCTACAATAATTCTTTTCCCCGATTCAACTTCTTTTTCAAATTGATACGCTGCTCTTTGAATCTCACTTTGTTGATAACCGTTTTCGATTGCCTGTACTGCGCCTCCGAAGTCATCAATTTTTTTTATGTACTCAACGGCTTCTTTTTCAATTTGATCTGTCATAGCCTCAACATAATAGGAACCTGCGAGCGGATCGATTGTATTTGTAATACCACTTTCGTAAGCCACAATCTGTTGTGTACGCAATGCAACACGGACAGATTCTTCTGTTGGGAGTGCTTGAGCTTCATCTCGTGAATTTGTGTGAAGCGATTGTGTTCCCCCGAGCACCGCTGCTAAAGTTTGAATGGCAACTCTTACAATATTATTATCAACCTGCTGCGCGGTTAATGTAGAACCTGCAGTTTGCGCGTGGAACCTCATCATCATTGAACGTGCATCTTTTGCATGAAATCTTTCTTTCATGATTTTCGACCAAAGTCGGCGTGCAGCTCGGTACTTTGCAACTTCTTCCAGAAGATCATTATGTGCATTGAAAAAGAAAGAAAGCTGTCCGGCAAAGTTATCTATATTTAAACCGGATTTTAGCGCGGCTTCAACATAGGCAATTCCATTAGCTAATGTAAATCCAACTTCCTGCGCGGCGGTAGAGCCTGCTTCGCGAATATGATAACCTGAAATGGAAATGGTATTCCACTTTGGAATCTCCTTCGCACAGTAATCAAAAATATTTGTTATCAATCGCATGGAAGGCTTGGGCGGAAAAATATACGTTCCGCGGGCAATGTATTCTTTTAATATATCGTTCTGAATTGTTCCGCTGATTTTCTCTTTTGAAACACCCTGTTTCTCAGCAACAGCAATGTAAAGCGCAAGAAGAATTGCTGCAGTGGAATTGATTGTCATAGACGTTGAAATTTTATCAAGGGGAATTTTATCAAACAAGATTTCCATATCGGCAAGTGTATCAATTGCAACACCCACTTTTCCAACTTCACCATAAGCAATTTCAGCGTCGCTATCATATCCAATTTGTGTTGGAAGATCAAAAGCTACAGACAAACCCGATTGACCTTGAGAAAGTAAAAATTTATAGCGCTCGTTTGATTCTTTTGCTGTACCGAATCCGGCGTATTGCCGCATCGTCCAAAATCTTCCCCGGTACATTGAAGGTTGTATTCCGCGGGTATAAGGATACAAACCGGGGAAACCGATGTTTTCTAAATAGTTTTCAGATTCAAAATCATTCAGAGTGTACAACGGTTTTACAGAAGTAAATGAAGCGGTTGTAAAATCTTTTTCGCGTTCGGGATTTTTAGCAATAGATTTTTGGTAGGTCTTTTCGTCCCAATTGTTATACGCTTGCTGAACTTTATTTTTCAATGAATCCATGGAAAATGTTTCTCCGATTTTACTTTTGCAAAATAAGAAGAAAAATCGGGAAGCCATATAATCTTTATTTGGGTGAACAATTAGAAGAGGAGAAAAAAACGGCGCCAATTTGACGCCGTTTCTTTTATTTATATATGAAGATTTTTTTACTTTGTCATTTCCGCAGTTACGGTTCCGCCACCCATTGTTGCGGGAAGTTTAGCTTCGGTTTTAACAACTACTTTTAAATTTTTTGCAACCCAAAGTGTTGAAGAACCGGCATCACCTTCAACCGGTTTTATTTCTACTTTGTAAGTATCAAAAGTGCCGGCATCAATTGTGATGTTTTCGCTGCCAACAACTTTTAAGGACATCGCTTTTGCTCCTCCGGCTTGAATATCAAGTTGATTGAAAGAAGCTTGATATCCTTCAGCTAAAGGTAAAGTACGAAGCGGTAACTCAATTCCTGAGCCATCAACCAAAAGAGGAGAATCGGCTTTTGCGCTTATCGGCATATTCTGTGGACCTGCAATAATTTTTCCGGTTACTTCATTTCCGTTAAAATCAAGTTCAACGGTTGCCGGTCCTTGTTGAATCATTCTTTTAATCGGGAGTACAGTTGTGCGGTCAAAATAAAGAGAATCTTTCATCGACATCATTCCGGTTAAATTATCAACCACAAGAAAAACATCTTTTCCATTGAATGTTGTTTTTGTAATTGCTCTTTCCAAATTCATTGTAAAGTTTTGCCCCATTGCATTTATTTTTACAACATATTTATAGTTTCCCTCTTGAATTTTAGAACCGTCGAAAGATTTTAGAATTTCTTTCGGTGCAACAACTGATTCATTTTTCGGCATAGTTACGGTTTTAATATCAACTGTGATATCTTTTAACTTTTGTTGAATCTCCGGGCGAATATCTTCTTGTATTCTTCCTTTTAAGTGTTTAGCGAAAAATTGTTCCATGGCAACGTACATTGCAAGACGATTTTCTTTTCCTGCAAATCCGTGCCCTTCATCCGGAGCCACCATATATTCAACTTGTCTGTTTAGATCACGGAGAGCAACAACAATTTGATCTGCTTCTGCTTTTTTAACACGCGGATCATTTGCACCTTGCACTACATAAAGGGGGGCTTTAATTTGAGTTGCGTAATTGAAAGGAGAAACTTCATCCAACATTTTTTTCTCCGCGGGGATATCCATACTTCCTACGCGAACATCAAACATTTTTTTTGCCGGGGCCCAATATGGAGGAATTGATTTTAATAGCGTTATAATGTTTGATGGCCCGACAATATCAAATCCGGCTGCATACAAATCTGGAGTAAATGTTAAACCAGCGAGTGTTGCATAACCACCGTAAGATCCGCCGGAAATTGCAACACGTTTCGGATCGGCAATACCTTGTTTTACCAACCATTTAACCGCGTCGGTAAGATCATGCTGCATTGAACCGCGTCCCCATTGTTTATTTCCGGCATTCAAAAATTTCTTGCCATATCCGGTTGAGCCTCTAAAATTAGGCTGAAGTACTGCATAACCTCTGTTTGCTAGAAATTGTGCAGTAGCGTTGTAACCAAAAAAATCACGCGCCCATGGTCCGCCGTGAACAAAGAGAACAGTTGGAAGATTTTTTGCGGGAATTCCCTTTGGTAAAGTTAAATAAGCTGGAATGCTCATACCGTCACGACCTTTATAGCGAACTGCTTTTCTTTCGGAAAGAAATTCACTTGGCAAAGTAGGACGTGATTTATAAAGCAATTCCGCAGTTCCCTTAGTTCTATCAAAAAGATAAACCGAACCAGGGTCAACATCGCGTGAAACGGAAACCAACCAAATTGATTCATCAGCAGAGGTTGAAACAAGTCCGATTTCACCTTTCGGCAGAAGAGATTTTAATTTGTTGTAATCTTTTTCCCAAGTTTTATTTTTAAAATAAATTCTTGTTTCATCTCCAACGTAAACGGTAGCGATAAGTTCGTTTGTTATATCTGAAAAAATTACATCGCCAAAATCCACTTCATTTTTCGGATCTTTTTCGATGAACTTAGTTTTTCCGGTGTTCAAATCATAAATAAGAAGTTCCAATTTATCTGTTTTTGCTCCTTTGTTGGAGATCATGTAGAAGCTGTTTCCGTCAGGCATAAAGCGAACCGGACCTGCAGATTCTTCATTATTTACAGCATAAATTTGATCTAACTTATCTCCATTGACTTTCAAGATTTCTGTTCCGCCATCAGCAGTTTGACGGATACCAAGTTTCAAGTTTCCGCTGAGATCAAACACCCAGCTTGCTACGTTATCATCATTTTTTCTAATGAGTGTTTTTTCTCCGGTGGTAAGATTAAGTTTATAAATGTCATGAAGCTGCTGATTGCGGTCATTCAATCCGATAAAAATTTCGTTAGGTGAATTTTTAGGTACATCATAAATAAATGCGCGAACATTTTCGAGTGGAGTTAAATCCTTTGCTTGTGGAACCGGATCTCCGGTTGCTTTTGGATCTACAGCATAAATTCGGAAATTTTCATTTCCTCCCTGATCTTGAACGAAGAGGACGTATTTACTATCACGTGACCAGAAATAATTTGTAACCGGACGTTTAGTGTCGGCGGTTAATGGTTTTGCTTCATCAAATTTTTGATTCCGCTCCTTTACCCAAATATTTCTAACATTATTAAACGGCTTTACAAAGGTGATATATTTCCCATCGGGAGAAATTTGAGCGCCGGAAATGTCCGGATCGCCGAAGAAAAGTTCTCTATCTATGATAGGTGGCTGTTGTGCTGAAAGCTGAGTTGAAAAAATAAGAATGAACAAAATCCCAAGAATCTTTTGAATTGACATGAACTACTCCTTTTAATTTTTGCTTTTCAAATTTAAGGAGTATTTCGGCAAAAAAAAGAAGAAAACCGTCAAGCCGGAACTTATGTGATGAATTGACAAATAGGTGGATAAACGGTAGAATGGGTAATCGTGAATTAAATGCTAAAAAGTTGAAAAAATATCGAGAAAAGTGAAAAAAGGTGAAGGAAAATTTTTGCGAAAAGAGGAGAAATTGTTATTTTCTCAATGTAAAATTTCAAAACTTTACAAAAATTCCGCGATAGCTCAATGGTGGAGCATTCGGCTGTTAACCGAAGGGTTGCAAGTTCGAGTCTTGCTCGCGGAGCCAATGACCCCGAACAAATTCGGGGTTTTTTGTTTTAAATGATTATTCAGAGCATTCGGCAGTTATCCCGACTTCGTCGGAATGCGTTCGATCCGCCAAAGGCGGATTGCTCGCGGAGCCAATGACCCCGAAGAAATTCGGGGTTTTTTGTTTTAAATGATTATTCAGAGCATTCGGCAGTTATCCCGACTTCGTCGGAATGCAAGTTCGATCCGCCAAAGGCTTATCCGTATCTATGAATCATCAAGGCATCAATCTATCTTTGAATCGCCTGCTCATCTGGAGTTTATCTCCATTTTTCAGAATAACAACATAATCTCCATGTGACCAGGGCTGCATTTCTTGTATCTGTTCGATGTTGACAATATAAGAGCGGTGAATCCTCACGAACATTTCCGGATTAAGAGATTCTTCCAGATTAGTCATAGTCTCTCTTAAAATATATTTCCCCTTTGTGGTATGGAGTTCGGCGTATTTTTCTGCTGAAGAAATGTAGAGAATATCTTTCAAAGCGACGAAAAAATATTTGGCGCCAACATTAATTAAAATTCTATCTAGATATTTTTTTTCTTTTCGGATTTCATTTAGGAGAAATTGGAGTTCCCCCGACTTATTCTTTTTAATTTTTACTTCATCAAGCACTCGTGTAAAGGAGATTTCAAACCGTTCTTTGTCAAAAGGTTTTAAAAGATAATCAACGGCATTCACATCAAAGGCATCAATAGCATATTGATCATATGCTGTTACAAATACCACCGGTGGCATATTCTCCGCACCGATTTCAGTGATGACTCCAAACCCGTCTTTCCCGGGCATCTGAATATCGAGAAAAACTATGTCCGGTTTTTCATTTTTTATTTTGTCTATCGCCTCTAAACCGTTTCCGGCTTCAAAAATTTGTTCGATTTCCTTTGCGTTATTTAAAAAAGAGATGATCTTTTTGCGAGCCGGTTGTTCATCGTCAACGATAAGTACTTTCATTATTGTTGTTCCTCAACTTTGTAGGGAATTTCTATTGTAAGCAGCAAACCACCCTCTTTTCTATTTTGCCAGTTAAATTCAAAATCGTTTCCGTATAATTTTTCCAACCGTTCTGCGGTATTCGATAATCCTACACCGCTTGACATAGTTTCATCAAAATTTTTCTGCATACCGGGACCGTTATCTAATATTTCAATTAGAAGTTTTGTCTCAATTCTTTTTATAGTTATTTCGATTTTTGTCCCCGACAAGTTTTCCATTCCATATTTAATCGAATTCTCAACTAAAGGTTGAAAAAGAAAATTTGGAACGACGGCATTTTCTATATCTTTATCCAGATGCAAGTCAATTGAAAGTTTATCTTTGAAACGGGCTTTCATAATATCGATATAGAGATGAAGGATTTCAATTTCCTTGGCAAGAACATTTTCCCCTTTGGATGAACTTTTTAATGTTATTCTTAAAAGATCGCTTAGGTTAGCAATCATTTTGTCGGCAGCTTGAATATCCTCGTACATGGTTGATGAAATCATATTTAGCGTATTAAAAAGAAAGTGAGGATTCAATTGCATCTTCAAAGTTTCAAGTCGTGCACGGGTAAGTTGTTCTTCCAGCTGAGCTGTCTTAAGATTTTGTTCTTCGTTTCTCTTGTTCATTTTATAGATCGTATAAACAATAAACACTATCCAAAAAATTATGAACTGTTTAAGATACTCCATCACGATCCTGTAGGGGATATAACCGTAGTTATAATTCCCCAAATCAAGTACCGGGTAGATTATAGAACGAGTAATAAACATCAAGCCGGTATGTGTTAATCCGACCACAATTGTTGCAAGAAGATAGAGAGGAATAAGTTTCAAGAAATTGTTTTTATTGAGAGGAAATTTTTTAAAGAATGCAAGGATTGCGGGAACTAACAACCAAAAAGTATAAACACCTGTCAACTCGTCAATTAAAGGATAGATTGCTTTTGCCCAATCAGCCGGAGTTAATTCGTAATAACGGTCTGCAAGTTCAGCTGAAATATTAATAGAGGCACTCATCAGCGCCATTATTGTGGCGATAATGAAAACGGCAATAAAAAGTTTTGGTTTATTTCTTCCATCGAAAAGGTTCATATGAATTCTCAGTTTCAATAATAATTTTTCTTTTCTCGCTGCAAATATCTCTAATTTCTTTTAAGTTAAAAACACATTGGGCATGAGTGGGATTCCGGACGGTATGAACGGGATAACAATTTAGAGACTTTTGGAAATATTTATCACCATTTTTACCACCCTTTTTATTTTGAGGCGGATTCTAACCTCTGGTATCCCTTTCACTCCACAAATTTCTCCTTTCATGACAAATCATCTGCAAGAGGGAACAGCGTATGATAATTTTACTATCGAAATTAATTATTAAAAAGGAACTACAATGGAAACAAATCAAAGGCGTTACGATATAGATTGGCTGAGGGTAATAGCTTTCTATATACTCATATTTTTTCATGTGGGAATGGTTTTCGTTCCGTGGGATTTTCATCTTAAAAATAATGTTACTGTCGAATGGTTTGAAACTTGGATGGCGTTTTTACATCAATGGCGCCTGCCCTTACTGTTTATGATTTCCGGAATAGTTCTATATCATTCAATGGGAAAACGGATCGGTAAAAAATATTTTGGTGAACGAAGCAAACGATTATTAATTCCTCTTTTATTCGGGATGTTTGTAATCGTGCCTCCGCAAATTTATTATGATAGGTTATTTCATGGAATCAGCTTTGCTAATTATTGGGAATTTTGGAAAACTGTATTCAACTTTGTTCCGTATCCTTTAGGTGGATCACTTAGTTGGCATCATCTATGGTATGTACTCTATATTTTTGTTTATTCCGTAATCGCTTACCCGCTATTTAAATATTTGAGAAGTGAAAAATCTTTAGGATTAAAAAGTAAAATTGGTTCCTTTCTAAAAAAACATCCGTATACAATATATTTAATCACAATTCCATTCCTTTTCTTCTATTACACGCTTGCTCGAAAATTCCCTGAGACTCACGGGTTATTTGATGACTGGTATAACCATAGCATTTCATTTTCTTTATTCTTACTTGGTTTTTGCATCTCTGCAATAGATGGCTTTTGGGATGTGTTGGTCGCAAAGAGAAAACAGTCTTTGATGCAAGCAGTAATTCCTGCAATTCTATTGGGAGTATTTGTTTGGGGTCCAACATTTGAAATTGTTAATGAAGACGCTGATTGGTTCATTTACGTATACGGAATATTCAAAATGGTAATGATACCATCTTTGTTATACGCAGCTGTTGGTTATGGTAAAGTTTATCTGAATAAATCTAGTAAAATTCTTACTTATGCAAACGAATCGGTTTACCCGCTCTATATTTTACATCAATCGGTCGAATTGATTTTCGCTTACTACATAATTCAATTGAATTGGGGAGTTACAGCAAAATTTTTCTTACTCGTCTTCGTTACGTTCGGAGTAAGTCTAGCGCTTTATGAACTTTTAATAAAACACTTTACAATTACTCGTTTGTTGTTTGGAATGAAACCAAAACCGAGGATGATTAAAATCAATAGTACCAGAAGTGCCGACAGATTTGTGAGTGTTGAAAAGGAAAGTTATTAGTCAATGTTAAAAAATACTCAATGCGGATATTAGATTAATCCGCATTGAGTATCATATGTTTTTAGTCGTTATCTTTTTTCTCTTTTTTGATGATGATCTTTTTCATTTTCTTTCCTTTCCCATCTTTTTCGTCCCAAATTTTTGTGTCACATCCTTCTTTTTTCAACGTCTCAAGAAATTTGTCGGCGTCTTTTCCTTCATACGTTTTAACATCATCTTTTCCATCTTTTGTACTGGTAACGGTTACTTTTTTTACACCGTTTTCTTCGGAAACGATCACTTTCTTTTTCATCTTTATTACGTCATCGTTACCATCGTTCAGCATAAAAACATCTGTAGAATCTCCTTCTCCAACGAATTTCAATATTTTAACAGCATCCAAATCACCTTCACAGCATCCTTCCGTTAAATCCATATCGTTCCCATCAACCACTACTTTGATTGTCTTTTCTTTTTTTTGTTTTAGATTTTTTAATAATGATTTTGCATCATCACCTTCAAAAACTACATCACCGGATGCGGTTGAAATTGTTATTTTTTTTACTTCACTTTTTATTCCAGCTAATTTTTCTTTTACTGAAGTCTGAGCAACCAATGTTGTTGCTGCAAAAAGGAGAAACAGAACTACACTCGCAAACACCAGAGATCTTTGATTCGTTTTCATGTAAATATTCCTTTTATTTGTTTGAATTTCTGAAGCAAATTTAATGAGAGTTGAAATGAAATTTTGTTAACCATATGTTAAATAATGTTAAGAAATGTTAAAATCGAGAAAAAGAAGAGAGAAAAAGTTAATTTTGAAGTATGAAAAACAGCCGATTAAAAATTATTATTTTATTAATCTCTTTGGCAATGATCTGTTTAATCTTTGTGCAAGGATATTGGATAGTTAATGCCATCAATATTGAAGAAGAAAGATTTGGCAATAATGTTAGAGAAGCACTGGAAGATGTTGTGAAAAGTGTAGAGAAGGAAGAGACTGCGAGAATTGTAATAAAGAGTCTTTCTGATTCATCTAAAAATGTTTTTGTCATAAAAGATTCTGTTACGGTGAAGAAGAAAAAATTTGAATGGAATGAGAACTTTGTAAAGATGCCGACCAACCGAATGTTGAGTATCATTACCGAAAAATGCGATTCGAATAACTCGGTAAAAGTAATTACGTATGATAGCTTGGTTCAAACGATGTCTTCAAACCGGAAAACAATAAAAATATCACGTGATTCAATTTTTCTTAAAAAAACTGAGCTTGTAAGAAATGTGGTGGAGGAATTAACCTCGGGGAAAGAATTGCTAAGGATTAGTGAAAGAATTCGTAAGAATCAAATTGATTCGCTTTTGTGGAATAAGTTCAGTGAAAAAGGAATACGGATTCCTTACTTTTTTACGGTTAGAACGGTTAATAACGATAGGATAATTTTTTCTAATATCCTTGATACAGCAAAAACTCCTTTAACAAATTCATATAAAATTATTCTTTTCCCGGGCGATATTTTTGCCCAACGCGGATATCTTTCTGTCTCATTCCCTGAGCAGACAAGTTTTGTTATAAAAAATATTTCATTCATGCTTGGAATTTCTGCACTTGTTCTTATAATTATTGTATTTCTCTTTTACAAAACCGTGCAACTTCTCATTAAGCAAAAAAATCTTGCTGATATCAGAAGTGATTTGATAAACAACATAACTCACGAATTTAAAACTCCACTCGCAACCGTATCGCTAGCGTGTGAAGCTTTGGTTGATCCTCAATTGATGGAAAAGAAAGAATCGTTCTTAAAATATGTCGGTATTATCAGAGATGAAAATATTCGGTTGCAGTCCATGGTTGAGAATGTGCTAAACACTTCTTTGTTTGAAAACGGGGGATTGATTCTAGAAAAAACAGAAATAGATTTTCACCAATTGATCCATGAATTGCTTGATTCATTTGAAATGAAAATTACCGAAGCAAGGGGCAATATCACGGTAGAACTTGGAGCAACAAGGTTTTTGATTCTTGGAGATAACTTGTACTTAAGAAATGCAATTGGAAATTTGATAGATAATGCTCTGAAATACTCAGACAAAAATCCGGTTATTAAGATAAAAACATACAACACTGGAAATAAATTTGTCCTGGAGATAGAAGATCAAGGAATCGGAATACCTAAGCACCATCTTAACAAGATATTCGAAACATTTTATCGTGTCCCCACTGGAAATATTCACAATGTTAAAGGGTACGGCATCGGATTAAGTTATACAAAAAAAGTAGTCACATTGCACAATGGTGAGATTAGCGTAGAGTCTAAACTGGGCAAAGGCTCAATCTTTAAAATTGAATTCACACTCAGCCATGGATAAAATTAAAATCCTCTTTGCGGAAGATGATCCGAATTTGGGATCGATTTTAAATGACTTTTTAGAAGTAAAAGGATATGAGGTGACTTACTGCAAAGATGGGGATGAAGTTCTATCTGCTTTTTCGAAAGATACGTATGACCTTTGTGTTTTAGATGTAATGATGCCTAAATTAGACGGATTTACTGCCGCACGCGAATTGAGGAAAACCGATCAAAATGTGCCGATAATTTTTTTGACTGCCAAATCACTTCAGGCTGATAAGTTGGAAGGTCTAAAAATCGGAGCTGATGATTACATCACCAAACCTTTTAATAGTGAAGAACTTTTTCTTCGCATCCAAAATATTCTAAAAAGAACGCAGGGACAAATAAGAAGAGAAGAATCTCGTTCGATTTACTCTATTGGAGGTTATCAATTTGATTTTAATAGAAGGTTACTGACCTTCAAAGCAAAAACACAAAAACTTACTTCGCGTGAAGCATCACTTTTAAAACTCTTATGCGACAATAAGAATGAGATTTTATCCCGCTCTAAGGCATTAAAAGAAATATGGAAAGATGATAATTATTTTACCTCCCGCAGCATGGATGTTTTTATAACAAAACTCCGATCTTACTTAAGGGAAGATCCAAGAGTAGAAATTGTTAACATTCACGGAACCGGTTTTAAACTTACCGGGTACTAAACAGATATTCTTTCACCAAACAAATGTTGCAACCGCTCCTGCTTTCAACGTAACACCCGTCGTATTATTTCCCGCGATCAGTTTAAATATCTGAAGTGTTCCGCTATCATTTAAAACGATCATTACTTTCTTCCCGTCCGGAGTTTTGAAAGCAACATTTGGTAAGGTGGTGGACGATGTTGATCCGATTCGAACTGATCCCGGACGAACAAATTTTGAAGCGTGAGCAATAATATAATATGCCGGATTCCTTGTAATCTGGTTTCCATCAAGAGTAATTGCTCCAAGGCATTGTGTGCATCCTCCATCTGTGTGAGGATTCTCATCTGGATCTGAAGCAAGATTCCATTCAATTACATTTTTACACCAATTTTTTGATCCGCCAATAATTAAATTCTTTAAATGCCAATTAAGATCATTCGCCAAATTACCGGGAGCTCCAACCCACATTTCAGTAAAGTATAAATCTTTATCTGGATGTGCGGTTTTAACTTTTGCAAGATCATCAATCGTTCCACCATACAAGTGAAAAGCTGAACCGGCAACATATTTTTTAGCATCGGGATCATTCATCACAGTTATGGGATAAATTGTCTGGTCTGCATTGTGATCATAAATAATGATCTTTGTGGTGATGTTATTCGATTTAAAATTCGGGCCCAAATAATTTTTTATGAATAGCGCTTGTTCCGTCGCAGTCATAATCATACTTGGATTATTACCGCCGTAGAGGGGTTCATTTTGAATGGTGATAGCATCAATTGGAATTCCTGCTGCTTGCATTCCTTGAATATATTTAACAAAATATTTTGCATAGGCTGCATAGTATTGTGATTTCAAACTTCCGCCGATGGAAGAATTTTTTGTTTTCATCCAAACAGGAGCAGTCCACGGTGAACCAAGAATTTTTATGTTCGGATTGATTGTCAGAATTTGCTTCAGTACCGGAATTAAATCTTTCTGCTCCGGCTCCAAACTGAATTGTGCCATTGCAGTATCAATTTGTCCGTAAGGAAGGTCATCATAAGTAAAAACGCGGTCACTTAAATCTGATGCCCCAATACTTATACGTAAATAACTTATGCCAATATTCCTTCCATCAGTAGCAAATAATTCTTTTAACAACGCATTTTTTTCAGCGGTTCCCATTTTATTTATAAGTATTGCACTGCCTCCGGTGAGAGCACAGCCAAATCCATCCATTGATTGATAAGTTTGCGATTCGAAAACTTCCAATACCGGCGTGTTTCCGCTGATGGTGGTTTGAGAAGCATTTTGACTTTGGAAAAGAGCTGTTCCATCAGGATTAGTAAGCCAAAATTCAACCGCAGTAGTTGAGGTTGAATCATTTTTTTGAGCTTCCGGATTTGTTGCACAAGAGACAAAAGCCGAAAGTATAAAAATGAAGAGTAAGTATTTTTTTGAGTTCTTAATCATCTGAAATCC
The DNA here is from genome assembly GCA_037440065.1 of Ignavibacteria bacterium. Classification (GTDB taxonomy): domain Bacteria; phylum Bacteroidota; class Ignavibacteria; order Ignavibacteriales; family Ignavibacteriaceae; genus UBA1563. The sequence goes on from JBBIUV010000015.1 coordinate 573,990, forward strand.
TTTTTAAGTACCAAGTGATAACTTTGTTCTGAGAAAAAAATGTATAATCCTTTAATAATTTAACCAATTAGTACTCCTTAAAAAAGGGGGTTAAACATTCTGAGTGTGGTTGTGATTATTCCGAAAACTGTGCTGCGAAATAATGTTAAAAAAATTAATCTTTCAGAATTAGCACTGCGCCAAGGAGAATGAAGAGTACCGCAATTATCTTCTTCAATAAATTTGAATCTTTAAATATTTTTCCCCCTATAACCGTTGCCCACAAAACGGAAGTTCGCTTTACAGCTAATGTTAATGCTACCGAGGCTAGACTGATTGAAACCACTTGCGTATAACGATATCCGATTGTAAATAAAGAGATCAAAGCAATCAAGCCAAGATCTTTTTTATGAAAAGTGTCGAAAACTTCTTCTCTATTATTTTTGTAAGAATAAAATATTACTGTGAAAAGAAGTGCAAAAAAGAGATGCTGAAATGCGGTTAAGGAAATTGGAGAAAGATTCATCTCTACAAGAAGAAGTTTATCCATTATTGACGACGCTGTGAAAAGAAATAATGCCGCTAAAATATAACGATGATACTTTGATTTGAAGAAGACATTAAGCGGGAAAAGAATTTCTTTTAAATTTTTACTTTCTAAAATGTATGTCCCGGTAATAAGAGAAATTAATCCGACAATTTCAGCCGTCTGCAACGATTCACCCAGAAGGAGAAAGGCAAAGATAGCTACAAAGCCGGGAGTTAAGGCAAGCAAGGGAAGTGCATTACTGATTTGCAAATTTTTAAGGGAAGTCATAACACATAAAAAAGCAGCCACACCTATTACAGATTTCAAAAAAAGAATGGAGAGGTTCGAAGGATTAACCGTTGTGTAGTTAATCATGAAAAAAAAAGGGATCGAAAAAATTAAATTTACAAGTGCAAGCACAAAGGAAAAGTCAAGTGGGCTGCGATTAAATAACACTTTCTTTTGCGTTATTGCCGCGAACGAAGAAAATAAAGAGGAAATAAAAGCAACGATAAACCAGGTCATAGGCGAATAAAATATCTTTATAAATGTTTCAACTTTACCATTTCAAATTAAGTTTTAGAAAAATATTTCTACCCGGTTCACTTTTTATTATTCCACGGGTTGTAGATAAATGGTTCCGGTAAGCTTTATTAAAAATATTTTCTACTCCACCTGTCGCCTGAAGTTCGACAGATCCGAATTTAAAATAAGTTGATGTACATGATAAATTAAAGTATGCGTATCCCGGAGTTTTCATTTCACCTGGAGCAATGTTGTTTTGCTGAGCAAAAATTGTCGATGAAAAATCAGCGACAAGATAGTCTACAAGCGAGAATTTAATTCCGGCATTCCCGTTCAAAGGGGGAATTCCTGGAAGATCACTCTTTGCCTTTATGTCATCTCCTTTAACATAGGATGCAGTCATATGGAAAATATAGTCATTGAAGAAATTGTATTCGGAGTGTAAGTCGAATCCGTACAACAGCGCTTCACCTATATTAGTTTTAATAAATGCTTTTCTTCCTTCAAATGTTCCGGGCATTTCAGCAACGAGGTCATCGAATCGATTATAAAAGAAGCTTGAAACAATTTTTAAATCTGCTGCATAATAGCGAATTCCAAGATCAACCGATTTTCCTTTTTCTGATTTTAAACTTGGATCCCCAACTCGAACATATCCTCCTTGATCAATGTATTGAAAACGTTCTTCAAGAGATGGTGAACGGAAGGAATAACCAAGACTTATGCTTAAATCTAATTTTTCGGTGCATGAGTATTTTACCCCAAAATTTAAACTGTTTGAGATTTCATCTGTTTTGATTTTATCCCAAATAATTTTTTGCCCTTTCGGCGTGAAATTTATTTTTCCATTCACAATTTCATATAGCGGATTGAGCGTTGACTGACCAGTTACATATATTTTATCAACGCGGGCACCAATCGTGAGAAAAAGTTTTTCATCAAGTAGCGCAGCGTCATCCTGGGCAAAAAGACCAATGCTTCTATATTTTGAATCAGGCAACGGTTTTTCGCCAACTACTTTATTTGTTGTGCTAAAAATACTTCCGTCACTTGCTAAGGTTTCAATTTTTTGAAATTTTTCACGGATGCCGGAATAACTCCTATCCCAGTAATCCAGCCCTAGAACAAGATTATTGTTTTCACCAAGAACAAAATCAGTCTGTAGCTGAAAATTATTATTTCTGTGAGTAGCAGAAGGAGTTATTTTTGATACGGTCGCACGAGTAGCTTTTGTTGAATCAGTCGCCGCATTGTTTTGCGTTACGTGTGGAATGTTTTCAACATTTCTATCGATGACCTGGTAAGAATATTTTAATGAAAATTTATAGAAGAACTTTGAAATATTTTGAATTTCATAACCTGCAGAAATCATTTCTCGTTTTTCATCGGGATAACGGACTTCAGCATTTGGAGTAAAAACAGAAGCTCCCGGGATTCCTACATCTTCTGCCTTAAAGAGTTGGTAATTGAATTTAAGTGAATTGTTTTCAATCGGAATAATATTCAACGCTGCCGCAAAGCTGTAATCTTTAAACTGACTGTTCTTCAATTCACCAACGGGGGTGACAGTATTTTCTGCTTTTCTGAAAGAACCTGAAATTTTTGATGACCAAAAAGAATTTCCGGTATTTATTGAACCCGAAGAGGAAAACATTTTGTTAACCGTATTTACGCCAGATGAAAAATTTCCATTCAGCTCAAAATTTTCATGGGGGGAGGGAGCTTTTGTTATTAAATTGATTATTCCTCCACTTGCGCCGGATCCGTAAATAGATGAAGAAGCTCCTTTAATTACTTCAATTCTTTCAACATCATTCATGTCGATCATCGAAAGCCGCGCTGCAACATCGGTGGAGGTGGCAATTCGATTTCCATCAATGAGCGTAACCAAATTCTCACGATTTAAACCGCGAATATTGATCTCTGTGCCCCACATTCCATCCCGCAAAAGCGATAATCCCGGTTGGTCTTTCAGAGCATCAGAGACTGAAAAAAAAGGCTGAGCTTCAATTTGAGTTTTATCTATCAGTAATTCAGAATAAGGAGAGTTGCGCAAATATTTTGATGTTTTGTTAGAACTTACAAATACTTCATCAAATTCAATCGGTGTTGATTCTAATGAGAAATCTTTTGTAATCGATTTATCTTCAACTTTAAGAGTAACCGATACAGATTTATATCCAACTCGGGATACTTTTCCCATATAAGTTCCCTTGCGAAGATTTTTAAAAGAGTAATAACCCCAATTATTTGAAATTACGTGAAAGTTGTTATTTAGAATTATTACTGCTCCGTCTAAAACCTTTCCGGTTTTAGCGTCGTGGATGTATCCAGTTAGAGAAAAACTTTGAGCAAAAAATTCTATTGATAAAAACAGAAAAAAGGCGAAAATAATTTTAATTTTCATTTTGTTTACTAGATAAGAGTGATTGATATTTCCCGATTATACTAACATTGTTAAGAATACCTGATCAATTTCAGTAATGAAATTTTGGTAAAAAAATAAATATCAATAGCAAAATTACGACTTAAGTTGGTAAGAAAAGAATCAAGTCTACCTCTTTATAGAAATGATTAAATAGAATAGTAATTGTTTTGCAATTTTTCCCGCAAATTTTTGCTAAAAAAAATTAAAATTTAAAAATTTTTCTTGCTTTTTTTTAGAAACTCTATTAAGTTTGAACCATGATTCATTATGCTTACCCCCCATAGTGAATCTTCCCACGCCCGGTAGCCCTCCACCGGGCATTTTTATTTTAAACTTATCGGGAAATTGTGTAAATAGCAGGTGGTTTTTATCATTTTTTTAAGGAATCGTTATGGAACAAATATCCTATCAAATTAAACCCAGAACCTCCAAAATCGAATTGCCTTCTAAATTAGGTTTCGGTGCAATTTTTACAGACCATATTTTTGAGATGGATTATTCATCCGAGCTAGGATGGCACAATTATGCGATTAAACCAGTAGAAAATTTATCTGTTCATCCGGCAGCAATGTTTATCCACTACGGACAATCAATTTTTGAAGGACTTAAAGCTTTTCATACTGTGGATGGCGAGACGGTAATTTTTCGTCCCGAATCTCATTTAAAAAGAATGAACAATTCAGCGAAAAGATTATGTATGCCTCAGATCGATGAGGAATTTGTTTTGCATGCACTAAAAGAATTAGTTTCAATTGAAAAAGATTGGATACCTATCAACAGTGGCGAGTCACTTTACATCCGTCCGATCATGTTTGGTACTGATGAGGTTTTAGGTGTCCATCCCTCTAAAAAATATAAATTTATGATAATGTTATCACCGGTAGGAGCATATTATCCCGAAGGATTCAAACCTGTAAAAATTTTAATGCAGGATGATTATGTCCGTGCCGTAAGAAAAGGTGTTGGAGATGCAAAGACCTCCGGAAATTATGCCGCCAGTCTTCTTGCCACAGAAATTGCTAATCAATTAGGATATACACAAGTTTTGTGGCTTGATGGAATTGAGCAGAAATATTTAGAAGAAGTAGGAACGATGAATATTTTTGTGGAATTTGAAAATGAGATCGCTACGCCAAAACTTACAGGTAGTATCCTCCCAGGGGTTACTAGAGCATCAGTTATTCAGTTGTTAAAAGATAAAAACTACACGATAAACGAAAGATTAATCAGTGTTGATGAATTTATTGAAGCTTACAATAACGGTAAATTAAAAGGTGTTTTTGGAACCGGTACCGCTGCTATTATTTCTCCGGTTGCGGAAGTGACTTTTAAAGATAAAAAAATGGTTATCAATAACGGTGAAGCAAGTAATCTTGCAGTTGAATTATTTAGTGGGATCACAGAGATTCAACGCGGAAATGCTGTGGATACACATAATTGGATAACAAAAGTTACAGCTGAAGTTGCGGTTTAATTTAATTATCTTTCTTTTTTAATAAAACTCTCCCCAAAGTGGAGAGTTTTTTTATAGGTTGCAGATGAAAAAAATAGTTTTCTCCGTTGTAGTTATCCTTTCTTCACTGATTTTTGCAGGCACACAGAAATTTCCCAAGAATATCATTATTATGATTGGCGACGGAATGGGAATTCCTCATGTAAGTGTCTCTGTTTTGACAAATCCAAATTCTTCTTTTAAAAAATTTCCGATCACCGGATTTTCGATAACCTGTTCAGCCGATAAATTAAATACAGATTCGGCTGCAGGCGGAACAGCTCTTGCGTGCGGAGTAACCACGAACAATGGCTCAATTGGAGTTGATAAATCCGGGAAACCAATTCAATCAATTTTAGATTTAGCAAAGGAAAAAAATCTTTCCACTGGAGTAGTGGTTACTTCGGAAATTGTAAATGCAACACCAGCAGCATTTTTAGGACACACGACAAACCGCCATGAGAGTGAACTTCTTGCAGAACAAATTTCCGAATCAAAGACCGATATAATTATTGGTGGTGGGAAACAATATTTTCTTCCTGATTCGCTTGGTGGCAAAAGAAAAGATAACCGTAATTTATTAAGTCAAATTGAAAGTAACGGTTATAAGGTTTTTAGTAATTACAATGATTTATTAAAATCTGATGCGCAAAAATATTATGCGCTTCTCGAACCCTCTGATTTAAAAGCCGCCAATTTAAGAACGTATTCACTTTCGGATTTAACAAAGAAAGCTTTTGAAGGACTCTCCAAAAATAAAAATGGATTTGTGCTAATGGTTGAAGGTTCGCAGATAGATCACGGTGGACACGAAAATCTTCCAGATGTACTTGTTGATGAATTGAATGATTTTGAAAAAGCAATTAGAACTGTTCTTGATTTTGCAGCTTCAGATAAAGAAACTTTAGTGCTAGTGACAGCAGATCATGAGACAGGAGGCACTGCAATAACCGGGGGAGAGATTAATGGTGAAAAAATGAAAATCGATTTTGCTTCGAAAGGACACACGGCGGAAATGGTTGGAGTTTTTGCCTTTGGTCCCCAGTGTGAAATTTTTTCTGGAATCAAAGAGAATTATAAAATTGGGAAAAAGTTACTGATGTTGTTGGAAGCTTCTCATGCTTCTGTAAATGGGAATAAATCTAAATAGTGATTTTAAATTTGTATTCGGGAATTAATCTCTTATTAAGTTTGTTATAATTTGTAGAGTAAGTCCTGATTCAAAATCTTAAAAAAAGATAAAAAATTTTGGATGTGATATAAATCAGACTCGAGAAATTTTCTAATTATTAATGATCGAATCACTTTATATTTGTGCAACTCGATTTTCAATAATTAACAAGAATTTAGGAAACATGCATTTAGACCTGCAATCTATCATTAACTACATCGCAATAGGTATTCTAATTGTTTTTTTAGTAGTCGCAATCTTTTCCATTGTTACGAATAAAATGATTGCTCTTCGAAAGAAAAAGGAAGAAGAAAGATTGAGAACCCTTCCTCCAAAACAATTTTATACCAGCAGCAAAGTCTATACTTTTTCAGTTCCCGAAAATTTTTCTGAACCTTCGAAATCACCAAAAATTATTGAACATGTTTCTAAACCTGCCGAGCGGTTTCAAGTACTTAATGATACATTAAATCAGAACGCACCTACATTTACCTACCGTTACTGGAACTAAAAATTCTTTAAAGTACCCTCGAGAGGAATCGAACCTCCGACCAAAAGTTTAGGAAACTTCTGCTCTATCCACTGAGCTACGAGGGCATTAAAATCTATTTTGGTTAAATCAGATTCTCAAACAAATGTTTGGAACTTTAAACTTTCCCCATTCAACTTTAAACTAAATTCAGTACCCCCAGTAGGACTCGAACCTACGCACACGGCTTCGGAGGCCATTGCTCTAATCCACTGAGCTATGGGGGCTTGAACAATTTTTTCAGATTTGTATAAAACGAAGAAATAATTCTGCAATAAGATTAAAAACTCAATGCTAAATTACTTAATTTTGTGATGAAATTAAATTTTCATTATCTATTATTGATTAAGAAACTAAAGGAGAAATAGTATGACTACAATTATTGATGTTAGAGCAAGAGAAATTCTTGACTCACGCGGTAACCCAACATTAGAAGCAGAAGTTGAATTAGAAAGCGGTTTTATTGGTCGTGCGGCAGTGCCCAGCGGAGCCTCTACTGGAGATTTTGAAGCCTGCGAATTACGTGACGGCGATGAAACCCGCTACCTTGGCAAAGGCGTTTTAAAAGCTGTTGATAACGTTAATGAAAAAATTGCCGAAGAACTAGTTGATTTTGACGCACTTGATCAAACGGGAATTGACCAGTTTCTAATCGATCTTGATGGAACTGAGAATAAATCGAATTTAGGTGCAAATGCAATTCTTGGTGTTTCACTTGCAGTTGCAAGAGCTGCTGCTCAAGCATGCGGATTGCCGCTTTACCGTTACATTGGCGGCGCAAATGCAAAAGTATTACCCGTACCGATGATGAATATTATCAACGGTGGAAGTCATGCAGACAACAATGTTGATTTCCAGGAATTTATGATCATGCCTGTTGGTGCAGAAGATTTTGCCGATGCATTAAGAATGGGTGCTGAAACATTCCATACGTTGAAATCAGTTTTGAAAAAGAGAGGCTATAGCACCGCAGTTGGTGATGAAGGCGGATTCGCACCGAATTTAAAATCTAACGAAGAAGCCATTGAAGTAATTCTTGAAGCTATTCAAAAAGCCGGATACAAACCTGGAGAAGACATTGGTATTGCTCTTGATCCTGCTACAAGTGAAATGTGGTTGAAAGATAAAAAAGTTTATCAATTCTTTAAATCGGATAAATCTGAAATTTCTTCCGAACAAATGGTTGAGTATTGGGCAAAATGGGTTAACCAATATCCCATTCTCTCAATTGAAGATGGCCTTTCAGAGCATGATTGGGATGGCTGGGATATTCTAACCAAAAAACTTGGCGGAAAAATTCAGTTGGTTGGAGATGATTTATTTGTTACCAATACAGAAATTTTAGCCCGTGGTATTCAACGTGGAATTGCAAATTCAATTCTTATTAAAGTAAATCAAATCGGCACCTTAACCGAAACTCTTGATGCAATTGAACTTGCAAAGAAGAACGGTTACACCGCAGTTATTAGCCACCGATCAGGTGAGACTGAAGATACCACAATCGCAGACATTGCTGTTGCGACCAACGCTGGGCAGATTAAAACCGGTTCCGCAAGCCGTACAGACCGAATTGCAAAATACAATCAGTTGTTACGCATTGAAGAGGAACTTGGTCTTTCGGCTAGTTTCTTGGGAATATCAGCTCTTAACTACAAAGCATAAATTCTCTAGAATGAGCGGAAACACTTTTCCGCTCATTCTTATTTTCATTTCTTTTATCTGAAAAAATTATGATCGGTGAATTAGCAGCCTTATTAACAGCTCTCCTTTGGTCTGCTACTTCACTTTTATTTTCCGAAGCTGCAAATAGGATCGGTTCGCTTCAATTAAATATTAACCGATTAATTTTTGCTACCCTTCTTCTTGCTACTACCATTATTCTCTTTCAAATTGACTATCGTCTCTCGCAAGATCAGTTCATTTATTTAGGATTAAGTGGAATAATCGGATTGGTCATCGGCGACAGCTTTCTCTTCAAATCTTATGTTTACATCGGTCCGCGTATTGCGATGCTCTTAATGGCGCTTTCACCTGGAATGGCTTCTCTGCTCAGTTACTTTTTTCTTGGCGAAGTTATTAGTTCCCTTGGAATTATTGGAATGGGTATTACAATCCTGGGAATTGCAGTTGTGGTGCTTGAGAAGAAAGAGGGAATTACTTCAAAACATAAAATTACCTCGTATGGACTATTTCTCGGTACGATGGGGGCACTTGGTCAAGCTGCGGGATTGATACTAGCTAAAATGGCATTTAACTTTGGTGAAATAAATGGATTTGTTGCAACTTTTATCAGGATCTTTTCTTCTGTTATTATTTTCTTCCCGATCGTTTTGGTTTTTAGAAAATATAAAAATCCGATTCAGCTTTATAAGAATGATTTGAAATCACTTGGCTTCACCTTTGCTGGAAGCGTGGTAGGACCTTTCCTCGGAATTACATTCAGCCTGATTGCAGTTTCACATACCAAAGTTGGAATAGCATCAACGTTGATGTCGACCATGCCGATAATTATGCTGCCGATGATGCACTTCATTTATCGTGAAAAAGTTTCATTGCGGGGATATCTTGGGGCAGTTATCGCTGTTGCAGGAATTGCAATTTTATTTCTCCATTAAAACTTCTTAAACTAAACTACGCAGTTTCCAAACAGCGTTTATAAACTTCCAAATCTGATTTTGAAAAACAAACAAAAAGCACTTCCTCTATCGCCGATTCTTTTTTAAGAAATAATAAAACTTCCCGTATCGCAATTGCACTTGCTTTTTCAATAGGGAAATGATAAATCCCCGTACTGATCGAGGGAAACGCAATGGTTTTTATTCCATGTTCAACTGCAAGTTGGAGCGAATTTTTGTAACAATTAGCAAGAAGATTTTCTTCATTGGAATTCCCTCCGTGCCAGATCGGCCCAACAGTATGGATGACAAATTTCGCTTTCAGATTATACCCTTTTGTAATTTTGGCTTCACCGGTTTTGCAACCATTTAAAGTTCGGCATTCTTCCAGCAATTTTGATCCCGCTGCGCGATGGATTGCCCCGTCAACACCTCCACCTCCAAGCAATGAAGTATTTGCAGCATTTACAATTGCATCGATAGCGAGTGTGGTAATATCTCCGAAATGGAGTTGGATGTTTGCTTTCATTGGTTAGTTTTTAACTTAATTTTAAACTTATTAATAGTATTTTAAAACCAAACAAAAATAATTTTCTTCCAAAAAATTAACATTTATGTACACAAATCAAAGTAAAGTAATTCTTCTTATTGCCGATATAAGCGGATACACAAATTTTATGCTCGCTAATCGAAATACTATTTCGAAAAGTCATAAGATTATCATCGAACTCATAAAAGCGATCATCGAGCATATTGAACTGCCTCTTGAAGTGGCGAAAATCGAAGGTGATGCGGTTTTTCTGTTTGCTCTTAAAGGAAAAGATGAAGAAGAATGGGAAATGTTACGGAAAAAGATCGGCGAAAAGTTGATCACCTTTTTTGATGTATTTGGTCAAAAAATTAATGAACTGCGCGGCTCGGTGCTCTGCGAAGGTGATGTATGCATCGCTATTGAAAAACTAAAAATAAAGGTGATTGTACATACCGGTTATGCCGAACTTGTTAAGATTGGTACATTCAGTGAACTTTCCGGGATCGATGTTATTCTGGTTCATCGGTTATTAAAAAATTCAGTTCAAGAAAAAGAGTATATCTTAATGACGGAATCAGCATGTACAGAAATCATGTTTCCTAAGATTATTTGCATTGATACCGGGGTGGAAAAATATGATGATATCGGGGAAGTGAAAACGTTTATTTATTACCACAAAAAATCACAATAAAAAAAGCGCAGAAGATAAACCTCTGCGCTTTTCCATTTTTTTTAGTTACTTACTTTTATTCGGATAAGCTGGTGCCTCCGGAATTTTATTCTTTGCAGTCTTCAGCTCATCCAAAGCCGTTTGAATCGCTTTATCCAATTGCTGATCGACTCCTTCAAATTCAAGCGCCGGATCGTTATCAATAAAAATGTCGGGATCAACACCGTAACCTTCCATTATCCAGGATTTTCCTTCAATATCGTACCGAGAAAATTCAGGGCGATTTAATATTCCACCATCAACAAAAGGGAGTGTTCCGCGAATACCGACAACTCCACCCCAAGAGCGTTTACCGATAAGTTTTCCAAGTTTTGCAGCTTTGAAACGGTATCCGAAAATATCTCCATCGGATGCTGAGAATTCATCGATCAATCCAACTTTTGGTCCAACGTGCATTCCACCTGGATCATAAGTTGGAGCTGCGTTTCTAGCAATCCCGACCATTGTCCATTCTCTTCTTAATCGTTCCAAAATCATCGGGGAAACGTTTCCACCGCCATTTCCACGGTCATCAATAATTAACGCTTCTTTTCGTAATTGCGGATAATACAATTTAGAAAATTGATTTAATCCATTCACTCCCATGTCGGGAATGTGAATGTAACCGACTTTCCCGTCAGTGGCTTTACTAACTTTTTCAATATTGTTTTGCACCCAATTGTAATAGTATAAAGGTTGTTCATCATCGGTTGGAATAACAACGGTTTCGCGGCTTCCTTCCAATTTGGGTGATGAATTAATTTTCAGCGTTACTTGTTTGTCTGCTTTATTTTCAAGCAACTCAAAAAGATTATTCACATCTGTTACTGGCTTACCGTCAATTGCGGTAATGAATTCACCTTCTTTAACATCAACTCCGATTTCCGATAAAGGAGAGCGGGTAGCTTTATCCCAATTTTGTCCTTTAAGGATTTTTACAATTTTGTAGAAACCTGATTTATCTTTCTCTAATTTTGCTCCGAGTAAACCAAGTTTAATTCTTTCTGCCTTTGGATAATCACCACCACCCACATATGAATGTCCTACGCTTAACTCACCAATCATTTCGCCGATTATGTAAGTTAAGTCAGCGCGGTGATTAACATATTTAACGAGAGGTTCATAAGTTTTGCGAACTTTCTCCCAATTGTTTCCGTGCATATTTGGATCGAAGAAGAAGTCGCGCATCTGCCTCCATGATTCATTAAAGATTTGTTCCCATTCAGCGGTGCGGTCAAGATTCATTTTCATGTCAGAAAGATTTAATTTTTCTTTCAACTCGATTTTCGCTGTTGGAAGATCGATGATCGCATATGAGTTATCAGCGCCCACTATCATTTTCTTTTTATCGGCTGAAATTTCGTAACCGTTAATATCACCAAGTTCGGTTTCTTTCTGTTTTTTGAAATCAAATAAATAAAGTTTGGCTCTTCTTTCATTGCTGCTATTCCGTTGATAATAAAGGTTTGAACCGGCAGAGGATAAATTACGGTAATTTCCCGCAGCCGTTGGAATTTCGACGATGCGATTTAAAATTCCGTCTGCATCAACTTTAACTGAAACTTCCGGTTTACTTTCTTTCTTGTCGGATTTTTCAGCTGATTCTTTTTTATCTGATTTCTTCTCATCTTTTATTTCAACTTCATCACTGGTTGGCGCGAAAGGGGATTTTGTATCTTTTGCGAGCGTTAGCAAATATAATTTGGACATATCTAAATAAGCATGATTCCATTCCGTGTTGCTGTACACCGGTTGAAAATTTCTATCCGAAATGAAATACAAATATTTGCCGTCTTCACTAAACGAAGGGCTGCCGGAATCGTACCAGCCGTCGGTTACCGCAAAAGATTTTTTATCCTCAAGCGAATAGAGATAAATTTTTCCCATCCCGATCTCTTCAGGCTTTGCGAAAGAAATCCATTTGGAATCGGGCGACCAAGTGAAATCTGTAATTTCCCAGGCTGTTGCTTCTTCAACTTGAGTAACGCTTTTTGATTCTACGTCAACAAATTGCAAGCGAAGCTTTTTATCGTTCCATAAAATCTTTTTGCTATCCGGTGACCAGGCAATATTAAACTTATACGTATCTGCTCCTTTTGTTAATTGAACTGGAGAGCCGCTGCCATCTTGAGGCATGATATAAATTTCATCCTCACCTGAAGCGTCAGAAATATAAGCTATCCATTTCCCGTTTGGCGACCATTTGGAGCTTCTTTCATGCACACCGGATGTATTTGTAAGATTTCTGGTAGGTCCGTTTTTTTGCGGAACGGTAAACATTTCTCCTCGTGAACCAAACAAGGCGCGTTTGCCGTCTGGAGAAATTTCAAAATTTGTAACTGATTTTGACACATCAATTAACCCGCCTCTGCCAAGACTAAAATCTTCGTTTAAATAGATAGTAACTTTTTCAAGTTTCTCGGTTGCCAAATCGAATTTGTAAATGTACCCGCCGTTCTCAAATACAACTGCTTTATCTCCTATCGAAGGAAATTTTACATCGTATTCGGTGAAAGAAGTAAGCTGCTTTGTTTCCTTTGTATCTAGTGAATAGGAGAAAAGATTAAGCGTTTTTGTTCTATCGGAAATAAAATAGACTTTGTTCCCGCTCCACATTGGGAAAATATCTTGCGCAGGATTGTTGGTAATGTTTTCAGTTTTTTTCGTTTTGAAATCGTAAACCCAAACATCATCTGCTTGGCCGCCGCGGTAACGTTTCCATGTCCTAAATTCGCGGAAGACTCTGTTGTAAGCCAATTTGGTTTCGTCGGGCGAATAAGCACAAAAACCGCCGCGAGGCAAAGGCAACTGTGCAGGTAAATTTCCCTTTGTATCAACTAAAAAAAGTTGTCCTTTAAAATCGTTAAACTCGATCATCCGCGAACGGAAGACAAGTTCATTATTATTTTTCCAGGCCATCACAATATTATTCGGTCCCATTCTATCTGAGACATCATCACGATTCAAAGTCGCGGTGTAGGTTAATCTTTTTGGAACTCCTCCTTCGGCAGGCATTAAATATACTTCAGTGTTGCCGTCGTATTGTCCCGAGAAAGCTAATTGTTTCCCGTCGGGGGAAAATTTTGCGAACATTTCAAAACCGATGTCACTCGTTAATTTGCGCGCGGTTCCTCCGTTCGCATCAACAGTGTATAAATTACCGGCGTAGGTAAAAACAAGTTGGTTTCCGTGAATAGTAGGGAAGCGAAGGAGCCTTGCTTCCTGCTGTGCAAAAATTTGCATACCGAAAAGAAGCATTGTGAACAAGAGTGTTAGTCGTTTCATACAAAACCTTTTTAATTATTTGGAGAGAAATTTTATTTGAACTTAACTTTTCATGTTTTAACACGAAAGAATTTAATGAAGAACGGCAATATATTTTGATGGAGCTGGTTACTTTTTTTTCTGTTGTACCGATCTTTTTTCTTTTAAGAACCATTCATTATCTAATTGATTTATCTTTGCCACTTCGCTCAGCCAGAGCAATTCACGAGGCGCAGGGTCTTCTTTGGAGATAACTAACTTTAAACATTCTCCAATAAATTCCTGTGCCACCGCAGGCTTGGAAAATTGGATCGGGGTGTTTGGTACAAAATCATTTGCAAGAATATTTTGTATTGTTTCGTTTATAAAATCGGGACTGAATCCGAAACGGTTTGAGGCGCTGGAGATTATATCTTTTTCGCCCTCTTCAATTTTGTTGTTCATTTTTGCAACTATAAGGAGACCTTTTAAATAGTTGCTTTTATCGAGTACGGTAAACAAATCGTCTCCCTTTCCTAATGTTGTACTGAAACTTAAGAAATATGTTAATTGTTAGAAAGGAAAATTTTTTGTTATCAACTCAAAATTTGTAATTTTCTTGCGAGGGAATATTTGCATCTTTGCTGAAGTAAAAAGGATTTGAAATGACGATCATCAATATTAAAAATACGCGAACTATGGGTGGTGTAAAAGCCGTTTTGTTGCTTTCATTCTTTTTGTTTTTTGTTTCAAAAATTTTGGCGCAGGAAATTCCCAAGAATAGCTATGGGCTTGCCGTTGTTAGTGATCCCACTCTCTATCTTCAATTAGTTAAACAAGACAGCACAAAAGAATTAGTTAATCTTGAAAAATTTATTCCCGGACTTTTTATTGATGTTCGTTACGCATGTGAAAACAACTTTGCGAAGACGAAGTTTTATGAAAGTCCAAAAATATTTTTACGATTACCCGCAGCTGTTGCACTTCAAAAGATTCAAAGGGAATTATTGCAGCAAGATCTTTCACTAAAAATATTTGATGCATACCGCCCCTATTCTGTAACTGAAAAAATGTGGGAATTTGTCCACGATGCAAGATATGCTGCCGATCCCCAAACCGGTTCGCGCCATAACCGCGCCTGCGCTGTTGATGTTACTTTGGTTGATCTAAAAACAAAGACAGAATTAGAAATGCCTACGCCTTATGATGATTTTACCGAAAAAGCTCATCACGATTACAATGATTTATCTGAATATGTTTTAAAGAACCGTGAATTGCTTAAAACAATAATGACAAAGTATGGATTTGAAATTCTCGATTCAGAATGGTGGCATTACGATTTCTCCGGTTGGAAAAATTTTGAACTGCTGGACATTCCGTTTGAAGAATTAGAATGAGCGAAGATAATTTGAATTGCCACGAGCTTTAGCTCGTGGATTATGAAACAATTTAATATCGGCTTTAGCCGCAATTTTTAATTCTATTTTGGGCTAAAGCCCAAAGCATGGTTCGTAATTTATACCCACGACTTAAAAGTCGTGGCAATGCAATTGAATAATTTGCTAGTATCGGAACTAATCTCCATGAAAAATCATTTTAAAAGAAAACAAATTTTATAAGAGTAGTTATGCAAAAAGAAAATGAACCAACATCTCCAATCTCTGTGAAGAAATATAAATTTTACGATTTTATTATGGCGGCATTTGTTACAATTCTTCTTTGCTCCAATATTATCGGGGCGGAAAAGGTTGTATCATTGTTCGGTTTTACTTTCGGCGCCGGAATTCTTTTCTTTCCCATCAGTTATTTCTTTAACGATATTTTGACTGAAGTTTACGGTTACGCCCGTTCGCGCAAAGTTGTTTGGGCTGGATTTGCGGCATTAGGTTTTGCTTCTATCATGTCTGCTGTGGTTGTTGGTTTACCTCCTGCCCAGGGTTGGATGCATCAAGATGCATATGTTGTTGTGTTCGGACAAGCGACAAGAATTGTATTAGCCTCACTAACAGCATTTTTCAGCGGGGAATTTGTTAACTCTTTTGTCCTTGCAAAAATGAAACTTTCCACCAACGGAAAATATTTGTGGACAAGAACCATCGGCTCTACTATTGCCGGTGAAGCGGTTGATTCTCTCATCTTTTATCCCGTTGCTTTTTACGGCTTCTGGCCCAATGATCTTCTTCTAAAAGTGATGCTAACAAATTACATCTTAAAAGTTCTCTGGGAAGTAATTGCAACGCCGATGACTTACAAAGTTGTAAATTACTTAAAACGAAAAGAGAACGAAGACTATTATGACCGCAACACTAACTTCACTCCGTTCTCAATTGAAACATAACTATACTAAAAAAAATAAATATATTAGAAAACATTTGCTTACCTAATATTTTTTTTTGATTATAGTTACGAAAATAATTCTTTTTCAATGCGTTCTGGTTTTGGTGTATTTTTATTTTATGTTATTTGCAGGTAAGTGTAACTAAGGGTTCTAAATAAACATATATCTTTCTTAGGAGGGATATGAAAACTTTTTTTGATGAGTATAAACTTTTTCTTTTAGCGCTTCATCCGTTCTACGGAAGAAGTTCTCTACAAAAAATCTTGCTCGTGATCTTGCTCTCACTCTCTTCTTCTTTCTTATTCTTAATTTTACTCTTTACCCAAAACCCCGGAGCCATGCTATGAACCGCTTTGTTTTTCTTATTACGCTTATCTGTATTCTTGCGGTAAACCTTAGTTGTAAAAAAGCATCGACAGAACCAAGCCTAACAGCAACTCTATCTGTAGAAGATGTTTCTTGCACCGAAGCATGGGTGAAAATAACAAGCGCCAATTTCCAAAACCCAAGCTCTCTTGCTTTATTTGTTGATGATAAGCCGAACCAGAGTATTACCCTTGTAAGCAGCGATACGGTATTGTATGTAGATTCCCTCCTCCCCAGCCGGAGCTATAAAATAAAAGCAGTTTTTGCCACCAACAACCGGCAACAAACCACCAACGAAGTAATTGCCAAAACGATGGATACCACTAACCACAACTTTACCTGGCAAACCTTTACCTTTGGCGAGCATAGCAGCAGTACTCTTTACGATGTTGCTATAATAAATGAAAACAACATTTGGGCGGTTGGTGAAATATATATGAAAGATTCTCTCGGTAATCCTGACCCGATAGCGTATAATGCCGCCCACTGGAACGGAAGTAAGTGGGAAGTAAAAAAGATTTCGGTGTTATATAAAGGTAATCAAACGGTCGCACCGTTAGAAGGAGTTTTTGCACTCCCTACAGGCGAAATTATTTTCTCAAGTGGTTTGCCATATTTACCTCAAACCGGCGGATGGAAATTATACCACCTATGGGATATGGGTGTTTTGAATCAAAATGACGGTGGAGTAAATAAAATTTGGGGTACTTCAATCAATGATCTGTATTTTGTTGGAAGAAAAGGAACTATCGTGCACTACGATGGGAAGAGCTGGAAGAAGATAGATAGCGGAACGACGTTAGATATAAATGATATTTGGGGAGATTATAATAAGAGAACTCAAGAGTGGGAAATTTTAGCTGTAGCCGCAAACAAATTTTTAAATGAAGGCTCTACTCTATTAAAAATCGAGAAAACAATAGCAAAAGAATTAAATAAGGTTGGGCTACCCTGGAGCTTGAGTTCCGTTTGGTTTCAATCTTCAAAAAATTATTTTATCGGTGGGGATGGACTTTTCTCTAATAAAAAGATAAATAATGACTGGACAAAAGTGACTGATTTCCCAACTTTTTATAAAGATAGAGTAAGAGGTTTGGGATCAAATGATATTGTTATTAGTGGTTCCAATGGGTTGTTATCTCATTTTAATGGTTTCACTTGGCGCCACTACCAAAATAGTGAATTGCCATACTTTACCGGTAGGTTCTTATCCGCGGCTATAAAAAACGACATCATTGTAGCTGTTGGATGGGAAAACCAGCGGTCAATAATAACTTTAGGAAGAAGATAAATAATTGTCGCAATTAAGAAGGAGCAGATATATGAACACTCAGTTTAGTTATTCGCAAAAATTAGTTCTAACAATAATCATGGTTATAATAGTTCATCTTCAAATCAAATCACAGAACACCACCATAAACAAGGTAATCTTCATAAAGTCAAATGGATTTGGAATAGTAAATAATCCGGCAAATGAAAATCGTGATGTAAAGCCGGCAGAAAATGAAGAACAAAAAGAAAGAGATTTCTTTGTAAATACTAGGTCTCAAATTGAGGGAAAAATTAAAAGAAGTACACCTTCTTTGCAAAAGAGAACTGTTGGTGAAGATTACTTTAGTGCAAAGATTATAAAGAATTTCAATGGTCTAAGTACACCATCTGACCCTACCGACGCAAATGGTGATGTTAATGAAAATTATTATGTACAAGTCGTAAATTCAAATATAGGGATATACAACAAAAACCAATCAAGCTTAATAAACTCTTTTCCCATAAATAATATTTATAATAGTCAACTACCTGGAGCAAACTATCAAATCATTGATCCTATAGTTTTATGGGATGAAAATGCTATGCGATGGATAGTCGTAGGTTTTTCATCAAGCGGATCAAGTTATTACATTATGATAGCTTTATCAACGTCCGAAAATCCGAACAGTTCGTGGTTCAGTTGGTCGATTGCAAGTACCGTCCAACCCGATTATCCCAAAATCGGTGTTTGGCGGGATGGATACTATTTAGGGGTTAATGCGAACAATCGAGGAAATGATGTCTTTGTTCTCAACAGAGATGATATATTGGCAGGTTTGTCATCCATCAGGATCGTCTCCTTAAGTAGTGCTGGCATAAGGCCACAAATTACAGGGAATGAATTTATGTGTTTGCTTCCTCTTGATAATGATGGTCCATTTGCTCCCCAAGGGACCAAGGAAATGTTTTTAGCTGTCTCGGATGATGGGAAGGGAAATCCAAGTGATGCGCTTTATTTTTACGAATGTAATATTGATTGGGTCACTCCGCTAAACTCATCACTCACTCTTGCTACAACATTGCCTGTTGACAGTTTTGACGGTATATTCAATGGAGTTATTCCACAACCCAACTCTCAAGGAGGTTTTGTCCCAAGTACATCAGTGTTAATGCATAGAGTTCAATATAGAATTATAAACGGAATTCCAAAAATCGTTTGTAACCACACCGTGAAAGTTGCAGACAATCAAGTTGGCATTCGATGGTACGAATTGCAGAATTCAGGCGGTGGATGGAATATCCGGCAGCAAGCTACTTACAATCCTGGGATACTCGGTGATAGCCGATGGAATGCGAGTATTGCGATGAATGAAACTGGCGGTATTATGATGGGTTATTCCATATCGGGTTCTTCAACCTATGCAGGAATTCGTTGCTGTGGGCACTCACCTAATGGTGCTTTAGGAGTGATGGATGTTAATGAAACTGAGGTTGTCACGGGTTCAACAAGCGCCGGGTCATCAGGGCAATACGGAGATTATTCATGTATGACCATTGACCCTTCCGACCAGAATTTGTTTTGGTTTACCTCTGAATATAAAGATATAGCTTCTTCTCAAGATAGTAAAAAAAATACCCGTATCGCTTCCTTGCGATTGGGTGTATATTCAAGTCAAAAATATAATAATTGGAATAATGATTTATCAAACGTAGAGAATCATAAAAGTTTTAGTATCTCAAATGAAACTGCTGAACTACGGTCTAACTTTAATTCAACGCAATTTGGTATTGTCATCAAAAACAACCTCGAACAAACTTCCGTAACAGGAGGAAACATTGATTTTAAAGATCCATGGTTAATTGATTATGCTGATTCTGTTTACGGAAACAATTTGCGGAACCGTGGAATGAATGCTCCTTTCAAATCCAGAACAGCACCTTTTTATCCGGATGCTACAACAAGCTACAGCGGCGATGTTTACAAAGGCGTCTTCTTGAATCAAAATCCACAATTTCAGCAAGGTATCCCAAGTTACTCCGTCAAAGCATCCCAAACACAAAACATAAATTTGGGCAGCCCGCAGGGTACACGCACATTTTATTTCCAAAACTGGAGTGGAACGGAAGTTCAATTTGAGAATGCGTCCGCCATACAAATACCGCCACAGATAATAATTCAGCATATTTTCTTGGCTGGAAAGAGAATGGGACAGGTTTCAAAATTGTTGATAATCACCTATCCAACACTTATATGAAAACATTAACCGGACTGCAAGGAAATGCTATTCAACTTTCAAACGGTATTAACGCGGACGCTATGTATGCAATGACATATAATAATTCTGCACAACCATACGCGTTAACCCTGTCAAATTCACTTGGTTATTACTACCGGAGTGGTGGGGCGATAAGTAAAGAAAATGCAATTAGCAATATTGCAAGCGGAAGGGCTGGAGTAGTAATAAAAGATGCGGCACAATTCTTTTTTATGCTTGGCGATATTGAAGTGAACGGAGAAAAAATTCGTTTCAAAGAGTTAAGCGATACTCTTAGGATTCCATCTAAGGATGTTTTTAATACTTTGGTAGAAAGTGAACCATTTGAACTGAAAGCAAATTCATCTTTACTTATAGTGTGGAATATGGAGTAACGGATTTGTCAATGGCCGCTCAAGTTTTACAGAATGATGAAAATGTAAAATTTAAGGTAGAAGTAATTGATGCATCAAGCGGACAAATTGTTGGAATCTTAGACCCTGTAACCTATTCAAATAACTTTTTACAAAGTTATAGTAGTATTGATTATCAAGTGAATACGGAGGCAATAGGAACGATGAATGTAAAACTTAAACTGATCGTCGAGCACAATGGTGATGCCAGTTATTCAATCACCAATAGATTTTATGACGAAGATGTAAATCTTGCAAAAAAAAGCACAAAGGTAATCAGTCTAAATGAAAATTTGCAAATAAAAGATTACGCACTCGCGCAAAACTACCCCAATCCATTTAACCCAGTAACAATAATAACGTATGAATTACCAAAAGAAGGAATGGTAACGCTTAAGATTTTCGACATCCTTGGTAACGAAGTAAAAACGCTTGTAAACGAGCAAAAAGAAATGGGGAGTTATACTGTTCAGTTCGATGCCAGTTCACTCGCAAGCGGCACGTACGTTTACCAATTACGGGTAAATGATTTTACTTCAACTAAGAAGATGTTGTTACTCAAATAAAAGAAGTCAGAATTCAGAAATAAGAATTATTAAGTAGCGACTTGCCATAGCAAGTCTCTACTCTCATTTACGTCTTTTGGGGTAGTGGGACAAAGGACGGGATAATAATACCACGTAAAACTAATATAAAGGAGGTCATTATGACCGTAGAAAATCGTGTTTCAATCGTCATTCCACCTGCAGTTAAGCAGAGTGTGTTGCAAAAGCTTACCGAAGTGGATGAGCTCTTAAAACCTTTCCTTATTGCCCTTAAACCGGAGGAGAGAAATCTTCTGCCCAAAATGGGAGACGGCAGCCTCCCCTTTGTTTCTAAAACATTGGGGTACGTAAAAACCGATCCTCAATTTGTTCCCGCCTATCTTAACATTCCAGAATTGGAGATCGACTTTAACGCGGTGCTCGATCTAACCGAATTTTCTCATCTCTGCTACAAATTAAGGGACGGCTTAAAAGATACTATCGTTCTTTCCGGCAGTGAAGCGTATGTGGCTTCATTATCCTATTACAATTCGGTAAAGAACGCCGCAAAGATGAATGTCCCCGGAGCCAAAGCCATTTACGAAGATTTGAAAAAACGGTTCGAGAACATGGGTCGTGGAAAAGGTTCTGTTGATACGCCGCCTCAGCAATAGTTTTTTCTCCGTTGGCATATCCGGAACTAAAAAAGAATCGTGAATAACGATCCGCCGCGGCGTAAGGAATGGAGAATTACGAAGGAATAAATTTCATCATTCAAAATTCCTCACTTCGTGTAACTTCGCGCCTCCTTCGAGGGACTTCGTGACACAAAATTCTTTCACAAAGTACCGCGAAGGATTTTCACGAAGTACCACGAAGGGAAGATCAATTAGCAATTAGTTCACCAAAAGCCGAATTCAAACACCCCAATACTGAAAGAATTCATAGATGAACATAGAGGGGTCAATCCAAACAAGAACTCACCTATATGCCGATTGAATTAGTTCCGTAAAAAGGTAAGTAATCTAGGCAAATAGATAAGTCGTCTTTGCAAAAAGTTGAGTAATCTAGGCATATAGATAAGACATCTCAACAAAATATAGAGTTATCTTGGTAAAAAGGTGAGCTGTCTTAGTAAAAAGGTGAGTTGTCTTAGCAAAATGGGAATACGTCTCGGCAAAAAGGTGAGATATCTCACCAAAAAGAGAAGGCATCTCAGTAAAAAGGGAAGTTATCTCTATTTTGAAACAAGAGGGGGTACTTCTGAAGTGGGGTAGGGTACTTCAAAATTGAGTAAATTCAATAAGAGGGTAGTTTGAAACTGATTCCGTTGGTAAGAGTGTAGTAGCAGCAGGTAGTTAAATTGATTTTACTGCTAACTTATTAATTCCTAATTTTAATCACTAAAAATTAGGAGTTAAAAAATGAAATTCACGAAATCAATTTTGGGTGCTCTCTTAATCAACATTTTTATAATTGGTTTTTACCAGGGATGTGTAAAGAAGGAAGATATGACTGAAGAATTTAAACGATTTATAAAAGACTACGAAGCAAAAGCGGTTCCGCTTTTTACTGAAGCAAACACGGCTTACTTTAACGCCACTATTTCCGGCAAGGAAGAAGATTACAAAAAAGCTGCCGACCTGCAAGTAAAGTTAAGTAAAATCTACGCCAGCAAAGCAGATTTTGCAAAATTGAAAAGATTCAAAGATTCAAACACTATTCAAGATGAACTGCTCAATCGCCAGTTAATTAAAATTTATAATGCCTATGCTTCAAGTCAGATTGATGAAAAGAAACTTGAAGAAATAATCCGGCTGCAGAATGAAACGGAAAAGAAATTTTCTACATTCAGAGCAGAAGTAAACGGCAAAAAGATAACTGACAACGATGTAGAGAATACATTAAAAACTTCGACCGACAGCAAATTGCTCGAGGCAACCTGGTCGGCAAGCAAAGTGGTTGGAGAGGTTATTAATGATGATCTGATCAAATTAGTAAAGTTGAGAAACGAAGCCGCACGGGAACTCGGTTTTAAAAATTATCACGAAATGAGTTTGAAATTAAGCGAGCAAGACCCGCAGGAGATCGAAAATCTTTTAAACGAACTTGATAACCTGACAAGAGATGCTTTCGCAAAACTTAAAAACAATATTGATGAACATCTTGCGAAAAAGTTTAATCTTCCGAAAGAAAAATTAATGCCCTGGCATTACGAAAACCGCTTTTTCCAGGAAGCTCCTAAAATTTATAATGTTAATTTAGACAGTTATTACAAGGATAAAGACATTGTAGCTTTAACAAAAAAATATTACTCCGGACTCGGTCTGCCGATTGATAATATGATTGCCAAGAGCGACCTTTTTGAAAAAGAAGGAAAGTATCAACATGCATACTGCACCAACATCAACAGAGGGAAAGATGTTCGCGTTGTCTGCAATGTAAAACCAAATTACAACTGGATGGGAACGATGCTGCACGAGTTCGGTCATGCGGTTTATGATTACAATATTGATAGCACACTCCCCTGGGGCTTACGCGATCCGGCTCATACTTTTACTACCGAAGCTATTGCGATGATGTTCGGAAGAATGGCAAGTAACGGACAGTGGCTTGTTGATATGGTTGGAATTTCAAAAGAAGAAAAAGAAAAAATTGCCGACGAAAGTTTTAAATCGCTCCGGTTGGAACAATTAACATTTAGCCGCTGGGTGCAAGTTGTTTACCGTTTTGAAAAAGCGATGTACGAAAATCCCGATGCGGATCTAAACAAATTGTGGTGGGATTTAGTTGAAAAATATCAATTACTAAAACGACCGGAAGGAAGGAACAAACCGGATTACGCTTCCAAAATTCATATAGCGCTTTATCCGGCATATTACCACAATTATCTAATGGGTGAACTTCTGGCTTCTCAATTTTACAGTTACATTGTTAAAAATGTTCTTCATTCAGATGATTTGAAAAACCAAAGTTTTGTTAATAAACCGGAAGTTGGGAAATATTTATTAGAGAAAATATTTACACCGGGAACAAAATATTATTGGAATGATATGATCGAAAATGCTACCGGAGAGAAACTGACGGCTAAATATTATGCGAAGCAGTTTGTTGAATAAGTAGAGCGATATTCTTTAAAACTAAAAAGGCTATCAAACTGATAGCCTTTTTTATTAACACTAAAAACTTTATTAATGAACCGAGATTTTATTATGTGATATCAGTTTTGCCAAATCGGCGGTTCCGTTTTTTGCGATGGTTTTAATAGCGCGTGCGCTTAATTTAACACTAACAAAACGGTTCAGTTCTTGTACCCAAATTCTCTTTTTCTGTAAATTAGGTAAAAATCTTCTTTTGGTTCTATTGTTTGCATGGGAAACATTGTTTCCTGAAACAGGTTTAATTCCTAATAATTGACATGTTCTTGCCATAGTATTTCCTTTTTTCCGAATTTTAAGGATGAAATATACACAAAAATTTTAAAAAGAATCAAAAAAAATTAGGGGGAAGGAAGTTTTTTCTGTAAAGTGCAAATTGAACTGGGCGAGAAGCAAAAAACTTAAAATTGTACTTTTTTGGCGATATAGAAGATAATTTGTAGGTTATAACCACATATTCAGGGAGTTTTAGCAATGGGAACAAAAATATTTCTTCTGGCTTTTTCAACATTTCACTTTTTTACACTCTTGTCGAGCTCAGCTCAAATTGTTTCTCACAAAGAATTTACTTTGGATGTAATCTCCTCAAACAATGAAGTTAAAATGTTAACTGCCGGATATGATAGAAACGCCACAGATGGAATTGATACAAGTTTCGGAGAATCGGCCTTACCAGAGTACTCACCTGGTCAATTCGATGCTCGGTTCCGCCTACCGGATTCAATTACTACCACATATAAAGATTTTAGATTAGGCTGCTGGACAGGAGCTCATGCTTATCATACCATTGAATGGGTAAATTCTGATACCGTATTAATTAAAAGTGAGAATATCCATCTGTATGAATCAGATGTCAGCCATGTGATATTCTCGGATTTTGTTACCGATAGCGTCTTAGCAGAGATTCGTATATTTGATACTCTTTTTTTCAAACCGCCTACATCGGTTAAGAAGATCAAAATGTTAGTTGTGTACGTCAGCCCTCTTTCTCCACCCCATTATCACTTTGTTTTTCCTAAAGGCGGAGAAGTTTTTCATTCAGGTTCTACCGTTGAAATAAAATTTACACACTTTTTAGAATATCCTTCTGCCCGGAACGATTTGTTTTTTTCACCGGACAGCGGCAAATCTTGGGAATACATCGGAGCAACTCCGAGTCAAGTTGATACCATCTTTACTTGGACGGTTCCTTTTATAAATTCGAACAAATGCAAAATAAGAGTTGGTGATTATCCGTGTGTTTATGCTGAAAATTCCGTCACCTTTACTGTTACCACAACGGTTCCCGTTGAAATAGATTTAGCCGGTGAGAAATCTTATAAACTTTCACAGAATTATCCGAATCCTTTTAACCCTGTAACAACTATAAACTATTCGGTTTCAAAATTTGGGTTAGTCAATATTTCAGTTTTTGATCTTCTTGGAAGAAATGTTAAAACAATAATAAACACAACACAAAATGCGGGAGACTATTCCGTTTCGTTTGATGCTTCAAATTTAAGCGGTGGAATTTATTATTATCAACTTAGTACAAATGGGAATGCAATAACAAGGAAAATGATTCTACTCAAATAATCATTCATGCAGTTTATTTAAGAAAAAATCTGTGGAGGAAATCACTTCGTCTCATCGGGGAGAAGAAAATATTTTCTAAAAGACTTGACAATAATCCAGAAGATTTTATTTTATCCCCTGTTGATATTCACATTTTAGATTTCAATGTCAATAATCCCCAAATTGGTTCAAATCCTATCATTAAACTTAAAGGAGTTCTTATGGAATTTTTTGACCTACATCCTGTTACTCCCCAGCAACGCCTCATTAATAAAGCCGCAGAAGTTATAAAAGAAGGAGGCATTATCATATATCCTACCGATACCGTCTATGGTTTAGGCTGCGATATTTTCAATAAAGAGGCTCTTGAAAGATTATTTCAAATTAAAAATGATGCAATTACTAAAATGTTCAGTTTTGTTTGTGCAGATTTAAAAGATATAGCAAAATATGCCAAAGTTTCCGACTATGCTTACCGGACAATGAAACATCTTCTCCCCGGCGCTTACACGTTTGTTCTGCCGGCCGCAAAAGATGTTCCTAAAAAACTATGGAGTAAAAGAAAAACAGTGGGAATTCGTGTCCCCAATAATGAAATTAGTTTGGCAATTGCTAGGGCGGTTGGTAATCCTATCATCAGCACCAGCGTTACAAACCGTAAAGGTGAAGTGTTGAGTGATATTAACGAAATAAAATCTATTTTCAATCCGCTGGTTGATTTAATGCTTTCCGTTGGGAATTTATCAAATCAACCTTCGAGTGTAATTGATCTTAGTAACGGCACTCCCGAAATTTTAAGAATAGGAGCAGGAGACGTAACATTATTTGCTTAGACTGATTTTCTTACAACAAAATTAGATTGTGCCTGAGCTATCGGCGTTAAAATTATTTCGTTGATGTTAACATGCTTTGGACGTGTAGCGCAATATAAAATTGCGTCTGCAACATCTTGTGCTGTTAAAGGATCAACTCCTTTATAAACATTTTTTGCGCGCTCAACATCACCAGAAAAGCGAACAACGCTGAACTCTGTTTCTACCATTCCGGGATCAACGGAAGAAACTTTTATTGATTTATCAAGCACATCTATTCTTAATGATTGACTTATTGCGTTAATGGCGAACTTGGTTGCGCAGTAAACATTTCCCAAAGGATACACATCATGTCCAGCAGTAGAGCCAAGATTGATGATGTGTCCACTTTCCCTTTTAACCATATAAGGAAGCACTTCACGGGTGAGGTACAAAACTCCCTTAATATTTGTATCGATCATTACATCCCAATCTTTAGGATTACCTTCCTGCAATTTCTGCATTCCTTTTGCAAGTCCGGCATTGTTAATTAGAATATCAACGTTTTTCCATTCTTCCGGTAGTGATCCAAAACTCTCCTTTATCGCGCTGTAATTTTGAATATCAAAAGAGAGGATTTTTGTTTCTGAATTGAATTTTTCTTTCAGTTCCGCTGCTAATTCTTCAAGCTTTGCCTTTCTTCTTGCTGCAAGGATTAGTTTAGCTCCTTCCTCTGCAAAAGCATGGGCGCAAGCCATTCCAATCCCGGATGAGGCGCCTGAGATAAACACGATTTTATTTTTTAATTTGTTCATTTTCTTCTTCCTTTGGAAAAGTTTCAAGTAAAGATTTTATTCTATTTATTGCGTGAGTGAGATAACCGAATGTAACTAAAAACGAAAAAAACAAAAACAGCAGTACTTGCTGACGGGAATAAAAGAGATAAAGTAGTGAGGCACTTGTCTCGCCGGCTTCTTTTGTAAAAACTATAATTACCGATTTGTAAATAAATTTTATGAGCAGAATTCCCACCAGAGTTAGAGTAGTTGAAAGCAATCCGAATTTTACCGGAGGATCAATCTTTCTGGTTATTGCGATCAATAACTCAATTTCAATTAGAATTATGAGCAGGTCAGAAAGTAGATAGAGAAAAAAGGAAAATGAATTTTCTATCTGAGTGGATATTAGAGAAATTCCCGGTGGGAAAAAGTTGAACGAATAATTGAGCGAAGTCAGTTGATTTAGTAAAAAAAAAGTAAAAAAAACGTTTAAGAAAAGAGCAAAAAAAATGGCCAAGAGTGCGCCGGAAATCAGCCAAAATTTCTTATTTAGGGGATTTTTGTTGTTTTTCAAAGTCTTTTAATTGCAAATTTTTACTCTTCAAAATAAAGAGAAACCGGCAAAGATAAAATTCACCAAGAAAAAGAAATTTTTTTGTTAAATTTGTACCAATATAATATTATCAGAATTGGCTCGTTAAGGATTTATTCAACAAAGAGGAAAGTGTACATGCAGAATAATAAAAGAGTGGTTGTTACGGGAATGGCTGCGCTAACACCAATAGGGTTAACTATTAAAGAATTTTGGGAAAATATGATGGCAAGTAAAAGCGGAAGCGCTCTAATTACTTCTTTCGATATTTCCCGCGTTGAGACAAAATTTGCTTGTGAATTAAAGGGATTCGATCCAACAAAATACATGGATAAAAAAACAGCCCGCCGGCTGGATAAATTTAGTCAATATGCTTTAGCGGTTGCAAAAGATGTTTTAGATGATGCTAGAATCAATCCGGATACTCTTTCGGAAGACGAAAAAAACAATATTGGAGTGATCTTCGGAAGCGGGATTGGGGGAATCCAAACGTTTTACAACCAGGCGGTTATTAATCATGCCCAGGGACCGGAAAGGATTTCTCCATTTTTTATTCCAATGATGATTCCTGATATTGCTGCAGGCCAAGTTTCAATCCAATACGGATTTCGCGGACCAAATTATTGTGCGGTATCAGCATGTGCTACTGCCAATAACTGTATCATCGATTCTTACTTAATGATTAAAAACGGAATGGCAAATGCTATGTTATGCGGTGGTGGTGAAGCAAGTATTTGTGAAGTTGGAATTGGCGGATTTAACGCCGCAAAAGCGCTATCAACAAGAAATGACTCGCCTGAAACAGCAAGTCGTCCGTTTGATAAAAATCGGGATGGATTTGTTATGGGTGAAGGTGCCGGAATGTTGTATCTAGAAGATTTGGAATCAGCAACTGCACGTGGTGCAAGAATTTATGCAGAATTGATCGGTGTTGGTTTATCAGCAGATGCTTACCACATTACCGCCCCAGAGCCGGAAGGAAAAGGGGCAAAACTTGCAATGGCTCGTGCAATGAAGAATGCCGATATTACTCCCGAACAAATTGATTATATCAATGTTCATGGAACATCAACCGGATTGGGTGATATTGCAGAAACAAATGCGATCAAAGAAATATTTGGTGAGCATGCTTATAAATTGAATATCTCATCGACAAAAAGTATGACAGGACATTTACTCGGTGCTGCTGGTGCGGTAGAAGCGGTAGCTTCTATTTTGGCTACAGTTAATGATATGATTCCACCAACCATTAACTTTGAGACTCCTGATCCGCAGTGCGATTTGAATTATACATTTAATACGCCTCAAAAGAGAACCGTCAATATTGCGATGAGCAATGCTTTCGGATTTGGCGGACACAATACTTCGGTAATTTTTAAAAAATATACCAAGTAATCTTAAAACGATTTGGAAATATTAATTATGAAAAAAATAATTCTTCCATTTTTTGTATTTACATTTTTATGCGGCTCGTTATTAGGGCAGCATAAAGAGTTCGGCTTGGGCATCATGGTTGGTAGTCCAACGGGAATCAGTGCTAAATATTGGGTTTCGGGAACAAATGCCTTGGATTTTGGGCTTGGATATTCATTTGCAAAAGATAATTCCAATCTCAATTTTCATGCTGACTATTTATGGCATGATGGAAGTCTATTTAATACATCTCAGAGGCTTTTACTTCACTACGGGTGCGGTATTCGCTTAAAGACCGTGGTTGATGGACGAGATTCATTTGGTGCAAGGGGAGTTGCCGGAATATCTTGGTTTCCAACACACACACCTTTCGAGTTTTTTATTGAAATTGCGCCGGTCTTCAAACTCATTCCCGAAACTGATTTGAATGTTGATGGCGGACTTGGCGCCAGGTTCTATTTTTAAGTAATGATTACGCAAAAATTTTAAGGATTAAAATGAATATCGAACGCTCAGCAGGAATACTTCTTCATCCTACTTCGCTCCCGGGGAAATTTGGGATTGGCGATTTAGGCGAACAAGCTTTCAATTTTATAAATTTTCTTGAAGCTTCAGGTCAAACACTTTGGCAGGTTTTTCCTCTCGGACCTACGGGCTACGGTGATTCTCCTTATCAATGTTTTTCTGCATTTGCCGGAAATCCGTTGTTGATAAGTCCCGAAATTTTAGCGGAAGATGGTTATCTAACTGCCGAAGATATTGCAAACGTTCCTGAGTTCGAACCGATAAGTATTGATTTTGGCTGGGTGATCGATTATAAAAATTCTCTCTTACGAAAAGCATTTACAAATTACTCCAAAGCAAAAAAATCAGAAGTTGAAAAATCTTTTGCTGCGTTCTGCGAAAAACATAATGACTGGCTTGATGATTTTTCTCTCTTTATGGCTGTGAAAAATTATCATGGAGGAAATCTCTGGACAACATGGAACAAGGAAATTGCTCTTAGAAAAAAGGGTGCGGTTGAAAAATGGAAAGAAAAAGTTGCCGACGAAATCCAGTATCAAAAATTTCTTCAATTTAACTTTTTTAAACAATGGCAAAAAGTTAAAGACTATGCTCATGAAAAGGGAATAAAAATTATTGGCGATCTCCCTATTTTTATTGCATATGACAGTGCCGATCTTTGGGCAAATAAAAATCTTTTTACCGTTGATGAAAATGGAAAACTTTTAACTTGTGCCGGAGTTCCACCGGATTATTTTAGTCCAACCGGCCAACTTTGGGGGAATCCTCTTTACCGATGGGACGAAATGGAAAAAGATGATTTCCTCTGGTGGAGAAAAAGAATTTCTGCTTTACGTGAACTGATTGACATCATTCGCATCGACCATTTCCGCGGCTTTGAAGCGTATTGGGAAATTCCCGGAGATGCCCCGACTGCCGAAACCGGTAGATGGGTGAAAGCTCCCGGTGATAAATTTTTTACTTCTGTAAAAAAACATTTAGGTGATGTTCCGATTATCGCCGAAGACCTTGGCGTTATAACAAAAGAGGTAAATGCATTACGGGATAAATTCGATTTCCCCGGAATTAAAATTCTTCAATTTGCTTTTGGTACCGGAATGGAAACAAAATTTTTGCCTCACAATATTGTTCCAAATTGTGTTGTGCATACCGGTTCGCACGATAATGACACTACGCGCGGTTATTTTGAAAAAGCAAAAGAAGAAAAAGGCAAAAACGATATTTATGATTTCACCCAAAAATATCTCGGATACTATGGAAATGACATCACGTTCCAGTTGATTAAAACTGCTTATGCTTCCGTTGCAAAAATTGTTGTTATTCCATTTCAAGATATGTTAAATCTAGGTAACGAAGCGCGAATGAATTTCCCGGGAAGACTCGGAGGCAACTGGGGATGGCGTTTTACATGGGAAAATGTTCCATACGATTTAGCTGGTAAGTACAAAGAAATGTGCGAAATGTATCAGCGACCTCCTAAACTGGAAAAAGTATAAAATAGAAAGTGAAAAGAGATTTTAGTTTTGTTCACTAAAAAACATTTTATAAATATTTTTTCAGCAGCGTTCCTCTTATTTATTGGAGCGCTGTTTGTTTTTAAATATGGTCTGCGATTAGGAGACCTCTTTGCTTTTTCTCCAATTATCTTTGTGTTGGCTGGAATTCTGATTCTTTGGTTAGTTGAAAAACGTACCACCTCAAATAATTTCGATTTTTCAAAATGGGGATTTATCGCTGTAGCTGGTTTGGTGGTTCTGTGTGTCGTTGCGATGCTGTACATTCCACAAGTAACCCGGAACGGGAGATTTCCTGCAGTGGTTGAATGGCTTACTAATTTTCAAAACGGGATTTTTCCGTATGGAACAAAAGCGAATCCATCGGGATTTCCGTTCCTCTTCTTTCTCGCCTCTCCTTTTTATTTTTTGGGCGATGCCGGATACTTCGAAGTATTTGGGTTAATTCTATTTCTTGTTCTGCTTCTTAAGTCTTCAAACACGAAAAAAGAATTTCGTTCTAAAATGTTTTTACTTCTTTTCATTCCTACAACTTTTTACGAAGTTGCAGTTCGAAGCGAGCTTCTGACCAACACAGCAATTGTAATCTCATTGTTTTATTTGGCAGTGGAAAAATTAAACCAATACAAAAGAGACCTTCCCTTTTTTGTGCTTGCTCTACTTTTCGGATTCTTTCTTTCTACCCGGCTTATAGTTTTTATTTGGCTGGCAATGTTTCTTCTCTTCTTTTTCAGAAATAATTTGAAAAACGGCATGCTCTTTTTAGCGATCGTACTTTTCGTTTTTCTTCTTTCCTTGCTTCCTTTTTATCTGTGGGATGCGGAAACCTTCATAAATAAAGGCCCATTTGCTGTTCAATCCATTTATCTTCCGAAATGGATTTTCTTCATCTTTCCATTTGTAGTTTTATATGTAGGGTGGATGATAGCAGATTTCCAAGAACTACTCTTCGCTTCGGGAGTATTAACGTTTCTACTCGTTTCGATTTCTTTTTTAATGACGATAAGTGATGTTGGAATGAATGAAGCAATTTTTAACAGCAGATTTGATATTTCCTACTATGTACTCTCTGTTCCGTTTTTTATTCTTGCTTTGAAAGAGTACAGAGTTGATAGGTTTTTAGGGAAGGTGATGCTTACTTAATGCATCTAAGTGTGCTGAGTGCCTTAGTGGTAAAATTCTCTTCACCACAGAGGCACTGAGACACAGAGAACTTATGCCATTAAGCAAGCGATTGCGGCAGTATTAACAATATCATCAACGCTGCAGCCGCGGCTTAAATCGAAAAATGGTTTTTGTAATCCTTGATTAATTGGTCCAACTGCTTCTGCACCGCCGAGACGCTGTGCGATTTTGTAACCGATATTTCCGGAATTCAAATCGGGGAAGACGAGCACATTTGCTCTTCCGGCAACTTTACTTCCCGGAGCCTTTTTCTTTCCAACTCCTTCCACGATTGCTGCATCAAACTGGAGTTCTCCGTCAACAGCTAAGTCCGATCTTTTTTGCTGAACGAAATTTGTAGCAGCACGAACTTTATCAATCAATTCATGTTCCGCGCTTCCTTTAGTTGAGAAAGAAAGCATTGCAATGTAAGGTTCTTCTCCGGTTAATTTTTTATGATTGTCCGCTGTTGAAATTGCGATGTCGGCAAGTTGTTCCGCACTTGGATTTGGATTGACAGCACAATCGGCGAAACTGTACACTTTTTCCGGGAAAACCATCAAAAAGAAACTTGAGAGGATAGAGATTCCAGCACCAAGTCCAACGCAAAAAATCGCTGCTCTGGTTACATCACCTGTTGTCGCAAATGAACCGGAAACACTTCCGTCAGCCATACCTTCGCGCACCATCATTCCGCCGAAAAACAAATCGCGTTTAATAGTCTCGCGGGCTTGTTCAATAGTTACACCTTTATGTTTGCGTGCATTGTAAAAGATGTTGGAGAAATCACTTAATTTGTCAGATGTTTCCGGATTGATAATTCTGATTCCAGAAAGATTAACGCCAAATTTTGCAGCGTCTTCGCGAACCTTGTTTTCATTCCCAACAGTAATTATCGAAGCGATGTTTTCTTTGGTAAGTATTTCCGCTGCTTTAAGCACCCGTTCGTCGTGCGATTCCGGAAGTAGAATGGTTTTTCTTCTTCTTGAAGCTTTTTCTCTCATTTGATTTAATAATTCTATTTCAGCCATACAATATTCCTAAATTTTGTTGATACCAAATTACAAAAAATCACTTTGATGATTTATTCATTATTTACAAAAATCAATTAAAAAAATTTTGCACGATCACTCACATTAAACGATTGCGAGCATACGTTCAATTGATACACGAGCTTTCACCGCTAACTCTTCGGGAACTTTCACTTCAAACTTTTCATTCAGAAGCGAATCGTAAAGTTTTTCGATTGTTATCATCTTCATGTATTCACAAACAGATTTCTCACTTAAAGGATAAATTTTTGCCGAAGGTTTTAGTTTTTTCAAACGATGAAGTATTCCAACTTCTGTGGCGATGACGAACTCATTTTTATCCGAATTTTTTACAAAGTTGATCATTCCTTCTGTTGAATGAATATGGATGTTAGTGGCGTCGGGGAACTGCCGTGACCGCATCATGCAAGAAGTTGAACAACCGCATTCAGGATGAATCAAAAATTCTGCGTCGGGATGTTTTGCACTCACTTCTGCGAAATCAATATCCCCAATTTTTTCATGGACATGACATGCACCTTCCCAGATTTCCATTTCACGTCCCGTGATTGAAGAAACGTATTGGCCAAGAAATCTATCCGGCAAAAAAAGGATTTTTTTATCTCGCGGAATTGCTTCAACAATTTTTATGGCATTCGATGAAGTAACGCAATAATCGGTTTCAGCTTTTATTTCTGCGGTTGTGTTTATATAAGAGACAACCGCAGCTCCGGGAAATTCTTTTTTCCATTCGCGTAGTTGTTCAACAGTTATTGAAGCAGCAAGCGAACATCCGGCATCCAAATCGGGAATAATTACTTTTTTGTTGGGAGAAATAATCGAAGCTGTTTCTGCCATAAAATGAACCCCGCAAAAAACAATAAGTTCTGCTTTTGTGGTTGCGGCTTGTTGAGAAAGTCCAAGTGAATCACCAACAAAATCAGCAATGTCTTGTATTTCAGGAATCTGGTAATTATGTGCGAGAATTACCGCGTTCTTTTCTTTTTTAAGTCTTAAAATCTCATTTACCATTTTGAGGTCATTCATTAATGTTAATATTTCTTTTGATATATTCTGAATAATCTTTGACGATGGGTTCATATTTGTCGTTAAAGAATTTTGAAGAAACCATGAAATCCGCTGTAGCTCTGTTGCATGCTGTAGGAATATTGTATAGAACACAAATTCGAAGCAACGCTTTTACATCTACGTCATGCGGATGCGGTTCCATCGGATCCCAAAAGAAGATGATAATATCAACTTTCCCATCGGCAATTAAAGCTCCTAATTGTTGATCTCCTCCGAGCGGACCTGATTTAAGTTTCAATATTTCAAATTTAAGTTTTGAATCTTTTCCCATTTTATTAATCAATGCTTCTTCAACCATTGTTCCGGTGGTTCCGGTACAAACAAGTTTGTGTTCAAGAAGATCTTTAAAGTTCCATTCTACCCACTCAACCATGTCTTTTTTGCGGTTGTCATGTGCAACCAATGCTATCGTTTTATTTTTCATTTTATTCCTATCTTTCTTTAACTCAAATAATTTTCATACTTATATCAAGCGCTTTAACTGAATGTGTAAGGGCGCCTATTGAGATATAATCAACTCCCGTTTTGGCAATTGCTTTAATTGACTTGAAGTTTACGTTTCCAGAAGCTTCTACTTTTGCTTTCTCGGCGATGATTTTTACTCCCTCTTTCATCATCGCCACCGACATATTGTCAAGCATGATGATATCAGCTTTGTTTTTCAACGCTTCGCGAACTTCGTTAAGATTACTTGTTTCAACTTCAATTTTAATTTTTTTTGTTACGCCTTTTCTAATTTTGGTTACAGCGTTTGTTATGCTTCCGGCAGCTTTAATGTGATTATCTTTTATCAAAACCATATCAAAAAGTCCAATACGGTGATTGGTTCCACCGCCGATTTTGACTGCGTATTTATCAAACATTCTTAAACCCGGGACAGTCTTTCGTGTATCAAGAATTTTTGCGTGAGTCTCTTTTACTAATTTAACGAAACTGTTTGCAGTTGTGGCGATGCCGGACATCCGCTGCAATATATTCAGTGCGGTTCTTTCACCCGTTAAGAGTGCTTGCAACGATCCGCTTACTTCTGCTATACGGGTTCCGGTTGAAACGAAATCACCGTCTTTTACAAACGATTGCCAGACGATCTTCTTATTAAGTTTTTGAAAAACCATTTTTGCAATCGTTAGTCCGGCGATAACTCCATTTTCTTTAGCAAGAAAATAAGCTTTTGCTTTTTCATTTTTTGAAATAAGCAGATTCGTAGTAATGTCTCCAGCTCCGATGTCTTCGGTCAACGCAGTTAGAATTACTCTCTCAATTTCTTTTTGGTTTAACTTCATATTCAGTTAGCTAATGTTGGAAAATTTTACCGGTTTATCTTTTTGTTGAATAATTGTTTTTTGAAAGTTCAGATCTTCATTTGGAAAATCTTTTCGCAGATGACTTCCGCGGCTTTCTTCTCTTATTAATGCTGCCGAGGTTAACAGTTTGGAAAACTGGAGCAGACTTGAAATTCTAAATGAATAATATTCATTTTCAATCGGTATAAATTGAGAGGAAAGAGCATCTAGTTTTTGAATTGCAAGATTTAATTTTTCTTTTGTTCTTACAATTCCAGCGTTATCCCACAGAAGTTGTGCAATTAAATTTTTTGCATCTAAAAAATCAATTTCTTTTTCATTTTCAACTTTGAATAACGGGGCGGTTTCAATTTTCTCAGAGAATTTTTTGATCTTCTTGTTGCTTAACGAATCTTCAACTGCCCGCTTTGCAAAAACCAAACACTCAAGCAGTGAATTGCTGGCCAACCGGTTGGCTCCGTGGAT
Organism: Ignavibacteria bacterium; assembly: GCA_037440065.1. Lineage (GTDB taxonomy): Bacteria > Bacteroidota > Ignavibacteria > Ignavibacteriales > Ignavibacteriaceae > UBA1563. The sequence continues at coordinate 610,268 of JBBIUV010000015.1, forward strand.
ACCGGATGAAGCAACTTCTCCAACCGCATATAAACGTTTGATATTTGTTTCTCCGTTCAATCCGGTTTTAATTCCCCCGATCATAAAGTGTGCGGCTGGCGCAATAGGAAGCGGCTGTTTTGTCATATCAATCCCAAAGCGCATAGCTTCACTATAAATATTTGAGAAGCGTAATTTTATTTTATCCGCGTCAAGGTGATCAAGTTTTAGAAAAACATTTGGTTTACCGGATTTTTTCATCTCGTTAAAAATTGCCTCGGAGACCACGTCACGTGGGGCAAGTTCACTTAAATGGTGTTCTTGTAAAAATCGAACTCCGTTATGATCAACAAGATGCGCACCTTCACCACGAACTGCTTCGCTGATCAAAAATGTTTCTCCACCCGGCGAATAAAATGATGTCGGATGAAATTGCATGAATTCCATACTTTCAATCTCAGCTCCAACATTAAAAGCGAGAGCAATGCCGTCGCCGAGGGAAGTATGAGGATTTGTCGATCTTAAATAAACTGCAGCACCACCTCCCGATGCAAGAATTGTTGAATTACCTAGAAAGTGGAAGTTTTTATTCTCCATAAAATCATACGCAGAAATACCGATGCACTCATTCTCTTCAACAAGTAATTCGTAAACAAATTTATTCTCAAAGACGGAAATATGTTTATTCCCCAGAACAGATTTCAAAACAAAATTTACAATATCTCGTCCGGTAGAGTCTCCTCCTGAATGGAGAACTCTTCGCCTTGAATGCCCTCCTTCAAGTCCGAGAGCAATCTCGCCATTCTCTTTATCGAATGGCATTCCCATTTCGATAAGTTCAAAAACTCTTTCTCTTCCTTCGTTTACTAAAACTTCCACAGCACTTTTGTTGCAGAGATTTCTCCCCGCACTTATCGTGTCTTCAAAATGAAGGTGAGGTGAGTCGTCTTTAGAGATTGCTGCGGCAATTCCCCCTTGTGCCCAATATGAATTGGATAGATCAAGAGTGGTTTTGGTAATTAGTGCAACGCTGCCGTGTTTTGAAGCATATATAGCGGAATACAATCCGGCAAGTCCACTACCTATTATTATGGTATCAAATTGATGTGTGTTCATGATTAGAATTTCGTTTTACAAAAATAACAATATTTTTATTGAGGGTTGGGGCAGATTCGAGTCTCCGCAAAATAAAAATGAATGTTGAACAAATTTTTAGTTAAAAATTTACTCGCAACAGCTGGATTGAGAAATCCGGTTTTAGAATTGAATATTTGTTCTGTTCAATTTTAAAACTGTAGGTATTTGTTTCTAATCTTCTGGATGAATTGAAACCGATGATAGCGCCGATAGAAGGACAAAATACAGCGATCCCATAAAGAGTTGGATTGTCATGTAATTTACTTCCAATTGCTCCTAAGCTCAATGCAACGCCAACTCCCCACAATGTTCCTTGAAATGTTGACCAATATGAACCGTCCTCAACTCCAATATTTCCAATGACATAAACACCATAAGCAACAGAAAAAGGATAACTCAACAGAATGCCTATCGTAGCCGGAAGATAAATATCTTTAGGTTTGGTTTTAATTATATCACCAATTCCTGCACCAACTGCGCCACCAACAAGCGATAGACCAAACCCAATCGTGTTTCCACCAAAAAATTCCGCAAAAATCTTTCCTGTTGAAACTGGCGGAAGCGAATCTTTCGATTTTTCTTGAAAAGAAAAACTTGTTCGCTCAAAATTTCTTAGCTGAAGGAGTGAACCCTTTACTGTTGAATTAACTTGCGCGAACAATTGCATTGAAAGACAAATTAAGGAAACGATGGTTAGTTTTTTCATAAGTCTCTTTTGAAATTAAAAATTTACTCGCAACAGCTCCAAATTGTATCTCAACTTATTTGATGTATCATCAATTCTTGTTAGAAATATTCTTGGTGAACTGAACTGAACTTTGGCATTTTGAAATTCAATTAGTGCACTCGTGTTAACCGGAACAACTTCTTCAGCAGAAAGATAAAACGCAATTATTCCGCCAACACTGGGCAACAAAAGAGCGAAAGGACCTATAATCCAAAGTCCTAACCCACCAGCAACTGCGCCTATGGTGGAACCAAGGAAGGTAGATTTAAACGAGCATTTTAGCTCTTTAGTGTTACCAATCCAATAAACAGCGATCGAACTCCCCAATGAATATCCGAGTATACCACCAATTAACTCTTGATAAGTAATATCCATGGAACCGGTATTCTCTCTCCCGGAAATGAAATACCCGAGATATCCTCCACCAACTGCACCTAAAAATCCAAGAGCTGTTCCGCCTAAACCTTGGCCGATTACTTTTAAAGTCTTTGGATGTATTATATTTTTCTGTTTATAACCTGGTGAATCAATTTGTGATTCGCTGTTGTAAAGCGGTTGATACGCAAGCGATTCTGTTTGCGAAAAGAGTTGCACCGAAAGAAAAATTAAGGAAACGATGGTTAGTTTTTTCATAAATCCTTTTTTAGAAGTTAAAAATTTACCCGAAGCAGTTCAAAATTGTATCTCAACTTGTTTGAGGTATCATCAATTCTTGTTAGAAATATTCTTGGAGAACCGAGCTGAACTTTTTCATTTTGAATTTGAATTAACGCTTCTGTCTTTAACGGAACAACCTCTTCAGCAGAAAGATAAAAACCGATAATTCCACCGACACCGGACAAAATGAAAATAGGAACTACATTATATGGTAAGACAGTCAGTAAGGATAATCCAGCGGCACTGCCGATCGTCGAGCCAAGTAAGGTATATCCAAACGAACCTTTAACTTCTTTGGTATTACCAATCCAATAAACTCCAGCAGCATTTCCCAAAACAAACCCTGCCATTGCACCAACTGCAAAACCTAGTGATGGTCCTTCCGTTGTCGGTTTGTCAATTAATGCTCCAAAGATACCTCCGCACAAACCGCCAAGCGCTCCCATGCCCACTCCACCAATTTCCTGAAACACTATTTTTTTTATAGAAGGGAATTCGTTTGATCTTTTCTCAGCAGAAAGTGAATCAATCTGTAATTGAGAATTTTCTGGAAAAGGAATTCTATATGCTAGCGATTGCGAAAAGAGTTGCACCGAAAGAAAAATTAAGGAAATGACGGTTAGTTTTTTCATATATCCCTTTTTGAAATTAAAAATTTACCCGAAGCAGCTCAAAATTATATCTCAACTTGTTTGAACTTTCATCTATTCTTGTTAGAAATAATCTTGGAGACCCGAACTGAATTTTTTCATTCTGAATTTGTATTAACGCATCTGTTTTAGCCGGGATAACTTCTTCGGCAGAAAGATAAAAAGCAATTATTCCAAAAGCGCCAGGTAAAAATAATATAGGTAATTCACTATTTGTTTGTCCCCATAAATAAATTCCAGCAACCGCGCCTGCAAATGAACCAATTAAAGTGTATCCAAATGAACCTTGGAGCTCATCAGTGTTCCCTATCCAGTAAACTCCAATCGTATTGCCTAGAATATATCCGAAGAAAATTCCGTAGAGGGTTCCTTCTGAAAAAAACGAAGCATGGTCTGAGTCGTCGATCAATTTGTTTCCAATATGACCACCGACAAAAGCAGAACCAAGACCAATTACACACCCGACAAATTCTTGACCGAAAATCCTAACAATTTTTGGTCGCGGTTTGAATTTCTTTTCTTGAGAAAGTGAATCGAATTGCATTTGCGAATTTCCAGAAATTGGAACTCTATACGCAAGCGATTCGGTTTGCGAAAAATACTGTACCGAAAGAAAAATTAAGGAAATGATGGTTAGTTTTTTCATAAATCCCTATTAAATTAAAATTCATATGAAAAATAAGGAAATAGAGAGAAAAACCGCCACAAATCCGGCGGAAAAATTTTCATTTATTTTTATTGATTTTTGCGAAGAAAAGCAATAGGTTTACAAACTTGATTTTATTATGATTAAAGAGAACCTGAATAGAGTCCGTGACGAAATTGCTGAAAAATGTCTTAAAATCGGCAGAAATCCGGCAGAAGTTACCTTAATTGCCGTTTCTAAAACATATGAGTACAAATCGGTTTTGGAAGCGAAAAGCTGCGGACAAAAAGATTTCGGCGAAAATTGGGCTCAAGAACTTGTAGAAAAATATGATTTTGTCCCGAAAGATGTCATTTGGCATTTTATCGGGCACTTGCAAACGAATAAAGCAAAATATGTTGTACCGCGTGCAGAGTTTATTCACTCGGTTGATAAGTTGAAACTTGCTGAAGAAATTGCGAAAATCGCTCAAAAACAAAATAAATCGCAACAAATACTTTTAGAAATTAAGACTTCGGAAGAAGCGACAAAGCACGGTCTAACTTCCGAAAAAGAGATTGAAGAAATAGCCGAGTTCTGTAAAACGAATCCAAACATTAATCTCGTTGGATTAATGACGATGGCGCCGTTTACTGAAGTAGAAAAGGAAATCCGGAAAAGTTTTAGACAGCTTCGTCTTTTAAAAGATGAGATGAATAAAAAAGGCTTTGAATTAAAAGAACTTTCGATGGGAATGACCGGCGATTTTGAAATTGCACTTGAAGAAGGTGCCACAATGTTGCGCATCGGAACCGCAATTTTTGGTACAAGAAATTATTTAACGTGATAAAAATATGAGAACATCACCATTAAGCATTAAGCGGCAGGAATTTAATAAGTCTCTTCGCGGATTTTCAACAGAAGAAGTTACATCGTTTTTGGAAAAAATTGCCTCGGAAGTTGAAGAACTACAAACAGAAAATGATTCGATGAAGAAACAGCTTGAAGAAGCAAATGTGCAATTAACTGAATTCAAACGGATCGAAAAAAATCTGCAGGATACACTTTTAAAAACGCAGGAAAATTCAGCTAAGGCGGTTGAATCAACCAAAAAACAGACCGCGTTAATGTTAAAAGAAGCCGAGATTAAAGCTTCACAAATGGTGGAAAAAGCAAAAGAAAATGCCGATGATATTAGGAATTCCATCATCAACCTTAGGGAAGAACGCGACCTGATCATAGCAAAGTTAAAAGCGATCATCACAACTCAATCTCATCTTTTAGAAATGAAAATTGAGAAAGCAGATTTTGAACCATCAGTTGCAAAAAAGCCGGAACGTCAAACAAAAGTTGAAATTAATATCGACGATTTCGTGGACAAGATTTTATGAGCATTTTGATAAAAAAAATTAATGAGACACTTGGCGTAATCAGAAAGTATACAACCGAAACTTTTCCGGTTGGTATTATACTCGGCACCGGTTTGGGAGGACTAGTAAAAGAAATTCAAATCTCTCACGAAATTGATTATGCCGATTTACCTCACTTTCCGTTATCTACTGTTGAATCACACAAAGGAAAATTAATTTTCGGAAAGATTAACGGAAAAAACGTTGTTGCAATGCAAGGCAGATTTCATTTTTATGAAGGCTATACCATGCAGCAAATTACCTATCCGGTTCGTGTGATGAAATTTTTGGGTGTTGAGACTTTGCTTGTTTCAAATGCGTGCGGCGGAATGAATCCCATTTACCGGCGCGGTGACATTATGTTGATGCTCGATCACATTAATTTACTTGGCGATAACCCGCTCATCGGAAAAAATGAAGATGAACTTGGCCCCCGTTTTCCCGATATGAGTGAACCTTATAATTTTGAATTATTAAAACTTGCTGAATCAGTTGCGCTTGAAAATAAAATTAAAGTGCACAAAGGCGTTTACGTTGCGGTGTCGGGTCCAAATCTTGAAACAAAAGCCGAATACCGCTTTTTACGTGCTATCGGAGCTGATGTAGTTGGAATGTCAACAATCCCAGAAAATATTGTTGCGAACCACATGGGGATGAAAGTGCTGGGATTCAGTATTATTACCGATGAGTGTTTTCCCGATTCACTTAAACCGGCTGTGTTGGAAGAAATTATTGAAGCGGCGATGACCGCCAAACCGAAAATGACCTTATTGATGAAAGAGGTTATAAAAAGATTATGAGTGTAACAAAAAAACTTGCATCGCTTTTTGCTCCGGCATTAATTGCCATAGTGATTTTTATCTCAAATTTTTTAGACACCGAGATATTCAAATTCGGCGAAAATAATTTTGCGGTTTGGTTCGTTATTTCGGTTTTCTGTTTTGCTCTCGGCTGGTACATGAATAAATCTTATGACTGGCATTTGGGGGGAAAGATTATCTTCTCACTTGCGATTGCTACTTCATTTGTAAGCATTTTTCTTGTTACGTTTTTTAAAGAATATTTTTCAGCGAGTAATCTGGTAGCAGAAAATATAATTCTTTATACCTTACGCGATATTATGCTTGGAACGATGGCATTTTTCGGAATGGCGATGGGAGAAATTTTTTCACTTCAGAAGCAATTACTTGAAACAAAATCAAAGCTAACGATTTTTGAAGAGTATATTAAATCGGCTAAGGATGAAGCAGCTTTAACGGTTTTGGAAGCCAAAGTAAAAGCTGAAAAGATAATCAACGATGCAGAAGCAAGCGCAAAGAATACGCTGCTTAAAAAAGAACGGATCGAAAAAGAATTGAAAGAGTTCATCCAAATCGAGCGAGAACTCATCAAAAAGTATGAAGAAAAATAAGTACAAAACAACTAACTACTTACTATTAACAATAATAAAGCCCAATGTTCAAACAATATTCTGATTCTGTAAACTACGCTACTTTAGAAAAAGAGATTCTCAAGTTCTGGCAAGACCATAAAATTTTTGAAAAAAGCATTCATTCGCGCAGCGAAGAAAAATCCTTTACCTTCTACGAAGGTCCGCCAACCGTAAACGGAAAACCAGGCATTCATCATGTGATGGCTAGAACCTTAAAAGATTTGATTTGCCGCTACAAAACTTTGCAGGGTTATCAAGTTCATAGAAAAGCCGGATGGGACACTCACGGTTTGCCGGTGGAAATTGCGCTTGAAAAGGAATTGGATTTTTCACAAAAATCAGATATTGAAAAATACGGTGTTGCTGCATTCAACAAAAAAGCAAAAGATTTGGTTTACGGTCACATAGAAATGAAAGAAGGGTGGCAGACACTAACCGAACGGATGGGATATTGGATCAATCTTGATGATCCATACATTACCTGCACAAACGATTACATCGAATCAGTCTGGTGGGCACTGTCGGAATATTTTAAAAAGGGATTGATCTACAAAGGTTTTAAAATTGTACCTCAATGTCCTCATTGTGAAACGCCTCTTTCTTCACACGAACTTGCGCTTGGTTACGCCGATGTTAACGATCCGAGTGTCTACATCAAATTCAAATTAAAAGATGAAGATGCGGCAATTTTAGTTTGGACAACGACCCCATGGACGTTGATTTCAAACGTTGCGCTTGCGGTTGGCCCGGATATCGATTATGTAAAAATAAAAACAGAAAAACATGGAACATTTTATATCGCCGAAGCGCGTCTTTTGGTTATAAAAGAAGAATATGAAATCCTTTCAAAAGTAAAAGGCGTTGATCTTTTAAATAAAGAATACGAACCGTTGTTCTCATATATCCCAACTGATAAAAAAGGTTGGTACGTTGTTCCAGGCGATTTTGTTAGCACAGAAGACGGTACAGGAGTTGTTCATATCGCGCCTGCGTTTGGTGCGGACGATTATGAAGTCTCAAAGAAATTTGATCTCCCATTTCTTCAACCGGTTACTAAAAGCGGAAGATTTACAGACGAAGTAACCGACTTTGCCGGACGTTTGGTAAAATCTCTTAAGTTTACAACACATGAAGAAAAAGGTGTTGACCCTGATGTTGTGAGAAATTTGAAAGAGAGAAATCTCATTTACAAAGCCGGTAACGATTATCTTCACTCATACCCGCACTGCTGGCGATGCGATAATCCGTTGATCTATTATGCGCGCGACAGTTGGTACATCCGCACAACGGAAATTTCAAAACGGATGATCGAGTTAAACAAAACGATCAACTGGTGTCCGCCTGAAGTAGGTGCAGGAAGATTCGGCAACTGGCTTGAAGAAAATAAAGATTGGTCACTTTCTCGCGATCGTTATTGGGGAACGCCGCTTCCACTTTGGTTAAGCGATGACGGCGATATGTTTGCAATCGGCTCTGTTGTCGAATTGAAAGAAGGATTTGTTGAACGGGATGGAAAGAAAATTCTTGTAAAAGATTTACCCGATGGAGAAATTGATCTTCACAAACCTTTTGTTGATGATGTTAAATTTGAACGGAACGGGAAAGTTTACAAACGTACTCCCGAATTGATCGACGTCTGGTTTGATAGCGGTTCCATGCCGTTTGCGCAGTATCATTATCCGTTTGAAAATAAAGAATGGTTTGATAAAAATTTCCCTTCGGATTTTATTTGCGAAGGTATTGATCAAACACGCGGCTGGTTTTATACACTGCATGCAATTTCAACAATGTTATTCGATAAAGTTGCTTACAAAAATGTTCTTGTCAACGATTTAATCTTAGACAAAGCTGGACAGAAAATGTCCAAATCAAAAGGGAACACAGTTGATCCATTCACTTTGTTTGATAAATACGGCGCAGATGCAACCCGCTGGTATTTAACGGTAAATAATCCGCCATGGCGCCCAACACTTTTCAGCGAAGATGATTTGGCCGAAACGCAGCGCAAGTTCTTTGGAACTTTGTTAAATACTTATTCGTTCTTTGCTCTGTATGCCAACATCGATAAGTTCAATTTCAGTGAAAAGTTCATTCCTTACGAAGAACGCCCTGAGATTGACCGGTGGATAATTTCAAAATTAAATTCCGTGGTAAAAGAATATCAGCAGTTCATGGATGCTTATGATGTTACCAAAGCTGCCAGATTAATTTATTCGTTTACCATCGATCATCTTTCAAACTGGTATGTTAGAAGAAATAGAAGACGTTTCTGGAAATCGGAGAATAATCAGAATAAAGTTGCGGCATACCAAACATTGTATGAAAGTTTGAAAATCATTGCCAAACTTCTTTCTCCGTTTGCTCCTTTCTTCGCGGAAGAATTATACCAGAATTTAAACGGAAATACAAAAGAAGAAAGCTTCGAATCGATTCATTTGGCCGATTTCCCCGAAGTAAAATTTGTTGATAAAGTTCTTGAAGAAAAAATGGAACTTGCGCAGCGGGTAGTTTATTTAACACGTGCGATGCGTGCGAAGCTGAATTTGAAAGTTCGCCAACCGCTACAAAAAATCATGGTTGCGGTCGAAGCTGCGAAACGTGAGTCACTTACCCAAATGCGCGATGTTATTCTTGACGAAGTTAATGTTAAAGAGTTGATCGTGTTAGAGGATGATGCGGATATCGTAACTAAATCGGCTAAGCCAAACTTCAAAACGTTGGGTCCTAAATTCGGGAAAAAAGTTAATCCCATTGCAAATGCTATCCGGGAATTTAATAAAGAATTAATAGGAAAGCTTGAAAAAGGAGAATCCGTTTTTGTAACTTTAGGCGAAGAATCTTTTGAAGTTCAAAAGAGTGATGTTGAAATCATCAGTTCGGAAATTACCGGTTGGTCTGTTGAAAGTGACGAAGGAGTTACCGTTGCGCTTGATACATTGTTGAATGATGATCTAATTCAAGAAGGATTTGCCCGGGAGTTTGTAAACCGCATCCAAAATATGCGGAAAGATGCCGGATTTGAAGTAACCGATCGGATTTTGATTAGCGTTGAAGCAGTTGATGAATTTGTTAATGCAATTAAATTATTTAATCAGTACATTTCGAATGAAACTTTAGCGAACAAAATTACATTTGAAGTTGGTGAGCAAGGATTCTCTCAAAATTGGGAGATCGGCGCTCACTCGGTTTCAATAACTATCCAAAAGGTTTTAGAATAAACGAGGAAAAAACAATGATAAAAAAATCTTCAGCATCGAAAGCAGCCGCAAAAAAAACTACGGTCAAGAAGGCAAATGCTAAAAAATCAACACCTGCCAAACATGTCGTAAAAAAAGCAGAAGTGAAAAAAATAGTTGCAAAGAAAGCACCAGCTTCAGCAATTAAGAAAAAGACTGCATTAAATTCAGCTTCTGTAAAAGCTAAAAAGCCGGAGAAAAAAGTTATTGTTAAAGTTTCAAAAGAAAAGAAAATAGAAAAGGTTATTGTGAAGAAAAAAGTTGAAAAAATTCAGCCCGTAAAAAAAGAAAAAAAGGTTGAAGCTATTGTTGAAGAAAAGAAAATTGTACACAAAGTAGTTAAAGGATATAACAAAAAAGACCTTGAACACTTTAGAAAAGTTATTCTTGATAAGCAAAAAGAAATCCGTGAACAACTCCAGAATTTGCAAGAGCAGATGAAAGATCCAACTACGGGTGAATACATTAATGAAAATTCTCCTTACTCTCTTCATATGGCAGAGCAGGGAACTGATGCAATGGAACGCGAAAAAACGTTTTTGTATTATCAACGCGAAAATAAATTTTTAAGTTACTTGGATGATGCTCTAAAAAGAATTGACGCCGGCACATACGGATTATGTCTTGAATGTATTGAGGAACCAAAACATTTGTGCCCGACCTGTCCCCTTATTCCAAAAGCAAGACTCGAGGCGGTTCCGCATAGCCAACAATGCGTTCAGATAAAGATGTTGCAAGAGAAGAAAATAAAAAATCAATAGTAGTAGGTAACCCCCAATTTTAGTGAGCAAAGGTTAAGCGAGTGAAAGTTCTTTATGTTACGTTCGTTATGGTTATTGTGGATCAATTATCAAAATTTTGGGTTAAGGGTTTCTCCATTCCGTTTTTAAATCTTCGTCATGAAGGGATGTATTACGGGCAAAGCATAAATGTTATTGGAGATTTTTTCCAACTAACTTTTGTTGAAAATCCCGGAATGGCTTTTGGCGTTGATGTTACCGATAATGCAAAATTATGGCTTTCACTCTTTTCGATTGTAGCGAGTGTTGGTTTATTTATTTATCTCTATTCAGTAAGAAAACAAAGTCTAAGTTTGCGCATAGCCTTATCAATGATCCTTGCCGGTGCGCTGGGTAACTTGATTGACCGTGTTTTTTACGGTGTCTTTTACAGCTATTCCACGATCTTTTACGGTAAGGTGGTTGATTTTTTCGATTTCGATTTTTTCGATTTCCAAATTTTCGGAAGAACCTACGACCGCTGGCCTATTTTTAATGTGGCTGATATGTGCGTCTCAATGGGTGTGTTAATTCTTCTGTTATTCTACAAACAGCACCAAAAAGAACATAAAGAAATTGCAATCACAACCGGTCAGAATGTTGAAATGTCAGAACAGACATTTCAGAATGACGAAACTTCTGATCTCAATGAGAATTCTCTCGAAAACGAAAAAGTAAAAAATGACGAATCTGATAACAGAGAAGAAATTCAAAATTGAAGTTACTGCCGGTAAACATAAAGAAAGAATTGATCTTTTTCTCTCCAATGTAATTGAGAACGCAAGCCGCACGCGAGTACAAAAACTGATTGACGCAGAACTTGTTCTTGTAAATGGAAAGCCTACAAAAGCAAATTACAAAGTTGTACCGCTTGATTTAATTGAAGTTACTATTCCCATTTCTCCCCGTCCCGAAAAAGCCGAACCAGAAGCAATTCCTTTAGACATTGTATACGAAGATGACTATTTGATTGTGGTTAATAAAGCTGCCGGAATGGTGGCTCATCCGGCATTTTCTAATTACACAGGAACATTGGTTAACGCTTTACTTCATCATTCAAAAAATTTAAGCGATGTAAATGAACCGGGTCGTCCGGGAATAGTTCATCGCATCGATAAAAACACCAGCGGACTTTTGGTCGTTGCAAAAGATGATGTAACGCATGCCAAACTTGCCAAACAATTTGCAAAACATTCAATCGAAAGGGAATATTGGACGGTGGCCTGGGGAATTTTTAAAGAGAAGCAAGGCGAGATAACTCACAACATTGCGCGCAGTAAAAGTGATCGAAAAAAATTTACGATCAGCAAAGATGAAGGAAAAACAGCCATAACGCTATACGAAGTTATAGAAGATTTTGAATTTACTTCGTTATTAAAAATTCACTTGAAGACTGGCAGAACGCATCAAATCCGAGTTCACCTTTCCGGGAACGGTCATCCGATTTTTGGAGATGAAACTTACGGAGGAAGAAAATTAACTTTCAGTGCGCAGCTTCCTAAACTGAGAAGCAGAATGGAAAATCTTTTAGAGATTATGCCGAGACAAGCTTTACATGCAAAGAAACTAGGTTTCATTCATCCCGCAACAAATGAATTCATCAGTTTCGATTCCGAACTACCGGAAGATTTCCAGAATCTTTTGGTAAAATTGCGAACGAATTAATTCTTATATTTTCAAAACAAAAGATCAAATTTTTAGAAGTATCTATGCTTAAACTTTACAATACGCTTACCAATAAAAAAGAAGAATTCATCCCCCTCGTTCCAAACGAAGTGAAAATGTACGTCTGCGGTCCAACTGTTTACGATTTTTTTCACATCGGTAACGCACGTTCTTTTATTATGGCAGATGTAATCCGCCGCTATCTTGAATACAAAGATTTCAACGTGAAGTTCGTAATGAACATTACAGACATTGACGACAAGATCATCAAAAAAGCGATTGACGGACAAAAAGAATATTCAGTTGTTGCCGAAACTTTTGCGAATGCGTTTCTTGAAGATTTGAAAAAACTGAACATCAAACCAGCAACTTTATATCCAAAAGCGACAGCGCACGTTGGCGAAATTATTGCGATGATAAAATCGTTGGAAGAAAAAGGTTTTGCTTACAATGTTGATGGAAATGTTTTTTATGATGTTTCGAAATTTACCGGCTATGGAAAATTAAGCGGCAAAAATTTAGAAGATTTGGAAAGCGGCGCGAGAGTAGAAATTAACGATGAGAAAAAAAATCCGCTCGATTTTTCCCTCTGGAAAAAAGCAAAAGAAGGAGAGCCTTCATGGGAAAGTCCTTGGGGAAAAGGTCGCCCCGGATGGCATATTGAGTGCTCTGCGATGGGCTGCAAACATCTTGGTGAAACGTTCGATATTCACGCCGGCGGCAGTGATTTGATTTTTCCACATCATGAAAATGAAATCGCACAGAGTGAAGCATCAACAGGAAAGCCGTTCGTTCATTATTGGATGCATTTTGGATTTTTAAATATTGATAATGAAAAAATGTCAAAGTCGCTCGGTAATTTTTTTACCGCGAGAGATGTAGTTGAAAAATATCCGGCGGAAGTAATTCGATTGTTCTTCTCGCAGACACATTACGCAGGACCGCTTAATTACAGCGTGGAGTTGCTTGACGCTTCAAAAAAAGGTTTAGAGAAGATTGAGAATTTTCTTTTCACTTTAAATGAGAAACAGAAATCCGCGGTTGAACAAGCAGAGAAAATTCCTTTTTCGTGCAAGAAGTATTTTACTGATTTTGAAGAAGCGATGGATGATGATTTTAATTCAGCCAAAGCGCTTGCAGTTATTTTTGATTTTATAAAAGAAGTGAACCGGCTTTTTGTCGAATATCCACAGTTCGACAAATCGTTTTTGGCGAAAATTGAGAAATTTCTTCAGAAGACCGCGGTTGAAGTTTTTGGTATCGCAAGTTTTAAATTGAAAGAAGATACTGCTTCACTTGAGAATGAATTAATTGAGTTGCTCATCAAACTTAGAATTGAAGCGAAAGCAGAGAAAAATTTTGCACTTGCTGATAAAATCAGAGATGAACTGAAATCTCTTGGAATTCAACTGCTCGATTCAAAAGATAAAACGGTATACAAAAAATCATAACAATGGCGAATGAGTCTTTTTCAAAAACCATTGAGGTAGATTCAAAAGAATTAACCTATCGTTACCGGTTCAGCAAAAAAGCGAAATATTTACAGCTGCGGATTAGTAAACAACAGTTGGAATTAATCATTCCGCACCGCGTTTCTTTTGCCGAAGGGGAGAGGTTTTTATCAAGAAAACTTGATTGGGTAAGTAAGCACGCTTACCTTTTTCATCCCGAAAAAAAACACTATCTCTTTGGAAAAGAAATTTCACTTAAAATTCAATCGGATTTATTTTTGGGTAAGTACCGGGTGAGTTTTCAGAATAACGTTTTAATTTTTAGCGTTCCACAATCGAATACATTTACTTCCGATGAACTTTACGAAAAATATTTACGGCATGTTGCAAAAAAGTTTTTATTACAGCGAGCCGGTGAACTTTCAATGAAGTATGGATTCTCCCCTAAACACATTTCGGTTCGAGGACAACAGACACGGTGGGGAAGCTGCTCACGACGGGGGAACATTTCACTCAACTACAATCTCTTGAAATTCTACAAAGAAGTTATTGATTATGTGATCATCCACGAGTTATGCCACCTTCGACAGTTAAATCATTCGCGAAAGTTTTGGAATGAAGTAAAGACAATTCTTCCGGATTATAAAAGGTTACAAAAAGAACTAAAAATGCTTTCTCTTTAGCCAAAATATTTTGGTTCGATAGCGGATTCTCCGTATATTTGTACACCAATTTTGAAAAAAAATATTACATCGCGGGATGGAGCAATTGGTAGCTCGTCGGGCTCATAACCCGAAGGTTGTAGGTTCAAGTCCTGCTCCCGCTACTTCGAAAATGGCCGAATGAAAATTCGGCTTTTTCCTTTTAAAGAATAACGGGAAAAAGTAAGATGTATTTTGTATATGTTATAAAAAGTTTCGAAGGTTTTCACTATACCGGAATGACGGAAGATATAGAGAAAAGGCTAATAGAACACAATGAGAAGAAGCTTTCATTTTGGACAAAACGAGGAAGGGATTGGCGAGTTGTTTACAAAGAAGAATTTGAAACAAAAACAGAAGCGATGAAAAGAGAGAAGTGGTTGAAGAGTGGAGTAGGTAGACAATATCTTAAAAACATTTTAGAAAATAAATAACCCGAAGGTTGTAGGTTCAATCCGCCAAAGGCGGACTGCTCCCGCTACTAAAAAGGTTACTGAAAAGTAACCTTTTTTCGTTTAATGAGGTTGTTATGTTTTATGTATATGTTATAAAAAGTTTCGAAGGTTTTCACTACACCGGAATGACGGAAGATTTAGAGAAGAGAGTAATTGAGCATAACGAAAAGAAACTTTCATTTTGGACAAAACGAGGAACAGATTGGCAACTTGTTTACAAAGAAGAAATTGAAACAAAAACAGAAGCGTTAAAAAGAGAGAAATGGTTAAAAAGTGGAATTGGTCGACGGTATCTCAAAAGCATTTTAGAAAACAAATAACCTGAAGGTTGTAGGTTCAATCCGCCAAAGGCGGACTGCTCCCGCTACTAAAAAGGTTACTGAAAAGTAACCTTTTGTCGTTTAATGAGGTTGTTATGTTTTATGTCTATGTTATAAAGAGTAACGAAGGTTTTCACTACACCGGAATGACAGAAGATTTAGAGAAGAGAGTAATTGAGCATAACGAAAAGAAACTTTCATTTTGGACAAAACGAGGAACGGATTGGAAACTTGTGTACAAAGAAGAAATTGACACAAAAACAGAAGTGCTAAAAACAGAGAAGTGGTTGAAGAGTGGGATTGGTCGACGGTATCTCAAAAGCATTTTAGAAAACAAATAACCTGAAGGCTGTAGGTTCAATCCGCCAAAGGCGGACTGCTCCCGCTATTCTGAAAATGGCCGAATGAAAATTCGGCTTTTTCCTTTTATTGCACCCCCATTCTTATTCTTGCAGGAAACTCTGAATTTGTGTTAATTTTCTACCCAGAAGTGAATCCATTTTTTGATTTTTACATCTCACAAAAAAATAAAACGGAATGATAATGGATACCAACATAATTAATGAACGATACAGCAAATTAGCCGAAGATACATGCTGCCTTTCATGCGGCGGTGCCATAAGCCATAGCAATCCTTTACTCGGTGAAATTTGTGTTGATCTTGGATGCGGACGCGGCAACGATGTAATTCGAATGGCGCAAGAAGTCGGTGAGCAAGGATTGGTTTATGGATTGGACATTTCCGATGGAATGATCGAAAAAGCAAAAAAGAACGCGACAAAACTTGAGATTACAAATGTTCAGTTCATTAAATCAGAACTTGAATCATTGAAATTACCTTCGGGTATTGCAAATCTTGTTATCTCAAATTGTACAATCAATCATGCCTCAGATAAAAAAGCAGTCTGGAATGAAATCTACCGCATCTTAAAAAAAGGCGGACGATTTGTAGTAAGTGATATTTATTCGCTCGAAGATGTACCTGAAGAATATAGAAACGATCCGGTCGCGGTATCCGAATGTTGGGCAGGCTCAATTAAAAAAGATGAATATCTTAAAACCATTGCTGAAGCAGGTTTGATTGATGTTGAAATTCTTGAAGAAAGTCAACCCTACACAAAAGGCAAAATTGAAATTTGTAGTTTTACGATCTTTGGAAAAAAAGCCGCATCTTGCGGATGCAAAGGATAAATAAATACAGTAAGGAGTAAACCATGAAATCATTAATCAAAAGCAAGCAGCCTTCCGAAAAGAAAGTTGCACAATGCTGCGCTAAGATCTCACCGATCGTTCGCGGCTGCCACGATTAATCATTATCCTTTCCGATTCGTCGGATAAACCAAGCTGAATTCTTAATTGGATTCAGCTTTTTTTATTCTTTTAAGAATCCTCAACCACTAACTTGCATCTCAATACTAAAAAAGTAAACTATGTATTTTTCAAAGTATAACATCTTCTCAAAAATTAAGAATTCCGATTCTTCTTACATCGTTAATCTTCTTACGGGTAGCGCCGATGTACTTGATGCCGATAAAGCCGCAGAAATTATTTCGGGAAACTATACCGACATTGATGAGTACATTGAAAAAGGATATCTCGCTGACGAAGTTGCCGAGAAAAAACTTTATAACCAAAAGTATCTCGACTTTATCGAACTTAGAGACAAAGATGAACTGCAAATATTTTTTGCACCGTGGTATACATGCAACTTTGAATGCAGTTACTGCTATCAGGCTGGTTACGAAAATAAATTTACTGTTCCTTCAAAAGAAATTATTGATAGCTTCTTCCGATATGTGACTAAAGAATTTAAGGATAGAAGAAAATATATAACCTTATTCGGGGGCGAGGCTTTGCTCTCCGGAGAAAAATATAAAAGTATTATCAATTATTTTTTACAACAAGCAGAGCTTGCAAATATTGATCTTGCTATTGTTACAAACGGTTACGCACTTAGTGAATATATTGATATTCTTAAAACAAAAAAGATAAGAGAGATTCAAGTAACGCTCGATGGAGTTGAAGAAGTTCACGATAAAAGACGTCCACTTAAAGGTGGTACTTCAACCTTTTATAAAATAGTTGACGGTATCGATTTAGCTCTCGAGAATAACATAAACATCAATCTCCGAATGGTTCTTGATAAAGAAAACATGTCTGATTTAGTTGACCTTGCCCGCTTCGCGATCAAAAAAGGATGGACAAAGCATAACTATTTCAAGACGCAATTCGGACGTAATTATGAATTGCATTACTGCCAATCTGGACAAAGTAAATTATATACTCGTTTAGAATTTTACCAAACTCTTTATGATCAAATTCAGCAGTATCCAGAAATTCTGGAATTTCACCGACCCGCTTTTTCAATTTCAAATTATCTTTTTGAAAACGGTGAACTGCCGTCTCCACTTTTTGATGCATGCTCTGGTTGTAAAACCGAATGGGCTTTTGATTACACCGGACACATCTATGCATGCACTGCCACCGTTGGGAAACCCGGTTCTTCGTTAGGAACATTTTTTCCTGAAGTAACTCTAAGCAAAGAAAAAGTCAACGAGTGGGAAGAAAGAGATGTTACAACAATTTCAGAATGTAAGGATTGTAGTATGCAACTTGCCTGTGGAGGTGGTTGCGCCGCTGTTGCGTTTAATAAAACCGGTCGGCTTCATTCCCCGGATTGCCGCCCGATTGATGAATTAATTGGTATGGGGATTTCAACTTATATGTCAAAGGAAAACGAATAATGTCTGAGAAGATTGCGTACATAAATAACACAAATTTTGAAAATGAAGTTTTTAAATCTGGTAAAGTGGTAGTCGATTTTTACTCAACTGAATGCCCGCCGTGTGAAGCGCTTGCCAGCAAGTTTGAATCGTTAGCTGATGTTTACGGCGATGAAATTAAATTCGTTAAAATACACCGACAAGAAAACCGAGAGTTAGCTTTATCATTGGGTGTCTCGTCTTCACCAACACTTTTGTTCTATGAAAATGGTGAACTAAAAGGGAAGAGACTTTCCGGCGGTATTAAACGGTTCGAGATTGTAGAAAATCTTGAGTTACTTATTTCAAATGAAAAAGCAACCGAATTGAAATCTAACATTGAGACTAAAAAAACTGAATGCGATGTGCTAATAATCGGCGGCGGTCCGGCTGGATTAACCGCAGCGATTTATACGGCTCAAGCAAAACTTTCAACCATTGTTGTTGATAAAGATTTGCCTGGTGGACAAGTTAAAGTAACGCATTTGGTAAGCAACTATCCGGGATATTCCGAGCCCGTTTCCGGATATATGCTCATGCATCATATGTCGGAACAAGCGAAAGCTGCCGGTGCAGATTTCAGATCGGCAGTTGATATTACTGAAATTGATCTTCACAATAAATTTATTGTGGTTGACGGAGTTGAAACTATCCACGCAAAAAAAATAGTTATTGCGACCGGTTCTTCTCCTCGTCCGTTGAACGTTAAAGGCGAACTAGAGTATAAAGGACAAGGAATTTCCTACTGCGCAACATGCGATGCAAAATTTTATGAAGGCAAACACGTTGTGGTTATCGGCGGCGGGAACTCTGCAATTGAGGAATCTCTTTTCATAACCAAGTTCGCATCAAAAGTTACAGTTGTTCATCAGTTTGATAAATTACAAGCGAACAAGCTGGCGCAGGAAAAAGCATTTGCTGATCCTAAGATTGAATTTATGTTTGAATACGAACCGCGTGAATTCATCAAGAACGGTTCATCGGTTAACGAAGTGTTAGTTGAAAATCTAAAGACTAAAGAATTTAGTACGATAAGTTGTGACGGCGTTTTTATTTTCGCCGGAATGATCCCCAACATCAGTGAAATAAAACAATATTTTGAACTTGATAACTGGGGCTATTTAAAGACGGATGCGAATATGAAAACGAATATCAAAGACGTTTATGCGGTCGGTGATGTGGCTAGTAAAGCGTTCAGACAAATAACTACCGCAACTTCGGACGGAACGATTGCCGCCATCTCAATTTCAAAAGAGATTGAAATGGAAATCGAACAACCGGTAGAGTTAGAAGTGGCTTAAAATTAAATCTTTGTTAACTTTGCCGCTTTGCCGGCAAGTTAACAATATTTTTTCCTAATATAACATTTTTAATTTTGCAGTATTCAGACATAGCTGAATGCTTATAGAAATCCAGACAACTTTGTTAATAGATTCAGTTTGTAGTCTCATCCCTTTAGCCTAAATTGCATTTGTAAACCAGAAAGAGTCTTCAACATCCTCATTGATTGCTATTCTTCCCGGCTCATTTATTAACCCGGTCACTTAACAGAACAGATCAACATCGTCTATTAATGACCCAATAATAGGATTATTATCCGATGTCATTTGAAAAATTAGAAATTATCAGTTCAATTAAAAAAGCGTTGGTTGCGGAAGGATACGAGATTCCAACTCCTATCCAAAGACAAGCGATTCCAAAAATTCTAGAAGGGCGCGACATTCTTGGTTCCGCGCAAACTGGCACCGGCAAAACTGCTGCGTTCGCCGTTCCTATTCTCCAGATGCTTTCGGCTGAAAAAGATCAAACCACAAAAAGTTTTCCTATTCAAGCGCTCATTCTTTCACCAACACGCGAACTCGCGTTACAGATAAAAGAAAGTTTTTCTACGTACGGACGATTTACAGGATTAACCAGCGCTGTCGTCTTTGGCGGCGTTCCGCAAAAACCTCAAACAGATAAACTGAGGAAGGGAGTTGACATTCTTGTTGCAACACCCGGACGGTTGTTGGACTTGCTTGAACAGAAAGTTGTTGATCTTACCAAAATTAAAATATTTGTTTTGGATGAAGCCGACCGGATGATGGATATGGGATTTATCCATGATATTAAAAAAGTTATTAAAGTATTGCCGGAAAAAAGACAAAACTTATTATTCTCCGCCACGCTTGCGCCGGAGATTGCTAAACTGGCATCAAGCTTTTTGCACGATCCGGTAACGATTGATATTGAACCCGAATCTCCAACAGTGGATGCAATCGCGCAGGGCGTATACTATGTTTCTAAACCGGATAAGAAGAGACTGCTGGTTCACATCTTAAAAGAGAATGCCGCCGATTCAGTTATTGTTTTTACACGCACTAAATACGGAGCGGATAATTTATCAAGATTTTTAAAAGAAGCGGGAATCATTTCGAGCGCCATTCATAGTGATAAAGCGCAGAACGCAAGACAACGCGCGTTGCAAAATTTTAAGGATAAGAAAATTAGAGTCCTGGTTGCAACCGACATTGCCGCCCGCGGATTGGACATTGAACAGCTTGCGCTGGTTGTTAATTTTGACATCCCGAATATTCCCGATTCTTACATTCACCGTATTGGTCGAACGGGACGCGCCGGCTTAAGCGGGCTTGCTCTTTCTTTCTGCGATGTTGAAGAACGCGCTTACTTAAAGGATATTAATAAACTTCTGAAAACTCCTGTTCCCGAAATGAGCGGATATCCGTTTGCGCAAATTATTTCTGCCGAGACTAAAATAGTGCGGCCGATTGAAAGAAGGCAAGGGAATCGCTCCAATCAACCTGCACAGCATAAGTTTGCAGGGAACAGACCTCAGGGGAGAAATCAAATCAACCAGAAGCAAAAAAGGGAGCAATCTAATATTCAGAAAGCCACCGCTGAAAATATTAATAAAGAAAAGGGTGCCACCGAGATTCCTAATTATATTAAACATAAACGTGGCGATGGCTATCCTCGCTATGATAATAGCAAGAAGCCGTTTGTAAAGAGAACCTTCGGTGATCAAAATAAAACTGAACAACAACCAGGTTCTTTCAAATCTCAAACCGACCAGAGTGGCAAGTCTCATTCTGCAGGAACCGGAGTAACAAAACATAAATCGAAAGCTTGGAGAAATGATCCCTCAGCTTCGGATCGGTATCAGAAGAGATTGGGTGATTCGCATTTCAAACGCGATGATAATAAAAAGACGAACGCAACTCATCCGCGGGGCAACTCAAGCGGACAGAAACCCAATCACCATAAATCAGCCGCTGCTTCTTCCGATGGCGCGCCAAAGAAAGAAAAACTTTCCTGGTTAAAACGCTTAGGTTTTAGTAAAAAGAGAAAAGGTAATGGCGGGAAGAGTTAGAGCCAATATTAAAGCGGGTATGCGCGTTGCCATTGTTCTTAAAGAAGATCAACGTACGGGAGAACTTACCGAAGGAATCGTAAAAAATATTCTGACAAATTCTTCTAATCATCCGCATGGAATTAAAGTAAGACTTGAAACCGGAGAAGTGGGGAGAGTAAAGAAAATTTTGTAGTGTATGTATTTTTCCCCTTGACAATATTTTTTGAATCGTTTATGTTGCGTTCACTGTTTCTGTGATTCCCCACGAAACAGATTATTACTTTAAAAACATTCCGCCTTAGCTACCCCCTAAGGCGGGTTTATTTTAAACAGTTCCTTGGTCCCTTCAATTACAAACATCACAATTACCACATGGTTTCTCACCGGGGAAACCAAAATAATCCGAAATAAAAACCCTTCTGCAGGTTTCCGATTTGAAATAGTTCACCATCGATAAAAGTTTTTTATTATCGTTCAACAGTTTTTCTTTTAAGTAAGTTTCGCCCTGAAGTTCATGTGGAAGTTCATTAATAATGGTCAAGTTTTTGTTTTCGATTGTTCCTTCCGTAACGCCGTAGCGGTCTAACATTGCAAGAACGGTTTCCACCCGGAAATCACTTCTGTTCTTGAAACTTATTTGTTCGCGGAGATAATCAATGCCCATAGAGTTTGCGGCTTCCAAATTTGATCTTAAGAGATTATACATCCCCAGATAATAATTGGCGTCGGGATTTGCCCATTTAATAAATTCCATTTGCGTGTAAAGGTCTTCCTGGTTGTAGAGCAGCATGCAGACGGAGTCCTTTCCATCGCGTCCCGCTCTGCCGATCTCCTGATAATACGATTCGATAGAAGAAGGAACCTCCGCGTGAATAACAAAGCGGATGTCAGGTTTATCAATTCCCATTCCGAAAGCGTTTGTAGCAAGAATTAAATTTTGTTTACCCGAAAGAAAATTCCGCTGCGTTCTTTTCCTATCGTTTGCATCAAGTTTGCCGTGATAAATCCCATGCTTATATCCTTTATCCCGGAGTATCTGCGAATAATATTCAAGCTTTTTTATTAAAGCGAAATATATTATTCCTGATCCTTTGTACTTATCGAGTGTTGAATAGATTGCGTTCAAAGTTTCTTTTTCATCAAACACGTCTGTGGTTTCAAGTCGAAGGTTTGGTCGTTCAATTCCCTCATGAAAAATCTTTATTTCATTTTTTGATAATCTGAGTTTCGAAATAATATCTTTTTGAATATCAGTGGTTGCAGTTGCGGTAAGTGCAATTGTTAGCGGATTCTTTAAAAGATTTCTAAACTCAGCAATGCGCGAATAATCGGGACGAAAATCGTGCCCCCATTCCGAAATACAATGCGCTTCATCAACAGCAAGCATGGAAACGCTGGCTTTTTGAATGACTTCAATAAATTCAACTTTTCTAAATCTTTCGGGCGTTACATAGAGGAGTTTAACTTTACCTTCGACAAATCTTTTTAATCTTTCTTGTCGCTGTTCAGAAGAAACTGTCGAATTAATAAATTCAGCGGGGATATTTTTTCTCTTTAATGCATCAACTTGGTCCTGCATTAATGCAATCAGCGGACTGATGACGATGGTTCCCCCTTCAAACAGCAGCGCCGGTAACTGGTAACAAATCGATTTACCTCCACC
Organism: Ignavibacteria bacterium; assembly: GCA_037440065.1. Taxonomy (GTDB): domain Bacteria; phylum Bacteroidota; class Ignavibacteria; order Ignavibacteriales; family Ignavibacteriaceae; genus UBA1563. The sequence goes on from JBBIUV010000015.1 coordinate 633,268, forward strand.
CGTGGGCATTAATACAAGGCAGTGCCCATGTTCGGTTAAAAGTCTTTTAACTATCTTTTCTTGTTCACCCCGGAACTCCGGGTGATTAAAATATTTTTTAAGCGCTTCTTTAGGGTTCAATTCAATACTTTCAATAATTTCGAGTTCAATTTAAAACTCCCGGAGGGAATAAAATATAATTCATGGGATTTTATTAATTTTATTGTAGCATTCGTATGGAATTATTCTTTAATTACAACGGTTAATTGGATATCCTTTATTAAAAACAATTTGTCCTTCGATAAGAAAAAGAGAATTATGAAAAATTTCCCCCGGTTTTTGTCTGTAGATGAAAGAATATTTCAACTTGCGCTTGGTAAATTTTGTACTTTCTCAATATTGTTGATAATTCTACTCGGTTGCGAGAATAAAACCGAGCCGGTGAAGATCCCCAACGGATTTGACGAAAAATTTAAGTTTAACGCTTTAGAATACCAGCAGTTTTTTCAAAATAGATTTAATCCGGAGGACTTTTCATTTCGAACTCCTATTTCTCAACTAAAATTTCTTGATACTCTTAAATATTTTTATGCCGTAAAAAATTTCCAACCGATGTTTGTAAAAAGTTTCGATGATAAAAACATTGTTGATTCTTTATTGAAAATATTTAAAGTTTCTCATGAACATGGACTTTCTCCAAATTGGTATAATTATGATTTAATAAATCGTGAGTATGGAGAAATCTTTGATACAACCGCTACAAATAATTCTGCTCGTTACATTCATCTGGCAAATACCGAATTGCTTCTTGCTGATGCCTTATTAAAATATGCTTATCATCTACGTTACGGGGTAGTTGATCCAACAAAAATTTACCCGGATAGCTATTTTATTCCCGGAGTTGATTCGACCAAACGAAAAATATTCGAACCTCTTTTTCAAGAAAATGTTCTGCAATATCTCAAAGAAATTCAACCGAAAAGCGAACGCTATAAAAAATTACAAGCGATATTACCACTTTATAGGAATTTAGAAAATCTTGCATGGAAAAGAATTTTATGGACAGAGAAAAAATTAAAGATTGGGGAGAAAAGTGTACAATTAAAACCTATTATAGAACGATTAGCGATTCTTGGTTTTGTCGATACTTCGAAAATTGTTCAAAAAACTTTTGATACTTATGATTCAACAATTGAAAATTCTATCGCAAAGTTTCAAAAAGCAAACGGATTGATTGATGACGGTGCTATCGGGAAAGCGACTATCGACAAGCTTAATGTTTCACCAAAAGAATACGTGGAAAAAATTAAAGTGAGTTTAGAAAGATTCAGATGGTCCAGTTACACAGATAGTTCACGCTATCTTTTGGTAAATATCCCCGATTTTTATCTTCGGATAATCGAAGACAAACATGAGAAACTAAATATTAGAATATGTACGGGCAGGAAAAGGCCGTCTAATTATTATGAACGATTGAAAGTATATGAAAAGACAAACAACTGGCGCAATAAACCAGATGATTGGCAGACTCCGCAGCTTTATGGAAAAATTACTCATTTAATTTTAAATCCTACTTGGACCGTTCCGACGAGCATTATAAGAGAAGAAATCTACAGTAAAACGATGCGTGATTCATCTTATCTAAAAAAACAAAACTTTAAAGTGATTTACAAAGGGCAGGAAATGAATTTGGATGAAGTCAATTTGAGAAAATTTTCTCCAAACCGAATTCCCTACATTTTTGTACAAGATCCAGGAGCAGGGAATGCATTAGGAAGAATCAAATTTATGTTTTCGAATAAGTTTGATATTTATCTACACGATACACCAACTCGGGCTCCTTTTGCTACGTCAAATAGAGCGGTTAGCCATGGTTGTGTTCGCATTGAAAAACCTTTACTTTTAGCTGATTATGTTTTGAAAAACAACTCAAAATGGGAACCTGATTATGTTAGAATCGAAATAGGATTACCTGCAAATAATAAAACCAAAGTTTCTGAATTTAGAGATAAACGGGGAGAATTAAGGAAGAATTTCAGTTACGGAAAAACAACACAAGTAAATCTTGAAAAGAGCATTTCACTTTTTATCGACTACTTTACAGCTTGGGTAAGTGTGGATGGAACTCCAAATTTTAGAGACGATGTCTATGGGAAAGATGAAATATTGAAATCGTATTTCTTCAGCTCACATTGAGGTTTTAAGATATTTACAACTGCTTTAATTACTAAGAATAATTCATCAAATTAGCTGAAGAGTTAGCAAGAAAGTGAAAGTATTTAAAAGCAAAAAGTCCTAAAACGATTTATTTTAGGACTTTTCGTGAGCGCGGGTGGGCTCGAACCACCGACCTTCACCTTAAAAGGGTGTTGCTCTACCACTGAGCTACGCGCCCATTCAAAATAATTTTGAATTGCAAATTTAATACTATATTTTTAGAAATCAAAAATTTTTTCTAAAAGTTCACTTGAACGCGCAAATAATCCCATTACTAAAACGCAATAATCCATTGTAGAATTGTTCAAAAAGATTAGGAGACCATTATGCTGGGACAAGTCTTACAACCGGAAATTAAAGATTTAATTAATTCCCGTAATTTCTCTTCTTTACGTGAAGTTTTAGCTGATTGGACTCCGGCAGACATTGCGGATCTTTTATCAGATCTCCCAGATTATGAACAAGCTGTTCTCTTCAGAATTCTTCCAAAAGATTTAGCCACCGATACATTCGAATATTTAGATGTTGAAGTACAACTCCCTCTTCTCAAGGCTCTCGGGAACGAAGAAGTAGCTTTCATTTTAAATGATATGTCTCCCGACGACAGAACGGCAATGTTGGAAGAAGTTCCAGCATCGGTTTTAAAGCAGATGATGAATTTACTTTCAGCTAAAGAGAGACAAATTGCCCAGTCGCTTTTAGGTTATCCTGAGAATAGCGTTGGTCGTTTGATGACTCCCGATTATTTGGCAATTAGAGAGGATTGGACAGTTCAAGAAGTTCTTGATTATATACGCAAACACGGCAAAGATATTGAAACGCTAAATATTATTTACGTTACCAATGAAAAAGGGAAGCTGATCGATGATATTAGAATTGGTGAATTTCTTCTAGCTCCTTTAGATTTGAGTGCAAGTGAATTGATGGATGGCAATTTTACTTACCTTCACGTGTTTGATGATCAGGAAACTGCGGTTGAAGTATTTAAGAAATATGATAGAATTGCGCTACCGGTAACGGATTCATCCGGAATTCTTGTTGGTATCGTAACCGTTGATGACGTTTTGGACGTTGCTGAAGAAGAAGCTACAGAAGATTTCCAAAAACTTGGAGCTGTTGAGGCACTGGAAGATTCTTACGCTGCGATTCCATTAATGCAGATGATCAAGAAACGGGCTGGATGGCTTAGTGTCCTTTTTATCGGGGAATTGTTTACAGCATCAGCGATGGGATTTTTTGAAAATGAAATAAGCAAAGCAGTTGTACTCGCTTTGTTTGTTCCTTTAATTATTTCTAGTGGCGGTAATTCGGGGTCACAAGCGGCAACACTGGTTATTCGTGCATTATCTTTAGGTGAAGTTACAATCCGTGATTGGTTTTTTGTTATGAAGAGAGAATTAACCTCTGGTTTAATTCTCGGAACAATTTTGGCATGTCTAGGATTTTTGAGAATAACTATTTGGCAAAGTGTTTCTGGAATGTATGGAGTTCATTGGCTTTTAATCGCAGTTACGGTAAGCATCGCTTTGGTTGGAGTTGTTCTTTGGGGAACGGTTATGGGTTCAATGCTTCCTCTCGGATTAAAGAAAATTGGTTTTGATCCGGCAGCTTCATCGGCACCGTTTGTTGCAACGTTAGTTGACGTTACCGGATTGATGATATATTTTTCGATTGCGTTGTTATTACTAAAAGGAACATTGTTATAAAAAAACTTTCCAAAAGAAAGTTATATAAACCTTAACATAATTAAGATTAAAATTCAATATAACTAAAAGAGAAAAACATTATGAAAGTACCTTTATTAGATCTAAAACTTCAATATTTGTCGCATAAAAAAGAACTTGATGAAGCTCTTATTCGAGTTGCTGAATCTCAGTATTTTATTCTCGGAAAAGAAATTGAAAAACTGGAATCTTTGTTAAAAGAATATCTCGGCTGCAAATACGCAATCGGTGTTTCATCTGGAACAGATGCCTTACTATTGGCACTTATGGCATTAGACATTCAGCCCGGTGATGAGGTGATTGTTCCAACATTTTCATTCTTTGCAACTGCTGGTGTCGTTTCACGCTTAAATGCCGTTCCTGTTTTTGCTGATGTTGATCCGGTTACGTTTAATCTCGATCCGAATGAAATTGAAAAACTGATCACGCCCAAAACTAAAGCGATAATCCCGGTTCATCTTTACGGACAAAGCGCCGCGATGGATGAAATCATGACAATTGCAAAGAAGCATAATTTAAAAGTTGTTGAAGACGGCGCTCAGGCAATCGGTGTGCAATACAAAGACGGGAAAAAAGTTGGAACCATCGGAGATATTGGATGTTATTCATTTTTCCCAAGTAAAAATCTTGGTTGTTTTGGCGACGGTGGTTTAGTAGTTACTGATGACGATGAAATTGGGGAAATGTTGAAGATCAAACGCGTTCATGGTGGAAAACCGAAATATTATCATAAAGTAATCGGTGGAAATTTTAGAATCGATGAGATCCAGGCTGCGGTTTTAAATGTAAAACTACCTTTCCTAGATGCATGGTCTGAAAAGAGACGAGAAAACGCGAAACTCTATACAAAGTTTTTTATAGAGGCAGGTTTAGCTGAAGAGGAAGGTAGACTTATTTTTGATGAAAAGAATAAAGTTTTGCTACCAAAAGCAGTTTATAAAGATTCCGATGTAAAAAATTACCACATTTATAACCAGTATATCATCAGAGTCGAGAAGAGAGATGAACTTCGTGCCTATTTAGGAACACAGGAAATTGGAACTGAAATTTATTACCCAGTACCATTTCACCGCCAGGAATGTTTTGCAAATCTTAATTGCAACGATGCCGATTTCCCGGTCTCAAATAAAGCTGCAAGCGATACAATAGCTTTGCCGATCTTTCCCGAATTAACTGAAGCTCAATTGAAATTTGTAGTAGATTCGATAGCGGAATTTTTAAAGAGTTAATTTTCCCGATTATTTTAATATAGCGGAACGCTTAGCAGCGTTCCGTAAAATATAAATCACTTCAGATTTTGAATAACTTTTTTTGCAATGGCCTCCCCAATGCTTATAGATGCAGTAGCTGCCGGTGAAGGCGCGTTCAAGATATGTGTCATTCTTTCTGCATCAACGAGACAAAAATCATCCAGAAGATTTCCATTCTTATCCAATGCTTGAGCCCGTACTCCTGCTCCACTCGGGACAATATCTTCTTCTTGGATTTGAGGGACTAACTTTTGCAGCGCTTCGGCAAAAAGTTTTTTGCTGAAACTTCTTCTGAATTCATCAAATCCCATTTTATAATATTTTTTAGCCATAATCCAGAAACCGCGGGAGAAAACATAATCCGATATTTCCGGTAGCGAAAAATCTGTTTTCAAATATCCCTTCCGTCTAAAAGCCAAAACAGCATTTGGACCGGCTTCAACTCCGCCGTTAATCATTCTTGTAAAATGAACACCAAGAAATGGGAAGCGGGGATCGGGAACAGGATAAATTAAATTCTTTACCAGATATTTTTTCTCTTTTTTAATTTCGTAATATTCACCGCGGAAAGGAATAATCTGCACATTTGGATCAACACCGCAAATCTTGGCAATTTTATCTGAGTATAAACCTCCGCAATTAACCAAATAAGAAACGCAAAATGTTTCTTTTGATGTTTCAACTATTAAACGGTTACCTTCTCTTTTTATTCCGCAAAATTTTGTGTTGAGAAGAATTTCCCCGCTTAGTTCTCTAATATTTTTTGCCATGGCTTCGGTAACTTCGGTATAATTTACAATTCCGGTTTCTCCAACAAAAAGTGCATCTATTCCTGTAGCATAAGGTTCGTAATCTTTTATTTCATCCTTTGATATTCTTTTCGATTGAGCTAATCCGTTTTCCCGTCCCCGTTTTTCAAGCTCATCTAATTTGTCGCGTTCATTTTCATTGGTTGCAAGAACAAGTTTACCGCACCGTTCATGTTTTATATTGTTCTCTTCACAAAAATTGTACATCAAGTTTCTTCCTTTGACGCAATTTTGGGCTTTTAGAGAGCCAGGCTTGTAATAAAGTCCTGAATGAATAACTCCGCTGTTGTTGCCGGTTTGGTGCGGCGCTAAAGCGGTTTCTTCCTCAATTAATAGAAGTTTTAGTTGTGGTTTTTGCTTAAGGAGTTGCAAAGCGGTAGCGATTCCAACAATTCCTCCCCCGATAACCAAAATGTCATAGTTTTGCATAAATGCTTTTGGATTGACTATTAAGAGAATAATAAGTTATATTTGAAACAAAAATAAGAAAAGTTTTTCATTACCGGGGACTTAAATGTTTGGATTTTTGAAAATGGATGAAGAAGAAAATATATTTATAGATTTTAAGCAAATACATTTCCTAAAAGAACGTAGAAGAAAAATTATTTTATACGTTGCGGGTGCTATTGCTTTTATTCTTCTTAATGTTGTGCTCTATCAGTTGAGCGGATTTTAGTCTTTTCTCTCCACAAAACCTTTTGCTTTCATAAATTTTAAAAAATGGTTCAATGCAAAAAAGTAAAGTATATATTGAGACGTATGGTTGTCAAATGAATTTAGCCGATTCAGAAGTGGTGATGGGAATTCTGAATTCACAAGGATATGCAATCACTCAAGAAGTTAAAGACGCTGATGTTATTTTAATGAATACCTGCAGCATCCGTGACAATGCTGAACAAAGAATTTACGGAAGACTGGGAAACCTAAAAGCTTTAAAAAATAAAAAACCTGCTTTGGTATTGGGTGTACTAGGCTGTATGGCCGAACGTTTGCGGAAAGATTTAATCGAAGAAAAAAAAGTTGTTGATTTGGTTGTTGGTCCGGATGAATACCGACGTTTGCCTGAATTTATCGATGCAGCATTTGGCGGTGAAAAAGGAATTGGAGTTAGACTCTCGAGGTCAGAAACTTACGACGATATTCTTCCGTTCCGGGAAGATGGATTACACGCATGGTTATCAGTGATGCGGGGTTGCGATAAATTCTGCTCGTTTTGTGTAGTCCCATTTACGCGAGGAAGAGAGCGGAGCAGAAACCTTGACTCAATTGTGACGGAAGTTAAAATGCTTTCTGCACGTGGTTTTCGTGAGGTTACTTTGCTTGGACAAAATGTAAATTCATATCTGGATGAGCAAAATGATTTTGCCGATTTGCTTGCGGCTGTTGCTGGAGTAAACAAAAAAATGCGCGTGAGATTTTCTACTTCGCATCCCCAAGACCTCTCCGATAAACTCCTCTACACAATAGCGGAACATGAAAATCTTTGCAATTACATCCATCTTCCGGTACAGTCAGGCTCAAATAGAATTTTGGACTTGATGAATCGAACTTACACGATTGAGCATTATCTTGGATTGATCGATAAAGCCAGAGAAATTATTCCGAATGTTTCATTCTCTACAGATATTATCAGCGGTTTTCCGACTGAGACATACGAAGATCATCTTGCAACATTAGACGTGATGCAAAAGGTAAAATATGACGGCGCTTATATGTTTAAGTATTCACCCCGGGAAGGAACGAAAGCCTTCAAAATGGAAGATGATGTTCATGAGGAAACAAAATCAAAACGTTTGCAAGAAATTATTGATCTGCAGCAGAAAATTTCTTTCGAAGTAAATCAGCAACTCTTACGAAAAACGGAAATCGTTTTGGTTGAAGGTTCGAGTAAAAAATCAGAAGACTTTTTATCCGGTCGAACAGATTCAAATAAAATAGTTGTTTTCCCACGACAAGAAAATATTGGCGAAGGAGATTACATTGAGGTTTCCATTAACCGTGCAACTTCTGCAACATTATTTGGTGATGTAATTTCGGTTTTAGATAAAAAAGAATCCTCCGAACTTAAAGTGGCAATTTAAACGTCTCTAATTTTACATGTTAAAAGCAATAAAAAATTTCATCTTCTTTTCGGTACTCCTTATTTTTTTCACTGAAAAATCTTTTTCACAAGAGTACGATATTGTTCCGTTGTTAAAAAAAGTTGAAGAAGGAAAAGGTAATGAAGTTAAAGAAGAACTTCAGCCTTTAATCAAGCGCAATCCGGGGGATCCTTCGTTGCTTTTCTTGTCTGCGTTGCTGACTGAAGATGGGGCAAAGGCAAATGAAAAATATCAGAAAATTGTGCAGGTATTTTCAAAATCAAAATATGCCGATGCGGCACTTTTTAGAATTTACAGTTACTATTCCGCAATCGGTGATGAAAATGAAGCAGCTCACTACCTCAACAAATTAAAAACCGATTATCCAAATTCGAGTTATCTTCCTTCACTTGAAAAGGTTTCAAATTCAGAAGAAAATGGGAAAAAAGTATCTGCAAAATCCGGCGTTAAATCCGATAGCAATAAATTTACAATTCAAGTTGGGGCATTCAGCAGTGTAAAAAATGCTGAAACGTTAAAATCAGAACTTGAAGATTCCGGTTACGACATTGAGATGATCGAAAAAAATGTTGCCGGAACAGTTTTTAATGTGCTTTACCTGGGGAAATTCGAGGATAAAAATTCCGCAGAAAAAATTCTTGAAAAGGTGAATGTTGATTTTCAACTGAATGGAAGAATTGTTTCCAAATAATCTAGTTGACCAAGTAAAGAACTCACTTAAAATTTTCGAAACTACCGCTACTCTCTTTATCCAATCGATTTATTTCTTATTTTTGCAGAAGTAAACTCAAGTTAAATAATGACTATAGAACAACTACAAAAAAAATTCGGGATCGTCGGAAAGTCAAAAGAAATTCACGACTTGCTAGATATTATTATACAGGTTGCTGCATCCGACATTTCAGTTTTGATTTATGGTGAAAGCGGAGTTGGCAAAGAGGTTTTTGCCCGTGCAATACATGGTGCAAGCCGCCGTGCAGAAAAACCATTGATTAGCGTGAACTGTGGAGCTATTCCTGAAGGTATTTTAGAAAGCGAACTTTTCGGTCATGTAAAAGGTTCGTTTACCGGAGCAACCGATGCAAGAAAAGGTTATTTTGAACTTGCCAGCAGCGGCACTTTATTTTTAGATGAAATCGCCGAAATGCCGATAACCACCCAAGTAAAACTGTTAAGAGCTATTGAAACAAAAGAGTTTATGCGTATTGGTGCAGAAACGCTTACAAAAGTTGATGTCAGGTTTCTTGCCGCAACAAACAAGGATTTACAAAACGAGGTGGATGCAAAGAGATTTCGAGAGGATTTATTTTTCAGATTAAAGGCAGTTACTATCCATATTCTCCCTCTCCGGAAAAGAAAAATAGATATTTTAGAATTAACTCATTTTTTTGCCGATAGATTTGCAGAAGAAAATAAAACCGCAAAACCTTTCTTTACCCATGATGCTTTAGAATACCTCCACGATTATCCTTGGCCCGGCAATGTACGTGAATTAAAAAACGCAGTGGAAACGTCTATTGCTCTAACCAAAAATGCTAAAATCACAAAAGAAATATTCGAAAAGATTATTCCTTATCCGAGTTCGGGAACTTCTCTTAACTTCCCGGTTGTTACAAGAAAAACACCCGAAGAGGTGGAGCGGGAATTTATTTACCGCGCGCTCTTTGAACTTAAAAAAGATATACTTGACATAAAGGAAATTCTTCTGCTAAAGGATAAAGAGAATCTTGAGATAAAAGACGACACCAATAATGTTCAAAGTGTTGAAGAAGCCAGCAAGAAAGCCGTTATCATCGCTCTTGAAAAAGCAAATGGAAATAAAAGAATAGCCTCGGAGATGTTGGGAATTAGTGAAAGAACACTTTATAGAAAAATAAAAGATTATCACCTTTAAAAAGTTGCAAAAAGTGGAAAAAATGAACATTTTTAACAAATTCCGGCTGTTTTTCAAATCGCTCTTTTTGTTGTTTATCATTGGAATATTCAGTAATTTTGCAGGGTGTTTTGGATGCCCTTATTCGTTTTCTGGAGCTTCCGTTCCTCCACATTTAAAAACAATAGCAATTCCATTTGCCGAAGATCGAAGTGGTTCCGGTGAACCGGGATTGAGAGAATTACTTACTGAAAAATTAACTCAGAAGTTTATCGATGATAATAATCTTCAAATTTCTGAGAAGAGCAGTGCGGATGCTGTTCTTGAATGTATTGTTGTTTCGCTTTCTGATGTTCCAGCGATAGTTTCCGCCGGAGAAAATGTTGCTTCAAGGCGGCTCACGATTACAGTTCAAGTAACTTTTAAAGATTTGATTCAAAGACGAACCGTTTTTGAAAAACAATTCTCTAACTATGGTGATTATTCAGGTGGAATTCCTGAAAGAAATTTAGGCATTGAAGATGCAATTAATAAAATAAGTGATGATATTCTGCTAGATACTGTGTCAGGTTGGTAAATTAATAATAAGGAGTAGTTATGGATGAGATAGTACTTATCTCATATTTTATTTCGTTGTTCATTTTATTTGTATTCAGTAGTCATGGATTTTTCATGATCTATTACTACAACAAGTATAAAAATGTTAAACCGGTTGCTAATGCAAATTTTATTTCTGATAAAAAAGTAACAATTCAACTTCCCCTATACAATGAATTATATGTTGTCGAACGTTTAATCGATTCGGTTTGCGAAATTGATTATCCAAAAGAAAATATGGAAATTCAAGTTCTCGATGACTCAACAGATGAAACGGTAAACTTAGTAGCTCGTAAAGTTGCTGAAAAACAAGCTCTCGGGTTTAACATTCTCCATGTTCGTAGAGTGTTGCGCGAAGGTTTTAAAGCCGGAGCGTTAAAAGAAGGTATGAAATCAGCAACTGGCGAATATATCGCTATTTTTGATGCCGATTTTATTCCCGCAAAAGATTTTTTAAAGAAAACGCTTTCTCATTTTACCGATGATAAAATTGGAATGGTTCAAACACGTTGGGAACATTTAAATGGTGATTATTCAATTCTGACCAAAGCTCAAGCATTAGCTCTCGACGGTCATTTTGTGATTGAGCAGAATGTTAGGAACAAAGCTGGATTCTTTATTAACTTTAACGGTACAGGCGGAGTTTGGAGAAGAAGTTGTATTGAAGATGCAGGAAACTGGCATGCTGATACTTTAACCGAAGACTTAGATTTAAGTTACCGGGCACAATTAAAAGGATGGAGATTCGTCTTCCTTCGTGATGAAATTTCTCCCGCTGAATTACCTTCGGAAATTAATGCTCTAAAAGCTCAACAATTCCGCTGGACAAAAGGCGCCATAGAAACCGCGAAGAAGATTCTTCCGATGGTCTTAAAATCAAAATTACCTTTGCGTGTTAAACTTCAGGCTACATTTCATTTAACAAATAATTTGGCGTTCCCTTTTATTCTTTTAGCTGCCATCTTAAACGTTCCATTGATTTTTGTTAAGAACAGTGGTTCACATGAAGCTTACTTCGCTGTAATGTCTATTTTTATTCTTGCTTTTATCGGGTCTTTTATGTTTTATCTCTATTCACAAAAAGATATTAGAACCGACTGGCGCAAAAAAATTGTCCTCTTTCCGTTATTCATGGCGGGAAGCATGGGCTTTGCAGTTAATAATTCGCGCGCGGTAATCGAAGGATTACTTAGCAGAAAAAGTGAATTTGTTCGAACTCCGAAATTCAAAGTAGTCGATCAAAAAGACTCGTGGAACAATAATAAGTATCTCAACACAAAATTGGAGCCATCCGTTATCGTTGAATTGATTATGGCATTATATTGTTTGGTTGGCATCGGGTCCTCTATTTACTTTTTAGAAATTGCAGCCATTCCCTTCCAATTATTATTCTTTATCGGTTTTTCATTTGTCTCGGTAACTTCTATCAGACACGCCTATTCTAAAAAATAGGTTTTGAAGTGGGAAAGACCGCTAAGAATATTTTTGACGAAAAAGTAAGTTTAATTTACGAGTATAATAAAAAATCTCCGTTGTTTGTCAGAGAGGCAAACACGGAGATTTTTGCTAATAACGTAGAAAAAGCCGTTGAAATTTTAAAGCAAGGTCTCGTATACTTCCCCAATTATCCGACCGCTCACATTGTGCTTGCTAAGGCATACACACTGCTTGGTAATTATGATGAAGCTTTAACATCATTCAAAAAAGGATGTGAACTCATCAACTCGGATGCTTCTTATAACTTTTTTGCCGAAGAAGTTGCTTCAAGTAAAAAAATGCGTTCTGCTTTCGGAAAGATCCCACGCCAACCGTTTACCTTTGAAAATGATTTTAAAGATGAAGACGATCATACATTTGAAGTAGATAACGAACCTTTATTCGAAGAAACTAATTTTGATGATAGACTTGATGAGATTGCTGAGAAAATTGCTTCGATAAAAATTCCTCCGCCGGAAAATGAAATGCGAGAAACAGAGAGTGAAACCGAATTTCCATCAGAAGTTAAAATTGCTTCGGAAACTCTCGCAAAAATCTATGTTGCGCAAGGGGAATTCAAAGAAGCTATTGAAATGTACCGCCGGTTGATTCCTAAAAATCCTTCTAAAAAAGAATACTTCCTTGAAAGAATTTCAGAACTTCAAGCTAAGTATAACCTTGATTGACAACAACATCTCCAGTTATTATTTCGCATGAACTTTAAGCCGTTCCAGAAATTACCCGAAAAATTTTACCAAAGAAAAGTTCTTAACGTTGCCCCGGAGCTGCTCGGAAAATATATTGTAAAAAGAGAAGGGGAAAAATATTTGGTTGGCAACATTGTGGAAGTTGAAGCCTATGGTGAAAAGATGGATGGCGCGTCACATTCATATAAAGGAAAAACAAAAAGAAATGAAGTGATGTTCAACTCCGGCGGCAAATTGTATGTTTATTTTATTTATGGGAATCACTTTTGTTGCAATGTTGTGTGCGATAAGGAAGGAATCGGATCTGCTGTGTTGATACGCGGAATAGAGCCGATTACCGAAGTGGAAATAATGGGGAAAAGAAGATTCAACAAAGAAAAAATTACGCCAAAAGAATTTTTGAATTTAACCAACGGTCCGGGTAAAATTTGTAAAGCGTTTGATATTACAAAGTCTCAAAACGGAGTTGATCTTTGTGGTGATGATATTTTTTTAGCAGAAGGAGAGAAGATTTCGAAGAAAAATATTGTGAGCACAACACGAATTGGAATTACCAAATCAAAAGATTTACTCTGGCGGTTTTATTTGAAAGATAATCCTTTCGTTTCGATCAAATGATTACACCCAAAAACATATTACTTGTACGAACTGACCGCATCGGCGATGTAGTTCTTTCGCTTCCACTTGCCGAAGCGATCAAAAAAAAGTTTCCCGGTTGTAAAGTAACATTTCTTGTAAAGAATTATACGGTTGACTTGGTAAACTACCATCCTTTTATTGATGATGTACTGACTCTTGATGAAGTTGATACGGTGCCCGCAGTGTTTTCGAATGTCCAAAAAATCAAAGCGAAAAATTTCGATACGTGCATTGTCGTTTATCCAACTTTTAGAATTGCGCTTATTCTTTTTCTAACAGGAATTAAAAACCGTATTGGCACTGGCTACCGATCTTATTCATTCTTCTTTACAAAAAAGATTTATGAACATAGAAAATATGCCGAACGGCACGAACTTCAGTATAATTTGAATTTATTAAAAGTTTTTGGAATTGATGAACAACCCGATCTAGGGGAAGTTGATTTTCATCTTCAAATCAGTGAAGAAGCGAAGAAGGTTGTCCACCAATTTTTTCAAAAAAATAATATTGATAACTCAAAGCCAATCGTCATTGTTCACCCCGGAAGTGGGGGGAGTGCAGTTGATCTGCCTTTAGATAAGATGAAAAAGTTGGTGGAAAAGCTTTTAACAATGGATGTAAATATTCTAATTACCGGTTCAGCAAGTGAAAAAGCAATTTGCCAATTGCTTGTTGTGAATGAAAGAACCGTTAATGCCGCCGGATTATTCCAGCTTCCATCACTGATTGCACTAATCAACGCTTCGGAAATATTTATTTCCAATTCAACCGGACCTTTGCATGTTGCGGCTGCATTAAAAAAACTTGTGGTTGGATTCTATCCCAAAATTGATGCTTGCTCAGTCAGAAGGTGGGGGCCTTTCACTAATAAGAAAATGATCTTTGAACCTACAATAAACTGCACCAATTGTTCAAGGAAACAGTGCGAAAGTTTAAATTGTATGGCTTCAATTTCTATCGACCAAGTTTTTGCCGAAATCAAAAAAAATTATATGTTGCTTCAAAAGAACGGAGACTTTTAATGAGAAAAATCCTTTTCCCGATTCTGTCCGGGAGTTTATTACTCTTTCTGTTTTGCGGGATGCTCTTTGGGCAAACTTCAGGAACTGATTTTAGAAAAATTGAAAACAAAGCTTTTAAAACCGGTGAAAAACTAACGTTTGATGTTAAATACGGATTCGTAACTGCCGGTGTGGCTACAATGCGAATTCCCGAAACAAAAAAAATTACCGGGCGAGACACCTATAAAGTTTTATTTGAAGTGAACTCTGTTCCAAATTTTGATTGGATCTATAAAGTCCGTGATCGGTATGAAACCTATATTGATGTTGAAGGAATTTTTCCGTGGCGCTTTGAGCAGCACATCCGCGAAGGAAATTATTCACGAGACTTTTCAGCTTTTTTCGATCAACGGAAAGGAAAAGCGAAAACATCCGGCGGCTCTTATGATATTCCCAAATATGTGAATGATATAATCTCGGCGTTTTATTTGGCGAGGACTTTCAACTATTCCAAAATGAAAACCGGCGATAAAGTAAATCTTCAAAATTTTTATAAAGATAAAGTTTACGATCTTGATGTTCGCTATCTCGGAAAAGAACGCATAACAGTCGGTGCCGGTACGTTCGACTGCGTGATGGTTGAACCTTTAGTGCAAGAAGGTGGTTTATTCAAAAGTGAGGGAACGATTATAATTTGGCTTACCAATGATGAACTCAAAGTTCCCGTTAAAGTTAAAACTAAAGTGATTGTAGGTGCGATAGACGCTGAGTTGAGCGCCTACGAGGGATTGAATGGAAAAATTCAGGCAAAGAAATAAATGACGGATAACTTAAATAATCAAGATCCTTTAAATAATTCTTCAAACTCATCCCTATCGGAAAATTTCACTGAAGAAGTTAAACCTGAATTAACTCCGAAAATTTCCCCCGTCAAAGCCGGTTTAATTGGGTTAGCTGGAGGATTTTTATTTTATCAAATTTTTGGTGCTTTACTTACTGTTTTAATCTTCGGATTCAATTTTGAGAAAGCTGATCCGAACGCTTTACGCTTGATAACAATGGCTGGCCAGGTGCTTTTCATTCTTTTACCGGCACTCATCTTTTCCAAAATTATTTACGAAGATGTTACTCGGGTTATTCGATTTCGCTCTGCACCTTTGGTCGAAATTGGTTTATTTACCGTGGGAATAATTGTCTTGACTCCCATTCTCCAGAATTATTTATATATCCAAAATTATTATTTTGAACAATTAGCAAAACAAAGTGGATTTGTTCAAATGATCAAAGAATCGCTTGACGCTCTCGACAAGTTGGTGGAAAGTTCCTACGGAAGCTTGTTAAAAATAAATTCAGCTGTTGATGGTGCAATCGTGATAGCTGTTGTGGCGATAACTCCCGCAGTTTGTGAAGAAGTGATGTTCCGTGGTTATATTCAAAAAAGTTTTGAACTAAAGTTTAAGCCATTCCTCGGCGCTTTTATCACCGCAATATTTTTTGGGATTTATCACTTCAACCCATACGCATTTTTACCACTTACTGCACTTGGTTTTTATCTTGGTTATTCAGCTTATAAAAGTAATTCAATCCTTGTTCCCGTGGTGCTTCATTTTCTAAATAATTTATCCGCGGTAATTTTGTTCATGGTCTTGGGCGATTCAGAACTAGAGCAAAGCAAGGCGATAAGTCCGGCTGAATTAACCCCGACTCTAATTTCTTTATCCTATCAGATTATTTTATTCGTGATTGTAATTATTGGAATCCAATATTATTATCGCAAGAAGCAGCGGATAGCCTCTGCTCAAATGCAGTAGGTAACTATGCCGTATTGCCCCAATTGTAAAATTGAATTTGAAGAATCGGTAATAAATTGCTCTGCATGCGGTGAAGTTTTACTTGTTTCTGGTAAAGAAAAACTTTCATGGAATGAAGACGATTTTACTTTGCTGACCGTCTGTTCTCAAATGTATGAAGCCGAAATTATTAAAGCCAATTTAGAAAGTTCAGATATAGATGCTTTCATTTTATCTCAACAGGATAGCAACTATCCTTTTCTCGGCAACTCCTCAGCAATTAAAATTTTTATTAAAAAAGATGATGAAACTTCGGCTCGCGAGTATTTAGAAAATATAAATCAGCAAACTCATTCAACAGACGAGGACTAACCGTGTCAAATACGTTTGTAAGAACTTTAATTTCTGTGTTATTCATTCCCATAATACTATTGGTTTGTCTTTGGGGAAAATTTTACTTCCTTGGATTTACCTTAGTGATTGGCGCATTAGCTTACTACGAATTTATTACCATGGTAAAAAAGAAAGAAGTCAGCGGGTCGTTTATTATTGGGATGCCCGCGGTGTTACTGCTTATTCTGAACGCATATTTTAATTTTGCCGACTTTTCTTCACTCGTCTTTCTCGTTGTATTTCTTTTACTTTTACACGAACTTTTTAGAAATGAAAAATCAGCTATTCTAAATCTTGGAGTAACGTTAATCGGAATTTTTTATATCGGATTGTTCGTAAGCGCTTTGATTCAACTTCGTGAATATTTTATTGATTATCAGCACGGTGCAATGGTAATAATATCGATGCTTGCAACCATCTGGATTTGCGATTCAGCCGCTTACTTTTTCGGTTTGTCTTTCGGCAAACACAGACTTTTCTTGCGTGTAAGTCCAAAGAAAAGTTGGGAAGGCGCTATTGCCGGCTTTATTTTTTCTATTTTAACAATGCTTGCGGCAAAGTTATTAGTTGTGGATTTTTTAACATGGCAGAATGTTATTAGCATCGGATTCATTTTAGGAACTGTTGGACAAGTGGGAGATTTGATAGAATCTCTAATTAAGCGTGATGCCGGTGTCAAAGATTCATCAAACATTATTCCCGGGCATGGCGGAATTTTTGACAGATTTGATTCGTTAATCTTTTCTGTACCGATCGTTTTTCTTTATATCAAATATTTCATTTCCCGGTAAAAATTCTAAATGGCTAAACAAAACAAAGTTAGTGTGATCACTTTAGGCTGTTCAAAAAATACGGTTGACTCCGAACGTTTGATGCGGCAACTTAAGGCAAACAATTTTAAACTTAAAGATGATCCCAATGAAGCCGATACGGTTATTATCAATACCTGCGGATTTATTGAAGCCGCTAAAGAGGAATCAGTTAATACCATTCTTAATGCCATCGCATTAAAGAATGATGGAAAAATAAAAAAAGTAATCGTCTCCGGTTGTTTATCAGAACGTTATAAAGATGATCTTCAAAAAGAAATTCCTGAAGTTGATGTTTTTTTCGGTACAGAAAATTATGAAGGAATTATAAAAGAAATTGGAGGAGAGTTAAAGCGGGAATTACTTGGTGAAAGATTACTTACAACCCCTTCTCACACCGCATATTTGAAAATTTCCGAAGGCTGCGATAATCCTTGTTCGTTTTGCGCAATTCCTCTGATGAGAGGAAAACACAAAACCAAATCAATTGAAGAACTTGTACGGGAAGCGGAATTCCTCGCAAAGAATCATACAAAAGAATTAATTCTAATTGGACAAGACACAACAGATTACGGAAAAGACCTTTATCAAAAAAGAAATCTTGCTGAACTTATCAACCGTCTTAGCGAGATTGAAGGAATTGAATGGATTCGTTTGATGTACGTTTATCCTTCGCATTTTCCCGAAGATCTAATGGAAGTAATTGCGAACAACCCGAAAGTATGTAAATATATTGATATTCCACTTCAACATATTTCAGACGATGTTTTGCGATCGATGAGAAGAGGAATAACTAGGCGTAGAACGATTGAAATGCTGAATCAACTTCGTAAAAATATTCCCGGTGTAACAATCCGAACCACATTTATCGTTGGATATCCGAATGAATCCAAGGAACATTTTAAAGAACTTTGTGAGTTTGTAAAGGAATTTAAATTCGACCGCATCGGAGTTTTTACTTACTCAGTTGAAGAAAATACACCGAGTTATCTTTTAGGCGATCCAATTTCCGAAAAGGAAAAACTCCGCAGAAAAAATAAATTGATGGAAATTCAGCAATCTATTTCACATGAAAAAAATCTTTCTCTTGTTGGAAAAGAGTTGAGAATTGTTGTTGAAGGTAGAGAAGGAGATTATTATATTGGCAGAAGTTATAGAGACGCTCCTGAAGTTGACGGTGAAGTTTTGATTCCCGTTAAAAATAAAACATTGAAAGAAGGAAAATTCTATAACGCAACTATTTATGATTGTAACGAATATGACCTTTACGCAAATGTTTAACGGTGGAAATATGAGTCGTTTAATAATTGTCTTGGCTTTGTTTGTAAGCTTTCAAATGTTTGCACAGGTTGAACAATCTTCCGATGCTTATAATAAATTAGGATTACCCGCTTTTTATTACGAAATACTCAATTACAAAAGTGATAACCCCACCGCTACGCGAGTTGACGTTTTTGTCCAAGTGCCGTTTAATTCGCTTCAGTTTATTAAAGATGGTACAGGATTCAAAGCCGAATATACCGTTACGGTTTCTGTTTATGATAAAGATAAAGAAACCCTCTTAACAGAAAAACTTTGGAGTGAAAAAATTCCTTCACAAGAATTTGACCAAACACATTCGCGTTCAAATTTCAATTTAAGTTTGAGATCATTTTCACTTACACCGGGTGAGTACGTCTTTATTATTTCGGTTGAAGATAAAGACTCACGAAAAAAGAGTTTTTATGAGGTGAACTTTAAAGTAAAAGACTTAACTGCGAGGATTGATCTAAGTGATCTTTTGTTCGTTGGAAATAAAATGATCGTTGGCGGGAAAGAAAAAGTTTTCCCGAATATTTCAAAAATGATCTCAACTGCTGAAGGGAAAATTTCAGTTTATGCTGAAGTTTACTCTGATTCCTCAACGCCTGTATTAATGAAGTATTACATCTCTTCAAAAGATAAGAAAATGGTTGTTGAAAAAACTTCAGAGAAAGATTTGCAAAAAGGAATAAATAAGATTACACTGGAAACCGATAGCCTAGCGCTGCCGCTTGATAATTACGTCTTTACTCTTGCGATAGATGATCTCAATTCATCACTCAAAGTAACTTCAAGTAAAGGATTTTTCTCCAGGATTGAAGGAGTGCCTCCTTCAATTACAAACATTGACAAGGCGATTTCTCAACTGATTTATCTTGCAACCACATCAGAGCTGGATTCAATCAAAGATGGAAAAACTTCAGAACAGAAACTAGATAGATTCTTAAATTTCTGGAAAACTAAAGATCCGAATAAATCAACTCCGGAGAATGAAGCATTCAACGAATATTATCGCCGTGTAGATTATGCCAACACGCACTTCACGCATTATACGGAAGGATGGAAATCGGATATGGGAATGGTCTATATCATTTTAGGTGCGCCAAATGCGGTTGACCGCCATCCGTTTGAATATGATTCCAAACCTTACGAAGTTTGGGAGTATTACCAAATCAACCGGCAATTTATTTTTGTTGATAACACAGGATTTGGTGATTACCGTTTGACCACACCTTTTTACAATGATTTGGATCGCTATCGGTAGACAATATGATTCTTACGGTAACTATAAATCCTCTACTGGAGATTTGCTTAACATATAAAGAAGTTTCTTCCTCCCGAGAAAATAGAAACGGAAAACTTTTGTACCGTGCGGGCGGAAAAGGCATAAACGTTAGCCGACAGTTAAAATTATTAGAGACGAAAAGTTTTGGATTTACATTTTCCGGCGGCTCAAACGGAAAAATATTTCGTTCTGTATTAGAGAAAGAAGAACTTCAGTTTTCTTTTATTAAAACGGATAGCGAAACAAGAGTTGCTTCCGTAATAACCGATGAATCCAATAAATCCGTTTCAACCTATTTTCAAGAAAACAATTTTGTACGCTCTGCAGAAGTAGACGAATTCAAGTTGAAACTTGATAAGATGATTCAGAATTGTGAAATAGTTGTTTTCTCAGGCTCTTCTCCGTGTCAAATTGCTGATGACATTTTCCCTTTCGGAATTTCTCTTGCAAATAAATATGATAAAGTATCGGTACTTGATACTTATGGGAAACATCTCGCAACGAGCATCGATGCCTCGCCAACCATTCTCCATAACAACGTAGAAGAAATTGAAAAATCTTTACAAGTGAAAATGAAATCTGAAAAAGATAAATTGGCTTTTCTCGATCACCTTTATCAAAAAGGGATTAAGCAGGCATTTATCACGGATGGAGAACTTCCCATTTATGCATCAAATTTTGATTTCCATTTCAAAATAACTCCGCCGGAAGTTTCTGCAGTTCATCCAACCGGAAGCGGTGATGCATTTGTTGCCGGACTTGTCTACGGCTGGCGCAACGATTTTGTTTTTACTGAAACATGCAAATTAGCCACAGCCCTTGGTGCAGCTAATGCAGAACGTCTTGATATTTGTACATCAAAATTGGGAGATGTTGAAGAACTCCGCAAACGAGTTATGTTATCACCGGTGGGCAAAAAAATGAAATTGTTAGATGACTCGCCTCAATAGTTCGTTCTTCTTATTTATTCTTTTCTCCTCTTTACTTTTTCCGCAAACACCGCCGAAAATTACTTTTTCCGGGAATAAAGTCTTTTCAGAAAAAATTTTGTCTGCGGAATTATCCTCAGTAAATTTTTCCACTCTTACCGACAGTAATAGAATTTATATTGATACTACTTTACAAAAATTATATAACAATGCCGGGTACTTTCATTTCAAGATCGATAGTATAAATCTGGTTCAAACTGAAGACAATCAAGTTAAAATTCTCAACTGCTTTCTGCAAGAAGGAGAACCAACATTTATGCACAGATTTATGCTTAGCGGAATTGATTCACTTTCCGAGAAAAATATTTTACGTGAAGCTGAAGATTTGGAAGAGACAATTTTTACAAAGCAAAAAATTGAGAATTATATTGAACTGATATTCAACGCCTTGGATGAAGAAGGTTATCCATTCACTAAAATAAACATTGAATCAATTTATTTTTTCAACGACTCCACTTCTCAGAAATATTATGCCGATGTTTATCTTTCAATTAATAAAAATAAAGAAAGCCGCATTAATCGGTTTGAAATAACCGGGAATACAAAAACCAAAGACTACGTTATCATTCGCGAGTTAGGTTTGCACACTAACGAAATGTATTCACAAAAGAAGATTGATGAAATTCCAAAACGATTAAACCGTCTCCGCTTTTTTGATCCCGTCTCTGAAGCGCAATTTTTTTTTTCGCAGAAGGATGAGGGAGTCTTAAAAATAGAAGTGAAAGAAAAAGAGACAAATAACTTCGACGGTATTATTGGATATCTTCCGGGCGATTCAAAAACAACAAGCGGTTATTTCTCCGGTTTATTAAATGTAAGTCTCCGCAATTTATTTGGAACCGGAAGAGCAGCCGCTTTCCGGTGGCAGAAGATTGACAGACTTTCCCAGGAACTTGAATTAAAATACTTTGAGCCTTGGATGTTTGATTTCCCCTTTCATTTTAACTTGGGTTTATTTCAGAAAAAACAGGATAGCTCCTACGTACAGCGCAAATACAGCTTTGCGTTGGATTATTCTGCTACAAGCAATATAACTGTCTCAGGAACTGTTGATTACGAAAGAATCATTCCCTCTCTAAACGATTACGGATTTATCTCAGTATTTAATGCTACATTAATTTCCACCGGGTTAACAGTAAAATATGATTCGCGTGACGATCCTTACTCACCGACGGAAGGGATTTATTTTTCAAATGCTTACATTTACACAAAAAAGAGCATAAATGGTCCTGTACAATTGATGACTGCTTCGACTGAAACAAAAGTAATTCATCAAAAAATTATTGCAGATTTTAATATTTACGGTGAACTGTTTAAGCGCCAGGTTTTAGCGTTGGGCGTACACGGAAGAGAATTGCAAGGCCCGCAGGTAGAAATCTCCGACATGTTTTTATTGGGAGGAACAAATTCACTCCGCGGATATAGAGAAAATCAATTTCTTGCTTCACGCATTGCATGGACAAATCTGGAGTACCGGTTTCTTCTAACAAGGCGAACTTATGCCTTCTCCTTTTTTGATGCTGGATATTTTTTGCAAACAGCAAATGTAGAACGAAATATTTCCAGATCATCCGGGACAAAGATCGGTTATGGTATCGGTCTTCATGTTGAAACGGGACTTGGTATTTTAAATGTTAATTTTGCTTTTGCAAAAGGAGATTCTTTCAGCGAGGGGAAAATACATTTTGGAATTATTAATGAATTTTAGTTGATAAAAGAAGAGATTCACATAAACATTTTGAAAATTATAAGGCCAACTAATGTTGCAATAACTTTTTTTACTGTTATTGTCGCCGGATTTATTTGTTCCGGAAATAAAAGAGTTACCTTCGGAGTACTTTTCGCATCGTTTGCTGCAGCCGCAATAGCAGCTTCGGCAAATATTATTAATGATTATTTTGATATTGAGATCGATAAGATCAATCGTCCTGAAAGAATTCTTGCAAGCAGGAAAATGAGTCCGCAAACGGCACTCATTTTTTATTTCTTTTTTGTTACAGCTGGAACGGCATTATCACTTCTTGTAAATATTACGGCTCTTTTTATCATACTTGGATCAGTTGTGCTAACGTTTTATTATTCTTATCAACTTAAGCAAATCCCCTTGTTAGGAAATATTGTCGTTGCCTTCTTTACAGGGATGGCTTTTTTATTCGGAGGTGTAGCGATGGGAAAATCTGAACCGGTTGTGTTCCCGTTTATTTTTGCGTTCACCGTAAACCTGATGAGAGAAATTGTGAAAGATATGGAGGACGCTGAGGGAGATGCAAAAGTTGGTGTTATTACGTTTCCAGTGAAGTTTGGATTTGAAAACGCGAAAACGCTTCTTTATGTTTTTGGACTTTTCTTGTTAATCGCCATGCTCATTCCATTTCTTTTAAAAATATATACTGCAAAATATTTATTGGTCATCACGGTTGGAGTAGTTCCGATGCTGATTTATAGTATGTATATACTGCATAGAGAGCATGACAAAAAATCATTTGGCAGAGTAAGTTCTTTGCTTAAATGGCAAATGATTATAGGCTTATTTGCAATTTTGTTTGGCAAATGAAAAAGTTTGACGATTCATTCCGCACTGAAGAAATTCAATTGATTGCTGGAGTTGATGAAGCCGGGCGGGGCCCTTTAGCTGGTCCCGTTGTTGCGGCCGCAATCGTTTTTCATCCAACAACATTTATAGTGGGAGTAAATGATTCCAAAAAACTTTCTCATCTCCAACGGGAAAAACTTTTTGATTTAATAACTGAACAAGCTTTATCCTTTGCCTATGAAGTTATTCCTCACACAATCATTGAAGAGATAAATATTTTGCAAGCATCGCTTCTAGCGATGAAAAAGTCTGTGGAAAAGTTGAAGACTTCTCCTCATCTCATTCTGATTGACGGAAATAAAACATTCCAGACCGATGTAGCAAAGAAAGCTATTGTGAAGGGAGATGCAAAATCTTTTTCGATTGCCGCCGCATCGATCATAGCTAAAGTTATTCGTGATGAAATTATGGTTAAGTTATCTGCTGAATATCCGGTTTATAAATGGGAGAAGAATAAGGGATATGCAACTGTAGAGCATATAGCCGCAGTAAAGAAATATGGCGCATCGCCTTATCACCGAAAAACTTTTTTAAGAAAGATTTTAGGAGGACAACTTGCTATCTTCAACTAAAGAAAAATGAAAGGAAGGAGAAGATCTTGCCGTTTCTTTTCTTTTAGAAAAAGGATTTGAGATCATCGAACGGAATTACCGTTACGGGAAAGGGGAAATCGACGTCATTGCAAGAGATAAGCAATATCTTGTTTTTGTTGAAGTAAAATCGCGAGAAAGTTTGGAATACGGCAAACCGGAGGAGGCAATAACCAAAAGAAAAATAAGTCAGATCAGAAAAATTGCCGAAGCCTATCTCGCTGAAAAAAACATCACTGATGAAAATATAAGATTTGATGTTGTTGCTATTTTGTTCATTGGCGGTGAGACAACAATCAACTATTATGAGAATGCTTTCTAAGCTTTTCCATGAGTGGGTTTCTTGGGTAAACATTTTTTCTTATTTTTATCTTAACAAAAGAAAAGAATCTAACGTAACCGATATTAATAATTGAAAAATCTTGTAAAAAAACATAGCGCTGCGTATAACAACTTTTCCGGCTTCCTTTTTGGTGTGGGGCAATTCTTCGAATTCTGCTTCCGATTTCTCAAAAATGTCTTTATGCCTCCATATGAATTTCACGAAATAAAAAAACACATGGATGAACTCGGCGTTAAAACACTCCCGATCGTAAGCGTAACAGGTTTTATCATTGGGGTTGTACTTGCGCTGCAAAGTCAGCCGATCATGGCAAGGTTTGGCGCTGAATCATTTTTACCTGCAATGGTTTCACTTTCGGTGGTTAGAGAATTGGGTCCCGTTATTACCGCGTTAATTTTTGCAGGTAGGGTAAGCTCCGGAATTGGTGCAGAACTCGGTTCCATGCGGGTAACCGAGCAGATCGATGCGATGGAAGTTTCTGCGATTGATCCTTTCCGCTATTTGGTGGTTACGAGAGTTACTGCTTGCGCATTGATCCTACCGATGTTAACGTTATATGTTGTCTTCTTAGCTATCTTTGGCGGCTATCTTGCAATGATTCTTTCACAAAGTATGTCGTTACAGCTTTATGTGGTTTCGGTTGTAGAGGCAATTAAGTTCGGGGATATTATTCCCGGGGTTGGTAAAACCTTTTTCTTTGGATTTATCGTTGGAATAGTTGGTGCATTCAAAGGATACAATGCAGACAAAGGAACCGAAGGCGTAGGCAAAGCTTCAACCACTTCTGTGGTTCTTTCATCGTTGTTAATTTTAGTTACCGATACGGTACTTGTAAAACTTACGTTGTGGATATGGCCGACGTAGCATTTGTAAAAATATCACACATTTCAAAAGCGTTCGGAGACTTTGTTGTTCTCGATGATGTTTCGCTTTCTGTGAACCATGGAGAAAATCTTGTTGTTTTCGGAAAAAGCGGAACAGGTAAAAGCGTTCTCTTAAAATGTATGGTACAACTTTTAATTCCGGATAGTGGGGAAGTTTTTATAGACGGGAAAAATGTTCACAATATTTCTTTTAAAGAATTGCAGGAACTTAGAAAAAATATCGGGTTCCTTTTCCAAAGTGCAGCGTTGTACGATTCAATGTCGGTAAGGGAAAATCTTGCTTTCCCTTTGATACGAAATTTCTTCTTTACTAAACAAGAAGTTGAAGCGAAAGTAAAACGGGCGTTGGAAATGGTCTCGCTTGAACATGCCATCGATAAAATGCCTTCGGAGCTTTCCGGCGGAATGCGTAAACGGATTGGACTTGCCCGTTCTATAATTACCGAACCGAAATTAATGTTGTATGATGAACCAACAACGGGACTTGATCCGATCACAACAAAAGAGATAAGTCGGTTAATAAGAGATTTGCAGAACCAATTGGAGATGACCTCAATAATTATCACACATGATTTAGCCTGTGCACAGATTATTTCTGATAGAGCGGTAGTCTTAGACAAAGGGAAAATAAAATATGAAGGAAGCTTGAAGGAATTGACCGCTTCAACCGATCCTTTTTTGCATGATTTTTTTACTAATGAAATAAAAGAAGATTAGCGGAGTTTTTATGGAATCAAAAGGCAGCACCATCAGATTGGGAATTTTTATTCTCATTGGGTCGATCCTTTTTCTCGTAGCAGTTTTTCTGTTGGGAAACAAGCAAGCCCTCTTTGCTTCTACTTTTGAAGTGAAGGCATATTTCTCAACCATTGAAGGATTGCGCAAAGGAGCTCCCGTACGTCTCAGCGGTATTGAAGTTGGGAATGTAAATGACTTGAGAATTATGAGAGATTCCATGGCCCGGGTTGAAGTAACGCTTCGTCTCGTATCGGATATTAAACCTTTCATAAAAGAAGATATGCGCGCTTCAATAGAGACCGAGGGACTTGTTGGAAACAAGGTGATTGTTTTGCACGTCGGTTCTACAGCTTCAAAACAAGTTGAAAGCGGCGGAACAATTAGGGCTGATGATCCTTTAAATTTTGGTGCACTAGTGAATGAAGCAAAAGGAACGCTTGAATACACAAAAGATATGGCGCGTAATCTTGCAGAAATTGTAGGCAAAGTAAATAACGGTTCCGGCTCGATAGGAAAACTTGTAAATAACGATGATCTTTATAACAACACCAACAGATTAATTGTTACGGCTGATAGAAGTCTCGGCTCTATTTCTTATAAACTTGATACCCTAGCAAACGTAGTTAATACGCTGGGAACCGATGTTCAGTCGGTGGTCCGAAATGTTGACCATTCGGTTAAAGGAATTGATGAACTTATTAATAGTGTGCAGAGCGGAAAAGGAGTTTTGGGGAAAATGCTTTCCGATAAATCGCCGCTCGATAGTTCTCTTGCTTCGGTGTTCGCAAATCTCATAAAAATAACCGAAGAAACTAAATTGGGAACCGAACGCTTCTCGGAAAACATGGAGGCGTTAAAATATAATTGGCTCTTTAAGAGTTACTTTGAACAACGGGGAATGTATGATAAACCCGGTTACGAAATGAAGCTTGATAAATTTTTAGAAGATATTAATACCCGCATCAAGATTCTTGATGACCGAATCAAAAAGCTTAACAGTTTAATGAATGAGAAAAAGTTAGAAAGTGTGAATTAATTCATGCTGCAGGTTTGAGTGAAATTTATGCTAAGCATATTATAAAATAATTTGTCATCACAATATGAACCTAATGGATAAAAACGGCAACAAGCAAAGAAATTTTTTTATTTTTTTTCGACTTCTTCTTAAAATTCCTGTTCCATGGGTATTCCTCTTAGCTTATCTAATAGGGGTAGGAATGCAGTCTCTTTTCCAACCTTGGAGCGTTTCTGATGAAGTGAAAAACATAAGTTTAATTACCGGTATCATTTTGTTTGCAACAGGGGGCATATTTGCAGGATGGAGTTTGTTTATATTCCACAAAGCTTCTACCACCACAACTCCCGGTGAAAAATCAGTGGCTCTTATTAAACGTGGCCCCTACAAAATAAGCCGCAATCCAATGTATATAAGTTTAACACTCGCTTATCTTGGCGAAGCAGGAATGCTTGCCCAACTATGGCCGTTGTTGCTTCTGTTTTTTACTTTAGCTTACATACAGCGGATTGTAATTCCGCTGGAAGAAAGTAAACTAAAAGAAGTTTTCGGGGAAGAGTATGAGCGGTATTGTTCTGCCGTCAGAAGATGGATATGAGTTAATTACTTCTTGAGGTATAAATCAATAAATAAAAGAATTGTCACACACTATCTTGATAAATAAATCCCAGCCTTCCACCGAGACAGATGGACGGAATATCAATGAAACAAATAGACTGATTGATGAGAAAGCTGTTTTTCCTCCAGTCGCGCAGCCGCTCAATCAGTCTCCCTAAATTAATTGATTTTTGTTGTTCTAAAAAAATATTTTAATTTTGTTCACAAGAACCGCATTTAAAAGAAAATTTTAAGCGCGGGGTTAAAACGGAAATGGTTTTCAACATTAGAGGAGGTTCTGTTTGATGTCCATACACCTAAAAATTACCAACTGTAAAAACAAATACAGTTAGGTAGAGAACTAATTGCTTAAGCCGGTACACCCGCAACAATGCGCTTACAAAAAGGGGCAGTTAGTTCTTAATCCAATCCAAGTAAATCAAAAAAATTATTCCAAGATGCTGTTGTAGACTCGAAATGACTGTCACTTTAAATTGGTTAGCATTAAGTAATAATCATGCAAACAGAATTAGAACACATATTAATAAGCACATATAAAGATGGGATGATAGATTATATGGATTCTCATCCAGAAGCCTATGAAGAAGCGGTTCAATTAGCAATATCTGACAAGCAGCCATTTGCCTGGCGTGCAGCCTGGTTGCTATGGAGCTGCATGGAAGAGAATGACGGGCGGATAAAACCGTATATAAAAGATATTGTTAATGTTGTTAAATCAAAAAATGACGGACATCAAAGGGAATTGCTAAAAATACTTTTACTCATGAACATTGATAAAAAGTATGAAGGGATATTATTTAATCTTTGTATGATTGTCTGGGAAGAGATAAACAAAACTCCCTCGGTAAGAATGACGGCTTTTAAGTTCATCTTAAAGCTTGTAAAAAAACATCCGGAATTGTCCAACGAGATAACCTTTCTTTTACAAGAGAGATATTTAGACACGTTA
Source organism: Ignavibacteria bacterium (assembly GCA_037440065.1). Classification (GTDB taxonomy): domain Bacteria; phylum Bacteroidota; class Ignavibacteria; order Ignavibacteriales; family Ignavibacteriaceae; genus UBA1563. The sequence goes on from JBBIUV010000015.1 coordinate 661,940, forward strand.
TCTCCCGGTGTAAGAAAATCTATTTCAAAGATGAAGAAGGAAGATGTTTTTTAGTTGTGAATTTGTGCAGACGAGGAAAATGATTTTAATCAAGTAAAATTAGGAGAGTTGTGAAAAAAATATTAATTGTTTTGATAATCCTTAGCTGTCATTCTGTTAATGGACAGTGGACCAAACTAAACAGTACAATCAGTCATAATCTTAATTCAGTTCACTTTATTGATGACCAAACTGGCTGGGTTTGTGGTGATAGTGGAGCGATTATGAAAACTACAGATGGAGGAACAAATTGGAATTCCTATTATGTGAGTAATCTTTTCAATTTAATGTCTATACGGTTTTATGATTCTCAGAAAGGTGTTGTTGTCGGAACAAAATCTGTAATTTATACTACAGAAGATGGAGGTATTACCTGGTCGTTAAAAAATCTAAATCCGGATATTAATCTTAATCAAGTAAGGTACATTGATTCCGCAAAAATATTAATTGTTGGGAACAGTGGAAGAATGTTATTGTCAACAGATTGGGGAAATAATTGGATAACACCGGGAACTCCGGCTCTGAGTAATGATTTACATAGTATATCTTTCTTGACAAATAAAGTGGGCTGGGTAGGTGCAGACAATTCAATTATTAAAACCATTAATGGTGGAACTATTTGGCTTTCAAAAGGAGAGAGTTGGAATGACACCAAAATATTCGCACTTAATGATACACTTCTCTGGAAAACCAGCTGGAGACAGGTAACAGGTAATTTTGACCCACCACATAATTATATAGAGCGATCAACTAATGGTGGGGTAAGCTGGACACAACAGTCTAATAATATCGGTTATGCTTTACCAGCTATATATTTTGATCAGCTGAAAAGAGGATTTGTCCTAAATGGTTACGTTGGAGGATGTTTTGTTACAACAAATGGTGGACTTAATTGGAGTAGTCAAGCAATCGATGGTAAATTAAATGATTTTTGTTTTATTGATATTGCAAAAGGTTGGATAGTGGGAGATGCAGGTGTTATGTATAGAACCACAAACGGTGGTGGTGTATTTACGGATGTAGAACAAGAAGGAAATAACCTGCCTACCACTATGTTAGTACAAAATTATCCTAATCCGTTTAACCCGGTTACGCACATAACATATTCAATTCCGCAAACAGGTTTCGTGAAATTAAAAGTATTTGATTTGCTTGGGAACGAGATTACAACTTTAGTAAATGAAGAAAAACAAGGAGGCAATTATGAAGTTGAGTTTGATGGAACTCAATTACCAAGCGGGATATATTTTTACCAGGCAATTGTCGGTAAAAATGTAATAACGAAAAAAATGATGCTCACTAAATAACAAAGTAATCGCCGGCAATTTTACGATTTAAATTGGAGAGAAAAATAAATGAAGTTCACAAACCTTCTTTGCGCACTTTTGATACTTACATCAGTAACAATCCTAGCACAAAATTACTTCCCTGCCAAGATTGGCGACAAATTTCAAGAGGAACATTATAAAAAAAATTCTTTTAGTATTGGAGGTGGTTGGGAAGAATACACTTATCCCAATTTTGATATAAAAGATACACTCATGTTTGAAAATGTAACTTATTACAATTATAACAACAGATATTATAGTTACGACTCTCTTAATCAACGATTAAATATTTATTTAGATGGAAAAGTTCACCTCGCTGTAGATTTTAATCAGCCTGTGAATGCTGGTCAAGTTCTCTACTTTGGCGGAGATCATATGAGCTGGAAGTCTTCGGGAGTGTCGGTAAAAAATATTCTGGGCAAGGATCGGTTAGTTTATAAGATGACAAAAGATTCTTCTTATTTTGGGGGACCTTCAAATCGGTTTATGGAATGGGTTGTAGAATTTGTTGATGGAATCGGAATATATTCGTATTACTACCATGTTTGGGATATGTGGTCTAGCTGGGATGAGTATCTCACCATTTCAAATAAAATTGTTTTTGCAAAAGTTGGTACCTCAGCAATAAATTTCTACAACCAAAAGATTTCATTAACAGATCCGGTGAAGGATAAAAAACTCAGCGAATTCGGCTGCATTTTAGGAGTCGATGTCGAAAATCCGTTCCCGAGTTTAATCTCTAAGTTCTATGTTGAATATAATATCTACCGGAGTGGACTTCTAAACGCGACAAAAATTTACAATATTGATAAATCAACTAAATTGGCATTTATAAATCCGCAACCCGGTGATCTTTCTGTTGGAGATTCGATCGCTTTCAGATGTGTCCTGCGGGATACCTCAATATTTAACAACATTACCACTTGTCCCGATACAGGTTATTATACTTACAAAATACTTTCTAACGTATCTTCGGTTGAGGGATCGGAAGGTGAAAGAGTAAGTGAATATCAATTAGGTCAAAACTACCCTAATCCCTTCAACCCAACCACCATTATAAAGTATTCCGTTGTGAAGAGCGGAAATGTAAGTCTAAAAATTTATGATGTACTTGGAAATGAAGTAGCTACACTTGTAAATGAAGAAAAACAACCGGGAAATTATAAAGTTGAATTTCAGTCGACAGTGAGCAACCAGCAGTTGGCAAGCGGAATATATTTTTATCAACTTCGAACTGGTGATTTTGTGCAGACGAAGAAAATGATTTTGTTAAGGTAAAATATAAGTATTTGAGTAATTCGCTTTCTAATATTCATCAATAAATAGGGTGTTAAATATGTTTTGCAAAAAAATGGTTCTAGGCAGTATACTTCTTTTGTTAAGCTGTGATTGGTTAAATGGACAATCTTTCTCTGCATTCCAATCATTACATTATTCTCATTCTATTTACGCTTCCGGCTTGGGAGAACAAGGCGTTGCAACAAAAAATGCATTTGATGCAATGCAGTATAATCCCGCAAATCTTGTTTTTGCCGAAAACTTAGCTGTTTCCTACAACAGAAATCCATGGGGATTAATATTTGAACAGATTCCACTGACTTCCTTAAATGTAATTACCAAATTACCAAATGGTGCAAGTATGGGATTGGCATATACCTATTGGGATGAAGGAGAATGGACATCGACCACAACGAGTCCAAATGGCTACGTAGAATCAGGAAAATTTCATTTTTATGAACGATCATTAGCTGCAGGTTATGCACAAAAAGTTGGTAAAGAATTTTTCCTAGGAGGATCAATCAGGTATGCTTGGATACCAATTTACCAAAGTGAATATATGGATCATCTCCTCTTTAGCGTTGGAGCAATGTATGTCCCTGAAAAATTCTCTGACCGTCTGAGCTTTGGACTCTCTTTGATGAATTTTAGTACAAGAATTGAAGTTAAGGATAAAGAATTGTATACAGGGAAGGAAATAATTCAATCCTCACCACCACCGTCTCAAATGAATGTCGGAATAAATGCAGTTGCGGTGACTAATCATTATTTTGACATAAATTTTTTACTCGGGTTTAAAAAACCGTTTGATAAACTTAAGGATCCATCAACTTATGAAGCCCAATCATCTTTTGCTTCATTGTTAAATGATTGGAAAGATTTTCCTCGAGATGTGACCGGACAAATTGGTTTAAGTTACTTGTGGCATCCTCTCGATATTGGCCCAGGGTTATCTTTTTTCCAAGAAATGTATTTGGGTTATTTCTCCACAGGTCCTAAAGACGGATCTCAGAGTTTTTTTACTCACGGATGTAATATCGGCATCAAAGGAAAAGATATGAAAGCTTCGTTAGGTTATGCCGGAAGGTGGCATAACTATAGGGCTGATTCATATTTGAAGTGGGAATTCCCATGGGAAACATTTCAATTTAGCATTAGTTCTGATATGAATTTGTTTTCTTCCACCGAGCATGCGGTTGAATTGGATGCTAAACCAAAGAGCATAATTCTCTCAAACGGGTTTGCTCGCGGTGCTTCATTGGGAAGAATGAAAGAACAAAATTTTCATGAAGGGCAAGACAATGCGAAAATATCATACGAAATGAAAAACATCTGGGCAGTAGAGGCAGACTTTTATATCGATGATAACTCGGCAATTTTAACAGCAATAAAATATTCCAGAATGCAATTGAAAATGGATCTAAACACATTCAGTTCCTTCTCATGGCATTTTAATTTTGACCTCGGAATCGAATCTTTTTCATTCGAATCTGGTTATCGCTACCATCCATTGGAACAATTTCATCCATTCTTTGTACAAGCGTCAATCGGCATTATTCGGCTAAATTATGTACTTGAAGAAACTACGCCAAGGTATGTTTATCAAGGATTCGATGAAATTACTGCTGGTGTAATGCTGCCGTTGTTCGATACAAAAGTTGTGGTAATTCCAAAGTTTGGATTAACGACACTGTTTCTTGATCAACTTCCCTATAAAAAGATTCTAGCTGGTTTTAATCAATTGAGATTAGGAGTGAATATCGGGTATCAGTTATAAGTAAATGTTTAAGAACAAGTTAAATTCTTATTCAACTGAAGGTAACTTATTCTTAACTTGTTTATAAAATTGTTTACGCTTTCGGTTTAACGTTCCAGGTGAATGCTAAAATGATTATCGAAAGAACTGTGCAGCCAAGGATTGCGAAGATGACGTAATTCCAACCTGCTTCAAGCCCGTAAAGCTTTCCATAATAATCTGCCATCCACCCAAAAACTTTTGCTTGTACAGTTCTACCTATGTAGCCGAACAAGCCAATAAATCCAGCTGCAGTGCCGACTGCTTTTTTTGAAGTTAAATCTAAACCGGAAACGCCAAGCAACATTACCGGCGGGTAAACGAAAAATCCAACAACGGCAAGTAGAGTAATATCAAGCCACAAGTTTCCCGGCGGATTAAGATAAATCCCTGCGAACGCACCTAAGATTGGAATCATGCATAACAAACTTACCATACCTCTTCTTCCATCAAATTTATCTGAAAGCCAACCCATCAAAAGAGTGGAAGGAATTCCGCCAAATTCTAAAATGAGGATCGCCAATCCGCCGCCTGCAAGTGTTGCATGCTTTACTTCGCGAAGATAAATCGGTCCCCAATCAAGCATGCTGTATCTAACGATATAAACGAAAAAATTTGCGACGGCAAACACCCACAAGTATTTGTTCTTCAGAATATTATCTACAAACAATTCTTTGAACGATAATTCTTTTTCGGCAGATGCTTTTGTTGCATGATTTTCAGAATGAGTGTTGGTGAATTCTTCAATCGAAGGGAGTCCGTACGATTGCGGTGTATCTTTCAATCTATAGAAAAGATAGACCGATGTTATCATTGCAATTGCACCGGGGAAATAAAACGCAGCCTGCCATCCGCCAAAAGTTGAAACCGCAAAAGCAGCCAGAACTCCCGCGATACCGCCGCCGACATTATGCGCAATATTCCAAATAGCAAAAATAGAACCGCGTTCTTTAATGCTGTACCAATGCCCGATACTGCGTCCGCATGGAGGCCAGCCCATCCCCTGGATGAATCCGTTCAATCCCCAAAGCGTAAGATGAATTGCGTAATTAGAAGACGAACTGAACATAAAATTTATGATCGCCGTTAAAAGCAAACCGAAAGCCATGAACTTTCTTGGATTACTTTTATCTGATAGAGAACCCATAAGAAATTTGCCGAGCCCATACGTGATTGCAGAAACCGCGAGAATGTTGCCGATCATGTTGTGGTCGTAGTGGAGCGCGTTTTGAATATCTTTTGCAACGGTGGAAAGATTGTTTCGAACGATATAGAAAATTGCGTACCCGACGAAAGTTGATTCAAGCACCAACCAGCGGTTGATCTTATACTGCTTTTTAATTTGATCTTCCGGCAATCTTTCGATGAACGGATCGGGAGCGAAGAAGTTGAACATTTTCTTTAAAGTCATTCGTGGCTCGAGATTTATTTTACATCATTGGTTTTGTTAATACGAACGCCGAATTCTTTAGATGAAACCCATGGAAAATTTTCTGCGGGGACATCTTTAAACCTTACCACAATCCAATTATTTCTTTTTGCGTAATCGGCAACGCTTTCAGTTTGTCCGGCTTCAATATGTTCATCCGGATTAACTATGAACTTCATTCCTCTGCTAAACTCGATCATCTCTCTATCACCGCGGCTATTTCCCGCAACAAATAAGGGTTTCGTTTGAATGAATGTTTCAATTGTTTCCATCTTTCCTTCATCTTGCGGAATCGGATGAATAATTTGATCCGTAACGATTCCATTTTTTATAACGGATTTTACACCGATGATATTTGTAATGGGAATTTCGAAAGCTTTGCTTAAGAATTGTTGATACAACGCTTCCGGTGAAGCCGAGACAATCCAAATTTCAAATCCGTTTGCTTTAAGATTATTGATCAGTTCTTTCATCGGCTGAAAAATTTTACCGGGGTAAAATTTATTGAAACAATCTTCTCCCATCTTTCTTACTTCTTCTAAAGTAAATCCTGAAAGAAATTTAATACGATTTTGCACATAAGGAATTGATACATTTGATTGTTTCTTCATCACATCAATTAAATCTCTTTTAAATTCAGGATGCTCTTTTGCATAGATGTACAAACATTCATCTGCCAAATAATGGGGCGCTTGACCAAGCACAGTTCCATCGCCATCGAATACCGCAACTTTTCGTCCTTTTTCATTTGATGTTGAAATTAAAAATTGTTCGATCTTTTGGTTTACTTCTTCGGTGAAAGCTTGAATTGGTTTAAATTTCGTTTGCGCAGAAAGAAAACCGCTGAAACAAAAAAGTAGTAAGAGCAGGGTTTTGATTCTATAATTTTTCATCGACTCATCCATTCATTTTAATATTTGTTAATTGCTTCTTTGGCATATCTTGAGTGAAACTTCTCTAGAACTAATTTATTGTATCTCGAAGTTTCAGTTTCCCTTTTTTTATCATCCCAATTTAAGTAACGTGCAGCAGCTTCCGCAATTTTTGGTGCGGCATGATACCCTAAATCGCCAACTGTTCCAAGGATCATTCTTCTTATAATAATGTCATCCAGACTTTTTGCCTCTTCCGCCATAATTCCATACGCAACTTGAGCAAAGATGCATGGATATTGGGGATCGATACGCTCTTTGAGAGAAATATCTTCGCTTGTCATCTCTAAAACGTTTTCAAATTTTGAACCGTAAAAATTTATAAGATGTTCAATTATATCTTTATCAAGTTTAAATTTATTGGCAAAGTATGTTACGGTTTTGTCTAAACTCCTTTCAATTAATTGATAATCCTTACCGCCAAATAATGCCTTACTTTTTGTTGATGAGGCAATGTTGACCTTTAGAATTTTACTTACGTTATCAATCGCTTCCTCGGCCAGACTTCTGTACGTAGTTATTTTCCCACCAACAATTGAAAAACAATTTTCAAGTCCATCTTTAGCATGATCAATAATGATATGCTTTCTCGTAACTTCACTTTCCTTTTTATGCGGTTCGTAAAGTAATGGTCTAACACCCGAGTAAGTATAAACAATTTCTTCCTTTTTCAAATTTCGGGTTGGGAAAAAATTGTTGAACTCATTTGTTAAATAATCAATTTCCGTCTCAGACGCGATTACAGAGTCGGGGGGATTTTCAAAATAAATATCAGTAGTTCCAATCAAGTAATAATTCCGCCAAGGAATGATAAAAAAAGGACGACCGTCGCTTTTGGCTTCCATGTACAAAGCTGTTGTTGGTCCACCTTCAAACTGTTCAATAATAATGTGACTTCCTTTGGTACCTCCCATTAAACGTGGACTGTTGTTATGAAGTTGCCTATTTATTTCATCAACAAAAGCTCCGCTGCAATTTACAATTACTTTTGCGTGAATGTTTAACAGTTCTTTTGTAGATTGATTTTCTATCGTTAGTTGATGAAATCCGTTTTGCAACCCGGCTCTCTCAACAAATTTATGGTGATTGAGAATTGTCGCTCCCTTTTCTTTTGCTGAAAGAATGAGTTCTAAACATAATCGCTCTGGGTATTCAATTTGGCAATCGTAGTATGAAATAATAGCATTTAGGTTATTATGATCTAATCCGCCGAGTGAAGGATCTTCAGCTTTTGTATTTATTTTTTTAAATGAATGGCGTAGGAGAGTTTTATCGTACGAGAGAAGATCATAAAGCATCATTCCCATTCTTAGTGTAAAAGCAGAATGTCTGTTTTGTTTATAAACCGGGATTTTTATTTGAAGAGGTTTTACAAGATGCGGAGCATTCTTTAATAAAAATTCTCTTTCTCGCAACGATTCCCGAACAAGTGCAAATTCAAAATGTTCAAGGTAGCGTAAGCCGCCATGAATAAGTTTTGTTGATGCGCTGGTGGTGTAACTTCCAAAATCATTTTTCTCTAAAAGTAGAACCGATAATCCTCTCAGAGCTGCATCAAGGCAAATGCCTGCACCGTTAATTCCACCTCCAATAATGCAGAGATCAAATGATTTATTACTAATTGAGCTGTTCATTTTTTTAAGCGTGCAAAGTTTGTTTTGCAAAGGTAGAAAGGGAATGGGAATCGAACAAATTTATTTTTCTATCAAAGGAAAGAAAAATTCGAGTGTTTTGTAAGTTATGGAATACTAATAAATCGGATCCATACCGTATTTTCCGCACGCGTACATCATCAGCAAAGCGGAAAGATCGACAAGCGCTTTTTTCTGATCATCAATGTAGATGACGAGATCATATACTTCTGCAACAAAGCTCAAATTTTTCAGGACTTTTCGTAATTCAGGATAGGAAGGTGTCCCGTGCCAATTAGCAACCTCTTTAACGAGAATGTTTTCATACCTGCGGAGAAATTCGTTAAATGAAATGGTTTTGTAACTATTCGGAAATTGAGGGCGGCAAATTGAGATCAGATCGTTAAAATAGGTGTCCCATTTTTCAGCGAGATTTTTATTTCTCTCTCGCATAACATAACGTGCTTTTTCCAATGAGAAGTGAGCTTTGGTTGTAACTTTTAGTTTCGGTATAACTGCATAACCGTCGTAACTCATATCGCCTGATTCTTCATCCAGATATTTCCATCTTTTTAAAAGTTGAGCTGGGGAATAGATTACAATAACTTTGTCAAGCGCACTGTCAACTACAATATATTTATTCTGCTGATAGTTTATTACCGTAAACCAATGTTCCCAGTTATCAACGCTCAATACGCATGGGTAACCATCTTTTAGGTGACCATTTAACACTTTTAAAGCTTCCCCCGCAATTTCGCGTCGGAAGTATTTCATCTTACAATTATATGCTTTTGCAGCTTTCGCAAGTCCTATTTCATCGGTTCCATACCACCAGTTACTCCCTGCTTTTTTCCCTATTTCATTTTCGTTTTGGAATTGTCCGAGCATAACTAAGGCATATTTTAAAGCAAAGGGCCCGCATTGATATTTGTAAGGCTGAGGATAGAAACTCATAGACGCTGTTCTAAGTTTTTAATTATAAATTGATTGTCGTAAATTTAATTCAAGGAAATGAAATTATCGAGGTATTTTTTAAAAAGATGAAGAAAAATGATGTAGAAGGAGGAATTAGTACTTTGGAAGGGAGAGACCCGGGAAAACCGACCGTTGCCGTGATCTACAACGAGCCGGAACCGGAGCTTTATGTAAAAAAATCTCCTACAAATTATGAAAACCTCAATTTTATTCCCTACTTCGAGGTCGAAAATACAACCCCAATGGAGGATTACGAGACTTTCGCTCATAAAATTGAGTCAAGAGGGTTTAATTGCTATACATTGAACTTGAAGGATGATTTTCATCTTCTAATAAATGAACTTACGAAAAACCGTCCGGATGTGATTTTCAATTTTGTGGAATTGTTTTATAACAATCCTAAACTTGAAATGAATGTTACCGGAATTTATGAGTTGTTGGAAATTCCTTACACGGGAGCTCCTCCGTTAGCATTGGCGAACTGTCAAAGTAAAGTTTTTACAAAAAGGCTGTTGGGTTCTTACGGAATAAAAACTGCCAATTTTGAGCTCAAGAAAACTTTTGCAGAAAGATATAAACACTCGCTCCGTTTTCCCATAATCGTGAAACCTGCCTTTGAAGACGCCAGTGTAGGAATTGATTATAATGCTGTCGTCCACAATAATTCCGAACTGAACGCTAAGATCAATTATATTTTTAGCGAGTTTAAACAAGCCGCATTGATAGAAGAGTTCATTGAAGGACGTGAATTGAATGTTGCTGTGATGGGAGACGAGAATCCAATAGTTTTGCCAATAAGTGAAATTGATTTTTCTGCCATGCCCGATCATCTTCCGAACATTGTAAGTTATCAGGCAAAATGGGACCAAATGCATGAAGCATACCATAAAACCATTCCAATTTGTCCTGCCGTTTTGCCGAAAAGAATTCAGGCAAAAGCAGAAAAGATCGCCTTGGCGGCGTTCAAAGCGATGGGAGTTAGAGATTATGCAAGAATTGATATGCGTCTTTCAACCGATAACGAGCTTTTTGTGCTGGAGGTAAATCCAAATCCTGATTTGACTGAAGGAGCCGGATTTATGCGCTCTGCAGAAGCTGCCGGTTTTACTTATGATGAAGTGCTTGAGAAATTAATTCGTTTTGCTTTGCTGCGAGGGGAAAAACATAAAAGCCGGTTAAAATAAAAAAACCTTCTCGGAAAGTTTAACTCCCATGAAGGTTTCTAAAATTATTAAATTGAGTTCTTAACGAACTTTAACCGCCTGCGGTAATTTTACTTTCACAGCTTCATAAACTCCAAAGAGCAGACCGGTATAAAACAAATCTCCAAGCAAAGTATTCTGGAAAAAGGGAATTGCGGCGGTGAAGCAAATAAGCAGTCCGGCTAAATCTTTTGTGTAAAGAGTTCCTAATGCCCACATTCCAAAGTTCGTTATAACAAAAAAGAGAATAGAAGAAGCGACGGAAGCAAGTGCAATTGTGCCAATCGATTTTCTGTTTTTTACTAAAAATCCAATTCCTACAATCAAGACAAAACTTAAATAGATCGTTACCATTTGTGAATGAAGTCCAATAATTAAATCTGAGATGAACATTGCAAATACCGGAACGGCAAAAGCGAATTTCTTTTCGTCAAAATAAACGGCGGCAAATAATGCCATTCCAGTTATCGGTGCAAAGTTTAACGGATGGGGAATTAAACGGCTAACAGCTGCAACTAAAATTAATCCGGTTAGTAGCAGAAATTTATTAGAGGATATTTTTTCTTTCATGTGAGTTCCTTTTTCTATTTGTGCAAATTTACAAAAAAAAATGTAATGTTCAGTTAAAAAATTGTTTTTTCATTTTGTCATTATACCGGAACGGTCTCGACCGTTCCCTACATTATGAAACAGAAAATATGTTGTAGGGAACGCTCGTGAGCGTCCGTTGAATGTTAGACACCTAAAATGACCACTGACTATTGCCAATGACGGGCACTAAAGCGAAAAATTAATTCCAGCGTAAATAGATTGCCTTTCTGTTCCGTAACCTAAAATTTCTTCATACTTTTCATCGAAAATATTGTGCAGTTTGGCAAAAACTTCAAACATGTTTGTGATTTTATATGAAGCCGACATATTTACCACTGTATAACTTTTCAGCTGAATGCGTTGAACCGGAAATGTTGAAAAATCTTTGTCGTCACGAATTCCCGTATATAGAATTTCAAGACCAAGATTAAGCTTTTCGTTTAAGAATAAAATGCTTGAGAGCGAGGCTTTATCTTGAGGTCTGCGAAGTAGCGGAAAATCTTTTTCTGGACTGTCATCGCTTTTATCTTTTGTTTTTGTTAAAGTGTAGGAAAAGTTAAAAATAGCGGCATGTTCCATCTTATATTTAACACCAAACTCAACACCTTTCATTTCAGCCTTAGCTAAATTAATTACTGTAGACGAAAATGTTACGGGGTCGTAAACAAAACTGAAAAGATCACTAAAGGTGTTAGAGAAATAGGAAACTTCTAAGGATAATTTATTCTCCAATAAAAACTGTTCTATTCCAACGTCCCATCCTTTGCTTTTTTCTGGTTTAAGATCAGAGTTACCGTAAGCAGGATCAAAAAGATTGAAAAGTGATGGAGCCTTAAAACCGGTACCATATGTTGCACGGATTTTTGTTCCTGTTTCTTCAATAAAATAAACCGGTGCAATTCTGAAAGTTTTAACAGAACCAAATCTTTTATGTTTGTCATACCGGATGCCGAGCGTTGTAATGAAATTTTTGCTGATTGATAGTTGATCTTGAGCAAAAAGTCCGAAAGTTGTTGTTCTCGTGTTTGGGAAAAAACTATTGTATGGACCCCACTCACTGTTTGAATAATAATCAGCAACCGCGGTTTCTTCTTCTCCTTCCGCTCCTATTGTGATACGGTTATTATCTAATAAGTTCAAGGTATTCAACCACTCAATTTTCTTTTTTGTCCCATCATATCGTGCATCGGAAGAAGCTGTGGGATGGTTTGCATCCACACCATCAACATATTTTCTAAAATTGCGCCCGTAGTTAAATGAGACTGATTGATCCCATTGTTTATCGAATAGAGAAAAATCAAGCGACGTTTTAAAAACTGTTTCTTGAAGCGAATACGAATAATTCGGATCATCTCCGTTTATTCCGCTTCCGGCATCAAGACTGGCATTAGCTTTGTTGAATCGGAGAAACAAAGAAAGTGAAATATCTTCAGGAAAATCATAGCTAAATTTTGAAGTGAAAGCGGAAGTTTTATATCCATCCGCTTCGGTATTTCCGTATTGCTCGGAAGCGGAAGAAAATCCTTTTGTTTTAAAATCATTTGCTGATACTAAATAACTTAACCCTTCCTCGCCACCTGAAACAGAAACGCTTGAGCGCAAACTGTTATATGAACCACCTTCAAGATGCGCAGTTGTGTTTAATCCTTGAGAGCCTTTCCTGGTAAAGATCGAAATCACTCCAGCAAGTGCATCTGAACCATATAATGTGCTTTGCGGTCCGCGGAGAATTTCGATCCGTTCAATATCTGAGGCTTGAAGATTTGAAAAATCAAAGGCATTGCTCACATCGCCGGGATTATTCATCTCCACACCATCAATTAGTACAAGTGTCTGTCCGGGATTAGCACCTCGTAAAAAAACCGTAGCAAGTTTTCCCGTTCCTCCTTGCTGAACCAGAAAAACTCCCGGAACTTCCGAAAGTAATTCCAGAACGGTTCCCTTTTTTGATTGCTCAATTTCTGTCCGGTCAATCACCGTTATTGCTGAACCGACTTGAGTTGAAAGAGTTGCTGATTTTGTTGCCGAAACGACAACATCAGAAAGATGATAAGTACGAAGGGTATCGCTCTCCGGTTTATTCCCTCCGGCTTTTACAACCGAAAAAATAAGAAGAAGAAAAATGAGAACCCTTGAAAAAAAAGTACGAGCCATAGAAGTTACTCCTATAAAATTAAGTTAAATGAATTAGGTTGTAACTTCGTGGGATAGAAAGAAATGAATTACGAAACGGCACGCATGGGCGAACAAGCTTCATTAATCCAACCTTACCCGCGAAGGTTGATTAAAATATGTACGGCAGGTCTCCTGACTTTTAACTACTCATTTTGGAAGCAGTTATTTCACAGTTGCGCGACAGCTCCGGATTCTCACCGGATTCCCTATCATTCCCGTTCTATGCGGGACACCGTAACAATCTTAAAAGAACGGGTCAAATCTAATGGAATTGTTTTTGAAAACAAAATGGAAGTAAAATATTAAGGGGAATGAATGAAAATATATGGACGAATAGAAATTGAATGGATAACAGTTTGTATGTATAAGTAACTTTTTTTTATAGTTTGCTATTAAACGAATTGAAAACTTTCCGAAAAGGGAAAAGTTGAGAATTTGGGAGAAATACAATTGTTTTCTCCCATGATTTCAAAGTTATTAAATACTTCTTCTACTCTTGATTTGGAGTAACTAATTGTTTGTTCTGATCTTCATTTCCGTTTTTCCTTGGGTCAATCATTTCCATTAATTTTAGCCCGAGAATTCCTTCTATTGCCGTGCCGTTGGAATTATTGCCGCCGATCAAAACATCGGGGATTAGTTTAATATGTCCTTTCGATAATTCCTCTGTAATTTTATAACGGGTAAAGTTTTCTCCGCCTAAGGCTTTAACTGCAAGTTCGTACGCTTCGGCAGTAGATTTACCGATGGCTAATATTTTGCCGGCTTCAGCGTTTCCGGTTAATGAGATCTGTTCTGCTTGTGCTGAAGCTTTAAGTTTTATTGCTTCCGAATCAGCTTGAGCTCTGGCTCTTGTTGATTCCGCTTCTGCATGAGCGCGCATTTTGGTTGCTTCGGCTTCCGCACTTACGGCAAGTTTAACACTTGTCGCGTCCCCTTCGGCTTTCTTTACAGTTGCGTTTGCGGTACGTTCGGAGATTTCCACACTTTGCTGAGCTTTTACAATATCTTTTTGCATATCGGCGATGGCGGTTTCTTTTTCCATTCCCTGTCTAGTTTCCTGCGCTTTCTTTTGAGTTTCATACGTTACTTTTTGTTCTTCGGCAATTTTTCTATCAGTTAAAGTTTTCATAAGCGTTTCGGGCGGAACAATATCTCCAATCAAAGTATCAACGGCATTAACGTTATATTCATCCAAAACTTTTTTGATATGTGATTTAGCAGATTCTTGTCTTTCTTTACGTGTGCTTAGAAAAGCAATAACATCACTGTCCTGTGCTGAATTCCTGAAATAATTTCCGATGGTTGGTTCTAATACCTGGGAAACTAAATTTACCATATTCCCGAAACGGGCAATTACTTTTGGAGCTTCAGTTGAAGGAACATGAATAATTTGCGCTACATCAAGATTGAAGGGAAAACCATCTTTTGAACGGACGGTGATGGTAGAAAGATTTTTATCGAGATTATGTGCTTCGCTTCTTGCATTTGCCCAGTTGAGAACTAAATTTGTTGTTGGAACTAATTCTACTTTCATGATATACTTATTGATGGGATATTTTCCCGGACCAAGTGGTTCCAACCAAACACCTTTAAAACCTTTTTCAACAATGTTTCCATGTTTAAAATCGTTTCCGGTTAAATCTTTTCCTTCCTGACCGATATACGAGATTACAACTCCAACATAACCAATAGGAATTTCAGTCATCGGGATTTCCTCTATTTGAATCGCCCAGGGATTTAAATTATAAGAGCCGGCTAGAATAACTTGTGGCTGCAATCCTCTGTTTCCACCATTTTTAATAAAACTATTAAAATCTTGGAAGTTATTATGTCCCTCAATGATCTGTCCTGCAATTTGTCCGGCTTGAATCGGTTGACCATCTAAAGTAGTGACGATACCTACCATACTTTCCTGAATGCGGATCATATCTGTAATTGAAATACTAAACAACATTGTATTTATACGGTAAGAACCTGCTGTAAGGTATGAGGTTTGTCTTCCACGTTGACCATTGTTATTAAGAAATTTCTCCGCGTCTTGAAAACTATCTGAGTCAACTTCATGAGCAAGAATATTTCCGGTAGGAATTCCTGCACCGTCTTTCGCCAAAACCAATCCTATTTTACCCTCGGGAATAACAGTGAACGATTCCATGGTAATATCATATTGCCAAACCCATTTTCCGAAATATAATCCTGGGGCTAACGCTTTTGCTTGAAATCCGGCTTCTCCTTTTGTTGCAATAATTCTACCGTCCGGCAATTCTTTGTTATCTCCAAGAAGAACAAACTTTTTTGTTACGAGACCAATTTTATCTTCCGGAACGATTACCATCCCGAATAAAAATCTAAAAATAAACTTATAGAAACCAATACAGAGTAATATTAAAATTACCCACCAATAACTCCAAATAATATTTTCCATGATACTCCGTTGTTTATAAATGAATTGTTTGTTCTATCGGAAAATAAATATTTTTTTTGTCATAACAAGATTTACCCTTAACGATTACAATTACGTGAATAAGAATAAATAATAGTAAACGATTAAATGAAGAATACAATTTTGGTTTGATACTTGTTTACGTAAAGAGTAAGTTAAAAACACAAAACCAAGTTCTTTGTATAGTCAATTATAAAATTAATCTACAAAGGTGAAACGATGAAGAGTTGCATCAACCATCCCAAAAGAGAAGCACTATCAATCTGTCATGGTTGCGGAAACGATTATTGTGAATTGTGCCTGGATGAGGGGAAAGAATTCTACTATTGCAAAAAGCCGGAGTGTCAGGAATTGTTCAAAAAAGAAATGCCTGCAGGGAAATTAGCACCCGACATTGTTTGTCCCGGTTGCAAAAGCGAGATAGAACTTTCCGAAAATGAAATGTACAACGGAAAAGTTCACTGCCCCGAATGCGAGGTTTTGATAGATTTTACGATTACTCCTCATGTAATATTAGCAAAGGAAAATTATGTAGAATTATTTTCTTCGCTTAACCAGGGAGATATTGCACTGATTAAATCACTACTGGAAGATGCCCAAATTGATTACTACACCACAGGAGAGAATTTTTTAAGTGTTGATCCGTTAATACAACCCGCCAGATTTTTTATAAGTGAATTACAAGTTGAAGAAGTAAAAGAACTTCTTAAAGAATTTAAATTACACATCTGGGGGACTTCAAAAGAGCAAGAGGAAGAATCTTTAAACGAATGAGGATTGAAATAAACAAAAATATGTAACTTTTTCCACTTCAAATTGCATATCGTAAATAGAATTCTTAATTTTCTTTTAGATGAAAAAAAAATTGCTCACTTTTGAACGCAACCTAAAATATAATGAAACCTGTTTTAGCGCCGACATTCAATCAACAATTCCATTTCCTAAAATCTTAAAAAAAGGAGAATATGAATGAGTTGGTTCACTGATTTCACCAATTCCTCACTCGGTAAAAAGTTTATTATGGCTCTTACCGGTACCCTGCTGATGTTGTTCCTTATTGTGCACTTCATCGGCAACATGATGCTCTACTTCGGTCCCGCCGCTTTTCAAACATATGTTGAAACACTTGAAGCCGTTAAACCTGCAGTTAGAGTAATCGAAATAGTTCTAGCCTTGATCTTTATCTATCATATTTATAACGGTGTAAGATTATGGCTTCAGAATAAAAAAGCTAACCCGCAGAAATATGCTGTTAGCGCCGATAGCGAGAATTCTACAATCTTCTCTCGCAGCATGGCAATAACTGGAACAGTTATTTTTATTTTTCTCGGAATTCATTTATCAACTTTTTGGGCAGGTTTTAATTTTGGTGTTCATCCCGAGGGCGAATATCCCTTTTACACAATTGTAGCTCAGTGGTTTGCCTCTCCGGTTTATTCATTAATTTATATTGTTTCAATGGGATTCTTAGGGTTCCATTTGAATCATGCGTTCCAAAGCGCATTCCAAACTTTCGGACTAAATCATAAAAAATATACTCCGTTAATTAAAAAATTAGGAACAATTTACGCGCTGATCATGGCGTTAGGTTTCGCATCTATTCCAATCTACTTTTTGATGGGAGGCAAATAATGATAACGTTAAAATCTAATGTACCTGAAGGTAACATCGCAGAAAAATGGTCCAATCATAAATTCTCAATGAAGTTGGTTAATCCGGCGAACAAGAGAAAATTTGATATTATCGTTGTAGGAACTGGTTTAGCAGGCGCTTCAGCCGCAGCAACTTTGGGCGAACTTGGTTACAAAGTAAAAGCTTTTACGTATCACGATTCTCCGCGCCGTGCACACTCAATTGCAGCACAAGGTGGAATTAACGCCGCTAAAAATTATCAGAATGATGCCGACTCTGTTTACCGCTTATTTTATGATACGGTAAAAGGAGGCGACTTCCGCGCTCGCGAAGCAAATGTTTACCGTTTAGCAGAAGTAAGCAACAACATTATTGATCAATGTGTTGCGCAGGGCGTTCCTTTTGCAAGAGAATATGGCGGAACGTTGGCAAATCGTTCATTTGGTGGCGCGCAAGTTTCAAGAACGTTTTATGCGCGCGGTGAAACGGGGCAACAATTATTACTTGGTGCCTACGGTTCACTAAATAGGCAAATCCATCTTGGAAATGTTAAGATGTTCAATCGTAGAGAGATGCTTGACTTAGTACTGGTTGATGGTAAAGCAAAAGGAATAATTGTAAGAAATTTACTTACCGGCGAAATTGAAAGACATGCTGCGCAAGCTGTGGTTCTTGCAACAGGCGGATATGTGAACGTTTATTTCCTTTCAACCAATGCGATGAACAGCAATGCAACTGCATCATGGCGCGCACATAAACGTGGAGCTGCATTCGCAAATCCATGTTACACACAAATCCACCCAACTTGTCTTCCGGTGCATGGAGAAGCTCAATCCAAATTAGTGTTGATGAGTGAAAGTTTGAGGAACGATGGAAGAATTTGGGTTCCTAAAAAAGTGCGCGATCATCGTCCCCCAAATCAAATTCCCGAAGAAGAAAGAGATTATTATCTTGAAAGAAGATATCCCGCATTCGGAAATTTAGTACCGAGGGATGTTGCTTCCCGTAACGCAAAATATGTTTGCGATGAAAACCGCGGTGTAAACGGCGGGCGTTCCGTTTATCTCGATTTCTCAGAAGCTTTTGGTAGAATCGGAAAGGATGGAGTGAAAGACCGATACGGAAACTTGTTTGATATGTACCAAAACATTACCGGTGTTGATCCTTACGAAGTACCGATGCAGATTTATCCCGCGCCTCATTATGCAATGGGCGGTTTGTGGGTAGATTATAATTTGATGAGCAACGTTCCCGGTTTGTTTGTACTTGGAGAAGCAAATTTCTCTGATCACGGTGCAAATCGGCTTGGCGCAAGCGCGTTGATGCAAGGTCTGGCAGATGGTTACTTTGTTATTCCTTACACAATCGGGAATTATCTCGCAACCGAAAAACCGGAAAAGGCTAATCCCGAAAGCACTGAATTCAAAGAAACCGAAAAAGAGGTTGACAACGACATAAAAAAACTTCTTTCGATCAACGGAAAACAAACCGTTGACGCGATTCACAAAAAACTCGGATTAATTTTAATCGATAAAGTTGGAATGTCGCGTGATGAAAAGGGATTGAACGAAGCGATTAAAAAGATAAAAGATTTGAGAGAAGAATTCTGGACGGACGTAAAAGTAGTTGGTAAAGGAGAGGAACTTAATCAAACTTTAGAACGCGCCGGAAGAGTTGCTGATTTTCTTGAGCTTGGCGAATTGATGGCTAAGGATGCTCTCAACAGGAATGAAAGCTGTGGAGGACATTTCCGTGAAGAATACCAAACACCCGAAGGCGAAGCTTTAAGAAGAGATGATGAATATTCCTATGTAGCTTCATGGGATTATAAAAAAGCAGGTGAATGGGAATTGGCAAAAGAAAATCTCGAATTTACAAATATTAAATTAGCTACGAGGAGTTATAAATAATGAGCAGTAATCATATAACCTTGAAGTTAAAAATCTGGCGTCAAGAAAATAACAAAGCTAAAGGACACTTTGACGAATTCAATCAAAAGGTTTCTCCCGATTCTTCAATTCTTGAGATGCTTGATGAAGTGAATAACAAATTGGAAGCAGAAGGGAAAATCCCGATAGCGTTTGAAAGCGATTGCCGTGAAGGAATTTGCGGAACTTGCGGACTATCTGTAAACGGACATCCGCACGGACCGTTACCCAAAACAGCAACGTGTCAATTACATATGCGCAATTTCAAAGACGGTGAAACACTTTATATTGAGCCGTTTAGAGCCACTGCGTTTCAAGTGATAAAAGATTTAATCGTCGACCGTTCCGGATTTGATAAAATTCAACAAGCCGGGGGATATACTTCTATCAATGCGGGAAGCGCGCAAGACGCAAACGCCATTCTGATTTCAAAAGAGAATGCCGACCTTTCACTTGATGCGGCTGAATGTATCGGCTGCGGCGCATGCGTTGCGGCTTGTAAGAATTCTTCTGCAATGCTTTTTGTAAGCGCTAAAGTTTCTCAATTCGCCTTACTTCCGCAAGGACAACCGGAGCGTTACGATCGTGTGCAAGCGATGGTAAAAGTTATGGATGAGAACGCTTTCGGTA
The DNA here is from genome assembly GCA_037440065.1 of Ignavibacteria bacterium. GTDB lineage: Bacteria > Bacteroidota > Ignavibacteria > Ignavibacteriales > Ignavibacteriaceae > UBA1563. Next base: position 681,951 of record JBBIUV010000015.1, read on the forward strand.
ATTGTACAAATACTTACGCGTGCGAAGCCGAATGCCCGAAAGGAATTTCAGTTAGCAATATCGCCCGCATGAACCGTGATTATTTCAAAGCAAAACTCTGCGGTGAAAAAGTATAATAATTAATCTGATGTAGCAGTTTCTAAAAATCCCGATTGGAGATCAATCGGGATTTTTTATTTGCCTTAATGGTGTGAATAAAGAACAACATTGCTTCTCACCAAAAAGAAATTTATTTTTCGAGTGAGTAATTTTTTTTACTTGTCAACTTCCCGTCATAATTTCTAGCAACTGCTCACTCAAAATAGACGGAACACTAACGTCCCGTTGTAATAATTAATTTTAGGTAAGAGGTGAATCATGAAACGATGGATTCTTTCTCTCAGTCTTTGTTGTCTGTTGGGATGCTCTTCTTCCCAGCAAACCGTGGATGACTCAATTCCCCAACTGTTAATGCGGACTCCTTTACCACCTGTTCCCGCAACGGTCGTCTCTCCACATTTCGAGATGGACATGATTCTTTACATTTTGGATGACGGCACAGTTGAACATGTTAAACTGCGCAAAGCAAGCGGTGATCCCGATTGGGATTCTGCTGCAGTAGCGTCAATTCTTAAATGGCGCTTTTCACCTGCAAGAATTGATGATAATCCAATAAGCACCTGGTACCGGATAAAAACAACTGTCCGCTACGCAAATCCGAGATATTGTTGTCTAGCGGAAATTGTTTGCAGCACAAGTGAGAAGGCAGATTCTGTTTATGCAGCACTCGTGCGGGGAGAAGATTTTGCGGTACTTGCTCAGAAATATTCAGTTGCTCCATCAAAAGAGAAAAACGGAATGCTCGGTGAAATCGACGTAAATTTGTTTCCTGAAAGCATCTGCAAAGTTTTACGCGGATTAGATAAAGGAGATTTTTCCACGCCGGTAAAGCATGGAGATAAATACGTCATTTTTAAGAAGATTAAAAGTTAATAGCTGGTGTGATTTTTAGGTGCCAACGAGTCTGAGATTTTTTAAGAAGCGGATGCACTATTTTTTATAAGATAGGAGGGGGGGGGACTGTGTGATCTCGATGCACGTTTCTTCGGGATTTTTTTTATTTTAAAGGTAAGAATTACCGAGAAATGAAATGTTTGAGAAGGAAATACAATTTATCACCGATTTTAATCTGAACAAGATTAAAAGACTCGGATCATTTTTTACTTTAGATGATCTGACCAAGGCAAAAGTCCATCCGGCAATCGTTCAGTATATTTCAGCGGAAATTGATTATCTCATTTTTTTAGACCGGCAAAATCTTTTACAAAAATCAGTTTTTGATTACAGCGGACCCGAGATTTCTCAGCATTTTTGGGCCATCGGGCAAGAAATTAAAAAGAACAAACTTCTTCCCTACGAAGAAGTAAAAAAGATCATACAGCAGGCGGTTACTTTTCAATTAACGTATCTTCTTCGCCCGGTCTGGACCTTGAAAAAATTTGTTTTTGATTCGAGTGAAATCCGTTCGCAAGAAGAAGTTAAACTGTTTTTTAATTACCTCTACTTTTTTGATTACTACAAGAAAATTTTTCTTACCATCCTTGATAAGAAACAACTGCTGACGATAAGTATTTATGAGTTTGAATCGCTTGTTGAAAAAATACAAAAGCAGCTGCTTGATCAGCAAATGAAAAATGTGATAGAGAATGCCCTTATCGATGCGGCTGAATTTATTAATACGGGAGAGGTTACAAAGACAAAACTGGCGATTGAAACACTCGAAATCTTTTTAAAAGATAAAGGATTGCACAATCACATTTTCAAAGTAAGAAAACTTCTTTCCGTTGATCCGAAACAAAAGTTTGAACTGTCTGAAATTTTCTCGGCAATATTTAGTCCAATATCATTTGAGGATGAAGAAACTCCGGTTGAGGAAGAAGTTTTAAAAACCGAAGAAGCATCAGCAGACGTACCAACGGATGAAGCTCAACTTGATATATTCAAATCGGCTGAAGAAGCTTTACATGAGGACGAAACACTGGCAGATGAACTCATCGGTGCTGATCAAAATCTGCATGAAGCGGAGGAAGAAATTCCGGAGCCGATTACTTCAACTGATGTAGAAGTGGAATCACTTGAATTGAACATTGAAGAGGTGAGTGAAGAAAAAACGGATGTAGTTGAAGATGAAAGTTTACTTCATGATACGGTTGCAAATAACTATGAAGAGGAAGTAGAAGAAAATTTAATAACCGAAGATGAATTTCCCGACGACAAAGAAATTGTAGAAGAAAAGATTGTTGAAGACGAAATAGAAAATGAAGAACTTCTTTCTGAAGAGACATTTTTAGATGAGGAACAACAAGAAGAAAGCAAGTTCGGGGTGAACGATGAACTTGAATCTGCGATAGAGAAATTTTCTATTGAATCAACCGAGAACGAACCGGAAAACGGGGAAATCTCTTTTGAAAAATATTTTAAAGAAGAACTGGAAAAGAATGAAACAAAATTTGAAGAAAATTCTTTTTCAACAGATGATGAGGAGTCACCATCGCAACCTCTGTTTGAGGAACCAACACCGGTGAGTGAAAGCAAACCAGCGGAACCGGAAGCAGATATCTTCAGTTATTTTACTACTAAAGAGACGATGAAGATAATCAGTGTAATATTTAATCAGGACAGTTTGGATTTTGTGAACACGCTCGAACGGATAGCGGAGTGTTCAAATGAAGATGAAGCAGATCAAATTTTAAAAGATGTTTTTCTTTCTTATCGCGTAAATTCAGTAGGAAAAGAGGCAACGTTGCTTAAGGAAAAGGTCGAACAATTTTTTCGTGATAAGGAGTTCTAATGTTTATTGACTATGCTCAAATTAATATTTTCGCCGGTAAGGGGGGAGATGGTGCGGTAACGTTTCGCCGTGAAAAATACGTCCCGAAAGGGGGACCTTCTGGCGGTAACGGGGGCAAAGGTGGCGATGTAATTTTTGTAGCGAACAGCAATCTTTCAACGCTTTTGGATTACCGTTACAAAAAAGATTATTCGGCTGAAGATGGCGCCGCCGGAGCAAATTCGTTAAAAGACGGAAGGAACGGAAAAGATATCATCATTCAAGTTCCGGTTGGAACAATTATTAAGGACGCTGAGACAGAAAAAGTTCTTTACGATCTCAACAAGGCCGGGATGAAAATAGTTGTAGCAAAAGGGGGAAGAGGAGGCAAAGGAAATTCAAATTTTGCCACTCCAACAAACCAAACTCCTCATTTTGCGGAGAATGGAAAACCGGGGGAAGAAATAAAAATTATTTTAGAATTGAAATTGATTGCCGATATCGGTCTCGTTGGGTTTCCCAATGCAGGAAAGTCAACTTTAATCTCCACAATCTCTGAAGCAAAACCGAAAATTGCCGACTATCCTTTTACAACACTTGAACCAAATTTGGGAATTGTGCGTTATAAAGAATATCAAAGTTTTACGGTAGCTGACATCCCCGGGATCATTGAAGGTGCTTCAGAAGGGAAAGGTCTCGGGCTTTTATTTCTCCGGCACATCGAGCGAACGGGAATACTTTTATTTTTGATTGATGGTCAATCTGAAGATTATCAAAAAGATTTTTCAATTCTGCTTAAGGAATTAAAAGCACACAGTAAAATTTTAGCACAAAAGAAAAAAATTATCAGCATCTCCAAAGCTGATTTGTTATCTGAAAAAGATATCAGCAAATTAAAGAAGAAAAAATTTCGAGGAGCTGATTCTCCAACACTGGTTTTTTCTTCGGCAACGCGATATGGAATTAATGAACTTTTAGACTATGTCTGGCAGCAACATTCTCTAATAAATAACGAGGACTAAAAATGAAAAAGAATCTCATAAATATATTTTTATCAATATTTTCGATTGTTACAATTAGTTCGTGCAGCGGAAGCGGCGGATTTAATATGTTCTCCGATTCGGAAGATATAAAACTGGGACATGATGTCTCGGCGGAAATGTTAAAGAATCAAGCTGAATATCCTATCTTCAGAGGTGATCCTTCGATTAAAACTTATATAGATCAGCGTATTTTTCAGCAAGTTTTAACTTCCCCCAAAATTGCAAAAAAGAATGTTTATGATTATAAACTTGAATTGATCGCCGATGATAATACGTTAAATGCATTTGCGCTTCCAGGGGGCAACGTTTACGTTTACACAGGCTTGTTAAAATATCTTGATTCGGAAGCAGCTCTTGCGGGAGTTTTAGGTCATGAAATTGCACATGCAGAAAGAAGACACGCAACGCAACGAATGACAAAATATTACGGAGTGCAATTTTTAGTCGGAATGGTTCTCGGAAGTCAGCCTTCTAAAATTGCAGAGGTTGCTTCAAATCTTTTCGTTGGACTTGCATTCTTAGCCAACAGTCGTGCAGACGAAGATGAGAGTGATAAATATTCAATTGATTATTTAAAAGATACACGTTTTTATCCGGGAGCTGTAAAATTCTTTTTTGAGAAAATGCGTGATGACGGATTGGTAAGTTCAAAGAGCGGCAAAGTTGCTACATTCCTTTCCACACATCCTGATCCGGTTAACCGTATTGCAAAAGCAAACGAACGATTACAAAACAGTGGAATTGCGATTAAAGATTGGAAATCAAACGATGCCAATCTTTTCAAAAATGAATATGCGGCAAACATCAAAAATAAACTTCCAAAATAAACATGCGGTATAGAAAACTCGGGAAAACAAATTTATTAGTTTCAGAAATTGGTTTTGGTTCATGGGCAATTGGAGGTCCGGTTATGGCGGGAGACGTACCGATCGGCTGGGGCAAAGTAGATGATGAAACATCGAAGAAAGCCATAATTAAAGCGGTTGAGCTTGGTGTTAATTTTTTTGATACAGCCGATTTTTACGGATTGGGACACAGCGAAGGATTGCTTGGAAACGTATTTGGTGGAAAATGGAATAATATTATTCTCGCAACAAAAGTAGGTAACACATTAATGGAAGATGGTTCCGCCGGAATAAATTATTCAAAAGAATATATTTTAAATGCATGCGAGAAAAGTTTAAAACGCCTCAATAAAGATGTAATTGATGTTTACCAATTGCACAGCGCACGGATGCAGCATCTGCAAGAAGGTGAATGTATCGAAGCAATGGAACAGCTTCAAAAGGAAGGTAAAATTCGTTACTGGGGAATTTCCCTAAACACCTTTGAACCGCAAGTTGAAGCAAAATTTTTTATTGAACACCAGATTGGTCATACATTCCAAATAGCTTTCAGCATTATCAATCAGATTGTTTTAGCAGAAGTTTTCCCCTTAGCTGTGGAAAATAACTATGGCATAATTGCGCGCGTTCCTCTTCATTTCGGACTGTTGAGCGGAAAATTTTCAAGAGAAAAAACATTTCCTAAAAACGACCACAGAAGCAATAGACTTAATCCGGAATTGTTAAATCTATCGCTTGATAAATTGGGGAGAGTTTTTGAATTAGCCGAAAAAAGAAAAATAGAAAAAGACTATCTTGCAATGAGCTTTATTTTAAGCCATGAGGGAGTCTCCTCTGTAATTCCCGGTATTAGGAATGAAGGACAAGCGATAGCTAATGCAAAAGAATTCTCAAGACTTTCGGAGGAAGATATTGAGCTTCTACATAACTACTATGAAAGCGACTTGAAAATATTAATGGAAGCTTACAGTAAGGGGTAAAAGCGGTATCACAGATTAATAATCTGTGATACAATTAAAATAATGATAGTACTATTTACTGGTTAAAGGAGTACGAAGTTTAATCGGATTAGATTTTTTACCTTTTACCCTTAGGTTCAACATTTCAACAAACAATGAAAAAGCCATTGAAAAGTAAATGTAGCCTTTCGGAATGTGCTGATCAAAACCTTCTGCAATTAAAGTAATACCGATTAACAATAAAAAACTCAATGCCAACATTTTAACTGTCGGGTGATTGTTCACAAATGTGCTGATCCTTCCTGACAAAAATAGCATAAAAATTACCGCAATTATTACAGCCGTTATCATTACCCAAATTTGATTCGCCATTCCGATCGCAGTTATGACCGAATCAAGTGAAAAAACAATATCAAGTAGCAAAATTTGGAATATAACAGCACTGAAGGATGATTTAATCCGGTAGCTTGCTTCTCCTTCTTCTCCCTCAAGTTTATCGTGAATCTCGCGGGTACTTTTAGTCAAAAGAAACATTCCGCCACAGATAACGATCAAATCTTTACCAGATATTTCATTGCCCCAAACCACAAAAAGGGGATAAGTCAATTTCATCAACATGGTAAGGGAAAGGAGAAGCAGAATTCTCGTAATCATTGCCAGGGAAAGCCCCGTAATTCTTGCTTTTTCCTGCATCGAAACGGGAAGTTTTCCTGTTAAAATTGAAATAAACACAATATTATCGATCCCTAGAACAATTTCTAAAAGAATGAGGGTGAGTAAAGAAAGAACAATTTGCGGATCAATGCCCATGGTTAGTCCCAATCATAAATGAGTAAAAGAATTTAAGAATTATACGATAATTTTTGCTAAAATTGTAATGTTTAGTATATTTGGAAGCCATTTTGACAATAATGGCGGGGTAGCTCAGTAGGTTAGAGCAATGGAATCATAATCCATGTGTCGGGGGTTCGAATCCCTCCCCCGCTACCATTTTATACAGAAGAAAGGTGTTTATGTATAGCGTTTTAATAGGTATCTCGGTAATTATCTCTACGTTATTGATAATTATTATTTTAATGCAAGCAAGCAAAGGCTCCGGTTTGGCTGGTACTTTTGGCGGAGCAAATGTTGGTTCGGTTTTTGGAACAAGAAGAACAGCTGATTTTTTAAGTAAATCTACCTGGTGGCTTGCAGGAGTTTTAGTTATTCTTGCGATAGTTGTAAATCTCTTTTTCCTCCCAACCGCTAAAAATGATAACACAAATAGTGTTATTCAGCAGGGTGGAAGACAGAGTGTTCCAACAAATCCGGCTTTACCGCGCTAAAATTAATCGCCGGGTTCGTAATTGAATCCGGCTAATTTTTCGATTATCTCATCCTCCACATTTCTATAATAATTATTACTATTTTTAGAAAACTCAAATATCATACTTATTATGATATCGTCTCCATTCTTTAATTTTAAATAGCCGGAAACGGAAGAAGCTCCGTTTAAAGTCCCGGTTTTCCCTCTAAAATTTACTTCAAGTGAAGGATCTTTCATTCTGTTACGCAGAGTTCCATCTGTTCCAGCAGTACTTAAGGAGTTGTAAAAAGTATCATAATATCTAATATCAAAATAGATTTTTTCCAACAAACCGGTGATTGATCCCACCGAAACTTGGTTGTTTCTAGAAAGTCCCGATCCGTCAACGATTTTTGTCCCTTCAGATGGGACATCGTTATCAAAAAGAAATTTGTTAATTGTTTGAGCTGCATAAAATGCCGACCCTTCTTTCCCGGAGGAAACGCCCCCCACAAGTTTGAAGAGACATTCCGCCAAAAAATTATCACTTCTTTTGTTCACTGTTCTAAGGTATTCCTTTAACTTTATTGTGTGCAAACATAGTTCAACTGCTGATTTGGGAGTTGCCCCTTTTCTAAATGTTCCGTTGACAGAGATCGATGCTGCTCTCAATTTATCGTAAAGTATCTCAGCGATCATCAACGGAGGATCGGAGAAAAATTCAGTTACAAATTTGTACCGTTTTCTTCGGACTTTCTTTTTAACTATATGTTTATTTTTATTTAGAACAAGTGCGCTTACCGGTGGAAGTGAAAGTGTTTTTGTTTCATCTTCTATCCAATCAGCTCTTGAGTAGACGTCATCAAAAAATGTATCATCGCCTATAATGTCTCCATTAATTTCTTTAATCCCCTTGCTCTTAAGATCAGAGATCATTTTGTCAAGATCCTCATCGGTAAATAGTCCATTCCCATAACCTTTAAGATAGAGATTTCCGTCTAACCGATTTGAATTTTGCCGTTTTGCATCCGTGAAAAATTTCGTGGATATCTGGTATTCAGGTCCCAAATAATAAATAGCAACCGCGGTTGTAAATAATTTCGTGTTTGAAGCGGGGATCAATGGTGTGGTAACATTGTGCGCGTACAACGTATCTTCTTTCATCGGATTAAGGATAAGGATACCATAATTTGACTTAAGAGGTACCCTCCTTAAAATATTATCAATCTCTGTTTTTAATTTCTGAGCAAAACCCGGATGGAAAGCATTTAGGAGTATAAATAATAAAGTGAGTTTTTTCATAATTCAATGATTATATAAAATAGAAATAGAGTATATTACCACCCCAAAATAATAAACATAATTTATTTCACTAACTAAAAATCTTTTATGGAAAAATTTAAAGCTTACGAAAAGTCAGATTTTCTTCAATCGGCTGACGCACGAATAATAAGAATTCTTTCTGAATACTTGGAACCGGCAACCCGGTTTAAAAAATATAACATTCTGGATACAATTGTATTCTTTGGTTCAGCTCGCCTTCGATCGCGGAAGGATGCAGTTAAAGAATATAACAAAATAAAAACATCCGATCCCAAGACCACTCCAAATTTTGTAAAGAAACTTCGTACAGCGCAGCAGCACGTTGAAATGTCCAAATATTATGAAGACGCAGTTGACCTTTCAAAGAGGATCACAACATGGTCGTTAAATTTAGGATTAGACAGTAACCGTTTTATCATCAGTACAGGTGGTGGACCGGGAATTATGGAAGCTGCAAATAAAGGAGCAAAATTAGCCGGAGGATATTCTGTTGGTCTTAATATCTCCATTCCATTTGAACAGTTTGTAAATAAATATGTTACTCCACAATTGAGTTTTGAATTTCACTACTTTTTTATGCGGAAGTTTTGGTTTGCTTATCTCGGTAAAGCATTAATTGTTTTTCCTGGTGGATTTGGAACCATGGACGAATTTTTCGAAATGGTCACCTTAGTGCAGACAGGCAAAATCAAAAAGAATTTACTTATCATTATTTATGATGAAAAGTATTGGAAGAATCTCATAAACTTTGATGCGTTGGTTGAAGCAGGAATGATCAGTAAAGAAGATTTAAATTTATTTTCATTCTGCAATACACCGGACGAAGCGATGAAGTGTATAACGAAGCATTTTGAAAAATATTATTTGAAGAAGAAGGGTTGAGTAAATCAAATAAAAAAGCCATCTCTTTTAATCGAGATGGCTTTTTTGTTAATCCATATCATCATTTCGTTGAGCTCTGCGAGTAGCTTTAATTCTTTCCAATCGTTTTTTTACCGAAGGTTTAACAAAAAAAGTCCGCTTTTTGAATTCTTTTAGTACGCCTGAACGTTCATATTTCTTTTTGAATCTTTTAAGAGCTTTATCAATTGACTCATTTTCTGAAATTGTAATTCCTACCAATTAATTCACCTCAATTCCTGGGTAGCTTTAATGTGTTTCAAGTAATTTTTTTAATCCTAATTTTTGAAATTCAACTGTAATCGAACCTTTTCCGTTAGAAAGAGAGGTTTTCGAAGTTACAATTCCAAAATCGTCCCATGTTTTATGGTAAATTGTTTCCCCAACGTTAAAGGTTTTCTCAGGGGAATAATCTATGGAATTTTCAAGTACAATCTGATCCACTTTGTGTTTGGAATCCCGAACAATGGAAACAGTTTCAATAAGCAAAATTTGTTTGCACTTTTTACATTTCGCCCACTCTTTTCCTTCATGTTCAGTGGAAGAAAAAGTTTCTCCTGTGAGCTCCATTTTTGTAATGCCGTTGCAAAATTTGCAAAATGCTTGAATGTTTTTAACTTTTGCCATAAAATCTACTTTTTTAAGTAGGTAAATATATTGATTTATCGCTGGAATTGCAAAAATATTATTCTTTTAATGCCTTATAGAAAGATGAAAGAATTGCTGTAGCTGTAAATTACTCCGCTAATTTGGTTGTACTTAAGACTTTGATTGTTTTCGCTCAAAATTCAGCAAAAATACGGCTTTTAAAGTGTTAAGGGATTAGAATTGCTAATCTTTTGAAATATACCCTTTATCATCAGCATATTTGTAAAGCTTTGAATAAAGCATTTTTCTTGCTCTGTGGAGACGTGAACGGACGGTTCCTACCGGGCAGTCGATAAAATCGGCTATTTCGTCGTAAGTATATCCCTCTATATCTGAAAGAATGACAACTGTCCTAAAATCTTCGGGAAGAGTTTGAATAGCTTCCGAAACTTCATCATCCAAAAGATTGTCGAAAATTTCCCTTTCAAGATGAGAGTCGTCTGTATTAGAAGGCTTTGCGTTTTCGTAATAATTTTCAACGTCTTCGTAATCGACTTTGTTCGGCTCTTTTTTCTGTTTTCTGTAAGAATTGATAAAAGTGTTCTTTAAAATTCTAAAAAGCCACGCTTTACAGTTAGTTCCTCTTTCAAATTTTTCAAAAAATCGGAAAGCACGAAGATATGTTTCCTGAACAAGATCGTTTGCGTCATCCTCGTTTCCCGTCATCCGGAGGGCAAAATTTAATAAAGCATCCATATGCGGAATAGCCTCCCTATTAAATTCGTCGTAAAACTCTGAGGATTTGTTCATTCTGTAAATGTGTAAATAGCTTATTTATAATTATTAATCTCGACTTTTAAATAAAGAAAATTACTTTGTATTACCAAATTGGGAACTTTTTAAAAAGTGGAGATTTTTCTTTCAATTTAACCGGATGAACCTTCCGCCAAGGATTACATATTTAGGTATTTCGTCTTTGCAGAGATAGAAAGCAGGTTGTTCACCAACTTTTAAATTGAAAACAAAATCTAAATCTTCGACCAGACAAATCGGAAACTTGTCAAATAACTTGCTTCTACTCTCAGACTTGAAAATTGTTTTATTAACGGGGAGATAACCTATTCCATCGTTTACCAATTTTCGAAAATCTATGGTGGCAAATTCTTTTTCTGTTTCTATTTTTTTTGAGAAAACTTTTCCAGCCTTCAGCGATAAACCCGAACAATCAATTTCATCTATTCCGTGGAATATTGAAAGGTCGCCAATATCTTCTATCAATCCATAAGAAGTAAATGCAGAACTTGAATCATAATTTTGTTCCGAGACATTTATTGCAATGTCAACAGGAATGTGTTGACCGTTCTTTTCAACGCCTATGTTCGTTAAAAGAAGGTCAAACAGATATTTATCATTCATCGGGATAGCATCATAATTTTCAGTCGGAATTTCTGTGTAGCTGTTTTTTGCGATTGATAGAAATGCCGACAACATTCCGATGAAATTTATTTTTCTGATAAATTGTTTTTCAAGATCATCCTTCCATCCACCGGATTCGATTAAAATGGTACTTGTTTCTTTTTTCTGAAATGTATCACCAAAGGCTCTTGGTTCATATTCATCTGAATACTTCGCAACATGACCGGGGATAAATTGCTGTAAAATTTGATTCATCAATCCAATAACTTTTACCGCCCTTTCTCTTTTTTCGCTCATTTCTTTTTGTTCATTAAAAGCCGGAGCGAGAAAGGAGATTGTTGCTTGTTTATAATCTTTCCCTACAGAATATCTCGTACTTTGATCGTGTAAGTTGAATCCGAAATCAGCTTTTAAACTATCAAAAGTATTCATCAATATTGTTGCTTCTGGAGAAACCAATCGTGTTGCATCTCTATTTAAATCAATTTCCAAACTGTTTCTTCTTTGAAAAACTTTTGCTCCATCTGGATTAACCATTGGCAAAAAGTAGAGAGTTGTTTCTCTTAAAATTTTATCTCTAACTTCGTTTAAGAAATCATTCGATGAAAAGAAATTGAAAATGTCAAACAAAGCCATGGTGGCGGTTGATTCGTCACCATGCATCTGAGACCAGAGAAAAATTTTTGTTTTTCCCGTTCCAATTTTTATTAAAAATAATTCTCTTTTTTCAACCGATTCACCTAATTTGTGCACAACAAATTTTCCGTTATGACGCAGTTTTTCAATTAGCGGCATTATGTCCGAGTGTTTAATCCTCCGGCAGTTTAATGAAGGTTCACGATAATTATCGTACATGTTGTAGAGGTCATACGAGAAAGATATTTCCTGGCTCATACCAATCACCGGTAATATGGTTAGTAATAAAAAAAAGAAAAACTTCATTTCAAAATTAGCGATTAATGTATAGGGAAATTAAGAAAAAATAAGTAGGAATAAGAAGATGAATAAAAGAATAGACCTTGGTCACACAGCACCCGATTTTTCACTTCCAGGTATTGACGGAAAGAATTATACGCTTTCTGATTTTGCTGTGAACAAATTATTGTTAATAATTTTTTCGTGCAACCACTGTCCTTACGTTCAAGCATACGAAGAGAGGATCAAAAAACTTCAAAATGATTTTATGAATGATGGACTTCAGATCGTCGCGATCAACGCAAACGATGCCGACAAATATGCGGAAGATTCTTTTGAAGAAATGAAAAAACGGGCAGGGGAGAAGCAATTTAATTTTCTCTATTTAAGAGATGAATCGCAACAAACCGCAAAAACTTTTGGCGCTGCGTTTACGCCGGAATTATTCCTTTTTAATGCAGAGCGAAAATTAATTTATACCGGAAAGATAGACGATAACTGGCGCGAGCCGGAAAAAGTGCAAACAAAATATTTGCAAAATGCAATTGAAGAATATTTACGCGGTGAAGAAATTTCCGTACCCGAAACCTATGCGATTGGCTGCACGATCAAATGGAAAGCAGATTAGTCCGCCACTCCCATGTGTTCTTCAAATTTGGCGATAAGTTTCATCGGTTGTTCTGAAATTGCAAAACAGTAGAGCGGGTACAACCTTGAAAATGTTTTGATAATATCGTTTATAAAGTTTGGCGAAGCAATGATCTTTTTCTCTTTTGGTACTATTGATTTTTCGAGCAGAATATATTTCATCTTTTGAAGGAGCTGCCCATCTTTACTGAAATCAAACTTTTTCCTCATCAGCACCATCTCTTTTTTCATTTCAGTTAAAGAGAGATGATTGTTCAATTTATAATTGGCAAAGACTTTCGCAATTTCCTTTTCGTACTTCTCTAAATTTTTCTTAAAGAAAAGATTTTCTTCTTTTGAATTATTAAGGAACATTCCGTACTGGACTCCGGCTTTATCAAAATACACATAAAACTCGCTGTCCATCTTAAATCTGCCGAAGTGAATGAGGAGGAAAGTTTTATACGGAACTCCTTTTGAGAACCGCATATCTTTGCTCAATTTCATTATCGTTTGATTGAATTTTGGCTCTCTTCTAATAGAAGGATTTAACTGTTCAAGAAAAGGAGCGAGTGCTGAAATAAAAGCCTTCGCCGGTTTAACAACAAATTCTTCGTATTCATCTCTGTGTTTATCAAAAAAAACTTTCGAGTTATCTTTTCCCAATCCTTCAAAAAAAGAAAACAACTGCGGCGGAAATCCGGTAAACTGATTTATCTCGTGAGTTTTCAATACATCGATCCAATATTTAAAGTAATGTAAAATCCCCCAAATGATTTTTTCGGTTTCCCCTCGAGGCTTTCAATTCCTTGATTAAAAAATTGAATAACATAATACCGGATGTTTATCCCCGCAAGATGTGTTTGATCCAATCCAAAATTTGCACCGAAACCGATATAACCACCAACGGTATAATTTGCTTGCGCATATTTTAACGAATTAAAAAATTCCCTCTCGTACGGGGTTGTTAATACCATTGTTGGTCCAACAGCAAAATTTATATAAGGACGAAAGTTGTCGCCAAGATCATTTGCGAAGAGACGGTTTTGAAGTCCGGCGAAAAGCGGGATGAGAAAAATTCTATTTTTTTTACCTACGGTGTAAGATCTTCCCCAGTAATCAACGTACTCAAACTCGTTTTCATCTTTTGCGCCGGAAACCGATAAATCGGTAAAAAATGTCATCGTATTAGTTATATCATGCCTGTAAAAACCACCTAAACCAAAACCGCCTTCTCCAAAAAGTAAATCCAACCCGTATGCATGATCAGGAAATTCAAGCGGTTCCCGGTCGGGAGCTATTTCTCCGATGCTTTGGGGAAGCAGAAAACTCAAAGGGAGAAACAGAATTGCTATAATAAAATATTTTTTCATACTCATCTAAATTTTTGTTTTAAAATTACTTAGTTTATAACAAAAATCAATTCAATTTTTTGTAAAGTGATGTAAACCACGGAAAAACAAATCCATCAGTTTAACAGTAAAAGAGGAAACCGAAAAGATGCCGGTTAATTTGGAAATAAAAGTAAAAGTAAAAAACTTCGACTCTATCCTGAAGAGTTTGAAAAAACTAAAAGCAAAGAAGTCGGGGGTGCTTCACCAGAAAGATGTTTATTTCTCATCCCCAAAGGGATTGCTGAAATTGCGAAAAGAAGGAAAAAGTCAGCAATTGATTCGTTATCAACGAAATGAAGAGGGTAAAAACCGATGGTCAAACTTTGAAATTCTGGAACTGCATCAAGTTCACGCCGAAAGTTTTTTGAGAAATTTGTGGGATTGTGAAGTAGTAGTTGAAAAAGAAAGGCTTCTTTTTTTATATGATGAAACGCGCATTCACTTAGATAAAGTGAAGAAGCTCGGGAATTTTATAGAATTGGAAACCAAAGTAATTTCGTCAAAAAAGGATGCGCAGCAACGATTCAAATTCTTGCTAAATGCCTTGCAGATTGATCCGAAAGAGCAATTGCGATTGTCGTATCACGATCTTCTTCTCCAGATTGGTAAAAAATGATTTTAACGAACAAGCAAACTTTTTCGGATGCACTTTCGCGATCGCTTGATGAAAAAATTCTTCAAGGGAAAGCTAATGAAATATTGCATTTGGTACCAACCAACCGGAAAGTACGTTCGCTTAAGAAAGAAATAATTGATCGAACTCCAGGTCAAGCGGTTTCGATTTTGCCGATCGAAACTATTTTTACACTTGCGGAAAAATTGTTCAGTGTTGATAAACCTCTGACACTGGCTTCTGAAGCCGCTTCGTCGGTTTTGTTGAAAAAAGCATTCCAGAAAAATAAACTTGAATATTTTAGAAGTTTTTCAAAATCAATTCCGCAAGGAAGTTTGGACCGCATTAGAAGCCTCTTCTCGGAATATAAACGAAGTGGAATCACCGCTGATTTTCTCTTAAAAGATTTAGCCAATGTTAAAGGAATTGATAAACAAAAACTTTATGAATTAGCCACGGTTTATAAAAGCTATTCGGAACTTCTTCGTCAACTTGAACTTTTTGAAATTGGTGATGTTATTCGCGAAGTGAATGAATTATCTCCGAGAGAAACCGCCAGGCGATTTGAGAAACTTTTTCCGTCGGTAAAAAATATTTATACATTCGGATACTCAGAGTTTACTAATCCGGAGATTGAATTTTTAAAAACACTTTCAGAATTACCGGGAATAAATTTCTACATCAATTTTGATTACGAGCGTAACAACAGAGGTTTATTTGCTTTTGCCGGAGAGGTAAAAGATAAACTTGAAAGATCCGGATTTTATTCTTACTCGTTAAAGAAAAAGGTTAGCAAAAATAATTTTAATAATTACCTATCAAGTTGGTTATTCAATGATAAATTGGTTGAGAAGAAATCTCCCGACACCGGAGAGATTATTCTGCTTCCGTCGAAAGATAGGGAAGATGAAATTGTTCAGATTGCAAAAGAAATCAAAACTCTTCTTACAAAAAAAAATGTTTCACCAAACGAGATTTGTGTAGCATTCCATTTGATTCAAAACTATTCCGGCATTGTTCGCGATGTGTTTTTGCAATATGGAATTCCGTTTAATCTCACAGATAGATTTTCTCTCAATACATTTAATCCGGTAATCTCTGTAATCAATTTACTTGAAGTGATGACAACTGATTTTTACCACAAAGCGGTGTTCAGAGTTTTTAGTAGCGATTATTACAAACCCATAAATGCAAGCGTTAACGACATTTACCAAGTCGCTTCAAAACTTCGGATCATTTCCGGATACGAAACATGGATAACACACATCGATCATTTTCTTCAATCAGAAGGCGAAGCAGATGATGAAATTCTTTCGGATAAAAAACTGCTTGCATCAGTTAAAAAAGAGATTGAAGCGCTTTATACACTCTTGAAAATATTTGATGAACCAATGACGCTGCGGGGATTTACTGAAAAATTGTCTGCGATAATCCACCAACTTGATTTTCCTATAAAAGTTTTAAAGTTAAGCAAGGAAAAGGACGAGGAAAATATTAAGTCTCTCTCAACATTTATTGAAATGTTCACCGACTTATTTGAGCAGTTACGGTTGGAATTTGATGACCCGGAAGAGCGAAAATTCCCGTTAAAATATTTTCTTAATCACCTGAAAACCGCAGTCGCTTCAACCCGGTTTAATGTAAAAGAGAGACCCGGTTATGGAGTGCTTGTATCAAACTTTGAAGAGATTCGCGGATTGAAATTTAATTATGTTTTTCTCGGTGGTTTGTGCGATGGAGATTTACCAACAAGATTTTCTCCGGAGATATTTTCTTACGAATCTTATTCTGATGCGGAAAACAAACATGTAACAAGAGAACGATATTTGTTCTATCAAACATTGCAGACGCACAAAATGAGTACATATCTTTCTTATCCAATGTGCGAAGGAACAAAAAAAGAACTTGCCCCTTCTTCGTTTCTTCTTGACCTGAAAAGAATTATAGAGATAAAGGAATCAGAAGAAAAGAGAAATGAACGGTACATCTACGCTTTTGCTGAACTTGGAAAAAAGGCAGCCAAGCTGCATAATACCGAGTTGTTGTTAGAAGCGGCGAACGAGACAGAAAAGAAAATATTGGCACAGAAATTCGCGGCTGATAAAAGCAGACGTGAAAAACCTTTTGAAATTAATGAACATAACGGGTTTATTATCCCGGGCAGTGAAGAAGTAAAAGCATTATTAGAAAAATATTCTTCTGATGATTATTCCATTTCACAGCTTGAATTGTATGCAAAATGTCCGTTCCAATTTTTCTTAAAGAGAATTCTGAAACTTTCGCCACTTGAAGAACCGACCGAAGAGCTTGAACCGATGGAGATGGGCTTATTGCTGCATGCAATTTTTGAGCAATTCATGAAAACCGTTAAAGAAAAAAATCTTGATCTCCAACTTGAAAAAGAAAAAGCGCTGAAAATTCTCTTTGCAATAGCACATGAAAAGATTGATAAACTTAGCATTCATTCTTCTCTGTCGTTTTGGGAAATAGAAAAAATTCTTGGAGTGAACGGAAATCCAAACGATTCGCTCCTTACTTTGTTTCTTGAAAATGAGTTTTCCAGAACCGATAATTTTAAAGCAGTTTATTTTGAAATTCCTTTTGGAAGATTGCAAAGTGAAGATGGACGAAGACCAACCTCACTTACCCTCAATTTAAATTCAAATGCAAAACTCCGGGGAAAGATCGACCGCATTGATGTGAATTTTGACGGGAAACATTTTAAAGTTTACGATTATAAACTTTCGGGCAAAAAGCCGAGTGAGGAAGACTTGCAGCTTGGAATCTCTCTGCAAATTCCCCTTTACTTATTTGCTGCGCAGCAGATTTTGCAAAACGAATTGGGAGAACAATTTCTTCCTGCGGCGGGAGTTATTTATTCCTTAAAATTCAACGCAGAAGATTTTGGACGCGACGAAGTGAAAGCAATAAAAGGGAAGTCATACGATAAAGCGAACGACGAAATGAGGGAACAAATTATTAAAGCGAATGAGGAATTGATTACCCACTCGCTAAAGAAAATAGATGAACTGATAAATGAAATAAGTAGTGGAGTTTACCATATTTCCAAACTAGAAAAACGGGAAGAGAAAGTCTGCCGCATGTGTTCCTTTAAAAGTGTCTGCAGAATACAAGAAATTGAGGTTGGGTGATAGCACAGTATCCCAAACCTCACTTTTAAACAAATAAATATTAAATTAGCACTACAAAAAAATGAGATACTGTGAAAGTAATTGAACATCTACAACGTGCAAAAGATCCGTTAATCAGTTTTGAAATTATTCCGCCAAAACGGGGCGGAGATATTAAAAGTCTTTTACAGGTAATTGATGATCTGGCAAAATATAATCCTCCGTTCATTGATATTACAAGTCACGGAGCCGAAATTGTTTATGAAGAAACAACAAATGGAATAAAGAAAAAAATTATTAGAAAGCGCCCGGGTACGCTTGGTATCTGCGCCTTGATACAGAATAAATATAATATCGATGCAGTGCCCCATATTCTTTGCAAAAATTTTACGCGCGAAGAAACAGAAGACTTTTTGATCGAACTGAATTACCTTGGTATCGAAAATGTTCTTGCAATCCGCGGCGATGACAGCGGATTTGTAAAACCTGTTCCACACGGAAGAAGCGCAAATGATTACGCCGTTGACCTGGTCTCGCAAGTAAGCGCAATGAACAGTGGAAAGTATTTGGAAGAGAATCTGTTAGATGCCAAAGCTACCGATTTCTGTATCGGAGTTAGCGGTTATCCGGAAAAACATTTTGAGTCGCCAAACTTAAAACTCGACATTAAATATGCGAAGCAGAAAATAGATGCCGGCGCACACTATATTGTTACTCAAATGTTTTACGATAATAAAGTCTATTTTGATTATGTACATGGATGTAAAGAAGATGGTATTGAAGCGCCGATAATTCCCGGTTTGAAAATTCTTTCGGTTAAATCTCATTTAACAAATATTCCGAGAAACTTTTACATCAATATTCCAAATGAACTGGCTGAAGAAGTAATGGCGGCTAAACCTGAACATGTTTTGGAAATCGGTGTGAATTGGGCGGCAAAACAAGCGGAAGAATTGTTTAACCGGAACGTGCCGGGTATTCATTTTTATATTATGCAGAACTCAAAACCGATCAATCTCTTGATGAAAAAATTAAATCTTCAGTTTAAAAAATTGGTTGTAAAAAAATAATATGCTTGGAATAACTAAACGAATTTCGAAAAAATTAAAATGGGGAATTGTCGGTTGTGGGAAATTCACCGAGACGGCGATCCTTCCAACTTTTAATTTGATCCCCAAATCAAAGATCAATGCGATCTTTAGTAATGATGCAAAACGGGCGAAAGCATTAGCCGAGAAATTTCTTATCCCGAAGGCGTTTAATAATTTCGATGCATTTCTACAATCTGATATCGAAGTAGTTTACATCGCAAGCGCTAACGCGAATCATTTTGAACAGGTGATCAAAGCAGCGAAAGCAAAAAAACACATTCTCTGCGAAAAACCGATGTCGGTTACTACTGCGCAAGCTGAAGAAATGGTTCGTGTCTGCAAAGAAAACGGAGTGTTGTTTGCCGTTGATTTTGTATACCGCTTTCATCCTTTGGTAGAAAAGACAAAAGCTATTATCGACTCTTCATTACTTGGTAAAATTCTTTATATCAACGCGGAGTTTAACATTAATTTGATTCCGCGCGATAACTTCCGCTACAATAAAGAGGCTGCTGGCGGTGGAGCAATTCGCGATTTAGGAACGCATTTACTTGATTTGATGCGATTTCTCTGTGGAGAGATTGAAGTGATCAGCGGTGTAAACAAAAGTCTCGAATATAAATCGGAAGTCGAAGATTTTGCTTCAGGAATAGTAAAATTTAAGCGAGGCGGATACGGACATTTTCAAGTAGCTTACTGTGCGCCAAAATCATTTAACAGAATTGAAATCATCGGTTCGAAGGGAGCTGTTAGTTTAGACGGATTAATCAGTGCTCGTTACGGTTCTTCAAAGTTGAGTATCCTTTTAGAAGGTGAAGGGAAAAAAGTTTTCAGGAAAAGAGCGAACAAGCTTTACCGTTTACTAAAATCGGTCACAAAATCTTTTTTGAAAAATGAAATTCCGCTTGTTACCGGTGAAGATGGTTTAGTAAATATGAGATTGATGGAAGAGTTTGAAAATAGATGCAGCAGCGCGAAGAGTTAATCGCATATTGCCATAAGGTTTATGAAAAGAATTTTGTTTCTGCATACGATGGTAATTTATCTGTAAGAACCTCAAATGGAACAGTTCTTATCACCCGATCGGCGGTTTGCAAAGGGGAAGTAACTGCAGCTGATATTTTAGAAATAAATATGAGCGGTGAGATAGTTAACGGTTCAGGTAAAATATCAACAGAAAACAAACTCCACCTATTTCTTTACCAAAATAGAAATGATGTAAAAGCAATTATTCATGCGCATCCGGTATATGCAACTGCTTTTGCCTCGGCAAGAGAATCTTTGGATCGTGCTGTATTCCCGGAAGTTATTTTAACGTTGGGACGAATTCCCCTATGTAAATATGCAACTCCATCAACCGACGAGTTGCCGGAAAGTTTGAAGAATCACCTCGGTTATGCAAACGTGTTTTTGCTTGAAAATCATGGAGCAGTTTCGGTCGGTGTGAATATTAAACAATCTTATTACAGAATGGAAAAATTGGAACATACCGCAAAAACAATGTTTATTGCTAATAAACTTGGAGGTGTAAAAGAACTTCCGAAGTATAAATTAGATGTCCTTTATTCTGTAGCAGAGAAAAGCTATGGAATAAAACTGGATGAAAAGAACAAATATTAAAATCAAATATTTAGTGAACAGAATTACAATTTAAAATAATGGAAAAAAAGAAATTACATGTGGCGCTGTTAGTTGGCGGCGCCTCAGCCGAAAGAGAAGTTTCAAAACATTCAAGCCAAGCTATTTACGCCGCTCTTATAGAACTTGGATACTTAGTAAAATTAATCGATCCGGGTTACGGAGTTCATCAACCGGAAAAGCCGGAAGATTTTTTCGGCGATAAAAATTTGTTTCCGGTGGCTTCACGGAATTATCTTGACGCAGTGAATTCATCTTTATTTGACAACGTTGATGTAGCTTTTCTCGGTTTACACGGACAATGGGGAGAAGACGGAATTATTCAATCATTGCTTGAATTACGAAATATCAAATATACAGGTTCGGATATTTTGGCAAGCTCCCTAACGATGGATAAAATGATGTCCAAAATTGTTATGCGGGATCATAATATTCCTGTTCCTAACGGATTTGTGGTCGATAAAAAATATCACTTAGATTCAGTTCTTCAAAAGATAAAAAGTGAATTTACATTCCCGCTAATCATTAAACCAAACGACCAAGGTTCAACATTCGGGTTGACGATTTGCGAAAAAGCAGATGATGTTAAAGGTGCAATAACGCTCTCATTTCAATATTCAAATAAAACATTAATCGAAGAGTTTATTCCGGGAAGAGAATTAACCGTTGGAGTTTTGGCGGACAATGTTCTTCCTGTGCTTGAGATCCGCCCTAAGCATAATTTATATGATTACGAATGCAAGTACACAAATGGAATGAGTGAGTACATTGTTCCAGCCGAAATACCTGAGGAGATTGCGATACAAATACAGGAACAAACTGAGCGAGCGTTCGTTTCATTGGGATGCAGGGGTTATGCCCGCGCAGATTTCCGTTTGAATGACGCGGGTGAGTTTTATTGTTTAGAAATAAATTCCTTACCTGGAATGACAGCCACAAGTTTATTGCCGAAGGCCGCAAAAGCTGTCGGAATTTCCTTTCCGCAATTAGTTGAAAAAATTGTAAACCTTGCACTTGCATGAAGCTAAACTTTTCAAAACAAAAAATTCTTCTAATTCTATTCCTAACAGTAGCCCTCATCGGATTTACTTATCTCACTTTTAACGAGACCGGAATAATAAAATACGTTAAAGTGAAGAGTGAAGTTGATTCATTAAAAGCCGTTGTGAAAAAATTGGAAACAGAGAATAAAATTATTTCTGCTGAAAATGATTCGTTGCAAAAAAAAATTCCTGCGAAGATCGAAAGAGTTGCCCGTGAGAAATATTCGATGGGGAAGAAAAACGAGATTATAATCAAGATTGAAAAACAATAATTAAGCTCTGCCGTAAAATTGAAGAAAGATAAATCCGATTTAAATATTCCCTTAGCTGAAAGAATGAGACCAGAAAGTATAAATTACTTTTTTGGTCAGGAACATCTTCTTGGAAGGGGAAAGCCAATCCGGCTGATGATTGAATCGGACACACTTTCTTCCTTTATTTTATGGGGTCCTCCCGGCACAGGAAAAACTACGATTGCAAAATTAATTGCGCTGAACACCAAATCAGATTTCTTCCAAATTAATGCAGTCTCTTCGGGGGTAAAAGATATTAGAGAAATTATTTCTGCCGCTACAAAGAACCGGGAACATCACAAAAGAACAATTTTATTTATTGATGAAATCCACCGCTTTAACAAAGCCCAGCAAGATGCTCTGCTTAGCGCTGTTGAATCAGGTCTGTTGACCCTGATCGGTGCGACAACAGAAAATCCCTCGTTTGAAGTGATCTCAGCATTACGTTCAAGAATGAGAATCTTCACCTTAAAAGAATTAGAAAAAGAAGAACTAGAAAAAATTATTGACTCAGCACTTTTGAAAGATGAAATACTTTCCAGTATTCCAATAAACAATATGGATAGAAATTTTCTTCTTTTTCTTTCCGGTGGCGATGCGCGTACCATGTTGAATATTCTTGAAGCGGCTGTTCTTCAGGAAAAAGAAAAAGAAAAAATCGAATTAACGAAAGAAGTTTTTGAAAATGTTATTCAGCAGAAAAATGTTTTGTACGACAAAGATGGTGAAGAACATTTTAACTTAATTTCTGCGTTTATCAAAAGTATTCGCGGAAGTGATCCCGACGCAGCATTGTATTGGATGGCGAGAATGTTAGCCGGGGGTGAAGACCCACTATTTATTGCAAGAAGAATGATTGTGCTTGCTTCTGAAGATATAGGAAATGCTTCACCAAATGCGTTGCTTCTTGCGGAAGCATGTTTCTCCGCCGTTTCAAAAATCGGAATGCCTGAAGCAAGAATAATTCTTGCGCAGTGTGTAACCTATTTGGCCTCTTCCGTTAAAAGCAATGCTTCTTACATGGCGATAGAAAAAGCTCTGCAAGATGTTGAGCAAAAACCTTTCTACAAAGTTCCACTCCATTTGCGGAACGCACCAACTGCGTTAATGAAGAAACTCGGCTATGGCAAAGAATATAAATATGCGCATGAGTTCAAAAATCATTTTGTGGAAGAAAATTATTTCCCTTTGGAGATGAAAGGAACTCAATATTATTCTCCGACTGATCTTGGACAAGAAAAGAATTTGAAGGACCGTTTAAAATTGTTGTGGAAGAAATTGAAAAATTATGATTGACATTTAAGTTACAATAAATATTTTACCCGGGAGCTGTTTTATCAATCCCTTAAATTCAAGTGTGAGCAAATTGACCAAACAATCTGAAGTTGAAAGTCCGGTTTGTGCAGCAATATTGTCTATTTGCATTTCTTTATCATCAAGAACTGTCAGAATTTTTTGTTCAAATAGACTAAGATCAACTTGAGGTTTGGGAATTGTTTTTCCTATTATGGATTTTAATTTTAATTCGAGTTCAATGAGAATATCTTCCGGAGTTCTTACAAGTTTTCCGCCGCCTTGTTGAATAAGTGTATTTGTTCCTTCAGATTGTTTGATTCCTAAATTTCCCGGAATTGCAAATACTTCTCTTCCCTGATCTAACGCAAACTCAGCAGTCTGCAAGGCACCTCCTTGAATTCCAGATTCGATGACAACACAACCAAGACTTAATCCTGAAATTATTCTATTTCGCGAAGGGAAGTTTTGTGCGTCGGGTTTTGTATCCAACGGAAATTCACTGATCAAAAGTCCTTGCTCTGGAATTTGTTCGTACAGTTTTTTATTCTCCGGAGGATAGATAACATTTATCCCACAACCAAGTATGGCAATCGTTCGACCATTTGCCTTTAATGCATATTGATGGGCAACAGAATCAATTCCTCTTGCTAAACCGCTTGTTATCGTTATTCCCTGTTCAGCTAATTCAGTTGAAAATTTTTCAGCTTGAATTTTACCGTAGGTTGTAGGTTGTCGAGTTCCAACAATTGCAATTGGGTAATTGTCCCTTTCAGTAAATTCTCCTTTAACATAAAGAATCATCGGTGGATCGTAAATTTTTTTTAGGAGACTTGGATAGGCCTCATCAAAAAACGAAACAGCAGTTATCCCGTGAGATTGAAGAGCAGAAAATTCTTTTTCAAATTTCGAAAGTGAGGTGTGAAGATTTTTTTTCGCGTTAGATAATTTTTTTGAAAGAAAAATTCCGATACCCTCAACATCTGAAAGTGTTTTTAAATCAGCTTCTAAAATATTATCGATGGAATGGAATGATGATAGGAGATTCCTAATTTTTACCGGCCCGATTCCGTCTATAGAAAGAAGAAATCTTAGCTGAGCAAATTCTTGAAAAGATGTTCCCACCGAAATTCTCTTATAAGTTTGAGTGATCTATCTTATCCACTATGGCGACGATTATTGAATGGACCGGGGCTTTTTTGTTTTTTATAATTTGCTGTACCGCATCACCTTCTTGTACAAGAAGGACGATATCGTCGATACCAGAATCTATTAAATCAATTGCTACAACATCTTGTTGGCCAATAAAATTTCCCTCAAGATCAATTTGATGAACGACCATTAATTTATTCCCGTTCAGGTGTTCATTTTTATGTGTTGAAACAACATTCCCTTTAACTTTGGCAAGTACCACCTTACTTTGATTCCTGTTCCGGCTGTTCTTTCTTTTTTATTAAAATGGAGAGTGGGAATAAAAGAACATAAACAAGAATGAGAATAACGGGAGCCAAATAAAGAGATATCGAACTATTCCACGGTTTTACGGAAAGGAAATAATATCCTAAAATGGAAAGGAACAAACCCAATGCTAAGATCAAGTAGTTTATTTTTGACCAATAAATATTAAATGGAGAAGATAATATCTTTGATACTTTTACGTTTCCTTTTTTCTTAATAGCTTTTGCCATACATGTCTCTCATAAAAAAGTAAAATAAAAACCCAGTGTCGGGGAAAACACTGGGTTGTCTGTATAATCTTGCAGACCAGGGGAGAAATCTGCAAGAAAGACACTGAAAATATAGAACTTCAAAGGCACATTGTCAATAATTACTTACTAAGCTGATAGACAATTTTTCTTATGGTGTCAAACTGAAGGTAAGGGTATTCTTCTCTGATCGCATCAATAGCATCACCCGCACTAATTTTGCTTGTACGAAGTGTTCTAAATTGTTTGCGAATTTTATAATCACGAACCGATTTTTCGTCGATGAGCCCGTGCTCGTTCAACAACTGGTAAATATCGTCGCTGATAAGATCAGACAACGGATTTTCCATTTTTGATTTTACAGTTAGCATATGTATCACCTTTTGTTTGTTTTATTGAACATTACTCAAGGTATCAAATGGTCTATAATTATCCTTTCGTTATTAGATAAACAAAATTCTTTATAAAAGAATTCCATATTTTATTAATTAGACGCCTAACTGTAGCGGAAGTTTAAGATTTAGTAAAACTTCACTCCTAATTTTAACTTTTTAAAGAAGAAAGTCAATAGTTATTTTTTTTATTTGTTTTATATCAAGGGGATGATTCTTTTTGATTGAATTGAGAGGGAGTTGGATAACCCAAATTCACAAATAATTTGTTTTAGGGGGAAAATTTTCCGCAAATATTTTGAAATTTATAATTAACTTTGAACTTATTAATAAAATTTAATTGACTCTATGCAGAAAAAAATAATCTCGAAATTGGCTTTTTTTACGGTAGTTATACTCTTCCAAAGTTTTATACTATCTCAGAATAAAAACGAATTTAATTTTGATTCAACTCCGAGACAAAGTGCAATAAGTGTTACCATTGGAGGGGATTTTATCGTCACTGGAACTTTTCCGGCAGTCATCGGCGAAAGAGTCGACCAGTTTGTAACAAGAATTTTTAATGCTGCAAAAACAGAGAGAGTTGGTACAACGGCAAATGCAGAACAACGGGAACTAGTCTTCAAACAACTTGCTGATTTTACCAAACGCGAGATCCAAATTAAAAGAGTAAATGGACAAAAATTAATCATCGATTTAGAGAAATATCGATTTACCGCCGATTATACACAAAATCCCTATCTTCAGAATGACGATGTAATTATCTTTCCTTTTATAGACCGCGACAGAAATTTTATCTTTATTACCGGAGCTGTTAATCAGACTTCCAAATTTCAATTTGTTGAAGGAGATAAATTGGAAGACGCTATCCTTTTTGCAGGTGGGATTGATAAAGGATTTGAAAAAGTTACTTCTGCAGAAATTAGCAGGCTTGATGCTTCAGGTGATAAAGAAACTAAAATGATCGTCAACATTTCTGATAATCCTGTTTTAAAAAGAGGGGACAGAATAACAGTTATTGGGGAAGAGACTTTTCGAAGAGATTTTAAAGTAACGGTCGCAGGTGAAGTTGCTCGTCCGGGTACAATTACAATATCTAAAGGTTCATCCACTTTAAAAGAGGTTATTGAAAAGGCAGGTGGTTTTTTACCAAGTGCAGATTTGTCGAGAGCTGAACTTATTAGAGGCGCTAACGTATTCAAGTCCACACTTTTTTCTGAAGAACTTGATCAATTTTTAATGAGCCGTATGGCTGAAATTACTCCGGAAGACTCACTTTCCTTAATTATAGACAATAAACTCCGTTTTATAAGAGGCAATGGAGTATTGGACTTTGTGAAGTTAAATGATACTTCTTCAGCAGCAAGCAAATTCTCTGTTAGGAATGGTGACTATATTCACATTCCAGAAAAATTAAATCTTGTATATGTATTTGGACAAGTTTATACCCCCGGATACATAGCTTTTATTGACGGGAAAGGAATCGACTATTATATTTCCAAAGCGGGGGGAAAGGGACAAAATGCAAAAGAGGATGTCTATTTAATTAAAGGTAAAAGTCGGAGCTGGACAAAGATAGAAAAAGATGTTGCATATATAATTGAACCAGGAGATTTTATCTGGCTACCAAAAGAACCAGTACGAACCTTTAGTTATTATTTAGATAGAGTGATGGCGATAAGTAGTATTGTCTCAGCTTTGGCAACGGTGTTGTTGCTGGTAATACAGTTTAAGAAGTAAAATTAGATTCACATAAGTTTTTCTAGCATACAACTCAAACGTTTTTAATTGATTGTGACAATATTTTGTTATTTATATCAACCCATCTCAGTATTGAAACAAATTGACAGAGGATGATCTTATATATTTTTGTTGCCTCTGGGTAAATGGTTTTTTTGCAATTCAAAAAAATCTTTTCTTAAATGATTTGCATTATTCTTACATCCAAATAAACGGGAAAGTCATTCTTATTAATTAGTAATGTGCGTGTCTTAAAAAGTACCAAGGAAGCATTTATGGAAAACATTAGGAAATGTTTGTGAAAGATTCTGAAAATTCAGCATCATCAACATATGGGAATTTAATTGCAAAAAACACAGTATACAATCTTTTAGGTTATGGAATTCCTGGATTAGCAGCATTGGTACTTATCCCACCACTTGTGCATGGTTTGGGAAAGGAAAGGTTTGGAATATTAACCTTAATCTGGATGGTTATTGGGTACTTTAGTTTTTTAGACTTAGGCATTGGGAGAAGTCTTACAAAGGTAATAGCCGAAAAAATTGGCATGAATAAAACAGAGGAAATTCCAATAATTTTTTGGTCAGCACTGTTGTTGATGCTCGTGGTTAGCTTAATAGTTTCTGGAATTTCTACCTTTTTTATCCCCACGATACTTAATAAATATTTAAATATATCCCCAAATTTTAAAACTGAGACCTTAAAAATATTTTATGCGGTGTCTTTATCAATCCCTCTTATAACGACATCTGCTGGATTGAGAGGAGTACTTGAAGCATACCAAAAATTCTATGCAGTAAATTTAATAAGAGTTATCCTGGGAATATCTACATTTCTCATCCCTTTATTGATATTAATTTTCACCAAAAGTCTATTCTGCATTGTGATTTCTTTGATTTTTATCCGTTTTTTTATTTGGTCAGTATATCTAATATTAAATTTTAGGGTGAACAAAAAAATTTGGAGTGATGTACATTTTAGTTTTGAAAGTATTAAGCCATTGTTAAGGTTTGGATTGTGGATAAGTCTGGCAAATATTATCGGTCCCTTAATACTCTACTCAGACAGATTTTTGATTGGAATGAAAGTTTCGGCTGCAGCAATAACATACTACGCTACCCCTTATGAAATGATAACGAAGTTGCTCATTATTCCTAGCGCCTTAGGGACGGTTTTGTTTCCGGTTTTCTCTTCAAATTTTTTAACCAACCCTACATTATCAAAAAAATTATTTATTAGAGGTGTTAAGGTTATCTTTTTGGTGATCTTCCCAATAGTTATTATTATAATTACATTTGCGAAAGAGGGGATGAGTTTGTGGTTAGGGAACGAATTCTCTGTCCACAGTGCATATATTTTACAGCTTTTATCGGTTGGGATATTTATGAACTGTCTTTCATTGATTCCAAACATATATTTTCAGGGGACAGGCAAACCTAAAATTCCGACACTAATAAACTTAATCGAATTGCCGTTTTATTTATCAATAATGTGGTTTTCAATTACCAAATGGGGAATTTCAGGAGCAGCGATGACTTATATGTTAATGGCAACTGTTGACGCCGCTGCAATGTATTTAATGGCACTTAGAATATTTTCAATGAATATTCAAAGTCAAATCACAGTTTCAATTATATTTTCAATATTCGTATTAATTATCCCTTTTTATCTTATAAGTATTTTAAGCAAGGTGTTTTTTATTGGATCCCTATCTGTTGTTTTTTACTTTATTAGTTGGAATTATTTTTTAACTATTGAAGAAAAAACTTTGTTTCATTTAAAAACTCAAAGTTTATTTAAGCGACTCTGAAACAAGAAATAATATTGAGAAGATTGGTTTAACTTTTAAATCCACATTGATAATCCATAATTGAACATAATTTATGAAAGATGATAATATAAGAATCGCTTGTGCAACTATTACATACAATCCCAATGCGAAAATAATTGAAAATGTTTTAAGCTATCTGAATCAAGTTGATTTATTGTACGTAATCGATAATTCTGAGGATGAATTTGAAGATTCTATAAAATCTTTTTTTTCTTCACCCAAAATTAAAATTATCAACAACCACAAGAACCTAGGTATCGCTACCGCTCTCAATCAAGCTGCAAAACAAGCAACCTTAGAGGGGTTCGATTACTTACTAACAATGGATCAGGATAGTAAAGTATCAGACAATTTGGTCGATTGTATGTTAAAAGAGTTTAAGAAAACTGACCAAATCGGAATTTTGTCTCCCTTTGTTGTTCATAACCAAAATCCGCGACTTCCTCCTTCAGAATTATTGCAAGAAATTACTATTGCAATGACGAGTGGAAGTATAATTAAATTATCCGTTTATAACAAAATAGGAGATTTTCTAGACTCCCTTTTTATTGATTACATTGATTATGAGTATTCGTTAAGAACAATTTCAAGAGGATATAAAATTTTTCAACTCAATAATACTTTCGTCTATCATAATCTTGGAGAAATTAGCACAAAAAGGTTTTTCTTAAAAAAATTTTTCCCGACGAACCATTCTCCTTCTAGATGGTATTACAGAACCAGAAATCGATTTTATGTGTACCAATCTTATAAGAATTTATTTGGTGGATTTATTAATGAAGATAAAAGAACTTTTTTTAAGGAATTAGTAAAAATATTACTGTTTGAAGATAAAAAAGTTTATAAATATTATATGATTTTAAAAGGGTACATCCACTTTAGAAAAAATAAATTTGGCAAACTTGACAATTTTTAATATTGAGTATGGTAAATAATCATTATCATTTAAGTGCAATTGTGTAGTAATTATTAAACATTAAAATTATGTGTTAAAATGGTATATCTTCGAATTGCCTAATCATAAGAATTGTGTTAAATTATCACAAATCTTTGCAAATTTTACGATATCGCAACTTAAATTCGTATTAAATTAATCTATCGAAAGAATTAGGTCACAATTTAGTGTATGAAAACTCCAAATAATAACCCATCAATATCCGATTATCTGTTTATTTTAATTAAATGGAAAAATTTTTTACTGGTTAATTGTTTTTTTGTTGGTTTAATAACAGCCGGAATTAGTTTGTTAATTCCAAATACTTATAAGTCTAGCGCTGTTGTGATGATTTCTCCGGAATCATCAATGGGATTGAGTGGCTTAACCGGTCTCTTGAGCGGAAAAACGAGTGGCGCATCCTTGGGAAGTAAGCTATTAGGAGGTTCAAATTCATCCGAAGATATGATTTTGGGTATTCTTAATAGTAAAACAGCAATACTCAATACTATTAATAAATTCCATTTGCTGGAGTATTATGATATTGACGATAGGAATTATGATAAAGCTGTAAAAATCTTTGTTAATGATATTTCTTTTGATGTAAATCAAAATGGTTTTATAGAAATCAATGTTGTTAATAAAAACCCTCAATTATCTGCTGATATTGCAAATTACTTTGTAATTCTATTGGATAGTTTGAATAATAAGATTAATTCAGAATCTGCAAAAAACAATAGATTATTTGTCGAGAAAAGATATTTGAAGAATCTGGATGATTTAAAAAATGCAGAAGACTCACTTTTTAAATTTCAAAAAAAGTATGGAATAGTTGCTGTACCCGAACAATTGCAACTTTCATATAAAGCAGCCGCAGAGATTGAAGCCCAATTATTTCAAAAACAAGTTGTTATTGAACTTTTGTTAAAACAGTATGGAGAAAGTTCACCTCAATACCAAATTGCATTAAATGAAGTAACCATTCTTAAGAATAAAGTTGCTGAACTTAAAAATTCTCAAAACGTTTCTCAAAACTCGAATATTTTTCTACCATTTAAAGAATTTCCTGACATTGCAATAAGTTATTTACGAACTTACCGTGAAGTTGAAATTCAAAGCAAAATTTTAGAAGTGGTACTCCCTATGTATGAGCAAGCTAAAGTTGAAGAAGTTAAAAATATTCCAACCGTAATGGTCATAGATAAGGCCTTCCCGCCTCAAATAAAATACCGCCCGCAAAGATCATTTCTTGTTCTTGCATGTTTATTCCTTTGTTCTTTTATTTTTGTCCCGTTGGTGTTTAGGATGGAATCAATAATCAGAAGAGCTGAATTGAAGAATCCCATAGAAGAAAAAGAATTAAAATATTATAAATATATCTCTCGGTTTTATAGAATTAAGATTTAATTGCGATGAGTATTTTAATAATTTTGATAATTTCTGTGTCGACAGTTATTCTAAGTCGATGGATATTTAATAAATGGTTTAATCATTTACTTATTTATACGTTAGCTTGGACCGTTTTTTTAGTCCTCTATGAACTTAAATTTATTACTTATATCTCGGTTTCAAACGAAGCTTTTTTTATCTTTTTTATTACCCACATCGGAGTAGTATCAGGCGTACTCACTATTTATTTTGCCAGAGATATTTTTATAATAAATCAAATAGGGATTGGAAGTGTCCGAATCTATTCAGTTTTATTTGAGAATGACTTTAAACTACTTAAGACAATTATTTTAATTTCTTCGATAATCGGATTTTATAGTGCTTATCAGCAATGGACCTTTTTGCTTAACAAATTTGGCAGCATTACAACAATAATAATTAGGGCTAATTTAATTTATAGAATGAGAGTTGCCGGTGAATTAGAAGGTGGTATCCCTTACCTATCGGTTCTACCTTATGCCGGAATTATACTTAGTGGAATTTATACAGCATCAAAAAATAGGATTTCTTTTTATACATTTTTGCCCTTGGTTGCAATAATTATTAAAGATACAGCTTCAGTCGGAAGAGGGGGGATATTTGTTGGGTTTTCTATGTTGGTAACTAGTTTTTTCTTGTTCCGGCACGCAGTTTCTAAGAATCAAATTGCAGAAAAAGTAGCGAACACAAAAACATTAGTATTAGGTAGCCTATTATTAATCTTAATAGTAGCTACAAGCTTGACTTTAGTTATTGAATTTCGTGGTAAATACGAAAATTTTAAAGGTAAAACTAATGTTTTTAATAAACTTGACGGGATTCCTTTCGTTAGTCCATCAACATATTTTTATTTTAGTTCCAATGTTGGGGTATTTAGCAAATATTTCGAGAAACAAGACGAAAATCCATTGATCGGTGAAAACACATTGCTCCCTTTTTATAATTTAATATCTAAATTCGGGATTATTGAGCATCCGAGTTTTTATCCTCGTGGTTATAATATTCCGAATTGGAGTAATGCTGCAACATATTTAAAAGAAATTCATGCGGATTTTGGCAACTGGGGATTATTTATTGTCCCCTACATGGTTTCATTACTCACTACTTTTTTCTGGTTTCGTTTTTATGTTAATGGAGATTTAATTTCGTTCACCTATTTGACTTATCTCTATGTTATAAGTGCTTTCTCTGTTTTTAATATGATTACACGTGCTGCTTTTTTCGTAATGAGTTTTTTATTCCTGTTGATTTGTGTATCATTTTTTGAAAGATTTTGGAATCGAATAAAATTGTTAAACTTACATAACTCTCCTCAACAAGCTGGCGGTTAGTACTGTGTTGACTTTGAGGATGATTTGTATAATTATAATTCTTTCATATACTCCTGATATTTCATCATAAATTAATTCTGATTAAATTCTGGTGTAATCTCTAACAGAGTTAATATCTAACACTTTTAATTTCTAATATACTATTGGTTTTAGTTTTTATGGAAGTATCGATCATAATTGTAAATTATAATTCTTTTAAAATTCTCTATGAGTGTTTAGATTCGATTTATAATTATACTAATAAAAATATGACTTTTGAGATTATAGTGATTGACAATAATTCAGATGAAGGAGACATTAGATACATTTCAAGGACATATCCGCAGATAAAATTAATTATTAATTCAGAAAATTGTGGTTTTTCAGCTGCAAATAATCAAGGATTAAGAATAGCTACTGGGAAATATATTCTTTTTCTAAACAACGACACGCTTTTTGTTGAAGATACAATAAGTGAAATTCTGATTTTTCTTGAAAAGGTAGGAGAAGATTGTGTAATTGGATGTCGGTTGTTAAATAGCGATAAAACACATCAATCTT
This sequence comes from Ignavibacteria bacterium, assembly GCA_037440065.1. GTDB lineage: Bacteria > Bacteroidota > Ignavibacteria > Ignavibacteriales > Ignavibacteriaceae > UBA1563. The sequence goes on from JBBIUV010000015.1 coordinate 715,059, forward strand.
CAGTTGTTGATAAGGATACTCTTTCGAATTCTTTTGGAGAAAACTTTTTTTTGTACCATATTTTTAAAAGCAAAAGATCATTGAATAAATATTTTTATTCAGATTTTGAACCCAAAGAACCTACTGAGGTAAGTGTAGTTAAAGGTGCTTTTATTTTTTGTTCAAAAAAAATTGTTGATGAGTTAGGAGGATTTGATGATAGGTTTTTTTTTTACGCCGAGGAGACGGATTTCTGTTTTAGAGCTGCAAATGCCGGTTACAAAGTGATCTATTTCCCAGGGACTGAAATAATCCATTTGGGAGGTGCATCTACAGATAAACATTTGTGGTTTAAATATAAAAATCAATCCATCGCAAAGATTCAGATTTATCAAAAACATTATAAAGGAATTAAATCTTTTCTGCTTGTTTCTTTTCATTATTTGGGTATGTTTCAACGTGTTTTTGTTTATATGGCAATGTCTGTATTAAAATTAAAGATTAATTTATTAGGAAAATCTTTAGTGTATTTTCGCTTACTTTTTATTTATCCTAAAAACCAGTTTAAAAAATGTTAACAAAAAAAATACTCGTAATATTTGGTACGCGTCCAGAAGTTATTAAAATGGCGCCGCTTGTTGCTGAATTAAAGAAGGAAAAATCTTTTCAGGTGTTTGTCTGTTCTACCGGGCAACATAAGGAGATGCTTAATCAGGTCTCTAAAATTTTTAAACTTAAGATCGATATCGAACTTGATTTAATGAAACCACATCAGGACTTATTCGACATTACAATCGCGACTAATTCAAAACTCAAGAGTTTGCTTGATGAACTTCAACCAGATATTCTTTTAGTTCAGGGGGACACAACCACCGCTTTTGTTTCTGCTCTTTCTGCTTTTTACAAGAAGATTAAAGTCGGGCATGTGGAAGCAGGGCTCCGAAGTTCTGACATTTATAGTCCTTATCCGGAGGAAGCAAATCGAAAATTTATTTCGGTAATTTCAGATTTTAATTTTGTCCCGACAAGTTATGCAAAGTATCATTTGCTTTCAGAGGGATACAATGAAAAGAAGATATTCGTAACCGGAAACACGGTGATTGATGCCCTACTGCAAATTAAAAAACTGGTGGATACTCCAAAAGTTCAAATGGAGATCAATAGCACTTTGAAGAAAATACATTCTGCTGAATATCTTTCTAAAAAATTTGTTTTAGTCACTATGCACCGTCGTGAGAAATTTGGGAAAGAGTTTAAAAGAGTCCTGGATACTTTTAAAGAACTTGCAACAAAAAATCCTCAATTAGAATTTGTTTATCCGGTCCATCTCAATCCAAATGTAAAAGTTCCTGTTGAAGCTACTTTGAAAGGATTGACCAATTTTCACCTTTTGCCACCAATGGATTATTTGTCATTCATCTATTTAATGGAAAAATGCAAGTTCATTATGAGTGATTCTGGTGGTATACAGGAGGAATGTTTTGTTTTCCGCAAACCAATAATCGTTTTGCGTGATGTTACGGAAAGAATGGAAGCTGTAGATGCGGGTTATGCGTTTCTCGTTGGTAGTGATGTAAACAAAATTAAAAAAACTTTTCATTCTGTAAATAAAAATTTATCAGCGGGATTCAATTATTTTAATGGGAAAAACCCTTATGGAGATGGCAAAGCCTCTGAGAAAATTGTAAAACTACTAAAAAAACATTTGTGATAAATGGTTTTAGAAAACAGGAATATTATTGTTTTTGCCGATGATTGGGGACGTCATCCTTCTACTATGCAACATGTGGGGAAAGTGCTCGCTACAAATAATCGGTTATTATGGGTCGGTTCGTTAGCTCTCCGAAAGCCAACATTTAAATTTCGTGACTTTAATCGACTCTTTGAAAAATTTAGAAAAATCTTTTCCAATACTTCCGTTGTAGAAATGAACAAAAAATTTGATAATGTGTTGGAGGTTCACCCTTTCATTCTTCCCTTTCATGATATTAAAGTAGTGCGATTATTAAACAATGTTCTGCTAACCCGATTTCTAAAAAAAAAAATAACCTCGAATCAATTTCACAACCCCATAATTATTTCGTCATCACCCATAATGTTCGACTTACTTGGGAAACTTGGAGAAACCTCCTCTCATTATATCTGTCTCGATGATTATTCCCTGTTTCGAGGTGCTTTTAGATCCCTCATTGAATTTGAAGAAAAAGTTTTAGAGAAAGTAGATTCGGCTTTTTCCGTTTCCAGACCTCTGCTAGAAACACGAATTCCCAAATCTGGAGTAAATAATTTTCTTCCACAAGGAGTAGACATAAAACATTTTATAAATATTAAAAACACAACTGTTGAGACGTTAAAAGGTATTCAGAGACCAATAATTGGTTTTTTTGGACTCCTATCAGAATGGGTTGATTTAACCATAATCGAATCCTTGGCAAAAACTTTCCCTTCATATTCAATTGTGTTGATTGGTAGCCCTGCCGTCGATATTTCTACACTGCACAATTATCCTAATATTCACCTAGTTGGTAATGTCCCATACAATGATTTACCAAGTTATGCAGCCAAGTTCGATGTTGGCATTATTCCATTTAAAATAAATGAGTTGACCGCGGCTGTTAATCCCTTAAAATTGATAGAATATTTAGCTATGGGGCTTCCGGTTGTAACAACACCTATGCATGAAGTTGAAAAGTTTAAAGATTATATTTACATAGCAAATAATTCATCTGAATTCACTAGAATGGTAGATGAAGCGATCAATACTAATGCCGTTGTTATGGCAGAAAAAAGAAGAAAGATAGCATCAAACTATTCTTGGGAAATAATTACTGACCAAATTGGAAGAGTAATTCTAGATATTGAAAAGAGAAAAATAGGTGAATAAAAGAATTTTAATTATTACACAATACTTTCCACCTGAAGTTGGTGGGGGATCCCAACGCAGCATTGGATTTGCAGAAGAACTTCGTGATGCTGGATTTGAAGTAACTGTCATAGCTCCATTTCCAAGTTATCTGATACAAAAAAATGATATTGTTAAAAAATTCAAATTATATGAGAGATCTGAGATAAACGGAATTAAACTTTTTAATACTTTTGTTTATGCTTCTGATAGGGGAAGTTTTTTTACCAGAATTCTATATTACTTATCTTTTACATTCTCTTCAACACTTGTTGCTCTAGTTAAGGTAAAAAAAACTGATTTTCATATAACAATATCTCCGCCATTATTCAATGGGATTTCGGGGATTTGCATCAAATTTCTAAAAAATAGTAAGTTTATTTTTGATATTGGAGACTTGTGGCCGGAATCGGCAGTTCAACTAGGATTTTTGAAAAATAAAACCGCTGTTTGGTTAGCTGAGAAATTCGAAAAATATATTTATAAAAAATCTGATTTCATTAACGTTGTCACTGAAATAACTCTTCAAAAATTGAAAGATAAATTTCCTTTTATTAAACGAATATTTTGGGTGCCAAACTTTGTTAGAACTGATTTAGTGATCAAACGAGCAAAAAATAAGAAACTTTTAAATGATTTAAATTTGGTAAATAAATTTATTATTGGATATGCTGGAAATATTGGAGGGGCTCAAGGATTGAAAATAGTTGTTGATGCAGCCAAAATAACTCAATTGAATACCGAAATTACCTATCTGATTATTGGGGATGGGGTTGATAGGGGTGGACTCGAACAAGAGATACAACTTTATAACCTAAAGAACATCGTCTTGCATCCACCTGTAAATCGTGATTTGGTACTTGAATATTTGTCAATCTTCGATGTGACTTTGATTCCGCTAGTAAAGAACGAATTATTCAGATTTACAATCCCATCGAAATTGTACGAAGCAATGGCGTCGGAATGCCCTGTGATTTTATGTGTCGATGGGGAAGCGAGAAAAATTTTAGAAAAATCAAATGCTGGATTATATTGTGAACCCGAAAATGCCCAAGAGTTAGCAGAAAAAATTCTATGGATGTATTCGCATAGAAGTGAAACTATCGTGATGGGGGAATCTGGACGCAAATATGTGATTGATAATTATGACCGGAAGAGAACTATTCAAAAATTTATGAAAATGTTGCTGGCTCATGTCTAAAAAGCTTGAAAAAATATTAGTCCTCCTAACTGATTTTTTCTCGATCAATTTAGCCTGGGTGGTTTTCTTCCATTTTCGAGTGAGTACAGGAATATTTGATCTGCTTGTGATGCCGGAATTTCTTTTCCCCATGCTGGTGGTTTATTTCTACTGGCTTCTTATTTTTTCTTTTGTTGGAATGTATCGCACGTGGTTTGCTCTCTCGCGGTTTGATGAAATCTCAACTTTGTTCAAAGCTACGTTCGTTGGAGTTTTTCTCCTTTTCTTTTTTATTTTTCTTGATGACTATTCACACGGAGTTTCTTCCGAAAGTAGGTTTTTAATCTTTATATATTGGGGATTTTTTCTCCTCTGGGTTTCGGTTGGAAGACTAGCTGTTCGAGGATTTCAGCGTCGGTTATTGATTAACGGTGTTGGAAGGCGAAACGCTTTACTTGTTGGATTTAATGAAAGCGCACACGAGATTCATAGAGAAATACTCAATCACCCTGGATTGGGAATTGATGTTGTTGGTTATGTGACGCTAACCGAAAATGATCTTGATAAAGAATATAAAGATATTAAAGTGGTTGGAAGTGTTCAGGATATACCTAAAAGAATTGATGAATTAAGCATCAAAGAAGTAATAATTGTTCTTGTAAAATTTTCGGAAGACACTTTAATCGAAATAATTGGAAAATGTGAAAACAAAAATGTAGGTTTAAAAATCGCTCCTGATCTTTATAACATTTTAAGTGGACAGGCAAGGACAACCCAGCTATACGGTTTCCCACTTATTGATATTAATCCGCAATTAATGCCGGCCTGGGAAACTAAGATTAAAAGATCCTTGGATCTTATTTTTGCTTTCTTTTTTTTGTTGATTACTTCACCGGTTATGTTTTTAACGTCACTGGCAATAAAACTTGATAGCAAAGGGCCCATCTTATTTAAGCAAGAGAGATGTGGGTTGAACGGAAAAGTATTTAATATCTATAAATTTCGTTCTATGAGACAAGATGCAGAGAAGCACACCGGACCTGTCTGGTCAACAAAAGATGATCCACGGATAACACGGGTTGGTAAATTCGTTCGTAAAGTCCGGATTGATGAACTTCCGCAGATGCTAAATATTCTTAAAGGTGAAATGAGTTTGGTCGGTCCTCGTCCCGAAAGACCATTTTTTGTTGAAAAACTTTCGGCAGAGATTCCTTATTATAAAAGAAGATTAAAAGTCCGTCCTGGAATAACCGGCTGGGCCCAAGTAAAACATAAGTATGACGAAACCATTGAAGATGTAAAGGAGAAGTTGAAATATGACTTATTTTACATCGAAAATATGTCGCTGAGGATGGATTTTAAAATAATGTTCCGCACTGTTTTTGTTATGCTTTTTGGAAAAGGACATTTTGATTAAATTAAGAAATAGGAAATAAGAATTAAAAATATTATCTAAAGACAGATTACTGAAAACTCATATGCCAAAAACTCTGATTATCATACCGACATACAATGAACTATCCAACATCACAAAACTGATTCCGGATATTTTAACACGTCATCCGGAAGATGTTGAAATTCTCGTAGTCGATGATAATTCTCCCGATGGAACTGGGAAGTATGTTGAGGAATTAAGTGCAAAGAATGAAAAAGTACATGTGCTGCATCGGGAAAGAAAAATGGGATTGGGAACAGCATATTGTGCAGGATTCAACTATGCATTGAAACACGATTATGAATTCATTTTTGAAATGGATGCTGATTATTCTCATGATCCGAAAGAAATAAAAAACTTTTTGGCAACCATTGAACATTGCGATTTTGTCATCGGTAGCCGATATAAAAACGGAGTAAATGTAGTTAATTGGCCTATGCAGCGTTTAATGCTCAGTTGGTTTGCAAACAAATATACAAGAGTAATCACCGGAATGCGGATAACTGACTCTACCGGAGGATACAAATGTTTTCGCAGAAAGGTTTTAGAATCCATTGATCTTAATAAAATAAAGTCAAACGGTTACGCATTTCAAATAGAGATGAATTTTAAAGCCATTCATAACGGATTTAAATTTTGTGAAGTTCCTATCATTTTTATCGACCGCCATTCGGGACACTCTAAAATGTCAAAAAAAATTGTACGCGAAGCAGTGTTTCTTGTTTGGAAATTAAGGCTCAGAAGTATTTTTCACTTATTATAAATTGAGTTGGCTTGGACCTTTCAATTATCATCGTCAATTACAATGTAAAAGAATTTTTACAAAATCTTCTCACTTCTTTATCTAAAGCCGTCTCAAATCTTTCCGCTGAAATCATTATTGTAGATAATGGTTCTGATGATGGAAGTATAGAGATGCTGCAAGAAAAATTTCCCGGTGTTACTTTAATTTCAAGTAAAATAAACTTGGGATTTAGTAAGGCAAACAATCTTGGGTTGAAAATTGCAACTGGAAAATTCTTATTACTGCTAAACCCTGATACGATTGTTCAAGAAGATACTTTTGAAAAATTAATTCAGTTTTTCAATGAGAATCAAGATGCCGGTATGGTTGGTTGTAAAATATTGAATCCTGACGGGACCTTGCAGCTAGCGTGTAGAAGAAGCTTCCCGGGTCCGTGGACCTCTTTTTGTAAAGTCAGCGGGCTAAGTTCTCTTTTCCCCAAAAGCAAATTGTTTGCCCGTTATAACTTGACTTATCTTGATGAGAATCAATCCTATGAAGTAGATGCAATTTCGGGTTCCTTCATGATGGTAAGAAGAGAAATATTTGAAAAAATTGGTGGGCTGGATGAACAATTTTTTATGTATGGTGAAGATTTGGATTGGTGCTATCGGGTTCAAAAATCGGGATGGAAAGTTTATTACGTTCACAATACTACTATCATTCATTATAAAGGTGAAAGCACTAAACGAAGCAGCCTGGACGAAACGAAAGTTTTTTATAATGCGATGCATCTTTTTGTAAAGAAGCATTTTGCCTCCTCATTGTTGGTTGAGATCATACTAAGGAGTGCGATAATTTTCCGACAGCTACTCGCCTTTATCGGCAAACAAAGATTAACGTTTATTGCTGTTGTTCTAGATTTTATATTTTTTAATCTTTCTTTATTTACAACGGAAAAACTCTACTCTCATTTTCGAACATGGAAAGGATTTCCTGAATCAACTCACTTAATTGTTTATACAATTCCGGCGGTAGTGCAAATTTTAGTTAGTGCAAGTTCCGGAGCATATAAAAAAGAAACCTTGCCGGTTTTAAGAATTTTCCCAGCACTTTTATCTGGATTTTTTGTTATTTCATCACTAACCTACTTCTTTAAAGATTTTGCCTACAGCCGCGGAGTTGTGCTTTTAACGTTTATAGTATTAGTTTTTCTTTTTACCGGTTGGCGCATTTTATTCAGACTGATTTTCAAAATCGGTTTACCGCAGGTTGATAAAACTATTGTAAAAACTCTTGTGGTTGGCACCACAAAATCATCTCTTGAGATCGCAAAAAAGTTGAAAGAAAAATCATCCAGCTACCACTCAATTATCGGATTAATCTCTGAAACGAGAAAAGAGATTGGCGAACATTTTGGAGCTTTTGAAGTGGTTGGAAGTTTGCAGAATATTCAAAAAGTTATCCGTGAAAAAAAAATCAGCGAGGTCATTTTCCCTTCAGAAGAGGTCTCGTATACTTCAATGATGAGTGTGGTGGCAGAATGTCAAAAAGAAAATGTTGAATTTAAACTTGCCGGATCAAATCTTGATTTCCTCGTTGGAAAATCATCAGTTTTTCTTTTGGAAGACATTCCTTTTATCGAAATTACTTATAATATATCCCAGATTGGGCACCGCCTTATTAAACGAAGTTTTGATTTATTCTTTGGCTTGCTTCTTATAATCTTTTTTTATCCTATATTTTTCTTGAAGAATAAATTGACAAAGAATGTTTCCGGATTTAGCAAGTTCGTTATGTCAGTCCCTTCTGTTGTAGGGGGTACTTATAGTTTTGTGGGACCGAAAGAAACTCATTCTTCAAAACTTTTTTTAGGGAAAAAAGGGATTACGGGAATTTGGTTTACCGACTCAGAGAACGAGGAAAACTTAGAAAAATTGAATATATTTTACGCGAAGAATCAAAACATTTGGCTCGATTTAGAAATACTAAGCAAAACATTTTTCTTGCTTAAGGCAAGAAGGAAATAATTTATGGCAAAGACAATTTTAGATTTTGAAAAACCTATTTATGAACTAGAAGAAAAACTGGCCGAAATGAAAAAAGTTTCGGATAACCTTGATATCGCAAGTGAAATTAAAATAATTGAGGATAAAGTGGAAACACTAAAAGAATCGATTTATAAAGACCTTACTCGCTGGCAGCGCGTTCAACTCGCACGTCATCCTGAGCGTCCATACACAATGGATTACATTTATATGATGACGCAAAATTTTCTAGAGCTCCACGGTGACAGAACTTTTGGGGACGACAAAGCAATTGTCGGCGGCTTTGCCAAAATTGATGATCATAAAGTGATGATCATTGGACACCAAAAGGGACGCGATACAAAATCGAATCTTTTTAGAAATTTCGGAATGCCGAATCCTGAAGGTTACCGCAAAGCTTTACGTTTGATGAAACTTGCGGAAAAATTTCATCGCCCTATAATTACTATGATCGATACTCCCGGTGCGTATCCTGGTCTTGAAGCAGAGGAACGCGGACAAGCAGAGGCCATTGCCAGAAATTTATTGGAGATGAGTCGACTGAAGGTCCCAATTATTGTGGTAATTGTTGGAGAAGGTGCCAGTGGAGGTGCGCTGGGAATTGGTATTGGTGATAGAATTTTGATGCTGGAAAATACATGGTACTCAGTTATTAGTCCCGAATCATGTTCAAGTATTTTATGGCGAAGCTGGGAATACAAAGAACAAGCTGCGGAATCATTACGATTAACAGCTCCTGATTTGCTGGAGCAAAAAGTCATAGACCGAATTGTTCCCGAACCACTCGGCGGTGCGCACAAAGATCAGGAACTTGCTGCATCAATATTGAAGAAAGCTTTGTTGGAAGAATTGCAACAGCTTGAAAAGATTAAACCTGAAAAGTTGGTTGACATGCGGTTGGAAAAATTTGGTAAAATGGGGGCGTGGATTGAATAATTTAACTCGTCGTTATAATTAATTTCAATATGCTCAAACACGCTTCCACCATTCGCGTACGCTATGCCGATACTGACAAAATGCAGTTCGTTTACAATGGAAAATATTTGGAATATTTTGAAGTTGGGAGAACTGAATTATTGCGCTCGCTTGGGCTGCCCTATAGTGTAGTTGAGAATAATGGTTATCAACTTCCTGTAATTGAAGCTTCGGTTAAATATAAATCTCCGGCATTTTATGATGATCTGCTGGAAATTGAATCAATTGTTGCTGAACTACCTAATCCAAAATTCAGAATTAATTATGTGATTAGAAAAATTGAAACACCCAACAAAGAAATTGTTGCAGAGGGGTTTACAGACCATCTTTTTATAAAGACAGAAACAAAACGCCCCACTCGTCCTCCAAAGTTTTATATGGATATTATTCTTCCTTTTTATCTATCAAAGTAAAATGAAGAAGAAGCAAAATTTTCCTAAAACATGAGAGAAAAAATTAAGCAGCTTACAAAAGACACTGCATTGTATGGCATCAGTACAATGGTAGGAAGGTTTTTAAATTTTCTTCTTGTTCCTTTTTACACAAATATTTTCCCCCCGGCAGATTATGGAGTTGTAACAAATCTCTATGCACTGATTGCATTATTAAATATTATTTTTCTGTACGGATTGGATACAGCATATTTAAAATTTGCAGCCTCAGATGATTTCAACGATAAGAAAAAAGTTTTTTCGACAGCATTTGTAGCTTTATTTTTTTCTTCACTGATTTTTACGTGTGTATTACTAGTTTTCGGAAATACTATTAATAAGTTTTTTGCCGTAACAGAACAATATTCATATCTCCTAACCTACACAGGAGTTATTCTTTTTTTTGATGCACTCTCAGCTCTTCCTTTCATTTATTTACGAGTCGCAAGGCGAGCTGGAAAATTTTCAACAATCAAAATCACCAATATTGTTTTAACAATTTTATTAAACATTATTTTGATTGTTATTCTTAAAAAAGGGATTGAGGCAATCTTTATTAGCAATTTAGTAGCTTCAGTTGTTACGTTTATAATTTTGCTACCGGATATTTTTGCTCAGTTGAAAATTCAAATTGATAAAGATATCTTAAAAAGATTGATGAAATTTGGTATTCCTTATTTACCGGGTGGAATAGCCGCAATGTTTATGCAAGTAATTGATCGCCCGATTGTTGAACATTTAACCGATTTAAAAACACTTGGAATCTATCAGGCGAATTATAAGCTTGGTATTTTTATGATGCTCTTTGTCTCGATGTTTCAATATGCATGGCAACCATTTTCACTTCAATATGCAAAAGATAAAGATGCCAAAGAATTATTTTCAAAAGTATTTTCACTTTTTACAGTTGCAGGGTCAGTGATACTCCTATTCCTTTCACTTTTTATCAATGATATCGCTACATTTTCGGTGGGTGGAAAATCATTAATTGGTGAAGCCTACTGGAGTGGCTTATCGATCGTTCCAATCATTTTAGCTGGATATCTTTTTAACGGTTTTTATATCAACTTTTCTGCTGCAATTTATATAAAAGAGAAAAGTTCGGTGGTTCCGCTGTTGATGGGAGCCGGAGCTGCAACAAACGTGGTTGCTAATTTTATGCTGATTCCGATACTAAATATTACCGGTGCCGCACTTGCAACATTGATGAGTTATGTTGTAATGGCTGTCGGTTTTTATTTTGTTTCGCAAAAACATTTACCCATAAATTACGAATGGCGAAAAATTGGAAATACTTTTTTTCTGCTCGGAATAGTTGCCTTCCTCTTTTATTCAATCCATTTTTATGGGGTAATGGAATTCTTTTATAAGACTTTTCTACTTCTCTTATTTCTCGGTGGATTATTCGGCTTACATATTATTCCGAAAAATGAGATTGTGCTGATTAAAAACATTTTATTAAGAAAGAAAATCAATGAGTGAAATTAACATTAAAGTAAAACGGTTATTAGATGAGTATTCAGATATTCCACTGCCGGCTTATGCAACACACGGCAGCGCCGGATTGGATATTTCTGCCGCAATAAAAGACGAAATTATTATTCCGCACGGAAAGATTGGTTTAGTCTCGACAAATTTTTCTGTCGAAATTCCTGAAGGTTACGAAATACAGGTCCGACCAAGAAGCGGATTAGCATTAAAACATGGAATAACCGTGCTCAACTCTCCCGGCACAATTGATTCAGATTACCGCGGAGAAGTTAAAATAATTTTAATTAATCTTGGGGAAGAAGACTATAAAATTTCCCGCGGTGAAAGAATTGCACAACTCGTGGTAGCAAAAGTATATCAAGCTAAATTTTCCGAGTCAGAAGATCTGAATGAGAGTCACAGAGGTGAGGGGGGATTCGGGCATTCCGGGAAATGAAGTTAATTTAATAAGTGAAACAAAAAGATGAGTAACCTATGATCGATGAAAATCAACTTCGTTATTTAGATAGCTTTCGTAAGATGGATAATGAATTGATCCTTGAAATGGAAACGTTTGCCACAGAAAATCTGATCCCTATCCTCGACCGACATTCCGCAGCTTTTCTAGAACTTCAAATAAAAATGTCAAAACCGAAAAAAGTTTTAGAGATAGGAACAGCGATAGCCTATTCATCCATCCGAATTGCGCGAAATCTTTCTAACAAAGCAGTATTGCACACGATCGAAAAAAGTGAAGACAATATCAAACTTGCAGAAGCAAATATTGAAAAATCGGGATTGGCAGGGAAAATAGTTCTCCATAAAGGAGATGCTTTAGAAATTATGCCAAACCTCACTGGTAAATATGATTTTATTTTTCTTGATGCAGACAAAGAAGACTACAAACGCTTATTTGATTATTCTCTTATGCTATTAAAGAAAAAGGGAATTCTTTTTGTTGATAATCTTCTTTGGCATGGGTACGCGGCTGCCGAACGAGTTCCGAAGAAATTTAAAAATTCAACGCGAATGATCAGAGAGTTTAATTCGGTTTTTATGTCACAACAAAATTTGAAGGCTACTATTCTAACAATCGGTGATGGAATTGGGTTAGCCATAAAAATTAAAAAACGAAACAGCAAAAATGTTAAGGATGCAACTTCTTTTTGCGATGAAGTAGAAAAGTTTTCTGAACATAAATTGTTAGTTAAAACTGATTTGCAAAAACTTGTTCTCGCTGCCGTAAATTCGTTGAACGAAGAATTGTTTTTTTCAATTGCATTTACCGCAAAATATGTTCAAGGATTATTGAGAGTAATCCAGCAAGCTGGTACAAATCCGGAAATAAAAAATCTTCAACAAATTCAAACCGATTTGACGGAAAACATGGAAAAAATTTCAGTAGATTTAAGAACTCTTCTTGCCGGTTCGTCTTCTGAGAATAAAGCAGCGTTTGAGGAAAAATATTTAGCGTTAACAGCGGAATCATTTGCGAACATGAGAAAGTTATTAAATGATTTTGAGTGGGTGAAGGTTTATCAAAATCAACTAAAACGAGCTAAATGAAAATAATTTTCTGATCCACCGCAAATTCTACCTGGCCCGAACTAGCTGCAGTTAAAGATTCTTTTATTTTTTCAACAATTTCAATTTTTATGATCGTTTTTAGCGAAACCATTTCAGAATAATCCGTTCCCAAAATTTTAATTTCGTGTTCTGCCAAAAGTTTATAAACGGTATTTACAAGTTCAAATGAAAATTTTAGATTAACGTTTTGCGCCGGATATTTGACCGCCTTTTTACTTTCTTCGAGTGCTTCCATTGCACTTGAATAATATGCTTTGCCCAACGGTCCAACCCCAAGTTTTGTCCCCCCAAAATAGCGAATAACAACAACTAAAACGTTTGTCAGATTAAAATGTGAGATCGCATTTAGAAGCCGAATACCGGCAGTTCCCGAAGGTTCACCGTCGTCGCTGAACTTGGAGTCGCCGTTAGCACATTTAAAGGCGTAGCAGTGATGTGTGGCGTCATAATACTTTTTTTTCACGTCAATCAGAATGTTTTTGGCTTCAGTTCCGCTAATGATAGGAAAGACTTGTCCGATAAAAATTGATCCTTTTTCTTTTAAAATATACTCGTTGAAACCTTCAACTATCGTAATTTGTTGTAATGAATTGGACGATTGTAACATTTGGAACAGAAAAATTTGTTTTTCAAAATAATGATTACTAAAATAACTCTTTAAAAATAGAGACTTACGAAAAACTTGGAAACAGAAAAAATAATTATCAAAGGGGCAAGGCAGCACAACCTCAAAAATATTGATGTTGAAATTCCCCGCAACAGTCTAACGGTAATCACCGGACTATCCGGCTCGGGAAAATCATCACTTGCTTTCGATACCATTTATGCCGAAGGGCAGCGGCGATATATAGAATGCCTTTCTGCATACGCTCGGCAATTTCTTGATATGCTTGAAAAACCAGATGTTGATTCGATTGAGGGCCTCAGCCCAGCAATTTCGATTGAGCAAAAAGCAGCCTCCGGTAATCCCCGCTCGACGGTCGGTACGGTGACAGAAATTTATGATTATCTTCGTTTACTTTATGCGCGAGTTGGTGTCGCTCATTGTTATAACTGCGGCAAACCGGTGGCGAAACAAACTTCTACACAAATAATAGAAACCATTATTAATGATTTGGATGGAAAGAAAATTGTTATTCTCGCTCCGGTTGTTCGCGGAAGAAAAGGGCATTACCGCGAACTGTTTGAAGAGATTCAAAACGATGGATTTCTCCGTGTCCGCATTGATAACGAGATATGTGAGATCACCAAAGGTTATCAAATTGATCGTTATAAAATTCACAATATAGAAATTGTAATTGATAAGGTGAAAGTTGATGAAAACGCTTCTGCCCGCATTACCGAATCAATTGAAGTGGCGTTGAATTATGGCAATGGCAGTGTGGTCATCAACGATGGTGAAAAAGATTTTCTTTTCAGCAGACATCTAGCTTGTCTTGATTGCGGAATAAGTTATCAAGAATTAGCGCCGAATTCATTTTCATTTAATTCTCCTTACGGCTCTTGCCCCGATTGCGAAGGTCTCGGTGAGAAGAAAGAACTTGATACCGATCTTATCATTCCGGATTGGAAGAAGTCAATTAATGAAGAAGGGATCGCCCCTTTAGGCAAGCCTCGTTCTACATGGATTTTTACTCAACTCAAGGCGGTAGCGGAAAAATTTGAATTCAGTTTTGACACCCCATTAAACAAATTAACGAAAGAACAAAAAGAAATTTTATTTGAAGGAACAAAAGAGAAGATCGCTTTTTCTTATACATACGGAAGCGGAAAACCGGTAACATATCATCACAAATTTTCCGGTATAATTGCTTATCTACAGAATAATTTCACCAATTCGTCTTCGCCAAAAATTCATGAGTGGGTTGAATCCTACATGAATACAAAAACATGCACATCGTGCAACGGCGGACGGCTGAAAAAAGAATCGCTTGCAATAACGTTTCAAGGCAAAAATATCAGGGAGGTTACTTCTCTTTCTATAAACAGAACAAAAGATTTTTTCACTTCTGTTCGTTTAAAGGGAAACGATGAAATAATTGCGAAGCCGATTTTAAAAGAAATTTCAACCCGGCTTGATTTTCTTTTAAATGTGGGGCTTGAATATTTAACGTTAGACAGAAGCGCAAAAACTTTATCGGGCGGTGAATCTCAGAGAATCCGTTTGGCAACACAAATCGGCACTCAACTCTCCGGAGTGTTGTACGTATTGGACGAACCGAGCATCGGACTTCATCAAAGTGATAATGTAAAATTGATTTCATCCTTGAAAAAACTCCGCGACTTGAATAACACCGTCATCGTTGTTGAACATGACAAAGAGACGATGGAGCAATCGGATTATTTAATTGATCTCGGACCTGCTGCCGGCGTACACGGTGGCGAAGTCTGTGTGCAAGGCGAAACAAAAAATTTATTGAATCGAAAAAATGATTTCATTTCTTCAACAATTGATTATTTAACCGGGGGAAAAGAAATCGTTCTTCCACAAGAAAGAAGAAAAGGAAGCGGGAAATATTTAAAATTAAAAGGAGCTTCCGGCAACAACCTAAAAGGTGTTACGCTTTCTATTCCACTCGGGGCTTTAACAGCCGTAACCGGAGTAAGCGGTTCGGGAAAATCATCGTTGGTTAACGAAACGCTCGTTAAAATTTTGATGAAAGAAATTTATCAATCAAAATTAGTTCCGCTTCCGTACAAAAAAATTGAAGGGTTGGAAAATCTTGACAAAATAATAGAGATCGATCAAACGCCGATTGGAAGAACTCCGCGCTCAAATCCAGCAACGTATACCGGGTTATTCACTTTTATCAGAGATCTTTTCACACAACTACCTGAATCAAAAATGCGTGGTTATGCTGCCGGAAGATTTAGTTTTAATGTTACTGCGGGAAGATGCGAAGATTGCGGAGGCGCCGGATTAAAAAAAATTGAAATGAATTTTTTACCGGACGTTTACGTTACATGCGAAGTTTGTCATGGTAAACGCTACAACCGGGAAACTCTTGAAGTTTTGTACAAAACAAAATCTATAGCTGATGTTCTTGAAATGACGGTTGATGACGCGCTCGATCTTTTTGAAGATTTACCGCGCATTAAAAGAAAAATTAAAGCGTTACACGATGTTGGTTTGGGCTATATAAAACTTGGTCAGCAAGCAACCACACTTTCCGGCGGTGAAGCGCAGCGCGTAAAACTTGCGACCGAGTTGAGCAAAGTTAGCACCGGAAAAACACTCTACATTTTGGATGAACCAACTACCGGTTTGCACTTTGAAGACGTACGCGTTCTTTTACATGTGTTGAATAAACTTGTTGACAAAGGAAATACCGTTGTCATCATTGAACACAATCTTGATGTTATTAAGACTGCCGATTGGATTATTGATCTCGGTCCTGGTGGAGGTGAGTTTGGTGGAGAAATAATTGCAGAAGGAACTCCCGAACAAATTGTTAAAGTGAAAAAAAGTTTAACGGGGAATCATTTAAAGAAAGAATTATAAATAGTAAGAGGTTCGTATGAAAAATAAATC
Source organism: Ignavibacteria bacterium (assembly GCA_037440065.1). Taxonomy (GTDB): domain Bacteria; phylum Bacteroidota; class Ignavibacteria; order Ignavibacteriales; family Ignavibacteriaceae; genus UBA1563. Next base: position 731,322 of record JBBIUV010000015.1, read on the forward strand.
AGTTTCAGAGACACGAGCGTATCGCTTGGAAATGAATGAGAAAATTTTGAACTCCGGTTTCCGCGATTACAATAAATTTTTTGCACTAGATAACAAGGCGTACATAAAAGGGGCGCTTCCAACAAAAACCAAAGAGCTTATGGGGCTTGTCGCTTCAATGGTTTTGCGATGTAACGACTGTATTTTTTATCATATCGATCGCTCAATTTACGAAGGCGCAACTCGCGATGAGTTGATGGAATCGTTTAATATCGCGTTAGTCGTGGGAGGCTCAATTGTAATTCCGCATCTTCGGTATGCGTTTGACGTAATGGATGAATTGTTCGATCTCAAAAAAAACAATAAAGAACAAACTGAAGAAAAAGTATAAAATGAAATTACTTTTCGCTACCACGAACAAAGGGAAACTGAAAGAAGTTAGAAAAGTTTTTTCAGAAACCATTTTTACGATTTTATCACTGTCGGATTTCCCGGAAATACCTGAAATAATTGAAGATGGCAAAACCTTCGCCGATAATGCTAAAATAAAGGCTAAAACTGTCTATGATTTATTTCATATTCCAACAATTGCAGATGACTCGGGATTATCTGTCGATCAATTAAATGGTGAGCCGGGAGTTTATTCCGCTCGATACGCTGGAGATAATGCTACGGATGAGGCGAACAATAAATTACTTTTGGAAAAATTGAGTTTATTCTCTGAGCCACATTTGGCGAGATTCGATTGCTCTGCTGTTTTTTATGATGGAGAGAATTATATTCAAGCAGAAGACACAATGGAAGGAAAAATCATTCACACCGCGAAAGGTGAAAATGGTTTTGGTTATGATCCTTTGTTTGTTGCCGAAGATTTTTCCGTTACGAATGGAGAGTTGTCTTTAGAAGAAAAGAATAAAATCAGTCACCGGGCAAAAGCTTTTAAGCGGTTGCATGAAATGATTTGCAGCAAATACAAAGTATAAGTTTTAATAAACTATTTCTCTGCAATAACTACTTGCACTAAACCAAAAGTTAAGTTATGTCTTTCAACCGTTTTAAAACCTGCCTCATAAAATAGATTTACAAGATCAATTGTTTTATCAAATTCTTCAACTGAATCCGGTAAATAGGTGTAAGCTTTTTTATCTTTAGAAACCATTCTTCCAATTACAGGAAGGATAAATTTAAAATATGATTGATAGAGAATTTTAATGAATGGATTTTTCGGCATCATGAATTCTAAAATAGTTGCTTTCCCGTTTTCTTTTAAAGCCGAATGAAAAGAACCAAAAGCCTCTGGAATGTTATAAAAATTTCTTACACCAAACGCGACCGTAATGTTTGTAACAGTTGCCGGTTTAAGAGGAAGTTTTTCCGCTTCCATTTGTAGATTTCTTCCAACAATCCAATCACTTTTTTTGTTGAATAGTTTTAACATGTTAAAAGAAAAATCTGCGCCGAAAATATTTTGCACACCGAATTTTTTCGCTTCAATTGCAAAGTCTCCTGTTCCGCATGCAACATCCAACAGAATCGCATCTTTGTTTAATTTGGTGAGCTTCAAAGCTTTCTTCCGCCAATAGACGTCAACTCCCGCGCTGAGAAAATGATTAAGAAAATCGTAGCGATACGCGATCGCGTCGAACATTTGTTTAACTTGTGTTTTTTTGTCTTCCATTTTCTACTGTAAAATTTCTTTGTTGAATAAGTTCTGCCACCAATTAAAAAGTTTTTTCCCGCTCCAGAGAGAAAATACCATACAAGAAAGTCCACCCAGTACATCAATCACATAATGATAGCGTAAATACACGGTTGAAAAAATAAGGAGACTTCCGCATGCAACCAAAAACCATCTTGCTTTGCTTTTAAATTTTACCGATAAATACATTACGATAGCTGTCATCATCGTATGTCCGCTTGGGAACACATCTCTTTGAACAAGCAGTTGTGGATTGAGCGTTCCGTTCGGAATTGATTCCCCTGAATTAATAACTTCTCTTAAAAAATTTGTTATAAAAATTCCCGGTAGTTCTTGATTTGTGAGTGCAAAGTTATGCAGAGTAAACCGCGGACCAATTGCTGGAAGGAAGAAATATCCTACATAAGAAACAAAAAATCCGTAGATCACTGCAAATATTGCGTAATCAGTTTCCAAATATTTTTTGTCGAAGTAAAATGATATTGCAAGAACCATCGGCAGAAAATAAAATGTGGCGTAAACGATTTGGAGAAATTCTGTCAAAGCTGGAAAAGCTATTTTATGCAATACTACCGTGGGATCAGTGCCAAAAATCCAGCGGTCAACTTGTATGAGTAAATAATCATAATCAACTTGCCTTATCGGTTTGATCATCATATATAATTCTTTAAAAGTAACGAAAATTAGTGGTGCCGGATACCAATAGTGCACAAATTTTGAAAATTTCGATTTGCTACTCCCGTTCCACTTCGCGATTGCGGCAACGAGAGCAACCACAACTATATTCATCAGAATAAGCAGATACCATTCATTAACTCTTCCTGAAAAAGCCAAATTTAAAAGTGTGAGGAAAAAATAAAAGATAACGACAGCAAAATCGGTCGCTGAAAAATTTTTGAAATAATTTTTAATGAATGAAATCAAGACGTTTAATTTCCTACTTGACAGAAAGAAAGATTTGCGAGTGCTGTAAAGTCATCAACTGATAATGTCTCGGCCCGCTGAGACGGATCAATACCGCATTTGTTTAGTTCGATTGATTCAAATATTGTATCTGCAAAACAATTCTTTAATGTTTTTCTTCTTTTAGAAAATGCAGCTTTTATCAACCGGAGATAAGTTTTGTCATCCGCAATGCGGACCTCTTCAATTAAGTTGAATCTCATGACCGCTGAATAAACTTTTGGTTTTGGGTAAAAAACATTTGGTGAAACTTTAAACAATAATTCCGGTTTTGTGTATGCGTTAAGAAACGCAGATAAAATTCCATACTCTTTTGAATTTGGTTTTGAAAGTATCCTCTGAGCAACTTCCAATTGCATCATTAAAACGGAATCTGAAACATATTTCCTTGACTCAATCAATTTAAAAAGTATTGGCGAAGTTATGTTGTAGGGAATGTTTCCGACAATTCTCAATTTCTTTCCAGTTGATTCCGAGAGAGATTGGAGATCGAATTTGAGAAAATCGCTTTGAATTATTTTTATGAACGGAAATCGGGTTTGCAAATCGGCTGTTACCCGAGTGTCAATTTCAACCGCGAATACATTTTTACACTTTTCAACTAAAAATTCTGTTAACGCACCGGTTCCGGGACCAATTTCAACAACAACATCATCCTCTAGAATATTCATTTCTTCAGCTATTTTGCGAAGTATATTCTTGTCCTTCAGATAATTCTGCCCGAATTTTTTTAACGGCTTAAATTTTCTGTTGGTATTTTGGAACTCTTGTTGCATATTTTCAATAAGTAATTATTATCTTTACGAAAAACAATTGCAAAGATAATAAATAGCAGTCTCATTCCGTTATGAAAGAAAAGGGAATTACCATGAAAGATTACATTATTAGCATAGATATGGGAGGAACCAAAATCCTTGCAGCGCTCATCAATTCTAAAGATGGCATTCGCACCAAAATTAAAAAAGCAACAAAGACCAAAAACGGGAATACAAATTTTGTAAAAGCGCTTTGGGGAATCATCACTGAAGTGATGCTTGAATCTGGCGTTACTGAAAAAAATATTAAAGCTATTTGTCTTGGAATTCCCGGTTCTGTAAATCCAGAAACGGGAAGAATCGGCATCGCCCCTAACCTAAATATTAAAAACATGAACATCAAAGAACAACTGCAGCAATTCACTCAGATTCCTGTGTTGATTGAAAACGATGTAAATTTAGCTGCGTTGGGTATCAAACATTTTGGACTAGGGAAAGATGTTGAAGATTTACTTGTTGTTTTTGTTGGAACCGGAATTGGCGGCGGGCTAATATTCAGAGGAAATATGCACCGTGGTGCGAGTTTTACTGCCGGGGAAATCGGACATATGATCATTCAACCTAATGGTCCGTTGTGCGGATGTGGACAGAAAGGTTGTTTTGAAGCATTAGCTAGCAGAACAGCTATTGTTCGTGATATTACAAAACAAGTAAAGCTCGGCAAAAGAAGCCTGCTATCAAAACTCTTAAAAGAGAAAGTCCCGATAAAAAGTAAAGCAATTTCAAATGCGCTAAAAAAGAATGATGCCGTAACAGTAAAAACAGTTACCAATGCTTCAGTAGTTATCGGTAAAACTCTTGCAAATATCAATAACCTTCTAAATCTTCAGATGATAGTTTTAGGCGGCGGAGTTCTAGAAGCAGCAGCCGATTTTATGACCCCGATCATTAAAAAATCTTTTAAGGAAAATTCTTTAAAAGATGCCGGAAAAGCGGTAAAAATCTACGCTACAAAACTTGGTGATGAAGCTGCTCTCTACGGCGGAATAGCTCTTGCGGAAGAATTTCTAGGGATCAAAATATAAACTATCTAGGTGGCTATTTAATTGGGAGGTCAAATGAACAATATTAAAATATGGTTCGTTTTCTTTTTTGTTTTTATTATCAACGACCAATTTTTACATGGGCAGCGGAGTGACTCTTCTTCCTCAAATCTAAATATTTTTATTGATTGCAATTATTGTTTTGAAGATTTCATAAAGACAGAAATTGATTACGTAAATTATGTTCGAGACCGTAATCAAGCGGATATCCATCTTCTTCTAACCAAACGAAACACCGGGAGTGGAGGTTCAGAATATACACTAACTTTATTTGGACGACGAAGGTTTGAAAATCTTAGTGATACGATTATTTTTTTTACTAAACAGGCTGATACGGAGGAATATATTAGAAACAGTTTGGTTAGAAACCTTAAACTTGGATTAGTTAGATATTTACTTCAAACACCTGCTGCAGAAAAATTAACTCTCTCATACGCAAAAAACGAGAGTGCTAAAATCACTATTGATGAATGGAAGAATTGGGTCTTTAAATTCAATCTCAATGCCTATCTAAACGGAGAAAAATCAAGTAGTTATACATCTCTCTATGGAACTTTTTCAATTCGAAAAGTTACAGAAGATCTTAAATTAAATTTTTCTCTTAATGAGTCTTATGGAGAAAGTAAATTTGATCTTGGTGATCAAATACTTTTCAGTCTTTCCAGAAGCCAATCATTGAACGCTTCTTTTATTTTGAGCGCCGGGGACCATTGGTCCTACGGGGGACATTTTTCGCTTTCAAATTCAACCTATTCAAATAAAAAATCTCAAATATATGTTGCTCCCGGCATCGAGTATAACATTTTTCCCTACAACGAATCAACCAGGAAACAGCTTCGTCTTTTATACCGAATTAGTGAAAATTATTTTCGCTATAATGAAGAAACTATTTATGGGAAACTTAGAGAAAACTTAACTCAACAAAGCTTAATGGTGGCGCTAGATTTAAAACAAATTTGGGGATCAGTTTCGTTGGCGGTTGAGGGTTCAAACTATTTTTACGATTTCAAAAAAAACAATTTATACGTCTATAGTGAACTATCGCTAAGAATTGTTGAAGGATTGTCTTTCACGCTTTACGGGCAATATGCTGTGGTGCATGACCAACTTTCACTTCCCAAGGGAAATGCATCAACTGAACAGATTTTGTTGCAACGAAAACAACTTGAGACCCAGTACCAATACTATTCTTCGATAGGATTGACTTATACTTTTGGATCTATTTATAATAATATTGTTAACCCGAGATTTGGCAACTAGGTCGGGAGCAAACTTTCAAACTTTCGTTCAATTTCGATAAGCTCCGTGTTTAACTTTTCCCACTTTGCCATTTTCTTCTGGAGATTTTGTTTTGTCAGATTGTATTCGGCTTGTGTTTGTTTGATCAGTTGCGGATTAGTATAAATTTTTTCATCTATCAAATCAGCTTCACACTTTTTCTCATCTACTTCCAATCGTGATATTTCTTTTTCAAGATCGGCTATATCCTTTAAAAGATGTTTTGTGCTTTGGAATTTCTTTTGCCGAAGTTCAGCTTCAATTCGCTTTTGGTCTTTGCGGGTCAATGTAGAAGATTCCGTTTTTAAGCGAACTTCTTCTTCTTGCTGATTAAGGTTTTCTTCTCTTTTGGATAGGTAATAATCAATTCCATCCAAAAATATTTTGAAAGAATCGCGTTTAATTTCAATCACTTTGTTTACAATCAGACGAAGAAAATCAACATCGTGTGAAACCAATACCAACGATCCGTTGAAAGCTGTCAATGCCTGTTGCAATACTTCTTTTGAGGAAATATCGAGGTGGTTTGTTGGCTCATCGAGTATAATTAAATTTGCTTTGGTTAGAAGAATTTTTGTTAACGCAACACGGCTTTTTTCACCACCGGAAAGAACCCCGATTTTTTTAAAAACATCATCACCGCTAAAAAGAAAACAACCAAGCAGCGACCGCAATTGTCCGATTGTTTTTCCTTCAGCAATACCTTCTACGGTTTCAAGAATATCCAAGTTGGGGTCTAGAACATCGGCAACGTCTTGCGCGTAATAGGCAATCGAAGTATTGTGCCCAATTATTCTTTCTCCTTTATCAAAAGAAATTTTATCTGCAAGAATTTTTGCAAGCGTTGTTTTCCCAGCGCCGTTTGGACCAACGAATGCAATTTTTTCTCCCCGCTCGATTGTAAAATCCAAATTGTTGAAAATAGTTTTTTCTCCGTAAGATTTGGACAATCCTTTCAATTCAATGTTTATCCTGCCGCTTTGCGGAGGTTCCGGGAACCGGATCGTAATATCATCCTTACTTTCCGGCAGTTCTATCAATTCAACTTTTTCGAGTTGTTTTATTCTACTCTGCACTTGTTTTGCTTTAGTGGCTTTGTACCGGAATCGCTCGATGAAATTTTCTGTTTCCTTTATCTTTTTTTGTTGAAGCTGGTATTGCTGCTCAAGCATTCCTTTTCGTTCTTCGGCGTACTTTAAATAAGCGTCGTACTTCCCATTGAAAGGAGTGATTTTTCCTAAAAAAATTTCGAGTGTTTTGTTGGTTACTTCATTAACAAAATGTTTATCGTGCGAAACGAGTAACAACGCTCCTTTGTAACTCTTTAAAAAACTTATTAACCATTCAAGCGAATCGAGATCAAGGTGGTTGGTTGGTTCATCCATTAATAAAACATCATTTTGCGAAATGAGAATTTTTGCAAGTGCAATCCGCATTTGCCAGCCGCCGGAAAGTTCATCGGTCATCCGTGAAAAATCAGATTCTTCAAATCCCAGTCCTGTTAAAATTTTTTCCGTGCGTGCATTTGCTGTGTAACTGTCTAATTCTTCAAGTTTATGATGCACTTCTCCAAGTTGATTTACAAGGTCGTTCTGTTCTTCATCACTCAATGAATGATCTGAAAGGAGGGAAGTTATTTCATGTTCTTTTTCCTGGAGGAATTTAATATCGGTAAGTGCAGAGGCTGCTTCTTCAACTAAAGTTTTACCTTTGTGAAGAATATTTTCTTGCGGAAGGTAACCTATCGAAATTCTTCTCTGTTTTGCAACAGCACCGCTTTCCGGTGGAAGAATTCCGTAAATGATTTTCAATAGCGAAGATTTGCCTGTTCCGTTAGCACCGACAAGTGAAATTTTATCTCCGGCATTTATCTTATAAGAAATATTTTTAAATAAATAATTTCCGCCAAATTGTAAGGCAATATTCTGGAGATCAATCATAAAATTTACTGTCTGACAATTGCAACTTTACCCGTTGCAACAGAATTTCCTTCCTTATCATAAGCGACGATCAAATAAATTCCGCTATTCACAAATTTACCTTCGTCATTTCTTCCATCCCAAAAAGCGATTTTGCCACCGGGGGAACTGAATTCACGAATTAAATTGCCTGAGATGGTCAAAATTTTTATTTCGCTATCTTTTATTAAACCGTCAATCGTCAATAGAGAGGAATTCTTTCCAATTAAAAAAGGACTTGGTGAAGTTTCAATTGTTGCAAAAGTTGTATTTGGGGTTAGTGCTGTTGTGTAAAATGCAGTTAGTCCTCCTTCAACGGCGGCATAAACAATTCCATTTTTTTCATCGATACTTAAAGATTTTATTTGATCCGAAAGTAACGGACTATTTTTACTATCGAATGTTTCTAACAAGGATGTCCCGTCAGTTGAAGTCAAAATTAATCCTTGATTTGTTCCTACCCATTTTCTATTAATTGCATCAACGGCAAGGCAAGTTATAGATTGTTGCCGCAGACTAAAAACCGAATTGATTTTTAATGATGAAGCGGAAGAAGTTAAAATGGCCATAGGATTTGAAATGACATTAACTCCGGAACTAGTTCCAACCCAAAGCTCTCCACGTTTATCTATCGCTAAAGATGAAACGCTGTTGCTATTCAGCCCGGATACGTATCCGGTACGATCATCTGTGGAAGTTGCTAAAGTTGAATTTTCATTGAAATAATAGAGCCCGGATTTATTGGGATTTGAAGTGGTGAACCATTTTGTATCGTATTGATCAATAGCAAGTTTTCTGTACTGATCGATGTCGGGATCGGGAATGTTGGTAAAGAGATACCACGTACTGTCTGTGGTCAACACACTTAGAACCTTCTTGTCGGCAGCATCATGATTTAAAATCCACAAATTGTTTTTTGAATCGGTTTTCATATCGGCAATAACTAAAAAGTCAGGGTGTGCTAGCGTCCCTATCAAAGGAGAATTTTGGACGGAAAAGGAAATGATAGTCGAATCATTTTTCACTTTAGCAAAGCCACGTCCCCAACTAGCAAAGTAGATGCAATTATCTGAACCCACAGAAGCGGTGTGGAAAGCATCCGAAAGTAACGGATAAGAATTCATATTAAAGGTTTTCCACATTGAACCATCAAATTTAAAAAAACCCACTCCTCCTAAATCCTGCCCGGTTGCTACCCAGAGGTTACTTTTCTGATCGATAACCATATTTAGAAATTTATTTTCCGAAGGGCCGTTTGGAGCAATTGTAACTTCGCGGGTTCCATCAAACAGTGCTAAACCGGCTGATGAACCTACAACAACTTTTCCATTTTGTACACCACAGATGGTAGATACGGTACTACTTTGTGGAGTAAATAAAAGAGAAACAGAATTGTTGTTATGTTTGTAGACTTTTGCACCAGTCAGAAAATAAAGTGATTCACTTGAAACAAAGAAATCTGTAATTACATTATTTACAAATTCAGGTAATATATTCTGCCATGTATTTGAAATGAAGATCGAGAATCCTTTTGGAGTTGAAACATAAATTTTGTCGTGGTAATCTTGAATTTTGAAAATTGTATTCGAACTTAATCCATCCGAGACAGTATAATTATCCCACGATTCCGGAGCAATGAGATTTGTTGTTCCCGCTTTTTGTACGGCTATTCCGGAATTAGTTGCTGCGTAAATTATTTTGTTCTTTTTGAAACTATAATTCACTTCAATGTTCGAGGCAAAATTTCCAAGTTTAAAGAATGTATCATAGAAACCAAAAGTTTTAGTATTCACTAAGGATAAACCGAAAGAAGTGGAAACGAATGCCGTGTCACCATATATCGAAATTGAGTTAATTCGTTTTTCAGTTCTTTCCGAATTATAAATTTCAAAAATGTTCTTAAAAACTTTTGTAATTGGATTATAGACATCAATCTTTCCGTTTTGAGAACCAAACCAAATGTTACCCGAAGAATCTTTTGCAACTGCAGTAATTGGTGACCCGTTTATTCCTTCTGTTTTGGTAAAAGTTTGGTAAGTAGAATCATTAAAATCAAAATAGAATGCTCCACCGTCGCTTCCTGCCCAAATTCCGTTTTGACTAACTACTGCCGAAGTAATTTTGTTCAAACTGGAAAAATTCTTCCATCCGGTAGTTGTTTGTGCAATGAAATGAAAACTGCTGAGGAGGACAAAGAGAATGATTTTTTTATAATTCATAACTAACCGTTAATTTTTTGAAATTTACCTTCAGAGAAGAAAACATACAATGTGCCTTTCTCCCGATTAATAGGAAATGTAAGTTGTTTGCCTGTTTTCAAATCAAAATTAATATTTTTTTTGTTATCAAAAAGTAGAAAATAATTGTCCTTGTTATGCGTAAGAACAATGCTTCCGTTTTTATCCTCTTTGATACCAAGGACTTCATTCAAAGTAGAGAAATAAGATTTACTCAGTACCGATATTTTTACTTCTTTTTTAAAATAATAGCTTGCAAGGTTTTCAAATTGAAGTTGAAAGACCGGAACATCACCAACTTTTGCTGGGATTGTAAGAAAAATAATCGATGTAATATCCGTAGATTCGCTTTCTCTTTGTAACTCTTTCAAGGTTTCAACCGATTTTCTCGAAATATCCAACCATTTAATTTCTTTTTGAAGAAGTGAAAATGTATAAATCGAAAAAACGATTAATGATAAAATATAAATAGTTCTTCCGTGGGATTTGAACGATGTAAATATTAAGTAGCAAAGCAAAAGTACAAACCCGGTTGAGGGTAAATAAAGGTACCATCGCATAAACAATCTGCTCGCCGGCAAAATCGTTAAGATGACAAAGAGAACTAAAAACCAGAAAAGTTTATCATACTTCTTCTTATAAAAGAGTATCCCAATTCCGAGTAATCCTATCCCAGTTAAAATAATCGCCAACTCTCGGTGAAGGAATATCAATTGTTGGACTCCCCGCGGTGAAAAAGGGAAGAGGAGAAAGCCTCCGAAAAAGAAATAATTTTTGATGATGGTGAACAAACTTGCGCTGCTATGCGCATCTTGCGCAGTAAAAACGTTGTTATTGAAAAGTATCAGTCGAATAAATAGAAAGGCAGCTAGGATAAGGAAATAGTAACCCGATTTTTTTAAGGAGTTAAGAAACGAACCTCTCCTCTCATTCAGAAAATAATCCATTATAAAGATTACGAATGGAAAACTAAATGCTGACTCTTTCGAAAACATCGCAAGAATAAAAAAACAAATGGAGGAAATTGTGATGCGAAAATTTTTAAGAAAACTTAATACTCCGAGAAAATAAACTCCCAAGAGTAACCGGTCAAATAAAGCTGTATGCCAAAGAATTGCGTAATCGTTCCCAGGAAAAACTAAAAAGATTACTGCAGCAATAAATGCAAATGATGAAGAGCCAACTTTTTCTGAAATAATTTTAGCAAATCGGTAAAAGATAAAGGTATTCACTATATGAAGTATGACGTTGAATAATCGGTAGCAGAGCGGATTCTCACCACTGAATAACGTTAAAACACCTGAGACAAAATTCCCCAGCGGTCTGTAATAATATCCGTCATAACCTTTTTTATTGAATAGGGCAAAGAGTTGACTAAAATTTGAAACAGTATTTCTTGTAATAAACGCTATTTCATCGCTTATAAATGGATTTTGTAGGGACGGAGCAAAAATTATAATACCTAAACAAAGAAGAACAAAGAAAAAGATGAGATCTTTTTTATTAGCGCTTAAGTCTTTTAGATTTTGATATCCCCACATATTTTGTTTAGCATCAACAGGCAAAACTACAAGCTTTTAAGAACGTTTGCCATTTCCATTGCAGTAAGAGCAGCATCCCAACCTTTATTCCCTGCTTTTGTTCCTGCCCGTTCAATCGCTTGTTCAATTGTGTCGGTAGTTAAAACTCCGAAAGCAACAGGAATTCCGTGATTAAGTGAAACCGAGGCAATTCCTTTACTTACTTCGCTAGATATAAAATCGAAATGGGGAGTTGCTCCACGAATTACGGTACCAAGACAAATAATCGCATCATATTTTTTTTGTCCCGCTAATTTTGCTGCTGCAAGAGGTATCTCGAATGAACCGGGTACTTTAACTGTTGTAATATTTTTTTCATCTCCGCCATGACGAAGTAAACAGTCAACGGCTCCTTCAAAAAGTTTTGTGGTAATAAAATCATTAAATCGGCTTAATACGATTCCGATTTGTAAATCTTTTGCAGTGAGGTTTCCTTCGATGGTTTTCATTCTTAATCTCAATTTGTTAAAAGTTGTACTTCAAAAATATCTTATTACGTTTAATTAAAAAAGGATGCTTACAAAATTGCTGTTCTCAGTTCGAGAGATTTTCTACGCATTGATTCAAAGGTTCCGGCTGGAGTATAATATCTTCCAATATTATTTGCATCGGAACGAGTTCCGCCGTGGAAATCAGATCCACCAGTACCGTACAAAAAATAGTTGTTTGTGATCCCTTCGTAATATTTCATTTGTTCGGCTGAATGTGCCGGATGATAAATCTCAAAACCATCAATATCGGCTTTGATCAATCCCTGAATTGTCTCCTCCGGAAGTGCTCCCGGATGAGCAACAACTGCTAAACCCCCCGCATCATGAATTATTTTGATTGCAGTTAAAGGAGAGATGTAATATTTCTTTTCGTAGGCTGGAGAATTATTACCTAAAAGTTTTTGAAATGCTTCATAAAAAGACTTAACAATTCCCAACTTTACCAAAGCATCAGCAATATGCGGTCTCCCAACAACTGAGGTTTCCGAAAGAGAAAGAACATCGTCAATGGTAATGGTAAATCCGAGATTGTTTAACTTTTTAATTATTCTTTCAGCTCTTTTGATTCTTTCTGATTTGAAGAGAGCAAGATATTTTTTGAATTCCACATTTTCCACATCAACGAAATATCCCAGAATGTGCAAATCTCTTTCCCCATCTTGTGAACTTAACTCAACACCGGGAACGATAGTTATTCCAAATTTTTTTGCTAAAGCTGTGGCTGAGGGTATAGCGTCAACCGTATCATGATCGGTGATCGCTAATACCGAAATATCTTTTGCACCAATAATTTCGAGCAGTTCTTGAGGAGTAAAATACCCATCTGAAAATTTTGTATGTGAATGAAGATCAATTTTAGGGGGCATTTTTAATTCTGTTAATCAAACATTTCTTTAAATTTTTCGTAATTAATAATTCGAAGTTTTGTTCCTTCGAGTTCGATGAGTCCTTTTTTAGCGAATGTATGTAGTGTTCGTGAAATAGTTTCTCGTGAAGTTCCTGCCATGTTGGCTAAGTCGTGCTGAAATGGTAGTTTGTCAATTTCAACTACACCCTGTTTTATTTTGCCGATGTCATCTGCTAGTTGAAGTATTACAGTAGCAACTTTACCTTCAGCGTCTTTTAGCGAAAGGGATTTAATCTTCATATCAGCGCCACGGAGGCGTTTAGTTAATTCTTGTAATAATGAAATTGAAACTTCCGGGTGATTGTAAAGTAAGTCCAGAAAGTCACTTCTTTGAATCAAGAACAATTCGGTATCGTCAATAGCCGTTACATTAGCAGAGCGGTTTTGACCGTCAAGAATAGCCATTTCTCCAAAAAAATCGGAATCAGTTAAAATGGTTAGAATCACTTCTCTTCCATCATCGCTGGTTCTGGAGACTTTAACCTTTCCATTTACAATAACAAAAAGGGCAGAACCGGTTTCGTTCTCAAGGAGGATTACCGAGTCTTTCTCAAATTTCCGAAAATTTCCGAGATCGGCAATTTTATCTAATGTACTTTGATCCAAATCCGTAAAAATGGGGACATACTTAAGAAAATCATCTTTTGCCATATCATTTCCTATTATTTTGAATTTTCTACCTTGAATATACTTTCAACGTAAACGAAAATCAATACAAACTTGAGAAATAATCTCCTCATTTCATTGATATTATTTTTAATCTTAGCTAAATTTGCATTGTAACTTATTTAATATTTGAACTAAGGAGATCATTATGGCAATTAAAGTTGGAATTAACGGATTCGGAAGAATCGGTAGGTTAGTATTTAGCGCTTTGGTTGATAAAGGCTTGCTCGGCAAAGAAATTGACGTTGTGGCTGTTGTTGATGTTACCACTGATGCAAAATATTTCGCTTATCAATTAAAATATGATTCTGTTCACGGACAATTTAAAGGAACGATCACTACCGAAAAAAGCAGTGCAGCTGCCGAAGCTGATGATGTGCTCGTTATAAACGGAAATAAAGTTCGTTGCGTTTTGGCTACCAAAGATCCAAGCCAATTACCATGGAAAGAATTAGGCGTTGATTTTGTTGTTGAATCAACCGGATTATTCACCGATTCTGAAAAAGCAAAAGGACATTTGGCAGCCGGTGCAAAAAAAGTAATTATTTCGGCTCCAGGTAAAGGTGATGTTAAAACTATTGTTATCGGTGTTAACGATTCAGAATACGATGACGCAAAACATCATATTATTTCGAATGCTTCTTGCACAACTAACTGTTTGGCTCCAGTTGTTTACGTTTTATTGAAAGAAGGAATTGGAATTGAAACCGGTTTAATGACTACAATTCACTCTTACACAGCAACGCAAAAAACCGTTGACGGTCCTTCCAAAAAAGATTGGAGAGGCGGACGCGCAGCTGCTATCAACATTATCCCTTCATCAACCGGCGCAGCAAAAGCTGTTGGAGAAGTGCTTCCTGAAACAAAAGGGAAATTAACCGGAATGTCTTTCCGTGTTCCTACCGCAGATGTTTCTGTCGTTGATTTAACTTTCTCTGCAAAACGCGATACTTCGATTGAAGAAATTGACGGATTAATGAAGAAAGCATCCGAAACTTATTTAAAAGGAATTCTTGGTTACACGAATGAAGAAGTTGTTTCAACCGATTTCATTCACGATCAACGTTCCTCTATTTATGATTCACTTGCAACCATGCAGAATAATCTTAAAGGCGAAAAAAGATTTTTTAAAGTGGTTTCCTGGTATGACAACGAATGGGGATATTCAAACCGTTGCGTTGAATTATTGTTAAAAATAGCAAAATAATTTTGTTATCCTTTTCTCCCTCCTCTTTAAAGGAGGAGGGAAGAAGAGGAATTAAATTCCAAAAGACAAAATTCAAATGTGTACACTGTTTGTAATTTGTTTTTAGTGATTTGAAATTTTACGCTAATAATTTCCCTTCTCAATTTCCTTTTTCTTAGCCTGAAGCTGAATTCCTTTTTTCATCATTTCTAAAGCCATTTCCTCGTCATTTATTTTTTCCAAAACAATATGATTCTCATTGATCTCTTTTTCGAGGTGATAAAGCTTGAAAGATTTGATTAGGTCGCTGCCGTACTTTAAAAATCTTTTTTCTTTATTCTCAGGCTTTCGCTGATCCCAAATTTCACTGATGAGATATTTCTCGAATGTAATTTCCAGCAGATATTCCTGCAGTTTTTGATCATCAATTTTTTCGAGTAATCTACTTATCTCTAGAGGTTCATCATTTACCAGAGCATCGTAGACTAATTGCGCTAAAGTTTTATGGTAGGGAATTTGAAACTCATCCGGATTCACGTGGTCAAGAATATACCTGGTAATTTGTTCATGCCCCTCAAACAACAGTACAATAATTTCCTGCTCATTTCTAAATTCAGCCGGAAGCATCTTTGCCTCCGTTGCTTCTGCAATTTCTTTCTGCTGAATTTTTTCTTTCTGATTTTGTCCCTGCACGGCAAATTTATTTGTGCCGGCGATAGCTTTTTCAAGTTCGGCTTCAAGAAGTTTTTCGCGCAAACCGAATTTATCTGCAATCGATTTTAAGAGAAAACTTCGCTTCAATTCATCATTTAATAAAGCCACCGGTTTTACAAGTTCGCGAATGGCTTCCGCAGATTTTGCCGCATCGTTAAAATATCCTTGCTCTTCAAATATCGCAGTTCGATATTCTAAAAAATTTACGGCGCGTGCAATAATATCAAGAAAAGCATCACTCCCATTTTTTTGTACATAAGAATCGGGGTCTTCTCCGCGCGGAAGAGTTGCTATCTTAATGTTCATATTCTGCTTTAAAAGAATTTCGATACTCCGCATTGAAGCTTTTACACCGGCTGTATCTGCGTCAAACAGAAGCACCGTATTCTTTGTATATCGGGAGAGAAGCTGGACTTGCTCATCAGTAAATGCCGTACCGGAAACCGCAACAACATTTTTTATTCCGTGTTGATGAAGCGAAATTAAGTCCATGTAACCTTCAACTACAATCGCTAAATCCTGGCGACGGATATCGTCTTTACCATGAGAAAGACCGTAAAGAGTTCTTCCTTTGTGATAAATTTTTGATTCCGGCGAATTCAAATATTTTGCCGCACCTTCGCGCGAATCAAAAATTCTTCCCCCAAAACCAATCACTCTTCCATTTGGAGAAAAAATCGGAAAGATCATTCGTCCGGCAAATTTATCGTACAACTTTCCTTTCTCTGATTTACCAATTATTCCAAGTTCTAAGGCTTTTTCAAGATCGATGTTGTTTTTGTTTAAAAAATTTACTGTTGAATCCCAATGATCCGGGCAGTAGCCAAGCCCAAACGCGCGCAACGTTTGCGGTTTTATTTTCCGATCTTCAAAATATTTGCGGGCAATATTTCCTTCTTCTTCTTTTAAAAGATTGTCGCTGAAAAATTTTGCAACGGAAGTGTTAATATCAAAAAGAATTTCCGTTTCGCTCTGTTCAGCCTCGCTTCGTTGGTTCTCGTATTCTATGGTTATACCGAGGTCCGCGGCAATTTCTTGCACCGACTCAACAAACGATATTTTTTTGTACTCCATTAAAAATTTAAAAACATTGCCTCCGGCATGACAACCGAAACAATGATAAATTTGTTTATCCTGACTTACAGTAAAAGAAGGAGTTTTTTCGTTGTGGAAGGGACAGAGTCCGATGAAATTATTTCCTCGCTTGCGAAGCTGCACGCTGTTGGAAATAACATCAACAATATCTGCTGAAGTTCTAATTTGTTCTATTTGTGATTCAGAAATTCTCATAAGTAAATATAAAAAAAATCGGGTTGTGTAAGGTTAGCTTGCGTAGAATTACTCAAGATTCCATTGTAGAAATTAAAAGGAAGAAAGTGAACACTCACCAGCGATAAGAAACTCCAATTGTAAATCCGGCGTGTCCAGGATTAAAATTTGTCCCGGTGGAATTTGTAAAAACTTTTTGTTTCCATTTTGCAGTGCCGAAAAATCCCATTGCTTCTATTGTTGCAGCCCAATTCTGGTTGAAATTAAGTTTAGTTCCCACTCCACCGCCGAAACTGATGCCGGTCATTTTCAAAGTTCCAAGATCGTCATTTTGTAAAGATCCGGTAACTAAATTTAGCGCAACAAAACCGTATGGTTGAAGCTTACTGCGTGAAAAAGTCCAACGTACATCAAGCCCAATATTATCTACCGCCAAGTCAAATTTTTCAGTTTTTGAAGTACCGTTAATAATCACCGGAATGTTGTTAATGGTTTGTGCGTAGCCTTCAATCCGAAAACCAAAAGAAAGATTCTTATCAACCGTGTAGTGCATCGCTATGTTGAGGAGAGGTGAGGGCTCAGCTTTAACTTTGTCAGCATCGGTTTTGAAAACATCGGTTTCAAAAGCGACTCCGGTACCAAGTCCAAAACTAAACTCGTACGTTTCCCCAAAATCCTCTTCTTCTGAAGATTGTGCAAAATTCAAAACTTGGAAGAGCAAAAAAGAAACCGCAAGCAGTGTAAAAAATACTTTCATGTCCGTCTCGTTTTTTGTTTATAATGGTGATAGCAATTCTAAGGAAGTTTGTAAAAATTTCCTAACGATTACCCTCGTTCCATTTTTCAAACTTCACTGGATTGACTTATATTGCTTCTAAATTTTATGACATTTACAGATACTAAAACCGTGTTAGCAAAAAGTATTCTTTTCATTCTTCCAAAAAAAGATTTTAACGAAGTTGAATTCATGACAACAAAACGTATCCTTGAAAAAGGTGGATGCAAAATTTTTGTTGCATCGGATGCCTCCACTTTTTGCGAAGGGAAAAACGGTCTGAAATTCAAAAACGATGTTTCATTTTTTAATCTGAACGAAAATAACTTCGGCGCTATCGTCTTCATCGGTGGAAGCGGCGTTAAAGAATATTGGAACCACCGGGAGCTCTTGAAAACGGTTCTCAAATTTCATCAAAAGAGAAAGATCATCGCGGCAATTTGTTCAGCTCCGGTAATTTTAGCCAATGCGGGAATCTTAAAAAATATGGATGCAACTTGTTATCCAAACGATAAAACGGAACTAACTAAGGCCGGTGCAGAGTTTAAAGATGAGAAAGTTATTGTCAGAAAAAATATTATTACGGCAAGAGATGCAGCTTCAAGCGAAGAATTTGCAGAAGCCATATTAAATAAATTAAATTTCTAATTCGTAATTCATAATTCCTAATTAAATGAACTATTGTAACAGTTTAACCCGCTATTCACGGTATAAAACACGAGAAGTTTTTATCGGAGATATTCCTCTCGGCGGAATCAATCCCATTCGCATTCAATCGATGACAACCACAGATACGATGGATACCATTGGTACAGTTGAGCAGACGATCCGCATGGTGAATTCTGGTTGTGAGTATGTTCGCATAACGGCACCAAGCTTAAAGGAGGCACAAAATCTTTCTGAAATTAAAAAAGAATTAAAACTTCGAGGGTACAACGTTCCGCTGATTGCCGATATTCATTTCACTCCAAACGCTGCAGAGCTTGCTGCACGAATTGTTGAGAAAGTCCGTGTTAATCCCGGAAATTATGTTGATAAGAAAAAATTTGAAACGATCGAATACACTCAAAAAGAATATGATGAAGAAATAGAAAGGTTGTATAGTTGGTTTACACCGCTTGTAAAAATCTGTAAAGAATATGGCACTGCAATGCGTATTGGGACAAACCACGGATCGCTTTCGGATAGAATTTTAAGCCGTTACGGTGATACACCCCTTGGAATGGTCGAATCGGCTTTGGAATTTTTACGCATCTGTGAATCACATAATTACCATAATATTGTCCTTTCGATGAAAGCCAGCAATACACAAGTTATGGTTGAAGCTTATCGATTGTTAATAAATAAAATGGAAGCGGAAGGAATGAACTATCCGTTACATCTGGGAGTTACGGAAGCAGGAGACGGGGAAGACGGAAGAATAAAATCGGCAGTTGGAATTGGTGCGTTGCTCGAAGATGGGATTGGAGATACAATAAGAGTTTCATTGACTGAAGCTCCTGAATTTGAAGCTCCCGTTGCGATCGCTTTGGCGAATCGTTACAAAGGAAGAGAAAATCACCAGCCGATTAAAGAAATTGATAAAGTACCTTTTGATCCTTTTAGGTACCAAAGAAGAGAATCTTTTGAATTGATCGGCGTTGGTGGAAACAATGTACCGCGAGTAGTGGCAGATTTGAGTTCCGCAAAGATCGAAAAAGAAAACGATCTGAATTCCATCGGATATTTTTATGATGTTGCTACAGATAAGTGGAATATGACGGATATGGCTTCCGACTTCGCTTATTTTGGTAATACAATGCTTTCTTTTTCTCCTCCAAGCAGTTTGCGTCCGATTTACAATTTTGAAACTTGGCGAGCGAGGGAAGAAAAAACATCCTCCTTTCCCTACTTTCAAAATTATTTAGATTATAAAAAAGAAAAAGATTCAGCCGGAATTTTCAACTTTGTCTCCATGCAACTAAACGAATTAACGGATGAATCATTGCAAGAAATAAAAAATGATCCTTCTCTAATTCTTATTGTTGAAACAGAGAATTTACACGGAATGGCTGAACAACGCCGCTTCTTCTCTGAATTGGCAATTCATAAAGTCAAAAATCCGGTAATTATAAAAAGGAGGTATAAAAATATTTCGAGTGAACAATTCATGCTTCACGCGGCTACCGATTTTGGCGCTCTCCTAATTGATGGTTTGGGAGATGGTGTTTGGTGTTCAGTTTCTTCCACTGAAATTTCCACAAAAGAATGCAACCGAATCTTATTCGGAATTTTGCAAGCTTCCCGCGTAAGAATTTCAAAGACAGAATATATTGCGTGCCCCTCATGTGGAAGAACGCTTTTTGATCTTCTTGAAACAACGGATAAGATTAGAAAACGAACGGAACATTTGAAAGGGGTAAAAATTGCTATCATGGGTTGCATTGTTAATGGTCCCGGCGAAATGGCGGATGCGGATTACGGCTACGTTGGTTCCGGTTCCGGAAAAATTACCCTTTACCGTGGAAAGGAAATTGTTCGGAGGAACGTTCTTTCTGAAAATGCTGTTAATGAATTAATAGAACTTATAAAAGAGGATGGAACATGGGTGGATAAAAAGGAGGAAAACTTTTTAGGTTAAATAGTTGGTAATTTTCATCAAATCTTTTAAATTGGTATTGAAAAAAATGAAAATCAGGTATTTGAACACACATATATTTAAGTCAAAAATTAGAACTCTTTATAAGCATTGCAACCAATAAGTGCACTTTTCGTATAAGTGCACTTTTTTTTTATATGAATATTAACTCGGTATTAAACTTTATTGAAGGATGGGCTCCGCCGCAGATTGCATGGCAAAAAGATAATGTCGGTTTGCAGGTTGGTACGTTGAGTAATGACGTGGAAAACGTCATGCTTTGTTTGGAGGTAACCCATGAGGTTATTTCCGAGGCGGTGAAAAGGAAATGTAACCTCATTATTACACATCATCCGCTTCTCTTTTCTCCGCTAAAAAAAATTGATACCGACCGTGACCCGATTTCCAAATTGACCGAACTTCTCTTAAAAAATAATCTAACACTACTTTCGTTTCATACAAATCTGGATTTTACCACCGACGGTGTAAGCTTTGCTCTTGCCAAAAAATTGGAACTGACGAATATTCGTTTTCTGGTAAATCAAAAAGAAAATCAATCTAAAATTGTAGTCTTTGTCCCGGCAGATGCTGTTGATAAAGTTGCAGAGGCGTTATTTCTGGTGGGTGCAGGGAAAATCGGCAATTATGAAAAATGTAGTTTTAGAAGTGGCGGAAAAGGAACCTTTAAAGGTTCTGAGGCATCAAATCCGACGGTAGGAGAAAAAAATAAATTTGAGACCGTTGAAGAAATCCGCCTGGAAGTTTTAGTTGATGATTGGAATCTTAGCAAAGCGTTAACTGCCATAAAAACTAATCACCCTTACGAAGAACCGGTTTTTGATATTTATCCGTTGAAAAACGAAAACAAAAAATATGGTTTCGGCGCCATCGGAACGCTTAAAACACCTATGAAAGAAAAAAAATTTCTGACTCACGTTTCTAATAAATTAAAAACTGCTGTTCGATTTGCGCCGGGAAAAGGAAAAACCATTTCTGCGGTTGCGGTTTGCGGAGGCTCCGGAAGCGAGCTTCTTAAAGAAGCGATAGCTAAAAAAGCGGATGCTTTTGTAACAGCGGACATTAAATACCATGCTTTCCATGATGCGAATAAAAATATCTTATTAATTGATGCCGGTCATTATGAAACGGAAGTAGCCATTCTTCCCGAGATCAAAATGCGTTTGGCAAAATTTTTAAGCTCGAATAACGAAAAGTCTAAAGTTTTTCTGTTTGGAAAAACTACCAGTCCAGTAAATTTTTTTATAAAATAAAGGAGATACCACGTTGCATAATAAATTAAAACTTCTCTACCAGCTCCAGGAGATCGATAACCAACTTGATCATCTTGAAGAATTACGCGGAGACCTGCCGCTGAATGTACAAGCGCTTGTTTCGCAAATAAATAATTTAGAGCGAACGATAAAAGAAAAAGAAGATGAACAGGAAGCCTCTATCACCAAAAGGGGAAAGAATGAAGAAGAAATTGAACGGTTGATTGAAAATCAGAAAAAATTTAAAGCCCAACTCTATTCAGTAAGGAACAATAAAGAATATGATGCGCTTACCAAAGAGATTGATCACTCTGAGGATATCATTAAAAAGCTTCACGCGGAAAATGATTCATTGGCGGATTTGAGCAAAAAACTCAGCTTCGAAATTGAAGAGATCACTCCGCAATTGGATGAGTTGAAAAAAGAATTAAAAGAAAAAGAAGAAGACTTAGACCGGATTATTAAATCGAACGAAAAAGAAGAAGCAAAATATTTAGCCGAACGCGCCAAAGTTGAACCGCAGATTCGCAAAGGTGATTACGCAGCTTATCTCCGCATCCGTAAAGCTAAAAAAGGATTGGCGGTTGCTACCGTTGTCCGTTCAGCTTGTTCCGGCTGCCATAAAATTATCCCTTCGCAAAAACAGATTGAGATCAGAAAGAAAGATAAAATTCACTATTGCGAGTATTGCGGCAGAATTCTTGTCTCGTCAGAACTTGGCGATATTAACGAGTAAAACCGGGTAAATTTTTACGATTCTCGCTATTTAAAAATTTCCCTTTGGAATAATCTCCAAAGGGATTTTTTTTATCCTTATTTCTTAATTCATAATCTGGTAAACCAGAACCAAAGAATTATCAATTGTAGGGAACGCTCGCGAGCGTTCCGTGTTCTTATCTTCTATCACAATCCTAATGAGGAACGGTCTCGACCGTTCCCTACATTCGTTATTTGTCGAAAACCAAAAATATTCTTACCATTTTGCCAATAATATTTTTCTAACTCTTTACTTCTGATTTCTCTCTTCTACTTAAGCAGCAACATTTTTTTTGCGGCGGTAAAGTTTTGTTTTCCGTCTATGGAAACCGAATGAATGCTGTAGAGATAAATGCCTGAAGAAAGTCCTTCTCCGTTGAAAGTAATGTTATGGTTTCCGGCTTCTTTTGTCCCTTCGTTAAAAACTTTTGCCGTTTGTCCGAGAGAATTATAAACAGTTACAATTACGTTGCTTGTATTTGGAAGAACATATTGTATTTGGGTTGATGGGTTGAAAGGATTTGGGTAGTTCTGATATAAATGGAAATCTTTGCTTATAGAAATATTATCTTCTTTAACCGTTGTAAGTACTTCTCCTAATACACCATTACTACTAACTTGCTGTGCAAGAATTCCTGGTGTATCTGGGTAGTAAACGCTAAACACGCCAATAAAACCTCCACGGTTATCTGAAATATATGCTCGGCTTGGATGGCCAGACCCCGAATAAAGGACATTTACATCCCATAATTTTTCAAAGGTTTCACTGAATTTTTGACACTTATATTGATATAGTTCATTTTTATCTTCTCCCCAGGCTATAATGAAATTTGTTGAGTCACTTTGGAAAATTCCATATCCGTTGATTCTTTTTGTTGTATCACCATAAAAAAACTTCTTGGTGTGCATTAATTCCCCGTCTTTCTTTATCATTTGTACATAATTTGAAAATGAAATAACAAAAGTATCATCCTTTAAAAGTTTTTGTACGATTGTACCAGGACCCAATAATTTTTGTTGAATCACAAGTCCACTGTCACTCCATAACAAATCTCCGTTTGAGTTAATTCTATTGGCAATAAGTGTATATCCAGTATCCCAACTCGCCGGGGCCACTAATCTTGCCCAAGCAGCGCCTCCACTTTCATCTGGTTCTATTTTTTCGTATGGATACCATTTATTTGTTTTTTCCCACCGTATACTGTTATCATGGTTTATACTTTCTATGGTCGGAAGATAATTCTGTTTACTATAAAGCAAAAAAACACCTTCCGGTTTTCTTTGCCCGAGATAAGGCGAAGGAGCGTTGATACCATGCCATGTATAAATATATTTCCCTTCATCACCCCATAGTCTTTGCCCATCTTTTCCAATCCTTTGTATGCGGGTAATAGAAGAATCATCATAATATTTTCCATAGTTGTTCATCCATGTTACATACGCACCATATTCTCCATCAGGTATAATATCAACTCCTCCGACTAACAACGTGTCTATAATATTTTTTGTTGTAGTTACGTCTATTCCTTTTGCTCCCCACAGCAAAGCTCCAGTTGTATCTATTTTATTTAAATTATTTGAAACATCATAAATTGGCCAGGGAGAAGGCGGGGGTTCCATCCCTATCTTTTTTCCATCTCTAAAATAAATTATTGTTGTTCCGGGTTCAGCTTTAATTAAACGAAAACTTAATTGCGATTCACCCTCTCCTGTAATATGTATGGGTGCATCCCATTTAACATAACCATATTTATCTATCCATTGCACCCAAACAGTTGGATAAACAGTACTTACCGGTATCCACCCTACAAATGCCCCTCCCATGCCATCCTCACAAGCATCAACAAAATAACCAAAGTTAGAGATATGTAAGTTTTGGTTGGGGTCGTTACTCCACTGTCCGTAAATATTTTGAGGAGTAATAAGCGTGAGAAAGAAGATGGTAGAAACGAATAGTTTTTTCATACTAAATAATTACAATTTTTTTTTAAGAAAGAATCAGCGGTTAGTAATATTCATTCCCGCTTTCTGTTCAATTGTTTGCTACAAACTTATGGGAAGAGAAAACCAATGGCAAGAAGAATTATTAGATTCATATTTTCTCCCTTTTCCGTAACTTGCATGTGCAATTAATAAAAAATTGAGGATGAAATGAAAAAAAGAACCATTGACCAAATAGCATTAAAAGATAAACGCGTGCTCGTTCGTGTAGATTTTAACGTTCCGTTAGATGAAAATCTGAACGTAACCGACGACAAACGCATTGTAGAATCGCTCCCGACGATAAAGAAAATTATTGCCGAAGGCGGCAAAGCCATTTTGATGAGTCACCATGGCAGACCAAAAGGGAAAGTAAATTCAAAATACAGTTTGGCTCCAGCCTCAAAAAAACTTTCCGAAATTCTCGGCAAGGAAGTTAAACTCGCATCAGACTGCATCGGCGAAGCGGTAAAAGCGGAAGTAAATCAAATGAAAAGCGGCGACGTTCTACTTTTAGAAAATTTGCGTTTTCATGAAGAAGAAGAAAAGAACGATCCCGCATTTGCAAAACAGCTTGCGGAACTCGGCGATATTTATGTGAACGACGCTTTCGGAAGCGCACACCGCGCGCATGCATCAACAGAAGGCGTAACGAAATTTCTTGCGGTTTCCGTTGCCGGTTACTTAATGGAAAAAGAATTAAATTATTTGGGAAAAGCTGTCGGGAATCCCGAGCGTCCTTATTGCGCAATTCTCGGCGGAGCAAAAATTTCCGGCAAGATTGATGTAATCAACAATCTGCTTGATAAAGTTGATACGCTCATCATCGGCGGCGGAATGGCTTATACTTTTTACAAAGCACAAGGCTGGGAAATAGGAACGTCTCTGCTTGAAGCGGAAAAAATAGATCTTGCAAAAGAATTGCTCGAAAAAGTAAAATCAAAAAAATTACAATTTCTCCTCCCGGTTGATGTAGTAGTTGCGCCGGAATTCAACAATGATTCCCCTTCGCAAACCGTTAAAGTTAATGAAATGCCGTATGACAAAATGGGGTTGGATATTGGACCGGAAACTATTAAGTTATTCAGCGAAGCAATTAGAAATTCAAAAACCATCGTTTGGAACGGACCAATGGGCGTTTTTGAATTTGATAATTTTGCAAAAGGAACAAACACCATTGCAGAAGTGTTAGCTGAAGTAACGGCAAAAGGTGCAATCACCGTCATCGGCGGCGGCGATTCTGCCGCAGCAATTGCAAAAGCCGGACTTGAGAAACAAGTTTCGCATGTTTCTACAGGCGGTGGCGCTTCATTGGAATTCCTAGAAGGAAAAGTCCTTCCCGGTGTTGAAGCGTTGAATGATTAAAAAACTTTGTGTCTCAGTGGTGATGGATCTTTTCACCACTGAGTTGCAAAAAAGAAAATTTAGATTAAGGTCAAGAGAACGATCAAGACTTATTTGAAACTGATCCGCTGCAGCGGATTGTTTACTGACTACTGATAACTAAAAACTATGAAGAGAGATTAATGGGTTTATACAACAGAGATTATTATCGTCCGAGCGGATTTGGCGGATTTGGTTTATTTCCTCCGGTAATTAAAAATCTGCTTATTATCAACGGCGCAATTTTTTTGTTGATGGCGATGATGCAGAATATTGTTTTCAACGGTGTGCCTGCAGAGCAGGTAATCATACATTGGTTTGCGCTGATGCCGTTGGGATATGGCTTCCAGATTTGGCAATTAATTACCTACCAATTTTTACACGGTGGTTTTTCACATATTTTGTTTAATATGTTCGCGCTTTGGATGTTCGGAGCTGAAATTGAGAATACCTGGGGTTCAAAAAAGTTTTTAATTTATTATCTGGCGTGCGGCATCGGCGCAGGACTTTTGCATCTCTTCCTTTCTCCTGTTCTTACCGGCGCTTTGGCTCCAACCATCGGCGCTTCGGGAGCCATTTACGGTGTGATGATAGCCTTTGCAATGTTCTTCCCGGATCGATTAATCTTTCTTTATTTCTTCATTCCGGTTAAAGCAAAATATTTTATTGCTTTCATGGTAGTTTTTGAATTCCTTGCGGTTGATAGCGTTGGGAGCGGAGTTGCTCATCTTGCACATCTGGGCGGTGCGCTCGTTGGATTTTTGTTTATTCTTTTTGATAAAGATTCGATGGTAAGTTTTAAACAGATGTTTAGAGGTTCGTACAGAAGTTACACACCACCGAGAGATGTTTTTCAAAAACAGGTCTTTAAAAATCCTTTTAGAAAAACAGAACCGGATGTTGAAGACGCTAAGTTTTATGACGTGAACGAAGATCACAGCGATGTAACCCAGGAAGATATCGATAAAATTTTGGATAAGATCAGTCAGTCCGGTTATAAAAATTTAACCGAACGTGAAAAGAAAATCCTTTTTGAAGCAAGCCGGAAAATGTAAAGTATGCAGCGGAAGAAGCAATTCTGGTTTATTATTTTAGCGGCGGTAACCATTGGATTTGCCGCGATTGTTTTTTATGCTACGAATGTAAAAACTATTGAGCAAGAAACATTTGTAAAGTTTTATACCGATTACTTAATTGCTCAAGACTCACTTGGCAACGATGTTGCTTCATCAAAAAAGATCAGGGAAAAACTTTACAAAAAATATTCTATTACCGAAGAAGAATATCTTTCCACCATTAATGCATATAACAATAATCAGAAAAAGTGGGCGGAATTTTTCGGCAAAGTGATGGAAAATTTAGAAGCACAACAGAAAACAAGCAAGACTAAGAAATAGTTTTCATCTTAGCAATTACAATTCTTATAGCGGCGTAACTGATAAACTCGGGAAGCCGCTTTTTTAATTCCTTTAAGTTTGAAAATCCTTTTTGCACTTGCGTGGTGATTTGCTGATACAATTCTTCGGTAAGCAAATGGGAAATATCTGTTTCGGGGAAATATTCAAGGATCGTTTCAACTTGCATAGAAATTACCGGCTCAGCGAGTTTTCTTGTCTCCGCAATTTCTTTTAGTGTAAATCCCTTTTGAATTAACTGATACGTTTCCGTTATTGAAGAGGGAAGAGATTTCTTATCTGTTTTTATCTCGCTAAAAAGTGTTGAATCATTTTCAGAAAAACCTTCTATAATTTCGAGAAAAGCTGCTCCAAGTTTTGTGAACATCCTCTGATTAAAACCCTTAACTTGTAACATCTCAAAATGGGTAACCGGTTTTTTCTCGGCAAGTTCGCGCAGAACTTCATCGCTGCAGACAATATATTTTGGCTGTCCAAACTTGAGCGCAGCCTTGTCACGAACTTCTTTTAACAAGTGAAACAATTCTAAATTCTTTTCATAATTCTGTGGTTGTTCGGTTGGAGTTACAATTCCTTTTTGAAGAAGAAATTGCTTCCCCTTATTTGTAAGAAAAATTTTCTTAAACTGTTTTGTATCTTTTTGTAAATCTTCCGTATCGATCAAGTAACGGATAACGGTTATGATATCTTGCTTTGCAAATGTTGAACAAACTCCGAACGTAGAAACAGTTTTTAAATTTGCTGCTTTGGTTGAACCGGAAAGGATTGCCACAAACTGTGATTCGTTTATTCCGAGATCCATTTCATGAGCGGTTCGTAAAATGATTTCGCGTAAATAATCGATGGTCGATTCCGGCAATGAATCTGAAGTAACACAAGCATCACACTTCTCACATTTATAAGTTGAAACCTCCTCGCCAAAATATCGAAGGATGAATTTGAATCGGCATTCCTTGCTGTAAACAAAATCGATCATCTGCTCAAGTTTTTTTTGCGCGTGGAAATACGCTTGATTCAATTTCATATAATTGATATTCAGCTTTGAACTTTCTACACGTGGACCTTTTAAGAAAAGAGCTTCCCTACCGAGCGGTTTTGTATATTCAAGTATCCCGCTATGCTGAAGCGAAAGGAGCGCTTTGTCCACTTCATCATTTGAAGAGTTGAGATCGTTAGCGAAATCTTGCAAAGAGAAATTTATTTTTGAAGTGAAGAGGGACGATCCGAATTTTCGCAGTAAGAAAATAATCAGTTCTTTCTTCAACGGAGATTTTAAATGCTTTGTGTAATTCTTTAGATGTTCAAGATCGATGATAATTTGAAGAGAGTTTTGACGTTCAAAATCGGAAATGAATTTTAAATGTCCGGCTTCTTCAAGAATTTTGATAGCTGCCATCATCAGACCTTTGGAGAAATCCTTCTTTACGAACGAGGAGAGATATTCAAAGTTGAGCGGAATTTCCAAATCTCTTGTTTCACCAAGTTTTACTTTTCCGTAGGTGCACAATCCTTCGTAAAGTTTTTGTAGCAGTTCTTTATCTGGGTACGAGGATTGAATAAAATATTGGTGTATGGAAGAATCATTCGATTCAAATAATAAAACGGCGGTTGATGGTTTTCCGTCGCGTCCGGCTCTGCCAATCTCCTGATAATAATTTTCTATCGTTCCCGGCATATTATAATGGATGACAAGACGAATGTCCTTTTTATCGATCCCCATTCCGAACGCATTTGTAGCGATGATTACTGGAGTTTTGCTCTCGAGAAATTCTTCTTGAATTCTTTTTCGCTGAGCTGAAGTTAATCCCGCATGGTAAAAAGCATTTTTAATTTTGTACATCGACAAGACTTGCGAAACATCTTCTGCTTTTTTTCTAGAAGAAGTATAAATGATCGCCGGAGTTTTATAAAGCGATATCAGTTCAACAATTTTTTCATCTTTCTTTTTTGTGTGAATAACTTTGATGGAAAGATTCTCGCGTTCAAATCCGCGTACAAAAACTTTTGGTTCTTTTAATCCTAGTTGAGTGAGAATATCATCACGAACTTCCGGAGTTGCTGTTGCCGTAAAAGCTGCGATTTTTTTTACACCAGAAAAAGTGAGAAACTCTTTAATCTTCCGGTAACTCGGACGGAAGTTGTGTCCCCACTCGGAAATACAATGCGCCTCATCAACAAAAACAAAATTGGGATTAAGCTGTTTTATTTTTTCAGCGAAGTATAGATTCTCAAATCGTTCCGGCGCAACGTAAAGAAGTTTTATCTTTCCGTATGAGACTTCTTTCAAAATTCTCTCAATTTCATAATACTCAAGTGAGCTGTTAATAAAGGCTGAGATCAATTCAGTTTTATTCAACCCGTCAACCTGATCTTTCATTAACGCAATTAGGGGTGAAACAACGAGCGAAAAATTTTGCGAGATGAGCGCAGGAATTTGATAGCAAATAGATTTTCCCGCACCTGTTGGCAAAACCGCTAAGACGTGGTTTCCCGCAAGAATTTCTTTTATAATTTCTTCCTGTCCGGGTCTAAATTTTTTGTAACCGAAATATTTTTCTAATGCTTGATGAGGAGTCATTTTCTTTTTCGCACACTTATAGGAACCGTCACGATAAAAATCTCTGCTTGTTCAAAGAAAGAAATCTCTTAATTTTGAATTAAACTTTTACAAACATAACAAAAATAATCTTTGTGCCGGAAAAGGGAACTAAGGATCAAGAATGAAGAAAACATTTTTATTATTTGTAACATTACTGCAAGCCATTGTTTATGCTCAAAATACAAATCCCAAATCTGATGTAATGCTGCAAGGATTTTACTGGAATTCACCCGACGGCGGAATCTGGTATGATTCTCTTGCAAGTGTAGCCCCTCGTTTAGCGTCCGCCGGATTTGGTGCGATCTGGTTTCCGTCTCCTGTAAAAGGTGCCGGCGGAGGCGCTTCAATGGGTTACGATCCTTATGACCATTATGACTTTGGCGAGTTCTATCAAAAAGGATCTCGTGAGACACGTTTCGGTAGTAAAAAGGAATTGGAACATTCTATAAATGCTTTTCATGATGCTGGAATAAAAGTTTACGCCGATGCAGTCCTGCGCCACATGATGGGTGGCGAAGAGAAAGTGCCATACGAATGCATTCCTTACAACAATGGTTATAAAATTGTTTCTGATTCCGGTTATTTAGTTTTTAATTATCCAGCCGGTTCGGGTAGATTTAAAAAAGATGCTTCATCATTTTATCCCAACGCAACAAATTGCTGGGTTGATCCGCTGTTTGTTCAAGTTGATCCGATCTTCCGATTTGGAGATTGGCTTGATCACAATAAAAAAAGTGTACGCGATAGTCTTATCGCCTGGGGAAAATATCTTCGCGAAACCATGAAGTTTGACGGCTTCCGTCTTGATGCCGTTAAATCAATTGATCCCGGTTTTATGGCTGCCTGGTTAAAAGGTGTTGGCGGTTACGATTACGCCGTTGCAGAACTTTGGAGCAACAATAGCGACATCGGCGGATGGTTAAACCAAGTGCAGAATGTGAACGGCGCAAAAGTTTCGATGTTCGATTTTCCGCTTCGTTATACTTTAAAAGATTTGTGTAACAATACAACCGGTTCGTTTGATGTGAACAATTTGTACAGCGCAGGGCTTGTAAATTCAGGCGTCTCCGGATTTGATGCAAATACTTTTCTTGAAAATCATGATTTCGACCGCATTGGATTTGACGGAAGCATAGACAGCGGACACGATCCTGTAATGACAGATAAACAATTAGGTTACGCATACATTCTTTTTTCGGAAGGAAGACCAACAGTCTTTTACAAAGATTATTTTGATTACGGCTATAGTGGAAAAATTGATACGCTTATTTGGATCCGCCAAAATTTTCTTTCCGGTGGAACAACAAAGGGAGTGGCACTTAATCCATGGTTCATTGTTGAAAATGGAAATTATTCAAGCGATCTTTACGTTGCGCGCCGTAATGGAGGAAGCGGTAAACCGCAAGTTTATTTGTTGATCAACGATAATCCAACTCAATGGAAAGGAGTTTGGGTTAATTCCGATACGCCGAATAAAACTTTCCGCGATTATGCGGGAGATGCGCAAGATAAAGTCTCCGCTGCAGATGGCAGAGTTGAACTTTGGGCGCCGCCGCGAGGATATGCGATTTATATTCCCGATACAACTGCGTCAATAAACTATGCGCCGGTAATAGAAAATATTCAAGATCAAGTTGCGTATACAAATTCTGCGTTTGCTCATCGGATCAGTTATTCGGATTTAAATGATAAATCGCTCATCTTTTCTGCTAAAGGAAAACCAACCTGGTTAACACTTGATAACACGGGAAAGCTTTTCGGAACTCCTTCATTTGCCGATACAGGAAAATCAACAGTCGTTATTTCCGTTACCGATCCAAAGGGTTTGTTCGCGGTTGATACATTCAGACTTTCAGTAGTATACAATCTTCCTCCAAAGCTTGAATCTATTAAAGACACTACTTTGAAAGCGACAACGAGATTTGAATATCATGCTTTTGCTTCTGATCAAGACAATGATTCGCTTTACTTTTTCTTTGCTGAATCTCCTTCGTGGTTAAATGTTAATCAGCAAAACGGATTGTTAACCGGAACTCCTTCTGTAACTGATACCGGTTTTTACTCAGTTCATTTAAAAGTTACCGATGGAAAAGGAGCTTTTGATTCAACTCTTTTTTCAATCCATGTAAAAGAAAATGTTGATGACAGCATTGCAACGTATGGCAAACCGACGATTGATGGCAATGTGGAAGTTAACGCTTCTGATTGGTTGGATAAATGGCTCGTGGTTGCTGATTCTGATACCGATAGTTTTTGGAACGGGGATTCGCTTGATAATGAATTGATAGGGCTATACGCTACATGGGATTCCGATTCGCTTTATCTCGGTGTTGATTATATCTTAAATGATAAATACAACACGATGATGCTGTACATTAATGCTGGCATTCCCGGCGGAATTACAAACTTCAATTCAAAGTCAGGGTATGTCGGAGATTACGCAAAGAATTTCCGGTTTACTGCGAATGATTCAATCGATTTTTTTGTAGCTGATTATTATCACGCTGTTCCTTCGCTGTTTAGGATTGTTGGAAGAACTGCTGAGGACATTTCAAAAAAGATGAATGGCAAACGCGGCAACAAAGGGCGCGGCGCAGAGCTCGCAATTTCATGGAATGATATTTACGGATTAGGCGCGGGAGTAATTCCAAATAATGTTACACTGAAAATTGTCGCGTTAGTTGCAGGCGGTTTGGATTACGGAGCAGGAGATTCTGCCCCAAACAACGACGACACCAACGGCGATGCTGGACCAGATAGTTTGAAAAATCTTGCAACAATTTCTCCCGATTTAAATGGAGACGGCATTCCCGATCCTACAATATTTATTATTTCCGATATTAAGAATGAAGTCTCAACTCCGCGCGACTTTGGTTTGGTGCAGAATTACCCTAATCCGTTTAATCCAAGTACGATTATTAGTTATCAGTTGGCAGTCAGCAGTTTTGTAACATTAAAAATTTATGATGTACTTGGAAATGAAGTTGCAACGTTGGTGAATGAGAATCAGTCTGCAGGGACGCACCGGGTAGAATTCAGAAGTCAGAAAACAGAAGTAAGCAGTGGAGTATATTTTTACCAACTTCGCGCGGGCAATTTTGTGCAGACGAGGAAGATGGTGGTTTTAAAATAGATATGATATTATAATCTTAAGATTTATAGGCGAAAACATATAGCCTTGAAAATTGCAATGAGAATAACTTTCTTTATTTTTAAGCAATTAAAAAATGGGAGTCCAAAAATGGGACGTTTGCATCCTATACTTTTATTCCTTCTTATCTCAATATCTCTTCACGCACAAAATCCGGAGTGGATAAATTATACAAGTGGGAAATATGTATGCACGACTCTTGTTGAAGGAGATAATGTCTGGATTGGAACACAGGGAGGTTTGGTTAAACATAACAAGAAGACATGGATTAAAACTTATTATAATAAAGGGAATTCTGGTTTACCAGAAAACTGGGTATGGTCGATAGCGGTTGACAGTTCAGGGAACAAATGGATTGGGACGGGTCATGAAGGGCTTGCCAAGTATGATGACACCAACTGGACAGTTTATAAAGTTCAAATTCTAATCTACCTAATAACTTTGTTCGAGTAATAACGATTGACGAATTTGGTAATAAATGGATTGGAACAAGCGGTGGTGGGTTAGCAAAATTTGACGATACCAACTGGACGATCTTTAATAATGCAAATTCAGGACTGCCTTCCAACTATATAGCTTCTATTACGATCGACGCATCAGGGAATAAGTGGATTGGGATAGGTAACGGACTTGCCAAATACGATGGTACGGATTGGACGGTTTACAATAGTTCAAATTCAACCTTGCCTCATAACTCGGTTGTTTCAATAGTGATAGACCCCTTGGGAAATAAATGGTTTGGAACTGGAGCTGGACTTGTTAAGTATGACGGAACTAACTGGACGGTTTACAATAGTTCAAACTCGGGTTTACCTAATAATACCATCAAATCGATAAAGATAGATAGTACAGGGAATAAATGGCTAGGAACGTATGGTGGGGGACTAGTAAAATTTGATGACACTCATTGGAGCGTTTTTTCAACTTCAAATTCGAATTTGCCTGATAACTATATTGTTTCGGTATCAATTGATGGTTCGGGGACGAAGTGGATCGGAACATTATACGGTGGGCTCGCAAAATATGACGACAAAAGCTGGACGATTTATAATCGTTCAAATTCGGGTTTACCTGAAAATTATGTCAGTTCAATACTGATAGACAGTAACGGGAGGAAATGGATTGGTACAAATGGTGGTTTAGCAGTTTTCAAAGAAGGCGGAGTAGTTTCGATTAATGCGGATAAGACAGATAATGCACCATCACAGTTTACACTTTTTCAAAACTATCCAAATCCGTTTAACCCAACAACGAACATTCAATATTCAGTTGTTACTACTCAGTATGTTAGCTTAAAAGTTTATGATGTGCTTGGGAATGAAGTAGCCACCTTAGTTAATGAAGAAAAGCAACCGGGCAGCTATCAAGTTTCGTTCAACACACAACAAACCACCAACAACCGGCAACTTTCAAGCGGAGTTTATTTCTACCAACTTCGCGCGAGTAATTTTGTGCAGACTAGGAAGATGATTGTTCTAAAATAAATTCAAGATGTGGAGCCTTGCCATGGTAAGGCTCTACTTTTCGTGCCCACTCTCAATTGTCTTATCCTTCTTTTTTCTTATTTTCCGTATGTGTTAGATAAAATTTATACGAAAAACATAGCTTGGAGTTTCTATTGTCTCAACTGAGCGGAAAAAAGATTTACCTTGCCGGGCATAACGGAATGGTCGGTTCTGCAATTCACCGGAGATTAACTGCTGCGGGTTATCAAAATATCGTTACGAGGAATTATCCCGAAATTGACTTGATCCGGCAATCGGAAGTTGAGGAATTATTCGAGAAAGAAAAACCGGAACTTGTGATTGTTGCCGCTGCAAAAGTTGGTGGAATAGTTGCAAACAACACTTACCGCGCTCAATTCATTTATGAAAACTTGATGATCGAAGCGAATATTATTCACGCCGCATATAAACACAATGTTGAAAAACTTATTTTTCTTGGAAGTTCGTGTATTTATCCTAAGCTTGCGCCGCAGCCTTTAAAAGAGGAATATCTTTTAACGGGCTTATTGGAACAAACGAACGAACCTTACGCCATTGCCAAAATTGCCGGAATAAAAATGTGTGAAAGTTATTACCGGCAATACGGCTCAAATTTCTTTTCGGTAATGCCGACAAATCTCTTCGGATATTACGACAATTTCAATCTCGAAACCTCACACGTTCTTCCGGCGTTGATGAGGAAATTCCATGAAGCAAAAGCGGAAGGAAAATCTTCTGTAGAACTTTGGGGAACCGGAAAACCATTGCGCGAATTTATGTTTGTTGATGATTTGGCCGATGCTATCTTTTATTTGATGGAAAAAATTGAAGGAAAAGATCTTTACGAGCAAGGATTAACGCACATCAACATCGGCACCGGAGAAGATTTAACGATTGCTGAGTTAGCAGAAATGATTAAAAAAATAGTCGACTTCAAAGGGGAGATTATTTATGATTCAACAAAACCCGATGGAACTCCAAGAAAATTAATGGATGTTTCCCGTTTGCACAATCTCGGCTGGAATCATAAAACTTCGCTTGAAGAAGGAATTAAAAAAACGTACGAATGGTTTGTAAATCAATTAGAAATTAAAAAGTAGGAATTAGGAATGGCAAAAAAAGCTCTCATTACCGGCATCACCGGACAAGACGGAAGTTATTTAACTGAAATTCTCCTTGAAAAAGGTTACGAAGTTCATGGAATTATCCGCAGAAGCAGTTCATTTAATACCGGGCGAATTGATCATCTTTACAACAATCGCGAAATAATGAACAAACAATTATTTCTTCATTACGGAGATTTAGTTGATACGAGTAATCTAAACCGCTTGTTAGAAAAAATAGAACCGGATGAAATTTATAATTTAGCGGCACAGAGTCATGTTAAGGTGTCTTTCGAAGTTCCGGATTATACCGGGCAAGTTGACGCGCTTGGTACGTTAAGGTTTTTAGATGCGATACGAGAAGTCGGTTTGCGAGAAGTTAGATTTTATCAAGCATCAACAAGTGAGTTATACGGAAAAGTTCAAGAAGTTCCACAATCGGAAAAGACTCCTTTTTATCCCCGATCTCCATACGGAGTTGCCAAACTTTACGGTTACTGGATAATTGTAAATTACCGCGAAGCGTACAATCTTTTTGCATGCAATGGAATCCTATTTAACCACGAATCACCCCGCCGCGGAGAGACATTTGTAACAAGGAAGATTACACGTGCGGCATCGCGAATTGTGGCCGGATTGCAGCAATCGCTATCTCTTGGGAATGTTCACTCAAAACGAGATTGGGGTTTCGCACCGGAATATTGCGAAGGAATGTGGAGAATCTTAAATCACAATAACGCTGAAGATTTTGTTCTTGCAACCGGTGAGACACACACCATAAAAGAATTTGTTGAATCAACTTTTCTTGAACTCGGAATTGAAATCGCTTGGCAAGCGGAGGCGGAAAATGAAAAAGGAGTTATCAGCAAAATTGACCTTTCAAAAGCAGAAAAACTTGCTGGAGTGGACAAAGAAAATTTCCAATTCAAATTAAGTAAAGAATTAAAAGTCGGACAACCGATTATTAAAGTTGATCCAAATTACTACCGTCCGACAGAAGTTGATCTGCTCATCGGTGATCCGATGAAAGCTGAAAAAGTACTTGGTTGGAAAGCAAAAACTAAATTCGAAGATTTGGTCAAAGTGATGATTCAAGCCGATCTTGAAAAAGTCCTTAAAAGAGGTTTTTAATTGATGAATAGGAGAACCTATGTTGCGTAAATATTTCATGCTCGTAGTGATCTTTGCTGGTTTAAGCCAACTTGTTTATTCACAATCGTTGCAGAAAAAAGTGTATCATCCATTCACTGGAACACTTGTTTTTACAATGGAAGGTGGGGCAACTTATGGACTAACCGATTACAAAGATTTTTCGCTCGACTATTTGGGCAGGGGAATGATCGAATATTTTCTTCCTACTTATTCAAAAAGTTCTTTTGGATTACGGGTTTATGGTGGTGCGGGATATCTAAAGGGGAAAGACAAAACTGCAACTCCATATGAATATCGTACAGATATAAAATTAGCTGGCGGTGGAGTAGTCTATACGCTCTCGTTGGGAGAAGCTGTTTTCCCATATATTTTTGCCGGGGCAACTTACACGTGGTTCAGTCCAAAAGGAGAAAACGGACAATTATTAGTAAACAACACAAAGAATATTTACAAAAAAAATGAACTCGATTATAATGCAGAGTTTGGAATGCGAATTCTTTTAACCGATAATTTAACAATGAACTTTAGCGGGGGAATTCAGCTTAGCCCGAATGATTATCTAGATGACAAACTTTATGGAACGAGCAAAGATGCAATTGCAGTAGGTGCAATGGGCTTTTCATTTTCATTTTTTGGAGAGCAAGATTCCGATGAAGACGGTGTAGTTGATTCAAAAGATTTATGCCCGAATACACCAAGCAGAATAAAGGTTGATCAATTTGGCTGCCCGATCGATTCTGATAAAGACGGAGTTGCGGATTATTTGGATAAATGTCCCGATACGCCGGAAAAGGTAAAAGTGGATAAAAAGGGTTGTCCGTTGGATACCGACAACGATGGCATTTCCGATTACATCGACATCTGTGCAAATACGCCGAAAGGAGTTTTAGTAGATGAGTTCGGTTGTCCGCTTGATGCAGATAACGACGGTATTCCAGATTATCTTGATAAGTGTGCCAACACTCCGATTGGAGTTCAAGTTGATAAATATGGCTGCCCATTAGATACAGATAATGATGGTGTTCCTGATTATTTAGATAAATGTCCAAACACTCCAAAGAACGAGCAAGTTGATGAATCAGGTTGCCCGATTAAAAAAATAGAAATTATAAAAGAAGTTCCGGTAATTAAGGAAGTAGTTTTAAGTGCCGGTGCTTCATTTGGAGTTGGAAGTGCGGTTTTACTTTCCGGTGCTTATGCTGATTTGGATAAAATTGCACAAACAATGTTGGAAGAAAAAACTTCCAAGTGGTTGATTGAAGGACATACTGATAATGTCGGTTCGGCAGCAAACAATAAAAAATTATCTTTAAAACGAGCAAATGCCGTTTTAAGCTATTTTGTTTCAAAAGGGATAAGCAAGAACCGCTTCACCGTTCGTGGAATGGGACCGGATTATCCCGTTGCAGATAACAGAACGGAAGAGGGAAGAACAAAAAATAGAAGAGTAGTAATTTTAAGAGTAGATTAATTTCTTTTCAATTTGGGGATATGAAATTTTTCATGTCCCTAAAATTTAATTTTCCGTTTTTTAAATTCCATAACTAAATTATCATATCCTGAAAACTGAATTCCATCCCACCCCAATTTTTTTGCACCGTTCACATATTCGAGAATATCATCTATAAAAATGTGTTCTTCCGGCTGAAATCCTGTAAATGATTCTACGGCTTTATAAATTTTCTCTTCCGGTTTTACGGCGTTTACCTCGTGAGAAAGAATAAGTTTTTCAAAGTTTTTGATAAGCTCATATTGTTCCCATCCATATTTCTTGTGGATTGCATTTGTGTTGGAAAGTAAAACTAAATTATAATGCTGTTTTAATTTCGGAAGAAGAGATGAAACGTTTTCATTCACCATAAATATCTCAGAATAGATTCTGCAGAAAGTCTCCTCATCAATTTTATTTTGAAGCGAGTTCAACATGATACGGGTAAATTCTTCTTTTAATAAATCTCCCCGCTCAAAAGATCGGTGTAGTTCATAATTCGTTTTGTAAAAAGTTAAAAACATTTCACCAAGATTTTCTTCAATTAGGTTCAGCCTTTTCACCGC
Organism: Ignavibacteria bacterium; assembly: GCA_037440065.1. GTDB lineage: Bacteria > Bacteroidota > Ignavibacteria > Ignavibacteriales > Ignavibacteriaceae > UBA1563. The sequence continues at coordinate 769,848 of JBBIUV010000015.1, forward strand.
AATTGAATAATCAAAAGGAATAAGAACATTCCCAAGATCAAAAACAATTGCTTTTATTATTTTCCCGTTCATCAGATTTAACTTTCGCAAATTTTATAGTAGATTTATTTTGTAAAATAATTAAAAAAATCTTTTTACAGTATAGTAAAGGCTGGTTAAATGAAAATTGCATTTGGCGCATCACTTTTTCTCTTATTACTTTTTATTGAGACAGCATTCACCCAACCTAAAGTTTCTCTTCACGGAAAAGTAGTTGATGCCGTTACAGGAGAAGCCTTAATCTTTGCTAATGTTCGGCTGGCGAATACCTCCTCCGGAAGCATTACAAATAAGGAAGGTTATTTTGAAATTAAAACGTCTTCTGCCACACAAAAACTTATAACAAGTTTCATAGGTTATCACACCGACACAACGGAAGTCCTTCCAAACAGTAAGGAAACAGTTAAAATAAAATTACTTCCGTCGTCACTTCAGTTAACAGAAGTGCTAATATTAGCGGAGGAGAATCCAGCCTACGCTATAATTCGCCGGGCAATAAAAAGAAAATCAGAACGTGCAGAACAATTAAAGAGTTATCAATATAGTTCTTATACCAAGGGAAGTATAAAAACCGAAGATGATATCAATGCGCGCGGAAATTCGGTTTCGGTTGGAATTGGATCAAAGGATTCAGCCGAACTAAAAATCACCGGAATACTTGAAAATGAAAGTGTTGGCTTCTATAAAACACCTCATAAATTGAAAGAAGTAATAGTTGCCCGAAAGCAAAGCGCAAATTTTCCTTCATCAATAAATATTTTAACCGGTGGACGATTGATTCAAAATTTTTATGCTGATGATCTGAATTTCTTCGGACGAAAAATGACCGGACCGGTTGATAATAATTCTCCGAAATATTATTCATTTACTCTTAAAGATACGCTTGCTCAAGATAATCATACCATCTACAAAATATTCATGACTCCAGCCGACTCGCTTGATCCAGGATTTGTTGGCGACATTTATATTACCGGAAAGAATTTTGATCTAGTTAAAGTAAATTTAAGTTTAAACAAAGCTGCGAACTTCAGCGGAATATTTAAGAAAATTATAATTGACCAACAGTTCGATCAGTATGACAATATTTATATGCCGGTTGATTATCACCTCTTAGTTGAAGCAGATGTTTTGGGGCTTGCAAAATTTGGATTTGAGTTGAATACACTACTTAACAATTATGAAATCAACAAGGATATTGCTGATGATTTTTTTGATAAGGCGCTGATTACCGTTTTAACCGATGCGGATAAAAAAGATTCAACGTATTGGGATTCGATTCAGCATATTCCCAACACAGCAGAAGAACTCGTCGCATATAAAAGAATAGATTCCGTTTCTGCAATTCCTTTTTCTTTCTGGGATGAATTTTCCTGGTTGTCTGATCGAGTAACTTATTCCAAACATTTTTCCACAACCGGCCCGTTAGGTCTATATCATTTTAATCGTGTTGAAGGAAATGCAGTTGATTTCGGTTTTTACTTTTATGATTTACTGGACGACCGTTTTAAAACCTCACTTAAAACAAGTTATGGCTTTGCCGATAAAAAATTTAAATCTGAGTTTTCATCTGAATACTACTTAGGTGACTACCGAACTTATTCTGTGTCGTTTAACGCATTTAAAAAGACTTCGGTTCTTTTTGAAACGGCTTCGTCCTATGGTGACTTATTTTCAACACTAAGTTCACTCTTGAGCAAATATGAGTTCAATGATTTCTATTATTCAACCGGATTCTCCTTTATGATGAGTGGAGAAGTTACTCCAATTTTGAAATTAAGATTTGGATTTCAAAATCAACTTGATCAATCAGCAACAAAGAATAGTGAGTTTTCAATTTTTGCACGGAAGAAAACTTTTCGGAATAATCAACCAATTACCGCAGGTGTAACAAATGTAATCAAAACCGGATTCACCATTGATTTTAGAGATTACATTGAAGATGGAAAATATCGGAGAAGGGCAGGAGGTGCTGATGGCAACTTTATTATCGATGGAAGTGTTTCAACTGCTCAAAAAAATCTGATGAAAAATGATTTTAATTTTACTTTGTATGAAGCATCGGTAAGCGGAGGATTTTCAACTTTTAATACTGCCGGTTTACAATTCCGTGTAAATGGATTCTATACAACTGGCTCGTTACCATTTCAAAATTTTTATGCGCTTCCCGGAAATATCACGTCGCTTGGTAAAGGATATTCATTCCGTACGTTAGGTTTAAATGAAGTTATTGGAGATCGAGTTCTCACATTTCATTTAGTGCATAATTTTAGAGATGAACTCTTTAGGCTGATTGGTATTCCATTTCTGAAGTCATTAAATCTACAAGTAAACTACTTTTTTAATGCGGCTGTTAGCGATGTTAGTCCCGACGGAATGATAAATTTATTATACCAATACAAAGCATTTAAAACTCCTTTCTACGAAAACGGTTTCAGCATCGGGCATCAGCTTTTCCCGATTGCATTGGAATTTTCATGGAAAATTAATTACCGCGGCGAAAGAAATTTTGTGATCGGTTTGAATTCAGCATTAACAAATTAAAAGAGAGAATCAAAATGAAAAAAGTATTTACTCGCGACAAAAAGAAATCGTTTGAAGTTGGAAAAATTGTCTGTGTCGGCAGAAATTATATGGATCATATAAAAGAGCTCGGTCATCAAGTTGAAGAAAAGCCGGTATTGTTTTTAAAACCAACTTCAGCAATGATTTATTCCGGCGAGAAAGTTGTTTATCCTTCGTTCTCAAACAATCTTCATCACGAAATTGAATTAGTACTCCTTATTGGAAAAACCATTTCCAACGCTTCAATAGAGGAAGCAAGGAAGGCAATTATTGGTTACGGAATTGGTTTGGATATGACGTTGCGCGATTTACAAAATCAAGCGAAGGGTAAGGGGAATCCCTGGACAATATCAAAATGTTTTGATACTTCAGCGGTCATTTCCGACTTTGTTTTAAAAGAAAATTATGATCTGAATTTTGAAGAACTAATTTCACTTAAAGTGAATGGAGAAATCCGCCAGAAAGAAAGTTTGAACAAAATGATGTTCAGACCAGATGAGCTCGTTTCTTATATTTCTTCGCGTATGCTTTTGGAAGAGGGAGATTTGATCTATACCGGAACTCCAGCAGGAGTGAGCGCTTTGAAAAAAGGTGACACGCTTGAAGGTGAAATTACAAACGTTGCAAAAATTGAAACGGAAATAAGTTGAATTATAAAATCTAATAACTTAAGTTTCAGCAGTTAACCGGAGTGATTATGTTTGATTTAAAGAAAAAATTTATCATTGATGAAGAAAACAAGAAAGTTGCCGTTCAAATTGACATAGATACTTTCACCCAGATTGAGGAAGCTCTGGAAAATTATGGATTGGTAAAGTTAATTTCTGAAAATAGCGACGATGATATTTTGTCAGTAAAAGAAGCCAAATCTTTTTATAAGGCATTAGAAAATAAAAATGAAAGTTGAGTATAGAAAAAAGTTTTTAAAAGAACTTTCTCAACTTCCATTAAATCCGCGATTGGATGTTGAAGACTTTGTTTTTGAGATTCTTCCGGAGGCATCGACTTTAACCACAATTGGTAAAGTTGAAAAAATGAAGGGGTATAAAAACTTCTTTAAAGTGAGATTTGGAAACTATAGATTGGGGTTACAATTAGTTGATGACATAGTAATTGTCGAAATAATCGCACACCGAAAAGAGATATATAAACTCTTCCCTTAATTACTTATTCAACACAGACAGAGACTTACGTATAATATCTTCCAAACTTATTTCAGGATTTTCTGTGCTGATATCCCGTACAACTTTTTCAGCGAGTTTAACGTTGTAACCAAGCGTTGTAAGTGCTGCGGTTGCTTCGCTCTTAATATTTGATTTTGGCTCTACGGATGTACCCGGTGAAGAAATTCCTTCAACTTTTCCTCGAAGTTCGATCAACAATCTTTCAGCGGTTTTTCTCCCAATTCCTGGAATCGCTACCAACCTTCCAATGTTTGCAAATTCTATAGCTTCTTTTAATTCATCAACTGAAATACCCGAGAGAATGGTCTGCGCAGATTTTGGACCAATTCCGGATATTGAAATCAACAGTTCAAACATTTCTTTTTCTGATTCGGAGAAAAATCCAAATAACGTTAAACTATCTTCTTTTACATGCGTGTGGATAAAGAGTGAAACTTCTTCGAGCGAGGAAATTTTTTCAAACGTGGTGATTGAAATAAAAACCAAATAACCAACACCGTTTACATCAAGAATAATCTTTGTCGGTTTAAGCGAAATTATTTTCCCTTTTAAAAATCCAATCATACTTATTCAATTATTCTTTCCGGAAAAGCTTCGGCAAAAGCTTTCCAACTTTTTGAAGAGGGAGCTTGTTTATCTTTTCTGAACGCGTGGCAAATAGCCGCGCCAAGCGCGTCGCTTGCATCAAGGGGAATTTCATCTCTCACGTTCAAAAGAGTTTTCACCATAAAATTTACTTGCTCTTTTGAAGCAGCGCCGGTTCCTACAATTGATTTTTTAATTTCGCGCGGAGAATATTCACCAATAAAAAGTTGATGATGAACAGCCGCCAGAAGCGAAACACCTCTCGCATATCCAATCTTCATCGCCGATTGAATATTCTTTCCATAGAACGCTGTCTCAATCGAAAAATCGGTCGGTTTATAAATTTTAATTAACCGGTTTAACTCAGCATAAATAATTTGCAGTTTGTCCGGTAGCGTATTTTCTTTAACAAGATTAATTATTCCAAAGTGGAGTGGGCGAAGTTCATTTTTCTGATATTGAACCAAGCCGTAACCCGCTTTAATTGTTCCGGGATCAACTCCGAGGATAATCATTTTAATAATTATTCTTGAATATCTGCATTAGAGAAAACGTTCTGCACGTCGTCATTATCTTCAAGCATTTCAATAAGCTTAATAACTTTTTCAGCGTCTTCTCCACCAACGGCAAGGGTGTTTTTAGCTATCCATTGTAAGGCAGCGTTTTCGGTTTCAAGTCCTTTATCAACTAAAGCTTTCCGCACGGTCTCAAAAGATTCAAGCGAGGTTGTAACTTCAAAAATATCTTCTTCTGTCTGCATGTCATCAGCGCCTGAATCGAGAACCACTTCCATTACTTCATCTTCGCTTTTGTCATTTCGTTTAATGGTGATAATTCCTTTTCTCTCGAACATCCACGCAACTGAGCCGGACTCTCCCATACTACCCCCCATTTTACTAAAGATATGCCGAACTTCTGCAACGGTTCTATTTTTATTATCGGTGGCAACTTCAACAAGAATTGCAATGCCGCCAGGCCCGTAACCTTCATACACCAGTTCAACGTAAGAAACGCCTTCAAGTTCGCCCGTAGCTTTTTTGATAGCGCGCTCAACATTGTCAGCAGGCATGTTGGCAGCTTTTGCGTTATCGATAGCAAGCCGCAGTCTGGGATTTCCGGCTGGATCACCTCCACCTTGTCTGGCAGCGATGGTAATTTCTTTAATTAGTTTAGTAAATATTTTACCCCGTTTGGCATCTGCTGCTCCTTTTTTTCTTTTTATTGTAGCCCATTTTGAGTGACCGGACATAAGGAATTCTCCTATTTATTTTCTTTTATTTTAATGTCTTTAATTCTGAATTGCGGAAACACTTTTCCATCTTTAACCATTTGGTCAATTGAAAATACTGTATCAAATTTAACACTTCCACCATTTATGAGCGGAGCAAATTCAGCCATATTAAAGGCGATACAGTCAAATACTTTATCACAATCGTCTTGTTTAATTGTTAAGACCAAGTGCTTTCCGCTGATAACGCGCGAAGAAACCGCTCTTACTTCATCAGCCCAAAGTACCGGGCGCATATTCCGTGGACCGAAAGGAGAGAACTGTTCAACAATTCTAATAAATTTAGCTGTAATTTCGGATAATTTAATTTTTGAATCAATTGTTATTTCTGGAATTAAATCATTTCTATCAATTTTTTCTTTAACGATTTTTTGGAACCGTTCACGGAACTCGTCAATTTTATCAACTTCAACGGCCAATCCGGCAGCGGCTTCGTGTCCTCCGAAATGAATTAAAACATCTTCACATTCCTTCAACGCTTCATATATGTTAAAACTTGCAATACTTCTCGCGGAACCTTTAGCAATACCGTCGATCGTGGTAAGCATAACTGTTGGTTTGTAATATTTCTCAACCAATCGAGAGGCAACAATTCCAATAACACCCGGATGCCAATTTTCTTCATGAAGCACAATGGCAAGATCTTCAACAATGTCTACGCTTCCAACAACTTTATCAACCGCTTCGGCTAACGTATCGACGTCAATCTTTCTTCTTTCATAATTTTCTTTTTCCAAAACCAAAGCTAATCTTGTCGCTTCTGCATTATCCTTTGTAATCATTAATTCAACCGCCGTTTTGGCTTCACTTAATCTTCCAACTGCGTTAATTCTTGGAGCGAGGGCAAACACTATTTGTCCAGAGTTAAGACTTCCCGGGATGATCTTCGCACTATCAAGTAGTGCTTTAATTCCAGGGCGTGGCGTACTGTTTATTTGAGATAACCCTTCTTTAACAAGAATCCTATTTTCGTCTGTTAGAGGAACGATATCTGCTGCACCGGCAAGAGCCACAAGGTCCAAATATTGCATCGGTTCATCACGCTTGCCAATTCGTTCACAAATCCCCTGAATGAGTTTAAAAGTTACTCCTGCACCGGATAAAAATTTAAAAGGATAATTACAGCCCGGTTTGATAGGGTCGAGTAAGGAAAAGCAGTTCGGTAAAGTTTCTTTAGGCTGGTGATGATCGCAAATTATGGTATCGATACCAAAAGTTTTAGCGTACTCAACTTCATCGATTGCAGTTATGCCGCAATCAACAGATATCAAAAGTTTAACGCCAAGTTCTTTAGCATAGTCAATTCCCTGAACTGAAATTCCGTAACCTTCTTTTACGCGGTTCGGAATAAAGTAGCCAACATTGGCATTTAACTTTTGAAGAAACATGAAAAGCATAGCTGTGGAACTTGTACCGTCAACATCATAATCTCCATAAACAAGAATTTTTTCTTGATTCGTTACAGCTTTAATAACCCGTTGTGTGGCCGCTTCCATGCCGTCCATCAAAAAAGGATCGTGTAAATCCTCTAAGGAGGCGCGGAAAAAATTTTTTGCTTGTGAAAAAGTTTTAATATCCCTAAGGACGAGTAGTTTTGCTAATGTTTCGGAAATATTAAGAGAATCAGCAAGATAATTTATCTCGTAAGGATCAGCAGAGTCTATTAATTTCCAACGTTTTTCAATCATGTTAATAAAAGAAGAGAGACAAAATGAACGATCAAGTCTGTAAGCCGAATTTTGTAATGACGCCAAAAGCGCCACGGCAATTATTTGTCTGGGAGTTGAATTACTTCAACCCTCGATCGGTCTACCCGAAAGCCAATCGAAGCGAGCAACCTCGCCACGCCGGGGCGTGGAACTTTCCTATTTGACCTTTCTCCAAGTGGGGTTTGCCCTGATAACCTCCGACAAGTCGGAAGTTACTTCCAATTCAGGAACCTCTAAAATTACTTTTAGAGCGGTAGGCTCTTACCCTGCCATTTCACCCTTACTCCGATTTACATCGGGGCGGTATTTTTTCTGTGGTACTTGCCGTCATCAAAAAGATGATGCCCGGATGTTATCCGGCACTATGCTCTGTGGAGTTCGGACTTTCCTCCACGCCTAAGGCGCGGCAATTGCCCAACTTGATCGTTTTAATAATGTCAATCTTCTTACCTTTTTTTGTAAAAAATATTTTTTTCGTGGGGACAATATAATCATTGGTGTCGAATTTCGTCTTTCAAGAAGAACCAATTTTTAGTTTATTGTGGAATTGAGATGCAATTGTGACTTCAGCTATTTCTTTTTTTTGTTTTATTCTCTTTAAGTTGCATTAAATAATTATAGAATTGATGGAAATGATATCAAAAGTCGTAATCGGTATTCATGGAATTGGCAACAAACCGCCGAAGAACCTTTTAAAAGAATGGTGGTTGAAGAGCATTTCTGAAGGATTAAAAAAAATTCATTCAAATAACCGGACTTTTGATTTTGAGATTGTCTATTGGGCTGATATTTTCAACAAGGAACCCCTTCTTCCGGACGACGCAAAAGATAAAAATTCCCCATTCATTAAGGAGAGTTATATTCCAGAGGGAGAATCTGTTTTGGATAAAACGCCGGGATTTAGGAAAAAAGCAGCGGATTTTCTTGAAAAGTATTACGAAAAAATTATTGTTGATGAAGTGATGTCTCTTGAGTATCCCACTCTTACAAATTTTCTTATTCATTATAACATGCGGGAACTTGAAGCTTACTATTCAAAGGAAGATTTCTATTATCAAGGTGAGAAGCGATTGATAAAAGAAGTAATGATTGAAAGACTGACAGAAGTTTTGAAGAAGCATAGAGAAAAAGAAATTATGCTCGTTGCTCACTCGATGGGGTCGATGATTGCGCATGATACCTTAATGAATAATTTAAGTAACTTGAAAATCGATACTTTTGTAACCATCGGTTCTCCTTTGGGACAGAAATATGTTTTAAAGAAAACTGAATCAGAAAATAAGAATGATTCTACTCCAAGATTAAAAGTACCAGAAAATATCTTAAAGAATTGGTACAATTTAAGTGATCCCGAGGATCAAGTGGCGGTTGTACATTCTCTCTCTGGCATTTACAAAGAAAACTCAAAAGGAATGCGGGTGACAGATAAACTTGTAAAAAATAATTATGTTAATTCTGGAGACCGGAATCCTCACAAATCATACGGTTATTTAAGGACTCCGGAGTTTGCGGAAATCCTTTCCAATTTCTTAGCTGTTGAAAAACGGAGCATTTTTTCATTTTTCAAAAAATTATTTTGATCTGAGGTCACCAAGAATTGCCTCGCCTAGCAATAATCAGTTTCAATCCGTTTACAATAAACATTTGGTGTAGGGGAATATACTTTAAAAGTTCCTGCCATTAAAAAAATAAAAAAAAATTACAACTGTTTTTTAAGTAATCTTTTTTATAATTTATTCTCCAAAGAATCCCCATTTATACTTTCAACAAAAAAGAATGTCTGAATTCATCCATTTACATAATCACACGCACTACAGCTTGCAAGACGGAGCGTGCACGGTTGATAGTCTTCTAAAAGCCGCAAAGAATAACGGGATGCACGCGGTCGCTTTAACCGATCACGGTGTGTTGTACGGCATTCCGGAATTCTACCGCAAAGCAAAAAAGGAAGGTATCAAACCAATCATCGGAATGGAAGCATATGTTGTTGTTGATAGTTCTCGGTTTGAAAAAAAACAGATTGACGAATCAACTGGCAAAAAGAAAAAACCGTATAACCATTTAATTCTTCTTGCAAAAAATAGAGTGGGATATAAAAATTTAGTAAAGCTTTCTTCGCTAGGTTTTTCAGAGGGATTTTATTACCGCCCCCGCATCGATATGGAATTGCTGGAAAAATATAAGGAAGGATTGGTCTGTACATCTGCTTGTCTTGGTGGTGTGGTAGCTTCATCACTTGCAAATAGCGATTATAAAAAAGCGAAAGAAGTTGCGATTAAATTTAAAGAGATGTTCGGCGATGATTTTTATCTCGAAGTTCAAGATCATAATATTGATAAAGAACTAATCGTGTTGGAACAGATGCCGAAACTTGCAAAAGAGTTATCAATTAAATTAGTTGCAACAAACGACTGCCATTATATTAATAAAGAAGATGCAGTTGCTCATAACATTTTATTGATGCTGTCGGAAAAATCTGGTTCGGGTGATTATAAAAATCTTCGCTATGGAACAGATCAAATCTATTTCAAATCTCAAGAAGAAATGAAAAATCTTTTCAAACATCTACCGCAGGCAATTGAGAACACCCTTGAGATAGAAGAAAAAACAAATTTAGTTTTCAATTATGATGAACAGCATTTCCCGGTTTTTCCAATACCGGAAGATTCACATGCAAAAAATTTGGATGAGTATTTAGAAATTCTTGCATTAGAAGGATTGCATAAACGCTTTGACTCTATTACTCCGGAGATTAAAGAGAGGTTTGATTTTGAAATTTCCGTTATTAAAAAAATGGGATTTCCCGGATACTTTTTAGTTGTTCAAGATTTTATTAACGCAGCCAAAAGAGAAAACATTCCTGTTGGTCCCGGCAGAGGCAGCGCCGCCGGAAGTTTGATTGCTTATGCGCTTGGTATCACTAACATTGATCCTCTAAAATATAATTTACTGTTCGAACGGTTTTTGAATCCTGAAAGAAATTCAATGCCCGATATTGACGTTGATCTTGCCGATGATCAGCGTGGTGACGTTATCGACTATGTAAAAAAACAATATGGAGCAGATTGTGTTAGCCAAATTATCACGTTCAATCGTCTTTCCTCCAAAGCTGTTTTAAAAGATGTTGCACGAGTGCTGGGTATTCCGATCCCGACCATTAACGGTATTACTAAACTGATTCCAAGTAAGTTTGGAAAAGTTTATACTATTGAACAATCGTTGAAGGAAGTACCCGAGCTTAAATGGGTGAAGGATTCAAAAGAAGAAGCAATCCAAAACTTAATAAAATATGCAAAAGTTCTGGAAGGCATGAACCGAAACGCTTCCAAACATGCTTCCGGTGTTGTTATCGCGCCAGGTGCCGTAAGTGATTTCGTCCCTCTTTCATCTTATAATGCTCAAGAGGAATTGGTAACGCAATTCAATATGAAAGAGCTTGAAGATAATGGTCTCCTCAAAATGGATTTTCTCGGTCTTCGTACGCTGACTATTATAAAAGATACGTTAAGGTTGATTAAAAAGAATCATAACGTTGAAATAAATATTGATGAGATTCCGCTTGACGATGAACCAACGTATCAATTATTTTCCAAGGGACAAACGACCGGAGTTTTTCAATTTGAATCTCCCCCGATGCGCGAGTATTTGAAAAAACTTAAACCGCAGTCAATTTTAGATTTAACTGCGATGAACGCCCTTTACCGTCCCGGACCGATGGAGTTTATTGATGACTTCATCGACAGGAAGTACGGCAGAAAAAAGATTGAGTACAAGCATCCGATTCTTGAATCAATTCTAAAAGAAACAAACGGCATCATCGTTTATCAAGAACAGGTTATGCAGCTTGCAAATAAAGTTGCGGGTATGAGTCTCGCCCAAGCAGATATTCTTCGCAGAGCGATGGGTAAAAAAGATTTGGCTGCAATGAAACAGCAGAAAGCCGTTTTTGTTGAAGGAGCGAAAAAAAATAATGTAAGTGAAAAAATTGCCACAGAAATTTTTGACGACATTGATAAGTTTGCCAACTACGGATTTAACAAAAGTCATGCGGTGGCGTATTCAGTGGTTGCCTATCAAACAGCATATTTAAAAGTTCACTACACGCCGGAGTTTCTAGCAGCGAACTTAACGAACGAATTCGGCGACAAAAATAAAGTTACTAACTTTTTAGAAGATTGCCGGAAATTAAAAATTGATGTGCTTCCTCCGAACATTAATAAACCTTCCAAATTTTTTGATGTGGAAAAAGGAAAAATCCGTTTTGGATTTTCTGCAATTAAAAATGTGGGAGTTCATGCCGTTGAATCGATTATAAAATCAAAAGAAAAGTTGGGAAGAAATTTTAAATCTCTTTTTGATTTCTGTATGGTGAATGATTCACGCATAGTTAATAAAAGAGTATTGGAAGGATTGATCCTGGTCGGTGCTTTCGACACGCTAAACAAAAACCGAGCACAACTTTACGCTGCCGTTGAATCAGTACTTTCTTATACTTCAAAAGCTACATCATTAAAAACAAAAAGCTTTAACAGTCTTTTCAGCAGCGATGAAGACGACCATAATCTGCCGGAACCGGAAATTCCGGAAGTAGAAGATTGGAGCGAAAATGAAAAACTTGCACGTGAAAGGGAAGTGATTGGATTTTATGTTACCGGGCATCCACTAAGAAAATATGAAGTTGAGTATTATTCCTTTTCTACAATAATGTTAGGCGAAACGGAGGAGATCGAAAAAACTAGTAACCTAAAAGCGTGTGGGGTTATTACGGAATTAACCACCAAAATTGACAAACGTGGCGGAACAATGGCGTTTTTCACTTTGGATGATTTTACCGGATCGTGCGAGTGTCTTATGTTTTCTTCTACTTATGAAAAGTATGGTAAATTCCTTAAACCCGAAGCGGCGGTTTTATTGATCGGAAGACCGGAAAGTAGCGGAGATGCTATTAAACTTCATATTGAAGAAGTAATTCCGATTGAGCAGACAAGAGAATTATTGACGAAATTTGTTAAAATTGTTGTTGAAGAGAATGACGATACTGAAACTAAATTGGAAGAATTAAAAACTATTTTGGAAAAGCATCCCGGCAAAGTTCAAGTTTTGCTGGAGGTGAGTTCAACAAAATTAGGGAATAAAGGTTTCAGGCTGTCGTTACAAGTTAAAATAACGGAAAAGTTCATAAAAGAAGTCCATAAGTTGTTAGGAGAGGAATCGTTGTATTTTCTTCCGAAATAAAGAAGGTTCTATGTTGCTATCTATTTTTTAATTTTTCTTATATTTGAATCGTAAGATAGTCCACAAAAATTAAGAGAGCTAAATGAGTGAAATAAATAACGAGAAATATTGGGCGGTAATTTTAGGTGCCTCATCAGGATTTGGAGAGGCGGCTGCTTTACAATTGGCAAAAGATGGATACAATATTATTGGTGTTCATCTTGATAGACAAGCTACGATGCCGAATGTTGAGCGGATAATTGCACAAATACAATCCTACAACGTTGAACAAGTATTTTATAATGTAAACGCTGCCGATGAGGAAAAACGAAAAGAAATTATTGAAGACTTGCAAAAACGAACCGGTGGAAAACCACAAGTTAAAGTAGTAATGCATTCTCTCGCATTCGGAACACTAAAACCGCTAATTCCAAAACCGGGTGAACAACAAATTACTAAAGCACAAATCGAAATGACAATAGATGTTATGGCGAACTCCTTGGTATACTGGGTTCAGGATTTAGTGAGCAGCGGATTGTTAATTAACAAAGCAAGAATTTTTGCAATGACCAGTTCCGGCGGACATTCGGCGATTCCATATTATGGAGCCGTCTCAGCAGCCAAAGCCACATTGGAGTCTCACTGCCGCCAACTCGCTGTTGAGCTTGGTCCAATGGAAGTTGGAGTAAATGCAATTATGGCTGGTGTAACCGATACCCCGGCATTAAGAAAAATTCCAGGAAACATTCCGATGATAGAAGTTGCAAGAAGAAAGAACCCACGCGGTAAATTAACAACACCAGAACAAGTCGCAAAGATCATTTCTCTTTTCTGTCATGATGGCGGCGAGTGGATATCAGGCGGTATCATCAACGCAGACGGCGGTGAAGATATTGTTAGTTTCGTTGGACAAGGTGAACCGGAAAACGATTCGTTAAAAAATTATTTAAATTAAAATAAAGGAATAAAAATGAAACCATTAGAAATTACAGATGACAATTTCGCAACAGAAGTTCTTCAATCAGATAAGCCGGTGCTAGTTGATTTTTGGGCAACGTGGTGCGGACCATGTAGAATGATTGCCCCAATCGTAGAAGAACTTGCTACTGAGTATGACGGCAAATTTAAAATCGGTAAAATGGATGTTGACAACAATCCGCAAACCGCAACTCAATTTGGAATTAGAAGCATCCCAACGCTTTTAATTTTCAAAGGTGGAAAAGTGGTTGATACAATTATCGGTGCGGTTCCCAAGGGACAGTTTGTTCAAAAACTTAGTGCTAATCTTTAATTCATAATAATGTAGATGTAAAATAAGAATGAAAAAAATACTCATAACGGATTCTGTTGATAAAAAAAGTGTTGCAGTTTTAACTGCTGCAGGTTTTGATGTTACTTATCAACCGGGAATGCCGAAAGATGAAATAAAAAAAGTAATAAAGGACTATCAGGGATTAATAGTTAGAAGCGATACTAAAGTTACCGCCGATATTATCGAGCTGATGGATAACATGGAAGTGATCGGAAGAGCTGGGACAGGAGTAGATAACATTGATTCCGAAGCCGCAACTCGTAAAGGTGTTATTGTAATGAACACACCGGGTGGAAATACAATTTCCACAGCAGAGCATGCGATCTCATTGTTGTTATCGATGTGCAGGAATATCCCCCAAGCGACCGCTTCGTTAAAAGCAGGAAAGTGGGAAAGAAAAAAATTCCAAGGCGCAGAGGTTTATGGAAAAACTTTAGGTGTTATCGGATTAGGAAAAATTGGACGCGAAGTGGCTATCCGAATGAAAGCATTTGGGATGAATGCAATAGGCTACGATCCAATTCTAGCAGAAGAAACTGCCGCAAAGATCGGTGTAAAATTAGTTGATCTCGAAACTCTCTTCTCCCTTTCTGATATTATAACTGTTCACGTACCTCTTGATGAAAAAACGCAAAATCTGATTTGTACAGCAACGCTTGCAAAGTGTAAAGAAGGTGTAAAAATCGTCAACTGTGCGCGTGGTGGAATTATAAACGAGGATGATTTAGTAGAAGCATTAAATTCCGGCAAAGTTTCCGGAGCTGCTTTTGATGTGTATGTTACAGAACCACCGGTTTTTGAGCATCCGTTAATTCAACATCCAAAAGTTGTAACAACACCTCATCTCGGTGCTTCAACAGGAGAAGCACAGGAAAAAGTTGCAATCCAAATTGCTGAACAAATTGTAGAGTACTTTACGAATAAAGTTTTGCGCGGTGCAGTAAATGCCGCGGCACTTGAATCATTCGGTAATCCTGATTTAGCGCCTTATGTTCGATTAGCAGAAAATATTGGTTCGCTGCATGGTCAAATCCTACAAAGTAAATTAAAGAAGATAAAAGTTACTTTTTACGGAACGTTGCTGAGCGAATCACACAAGTTGATTTCATCCGCTGTTATCAAAGGTTTTCTCTCGAAACTTTCTTCGGATACAATTAATTTAATCAACGCTCCTTTCCTTGCTGAGGAAATGGGAGTTGTTGTTGATGAAATTTATGCAGGCGCAAATTCCGATTACACTAACTTACTTGCAGTTGAATGTTCTACTTCAACAGAAAAAAAATATTTAGCAGGAACCGTATTCGGCAACAATGAAATACGTATCGTTGATATTGATAAATTTCATCTTGAATTAAAACCGGAAGGTGTAATGCTATTTTATTCTAACATCGACAAACCAGGTATGTTAGCGCAAGTAGGAAAAATATTAGCAGAAAATAAAATCAACATTGCCGGATTGTCATTAGGAAGATTCGGAATTGGTAAGGAAGCAATAACTGTTGTGAACGTTGATTCATCAATAGATAAAGCAGTTCTTCAAACAATATCATCGATTGACGGCATAAACAGTGTATATACGGTAAAAATTTAGTTTGATCGGAAAAAAGTACTTGACATTCATTTAAAAAATTTGTAATTCTGTTTTAAGAAATAAATTTGTTCCGTCTGGAATCTATTGTTTCGTAGTTTTTAATTATTTAATTCTATTTATTCATCAATACTAAGGAGATCGCTATGACTCGAAAACTTTCTATGTTTTTCCTCTTAGTACTTTTTTCACAAGTATTTCTTCTGGCTCAACAAAAAATGATATTGAGACCAGATAATACTTTGGAAAAAGTTACTCAAGTTTACGACGGACATGAAACTATGATGGTTCCGCCAAGTAAACATCAAGTACAAAATCATGCTATTCAAACACATCATATTTCTAAAAGTGTAAATGGTACAATTGACACTTTGAATTATAATGATGGTTCATGGAACACTAATTTTGGTGCTTTTGGTCAAGATTGGTTAATGCAGTGGTACGTTTGTCCTGCTGATTTAACAATTAAACAAGTTGGCTATAGTACTACAGATGCTTCATCCCCTAACGTTGAAATTAAAATTGTAAAAGTTCTTTGGACAAAAGCACAGTTAGCCGCAGCTGGTGAAAAAAATCAAGGTTATTATACTGCTACTGGAAATGGCTACAATGATATTACTGCTTTCCCGACAAATCCTGACGCAAATGGCGGATGGGTTGCAGTTAATTCTGGTGTTGCTTCTCCATTTGACGTTGCCGATGTTTGGAGTGACGCAGGTGTTGGTGCTCCTTCAACTGCTGTAAAACAAAACGCTTTAGGTTACCAATGGGTTCCTATGAACCTTATTGCTGAACCAAAGCTTTTAGCTGGTGATATTTTCGGAATTGCAATAAAAAATACCAATACCAATTTAACTAGTGCAGCAGCAGCAGATCGTTTTGGTGTTTATGCTGGCGCTAGCACAACTTTGAATGGTTGGAAATATTATGCTAATGGTAGAACTGTTACAGGTACATCTGGCGATAAAGGCTGGTGGTCAAGAGCATACTCATGGGATTTAGTTGCCGAAGTTGAATTAACTGGTGATGTTGCTCCTACAATTGTTTCTTTTGATAAATTACCAACAACTTTGTCAACTTCCGCTAGAACTGTTAATGCAGTTATTACCGATGTAAATCCTTCTGGTGGAGCTGCTGGTGTAAAATCAGCTACTATCAAATATACAATCGACAAAGGTGTTACCTGGAATGATGTAGCTATGACCGGTACCGGTGATAATTATGCTGGAGATATTCCTGGACAAGCAAAAGGTACAGCAGTCCAATATAAGATAGTTGCTGTTGATGTGAATGACAATGCTACAGAATCTTTACCTGTAGATTATATTATATTTGCTCCAAATCCTTTAAATCCTACTCTAGTAGTATTTAACGGTTTTGCTAAAACTACCGGTTATCCGCCATCATATTATTTCGCGTATAACGGCGCAACTGCAAATGCTTCCGAAGTTATTGCGTTCCCAAAAGACAAATGGTCTTATGGTAAATTAACTAAGGAGTTAGTTGATAATTATAGAAATATAGTTGAAATCACAACTACCGGACCTAAAGCTGTTAATGACGCTGTTATTAAAGAATGGTTAGCTGGTGCTCCTAATCGTAATTACTTATTAGCTGGTGATGAATATTTAGGCTACCAATCAAACTGGACAAATAAAACATACGCAGCTGGTGATTTCCAGTTTGATGTTTTAGGTGTTGCAAAAGATTATAACGATGTTAGCTATGCTGCAGCTGGTGATGAGAAAAAAGCATCATTAGCATCAGGTGTTGCTGGAACAACTTTAGGTGATTCACTTGCTCTTAAAGTAGTTGCATTAGCAGAAGATTCATTAAAGATCGATCCTACCTATGAATTAGGTTCTACCTATTCAAACTGGTTAGATGGTTTTGAAGTTGTTGATGGTACTGTTGTTGACGTTAAAGCTGTTGGTAAAGACGGAGCTACTTACAATGTTGGTGCTCATAGAACTTTAGCTGCCGGTAATAAAATTGCATTCTTGGCTTATGATCCATTATCATTAGATAGCCCTGAATCAGCTTATTTCTGGTATGGTTTTGATAGAGTTTCTCCTCTTGTTCAAGCTATGAACTGGTTTGACGCTTGGACGCCAAACTCATTAAACACTACAGTTGAATTCAAATGTAACATGAGTGTTCAGATGAAAAGAGGAACATTCAAAGCAACAGATTCAGTATGGGTACGTGGAAACTTTAATGACTGGGCAGGTAAAGCTACTCAGTTAACAGATCCAGATGGTGACTCAGTATATACTGGTGTATTTAGCACCTTTACAACTGGTCAATCATTAGTATTCAAATATGTTCATAGCCCAGATGTATGGGAATCAACAGGAAACAGAACCTTAACCGTAGCTGCAGGAGCAAATGTAACTTCAGCATGCTGGGAAGATGTATGTGTATATATTCCTGTAAAAACAATCAAAGTGGCCTTCTCAGTTAACATGGAACTTGAAAGATTATCAGGCTTATTCAATCCAGCAAGCAATAACGTATCAGTACGTGGATCGTTCAATGGCTGGGGAGAAACCGCAATGACCCCATCAGCAACGAATGCAGATTTGTATGAAGTTGTAGCTGATGTAATTGCAGCTAAAGATGAAAAAGTCAGTTTCAAATTCTTCTACAGCCCAGGAACCTGGGAAGTAAATAATTTAGATGGTCCATCACAGAACGATAGATTTTTCATTGTAGATCAAGCAACATATGATGCAGGAACAAAAGAATATGCAGCAGTTGGATTCAATAATGGTTCATTAGAAACCGTATTAAATCAAGATGCATATATTACCTTTGCTGTAAACACAAACGGTGCATCGATCGTAAATGCTCCACAAGGCACAGCATTCACAACCGTACATATGGCAGGTGGAAATTCACCACTCCAATGGCCGGGAGGCGGCTGGCCTGATGCAGACATCACAAAAGTTATCCAACTTTTTGATGATGGAACTCATAACGATGCAGTAGCTGGAGACAAGATCTTCACAACAGAGGTTAAATTCCCAAAATATGCAACCTTAAATGTAGTCTACAAATATGGTGCAAACTGGGGCTTACCAACTAACGGCGGAGCAAATGATAACGAAGCTGGAGTTGGAGCTGACAAAACGTTGAAGATGCATAAATTCAGTGCAAAAGAAACCGTGGTTGATACGTTTGGAATCGTTCATACAACAGTATTGAAAGACCCAACGAAAGTTGAAAAATTGGATGAAATTCCTACAGTATTTGCTTTAGCACAGAACTATCCGAATCCGTTCAATCCGGAAACATCAATTCGTTTCAGTGTACCACAAGAAAGCTTTGTAACCGTAAAAGTATTCAATACTTTAGGTGAAGAAGTTATGACATTAGTAAATGAAGAAAAAACTGCCGGAACATACAATGTTTCGTTTAACGCGAAAAACTTAACCAGTGGTATTTACTTCTATACAATTAAAGCAAATGATTTCACTTCAACCAAGAAAATGATCTTGATGAAGTAATTCATGTGTGATGTTCTTTATAAAGAAGGTTGCCCTGAATAAGGGCAACACTTCTTTTTTTTATTATGATGAAATCGTTACTTCCTCTAAACATAAATGTTCACAAGAGGAACTCCTATAATTAAATTAAAACTATGAGGTCACTAATGTGGAGTAAATTTTTTAGGATTCCCGTGTTACTTCTCTTCTTAGCAATCGTATATTATGGTTGTGTTGAAGAACCTACGATAGATCCTGTAAAAAGGCCCTACACCCTATTACGTGTTGCAAATTTTTCGTATAATGTTGATACAATAACTGTGTCAATTGATCATGGTAGTAAAGTAATGAATCTTTACAAAAATGTTATACCTTCCCAATATTTTCAAATAGAATCAGGTAAAAGACACTTTTTTGTTACTAGCCCTTCAGGGGATACACTTTTTAATGATAAGATAACCATTGGTTCATATGAAGAACTTTCAGTATTTTTTACAGGATACTCAAAACCCCATGACGATATGTTAAATACATTCGGTTATGCACAATACACGAATGGTTTTGTTTATCTTTACGAAGGAATGGGAAAAGACACGACAGTTCTTCAACTTGCAAATTTTGCTCCAGATACACCTAGTGACAGTGCAAAAAAATATTATGTTCTGGTTACAGACACAACTACCAAAAATATAGTTAAATCAGTAGCATCATTAAGCTACAATTCGTTTACAGGCGCTGCCCTCCCCGGAAATAAAACTTACAAAATTAGTTATGCAAAACTTACAAGTGCTGCCGATGCGGTTGTAAAAACATATCTCTTCTATGGAGATACAACTTACACCTTTGATACTGGATTCCAATATTTTGTTTATGGTATAGGTGATCCAAAAAAACCAAGTTTTGTCATAGAAAAAAATTCACCTTTACCAATAAAGTCTAAATAATAAAAGGAGATGAAAAAGATGCGTAAATTATTCTTTATTATAGTAGGCTTGCTCTTCTCTGCAGGACTTTATGCTCAAACAGGAAAAGTTTCTGGAAAAGTTACTGACCTTGAAACCGGTGAACCGTTGATTGGCGCAAGCGTAATGATCCAAGGTACAAACCTTGGTGCAGCTACTAATTTAAACGGTGAGTACATAATTCTCAATGTCTCCCCAGGGAAATATTCAATAGTAGCCAAATATGTAGGTTACCGACAAGTTGAAACAAAAAATCTAAACGTATCTGTTAACTTAACAACAGAACTCAATTTTAAACTTCCTTCTGAAGCTTTTAAACAAGAAGAAGTTATAGTTGTTGCAGAAAGACCTTTAGTAAATAAGAACATTACGAATTCTACGAGTGTTGTAAAAACTGAAGATATTAAAAATTTACCTATAAGAGGCGTTAATGCCGTAGTCGCTAACCAAACTGGTGTTGTTGAAAAAAGCGGTAATCTTTATATAAGAGGTAGTCGTAGTGATGCTGTTGCTTTTTATATAGACGGAGTTCTTGTAAACAACCCTGCTTACGGGGGATCTCGTGCTTCGACAATTACAAACGCTATTGAAGAAATTCAAGTTCAAGCCGGTGGTTATTCAGCTGAATATGGTGGCGCTAATGGCGGTATCGTAAGTACACAAACAAAATCTGGTTCTGAAAAATATAGTATCACAGCTGAAGCAATAACAGATGCTTTCGCAAAACCAGGGAATAAATATCTTGGCGGATTTAGTTACGGCTATTCAGAGTATGTTATCACCATGGGTGGTCCACTTATTCCTGATTATAAAAGCCTCAAATTCTTTTTTGCCGGTAACAACGTTTTTCAAAAAACTACTCCGAAATTTTATAGAAGCTACGACTTTAAAGGCTTGTATGATCCAGGTGCCAGAAGAGATACTTTTGATATTGTTTATCCTGATGGAATGACTTTAAATGAAGCTTCTAATACATATCAAGGTCAAGGAAATATTACCTGGGATTTAGGTGCTATTAGTTTCCGCTTAAATGGTAATTATACTTTTAATACCAATCGCGGTGGTGTAGGCTGGACTGGAATCGCTAATCAAAACAGTGCAGCACTAAATGAGAATAGAACGGTTACTTCTAGTGCGAAAATAACTCATATCATTAATTCCAATTCTTTCTACGATGTTATTGTAAATTATTTTGGTGATTTCTATGTTCAGATGGATCCAATATTTAAACATAATATTACTATGTATGGAGACTCAATTGAAAACGCAAAATATGGAAGAACTCTCCTAAGCGATGGTCAGTTGAAGACAGGATACACAGCATATGGGTTGCAATGGGCAAAATATGATATTCCGCAAAATACATACAGAAAGCAAAAAACAAGTTCCTTCGGTGGAAAACTAAATTTCCTTTATCAATTAGGGAAACATCATGAACTAAAAGCCGGAGGTGAAGTAACATCATATACAATTCGTAGATATTCAATCAGTGCAAGACCAATTGCACAAGCAGTTAAATCAGTTATGGACGGTGACATTAGATTAATTTATAATCGCCTAGATAATTATGGATACGATGTTTATGGTAACGTTTTAGATGGTGGTACACAAGGACCGAAACAACCACTATTTGCTGCAGGTTATATTCAAGATAAAATGGAATTTTCTGATTTAGTATTGAATGTCGGTTTCCGTTTAGACTATATCGATACTGATTCAAGAGAATTTTTGAATCCATCAAACGTACAATTTGACTCAGCAGGAATTATTGATCCCAATTTCATGAGAGATGTTAAACCAACTGTTCAAGTTAGTCCGCGTCTCGGATTTTCATTCCCAGTTACTGACAAAACCGTATTTCATGCTCAATATGGTAAGTTCATCCAGCAGTCCCAATTAA
Organism: Ignavibacteria bacterium; assembly: GCA_037440065.1. Lineage (GTDB taxonomy): Bacteria > Bacteroidota > Ignavibacteria > Ignavibacteriales > Ignavibacteriaceae > UBA1563. The sequence goes on from JBBIUV010000015.1 coordinate 791,679, forward strand.
GTAATATCTATCGTGGTTTCAATATAAGTTCGGATATTATTAAAGGTGGATATGCTGAATTAAATCCGGTTGGATATGGTTTGAAACCAGAAAGAACGACTCAGTATGATATCGGTTTTAAGCAGCAATTAGGTGATAATTTTGCTTTTGATATTACTGGTTTCTATAAAGATATTAAGGATCAAATTCAATTAAGAACTACATTTGCAGATCCAACTGCTCAACATACAAAGTACTATTCTTTACAGAATGGTGATTTTTCAACAGTAAAAGGAATTGAGTTTAAAATAGATTTGAGGAGAACACAGCGAATTTACGCCTCACTAGATTATACTTACTCAGATGCTGAAGGAACTGGGTCTACTCCAACAGAAGCTGGTAGAGGTGTTTGGCAATCTCCAACTGCAGAACCATTTCTCCCACTTCAAATTGCTCCTTTGAGTTTCAACCAAGCTCATAGAGGTTCTCTAAATATTGATTATCGTTTTGAAAAGAATGATGGTCCCGAATTATTTGGTGTAAAAATATTAGAGCAAACAGGTGCTAATTTTCTGTTTACTTTCAATAGTGGATCCAACTACACTAAGTACGAAGGTTATGCAAATACAACTCCTCCAACTGAAGTACTTAATTCTTCAACGACACCCTGGAACTATCAGGTGGACATGAGAATTGATAAATCATTCCAAGTCGCAGGATTAAATTTGAATGTTTACATCTGGGTTACAAATTTGCTTAATACAAAAAATATTATAGCAGTATTTGGTCAAACTGGTGATGCTTATGACGACGGATATTTCGCTACTGAAGTCGGTAGATCAGATTACGAGAACTTCAAGAAAAACTACGGTCAAAAATCGGCTGATCTGTACAAGCAGTTATACTTGGCCAGTATCTACAGCGCAGATAATTTTGGAACTCCAAGACAAATAAAATTAGGTATTCGTCTTGACTACTAATCCTAATTTACCGGTAAATATTAAGGAGAAATTTATGAATAATAAAAAATATGTTCATTTTTTAACTTTAGTTCTACTCGTTGGGTTTGCATCTCTTTCTTTTGCAGGAGGAGAAAAAAACTCTGATGGGAAAAAACAGTTGAATAAAACAAATACAAATGACAACAATAAATATATTGCAATAAACCAGATCCTTATGTGGGTGAGCAATAATGGAATGGGTTCACACGATCCTCGAACCGACGGTTCCGGTTTTTACTGGCCCGGCGGCGAAAATGCTACAATTTCAGCTATCTATGAAGACGGTTTGATATGGGGAGCAAAGATTGGGCGTGAAACCAGGGTAAATGGCTCTGTTTACCGTCATGGTCTCCAGGCAGGTAAGATTTTACCAAATGGTGAGGCCGATAATCCAAATAAAGATAAGTACAGAATCTATAAAATTAGAAAGGGATGGGAAGGTCTCCCTCCTGGACCAATAAGAGATGCGTACGAAAAAGACTATAATGAATGGCCATTTGATGATGGAGCTCCTTACACTTATGATGAAACTGGGAAAAAAGTCCCCCAATTTATCGGAGACGAAGTATTATGGTGTGTAAGTAACGATATGGATCTTTCGAGATCTACTTATACTTATGGAACCGCTCCAATGGGTCTTGAACAACAGATGACTGTGTTTGGTTTTAATCGAACCGGAGATTTGGGTGATATGGTTTTTAAAAAATACACTATAATTAATAAAGGTATTTTAACTCTAAAAGATATGTATCTCTGTTACTGGTCAGACACGGATCTTGGTGATGCAGGTGATGATTATACCGGATGTGATACAGTTCTGAAATTAGGTTATACATACAATGGTGATAATGACGATGCTAAATATTATGGTATCAATCCTCCCGCAGTTGGATATGTATTTTTTCAGGGTCCTATTGTTGAAGGTGCAGCCACCGATAGTGCAAAATTTTTATCCGAATGGCGACATGGATATAAAAATTTACCTATGACAGGATTCACTTTTTATATTAACACGCCCGGAACAAAATACAGAGACCCCGATCAAGGAACAGCTTCTGGTTCAATTCAGTTTTATAACTATATGACTGGAAAGAATTATTATGGAGAACAATTTGTAGATCCTAAAACAGGTCAAAATACTAATATCATCCTAGCCGGTGATCCGGTAGCGGGAACTGGTTGGTATGAAGGTCCTCAAGGTTGGCCAGGTGGATCTTCACCTCCAGATGATAGAAGACATTTAATGTCTTCAGGTCCATTCAACATGGCCCCAGGAGATACTCAGGAAGTTGTAGTTGGTATCGTAATTGCTAGAGGGAACAGCAATCTAAACAGTGTGACTGAACTTAAGAAAAAAACAAATACTGCCCAGATTGCTTATGACAATGACTTTAACTTGACTCCAGCACCAGATGCACCCAAAGTTCATTCGTTTTCGGATGACAAGCAGATTACTTTGTATTGGGAACCTAATTCAGAGAGTTATAATGCCCCAGATAAATTAATCTTCTATAAAGGGAAAAGTGATACCACATATAATTTTGAAGGATATCGCATCTGGCAATTTTCAGATTTAGCAGGATCTGATCCGAAACTTTTAGACATTGTTGACGTTAAAAATAATGTTACAAAGATTACTCAATCTGGAGAAGTCAATGGTACAAAAGTAGAATTCCCTGTTTTTGACTTACCAAATGCTGGTGTTAAAAGGTATTATACAACTACCTTGGATAAAATCAAGAACACGGTTTTGGTTAACGGTTCACCTTACTACTTTGCCGTAACTGCTTTTGGATATTCTGGAGAAAGCGATCCAAAATATCTAGAAAACCCTGCACAAATTATCGAAGTACGTCCTGCTCAACAACCGATTGACGTGACCTTTGACAATAAAAATGGGGATTTTATATCAGCAAAACAAACGGTTGGTTCTTCAGATGGTGATTTAAGTTTATTAGTTGTAAATCCGCTGGAGTTAACGGGCAATACATACAAGGTCTCTTTCGCTACGGATTCAATAAAAATAAGAAATTGGGACAATTCTTCCGATTCTACTGTTAATTTAGTTTACAATTTATTCAATACTTCGAAAAATCCAGTTGATACCTTGCTTTGGCATAGTACTACCCTAGGAAAAGATAGTATTACGAATAAGTATGTAATAGATGGATTTTCCCTTGTCGTAAGAAACACCGGTATGGATAGCATTGTTGCAGCTAAAACAACAAAATATAGAGTAAAGAGTGTTGAAGAAATCAAAGGTCCTGGTGGAAAAGTTTTATCCACTCCGATTGATGTATTCCAAGGTAATTTGAATTCAACAAAGAAGTGGTCAGTTTATGCGAAGAGTTCAACAGGTCGATTAAATTGGCAGAATGTTCAAAGTGAAGAAGCACTTGGATATAATAATTACGAGATTCGTTTTACTGATTCCAGTTCATATTATCTTTCTGGTTTGCAAGGCGGATTGAGTGATAAGAGTGTAATGACAAAACTTGACTCTCTTGCGAAAACTGACAAGTTACCATTCGAAATATGGTCTCTTGGAAGATATGATAATCCAGCCGATGCTAAAAAACTTATTCTTAAAGTTTTGGACAAAAATTCCGGTGTACTTGATTCTTTAAAATCAATACCCGATCGCAAATGGACCAAGTTAGCAAATGGTGACTGGGAACAGGTTTATGCTTTTGAATCAGCAACTTTGGATCCGGCAAATTTGCCAGCAAAAGAAACAGTTGCTTCTAAGGTTACTGATCACAAACTAGGAGGTATCACTTTTAATGGTGAATTACCAGAACCAGGAACCGTTATTCGAATAAGTGCTTACAAACCGCTTATCCCTGGCGACGAATTTGTTGTTACTGCTCCTGCTCCAAATTTGAACAATCTTGCAGCCGCCAAGAATAACATTGAAAAAATAAGTGTCTATCCAAATCCATATTTTGGATCTCATGCTTTGGAAGAAAGTAAATACAATAGGTTTGTGCGTTTTATTGGTTTGCCAAAACAAGCAACAATTACGATTGTATCGCTTTCCGGTGTATTGATAAAGAGATATCAAAAGTCAGGTGATTCTCAATACCTTGATTGGGATTTGAAAAATACAGATCAGTTGCCGGTAGCAAGTGGGATGTATATTGCATATATTGAAGTCCCCGGTGCTGGTACAAAAGTTCTCAAAATTGCCATTATTCAAGAAACACAATACTTGGATCGAATTTAATGAAAGAGGGGAACCTTGTTGGTTCCCTTCAATCTTAAATTTTATATAGGAGAAAATTAAAATGAATAAAAAAATCACTTATTTTTTAACCGTGTTGTTCTTAGGAACAGTTATGTTTTCGGAAATTTTTGCGGGCGGAGCTAAGAGAAATGGTACTGCCGGTGCACAGGAATTGTTAATCCCTTCAAGCGCTTCGGGGTTAGCGTTGAATGGAGCTAATATTTCGAATATTACCGGATTGGATGCTGTTTTTTATAATCCTGCTGGCTTTGGTGGAGTGACAACCAGTACGGAAGCAATGTTTTCTCATTTAAACTACATTGCTGATATTTCAATGTCTTTCGCAGCAGTCGGTGTTAATTTTTCAGAATTAGGGTCTTTAGCTTTTAGCTTAAGGACACTAAACTTCGGTGATATCCCAATAACGACTGTTGATAATCCATACGGAACCGGTTCAACGTTTTCACCATCTTTTGTGACACTAGGTCTTACTTATGCAAATTCTCTTACTGATAGAATTCGAGTAGGCGTAAATCTTAAATTAGTATCTGAAAAAATTGTTAGAACTAGTGCCACTGGGTTTGCTTTGGATGCTGGTATTCAGTATCAAGGGTTAGCTGGTTTAGATGGACTTAATTTAGGCATAACTTTGAAAAATTTAGGGCCACAAATGAAATTTGATGGTCCAGATTTAATAAGAGCTGCCTCCGAAGCCGATGCTAAAAGAGGAACAAATTTCTATACTATTGATGCTGCTACATTTGAATTGCCATCTCAATTAGAATTAGGACTATCTTATACGTACGTCATAAGTGAACAATATAAAGCCTTATTTGCTTCGACATTCCAAAATAATAACTTTGCGAATGACGAATACAAGTTTGGTGGTGAGTTTGTTTATGATGATATGCTGTTCCTCCGTGGTGGATATTCATATATGGGAGAAGTCAAAGATAATGAATATCAGCAATTTTTCGGTGTTACCGCTGGACTTGGTGTTAAAGTTAATATCGGTCTTGAGATGATTGTTGATTATGCATATAGAGCTGCGAAGTTCTCTGAATCCAACCACTTGATCGGTGTTAAGTTCAATTTTTAATTAATAATTCAAAAGGCTGGTTTAAGACCAGCCTTTTTTTTACCCTTGATATGCCATGAAGAAACTTTTCTTTCTCGTTATCCTCTTCTTATTTCCTCTCAGCGCTCAAAAAAAAATAGCACTCGATTTTGACTATGCAACATTTCGTTATGATTCATTAACAAAGTACGTCGAGGTTTACTATTCAATTCAACAATCTAGTTTAGTTTTAACGAAGAGTGAAACTCAGTTTAATGTTGAAGCGTTGCTGAACCTGACTTTTGCTGATAGTGCAACCGGGAAAATTGTCCAACAAAAAGATTGGAAGGTAAAGAATGAATTACCCGATTCGATAGAACTCACGAAAAATATCAATCTTATTGGAGTCGTTGCTTTTTCAATTCCACCCGGGAAATATGTTTTAACTATTTCTGCAACCGATTTTAACAATAGAAATAGTAAAATTTCTTTGAATGATAAATTAAATCTTCTCCCGGTATCCAATAATTCGTTTTCGATAAGTGATATACAGATTGCTTCCCGAATTATTCAGGATGCTCAAAACACGGAATCTATCTTTTATAAAAACACGATGGAAGTAATTCCAGCTCCAAACTTACTTTTTGGGGAGAGTCAGCCAGTTGTTTATTATTACAATGAAATATATAATCTAAAGGCGGCGAGCGGAAATGTTGATCTTCATGCATTTGTTTATAGCGCAGGAGGGAATGTCGTTTATTCAAAGAAAAAAACATTCCCGAAAAAAACAGATTCTAGAGTAGAAATTAACACAATAAACATCTCAAAAATGCCAACGGGGGCATATACATTAGTATTGATTGCAGCGGATTCAGGAGCTAATAAAAAAGTATATTCGTCGAAGAAATTTTTTGTTTATAATCCAGGAATTTCAGACACCTCTTTCAAACCAATGGGTAATTCGGATTTTATGTCAAGTCAGTTCGCAATTTTATCTGCAGAAGAATGCAACATCCTTTTTGCAAAGTCAAAATACCTCTCAACCCGTAGTGAAATTGAACAATTCGGGAAAATTAGTTCAGTTGAGGGTAAAAGAGAATTCTTATTCAAGTTTTGGAAGGGGAGAGATGAGATTGTTGAAACACAAGAAAATGAAACTTTTATTAAATACTTTGCACGAGTTGATCAAGCAAATCAAAAATATTCAGCAATGAAAAAAGAGGGGTGGAAAACCGATAGAGGAAGAGTTTATCTGATTTATGGAGAACCAAGTGAAATTGAACGTTATCCAAATCAACTTGATTCAAAACCATACGAAATTTGGCAATATCACAATTTAGAAGGTGGCGTTATTTTTGTTTTTGCTGATTTAACAGGTTTTTCTGATTATCAACTAATCAACTCAACCATGCGCGGTGAATTGAGGGACGATAACTGGCAGCGACGGATAATAACAAATTAGGTCTGGTTTGTGATCTATTAATTAGTTATTCTCCGCATCAAAAAAGTTTAATTATTTATACACTATTTATTTGAAAAACCAGTTAGAATATTTTCTGTTTCATTTGTTCAGCAAATTATTTTGTTTGCTTGGACTTAAATTTTCTAGAAGATTCGCTTATCCACTCGCCTTATTCTTTTTTTATTTGATTCCGATTAGAAAGAAGGTTGTAAAAAAAAATCTATCTTTAGCTTTTCCACAATTTAACCAGGCTCAAATAGACCTTACAACGTTTGAGTGTTATAAAAGTCTTGCTACTACATTAATAGAGATTCTCTGTATGCCGGTTTTAACCGAAGAGGATATTGAGAGATATTTTAATTGGGATAATATTGAATTGCTTTTAGAAAGGTACTCAGAGAAAAAAGGTGTTATACTGCTTATTTCACATTCAGCTAATTGGGAATACGCTTCTTTAGCTATCGCAAAAAAAATGGGAGTCTCTTTTGGTGTGATAATGAAAGAACAGAGAAACACGATGGTGAGCGATTGGATGGTTAAATACAGATCAAAGTGGGGAAATAGAATGATCACTCTTGGAATCTCAGTTAGAAATTTTTATAAAGAACTTGTTGATAAAAATATTGTTTTGCTTGCAGCAGATCAGCGAGCACCAAAGGATAGTATGCGTGTTAATTTTTTTGGAAGACCCTCTACTTGTTTCAGCGGACCCGCATCTTTAGCCGTTAAAACTGGTGCTCCAATTGTCTTTGCATTAATGAAGAGAGAAGCAGACTTAAAATATACTCTAAAATTTGTAGAGGTACCCGTTGATAATCTTCCTTCCAACGATGAAGAAAAAATTCTTGAGATAAGTCAACGACATACCAAAATTTTGGAAGAAGCAATAAAAACAGCACCTGAACAATGGTTGTGGATGCATGACAGATGGAAATTCTAAATCAAAAAAAAATCGTTGTTGTACAAACAGCTTTTATTGGTGATGCAGTATTAACTCTACCGATGCTGGAAGTGCTTGCCCAAAACAATCCAGACGCACTGATTGATGTTGTAACAATTCCGAAAACTTCAGAAATATTTCAAGCATCACCTTTCGTTAACGAAGTATTAATCTACGATAAGAGAAATTCACACAAAGGATTTAAAGCGCTTTTCTCTTTTTCGCGAATGTTGGGAAGCAAAGGTTATTCCTATATTGTTGCTCCACATCGTTCTCTACGTACCTCATTGCTTGTATTGTTTTCAGGAATCAAGGAGTCGGTAGGTTTTAGTAATGCAAGTTTTCCATTAGTTTATAAACATCTAATTAATTATCCATATGAACTGCACGAAGTAGCAAGGAATATTTCTCTTGTTTCATTAAATAATATCGAAAAATATTCATCATATTTTCCTATGGTTCGGTACTCGGATGATATAATTCAGAAGGTTGATTCCCTACTATTGTCAATCTCGAAGAATAAAAAAGTTGTAGCTATCGCACCCGGAAGTGTTTGGGAAACAAAAAGATATCCGTCAAAACATTTTGTCGAAATTACTCGTGCGCTTATCCGCAAAAATTATTTAATTTTGCTTATAGGTTCTGAACAAGAACATAAATTGAATGAAGATATTTGTAGCGAAGTAGGCGATAACTGTGTAAATATTGCCGGCAAGAATTCGCTTTTGGAAACAATTTATCTTCTATCTAAATGCAATTTGTTAATCACAAACGATAGCGCACCCACTCACTTCGGGATGGCTGCTGGTATTCCCGTGCTGACAATCTACTGTTCAACGGTACCCGATTTTGGTTTTGCCCCATACAATCAGAAAAGTGGAACGATTAGTTTAAATGACTTGCATTGCAAACCGTGTGGAATTCATGGTTATGAATTTTGTCCCCTTTTACATTTTGATTGTGGACAAAAATTAGTTCCCGAGTTGGTACTGGAAAAAGTTGAATCATTATTGAATTAAGTGTTAGAAAAAATTTATGCAAAGATTAAAATCGCTGCTTATTAAATATGGATTTTCTGTAGTTGTACTCCCAAACTCGAACCAATCCATAATCAAGAATAAAACCCTAGCTGGACAACTGGTACTTTATGTTATTCTCTCTTATTCAGTTGTTTTACTTCTTATTATCTCTCTCGTTTATACCTTCACACCTGCAAAGTATTTATTACTACAAGAAAGCGATATTGCAAGAGTGAAAGGATATGGTGAGTTTCAACCGTTAAATGAAAAAATTAATATGTTGGTAATTGAAATTGAAAAGTTGAAAAAGACAAACCAAAATTTAAAGAACGCAATTTATCTCGGTGACTCGACTCTACTTTCCAAACCAGCAAGCAACGGAAAGAAAATTGGTGGAAATCTTTGGGAAGTATTTTCTGATCTGTTTCTGAACCAAACTTCTCAATCTTTGATTTTTCGTAAACCTGTCAACGGATTCGTGAGTAGAGAATTTTCAGCTAAGCATGGACATTTTGGAACCGATTTTTCTCTTAAAGTTGGAACTCCCGTTTATGCCGCGGCTAACGGTTATATTATTTTCGCCGACTTTACTGTGAATGATGGCTACATGATTATCATCGCTCATTCGGACGATTATATTTCGGTGTATAAACACTGTAATCAATTAGTAAAAAATACTCGCGATTTTGTTACTCAAGGTGAATTAATTGCTCTTTCAGGTAACACGGGAAAACTTACCACCGGTCCGCATCTTCATTTTGAAATATGGAAAAATGGACTTGCGATTGACCCGGAAAAAATATTTGCAAATTTTTAGGAGAAAAAATGAAGTTTGTTTCAAGCGATACAAGTTTAGAAGATCTAAGTATTATAAATCATAAAGCTGTTGCCAGTGGAAATTTTTCAACGGAGGGAAGTTTACGGGTAGACGGAATTATTAAAGGAGATGTTACCGCCGGAGGAAATGTTGTACTCGGTTCCGGAGCAGAAATTCACGGAGAAGTGAAGGCTGCAAATGTTACGTTAGGTGGTAAGATTTTCGGGTCGGTTCATTCTTTGGGAAAAGTAATCCTCGAAAAAAATTCTTTACTCATCGGGGATCTTTTCGCTACTATTCTTGTGGTTGAAGAGGGAGCGCATTTTGAAGGGAAAAGTTCAATGGAAAGAAATGAAAAAAATAGCTAAACCTGATGGTTCGGGTCTAGAGAAATCTTTTAAAGATGCCGGGCCCTATTTAGGTTTAGGAGTGCAGTTCGCGGCCACAATTGTACTTTCAATATTTTCCGGTTCATGGCTTGATGGGAAGTTTACAACCTCTCCCTGGTTTACTCTTGGATTTGGACTTTTCGGTGGTTTTGCAGGAACTTATAATCTTATAAAAACAGTGCTCGAATTAGGTAAGAAACAGGATGTTAAGCAAAAATAAATGGGTTTTCCTCACAATTCTAATCGATTTTTTTATCATTTCTGTCTCACTAATTGCCTATTTACTTAATTCAATAAATTTTGATTTTTTTCTTCCTTTGCTATTGGCGCAAATAATAGTTCTTCCTAATTTTGCAATTGGATTCTCGGCAATATTGTGGTCACTGCAAAAAAATGAGCAAGTTTTCCTCCTTATTGTTTTAGGAGGGATGCTTTTCCGGATGGCTTATATATTAGGAATGGTTTTTCTCTTCCTCCATTTCTTGAAGATTAACCAAAAATATTTTATATTTGACATCTTTTTATTTTACTTTTACTTTCTCACCGCTGAAATTTTCATTCTGGTGAGACAAAAGACTCTAATTACCGATAAAAAAACATGAGCGAACAGCATACAACGGCGATTGTCGATACCTTGAAACAAGATTCAACTGCTCACGGAGGTTCCGGAAGCGATTGGATCATGCATCATATTATGGATAGCGACAAGTTGGATTTCACTCCGTTTGGCACCATCAGTTTACCACAAATTCATCTTTTCGGACTTGATTTATCAATTACCAAACATGTATTGTTTTTGTGGATTTCAGCTGCTCTACTCGTCTTTTTAATGATCCGGATTTCGAGATCGTACAAGAAATCTCTTGTTCCTAAAGGTGCCGGGACCCTATTTGAAATCTTGATTGAATTCGTTCGTGATGAAATTGCAAAACCAACTATCGGCAAAGGTTATGAAAAATTCTTACCGTACTTGCTAACAGCATTTTTCTTTATTTTGTTGAGCAATTTCTTGGGTCTACTTCCATACTCCGCAACTGTTACAAGCAATATTACGGTAACTTCGGTGTTGGCAATTTTTTCATTTTTAATGATTCAAATAGCCGGAATTAGTAAAAACGGAGCGTTTGGTTATTTTAAAGGATTAATTCCTCACGGTGTTCCAGTCTTTTTATTACCCATCATGCTTGTGGTAGAGATACTCGGATTATTTACAAAACCTTTTGCCTTGGCTATTCGTCTTTTTGCGAATATGACCGCCGGGCATATTGTAATTTATGCGCTGATAAGTTTGATTTTCGTTTTACATTCATATTTAGTTGCGCCGGTTTCTATTGGAATGGCGCTCTTTATTTATATGCTTGAAATTTTAGTCGCTCTGCTTCAAGCATTTATTTTCACCATGCTTTCTTCGTTATTCATCGGCATGGCTTATCATCAAGATCATTAAATAATTTATTTAACTAAAGGAGAAACACAATGACAGGTAGTATAGCACTTTTAGCAGCAGGAATCGGAGCCGGAATGACCATTATCGGCGGTGCGCTCGGAATCGGAAAATTAGCCGCATCAGCAATGGACGCAAGCGGAAGACAACCTGAAGCTGCCGGAAACATTAGAACATCCATGATTATCGCTGCTGCGCTTATCGAAGGTATTTCTTTATTCGCACTCGTTATTTGCTTTATTCTTGCTGGTAAATAATAACCGAACTCGAATCCTGATAGTTATCGGGACGGGATCGTTTCTTTAAGTATAAAGTTAAAGGTTTAATTATGTTTGGTTTTTCAATACTTGCCCTTTCAGCATTGTTTGCATCAAGCGAAGAAGGCGGTGGAGGCGGTTTGCTTTCCGTTAATCCCGGTTTGGCATTTTGGACAGTATTAACGTTTTTTATTTTACTTCTCATCCTAAAAAAATTCGCATGGAAACCAATCCTTGCAGCATTGGATGAAAGAGAACAAAAAATAAAAGACTCGCTCCAGATGGCAGAGAAAGCTAACGAAGAAGCAAAGCAAATGATCGAAGACAACAAAAAGCAACTACTTCTTGCTGAAGATGAAGCTAAAAAAATTGTTGAGCAGAGTCGTGTTTACGCTGAAAAACTGAAAACGCAATTACTCGAGGAAAGCAAAGCACAATCACAAAAATTGATTGACAACGCTTCGCAAGAAATCGAACGGAAAAAACTTGAAGCATTTGCCGATCTTAAAAATCAAGTTGCTGATCTTTCTCTTTCAATTGCAGAGAAAATATTGAAGCAAACTGTTGATAAGAATGCAAATGCTGAAATGATTAAAAAATATATTGATGAAATTCAAAAGAACTAGCAATGGCTGTAAATAAAGTTGCCGTGAAATATGCTAAGAGTCTTCTCAATTTTGCAGAAGAAAGAAAAGCATTGCAAGCATTTTCAAATGATGTGGATGCTGTTCTTCACGTGTTCGGGCAAACCGATGATGTAAAAAGATTTTTTAAAAACCCCATCATCAAAGCAAAAGATAAAGCCGCAGTGTTTACTTCTCTTTTTAAAGATCGAGTTTCAAACGAATTTTTTGAATTTATTGCTCTTATGATTCGTAAAGGAAGAGAAAATGTTCTTGAAGAAGTTCTTTTGTCATTTGTTGAATTTAAAAATGAAGCTCTTGGTATTGTTCCTGTTGCCTTAACAACTTCTTATCCGTTAAGCAGCCAGGAACTTGAACCGATCAAGACAGCATTTGAAAAAATTCTAAATAAAAAAGTTTTATTCACTCTCGCCGTTGATGAAAAACTAATCGGTGGTTTTGTTGCAAAATGCAAAGACCAAATTTATGATGCTTCTCTTCAACATCAATTGGCGCTAATTAAAACTCAATTAAAATTCGGCGGACCTTCATTAAACTAATGATTCGCCTAAGGTGAATTCTAAAGGAAAATTATTATGGTAGATTTAAAACCCGATGAAATAACAGCGATAATACGGAAACAGATTTCCGGATATCAAAACGAGGTTGATGTTTATGACTTCGGAACCGTGCTGCAAGTTGGTGACGGTATCGCACGCGTCTACGGACTTTCAAAAGTTATGGCCAGCGAGCTCGTTGAGTTTCCTAATGATGTTTTCGGTATGGTATTAAACCTCGAAGAAGACAGCGTTGGCTGCGTTTTATTTGGTGATTCTTCATTAGTAAAAGAAGGTGATCAAGTTAAACGTACGGGAAGAGTTGCTTCCATGCCTGTTGGAAATGCTATGCTTGGACGTGTTATTACTCCTTTAGGAACTCCACTTGATGGAAAAGGTCCAATTAATACCGATCAATTTTTACCGATGGAAAGAAAAGCTCTCGGCGTTATTCAACGGCAGCCGGTTAAAGAATCACTTCAAATTGGTATCAGCGCCATTGATGCAATGATTCCTATTGGACGTGGCCAAAGAGAATTAATTATCGGTGATCGCCAAACGGGTAAAACCGCGGTAGCTGTTGATGCTATCATAAACCAAAAATTTACGCACACTGAGGAAGCAAAAAAATTAGGGATTAATCCTGTTTTTTGTATCTATGTTGCGGTAGGACAGAAAAATTCAACCGTTGCTCAGGTTGTTGCTAAACTTCAAGAGAATGGAGCGATGGAATATTCGACGGTTATTGCAGCATCTGCTTCTGATCCTGCCCCGCTTCAATTTATTGCTCCTTACGCCGGTGCAACTTTGGGAGAATTTTTTAGAGATAACGGAAAACACGCACTTGTAATTTATGATGATCTTTCTAAACAAGCAGTTGCTTACAGAGAACTTTCATTATTGTTAAGAAGACCTCCTGGACGTGAGGCTTATCCGGGCGACGTTTTTTATCTCCACTCACGTTTATTGGAAAGAGCTTCAAAATTAAGTGAAGACCTAGGTGGTGGAAGTTTAACAGCCTTACCGGTTATTGAAACACAACAAGGCGACGTTTCCGCATACATTCCAACGAACGTAATTTCAATTACCGACGGACAGATTTATCTTGAATCAAATTTATTCAATGCAGGTGTTCGCCCGGCAATTAACGTAGGTATTTCAGTATCACGCGTTGGTGGTAATGCGCAAATCAAAGCGATGCGAAAAGTTGCCGGAAGCTTGAAACTTGATTTAGCACAATATCGAGAGCTTGAAGCTTTTGCAAAATTTGGCTCTGATCTTGATGCCTCAACCAAGAAAACGTTAACACGCGGTTCTAGATTGGTTGAATTGTTAAAGCAAGGGCAATATGTTCCGGTTCCTGTTGAAAAGCAAGTTGTAAGTATCTTTGTAGGGACGAACGGATATTTGGATGAAATTCCAGTTGTCGATGTAAAAAGATTTGAAAAAGAAATGCTTGAATTTGTAGAAGTAAAATATCCTGAAATCTTTAAATCGATAAGAGAAACAAAAGAATTGAGGGATGATACGATAGCAGCATTGAAGAAAGCTGCAGTTGAATTTACACAAACATTTAAAAAGAGTGTCTAACTAATGGCTACCCTTAGAGATATACGGCGAAGAATTAAAGGTGTTCAAAACACCGAGCAGATAACAAAAGCAATGAAGATGGTTGCAGCTGCTAAACTACGCCGGGCTCAAGAGAATGTTATTAGCGCTCGTCCGTATGCCAGAAAAATTTCCGGTTTAGTCAATCATCTTTTAACAGATGAGCCGAGTGGAACAAATGAGTTGTTACTAACTAGACAAACAAAAAAAGTATTAGTTGTTGTGCTTACTTCGGATAGAGGTTTGTGCGGTGCGTTCAATACGAATATTCTTAAAGAAGCTGTTCGATTAATTGAAGAGGATTTAATCCCTCAGCAATTGGAATATTCTCTATTTTGCATCGGTAAAAAAGGTTTTGACTTTTTCAGAAAAAGAGATTACTCAATTACAGGTAATGCACTTGGAGTATTCGGACATTTGAAATTCACCGATGCATTGTCAATTTCAAGTGAAATGATCTCGGGTTATTTGAAAGGTGATTTCGACAAAGTTATTGTTGTTTATAATGAGTTCAAATCAGTTGTTCGTCAGGAAATTGTTCGTGAGCAGTATTTGCCAATATCATTTGATAATGGAGAAAAAGTAAAACAGCAATCAACTGATTATATTTATGAACCGGGGCAAAAAGAAATTATTGATTCGTTACTCCCAAAACATTTGCAAAGCCAGATGTGGAGGATTTTATTGGAATCAAACGCATCTGAATTCGGGGCAAGAATGACCGCGATGGATAACGCCTCTACTAATGCAAAAGATTTAATAAGGTCGTTAAAAATCACTTATAACAAAGCGCGCCAGGCGGCAATTACAAAAGAAATTCTTGAAGTTGTTTCCGGTGCCAACGCCTCGAAGTCTGCCTAACCATTATGCTTGAAGACCTTAGTGCAAAATTAGAACTTGCCTTAAAAAAAGTTCGTGGGCAAGGAAAAATTACTGAGAAGAATGTTTCCGAAACACTACGAGAAATTCGTCGTGTTCTTTTAGATGCTGATGTTAATTACAAAGTTGCTAAAGAGTTTATTGAAAAAGTTTCAGTAAAAGCCTTAGGGCAAGAAGTTCTTGTTTCAATTACTCCTGGGCAGTTGATCACCAAGATTATTTATGATGAATTAACGCTTCTGCTTGGTGCAAAGAATAGTGAATTGGAGATTAATGCAACCGGTCCAACAATTATTTTAATGGTGGGACTTCAGGGTTCCGGTAAAACAACTTTTTCCGGTAAACTTGCCGGCAAAATGAAACAGCTAAATAGAAAACCGTTACTTGTTGCTGCGGATATTTACAGACCTGCAGCTATTGAACAGTTGAAGCAGTTAGGAAAATCAATTTCAGTTCCGGTCTTTTCACTTGAAGAAAAAGACGCGAGAAAGATTTCAAAAGAAGCGTTGCTTTTTGGGAAACAAAACAGTTACGATACAGTTATCATCGATACGGCAGGACGTCTTCATGTTGATGAAGAGTTGATGACTGAAATCTCGGATATAAAAGAACTTGTAAATCCGACTGAGACTTTATTCGTTGTTGATTCAATGACCGGGCAGGATGCTGTTAATTCAGCTAAGGCTTTCCACGAAAAAGTAAATTTTACGGGAATTGTACTTACAAAACTTGACGGCGATTCGAGAGGTGGCTGCGCTCTTTCAATACGTGCGGTGGTTGGCGAACCGATAAAGTTTATTTCGAACGGTGAAAAATTAAATGCCATCGAAAATTTTTATCCCGATCGTCTTGCATCGAGAATTTTAGGCAAAGGCGATGTAGTTTCTCTTGTTGAAAAAGCTCAAGAAGTTTTTGACGAAAAGGATTCGGCTAGGCTCGAAGAGAAACTTCAGAAAAATAAGTTTGATTTTGAAGATTTCCGCGATCAAATAAAAATGATCAAAAAAATGGGCTCGCTTTCATCAATTATGGCGATGGTTCCAGGTTTAAACCCCGCGATGATGAAAGATGCCAAAATTGATGATAAAGCATTGGTGAGAATTGAGGCCATAATCGGTTCTATGACGAAAGAAGAGCGAAAAACGCCCAAAGTTCTTAATGGAAGTCGACGTAAAAGGATTGCTATTGGAAGCGGAACATCGATCCAGGAGGTAAATCGACTCATTAAGCAATTCCAGGAAATGCAAACAATGATAGGAAGAATGAAGCAAAAAGGCTTTTTAAATTCGGTTTTTAACAAGAAAAGTTTTAATTTTAATTAAGAAAAGTGATTAATTTGGAGAATATATAATTTGGCAGTTAAGTTAAGATTACGCAGAATGGGAAAGAAGAGACAACCAATTTACAAAGTTGTCGCGGCTGATTCCCGTTCACCAAGAGACGGAAAATTTTTAGAGGCAATTGGTCTTTACAATCCGAAAGCTAATCCGCTTTCTATTGATATTAATGAAGACCGTGCGCTTTACTGGTTAGGTGTTGGTGCGCAACCAACCGATACAGTAAAAAGTCTCCTTCGTTCAAAAGGGATTACCTTAAAACAAGAATTGATTAAACGCGGTGCAAAACCGGAAGAAGTTGCCGCCGCTATGGAAAACTGGAACAAGCTTAAAGAAGCTTCCTCTGAAAGGAAAGCTGCAAAAAAAGAGAAGAAAAAAGAAACCAGTGCAACAGAAGTAAAGGGCGCTGCTTCTGAAGAAAAAGTTGAACAGCCTGCTTAAAATTTAGCAATCGGTTCGACTTTTTTTACTTAATTCTAAAAGCTCCCGGCTCTAATTTAGGAGATTCTTCCATGAAAGAGTTCGTCGAATTCATAGCTAAACATCTCGTTGATAATCCTGAGGCCGTTGTTATTCAGGAAAAAGTAAACGAAGAGAAAAAAATTGTTTTTTCTTTGAAAGTTGGTTCAAACGATATCGGTAAAGTGATCGGCAAAAAAGGAAAAACAGCACTTGCTATGAGAACCTTGCTTACGGCAGTCGCAGCTAAGCAAGGCAAAAGAGCAATTTTGGATATTGAAGACTAAGCTGGTTTGATTGGTTTTACTCTTCTCGGAAAGATAATTTCTGTTCATGGAAAGAGCGGCGAAGTTAAAGTAAAAATCTTTGACGAAAACGTTGGAGATATAGATCCCTTAAATTATTGTTTTATCGATTTTTTCGATATCAAGAAAAAATTAAGTGTTAAGTCTGCAAAATTCATCGGTAAGATTTTAATCCTTTCATTTGAAGGATTCAACTCGAAAGAAGCCAGCACAATTCTTCTTGAGAAAGATGTTTATTTAGAAAAAAATAAAAGCGAACCCGATCAAGAATTTAGTTTTTTAGTAACTGATTTATTGGACAGCAACGTTTTTGCTAATGATGTTCTGCTTGGAAAAATAACCGATGTGTTTTCAGTTCCAAGCAATGATGTATATGTGCTTGAAGATGTAAATGGAAAAGAAATATTAGTTCCGGCATTAAAAGAGTTAATTGATAGGTTTGATAAAAAGGAAAAGAAACTTTACTTAAAAGTAGAGAAGAGTTATTTCGAGGATGATGAGAATTGATATTATTTCTGCCGTACCTGAATTACTGCAAAGTCCCTTAAACACCAGCATCCTTAAAAGAGCACAAAACAAACAAAAAGTAGAAATTCATGTTCATAATCTTCGTGATTATGCATTTGATAAACATAAAATAATTGATGATAAACCGTTCGGAGGAGAAGCCGGAATGCTTCTGAAACCCGAACCGTTCTTTGCGATACTTGAAAAACTTACTGCTGAACGAAATTACGATAAGGTTATCTTAACTTCACCAAAGGGGAAGTTGTTTACGCAAAAAGTTGCAAATGATTATTCACTTTGCAAGAATATTATTTTTCTTGCCGGGCATTACAAAGGCATTGATGATCGTGTACGAGAAAAATTTGCAACAGATGAAATTTCGATCGGTGATTTTGTATTAACTGGTGGCGAACTTCCTATTTTGCTCATGGTTGATGCAATTATCAGGTTGATTCCCGGTGTGCTGAACGATAGTCTTTCTGCATTGAATGATTCTTTTCAAGATGGAGAAAGTCTTTCAGCTCCGAATTATACGCGTCCCGCAGAATTTAAAGGAATGAAAGTTCCCGAGGTTTTATTAAGTGGTAATCACCAGGCAGTACAGAAGTGGCGCGAAGAACAGTCAAAAATAGTAACAGAAAAATGGAAAAAAAATAAATTAGCGGAGTAAATCATGATTAGTTTACATGAATTGTTGGCAGAGCAACAACCCAAAATTGAGATACCGAATTTTAGGTCAGGCGACCACATTAAAGTGCATGTTAGAGTTATCGAAGGCGATAAAGAAAGAATTCAAGCGTTTGAAGGAGACGTTATCAGCATTCGCGGCGGTCAAGAGAATAAAACTTTTACGGTAAGAAAAATTTCAAGCGGTGTTGGTGTTGAAAGAATATTTCCTTTCTACTCACCTAAAATTGCGAAGATCGAACTTCTTAAAGAAGGTAATGTACGAAGAGCAAAATTATTTTATCTTCGTGAACTTTCCGGTAAAGCCGCAAGAATTAAATCTAAAAAAAGTTAACAAAACGACAAGCCGCCGTTTGGCGGCTTTTTTCTTAATATGAATTATCTATTCCCCGACAACCTTTTCTCCCGTTTTTTAGCCTACTCAATGAGCGACGAAGAAAGAAAACAGATCGTTTATCTTCCTTCAGCACAACTTACAGCCGCTTTATTAAAGGACAAAAACGCTATTGGATTAATTCCAACTTTGGATTTAATCAAGCACGAGGAATTATTCGTCTCAAAACTTGGCGGAATTTCTTTCGAAAGCGAATTGTGCAATTCTTATTTTTATTATGCTGCTGGTGGAGATCAAAAAAAAATTACCGAAGTAAGTCTTACAGGAGATGTTTCTTCAATTGAAGCGATTCTCTGTAAAATATTATTTGCAGAGCTCTACGATCAACAAGTAAAGATATCACTTCAATCGAGCAGTGAGTTAGCTTCAGAAACACCCTTGCTTTTGGTTGGTAATAATAATTTTGTTAATGAAAAATGCTTAACCGGAGTAAGTTTTGCCGATGAAGTAATTGAGATACTTTCTGCTCCCTTTGTGAATTTTGTTTTTGCTGCACAAGCGAAGCAAAACGTTGAAGATTTTAACACTTCTTTCACTTCGCTTATTCCCAGGTATTACGAATCGGTGATTCCATATATTTCTTCACTTGATTATTCGGATGAATTTAAAAATAAAATCAAACAAGAGTTCTCATCTTTTGTATTCGAATTCGACAGTATGGATCTTGACGGAATAGCACAGCTCACGCGTCTACCGTATTATCACGGGATGATTAAAGAGATGATTGATATTAAATTTGTTTAGAAAAAGGACACCAAGCTGGTGTCCTTTTATTTTTATAAAGCGATATACGAAACGCTTAATACATTTTCGTTTTCTTGGATTTTTTGAAGTCGCGCCGCAGAAATTCCTGCTTTCAACTTCATCGTACAACTTGCAATTAACCCGCCGTCAAAAATAATATTTTCGATCTCTTCTATGTTTACATCTTCTTCTTTTATTACAGAAAAAATTGAAGAAAGCACTCCCGGTTTATCAAAATGTTTTACAACCAATTGATAACTTGCCTCGATAGTAGATGCTTTGTTAACCCAGTGAGCTATTAGTCCGCTGTTCATATAATCTTTGATTATGCGTACGGTTTCGGCGGCAACGGCATTTTGAGCTTGTTCTGTTGATGCGCCGATATGATGGGTGACGTAAATATTTTTCGATTGTTGCAGCGGAGAATTGACTGCTCCAGATTTTTGTTCCGGTTCACCTTTAAATACATCTAATGCAACGCGTATATTTTTTTCTTTTATTGCTTCAAGCATTGCCTCTTCATCGATAATTTCTGCACGGGAAGTATTGATCAAAAGAGTATTCGGATGTAAGTAACCGAACATTTCTTTGTCGAACAAACCTCTTGTTTGCGGAGTTAACGGTAAATGAATTGAAATGACATCGCACATGGGAAGAATTTTATCCATCTCGGAAAAATCTTTTATTGCAACTCCTTCAATTCGGGAAATATCTTTTCCGTAAACATTCATTCCAAAAGCAAGCGCACGTTTTGCTACTTCTTTACCAATATTTCCAACTCCGATAAGCGCCAGGTTTTTCCCGAATAAACCTTCTGCTTTAGAATATTCACCTTTATTCCAAATACTGTTCTTAAAATCCATAACGTTGTCTGGAATGCGGCGGTCAAGTGAGAGCATTAATCCCATTGCTAATTCAGCGACGGCGATTGAATTCATGCCCGGACAGTTGGCGACATATATTCCTTTTTTATTTGCAGCAGCAATATCAATATTATTCACACCGGCTCCGGCACGAATAATTAGATTTAGCACATTTGCTTTTTCAATTGCAGCTGCATTCACTTTTGTTGAACGGACGACGAGAATATCCGTATCTGCAATGGCTTCATGTAAATTATTCTCGACCAATTGCGGTGAGTAATTTACTTCGAGTCCTAACTCTTTCATTTGCGAAAGGTACTTTTCCGGAAATTTATCCGCTACTAATACTTTCATTTTAGTTCTCCCTGTTTTTATGATTACTTTATTGTGGAATTTTCACATTAAACTTCTTTGCATTCTCAATTGCTCTTTCATATCCGGCATCTGCGTGACGGATAATCCCCATTCCCGGATCGTACGTGAGAACGCGTTCTAATCGTTCCTCAGCATCTTTTGTCCCGTCTGCAACAACCACCATTCCGGCATGAATTGAATTTCCAATACCAACACCACCACCATGATGTACAGAAACCCAGCTTGCGCCGCCAATAGAGTTGAGCAAAGCATTAAGTATGGGCCAGTCGGCAATTGCATCACTGCCGTCCTTCATCGCTTCAGTCTCGCGGTAAGGTGAGGCCACCGATCCGCAATCGAGATGATCGCGGCCAATAACAATCGGGGCAGAAACTTTTCCATCCGCAACAAGCTGATTGAAAATTTTTCCCATCAGCGCACGTTCACCATAACCAAGCCAGCAAATGCGCGCAGGCAATCCTTGAAAATGAATCAACTTCTGTGCTTTGTCGATCCAATTCAATAAAGATTTATTCTCTGGAAAAGTTTTTTTAACTGCTTCATCAGTTACAAAAATATCTTTTGGATCGCCGCTCAATGCCACCCAACGGAAGGGACCTTTACCATCACAGAATAACGGACGAATAAATTCAGGTACAAATCCCGGAATATCAAATGCGTTTTCAACTCCGTTTGCCTTTGCTTCTCCGCGAATATTATTACCATAATCAAACGTTATCGCGCCGCGTTTTTGAAATTCAAGCATTGTTTGCAAATGAGCGACAATAGTTTCTTGAGATAGCTTAATATATTTTTGAGGATTTTCTTTCCGAAGTTTTAAAGCTGAAGCGAAATCCAATCCCATCGGTACGTAACCGTTTAGTGTATCATGCGCTGAAGTTTGATCGGTTAGAATATCCGGAATAACATTTCGTTTTAGAATTTGCGGAAGAATTTCACCGGCATTACCAACTAATCCTACCGAGAGAGCTTTCATTTTTTCTTTTGCTTCAAGCACAAGTTGGAGTGCTTCATCAAGGGATTCTGTAAGAACATCGAGATAACCGGTATCGATTCTTTTTTGAAGTCTTGATTTATCAACGTCAATTCCGAGGAAAGCTACGCCGTTCATGGTTGCGGCAAGAGGTTGAGCCCCACCCATTCCGCCGAGTCCGGCAGTCAGTAAAAATTTTCCGCTTAGATCAGAATTAAAATATTTTCTTCCGCACTCTGCAAATGTTTCGTATGTGCCCTGGAGAATTCCTTGTGAGCCGATGTATATCCAGCTTCCTGCTGTCATCTGTCCATACATCGTTAAACCAAGGGCTTCAAGTCTGCGGAACTCATCCCATGTAGCCCAGCGTGGAACAAGCATCGAGTTAGAAATAATTACGCGCGGTGCATTAGCATGAGTTTTGAAAATTCCAACCGCTTTACCGGATTGGACAAGAAGCGTTTCATCATTTTCTAATTGCTTCAAAGAATTTACTATTGCGTCCAGGGCTTCCCAATTTCTAGCAGCTTTTCCTTTTCCGCCGTAAACAATTAGCTCTGCAGGATTTTCTGCAACTTCGGGATCGAGATTGTTCATCAACATGCGAAGAGCTGCTTCTTGTATCCAACCCTTACATGAAATTTCTTTTCCGTGTGGTGCTTTAATAATTCTTTGTTCGGACATGGTTAATCCTTAAAATGATTTTCATATAAAATTTCGTACTGCATCAGGATAGATTTATAGAGCCATTTTTTGAAGAACCATCCCTTTTTAATTTGATCTTTGAAATGTTTGATGTTCACTTCAAGCTGATACCGGAAACGGGTGAATTCATCTTTTGTCAGTTTAACAGTCTCGTCTCCCGATTTAATTTTTTCAAGAATTGAGGACAGTGCTTTTACTTCGGCAAAATATTTCTGATCTCCTTCGGTCTGTTTAATAACGGTCTTGCAGATGTTGAGAATAAGTTTTTTATCGTTTTTGTTGAACTCGAAATTGTAATTTCTGAACTGTAGTTTTTTCATGAGCCTTACTTTTTTAGTGATAGAAGTTGTTCTCTGATTTTCTGATAACCAGGTTTTATTACATTGTAAATATATTTAAGTCTTTCTTCATGATGAAGAAAGGCTGATTTCATAGCGTTAATAGTGATCTTTTCAACATCATCTAACGAAAGATTAAAATGTTCCGTAGCCAAAACAAATTCTTTTGTCATCGTGGTATCACTCATCAATCGGTCATCGGTATTTAAGGTTAAACGGAATTTTAGTTTATTTAAATAACCGAAAGGATGATTTTCAAGTTTGTCAATCGCGCCTGTGTGAACATTACTTAAGAGGCAGATCTCGATCGGAATTCTTTTATCCAAAATGTATTGAGCTAAATCGCCCATGCTGATAAAATTACCATCTTTATCAAAGGTGATGTCTTCAAGAATTCTCGTACCATGCCCGATGCGATGCGCTCCGCACCATTGGATTGCCTGCCAGATAGATTCCTTTCCAAATGCTTCACCGGCATGAATCGTAATATTAAAATTCTCACGTTGGCAGAATTGAAATGCATCAATATGTTTCTTCGGAGGATAGCCGCCTTCTTCGCCGGCTAAATCAAAGCCAACAACTCCGCGGTTGCGGTAGTTTACGGCTAGTTCCGCAAACTCAAGTGCGTTTTTCATATTGCGCATTGCACAGATTATTAATCCGTATCCAACGCCAAAATCTCTTTTCCCTTTTTCCAATCCTTCTAAAACCGCATTCACTACATCGTCATAATGTAAACCTTTAGAAGTATGGAAAACCGGAGCGAAACGGGTTTCAACGTAGCAAACTCCGTCATTTTTCATGTCCTCCATCATCTCGTATGCGATGCGGCTTAAAGATTCCTTTGTTTGCATTACTGCAATGGTATGTTCAAATCCTTGTAAATATTCAACTAAATTTCCTTTATTGGCTCCCCGGTGAAACCATTCTCCAAGTTCTTTCGCGTTATCGGTAGGGAGTTTATTATACTTTAATTCCTTAGCAAGTTCAATTATTGTAGAAGCTCTTAATCCGCCGTCAAGGTGATCGTGGAGTAAAACTTTAGGTACAAACCGAATAATTTCTTCAGTGTTCAAAATTCACCTCATTTTTATTTCAAAAATATCCTTTTTACGCAGTAAAAGCAACGAAGTGGATTGGACTTTCAAGATTAATGAAATATTGAATTCTACGCTCAAGGAAACAATTCAACTTTTATACAAACTTAGGCGAAATTTTCTGTTACGCTTGACTTAACAATCCCAAATAAGTAAGTTTGAAACGACAATAATTTAAATATGGAGAATTAATGAAACGTGTAAATTTTTTTACAGCGATTGTTTTAGGGGCTTTTTTAACTTTTACCGGGTTTCAATGCTCATCAACCGAGATTACGAGTGGGAAATTATATATACAACAGAAAAATTGGGACAAAGCTATTGAAGCATTGAACAAAGAAGTTGCAAAAAATCCTAAAAGCGATGAAGGCTGTTATCTTTTAGGGACAGTTTATGCTGAAAAAGAAGATATGGATAAGATGATTGAAAACTATGATAAATCGTTATCGATAAGTAAGAAATACGAAAAAGAAATTGGGAATGCAAGAAAATATCACTGGGCGAATTTCTTTAATAGAGGGGTTGCCTTCTTTAACAGAGCCGCTCAACAAGCTAACCGAGACAGCAGTGTAATACAATACAACAAATCAATCCTTGCTTTTGAAACTTCACTCAAACTACAGCCGGATTCAATTGATGCTCACAACAATATTGCGTTCATTTATATGAACTTGCAAAAATTTGATGAAGCTGTTCCTCATTTCATGAAACTGATTGAGAAGAAAAAATCACCGGACGCTTACAAATACGTTGGGCAGATTTATTACAATAAAGGTACTGCAGAGAGAACCAAATATGAAGAATCAAAAGTAACTGCAGACAGTCTTTCGGCACTCAGCTATTTTAACAAGGCTATTGAAATTTTAGAAGAAGGTAAAAAAATTATTCCTAATGATTCCGAAGTTTTGCTATACCTCTCAAATTCCTACATTGCCGCAAATAAAATTGATGTTGCCATCGGTGCTTTCAAAGCGGGTGTTGATGCTGATCCTGCAAATAAATTTTTCCGCTATAACTACGGAGTTCTTCTTTTAGGAGATAATCAATTTCAAGGTGCGGAAGAACAATTTAAGAAAGCTGTTGAAATCGATCCAGCATATCAGAATGCAATTTACAATCTTGCAGTTACCTATGTAAAATGGGGAGCTAAAATTGCAAAAGATTATGAAATTGCAAATAAAGGGAACAAAGATGCTAAGGAAGAAACCCAATCAAAAGAAAAATATAAAGCAGCTTTGCCTTATCTGGAGTCATACGTTCAAAAGAAAAGCGATGATGCACAAATCTGGGAACTCTTAGGAAAAGTATATACCGTTATGGGAATGCCTAATGATGCTTCAAACGCATTTAAAAAAGCAGATGCAATTAGAAAAGGTAACTAAACAAAATGAATCCTAACGAGCAAAACCAGCAGATCAATATAGAGCTCGGTGAAAAAGAAGCTGAAGGAATTTATTCCAATTTAGCGATAATTACTCATTCACCGGCAGAATTTATTTTGGATTTTACACGCATCGTTCCCGGTGTTCCAAAAGCAAAAGTTCATGCCAGGATTATAACCACGCCCCAGCACGCAAAACTTTTAATGCGTGCTTTGAAAGATAACATCGACAAATTTGAGCAGCGCTTCGGTGAAATTCATGTTGAAGCTCCGCCAAATCAACAATTCGGTTTTACTCCTTTCATTAAAGACGAAAAGATTAATTAATAAAAAAGGCTTATTCGAATCGAATAAGCCTTTTTTTAATTGTGTCGGGTAACAATTCCCCTTAGAAAAGATGTTCTGTAGTTTGATAAATTAGTTTTTATTATTTATGTTTTCATTGGTAATAGAAGCTTGTTCAGCAATTTATTTTGTCACTTAAATATTGAAGGTAGGATATGAAATTCTCGCTACTTGCCTCTCGAATACCGGTTCTATTATTTACTTTACTGGTTTCGATTTCACTTATGCAATCTTGTGGAATTAAATCACCGACTGCACCAACTTGGGATGTCTCTTTAAATCTTCCACTGGTGGATACAACATATTCCATTTTGGATATGATTAAAAAAGACTCGTCTATCGTTAAACCCGATTACACTAAAAACGGATTATTAGTTTACAGTACCGTAAAAGATGTTGAAAAAATTGAAGTAAGTGATAAACTGAAGGTGGACGGCTTTTCTACAAATACTTCTAAACAGATCGGAACAATTTCAATCAATGGTGATTCAACCAAAGCCGATATCGGTTTTAACTGGTCACAACAGGGATTAACTCCCGGGACACAAGTTCCAATCTTGGCCGAGAATAATCGTCCGGTTTCCGCAGAACTTTCACCGATCAATCAATTTCAAAGTGCAAAATTTGAATCCGGTTCCATTAACATTACTATAAAAAATAATTTTGCTCAGCATTGCACTCTTACAGTTAACGGATTGACAATTAAGAATAGCGCGACCAATGAAATTGTAGCACAAACCACAGCCAGTCTTGTAGTTCCACCGAATTCTACCAAAAGTTTTCCTGCAGTTTCTTTTAATACAAATGTTACTGTTAAAAACCAACTGAAGTTTGAAACAACAGTTTCTATAAGTGGAAGCGGTACAAATTTAGTAGCTATTCCGCAGACAGCTTTTTCAGTTACTACAAAATTTTCAACATTATCTGTTGCAGAAGCTAGTGCTAAAATCCCACAACAAAATCCTGTGGTTATTGACAGTTCAATAACAATGGATGCAGTTTCTGCTCAACCAACAAAATTTAAAACGATAAAAATTGCGACCGGGCGCTTAAACATCACCTTAGTGAATAACCTTGATGTTGATGCCAATGTAGTTATGGAAATTGCCAACATGAAGACTCCGGCAAACGTTAAGTACACGGTAAGTAAAACTATTTTAAGAAAATCAACTACAAAGTTTGTCGATAATATTTCTCTTACCGACTATTCTTTTGTAAGCTTAGATAACAATCCGACTAATAAAGTAAGTTACAAAGTAACCTTTACTTCACAAGGTTCAACTGATTATAGAACCATTAAAAAGACTGACGATTTTAAAGCAACGGTTGATTTTAGTGCTCTGGGAATTAAGGAGTTTACCGGTTTAGTTAAGCCAACTGCGCTTGATGAAACTCGTTCAGCAATAAATCTTGATACGAAAGATCTTCAAGCAAAATTCGGGTTTGGTCAAATTAATTTTAACAAACCATTGATTGAATTACATTTGGCTCCCTCTGCCGGTGCGAAACTTAATTTTAAGATTAACGGTAGACTTGAAGCGCAAAATTCAATTGGACAAAAAAATACCCTTAATTTAAATGCCAACACGATGGATAAAACTACGATCACAGAAGCAGACACAGTAATTAAATTAAATGCCGATAGTGTGAGTAACTTCTTTAAAAAATTCTCGAGACTTCCTGACTCAATTTTTGTTTTTGCCGGTGGAACATTAAACTCAAATTATCAATCGGTTACCGTTACTAATACCAGTTTTGTTTCCGGAAGTTCTAAAATTGAGTTCCCGCTTGATCTTGGAATTAGTGATGGACTCTTTACTGATTCGGTTAAAATGGATTTTGATGCCGATAAACAAAAGAGAATTCGTGATCTCAACACTTCAGACATGAATTTGATTTTATCGAATGGGTTGGCGGCTTCATTTACTTTTACTGGAAAATTGTATGACAGCTCCAACAAATTTTTAATGTATTTCCCTCCGAAACACTCTGATCAAGATACGGCTATAACCGTTAGTGGTGGAGTTACTGATGCGAATGGAAATGTAATTACGAAGACGAATCAAACTGTTACTGTAAAAATTGCAGCAGGTGAATCCGACTTAATTGCCCGTGCAAAATACATGAGGATTCTGATTAAACTGAATACAAGTCGTTCAACTAATCTTCCCGTCAAATTTAAAACGAAAGATGATATTCGAATTTCAAGTTTCGGCGGCGTTAATTATCATGTAAATCCATAGGAGAATGACGATGAAAACAATTTTAATATCTGCAATCGCGATTCTTTTTTCAGTACAAATTGCCGCTCAATCAGCCGGATCGATTGGTATTACCGATGCACGTTCCGTTGCAATGGGAAATACTTATGCAACTGCATCTAAGGGATTAAGTGGATTGGGAACAAATCCCGCAACCATTTTTAACCGAAAAGATTCAACACGAAAATGGGAAATTATTACGGTACTTCCTTTGCCTCAATTCGGATTGAAAGTTGGTACCAATTTTTTATCGATCGATGAATTTAATTACTTCTTTGGTGAAAGTTCAGTAAACGCAAACGGAGAGAAAGTTGGAAAGTATTTAACAACCGACGATAAATCGCGGTTGACAAACTTATTTGCCGAGGGAGGTACTTTGTTGACGGATATGCAATCCACATTGTTTGCTATTTCATTTAAACCAAGCGCAAAAGCGGGTGTTTTTACTTTTGCAATCAGCGATGTATTTGGTTCCAACGTCACATTCCCAAAAGGTTTAGTAGAATTGTTGATGAACGGAAATACTCCGGGAGATGTTTTCAATTTTAACGATACAAAAATGCAAGCCTGGTGGCTGCGAAAATATTCATTGTCATGGGCGCATGGAATGAAATTCCTACCGAAACTATTTCAAGATTTCAACTATGGTTTTTCGATGAACATTGTTTCGGGATTTTTCTATGTTGGAATAGACAAAATGAATAGTCAATTCAGCACCGGTGCGCAAAACGCACTGACAATAAAAAATGATTTCATGGCGCATTCTTCTTTCTCACCGGATTTTGCCGTACAGTATAGTTTTGATTCCACTTCAACTAAAGCTAAATCATCTTACGGACCTTTTCCCTCGCCTGCAGGTAACGGATTTGGTTTGGACTTTGGATTTTGGGGAAAGATTAATGAAGTTTGGTCAGTCGGACTTTCGTTTACCGATCTTGGCAGTGTAAAATGGAAAAAGAATGTGGCTGAGTTCCAGGCTAATACCGAGGTTTTAATTACAAATTTAGCGGATACCAACCAGACTAGAAATCTTGGCGATAAACTTACCGGTAAGGATTCAAGCAAATTTGTTGGTGAATTAAAAACTTCGCTCCCATCTGCGATGCACATTGGCGTCTCTTTTCAAGTGGATAAATTTGTGAAAGGATATTTCCCCGGCAAATTGACGATCGTTGCAGATTATAATCAAGGTTTCAACGATCAATTAAGGAATAGCAAAAAACCAAGATTTTCTGTTGGTGCTGAGTGGATACCATCAAATTGGATTATCGCTTTCCGTACCGGACTCTCATTCGGCGGATTTGATAAATTCGGTTGGGGCGCCGGTGCCGGACTCGATTTCGGTTTCTTAGAACTTAATGGCGGAACTCCAGATTTCCACTATCTTTTTATGCCGAACGGAGCAAAAAGAATTTCATTTGCATTTGATTCAAAATGGAAATTTTAATTTGAATATTTCAGAAAGACATCTCAAGGATTTGGGATGTCTTTTTTTAATTTTTACGATACATTACAAAGCTCACTCTGACAGACATATCCAACACAAACTTTTAACTTTATAAGAGATTATGAATTACCGCCAGGCAAAAAACGGCAAACTGATGATAGAAATACTTCCCAACAAATGTGATTTTTGTGGATGCTGTGTTGGAGTTTGTCCGGAAGATGCTATCGAGTTGAAAGAAGCAGAAATATTTATTATCGATGAACGATGTACAAATTGTTCAAAGTGTGTTTGGAGTTGCCCAATTGAAGTGATAAAGTTTAATAAAAATGGGGTTTTCTCAAATTAGCTAGAAACTTAAAATTAATTCTTCTTCAGAACTAACAGCTGATATTTCCACAATTTTTTCTTGTACGCCGCATATTGAGATAATCCTGTCTTGTAATGTACTCGCGAAAAATAACTTGCCTTCTTGACAAAAACATTGTAAAGGAAAGTTCCGAACATTCCCCAAAATGCTGCAAAGAAAAATTTTACGACAGATGGGTAAACTTCTTTTGTAACGTCTAATTCTTTTTCAAGTTTGAATCCGGCTTGTTCAGCTTTTTCAGTAAACTCTTGCAAACTTAGAACATCGGAAACTGCCCAACCGTTGAACATCAGCCGCATCAATTTACTTTCATTGAAAGCATAATTATAAGATTTAAAACAATCGGCGATGACGATCTTTCCTTCGGGTTTTAAAATTCTCTTCGCTTCTTTTAAGAAATCGGACTTATCGGTTGCTGTTTGCATACTTTCAATTGCCCAGATAAAATCAAATGAATTATCCGCAAACGAAGTTGCTGTGTAATTCATTGCCTGAAACGAAACTAGATCACTAACTCCACGTTTTTTAGCGAATTCGGTTGCAGTGTTCGCCTGTTTTTGGCTTAAAGTAATTCCGGTAACTTTACATCCAATTTTTTTAGCTAGATAAATTGCTGAACCGCCTACGCCGCAGCCTGCATCAAGCACCGCGTCGGTTGATTTTATATCTCCAATTTTTGCCAGAAGATTGTTGGTATTAAGAACGGCATCAGCTAAATTTTTGATTCCTTCGCTCCAAATACCATAATGTAGACCCAAAGCTTCCTCGAACTTCCAAAATCTCCGGTAATGAACTTCCGTTTGATCGTAATAATTTGCTACATCCTGTGGGGAAAATGTATTCATTTATCTCTTTGTTTAATAATTGATTTGATTCCTGGACATTTAAAGTTAATTAATTAATCTTATAAGAAAAAGTAAACGGCAAAGAACTGAAAAAACTTTCAGTCATTCAGTGTAAAAGATTAAGCTGAAACTCTCTCGTTATTTGTTTTCAAGTTTAAGCACCAACAAGTTGTACGTCCAGAGTTTTCGGTAGTAAGCAATAAATTGTCCGAACCCGGTCTTATAATGATTACGTGAAAAGTAACCTGCTCTTTTTATAAAAATATTATAAAATATACTCACATACATTCCGAAATAAGAAGCAACAAGTACCCTACGTACAGTTGGAGCAACCTCCTTAGTAGCATCTCTGTTTTGTACAAAGGAAAAATTTTCCTTTTTTGTTTTGGTTTGAAATTCTTCAATAGTTACAAGTTCTGTAATAGCCCAATAGTGGTTCATCATTTGCATTGATTTTTTTTCGTTCATGGGATAATTATAGGACTTAAACCAGTCAGATATTAAAAATCTCCCCCCGGGTTTCAAGATTCGTTTTACTTCTTTAAAGAACTCCGATTTGTCAACAGCAGTTTGCATACTTTCGAGAGCCCATACAACATCAAAAGTATTGTCCGGGAAGGAGGTTTTAGTATAGTCCATCATCTTGAATGAAACAAGATGACTAACACCATGTTGTTCCGCAAACTTTGATGCTGTCCTCGTTTGTTTTTCACTTAAAGTGATTCCTGTAACTTTGCAGCCAAGATTCTTCGCCAAAAAAATAGTAGATCCGCCAACCCCGCACCCAGCATCCAGAACGACATCACTCTCTTTTATCTCTCCCATTTTCATAAGGAGGGAGTTTGTATTGAGAATTGCATCAGAAAGATTTTTTATCCCCTTCTGCCATACACCATAATGCAACCCCATGCTTTTATTCATTTTCCACCAAATCCGGAAATGGTTATCTGTTTGGTCATAATAATTGGCCACATCTTGTGGTGTAAACTTGTTCATTTTATCCTCTTGTTAATAATTGCGAGCATTTTTGTGCCTATAAAATTAATTAATAAATGGGTTAAGTAAAAGCGGGCGGAAAAGAAGATGAAAATTTTTATCTTTGCTCTACATAAATAAAGAAAAAATTGATTTGAAAAATAGTTACGATGTAGTAGTGGTTGGTGCGGGTCCCGCAGGTTCAATAGCGGCTCGAACCGCTGCAGAAAATGGAATTTCCGTACTCTTGCTTGAAAAAGATAGGGATGTCGGCTACCCGGTACGTTGCGGGGAGGCGGTTTCCAAGAAGGGAATAGAAGAATTTATTCCGTCAGATGAAAAATGGATTGCCTCAAAGATTTCAAAATTTTCCTTTGTAGCTCCGAACGAATCTGAAGTTACACTTGAGTATAGTGATGCTGTATATGTTTTAGAACGCCGATTATTTGATTATGAACTTGCCCGTACTGCTGCCGATGCTGGAGTGGATATTATGACACGTACGTATGTTAACGGTTTATTGATTGAAGATGGAAAAGTCTGTGGAGTAAAATATGAATTTAAGGGGGAACAAAAAGAAGTACTAGCGAAAATTGTTATAGCTGCCGATGGTGTAGAATCGCGCGTTGGGAGATGGGCGGGGATACCAACTCACGTTGATTTTCGTGAAATGGAAAGTGCCGTGCAGGTTACTGCTGCAAATATTCCGGTCAATCAAGATACTTTATATTTCTATTTTGGAATTGATGTTTCTCCATCAGGTTATCTTTGGATTTTTCCGAAAGGAAATAACAAAGCAAACATTGGTCTTGGAATAAGCGGTTCAATCGGAAAGAAAAAATCAGCGTTATCCTACCTGGATGATTTTTTGCAAAAACATTATCCAGAAGCTCCGATATTAACGAGAATTGCCGGAGGAGTTCCTTGTGGACTAACGTTGGATAAAATCTCAGCACCTGGAATTATGCTGGTCGGTGATGCAGCAAGACAAGTTAATCCTTTAAGTGGCGGCGGAATTACGAGCGGGATGATCGGTGGAAGTATTGCAGGCAAAATTGCTGCCGAAGCAATTAAAACAAATAAGTTAGATCATATTTTATCTTACGATAAAGCATGGAATGATCGACTTGGGAAACGACATCTTATTTACAATAGAATAAAAGAAGGGATTTACAATTTCCCGGATGAAAAATTTAATGACATAGCAGATGCGTTTCTAAAAATTCCCACTGATAAAAGAACTCTTGGAGCGCTGTTTAGAACGGCTTTGTGGAATAAACCTTCGTTGTTAATAGACGTAGCCAAAGTATTTATATAATGTAATTTGATATCTGCGATTAAGATTGCAGAACCTTACCTAAAACTCTAAACTCACTCCTATGGTTGGAAGTAAACCGATCGATTGGTTTTTTATCGCTTTCTTTTCGCGACGATCCCATCTGATATACCCACCGTTTTTATTGTTATAAATATTTTGTATATCGATATAAGTTATCAAAGTTAAGTGATCAAAGAACCAGCGCTTGTCAACTCGTATATCCAAACTATGTAATGGTGCTAACCTTTCTGAATTATAATTTGCGATACTTTGCGTTCCATCAAGATTGAATGGGGTTGTAGGTTTTCCGGAGGCATAACGGAATTTAAAACTCGCTTCGTAGTTATTGTTAAAAATGAAACCTCCACTAATGTTAAAAATCCAGCGTTGATCAAAGCTCCCATAACGTTCTACACCATCAAGTGGGATGAATTTGGATTCATTATAAGTGATACTCAATATTCCATAGTGAGGAATATCGGAGGATTTTTTTTGAAGCGAAATTTCAATTCCCCGGGAAAATCCTTTTCCAGCACTAACTAACGGTTCTAAACCGAAAGCAGAAAAATTATCTTCTGAACCAGCGAAACCTGCACCGGTGTTGGCTAAACTTAAGTAAGGACGAATTAAACTTGTCGGATAATTCGAATATGCTTTGTAATAACATTCGTTTTTAAATAACAGATCTTCTTTAATTCTATGATCAAATCCTAAAACAAATTGACTTACCCGAATTGCTTTTAAATTCTTATTCGAAGGATTACCACTTAACCAAATGTAAGAAGGAAATTGATTGAATATCCCTGAACTAAAATTTATGTTTGTTATGGGGGTTAACATATATGAAATTGAGAATCTTGGACTAACGTATTGTTTTGTAGTAAGTGCATTAAAATAATCAAACCGTAAACCTGCATTTGCAATAAACCTTTGGAGGAACATTTGATTCCAGTTTACATACGAAGCGTATTTATAATACCTCTTGCCGGTTACGACCGAATTAAGTGGTAAAGTTTCTCCGAAAGTGGTTTGAAATGGAGGAAAGAAAATATCTGCGCCGAACTTAATCAATTTAGCTTCTGCCCCAAAATTGAGTTCAGTGAGTTTGCTGATCTTGTAAATAAGATCAAGCTTTATAATATTTTCTCCCTCTCTAGATTTGTTTAGAAAAATTGGATTCAAAAGAGAATCTTGTTGGGAGGTATTATAATCAACAAAATTTCTGCTAAGAGAAATTGTATAAAAACCTTCGGCAAATAAATGTTTAAATTGAAGGGCAGTTGCATATTGTGTTTGGTCGCTTCCTAATACGGTTGAATTATCGTAGCGTTTCTCCTCAGTGTCGTTAAAGAACTTTACATTATCAAAAGCGCCCACAAAGAGAAACGAGAGAAAACATTTCGAGTTTATGGCAACATTATATTTTGATAGTACATCATAATATTCGGGAACAAAACCAAAACCAGCCGCTTTGAAAATAAAATCAAGATAACTTCTTCTTGCGGAAAAGAGGAATGATGAATTTTGTGCAAGCGGACCCTCCAAATTTAATCCAAATTGAGAAGCAGAGATAGTTGCCTTCCCTCCCAATTTATCTTTTCTCCCTTCTTTTAAATTAATTTGCAACACTGATGAAAGTTTGTCTCCGTAAAGCACGGGAAAACCTCCCGTAGAAAAAGTGGTTTCATTTACAAAATCAAGATTTATAAAACTCAATGGACCTCCGGTTGCACCTTGCGTTCCAAAGTGATTAATATTTGGAACCGGGATTCCGTCAATAAAGTAAAGGTTTTCCGAGGGGGCACCACCTCGAACAATTAAATCATTTCTACCAGCATCGGCTTGTGCAACTCCGGGAAGTATAGAGAGAGCACGTATAACATCCTCAAAACCGCCCGGAGCGCGCCGTATCTCTTCATAACTTAATGTTGCGATACTGTTTGTCTCAAACGGATCTTTTACAAAATAATCCGAGGTGATCGTCACTCCTTCAAGCTCAAGGAGTGATTCTTTCAATGCAAAAACTATTTCCGAAGGTTTTGATGTGTTGATGGTGAGATCGGTTTTTGTTTCTGAAATATATCCGATTGCCGAAACTCTCACTTGATAAGTTCTGGGAGGTAAGTTTTTAAATACAAAATTTCCGTCAATATCTGACTGAGTTCCTTGATCAGAATTCAACAACTGCACCGATGCAAAGGGAACTGGGTGATTTGTAGAGTGATCAAAAACTCTACCCATTAGTACACCGGCAGATTCTTGTGCTTCCAAGAAAACACTTAACAAATAAATAAGCAGAAAAAAACTTACATTTTTCATAAGTACCTTAAAATCTTTCATAACTCAACCCCCTAACTTGCAAAAAAGTTTCACCTTTCTGAAGAATGTTCGCTAATTCATTCAAGATTTGTATATTTGACAAAAGATTATTCAATTAAAGATAGAGCACCTTGGAAGAAATACTCAGTAAAGAAAATCATCTACACGATACAGAAATCGAACTGTACAAAAAAGCTGTGCTTTTGGGAAAAAGTTTTTTTATAGTTCACAGAAAGCGAAAGACTCGCGACGAGATTTTTGTAAGTGGCGAAGTTGGCAAAATAGTTGGTTGGACGGAACAACAAGTTATTGACCAAAAAGGGAAATTGTTCTCTCTTATTCATAGAGATGACGCTGTGCAGATCATAAAAAAAAATAATGATTTCCTATTCTCTAAAAATTCTTCGGTTGAATTTTGTTACCGGATTCTTTTCCAGGGAAAGACGGAAAAGTGGATAAAAGAACGAGTTACGGTTGAAAGGAATAAAAAGGGGAGTGTCACATGTTCTTTCTCACTATTTACCGACGTAACTGAATTCTACACTCAAATTGTGGATTTACGAAAATCTGAAAACGATTTGCGCGAAACGTGTGAAGGGAAAGATAAATTTATCAATATTCTTTCTCACGACTTGCGCGCTCCATTTACAAGTATTCTTGGTTTTGCTGAAATTTTGATCAACGAACCTAATCTACCTTTAAAAGATAAAAATGAATATCTTAACTACATCTTAGAAGCTTCTCAAAATCAACTTGAGTTTATTAATTATTTGCTCGATTGGTCCAGACTGCGCACCGGTTCTCTTAAAATTGAACCGCAGCGTTTAAAAATTACGGGACTGATTTATAATTGTGTTTCCACACTTACGGGTAACGCGATGAGGAAGGGGATTGATATTAAAGTTGTTGCCTCCGAAAATCTCTTTGTTCAAGCCGATGAAAGATTACTAAAGCAAGTGCTCTTAAATCTTTTAACCAATGCAATAAAATTTTCTTACGATAACTCATCGATTGAAATTACCGCTGAAGAGTTTAACGAAAAACAAGTTGAATTTATAGTTAGAGATTCAGGTGTTGGACTATCAAGCGAAGAGCAACAGAAAATTTTTTCTATCGAATCCTCTTTTTCAAATCTTGGGACTAAAGGAGAAACCGGAACGGGACTCGGTTTAGCGTTGGTAAGAGAAATTGTTGAAAAACATGGTGGAGAAATTTGGTTATACTCAGAAGAGGGAAAAGGAACTGAATTCCATTTTACCTTACCACTTCCTTCTAACCGAATTTTAGTTGTTGGAAATGAAAATAGTACAAATAAACAGCTAGATACAATCCTTCAAAATAATTTCGATGAGTTTGAAATCATTCATGCCGAAAATGGGTACGCAGCGTTAAGTATTATTTCGGACAAGATTCCAACACTCGTGCTTGCAAATCATCAAATGCCGTTAATGACCGGCTTACAGTTTATCGAATCAACTAAAAAAGAAACCATCACCCTACAATTCCCGACAATTATAATGCTTCATTCAACCGAGTTGGATCAGAGACAAGCATATATTTTACAGGGAGTTAAACATTTTCTTCATCTCCCTTTGCAGGAAGAAGAACTTTTGTATACATTAAAATCGACCTTAAATTGATTTTCATTTTTAAATTTATAAGTAAGTTTATTCGGTAAAGATTGTATGGAATTTTCAGTTGAGAATAAATTCTGGTTTGCGTTGTACACAAAACCAAGACATGAATTTAAAGCCGAACTTCAACTTAAAGCAGCTGGTATTGAAGTTTATTTACCCAAAATTACCAGGTTAAAGCAGTGGAGTGACCGGAAGAAAAAAGTAACCGAACCACTTCTCAATAGTTATATTTTTATCCATGGTTCTGAAAAAGAACGGTTACTTGCTCTTGAAGAAGAAGCAATTGTCCGTTGTGTTTTTGATTGTGGCAGACCGGCGAAAATTCCGGATGATCAAATGCAAAATTTTATTGATTTTATTAAAGATGAAGAAGATTATTTTGTTATCAATGGAATTGTTAAAGGTGCCAAAGTGCTGATCAAAGATGGGCCGTTTAGCGGAGTAGTCGGTGTGGTAGAGGAAGAACCGTGCGGCAAAACTGTTTCTGTATCGATCGAATTGCTAAACCGTACCGTTGTTGCAAGATTGAACGAAACGGCTAAACTAAAAGTCCTCTCATCAATAAAGGAAATTAATGCAGATGCAGACTGATTTAGCATTGTTAAAAAAAGGAGAAAGTGTTGATCATTTTTTAATGATTAAAAAAAGTGAATTAAAACAAACGAAAACGAATAAGTCTTTTGTTAGTCTGGAACTTGGAGACAAAAGCACTTCATTCCCGGCTAATTTGTGGGATAATTTTAATTCAATACTTTCCGAATTAGTCATCGGTGCCATAGTTAAAGTTGAAGGAGTGATAGAGGAATATCAAAATGCTCCCCAGATTAAAATCGAAAACATTCGACTTCCAAAACCTTCGGAAAATATGTCTCCCGATTTTTTCCTTCCGAAGTCAAATAGAAATCTTGATGAGATGAAAAGTGAGTTCAGGGTTTTTATTTCGGAAATTGAAAATTCAAATTTGAAAAACCTTTTGACTTTACTTTTCGACGATAAAAATTTTGAAAAATTTTCAAAAGCTCCCGCCGGAAAACAATGGCACCACGCCTATCTGCACGGATTGTTGGAACATACTTTAGAAATTGTTAAAATTTGTAAATTAATTGCAACATTCCATAAAGAAATAAATCGCGACTTGCTTGTTGCGGGAGCAATGCTGCATGATTATGGAAAGATTTATGAACTTGTTTTCGATTCGACATTTGATTATTCAGACAAAGGCAAATTGCTCGGACACATTGTACTAGCTTCAATTAAAGTGAACGAGGCAATTAATGAAATTTCCGGTTTCCCGGAAGAGTTGAAGAATCAACTTCTTCACTTAATTCTAAGTCATCAAGGGAAATTGGAAAATGCTTCTCCGGTTGTCCCAAGAACTTTGGAAGCAATCGCACTTTATCATGCCGATGAACTAAGCGCCCAAACAAATGCGTATAAAAGCGCTATCATCAATGACCTGAATGCTCAATCTGATTGGACAAAATATATTTATCTGATCTCGACCCAGTTATATAAAAAAGAAGTCAATAACCAATAAACAAAGAGGTGTCTATGAAACTGAAACAGTGGTCAATTTTGCTCTTTTTCTTTTTTTGTTTTTCCTCACTCTCATTTTCTCAAACGGTTGATGAGCTGATTAAAGAAGGTGATGAATATTCTACAAAAGAATTTAATAACCAGAAAGCGCTTGATACATTTCTTAAAGCAGAAAAATTAGATCCGGACAATTCCGAAGTGCTTTGGAGAATTAGTCGCTCTTATGTTGACATTGCAGAACATATGCCCGGAAGTTCTGATGATCAAAAAGATGCTCAACTAGTAAAATATCAACTTGCTTCTGATTATGCGGAGAAAGCTGTAAAAGCAGCTCCGAATGCTTCAATCGGATATCTTCGCAGAGCAATTGCCAAAGGAAGAATCGCTCTCTTTAAAGGCGTTTTTAAAGTTATCGGACTTGTAAACGACGTTAAGAAAGACTGTGAGAAAGCAATTAAGCTTGGCAACGGTGGAAATGAGATTCAAGCATCTTCACATTACGTTTTGGGAAGATCTCATGCGAAGGTTTGTGAGAAACCTTACTTAGTTCGCCTTCCGCTTGGTTTAGGATGGGGCGATATGGAGATCTCATTTGCAGAATACAAAAAAGCTATTGAGCTTCGTCCAAATTTTAGAATGTATCATCTCGATTACGCAAAAGCGTTGATACAGGAAGATGAATACCAAAAAGCTAAAGAAGAACTTTATAAAATTCCTTACATCAAAGAAGTAGATGAAGATGATGATCTCTATTTAGTTGAATCCAAAAAATTACTGGAAACAATAAAAAATAAATAAAGAAAGTTTTTCCGTTGCTTGAACAATTTGAAAAACTAAAGAAAGTTCTTTCATCCGCTAAGAAAATAGTTTTTTTTACGGGAGCCGGAATTTCCGCAGAAAGCGGAATTCCGACTTTCCGTGGAAAAGACGGCATCTGGAATAAAATGAAACCGGAAGAACTTGCAAATTTTAATGCGTTTCTTCGAAATCCCGAAATTGTTTGGGATTGGTACCAGTACCGAAAAAAAATTGTACACGAAGCCTCCCCGAATCCAGCCCACTTAACCATCGCCGAACTTCAAAATTATTTTGATGAAATTGTTGTTGTTACCCAAAATGTAGATAACTTTCACAGCCGTGCTGGAAGTAAAATTGTTTATGAACTACACGGAAATATTGAAAAGAATTATTGCATCAATTGCGGTAAGCGATATGATTTTGAAAATATGGTGATTAATGAGAAAATCCCAAAGTGCGAGTGCGGTGGCTTAATAAGACCTGATATTGTTTGGTTTGGTGAATATTTACCGGAAGAGACTTATTCTTTAAGTGAATATGCAGCCGAAACATGTGATATTATGTTTGTAATTGGAACTTCGGTAGTAGTTTATCCTGCCGCCAATATTGCACACATCGCAAAAAGAAATGGAAAATATTTAGTTGAAATTAATATTGAACGAACAGAACTTTCCGGAATTGTTAATGTAAGTTTGATAGGCAAAGCTGGGGAGATTCTTCCTCAAATTTTACAACTCGTAAAAGAAGAAAAATCAAATGGCAAAAACCAAAATTAAATTTGTCTGTACTAACTGCGGCTGCGAATCACTTCGCTGGCTTGGCAAATGTCCTGAATGCGAAAGTTGGAACACCTTCCAAGAAGAGATAGTTGAAACGGCAAAGAACAAAGTCAGTGCTCCAACCAAAGCTTCATTACCTAAAACAATAAATGAAATTTCTGCGTTTGAAGAAGAAAGAATCAAAACAAAAATTGAGGAATTCGATAGAGTTTTGGGAGGTGGATTAATTTCAGGTTCTGTTGTATTAATTGCCGGCGATCCCGGAATTGGAAAATCAACTCTTGTTTTGCAAGCTGCTGCAAAGATAAATAAATCGGTGCTTTATGTTTCGGGTGAAGAATCAGCACAGCAAATAAAACTTCGCGCATCGAGATTAAAAATAAATTCCGAATCACTCCTAATTCTTGCAGAAACTGATTTGCATACCATTCAGCACGTAATCAAAACGGAAAATCCCAAAGTTGTGATCATCGATTCTATCCAAACTATGGTAAATTCAAACTACGAAAATTCAGCAGGAACAGTTACACAAATACGTGAATGTACGGCAACTCTTTTGGAAGGCGCAAAACATGATAATTATTCCGTGGTTATTGTCGGACACGTTTCAAAAGACGGAACCATCGCCGGACCAAAAATTTTGGAACACATCGTCGATACGGTCATTCAGTTTGAAGGAGATGTAAAAAATTCTTATCGTATCCTTCGAGCTATTAAAAACAGATTCGGCAGCACAAATGAGATTGGTATTTTTGAAATGCACGATACCGGTTTGACGGAGGTTACAAATCCCAGTAAAGTTTTTCTTGGCGATAGAGAAACCTTAATTAGCGGAAATGTTGTTACTGCCAGCATTGAAGGAACACGGCCATTGTTGATAGAAGTGCAAGCTTTGGTTACACCGTCACATTATGGAAATCCGCAAAGAGTTACTACCGGATTTGATTACCGCCGATTGTCTATCTTACTTGCAGTGCTTGAAAAAAGAGCGAATATCAGAGTTTCTGCCCATAATGTTTTCCTAAACTTAGCTGGCGGTGTAAAAATAGACGAACCCGCAATTGATCTTGCAGTTTGTTGTGCGATTGCTTCGAACTTAACGGATAAAATTGCCGATCCTAATTCCGTGGTTGTTGGTGAAGTTGGATTAGGAGGTGAGTTAAGAAGTATTAATCAAATTGAAAAAAGAATTGTTGAATCGGAAAAACTTGGTTTTAGCAGAATTTTTATTCCTGCCGCAAACAAAAAATTATTAAAGGTAAAAACCTCTATTAAAGTAGTTGGGGTAGGCAATCTCTCAGAAGCTCTAACGTTACTGCTTTCTTGATAAAATACTCAAAAGCAAATAATCCTTTGCTTTTATTAAAAAAAGGTTTACTTTAGGGCTGTAATTAATTCATATTTCATTATTTCAAAGGTTCTTTAGTGAGTACTAAATTGTTCGTTGGGAGTCTTCCCTGGTCCATCGATGACGATGCTTTAAAGTCAACATTCTCCGCACATGGCAGCGTCGTATCAGCAAAAGTTGTAAAAGATCGTGAAAGCGGTCGTTCAAAAGGTTTTGGTTTCGTAGAAATGTCTACAGATACCGAAGCTCAAAACGCGATGCAAGCTCTTAACGGTTCTGAAGTCAATGGTAGAAATATCATTGTTAACGAAGCTAAACCGAAAGGCTAAACAGGTTCGGGTTTGCTGATTTAAGGCGTCTTTTGGCGCCTTTTTCGTTTTAAAGAGATTCTATTGTAGGATGGGAATAAAATGACAATTGACCTCTACCCAATGACTAATTTACGTTTTCTGTTTCTTCTTCTTAGCAGCTGGAAAGAGAACATTATTCAATATTAATCTATAACCGGGGGAATTTTTGTGGAGCGATAATTCAGTTGGAGGATCGCCGACAGCGTGTTGGTAATCTTCAGGATCGTGCCCACCGTAAAAAGTAAACGTCCCTCTTCCAAAGTTTCCATGAATATATTTCACTTGATCGGTTCCTGCACGCTCACCTAAAATAAGCACCGACTTTTTTATCAATTCCTTTCTGAACATCGTTGTTTGTCCCATAAATCCACGAATAACATTTGCGTGGTCTTGAGTTAGCATTGTTGGGACGGGATCGTATTTAGCAGAGAAATCAAAAAGAGTAAAATAGTCATTCTGAAAATCCAGAATTTCAGTCGGCTGAATATCTATATTGCTGTATTCATAAACGAAAGGATTCATCTCCAATTTGAAATTTTCAAAAGCTAGAGTGTTCTTAAAATCCAATTTGGTTTGGGCGTTTTGGTCAGGTGCATCACCATCATACATTTTATCGCAGATGTCAACGTTCTCAGCGGCAAGAGCAATGTCATATGAATCGGTAGCAGAGCACATCGCAAACAAAAAACCGCCCTCAGCAATAAAATTTTTAATTGAAAGAGAAACAGCTTTCATCATATCCGAGACTTTTTTGTAGCCCAATTTTTTTGCACTCGCTTCATAGCGTAATTGCTGGTCGATGTACCACTGCGCATTACTGTAACTTCCGTAAAATTTACCATATTGCCCCGTAAAATCTTCATGATGAAGATGCAGCCAATCATATTTTTGCAAAGAACCGTTGAGCATTTCATCGTTCCAAAGTTTATCGTAGGGAATCTTTGCATACTCAAGAACAAGAGTAACTGCATCATCCCAAGGTTGAAATCCCGGTGGAACATACACGCCAATTTTAGGGGCTTTTTCCAATCGAACTACATCCATGTTTTGATCATCGTTTTGTACCAAAGCATAAATTGAAGTTGCTTCCGAAGTTGTAAGTGTGGTGAATAAAACGCCTTCGATGCGGCATTCGTTTTCAATCTGTCTTGAATAATCTAAAAGGAAAGAACCACCGCGGTAATTGAGAAGCCAATCGGCTTTTAATCCTTGCTCTAATGCGTGGAATGTAATGCCATATGCTTTAAGATGATCGGTTTGTGTAAGATCCATTTGAATGAGCATCTTATTTTGTGCAAGAAGAGAGACGGAAAAGACCAGCAACAAGAAAAAATTTTTTATCGGCATTTTGAATAAATAAATATTTTATGAATCTGTTTAAAAGTAAAACGCAACTCAAAATAAGAAGAGTTGCGTTTACAAAAAGAGCAAAAATGATTACGCCGATTTTCTTCCGGCTTCAAGATAGATCGGCTCGGCTTTTTCCAAAACCGTGTCGCGTGTAACGATGCATTTCTCGACTCCGGTTTTTGTCGGAATATCAAACATAATATCGATCATAAAATCTTCAAGGATCGAACGCAATGCGCGAGCACCGGTCTTTCGTTCTCTGGCTTTTTTCACAATCGCATCCAATGCAAACGGATCGAATTCTAATTCAATTCCTTCCATCGCAAAAAGTTTTTTGTACTGTTTAAGTATCGCGTTCTTTGGAGTAGTTAAAATATTCTTCAACGCTTCATCGCTTAAAGAGTGAAGCGGTGCAATAACCGGTAAACGACCTATCAGTTCGGGGATGAGACCAAAGCGCAATAAATCTTCAGGTTGTACAAGGGCTGTCAATTCATCATCAGAAAGTTCTTGTTTCCCGCTAATGTCGGAACCGAATCCCATTTTGCTTTTATTTATTCGCGAAGCAATAACTTTTTCAATTCCTTCAAATGCACCGCCAACTATAAACAAAATATTTTTTGTGTTTACGTTTAGCAGATTTTGCTCTGGATGCTTTCTTCCACCTTTTGGTGGAACGCCGGCGATTGTGCCTTCTAAAATTTTCAAAAGTGCTTGTTGAACTCCTTCTCCCGAAACATCACGAGT
This sequence comes from Ignavibacteria bacterium, assembly GCA_037440065.1. GTDB lineage: Bacteria > Bacteroidota > Ignavibacteria > Ignavibacteriales > Ignavibacteriaceae > UBA1563. The sequence goes on from JBBIUV010000015.1 coordinate 835,524, forward strand.
TATACTTGCACCTTCACTTTTGCGGGCAATTTTATCTATCTCATCGATGTAGACAATTCCTTTTTGCGCCTTTTCGATATTAAAATCCGACGCTTGCAGAAGCGAAACTAAAACGGTTTCGACATCATCACCAACATAACCGGCTTCTGTAATTGTTGTTGCATCAGCAATAGCAAAAGGGACATCGAGAATTTTTGAAAGAGTTTGCGCTAATAAGGTTTTACCAACACCGGTTGGTCCGAGTAACAGAATGTTGCTCTTTTCAATTTCAACGTCATCAAGTTCAAAAAAAGTGCTTTTTGAATTAACTCTTTTATAGTGATTGTAAACCGCAACGGAAAGGGTTTTCTTTGCTCGCTCTTGCCCGATAACATGCTCATCCAAAGTTTTTTTGATCAGATCGGGAGTTAATAAACTAGCTTTACTCGGTTTGGCGGTGTTGAAAGCTGCAAGATTATTCTTAAGAATATCAACACTGCTTGTAATACAACGGTCGCAAATGTAAACATCGGGACCCGCAATTAAACTGCCGACTTCCGAGCCATCTCTTCCGCAAAATGAACATTTAACGATGCGGTTATTTAATTTTTTTCCCATTTTATCTCTAACTTATTTTATTTCGTAATTGATTAATTGCTTCGCGTGCCTCATCTAAGTACAACGATTCAGGAAACCGAAGCAGCAGATTTTCATATTCTTCTGTTGCTTTAGCCGGATTTTTCAATCCAAACTGATAGATTTTTGCAGCGAGCAAGTTTGCTTTATCGGCAAAAATATTTTTTTCATCTCTTTTTAATAGAACCTCAATTTGATCCAGAGCATCTTTATAACGGTCTAAACTGATGTAACATTCTATTAAACGAAATTCAGCTAATTGCTTTATCAGGAAAGGAGTCTGTTCTGTTTTAACCAGAGATGAAAAAATGTTTTCCGCGTTACCGAACTGATTAAGCAATAATGCAAAATCTCCTATTCCAAATTTAACTAAAGTTAATGAATCATTAAAAGCCGAAGTAAGGAGAAACGACAATTCAAGCGCGTCGTTTGAAATATTATCATTTGACGAAGAAACCAACTGACGGAGCAATTTATTCGATTCGGTAAATTCTCCCCGAAAGAACGCCATTCGGGCTTTCAAAAATTTTGCTTTGTTTTTTTGTTCGGCACTCGCGCGCGGATTTGAGAGAATCTTCTCATAAAACGATAACGCTTCCTCAACATTGTTTTGTTGAAGCTCCAAAACAGCCATTTCCAGGCAAGCTTCGGCATAAAAATTGGAAAGTGTAAAATTGGTTATAACTTTGTTCAGATATTCTTTGGCGGAATTTGCCTCTCCAATTTTCTCTGCATACAAATAACCGACATGATACATGGCCTCAACACCTAAATCGGAAAAAGGATTTTTTTCGGCAATTTCTTTGTAAATCGAAAGGGACTCAGTATATAAATTTTCCGGAAAATATTTTTTTTGCGGAAAAGCTTTCCAAATATGTGAGGAATCAACATTTTCACTCTCTAATTTAGCTTCAAGATTTTTGGCAAAATTTAATTTAACCTGTTGCTGAATCGGGGAAGTTGGGTATTTCTTCAACAAATAAGAGTACACCTCAGATGCAAATGCGAATTCTTTTTCAGCAGATAATTTAAGGGCAAAATTAAAAAGCTCGCTCCCTTTGTAAATACCATTCTCATCTAGAGATTTATAAAGCAAAAATGCTTCGGCATATTGGTGATTTGCCGAATAAAGTTTAGCCAGCACATTTCCAATAGTTGAATTTTTTTCAGGTTGCTCCTCTTCAAAAACTTTGATGAAACCGTTTAGGGCTTCTTCCCTTATAGTATAACTGAAAATTCGTGCTTCTACACTTGGTAATTGCTTCTCATCCGCATTCAAAATTGCAATAAATTCTTCAGCCGATTTTTTGTAATCCATTTTAAGCGAATAAAGATTTGCAAGATCGTAACCTAAATAAAATTCATTCTTCGAAAGAGATTTTGCCCGCTGAAGAAGATCGATAGCTTTATCAAATGCTCTTAGCTCAATTGCTGTATTAGCTAAAACTCGAAAAGGGATAACCTCTTTTTTATCCGCTAAAAAATCATCCCACAATTGAAAGGTTTTTTTCTCTTCACCATTTAAGTAGAGAGTAGTTCCAAGCATTCCGAGTAGTGAAACATTTCCTTTATCGGCGGCAAGTTTTTGCTCGATTAAAAATTGTGAATTAGTGTATTCTTTTAATTGAACGTAGCATTTATTTAAAGCCTGGAAAAAAGCAAAGTTCGTCGGTTGGGATTTATACAAATCTTCATAGATTGATTTTGCTTTCCCGAACTGACCAAGCTGCTCGTAGTTTTGAGCAAGCATAAATCTGTTCTGAAGATCACCCGATTGTGCAAAGACGAGTCCCTTAAAAACGATGAGTAATATGAAAAATATTAATTTCATTAAAATGGTTTTATTTCTTATCAAATTGACGTTCAACAACAACTAAAGTTCACTTTCCAAAGAACAATTTTATTGCATAAAAAAGGAGAAAAGTAGCAAAGATTTTTTTTAGCAATTGTTCGGGAATTTGAACCGCAATCTTTGATGAAAAATAACTTCCGACAATAAACGTTACTGCCATAAAAATTGCAGCTTTTAGATTTACACTTCCGGCTTTGTAATAATTCATTACCGCTAACACTCCAATTGGAGGTAAAAGAAGGGCGAGTGAGGTTCCCTGCGCTTGTTGCTGGGTGAATCCAAGAAGCATGGTCAAACCCGGAATGATAATTAATCCTCCTCCGATACCTAAAAATCCGCTCATTATGCCAGCTGCAAGACCGATAATAAGGTAAATTGCTATTTCGTACATCAGCTTTTCTTTCGTCAAGTTTAGAAGTTTTGTTAATTTCCATTATTAATTTATAACAATTTAGTCCAGCGAAAAATAGCATGATTAAAATCCTGTTCATGGTCATCACACTTTTCTCTTCTTTGGTTTTAGCAACAACTGCAGGCGGGGATAGCATTAAGTATGTTTTTGATGAAGTCTCGGTTATCGAGAAAAGCGGAAACAAAGATTTAAATAAAATTCCTTCCTCAATTAATAAAGTTACTATTGATGAAAGTTCAAGTAAAAATCTCTTAAATACAGTCAAAAACATTCCGGGAATTTTTCTTCAGCAGAGAGGTGGGGGAGCTACACTTACAAAAATTACAATGCGCGGTTTCGGCGCGCGCTCAAATGATCCGCAAATTGTAGGAATTAAAGTATTGATTGACGGTTTTCCCGAAACAGAACCTGACGGGAGAACCGCACTTGATCTGTTGGATGTTTCTGCGTTTTCTCAAATCGAAATTGGCAAAACGAATAGCTATAATTTATTTAGCGCTGCTTCGGGCGGATATTTAAATTTTATTAGTGAACGAAATTTTTCAGGAACATTCTTTGAAAACCGGTTTACCTTTGGAAGTTTCGGATTTCAAAAATTTCAAACAGAAGCAGGCGGTAAATTGAAAAATGGTTCTGTTTTTATAAATCTGAGCAATGCAAAATTTGATGGCTGGCGGGAACATTCGGCAAGTTATGCAACCAATTTTAATTTCTATTTAAAAAATCAACTCGATGAACTTTCGAGTTTAACTCTTTCTGCTGTTGGTGTTTCTTCGGTTTATAAAATTGCCGGTGCGTTAACTGCATCCCAGCTTGCAATAGATGAGTCGCAAGCAAATCCAAATCTTTTAAAACAAGATGAGAGAAGAAGTAACAAAGTCTTACGCGTAGGGATAGCATATCAAAAGTATTTTGATGAAGAACAATCAATTTCAACCTCGTTTTATATTTCGCCCAAAATATTAGAGAGATCACAAAGAAAGAGTTACCGTGATTTTAGCAGATTACACTTGGGTGGAAAAGTTCAGTACAACTTTGTAAAGAAATATGCTGAGGATGATGTAAATAAATTTTCTATGGGTGTTGACAACCAATTCCAGGGCGGTCCATCTCAATTTTATTCGTTATCTACCACAAATGAACGGGGAACAATACTCAAACAAAATAAGAATGAAGCTGGATTAAATTATGGTTTCTATCTCCACGATGAACACACATATAAAAATCTCACCTTTGATTTTTCGCTACGCTATTCCAAAGCAAAATATTTATTGGATGATTTTATTTCACCAACTCTTTCCGATAAATTGACTTTTACAGCAGTAACTCCAGGATTTGGAATTTCCTACGGATTGGATGAACATAATTATTTGATGATTCACTATGCTAAAGGTGTTGAGAATCCGGCTTTTAACGAAGTTGATCCACCGGCCGAGTTAACAGCTCTTCGTGGATTAAATCCTTTATTAAAACCATCAACTTCACATACAATTGAAACTGGAATTAAAGGAAATTATTCGTTTGATCTCGAGTTTATAAATTCTTTTTCCTATAATATTATTGGTTATACACTTTGGACATACGGAGAGCTAATTCCTTATCAAATATCCAATGCAAACTATTACGTTCCGGCTGGTAAGACCAAACGTTATGGATTAGAAGCGGCCCTCTCTTTTACTACTAATAACTTTTTTACTTTTGCAAGTTCGCTTACCATTATGAAAAATTCGTTTGTAGAATTTTCCGACAACAGTAGTGATTTTTCAGGGAATAAAATTCCCGGTGTTCCGGAGAGAATGCTCTCTCTAACTTTGGGATATCAAAATCCTCAACTGCCATCTATTAATCTGCAGTACACAAACTTGAGTAAAATTTTTATTGACAACGCAAATTCTGTTGCAGCCGGAAGCTATGACAAATTTGATTTGCAGGTGCTTTACAGAATTTCAGTGCAATCCGTTTCTATCAATGGTTTTGTTGAAGTTGAAAATCTCTTCAACAAAAAATATATAAGTTCAATTGCTGTTAACGGATCAAATGGAGAGTTCTATGAGCCCGGACTTCCGAGGAATTTTACTTTCGGAGTGGTTCTTAATTATCAATTTTAATAATCAGCGGAGATTAAAATGTTAAAAAAAATAACACTATTTCTACCATATAACGGATTTAGTTATACGCAGAAAACTGTATCATCGTTTCTTGGTTCGGATTTTGTTGAAGAAATTTATTTACTTACGACTAACAAAGATGTTCCGGAGATTGAAAATTGTACGCTTCTCATTGTTGAAAATCTTTTGGGAACTAACACTATCAAAGAGATTATTGCAAAGTCGAAAACTGAATTTACCGCATACGTAAAACAAGACACACTCCTTGAACTTGGACAATTTGCTTTAGAAAGATTTCTTTCCGTTGCAGAAAACACTTCCGCTGGGTTGGTCTATTCTGATTATTACGAAATTAAAAACAATGTGCGAGAACCTCACCCGACAATTGAGTATCAAGTTGGAAGTTTTCGCGATGATTTTAATTTCGGCTATCTTTACATATTTAATACCGCAACGATTAGAGAATTTAATTTTGATAATAATTTTACTTTTGGCGGTCTTTATGATTTTCGATTGAAAATTTCACAGAACCATAAAATCATTCGCATAGGGGAATATCTTTATTCTTCCATCGAAACCGACGAACGCAAATCGGGTGAAAAATTGTTTGATTATGTCGATCCGCGTAACCGGGCGGCACAGATTGAAATGGAACAGGTTTGTACAAATCATTTAAAAGAAATCGGAGCATACCTAAAACCTGAATTTGAAAAAATCAATTTCGAGTCAGGCCCCTTTCAATTTGAAGCTTCAGTAATTATTCCGGTGAAAAATCGCGCAAAGACCATTAGTGACGCAATTCAATCGGTACTGAACCAAAAAACTAATTTTGCATTTAATCTTTTCGTTGTTGATAATTATTCTGATGATGGCACAACCGAAAAAGTTGACGAGTTTGCAAAAAAAGATTCCCGTATCATTCACTTAATTCCTTCAAGAAAAGATTTAGGAATAGGCGGTTGCTGGAACGAAGCGGTGCATCACACGAGTTGTGGAAAGTTCGCAGTTCAGCTTGATAGCGATGATATGTACAGTGATGAAAATACACTGCAGAAAATTGTGAATAAATTTTACGAAGAAAATGTAGCTGCAGTTATCGGAAGTTATTTAATGACTAATTTCAAATTAGAACAGCTTCCTCCCGGAGTGATCGATCATAAAGAATGGACTCCGGAGAACGGAAGAAATAATGCTTTAAGAATTAACGGACTTGGCGCACCGCGAGCTTTTTACACGCCTGTACTGAGAGAAGTTAAAATTCCAAACGTAAGTTATGGTGAAGATTATTCGGTTGTTCTAAGCATTTCACGCAATTATCAGATTGGAAGAATTTACGAACCGCTTTATTTCTGCCGCCGTTGGGAGGGAAATACCGATTCAGCGCTTTCAATTGTTCAGATGAATAACCACAATTTTTATAAGGATAAAATCAGAACTTTTGAATTGCTTGCAAGGCAGAAGAAAGTTAAAAGTGGAAAGTAAAAATTTGAAAGAGGAAATCAGTTATCATGATGCTGCGAAGACATTAATCCGAGAGCAAAAACTAAACTGGGGACAGTGCAAAAATGGTTATGCAACTCTTGATTCAGTTCAAGTAAAAACTTTTCAGTTCCAAAATTGCACTATAAAAATTCAATTTAATCCAGGAAGATTGATTTCCACATCTGCCAAAGTTGATATAAAATCCATTAATGAACGGAAATGTTTTTTATGTAAAACAAATTTACCGAAAGAGCAGTCTACGATTGAGTATAAAGATGATTTTATCATTTTGGTGAATCCCTTCCCAATCTTTCCGGAGCATTTTACCCTTCCTTCTTTGCATCACATAAATCAGAATATTGAAAATTCATTTTCGGTGCTGCTAGATTTTAGCAAAGATTTATACCCAAATTTTACCGTTTTCTACAACGGACCCAGGTGCGGGGCTTCGGCTCCGGATCATCTTCACTTTCAAGCAGGAACAAAAAATTTTATGACAATTGATCACGACTATGTTTTGCTTCGTGAAAAAGTTGGAGAAAAATTGTTCTTGAGTAATTCGTTATCTATTGATGCAATTAATGACGATTTAAGAAAAATGGTTTTGATTGAGGGGAGTTTGAAATCGGAAGTAGAAAAATCTTTCCAACTTTTTTATTCATCCTATAAAGAAATTACAAGACAAACCGAAGAACCGATGATGAATGTTATCGGTTCATATCAAAAAGAAAAATGGCAGATAATAATTTTCTTAAGGAAGAAACATCGTCCTGCAGTTTTTTTTGAAGAAGATGAAGCGAAAAAGATTTTGCTAAGTCCCGCGGCGGTTGATATTGGGGGAGTTTGCATACTTCCGCGGCAAGAAGATTTTGAGAAACTTACTGCAGAAAAATTACAAAGTATTTTTCATGAAGTATTTATTGATGAGGAAATTTTCGCAGAATTAAAATTAAAGTTGAGAAACGAGTTTATCCGTTTTACTCATCCTGACTCATCAAATCTGCAACAAATCTAAGATTCTGATTTTTTGAATTAGCAATAATTATCTTGATGATTGCCGTAAGTGGAACGGCGAGAAGCATTCCTAAAATTCCCCAGATATATCCCCAGATAAGCACAGAAAGAAGAATTGCCACCGGATTGAGATTCAACCGCTTTCCGATTAGTTGCGGTTCCAACAAGTTAAAAAAGAGCGTTTGAATTCCAGCCAATCCACCCGCTACCAAAAATGTGAAACTCCAAGATTCATATTGAATAATAGCCATTAACGTGGGCATGATTAACGCGATTGCCGATCCGATTGAAGGAATGAAATTAAGGAAGAATGTGAGAAGTCCCCACATGATCGGAAAATCAATGTTAAGGAGGTAGAGAAAAAATCCGACGAAAACTCCAGCCAAAAGGTTAACGGAAATTTTTGAAATTACATACTTCTGAATTTGCTCCGTGATGGTGTTTAATGTTTCCGAAAATTGTTGTTCTTTTTCTTTTTCATCTTCGGCAGAATTAACAACGGAGTCATGTTTGTTAGTTGAATCAGATTTCTTATTATAATATCTTCTATTGATCGCCGAAAAAATGGATTTATGACCACTGACTATGAAGATGAAGAAAAAGAGTAGGAATAGAATATTCCCCACAAGACTAAAAACTGAATTAAAAACTCCGCCTGCAAGGTCTTTATAATCAATCTTTGCTAAGATTTTTTGAATCGAAAAATACCTGAAATAAGGATCGTTAATACCCGCATCAACAGCAGTCTTTCTTACAATTGAATTCAATTTGGTGAAGTAATTTGGCAGGTCGTTTGAAAGGCGCATTATCAGATCAACAACAAACTTAATAACACCGAACGAAATAAAAGCAATTACGATAATATTTAAAAAGATAATTAACCAAAGAGGAAATTTTTTCTCTGTTAAAAAAGTATTAACCGGCGAAAAGAGGATGAAAAGAAAGGAAGCAATAACAAAAGGGAGAAGAATGCTTTGCAGTTCCGAAAGGATGACTCCTAAAGCTACAATTCCAATACTAGCTACGAAAAAAAATAGGGTTGAGTCAAGTTCTGATTTTTCTTTCATTTACATCTGTTTAATTTTTCACCCCAAAACTATTCATAATTTTGCTTTTATCAATAGATTGACGAAAAATTTCTTCCAATGGGGACAAACCTTTCCGAATTTTCTTTTTGACTTTAATTAAATATCGATTATTTTTGATTTGGTATATAAAATAAAAACGGATGAACCATAAGGCTTTTCATTCCTCTTTAATATAATTAACATTAGTCATCAAGTATGTGAGAGTAGGGAGGCTTACACATGAAAATTGATAGAAAATTACTTTTTATTTCGATCTTTTTATTTTCCCTATCCTTTTCTGTTTTTGCACAGACAGGCAAAATTGCCGGAAGAATTACCGATGCGGCAAACGGCGAAGGCATTCCCTTTGTGAATGTTATCGTTGAGGGAACCACCCAAGGTGCTGCTTCAAATTTAGACGGTGATTTCAGTATCATCAATCTTAAACCCGGAGTTTACTCCGTTAAAATTAGTGCGATAGGTTACAATTCTGCTACCTATCAGAACATTAATGTTTCAACCGGATTAACAACTACACTTAATGCAAAATTAAGTTCCAATGCAGTTACTATCTCGCAAGACGTTGTTGTTGTTGCCGAAAGACCAATGGTACAAAAAGATTTAACGGCTTCAACTTCAATCATGAACGATCAACTCATTTCCGAACTTCCCGTTACTGAAGTTGGGGATCTTCTTCAATTGCAAGCCGGTATTACCAAAGGCGGCGGCGGAGAACTTCACTTACGCGGTGGAAGAAGCGGACAAATCGCTTTTCAAATAGACGGTGTACCGATTACCGATGCTTACGACGGCAGCAACGTTATCGATGTTTCAACCAACTCAATTAAAGAATTACAAGTTGTGTCCGGAGCGTTTAACGCGGAATTCGGGCAGGCAATGTCAGGTATCGTGAATATTGTTACCAAAGATGGTAATGATAATTTCAGCGGAAGTTTGCAGACTTATATTGGTGATTACGCTTCTACTAAAGAAGATAAATTTTGGAACATCAAAGATATTAACCCTGCAGCTATCCGTAATTTCGAAGGAAGTTTAAGCGGACCAATTATTCCAGACAACTTATTCTTCTTTGTTAACGGAAGATATTTTTATAATACCGGTTATCTTTACGGCAAAAGAGATTTTTTGGTAACCGATTACGCCCGTGAAAGAGATGCTTCACAAGGTGGTGGCTTTGTTATTCACAGAGGCGATACTACAAAAGCGAATGGTGATTTTGTCCCTATGAACACGAATGACCGTGTGTTTGGTCAAGGAAAATTAACCTACCGTTTACCTGGTGGAATTAGATTGAGTTATAATTATATTCTTGATAAACAGCAATATCAAGATTATGACGGTAACAATAGACTGACGCCTGATAACAATCTTCATCGATTTAAAAAAGGTTATTCCAACACACTCAGTCTTAATCACGCACTCTCATCTTCAACATTCTACACATTAAATTTTTCCTATTTCTTTAAAGATTATCGTCATTTCTTATTTGAGAATGTTTTTACCGGAGATCCGCTACAGCCTACATTCTATGTAGATAACAGCTTTTTGCAAACTCCTCCTTATAGCTTTGCAATAGGTGGGACCAACACAAACAGATTCACTAGAAATACATCTACATATTCTGCTAAGTTAGACATGACTTCGCAATTAAATAAAGAAATTTCAGTACAGTTTGGTGGCGAGTATAAAAAACATCGGTTGTATTATGAGAATATTAACTTGCAACCACTTCTCGTTAATGGTTCAAAAACTAATCCTTACAATGTTACTATTCCTGCTGCAACATCAACTGATTTCGACCAGTATGTAAAAGAACCGACAGAAATCTCAGGTTATGTTCAATCAAAGTTTGAAGCTTTCAACTTGATCTTTAATGCTGGCGTTCGTTTAGATGTATTCGATCCGAACAGTTATGTTTTAAGTGATCCTACGGACCCGGATATTAATAATCCAATCAGACCTGAAAACCAATACATTGATGGTAACGGAAACGGTAAGTATGATGCAGGGGAAACAGTTAAAACATTAGCTGATAGAAAAGCATATTGGTATAAAGACGCCAAAGTGAAATATCAACTCAGCCCAAGATTGGGAATTGCTTTCCCGATTACAGACAAGGGAGTAATTCACTTTTCATACGGACATTTTTTCCAACTTCCTTCTTATGAACTCTTATATTCAAATCCCAACTTTAAACTTGGTGATGGATCAGGCAATCAAGGATTGGTTGGAAACGCTGACCTTAAACCACAAAAAACAGTTAAAGGTGAAATCGGCTTACAGCAGCAGATTGGCGATGATATTGCAATTGACGTAACCATGTTCTTTGAAGATTTCCGTGATCTTATCGGAACTCAAACAAACGACATCTTGGTATTTGGCGGAGCAAAATCTTACAGTCAGTTTGCTAATTCTGATTTTGGTTTTTCAAAAGGAATAATTGTTAAATTTGAAAAACGCTTCTTCGGTGGCTTGGCGGTAAACCTTGATTACACTTATGCTGTCACAAAAGGAAATGCCTCAAATCCATCAGACGCAAGAAACGCCATTTTAGGCGGAGCTGCGCCGGAAACCTTTATTACTCCTTTAGATTGGGATCAAACCCACACACTAAATATCACCGCTGCTTATACAGTGCCTGATAATTACGGATTCTCGTTAATCGGAAACTTCTATTCTGGACAACCTTACACGAGACAGCCAAATAAAAATACATTGGTTACACAAAATGCTTTTCCAAAGAACAGCGATAACAAACCAAGTGTTTTTAACATCGATGTAAGAGCATATAAAGATTTCAAGATCGATAATTATAAAATATCCGTATTCGTTAAAATTTATAATTTACTGGATCTGGACAATCCCCGTGGAGTTTATGGCGATACCGGCGATCCTTTGTTTACCTTCGGAAAGTTGGAAGCACAGAAGATCAACCCTGTTCTTTATAGGAACACTTTGGATGATCTTTATACAAATCCAACATTTTTCTCAGAACCGCGAAGAGTCGAGCTCGGCGCTTCGTTTAACTTTTAATCTTAAGGCTGGTAGATATGAATAAAAAATATTATATAAATTTATTACTCGTCTTTATTCTTGCGGTCGGCAGCCTCCTTGCCCAGCGGAGTGATCCAAATTTAAGAAGAGTAGGATTTCATAAAGGAAATAGAGTAGCTATTTCTTTTTACAATGATGGGCAGGTTTCAGGTTTCAACTCAGGAATCGATATTCGAGGCGAATGGCCCCGCGGTTCGGGTGAAAACTATATTGGAGATTGCATTCCTCTAATTGGATTGGAGTTCATTAATACAAAAGCTGAAACTCTTCATTCGGTTACAATTTCCCGTGGTCCTAGAAAAGGGCAAGGGAATGAAAAAAATCCAACGTGGAACTATTTCTGGGGATTTAACCCGATGCCTGGATTTAATAATCCTGCATACGAAAGCAAAGTTGCACAAGAAGGAATTGCAATGAGTCATTTGCCAGGCACCTGGCCAATTGGCGGCTGGCGCGATCATCCAGATTGGACAGATGCGAAAGGAAATTCAGAATGGGATGGATATTTTGGTAGAGGTTTAATTAACGCCGACCAGGAAAGTTATTATTGGGCTGACGATCAATGGGATGATGAGTTTAACGGTGTTACTGATCAAACTGCACCTGCTACACTTTTTCTTCCTGATGCGAATGACCCGTCCAGGCACGGTATGGGATTACAGTTAGCAGTTCGAGGTTTTCAATGGGCGAGTTTCTTAGCAGAAAATACAATTTTCTGGTTGTACGATATTAAAAATGAAGGAACGTATAACTTTAAAAAAGCTGATTTTGGAACCGTTGTTGGTACCCTTGCTGGCGGTGACGGTGATAGCGGCGATGATCTCGGTTATTTTGATATTGATAATTGGATAACCTATTCTTGGGATAATGACGGCGTTGGAAATCACGGACAAAAAGTTGGTTACGTTGGTTATGCATTCCTTGAATCACCTGGAAATCCTTTTGATGGTATTGATAACGACGATGACTCTCCAAATCCAAATGCAAAAATGTTTGTAAAAACAGATTTTGATGAAATTATTTATAAAACCGGTGATGTGGTAATTTTAATTGATCCGGTAACTTATGAACGTAGTAGACATACAGTTGCAGCTACTTTAGATACCGTCTATTCAATGGGTGTTCGCTTCATTATCAATCCGAACGTTACCAAATTCCGCGAAGGACAAATTGCTCAACGCGTTCAAGGTGTTGCTCTTCCGGATCCAACTGCTTACGATGGAATAGATAATGACCTCGACGGTTTGATCGACGAAAATGAAGCTATCGATTTAGAAACAAGAAGTATCAAAGGTCTTGCTGGACTGCGTTACAAAGATTACAAAAACAATGTTGGAGTTGATGATCCGTTAATCGATGAAAAACGAGATAATGCAGCTGGAAATATTGTTACAAGTTACGTTATCGATGCTGACAAAAACGTTACCCTTAAACCGCATTACTTCGGTGATGAAGATGGTGATTGGGATCCGCTAGTTGATGACGTTGGTTCTGACGGTGTTGGAAAAGATGATGCAAATTATATTAAACCAGATGCTGATGGAACAGAAGGGAACGGAGTGCCTGACCAAGGTGAACCTAACTTTGGCAAAACTGATCCTGATGAATCCGATCAAATCGGCTTAACAAGTTTTAACTTTTTTAATCAGCCTGCATCACCTGATTTAAGTGACGACCAATTGGTTTGGACAAGAATGTTCCCGGGAAGATTTGATGTTGTTCCTCCAACTCCAATGGATGGAGACTTTATTTATGCTTCCGGTTATTTCCCCCTAAAATCAAATCAAACCGAGAGATTCTCCGTGGCATTACTTTTTGGAGTTGATTATAACGACATTACAAGAAGTAAAATCATTGTTCAACAAATTTATAACGCCGGGTATAAATTCCCGCAACCTCCTAGAAAACCGAAAATCACTATTGCACAAGAAGACGGTAACGTTTTAATTTACTGGGATGGTGAACCGGTTGAAACCTCAAAGGATTTCATCTCAAAGAAAAGAGATTTCCAGGGTTATAAAATTTACCGTGCTACCGATGCCGGATTTATCGATGCGAGAGAAATAACCAGCGCGTTGGGAACTTTAGCATTCGATAAACCAATCGCTCAATATGATCTTGTTGATAGCGTGAAAGGATTTTTCTATCCCTCAGCTTCATTATTAGAGCAAGTTGGCGGTACAACCTATTATTTAGGAAGCAATACCGGAATTGTAAATAAATTTATCGACTCGACAGTGGTGAGAGGTCAGACTTACTACTATGCAGTTTGTGCGTATGATGCAGGCGATTCAAAATTAGATATTTTCCCTTCGGAAAATTCTAAATTCATTGATCGTACTTCTTCAGGACAAATTGTTACAGATGAAAATACTGGTTTCATTACACCTGGAGCTCGTCCTTCAGGTTACAAGCCTGCTAAGATAAGCCTGCTTCAAAAGTCGGCTAATTTTAGAGGAACCGGTTCAATAGAAATTGAAATGGTTGATGACCATGCTGTTCACGCTGTAAATCAGTATCAAATCGTTTTCCAGGATACAGCTTTACAAGGGTACACCTCAAACTGGTCACTTATTGATTTAGTAAGCCCTGATACTGTTAGAATACCTTCAACAAATGCGATGTACTTAGTTAATCCGGGTCAAACCATCGCGGTACCAAAAGGAGTTGAAATAGTTGTTAACGGTAACTCGTTAATTACCGATACAACCATTTATGTTGGAACCGTTGATACAGTAATTAATAAGAGTACTAAATTCAATGGTGAAACCAAAATTATTCACGGTTTTAGGGTACAGTTATATAATGAAGATGTAATTAAAACCGATACGACTAAATCAGGTTTTTCAGGGATTAGTTCAACTACTCCACCTCCATACATTTTTAGAGTATTTCCTCCACCAGCCAGTAAACCTGAAATTGGTGGAATAGCTATGCCATACGACTATCAATTTGAATTCGCTGATGCGGTTGTTGATACTTCTGTAGCTGATACATTAGGATCAAATACGGCTAGTAATCGTATCCCTGCCACACCAGTTAAATTCAAAGTAAAGAATCTAACTACGGGTGAATATATCAAATTTGTATATTTCAAGACAGGTACGGTTAGTACGAGTCATAACGTTATTTTCAAAGAAGTAATTCAAGGTAAGAATTACCGGACGTTTAATGTAATCTTCCAATATGGCTCTACAGGGGCTCCGCTGGAAACTTCAGGAACTTTGAAAATCTATACTACCAAACCTTTCAACAGAGTTGATCAAGTTACTTTCTCTGTTGATCCGGCTGGTATTGATAATGCTGCGGCAAAAAATGATTTAGACAGAATTAAAGTAGTTCCGAATCCTTATGTGGTAACGCATGAAGGTGAATCAAGACTATCGAGTACACAAACAAGCGGTAGAGGTGAAAGAGAAATCCGGTTTACAAGGATTCCTCCCGGATCCAAAATTTCCATCTTTACGGTTCGCGGTGAATTAATAAAAACATTAACTCATGCAGACCTGTTTGTTGGTGATGTGTATTGGAATCTACGTACCGAGGAAAATCTCGACGTAGCGTTCGGCGTGTATGTATTTGTAGTGGATGCGCCGGGTGTCGGAACGAAAATTGGCAAATTTGCTCTCATTAAATAACGGAGTTTGAGAGATGAGAAAAATTAAAATATTAGCTTTATTGATCTTAATAACCGGACTTTCGTTTGCGCAAACGAAAGTCGGTTCAACAGCAGCTGCGTTCCTAAACATTGGTGTCGGCTCTCGTCCGATAGCAATGGGAGGCGCGTTTGCTGCAACAGCAAATGATATAACTTCACTCTATTGGAATCCTGCAGGTATCTCAAGAATCACTGGTAACGAAGCCTTCTTCGCCCACACAAAATGGTTTGCGGACATTACCTATAACTGGGTGGGAACCGCACTAAATATGGGCGATCTTGGAGCAGTTGGGTTGAGTCTTACTTACTTAGATTATGGAAAGATGGAAGTGACTTCCTTGCGTGAACCTGATGGGACAGGTGAGATGTTCTCCGCAAAGGATTATTCTCTTGCCGTAACCTATGCCTATAGTTTAACTGATCGTTTTTCTATCGGCGGTAACCTTAAATACATCAACGAATCAATTTGGAATACATCAGCGTCCGCTGTTGCGGTTGATCTTGGAATCCTTTTTAATTCCGACCTCTATGGTTTAAGAATGGCTGCTACAATAACGAACTTCGGAACTGATATGCGGATGGATGGAAAGGACCTCTATGTTCTCCATGATATTAATCCTAATATTTACGGGAACAATGAGCAGATACTTGCCACTCTAAAAACAGATGATTTTCCACTTCCTCTAACTTTTAGAGTCGGCGTTGCGATGGATGTACTTGCGACTGAAGAACACCGCTTAACTCTTGGAGTTGATGCACTGCATCCAAACGACAACTCGGAAGCGTTGAACGTTGGCGCCGAATATGTTTTTGAGAATATGATCGCTGTACGCGGCGGATACAAATCATTGTTCCTCACGAACTCTGAAGAAGGATTAACGCTTGGTGTTGGTTTAATGTACGAGTTCTTCCCCGGTCTCGGCGTTTCGCTTGATTACGCTTACCAGGATTTCGGAATGTTAAAAAATACCCAACACTTTTCAATGGGTATTAAGTTCTAAACGAACATTTCTTTGAATTGAAAAAGGCATATCATTCTGGTATGCCTTTTTTGTTTGTGGACGGATAACTTTACGAACAATTTTCTAAAATATATTTCGATTACCTTGCTTGTTCCAATTGCATTTTCATTTGTGCAGCACCGGGGAAATTTCCTTCAACTTCTAAACATTTATTTACAAATAAAAGAGCGTTGGCGTAATCCTTCTTTTTAACAAATACTCCGGAGAGGTTCCAGAGTAATTGTGCATCTCTCGGATTAAACGAAAAACTTTCTTTTAAGTATCGCAAAGCCAGATTATCATTATTGTTAAAGAGATTGATCGTACCAAGCCACTTGGTACAGAAAGCATCAGGGTGAATGCGATAATACTTCTCCAAATAGGTGTAGGCTTCGGAATATTTTTGTGATTCCAGCAAAACCTGTACAACTTTTTCATACAATCCAATTGTGTAAGGGAATTGCCCGATCAATGCAGAATATTCGTGTATAAATCCTGGGTAGTTATTTTGTCCCAGGTAATACGTTGCCAGTTTTTTATGGGCTAATTCCCAATAATAATTTTCTTCTACCACTTTGTAGGCAAGGGAATCGTTGTAATCCGTCAGCTTTACAAAATCGAGCAGCGTTTTGCTCTTTCCGGTTTTATTAAAAGGGAAGTCTCCTTTTAGTGAAAGAAGTCGGTAATTTGCTATCGTAGAATCCAAACGTGAGAATGGAAAATTCTTAACAACAAGCGAGTGCTGTTCTTCATCAGAAATATTTATTTTCTCCCCGCCTGGCAGAAAATAATTTTTCTCCATCGCTTCAAAAAACATTTTGCCGAAAACCTGGTATCCATGCAGTGTTGGGTGAAGATGATCCACCATTAAGTTGTTGCCGACAATATTATTTTCACTCAAGTTATTGAAAGCTGTTTCAAAATCGACAAGGGGAATTTGGTTACTTCCCGCAAGTTTTTTAATAATATCGTTCATCTCTTCTGGCGCGCGGAAGCGTAATGCATCCAACTCTTTTGCTTTGATGAAAAGAGTTTTGGCTTCAACTGCATTTCCTTTTTTAAGCGACTCTTCCGCCAACTTATAAAAATGGTCGGCAGATTCATTTTCTTTTTCATTTATCGAAATAAAAGGGGGTTGATCTTTCAAATTAGATGTGAGCGTTCCCATGATAAGCGGAACGTTCTTCTGTTTTATCATCTGAATAATATCGGATAGTTCTCCTTCAAATTGCGTTAATCCGGCTTGGTACAAACTTGATTTATACGGTACTAAATTATTACTTGCCATCCGCGCCATTAACGTTGCGCCGGATGGTTTCTCTTTTCCTTTAAACCAAAAAGAAACAGTATTCATCATGTTCCGCAAGAGCTGAACCGTTTTGAACTCGTTCAGATAAAGCATTGCATTCAACATTGTTTTGTTTCCGGCAAACAAAGACTGTGAAGCGGCGCCGAAAACTCCGTAGTATTCGTTATGTCCAACGTAAAGCAAAATTAGATCCGGTTCTTGTTTCAATATTTCCGGAAGCATATCTTTTATAACGATTGAATTGATAGCTGCCATGCTAACATTAACCACTTCAATATTCTGTTTCGGATAAACCAATTGCAGGCGGTCGCGAATGTAACGGGAATAAGAACCGGTTGGCTCATACGGAAACCCTGCCGCGCTGCTTTCGCCAAGAACAAACACACGGAACGTTCCTGGTTTTTTTACCGCGTCAAAAGGATCGAAAATAGATGAAGGAATTCCCTTTGTTGTTAGAAAATATTTTGAAGCGATCTCGGTATTAAGGACTAATTTTCCCGGAAGCTCCGGATGATAGGGAATCCATGTTTCAATATTTCTTCCGTAATTAAATGTGCGGAGTGAAAATTCAAGCAGAATTATTAAGACGACAGGAAGCAGGAACGGAACGGCATAAAACCACTTTGGCGGTTTCCGGGAAGTTTTTGTTCCAGCAGATTTTCCCTCCGGTTTAGTCTCATTTATTTTTTGATTTCTTTTAACATTTTTTTTCAAGTGAGCCTCAAATATTTTGCATCGGTATTAAAAACACGTTTAATTTGGTAGAGAATTATTTGTAACTTTAGGCAGTTAATCACGAAAGATAGTACATGATCAAATACGTATTTCTCCTTTTAAGTCTCAGTTTCATCATGCAAACAAAAGCGCAAAGTGATGATGAAGTTATCGCAAAAATAGGAAATATTCCGGTTACGAGGAAAGAATTCATCCAACGATATGAAATGATGCCGCAGCTTGACCGGCAGATGAAGGGCATTACTCCCCAATTAAAAGAGGAATTCCTTTACGGGATAATTTTTGAGAAATTGTTTGCACAAGCAGCACTCGATTACCGGCTTGACACCGTTGAAATAACTTCTTACAGTATCCGTGAATTTGAAAAAATGTTCGTACGCGATGCTTTGTACAATAAAGAAGTAGCCGAAAAAGCGAAAGGAAAAGCGCAACAACTTCTTTCCGATTATCTTTCCAACGCTACAAAAGTTTTTGCAAAAGCTTTGTATTCTCCAAATGAAAAGGAGATAAAAAATTATGCGACTCTTTTAACCAAAGGTTTACCTTTTGATAGTTTAATGATAGAACTGCCGGAACAATCAAAAGATACGCTTACGTTTGAGATTGGAATGGAAGATGAAAATCTGGAAAGACAAATATTTTCGCTTCCCGAGAACGCAAACACAACTCCGGTACACTTTGAAGACGGTTGGTATATTTATCATATTATAAAAAGGTATGAACCAATTCTGGCGAAATCGCAAGGATGGGAGAGCGAGTATCAGCAAATAAAAAAAATTGCCCGGAAGCGGGCTGAACGCGAATTTTTCATCCGTTATATGAAGCAGATGTTCTTGAACAAAAAAGTCGATGCGAATGGTCCCCTTTTGAAACTTTCTGCCGAAAAAATTGTTCTCTTATTAAAGGGAAAGGAGGCAGCGAGAAAAGATCAAAAAGATAAGCTTTATTTAAGCGAAGAAGATTTTTATACTCTTGAACAAAAATCCCTAGTTGATTCGATTTCGAAAGTGTTTGTGAAATTAGGTAAGAAGAGTATTCCGCTGAAATCGTACATCCGGTTTTTGAATTTTGAAAATCCCGGATTTAAATCAGCAGAAATAAAGCATGTTCTTGCGGTACTGAATGGAAAGACAAGAGAATTTATCGAGCGGGAAGTTCTTGCCGAAGAAGGTTACAGACAGAAACTCGAGCAAACGAAAGAAGTAAAAGAATCGTTTGGCATGTGGAAAGATTTTCTTCTTCATCAGGCAATGCAGGGCGCTTTTCTTGATTCTGCAAAAGTAAGCGATGATGAAGTTGCCGCTTATTATGCAAAACGGAATTTGAAAAAAGAATCTGAAACTCTTGTGAACATCATTGAAGTGTTGACGGGTAGTCTTGAAACCGTTGATACCGTTCTTCAAAAACTTAAAGAAGGTGTTGATATAAAAACTCTCGCAAAACTTTATTCTGAGCGGCAACAGACAAAAGAGAGCTCTGGCGAATTCGGTCTATTTCCTACTTCGGCGTTTGGAGAAATCGGACGGGTTTCAGGAACATTGAACATTGGTGATACTTACGGACCGTTGAAAGTGCCAGAAGGATATTCAATCTTTAAGCTGATCGGCAAAAAGAAACCTGAGTTTACAGCTGACGAAGATTTTGCCGTGATGAAAGATAAACTTAAACGCGATCTGGCATTTAATAAGTTAAGAAATTCAATTATCAAATATTCTGTCGATTTGGCTCATAAGTACGGAATCACAATTAATCAAAATGTTTTGAACGCTGCTATGGTTACGAATTTGAATTCGGTAATTTATCGCTATATTGGATTTGGTGGCAAAATTACTGCTGTACCGATGATGACTCCTTTTACCGATTGGGTAGAAGAGTGGAAGAAAAATAATAATACACCGTGAGAGTTTCCAGCTTTTGTTAATCAATCGGTTTATTTAAGTAATGTAATCTGTACTCATTTCTCTTAGAATTTTTTCTATAACTAATGAAATTAATTTTCTATAAAATAAAAATTTATGAAGACACAAATTGAAATAGCACTGCTTCCGGAACATGCATTTTCCGATTCAGCAATCCGTTCTGAAATATCACGACAATTGCAGATTACCCCGGATGAGATAAAAGCTGCACGACTTGTCCGCCGTTCAATCGATGCAAGAAAATATCCTATTTACAAATTGCTCTTAGATGTATTTGTAAATGAAACACCTTCTGAAGAAGTTAAAACAGTTGATTACAAACCGGTAAAAGGAAACAAAAAAGTTGCTGTAGTTGGATTTGGTCCGGCTGGAATGTTTGCCGCACTTCGTTTAATTGAACACGGCATCAGACCAATTATTGTTGAACGCGGAAAAGATGTGCGTGGAAGAAGACGAGATATTAATAGATTGACGGTTCATCGTGAAGTTAATCCAAATTCAAATTACTGTTTTGGTGAAGGTGGTGCAGGGACTTTTAGCGACGGCAAACTCTACACGCGCGCCACAAAAAGGGGAGATGTTAAGAAAATCTTACGCATCTTTGTTCAACACGGAGCCACGGAGGATATCTTAGTTGATACGCATCCCCATCTTGGTTCAAATAAATTGCCGGAAATTGTTTCCGAAATTAGAAATACGATTTTGCGCTGCGGCGGAGAAATTCATTTTGAGTCGCGCGTAACAGATTTTATCTTACAAGATAAAAAAATGCTCGGCGTTGTTTTGAACGACAGTAAGGAGATACTTGCCGATTCTGTGTTGCTCGCAACAGGACATTCGGCGCGGGATATTTTTTATCTTCTAGATGGTAAGAACATTCTACTCGAACCAAAATCTTTTGCAATGGGTGTCAGGATAGAACATCCGCAGGCATTGATAAACGAAATGCAGTATCACACAAAAGAAAAAAATGATTATCTGCCTTCTGCAAATTATAGTTTAGCCTGTCAAGTAAATAATCGCGGTGTCTTTTCATTTTGTATGTGTCCGGGAGGAATCATTGTTCCTGCATCAACCGCTCCAGACGAATTAGTTGTAAACGGCATGTCAATCTCAAAACGTAATTCTCCTTATGCAAATTCCGGTTTCGTGGTTTCGGTTGAGCCGGAAGACTTTAAACAATATGAAAAATTCGGTCCCTTTGCAGGAATGATGTATCAACAGGAAATTGAGCATCTGGCGTTTGAAGCCGGTGGAAGGAATCAATCTGCACCTGCACAAAGAGTTACTGATTTCTTGGCGAATAAAGTTTCTTCGACACTTCCTAAAGCTTCTTACTTCCCGGGCACAGTTTCTTCTCCTATCCATTCGCTTTTACCAAAACCAATTGTGCAGAGATTAAAAGATGGTTTGCAGCAATTCAATAATAAGATGAAAGGTTTTGTTACTGAAGAAGCACAAATGTTAGCCGCAGAAACGAGAACAAGTTCTCCGGTTCGTATTCCGCGCGATAGAGAGACGTATATGCACAAAGAAATAGCCGGATTATTTCCAGCTGGTGAAGGCGCCGGTTATGCTGGAGGAATTATGTCCTCAGCCATGGATGGAGAAAATTGTGCTGATGCGGCAGCCAGATATCTAGGTATAAAGTAGAAAATTTAAAGGGGAAAGTTAAAAGTAGAATGTTGAATTAAGACAATAAATTTTTAATTCCTAATTCAACATTCCTAATTGTTGGGTTATGCTTTTACTCTTTCAACATAACTTCCAGTGCGGGTGTCTATTCTAAGAAGTTCGCCTTCATTGATAAACAATGGAACATTTACCACCGCACCGGTTTCTAATGTTGCCGGTTTGGTTACGTTCGAAACAGTATCGCCTTTTGCGCCCGGTTCAACGGAAACGACTTTCAAATTAATAAAGATCGGAATATCAACGCTGATGATTTCCTCTCCGTTGAAAAGAATTTCAACTTCTTCATTCTCTTTTATAAAATTAATACCATCCCCGATATGAGTTACGGGAACATTTATTTGTTCATATGTGCCGTTATCCATACATACCAAATACTCACCATCACGGTAGAGATATTGATATTTTCTTCTTTCAACGCGTACGATATCGAGTGTTTCACCGGAACGGAAGGTGTTGTCTAAAACTTTTCCGCTGCGGAGATTTTTTAACATCGTTCGAACGAACGCCCCGCCTTTACCCGGTTTTACGTGTTGAAATTCGATGACGGTGTAGAGGTCATTTTTAAATCTAATTATTAATCCATTTCTAAAATCGGCTGTTGTTGCCATGAAGGAACTTCTCCTTTAGTTATAAAATTTTGTTTTCTTTTTGCTTTTAAATTGTAGGGATAAAAACAGAAACTGGTCAATCCACTAAAACTGAAAAATGTTACTGTAAAATTACGGATTTGCGGTCTTTTTCCGAAATGAAATCACCGTGTTTTAAACCCGACTTGTTCAATCAATCCTTTAGCTTTTTTTGCTATCTCTTTCGTATCAAAAGAAAGCCGCATCGTTCCACCGGTTCCCTCACGCATTTTAAGAATTTCTACATCCTTAATGCTTATGTTGTTTTTATAAAGGATCTCGGACATTCTAAATAAGACACCCGGTTCGTCTTTCACGAATATGAAGATATCCGAAAGTGGATTTAGAAATCCTTTTGAATTTTTGGGAATTTCATCCCGCTTCTCTTTCGCTTTTTCAAATGCGAGTTTAAGTGATGAAAAATCCTCTTTTTCGATCGAGTCAGAGACATCCGATATCGTCTGCTGAAATTTAGTCAGTGCAGTCAGGATGTGTTTTCGATTTTTTCGGATGATCTGTTCCCAAATTAAAAAATCGCTCGATGCAATTCGGGTTAAATCTCTAAATCCTCCTGCGGCAAAATCTTTGAAGGCAGCTTGCTCTCCGTTTAGAGCAGAGTTCACAAGTGAGACAGCAACTATTTGAGGAAGATGACTCACATTTGCCACGATAGTATCATGCAGAGATGCATCCAGGAATTTTATTTTGGCTCCAATTCCGGAAAGGAGATCAATTAATTTTTGCGCAGCAGATGTTTGTGCATACTCGCCGGTTAAAATATAAATAGCATTTTCAAAAAGAATTGGATCTGAATTTTCATATCCCCCCTTTTCTTTTCCCGTCATTGGGTGTCCGCCGATGTAAATTCCCTCACTTTGCAAAGTATTCCATTTATTCTGAAGGGCTTCTTTTACGCTGCATACATCAGTTACAATACAGCCCGACTCTACAACCGAGGCAAGTTTTCCAATTTCAGTTAGAGAAAACTCCGTTGGAAGGCAGAGAAAAACTATATCTGCATTTTTTACATCTGATGAGCTCATCAGCGCTTCATCAATAACTTTTTCCGAAAGTGCTTGCGAGGTAACATCAGCAAAATCAAAACCAGAAATAAAAATTTCAGGAGAAACAGTTTTAATTGCTTTTGCAAGCGAACCGCCGATTAGTCCGAGACCGAGAATAGCGATTTTCATCTATGAAATTTTTCTTCCGATTACTTCTGCAATAAGACGAATCTGCTTCATCAATTCGAAAAACTGCTCCGGTAATAATGCCTGAGGTCCATCGCTCAACGCTTTTTCCGGTTCATGGTGGACTTCAACCATCAACGCATCAGCGCCGGCTGCAACTGCTGCTCGAGCCATCGGTAAAACTTTATCGCGTAAACCGGTAGCGTGTGAAGGATCGGCTACAACAGGTAAGTGACTCTTCTTTTGCAACACCGGAATTGCGGAAAGATCAAACGTATTTCTTGTTGCAGTTTCAAACGTCCGAATTCCTCGTTCGCACAACATGATCTGTTTGTTTCCATTTGATAAAATATATTCTGCTGACATTAACCACTCTTCGATTGTTGCAGAAAGTCCCCGCTTTAACATAATCGGAATATTAGTTTTGCCAAGTTCTTTCAACAAAGAAAAGTTCTGCATATTGCGCGCGCCTATTTGAAAAATATCGGTATACTTTCCAATCAAATCGATTTGAGCGTTTTCCATTACTTCCGTAATTACAAGAAGATTGTGAGCATCTGCTGCCATGCGGATAAGTTTCAAACCTTCTTCTCCCATTCCTTGAAATGCGTAAGGAGAAGTGCGCGGTTTAAAAGCTCCTCCGCGTAAAATTTTTGCACCGGATTTTGCAACGATTTCTGCAAGCGTAAAAATTTGTTCTTCACTTTCGATTGAACAAGGTCCCGCCATCATCATCACTTCGTTTCCGCCGATCGGAATTCCTTTAATTGTTATGACCGTATTCTCTTTTTGGAAACTTCGGCTTGCTAGTTTATAAGGCTCGGTTATGCGATAAACTTCAGCTACACCATCAATGATTTTTACATTGCGTGTATCAAAATCGGGTTTAACGCCGATTGCCCCAAGAACAATTTGTTCCACACCGGTTGATTTATGAACGGCAAATCCGAAATCTTCCAAATGTTTTATAATATTTTCTATCTGTTTATCTGCAATATTCTTTTCTAATACAATAACCATTTTTCACCAATTACATTTTGTTTTTGAATTTCACTTTCAATATAAAGTGATGTTGTTAATTATGAAATTTTTTCTCACCGGCATTCATGGCAATATCCAAATAATCTTCTTTTGTTGGAATTGCACATGAATATTTTGGACTGTAGGAACAATAAGGACTATATGCAAGATTAAAATCGATTGTGTACAGAAAATCTCTAGTTGGGTTTAATTCGAAATCCAAATATCTTCCTACACCGTACGTTTCTTCTCCCGTAGTTTTATCTGTAAACCAGAGACTGTAATAATTTTCTCCACTTCGCGAATTTCCATTGTAAACGTTCATCTTATAATTTTTGTTTTTGAAGGGAATAGTAACGTAACCGAAGCGAACAACCTTTCTTTCTTCACCTTTTGTTCCGAAAATTGAAATTGTGTCTTTCGATTCGAACTCTATCAACTTACTTTTAAAAACAAAATCGGGATCAACATCAAAATATTTCAACGGTTCAAAATGTTGCTTTGGCTCTTGATTGAACGGGGAAGAAGCATCGTTTTTCATCCACTCATCTTTTTCTTTTCTCTGCTGTTCAATAGAGGAAATATACTTTTGCTGTTCCGGTGTGTACTGTTTCCCGCAAGAAACCAGAAATAACACGAGGAGTAATAAAACGATGTTACTTTTCATCTTCAACTTTCTTTTTCATATCGTGCAAATAATTTAGCGCCTGGAGCGGAGTTAAATTATTAACTTCCAATTCTTTTATCTCATCACGGAACTTGTCATCTTTAAACTCAAACATATTTATTTGAGAATCATTCTTTTGCTTCAATTTTGCGAGCCGCTCTTTCTTTACTTCGTACGGAGTTAATTCTTTCCCTTCAAGATTAAACAAAATTTCTTTTGCTCTATCAGTCACGAATTTTGGTAACCCAGCCATTTGTGCAACTTGAATACCGTAGCTATGGTCGGCTCTGCCGGGATTTACTTTGTGAAGAAAAATTACTTTGTCGTCATACTCGCGAACTTCAACTTTGTAATTTTTTATTCGCGGAAAAAGATCCGACATTTCGTTCAATTCGTGATAATGCGTTGCGAACAGTGTCTTTGCCGAAATATCGGAATTCTCATGGAGAAATTCGGTTATTGCCCACGCGATGGAAATTCCATCGAAAGTTGATGTTCCTCTTCCAATTTCATCAAGAAGAATTAAACTTTTTGAAGTTGCGTTGTTAATGATGTTCGCCGCTTCCTGCATTTCGACAAGGAAGGTGCTTTCACCTGCAGAGATATTATCGCTAGCTCCGACGCGCGTAAAAATTCTATCCACCAAACCAATTGTTGCTGCTCCTGCGGGGACAAACGATCCTATTTGCGCCAACAAAACAAGCAATCCAATTTGCCGAAGATAAACAGATTTGCCCGCCATATTGGGTCCGGTTAACAAAATAATCTGTTGTTCTTCATTATTCATTTTGCAATTGTTGGGAGTAAATTTTTCTCCCAGTGGTAAGATTCTTTCAACAACCGGATGCCGACCTTCTTTAATTTCTAAAATTGTCGATGTATCAACCAGCGGTTTTACATAATTATATTGTTCGGCAACTTCCGCAAACGAAAGAAAACAATCGAGCATGGCAACAAGACGCGCATTATTCTGTATGGTTTCTGCGAAAGACGAAACGAACAGACGGAGTTCATTGAAAAGCTGAGATTCAAGTTCGTAAATTTTATCTTCAGCATTCAGAACTTTTTCTTCGTACTCTTTCAAATCCGGAGTAATGTACCGTTCTGAATTAACAAGTGTTTGTTTGCGTATATAATCAGCCGGAATTTTGTCTTTGTGTGTATTGCTGATTTCAATATAATACCCGAACACGCGGTTATAATTTATTTTCAGCGAGGGAATTCCAGATTTTTCTCGCTCGGTTTTTTGTAGATTGGCGATCCAATCTTTCCCATGAAGCGAAATATCTCTAAGCTCATCTAGTTCAGCACTGTAGCTGCTGCGGATTACACCACCATCAACAATGGAAAGTGGGGGAGAATCAACTAAAGCATTTTGAATTTTTTCAGACAATTGGTCGAGTGGTTCCAACTGTTGGAAGATTTGAGAAAGAGCTTTTGATTCCGTTGTGGTTAACAATTCTTTTATAATCGGTATTTTTTTAAGCGAAGTTTTTAGGAAAACCAATTCGCGGGGATTCGCTCTACCGGTACAAATCTTTGAAACCAGTCTTTCAAGATCACCGATCTCTTTTAATTCGAGTAAAAGTTTTTTCCTAACTTCTTTTTTAGTTACAAACTCATCAACCGCATTTTGACGGGCGAGAATTGCTTCTAACTTTTTAAGAGGAGCGGAAACCCATTTTTTTAATAGTCTTCCACCCATTGCGGTTTCGGTTTTATCAAGAATTGAAATGAGTGAACCTTCCCGTCCGCCATCCTGCATCGAAAAAATTATTTCAAGATTCCGCTTTGTTGAATGATCCAAAAGCATATAGTCAGATGGATTGTAAAGTGCGACTTTATTTAAATGGGAAAGGTTTGCTTTTTGAGTTTCTTGTAAATAATTGAGAATTCCTCCAGCAGCGATGACTCCGGTATTCAACTTCTCAATTCCAAATCCTTTAAGATTTACGGTTTTGAACTGCATCAGTAAAAGCTCTTTTGCATATTCAAAATTGAAAATCCAGTCATCAAGTTTTGTGATTCGGATAGAAGAATTTATTGAAGCTATAACCAGCGAATATTCTTCTTTTAATTTTTTGGAAAGAAGAACTTCCACCGGAGAAATTAATTCTATCTGCTGTTTTAAATGATTGGCCGGTACTTCGTAAACTTGGAACTCACCGGTAGAAATATCGCAGAATGAAATTCCGGCGATTTCATCCTTAATTACAAATGAAAAAAGATAATTGTTTTTTTTGTGGTCGAGCAGTTTATCGGTAAAAGCAACGCCGGGAGTTACCACTTCAACAACTTCGCGCTTAACAATTCCTTTAGCAAATTTTGGATTCTCGGTCTGTTCGCAAACAGCAACACGAAATCCGGCTCTTACAAGTTTTGGTAAATAAGTGTCTATTGCATGATGCGGAAATCCAGCCAAGGGAACGTCACCTGCAGCTCCGTTTGCTCGTCGGGTTAAGGTAATTCCAAGTACTTTTGAGGCAGTTTTTGCGTCTTCATCAAACGTTTCAAAAAAGTCACCTACACGGAAAAGAAGAATCGTATCCGGGTGAGCCTCTTTAATTTTAAGATATTGAGCCATTAAGGGGGTTTGCATTGCACTTCATCTAGTTCAAAATAGTGAAACAAATTTACCGCAAACTTAACGGATTTGCAATTTTTGAATGCCGGTTCACGCAATTTCTATAAATTATGGTTTTTTTGCCGTTGAATTTGAGAAACTAAAATTTTACTCTTTCTTGCTATTAAAAACATGAATCTTGATAACTCAAGTTTAATTATTCTTTCCCAAAGTCAAAGAAAAGGTATTTCCTTTAATTAAAACTTTTGGAAACATGAAAAAACAACTAAAATCAACGAAAATGCTAAAGTCCCTATCCCCAAAACGTCTCAAAATATTTTCTTCAGTTAAAATTGACTTCTATATGGTTTTTCCTTAATTTTGTAAACTTAGAAAAGAAGAAAAGGTGAAAAATATGTATGCAGTAGTAGAAATTGCAGGTCAGCAATTTAAAGTTTCCGAAAAAAACAAAGTGTATGTTCCGCTCTTGGCTCAAGAACCAAATAGCGAGCTTACCTTTGATTCTGTTTTGTTGGCAGGCGATGAAAACGAAACAAAAATTGGCACCCCGTTTTTAGATTCTCCAAAAGTCTATGCAAAAGTTCTTGAACATGTTCAAGACGAAAAAGTTTTTGTTTTCAAAAAGAAAAGAAGAACCGGGCATGAGAAGTTTAACGGACATCGCCAACAGTTAACAAGAATTGAAATTACTAAAATTGGTTAAAAGGTAAGGAGTTTTACAATGGCTCATAAAAAAGGTCAAGGTTCTTCCAGAAATGGTAGAGATAGTAACGCGCAACGTTTAGGCGTTAAAAGATTTGGCGGACAAAAAGTTAACGCCGGAGAAATTCTCGTGCGTCAAAGAGGAACTAAGTTTCATCCGGGAACAAACGTGCAAATCGGTGGGGATGACACTCTTTTTGCAGTTGCTGCTGGACAAGTAAAGTTTGAGATCGGTAGAGGAGATAGACAGAAAGTTTCTGTTTACCCTGTAGTTTAACAAACTTAAATCAGAGGAGAACATGAAAAAAATAACGGTTATTGGTGGCGGAAATGTCGGTTCTACTGCGGCACAAAGAATTGCTGAAAAGCAATTAGCTCAGGAAGTTGTACTCGTTGATATTCTTGAAGGAGTACCACAAGGCAAAGCACTTGATATGTGGGAGAGCGCTCCCGTCGAAGGTTTTGATTCTGCTGTTATTGGGGCAAATGATTATGCAGCTACTGCTAATTCTGATATTGTTGTAATTACTGCGGGTTTAGCAAGAAAACCTGGTATGAGCCGTGATGATTTATTATCCGCAAATGCCAAGATTGTAAAATCAGTTACTGAACAGGTTGTGGCTCAATCCCCAAATTCAATTCTTATCGTTGTATCTAATCCCTTAGATGTAATGACATATGTCGCTAAAAAAGTTAGCGGTTTTGCAAAAAATCGTGTTATCGGTATGGCTGGAATTCTAGATTCTGCAAGATTCAGACTTTTTATCGCGCAAGAATTAAACGTTTCAGTTAGAGACGTTCAAGCGATGGTTTTAGGCGGACACGGCGATTCAATGGTTCCGTTAGTTCGATATTCAACGGTATCCGGAATTCCTATTTCAGAATTAATTTCTGCTGAAAGAATTGAAGCATTAGTAACACGCGCACGAAACGGTGGAATTGAAATCGTAAATTATCTTAAAACCGGAAGTGCTTATTATGCTCCATCTTCCTCTTCAGTTGAAATGGTTGAAGCGATTGCAAGAAACAGCAATAGAGTTCTTCCTTGTTCAGCTTGGCTTGAAGGTGAATACGGTTTGAACGCTGTTTATTGTGGTGTTCCCGTTAAATTGAATGCGAACGGAATCGAACAAATTCTTGAACTAAAGTTAACCGATGAAGAAATTGCCGGATTAAAGCGATCTGCTGATGATGTAGCGGCGAATATTAAAAAGCTAGATATCTAACTTCATCTTTTAAATTAAGAAGGCATCTCTTTTGAGATGCCTTTTCTGTTTTAAACTAGAGTGAAATTTTCAGAACGGTTTCTGTTCCGGTGGGAGTGATATTGTGATAAACTTCATCACAGTAAACTTTCATCAAGTAAACACCACGTCCCGAATCTCTAAATAAATTTTCAGGTTGTGTTGGATCGGGGATAGAAGAGGGATCAAATCCATTTCCTTCATCTTTTACTTTTATAGTTAAAGTTTTTCCTTCGATAGAAAAATCGATATGAACTAATTTGGTAATATCTTTTTTGTTAGCATGAATGATGGCGTTGGTTATAGCTTCTGTTAAAGCCACCATCAACTCAGGGAATCTTTTTTCAGGGAGTTTGATTTCAAGGGCGATTTGATTAAAAAACTCTTCCACAATAATCAGATTATTCGGATCGCTTTCTATGTCAAGGTGGTAATTTTGTGTTTCCAAATGATGTCAGTTTTTTTATTGAAAAATAAGGAAAATAATTGTATTAGCAATTTAAATATTTAACTTTACGGCAAAATCGAAATTTGGGATCTCGCTAATTTTTTGATCGTTAAGAGTAACAAACTCATACCATGCTTTTAGTTGAAGCTGAACCTTTCCGATCACTGAATAGTAAATCTCAGTTATTGGCCCACGGCTTAAGTAGAAAGATTCAAGAATTTTTTTATTTTGTTTGTACGTAAATGTTTTTAGTGAGAATTGTCTAAGACCTATTGCGAATTGAGCATTTAAAAAATTGTAGGTGATTTGTGGAACCATAAATGCTTCTTCCAGAAATCGGGTCGGTTTCATAGAAAATTCTTTCCACTTCAACTCCCCTTGTTCTGAAAGTCGTAAATAACCTTTAAATTTCAATTCAACACTACGTGTTAACCTAAAAGTCGTAGAATCTATCATCCCGAGCTGTCTGAAAGAATAACTTTTGTAATTAGGATTCAAATCCTCATAATCATAAACGGTATAATTTGCTGAGACCTCAAACGAATTGTACGAACGAAGATTTTTCCCGCTAAAAATTCCACCGGATTGCAATTTAAGTATACGGTTCACATTGTTATTTGAGCTTCGTTGCGAGGAAATGTATACTAATTTATTTATTGTTCCTTCGGTTGATGTGAAGAATTCAAAGTATGGATTTAGCAACCTCGTGTAACGAATTTTAATTATTGATAGAAGTTCATCCCGATCGTCATAATTTTCTAAACTAGGAGTATCGTAAGTGAGTTTGTTATGAAATAGACTAAGGGAGATGTTGTCCTTATTCGACAACTTATAATTGCCCAAAATGGTTAAACTTGTACGTTGTGTGAAATTATTTTTTTGCGATTCAGAATTATTTGCCTGATCGAAGAAAAGTGGGAGGACACCTTCATAATTTTTTGCTGAATGTTTTTCGTCCCTTTCCGTGAAGGCTGTTTTGATAAGCAATCGCAAATCATTTTTAATGTATTCGGCTTCTCCTTCCAGATCAAGTTTTAATTCATTTATTTCAGTATCAAAAACTTTCTTTGATTCAACGATTGTTTGTTTATGCTTTGTGTCTTTAGAAATTTTTCTCCAAAGAATCGAGCTGTGGATCGTAATATTTGTATTTGGCAAAAATTGAAAATATCGGAGTGAATCATCAAACCAGAATTTTTTTTCTTTTCGACTTTGAATATTATTAATGATCGAGAATTCACGTTTTGTTAAAGAATCTGCTTCATAGTAGAAATCTTTTCTTGTTTCCAAGTAAGAAACAGAAAGAACATTTCCAACAAACTGAGAGAATTTGTTCACTGCGGTTACACTGAAGTCGCGTACGTTATTTTTCCTCGGCAAAATATCTTCTTCTTTTATTTTAACCGAAGATACCACATCAAATCCTTCACCTAAATTAGTCTGCAGATTCGCTTCTCCACCATATAAAATACCATCATCGTGAACACCAATTTGCCGGTTACTAGAATAACCTGCGAATGGAGCGACAAACACTTCCGGAGCGAAAGTGTAACAGGGGAAAAATAAAATAGTCGATTGTTCGGCGGAATTTATTCCAATCTTTCTAGAATCCGAAAGAATTGAATGGTTAACAGCAACTCCCCCAGAAAAATTTGTACTTAAATTGTATGCGGTACCGAATGAAAAAAAATGTTCATCTTTTATGCTTTTATCTGAAGATTTGATGAGGGTTGAACCGTAATTCTCTTTTACTGAAAATGAGAAATCTGCAATCGATCTATTGTAGAGAAGATTCGATTGCAACTGGTAAGTTGAAAGAAGTTTATTTAAACTTGTTTTAAAATAATTACTTGAATCGGTTTCAAATAAAATCGAAAGCGAATCCTGACCGATTTCTCTTTGCGCAAAAGCTTCGCTGAAACCAACACAAAAAAGCATCAAAAAAAAATACTTTTTCAAAGTAAGTCGCTCTTTTGTTTTAACTTGAAGAATTGGAACGACCTCATTATACAAAAAAATATTTTTCTCATAGCTATAAACTGAAAACATCTCCGCGGGAAGGAATCGTTATATTTTTAAATCCAATAGCTGCCAATCTATCCCGGAATTTTATTTGCTGGTCTTCATCCCCGTGAACAAGAAAGAAGTTTTTCATTTTTTCTTTATCGAATTTGTTGCAATAATCGATCAGCTCATTCGCATCAGCGTGCGCACTTAAAGAGTTAAAGACGATAACTTCAGCATTCAAAGGAAAAACCTCCCCAAAAATTTTAACTTCCGGTTGACGTTCAACAATTCTTCTACCTAACGTGTGTTCTGCACAATAACCAACTATTAGAACAATGTTATTGGGATTAGCAATATTATTTGCGAGATGATGTTGAATTCTTCCAGCTTCTGCCATTCCCGAAGCAGAAAGAATCATTACCGGTCCCTCAATTTCATTCAATTTTTTAGAATCTTCTACGTCGGTAATATATTTTAATTTCTCAAATCCAAACGGGTCATGATGCTGGTGCATAAACGCTGAAGTTTCCGCATCAAAACATTCCGGATGAAGTCGAAAAATTCCCGTAGTATTTACAGATAAAGGACTATCGACAAAAATCGGGATTTGCGGCACCAACTTTTTTTCAAATATTTGATTGAGTACATAAACAAGTTCCTGCGTTCTTCCAACACTAAAAGAGGGGACAATGATTTTTGCTTTTCGCTGAATTGCTTTTTTCAATACTTCGGTAAGATTTTCTTCCGATTTGTCAAACGTTTGATGAAATCTACCACCGTAGGTGCTTTCGCAAATGAAGTAATCAACATCTGGAATTTTCTCCGGGTCTTTTAGAATGGGTAAATTCGGTCTACCAAGATCACCCGAAAAACCAAACGCGAACTCCCTCCCATTTTCTTTTATAACTAAATGAACGATTGCGGAACCTAAAATATGCCCGGCATCGTAAAAAGTTAAAGAAATGTTATCGTCAATTTTATAAGTGCGGCGGTAATTTAATCCAACAAACTGAGACATCGTCTCGTGCACGTCTTGAGTTGTGTAAAGTGGTTCAAAGAGATTTTTCTTCATTTTTTTTCTCTTTTTATTAACGTACTCAACGTCTTTTTCTTGAATATGTGCACTGTCCAAAAGCATTACAGAACAGAGATCACGGGTAGCAAGAGTCGCGTAAATGTTTCCTTGAAATCCTCTTTTTACGAGGTTGGGAAGGTTCCCGGCATGATCAATGTGTGCATGAGAAAGGATGACAAAATCAAGTTCTTCAGGTTCAAAAAACTCAAATTTTCGGTTTAATTCAAATGCTTCTTTTCGTTTACCTTGAATCAACCCGCAATCGATGATAAACTTTTTACCGTTTACTTTAAAATAATGGAGTGATCCGGTTACCGTTTTTGCCGCACCAATAAATTGAAGTTCCATAGGTTTCCTTCTATTTGAATTATTCTCATATCAAAATAAAATTTTTTTCTTGAATTGACTAAGCAAATTTCTGTATGAATTGTAAAAATATTGAGACTTAATCCACTAACTAAATTGACATTCAAGCGTATTTATGATAAATTTGAATCCAAAATAATTAAAAGAAAAAATGCTAATTGAATATATCCCCATATTTTTAGTTTTTGGTTTCGCGATCATTTTTGCAGTAGCTACGGTTTTTTCATCCAACATTTTTGGTCCGAAAAGGTCAAATGCGGAAAAACTCTCAACCTACGAAAGCGGAATGAAACCGATCGGAACAACCCACGAGCGCGTTTCTGTAAAATATTACATTGTTGCAATGCTTTTTATCATCTTCGATTTAGAAGTGATTTTTGTTTATCCGTGGGCGGTTCAATTTAAGAGACTTTATGCAGAACTTGGAATTTCTATCTTTTTTTCGATGTTGATCTTTTTAATTGTCTTCGAGATAGGATTCCTCTACGCTTACAAAAAAGGTGGTTTTAAATGGGATTAGAAAGTAAATTAATTAACGATGGTTTTTTTACAACCACCGTTGATGCATTGGCTGCTTGGGCGAGAGAAAGTTCCGTTTGGCCTATGCCAATGGGAATTTCTTGTTGCGCAATCGAAATGATGGCTTCGGGAGATCCAAAGTATGATATATCCCGTTTTGGTTCGGAAGTAATGCGGTTTACTCCGCGCCAGTGCGATTTGATGATCGTTGCCGGAACTGTTACGTATAAAATGGCTCATGTTGTTAAAAAGATCTTTGATCAGATGCCTGAGCCTAAATGGGTGATTGCAATGGGTGCGTGTACTTCCACCGGTGGGATGTACAGAAGCTACAACGTTGTACAAGGTATCGATCAATTTTTACCCGTAGATGTTTACGCAGCCGGATGCCCGCCGAGACCTGAAAACTTGTTGAATGCGTTAATGCAAATTCAGGATAAAGTCGGGAAAACCCGTGTAAAGGATTTCCCGGATCCACCACAAATCAGCCATGAAAGCTTGCAGGTTGATCTTTCTCCTTCAAAAAATTAAAACTCTATGAAAGAATTATTAAAAGAAAAATTATCCGGACATTTCCCCAATATTCAATTTGAATTTATTGAACAGTTTGATGAATTGACTTTGAAGTTTGATAAATCGGCTTTAATAACTGTTTGCGAATTCCTAAAGGAAGAAGATGGACTGAAGTTCAATTTTTGCGAAGATATTACCGCAATTGATTGGGCTACAAGAATAAATAGATTCACTCTTGTCTATCATATTTTTTCTTTGGAAAACAAGTTTCGTCTTTGTGTAAAAGTTGAAGTTGACGAAACTGAGTGCTCGGTAGAAACCGTTTCCTCAATCTGGAAAGCCGCAAACTGGGCTGAACGTGAGGTGTTCGATATGTACGGAATAACTTTTGTTAACCATCCTGATTTGCGAAGAATGTACATGCCCGAAGAATTTGAACATCATCCGTTAAGAAAAGAATATCCGCTGATGGGAATTCCAGGCGCTGTTCCACTTCCGAAAAAATAATGAGTTTATGTCTATGCAAAAATTAACTAAAGATGATGTCCATCCTAAAATAGTACAAGCCCTATTAGGTGCTGACGTACATATTACGATTGACGATGCGTTAGAAAATGAAATGATCTTGAACATGGGTCCTCAGCACCCGGCAACCCATGGAGTATTGCGACTGTTGCTTCGGTTGGATGGTGAGACGGTTATTGCCTGCGTTCCGGAATTAGGTTATCTCCATCGGGGTTACGAGAAGATGGCTGAAAATATGTCGTATATGGAATTCATTCCTCACACCGACAGGCTGGATTATATTTCTCCTCCCGCTAACAATGTTGCCTATGCGTTAGCAGTTGAAAAGCTGGCTGGAATTACCGCTCCACCGCGCGCGCAATATATTCGTATGCTGCTTGCCGAACTTGCAAGAATGTGCTCACATCTTGTTGCTATTGGCGCACTTGCAATGGATGTTGGCGCCCTAACGGTTTTTCTGTGGGGATTGCGTGAACGTGAAAAAATTATGGATTTCTTTGATGTTATCTGCGGCGCACGTTTCACAACAAGTTACACACGAATCGGCGGTGTTGCTTCTGATGTTACTTCCGACACAATGAAAAATATTATTGCGTTTGTAGATCAGTTTGAAGAAAAATTTGACGAGATGGAACGACTGCTCAATGGAAATAGAATTTTCATCGAACGGTTGGAAGGTGTTGGAGTTATTTCAAAAGAAGATGCAATCGATTTAGGTTTTACCGGTCCTAACATCCGTGCAAGCGGAGTTGAATTTGATTTAAGAAGAGCAACTCCCTATCTTTTTTATAACGAAATGGATTTTAAAATTCCGGTTTATACAGAAGGTGATTGCCTCGCTAGATATTTTGTCCGTTCAGACGAATTGCGTGAGAGCGTAAAAATTATTCGTCAGGTGATTGATAAAATACCAAACGGAGAAGTGATGCTCAACAGTCCGAAAAAAGTACTGCCGAGAAAAACAGAAATTTATACAAAGATGGAAGAGCTTATCCACGATTTTATGATCGTGAATTTTGGAATTAATCCGCCGGTTGGAGAAGTTTATCACGCAGTTGAAAATCCAAAAGGGGAACTTGGCTTTTACATTGTAAGTAAAGGAGAAGGGCATCCTTGGAAGATGAAAATACGTTCTCCTTCATTTGCAAACTTGCAGGCGATTCCACATCTGGTAAAAGGACATATGATCTCGGATGTGGTTGCAATTGTCGGCTCAATTGACCCAATCATGGGCGAAGCCGACAAATAAGAATTAGGAAGTACGAATTAGGAAGTAAAAGTAGAAAAAAATGGAATTCAAATTTTCAGAAGAAAACCTTCAAAAGATTGAACAGATCTTAAAAAAGTATCCCACCAAACAAGCGGCGGTTATGCCAGTATTATATCTTGCGCAAGAACAACACGGATGGATTTCGAAAGAAGTGATGTTGAAAACCGCATCAGTTTTAGAAATAAACGAAGAAGATGTTTATGGCGTTGCAACTTTTTATACGATGTACCATAAAAAAGAAATGGGAAAACATCATATTCAAGTTTGTACGAATGTCTCCTGCATGCTACGTGGTGGTTACCAGATTTATGACGCTGTGAAAGAAAAACTTGGACTCGAAAACGGTGAAGTATCGAGCGATAAGAAATTTTCTCTTGAAGAAGTTGAATGTATGGGCTCTTGCGGCACTGCGCCGATGATAGCCGTGAACGAAGATTATTTCGAAAATTTAGATAAAGAAAAAGCTCTGCAAATATTAGACTCATTAAATTGATTTTGTAAATGGAAAAAATAGTTTTACCGGAAATAGAAAATTTTCATCAGATCGAAGTGTATCTGCAACATGGCGGGTATGAAGCTGCAAAATCAGCTTTCTCTCAGACCACCGACCAAATAATTGATACCGTTAAAAAATCCGGTTTACGCGGAAGAGGCGGCGCCGCTTTCTCTGCTGGATTAAAATGGAGCTTCATGCCGAAGAATAACGACAAACCAAAATATCTTTGCGTTAACGGTGATGAAAGCGAGCCGGGATCTTTTAAAGACCGACAAATCTTAGAATACAATCCCCATCAGTTAATTGAAGGCACTATCATTGCGTGTTATGCCATCGGTGCAAAGAGCGCTTACATTTACGTCCGCGGCGAATATCATAAATGGATAAAACTTCTTGAAAAAGCTCTTGCCGATGCATACGAAAAAGGATTCGTTGGCGAAAAGATGAAAGAAACTTTCGCAACTGATTTTTCGTGCAACATTTATGTGCATAAAGGGGCCGGTGCTTACATTTGCGGAGAAGAATCTTCTTTAATGAATTCAATTGAAGGGAAGCGGGGATACCCGAGAGTTAAACCTCCGTTTCCGGCGCAAAATGGTTTGTGGGGAAATCCAACCACGATTAACAATGTTGAAACGATTACCAATATTCCACCGATAATTAAAAAAGGATGGGAATGGTTTTCCGCAATCGGTGAACCAAAGCATCCCGGAACAATTTTATTTGGCGTGAGTGGACACGTAAATAATCCTGGAGTTTTTGAATTACCATCCGGCACTTTGCTTACAGATATTATTTATAAATATGCCAGCGGTGTTATCGATGATAAAAAAATTAAATGCGTTATTCCTGGCGGGTCTTCCATGCCTCCATTACGCGGTGATCAACTTGAGGGTGTTAAGATGGATGCAGAATCGCTTAAAGCTGTTGGTTCTGCAATCGGTACCGGCGGCATTATGGTGATGGATGAGGACACTGATTTAGTAAGAGTTTTAGCACGCATTGCAAAATTTTATTATCACGAAAGCTGTGGGCAGTGCACCCCTTGCCGTGAGGGAACCGGCTGGATGTTGAAAATTCTAAATAGAATTGTGCGCGGTGAAGGAACTAAAAAGGATGTTGATCTTCTTGTAACAATCGCAAAAAATATTGAAGGCAATACTGTTTGTGCTTTAGGTGATGCTGCAGCCTGGCCGGTTAAATTTATGATTGAAAGATTTAGAGAAGAGTTTGATGCGGTTGTAAAAGACGAAGTTAGTTTGGAACCGAAAAACAAAGTTCATTCAATGCGGGAAACTGCTAACCCGATCACTCCGGTTCAAGTTTAAGTGATCGAAAAATATTAATATAAAAAAGGCGATTGAGAGATCGCCTTTTTTGTTGTAAGTTTTGTGAAAAGTTTCAGTTAAAGTTGAAATTAATTTTTTGGCTATTGTGGTCGCAAAGAGAAAATTGAAGGAACACCAAGCTGAATATTTTTATTCGCGATTCGATATACTTCTCCAATAGATGATCAATTTATTTTGCTCCTCTTCAATAATCCTCAAAGATTCAGTATTTTAGAACACAATTAAAAAATTTATAATACAATTTTTTCAAAATTAAACGAGTGTAAATAAATGGCTACTAAAATTCTATGGACAAAAATTGATGAAGCGCCGGCTTTAGCGACTTACTGTTTGCTCCCAGTTGTAAAATCTTTTACAAAAGGAACCGAAATTGACATTGAAACTAAAGACATTTCTTTAGCCGGAAGAATTCTGGCGAACTTCCCCGACTATCTTACTGAAGAACAAAAAATTCCTGATTATTTAGCAGAGTTAGGTGAAATCGCGAAGAGACCGGAAGCCAATATTATAAAACTTCCAAACATTAGCGCTTCTTCTCCACAGCTTCAAGCTGCAATTAAGGAACTTCAAGAAAAAGGTTTTAACGTTCCCAATTATCCTGAAGAACCAAAAACTGATGAAGAAAAAGCAATCAAAGAGAGATACGCTAAAGTACTTGGTTCAGCGGTAAACCCGGTTCTTAGAGAAGGGAATTCCGACAGAAGAGCTTCTGCCTCTGTTAAAAAGTTCGCGCAGAAAAATCCCCATAAAATGATGAAACCCTGGCCGCAATCGGGATCAAAAGCCCGCGTTGCACACATGAACCAAAAAGATTTTTACGGTTCAGAAAAATCGATCTGCCTTGATAAAGAGGATACGGTAAAAATTGAGTTTGTCGATAAAAACGGCAACACAACTGTTCTTAAAGAAAAACTTAAACTTTTACAAGGTGAAGTGATTGATGCTTCAGTAATGAATGTTAAGGAACTCAGAAAATTTTATGCTGAACAAATTGAAGAAGCGAAAAAAGACGGCGTTCTTCTCTCATTGCATCTGAAGGCAACCATGATGAAAATCTCCGACCCGATAATGTTTGGGCATGCGGTTTATGTTTATTTCAAAGATGCACTTGATAAATATGAAGATGTTTTGAAAGAGATTGGCGCCAATGTTAATAATGGTCTGGCTGACGTACTTGAAAAAATAAAAAAACTTTCGGCTGAAAAAAGAGAGGAAATCGAAGCAGCAATAAATAAAGTTTATGAATACCAGCCCGAACTTGCAATGGTCGATTCCAGATTAGGCAAAACAAATCTTCATGTTCCTAATGATGTTATTGTTGATGCATCGATGCCGAATATAGTGCGTGACGGTGGAAAAATGTGGAACCGCAAAGATGAATTGCAGGATTGCATCGCAATGATTCCCGACCGTTGTTACGCTACTATTTATAAAGAAATCATTGAAGAAGCGAAAGCCAACGGACAATTTGATCCAGCCACAATGGGCGCAGTTTCGAACGTTGGTTTGATGGCTCAAAAGGCTGAAGAGTATGGTTCACACGATAAAACTTTTGAAGCAAAAGCCGATGGAGTTATTCGTGCTGTTAATGCGATTGGTGAAACCTTACTTGAACAGCAAGTTGAGTCAGGCGATATTTTTAGAATGTGCCAAACCAAGGATGCTGCAATTAAAGATTGGGTAAAACTTGCGCTTAGACGCGCAAAAACTTCATCAACACCAGCTATTTTCTGGCTTGATGAAAAAAGAGGGCACGATAAAGAAATTATTGCAAAGGTAAATAAATACTTACACGACCATGATACAACCGGATTGGAAATCAAAATTTTGGACCCGGTTAGTGCGATGAAATATACTTTGGAACGAGTAAGAAAAGGACTAGACACAATTTCCGTAACCGGAAACGTGCTAAGGGATTACTTAACCGATCTCTTCCCGATACTCGAATTAGGAACAAGCGCTAGAATGCTTTCGATTGTTCCGTTATTGAACGGCGGCGGATTATTTGAAACGGGTGCCGGAGGTTCAGCTCCAAAACATGTTCAGCAGTTCCTAAAAGAAAATCATTTGCGCTGGGATTCACTCGGTGAGTATTGCGCGCTGGTTCCTTCTTTCGAAATGATAGCTGAAAAAACCGGTAATGTAAAAGCGACTGTTTTGGCAGAAACACTCGATACAGCAATTGGCACT
Source organism: Ignavibacteria bacterium (assembly GCA_037440065.1). Lineage (GTDB taxonomy): Bacteria > Bacteroidota > Ignavibacteria > Ignavibacteriales > Ignavibacteriaceae > UBA1563. The sequence goes on from JBBIUV010000015.1 coordinate 876,257, forward strand.
TATTTGGAAAATGCACGGTATCCTTCACGCAAAGCGGGTGAAATTGATAATCGCGGCAGCTCATTTTACTTAGCATTGTACTGGGCTAAAGCTTTGGCGGAACAAGATAAAGATTCCAAAATGAAATCGCGCTTTTCTAAGATGTATAATGAATTGAAAGCAAATGAAGAGAAGATTGTTGAAGATTTGCTCTCTGTCCAGGGAAAGCCTGTAGATATCGGCGGTTATTTTTTACCTGATGACAAAAAAGCTTATGCTGCTCTTCGTCCAAGTTCAATTCTAAATAAAATTATTGATGGGATGTAATCATAAGCAGGTAATTCAATTTGTTATAACTATAAACGGATTGGGAATAATCTCAATCCGTTTTTTTTGCGCCCTTTGTGAAAAATCTTTGTGTCCATTGTGGTTAAGTTTTTTTTACCACAAGGTTCACAAAGGGAAACACAAGGAACACGGAGTAGATCAAATTTTCTGAGTGATCTGATTCTTCCCATCAACCAAAGCAATTTTAGGTTTGTGAATTTCAACTTCTTGTTCACTATAATCAGCATAACTTGCAAGAATTACAAGGTCGCCAATCTGCACCATTCTCGCCGCAGCTCCGTTCAAACTGATTTCTCCTTCTTTGCCGAAAATTATATATGTTGAAAATCTTGCACCGCTATTCACATTGTAAATGTCAATTTTCTCAAACTCTTTCATGTCGGCGGCTCGGCACAACTGCGGATCAACTGCTATAGAGCCTTCATAATCTAAATATGCACCGGTAACCGTTGCTCTGTGTATCTTCGATTTTAATAATGTTCGTTTCACTAATCTTCCTTTTTCTGTTTTTGATTCATCATATATGCAAAGTACAATCCTTGTAATGCTAATGTGGGAATGATCACTTTAAAAAGTTCTTCGTTTTCAAAGAGACGAGAGAATCCACCGGTTGCTAAAACAATTGGAGGATCGTCACGGAATGCTTCTTCGATAATCCTTGATTTCAGTTCTCGCACCATCCCCACTTGTCCGTAAAACAACCCCGATTGAATGCTTTCAACTGTAGATTTTCCGATAACCGATTCTGTTTTTTTAATTTCAACTGTCGGAAGTTGAGCGGTTTTGCTTTCAAGTGCTTCCATAGAAATTTTTACACCGGGAAGAATTATTCCGCCAAGGTATTCTTTCTTTTTTGAAATAGCGCAAAACGTTGTAGCTGTGCCGAAATCAACCACAATTAGATTTTTATTTGGATATAGATGCATCGCCGCAATAGCGTTGGCAATTCTGTCTGCACCAACTTCAAGTGGATTGCGGTACTGAATTTTCAATCCGGTTTTTACTCCCGGTTTTAGAAAAAACGGGTCGGTATTAAAATATTTTAAACAACCATTTCGAAGCGAATGATTCAAATCCGGAACAACGCTGCATATCGAAATCGCATTTATATTGTCGGGATCAATTTTACTTTCACGCAAAACCGAACGAAGAAAAACTCCAAACTCGTCCGAAGAAAATTCTTGCTTAGAAGTTTTTCTAAATTGATAAATAAGCTGATCGTCGTTAAAAACGCCGCCGTGCATCTGTGTGTTTCCAACGTCAAGACAAAGTAACATTTACTTCTCCTTTATCATATTTGAAATTATTGATTCAATTTTCTTCGCTGTTTCTTCCGCTGTTTGAAGCTCGTCGAATTTCCCAGGTTCTGTGAAAACGGAAAAATTATTTTGCCGTTCGTTTTTGTCTCGATCACTTCTATCGTTAAGAACAACTGCATCGCAATTTGCATCGTTGAAAAGTTTTTCGACGGCAGCAAATCTTTCGTTTTTGTTTTGTGTGTTTGTTAGTTTGAATCCCACCAACACAAGCTTTTTGTTTTTAGAATATTTTTTTAAGTGATTAATGATTTTCTCATTTCGTTTTAATTCGATGGTTAGCTTGTCACCGGACGAATCAAGTTTTTGTGTGAGGGGAAGTTTGTTCTTCTTCCCATGCATTTCAATTGACTCAAGTGAATAATCACCAACGGCTGCTAGATGAATGACTGCATCGAATTTTTCATTTGAGAGTAAAGTTTTTAATTGTTCATTCAAATCCTTAAAACTGAAATATGAATGAAGTTTACATTTATTTTTTGGAATTTCAGAATTAAGAGCGTGTACAAAAGCTACATTGTGGAAATTGTTCGCAAAATAATCTGCAATAATAGCTCCGGTTTTGCCGGTGCTGAGATTTGAAAGATAACGCACACCGTCGATGTTTTCTTTTGTTCCACCTGAAGTTATTAAAATTTTGAGTTTACGTTTTTTGGATGATTCGTTTTTCTTAAGAGCAGAAAGAATATAATCGTATATAACATCCGGTTCTAACAATTTCCCTTTGCCGGTATCACCACAAGCTAAATAACCCTCCGCTGTTGGAAGGATTTGAATTCCCCATTCACTTAATTTTTTAAGCGAAGCTTTTGTTGCCGGATGTTCGTACATCAACATGTTCATTGCTGGAACGATCAGATATGGTTTTGACGGATCGTGAGCAAGGAATAGGGAAGTAAGCAAATTATCTGAAATTCCCGATGTAAATTTATTTATGGTGTTTGCTGTTGCCGGACAAACGATAGTTAAATCAGCCCATTTGTTAAGGTCTATGTGACTCATCATTTCGCCATCTTCAAATGAGTCGGTAACAACTTTATTTCCGGTCAGTCCTTCGAGTGTTGCTTTGCCAAGAAATTTGAGAGCTGAATCTGTTGCAACGACTTTAACTTCAAAACTGTTTTGAACAAGTTTGGAAATAAGATATGCGCTTTTATAGGCTGCAATTGATCCGGTAATTTTAAAAAGAATTTTAGATTTCGACATTATCAATCAACCTCACCTTTCCGGCAAAGACAGCGCCAAATCTCCTACCATCATATTCTTCAATATAATCAACCTTAAGACCCAAGCTCTCCAATTCAATTTTGATTTGCGGAATTGGTTTATCCGATTTTAGCAGTAAGGGAAAATTCCGTGCAAGTTTTCGTTCTTCACTCGAGAGAAGGAGATTCCGCGAACTCAACGCTAATCCATCCTCATCACGAACAGTTGGGCAAGCCAGAATTTCTGTTTGCAAGAAAAAAGCTTTAGCCATTCCTTTAATCAATTTGTATTGTTGATAATCTTTTTCACCGAAATATGTCTTGCCCGCTTTAATGATATTGAGCAGTTTGAGAACCACCGTTAAAACACCATCGAAATGCCCGGGGCGGGATGAGCCGCATAAAATTTTACTAAAAGACTTTTCCTGAACCTGGTAAGTAAAATTATCACCATAAAGTTCTTCATAACTTGGGAAGAATAGAAAATCTACCTTCAGTTCTTCAAGCATTTTAAGATCTTGCTCAAACGTCTTGGGATATTTCTCAAGGTCCTTCGGGTCATTGAATTGTGTAGGATTAACAAAAATACTTACAGCGGTACAAATACTTTCTGATACGGATTTTTGCATGAGCGATGCATGACCTTTATGTAAAGCTCCCATAGTTGGTACAAATCCAAGTTGCGATGGCGAAAGATTCTCTTCAAAATAAAGGTCATTCCATTCTTTCACGGATTTAATAATTTTCGTCATCAGTAACTCTCCCTTACAGAAGGAAATTTTTCTTCTTTTACATCCGAGTTGTAAGAATTCAAAGCTGATTTAATTAAAAAGTAACCGTCTAAATATTTGCGCAAAAACTTCGGATTAAAATTTTTCGAACAGCCTAATAAATCCTGGAGAACTAAAACTTGTCCGCTCGTATGAACTCCTGCGCCAATCCCGATTGTGGGAATCAACAAAGTTGCAGTAATCGTCTTTGCTAATTTTGCGGGAATCATTTCAAGCACAATTGAAAAACATCCTGCTTCTTCAAGCAGTTGGGCATCTCGCAAAATTTTTTCAAAAGACGCTTCATCATTTCCTTGCAGTTTATTTCCACCGAGTTTATTAACCGATTGAGGAGTTAAACCGAGATGTCCCATTACCGGTACTCCGGAAGAAACTAAATGTTTTATCCCATCAATATTTCCTTCGGCTCCTTCAAGTTTAACTGCGTTGGCTCCTGCCTTCATAAGCGTGTCAACTGCCTCGCATAGAAACGGCAAACCTTTTTTGTGTGCGAGGAAAGGAAGATCAGCAATGAGGAATTTATTTTTCAATCCGCGTTTTACTGCTGCAACATGATACCGCATCATTTCAAGTTCTGCGTTGATGGTTGTTTCAAAGCCGTGCATCACCATTGCGGCACTGTCTCCAACCAGCACGGCATCAACATCACTTTCGTTAATGATTAATGCAGACCAATGATCGTAGCAAGTGACAACAGAGATCTTTTTGTTTGTCTGCTTCATTAGTTGGAATTCTTGCACGGTTTTCATCTTTGCCTCAAATTGAAATGGGGTGCAGTAAATGGGAATCCGGCTGACGAACCGATTGGAAAAACGGAGAAATGTTTTTTTGATTGCATAGATATCTGTCCCGCCTGGCGGGATCAAGTCCTAATTATTTTTGATTGTGAAAACCGTAGTTGTCTTTTAAGGGATCAACTCGATGAATATTTTCAATTCAAAAATACACTTCATTCTGACTTTTGCAAAGGGGAAAAAGGGTCAATAGCCATTTGGCATTTGATTTTGGAGGGGTGATTTTGAACTTTATCCGCGGTTTAGGTGTTAGAAAATAAGAATCAAAACAATATACATCGTTAGAATGAGCATGAGCCCGTTCTATTTTCATTTTTATATTACAAGCATTACAATTAATTTTACACTACGAGTTAACGATGAAAACAAAAAAGAGAAACATAGAAGAAAAAACCGATTTGTCACTTGAATTCTGCACTGAATGTGATAGTGCACTGGAAAGTTTTGCATTTACCCCAAAGAGTAAAAACAAGAAAAAAGTTCAAGACAATTTTAACAACTGCAAAAAAACCGGCAAATTCAAAGGTGAGCTTTGTTCCAAAGTTTTCATTTCAGAAGATCAGATATTTATTCATTCTCCCGAAGACGAAGAATAACCTCCCACTTAGCACTTTCCTTTTCCCGTAAAATTCATTTCAATTCTATTTGATTTTTTCATTTCAATTTCTATTTTACAAGAGCAATTCATTTATTTCAAAGAGGAGCCGAAATGAAGAATAGTTCTCTGTCCCAATCACAAGAAAACATTACATCCGTGATGGACGAAAAACGTGTGTTTCATCCAAGTGAAGATTTTACAAAAAGCGCCAACATCAAATCGATGGCGCAGTACAAAAAAATGTACAAGGAATCCATCCTTAATCCCGAAAAATTTTGGGGAGACATTGCGGGAGAGTTACATTGGTTTAAGTATTTTACAAAAGTAAAGCAGTGGAATCCGCCGCATGCCAAGTGGTTCGTTGGCGGTAAAACAAATTTAAGCTACAATTGTCTCGACCGCCATTTAACTACCTGGCGGAGAAATAAAGCTGCGATCATTTGGGAAGGAGAACCTGGTGAAACACGAATCCTCACTTATCAGGTGATGTACCGCGAAGTTTGTAAGTTCGCAAATGTTTTAAAACAATTAGGAATCGGCAAAGGGGACCGCGTTGCAGTTTATATGGGAATGGTTCCCGAACTTGCGATCGCAATTTTAGCATGCGCAAGAATTGGCGCTGTACACACGGTAGTGTTTGGAGGATTTAGTTCCGAAGCTTTGAAAGACAGAATTAATGATGCACAAGCAAAACTTGTAATTACACAAGATGCGGCTCTTCGTCGCGGAAACCTTGTTTACCTTAAACCAGCTGTTGATAAAGCAATTGAATCTACTCCTACAGTGGAAAATGTTGTTGTTTACCGCAGAATTCCCGATTCAAATATTTCAATGTATCCGGGACGAGATCACTGGTGGCATGAAATTATGCAATCGGTTAATGATGTTAATACCGCAACACCGTTGGACTCCGAGCATCCCCTTTATATTCTTTATACTTCAGGTACAACGGGCAAACCGAAAGGTATTCTACACACAACTGCCGGTTACATGGTAAATACATATCTAACATCTAAACTTGTTTTCGATCTTAAAGATGAAGATATCTATTGGTGTACGGCGGATATCGGCTGGGTAACAGGACATTCTTATGTTGTTTACGGACCAATGCTCAACGGCGCTACATCGGTGATGTATGAAGGGGCTCCAAACCATCCTGAACCGGATAGATTTTGGCGCATCATTGATAAATATAAGATCAACATATTTTACACCGCTCCGACAGCTATTCGCGCGTTTATTCGCTGGGGAGAGCAGTGGGTGCTGAAACATAATTTATCAAGTCTGCGGTTACTTGGAACAGTTGGTGAGCCGATAAATCCTGAAGCGTGGATGTGGTATCATAAAATTATCGGAAAAGGGAAGTGCCCGATTGTTGATACCTGGTGGCAAACAGAAACCGGTTCGATTATGATCTCTCCGCTACCCGGCATTACTCCTACAAAGCCCGGTTCATGTACGATGCCCATGTTTGGAGTACTTCCAGAGGTGGTTGATAAAAAAGGAAAAACCGTTCCTCCCGGTTCTGGCGGATTTCTCATCATTAAAGATACCTGGCCATCAATGCTTAGGACAATTTATGGAGATAATCAACGATTTAAAAAACAATACTTCAGTGATTACAAAGGATATTACTTTACCGGCGACGGTGCCCGTAAGGATAAAGACGGTTACTACTGGGTAATGGGAAGAGTTGACGACGTTATCAATGTTTCGGGACACAGGTTAGGAACCGCTGAAATTGAGAGCGCGCTTGTAAGTCATAATGATGTTGCCGAAGCCGCTGTTGTTGCACGTCCCGATGAGATAAAGGGAAGCGCGATAGTTGCGTTTGTTACGCTTGAGAATACAAAAACACCTTCGCTTCTTTTGAAAGAAGAATTGCGTAACCACGTTGCACAAGAGATCGGGCATATTGCTAAACCTGATGAGATACGTTTCTCTGAAGGATTGCCGAAGACAAGAAGCGGAAAGATCATGCGGCGGTTGTTAAGGGAAATTGCTACGAGCGGAAATGTTGTGGGCGATACCACCACGCTTGAAGATTTTAGTGTGCTTGAACAACTAAGGAGCGATGAAGAGTAAGGCAAAAGTGTAAAGTATCCGCCAGAGGCGGATCAGCCTTTGGCTGAGAAAGTGGAAAGTATCTGCCGGAAGCGGACGCACAGAATAGCAAGAATCTTTATTTAATTTTCATCAAAGAGTTAATGTAGGGAGCGGTCGAGACCGCTCCGCAAAAAGAAAATAATTAACACTTCCGCCAGAGGCGGATCAGCCTTTGGCTGAAAAACACGGAACGCTCGCGAGCGTTCCCTACGACTGAAAATCAATTTGGTTCTGGTTTGCCATGTTAGGAATTAGTCCGCCAAAGGCGGATTACGAATTAGGATTTTAAATTAAGTAAATAGTATTGAGAGTTGTGAATATGAAAACGGAAATTAAATTCGGACTTTTATTTTCGGCAGCACAATTATTTTGGCTGTTGTTTGAGTTTGTTTTTGGATTGCAGACCACTTACAAAAACTTTCACGCGGTGATAACAAATTTCTTCGCTGTTCCCGCAATTGTAATTATGACCTACTCCATTCTTACTAAAAGAAGTGATCTGGGAGGGGAGATTACTTTCTTAAAGGCTCTCCTAACGGGTGTTTATGTTTCTGCCGTGGTGGCTGTCTTAAGTCCGGTAGTGATTTTAATCTTTCACTATCTGATCAATCCTAATTTTTTTACCGACTTCCAGGAATATTCTGTTAAAATAGGAAAGATGTCTGTGCAGGAAGCAAAAGATTATTTCAACCTAAAGAGTTACATTCTTCAAGGAATCTTTGGTGCGTTGATGATGGGAACGGCTACTTCTTTAGTTGTTGCGGCGGTGATTAAGAAAAAGGTAAAGATTAATTAAAAGGAAATTGGCGGAGGATCATTTGTCATTGGTCAGTTGTACGTGAATATGAAAAAAATATTTGGTTCTTGCGATTGACTAATGACTCTTGACTGCACTTTTAAATTCCGGGGTAAAGGTAATTCATTTCTTAGATGTTAAAGACAATTCCAAAACAAGAGAGGTGACTCCACGGTTGTGAAAAACGATTCCTCGGTAGCATTCGATGGCATCCTTAGATGTGAGAGATGGCAGTAAAGTAGCAAACGATGGCAGTAAAGTAGCAAACGATGGCAGTAAAGTAGTAAACGATGGCAGTAAAGTAGTAAAAGATGACAGAATACTTGCTAAATATGATGGAATAGTTGTGAATTTTGGCTCCAAAGGTGAGTGAGGTGACAGTACAGTAACGAAAGATGACAGAATACTTGCTAAATATGATGGAATAGTTGTATAAAATGGCATCACAGTAGGAAAAGTTGACAGAATAGCAGGACATTTTGACAGAATAGTCCCGTTTTGTGTGAGTAAAGTGAGAAAATGTGCTAAAAATGGGCTTTTGTGGGCGCGGTGTCATTCTGAGGGAATGGAATGACCGAAGAATCTGAAGTGTGGTGAGTTGAATTAAGACTTTGGGACTTTGTGACGGTGGGACTTTGGGATGTTGAGACCTAAAGACTATAAGGTTGTAAAGGAACGAGTTTTACCACAAAGTTCACAAAGGGGAAGACACAAAGTTCACAAGTTTTTAGAGTGTTCTTTGTGCAGACTTTGTGTCCTTAGTGGTTAAGTTTTCTTTTCCCGCAAAAAAAGTATTTGACATTTATTTTATTTTGCCGTAAGATTACTACGGTTATTTATGACCATGGGGAACGGGGTTCTCTCTTGAAGCTTCCTTTCCGGGTTTTCTTAACCACTCTCTTATGTTTCTCTGTTCACGTGTACTTTAATTTAGAAATTTGGAGTAAGTATTTCTCAGTTAGTGTTACATAGTATTCTACAAGCAAGCGAGGATTTGCAAACTCCCCTTATATGTCCCCCGAAAGAAATACAACAAAACGAATGGAATGATATCATGCAGCCCCTATTTTTAAATAGTGCAATTAAAAGTGAAAAACAGAACTATTGGAATGATATCCCGCAACTGCACGCTGGATATCATTCCCACACTAATAAACCTGTGCAGCATAAGTAATAGTTAGCTTACAAATCAAGTGAATAGAATGTATTTAGTATGCAATATATTCGTAGTGAAAATAGGAACTATAAAATTTTATATTTGAAATCTTGTTTTATGTCTCTAAAAATTGTGGGAATAATTTTTGACACCTATTTGTAAATATTTTGGAGTTTATATGAAATTAATTACAATTTTAATAATTATTACATCTATTTTTATTTGTGAAAGTTGTAAAGAAGAAACAATATCAAATCCAGTGAATTATAACGATATTATCTTAGTAAAAGCTCAAGTAGATTTGCAATCTGGTTTTGCTGGGAAAGTAGTAACTATAAGATTCAACAAAGAAAGTGTTTATCATTCCATCTTATCAGACATCGTATCTTTGGCTGGTCCAGAAGCAACATTTATTACGTATATACCAAAAGGTGAAAATAATCTTTTTGTATATACTCAAAATCCTAATTTGCCATCAGAATATTTTATAGATAGCGCAATTGTAAATATCGGAGACAAAGAAAAATATTTTTTAGGATTACAAATTGCTGATTCACTTAAATGTATTGTACAAGATAGTTCATTTTTATATATGTAATAAAATTGTAAGCTAACCCGTGCCCCAAGCCGATAGCGTATTCGCACTTGGCATTTGTGCAGTTTAATAATTTGTTATTCCGTTTCGGCTTTGTTGTTTAGCGTAGTTAATAAATAAAAATTTGTTATAATTAAAAAGTTATTTTATAAATGCGGTATTGTTGTACGGGGCTTCGGCACAATACCGTTATATGCTTAATGTTATGAAAAAAATAATAGTGTTTTTTCTTCTTCTCTTTTTAATAGGATGTACGGAAAAATCGGTAGATCCTATCAGCAATTCTCCAAATGAAATTAACGGTCAATTTGTTAATTGGAATCCAGCGAATGGGGATAGCTTACTTTGGAGAGTTTCAATTGATTCTGTTGAACATTTATTAGCTTATACTAAAATAGCAAGTAACGGAAGTTTCAAAATAAATTTGCCTACTCCACCAAATGAAGTCCTCCATAATTATTTGAAGGTTGAAAGAGAGGATAGCGTTTATTTTGAGATGAAAGACATTATTCAATTCAGTGACACTACAGCAAGATATATTTCGCTAACACTTGAACATAATCAGAGAATTTCTTTTCCAGTTCAATGTGGAAATACAAACAGTTTTGATAAAAATTCAGCCATGGGTGATTATCAGATTCATTACTACTATTTTGACAAGCCGACAGAAGTAAATGGGAATTGGAGTGTGATATTAAAAGGTCAATTCTATCCCGAATATGGAAGGAATATTATAACAAAATATAACAAAGTTAAATTTAATAAAGGATGGAACCAGATTGTTATAAAATTGATTTCTGCAGATAAGGATAGCAGAATATTTGAAGTTTCAAATGAGGATAGAAATTCTACGGAATGGATATTAGAAGCTTTACCAAATGAGTTTGTAAGGTTATTGTAAAAACGCGTATAACAAGTCAATCAAGGCGGACGCCCCACCAAAGGCGGGCAAGCTGTTTCTGCATTGGGCATTTGTGCAATTTAAAAGTTTGTAATTACGTTTTAGTTTTGTTGTTTGGCTGTATTTGTAAATGTAAGTTTTGCAGTTAATAAAAAATTGTTTAATAAATTTGGCGGTGTTGTTATGGGCTGCGCCTTAACAACCATGTCGTTATACCTTTAATGGAGAAGTATGAGCAATATCACCGTTAGCCAAGCCGTTCTTTCTGATCTTGAGGCACTTTCGTCCCTCTTCGATGGCTATCGCCAGTTCTATGGTCGCCCCAGTGACATTTCCGCCGCGCGCGAGTTTTTGCTCGCCCGTTTCAATCACGGAGAGTCAGTCCTTTTCATTGCGCATGAGGGCGATACACCTGTTGGTTTCGCTCAACTCTATCCAAGCTTTTCGTCGGTATCGCTTGCCCGTGTGTTCGTACTCAACGATCTTTTTGTGCATGAGCAAGCCCGCCGGAAAGGCGTTGCCTCAAAATTGATGTCCGCTGTTACTGATTTTTCAAAATCATTGGGAGCAGTTCGCGTTTCGCTATCAACCGCAACGAGCAACGAAACAGCTCAAGCTCTTTATCAATCCGCTGGCTGGAAGCGTGATGAACAATTCTTTGTCTATCACTTTGCCATTACGGCATAACCCGGCGCTCAACCGGACCTGCCTCTTCCCAAAGTGGTTGTAAAAGAGTTGGGCGTTAAATTGAAAAGAAAGTTTTTTGTGAAAGTAAGATGAATGTAAGGATCACATATGAAAAGAACCTCAATATTTTTTCAAGGAGTTATTGTACTCATCGGTATCGTAGCAGTTGCCATTTTGATTCGATTGCCCTTAACAGAAGGAAGAGCAGCGAACTTAGACTTGTTTAGTATTTACTCGGATCCGTTAATATTGTATGGATACGCAGCATCAATCGTTTTTTTTGTAGCGCTATATAATGTGTACAAATTACTCGGATACATCGGACAAAATAAATTTTTCTCTTCAAACTCAGTAAAGACATTAAAAAGTATAAAGTATTGCGCAATCATACTAAGTATTTTAATTGTGTTAGCCGGAGTATACATAAGACTATTTCACCATAAAGATGACGACCCTGCGGGCTTTCTTGCTCTCTGTTTCATGACTACTTTTATTTCTATTATAGTTGCAAGCGCTGCAGCAAGATTTGAAAAAAGCGTGAGAAATACTATAGACCAAAAATCTGTGAACGATCTAACAGAATAATTCTTCGTGAGATTTCAAAAACAAGTAATTCTTATCTTCTGCACCGGAATTCTTTTCTTACTCAAAACGTCTTGATCTTGAGTGTAATCGTGATCTTAATCTGAATTAAAATCAGGCAAGATTATGATCACGAGCAAGAATATGAATTTCATGTGTACGTGAGTATTTAAATTGGTAATGTTGGAGTTAACCACAACGACTTAAGAATATTTTGAAAATATAACTTAGGATAAAAGAGTCAGCCTATATTATTTTTCTTAAACCTCAAAAACTCTTTTTTTGTAATAATGAAAACCACTCCAAGAATAATAAAGAGAGCAGCAAAGAGAATCCGTGAAGTAATTTCTTCTCCGCCGATTAACCACCCAAGTAGAACGGCAATTACCGGATTAACATAGGCATACGTTGATGCCCTTGCCGGACCCGCCGCATCCAATAACCAAATGTATGAAGTAAATCCGATCACCGAGCCGAAAGCTATAAGATAAATGAAAGCGGTAACTGATTGGGTTGAGATATTCGCCAAATGGAAATTATTCCATTCACCGCTTATAAAACCTGCAAGTAAAAGAAGAAGTCCCCCGGCAAACATTTCCATTGCAACGGTAAGAAATTTTGATTTCGGAAGGTCGGCTTTTTTTGAATAGACGGAACCGGCAGCCCATGAAGAAGTTGCAATCAAAAGCGCAACTGTCCCGATTGGATTTACATGTTCTCCCTGGAAAATAGAAGTTGGGCTTATCATGATTAACAATCCAACAAACCCTAAAATCAATCCCAAAATAATTTTTAAGGTTGGTTTACTTCCATGCGGATGAATCCAATCAAACAAAACCATCCATATAGGAACGGTAGCGACTATCAGTGCAGCCAACCCTGAAGGGACGTATTGTTCTGCCCAAACGACTCCGCCGTTTCCGCCAAGGAGCAATGCGCCGCCGATGATGAACGCATCTTTCCAGTAACTGATTTTTATTTTTTCTTTGCTGAAGATGTGGGCGATTCCAAAAATTACTAATGAAGAAATAAGGAATCGAATTCCAGCCATCAGGAAAGGGGGAATCGAACCAATTGCAATTTTTATTGCCAAGTAGGTTGAACCCCAAATAATATATACCGATGCAAATGCAGCGATAAGTCGGAATCTTGAGGGTGGTTTATTCAATTCGTTCTTTCTGTAAAGTAGTTATAAATTAATTTTGTTCTTGAAGTAGTCTCGTTATTTTCGTCACCATTTTGCGAGGACTAAAACGGACAGACTGGGCGCCAATTTTGTTCATCAGTCCCGGAATTGCAACAACTTTTCCTTTCATGATCTGGTCGTAACCATATTGAGCAACATCTTTTGCCTCGGCAACTTTAAGATATTTGAACAAACGGACAGCATCCATCTTTGCGGTTTTTTGAAATAAAGTTTTAGTCGGACCGGGGCAAAGGGCAGTAATAGTTACTCCGCTTCCGTTTATTTCATTTGCGATGGCTTCGGTTAAAGAGAGGACGTAAGCTTTTGTAGCATAATAAACAGCCATAAGGGGTCCCGGTTGAAATGCAGCGGTTGAGGCTACATTCATAATTTTTCCTTCTTTGCGTTTTAACATATCCTTTAGAAAAAGATTTGTAAGTTTTGTAACGGCGTTTATGTTTACTTCAATCATGTTAATTTCTTTTTGAAGTTCGATCTCGGCAAAAGCCCCGATCTCTCCAAAGCCGGCGTTATTCACCAGAACATTTACCACTAAGTTTTGCGCGTTGACTTCTTTGTACAATTCTTCCGGTGAAGAGGGATTGGTTAAATCTTTAGCAAAGTAGTAAACCTTAACACCGAACTCTTTTTCAAGCTCTTCTTTAACAGATTGTAATCCTTTTTCATTCCTTGCCGTTAAAATAAGATCATACTTATTACGCGCGAATATTTTTGAAAGTTCATATCCAATTCCGGCTGTAGCTCCGGTTATTAAAGCTGTTTTTGTCATCAAGAATCCTTAAGAAATTTAGTGGTCATACTTTTGTTATGTAAAAAATTAAAATTGAATTTTATCTTTCGTTCCGCCGAAGACAACTTCTTTTACAACATCCGATAAAAGAAAATCATGCGGAAAACCGAGATCAATTTTACTTACTTCATTTAACCGATTCATCTGTTCGGCTGTTAAATCAAAGTTCAGACAATTCAAATTATCTTTTATTTGATCTTCTTTTCTTGCGCCGACAATCGGGATGATAGTCCCTTTTTGTTTGCGAACCCAATTCAGCGCAACATTCCCTGCTGAGCACCCAATTTCATTTGCAATCGATACAACTTCTTTTGCTATTGCAGTATTTCGTTCATTCAAACGTGCGCTTTCAGGTTTTAGGCGAAGGGAAACGTCGGTTTTATTTAAATATTTCCCGGTGAGTGCACCGCCGGCTAACGGTGCCCATGCGGTAACGGCAACATTTGTTGCATTACACATTGGAATAATATCACGTTCGGGAGTGCGTTGAGTTAAACTATATTCTGCTTGAACCGCAACGAATGAACTCCATCCGCGAAGTTCTGCAATTGCATTTCCTTGCGAAATGATCCACGCGGGAGTATCAGATATCGCTATGTGTAAAACTTTACCCGATTGAACAACATACTGCAAACTGCGAAGCACTTCTTCAATTCCTACGGTAAAATCCCATGCGTGAAGATAGAGGAGATCAATGTAATCGGTATTTAATCTTTTTAGACTTCCTTCAACAGACTGCACTAGATTTTTACGGTGGTTGCCGCCGTCATTTGCACTTCCGCGTTTTGTGTAAAGCGAATATTTTGTTGCAACAACAAGATTGTTACGCTCAGCCTGGATAAATTCACCTAGATATTTTTCGCTCGATCCTTCGGTGTAACGGTTAGCCGTATCGATAAAATTTCCGCCGCCATTAATAAAGGAGTCGAATACTTTTTTGCTTTCTTCTTTATTTGCGCCGAACGTCCAGTCTTCACCAAATCCCATTGTTCCGAGACAAATTTCAGAAACACGTAATCCGCTTTTTCCAAGGAGTTTATATTTCATTTCTCTTCTTTCAATAATTCAATTAAAATATTTCACTGCATAAGTAACAATCAAGTGCGGAGAATAATTCCTTTAAAGAATTAAACTTCAAGGTCAATGAATCTTATTACCTGATAGAACATCCAACTAACAAAAATCAAAAATCATTTAATAAAAAGGTTAAAGAATGTTACACACAAATTTAACGCATATTTTGTCTGAACAAGAACATGCAAAATTACTGAAAGAAAATGAAAACGTAATGGTTTGCTGCGGAAGGATGGGACCAATGTGCATTCCGGTTTATTCCGTTATGCAGGAGTTAGAGCCCGAATATAAACATGTAAAATTTGCCGATATGGAATTTGACATTCCAGATGCACATGTTATCCGTGATTTAAAAGAGTGCGAATCATTCCGCGGAATTCCGTTTGTGATTTATTACAAGAATGGGAAAGTAGTTAAAGCAACGAGCAGCATTCAGTCGAAGCAGCAAGTTACTTCCATTCTTGATGAACATTTCGGTGAATAAAGATGAGATGGTTAATTAGCGGAAAGTTTTCTTTCCGCTAACTAATTCATTTTAATCGATGAAAAATATTATTTCAGAACAATAAGCTTCTTTACTGAAATTGCATCAGTGGTTTGCAGTTTATAAAAATATATTCCCGATGCAAATTTAGAAGCATCAAAAACAATTGAATAATTCCCTTCATTCTTTTCTCCTGCTACAAGTGTTTCCATTTCGGTTCCGAGCACGTCAAAAACTTTTAACGTTACAAAACTTTTTTCGGCAAGTGAAAATTGTATAGTTGTTATTGGATTAAAGGGATTCGGGTAATTTTGCTTCAGTTCAAATTGCGTTGGAATATTTTCATCTTCAACATCAGTTGCAGAAGCGGTTTTAAATCCAAATGAACCCGACCAGAGACTTGCACCGTAATCATTCGATGCGCTCACCCGCCAAAAGTGATTCTTTAATGGGGTCAAGTTCATAACTTGTAATGAAGTGTCGGTTACAACCGTATCGATTTTCATCGTTTCGGGCGGAAATTGAATTGTGGTTGCCAATTGGAATCGATATGAGCTTGCGGTTGATTCTTTCATCCATTTGAAGATTGGATTAAGTGAAACATTCGTTGTGGCATGTTTTGGTTCAACAAGAATTGGAACGTTTGGAAATCCGGCTTTAAAGGAGAAGGTGGATGAAAAATCGCTGTTAATTCCAAGCCCAATTGCTTTTATCCGCCAGAAATATTTAGTTGAAGCGAGAATTCCTTTTAGTAAATAAAAGGTATCTTTTATTTCCGGTTTGTTAACGATAAAGGTCGAAGAAAAAGTTGAATCGGTTGACACTTGTATTGCATAACCGTATGTATAAGCATCTCCTTTCCAAATTAAACGAACAGAATCCCTTTGACTTTTATCGTCGTTCACCGGAGAAATCAAATTTGGAATCTGCGGTGTAAAATCAGCGGTATTTAGCAATAGTACATTACTCATCACACTTTCATTCTCCAAACGATCAAATGCAGTAACAACAAAATAATTACCGGATGCAGAAAGGGGCTTTGCAAATTTTGTTGACAAAGAAGTTTCCCCTGTTGTTCCGAATATTTTGTTCGTTCCCTCAACTGAAGATGGGTTTGTTTCGAACCGGTATACTGCATATCGTGTGGCGGCTTCCCCATCTGATGCAAGAGAAGGAGCGTTCCAAACAAATTCATATTTCCCGCGCGCTGGATTTAGCTCGTAGCGTAAATTAGTTGGAGCATTCGGAGGAATCGGGTTAGCTTCTTTCCAATTCATAATCGGGGGTATTGCATACAATCGATTTAAAGAATATTTAAGAGAATCAGTCATCCCTTTTGGATTTTCTAAAAAATTTGCCGATCTAAAGAAAATACTTCCCTGGCACTTGGGATTGTTCCTGTTAAAATTAACTTCAGAAGGAATTTCATTCGCCCCGTAGCTACTTGCTTTGTAAGCTGCCTGTCCGACATAAAGATGTCTGTCATAAGCTGCCGTTGAATCAGACCACCAATTATTTAAAGTTGCATAATCTTGTGCGCCACCGAAAGGCCAATATAGCTGTGGCGCAAGATAATCAACCGAACCATTCTTTAACCAGGAGATTGCATCTGCATAAATTACGTTGTATGCGTCCATACCGGTAATACCCGCGGGGATGCCGCTTTTCCAAATTCCAAAAGGACTTACGCCGTATTTTAAATAGGGTTTTATACTTTTAAGAGAATCGCTGATCTGCGCAATTAAAGCAGTTGTATTCTCTCGTCGCCAATCACCGATATTAGTTATTCCATGATTGTAAAGCTGGAAAGTTGCTGCATCCTGATCAGTAATTTGATCCGGGGGATAGGGATAAAAATAATCGTCAAGATGAATCCCGTCGATATCGTATCGTCTTGCAACATCATTAATTATTTTTGTTACATAATCTGTTATTTCGGGAATTCCCGGATTTAGAAATTTATACGTATTAATTTGGAGAATCCACTCGGGATGTGTTTTTGTAATATGATTTCCAACAAACGGATAAGTTCCGATGACCTTTTCGGCACGATAAGGATTTAACCATGCATGTAATTCCATCCCCCGTTTGTGTGATTCATTTATTACAAATTCAAGCGGATCATAAAATGGTGAAGGAGCAACTCCCTGTTCACCGGTTAAATAATATGACCAAGGCTCAAACTCCGATTGATAAAATGCATCGCACTCAGTTCTGATTTGAAAAAAGACTGCATTCACTCCGGAGATTTTTAATTCATCGAGAAGATTGAGTAATTGGGATTGTTGTTCGTTTGTAGTTAATCCCGGTTTAGTAGGCCAATCATAATTTATAACTGTAGCGATCCAGGCTCCGCGGAATTCTCTTTTAGGTGGTAACGGTTGAGGAAGGAGATTATTATAGAAAAGAAAAATGAAAAGATAGTAAACAATTTTTTTCATGACTGCCTCATGTTTAATTTAAATAAAATTATAATCTGCCTGAAGTATGTTCAGCCAAGATTGAATGCCATCTTTTCGAAATAGTAGTACTTTGGTTTGTAAACCGGATTTACCTTTTATTTGATGAGCCTCATCATTTCCTGAACGGCTTCTTTAAGTCCAACAAAAACTGCACGGGCAATTACGGATTGTCCGATGCTTACCTCATCAATTCCTTCAACTTCGCGGAAAATTTTAATGTTTGAATAATTCAGACCATGTCCGGCGTTTACACCAAGTCCAAGTTTCTTTGCATGCTTTGCGGCTAATCTTATTTTTTCCAACTCATCAAATTTATCTGCTTCAGTTAAAGCATTTGCAAAAGTTCCCGTATGGATTTCGATATAATCGGATTCAATTTCGGCTGCCGCATCAATTTGATCTATTTCCGGTTCAATAAAAAGAGAAACTTCAATTTCACGTTTGTGTAATTCTTTGATTGTTGATTTAAGAAGACTGATGGAATCAATAACGTTGATGCCTCCTTCGGTAGTAAGTTCCTGCCGTTTTTCCGGGACGATAGTTGCGAGTTCGGGTTGAACATCGCATGCAATACCGATAATCTCATCCACTGCCGCCATTTCCAGGTCGAGTTTTGTTGTAACTAATTCGCGAAGCAACCGAAGATCTCTCTCATTAATGTGTCTTCTATCTTCGCGTAAATGGACGACGATTCCATCAACTCCAAATTGTTCGGCTAACAATGCCGCAGTTACCGGCTCAGGTTGAATTTCTCCCCGCGCATTTCTTAAAACTGCAATATGATCTATGTTCAATGAAAATCTCATGCTCATCCTCAAGTTTCTTCTTATTCAAAATGAATTTTGGTTTAGCAAATAAATCGATAAACAAACATAAGAATGAATTCAATAATTTGGAACATTGGTAATAGTTTTTGCCTCAAGTAAGTACTTTGCATTTTGCTGGAAACGAATTTTCTCAACTACCATTCAGAAATAACCAATCGGCAAATTTTATTGTGTAAAAAATAGATTAAGTGTCCAATTCATTAAACACTTACCCGGAAGAAATCATCATTTTCAATAGCTTTTTTTCGGCATGATGATTGAACCATACAATTAAACATTTGAGGTGTATCATGAAAAAGTTAGTTTTATTAATTGCAGTAATCTCCTTCGTTTTCCTTAACGAAAAAGTAGAAGCAAAAAATTATCAAGGTGGAATCGGTTTCAACTATTTTTATTCCAGTCTCTCTCCACATGGAAGATGGATCGAGATTGATGATGGACTAGTTGTCTGGAAACCTAGAATTCATAACCATCATTGGCAACCGTACGACCGCGGTACGTGGATTTGGACAAACGACGGCTGGTACTGGGACTCATACGAACCATTTGGATATATTGTTTACCATTACGGACGCTGGCATTATGATAATTATTACGGATGGATTTGGGTTCCGGATTATCAATGGGCACCGGCTTGGGTTGAATGGCGTTATGATGATGATTACATTGGTTGGGCGCCACTACCCGCTTATGCTGTTTTCAATACCCATTCCGGGATACATTTTTCTCTAAATTTTTCATTCCCTTTCCATCATTGGCATTTTTTGAAGTACAAACATTTTGGTCATCAGCACGCGTACAACTATTATGTGGGTCCACAGTACAAAGAACGTATTTTTGGAAGGACCAAAACGCGTAACGATTATGGATATGAGAAGGAAAGAGTGATCAATCGCGGAGTGGATTTCAGAACAGTTCAAGAAAGAGGTGCAAGAAATCTTCAGCAAAGGGAATTGGTTAGACGGGATGTTGAATCGATCGATAGAAATTCTGTAATAAAAGGGAAAGAGAGAATTGAAATACTAACTCCCAGAAATCAAGACCAAAACCGTGATAATAATTTCTCAATTGAACGAGGTGACAGACAGTCTTCACTTAATGTTTCAAAAGTTGAAGTGGGTGAACGGAGAAGAAATCTTGAAAAAACTCAACCGGGAAAGGTTGATGAACGGAATAAAGTTAGAACCAACGAAAGAATTATTGAAGACGAAAACAAAATCGATAATCGTAAACCTGCTGCCGAGCAATCAGGCAAAGGCATTGAAAGGAAAAGAGAAGGACAACAACAACCAGAAACACAAAGGAACAGACCGGAAGAGATGAGAAGTCGTGAAGTTGTAAGAGAAAAACCGGTCGAATCAAAACCGACAGAGAGACAACGTGAAATTCAAAATCCAAGAGATAATCGTCCTGCAGAAAGAGCAGTTCCAAATTCTGGTAGAAACAGCGAACGACGCGAAGCAACACCTCAAAGGAGGAATACAAATCGTGGAGGTGAAGAAGAAAGAGTCAAAGAGCGCAGAAGATAGTTATCAGAATTAGGAATTTTGAATAGAGTTATTATACCGGTCTTTATTTAGAAAATTAAAGATCGGTATTTTTTTTGAATGATTGTAACCTGACGAAGGATACTATAAGAAATATTAAAGAAGATTTTATGCGGGGAGAAAAATCGTAAAGGTTGTTTCTTTATTTGGGATTGAATTAACGGAAATTGTTCCATCATGCCACTCAACAATAGATTTTACAACCGAAAGGCCGAGACCAATTCCACCAGTCTTCCGATTCCGTGAATTTTCTATTCTGTAAAACCGGTCGAAAATTTTAGAAATTTCTTCGCTTGGTATTCCTTCCCCCTTGTTGGATACTGAAATGCGGATTTGTTTTTCAAGTTTAACACAATTCACTTCAACAGTTTGATTTTCTTCCCCATATTTGATTGCATTATCGACCAGATTGGAAATTACCTGCTGCATTGTTGTTTTATCGACGACCAATTTTATATCCTCACCGCAATTTACTAACAACGAAATATTCTTCTCTTTCCCAAGAATTTTAAGACCCTGAATTATTTGATTCAAGAATTGCGATGCATTGATTTCGGTTTTTACCAACTGAATTTTTGTATGATCAACTTTTGCGATGAAGAAAAGATTATCGACTATTTTTATTAAGCGAAGCGTTTCTTCAAAATTGCTTTCTAAAATTTCTTTGTACACTTCCGGAGTTTTTTCTGACTTAAGTGCAACTTCGAGTTCACCCCGGAGAATTGTGAGCGGAGTTTTTAATTCATGCGCAGCAGAAAGTGAAAATTGATTCATGTAATCGACAGAAAGCTTAATTCGTGCGATCATGTTATTCATCGTTCGAACCAATCTTCCATATTCATCGTGATATTGTTCTCCGTCAATTTTTAGATCGAGATTCTGAGCAGTGATTTCCTCAGTCTTTTTTATTATCCGATCAATACGAGAAAGTGCGCTTGCAGAAATTGCTGCGCCGCCTAAAATGGAGATCAACAAAAATATTGGCGCTAAAATTAGATAGAGATTTTTAAGGGTATCAAGTGTTTGGATTATGTGCTCTTTTGGGAATGCTACAATAATTTGGAAATTTGCTTCGTTTGCAACTGCACACCTAATTAAACTTTCACTCAACGTGGAGTCTTGAAAATCAAAAAGATGCATTTTCTCCGTTTGTTTTGAACAGAAAAGTTTATGTTGTGACAAACTAGCTGATTTAAAAATAATTTTCCCATTTCTAGAAATCTGGATGAAAGTGTTCCGCCTGTTCAAAGCAACCGCATCATAAATAATGTCCCACATCAGATCTTCTTCACTTGTAAAAACCGAATCTGGTGTAAATGTTTCTATGTCGATATGTTTTTCAATCACTACTTTTTTAATTGCGTTGGCTTGGCTAAGTAGTGACGAATCTAGACTTTCGTTAAGGTTTCTGTAAAGATAAAAATAGATACCAAGACCAAGGAGTATTTCAAGAAGTGTAAAAACGAAAACATACCAAAGAGTAGTTTTAAATCGAGTAGTAAAAACAAAATGAGAAATATTTTTTAAGAACTTGATCATGGTGCTGGTTCTTTTATCATGTATCCCGAACCACGAATTGTGTAAATAAGTTGTTGATCAAATCCGGTTTCTATTTTTGCACGGAGTTTATTGATATATACTTCAATAACGTTTGAACCGGTATCGAAATGGTAATCGTAAATATTTTCTAATAATTTCGTTCTTGATACAATAGAGTTTTTATGAAGTAGTAAAAGTTCAAGAATAGCATATTCTTTCTGTGTTAAAACTATTTCTTTTCCAGCGCGCACAACCTTATGTTTTTTCTGATCGAATTCCAAATCTGCAATGTGTAAGATAGAAGACAGATTTCCTTCGTTTCTTCTTGTTAGAGCTCTTACTCTTGCAAGCAGTTCTTCAAAAGCGAATGGTTTAGTGAGATAATCATCGGCTCCGGCATCCAATCCGGCCACTTTGTCTTTAACAGCATCCTTAACTGTTAGTAGCAGAATAGGAGTGGTTATTTTTTTATCTCTAAGATAGTGAGTGAGCGTAATTCCGTCAAGAAAGGGGAGCATAATGTCGGATATAATGATATCATAATTTTCGGCACATGCTAAATTGAATCCCTCTTTCCCATCATATGCCACATCAACCGTAAAAAATTCTTCTTCCAATCCTTTTTTAATAAAGGAAGCTACTTTTTTTTCGTCTTCGATAAGTAATATTTTCATAGATTTAAAATAAAAAAAGGAGAGCTTAAAAACTCTCCTTTTGTCTTTCTAATTGAAATTATTTTTTATCTGCTGCCGCATCAACTTTTTTAGCTGCCTTTTTAACTTTATGTTTAGCAACTTTTTCAGCTGCCGGAGCAACTTCTTTTTTAGCAGTTTCTGCTTTTACTTCAACTTTTTCAGCTTTAGCCTTTGCAGCTTTTACAGGTTTTTGGGTCTCTTGCGCAAAAGATACTATTGAAAAAGAAAAAGCAACTACGAGCATTAGAGCAAATAAACGTCTCATTATTTTGATCCTTTTTATTGTTTGTGAAAATTTACAAATGAAACTTACCATAGAAACCTTAAGTGAATATTAATGCTATATTAATATTTTTTAATAATTCTTTCGTTGAAGTTTAGCAACATTTATTAAATGCGAGGCAGTTTTCGCCTTTATCTTTTTAGCTTAATAAAACATTTCATATATTTGAGATAAAAATTCAGAAAATTCTACCAAAATCGATGCAGAAAATATACATTAGCGAACTTGCGAATTACGTCGGGCAAGAAATCACCATTCAAGGTTGGCTTTACCATAAGCGTTCAAGCGGAAAATTAAGATTTTTGGTTTTACGTGATGGTTCCGGCTATTTACAGTGTGTTTATTTTAAAGGAAACGTTACACCTGAAGTGTTTGATCTTAGTGATAGAATCGGGCAAGAATCTGCAATTGAAGTAACCGGCAAAGTAAAAGCTGAGCCACGTGCTGTTGGTGGTTACGAACTGGATGCAGTAAATCTGACAGTTCTTCACGAAACACATGATTATCCGATTACTCCAAAAGATCACGGAATTGAGTTTTTAATGGATAACCGGCATCTTTGGTTGCGTTCAAGCAGGCAGGTTGCTATTATGAAAATCCGTCACAGAATTGTAAAAGCGATCCGCGACTTTTTCGACAATAAAGGCTTCACTTTGATGGATGCGCCGATCTTAACTCCGGCTGCGTGCGAAGGAACTTCAACGCTTTTTGAAACAGAATATTTTGATCTGGGAAAAGCCTATTTAACACAATCAGGTCAATTATACGCCGAAGCCGGTGCTTTAGCATTGGGAAGAGTTTATACATTCGGCCCTACCTTTCGTGCGGAAAAATCTAAAACAAGAAGACACCTAACAGAATTCTGGATGGTTGAACCTGAAGTAGCTTTTGCAGATTTAAATGATGATATGGATTTGGCGGAAGAATTTTTAGAATATATTGTTCAATCCGTGTTAACCGATCGAGCCGAAGAATTAAAAACTTTGGAACGCGACACGACCAAACTTCAAAATGTAAAAAGACCTTTCCCAAGAATTACGTATGACGAAGCTGTGGAAATCCTAAAGAAAAACGGTGTAGACTTTGAATATGGAAATGATCTCGGTGCTGCCGATGAAACAGTCGTTTCAAGTCAATACGATAGACCGGTGATGGTACATCGTTATCCTTCTGAAGTAAAAGCATTTTATATGAAACGCGATCCTGAAAATCCAAAATTAGCTTTAGCGGTGGATGTTCTTGCCCCCGAAGGATACGGAGAAATTATCGGCGGAAGCCAAAGAGAAGATGATCTTGATTTATTGCTTTCTAGAATTAAAGAACATAATCTTCCGCAAAGTGCGTTCGAATGGTATCTCGATTTACGCCGTTTCGGCTCTGTTCCACATGCAGGTTTCGGGCTTGGATTAGAAAGAACAGTCACCTGGATTTGCGGTCTTGATCATTTACGGGAAACTATTCCTTTCCCAAGAATGATTTACCGGAATACTCCGTAGAATTAGGAATCTTAAAATTAATAGAAATAAATGATAACATTACAAATTATTCTATTTTCAGTTTTTGCATTTATTGCAGTGGTTACTTCAATACTAGTGGTCACAAGAAAGAATCCAATTATTTCAGCACTCTTTCTTGTCTTGAACTTCGCAGCTTTGGCAGGTATTTACCTTCTGTTGAATGCCCAGTTTATCGCGGTGGTTCAGGTTATAGTTTATGCAGGCGCCATAATGGTTCTTTTCTTATTCGTGATCATGCTGCTTCGTCCTGAACACGAAAAAAACTTTTTTGAAGAAAATCCCAAAATGAAGTGGCTCGCCCTCGCAGTAGGAGCGGTGGTTTTCTTTCAACTAATTTATACTATCTTTTTCGCAAAACTTTCTACTGCAATACATCAAAATGGAGAGAAAAGTGTTGATATCGGAACGATTGAAAGTATTGGCAGAGGATTGTTTACAACATATTTAATCCCTTTTGAAGCTGCAGGATTTTTATTACTTGCGGCGGCAATCGGTGCATTAGTTTTAGCAAAAAAACATTTTGATTGATTATGATCCCAATTGAATTTTATCTTATTCTTAGTGCGTTTATGTTTATCTCCGGTGTTGTTGGAGTTTTAACCCGTAAAAATGCAATCATCGTATTCATGTCGATTGAATTGATGTTGAACGCAGCAAATTTATCGTTTGTTACTTTCTCATCTTTTCTCGGAAATAACATCGGCCAGCTTTTTGTATTTTTTGTGATGACGGTTGCCGCCGCTGAATCAGCGGTTGGTTTGGCAATTATCATCGCTCTCTTCAGAAATAAATTGACAATTAACATTGACGAAATCAATATTCTTAAATGGTAACTGCCTTGTAAGGCAAGTAATAAATTAAACAGTAGTTCATGATACAATTAATCTATCTCACAGTCCTTTTGCCTTTAACCGGATTTCTAATCAACGGAATTTTTGGCTCAAAGATCAAGAATGAAAAAATAACCGGCTTAATTGGTAGCGGTGCCATTGGCATTTCTTTCCTTATTGTTGTAGCAGCTTTTTTTGAAACGCTCGCACTTCCGGCAGAACAAAGGCAGCATATCGTTACACTTTTTAATTGGCTTTCTGTTGGCAGTCTCAATGTTTCTATAGCTTATCAAGTTGATCAGCTTTCTTTAACGATGGCGTTAATTGTTACCGGTGTTGGATTTATCATTCATGTTTATTCTATCGGTTACATGCATGGCGATAAAAGTTTTTGGAGATTTTTCGCTTACTTAAATCTTTTCATCTTCGCGATGATGAATTTAATCCTTGCCGACAATTTCGTTCTTCTCTTTTTAGGATGGGAAGGGGTTGGGCTTTGTTCTTATCTGTTAATCGGATTTTGGTACGATAGAAAATTTGAAAAAAGTACTACAAGCGACGCCGCTAAAAAAGCTTTTGTAGTAAATCGAATAGGAGATTTTGGTTTTCTTCTTGGAATGTTTTTAATCTTTTTAACTTTTAACAGTCTGAATTTTAACGAAGTATTTGCACGCGCCAATGCGCTAAATATTTCTACAACAGTTTATAGTTTTATCGCTCTCTTTTTGTTTATCGGAGCAACCGGAAAGTCTGCACAAATTCCGTTATTTGTGTGGCTGCCGGACGCGATGGCGGGACCAACGCCGGTTTCAGCCTTAATCCATGCGGCTACGATGGTTACTGCCGGTGTGTACATGGTCGCTCGTTGTTCAATTATTTTTGCATCCGCACCAGTGATTATGACGGTTGTTGCTGTTATCGGATTATTAACTGCACTCTTTGCAGCTACAATCGGATTAGTTCAGAATGATATTAAAAAAGTTTTAGCGTATTCAACGGTTAGCCAGCTTGGTTATATGTTTTTGGCGATGGGCGTCGGCGCGTTTTCTGCCGGAATTTTCCACGTTATGACTCACGCGTTCTTCAAAGCGCTTTTATTCCTTGGTGCCGGTTCGGTTATTCATGGAATGCACGATGAACAAAATATTCAAAAGTACGGCGGACTTAAAGAATATATGCCAACCACTTACAAAACATTTTTGGTTGCTGCAATTGCCATTTCAGGAATTCCACCGCTTTCAGGTTTCTTCAGCAAAGATGAAATTCTTTGGAGCGCTTACGCAAACGCCGGATTTATTTATTGGTTCATCGGTGTTGTAACTGCGTTGCTAACGGCATTTTATATGTTCCGTCTTTTAAACTTAACCTTCGAAGGAAAGCATCGCTTTGATGCGCACCACGTTCATCCACATGAATCACCAAGTTTGATGACTATTCCTTTAATCATTTTAGCTGTTCTTTCAATTCTTGGCGGATTTATCGGAATCCCAGAAATCTTCTCCGGTGAACACGGAAACAATTTTCACGGTTGGTTAGAACCGATTTTCGCCAATGCTCAAATTCGTTTAGCTCACTATGGAAGCCACACACATTTTGAAGAAATTTTGTTGATGGTGCTGTCTGTTATTGGTGCCGCCGCTTCAATTTTCTTTGCAAGATATGTTTATCTAAAAAACCAAAAAGTTGCTGAACACGCCGCCTCAAAGTACAAAGGTATCTACAAAATTTTATTCAACAAATATTTTGTCGATGAAGCTTACGATAAAATAATCGTTCAACCGATTTTCAAAACTTCCGAATCACTACTCTGGAAAATTACAGATGTTAAATTGATCGATGGTTTAGTGAACGGAACAGCGTCATTAATAGATTTTGTTTCGGGTAAAGTTAGAAAAATTCAAACCGGTGTTGCGCAAACCTATGCAGTGGTCATGATGCTCGGAATTGTTGCCGCCCTTTTCTGGATAATTTATAGTTTGTAAGTATGGAAAATAATTTGTTGATCACTTATTTGCTCTTGATACCGTTAATCGGTTCGTTATTCTTGCTATCCGTTCCAAAAGGAAATGAGAGTTCAATTCGCATCTTGGGATTGATCTTTTCTCTTGCAGCATTTGTTTTATCTCTCTTCATATATTTTAGATTTGATCCAACTAATGGCGGATTTCAATTCACACAGAAATTAATTTGGGTTGAAAAGCTAAACGTCTCCTACTTTGTTGGAGTTGATGGACTTTCACTTATTCTTGTTTTGCTAACAACATTTTTAACTCCACTCACACTTCTTTCCAGTTGGAAGGGAATTCAGAAAAACGTGAAGGAATTTACTTTCTTTATGCTGATGCTTGAAGTTGGGATGCTCGGAGTTTTTGTTTCAATCGATCTCTTCTTGTTTTACATTTTTTGGGAAGCGATGCTCATCCCGATGTATTTTATTATTGGAATTTGGGGCGGACCAAAACGCATTTACGCTTCTGTAAAGTTTTTTATTTATACGATGTTCGGAAGTTTGTTAATGCTTGTTGCGATCATTTGGCTGGCTGTTTACGCTTCCGGACCACTTGGAGTATTTTCTACTAACTTGCTTGACTTGTATCGAGTTGGCCCAACAATCGCAAAGCAAATTCAATATTTGATGTTTGCCGCGTTCGCATTTAGTTTTGCGATCAAAGTTCCTCTCTTTCCATTGCATACTTGGTTGCCCGATGCGCACGTTGAAGCCCCGACAGCCGGTTCAGTAATTCTTGCCGGAGTTCTTCTTAAAATGGGAACGTACGGTTTACTAAGATTTTGTCTGCCATTATTCCCGCAAGCAGCGATTGCTTTCGCTCCCTACATTTCAGTTCTTGCTATCATCGGAATTATTTACGGTGCGTTGGTCGCAATGGTCCAAAAGGATATGAAAAAACTTGTTGCATATTCTTCTGTTTCGCACTTAGGATTTGTTGTTCTCGGAATTTTCGCGATGACGCAGCAGTCAATGCAAGGCGCCATCATACAAATGGTAAACCACGGATTATCAACTGGAGCGTTATTCCTTCTAGTTGGAGTTGTTTATGAAAGAACTCACTCGCGTGAAATTTCTGATTATGGTGGAATTGCAAAAGTAGTTCCACTTTTTTCAATCGCATTCATGATCGCTTCATTATCGTCGATAGGTTTGCCAGGATTGAACGGATTTATTGGCGAGTTTTTGATTTTGATTGGTTCATTTAAATCAGGTGTGCTTAATAGTTGGTGGTTTACAGCTTTTGCAGCAAGCGGAGTTATTTTTGCAGCGGTTTATATGTTGTGGATGTATCAACGCGTTGTGTTTGGCGAGTATCATCATTCTGAAAAATTAGGGCATTTAACTGATTTGAACACAAGAGAAATAGTTGTCCTAATTCCAATTTTTGTTTTTATTATTTGGATTGGAGTTTATCCCGGAACATTTTTAAAATTAACTGACGCAGTTTCCGCATCAATTATTCACCAGGTAACAACTGCCTCTTCAATCTTAGTGAAATAAATCTACCTATGAAAAAGTTTTTTTTTATAGGTTTGACGTTCTTTGTCAGTCGAAATATTTTTGCTGTTGAAACAAAATCTGTAACAGATTCGCTTGTAACTGCGGGTGGACACGCAAGTCAGTTACCGAACCCGATAATGGTATTCCCGTTTATTGTGTTGCTGCTATTAATTGCAACCGGTCCGATTTTTTACAAACATTTTTGGGAAAGAAATTATCATAAAATTTCGATCCTTCTCGGACTAGTTACGGTAAGTTATTATCTCGGATTTCTAAATGATTTTAAAAGCGTAGAACATTCTATAACTGAATATATTTCTTTTATCGCGCTGTTGACTTCACTTTTTATTGCTAGTGGAAGTATTTTAATTAAAGTCAATTTCAAAGCAACGCCGATTGCAAACGTTTTATTTCTCTTGTTTGGCGCAGTAATTTCAAATTTAATCGGAACAACAGGAGCCTCAATGCTGCTCATCCGCCCATTCATAAAAATGAACCGGGAGAGGATGAAACCGTATCTGATTATCTTTTTTATTTTTATAGTTAGTAATGTTGGCGGCGCATTAACACCTATTGGAGATCCGCCGTTATTTTTAGGTTTTTTGCGCGGTGTTCCTTTTTTCTGGGTCATAGCAAATGTTTTTCCGATGTGGGCAATTGGAATTCTAATTACACTATTAATCTTTTTCTTGTTCGATATTTCGAACAAAAAAACAATTGACACAGAAGTGGAAAAAGGAAAACGTTTGATAGAATTAAAAGGATCAAAAAATTTAATTTACTTTGTCATCATTATTGTTTCCGTATTTATTGATCCGAAAGTAATGAGTTGGGTCCCGAGTTTAAGTCCGTTTCCATTGGGTATCAGAGAAATAATAATGTTCGCGGTTGCATTTGCATCTTTTAAAAGTTCTGATTTAGAGATTCTTAAAGCAAACGAATTTGATTTTGAACCGATAAAAGAAGTTGCGTATTTATTT
Organism: Ignavibacteria bacterium; assembly: GCA_037440065.1. Lineage (GTDB taxonomy): Bacteria > Bacteroidota > Ignavibacteria > Ignavibacteriales > Ignavibacteriaceae > UBA1563. Next base: position 905,857 of record JBBIUV010000015.1, read on the forward strand.
ATTGGAATCTTTTTAACGATGATCCCTGCCTTGCAGTTGATAGCGTTTGAATCAAGAGTTTACAGCCATTATTTAACGCAGGCTACTTTTTATTGGTCAACCGGAGCTCTGTCATCTGTTTTAGATAATGCACCGACCTACTTAAACTTTTTGAGCGCTGCTATGGGCAAGTTTGGGCTTGATATAAATCTTTCTGCTGAGGTAAAACATTTTGTTACGGTAGATGAAGTTTACTTAAGGGCAATTTCGGTTGGCGCCGTATTTTTCGGTGCAATGACGTATATTGGTAACGGTCCAAATTTTATGGTAAAATCGATTAGTGAAAGAGCTGGAATTGAGATGCCGAGTTTTTTTACTTACATCATAAAATATTCACTTCCGATTTTACTACCGATATTTACGATAATTTGGTTTATATTTTTTAGAGGCTAGTTGTTGTGTATACTTTAGATGAAGTTATAAAGAATAAGATAAACGGATTGAATTATGGCAACAGGATTCTTCTTCCGTTTAAAGCCCAATTATTAAAGGTTATTATTGAAAGCGATATCATTACTGATTTTTCTAGAAGCTCAAAAGGTATCCAGCTGGTAGAGCATGACGAGTTTCTGGATTTATATTTTCTTGAATATCAAGGACTTTCTGATTCACTTTCAAAATTTGAAGCAATTAAAATAGTTTTAGTTGAAAAAGGTAAAGATATTTTTGATTGGAATAATCACAGAAAAATAGCCCTCTACCTTTCTGAAAAACATAAAGTAACTATTGAAGAAACCGAAGCTGACATTTTATTTATTGAATGAAAATTAGATAAACTATGAATGAAATTTTTATGATAACTCCGCTGCTTCTTGTTTGCGGTGGAATTTTACTCTCTCTTATTGTTGAAATGTTTTACAAAAAAAGTGAAATAATTCTTCCGTGGCTTTCGATTGCAGTATTTGTTTCTACGGCTTACTATTCACTTCTCACCGCTTATCAAGAGGGAATTGTTTTCAATTCCATGTTGGCGGTTGGAGGCTTAGTCCATCTCTTTTATTTTATTTTCAATTTTGGTGCTGCTATAGCGGTTTTACTCTCGATTGATCATATTAAAAAAGTTGGGATTTATTTTGGTGAGTTTTATATCCTGATGCAATCTGCTGTTTTGGGAATGATGTTCCTCGCCAGTGCTAAAGATTTGGTGATGATTTTTATCGGACTCGAACAGATGTCGGTTTGTTTTTATATTCTTACGGGTTTTAATAGAAAAAGATCCTCCTCAAGCGAAGCTGCATTAAAATATTTTTTACTCGGTGCCTTTGCGAGCGGATTTGTGGTCTATGGAATGGCCCTGATTTACGGTTCTGTCGGGTCGTTAGCTATTTCTTCAATTACATTTTATTTAATCAACACGACTCCAAGTATCATTTTTATTGTTGGGCTTCTTCTTTTTATTATCGGATTTTCATTCAAGATTGCAGCGGTTCCTTTTCATATGTGGGTTCCTGATGTTTACCAGGGCGCGCCAACTACGGTTACAGCATTCATGTCAACCGGAGGTAAAGCTGCGGCATTCAGTGCATTGTTGGTTGTATTAGTTCCGGTGTTTAACAATTTGGCTAAAAACAATTTTATTCCGTTGCTTTCGGTTCTCGCTGCAATCACTATGATTTACGGCGCTGTTGTTGCTATTGCCCAAACGGATTTAAAAAGAATGTTGGCGTATTCCTCCATTGCGCATGCAGGATATATGATTGTCGGAATAGCTTCGGGAAATCAAAACGGAGTTACGGGAATTGTATTTTATCTCGCTGCTTATACCTTTATGAATTTAGGTGCTTTCGGTATTCTCTCAATGATCGAGTCAAAAGATAACTTACAAGTTGATTTACAAAGTTATACCGGATTAGCGGCAAAATATCCGCTGCTCGCAGCAATGTTGACTATTTTTATGTTTGCACTTGCCGGCATTCCACCTTTTGCAGGATTCTTTGGAAAATATTTTGTTTTTGTTTCTGCTATCGAAGCTAATTTAACCTGGCTTGCAATTGTCGGTGTTATCTCAAGTGCTATCAGCGCATATTTTTATTTGCGGGTAGTGGTTACAATGTATTTTAAATCTACCGATTCGCCGATAGATGTTGAACCCTCATATCAGGCTTTACTCGGAATTTTCATTTCAGCGTTATTGGTAATTGTGATGGGAATTTTCCCGAACTCGATTATTCAGCTTATTAGTTATTTTGTTGGTTAATTTTTAGTTAGCCATTAGTATTTGGTACAGAATTTCGGCTGCTTAAAACTGATTGCCGATTACTTAAAAGAAATGTTATGATTCCGTTATTTTCAAATAAAGAAGTTCGTGATGTCGATAGTTTTGCTATTGAACAACTTGGTTTCCCATCACTTCTTTTAATGGAAAATGCCGCTTCAAGTCTCTTCACAATAATTTCTGAAAAAGGTTTTCTAGATAAAACGCGAACTTCCTCTGTTGGAATTCTCTGCGGAAAAGGAAACAATGGTGGAGATGGATTTGCTCTTGCACGGAAAATAGCTCTTGCAGGACACAAAGTAACCGTACTCCATTTATCAGATAAAAAAAATCTTTCTCCCGATGCATCGATTAATTATGACTTGCTGCTCAAATCATCTTCGGATTATAAGAACATCAAAATGAAGAAATACAAAAATGTAAGAGACATTAATCTGCTTCGTTCATGTCATCTCATTGTAGATGCGATACTTGGCAGCGGAACGCAAGGGGAGTTGAGAGGCGATATAAAAGATATCATTGAAACCGTAAATAAATTTCATGCAAAGAAAATTGCTGTTGATGTTCCAACCGGATTAAATGCCGACACAGGTTATGGAGAAACAATTTTCAAAGCAGACTTAACCATCTCGCTTGGTGGATTGAAGCAAGGATTGTTTTTGGGTGAAGGATATGTCGCTTCCGGTTTAATTGAAAAAGGAAACATTGGTCTTGGGGACCGCTATTTATCTGGTAAATTGACTAAAAATTTTTTAGTTGAACAAAGCGATATTAAATCATTTCTTCCGCTTAAAAGTAGAAAATTGAACAAGTATTCTGCCGGAAAAGTTTTTCTTCTTACCGGTTCGAAAGGATTTGGAGGTGCCGCTGTACTTTCTGCCAACGGTGCGTTTAAGTCCGGAGTTGGAGCCGTGGTGCTTGCAATTCCAGCTTCGCTTCAAAAAATTATTTTGGAAAAACGTCCTGAGACGGTTCTCAACTTTTATGGTGATAGAACAACTGAATTTCTTTCCCCGGAACATTATCCTTCATTGCGTGAAAAAATAAATTGGGCAGATTCAATAGCAATTGGTTCCGGTATTGGCAAAGACGAAGCAACCAGGGAATTTGTTCATCTTTTATTAAAGAATCATCCAAATAAAAAAATTGTCATTGATGCTGATGCCATTCAGGCATTTTCAAAAAATATTTACAACAAATTTCAATTAAAGAATTCGGTGTTCACTCCTCATCTCGGTGAATTTTGCTCATTGATAGGGGAAGAAAAAACAACAGTTGAAAAAGATTTGCTCTATTTCGGGAAAGAATTTGTAAAAGTAACTAAAGCCGTATTGGGACTAAAAGGTCCTCGCACAATTATTTTTACTCCTGATGGAAAATCCTTCATCAATCCAACTGGCAATGAAGGACTTGCGAAATTTGGCAGCGGAGATGTACTTACGGGAATGCTTGCAAGTTTTATAGCTCAAATACACGATGTAAAACTTGCAGTCTTAAGCGCGGTTTATTTGCATGGTTTGGCGGCAGACCAACTAAAAGGGAAAAAATCAGCTTATGGTTTTACGCCGAGAGATCTTGCAGACCAAATTCCTTTTACCCTGAAAGAAATAAATGATTCTTTATAATTTTTTCCAGAGGTATAAATTTCTTTCTGTTTATTTACCGTTAATTATTTATTGGGGAATTCTTTTTGCTGCAACAACGCTTCCGACTCAACATATGCCTAAAACAGGAATAAATGACAAGATTGAACATTTTCTTGGATATTTTTTACTTACTTTTTTATTATGCAATACACTTTATTTTCAGGATAAAAAAGTAACGATGAAAAAATTCCCCGTAGCACTGGCTTTAGGTATCGTCGCATTTTATGGCATGGTAGATGAGTTACATCAATATTTTATTCCCGGGCGTTTTTGTGATATCAATGATTGGATTGCTGATGTAATCGGCGCACTTATTGCCGGAGTACTCTACTTTTTTCTGAAAATGTATTTTCAGCAAGTACTTAAAACTCGTAATATAAGTTTGACGAATTAGCTATTAGCGTTCAAAATAAAATACCTAGATTTGATTATTCCTCATGGCAATTAAAAGAAAAAAACAGAGTTTTACCTTCCCGTTAAAAGAGACGTTACTTTTTCTTTTACCAGTTTTCAACTTACTTGTTTTATACTTACTGAAATACCGGAATCAAGAAATTCCGATTGCGAACTTTAATATTTCATATACCGGGAATGCTCTTAATCTTTTTTTTACCGTTGTTTTTCTTTTCGAAATAATAATTCTTACGATTAGAGATAAAGGAAGTGTTGTTAAGCGATATAGCTTCCCTTTTAAGGGATCATTAATTCATTCCATTTTTCTTGTGATCACATTTATAGTGGTTCTTCTTCAAATCCATATTCCGGGTGGATATGTTTTAGGATATCCAGTTGCAAAGATTTTTTTATGGTTCTTGTTTTTTAGCGGACAATTCATACAGTTTATTCTTATAAGTTATAGTGGATTATTGTTATTTAGATCGAATTCATTGCTCTTTCTTCGAACGCTCATTAACAGTGTGTTTATTGCAATAATTCTTTTGGGTTTTGTGTTTCTTTATACAATTGGAACTCCTCCAATGAGTGAAAAAAATGAGCCTGCCGGTGAAGTTGGAGTCGTCCTAGGTGCAGCGGTTTGGTCGAATAATGTTCCCAGCACTATTTTAATGGAGCGGTTAAATAAAGCAAGAGAGCTTTATGAGAAAAAGAAGATCGCTAAGATTCAGCTTACCGGAGGAAAAGCTCCTGGAGAATTATCCGAAGCAGAAGTAGCCTACAAATATTTAACAAAATTTTCAATCGATCCGAAAAATATTTCGGTAGAAAAAAATACTACTTCAACCACTGAACAGATTCGTTTTATTAAAAATGAATTGTATGGGAAAAGAAATCTTAAAAAAGTAGTTATAATTTCAGATCGATTTCACTTAAAACGAATAAACGAAATAAGTAAGTTTTATAATTTAAAAGTAAAACTCAGTGGATCAAATGTTACTTTAAATTCTAAAAGTTTAGTATATTATAAATTAAGAGAAAGCATAGCTTTAATCAATTTTTGGTTCTTTGCAATTTAATTAAAGATGTAATTTTATGGTGCAGAAAAAATTTATCAGACGGATCTTACGAGAAAAAGTAATGCAGATTTTATATGCTTACGAATTGAATAATGAAAATCTCGAAACAACAAAAAACGGAATTCTTTCAAATGTTGAACAAACCGAAGATAGAGATTTTGCAGAACAACTTTTACAGTGTGTCGTTCTTCATCAAAAAGAAATTGATGAGGAAATAAAGAAAAGAGTGAGTAACTGGGAAATTGAAAGAATTGCAATGATAGATAGAATCCTTATGCGGATAGGGATGTGCGAACTAGCTTACTTACCGGATATTCCACCCAAAGTATCAATCAACGAAGCAATTGAAATAGCTAAAAATTTTAGTACAGCATCCAGCGGTAAATTTATAAATGGAATTCTTGACGGCTTTTTAAACGATCTGAAAAGCAAAGGCAAATTGAATAAAACCGGAAGGGGATTGATTGATGAAACCCCTACCAAAAATTAACGTTATCAATGAGTTCTAAATTAAAAATTTTTGTTTGGACGCTATTTGATTTTGCGAACACTTCCTATTCAATAATCATTGTTACTTTTCTTTACGCAGTTTATTTTAAACAAGTTGTAAATGAGGGTAATCCAGTTGGTGATTTGTACTGGAGTTTGGGAACTAGCGCCGCCATGCTAATAACGGCTATCATTTCACCTGTACTTGGAGCCATAGCCGATTATTCCGCTGGAAAAAAGCGATTTCTGCTTTTTTTTACTATTCAATGTATTTTAGCTACCGCTCTCTTAACCTTTGTTGAAAAGGGGAATGTGCTTCTCGGATTAATTCTCTTCGTTATTGCAAATGTGGGTTTTGAAGCGGGACTAGTTTTTTATGACGCATTCCTTCCAGAAATCACTTCTCCTAAAAGTTACGGGAGGGTGAGCGGTTATGGATTTGGAATGGGATATGTCGGGTCATTAGTCTGTTTGGCGATTGTTTACCCCTTTATTCAATCAAACCAAATTAAGATTACATTTCTAATTGCCGCGGTATTTTTCTTGGTTTTTTCACTTCCGTTATTTTTTAAATTACACGATTCTCGAAAAATTGTTGAAGTTCCGAAATCCTATTTACGGATAGGATTTAATAGGGTTTTCTGGACACTAAAGCATATTAAAAATTATAAAAATTTGTCATTGTTCCTTCTTTCATATTTTTTCTATATCGAGGGAGTGAACACGGTTATCTTTTTTTCTGGCAATTATGCTAGTTCAACGCTCCATTTTTCAAATCTTGAGTTGTTGATCTTTTTTATCACTGTTCAAACTACAGCGATTGTTGGTTCGGTGGTACTTGGAATTGTTGCAGATGCGATCGGGCAAAAAAAAACAATCATGATAAGTTTGGTTATCTGGTTGATGACAATCATACTTGCATATTTCACCCGGCAGAAAGAATTATTTTATGTGGTTGGTCTTTTAGCTGGAGTAGCCATGGGTTCTAGCCAATCTACCAGCAGGTCATTAATGTCGAAACTTACTCCCGATGATAAGAAGACTGAACTTTTCGGATTTTATTCTTTCTTTGGTAAAAGTTCTGCCATTTTGGGCCCGCTTGTTTTTGGATATATCAGTTACATTTCGGGGAATCAACGTTATGCTATTAGTTCTATCGCCTTTTTCTTTATAGTAGGATTGGTCATACTTTTCAAAGTTAAAGATCCGGAAGTAACAGTTTAAACTTTAAGAAGAACTTTTATTTCACTCTCGAGCGCAACACTTTTATTTTTTGCATACCAAAGATGTAGTTGTTCAACAAAAGCATCGTGTTCCATTCCTTCGCTTTTAAGTCTGGTAACAAGCTGTTGCGCTTCTTTTGGTCGCGGTCCCCATCGGAATATTTCATTTCCATTTTCATCAAAAGAAATAAGAACCGGGATACTTCGTGTTCCGTTTGTTAAGTATAAATCCATTATGTCAAGATTTTCATCCCGCTCGATGATTTGTAACTCAATCAGTGGATTTACTTTCGCAATTTTCGCAAGGGCAGGAAGATTTTGAGCGGAATCCCCGCACCAACCTTCAGTGATAACAATCCAATTCTGTCTCGTTTTTATAGAAGGTAAAAGGTGTTGTAATTCATCCGAAACGGTAAAAGTTTTTTCAACTCTGCTCATTCTTTGAAGATTGAGCTTTGTATATCCGTGTAATTTTTTAGCATCAGCATCTAACTGGAGAGTAGAGTCAGCAATGTATTTGGATTCGATTTTATTTACAAAAGCTTCATAAGAGAAACTTTGAGTAATTAATTTTCCCGCAATGTTTAAGAGTGTCATAATACTTTTTTATTTTTGTAAAGGTATGATGTTGAAAATCGAAAAAGGATTTGAATTTATTTTGTAGTCATACGAAAAACTCCGTCCCAATCATTAGGAGGAGGATTTTCGATAAAATGCATGCATCGTTTTAAATATACGAAAGAGGGGTGGTCATTTGATTTGATATTTTTTGCTTCGGCAAATTTTGTTGCAGCTTCTTCAAACCTGAAAGCTTTATAAAGTGCCAATCCTTCGTTGAAGGTAGCTAAACAGTCAAGAAATGATTTATCAAGTTGTTCATCTTTAAAGGCTATCAATTCATAAACTATTACAGGTTTGGTTTTCCCTTTTACCACGAGTGCGTCAAGTTCGCGCATGATAAAATCATTTTTAACAATCTCATATGTTGATTCGGAAACCATCGCATTGGTACCGTATTCTTTATTGGCGCCTTCAAGTCGCGATGCAAGATTTACAGTATCTCCCATAACTGTATAATCGAATCGTTCACTACCGCCCATGTTTCCAACAACAACTTCTCCCGTATTGATTCCGATTCTTACTGAGATTTCTGTTTGTCCCTCAGCGCGCCACTTTGCTCTAAGTTCAGCTAATCGTTTTTGCATCAACAATGCGCTCTTACAAGTTTGGTAAGCGTGATCTTCAATCGGAAGTGGGGCTCCCCAAAAAGCCATTACTGCGTCGCCGATATATTTATCAAGAGTTCCTTTGTTTTCAAAAACGATGCGGGTCATTTCAGAAAGGTATTCATTTAAGAAGGCTACTAATTCTTCAGGTTTTTTTGTTTCAGAAAAAGTAGAGAAGCCTGCGATATCACTAAAAAAGATTGACAAAACCTTTCGTTCACCACCAAGTCGCATTTTATCAGGGTCAGCGATCAAATCGTCTACAACAGTTGAGTTAACATACTGGCTGAACATTCCCTTTATCTGAGCTTTTTGTTTTCGTTCCGAAATAAAATGATATGCTGTGCTGCCGACGTAACCGAGAACAAATGCTAGCGCCGGACTAATAACATTGAAGACGTATGAAAAATTCGTGAAGAGATAAAATGAAAGCTCTCTTAAACCGAATACGGCTCCGGCAAGTAAAACAATATTTCCTATCTCAAGGAAGCCACTTTTCTTGGTCTTTATTCCTTTTAAGAATGACGAAAAATAAAAACTTAAGAAAGTAGAAATAAAAATTAAAATAAATTCTTGCCCAACAGATTCTTTGGTTAAGAAATCTTTATTGATAATGTTCTGAATAGCGGTGGCATGGATTTCCACACCATACATCAAATTGTCACCCTTTTTCTCTCCCTTAGAAAAAGAAATCGGTTTAATGTCCTGATCTTCCGGTTCAGTGGAGCCAATAAGCACAATTTTATCTTTGAAGATACCCGACTTCAGTAATCCGATATCGGGATCATCCCACGTATTAATATCTTCCTGATAATCTTCTTCATCTTTTGTTTTGAATTCTTTGTCGTCAAGAACTTCTAGAAAATTGAAATGAAGGAAAGTATTGTCAGGTCCATAATAATTGATTAACATTGATGTGTTATCAAATTTTGGAATCTCTGTATCTTTCAGGACAAAAAAGTTACCGCGTTTAGTAATGACTTCATCATTTTTTAGATCGAAGTATTTATTTAGAATTGCAAAACCAAACGTGGGAAGATATTTATCCGAAGCCTCGGAATACATCATCGGGACGTAGCGCCGAATTACACCATCGTTATCACTAATTACTCTAACAATACCGATTGAACTGTCAGCGTCAAAGAAAATGTTATCATAATTTTGATGCTCCTTTCTCATCTGAAATTCCAGTTGTCCGGTTACTTCAGTTTTCCCGGCAACAATAACATTTTTTGCTCTCCTCAAAGCATAAAAGAGAAGACTATCATTTTGTGGAGAAAATCGATCGGGACTAGACATTACAACGTCTATTCCAACAGCTTTTACACCGGCTTCAGAGAGGTTTTCAATAACTTTCGCGAAAAGATAGCGGGACAATGGAAGAGAATTGTATGGAGGATTTATTCCTTTAATTGTTGAGTTATTTAAATCAAGAATGATGACGTCGGATTTCTTTTTAATTTCCTTTACACCACGGTGTGCAAAACGTTCATCAATTTGTTTTAAATCTAATTCTTTTATGCTTGAAAGAGGGAAGAAAATATCCAGCGTAATGAGTGCAACAAAAAAAGCAATCCCAAGGCTAATTGATAAATTTATCAACCACTTGGGAATGCTTTTCGATTTCTTCATATAAGATTACTGCAAATAAAGTTGAGTTGTTAATCCCATGATAACATCATTTGCTTTTGTTTTTACCGCGTACTGAACATTCGTGTATTGATCGATCTTTGTTGAAGTGTAATCATAATTCAAATATCTGAATTGAAATTGCACGGTAAGATTCGGCATAAGATAATAAAGTGCACTCGCATCAAACGAAGTTCGTTTGTAATCTCCGAAACTTGGACTTAATGAACCGGAGAGGAGAAGTTTATCTTGCATCATTGAGTAATTGGCTCCAAGGGCAATTGAGACATAACTAAAATTAGTTGTATCAACCTTGGAATTATTCATACTGATATTCAAGCTGGAACTTAAATTATCAAACCAGCGGGTTCCGCTGGAAACAGTTACCGAAGAATTATCGATATCATAATTTGCATGGGACTTATCGTCACGGGCAGAATTTACAAAACTTAACGAAACAGAATGACGGTAATACCACTCAAAATTATACGAAAGTTGAGTAGAAATTCGATTCGTGATATCGTTGATAGCTGATAAATAAGCGGTTGAATCCAGTGGATCTTTGATTGGGCTTAAACCGTTTGTGTTGTTAAGACGCGTGTAACCAACAATAATACTTGGAAGATTAGTTCTTGGATAAAAAGAGAGTGACGTATTCAAAGTCTGGAAAGTTGTTGTTGCTCTCTTAATTTTTTGCAAGTTATCCTGTAAACTTTCATATCCCACGGAAACAAAAAACTTATTCTCAAAAAGTCTTAACCGGTCAAGAATATTTATACCCGCGACGTCTGTTCTAACATAAGATTGACCAAAAGAGGAATATTGTTCTCCACGATATATATAAGAACTTTTCAAATAATTGTCAAAATAGTTAAGAGAGAAAGCTGCCTCTGCTGCCAAAGATGGTAACTTCTGAGGATTTAATGGCGTAACATATTGGTTAACCGTGAATAATCCCGAAACCTGATCACGTAATTTCTTTACATCATCAGGATTAATATTGATTAATCCATCAGGTCCAAACGTTGCAACAATTTCAGAATCGGAGAGTGAACCGTTTGAAATGTCGTTATTCAACAAACTGAAGGCTGCCTGCGTAGTAAAAAGAATATTCTGATTGTCGAAACCGAACATTAAATCAGTTCCAAGTACTAAATTCTCTTTTGGAGCAGTTCCCAGTTCAATTGAACTTGTTTCATCTTTTACATGCAGAAAAGTTAGTCCAAACTGGAAATTTTCCCCTTTGCCGAATGAGGGTCTAACAGCAAGGAGACTTCTTTTAAATGTTCCTGGATTCACTTCTGCATATTTGTTTCCATTGTGCTTACTTGGATTAACTTCGATAATATTACTTCCAAGCGTATCTTTATATTGAATAATAGATCCTTCAACGTTTCTGTATATTTCTCCGAAACTTGTTTGAATGTTGAAGAAACCAAGGTTAACCTCGCCGCTAAATCCACGGACTCTTTTTCCGTTTAAGACAAGTGATGGATATTTGGGGTAATGATCTCCTAAGGTAATTGCACCGTAATCATGCGATAAATTTACCATGTAGCGGTTATTCGGTTGAAGATACTTTTTTTCTTCAGATGTTAGGTAAACATTACTTTGCAGATTAAATCCTTTGTAATCGGCCTGCAAATTCACATTTAAATTGTTGTACCATGTTCCGACGGTTTGAACATTTTCATTGCGTGATTCGAATCTAACATCGCCTGTATAATTAATTGCAGATTGACCAAGCAGAGCATAACTTGGATTAAGGATAACAAACTGCGAACTGACTGAATGGTATAATGTGTTCGTCGTATCGTACAGTTCAACCGATAAACTATGGAGCCCGTCTTTTAGTTGAATTTGGAAATTTTCAGGAGAGATGATAATAATATCTTCCGCAAAAAGAGCAATGTTAGTAACATCATTATTATCTAAATAAATTTTAGTAGCTCCTTTGTTAACTATATCTGAAGCTCTCAAAAGTGAAATCGAAATAAAAAATTCATCCGGTAGAATCTTCTCACCTTTCTCAGGACTCATAACCAATACTTCTCTATCTTTACCCGAGATACTTTGTACTTGAATTTGGATTGGAGTATTAGATTTAAGGAATTCTTCGGGATAAGTCTCTTCAACACCTGTGGTCATTGAAAATTTCATAAAATATTCAATGTTTGGAGGAAGAACTTCGGCTGCAGGAATTGTGAAAAATGCCGAAGAACCCTGAACCATCATGTCAGAGACAGTGAACTCATTTTGTCCGAATGAACGATAACCAATAACGGCTTTTGTGACTGAAGAAGATGGTTGAAATCTTGCTTCGATGGTGAGGGATTCATTCTCCTTAGCATTCCCGATTTTTACTTCCGAAACCACACTGCTAATCTGTGAGAAAGTTGTTGGGATTAACCCGAGAAGAAAAAGAACTACGAAAAAAGTAACTTTTTTAACCATGGAGCAATCTCCAATTTTTGTTGATTTGAGTGAGACAAAAATAAAAAACTCTGCCTTCAAAAAGAAGGCAGAGTTAATAAAATTTTATTCTTCGAGATATTCTATGATCAAGTCTCCTTGATTAGTCTTAATAATTATTTTCTTTGTATTCGTTTTCTTAGAATCTTCCAATTGCTTTTGTTGATCCGGAGAAATTGTAGATACAGTAACTTGTCCGTCATTTGTAAAGACAACGGAATTTCCGCCTTTTACATTTCCCTTAATTTGATCACCGAGCAGAGATTTATAGTCAACAGCACCTTCTTCAAGAACTAAGACAGTTCCCTCATCACCAACTTGAAAGAATCCTTTCGTACCACGGATGGAAGCGACCATTGTAGGAGTTGTAAATTGAAATTCTTCGTTTTGCTGTTGTTTTGCAACTTCAAAGTTTACTCCCCCTTTTCCAATGTAGGTGTTTTTTGAAATCTGTTTGTCGTTTTTATCGGCATAAATTTTAATTGAGCAATTCTCACGAACTCTTAAAATAGAATTATCAGTAAATTTAACAAGTGCAAGTGATTTTGATCCGGTCTTAATTTCATCACCGGTAGAAAGGGCTTGACCAATTTTAATGTTGGACCAATCGCCGTCTACTTTTTTGAAGCTAACATCTTTTACTATTTTCATTACAATAGCAATAGGAGCAGCCGGTTGTGGATTTTCTCCAGCAAAATTAGTTGCGGTAAAAGCTACCAACATTAGAACAACTACCATAAAATTAAATTTTTTCATTTTTCGATTCCTCTACAGTTATTTACGGATTTTCATTATAAATGAATTGAGCACTTATAACTCTATCGGGATGAGTATTAAAATACATCAGCAGATTATTTAATTGATCCTGAGAAATCGGGTTCCCGTTCTCATCAACCAATCGATTAATTCTTAAATTTCTATCTGAAAGCACACTAGCAAAAGTTGAACCTCCCGGTAGAGATTGGGTCATAGCCATGAGGCTGTTTTTAATTGCATTATCTCGTGCATCGTTTGCACCGGCAATTCGAAAGTTAACGATCTCACTTGGCAGCTCTTTGCTCTCATTTGGTAATTTGATAACAGCGACAACTTGTACAACGTATTCTAATCCTTCTTGGAGTGGTCGTAGGGTTGGAAGATCACTTAGCCTAACCGATGTTTTTGAACTAGGGATATTGGCAAAATCAATATAAGGGCTTGGAGAAGCTAACGCATTTTCCAAAGACTGACTGCTGTTTGTGCGTTTGTTGACCTTTATTTTATAGTGATCTGAACCGGGAACTTGAATCCAGGAAACAAGAATATTTCCCAATTGTCCTTCAGCATCTTTAGTGGGAGTTAGAATCGTAAACGATTGCGTAGGATTTATAAATTCAACAAAATCCGAAGCGGTTCTTAAAACAACTCCAGCCGGATTCTTTAAAGTAAGCTTAAATTCAAATCTGCCTGTGGGTTTGCCTTTGTTGATGATGTCGTTTATTACGGAGTTGTTAGAATTAGTGCGAGCGATTCGGATTGTTGTACTTCCTAAATCCGTATTATAAAAGGCTTTAGATTTGAAAACTCTCGTTTTGAAATCAAAAAGTGGGACAGAATTCGACTTTCCAACATCGGTCCATTTAATTTCTCCTTCAAGAACCACATCAACATTTTCAGGTACTATTGAAATGCTAAAAACTCTTGGTGCGCCGGAGAGATCATTCGCAATTGATAAAGCTCCAAGATTTAGCTCTGGTAACGGCTTGAAAATCTCAAGTCTGAAATCTGTAATAGACTGTGCTGAAAGTGAACTGCTTAATAAAACTGCAAAGAGTACAAACAAAAAAGTTCTGCAAATTTTCATTTTAAGCCTCCTATAGTTGTTTAATAAATTGTCTCTTGCAAAAAAGACAAAATCTCTTTTGCTTAATCTAAGTTTTTCTAATTAATAATAAAACATTTTTTTATTACTATTAATTTAGAAATTCGGACGAAATCTACAACTACTTTTACTGAATTAATGTGCTTTTTAACCGTTCTTTCTACAAATTTCAAAGTAGAGTGAGAGTTGTCACAGCGTTCTTATCTGTTAGGTTACAAAAACAAGATATTTATAATATCGTTGTAAGGATTTTATTTATTTAATAGCTTGCAAACGTAAAATATAAAAATTTGAGGTAACATGAAATCTTATTTTGTCTTCTTCACCTTATTCCTTTTTTTCTACGGATGTGGTAAAACCGAAAAAGATCAATTCGAAGAAGCAAACCGATTAGTTCAAGAAAAAAAATATGCTGAAGCAAAAACTGCTTTTGAAAATATTGTAAAAGAATTTCCAGCAGGGGAAACTGCTCCAAGAGCGGTTTACGAAATAGCTAAACTTTATCAAGCGGGATTAATTACAGGATTAGATCAAACCGCTTCTCAGCAGAAAGCTGTGGATTATTTCCAAAAAGTATTTGTGGATTATCCAAAATCTGAAATAGCTCCTTCTGCATTATTTATGTCTGGATTTATCCAGGCTAATATGTTGAGTAAATATCAAGAGGCAACAATCACCTATAAAAAATTCCTTGAAGTATTTCCTAATAGCGAATTTGCCGATGATGCCAAAGCCGAACTTGATAATATGGGACTTTCTCCCGAAGAAATAATTGCTAAACATCAGACACAGTTTACTGCAAAACAATAGCGATGAAAACTCAAGAGCAAATTGAGATTAAAAAATTTCTCGATCCTTCGATAATTTCTAAAATTTCAAGTCTTGAGCTTCGTGCAAGACTAATTGTTGAAGGATTTTTGCTCGGGTTGCATAAAAGTCCTTACCATGGATTTAGCATTGAGTTTAGCCAGCATCGCCCGTACATGCAGGGAGATTCTCCAAAAGATATCGATTGGAAAGTTTACGGAAAGAGCGATCGTTTTTATGTGAAGCAGTACGAAGAGGAAACAAACTTAAAATCTTATCTCCTTCTTGATGTTAGTAAATCGA
The DNA here is from genome assembly GCA_037440065.1 of Ignavibacteria bacterium. Lineage (GTDB taxonomy): Bacteria > Bacteroidota > Ignavibacteria > Ignavibacteriales > Ignavibacteriaceae > UBA1563. The sequence goes on from JBBIUV010000015.1 coordinate 921,239, forward strand.
TGACTTTTGCGAGTGAGGGAAGAATTTCAAAACTGGAATATGCCTCCCAACTAACGGCGAGTTTAAGTTACTTAATGATTAAGCAGAAAGATGCCGTAAGTTTATCCGTATATGCTGATCAGATAAAAAAATATCTTCCTCCAAATTCCTCGCGGATTTATTTAAAAGAGATTATTTCCGTCCTAAGCAAAATTATTCCGGAAACAGAAACCAATACTTCGTTCTGTTTAAATCAAATTTCTGATAAGATAACGAAGAGGGGATTAGTTGTAATAATTTCTGATCTTTTCGACGATCCCGAAAAAGTTACAAGCGCGATAAAGAAATTTCGTTTTTATAAAAATGAAGTGATTGTGTTTCAAATTCTTGATCCGGCTGAACAAAATTTTTCCTTTCAGAAAGATGCGATCTTTAAGGATTTGGAAACGGGGGAAGAGATAACCACCCAGCCGTATCAAATCCAAAAGTCCTATCGTGATGCGATGCAAACGTTTCTACACAAGATAAAAAGCGAGTGTTTACGAAACGGCGTGGAATATAATCTCATCGATACATCAACCCCTTTTGATAAAGCTTTGTTCACCTATTTACAAAAGAGGAGCAGAATGTTATAGACGGCTTCTCTTAAAAATTTTACTGACGACTTACTTTTATAACTTCTCAATCAAACTAAAATATTTTTCAGACAACACTTCAGCTTTTTCTTTCGTATCCGCTTCTGTAATAATTCTGATAATCGGCTCGGTATTTGATTTTCTGAAGTGTACCCAATGATCTGCAAAATCTATTCTCAATCCATCTTCGGAATTAATTCTTTCTTTCTTGAAGATTACAGTTAATTTTTTCAAAACGGTATCGGGATTAATTCCTTTTAAACTTATTTTCTTTTTCGCGATGAAATATTGCGGTAAAGCTTTTTTCAACTCAGCCATTGTTCCGCCAAACTCCAGCAAGTGTTGAAGCATGATAACCGTTCCCGTTAAAGCATCTCTTCCGAAAACGGCTTTTGGAAGAATTACTCCGCCGCTTCCTTCTCCGCCGATTACCGCTTTTACCTCCTTCATCTTTTGCACAACGTTTGCTTCACCAACAGGAGAACGGAAAACTCTGCAACCGAATTGTGCCGCAGCATCATCAACTGCTCGGGTAGTGGAAAGATTTACTACAACGTTTCCTTTCTTTTTTGAAAGATAAAATTTTACCGCTTGTGTGATTGTGTTTTCTTCACTGAATGGTTTTCCGTCGTTTGTAATCAATACCAGGCGGTCAACATCAGGATCAACAACAATGCCAATATCGGCTTTATGTTTTTTTACGGCTCGCATTGTTGCGATTAAATTTTCGGGAATCGGTTCCGGCAAGCGGGGAAATATTCCCGTCTTTTCACAATTCAGTTCGATGACCTCGCAACCAAGCTTTGCCAACAACTTCGGCATTGAATAAGCGCCGGCGCCGTTTACACAATCCAAGAGAACTTTGAATTTTCTCTTTCGGATTTTTGGAAGATTGATGTGTTCAAGCTTTAGTACCGCTTCAATATGATCATCCAATCCTTTTGTGTAGTTGGTAAGTTTCCCGAGCTTATTCCACGAGACAAATTTTTTGTCTGCTTCGTTTAACAAGCTCAGCATTGTTTTATTTTCTTCGGGACTCATAAACTCACCTTTGCGGTTGAGCAGTTTGAGCGCGTTCCATTCATTTGGATTATGGCTCGCAGAGATTTGAATTCCACCAACAGCTTTTTGACTTTTCACATTAAACAAAACGGTTGGTGTTGGACAAACGCCAATATCAATAACATCATTTCCTTTTGCAATCAAAGTTCCGATTACGATGTTGCGAACCATTTCACCAGTAATTCTTCCGTCGCTTCCGAGAATAATTTTTCCTTTGCCGCAGAAATCGGCATAAGCTGAAGCATATTTAACTATTGTTTGTGGGTCTAAACCATCTCCCACAATTCCTCTAATTCCAGAAATACTAACCATTAATGTCGGCATACTTTATCCTAACGAGTTATAAAAATTTTCAGTGCAAAGTTACAAATATTGAAGAAAACTTTTGTGCGATGGAATTTTTTTATTCTTTGTATTTTGAAAGCAAAGAAGAAAAAATTATGAAAAAAGAAATTGCAAAAGTTAATTCTCTGTTAATAAAAGAGTTCGGAATTCCGCCGCGCAATCCGAATAAAGCTGCTCCGCTTGATACGCTGATAGGAACGATCCTCTCTCAAAACACGAACGATAACAATTCGTTTAAGGCTTACAGCAAATTGAAAAGTTCGTTTAAGAGTTGGGATGAAGTTGAAAAACTTTCCATCAAAAAACTTGAACAAATTATTAACGTTGCCGGACTTGGATTCCAGAAAGCGACCGCGATCAAAAAAGTTTTAACTTATTTAAGAAAGAAAAAGGGAAATCTCTCGCTTGATTATTTGGTTGACAATTCGGATGAAGAAATTCTTACAGAACTTACTTCCTTTCAAGGAGTGGGATTAAAAACCGCGAGCTGTGTTTTACTTTTTTCGTTGGAGAGAAATGTTTGTCCCGTTGATACACACGTTCACAGAACACTGAACAGAATAGGTATCGTTAAAACTTCATCACCGGATAAAACATTTCTTGCGATAAAAGATTTTCTTCCCGAAAATTCTGCGCATACTTTTCATACAAATTTAATTCGACTAGGCAGAGCGATCTGCAAACCGGCAAAACCTAGCTGTACGGTTTGTTCGCTGTTAAAAATTTGCCGATATAATGAGAAGAATTTTGAAGAAGGAAAAGCAATAACGAAAAGAGATTTTATGCTGCTGGATAATTTGTAGATAAATTCCAAAGAACGAATTGTCGGGAATGGCACCTTGCTCCACGAGCGTTCCGTTCCGCATTAATACAAACGAAATCATTTTTAACAATTTTACATCTGTTTAGCTATTCGAAACGGAGCGGTCTCGACCGCTCCCTACAGTTTATTTTTTATATTATCGATTATATCTATATCATTTGCTTTATTAAAGGCTTTTACTGTTCCCAAAACGTATCTGAAATGGATTTCTCTCCTTCCCGATAGGTAATTTGTTTTACACTTTTCTGATTTGAATTAAAAATATATAGCTGATTACCCGGTGAAGGTGTAACTTTGCTTTTTGCTAAAAATACTAGTAGACTATCATTGATATATTTGATCTGTCCATTTATTTCCAAACTGTCAATGTCCAATTCATGGTAATATTCAACAAAACCTTCTGGATAACTTAGAGTTTTAATTACTGAATCAGCATAGACTATTTTGTTAACATTGTCTTTCCAACCAAACATAAATATTGGTTTTATGACTGGGTCATATTTATTTTTTGAAAATAAATCGATAAAACTTAAATCCTTAGGATCATCATAATGTGGATTTGTATAAGGTTTTGAATAGAAAGCCGCTATTATACCATTTTTGTTTAGTAATACCTCATATATTGTACCGGCATTTAAGTAAAACGTATCAACCTTTCCCGTTTTAACACATTGACTGTAAATATTATTCAAATCCGAAAATATTATTAAACTGTCTTTATATACAGAATAATTATATAAATAGCCTTGATTCTTAGAATGGATATAATAAGGAATTTTTGATTTCGTTTTGATATTATATACGTCAAATATCCCAAATTGGTTCATAATAAGATAATTGTCTTTATTACCCCAAAAGAAATATTCGGTATTTTGTCCTTCATAATCTAGCTCATACTCTTTTGAATCGCTCAGATCAAGAAGAACGTATTTCCCATCGTGAGAATCTTTATTATTTGTATATAGTATGAGGTGCTTTCCAAGAGCAGAATAATCTTCATCTTCCTTGCACCCATAGAAAGAAGTTATAATCAAAATAATAAATATTGTTTTTTGGAATTTCATACTTTAATCCTCATCTCTAATTACTTTTAAAAACGCTGCTCTTCTCGTTCCAGGATATTCGACATCTAAACCTTTAACTGCGTACCAGATAATTTTGTTAAACTCACCGTCGGGAATTCTATCGGCTTCTGTAAAATCTAATGTTTCACTTTTCTTCTGCCAGAAATTCTCTGCGGTGTTCTTCGCGTCGAGATCAACATTAATGGGGCGCGCGGTAAACGGCGCAATATTCGGAACGGTAGTAAAGCATCTCCACATCGGTTCGGCGGCTGCATCGTATTGGCTCATCGGCGGAAGTCCGAGAATTAATTCCATTGTTCTTAACATTGAAGAAGTTGAATACATCGTGTGATCAACAAAATTACGTTTAACAAATCCCCCCGCAACATAAGCGGTTGTTCTATGCGCGTCAACGTGGTCGGGACCGTCTTGAGCGTCGTCTTCAATTATAAAAATCGCTGTCTCTTTCCAGATAGGGGAACGGCTCAAATAATCAACAAACAATCCAACGGCAAGATCATTATCTGCAACGTGCCCGTAAGGCGTCGGTCTTCCTTTGCGTAATCCTTCGGTGTGGTCATTGATAAATCTTAGCGTGTTAAACTGTGGGACTTTATCAATTGCAAGAAGAGAATCAAAATCATTTTTCCATTGATAAAAGCGGGTGGTGTCTCTTACCTTCATATCCCACTCGGTAAACGTTGTACACAAATGATTTTCTAAAACGGGGAGCGTTGGCTTTCCATCATTTGTAAATTCAGCGTAAGAACGATATGAAACATTGTGCTTACTGCAAACATCCCAAATGAATTCTTTGTTGTTTGCAACCGCGCGATTTCCTTCAGCGTCGTAACTGCCGCCGCGGCTGCCGTAACTTGTGGGCCAGGTTTTTTCAAGATAATCGGTTGCGTAAGCGCCCATACTCCAGTTATGCCCGTCCGCGCTCACTTCGGCGTTTGCGTAAAAATTATCGAGTAGAACAAATTCTTTTGCAATGGCGTGTTGATTCGGCGTATAAAATTCTCCGAACAACGTTAAACTTGTGTCGCCGTTGCCTCCGGGAATATCGCCAAGTACCTGGTCATACGTGCGGTTTTCTTTTATCACATAAAAAACATATTTGATCGGTGAACGATCGCCTACTTTTTGCGGAATGGGATTTCCTTTTTCTCCATGCGCGGCTAACTCTTTTTCTTTTTGATAAGGAGTATTTTCATAAACAAGTTTTGAATAACGGGCTAAAGTTTTTTCATCTGGAATTTTAATTGAACTCAACGTCCCTTTAAATAGTCCGCCGATGTATTGCTCTTTCACAACTTTGGAAGTATCACCTTTTTGATAAATTACACTGCGTCCTTTTCTTGTTGGATTTGGTCCTTGCGGATTTGCCATCGATGAAAATCCTTTTCCGTTAGCGACATAAATTAAATTGTTCACCACGTGAACACTTGTAGGATACCAGCCGGTTGGAATAAATCCTTCACTCTTACTTGAACCGGGTTTTGCAACATCAAAAACCGTTAGGCAATTATTATCTGCATTTGCGATGAACAGAGTTTTATCATCTTCACTTAAAGCTACGCTGTTTGGTGTTGAACCGATCGGCGATTGCAGATAAAGGGCGGTGTTAAGGGTTTCAATTACTTTGCGTTCTTTTATATCGATGACCGAAACGGAATTATCGTTTGCGTTTGCAACGAAGAGAAACTTTCCTTCTTTCGTTAAACAAAGATCGTTCGGATTATCGCCGACTTTAATTTCTGAAATGAAAGATTTTTTATCGGTATCAAAAACCAAAACTTTGTCGCATCCCCAACATGAAATGTATAACTCTTTTTTATCTGGAGATAAACGGCATTGGTAACCTTCGCCGCCTAAAGGATAAGTTCCGGTAACGGATTTTGATTTTGTATCTATTAGATAGAGGGAATTGTTTTCTTTTGTTACCACGTACAAAACATTTTTCTGATCGTCCAACGCAAGACCGGCGGGAGAAATTTTTTCGGGCCATTTTTTGCCGAGGATTAATGTGTCCTGCACGATCAATTTATTTTTTTGAATTGCATAGCGGAGAATCCAATTATCATTTCCGCCGGAAGCGTAAAGGAATTTTTCATCTTCGCTGAAGACGAGCCCAAACCATGCTTTTGCAACGGCAACTTCATCAAGAATCTCAAAATCTTTTGCAGAAATTAATTGAATTGATTGATCGCTTTGTCCGTTATTCGTAACAGCTAAAAATTTTCCGGAGGAGGAAACGGCTATTTGAAGCGGCAAATCTCCAAGCGGTAAACTTTTTCCAATTGGAGAAACAGCCCAGCCGTTTGGGAGATGGATTCTTTTTATGTCTTGAGCATTAGTGATGAATATTAAAAGAAAAGAGACAAAGAATAGAAAAATAAATGTTCTGACAAATCGATTTTTCATTGTAAAGTAACTCCGTTATATCAAGCAAAATAAATATGGTAAGGAAATAATTCCATTTGCTAAATCAAATTTACTTTTTTGATTCAACAAAACCAGAAGAGCGTTCAATTATCTTTTTCAAGATAGGGGGAAATATTTTCCTGCGATAATCAAAAGAAAACTTGGAAGTGCTAAAAAAACATTCTTATATTTGAATTAACATTTTCAAATTAATTAATTTAGTTCATAATGATTATAAGAGGTTGAAATGTCCGAACAAAGAAAATTTGTCCCTTTTGTCTCTTCAGAAACAAACATCGCCGAATTCACAGTTCGCGCGCTTGTTATCGGTCTGGTATTAGCCGTTGTTCTTGGAGCTGCAAATGCTTACCTGGGACTTAAAGCCGGTATGACGATAGCTGCAACTTATCCAGCTGCTGTTATCGGTATGGCGATCATCAAATTATTTAAGGGGACAATTCTTGAAGAAAATTTTGCACGTACTGTAGGTTCAATTGGTGAATCAATTGCAGCCGGGGCGATCTTTACAATTCCTGCATTTTTCATCGCCGGAATTTGGAATCCTTTTTTTACTCCCGGTCACTATGCAATATCAGCCGCCATTATGTTTGCCGGCGGTATTCTGGGAATTATGTTTGTTGCATTGCTAAGACGCGTAATGGTTGAGGATGTTGATCTTCCCTTTCCTGAATCAGTCGCAGCGGCAGAAATTCACAAAGCCGGAAGACACGGCGGTTCAGGTTCCAAGTTTTTATTTGGTGCAATGGGAATTGGCGCACTTATTCAAGCACTTGGACAGTTCAAATTATTTGCAACCAGTGCAGATAAATTAGTTTCATTCGGAAAAGGAAATATTCTTTTCAAATCTCCTGATGTAAGTCCTGCTTATATGGGTGTAGGTTACATTATCGGTCCCCGTTTAGCCGCATTAAACTTCAGCGGTGGAGTTCTTGCCTGGGGATTATTAGCCCCGATCATCGCTTATTTTAAATTCGGTAATGTTGATCCCACAACTTTGGATTGGGCAAAAGAAATTACTCAAGTTTGGAAAAGTTATGTTAGACCAATCGCCATTGGTGGAATGTTAGTTGGCGCTGGTTTTACTTTATGGAAGATGAGAAAAAGTCTTGCAACCGGAATTTCCCGTTCGGTAAGTGATGTGAAAAAAGCTGCTTCGGGTGAATCAACTACAGAGAGAACTGAAAAAGATATCCCATTTACATACATCATGCTTGGAATCGGATTAGCATCCTTAGCAACATTTTTCATTTACAATTATTTTGCACAAAATGTTACTGCTGCTTTAGTTGCAACTTTAGTGATGATCGTTGCAGGATTTTTCTTCGCGGCGGTTTCCGGTTACTTGGTTGGAATTATAGGTTCAAGCAATAATCCGATAAGCGGATTAACTCTTTCAACGCTTGTGGTTGCCGCGTTATTAATGGTTGCACTTGGCATGAAAGGAACGCAAGGAGTTGCAGCAGTTCTTGGAGTTGCAGCCGTAGTTTGTGTTGCCGCCGCAGTTGCAGGCGAGATGTTACAAGATTTAAAAGCCGGACATATTCTTGGTGGAACACCATGGAAAATGCAGGTAGGTGATATGCTTGGAATTCTTTTAGCCGCAGCAGTAATGTTTGTTCCACTTTTAATTTTGCACGAAGGAAATATTAAAGCAGGCGGAACCGGATTCGGCGGTGATCAACTTCCTGCGCCTCAGGCAAGTTTAATGGCAATTCTTTCTAAAGGAATTGTTGCAGGTGATATGGAATGGATTCTCATCTTTACCGGAATGTTGATGGGTGTTGGATTTATCATGATGAACGTGAAAAGCCCGATGCTTGTTAGCGTTGGAATGTATCTTCCTTTAGGTACCACCTTCGCAATTTTTGTTGGTGGACTTATCAAAGGTGTTGTTGAAAGAATTAATGAAAAGAAAAAATTCAACGAAGGACAGAAATCGAGAGTTGAAAATAACGGAGTTCTTATAGCCGCCGGATTAATTGCTGGGGAGGCGTTGATAGGGCTGCTCTTTGCGGGATTTGCATTCTTCGAAATAAACATTGCTGATCTCACATCGCCATTCTCGCTCGTCATCAGTGGTGTTGTTTTAGCGGTAATAGCATTTATGCTGATCAAAATTCCGGTCAGTAATGCAGGAAAACCGGACGATCCGCTTCCTCCGCACGTTTCTATGTAAGTTTGGTTTATCAATGTCCCGGTGTAAAATACCGGGACAATTTTTTTAGAAAGAGAATGAATGAATTTTTTTGAGAGACGTGCAGTATTAAAAAATATTAATTATCTCGAAGTGCGTCCAATTAGAAATTACGGCGAGACTGTAGACGAAAATAATTTTGTTACGGTTTTGATCCCAAAGTTTAAGAATCGTTTTGCAGTAAAATTTGTTTTACCTTACATGCAGCACAAATTTTTCAAAGTTAAACTCGATGAATTAGGATCAGCCGCATGGCTGCTCATCGATAATAAGAAGAGTGTGGGGGAAATTGCAACCGAATTGGTAAAACAGTTCGGGGAAAAAATTCAACCGGTAGAGGAAAGACTCACGAGGTTTTTCACCGGAATTTACGAACAACGGTTAATTACATTTTTAGAAATTCAACAAAAAGGAAAATGAATATGGGAAACATATTAAGTGAACTAAAGCCAGCTTTAGTTTGGAAATATTTTGAAGAAATATGTCAGCATCCACGCCCCTCAAAAAAGGAAGAAAAGATTGCTGAATACATCTTCTCCGTCGGGAAAAAATTAAATCTTGAAACAGTAAAAGACACATTCGGGAATATTATCATCCGCAAACCGGCTACTCCAGGAAAAGAAAATTTAAAAACGGTGGTTCTGCAAGGACACATCGACATGGTCTGCGAAAAAAACCGCGGTGTTGAACATGATTTCGATAACGACCCAATTCAAGTTTATATTGATGGTGATTTTGTAAAAGCCAAAGGAACAACACTAGGCGCAGACAATGGAATCGGTGTTGCGGCGGCATTGGCTGTATTGGAAGACAGCACCATTCAACACGGACCGATTGAATGTCTTTTCACTTTAGATGAAGAAACCGGATTAACCGGCGCTGCAAGTTTAGACCCGAACATTTTGAAAGCTGATATTCTTCTCAATCTTGATTCGGAAGAACTTGGAACATTTTTCATCGGTTGTTCCGGCGGAAAAAACACTGCGGCTAAATTTACTTTCACTCCAGAAAAAGTTCCTGCAGATTCTGTTGCATACGAAGTTAAAGTCGCCGGTCTGCAAGGTGGTCACTCGGGACTTGAAATTCATACCGGACGTGGAAACGCAATCAAAATTCTTAACCGTTTTCTTTGGAACGCTACAACTAATTTAGGAATTCGACTAGCTCAAATTGAAGGTGGAAACAAACACAATGCTATTCCTCGCGAAGCATTTGCAGTTGTAACTGTAACAAAAGCGAATGACGCAGCTTTTCTTTCTGCGTTAGCAAATTATAACAAAACTATTAAGGAAGAATTAGCAACTAACGAACCGAACTTGATTGTCTCCGCCGAAGCTTTTGCGCTTCCTGCAAACGTAATGGATGCAAAGACAACAGTTAATTTATTGAATGCACTTTACGCAACTCCTCACGGAGTTATAACCATGTCTCCCGATATTGCAGGTTTAGTTGAAACTTCAACAAATCTTGCAACGATCATTACAGAAGGGAACAATGTTAATATTGTAACAAGCCAGCGCAGTTCAGTCGCAAGTGAAAATCAGGATATCGTTGATATGGTACATTCGGTATTTGCATTAGCAGGAGCTGAAGTTTCTCACGGTGATGGTTATCCCGGTTGGAAACCAAATGTACATTCTGAAATTCTGAAAGTATTTAAAACGGTTTATACTGAAATGAATGGAAAAGAACCGGAAGTAGCAGCTATTCACGCCGGTTTGGAGTGCGGAATCATCAGCGAAAAATATCCGAACATGGATATGATCTCTTTTGGTCCGACAATGTTCGGTGTGCATTCACCTGATGAAAGATTGAACATTCCATCTGTTCAACCGTTTTATGAATTGCTCGTGAATGTTTTAAAAAATATTCCAGCGAAATAAAAAATCACTTTCCGTAGAGACTTGCCATGGCAAGTCTCTACAATTTTACCAGATCAAGATTATGAATACGTTCAAGATCACGAAAAAAAATAAGGAACTCGCTTGGAAGAAACACTTATACTGAAACCCGAACCGACTAAATTTTTCCGCTGGACAGTCCTAGTTTTTGTTAGCCTTGCCATGTTTGGCAACTACTACATTTACGATTGCATAAGTCCACTTGCCGATTTACTTTCAAAACAATTACATTTTTCCGATTCCGATATTGGTTTGCTCCAAGCGATTTACAGTTTTCCAAATATCATAATGGTCTTAGTGGGTGGATTAATTATTGACAAGATAGGAACAAGAATTTCTGTTGTAATTTTCACTCTGTTGATTTTTACCGGTGCGGTCGTAACTGCAATGAGCAGTAGTCTTTTTTTTATGGCAAGCGGCAGATTGATCTTTGGCTTAGGCGCAGAATCAATGATCGTTGCAATTACAACAATTATTGCAAGATGGTTTAAAGGCAAAGAATTATCATTTGCCTTTGGATTGAATTTGACCGTTGCAAGACTTGGCTCATTTCTCGCTTTAAATTCTCCTTCTTGGGGTAAAAGCTTTTACGAACATTGGCAAACCCCCCTTTGGATTTCAGTTTTTGCCGGTGTTTCTGCGGTTGTGTTTATTCTTATTTATTTTGTACTTGATTTAGCCGCAACCAAAAAATTCGTTATGCCGAAAGATGGTGAGCAAGATAAGGTTGTTCTCAAAGAACTTTTCAATTTTGGAAAATCGTTTTGGTTCATTACTGCGCTGTGCGTTACTTTTTACTCAGCGATGTTTCCGTTTCAAACATTTGCTATTAAATTTTTTCAAGATGCTCACGGCACTACACGCGAAGTTGGTGGAAATCTTTCAAGTATGTTAACCTTAGCGGCAATGTTTTTTACTCCAGTGTTTGGATTACTAGCAGATAAAATCGGCAAGCGTTCTTTGCTGATGATGTTTGGCTCGCTTCTCATTGTTCCGGTTTATCTAATTATGGCGTACAAAGTTGATCTCGCGTCTCCGCTAGGATTGTACGGTATGCTCTCGATCAATTTAGATTTTTTTGATATTCATTCTCAAATCCCGGTCTATCTTTTAATTCCAATGTCATTAATGGGAATTGCGTTTTCGCTTGTCCCTGCTGTGCTTTGGCCTTCAGTCTCACTCGTAGTTGATTCATCTAAACTCGGAACAGCATATGGTCTTATGACAATGATCCAAAATATCGGGTTGTTCGGATTTAATCTGTTAATAGGATTTGCAAATGATATTTCAAAAGCAAGTGCTGCTAATCCCGGCGGTTATAATTTAGGAATGTGGATTTTCTCCCTGCTTGGTTTCTTCGGCTTGTTTTTCTCTTTCATGCTGCGAGTGAATGAAATGGGACCAAATAAACATGGGCTTGAACAAGGAATGAAAAAGTAGTCTATGATTGATATTGCTTGGATCAAAACAAAGGTAATTGAGAATAACTATTTTTTTTCGAAGCATGCAGATGATGAAAGACAAAATGATAATTTAACAATTCAAGAAATTGAAGAAGCAATATTGAATGGAATTGTAATTGAGAATTATGGTGATACTGGTAGAGGAGAAAGTTGCTTATTGGCTGGTTTTTCACAAAAAGGAAAGCCTATCCATGCTGTCTGTGGAACATTCGAGGCTGATCTAGTGATTATCACAGTATATATACCAACTCCACCAAAATTTAAAAATGTTTTCGAAAGAGGTTGATATGGCAAAAATTTGTCAGTTTTGTGGAAATAAAAATTTTAAAAGTGTGAATGTTGAATACACATACAAAAAAGACAATCAACTTTTAATGGTAAAAAATGTTCCGTGTGAGCAATGTGAATATTGTGGAGAGCAGTATTTCCATGCCGATATCCTTAAGGGAATTGAGCAAGAATTCAATGATATTTATTCGGGAGGAAAGAAACCATTTTTAGAAATAAGAGTTCCAATTCAAAACTTTGCTGATATTAGAAAAGCCTCTTAACGATGTAATGAAAAAACATTTTTTTATATTATTTCTTTTAATTTCATTTAGTCTTCGTGCTCAAGATCTCGGATTTGGGTGCCTTGGACTTGTGGGTGGTTTTGCCGGTTACGGTATGCAAAGCTATCAGACTAAAGGAATAAATGATCGAGTAGATTTTTTTAATGCCGCTCATAAAGATTCACTTGATTCGCCTCTTAAAAATTTTGGACAAGCAGCCGGATTCCGTTTCGGCATAAATTTTTTCGAACAACGCTTTTCGGGTTTCAACATTTCTTTTAAAGGATTCTATCAAAAACTCTCTGAAAAAAATAAAGCAATAATTAAGTCTAGATCAAGTGCAATCGAAATTGCCAAAACATTTGAAGTTAAAATTACATCAATTGGACTAGGAATCGATTTCGGTACACATATCACGGAAATGTTAAATTGGAAAATTTTAAAAACAGCGGTTGTCTTTTCTAAAGCTGATTTTCTTGAATCCGAAGATCGTCCCGGTGAATTGACAAAAAAGGATGATTATAAATCGGCGAAGACCACTGTTGGATACGCATTGAGTACCGGATTTGTAGTTTATTTAATCGCGAATTATATCAGCATTGAAGCCAGTGCCGGTTATAATGTATTTAGATTTAAAGAATTAAAAAATGATGATGGGAATCCGCTGACTGTGAATGAACAATCAAATCAGCCATTACTTGTTGCTATAGACAACGGCGGTTTAGCCGGAACAATTCAATTGAACTTTAACTTTCCATTGTGAGGTTGTATGAAATTATCGAAACTCGATAGAGCATCCGAAATTGCAGTTAGAGATTGCATGGGAACAAAAGCAGAGGAAAAAGTTTTAATTATAAGCGATGTAGAAAAAAGAGGAATTGGATTATCTATTTTTGAAAACGCAAAAAGACTTGGACATAAAGCACTCTATGTTGAAATGATTCCCGGAAAAGTGAACGGGGAAGAACCCTCCGAAGAGATTGCTGAATTGATGAAAAAGTTTGATGTGGTTTTTTGTCCTACCTCGACATCATTAACACATACCGATGCGAGAAGAAATGCATCTGCATTGGGGGCTCGAATAGCTACATTCCCAGGCATCACTAAAGCCGTTATGATTCGCGGATTAGGTGCAGATTACCAAAAAATTTCATCACTCTCACTTCAACTAAAAGAAATTTTGGAAAAAGGGAAACATATTCGTGTAACAACAAAGTTAGGAACCGATATTTCGTTTTCGATTGAAGGGAGAACTTCATACGCTTCAAAAGGACTTTTTCATGCTAAGGGTGAAAGTGGAAATTTACCAACCGGAGAAACTTTTCTTGCCCCCGTTGAAGAAACTGCCAATGGTGTATTTATCGTTGATGGTTCAATGGCGGGATTGGGCTTAGTTAAGAAGACCAATATTGAAATAAAAGTTGTTGACGGATATGCAACAGAAATTACTGGTGGTAGGATGGCAAAAAAATTAGTTGAGATGCTGGATGCCGCTGGAAAAGAAGCGAGGAATATTGCTGAATTCGGTATCGGAACAAATCACGCTGCTAAGCTAAGTGGAGTTTTACTAGAGGACGAAAAAGTTTTAGGGACAATTCACATTGCACTTGGAAACAATAAATCAATGGGGGGAAGCATTGATGTGGCTTTGCATTTGGATGGAGTGGTCAAGAAACCAACGGTTTATTTAGATGATGCACTTCTTATGAAAAAGGGGAAACTTTTAATTTAAAAATTCGATTTCAATTTTTTAAAAATAAAAAAGGATGCCGGTTTGGCATCCTTTTTTTTGTTTGAACAAAATCTAGTAAATGTTAACCTTATAAACCGCACTACCGGATGGGAAATTTATAAAATTATTTTGTAAAGGTGACGAAGTAGTATTTGAAACAGGATTAGGAACGCTTCCTTTTAAGAGAAATAAAGGAAATGGTTTATTCTTGTTGTATCCGTTAAAACCGTTTGGCTCAACACTAATCATTACTTCTTGCCCAGCTAAATCAATAGGGTATGCAACTCCAAGTGTGTCGTTCTGCAAAAAATCTTCACCAGGAAAAGTAGGCATCGGGTTTGGACCAACGTAAAGATTCTGTGCATCATTTCCAGCGGCTAATTTAAATTCCCCAACTGGAAGATATTTCCCGTTTACTTTTACCCATCCTTTATATGTCCATCCTGAAGGAAGTTCTGGTAAACGTAACCCGGTTTCATAAACACCGGCACTTTTGTAATTCAAAAACCAAACGCCTGAATTAGTATTTACATTTGCGCCTGTAGGAGTAAATACTGTAAAAACACCCTTAGCCGTTTTGAATGAAGGTGGAACGGATTCCGATGGATCCTCACCTAAATATTTTTGATCGTCAAAGTCGCTACCAAATGCAATCCCAACTGGATTTTTTGGTACAACACTAAGTTGAGAAGTGTTTGTTCGAATTTTACTAATAAGCAAAAATACATTTGATGTAGTTGTATCATTTAATGTTGAATCACGATCCTCGATGCTTACACACACAAATTGACTATTTGTATTTTGTTGATAGGCGTTAAGAGATAGAGGAAAGGAACCAGTGAATGAATTCCCGGATGTCGTTAGTTTCCCAAATTTATGAATTACTTTTCCGGCATCATTAATAATCCAAGCAGCTAAAACCAGTGAATCATCAAGTGCTGGGAGATTAGTAAGATTAAAAGTTAAAGTTCCATTTTGGTCTTGAATTGTTTCAGTAGTTTTTACATCCGTACAGGAGGTAAAGAGGAGTAGAATCGGAAGAAGAAAAAAAAGAGTCTTTTTCATAATGAGGGTTCCTAAGTAATTTTTATTCCTTTACAAAACTTAGTTCATCTTTATTCAATATTCAAGAAATATTTAAAGATTATTTTTTCAAGAAAAAATTTGATTTAAATGAGATAAGTCCTAATTTTCAATGAAAAAATTTTTCAAATTGAAATTATGTCCTACGCATACTTCAAAAGTATGTAAGTAAAAATAGGAGCTGAAATATGCAATCTCGCTACAAAGTTCTTTTTCTGTTCATATTCATTCCAATTTTTTTGTTGAAAGCACAAACGGGAAAAATTTCCGGTATTGTAAAAGATGCTACAACAGGTGAACCGCTTATCTCAGCCAGCGTAATGATTCAAGGATCCAACGCAGGCGCCGCATCAAATTTAGATGGATACTATTCCATCCTAAATGTTCCTCCAGGAACATACACCATTAAAGCCTCAATGATCGGATATACATCATCCATACTCCGTAATATTCGAGTAAATATTAATCAGACGTTCGAACTAAATATTTCTTTAAAAGAAGAATCAATTCAAGCGCAGGAAGTTGTGGTAGTTGCCACGCCTCCCGTTGTGCAAAAGGATGTTTCAAACAGCGTTGTTAATGTTGGAGCGAGCGATTTTGAAAATTTACCCGTTGCAAATGTGACTGCCATTGTGGGACTTCAAGCTGGAGTTGTTGGAGGAGAATTTCGAGGAGGTTCCACAAATGAAACTGGTTATATGTTGAACGGAATGGTTATGAGGGATGAAAGAGATAATACTCCATTTACTGGGATTAGTTTCACTTCAGTTGAAGAAATTCAAATTCAAACTGGCGGTTTTAATGCAGAGTATGGAAATATTCGTTCCGGATTAGTGAACGTTGTAACTAAAGAAGGGAAAAACGATCTTTACTCAATTAACGTTTTTACTAGAATGCGTCCAGCAGGAAATAAATACTTTGGAGACGGTGCTTCTTCAGTGAATGCTTATTGGTTACGACCTTATGTAGATGATGCCGTTGCCTGGACGGGAACAAATAACGGTGCATGGGATCCATACACTTTAAAACAATATCCAAGTTTTGAAGGATGGAATTCAATATCACAAAAATTGTTGAGCGATAATAATCCGGCAAATGATTTAACTCCCGAAGCTGCACAAAGACTTTTTCTCTTCCAACATCGAAAAGATTTAAGAATTTTAAAACCTGATTACGATTTTGATATGTCTGTTGCAGGCCCCATTCCTTATGGGAAAGAATTAGGAAATTTACGGTTCTTATTGTCTTTAAGAGCTTCACGATCAATGTATATAATACCGCTTGCGACTGATTCATACAATGATTATACAGGAAATATCAAATTAACTGCAGACCTCACATCTACACAAAAACTAACAATCGAAGGATTAATGAGTGAGTCAGACGGAACAGCGGCTAATCGTGATGGGTCCCCAGGATTGTTCACAACATCCTCTGGAATAGCAAATGGACTCTACTATTCTAGAACCACATATGGAGATACACGAATTTTTTCGACAGACTACTGGGCTCCAAGCATCATCAAAAGAAGAATGTTAGGCTCTAAGTATACAAACGTACTTTCTAATAATTCATTTTTAGAAGGTGTGTTGAGTATTTTCCAATCTCAATATTTTACTTATCCTGGCAGATCAAGAAATAATGCTTTAGTTTATGAATATGCTCCGGGAATGTATACGGACGAAGCTCCATTCGGCTTTGAAGATAGTTCTGCAACTGGAATCGGGAGTAATATGAGAATGGGTGTTGGAATGAGTAATGCCCGTGATACAAGTAAAGTTACTACCTATAATGTGCGATTTGATTATACGAATCAAATCGATAAATATAATAATTTAAAAGCAGGCGTTGAATTTAATTTAACGGATAATTTTATCAATTATGGATCGTTTGATAAATATTTACCCTCGAATAATTCTAATACTAAATGGCATACCAAACCGCTTCGAGGAGGAATTTATTTCCAAGATAAAATTGAATTTGAGGGAATGATCGCAAATATTGGAGTGCGACTTGATTATTCCAATCCTAATAGTGATTGGTACGTTTTATCGAATCCCTATGATAAATCATTGTCAGCAAAAAATGCTGCTTCCATAGATGAAATTTTGTCCAAAAATGCCGCCACACCACGTATAAACGTTAGTCCCCGTTTGGGAGTTGCATTTCCCATTACAGAAACGAGTAAACTTTATTTTAACTATGGTTTTTTTAGACAAATTCCAACTCCGGAAAACCTTTATCGTGTAAGACTTGACAATTATACAGGTAGAATAGATAGATTGTCTGACCCAAATCTCCCACTTCAAAAGACGATTGCCTACGAATTAGGCTATGAACAAGGTCTTTTTGATGAGTATTTAGTTAGAATGGCTGGCTATTATAAAAATGTTTCTGAGCAACAAAGATCTGTTCATTATATAAGTAAAGACAATTCTATCGACTATTATATCCCGAAGAATGATTCCTATGCAGATATTCGTGGTGTTGAATTTACAATTACAAAGAATAGAGGTAATTGGGTTCAAGGAACCGCAAACTACACCTACCAACTAGAAACTTCAGGATATTTTAACTATTCAACATATTACGAAAATAAACAATTGATGTTAAATTATTTAAATACAACCGCGGAGGGTGAGCAGACAAAACCAGTTCCACAACCTTATGCAAGAGTACAAATTGATTTCTTCACTCCCGACAAAGATTTTGGGCCTGAAATTGAAGGAATTGGTTTGCTAACTGATTGGAGAATGGGTGTAATCGGAACGTGGCGTTCTGGTTATTACTTAACATGGACAGGTGGCTCCGGATCAATTCCAGGAATTTCAAATAACCTGCAATGGCGTGATTCATACGGATTAGATTTACGTTTCAGCAAAAATATTAAGTTCGGGCCCGTTAATCTCCAAATATTTGCAGACATCAATAACGCGCTGAACATTAAGTATTTTAGTACATATGGATTTATTGACAACAACGATTATATTGATTACATGCGTTCGTTGCATCTACCATCTTCTTCAATTGATGAATCAAAAGGTAAATTCGGATATATCAACATCAACGGTAAAGATAGACCGGGAGACTACCGACAAGGACCATTTGTCCCGATCGTTACGGTAACAGATTTTTCTACAGTAACCTCACCAAATAAAAACGCAATTTATTATTTAGCAGAGAATGGTCATTATTTGCAATTTGATGGTGACACTTGGATGCCGGTTCCGGATGATAGATTAAAAGAAGTTCTTGACAAAAAACTCTACATCGATATGCCGAACCAATCCTGGGCCTCTTTCTTAAATCCCCGCAATATTTATTGGGGTCTTAAAATTTCAGTTGAATTAAAGTAGAAGGAAAAAATATGAATAGTAAACTCATTCGGAACGTTCTTGGTAAAACCTTCATACTTATGATTCTGGTTAACACGCTTATGTTTTCGCAAGAACTTAAATATATGTCTGTCGGTTCACTGCATAATTGGTACTCGGATCTTGGGAGTGAAATTGAAGTAGCTGGTCCGGCTAAAACTCAACAAGATGGATTACAATGGCCTGCCATATATACCTACATGGATGTTCAAGCCTGGAAAGGGATGTGGATTGGTATAAAGGATTTTTATGATGTTAAAATTGGTGGAATGGTAACGGAAAAAGTTGTTCATGTAGGACCTCGTGTTTTTGGGAAAGGAGAAGTTTTTCCAATTTCTTTTTATATGAAAAGTAAATATGATAAACCCGTTCTTCAAGTTAAGGGGGCAACTACTGAAGGAAAACCCTATACTGTTGATGAGGTAGATCCAACGATGCCATGGGATAGAGAAATTGTTAATGTGGTTGGGACACAGATAGGTATAACCATGACGAGAAGAATTTTTCAATTCCAAAATCAATATCATGAAAACTATATCGTTAATGATTACGTTTTTAAAAATACCGGTGACACAGATGGTGATTTAAAAACTATTGAGAGAAAAGACAGCACAGTAAAAAACATGGTAGTTTTTATGCAATACCGTTTAGCTCCATGCGAACTTACTCGCTATGCTATTGGAAACCCAACGGGTTGGGGAATGAATTCAACTTATGATGCCAGAGGTGATGGAAATACAAGTGCGATTGCTGGATGGGAAAAAAATGATGAAAAAGCATTTCGGGCCCAATATGTTTGGCATGGTAAATATCCTCCCTTTGTTGATTATGATAACTTAGGTGGACCAATTTGGAAAAGTGCGACTTACATTTCTTCAAGTGATACAACAGGTCGTTTAGGCGCTCCGCAATTTGCAGGTGTTGCAACCTTGCATGCTGATAAATCCTCAACCGATAAAACTGACGATACAAATCAGCCATCAACTACAGTTACTTTTGATTCGGACGGACCGCTTCAATCTCAAAACGATGCTTACAATCTTTCGAAAATGACCGCAGAGTATGCTTTTATGACATCTGGTCATGATAAACGTCATCTTGATAAAATCGGAGAGACCAATCCTCTTTTACCCACAAAGGATCCTGCAACTGGAACAAACGGCGGATTTTCTATGGGAAATGGATATGGACCATACACTTTAAATTTTGGTGATAGTATTCATATAGTTTTTGTCGAAGCAGTTGCTGGAATTAGCCAAGAAAAAGCAATTGAAGTTGGAAGACAATACAAAGTAGATAAAAATGCACTTGTGAAAAACACAGCTTTTTTCACCGGAAAAGATTCTTTATTCCAAACTTTTAAACGTGCTAAATCTAATTTCGATGCAAGCTGGCAAAGTCCTGAAGTATTGAAAACACCGGCTCCGGTGAGTTCGTTCTCTTCTGAAGCAGCACCCCGCAGCATTGGACTTAAATGGTCTTTGTACAATGAAAATGATCCGGATATCTCAGGATTCGAAATTTATCGCGCAATCGGAAGAGTCGATAGTAATTATCATAAGATTGCTGAATTAGACAAGAGCGCTCGGTCTTATAACGATTATTCTGCCCCCTCTAGTATTGATTCTTATTATTATATTGTAACGGTCGGACAGAATTATGTCGGTAATCCGGGTTTAAATATACCTGCCGGGAAACTGCAAAGTAATCGTTTCTATTCACAGCTTTATTCACCAGCGCTTCCAGGATCTGTAGTAGTATTCAATGATTTTAGAATTGTACCGAATCCATTTATTTCCGCAGCCAATTCAACCAATTTGGGAACTAGCGGTTCTGATAAACGGCTCTCTTTTTACGGAATTCCCGATCATCATACTTTAAAAATTTATACCGAATATGGTGAATTAATAAAAACGTTCACAGATAAGGACCCCGGGTTTACAAAAGGTTCTAGAAAAATTGATTGGAATCAGTTAAACACTGATGCTAACCAGATAATCGTAAGCGGGATATACATTGCCGTATTGTATGACGGTGATGCCGGTGACACGAAAATTCAAAAATTTGTAATTATCCGATAAACGCGCGAGAAGCTTTATGAAAATCAAAATTATAACACTACTTTCTTTGATTGCCTTTCTTTTTAACTCGTCAGCTTCTGCTGGAGATGCAAAAAAATTAGCGCAAACCGGAATGAAATTTCTTCAAGTTTCACTGGATGCCAAAATGGCTGGTATGGGTGATGCTACCACTGCACTTGATTATCTTGGTGTTAGTGGACTGTTCTCCAATCCTGCTTCAATTGCTAGACAAACCAATTTGGTTGAAGCATCAACAGGGCAAATTCGTTGGATAGCCGATATTAATTATTATGCCGGAGGGGTTACTTTTGCTCCGGAAAACGGCAATTATGGTGTGATGGGTATCTCCTTTATGTACGTAAATTATGGAGACTTTATTGGAACTATTCGAAACAATCAAGGGTATGTTGAAACAGGAATTTTTAATCCTAACGCGTATGCTTTTGGTGTTACATATGGAAAAGCGTTGAACGATAAATTCTCAATTGGTGGTTCTGTTAAGTATGCATTGCAAAATTTAACAGCCGGAATTGTAAACATTACTGATGCCGAACTTTCAAAAACTAATTATAAACCGAATTCTCTAGTCTTCGATTTTGGTGTGCTTTATCATACTGGAATTCAAAGTTTGGATTTCGCTGCATATGTAAAAAATTTTTCAAAAGATATAGAGTTAGAAAGAGCACAAGAAAAATTTCAACTTCCTTTAACCTTCAGGGTTGGATTTGCTTATAATGCAAGCGATCTCTTACAACTTGATAAAAAAGAATATTCTATTCAACTTGCTTTTGATTCCGTTGTTCCTCGGGATAATGTAGAGGAAGTCGACCTGGGAGTTGAATTTAAATTTATGAATTCGTTAGCAATTAGAGGAGGTTACTTATCAGGTAAAGATGAGTATAGTGTAACAGGTGGTATTGGATTTACTCAATCTTATGCCGGTTACAGCATCGGTGTTGACTATGCTTATATCCCATGGACTGTTTTTGCAGATGTACATAAATTCACAATCCATTTTGGAATTTAATAGATAATAAAATTTTGGTAATACTTATGAAAAAAAAATATTTACAATACTTAGTTACTTCAGCGGTTTTAACAATTTTTGTCTTTATTGCGATTGTGGGATTATCCGCTTGCAATGAAAAGAATAATGTAGAACCGCTCTACAATCCCACGTTCTCGAATGTATTGGCTCCGGTAATAACGTCAGTTTCTCCTTCTGATAGTGCGTTTGCTGGTATCGACGAAATTACTATCACGGGAAGTAATTTTGCTCTTTCTGCTGATTCTATGGCAGTGTTTTTTAATAATGTCAAGGCAACTATTCTTTCCGTAGACGCGAACAAGGTGATCGTAAAAGCCCCAAATCTCGTGAAAGATACTGTGAAAATTAAGATAAGTAAATTTACTGCCGAAAAATTAAGTAATATCGCTACATACAAATTAACAAGTGCCTTAGCGACAATTAAAGAGTTTTCTACCGGTAATCGACCATATATGATTACTCTCGACAATTCAGCAAACTTATATTACAATTCTACCTTGAACAATATAAGCGAGGGAATTATAAAAATTACTCCTGAGGGAATTGCATCAGAATATGCAAAAAAAGGAGGAGAGACTAATTACAGTGCGTTGAAATTTGCTAAAACTGACGGAATGCTGGGTGCTAGAAAAGTAACTGCACTTTTTAAAGTTGTTCCTGGCGGTGCCCCGACTACTTATCTATCAGGATTTAGCAAAGCTGTTACAGATTTCGATTATGATGCAAATGGTAGTATCTGGGTAGTTAGTTCTCAAGATCAAATATATAGAGTTAATCCTAACACAAAAGATAAAAAAACTTTTTCACCTGGAGGACTATTTAGAGCATGTAGAGTATTTAACGGATATTTATATGCTGCTGGTCAAAAAAGTTCAACCGAAAAGTCGGAAATAGTTTGGCGTTTCCCGATAGTTAATGCAGATAGTATTGGTGATCGTGAGGTTTATTTTGATTTTTCGGCAGCAGGCTACTCCTCAGTAAGTAATCCCGTTGTTATTCAGGGAATTACTTTTTCACAAGATGGATTCCTTTACATTGGTAATGATGGTGAAGAGCCAATCATTATCGTGAATCCAAATGATAAAAGCAGTGCCCCACTTTTTCCGGGTGTACTAAATCCTTCAAAGAAAAATAAATTGGTTTCCCTCTTTTGGGGAGAAGGATATTTTCTTTATTATGTAAGACAAATTATTAATACCGATGATAAAACTACACCTTTACCGTTGGCTGATGCAATAATTAAAGTAAATACTCGAAAATTAGGCGCCCCATACTTTGGCAATAACTAAAATTAGGTAACTTAATTACTTATAATCAACACTAATATCTTAGGAGATACAAATGAACAAAAACTTTCTACGAATGGCTTTTCTGCTGGTTTTCATTCTAGCAGGAAATGCTTTTTCACAGTGGACAGCGAAAGGTAGCTTTCCTGACACAACGAATGACGCTTTGTGGCAGTCTGGTAACGTGCACGGATTGGCTGTTGACCCAGACGGAAAAATTTGGGCTCAAAACTATTACGCCTTAACTCGTGATAGTATGCTTGTTCCGACCGCAACAGGTAATGTGTACAAAGCAGTTAGAGCGTTATACGTTTATAACCCGGATGGATCGCTATATGACTTTCCTACAACGAACGGTGTAAAACAACAAAATCCGATCAAGGTTTATATTGATAATTCCGGTATTACTGGAGATACCCTTGGTGGTGTTTATCCTTGGGCTTCAGCTAACCTCAATACCGGCCGCGGTATGCGTGCTGATAAAGACGGTAACATTGTCGCCGCCTATTTCAATATCCTTTATAAATTCGATTATAAAACAGGTTTGGGATTAGGTAGAGCTACTCACTTAACAGCAACAGGTGGAGCTGCTTCTCTCACTGCCCCAGCTTTTGCTACTAATACTAACCATATGTTTAGCGCTACAGTTGCCCCTGGAAACCCAGTTCGCGAATACGACGCTAACATGAGTGAAGTTGCTATTAGCATTCCTGCTTCAGTTGGATTTTCTAGAGCATTTGAAGTTTCACCTGATGGTAATACAATTTACTGGGCAGGATACACAAATAAAGCTATCTATGTTTATCATAGAGCAGATGAATTTTCTTCATTTGACTCTGTTGGAGTAATTGCAAAAGGCTTCCATATGGAATCTTGTGCCTGGGACCCAATTCATCCATCATGGTTATGGATGAGTGCCGGTGGTTCTGATGAGCCTAATGGTTACACTGAACCTGACTTAACCCCTGTTAATACTTACTACCGCAGAATGGTTTGGTATGCTTGGGATGTTACAGACAACACAATTAAAGATTCTCTTGAATGGCTAACACCAGTTGATGTGATGAACCAGAAACCTCGTGGTATTGCGTTTACCGCCGACGGTAACACTGCTTATGTTTCTGTTTTTGGTTGGGGCTATAAAGATGCAATCCAAAAATTCACGAGAGCTACTGCTCCTACCACAGTTGAATTCAAATGTAACATGAGTGTTCAGATGAAAAGAGGAACATTCAAAGCAACAGATTCAGTATGGGTACGTGGAAACTTTAATGACTGGGCAGGTAAAGCTACTCAGTTAACAGATCCAGATGGTGACTCAGTATATACTGGTGTATTTAGCACCTTTACAACTGGTCAATCATTAGTATTCAAATATGTTCATAGCCCAGATGTATGGGAATCAACAGGAAACAGAACATTAACCGTGGCTGCAGGAGCAAATGTAACTTCAGCATGCTGGGAAGATGTATGTGTTTATGTTCCTGTTAAAACAATTAAAGTTGCATTCTCAGTTAACATGGAACTTGAAAGATTATCAGGCTTATTCAATCCAGCAAGCAATAACGTATCAGTACGCGGATCGTTCAATGGCTGGGGAGAAACCGCAATGACCCCATCAGCAACGAATGCAGATTTGTATGAAGTTGTAGCTGATGTAATTGCATCGGTAGATGAAAAAGTTAGTTTCAAATTCTTCTACAGCCCAGGAACCTGGGAAGTAAATAATTTAGATGGTCCATCACAGAACGATAGATTTTTCATTGTAGATCAAGCAACGTTTGATGCAGGAACAAAAGAATATGCAGCAGTTGGATTCAATAATGGTTCATTAGAAACCGTATTAAATCAAGATGCATATATCACCTTTACTTGTAACACAAATAATGCATCGATCGTTAATGCTCCACAAGGCACAGCATTCACAACCGTACATATGGCAGGTGGAAATTCACCGTTACAGTGGCCAGGTGGCGGATGGCCGGATGCAGACATCACAAAAGTTATCCAACTTTATGATGATGGAACTCATAAAGATGCAGTAGCTGGAGACAAGATATTTACAACAGAAATTAAGTTCCCGCAATATGCAACCTTAAATGTAGTATACAAATATGGTGCAAACTGGGGCTTACCAACTAATGGTGGAGCAAATGATAACGAAGCTGGAGTTGGAGCTGACAAAACGTTGAAGATGCACAAACTTACAGCTCAAGCAGTTGTAGTTGATACATTTGGAGTCGTTCATACGACAGTATTGACAAAAGTAGAAAAAGAAGGAAATGAAATTCCGACAGTATTTGCTTTATCACAGAACTATCCAAATCCGTTCAACCCAGAAACGAACATTCGTTTCAGTGTACCACAAGAAAGCTTTGTAACCGTAAAAGTATTCAATACTTTAGGTGAAGAAGTTATGACATTAGTAAATGAAGAAAAAACTGCCGGAACATACAATGTTTCGTTTAACGCGAAAAACTTAACCAGTGGTATTTACTTCTATACAATTAAAGCAAATGATTTCACTTCAACCAAGAAAATGATCTTGATGAAGTAATTTAAGTGCTAGGTTCTTTTAGAAAAGCCGCTGAAATGCGGCTTTTCTTATTTTAAAGAATCGGTTCAAAATCAAACTTTCTTCCTTGAAAATCGACTAATTAGTGTTGCATAACCCCTTCTTTTCTGGTTATATTTGGAGAGAAGAATGATGGAACTCTCATAATTTATAGAAAGTGGTCATTTTTTTTATTAGACATAGGATTATCATGAAAAAAATTCTTTTATTAACGATCATCTTGGCTTCTACAAACTGCTTTTCTCAGTTTAAAGATAAAAACATCTTTAAACCATCGGTTCAAGAAGGTATAATAAATAACAATGCCCCTACGTTGTTATTAGGATTCATTAATCCGGAAAATTTTTCCATGTCTCATTCTTACAGTATGTCTTACACTACTTCCGGAAATAATGGACTTGCACTGGGAGTTTATACAAATACTATGCGATACAAATTCGCCGAAAATTTTAATTTGCAGGTAGATGCAAGCCTTGTTCATTCACCTTACAGCTCATTTGGGAAAAATTATCAAAATCAAATTAATGGAATTTATTTGAGTGGGGCTGCATTGAAGTATCAACCTTGGAAAGATGTTAATATCAGCGTTCAATACAGAAATATTCCCGGTGGATACTATAATGATTTCTACGGATACAACCGGTTTGGCGACGGACTTTATGAAAATTTTATATTCGGTAGATAATTAAGAACATTCGCTTTTGAGAGATACTAAACAAAAAAAATATCAGTCAAAAACTGTTACAACCTCTTTTCTGGTCGTTTCCTTTGTTACTATTCTGCTTTTTTCCATAAATGGTTATTTGGGTTATTCAGCTTACAAAAAAATTAGCAAAATATTTCCACGTGAAGAAGTAAAGAAGAACAATGATTTTTCAATTCCAATAAAAGCTGAAGTAGTTAATGGTTGTGGTATTGAAGGGTTAGGTGACGAATTAACCGATTTACTCCGTTTTAATAAAATTGATGTGATTCAATCGGGGAATTATTTCCAATTTAATGTAGACAACACCCTTATTATTGATCGATCGGGTAATGTTGAAAAAGCAAAAAAGGTTGCACAAATTATCGGTGTGCCGGAACAGCAAATAATTCAGCAAATCAATCCCTCATTATTTTTAGACGTAACGGTTCTAACCGGAAAAGATTATTCAAATTTAAAAGATTCAAAGGAGAAACTTTGACAACAAACAAACTCGTAGAAAAAATCACTCAACTTATTTTTGAAAAAAAGGGGAGCGACGTAAAAGTAATTGAATTAAAAGCCGTTTCTTCAGTAGCAGATTATTTTATTTTATGTTCGGCAGATTCCGACACACAAGTACAAGCTATTGCACATAATATTGATAAATCGCTGCGTGACAAAGGTATCAAGTTGTGGCATAAAGAAGGAACAACCGCTTTACAATGGGTACTTCTTGATTATGTTGATGTGGTGGTTCACGTTTTTCAAAAAGACATCCGTGCTTTTTACAATTTAGAAAAACTTTGGGGTGATGCACCAATTATTGCAGTTGAGGATAAACCAAAGAAAGTTAGAACTGTAAAACCAAAGACAGAAAAACCTGAAGTGAAACCTAAAAAAGCAGGGCAAATAAAACCGAAATCAGAAATAGTTAAAGTAAAACCTAAAAAAGTTCGGGTAGTAAAACCCAAAACCAACTCTTCTACAGAAGGCAAAAATGAAGGAGAAAACGGTTGAAGAATTATCTGATTTCTCTTTTTGATGAAACCTCCAAACAGTTACCCTATTTAAAAGAAATTCAAATAACTTTTGATCGGCCAAAAGTTGAAACACACGGGGATGTTTCTTCGAATGCAGCAATGCTGCTTACGAAAATTTTGAAGAAAAATCCACGTGAAATTGCGAATGAAATTATTGCCGGATTGGCAATCGATAAAACGAAAATAACCAAAATAGAAATTGCCGGACCAGGATTTATCAACTTCTTTTTTCAACCAAGTTTTCTTGCAGAAAAAATAAAAGACATTCTTGAACAAAAAGATGAGTTCGGAAAATCAAAGAAGCATTCGGGTAAGCGGGCGAACATTGAATTCGTATCAGCAAATCCTACCGGACCGTTAACCGTTGGGCATGGCAGAAATGCAGTATGTGGTGATACAATAGCAAATTTGCTGGAGTGGACTGGTTACGAAGTTGATCGCGAATACTATTTTAACAACGCCGGAAGACAAATGCGAGTGCTTGGGGATTCGGTTCGTTTACGCTATTTGGAACTTCTTGGAGATACAATTGAATTCCCTGAAGATTACTATCAAGGTGATTATATTAAAGCTATCGCAGAAAGTTTGAAGAGTGAATTTGGAGATTCTTTGAGGGATGAATCGGCTGAAGGGAAATTCAAAGAAAAAGCTGAAAAAGAAATATTCCTTGATATCGAAAAAACTCTTCAACGGTTAAATATCAAACACAAAAATTTCTTTAATGAAAATAGTTTATACGAAGAGAAAAAAATTGAAAACCTCTTAAAAACTTTCGCCGATAAAAATCTTTCTTATGAAAAAGAGGGAGCGATCTGGCTTAAGCTATCTGAGCTTGGAAATCAGCAGGACAAGGTTATTGTAAAATCTACCGGCGAGCCGACTTATCGTTTACCCGACGTTGCTTATCATATTACTAAGTTCAATAGAAATTATGATCTGATGGTTGATTTGTTTGGTTCCGATCATAACGCTACCTATCCCGATGTGATGGCGGCGTTGCAAGCGCTTGGATATGATTCAAGCAAAGTAAAAGTGCTCATTCATCAATTCGTAACCATAACACAGAACGGCGAGATAGTTAAAATGTCTACTCGTAAAGCTAATTACGTTACACTTGATGAATTAACGGATGAAGTTGGTGCCGATGTAGTGCGTTACTTCTTTAATATGCGGAACATCTCAACACATATGAATTTTGATTTGGCTCTTGCAAAAAAACACTCAGATGAAAATCCCGTTTTTTATTTACAATATGCTCATGCCAGAATTTGTTCTATAGTGCGAACTATTGAAAATGAAAATTTAACAGCTTCAACCGAATATCTAAATCTTTTAGTGGCAGATGAAGAACAAAAATTGATAAGGAAACTTCATCAATTTGAAGAAGAAGTTTTATTAGCTTCTGAATATTTTGAACCAAATAGAATAGCAACTTATTTGGAAGAATTGGCTGCATCCTTTCATAAATTTTATACGTTTTGCAGAATCTTAGGAACTGAAAAAAATCTTGCTGAAGCGCGCATCGCTTTGGCTTTGGCTACAAAGATTGTTATAAAAAACGGATTGAGTATTCTTGGAGTTGCGGCACCGGAGAGGATGTAACTTATTCCGCAAGAGCGATTGAAGCCGCATAAACATTGACCACACCGCATTCTTTAAGTATTTTCCCGCATTCACGGATTGTTGAACCGGTAGTTATAACGTCGTCAATTAACAAAACATTTTTCCCCATAACTTTATCCGGATGTTTCACCATAAATGCGTCAGACATATTCTCTGCACGTTCGATTAAATTTTTTTGTGTCTGAGATTCGGTATATCTTTTCCTTTTTAAAATCGATTGTGAAACGGAGATGTTGGTTACTTTTCTTATTCCCTTTGCAATGTAGAAAGATTGGTTAAAACCTCTTTCAGCTTTTTTTAACGAATGCAGCGGAACCGGAAGAATGATATCAATGTTCCATTCGGATTTATTTTTCAAAAGAGAATGACCAAGCATTTCTCCAAGTTCAACGGCTAATAAGAATTTATTCTGATATTTAATTTGATGAACTACATGCTGCAAAGGGGAATCTTTCACAAAAATAAGAAGAGGATAAAAATCATAAATAATATTGGATCCGGAGAACTTTCTTTCATATTCAAATTGCAATAATTGTTTATCCGTATGCACGAAAGTAGCACGGCAGTTTTCACAAATAAGTTTTTCATATAGCGAAAGTTTCTTTTGACATGAAGGGCAGAATCGGGGAAGAATGAAATCAAATATGGATGAAAACAGGTTCATTACAGTCTACAATAGACCTTCTCGTTTTCTCAAAAACCATTCTGCAGCAAATAAAAAAACAAGAATCACTAGCAAAGTTTCACTCGACCAGAGCCTGTATTCATTTACTTCAATTTTATTTTTACTGGAATTATTACTGATTTCATTCAATTTAGCAAAAAGCGCTCCGTAAGAATTGTAAAAAAAATTTCCTTTGGTTTCTTTTGCTAAAAGTTTTAGTAAATCAATGTTCATTGTAGTGTTTTGAAGTTCATAATCGATATCACCAACAGAAAATCTTCCTCCATCTTTTCCAAGTGATTTTTTGTCAAGAAAAGCTTCTCCAGAAAAATTGTAATCACCTTTCGCAATTTCTGTAATCTCTCCTTCATACAAACCATTGCCTACACTTGAAAAAGATACCGGAATATCATTCTCTTTATTCATAATCGAACACTTGATTTCAGCATCATTTACTTGATTAAACGACTCATCATAAATTTCAGCAGTGAAGTAAACCTTTTCTCCAACTGAATAAAATTTCTTGTTTGTTGAAATGGTTACTTGTTTTTTTTGTTCAACAGCACGCAGCCACTTCGTTCCGTTAGAAAGAAAGCGGTCAAAAAGATCAAGCTGCTCTGTTGCCTTTTGAAGTTTCCATTTCCAAATATCACCGGCAAGTACTGCAAGGGTACGTTTACTCCCCAATCGTTTGGAGATGATCAAAGGAGAGTTAAGAGTAATGTTATTGATCTTTGTTTTAGCAATAATTTCACATTCCGGTTTTGCGGTAATCTGCCAATTTGGTTTTGAAACGGGAGGAAGGTTATTCCATTGCTCGAGGATATTTTTACTACCGAATTGCAGCAAAGTATTTCTTAGCATTTCATCGGGAATAACAGGTTGAACTTCAACTACACCTTTGTCAGTTCGATTAATGCTGAATGGGAGTTCGTTTTGCAGCAATCTCAATTTCACCGGATCAACTGATGAAGTTAATAGAAAAAAATAGGGGAGACTT
This sequence comes from Ignavibacteria bacterium, assembly GCA_037440065.1. Lineage (GTDB taxonomy): Bacteria > Bacteroidota > Ignavibacteria > Ignavibacteriales > Ignavibacteriaceae > UBA1563. Next base: position 951,895 of record JBBIUV010000015.1, read on the forward strand.
TTTTCTTTAATAAGTTTTGCAACTTTTTCAATAAGTTGATTTGATGTTTGGGAAGTAGGAAAATTTACAAGATAAAGAATATCAGCTTTATCAATAGCGATTTCTGGTGATTTCTTTTCAAGAAATTGCGATGAAGTAATTTGTGTAAACGATTGAATTGCATTATTCGTATCCGCTTGTAATGAATTTTTTATAAAAGTTACATCTGCTGAAGGAGCTCCGGCAAGTAGAACGACCGACAGTTTGTTATCTAGAATTTTTACAAAAAGAGATTGCCGGTTATTCTCTGTTGAATACTCACCTTGCAACGGAGAAAGAACAAATGAGATCTTTTTTTCACCTGACGTTTTGGGTTTGTAAGCAAATTCAACGTTCTGCAGTTCGTTATTTGTGAATGATATTTCCTTCACTTCTTGAAGTGAATTATCTTCTAAAAGAGAAAGTGTAGCTTTTGAACTGCTGTAACCGTTTTGAAGAACTGAAACAAAAAATTGTGTGTTAGTACCTACATAGAGATATTCATTACTTAAAATTTTTTGGATCGAAAGATCTTTTTTTGTGGTAGAATCGCCAACTCCAACCGCAAACACCGGGACATTAAGTTTTTCAGCTAGATACTGGGGATTTGAGCCTTCGGTAAAAATTCCATCGCTTAAAATTGTTACAGAGGAGATATTTTCCATCTCTTGTAATGACTCAAATATTTTAGAAAGATTTGTCCCCGGTTCAATAAAAGAAAAGTGTGCGGAGTCTGGTTTTAATTCGTCCGAAACTTTACTTCCAAAAGAAAATAATCGGAATGAACCAGGTGGCAATTTCTTTAGTTCATTTAAAAAAGAATTTGAGATAAGGGGAGTTTTGTCTTCAAATTGTTTTAGAGATTTTGAATTATCAACAAAGAAATAGTGAATGGGCTGTATGATTCTATTCTTTTCAATTTTTAACAGTGGTTCAAATATTAAGAGAAAGAGGAGAACAAGAACGGTTATTCTTAAAAGTGTTAAGAGAATTTTTTTCGGTTTAGAAATTACCGGAATTGTGGTTCTGTAGATAAAAATAGTGTAACCCACTAGAATCAATGTAAAAGCTGCAAGCAAAACCCAATTGATTTGAAATGAAATATTCATTACAATTAAAATATTAAAAGTAAAAGTCGATTAAAGCAGCGAATCAATTTTCCACCCGCTCATTTCTTCATAAGTCTCATGGTCCGTAAGATCGAAATGGATAGGTGTTACAGACACATATTTTTCCCTTACGGCTCCTTGATCAAAAGAAACATTATCGTCTGTTTCAATAAAATCTCCGGTGAGCCAAAAATATTCTTTTCCGTAAGGATCGACTCTTTTCTCGTAAACATCGTCCCACTTTGATTTTCCTTGTTTTGTAAGCTGCATTCCTTTTATTTCTTCCGCAGGTAAATCGGGAACATTTACATTTAGTAAAGTTCCTTTTTTTAATCCCTTCGCACCAATTAAAGTAACAAGTTTTTTTGCTGTTTCGCAGGCCGTTGCAAAATTGGAAACGTTATGACTTGTAACTGAAATTGCAATTGCGGGAATATCCATTATAGCGGCTTCTCTGGCGGCGGAAACGGTTCCCGAATAAATAACACTTGTTGCGGTATTTGAACCGTGGTTGATACCGGAAACAACGATGTCGGGGAGAAATCCGAGAATATTCCGAACGCCCATTTTAACGCAATCGGCAGGAGTTCCGTCAACCGCATAACCGAAAAAATTTCCATCTTTATAATATTTAATCACACGCAAAGGATGTTTCATAGTTATTGCATGTCCCACAGCGCTTTGTTCGCTAAGAGGAGCCACTACCGTAACTTCTCCAACTTCTTTTAGTGCGTTGTACAAATGGAAAATACCTAGAGAATCAATTCCGTCATCGTTTGAAATGAGAATTTTCAAAAAAACTATCCTTTTCTATAATTAACATGAGCGACAAAGAAATATTTTAATATCTTTGGAAAAAGAAAATAAAACCATCTTAAATTTTCTTTCCTAAAATAAAGTATTTCTTTTATTCTAACTAACTTTTATGGTAATACTTAAATCCCTTTTATTTAGTGGTTGTAAGCAACTTTCCTTTGGTTTAGCCACCAAAATTGATGATACAACAGATTCTCCTTTCGGCTTTAACCTTTCCTTAACTGTGGGGGATGAAAATAAAAGAGTAGAAGAGGCTAGACAGAGATTTTTCCGAGAACTCGGATTAGAAAATAAAGTTGCTACCCAACGACAAATTCATAGTGATAAAATCGTGTTTGTTGATTGTCCGGGTGATCAAGGGGAAAGCGATGCAATGATAACCGATAAACCGGACTTGGGATTAGCGATCAGTACTGCCGATTGTGTGCCGATTTTTCTTTATGAACCTAAGAGGGAAATAATTGCAGGCATTCATTCTGGCTGGAAGGGGACATCACTTAAAATTTTAGAGAAAACAATACTCAAACTCGAAGAAGAACTTAGTGCAAATCCAATGGAATTTGTATGTTATATCGCTCCATCGATCAGCCAAAAAAATTATGAAGTTGGGGAAGAAGTAGCAAAATATTTTGATGAAAAGTATTTGTCTCCAAAAGGGACTAAATTCTTACTTGATGTGGCTAAAATTAATTATGACATTTTGCTTAAATTTGATGTGAAGAAAGAAAATATTCAGCTTTCTTCACTTTGTAGTTTTGAATGGAAATCTATGCTCCATTCGTTTAGAAGAGACGGCGACCTATCAGGCCGGTCGCTCGGTGTACTTGCCATGAAAGGAAATTTTTGAATCCTAATTATAAAATAGCCTCAAACTATATTTTAATTTGTTTGATATGGGGCTCCACCTGGTTTGCAATTAGACTGGGTTTAGACTCGCTTACACCGTTAATTTCAGCGGGATTGCGTTTTTCAATAGCAGCACTTGTTATTTATGGTGTGATGAGAATTCGTTCGATCTCTATACAACGAGATAAAATTTCGATGAGGTTATATTATTTTATGGGAATTTTTTCATTTATCCTTCCCTTTGGATTGGTTTATTGGGGAGAACAATTCATTCCTTCGGGATTAGCAGCTGTTCTTTTTGCGGTGTATCCATTTTTTGTGGCGTTGTTCACGCGCATTTTTATTCCGGAAGAGAAAATAGGAATTATCAAAATTTTTGGAATGATTCTAGGTTTTACCGGGATAGTCATAATTTTCTCACAAAATCTTCTAACGATCGGGATGAATTATTTTTTAGGAATGTTGGCTGTTTTGGTGAGTGGACTCATGCAATCCACCATCGCTGTTTCTATTAAAAAATATGGGCAACATTTGCACGCTCTTACAATGAACTTAATACCAATGGCAATTGCAGGAATTGGAATGCTTTTATTGGGAATACTTTTGGAAGATACAACTAAACTTAAGTTTGATGTTAAGGCAGTCTCGTCAGTTTTGTATCTTGGAATTATCGGAAGTGTAGTAACCTTTACTGCATATTACTGGCTGTTGAAAAAAATCAATATCATTTTACTTTCATTAACGGCTTTTATTACCCCAATTATTGCGTTATTTATCGGCTGGATTTTTCTTGATGAAAAACTCATGTCGAATCAAATTTTAGGCTCTTTTTTCGTATTAACCGGATTGTTGATAGCGAACTTATCAAGTTTGAAACAAAAAATCATGAGAAATAATTAATTATGTTGAACATTATTAGAATTAAAAAAGCATCCTTTTACGGATACCACGGAGTCTTTCAACAAGAACAGAATATCGGCGGTAAATTTGAAGCTGATGTGGATCTCTACACCAACTTTGCTCACGCCGCAACAACCGATAAATTGCAAGAAACAATAAATTATGAAAGAGTTTATAACGTAATGAGTGAACTTGCCATGCGTAAAAAATTTCACTTGATTGAAGCCTTAACCAATGCTATGGTTGATGAATTGTTCCGCACGTTTCCGCTTGTTCATAAAATCGCTTTACGCGTTAGAAAAAATAATCCTCCCATTGGCGGTGTAGTTGATTCCGTTGAAGTGGAGGTTGTTAAAACACGCGATGAGTGGAACGAAATGATAGAGAAGTTGTAGTGCCGGAAACGAAGAAACATATTAGCTACATCGGATTAGGTTCTAACCTTGATGACCGATTTTTCTATATAAAAAAAGCGGTTGAACTGATCGAGGAATCATCTTTTTGTAGAGTACTAAAAATTTCTTCGATTTATGAAACTAGACCGTTTGGTGTTAAAAACCAAGGGAATTTCTTGAACGGCGTCATGGCAGTAAAAACTAATTTAGACCTACATGCCTTACTGGATTTTCTGAAAGAAATTGAACAAAAACTTGGAAGAAGAAAAAGAGAAAAATGGGAATGCCGCGAAATTGATCTCGATATATTATTCTATGATGATTTAGTTCATTCTGATGAAAGAGTAACTGTCCCGCATCCTTATATTTCCGTTAGAGATTTCGTACTCGTTCCGCTCTGCGAAATTGTTCCCGGTTTCTTTCATCCCGGATTAAAAAAAAGTATTTGCGATATTGTGCTGCCTGAAAATGAGCACTATGTTATTGATGTTTTTTCACCTCCAATTAGTTTAAAGGAGTCTCATGGCGTTGCAAAGTGAAAATGAAGTAAAGTATATAGCGGTTGAAGGAGCTATTGGAGCAGGAAAAACTTCTCTTGCGGTCAAATTAAAAGAACGGTTAAACGCCCAGTTGATTGTTGAGCAATTTGAGGTCAATCCATTCCTAGAAAAATTTTATAATGAGCGAAACCGTTATGCTTTTCAAACACAAATGTTTTTTTTAGTGAACCGCTATAAACAACAACAAGCGCTTCATCAAGAGAATTTGTTTTCAGAACATATTGTTGCAGATTATATTTTTGAGAAGGACAAAATATTCGCGTATCTGAATCTTAACGGTGAAGAGCTAAAATTGTACGAATCGGTTTTCCCGCTTCTGTTTAAAAATCTTCGCCAACCGGATTTGGTAGTTTACCTGCAGTCCAGCGTTGACCGATTGATGTACAACATTAAAAAGCGGAGCCGGCAGATAGAACGAAATTTGACGAGAAGTTATATTGAGGAATTGAGCGAAGCTTACAATGATTTTTTTTTCCGGTACGCTACCACTCCTCTGCTGATTGTAAATACCACGGAAATGGATTTTGTAAATAATCAAAAAGATTTTGAGGAATTATTTCAGGCGATATTCAGAACTGATAGAGGTTTCACTGAGTATTTTCAACCTGAAGCAAAAAGGATTTTATAATGTTTTTTAAACTTATTGTTTATGCACTAATAATTTATTTTTCATTGAAAGTTATCCGTTTTATAAGAGCAATTAACTCAGCAAGTGTTGCAAAGAAAAGGGAGCAACCTCCACTGCAAAAATCTTATAGCGAAAAAGATGTTATCGATGTTGATTTCAAAGAAATTAAAGATGACAAAAAACCTGACTGAAATGAACAACGGTAATTGTAGATGAAAAATATTGTTTATTCTTTAATCAAAATGTTTTTGGGATTGGAAGAAAATCCCAGTCGAGAAATCGGGATACCCAAGAAGATTCTTGTCGTCCGTCAACATAACCAGCTTGGTGATTTACTTGCATGTGTTTCAATTTTCCGGGCTCTTAAAGAAAAATATCCTTCAGCAGAAGTCTCTGTAATTGTTAGTCCTGCAAATAAGAATGCGCTTTATAAGAACAAATTCATTGATGAACTTTTTGTTTTCGATAAAAACAAAATGCTATCAATTAGTTATTTAAAAAGTCTTTTTAGATTTTTAAAAAAGAATTATGATATCGCAATAGTTCCAGTGACAGTTTCTATTTCCTTCACAAGCAATTTACTCTGCCGGTTTGCAAGTACAACTATTCGAATAGGTCCCAACTCGTTAGGTGGTAAAATAAATGACTCGGCATTTTTATTTGATAGAAGAATAAATTTAGATTGGAGAAAATATCCCGACGCCAACGTTTCAGACTTCAGCCTCGATATTCTTAGACCATTTGGAATAACCACGGAGAATTTTAGTTCTGAAATCACATACGATGAAAGAGATGAACTAGAAGCGAAAGAGTTTCTTAATTCCTTTAATAGAAAAGAGAGAAAAATTATTGGTCTGCATGTAGGAGCTGGAAAACCGCCAAACCGTTGGTCATATGAAAATTTTATTTCATTAATTAATTTTTTGGAAGCTGAATATCGACCGGTGATTTATCTCACCGGAAGCAGTGATGATGTTGAATTAATTAATGTAATTTTAGGTGGAATTATTCCGGAGACAAAATTATTTCTGAATAAAGAGATCCCGAAAGTGGCTGCCCTTATTGCTCAAAGTAAACTTTTCGTTACTAACGATACTGGAATTATGCATGTTGCCGGAACCACATCAACGCCACAAATATCGATTTTCGGGCCTACAAATCCTTTTAATTGGGCCCCCATCGGACAGCAAAAATATTTTCTTCGCAACTCAGATTTGATTAACGACGTAACTGTTGATGAAGTTTTTTCTTTGTGTAAAAAACTTTTAACAAACGAGTAATAATCTTGTTACAAGCTAACCAATATTATAAGGCAATTCTAGATATTGGCTCCAATTCCTTTCACTTTGTCGTTTATAAGATTGAAAAAGATAATTCTTTTTCTGTCGTCTTAAGAAAGCGGATTGTTTACCGATTAGCTCAGCAAAAACAGGATGGAAAATCTTTTTTATCTGATTTGGATTTTTTTCAAACTGAAAAGATCATTCATGAGCTGAAAGAAATTGCAAATTCATTTTCGTGCACAATAACGGCTACTGCTACCAGTGCTGTTCGCGAGGCAGCCAACCATAACGAATTTTTAGAACGGTTGAAACAATCGACCGGTATTTCTGTGGAAGTTCTTACAGGTGAAATGGAAGCCGCGTTGATATATAAAGCGGTGTTATATTCAGAACCGGCTGCATCTTTACAAAACATTCTTTGTCTAGATGTCGGAGGAGGAAGTACCGAATTTATAGTAGGAAGTAAGGGAAAAATTATTTTTGTTGAAAGCTTAAAACTTGGAGCGGTTCGTTTATCTTCAAAATATTTCCCTTCGGGAGATTTGGAAAAACGTTCTATCAAAAACTGCCGCTCATTTATAAAAAAAGAGATACAACATTTAATTGAAAAACTTTTTTCTGTTAGAATTGATTTTGCAACCGGTAATTCGGGAACAATCTATGCCGTCAGAAACCTTGCTATTTCAAATGCAGCTCAATTAAAAATTGATCCATCAAACCAAACTCTATTAACGAAAAAGGAGATGGATAAGTCGATCAAGTTACTGCTAACAAAATACAGCGTTGAAGAAAGAAAAACTTTACCGGGAGTTGAAAGTGACCGTGCTGATGTTCTTCCCGCGGGCGCCTTAATACTACAGTCAATTTTCACCGGTCTAAAGCTTTCGGCGCTTCACTTATCCGACTACTCAATGCGTGAAGGAAAACTTTTAGAGATTCTTCAAAATCGTGAATCGTAAAATTATTTTCTTCATCATATCAATAAAAAATTGGAGAAGTTATGTCTTATTATCATTATAAATTGGTTGAACTTTCTTTTGATCAGGCGATTGAAAAAGTTACTGAGGAATTAAAGAAAGAGGGTTTCGGCGTTTTAACAGAGATTGATGTTCGAGCTACACTAAAGAAAAAATTGGATGTTGATTTCCGTAAATATAAAATTCTCGGTGCATGCAACCCGCCTTTTGCTTATAAAGCTTTGCAAGCTGAGGAGAACATCGGAGTGTTATTGCCTTGTAATTTTATCGTACAGGAAAAAACGGACGGCGGAGTTCAGGTTTCAGCAGTAAATCCTTTGGAATCTATGAAGGCCGTTCAAAATGAAGCGCTCGCATCAGTAGCTGGAGAAGTTGCTAAGAAAATTATGAAGGTTCTCGAAAATCTTTAAGAAATAGGTTTAATTCTTTGCCGTAGCAGAAAATCTTCATAGGTTTGCTACGGCATTTTAATTTTAAATAATAAGAACGGTAATCACGACTTGAAAAAAATATTTCTAAAAAAAAACGAAGAACGAAGAATTTTAAACGGGCATTTGTGGGTTTTCAGCAATGAGATCTTCAAAATAGAAGGGGAGCCGGAAACCGGCGACATTGTAGAAATTTATGATTCAAAAAACAATTTGCTCGGCTCGGGATTTTTCAACAAGAATTCGCTTATCGCGATAAGAATACTTTCTCCAAACTTAGTCAATGATCTGGAATCGTTGTTGCGCGAAAGGATGAAATCGGCTCACGATTTAAGAAAAACTTTCTATTTAAGTCGAGAAGCGTTTAGAATGGTTTTTAGTGAGAGTGATTTTCTCCCAGGTTTGATCATCGACAAATACAACAAAACTTTCGTACTTCAAATTTATTCTGCGGGTATGGAGAAAAATGTCGAACTAATTTCAAAAATATTAAAAGAAGATTTTGACGCAGAAAATATTTTTACAAAGCACGAGTCTTATTTTAGGAAGTTAGAGGGACTATCCGAAGAGAATGCAACATTTCTTGGCAATACCGATAAAGAAATTATTTCAGACGGCTGCCTAAAGTTTGAAATCGATTTTGCTCAAGGTCAGAAAACGGGTTTCTATTTTGATCAATCCGACAATAGATTTTTTGTTGAAAAAATATCATCCGGGAAAACGGTTTTAGATGCTTACTGCAATTCCGGAGGATTTGGTTTGCATGCTTTACGAGCCGGTGCAAGCCAAGTTACCTTTGTCGATTCTTCAGCAAATGAAATTGAAAAAGTTAAAAAAAATATTGAACTGAATAAGATATCGTCTAAAACCGAGTATGTTGTTTACGATGTTTTTGATTTCTTGGAACGGGAAGTCACAACCGATCACAAGTATGATATTGTTTTTGTTGATCCTCCGGCATTTGCCAAAAGCAAAAAAACTTTAAAAACTGCTGAAAAGGGATACGAAAAACTTAACCGGTTGGCACTTCAAACATTAAACGATGGCGGTTATCTTGTAACTTCTTCCTGTTCGTTCCATCTGAAGAAAGATGATTTTTTTTCGGTGATTGCTAAAGCAGCATTAAAAGCCAATAAAACACTCCAGCTTTTGCATTTTAACGAAGCATCGCTGGATCATCCAAAACTTCCTGCGATGGAAGAAACATCGTATCTAAAATTTGCAGTGTTTAGAATTGTTGCGTAAAAAATTTTTTAATAATTCGTGCAACATTTTTAAATTTGGATTCGTCTAATCTTAAAATAAATCGGAATTTCAACTTAACGAGGTGAAGAATTGGATATAACAGTCTTAAACGAAAAAATTAAAGAAGAAAGTGCATTTGTTGATTTATTAACCGTTGAAATCGGGAAGGTGATAGTTGGGCAAAAGGGAATGGTTGAACGATTGATTATCGGTCTTCTAGGCAACGGTCATATTCTATTGGAAGGCGTTCCTGGACTGGCTAAAACGCTTGCCATCAAATCGCTCGCTTCTGCAATGAAAGCAAAGTTCCAACGCATACAATTCACACCGGATTTATTACCCGCGGATATTATTGGAACACAAATTTACAATCAGAAGGATGGAAATTTTTTCATCCGTAAGGGGCCTATTTTTTCAAATTTTATTTTAGCTGATGAAATTAACCGCGCTCCTGCCAAAGTTCAAAGTGCATTGCTTGAAGCTATGCAGGAACGGCAGGTTACAATCGGAGAAACAACCTTTAAACTTGAAGAACCGTTTTTAGTTCTGGCAACGCAAAACCCGATTGAACAAGAGGGAACATATCCGCTACCTGAAGCACAGGTGGATAGATTTATGTTAAAAGTAAAAATTACATATCCGCAGAGAGACGAAGAAATTAAAATCATGCGGCAAAATGTTTCATCGGTTGAAAATCTGATTAATCCGGTTATTACTCCCCAGGACATTTTAAAGGGAAGAGATTTGCTTCAGCAAATTTATATGGATGAAAAAATTGAGAAATATATTCTCGATATTGTTTTTGCAACCAGAACTCCAAAAGATTTTAATCTAGATAAATTAACCGATTTAATCAGCTACGGTGCTTCGCCAAGGGCCTCGATCAATTTAGCGATTGCTAGCCGAGCGATGGCATTTATTAAGAGACGTGGTTATGTGATACCTGAAGATGTAAGAACCATCGCATATGATGTACTTCGCCATAGAATCGCAGTTTCTTACGAAGCCGAAGCTGAAGAAATCACGTCGGAAAATATTATTAGTGAAATTCTAAACAAAGTTGAAGTTCCGTAATTGAAATGGTCTACTAGCAACAAACAACCATCAACTAATAAAACATGTTAACAAAAGAACTTCTAAAAAAAGTCAGACAAATAGAAATCCGCACCAAAGGTTTGGTTAACCAGGTCTTTTCAGGTGAATACCATTCGGTATTTAAAGGAAGAGGAATGGAATTTTCTGAGGTGCGAGAATACCAAATTGGTGATGACGTTCGCAATATTGATTGGAACGTTTCCGCGCGGTTCGGTCATCCGTTTATAAAAATATTTGAAGAAGAGCGCGAACTCACAGTAATGTTGATTGTTGATTTAAGCGGTTCACAATACTTCGGAAGTTCTGCATCAACTAAACAGCAAATCGCAGCTGAAATAAGCGCTATCATGGCTTTCTCAGCGTTGAAGAATAACGATAAAGTCGGACTAATTTTGTTTACCGACAAAATTGAAAAATTCATTCCGCCTAAAAAATCAAAATCGCACACGCTGCGGATAATTAGTGAACTTCTTTCGTTCGAGCCTTCCGGCAAGGGAACAGATATTCGCGGTGCATTGGAATATTTTAATAAAGCGATAAAGAAAAGAAGTATCGCGTTTCTCATTTCGGATTTTCAAGATAAAGGTTATGATAAAATTTTACGCATGGTAGGAAAGAAACACGATTTTATAGGAATTACTTTAATAGATGAGCGGGAACAAAAAATTCCCTCTATGGGATTGGTACGTTTTGTTGATCCCGAATCTGGAAAAGAAAAAACCTTGGATACAAGCGACCCTTCATTTCAATTCTGGCTCTATCATCAAAGAGAAAAATTCCGCAACGAGCAGAAAACACTTTTTGCCTCAAGCAAACTTGACGGAATAACGATTAACACAAATGAATCTTACATTAAACCGTTGGTTAATTTTTTCAGAATGCGCGAGAAACGATGGTAAAGCGGGTTAGTATTTTTTTCACTGTCTTCATTTTTGTTTTTACTTCATCCACTTTTTCTCAACAAGTAAAAAGCAAAGTATCAGTTGATTCAACAAACTATTTAGTTGGTGACTACATCAATTATTTGGTAGAACTTTCTGCACCTAAGAATGTGGAATTCTTTTTCCCATCGATTAAAGATTCACTGAAAAAGCTTGAATTTATTGAGCAGCTTCCACTTCAGAAAAAAGAAGAGAATGGAAAAAATTCCATTGTCTATCATTTTGTTTTAGCAGGATTTGATTCCGGAAATGTAACAATTCCTTCTTTCCAAATTCCCTATAGAACCAATAAGGATACTGCATTTTCCGTTTTAGCAACCGATTCAATAAATTTAGTTATACATACCTTAGCGGTTGATACTACAAAAGAAGCAAAGGATATAAAAGAACCAATTGTTATTCCATTTAACTGGTTGGAATTATTGTTATGGATAACCGGTATCGCTGCAGTTGTTGCGTTACTTTATTTCATCTACAAAAAGTTTTATAAACGTAAAGAGCAGAGTGAACAAATAATAGAAATCCAGCGTCCACCGTACGAGATTGCGTTAAATTCACTTGATGATTTGGAAGCGAAGAAACTTTGGCAAAGTGGAAAAGTAAAAGAGTACCACACAGAAATTACCGAAATCATTCGTACATATTTTGAAAAACGATTTTCATTTCCGGCATTGGAATTAACTACCGATGAAACGCTTGAACTGTTGAAAACAAAGAACGATTCATCAGAGATTATTTCTCTTACAAAAGATTTTCTGCAAAATGCAGACATGGTAAAATTCGCAAAGTTTGTTCCGCTTAATGAAATTAATGAAGCAATGATAAAACAAGCTAGGCAAATTGTAACAGCCACTATCCCGGTTAATTCTGAACAAAATAACGGAGAGCAAAATGTTTAATTCCGGCATTACGTTTGCTTATCCGATTGTTCTATGGTTGCTGCTGCTGATTCCCATTTTTCTCTTTTATTATTACAAAAAGTTTAAAACAGTTGAACCATCAATTGTTTATTCGAATGTTAAACTTTTTGATGAGAGGAAAAGAAGTTGGAAAGAAAAATTTTCCGATACTCCGATTTATTTACGCATGCTTGTTTTTTCCGTGTTAATTATTGCACTTGCAAGACCGCAAAGTTTTTCAAGCGGTGAAAATGTTTATACTGAAGGAATTGATGTAGTACTTGTACTCGATATTTCCGGTAGTATGCTCGCCGAAGATTTTCGGCCGAACAGAATGGAAGCTGCAAAAAAAATTACACAGGAATTTATTTCCGGCAGAACCTCAGATCAAATCGGTTTGGTAATCTTCTCGCGTGATGCTTTTACACAATGTCCGTTAACAATTGATTATGCCGTACTCAAAAATCTTCTACAAGAAGTTAAAAGCGGAATGATTGAAGACGGAACAGCTATCGGTAACGCAATTGCAAACGGTGTGAATCGATTGAAAGATTCAAAAGCAAAAAGTAAAGTAATGATTTTGCTTACCGATGGTGTGAGCAATGCCGGGGAAGTTGATCCGTTAACCGCGGCAGATATCGCAAAAAATTTCGGAATCAGAGTTTATACGATTGGTATTGGAACAATGGGACAAGCGCCATATCCGTTTCAAACGCCGTTTGGAATTCGATATCAAATGGTCCCAGTTGAAATCGATGAAGCAGTGCTTCGTTCCATTGCAAATACAACTGATGGAAAATATTTCCGTGCAACAGGAAATAAAAAGTTGGAAGAAATTTATCAAGCGATCGACAAACTTGAAAAAACAAAATTTGAAGTAACTTCATACAAAAACAAGAAAGAACTCTACTTCCCATGGCTGTGGAGCGGCCTCATTCTGTTACTGTTAGAAGTAAGTTTATCAAAAACAATTTTTAGAAAATTACCGTAAATAAAGATATTTATGTTTCGATTTGCTCATCCCGAATATTTGCATCTTCTATACCTCTTACCGGTATTGGTTGTCCTTTATTTCTTTTATTTGAGGCAGAAAAAATCACAATTAAAGAAATTTGCAGATGAGCGAATTCATGAAATCTTATTTGGAATCAAAAGTTTTTATAAAGAATCGATAAAATTTGGGCTAGTGGTTTTTGCACTCGCACTATTAATCCTTTCTTTAGCGCGTCCGCAAATTGGTAACCGCGTTGAAGAAGTAAAGCAGATCGGAATTGATGTTTTTATTCTGCTCGATGTTTCTGCGAGTATGAAAGCCGAGGATTTAAAACCGAGTAGATTGGAAAAAGCTAAAAATGAAATTGCTATGCTGATTAGAAAACTTCAAGGTGATAGAATCGGTTTGATTATTTTTGCCGGAGATGCATATGTGCAATTTCCCCTTACAACAGATTATTCGGCAGCAAATCTTTTTCTTTCAACGGTTGACGTAAATTCAATTCCGCAACAGGGAACGGCAATTGCTTCTGCAATTAATTTGGCAGCAAAATCGTTTGATTCAAAAGCGGCAACAAAAAAAGTTATGGTCATAATTACCGATGGAGAAGACCATGAGGGTGATATTGACAGCGCGGTAAAAGATGCAGCCGATAAAGAAATTTTAGTTTATACAATCGGTATGGGTTCTCCTTCGGGAGCCCCGATTCCGGTTTACGACAGTAATAACAACCAGGTTGGTTTCAAGCAGGATGGGAATGGCTCAACTGTGTTGACTAAACTAGATGAAGCAACACTCCAGCAAATTGCGTCTAAAGGGGGAGGTAAATATTACCTTTCCTCAAGTTATCAGAACGAATTGGATTTGATTTATAAAGATCTCTCATCACTTGAAAAATCTGAATATGGTTCAAAAAGGATTACTGACTATGATGATAAATACTTCTATTTTCTGATTCCTGCAGTGTTGGTGTTATTGTATGAACTTTTGCTTTCTGAGCGTAAATCAAAACTATTAATGCAGATATTAAAACGAAATGCGTAGATGAACTTTGCTTTAAAAAAATATTATTTTGCATTTATTCTTATTTCACTTTGCTTCAGGGTTGAATATGCGCAGTCACTTCGTTCGTTGAATAACGACGGGGTTGAGCAATTTAACCAGAAAAAGTTTGGCGATTCAGAAATAAATTTCAGGAAGGGAATTGAAAAAGATTCATCTGCGGTTGTTCCTTATTTCAATTTAGGAGATGCTTATTACAAGCAAAAGAAATATGATGAAGCAATGAAAGCTTATCAACAGGTTCTTTCAAAAACAAAAGATAAAGAGTTAAAAGGTAAAGCGTTTTACAATATCGGTAATAGTTTGCTTGACGATAATAAATTAAAAGAGAGTATTGACGCCTATAAAAATTCTCTTAAGATGAATCCAAAAGATGATGAAGCTAAATACAATTTATCATACGCGTTAAAAAAATTACGTGATGAGGAAAATCAAAAGAAACAGGATAAAAAGGACGATAAAAAAGACGACAAGAATAAAAAAGATCAGGATAAGAAGGACGACAAGCAGAACAAAGACGATAAAAATAAAGATAAAAACGATAAACAGGATCAGCAAAAGCAAAATCAGAATGATAAAAAAGAGCAAGACAAACAAAAGCAGCAGCAGCAGAATCAAAAACCGAAAATGTCTAAGGAACAAGCTGAACAAATTTTAAATGCATTGAAAGATAATGAAAAGGATATGCAGAAGAAGTTACGGAAGAAAGTCGGTGAACATGTTAAAGTTGAAAAAGATTGGTGATGAATAAGTTAAAAGTTGAAAGTAGAAAGTTGAGAGTAGACGGAAGTAAATCTGGCTCAATAATAAAAACCAAAGCAACGTTTGTGGTTGTTCTTTCGATATTACTCTTTCATGCAAATAGTTTTGCGCAATCTTTTACAGCTACAGCTAGCAGTACAAAAGTTGGAGAAGGGGAGCAATTTGAAGTTTCATTTACTTATTCCGGTGCTGACATAAATGCAGTGGCTAATTTTCAAGCTCCTAACTTCAAAGATTTTCTCGTACTTTCGGGCCCAAACCAATCTTCAAGTATGCAGATTATTAACGGAGCGGTTTCAGGTTCGCGCGCATTCACCTATTATTTGCAGCCTCGTTCTATGGGTAAGTTTACTATTGGCAGCGCCGCAATTTCTGTTAAAGGACAGACTCTGAAATCCGCACCGCTAACGATTGAAGTTGTCAAAGGAGGCGGTAATCAGCAAGCAAAAAAAGAATCTAACAACCATGAGGTCTCTACAAAAGAAATTGGGGACAACGTTTTTATTCGTGCAATTGTAGATAAAAATTCAGTTTACCAAGGTGAACAAGTTACCGTTACTTATAAACTTTATACCCGCTTGAATATCCAATCTCCTCAAATATCTAAGCTTCCATCATATCAAGGATTTTGGTCTGAAGAAATTGAAACTTCAAATCAAATTAGCTTCTCGCGTGAAAATTATGATGGAAAAGTATTTAATGTTGCCACTTTAAAGAAAGCAGCTTTGTTTCCAACTCAAACGGGTGAATTATCGGTAACCCCTTTTGAGTTGAAAATTCCCGTTTTAATTCAACGAAAAAGAAAATCAAATAACCCTTTTGATGATTTTTTTGATGATCCGTTTTTTGGAAGAACTGAATCAGTTGAGTATACGGCAAAATCAAATACTGTGAAAGTAAAAGTTTTATCACTTCCTCAGACTTCGCTTGCCTCATTCAACGGCGCGGTGGGAGATTATTCACTTCAATCTTCAATAGATAAAAAAAATGTGAAGCAAAATGAGCCGGTTACTTTGAAAGTAACTTTAAGTGGTGAAGGAAACATCAACTTACTTGATATGCCGGAATTACAAATTCCAAATGGTTTTGAAAAATATGAACCCAAAATATCGGCAACAGTTTCAAGAGTTGGAATAATAAACGGGAAGAAGAGTTTTGAGTTGTTGATAATTCCACGTGTATCTGGATCATTCGAGATTGCACCGATGCAGTTCACTTTTTTTAATCCGAAGAAAAAAACTTATGAAACAGCTTCTTCACCGGCATATTCAATCACCGTTGAACAGGGAAGTGCCGAGTATTCAGGTGGGGGAAGTGGATTGTCAAAAGAGGAAATTAAATTACTAGGACAGGATATAAGATTTATAAAGAATAATTTTGCTGATGTTGTGAAGAAAAAAGATTCAACTGATGATTCACTTCTTTTGATGATAAGTCTTTATTCATTCCCTTTGTTAGGATTGATCGGATTTCTTTATTGGAAACAAAAGGAAGAAAAACTTTCTGGCAATATTATGTTATTGAAAAATCTCCGTGCAGAGAAAATTGCCAAGGTGCGGTTGAAAACGGCAGCTAAATATTTGAAAGAGAAAAACGATTTCCTCTTTTTTACCGAAATATCTCAAGCGATCTTTGGGTACTTAGAAGACAAACTGTCTATCGCTAAAGCAGAGTTCACAATTGAAACTGCAGTTTCCAAACTTCAACAAAATAATATAGAGGCAAATTTGATAAGTGAATTAAAGCTTATTCTTGAGAAATGTGAGTTCATCCGGTTTGCACCTTCGCAAAATATTTTGGAAGACATGGAAATGTTATACAAACGCACCGCTTCATTGATCGCTTTGCTAGAAGAAAAGGTATTGTTGAAAGGAAATTTAAAATGAAAAAATTTCTTTTTTTATACCTGGTGATTTTTTCTTTTGTCGGTCTTTCTCAATCGGTCGAAAAAGAATTGATGCGTACCAATCAACTGTACAAATCCGGGAATTATCAAAATGCTATTGCCATCTATGATGATTTACTTAATAAAGGGTACGAGGGAGCCTCGCTTTATTATAATTTGGGAAATGCCTATTACCGTTCCGGTAAGTTCGGTTTAGCTATTTTGTATTTTGAAAAGGCTAACCAAATCTCCCCGGATGATGAAGATGTTCAACATAATTTAGCGATCGCAAATTCAAAAATTGTTGATAAAGTTGATATTGTTCCTAAATTCTTTTTATTCACCTGGTGGGAAGCGTTTCAAAATGTTTTTCACTTGCGCGGTTGGAAAGTTTTTATGTTCATAATTTACTTCTTTCTAATTTTTGCGGTTGGACTTTTCTTTACCGCAAAAAACTCATCTTTAAAGAAATATTCATTTTTCGGAGGAATTTTAATCCTCTTTATTTTTACTCTTAGCTTGGTTCTGTTTCTAACAAAAAAACATCAAACTGAAAATTATCATTACGGAATTGTGTTGGAACAATCGGTAAACGTTAAATCTTCGCCTGATGCAAAAAGTTCGGATGCTTTCATTCTCCATGAGGGAATTAAAGTAAAAGTTGAAGATAAACTAGAAGGTTGGAATAAAATCCGTCTCTCTGATGGGAAAATCGGCTGGCTTAACTCCTCGGCCCTAGGGATAATTTAATTCCCATTTTAACTTCTTGTTCTTTCAAATTAGTTCATTAAATTGATTTATCAGAAAATACTAAATAATTAAAGTTTCATTTTTATTTCATCAAATAGAAAGGTGCTCACGTGAAAAACCTTGTATTAAGTCTCATGTTTTTATTTGTTGTTTCGCTAGGTGTTCAAGCTCAATCAACTTCTCAAAAGAAAGATAAAGCTGCAACCACGACAACTACCAGCACAGAAAAATCGAAAAAAGAAAAAGCTAAAATGGAGAAGAAATCCTCTAAAAAAGCTTGTGCTGATGCGAAAGAAAAAGGATGTTGTGAAGAAGCCGAAGCAGGCTGTGCTGATAAAAAATAAGTTCAAATTGAGGTTCCACCATTGTGGGTGGAACCTTTCTTTTCTCTTTGCAATCCTTTCTTCCTCTCTTTATCTTTCAAACATGAATTCGAAAAAATATAATAACACCAAACTCTTTTTGAGCGTTAGTGAAACCGTTTTAACCTTCATCTTACTATTTGTTTTTGTAAAAAGCGGGATGAGTTTTTTTCTAGAAAACTATTTAGCCGGTTTTACTCAGAACGAATATTTCCTTTTTCTAATCTATGTGGTTGTTGTAGGAATCTGTTTCGGACTTCTTTTTTCTCCTTTTTCTTTTTACAGCGGATTTATTTTGGAGCATAAATACAAACTTTCGAACCAAACATTTTTGCAGTGGATTTGGGAAGGGACAAAAGGAATTTTGATTTCATTGGCAATTGGATTGCCAATTCTCCTTTTCTTTTTTTATATGATTCGCAAATTTGGTGAAAACTGGTGGCTGCCATTTGCGGTTTTTCTTTTTATTGTATCGGTAGTCTTAGCGCGAATTGTCCCGATTTTTATACTTCCGCTCTTTTATAAAATTATTCCAATTGATAATGAAGAGTTAAAAGGAAGAATTGTTCGTCTTGCCGAAATTGCCAATATTAAAGTTGAAAATGTTTTTTCGTTTAATATGAGCAAAACTACTAAAAAAGCGAATGCTGCGTTTACCGGAATTGGAAAATCAAAACGGGTTTTACTCGGTGACACACTGCTTGAAAATTATTCGCTCGATGAAGTTGAGACTGTGTTGGCGCATGAGTTCGGGCACTACAAAAAGAAGCATATCATAAAAAATATTATTCTCGGTACTTTCTTTAGTTTTTTAACTCTATTTTTGATTGCGAAACTTTATTCCATATCATTGCCGTTTTTCAATGCTGAAAAGATAACTCAAATTTTTGCTCTGCCGGTTCTGGCTTTGTTGGGAATGTTAGTTTCTCTTTTAATTCAACCAATTTCTAATATTATTTCTAGAAAATTTGAATATGAAGCAGATGAATTCGCTATTGCTACTACCGGAAAGCATGAGGCGTTTTTAAACACGCTTGACAAATTAACAGAGCAAAATTTAGGTGATAAAGAACCTCATCCATTCGTCGAATGGTTTTTTTACAGTCATCCTTCGATCAACAAAAGACAAAATGCAATCCTTTCATTTGTAACAAATAACAGTGAGAAAATATGATCACTTACATAAAGCTTTTTCTGGTCACAATACTTCTTTTTATTTGCTCAACCCTTGCGATGATAAGTGCAATCTTTGATAGAAGTAACAGAACTTATTTTTGGATCTCAAGAATTTTATCAAACGGCGGTCTTTTTTTAAGCGGGATAAAGTTAACAACAAGCGGATTAGAAAATTTTGATAAATCAAAACCGCACGTTTACGTTTCAAATCATTCAAGTATGTATGATATTCTTGCGATGCAAGCCTCATTTCCAGATGATGCTGTTATGATTTTTAAAAAGGAACTTGCAAGGATTCCAATTTTTGGCTGGGCGCTGCAATTGGGTCCTTACATTGTTATCAATCGACAAAAAGCCGACAAAGCGATGGAAAGTTTGGATCGGGCCAAAAAAACTATCGTCGATAGAGGAATATCTGTGCTCGTTTTCGCCGAAGGAACGAGAAGTAAAACCGGCGAAGTTCAACCTTTTAAACGCGGCGCATTTTATTTAGCTTCGCGAGTTGGTTATCCGATTGTACCGGTTTCGATAAGTGGTACCGCGGCGATAATGCCGAAAGGGAAACTTCGTATAAATCCGGGAACGATTCACGTCCATTATGATAAACCGATTGAAACGACTGATATGAGTGGCCGAAATGATGAGAAGGAGCTTATGGAAAAAGTTAGACAAATTATAATAGCAAACAAAAAGGATTAAAAATGGCTGTTACAAAAGAAGAAGTTGAAAAAATTGCCGAGTTGGCTCGACTTGAATTTAACGAGAGCGAAATAGAACATCTTACAAAAGATATGAACCAAATCCTTCATCACATGGATAAATTGAACGAACTTGATACTTCAAATGTAGAACCTCTTTCGCATCCAATAGAAGTTAAAAATGTTTTTCGCGAAGATGAGTTAAAACCTTCAACAAAAAGAGAAGATGCATTGAAAAACGCTCCCGATAAAGATGAAGAATTTTTCAAAGTACCGAAAGTAATCGGGTAAGATGATAGTAGGAATTATACCGGCGCGGTTTTCATCTACCAGGTTATATGGTAAACCACTCACAATGATCGGTGATAAACCGATGATCCAGCACACTTTTGAGTCGGCTTCAAAATCAAATTTACTCCACAAGATTATAATTGCTGTGGATGATGAAAGGGTTGCCGATGCCGCGAAATCTTTTGGTGCGGATGTGCTAATGACGCCAAAGGAAATTGCCACAGGGTCAGACAGAATTGCGTATGTTTCAAAAAAAATTCCGTCTGCAGAAATTATTGTGAATATTCAGGGAGATGAACCTTTTATTCCCGGGAGAATGATCGACGAAGCGATAGAACCATTGCTGTTTGATCACGAAATTATGGTTTCTACTTTGGCGAAGAGAATAACTTCGCTTGCTGAATTAAAATCTTCATCGGTTGTTAAAGTTGTTTTCGATTACCAAAGTTTCGCTTTATATTTTTCAAGATCACCGATTCCTTTTGTCAGAGATGCAGCAAATTTAGCCGAAGGTTTGAAGATGGTTGAAATGTTCAAACACGTTGGGCTATATGTTTACCGAAGGAGCGCACTGCTGAAATTCACCTCCTTACAGCCAACAGATTTGGAACAAACCGAAAAACTGGAACAACTTCGCATGCTTGAAAACGGCATTAAAATTAAAGTTGTTGAGACTGAATACGACAGTTCCTCGGTTGACACTACGGATGATTTGGAACATGCCAGAACTTTTTACAAAAAGTATTTAAAGAAAAGAGAAAAGTGAAAGCGCAAATTATTCCCAAAAGAATTCCGCTGGCGAACATCCCAACTCCAATTCAAAAAATATCTTTTGAAGAAAAATCATTTTATTTGAAGCGGGATGATCTGACCGGAATGGAAACTTCCGGCAATAAAATTCGCAAACTTGAGTATCTCCTTTGTCAAGCAAAAAAAGAAAAAGTCGATTACATTTTTACTTGTGGTGGTGAACAATCAAACCACGCACGCGCTACAGCATTTGCAGCCGCTTCATTAGGAATTAAAAGTAAATTATTTCTCTGGGGGAAAAATTCACCAAATGCCGAGGGTAATTTATTTCTTGATAAAGTTATGGGTTCTGAATTCCGGTTCCTTTCAAAAAATGAATTTGAAAATGCCAACCAAATAATGGCCGAAGAAAAAAAATCATTCGAGAAAAAAGGGAAGAAAGTTTTTCAGATTCCCGAGGGGGGCTCTTCACCTCTTGGAATCTGGGGTTACATCCATGCAGTTGAAGAACTGCAAACACAAAATATATTTAAGCAATGTCATTCAATTTTAACGGCTTCCGGTTCCGGTGGAACGACGGCGGGATTGCTGGTTGGTGCGCTCCTTTACAATCCTAATCTAAAAATATTTGCAGTGAACGTGCTTTATCCAAAAGATCAAATCAGAAATAAAATTCTTCATCTTGCGGAACAAGCTATAAAAGAATTTCGGTTACAAATAAAACTTGATGAGAGGCGATTGGAAATTTTAGATGGTTTTTCTAAAGAAGGTTACAAACAAATTAGTGATGATAAACTTTCTCTGATTAAAAAATTTGCTTCACAAAGCGGAATAATTTTAGATCCTGCTTACACCGGGAAAGCATTTAAAGCGTTTCACGATAATTTTTTATCTAAAAACCATTCTAAAACGTTGTTCATTCATACCGGTGGTCTGTACGGAGTTTTTTCTAAAAGGAAGAAATATTTGTTAAATTATGACTAGCAACGCCAATATTTTATGAAATGTATTTTTTGTGATATCGTTCAGAAAACAGCTAAAGCAGAAATCCTGTTTGAAGATGAGCGTATCATTTCCTTTCTTGATATTAATCCTTTTAATGTTGGGCATTCACTTGTGATCCCAAAAATCCATTATGAAAATTTTCTTGAGGTTCCCGGTGAACTTTATGAGGGAATGTTTTCTGTTGTAAAACGTATTACGAAGGGAGTGGTTAATGGACTTCAATCCGACGGATACAACATCTTGTCAAATAACGGAAGGGCGGCTGGGCAATCGGTTTTTCATTGTCATTTTCATATTATTCCTCGCTTTACAACCGACGGGTATAAATTTAAAATGGATTTGAAAAAGTATGGTAACGGTGAAATGAATATGATCGCGGAAAAAATTAAATCAGCTATACCTTTTTAATCGGAGTTTATATTATGGAAAGAAAGATAAGAGTGTTAATTGCAAAAGCCGGACTTGACGGACACGATCGCGGCGCTAAAGTAATTGCCGCCGCTTTACGTGATGCCGGAATGGAAGTTATCTATACCGGTTTGCGGCAAACTCCAGAGATGATAGTTGAAGCCGCTTTGCAAGAAGATGTTGATGCGATCGGTATCTCGATCCTTTCCGGCGCACACATGACGATCTTTCCAAAAATTCTCACTTTGATGAAGGAGAAGGGAATGGATGATGTTCTCTTAACCGGCGGCGGAATTATTCCCGAAGAAGACATTAAAAAATTAAAAGAACTCGGTGTTGGCGAGTTGTTTACTCCAGGCGCAACAACAACCGCTACGATTGGTTACATTAAAGATTGGGTTGCCAAAAACCCAAGGTTATAAATTACGATAGGGAGGTATCATGAAAACTATGTTTGTACTTTTTTCGATTTTTGTTCTTTCGTGTTCGGCTATTGCTCAACCGGTATTTAAGAAGCAAATTTCATTTCTCGATTTCGATGCGAGGAATCCATCATTTAGTTCTATAAACATCTATAATCCATCTAATCTGTTATTTTTCGAAGGATACAAAGATCCAAATACACCACAAATCTTCATCTTGCACTATGATTTAAGCAAAGATTCATTTTATACTCCTACTCAAATAACCTTTTCTAAAGGGAGTTGTATAAATCCATCTGGTAATTTTACCATCGGAGCTAAAATAATATGGCAAACGAACGAAAATGGTAATTGGGACATTGCATGCGGTGAACTTTTCGGAGATTCACTAAAAAATGTGCAACTCCTTGCAAATGATAGTATAGATGAAATCAATCCACGGTTGTTACTTTCAAATATTAATTCAGATTATGTTTTTGGATTTACTTATGAGAAAGCCGGCTCGATCTTTTTGTATTACGAAATTGACACCCTTAAAGTAAACGAAAAAATTTTTAATGCCGAGGGTATAGATTCCTATGAGTATGAAAATGCTTCGGGTGCATTCTGGAATAATTTTCTTGCAATGAAATTATATCAAACGGTTGTAGCTGTTAAACGAACTCAGAACGGGGAAAGAAGAATTGTCTATAAGATGAAAGAAGAAAATTCTGAACTATGGAGTGAAGAAAAATATTTGTACGATTCCGTTACCACAGTTTGTTCTCCAAGTCTTAATGAATTGTTTAATGCATTCTTTACTATGTTTGAAACAATAACCGATGGAAAGAGGAACTTGAAGTTTTTTGGGGACCCCTCCTATTTTGGCAATCCCAAATTTGCTGAGAACGTATCGGATTCAACGTATGAAACTTTCAATTTTTCTATGAGACTGGTTCCAGTTATGACAAGATCTTTGGCCAAATCTTTTAGAAGTTTGGGTCAAAGCATTTATCAAATTAGAAAAGATGGAAAAAATTATCTGCGTCCTTCTTATTATAATGAACAAGTCTATTCATTAAACGATTCACTAATCGAACTAAAACTTAGTGAACCAAAGATTACTACAGAAAATGTTGGATTCAAATTCGGAGACATGGTAGCATATTCGGTGTGGGAAGATAGCAGCGATAATGGATCAATTCAACTATTCGGATCGTCAGGAGTTTATGATATTGGTCGTATTGAAGACGAAACTTCTCCGCAAGATTTTACGCTTTACCAAAATTATCCGAATCCATTCAATCCAGAAACAATGATCAGTTTTCAGTTATCTGCAAGAAGTAATGTCAGCTTAAAGATATTCGATGTGTTGGGGAGGGAAGTTGCAACCTTGGTTAATGAAGAAAAACCTGCCGGTGAATATCAAGCATTGTTCAACAATCAACTAACAACAAACCACCAACAACTTTCCAGTGGAGTTTTATTTTATCAATTGAAGGTGGGAAATCATCAGCAAACGAAATGTATGTTGCTGTTGAAATAAATTATTTTAATAGGATATGTAAGTTATTCAGCATATATTTAACAGTGTTTTTTGAAAAGATGGGTATCTGTAAAGTTTAGGATCGAAACTTCTGTTAAAATAGAAGCAAAAAACTCAAACACACATTCGACACCGTTACTTTCATCCGCTAAGGCGGATTCTTTTATTGACCGTTGATAAACAAGAGCATGTGCTTTTTTCTCCTCTGATTTGTTTACCTCATTAAAGAAACAGTTCTCGCTTTTATATTTTTTTAAACAAATTGAACGGAGTTCTATATGAATATTTACGTCGGTAATTTATCGCGTGAAGTATCTGACGAAGACTTAATGACGGAGTTTTCAGCTTACGGAAAAGTCAAATCAGTAAAAGTAATCAGAGATCTTTTTAGCGGAGACTCAAAAGGTTTTGGTTTTGTCGAAATGGTTGTTGCTACAGAAGCACAAAAAGCCATTGACGAATTGAATACAAAAGAAGTCAAAGGTAAAAAATTAGTTGTAAACGAAGCTCGCCCAAAAACTGACGACAGAAGAGGCGGCGGCGGTGGTCGTGGCGGATTCCGTGGCGGCAGCGGCGGCGGTGGAAACCGTGGCGGTGGAAGCGGTGGTTTCGGCGGACCAAGAAAAAGATTTTAATCTAACTTTCTGATTCCTTTTAAGGTTATTCATTGTTTTAGCGTCCAGTACGGTAAAACGCTGGATAACCTTTTTTTGTTTTCTGTTGAGTAGACCTCATTACCGGTTTTATATGCAGGATAACGGGTAAGTAAACCGGATCAGTGTTACTCAAGTCATAGGTACTTTTTATTGAAATTTTTTAAGAAAATTTTAAGGTAGTAATTTAGTGCAACCTTTTAAATTGTTTCTGACTTATAAAAAATTCAGTTGAAAAATATCGGTAAAAATGAATAAAACGCTTCACAAACTCTACATTGGGCTCTTTTTTCTCATCGGTATAACTTCCGTCGGATTCCTCCTTTACAACAGTTATTCCTACTACTCTTTGCCATTAACCGAAAGGGTTTTTTCAAATAATCATGGACTTTTCAAACCAAGCGGACAAATCGGACATGGATTGGGAATCCTCGGCACTTTGATGATGATCTTTGGTGTTGCTTTATACATGGTGAGAAAACGGACAAGAAAGTTGTTCCAATTTGGATATTTAAAAAACTGGCTGGAATTTCACATCTTCCTCTGCACCTTGGGCCCGATCTTCGTCCTTTTCCATACAGCTTTTAAATTTGGTGGAATTGTCGCTGTTAGTTTCTGGAGTATGGTCGCGGTTGTTGCAAGCGGTGTTATCGGAAGATTTATCTACATCCAGATTCCTCGATCTATTCAAGGGCAAGAATTGGATTTTAAAGGAATTCAAGAAATGGATGACGCACTTTCTGTTCGTTTAAGCGAAGAGTTTAAACTTTCTGCAACACTCATCGATTCTTTTGAACATCATTTTAAAATCCAGAAATATGCAGGACTTTCATTCAGTAAAAGTTTAAATGTAATGATTGCTGATTATTTCGCTTTGAGAAAATTAATTCCTCAATTGAAAAAGTCGTTAAAAGAATCTGGAATTACTAATTCGCATTCGCTAAAAGAAATTATAAAATTATTTAAAGCTAAAATAACACTCACAAGAAGAATTGGTTTATTGCGAACGATGCAACGTCTTTTCAACTACTGGCATATTGTGCATTTGCCGTTTGCTGTAGCCATGTTCGTAATAATGGTGATTCACGTGATTGTAACTATCGTGTTCGGGTATAAGTGGATTTTCTGATATGGAAGAAGTACTCATTGAAAATATTCTCATCTATGGTTTTACATTTGGAATAGTTTTTCTTGTGATGTTTATTTATTTGAAGAAGACTAAAAAACGTTCGAAAAGTACGGAAGAAAAAATTGTAAAAGCAAAAGAATTTGGATTTCACGAACCGGTGTCGCTACATCCAGTAATCAGTAATGAAAGCTGTATTGGCAGCGGTGCATGTATTGAAGCGTGTCCCGAAAAAGATATTCTTGGCTGGGTGGATGGAAAATCAAAAACAATAAACACTTCCCGTTGTGTGGGGCACGGAGCTTGTTTCCATGCGTGTCCCGTGCTTGCAATCAGTTTATGTATCGGTACCGAAAAAAGAGGAGTTGAACTTCCTCACATCAGCCAAGAATTTGAGACGAACATTCCGTTAGTTTTCATCGCAGGAGAACTTGGTGGAATGGGTCTTATAAAAAATGCAGTTGAACAGGGAAAACAAGCGGTAGAAAATTTAACTAAGAAATTAACAAAATCTCCAAAAGCCGATTACGATGTTGTTATTATTGGGGCTGGTCCTGCAGGAATTGCCGCAACACTTACAGCAAAGAAAAATAATCTCCGTTTCCTTACCATAGAACAAGAAACCCTTGGAGGAACAGTTTATCATTTCCCGCGATCCAAAATTGTGATGACGGTTCCTCTGGAGCTGCCGTTATACGGTAAAGTAAAACTTTTTGAAACATCAAAAGATGAACTTATTTCCATTTGGATGGATGTGTTGACGAAAAATAACATCACAATAAATCAACAAGAAAAAGTCGAATCGATAGAACGGAAAGAAGATTATTTTGAAATAGTTTCCACAAAAGGAAGTTATACAACCAATGGTGTGGTGCTAGCAATTGGAAGAAGAGGGTCACCAAGAAAATTAAATGTTCCAGGAGAAGAAAAAGAAAAAGTTTATTATCGTTTATTAGAACCTGAACACATTAAAAATCAAAAAATACTTGTAGTAGGCGGTGGAGACTCAGCGATAGAATCAGCTATTTTACTTGCTGATGAGGGGAACGAGGTTACACTCTCGTACCGTTCTGATAGTTTTTCACGTATTAAACCGAAGAACCTTGAGCGAATTCAGGAGTATAGTAAGGCTGATAAAATCAGTGTTTTGTTTAAGTCAAATGTTCAGCAGATTACTGACAAAGAAGTCCTCCTTTCAGTGGAAGGGTATGACGAGGTGCAAATTTTAAAAAATGATCTGGTTTATGTTTTCGCCGGTGGTGAGCTACCGACGAAATTCTTGGAAAAAATCGGAATAGGAATTACTAAAAAATTCGGCGAAGCAATTTTATCACATAAGAAATAATGATGAATAGAAATCTCATTTTAGGCTTAATTTTATTGGCTTTGACGGCTTCCGTCTCAGCACAAATCTCTCCCGGTAAACTGGTGGAGGCGCATCAAAAATTGGAAGGGCTTTCAAGCTGTAGCAAATGTCACGAACTGGGTGACAAAGTCCTCAATTCGAAATGTCTTGCGTGTCATACTGAGATCCAATCTTTGATCAAAGCTAAAAGGGGATATCATTCATCTTCAGAGGTTTCAGGCAAGGAATGTTTTAAATGCCACAGTGATCATAACGGAAGAGCGTTTGAGATTATTCGCTTTAATCAGAAAAATTTTGATCACCAAAAAACTACATTTAAAATTGATGGAAAACATAAAGACTTAAAATGCGATCAATGCCATCAAACAAAATTTATTGCAGATAAAAAATCTTTCGCCAAAAGAAAAAATACTTTTCTGGGTTTGTTGAATGATTGTAAAAACTGCCACACGGATGTGCATCAAGGGGCGCTTGGGACACAATGTTACAGCTGTCACTCAACTGAAGGTTTTAAACCGGTAAAATCTTTTGATCATGGAAAAACAGCCTTTCCATTAACCGGAAAACATGTTGAAGTAAAGTGTGACAAATGCCATAAAGTTGAAAAGAAAAACGGGAAAGATTTTCAAAAGTTTAAGGGACTTCAATTTAGTTCGTGCGAAAACTGCCACAAAGATGTTCATCAAGGAAAATTTGGTAAGGATTGCCAAAAGTGTCATCTTGTCGCAGGATTTTCATTGTTAAAAAGCGGACAATTCGATCATAGCAAAACAAACTTTAAATTAATCGGCAAACACATTGAAGTAAAATGCGATGATTGCCATGGGAACAGTCTAACATCCAAACCAAAACATGCATTATGTATTGATTGCCACAAAGATTTTCATAAAGGTGTGTTCGTTAAAAACGGTGCCGTAAAAGATTGCGCTGAATGCCATACCGAGAATGGATTTACCCCTTCTCAATATTCCATTGATACACATAATCAAGGTAAGTTTCAGTTGATCGGAAGCCACTTAGCGGTTGCGTGTAAAACATGTCATTATAAAGAATTTGAAAAAGAGTGGCATTTTCTTAAACTTGGTCAGCGATGCAACGACTGCCACAAAAACATTCATGGTGATGAGATCAAAGCCAAGTTTATGGGAAATAATGAGTGCAGTAATTGCCACAACTCCGATAAATGGCAAAAGGTTACATTTGATCACTCAAAAACTGAGTTCCCACTATTAGGAAAACATAATTCTGCAACGTGTACAGCTTGTCATCAAAGAAATAAAGTTGAAGAAAATATTGCTATAAAATTTGCTTCTGTGTCTTTAAAGTGCGAAAGTTGTCATCGCGATGTACATTATGCACAATTCAAAGTTGCAGATATAAACGATTGCGAAAGATGCCACACATTCGATAATTGGAATCCGGTGAAGTTTGATCATGAAAAAACAAAATTCTCTTTAGCCGGAGGACACCAAGCGGTTGCATGTAATGCATGTCATAAAAAAGTAATTGACGGTTCAGTAACTTTCATAAAATTTAAATTGGAAGAATTCAAATGCGTAGACTGTCACAAATAATCGTTCTACTTCTTTTCGTTGGAAAAATTTCAGCTCAAACTTCTCCGCATGGAGAAATCAAATTCGATTGTTCCGATTGTCACGTTTCAACAAGCTGGAAAGAGATTCCTGCACAAAAGAATTTTAAACACGAAACAACAAAATTTGCTTTAGTTGGCCAGCATAAAAATGTTGATTGTAAATTGTGCCACTCAACTTTACGTTTCAACGAAGCAAAACAAGAGTGTAACTCTTGCCACAAAGACATTCACAAGAATACAGTCTCGAAGGATTGCAGTAATTGTCACACGCCAAACGCCTGGCTGATCAAAAACATAACTGATATTCATCAACGTTCACGCTTTCCGTTGCTGGGTCAGCATGCAAAAGCTGATTGTCAACAATGCCACACTCTTTATGCCGAATTGAATTTTGAACCCCTTGGTGTTAAATGTTACGATTGCCATAAACAAAATTATGCTTCAACACAAAATCCTAATCATGCTCAAGTTGGATTTTCAACCGATTGCGAATCGTGTCATAATTTTACCGATTCTCGTTGGGGATTCGCTTCGTTTGCGCATGATTTTTTCCCACTGGTTGGTGGTCATAAAATCGCTAACTGTCTTACGTGTCATAAAGAAGCCGGAAAATTTTCAGGTTTATCTAAAAACTGTTATTCGTGCCACAAACAAAATTTTGATCAGACAACAAATCCGAATCATACTGCAGCAGCATTTTCTAATGATTGCACTACCTGCCATACAATAAACGGATGGAAACCTTCTTCGTTTAATCATACACAATATTTTGCTTTAGAAGGAGCTCACATTCGGCTTGATTGCAATAAATGCCATAGTGTATCTTTTAAAAATACTCCAACAGATTGTTATGGTTGTCATAAAACAACTTTCGAAGCAACCACAAATCCAAATCACGTTTCATCTAAATTCCCAACGGATTGTACAAAGTGTCATACAGCTACGGCTTGGATTCCGTCGACATTCAACCATTCGACAACGAACTTCCCATTAACCGGGGCTCATTTAAGCGTTGCTTGTAACCAATGCCATGCAAGCGGTTATGTAAATACACCGAAAGATTGTTATAGCTGCCATAAAACAAATTATGATAACGTTACAAATCCAAATCATAAAACGGCAAATTTCCCAACGGATTGTACCAAGTGCCATTCAACTGCGGCTTGGAAGCCTTCATCTTTTGATCATGCAACAACAAAATTTCCTTTGACCGGTGCGCATACCAGTGTAGATTGCTCAAAATGTCATGCAAGCGGTTACACAAATACACCAACAGATTGTTACAGTTGCCACAAAACAAATTATGATAATACGACTAATCCCAAACACAGTACCGCCGGATTTTCGACTGATTGTAAATCGTGTCACCAAACTTCTGGATGGACTCCGGCAACTTTTGATCATAGCCGATTTTTTCCTATTGCTTCCGGGAAGCATAGTGGGATAAGCTGTACAACATGTCATCCAACTCCTCCTTATTCCAACTTTACTTGTTTAAGTGGCGGGTGCCATCCCAAAAGTAGCACAGATAGTAAACACATCGGTGAAGTGAATGGTTATTCTTATGTAAGTTCTGAATGTTACAGATGTCATCCTACTGGGAGAGGCGAGGGCGCATTTAACCATAGTAATTCGAGATTGCCTTTAACAGGGGCACATTTAACAACAGCATGCGAGAGCTGTCATCTTCCAAACAGTACAGCGGCTCTTTCACCTGAATGCTCAAGTTGTCATCAAAATAGTTTTGCTAACGCTGCAACTCCAAATCACCAACAATTAGGATTATCAACTGATTGCAAATCATGCCATACAGCGAATGGATGGAAGCCATCTTCTTTTAATCATGCTACCGCCGCCTTTCAATTGACAGGAAAACATACAACTGCGGCTTGTTCCGATTGTCATAAGGGGAGAACGGTAGGAACGTCACAAATTTGTAACGATTGTCATCAACAAAATTTTGCAAATTCCATCAATCCAAATCATCAAGCAACAGGTTTGAGTACTGAGTGTAAATCGTGTCATACATCGGATGGCTGGAAACCTTCAACGTTTAACCATGCTGCAACGAATTTTTTATTAGCGGGAAAACATTCAGCAACAGCTTGCGCAGATTGCCATAAAGGAAAAACAACCGGAACATCGCAAGTATGTAACGATTGCCATCAGCAGAACTTTGTAAATTCAGTTAATCCGAGTCATCAAACTTTAGGTTTAAGTACTGACTGTAAGACTTGTCATACTGCAGATGGATGGAAGCCATCTTTATTTAATCATTCATCCACTGCGTTTCAATTGACTGGTAAGCACACTACTGCATTATGTTCAGATTGCCACAAATCAATTGCTAAAGGAACATCGCAAATCTGTTATGATTGTCATCAGCCAAATTTTACAAATTCACTTAATCCTAATCATAAAGCGATAGGTTTAAGTACGGATTGTAAGAATTGTCATACTTCGGACGGTTGGACACCATCGTCATTTTCTCATGCAGTTACCAATTTTCAATTGACTGGCGGACACACAAAAGCTGCTTGCGCTGATTGTCATAAGGGAATAACTACCGGTACATCCCAAGTTTGTTATGACTGTCATCAACAAAGTTTTGCAAATTCAGTTAATCCAAATCACCAAACTATTGGGCTAAGCACTGATTGTAAAACTTGTCATACTCCGACGGCATGGATACCCTCCTCTTTTAGCCATACTTCAACCAATTTTCAACTTACAGGTAAACATTCAACAGTAATTTGCGCTGATTGTCACAAAGGTAAAACCACAGGAACAGACACTCAATGCTATGGTTGTCATAAAACAGATTTTGATGGTGTTAAAGATCCAAATCATGTAACTTCAAATTTTTCAAATGATTGTATTACATGTCATTCAACAACAGCATGGATTCCTTCAACATTTAATCATGCAAATACTAAGTTCCCGATCACCGGGGCTCATACACGTGCTACGTGCGTTCAGTGTCACGCTAGTGGATACACAAATACACCAACCGATTGTTATAGCTGTCATAAAACTAAATTTGATGCGACGACAAATCCCCCACACTTGTCTGCACAATTTCCCCACGATTGCGAAACTTGTCATACACAGTCAGCTTGGACTCCATCAACATTTAACCACGATGCCAAATATTTCCCGATCTATTCCGGAAAACATAATGGTGAGTGGAATTTATGTTCCGACTGTCATACTTCGTCATCTAATTATCAAGTTTTCAGCTGTATTAACTGTCATGAACACAGCAATAAAGCTTCAGTTGATAAAGATCATAATGGTGTGCGGAATTATTCTTATGTTAGTTCGGAGTGTTATAGATGCCATCCTACAGGTAAAGGCGCTGCGGTTAAAGGATTTATTAAAAGTATAGAGACTAAATGAGATTAAATAAATTAAAATATTTTATTTTTTTAGAATTAGTATTTGCGATTACTACTTTTTCGCAAGTTAAAATTGAAAGAAGAGAGGGTACGATAACGTACCAAACTCCGCAGAACGTTTATGTGAAGTTTGCGACTACTGAAAACATGAAAATGTACGATACCCTGTTTGTTTCAAGAGCTAGCAATGCGGTTCCGGCAATTTTAATAAAATATCTTTCAAGCAAATCTGTTGCCGGGGAAAGAATCAACGATATTAAGCTGCAAGAGAATGAATTAGTGTTTGCATTCGCGCCTGAAGTAGAAAAAAAGGATGATAAACTTCCTGGAGGAGAAACCCTTGATTCAATTTCTATGCTTGCAGGAGGAAAATTTACTAAAAGGAACTTTACACCGAAGAATTATTATGGAAGATTTTCGATGCAATCTGTTTCTCAATTTGACAATGTGAGTAATAGAGGTGATTTGCAACGCTGGAGATATTCTCTTTCATTTGCTTCCAATAAAATTGCAGACTCAAAATTTTCTTTCTCTTCATACATCAATTTTGCTTATAATGTAAAAGATTGGCAGAAGGTGAAGAAAAATATTGGTCAAAGTTTAAAAATATACGATTTAGGTGTTTCGTATGAGCTAACAACTCAATCACTTTTCTGGTTCGGACGGCACTTAAATCCTCATATCTCAAATGTTGGAACAATAGACGGCCTACAGTACGAATACAAATTTGAAAAATATTACACCGGTGCAATTTTGGGATCGCGGCCAAATTTTTCTGATTATGGTTATAACCTGAAGTTATTTCAGTTTGGCGGATATATCGGAAGAGTGGACTCACTGAATTCTTCAACAATGGAAAACACTGTGGCGGTGTTCAATCAGACTAATAATTTTAAAACCGACCGGCGGTATATTTATCTGCAGCATAGTAACGACATTCTACCGAAGACATATTTTTTCGCTTCGTCGGAAGTTGATATGTTTAAAAAAGTTAATGGAACTGAAAAAAATACTTTAGGACTTACAAGTATCTTTTTATCGGTTCGTTATTCGCCAATTCAGTTGATCTCTGCTTCTCTTAGTTATGACGCGCGGAAAAACGTAGTTTATTACGAAACATATAAAACTCTTCTTGAATATCTTATCGATAATGAAATGCGCCAGGGTTATTCAGCTAGCATCAGCATCAAACCTATCTCGCAGCTTTATATTTCACTAAATGGTGGTTACCGTTTTCAAAAACGGGATGCAAAACCTTCAAGAAATTTCGGCAGTACAATTTCGTATTATCAAATTCCGTACGCAAAAATTGATGGCAGCCTAACTTTATTAAAGTTAATCTCCAGTTATTCCGAAGGAAATCAAATTGGAATCCGGGCAACAAAATCTCTTTGGAATGACGATCTTTCATTGACTGGAGAACTACGAGATATTAAATATAGGTTTATAAATAATCCGGTTGCAATGCATCAACTGATTGCCGGTTTGGAGATGTCGGTGAGGATTCCATTTAATATGTATGCCTCATTAAGCTTTGAAGGAATTTATGAGAAGGTGAATACGCAAGGAAGAGTGTTTTTCGATCTCTCAAAACGTTTTTAAGTGCTAAAGATGTAAAGATATTTTCATTATTGAAAAATCATCGTCAAACGTTTCGGATGATTTTATTTTCTCAAGTTCGGCAAGAAGGACATCTAAAGCAAGTGAATCTGATGAATGCTCAAGTAAAAGTTTTTCAAAGTCATCCAGATTCATGGTTGAACCATCGGTTCTCTCCAATTCATAAACACCATCACTAAAAAGGAGAATTGAATCTTCCGGTTTTAGTGTTACCGTGTCAGAATCGTATTCTGAATCAGACAAACCACCTACAAAAAAATTTTTATTTCCTACTCTCAACACTTCGTTTGTAATTCCATTATTTCTTAATACCAATGCCGGAGGATGTCCGGCGCTGCTGAAGTTCAGTTGCAAAGTTTTGAGATTAAGAACTCCGTACCAAATCGTAAAATATTTATCCCCATATTGTTCCATAGGGAAAGCATTATTTAATGCGAATAATACGGATGATGGATTTTTAAAATCAGCATCCTTTAGTGATTTTGAACGAAGTACGTTCAGGACAGCTACGGAAAGTAATGCGGCTCCTAAACCGTGTCCGGAAACATCAAGTAGATAAAACGCAAATGTTTCATTATCAATCATCCCATATCCAAAAGAATCACCACCGAGACGTTTGGAGGGAATAAATCTCCATTCAACGGGGAGCGGTTTTTCCGTTGGCAGAGGCAGAATGGCTTTTACAAACTCCGCTGCTTCTAATAGATCGTTCTCCAAATCTCTTTGTGCAGCCAATACTCGGTCAACCATGGTATTAAATGAAGTAGATACGGAAAGAATTTCATCTGTTCCATTTTTCAATTTTACCCGCTCGTCAATATTGCCTTGAGCAATTTTCTCAGTTACGGTTTTTAATTCTTCAAGTGGTCTTGTAATTCCTTTTGAGAAAAAAGAGCTGAATAGGATTGAGAGAAGAATGAATAGAAAAGTCGAAAAACCGATATCCGTTAGAATTTTTCTTTCGTAATCGCGAATAGTTTGTGTTGAAAATCCAACAATCACCGTTCCCTTTGTAATGGGAGAAACTATTTCATGTCTCAAAATATAATTCTCTGCCTCAAAGGAAGGCGATTGTGTCATTAGTTGTTTTTCAAATTTTAAATTCTCGGGGAATTGAGCAAGAATAGTTGAATCTTCTGAAATTAGGATAATGAATTTTACATAATGTTCTTGTTTTGCCCATGCGAATATTTTTTGTAGTGAAGCATAATCTTCCTGTTGTAAACTGAGTTCCATTCCGAATTTTATCGCATTCATTACATCAGAAGTGTTTTGAACATACGATTTCCGTAAAAAAGTACCCTGAACCGACAATGTATACAAATAATATCCGGTGGAGAGAAACAAAAGAAAAAGTGTTAGAAAAGTGATTAATCGGCTACGTAAACTTCCGGAGAAGAGATGAAAGAATTTTGTAAAAATGTTTTTCATTCTTCAACAACTTGAATTGTTTTGATAGATTGAGGCAGATTGAGAGAATTTTTTATATATCCAATAGCTCCCTCGTTTTCACTAATAAAATTTTTAACATCTTCTTCTGCATGAACTATTTTTGGTGGAATCGATTTACCGCTTAGCGTTACTTTTACCCAGATCATACCCACTTTCTGAGGTGAAAGCATTAAAAAATTTTCATCAAATTGTTTTCTGATGGGTGACTCTGAAACAAAATCTACAATTTGTATTCTTCTTCCATTTTCCCAAGTGGTATTATTTCCCAAGAAAATATTTCGCAACATTGATTTCGATATTTTTTCAATAGGATTCGATTTGTTGGTTATGATCGTTTGAGAAAATGTTAAAGGAGAAAAAAACAGAATGATAAAACAAAACGCAATCAGATATCTCCAATAGACCATCAAATTCTTCTTCATCAAAAAGCCACCGCCAAACTGGATTTAAAGACCACAAAACTTCCTTCATTTTTATCCTCTTCTAATGAATGAAATTGAATTTCAGATTTCAAATATAAATTAGGAGAAATCGCATAATTGAGCCCTGCATTCCATCGACTGTAAGTATTTTCAGTTTTTTTGAAGTCAGGTAAAACAGAAGTAAAGTTAAAAAAAGGTGTTAAGACATCCCAAAGTGTATAAGCTGCCTGCAAGTAATAAACTTCAGTTTTTTGTCGCACACTGAGAGGATTTGTGAAAGAGGAAAACATTGTTTCAGCTTGAATTTGAACTGAGTTATTCTCATACTGTACATCAACACCAAAGTTTGTTTCAAAGTCATTTACAATTCCTCCAATTCCGTTGAGATTTTTATCTGCATAATAGGAGGTCCCGATCTGTAATCCTGTTAAAAGAGAAGGACGATACATTAGTCTGCCAAAAACTGCTTTATTTTGATTTGCGTCAGTTCCATCCGGCAACGCACCTCGTCCGTTTGAAACACCTAGATCGTACTCAAGCTGAGAACCATAATTGTTGAGATTGAAAGTTCCAAATACCGAAACACCGGTGTTGTATTTTGAAATTAATCTTTGAGCACGGATTCCCGGGAAGAAATTGAATCGAGAATACATAATTGGAGCATCAACGGGATAGTAACTCGCTGAGGCATCGTGGATTAAATTATAAAGACCAAATGGAGCCAACATTTTCCCGGCTTTAAAATTAAGCATGGGATTAATGGTGTACTCGATCCACATTCTTGAAACTTTAATACCTCCTGTGTAGATGCTATCAGTACTGTTTAACTCTGCACTGCCTTCATATTCAACATCTGTAAGCACACGGATATTTTGATCAATAAAATATTCGCCGATTAAGTTGACCCTTCGTTGGTTAAAACCATTAAGAGAATTTTTCTTGTCCGAAGCCTGATATTCAACTTGCCCGTATCCATATAACTCGAACTTTCTTTCCTGCGCAAAATTGGACTTTACGGTGAAGGAAAGCATTGCTAAGAATAATAATTTGAAACTGAATTTGTTGATATTCATATAACCGGATCTCATAAATGTTATTTGGTGCAGCGGAAACTTAAAAAACATAAAGCACCATTCAAAATTTAAGGATTATTTAATTGAAAGCTGTTTATTAATAGCGAAAAGAAGATTAATTTTAATAGAAAAAAGATGAAAATTTTAATTGTAGAAGATGAAATCGGAATAGCTAACTTTTTGCGAGATGGGTTAGAAGATGAAAATTATTCCGTTGATGTTGCCCTCGATGGAAACAGAGGTCTTGAACTCGCAACCACAAGAACGTATGATCTTATCCTTTTAGACTGGATGCTTCCTGGTACTTCAGGGCTTGAAATTACAAAACAAATTCGTAAGAGTAACAAAAAAGTTCCTATTGTTTTTCTAACTGCGAAGGATACATTGCATGACACGGTAATGGGTCTGGAAGCTGGTGCAAATGATTATATTAAAAAACCCTTCCAGTTTGAAGAATTGCTTGCTCGAATAAAAGTACAATTGCGTTTAAATGTTGAAGAGCCAACCGTTCTTACTTTTCAAGATGTAACTCTTGATACTACAACGCATCAGGTTTTCAAGAATGGAATAGAAATTAATTTAACAAAGAAAGAATTTTCACTCTTCTATTTTCTATTAAAAAATAAAGGGAGAGTTTGTACTAGAAACGAGATCATTAAAGAAGTTTGGGAGATCAATTTTGAAACCGATAGTTCATCGCTAGATGTTTACATTAATTTTCTGAGGAAAAAAATCGAAAGCGGGAATAGTGAAAATATTATTCAAACGATAAGAGGGATCGGGTATATAATCCGGGAACGCGAATGAGTTTTACGTTACGTAATCGGGTAGCATCATTTCATTCCATTGCTACTGCATTTTTAATATTAATACTTTTCGTTACTATTTATTTTGTAGTTGATCATAGTGTTTATGAAAAAATGGATACTCAATTAAAAGATGAATTGTATGAATTCATTTCTGAGTATAAAATAGTTGATGGAAAATTTATCTTCAAACACCCTGCAACCTGGACAACCGGCAGTGGACAGGGGCAAGTAGAAGTAAGCCCGATATTCTGCCAGGTGATGGACACCACCGGAAGAATTATTCAAAAAACTTCAAACCTTCTTCACGAGTCACTCCGATATTTAAAAGTCCCCAAAGTTGAATTCCTTTCAACATCAATATTAAATAAAAAGCCGATCAGACAATATCAAGCTCCTATTTTTAATTCCAAGAAAGAATTTATCGGAACAATGCTGCTGGCTGTTCCTTTAAAAGAAGCGACGATGGTGTTACAAAATCTTCTTTTTGTACTTTTGGTTTCATACCCAATTTTTGTGATAGCACTCTTTGCCATCTCCCGTTCAATTGCCGGTAAAACGGTTGAACCAATTAATAAGATTATTACAATAGCAGAAAAAATAACGAAAGAAAATCTATCTGAGAGAATTCCTCTTCCGAAACATAGAGACGAAATATATTTACTCAGCCAAAATATAAACGAATTACTTTCACGTTTGGAAGAGGCACTCTTGCGAGAAAAACAGTTTACCGCTGATGCTTCACATGAACTAAGAACACCTCTTTCAGTCATTCAAGGAACCTTAGAAGTATTGATCCGCAAACCGCGCACACAGGAACAATACGTTGCGAAAATCTCTGATGTAATGAAAGAGACAAAACGTATGTCTGATTTGATTGATCAACTTTTGTTTTTAGCAAGACACGAAAGCGCCTCTGTTAAAGTATTTCTACAGCCGATTGACATCCATGCCCTTTGTGAAGAAATGAAGACCAGGTATAGTGAAGTATTAAAATCAAAAAATCTTACGCTG
Source organism: Ignavibacteria bacterium (assembly GCA_037440065.1). Classification (GTDB taxonomy): domain Bacteria; phylum Bacteroidota; class Ignavibacteria; order Ignavibacteriales; family Ignavibacteriaceae; genus UBA1563. The sequence continues at coordinate 990,649 of JBBIUV010000015.1, forward strand.
CAGAGGGTGATCGAAGAAAACGTGGTTGTAAAAGCAGAACCTTCCATGCTTGCAATAATTCTCGACAATTTACTGTCGAATGCGATAAAATATTCAAATACCGGAGGAATCATCACTTTCTCAGTAAAGCGTATTGGGAAAAATGTGGCAATTCAAGTCAATGATACAGGATTGGGAATTAAAGAAGATCAGTTGAAAAATATCTTTAACAGATTTTTTAGAACTGAAGAATCAAGAAACTCCTTTTCATCTGGAATTGGGCTTGGTCTCTCAATTGTAAAAAAATTAACTGAGTTACAGAACATTTCAATTTCTGTTGAAAGTACACAACAGAAGGGAACAACATTTACACTCCTTTTCCCGGAGTATTAACCAACTCTGCAGAAATTTCCATTCCAGGCAAGTTCATTGGTTTAAAATACATTTACCTTTAAAGTTGCACACCGTCTAAAAATTTTCTTATTTTGTCCTAAACAAAAAGATAAATTTCACTAAATGAAAAAAGTTTTAATAATACTTATACTATTATTTGGAATATTCGCTCTCCAAGCACAGCAGAAAAAGGAAGCTCCCATTAAATTCTTAGCGCATTGGATTCCGCAAGCGCAATTTGCTGGCTTTATTATAGCTCTTGAAAATGGAATTTACAAAAAGCATGGGCTTGATGTTGAACTTTTAACCGGTGGACCTAATCGTTCTTCATTGGATTGGTTAGCCGAAAAAAAGACCGATATCAGTGCGGCATGGCTTTCTTCTGCGCTACAGTTTAGAGATAAAAATGTGAAGTTGATAAATATCGGTCAACTTATTCAAAAGTCTGCCTTAATGTTAGTTGCCAAAAAGGGGAGAGGGATAAATACAATTAATGATTTGAATGGTAAAAAGGTTGCCATGTGGCAGCAGGATTTTAGAATTCAACCCGACGCATTATTTAAGAAATATGGTTTAAAAGTAAAAGATTACCCACTCTCTGAAACACAAAATATTTTTATCCGTGATGTAGTTGATGTTACTTCAGTGATGCTTTATAATGAATATCATCTTCTTAGAAACAGCGGGTATGATGAAAAAGATTTAACGATTTTTCGCTTCCAGGATTTTGATCTAAATTTTCCGGAAGACGGAATCTACGTCCTTGAGGATTTTTATAATAAAAACCCAAAAGTTTGTAAAGATTTTGTACATGCCACACTTGAAGGTTGGGAATACGCGTTTGCTCATGAGACGGAAACAGTACAGCTTGTTATGAAATATTTGACCAAGGCGAAATATGCGGCAAATGAAATGCATCAACTCTGGATGTTGCGTCAAATGAAAGAATTGTTTCAACCTTCAGCCGGTCAAAAAATTGGGGAACTGCGGGAAACCGATTACAATAATGTTGTTAAAACTTTGAGAGCTAGCGGGAACATAAAACAAGAAATTTTATTTAATGATTTTTATAGGTCACCAAATGGTACGCCTTAGAAATTCATTAGCGATAAAATTAGTTGTTTCAATTCTTTTAGTAAGCGGAGCGATATTCCTCTTTATTTTTGGGAGCAATTTTTCACAGTCACGAGATATCTTACTAAAGAATGTTCGGTTGAATGCCAAAGATATTTCCCTTGCTACGGTTAATAAAATAGAAATTATTCTTACAAACGTTGAAAAAATTCCTTACACCCTCGCTTATCACCTTGAGCATTCAAATCTAAGTAAAGATGAATTAATAAAACTTCTCACAAATGTTACTGCTTCAAGTGCCGAAATAACTGGAGTTACCATTGCATTTGAGCCGGGTGCTTTTCCAGGAGAAAAAAGTGAATTTGCTCCCTATGTTTACAAAAGTGATGGAGTTTTAAAAACTGTTTTTCTCAAACCTCCGGAGAATAATTATCGGTTAAAAGACTGGTATTTGATTCCAAAGGAACTCCAGAAAGCGATGTGGAGCGAACCTTATTACAACGTTGACAACAACTCAAAAATATTGGCGACTTTCTCCGTACCGCTTTATAAAATTATTGGTGGGAAGAGGGTCTGCATTGGTATAGTAAGTGCAGAGATTGATCTTCATTGGCTTGAACAGATTGTGAAAAATGTAAAGTTATATCAAAACGGTTATGCGTTTTTAATTTCGCATGACGGTACCTTTGTAACGCACCCTGAAAAAGATTTTATAATGAACGAAACCATTTTTAGTGTTGCTGAAAAGTACAACGATTTGAATGTAAGAAAATATGGGCAAGCAGCTTTGAAAGGGAAATCGGATTTTATCTTCTTAAATAAATTTCTGAGTAAAAAAAATATTTGGCTTTATTACGTTCCGTTAGTTACAAATGACTGGTCACTGGGTGTAGTGATTCCCGATGATGAATTAATGGCAGATCTGAACGCCTTAACAAAATATATATTGTTGTATAATGTGATTGGGGCTTTTCTTCTAATAATCGCCATTACTATTCTTGCAAACCGGATTACGCGACCGTTAACAAAATTAGCTGCTGCGACCGATGAGATTGCTGCTGGAAATTTTGAGGTTGCAATTCCGGAAATGCATTCCAAGGATGAAGTCAGTCATCTGGCAGCTTCTTTTAATTTTATGAAAATTTCTCTGCGCCAGTACATTGATAATCTGATGGAAACAACTGCCGCAAAACAGAAAATGGAAAGTGAATTAAAGATTGCTCACGAAATTCAAATGGGAATTCTTCCTAAAATCTTTCCTCCATTTCCGGATCGTTCTGAGTTTGATATTTACGCCGTAATTGAACCAGCGAAGGAAGTCGGTGGAGATTTTTATGATTTCTTCCTTCTGGAAAATTCGTATTTATATTTTGCAATAGGTGATGTTTCAGGAAAGGGAGTTCCAGCTTCTCTATTTATGGCTGTTACCAAAACTTTGATAAAAGCTACTACAACGATTGATCTTCCCTTGAATGAAATTATTTTCAAAGTGAATAATGATCTTTGTCGTGAAAATGATTCTTCCATGTTCGTAACAATCTTTTTTGCGAGAGTAAATATTAAAACCGGTGAAGTTGACTTTGTAAATGCTGGGCACAATTTACCTTATCTTGTTTCTCAAAATGGCGAAATTCAGAAAATTAAAAAGACGGGTGACATCGCGGTTGGAATTCTAAACGATTATCCCTATCAGTTAGGGAAAATTACTTTAGCTGAAAAAGATAAACTTTATCTCTACACCGACGGTATAACAGAAGCACAAAATATCAAAGACGAACTTTATTCCGATAAACGACTTGAAGAATTTTTAAAAACTCAGTTAAACAGTTCTGCAAAAGAACTGGTACTAAATTCTGTTAAAGAAGTTAAAAGATTTTCAGATGTTGCACCGCAGTCTGACGACATAACCTCCTTTGTCCTAAATTGGATTAAGCCGGTGGAGAGCGATTAAAATATGACTAAATCTTCCAATTGTAATTTCGAAATTAAACTTAAGAATTCACCGGAGGATGTATCAAACGCCATTTACCGTTTCCTTGAATTCTGCAACGGTCATGAATTTTCTCTGGCTTTAATTTATAAATTACGTCTAGCTATGGAAGAAATTCTAGTTAATACTATCAATTATTCTTTCCAGGACCAAAATGAGCATGATATTTTTGTAAGAATAAATTGCATGGGCGACAACGTGGTTGTTGAGTTTGAAGATGATGGAATAGAATTTAATCCCCTCAATGTTCCTGAACCACAGGATCTTCCCTTGGAAGAAAGAATTCCCGGTGGAGTAGGAATATATTTAGTTAAGACGATGATGGATACTTTTGAGTATGAAAGAAAAAACGGAAAAAATATTTTAACTATATCAAAGAAAACAACTCAATAAATCGAGGTAAAAATGGAAATGTCACAACGAACTGAAAACGGTGTTCTTATTATTTCACCGAAAGGAAATCTTGATTTCAATCAAGCATCAAGTTTTCAAGAGACAGCTACAGCCCTAATTGAAAATGGTGCAAAGAAGGTACTTATTAATTTTACCGAATTATCATTTATCAGTAGCGCGGGTTTGCGTGTACTGATTGTACTTGCAAAACTGTTACAGCAAAAAAGCGGAACTTTTGCACTCGCATTAATGAATGACCAAATATTAGAAGTTTTTTCCATTTCCGGTTTTGAAAAATTATTTACAATTTATTCTTCCGAGGAAGAAGCGCTAAAAAACATGTAAGGAGGAATTCTTATGAAAGTGCAAAAACCGGAGAGTCTTCGCAACGGAGATACGATCGGAATAATTTCTCCAGCATCGTCCCCGGATGATTTGAGCCGCATCAACAAAGGGGTAGCTTATCTTGAGAGACTTGGATATCGAGTTGAGGTTGGCAAAAATGTTGGAAGATATTCGGGATTTCTTGCCGGAACAGACCAAGAACGGCTTGAAGATTTGCATGAGATGTTCTCGAATAAAAATATTCGTGCGATCATTTGTGTACGCGGTGGGTATGGCTCTCCCAGACTTCTCGACAAAATTGATTTCCAATTAATTAGAAAAAATCCTAAAATATTTGTCGGTTATTCGGATATTACAGCGCTTCAACTTGCGTTTTATAGAAAAGCAAATCTTGTAACTTTTGCAGGACCAATGCTTGCCGTTGATTTTCATTCGGAGATTAATCGTTACACCGAAGAAAATTTTTGGCGAACGATTACTTCTACAAAAAAAATGGAAAAAGTTATTTTGCCCGAAGGTGAAAATCTTATCCCGTTCTTGAAGGGGAAGGGAGAAGGTGAAATCGTCGGTGGAAATCTTTCGCTGGTTATTTCACTTCTCGGAACTTCTTTTCTTCCGAAGATGAAAAATAAAATTCTTTTTCTTGAAGACGTTGATGAAGCCCCTTATAGAGTCGATAGAATGTTAAATCAACTTAAACTTGCCGGTACTTTAGAAAAACTATCTGGAATAATTTTAGGAGAGTTTACTTCGTGTGAAGAAAAAGATGTTGAGAAAAAAACTCTTACGCTTGATGAAGTATTTCAAAATTATCTTGGCGATTTACCCTATCCAGTACTGAAAAATTTCCCACACGGACATCGGAAAGCCAATTATACTATCCCCTTTGGAATTAAAACTAAGATAAATGCAGATAAAAATTACGTTGAATTTCTTGAGGCAGCTGTTACTTAATTCTTTTATCAACTTCCTTTTGAAGATAACCTGATTCGATATATCGGTATAAATCTTTTCCAGGGCAAAGTGTTTTTGCAAAATCTTTGTGGGACTTAATTGTCGAAGGATCTATTCCATATTTTTTGCAACAAAAGGCGGTTAGTTCTACTAAAGCATTCAACTGTTTTTCAGTTACCTGTTGTTCTTCAAAATTACCAAGGCAGGTAATAAGTAAATGTCCTTGGGGATCATATTCGGTTGCAGTTTCTCCGGCAGTATATACATTTCTTCCTTCAAAAATGTTTCCATCAAAATCAATTATAAAATGATACGGAATATCACTCCAACTTCGTGCCTCGCTCATTCCCCATGTTTGAACTTTTTTGATATGCTGAGCGGCAGATTCTTTGTCCGGTTTGAATATCTCTCCTTCGTGATGAATCGTGATTCTAACGGGCACCTGAGATTTGTATACCTTTGGTTCGGCAGCATTCCATTCTGCACGTGAGTGGATTTGTAATTGATTTGATGAGCAGTTCAGTGAGAGAAAAATTAAAAGAAAAATTGACCAGAACGAAATTATTTGTTTCATTGTAAATAAGTGAAATAAGTTTTTGAAAAATATTGTTTGGCTTTTTGAGCGGAGTTATTATCCGGAAAAACTCCAAACATAGTTGAACCACTTCCGCTCATTAAAACAAATTCTGCTTGAAAATCTCCCATCTTCTTTTTTATTTCGGCTAATAACGGATGAGCTGCAAATGCAATTTCTTCAAAGTCGTTTACCACTTTGTCTTTTAGAGAGGCAATTTTATTAACATTCTCTTGACTTAACGACTTGAATTTAAAGACGGGTGTTTGCGGTTTGATATTTTCATATGCCCATTTAGTTGAAATATGAATTCCGGGATTTACCAATAAAATCGGTTTTGTTATTTCGAGATCAATAGGAGAAAGAATTTCGCCCCGTGAGGAGGCATAAGAGGGAACCGGATTAAGAAAAAACGGAACATCAGAACCGAGTTGCAAAGCGAACTTGTTCAATGTTTCATTTTTTATTTGCAGTTCAAATAATTCGTTGATTGAAAGTAGCGTATGCGCGGCATTCGAACTTCCGCCTCCAAGTCCTGCACCAATCGGAATATTTTTTTCTAAAGCGATTGAAACGGCAATCTCTTTCTTAATAAATTGCTCAATTAATCTTACAGCTTTGATGACCAAATTATTATCATCATTTTGAATTTCTTTGTTATTGCATGTAAAAGAAAATTTTGCAGATTTCTCAAATATTAGAACATCGTGCAGATCTATCGGATAGAAAATGGTTTCGATGTTGTGAAAACCATCTTCACGTTTTGAAACGATATTCAACCCAAAGTTAATTTTAGCAGGGGATTTAACAATTATCTTTTTCATCTAAAAGCTTTCTTAATTCTTTTGTATGCCTTGGCGAAGAACCGCAACAGGAGCCAATAAATGTAGGGCTCTTTCTTAAATACAACCTCACTTCGTGGGAATAGTTAATTGGGGAAATACCGCAAGTTATTTTATCGTTATTTATTTCAGAGCTGCCACAGTTTAAATAAAATCCCCAAGAAGAATTTTTGCTGATCTGTTTAAATATTTTTTGGAATGTACTTGGTTTGATGCAATTAAAGCCGATCGCTAAGGGATTGTAATTCTCTACTAATTTTACCACTTCAAAAAGAATTTCGCCACTTAGTATCTTCAATCCCGGTGTGAAGAACAAACTCATTATGAAGGGAATCGAATTTCTATAACAAAATTTTGAAACAAAAATTATTTCATCTAAGTGACTATGTGTCTCATTCAGAATTAAATGACAACCGGAATTCATCAGCAACTCGATATGCTGAGCATGATTTGTTTCAATCTCTTTTTTTGAAATTCTTCTTTCAACTTGATAACAATCTTCCGCTGGTGGATTTGATCCGGCAAGTATTAGCTTTTTATTCCCGATTGCTGTGTGTGTGAGTTCAACACTTTTCTTTACAAACTCTGAACTTTTAATTTTAACGTTGGATCTATTTACTGAAACCGGATTTGTGCGAAATGTATTGGTGGTAATAATATCAGCTCCGGCTTTTACATAAGAGTTATGAATTTTTACAACTTCATCCGGGTGAGTAATATTCGCCAACGACATCCAAAGTTGGGGATGGGATTTAATTTCCTTTTGTTGAAGAAGACTTCCCATCGCTCCATCTAGCAATAGCGGGCGGTTATTTCTCTTGGCAAAAGCAAAGAGCAAATCGAAATTATTTTTTTGTTTTGGAATCAAAGTAGTTGATTACTTCCTGTTCAATCTGTTTTAAATCAATTAGTTTAACACACTCCAAATTGTAAGGACATGCTTTCTTCCAGCATGGAGAGCAAAATAAATCTTTTGGGTAGAGCTTCACTCCTCGATCGTAAAGATCAATTTCCGTCCAACAACTGAGTCCAAACCATGCGACAACAAATTTTTTTAATGCGATAGCAATGTGCATTCCAAAAGAATCACCTGTAATAATCAAATCTGCTAGATTCTCAAAACACACACCTCGCCTAATTCCCGTGGTTGTTGGCGTGTTGATAATTTTATCACCAAAAGGCAATGCAATTTGTTTGTTTCTCTCCGTATCTTCAGGTCCGCCGAGTAAAATAATTTTGTATTTCTCATGCTTTAACAATTGTTCAATGAGATGAATGTGCTGATCTACTGTCATTTTTTTGTTCGGAAAAAGATTTGAGCAACCGGTGTTGAATCCAACAACCATATCAGTCTCTTTTATTCCAACTTCATTTTTATATTTTTGTTGGAACTCCAATTCCTCATCGTAAAAATTGTAAACGTAATCATTCCGTTCATATTCAAGATCAAGAGTTTCTGCAAGATAATCCTGTCCGGTTCTTTGATTCACTTTAAATTTTAGATGATTGTCCATTCCGAGTTGGTAATTATAAAAAGCACCATCATTGAGGGGAACGATTTTCCCATCAGTGTTCAACCCAAATCCGAGTTTATTTTTTGCAGTTATTGAATTGAGCAGTGCGGCAGAACGTTGAGATTTATCAATATTATATGCATGGTCAAATTCCATTTGTTGCAGAATTGAGAGAGACTCAAAATCATATTTAAAAACTTGATCTATATAAGGATTGTTCAACAGAAGTTGATCTGCCGGTTTTAAAGTAATCCAGAAAATCGAAGAGACGGGAAATTTTTTCTTGATACTTTTTAATTGTGCAGTGGTCATCAACACGTCGCCCATGGCGTCAAGGTTGATAATAAGAATCTTTACACCTACGGAGTTTTCTTCTCTGCAGCCATTTTCCCAACAGTTATAATCGGGGAAGCATGGTTTGTAACCGTTGAAATTTTTACAAGATGGGATCGGATAAAGTTTTGACATAATTTTCTATAAAGGGTTTTAGTTTGGGAATAACATCTTCGAAAGACAAATTTACAAAATTCGGTTCTTTCGTAATAACTATTTCATGTTTGGACTGATAAGGAGTCCACGGCAAATCATCCGTGTTGTATTGAACATAAATACCGAACATCGGAACTCTAAAAGCAGATGCAAGATGAACCGTTGATGTATCCGGTGTGAAAAGAAAATCGAGTTTTGAAATCAACGCAGCAAATTCATCAAACGAAGGAGAATAAAATATCGGTTCATTCTTTGTGGCAATTTGAATCGCATGTTTTAAATCTCTCGTTGTAGAAAGAAGCAAAACATTTACATCGTAGAATTTAAGGAAGGAAAGTAATTGTCTAAACCGATCAACACCCCAAAAGCGGGCTTCACTTCCTGCGGAAATATTAATTCCAATCAGAAATTTATTCTCTCCGAATTTATTAGATAAATAACTAGCAGCTTTAATAAGTGAATCTTCTTTAGGTTGATAGAGGATGTTAACCCTTTCTTTGGTATAATTCAAGCCAAACAGTTTTAACAAAGCGAGATTTCGTTCAATCACATGTGTTTGGGTTGAATCAGGTTTTTCTACAGTGTGAGTGTAAATTTTTGAGTTGGATTTTCTCAATCCGAACTTAAGCGGCACTTTTGCCAGAGCAATTAAAAAAGTAACTGTTGTAGAAACATCGTCGTGTAGGTCAGCAATCGCGCTAAATTTTTCTTGCTCAATACGTTTCAATAATGAAAGAAATCCTTTCAATCCCTTTTCAAAAACTATTACTTTACTAACACAAGAGCAATCTTCAAAAATAATACGATTGGCTCTGCTAGCCAGAATATAAACTTCTACTTTAGCATTATTTTTAATTTCAGATAGGAGTGGTGTTACCACAAGTGCATCACCAATTCTATTCAACCGAACAAAGAGGATTTTGTCTCCGGGTATGATCGAATAATTATCTTTCTGTAAATGGTTTTTTCTGTTCAGAAAAAGAAGAAACGAAAGAAAGATATTCTTTAGGTATACTTCAATGAATTTCATTTAACAAAGTAATATTATTTTTCAAAATTAGAGAATCAATCTTCTCAATCACTTTCGTTGTTGGTAATTCCAAAAAACATTCGTGTTTGCGGGGGCATTTCAATAAATTGCATCCGATACAATCAAGTTCATCTAGACGAATTGATTCATGCTTGGCGCCGAAAGGTCCCTGCAAGTTAGGATTTGTTGGCCCATGAATGCTTAGTGTAGGAGTCCCAACTGCAGTCGAAATATGCATCGGTCCGCTGTCATTTGCAATCACTAGTGTTGCTAATTTCATTAACGCGGCACCTTCTCGAATTGTTGTGTTTGGAGCCATGAGAGCCTTGCTTTTCATGAGTTCCCGAATTGCCATCGCATCACGTTGATCATCGGGTCCCCAAAGGATTAGAAATTTTGCATCATATTTTTCGTAGACAGCATCTGCAATTTCGGCAAATTTAGTTGCATCGCATTTTTTTGATTCCCAACCACCGCTTGGACTGAGTACAACCACAAAATCTTTTCTTTCAAAATTATCTTTGAAGAATTCTTGTGCAAAAGAAATATCCTGTTGACTTAATCCAAAATGGAGGTTGCTTGACTCAGCTTTAATTCCAATGCTTTCTAAATATTCCAAATGAAGTTGAGCCGCATGGAACTTGTCCCGTTCTGCTGGACCTAAAAGATTATATGCGTAAGTTCTCCCACGATATGGAAATCCGGCTCGATATCTTGCCCTGCTCAAATAGGTTATTATAGCAGTACGTGGATTGGAGTAAAAATCGAGAACTAAATCATAGTTGTTGAAAAATACTTTTGAAATTGTTTTTAATCCGGCAAAAGTTTCATTTTTTTTGTAGAGAATAATTTCATTCAAAAAAGGAAGCTTTTCCAAAGCAGTTTTACTTGGTGGTTCTGTTAAATAATCAATTCTAGCGTTCGGAAATTCTTTCATCAGATTATCAAAAACAACGGTAGAAAGTATCACATCGCCTATTCCGCGTAATTTGATGCAGAGAATCCGCCGGACTTTACTTTTATCAATTTTCATTTAACTTCTTAAAAAGGGAATACTTTCTTATTTTGAACGTGAATCGAAAAAAAATTTGTTGCAATTTACAATTTTTCAAACTCAATTGAATAAAAAATTTACGTATGCATACCGTTCTTGAACTCTTAAATTTGACTACTAATTTTTTTGAACAGAAGGGGATTGACTCAGCTCGATTGAATGCCGAATTGCTCCTGGCTGAAATATTGAAGTGTAAACGCCTTGATCTTTATCTTACATTTGACAAACCGGTAAAAGAAGAGGAAGTGAACAGTTACCGGGAATTTGTTAAGCGCAGGGGAAATCGTGAACCACTACAATATATCCTTGGTCATGTAGAATTTTATGGAATGACCTTTTTCATCGACAAAAATGTGCTGATCCCGCGCCAGGAAACTGAAATTTTGATCGAAACAGTTTTAAATCAAACTGACAAAGAAGCCAACTTGAATATTTTGGATATTGGGACAGGAAGTGGAATTATTGCGGTTTCACTCGCGCACCATTTGCCCAACGCAAAAGTTATTGCGATTGATAAAAGTTCCGAAGCTATTTCCATCGCAAAAAAAAATGCTGAAAATCATAATGTTGTGCCTCGAATTACTTTTTTAGAAACAGATATTTTGAACTCCACTTTAAAGTCGGATGAAAAATTTGATTTAATCGTTTCCAATCCGCCATATGTTTCTCAAAAAGAATTTTCTACACTCCAAAAGGAAATTACCGGGCATGAGCCGGATTTTGCAGTAACAGATTTTTCAGATGGACTGACTTTTTATCGGAAGATAATCGAAACGTCACCCCGATATTTAAACGAAAAAGCGAAAGTGTTTTTTGAAATTGGCGCCGGACAATCAGAACAAGTGAAAGTGATTTTTGAAGAGAATGACTTTACTTCCGTTCAAATCTGGAAGGATTATGGGAATATTGATCGCGTTGTAAAAGGGGACTGGAAATGAGAGCTTTAGTTCAGCGCGTTAGTGAGGGAGCAGTGATTATTGAAAAAGAAAATTATAAAGCAGAAATCGGAAAAGGTTTTGTATTACTGCTCGGAATTAAAACATCAGATACGATTGACGATATAATTTTTATAGCTGATAAATGTTGCAACTTACGCGTATTTGAAGATGAAAATGAAAAAATGAATCTTTCGATAAAAGATGTAAACGGAGAGATATTGATCATTTCTCAATTTACGTTATACGGAGATGCGCAGAAAGGGAACCGACCAAGCTTTACTGATGCGGCTAAACCGGAGATCGCGATTCCATTATATGAAAGTTTTATTGAGAGATTGAAGCAAAATTTAGGTGAAGCTAAAATAAAAACCGGCATATTTGGCGCCATGATGAAAGTGAAAATCCTAAACGACGGTCCCGTGACAATTATGGTCGAAGCAAAAATGAAGTAACAAATGGAAAAACCGGATCACCATATTCTCCTACTTTTTCTTGACGGTGTTGGTATCGGGAAAAAGGATTATGATTGGAATCCTTTTTTCAAATACGGTTTTAGAACTTTCACTCATCTTTTCGGCACAATTCCTCATCTTGAAAATCATTCACTTTCAAATGGGAAAGTATATCTTTCCGGAATCGATGCTTCACTGGGAGTTGAAGGTTTGCCGCAAAGTGGTACAGGACAAACCTCCATTTTTTGCGGTGTAAAAGCTCCTCAAATAATTAATCAACATTTTGGACCTTTTCCTTACTCCACGCTAATCCCGATAATTCAAGAGCAAAATATTTTCAAATATTTTCTTGATAGAGAAGAAAAAGTCACTTTTGCGAACGCATATCCCCAGGTATTTTTTGACTATATCAATTCCGGCAAAAAGCGACTGAGTGTTACAACACTCAGCTGTAATCTAAATGGTATGCGTTTAAATGGTTATGATGATGTGGTAAAAGGGGAAGCGTTGACAGCGGAGATTACCAATGCCCGCTGGAATACGAAACTTGGTTATGCTCTTCCAATCATATCAGCAAAACAAGCAGCAGAAAATCTTTTAAAAATTTCTTACAAAAATTCATTCACAGCATTTGAATATTTCTTAACCGATCATCTTGGACATGGAAGATATGATGAAGATACTGAGGAAACGTTAAAAGTTCTTGATGAATTCTTATTAACAATCTTCACTCAATTAAATGAAGAGAAGCTCTCAATCGTTCTTTGTTCAGATCATGGGAATTTTGAAGATTTATCGGTAAAAACACATACCCAAAATCCATCGTTATTAATTACAGCAGGACCAAAAGCGAAGAAAATTTCTGAATCTATTTCTGATTTATCGGATATTAAACACGCTATTATAAAAAATTTATGATAAAGCATTATCCTTTAATCGGCATTACTATAGCATTTGTCTTGGGAATAATTTTAGAATCAATTTCCCATATCGATTTTGTATTTCTCGGCATCACTTTCGTATGTGCAGTTGCATTAGCAATTATATTTTGGAAATGGAATAAGCATAAAAGTAGAGAAATCTCTTCTTTTATTTACACATCTCTTCCGGTTTTTCTTTTCGGGATGCTTCTTTTCCAATTTCAAAATAGGGGGGAAGTTAAATATCCTTTTCCTCAGCAATTCGTAAAAGATGTGAAAATGGTTGGACGAATTTCTTCTATTGAAATAAAAAGGAAGAAAGATTTCAAGTTCAAAATTGAGACCGATTCAATCATTACAGAAAGTGATAAAGTTGCTGGGAAGTTCACTATTATTTGTCGAGTTAAAGCAGATGATAAAAAAGGATTTCTAAATCTTTATTATAATCTTAATCCCGGGAATGTTGTTTCGATAAAGGGGGTTTACAATAGAGGAAAGGGAACTCGTAATCCTGGAGAGTTTGATTATCAAGCATACTTACGAAAACAAGGAGTAACCGGTTTTCTTTCGATAAAAAATCCGGAGGATGTAAAAATACTTAACTCTGAAAAATCAACTTTCTCCTCATGGCTCTTTTCAGTTAGAAAAAATATTGCCGATAAAATAGACGAATTGCAACAACCCCAGACTGTTGGATTAATAAAAGGATTAGTGCTTGGGGATAAAAGTGAAATTGATAATGAAACTAAAATAGAGTTCATCAACTCAGGTGTGGCACATGTGTTAGCAGTTTCGGGGCAGCAAGTCGGATTTATTGCAGTAATTTTTATCATTCTCTTTGGAAGAGTGAATATTTATTTCCGCACAATTTTAACTGTTTTAACACTTATTTTCTTTTTACTAATCACCGGATTGCAGCCAGCCGTTCTACGTGCTACAATTATGGCTTTTGTTGTCTTTGCCGCTTCTGTTTCTGGAAGAGAAATAAATGCGTGGAATACTATCTCGATCGCAGCATTAATTATTTTATTGATTGATGTGAATCAACTTTTTGATCCCGGATTTCAACTTTCTTTTGTAGCGGTAATGGCAACGATTGGACTTTATCCTTATTTTTCAGCCTGGTTGAAAGAGTTGAATCTGAAAAGTAAAATCTCAAAAGGACTGCTCGTAATGTTTTTTATGTCACTTGCGGCGCAGATTGGTGTACTTCCATTTACAAACTATTATTTTGGAAAAATTTCCATTGTTTCTTTGCTCTCAAATCTTTTCGTAATTCCGGCGATTTCAGTTATTCTTGCAAATGCAATTTTGACGTTATTTGTATCGATGATTTCAATTCAAGTAGCTGCTATTTTTGCTTTGGCCGGAGATGGAATAACGGCTTTACTTTATTATGTAATTAAAATATCTGCAACTCAGGACTTCTCTTTCATTCGCGTTCCTAATTTTTCGATACAGGATGCGGTTATCTTCTATGGTTTTCTCTTCTTTCTCATTTTTGCTCTTCGATATGCAAATAGAATGTTTACAAAATTGGTTTTGATATTTTTCGTTGTGGCAAACACAATCGTTTTTTGCTCTCTTGATAATAAAGATATTTTACCTGGTGGCCGACTTTCTGTAATGATGATTGATGTTGGGCAAGGGGACGCTTTTCTAATAAAACTCCCTGATGGGGAAACAATGCTAATCGATGCGGGAAGTTCGCAATTCAATTATGATAATGGTGAACGGGTTATTATTCCACTTCTGGATTATCTTGGCATCTCAACGATTGATTATGGTTTTATTTCTCATATGGATACTGATCATTTTGCAGGGTTTGTTTCACTAGTAAATCAAAATCGAGTGAGAGAAATATTCAAACCAGATACCGATTCAACGGATAAAAATGATTTTTATTTTGAACAGCTTCTCGCATTAAAAAATATCCCGGTAAATTTTTACCGTGATACTAATATGGTCTCCCAAAACTCAAGAATCTTCTTACTTTGCGATACACACAAGTCGCCAATCACCGATTTCAAGATAAATGACAGGAGCGGAATTATAAAAGTTGTTTACGGAAAAAATTCATTCCTTTTCGTTGGTGATGCACATTTGAAAATGGAGAATTACCTAACCTCTCGTTGGAACAACTTTTTGAATTCTGATGTTTTAAAATTGGGTCATCATGGAAGTAAGACAAGTTCCGGCGAAAATTTTCTTAATTTTGTAACACCGGAAATAAGTTTACTTAGTGTCGGCGAGCAAAATAAATTTGGTCATCCGTCACAAATAGTATTGGAGCGATTGATGAAACTTAACTCAAAACTTCTAAGGAGCGATGAGGAAGGTGCGGTAATTCTTCAATCTGATGGTGATCAATTTAAAAAGATCAACTGGAAAAATATTTAATAAATTATTTTATCATGGTGCAGATTTCATTAAGCACAAAATATTAAAATAGAAAAGAGAAAAGATGAAAACACAAAAACCACTTGTCGGTGTAATTATGGGGAGCGATTCCGATTTACCAATAATGAAAGAAGCAGCGGATGTTTTAAAACAATTCAACATTCCGTTTGAAGTAAAGGTAATTTCTGCCCACCGATCGCCGGATATTTTAGCTGACTACGGAAAAGAGGCACATAAAAGAGGAATGAAGATTATTATTGCTGGTGCGGGCGGTGCTGCACATTTACCCGGTGTTACAGCAGCTTTTACTCCGCTTCCGGTCATCGGTATTCCCGTAAAAGCAAAATCGTTGGAAGGGTTGGATTCACTTCTGTCTATCGTACAAATGCCGGCAGGGGTTCCGGTTGCTACAGTTGGAATTAATCAAGCGAAAAATGCAGGTTTGTTGGCAATACAGATGCTTGCTTTAGGCGATAACAATCTATTAAAAATGATGATTGCTTATAAGAAAAAATTAAGCGAAGAGTCTCAGAAGAAAAACCACAATATCAATTTGTAAGAACTTCATTTTCTAGAATTGCACCAAGTTGCAAAAGTTTATCTTCTTCAAATTGATTGGCGAGTAGCTGCAATCCTATCGGTAAATTATTTTTATCTTTACCGATGGGAATGTTGATCCCCGGTATTCCGGCAAGATTTGCCGAGGTGGTAAAAATATCACTCAAATACATTTCAATCGGATCAGTAGTTTTTTCACCCAATTTAAAAGCAGTAGTTGGAGTGGTCGGTGTCAGCAGAACATCAACTATTGAAAAAGTGTTGACGAAATCTTCTTTGATTTTCCTTCGAACTTGCTGTGCTTTTTTATAATAAGCATCGTAATAACCCGACGATAAAACATAAGTGCCGAGCATAATTCTTCGTTTAACTTCGCTCCCAAATCCTTCTGAGCGGGAAGTTTTGTACATTTTTAATAATGAAGAACTTTGTTTAGAACGATAACCGTAACGTGCTCCATCAAACTTGGCGAGGTTGGAAGAAGCTTCTGCAGTGGTTAGAATATAATAAGTTGCGATTGCAAAATTCGTATGGGGAAGTGAAAGTTCTTCAACAGAGAAATTCAAATCTTTTAATTTTTGAATTACATTTTCAATCTGCACTTTAATATCAGCAGATAAGCCTTCGGCAAAATATTCTTTTGGAATTCCGATCTTCAATTTTTGTTTGTTGTTTGCAAGTAAAGTTGAATATGACTTTTTTTCAGCTTCAATTGAAGTAGAATCAATTTTATCATATCCGGCAAGAACTTCCAACACAAGTGCAACATCTTCAACTGAATTTGCGAATGGACCAATAGTATCAAATGAAGAAGCGAAAGCAGTTAATCCAAAACGAGAGACGAGTCCGTAAGTTGGCTTCAATCCGTAAATTCCGCAAAATGCTGCAGGTTGACGAATGGAACCACCCGTGTCTGTTCCTAATGATACATCACAAAGATTGGCTGCAACAACCGCTGCAGAACCACCACTTGAGCCACCGGTAACACGAGTCTCATCCACCGGATTTTTTACAGCACCAAAGGCAGAATTTTCGTTTGACGACCCCATCGCAAACTCATCGCAGTTTGTTTTACCAATAATTATTGCATCCTCATCGATTAGTTTTTGGACAGCAGTAGCCGTGTAAAGTGAAGTGAAATTTTCTAGAATTTTTGAAGAGCAAGTAAGTGGTTTGTCTTTAATGGCAAGGACATCCTTTATCGCGATTACCATTCCAGCGAGTTTTCCGTGAGAACCGTTCGCAATTTTTTTTTCAACTTCCTCGGCACGCAGTAATGCTTCTCCGTCAAAAACTGAGTTATAAGCATTTAAATTTTTTCGTTCGGCAATTCGATGGAGAAAGTCTTTAACATTTTCTACCAACGACAATTTACTTTCTTCGATCAGGCGTAATTTTTCTTTATGATTTTTATAAGTAATCAAAAATATCCTTTTGCAGTTTTAGGAGTGGAGAGTTTGCAGATTATTTTTTATCATCAATCGAGTTTTTAATTTCTTCTTCAACTTCGTTTAAAGATTTTTTAAAATCTTTTATTCCTTTCCCAATACTTTGCATCATTTCAGGAAGTTTCTTTGGTCCGAAAAGGAGAAGAGCAACAACTCCAATTAAAATAATTTCTGTTGCACCTATATTACCGAACATGGCTTAGTCTTTTTTTTCTGATGATTGATTTTTGTCGGAAATTTTAGTCGCGCTGTCGTCATCTTTCATCGCTTTTTTGAATTCTTTCATTCCTTTGCCGATACCTTGTGCGAGTTCCGGAATTTTCTTAGCGCCAAATAATAGTACAAGTACGAACATGATAATAAGTATTTCCGGTAATCCGATATTGCTAAACATGATTGATCCTTCTATTTAATAAAATTTTTTAATAAAGAATTAAAAATTTGCAGCCCGTCGGTTTTGCCAAGTAATCCATCGCTACTTCTTTCAGGGTGAGGCATCATCCCGAATACATTTCCATTTTTGTTCATTATACCTGCTATATTTTCTATCGAACCGTTCGGGTTGTATGTATCAGAAATTTCTCCTTTAGACGAAGAATATCTGAAAAGCACTTGATTATTTTTTTTGAGTGAATTTAACGTTTCCTCGTCAGTAAAATAATTTCCTTCACCATGTGCTATTGGTGTCAACAAAGTTTTGTGATCAAGTGATTTTGTTAAAAGTGAATCTTCATTCACTGCAGTTATGTAAATATCTTTACAAACGAACTTCAAATTTTTATTCTTGATAAGAGCGCCGGGAAGTAAACCGGATTCCGTCAAAATTTGAAACCCGTTACAGATACCGAAAACAATTCCACCTTTATTTGCAAAGTCGATTACTGAATTCATGATAGGAGAAAGTTTTGCAACGGCTCCGGTTCGGATGTAATCTCCGTACGAAAAGCCACCCGGAAGAATGATAGCGTCACAGTTTTGGAGATCGGTATCTTTATGCCACAAATAAACTGTTTCCTGGTTAAGCTCATGTTTTAACACATGATATGAATCATGATCACAATTTGAACCGGGAAAAACAACTACACCAAATTTAAGCTTCATCTACTTTGTCTAACATAATTTCAAAATCTTCCATAGATGGATTGCTTAATAATTTTGTGCAAAATTCAGAAACTTCCTGTTTTGCGGTTTCTTCATCGGATACGTTAACAAGAAATTCTACTTGTTTGTCGATTCTCACATTTGTGATGTTTTTAAATCCAAGGAGAATTGCGCCATGTTCAGCGGCTTTTCCTTGCGGATCTAAAATTGATTTTTTCCTTTTTACTATAACTTTTGCTTTGTACAAGGGGAACCTTTTATTTTTTAAACTTCAAATAAACTGAATTAAAAATACCAAAGAGAACAATGAAAAGAAAGATTAAGAATATTGCTCTACCTTCCGTAAGAACCAACGTGGCTATGCTGATTGCAAAAAAAGAAAAATGGTAGGGTTTTTCTTTTAGTCCCCGTTTTGTGAAGTGAGGTAATGTTTCATAGCGAAATCGACTAACCATCAAAATAGCCAGTGTAAGTACTAAAGTAATGGTGTACAAATTGTAAGAAGGGGAGAGATAATTATCCTTTCCAAAAACCAAAACAAAGGCAGCTAACGTTAATGCTGCCGTTGGAATAGGAAGACCGACGAAGTATTCTTTTTTAAAACCTACCAACTGGGTGTTGAATCTCGCTAATCTAAAAGCGCCGCATAACAAGAATATTCCGGCAAAGATAATTCCGGGAATTCCTAATCGTTGTAGTCCAATCTGATAAATTAAAAATGCCGGTGCCAAACCAAAACTTACTACATCAGAGAGTGAGTCAAGTTCAACACCAAACTGACTGCTTGATTTTGTAATCCGAGCTGCGACACCGTCGAGTGCATCGAATATTGCTGCTGCACCAATTAACCATGCGGCTAAATCATAATTTTGTTGTGCAGAATAGATTATTGATAAAAAACCACAAAAAATATTTAAAGACGTAAATGAATTAGGAAAAATTCTTTTAGTTGGTTTAAAATTTTGTAATGTCATTATAAATCCAGCTTAGATTTAAATAAAATTGTTTCTCCGGCAAAAACTTTGTCTCCTTTTTTAAGGGATGTAGTAAGAGTCTCCGGAACGATCACATCAACTCGGCTACCAAATTTGATCATTCCAAACCGTTCACCAATTACAACATTATCTCCCATTTTTAATTCCGAGACAATTCTTCTTGCTACAAATCCTGCAATCTGTGTGTAAAGAACTTTTCCGAGTTTCCCGGTTATTCCAATTTCATTTCTTTCGTTGAGTTCTGAAGCTTTATCATCATAGGCAACTAAATATTCCCCCTTGTGATATTGCAAGTACTCAACTTTTCCTGATAATGGGATACGGTTAACATGTACATTTAATGGTGACATGAAGACCGAAATTTGTTTAGCTTTTCCTTTAATAAATTTTTCTTCGGTTACTTCTTTTATGAAAAGAACCGTTCCGTCTGCCGGGGAAATTACAATATTCTCTCCTGCCGGTGTACTTCTTTCAGGATCGCGGAAAAAGTTAAAGGTAAAAACCAATAAAAAAATTATAACTGCCGAAAGGATAAGTCTTACCGGAAGTGAATGAATTAGAAAAGCAGCAATTCCCAGAATTAGGCAGAGCGCCAGAACCAGGCTTATTGTATTGTAGCCGTACTTAGTAATCATTTATCGTTGTATGCTTTCTTGAAAAAGTTCTAAATATTTTTTGATCGAAGTTGGAGTTGAAAAATCAAATTCGCTTCCTGGATCATCTTTGGGAAGGAGCTTGAAGCAGTGAGGGGAGAATTTCCCGAGAAGCACAACCTTATCACCACTTTTCCCAAACGTGCATGACATTTGCGCCAAAATTAAATTTCTTCTTTCAAAGTAAGATTTTAAAATTACATTCACCTTTGTCGCTATTCTTCCAATAATCTTAAAGTCTGCTAACGGAAGAATTCCAAATGAAATTACGTGATGATCGTTTAGTTGATAATTTGAATCGGCGCTAAGATAATTTTCGAATACCGGCACCTGGAGCGGACTGTTTTTTGCCAATGCAAACATCTTTGAGAAATTTTTATTCGAGGCATTCAAAATTTTGGTGTAAACCGGAAATTCCTCTGTTGGAGAAATTTTCAAACTTCCGGTATCAAGTGAATGCTCAAAGGCAACTGGAATATGGTATTCTTTTAAATACTCATAAAAAAAGGCATTAACCCGAGCGGAGAGCTCACCGTAATTCTTAATTTTTCTTCGATTTTTTTCGTCAACGACAAAAAAATCATCAAACGTTAATTCAGTTACGATTTTCTTTCTTCCTGTATTATTTGAAATTTTGGTAGTACAATATAAAAGATGTTTAGTAAAAATTTATCAAAAATTTATAAAATCAAAGTATAAAAAGTCGGGGGATTGTTTTATATTTGCACGAAAATTAATACAAATGCTTAAATAAATTGTTCGGAGGTTCGATGAAAGGTGGAATGCAGGACATGCTTCGCCAGGTTCAAAAGTTACAAGAAGAAATGCAAAAGACGCAAGCAGGTTTAGCCAATAAAACCGTTTCGGCTGAGGCAGGCGGTGGAATTATTAAAGCCGTTGCAAATGGAAGTAAAAAAATCGTCTCTGTTGAGATAGATAAACAAGTTATTAATCCAGAAGAGAAGGAATTCTTGGAAGATTTAGTAGTTGCTGCTGTTAATAAAGCTTTAGAAGCTGCAGAAAAAATGTCTGAAGATGAAATGGGCAAACTTACAAAAGGAATGATCCCTCCCGGTTTAAAAATTCCGGGGTTTTAGGTGAATATTTCCGAACCACTACAGATTGCAATTGAAGAATTCAGCAAATTCCCGGGAATCGGAAAAAAAACCGCCCAGAGATTATCGCTTTATCTTTTAAAAAAGCCGAATGACGAAGTTGAAAAATTTATCAATGCGATCTACAACCTGAAACACAAATTAAAATTTTGTTCTATCTGTTTTAACATTACAGAATTTGATGTTTGTGAAATATGCACCAGCCAGAAAAGAGACAAATCAATCCTCTGCATAGTTGAAGAACCAAGCGATATTATAGCCATCGAAAGAACGAACGAATATAATGGAGTTTATCATGTACTGTCGGGAGTTTTATCCCCTTTAAGTGGAATAGGACCGGAAGCTTTAAAAATAAATGAACTCCTAAAAAGATTAAAATCTCAAGAAGTAACCGAAATTATTCTTGCCCTAAATCCCGATACCGAAGGCGATGCAACATCCCTTTATCTTGGAAAACTTCTGCAACCGTTAAATATAAAAGTAACAAGAATTGCCCGTGGATTACCTATTGGTGGTGATTTGGAATTTGCCGATGAAGCAACGATTGCTCGTGCGGTTTCCAACCGGGGACTTCTTTAATGAAATTATGGTTTGAAGATTGGTTCGAGTCGGATGAATATTTAAAAGTTTATCAGCATCGAAACAGTGAAGAAGCAGAAATATTAATTTCTTTTATTCTTAATCAGATCAATCTTCCATCGAAAGTCAAAATTTTAGACTTAGGTTGCGGCGCCGGAAGGCATGCTTTATTATTGGCTAAAAGAGGTTTTAATGTAACCGGTGTAGATCAAAGCGCAAAACTCCTCTCAGTTGCTGAAGATGAGGCACAAAAAAATGGTTTGCATACAAGGTTCGTAAGAGATGATATTCGCACTGTTCAATTTCAGGAGAAATTCAACTTAGTTCTAAACGTCTTTACAAGCTTCGGTTATTTTGAAAATGATGAAGATAATTTTTCAGTCTTCTCAAATGTAGAGTCACTTCTATCGGATGATGGATTTTTTGTCTTTGATTTTCTGAATGCTGATTATGTTAGACGAAATCTTACTCCGTATTCTAAGTCGGAAATTGAAGATCTGGTCATAGAACAGAAAAGAAAAATTGAATTGAATAGTGTTATAAAGGAAATCACACTTCATCAAAACGGAAAGGTGAACAATTTTCGTGAATCGGTTCGTCTTTATTCTAAAGATGAATTAACTGATGCTGTGAATAAAAACAATTTGTTAGTAGAAATGGTATTTGGAAGTTATGCTGGTGAGTCATTCGATGAAAAATCATCTTCGCGATTGATACTATTATGCAAAAAGAAAAAGTAATTCTTTTAATTTTGATCGTAGTATATTTTACGGCATGTGATCTCTTCAACACACGCGATCCTCAAAAGCCAGATCAACCAAGGTCGAATTACAAACTTGCTGTCACACCGGAAATTTTGTTAGAAAATTTTACTAATTCATTAGCGGAAAAAAATGTGCAGAATTATCTGAATTGTTTTTCCGATTCAGCTTTCTCCGGGAAAGAATTTCAATTTATTTCATCAGCCGATGCCAATTCAAAATATCCAGTTTTGTTTCAGGTCTGGTCAAAAAAGAGTGAGGAACAATATTTCAACAACTTAATTTCTCACATTACACCGGACCAGCCGATTACCTTTACCAAAAGTAACGAAAAATCATCATTCTCCGGTGACAACGGGATTGTTTATTCGGCAAGTTATTTTCTCGTTGTCCCTCACAATGACGAGTTTCCAAAAAATTTTGAAGGTGAACTTCAATTTAGCTTAGTTAGGGATTCACGAGCCGTTTGGACCATTGCTCAATGGCAGGATATTAAAAGTTCGCAGAACTCAAGTTGGAGCGATTTAAAAGGTTTTTATTCACCTAATTAAGATGAAAAAAACATTGATCATTTTCTTCGTATTTGTGACTATTTCCGGATGTAAAAACCCATTCGCGCCCGCATTAGATGAAAGCGTATCCACCGGTTCAGCGATAAGCGACTTAACTAAAATTGAAGGTGTTTTTCAAAATTTGCAATATGCTTATGGCTTTCGAGATACCGCTATTTATGGGCAAACTCTAGGTAGCGATTTTTTATTTAGTTATCGTGATTATGATTTGAGTTTTGATGTTAGTTGGGGGCGAGAAGAGGAAATGAAAGTAACAAACGGACTTTTTCAGAATGCTGAACGATTGGATCTAATCTGGAATAATATTGTGGCTTCAACTGAGGATTCATCCGAAGCAAACATTGTACGCAGTTTTAACTTAATGATTACTTTTAATCCAACCGACATTGTTAGAGTTGATGGAAGAGTAAATCTAAATTTGAAAAAAGAATCAGTTTCCGGTAAATGGAAAGTAATAAGATGGATAGACGAATCGAATTTTTAATATGATAGCATTTTTAGTAAAAGAAGCCATCCGATCAAACCGGAGAGCAAAATTGTCTTTTCTTTTTTCCTTAAGTTCAACCACCGTCGGACTGATTTTGATTGCAGTGTCGATTTTATCGGTAAAAATTTCTCAATCGATAGAAGCTTATCTTAAAAATCAGTTTGAAATTCAGGTTTATTTGGAAGAAGACTTGTCTAAGATTCAGATTGAGGAAGTGAGAAACAAATTGGTAGAAATGAAAGATGTTAGATCGGTCGAATTCATTTCCAAAGAAAACGCCGCGGAAAAATTTGTAAAAGAAACCGGTGAAGATTTTAGAACTATTTTAGAATACAATCCTTTACCGGCAAGTTTTGTGATAAAGACCAGTGGAAATCAAACACTAAATTATTCTTCGGTACTAAAAAAAATTAAGAATTTTGAGGGAGTTGATGAAGCAATCTTTCCGAATGCGATTTATCAAAAAATGCTTTTTTACATGAAAACTTTTCAAAAATATGTAGCTTGGCTTGGAATTTTTCTTTCAATTGTAGCTTTTTATGTCATTTATTCTACGACCAGACTCATAATTGAGAGCAGAAAAGAGGAAATTGAAACGATGAAATTAGTAGGTGGTTCTCTTTTTACAATTAAGCTCCCACTTTTGCTGAATGGAATCTTTATTGGATTGATGTCGGCTCTAATTGCAATTGGATTTCTGTTAGCATTAGAAGTTTTTATAAGAAATAATTTCTATAAAGAATTGCCGGGATTTTTAAAATCCACGATTATTTTGTTATTTTTAGGTCCAGTATTGGGGTTAATTAGCAGTTTAATTGCCTCTTGGAAAATCTCCTTAAAATTGTGATTGGGAACTTTTGCCGAGTAACAGCTATTTACTATCTTACATTCAAAATTTGGGAAAATTATTGCAAATGAAAGTTAATTTCTTATTATTCTTTATTCTCGTTATAGGATTTCAAAGCTTCGGTCAATCAAATGATACTAAGATCGGTGTTGATTACGGTTCGCTGAAAATGAATCCTCAAGGAGCAGTTTATGATTATTCTGATCCTCAGTCGGTAAATATTAAGGTCGCAGTCTGGGGAAATGTAAAATTTCCAGGTAGATACATTGTACCGGAATATACCAATGCCAAGGATCTTCTTTCTTATGCCGGTGGTCCAACTGACGCTGCCTTACTTGAAGATTTAAAGATTTATCGTACTAAAGAAGACTCATCACAAGAATTTATTTCGATAAATTACAATGACTTACTATGGGCTAAAGAGCCGAAGAAAGTAATTCCAGCTCCACAGGTAAAAGCGGGAGATGTTCTCCTAGTTCCTGGTGAACCAAGGTGGTATACAAGAGATTATTTATCGATATCGCTTTCAATAGTCTCAACGTTAATTTCGCTATCAATTCTAATTTTAAATATAGTCCGTAAATAGTTAAGGGTTTTTTTTAATGAATAATAATTCTGTAGATGTTCGTGAGCAAGGATTAGCCCATTATTATAATATCGTAATAGATAATCTTTTCCCATTTCTTCTTATTTCAATTGTTGCTATTGTGGTTGCAATAGTTTATGCTATCAGTTCCATCAATATTTACAAATCAACCACAGTTCTGAAAATAAGTAAACCATCCGGTAATATTTTGAATTCTCCACTTATGCCGGAGTTTCAAGATTTTGGTAGTGATAGATTTATTGCAAATGAAATTGAAGTGTTAAAAAGCTACAAGGTTCGTGAAATAGCTGCAAATTCACTTTTAGATAGTGCAAAAACCATGAATCAGATGGATAGCTTTAAAGTTTTAGTCCAATCTCGTTCAAAATTAACCAATGACAAACCAAAACTTCTCGATGCCGATCAAATTGCTACATTACTTTCAAAGAATGTTACAATTGAACAAAAACGAGGACTGGATATTGTGGAAATTTCTTCTGAAAGTCCATCACCGAGTGAAGCTTCTTTAATAGCCAATGTTTATGCTCAGGCATATAAAACTTTAAATCTTGAATTTAACAGAAATCAATTGACTCTTGTAAAAGCTTTTTTACTTCAACAGAAAAATGAAAAACTAACAGAATTAAATAATTCAGAAGAGTTATTAAAGACATTTCAAGAAAAAGGCGGTATTATTGCACTTGATGATCAAGCGAAAGAGTTGATTACCCAACTTTCTAAATTTGAAGCCGATCTGAACCTTGCAAAAATGGAGTTATCAATATCTGAAAAGACTTTAAAACAGTATAAAGAAGAATTAAGAAAACAGGATCCTCAACTCACCGCCTATTTGGAAAATTTTTCGTCGGAAGAATATTTAAAAAATTTACAAACAGAATTGGCTCGACTTGAAGTTAACCGTGATATCGCACTTTCAAATTCAAAAGATAAAAATCTGGACAACCAAGTAGTAAAAGATTATGACGCAAAGATCAAAGAGTTAAAAAATAAACTCAAAACTAAAATTGATGGATTCAAAGCCAGTATTTTTGCCAGCAGTCCAGAAGAAGTAAAAGTTTTAACAAAGAATATTATCGAAGAGGAAATCAAAAATCAGTCATTGGAAATAAAGCTTAAAAACTTGGCTGCAATTGTTAGTTCATATGATTCTAAGTTTAACCAACTTCCAAAATCTGCAATCGAATATGCTCGTTTACAACGAAGTAGAGAGTCGCTTGAAAAACTTTATATCCTTGTAGAGGAAAAATATCAAGAAGCTGTTATCAATGAACAATCTCAGCCCGGTAATGTTGTTATTATTGATGTTGCTCGTCGTCCCTCTTCGCCTGCAAAACCAAATAGACTTCTAATTATTTTAGTTGGGACAATTTTAGGATTAGGGTTTGGATTAGGTTATGCTTTCCTCAGAAATTATTTTGATAATACTGTAAAATCTCCGGAAGATTTGAAAGACAGAAACATCAACGTAATTGGCTGGGTTCCACAAATTCAATCTCTTGATAAATCAATCGCTAAGGACTTAGAATTCATAATTTACAATAAACCTGATTCAGTACCTAGCGAAGCTTTCAGAGCATTGCGCACCAGAGTTCAGTTCTCTAAAGTTGATCAGGGCAATATGAAAGTGATTCATATTACTTCATCAACTCCAGGAGAAGGAAAGACGCTCATCGCATCGAACTTAGCCGGAAGTTTTGCACAGGCAAATCATAAAACGCTTTTACTGGATTGTGATCTTCGTAAACCAAGAGTTCACACGGTATTTGGAATGAACAGGCAGCCAGGTTTGGTAGAGCATCTTTTCGATCAAGTAGATTTGGCGACTATAATAAAACCTTCAAAGTTGGCAAACCTGGATGTAATTACTGTTGGTACAATTCCTCCCAATCCTGCTGAAATGCTGGGTTCAAAGAAAATGCAAGACTTCATTGATCATATGAAGTCACTTTATGATTATATAATCATCGATTCACCTCCAATTATTTCTGTAACTGATTCTGAAATTATAGCAGCCTACTGCGATGCGGTGTACCTTGTAGTTTCAGCAAATTATACTGAATTTGATCTGCTAGATAAAGCGCTTGATCTTCTGAAGAATAGTAATGTAAATTTTGTGGGTACGATTCTAAACAATTTTGTATTTAAAAATTCGTACGGATCGTACTACAAGTATTACTATTACTATTATAATCGTGAAAAAGAAGGAACCCGTTCGAAGTCAACTACTTAAATCTGGTTCAAGATTTTTATTCGTTCAAAACAAATGAGGAATACTTTTCTGAAAGAAAAATATTTTAGAAATAACCAAAGAAATCAATTTCTTAATTATTTCGTTGGAAGCATATTTTGTTTTTTGCTTCTTTCTTTCCAATCTATTGCCCAACCAGAAAAGAACGATAAATCTTTCTCCATTAAAACAGAAAAAGCGGGATATATTGATCCCGATCTATATTTTGTAGGGCCGGGCGATAGCCTGCTTATCCTTATTAAGGGAATGGATGAATTAGCATGGAAAGTAAAAGTATCTCATGAGGGAACTATTTATATCCCAAAAGTTGGTGAACTAAATATAAAATCAACTTCTCTTAGCGAAACAAAAAAAAAGATAGAATCGTCTGTTAGATATTTTTACAAGAACGTACAAATATTTGTTTCCTTAATTGATATAAGAAAAATTAAAGTTGGTCTATACGGGGATGTAAAAAAGTCTACCATTCTTACCTTACCGGCAAATGCTTGTTTGAGTGATGTTTTACTAAACTCAGACTTGATTAATCAGTCTGCAGATTTAAGA
The DNA here is from genome assembly GCA_037440065.1 of Ignavibacteria bacterium. Classification (GTDB taxonomy): domain Bacteria; phylum Bacteroidota; class Ignavibacteria; order Ignavibacteriales; family Ignavibacteriaceae; genus UBA1563. The sequence goes on from JBBIUV010000015.1 coordinate 1,018,507, forward strand.
AATGTTAAAATCGTGAACGATGATGAACATACATCTTTTTATGATTTTATTTCTTATATACGAACGAATGATAAAATCCAAAATGCTCAATTGAAGGAGGGGGATTTTATTTATCTGGATAAATCAGACCGAACTTTATCCATTTGGGGAAGTGTGAAATTTTCTGCTACTTATAACTTTAAGCAAGGAGAATCGGTTTTTGATGCAATAAATCTGGCCGGTGGATTGCTGGCAAATGCTAAAAAAGATACCATCGAGATCATTCGATTTGGGGACGATTTTAAAACTCAAAATAGTATTTTTACTTCGCTAGAAGGTTCTAAAAAAATTCTTATTCAAAATAAGGATAAAATAATCGTACGAAGTATACCTGAATATCTTTTGGATGAAGTTGTTACCTTAGAGGGTTTTGTAAAATATCCCGGAGTGTATAAAATAAAAGACGGGGAGACTAAATTGAGCGAGATCATTCGTCTAGCCGGAGGATTTTTGCCTAAAGCCTCGTTATTAGATGCTGCTTTATACCGTAAAACATTAAGCGATACAACCGACGTGGAATTTGAAAGGTTGAAAAATTTATTGCGAAAAGATATGACGGATGATGAGTACGACTATCTAAAAGCTAAATCCCGTCAACCCAAAGGAAAAGTTGTTGTCAATTTTGGGGATATTTTTGAAAACAAAATTTCCCGTGAAGATGTGGTTCTTCGAAAGAATGATCTCATTCTAATCCCAGAGAAAAAAGATTATATTAATCTAATTGGGCAGGTGGTTCAACCAGGTAAAATTCCTTTTGATAAACAACTCAAAGTGAAGGACTATATTGCTCTTGCTGGTGGATTTGGGTGGCGTGCTGTTAAATCTGATGTTCGTGTTGTTAGAGCAACTACTGGAGAGTGGATTGATGAAGATGATGCAAAAGTTTTATATCCTGGAGACATTATTTGGATACCGGAAGATCCCCCTCCACCAAAATTTTGGGATTTCACTAAGGATGCATTATTTATAATTGGACAAGTTGCAACAGTAGTAACTGCTGCAGTTGCCATTATTGCGAGTCGTAGGTAGTAGATGAAATTTCATGAATTACTTCAAATTGCTTTTATTCACAGAAAAAAAATTCTCACTACCACTGTTTTTGGTACTATTTTCTATGTGATTTTTTTGGTAGTAATTTATCCCATCACATATTCGTCTGCTGTTTCAATTCTTCCCCCAGAAAAAAATAATTCAAACGGGTTATCGAGTTTACTTCAAGCATCAGACCTTAGCAGTTTAACTAATCTTAATATGTCAGGTGCAAATTCGCAGCTTTACGCCGAAATTATGAAAAGTAGAACAGCTGCTGAATACGTGATTTCTAAATTAAAATTAACTGACTATTTAGGAGTTAAAACTACTGAGGATGCGTCAATCAAGTTAAGAAAACTTTTATCTGTTGAAGTTACTAAGGAGGGGATTATTGAATTTTCTGTTCCGGTTTCCACCTCGTTATTTGGAAGAATATTAGGGCAGACAGATTCCATCAGTACTTTAGCAGCTAACATTTCAAATACTTATGCGGAAGCTTTAGACAAAATCAATCGAGAAAAACTCTCAAGCAAAGCAAAAAAAGCTAGGGTTTATATTGAGGATCAGCTTTTACAGATTAAAACTCAGCTTGATACGTCTGAATTCGCCTTGATGGAATTTCAGAAAAAGAATAAAACCATTTCATTGCCGGAGCAGATGAAGGCCGGAATTGCAGAAGCAGCAAATCTAAAGAGTGAGATGATTTCAACAGAAATAAATTTGGGACTTCTTTCAAAAAATTTGAATGAAAATAATCCCTCTATAATTTCTTTAAGATCCAAGCATCAACAATTAAGAGATCAACTTCAAAAGTTAGAATCAATGAATCAAGATATTCTACTTTCTTTTGCCGATGCCCCTTCACTGGCGGCAAAATTGTCCAACCTTGTTAGAGATGTAAAAATTTACAATGAAGTTTATCTGATGCTTCAACAGCAATATTTTAAAGAAAAAATTCAAGAGAACAGAGATCTTCCGACAGTTGAAATTCTTGATTCAGCTATTCCACCAGAAAAAGCTGCATCTCCAAGAATAGTATTTTCGACTTTTCTCGCTGCAATTTTTATTTTTCTGAGTTCATTACTTATCTCCGTTTTTCAGACAAAAGAAATGTTTAATTATTTAAAGAAAAGAGTTAAAGCGTGATTCAAGCCACTGCAGTTGTTACCGGTGGCGCCGGTTTTTTAGGATCACATCTTTGCGATAGATTGCTCGCTGAAGGGATGAAAGTTGTCTGCATTGATAATCTTTTAACTGGAAATCTTAACAACATCAGCCACTTATTCGGCAACGAAAATTTTTCGTTTGTAAAGCATGATATTACAAATTTCATTCATGTTTCGGGTAAAGTAGATTACATTTTACATTTTGCTTCACCGGCAAGTCCGATTGATTATTTGAAACTTCCCATCCAAACTTTAAAAGTTGGCTCATTAGGAACACACAAAGTTTTAGGGCTGGCAAAAGAAAAGAATGCCAGAATTCTTTTAGCCTCAACTTCTGAGGTTTATGGCGATCCTGAAATCCATCCTCAGGAAGAAACCTATTGGGGGAACGTAAATCCCATTGGTCCGCGAGGCGTTTATGATGAAGCTAAAAGGTTTGCTGAAGCTATCACAATGGCTTATCACAGATACCACGGAGTTGAAACAAGGATTGTAAGAATCTTTAATACATACGGACCCCGAATGCGTCTGGACGATGGAAGAGCTTTACCAGCTTTTGTTGGGCAAGCTTTGCGAGGTGAAGATCTTACGGTTTTTGGAGATGGTTCTCAAACACGTAGTTTTTGTTACGTCTCAGATCTAGTTGATGGAATTTTTAGATTGCTGCTTTCCGATGAGGTAGAACCTGTAAACATCGGTAATCCAAGTGAAATAACGATCAAACAATTTGCTGAAGAAGTTTTGAAAATAATGGATTCAAAAAGTAAAATTGTATATCAACCATTGCCTCAGGACGATCCCAAAGTAAGGCAACCCAATATCGAAAAAGCGCAAAAGATTTTAGGATGGCAACCTAAGGTGGATAGGTCAGAAGGTTTAAAAATAACCATTGAGTACTTCAAGAACATTGTCCAACCTTAGCCCAGAATGCCTAAGAAATTCTTTTTAACCGTAACGGGGGCATCGTTAATTATAATTTTCTTTGGCGGAATCAATAAATTTTTAGGAATGATACGGGAAATTATTTTTGCGAATAATTTTGGGTTAAACAAATCTTATGAACTCTATTTATTAAGTGTAGTTATCCCAACTGTCATCAATACTTTTATTGTTTACGTGGGTCAAAACTTTTTCATTCCGCAGTATAATAGAATTAAAATCCAATATGGCGATGTAGAAGCGAGAGTATTCTTCAACAAAGCACTCGCTCTTTTTTTTATTTTAAGTCTCTGCACAACTATCGGATTAATTTTATCAGAAAACCTAATTCTTAATCTATTCGGATCCGGTCTAACGTTAAACGAGTTTGTAACCGCCAAAAAAATTCTATTCATTGTTCTGTTTACTATCCCCCTTACCGGCTTGATGGCGGTTTTATTGGCTTATCTTCAAGCAGAATATGATTTTAAAAATGCTTTTATCTCACATCTTTTTCTGAATCTCACTTTAATTTTAGTTGTTATCCTTCTAACCCCTGCATTAGGAATCTTTTCAATTCCGATTGGTTTTCTTTTGGGGACACTCTTACAAGTTGGTTTCTTATTTATTTTTGTCAGAAAAAAAATTGTATTTCAAGATTATTGGAGTAAAAAAGGTGATTTTGTAAAACAATTTCCTGCTAAAGTATTTCTTATGACGGTATTTATTGAATTAATAGGGCAGTTGTACGTATTTATAGATCGAATATTTTACTCTTCAGTTGAACCTGGTGGAATAGCTGCACTTAATTACGCTACAACAATTTATCTTATCCCGTTGTCAATATTGTCAATGGCTTTCTCGTCTGCAATATTTCCTAAATTTTCTGAAACTTATTCTTCGGGAAGACGCGATGAAATTCAAAATTCACTTTACTCCTCAATGCGAATAACATTTTTTTTCTTTATCCCTATTGCCCTCATATTTATTATTTATGCTAAACCAATAGTAGAAGTGATTTACCATCGAGGTTTGTTTAACGCAAACGATGTTGCGATGACAGCAGAGGTATTAAAAATATACAGTTACAGTTTGATTTTTTTCGCCTTATATTCCATCCTCAATAAACTTCTATTCGGAATTTCGGCTGTAAAATGGTTATTAGTAAGTTCTGCTATTGTGATTATTGTGAAAGGCGTAACAAGTTATCTACTTGTTGTAAAATATCAACAGAATGGTTTGGCAGCAGCGTCAACAATAAGCTATCTAATGTATTTTATTTTTGGGATAGCAATCGTAGCAAAAAAAATCCACTTAAAAAAGTTAAATTCTCCCATTTCCGCATTTCTTCTTACCGGTGTTAATGCTGGATTTGCTATTCTTGTAACAGAGTTCTTATTCAAATCAATTTTCCCGATCAATATTACTTCTTCGGTAATGAAAATAGGATGTTTTTTTTCGATATTCATAGTGAATGCCTGGTTGACCAATGATGAATCTATAGACATAGCTAAATATTTGTTTGCCAAATTTTGGAAGCAACTTTCAATATGAGTCAGTTTGAAATTCTTCCTATAATTGAAAAATATTATCCGCTACAATTTTTAGTAAAAATAATTACTTGGAGCATTTGCAAAATTGCAAAGACCAGAAGACAACTTGCAAAATCAGATAAAGGACAATTATGTGTAATTGTTTTACATAGGATTGGAGATTCAGTTTTTACTATTCATGCGATAAGAAAAATTGTTGAATTTCACCAGCAAGAAATTATTTCGATTATCTGTTTCCCTGAAACAAAACCCATTTATCAAATTGCCTTTCCTGAAATTAATGTCGTCACAATTCCACACAACCACTTTTGGAAAGCTCGAATTGCCACGAAAGATGCCCGGAAAATGCTGATAGAACTCAGACCGGAAATTATTTATGATCTAACGGGAGCTATAACATCAGCCAGTTTAATTGCAACCACTAAAGCAAAAAAAATTATCGGTATGAATTTGGGATATTTTAAAGCCTTGTATGATAATTATATTCCCTTGAGAACTAAACCACATTTGATTGATATGTATATGGATGTCGTACGCCAAGTTCATCTCCTGGGGAATAATATCAATTATGAATTTCCACTTAAGCCGACAGATTCGAGTAAGGTTTTGATACACCCACATGCTGGTTGGGCTGCAAAGGAATGGGGGATTGATAAATATATTGAACTTGCGAAAAAACTTTCGACACAATACAAAGTCGAATTCATAGCTGAAATAAATTCTATTCCGACAGAAATTAGAGAAGAAATTCAGAGCAGTTTTATTTTAACAGAAACGAAATCAGTTGAGGATTTAATTGTAAATATTAAAAGTTGTGCTGTGCTGATCGGAAATGATTCAGGTCCAGTACATCTTGCTAGCTTATTAGGAATACCAACATTCGCAATTTACGGTCCAACAAATCCAAGCTATTGTAAACCATTCGGAAAACATCATGAAGCTATTCGGCAAGAAGTTTCATGTTCCCCGGTAACAGAAAACTATTGTTTTACCGATGCAGGAAGAAAATGTGCTAAATATGATTGTATGAATTTTTTAAGGGTGGAAATAGTGTACAATAAGTTTTGTGATTTTTTATCAAAAAAAAATATTTTCAAGTAATCTTTTTATGTTTATATTTTACTATGGACATTATAAGATCTATCATGAAAATCGCTAGAAATAATTTCATTCAAAATTAAAATTACAATAATGATTTTGGTTAATAACTTCATTCTTAAAAAACAATTTTTTTTTGTTCCCCTTCTCCTCGCATTCTCTGCCCTTATTTTTTCTACCTATCTGTTTTTGGTGGTTCCACTTTTAGTATTGAGTTGGATTCTATTTATAGGTGGGAACAAACTGGTATATCCTTTCGTTTTAACAGCTTTTATTGCTTTACCAGGTGATATAGGTGAAGGTACAAGAACAGTTATTAATGTTATCGGTAGTATTACGCTTGCTGTACTGTTGTTAAAGAAATATCAATTCAATGTTGATCGATTTGTAAAAATTGAAAGTACGCTTTTCCGATTGATTGTGGCAATTCTTGGCTCGATGATCATTTCAACTCTAATATCTAACAATATTATTGTTGGAGCCAAAGAGGTTCTTAGACAATTAATCTTTTTTATCATATTCTATATGTTTTATTCCGAATTTATTCATACGGAAAATGTTTTGAGTATTTTGATTCCAATAGTGATTGGAGGTGTGATTATATCTATTGGTATCTGTTATGATTTAATTATTTCTGGAATGCAACTAATTTATTTGGAATTAGTGGGTCTTGGAAAGAGTGGTGGTTTTTATAACAATGTCTCAGCAGCAGGAGGACTTTTTGCTATTTCTCTTCCACTTTCAATATCGTTTCTCTTTCTTAAAAAGGAGCAATGGAGTAAGTTAAAATTAATTGTAGTAGGTGCCGTAGTTATGCAGACTATTGCTTTATTTGCAACAAATTCGAGGGGGGCAATATTTAGCGTTGTGGTTTCACTTCTGCTATTTAGTCACTTATTATTTCCCAGTAAATTTAAAAAAATATTCTACTCCATCATGTTGTTAATAGGCGTAATTCTTCTGCACCCAACAACTGCCGAAATACTGAATTTGTATTTTCGCACTGGCCGAATTTTCGAAAATACACGTTATCTTATTTGGCAAATAGCCTTTTCTATTATCCCTAACAATTTACTCTTCGGTGTTGGGCCAGGCATGTTTAAGTATTATATGTATCCAAATCTACCAGTAATGTTAGGTACCTGGAACGAACGTCAAATCGCCTATGTCTACGAGAATTCTGGAGCTGGGCAAGCACATAATTTTTTTATAATGCAGGTCACCGAGTTAGGAGTTATTGGCTTAACAGTTTCTGTGGTTCTGTTGGGATATGTACTTAAAACTGCATTTAAGTTAATCAAAATGACTCGCTTCATTTCTTATCATGATAATGTTTTAGCAATTACAATTTTTTCAATTTTCGTTGGATTGTTGTTTAGATCCTTTTTTGAAGCTACTGGAATTTTGACTAACGGTTGGTTATCACGAGATCTACCTTTTTGGCTTTTGTTTCTTTCAGTTCTTGTTATAAAATCGAAAATTGAGTCTCATACTTTATGAATAAATGTTAAGTTGCATATTGGGACGTACTAAGAATCTAAAGATGGGTTACTTAAAGTTACAATTTAATCAGAGGGTTTTGTCGCTAAAAATAGGAATTGGCCACAGAATAGTAACTTAACAATGATTCTCCACTGTACACTTTTGTGGAGTGCTCTACCAAGCAATTCAAGAATTGCATTGAGAGGTGAATCAATCTTCCAGAAAATGTTAAATAATTTTGTGCCTCTAAAAATTCTTCTCAAGATCAGTGTCATTGAGTCAATACTTGGTCTCAGTTCTTTAGTTAGTAAACTTGCTTCATCTAGAAGTGTAACAAATCCGTATGGGGTATAATTCCAATAACTATTTGAATGATATGGTTCCAGATGAGATGTTGAACCTATAAAAAGTCCTTCTGGTTTTAACACTCGACGTACTTCCTTTAAAAGTCGATCTGGGTATCTAACATGTTCTAGTACTTGTCTACAATAGATTAGATCAAAATAGTTATCTTTAAAAGGGAGTTTAATTCCATCAAATATAATAAAATTTAAATCTTGTCTCAACCTAGACATAGCTTCAGGAGAGTTTTCAATATCTACTCCGGTCCAAACAATTTTACTATCTGTTTTTAAAAACAAATCAGCAGAATCTCCGATTCCACAACCTAAATCTAGTACATTTTGAATTGAAAGATTTACCAAAATTCGTTCTGTAAACAATTCAAGTGAAATTTGTCTACTGAAATCATTCGGAATGTACTTTACGATTAATTCATCGAATTTCAAAAATTACCTCACTAAATAGTTAACTGTTTGTTCTTCACTAATTGGAAAAATGGATCAAAGTATATATAAAAATGTAGTCGCCCACACTAATTCCTACTCTCTCGTGTTTAAATCAAGCTTTTATAGAACGCCAAATTATTTTAGATCATATTATTTATAGTGGCACTAATTTCTATTTGCAAGCTGCAAATAGAAACTCAATTCACATGCTTAGACAACTTTATTTGTAAATCTCTATAACAGAATTAATTATTTTGGGGGAACAAAATCCTAATTACTGAATGTCGTTTATAAATGCAATTTTCTAAAATTAAAAATAAAATAAAACGTTATATTTCATTTACCCAAAATATATTCTTTTATTATTAATTTGGAGAAAATCTCGCAGAGTATAACACTATTGCAACAAAAAATGAAAACACTGGTATTGTCAGATGTTAATGCATCACACACGTTAAAATGGGTAAGTGAACTTAAAAAAGACATGGACCTTGAATTGTTCACACTATCGACACCGAAACAATCTTTATGCAGAACAATTAAGGATGTTCCGATTTTTGCCGAATCATTTAGTGACAAGTATTTCGTAAAAGATGAAACTTATCTTAAAAAGATATTCTATTTAAAATCTTACTTTAAAATTAAAAGATTAATAAGAAAAAGCAAACCAGATATTCTTCATGCACATTACGCATCGAGTTATGGATTACTAGGAGCATTAACGGGATTCCACCCTTTCATAGTTTCTGTATGGGGAAGCGATGTTTTCGATTTCCCGAGAAAGTCATTTCTTCATAAAGTAGTTTTGAAATATGTATTCCGTAAAGCAGATAAAATTCTCTCTACCAGTTATGTTATGGCAAAAGAGATAAAACTTTACTCAAATAAGGAGATTGCAGTCACTCCCTTCGGAGTTGATACTGGTAAGTTTCAACCAACCTCATATCAAAAGATTTTTGGTGATGAGTCAATAGTAATTGGCACTATTAAAACACTTGAAAAAAAATACGGAATTGAATACTTACTAAAGAGTTTTTCTATTGTAAAGTATAGACATCCAGTATTACCGTTAAAATTATTAATAGTTGGTGGGGGGACAGAAGAGCAAAATCTAAAAGATTTAGCTGTGAAATTAAGAATTGAGAATGATACATTCTTTGCTGGAAAAATTCATCCAGATGAAGTGAACCAGTTTCATTCACAACTTGCAATAGCTGTTTTTCCATCGATTTATGAGAGTGAAAGTTTTGGTGTTGCTGTTTTAGAATCAAGTGCTTCTGGGGTGCCTGTAATTGCGAGCAATGTTGGAGGATTACCTGAGGTGGTAAAAGATGGAATAACTGGAATTTTAGTTCCTCGAGCAGATGAAGTAGCCCTCGCTGAAGCAATTGAAAAACTGATCCTGAATGAAGATTTACGACGAAAAATGGGACGGGCGGGAAGAGAGTACGTTATACAAAATTATGAGCTTAAGTCTACAGTTGAAATAATGAAGGAACAGTATTGCAAAATTTTGAATCTGGATACCTCAAATGGTTGATTCTCCAGCCATTACATTGTAATTGGAAAAGTATTAAAGTTAAATATTGATAAATCATATAAAAGATAAATGCTAATATCTGTCGTTGTCCCTTGTCGGAATGAAGTTGAATATATCTCGAGATCCATCGAGTCAATTTGTAATCAAAAAATATTAAAAAACGATTTTGAAGTTATCGTCGTCGACGGAATGAGTGAGGATGGAACTAGAGATGTGCTTACAGAGAAATCAAAAAAATATCCAAACTTGATAAAAAAAGATAATCCGTGCAAAATTACTCCGATTGCAAGAAACATAGGAGTTAAAAGTTCGACGGGAGAGTATATTTGTATTATGGACGCACACTCAGTATATGATAGTTATTATTTGCAGAACTGCTTGGAACTTTTACAAAAAAATGATGATGTTTCTTGCGTTGGGGGCCCGATAACAAGTGTTGGTGAGACAGACTTTGGAAAGGCGACTGCATATGCGATGTCATGTAGTATTGGTGTAGGGAATGCTAAACACAGGTTTCCAGACTACGAAGGATATGCTGAAATGGCGTGTTTCCCGATGTTTAGGCGGGAAGTGTTTGATACTGTTGGTTATTTTGATGAAAGTCTAATTCGAAACCAGGATGATGAATTTAGTCTGAGATACCGTTTAGCTGGAGGGAAAGTATTCATTTCCCCCAAAGTAAAGAGTGTTTATTATGTAAGAAATTCTCGGATAAAACTTTTCAAACAATATTTTCAGTATGGATTTTGGCGATGGGTGGTATTAAAGAAGCATAAAATTCAAATTTCTTATAGACAAATGATCCCATCACTTTTTATACTTTTGTTGATATCCTTGGTAACACATGGTTTAATTAGTAGAAGTTATACAGCAATATTGCTAATTCTATCAATTTATTTTGTAATAATTTCAATATTTTCCCTAAAAATTGTAAAGAATGACTCTTTGAAAATTGGTATCTTATTTATCGAAGCGGTGGTAATTCTTCATTTTTCTTATGGCATAGGTGTGATTTATTCGTATCTCAAAGATAAATTGAACAATTATTGGAAATAGTTTCGTGGTTTTATAATGATTTTCACTATTTTTAAACTATAATTTGGAAAAGTCTAGAAAAAATATGGCGAATGAGTTTATTCAATTTCACAGACCTTACATTAATGAAGAAGAGATTAATGAAGTCGTAGAAACCTTGAAATCAGGTTGGCTAAGTATGGGTCCCCGTACAATTCAGTTTGAAGACGATTTCAAAAATTATATTGGTACCGATTACACTGTGTCGGTTAATTCATGGACTGCCGGGGGACATTTATCGCTTGAGGCTTTTGGGATAAAACCGGGTGACGAGGTCATCGTTCCGACCATGACTTTTCCAGCGACAGCGGAAATAGTTTATTACTTTGGAGCTAAACCAGTTATTGTCGATGTTGAGAAGGATACCCTTAATCTTTCAGTGAGCGAAATCGAAAAAGCCATCACAAAAAAAACTAAAGTAATAATTCCTGTTCATTACGGGGGTCAACCTGCAGATCTTGATGAAATCAATCAGCTTGCAAAGACTTACAATTTGAAAGTTATTGAAGATGCGGCCCATAGCTTACCTTCATATTATAAAGGAAAAAAAATTGGTTCGATTAGTGATATAACGGTTTTTAGTTTTTATGCTACAAAAACTCTCTGTACTGGCGAAGGGGGAATGATCTGCTCAAACAATGAAGAATTTTCTGAACGAACAAGATTGATGAGGATGCATGGGATGAATCGTGATGCTTGGAAACGATATTCAGATGCTTGTTCATGGTATTATGAAATTGTCGGTCCTGGATTTAAATACAATTTTACAGATTTACAGGCGGCCTTAGGGATTGTTCAGTTAAAAAAAGTGGATGAGATGTTAGAAATGCGTAAACATATTGCGACATTTTATACAAGAGAACTCAAAGAAAACAAATTTATTTCTCTTCCCATTATAAAAGCTGATCGAGAAACGTCATGGCATTTGTATCCAATTAGATTAAATCTTGAAATGCTTACCATTGGAAGAAATGATTTCATCAATGAATTGAAGAATTTAAATATTGGGACGGGAGTTCATTTTATGCCGGTACATCAGCATCAGTTTTATAAAGATTCTTTATCTCTCAACCATAATAATTTTCCTGTAGCAAATGACGCATTCGAAAGACTCATTTCGATTCCTATATATCCAGGTCTCACTGACACCGAAATTACCAAGGTGATTGAGGCGATTAATCATTTAACAGAAAAATATCGCCGCTAATTATTAATTGCAAATCATGGGCAGAGAAGGAAGCTTTATTAAACGATTATCCGATATTATAATCAGTTTACTTATCCTACTTATTACCTCACCGGTTTTATTGATTGCCATAGTTGCCATTAAAATCGAATCTCCGGGACCAGCTATTTTTGTACAAATAAGAGCAGGTAAAAATGGTAGGCCATTTAAGATGTATAAACTTAGAGGGATGGTGCAAAATGCCCTAGAGATTGGCCCAAATCTAACACAGATCAACGACCCACGTTTAACAAAAACGGGCAAATTTTTTAGAAGACTGAGCATTGACGAAATCCCACAATTTCTAAATGTTTTACTTGGAACAATGTCCATTGTAGGACCGAGACCGGAAATTTTGGATATTACTAACAATTATACAGAAGAACAAAAAAAAGTGTTTCAATTCACCCCAGGAATTACAGGTTTTTCGCAAATAAATGGAAGACAAATGTTAACCCCGCAGCAAAGAACCCAAATGGAAGTGGAGTATTACCAAAGAGCCACTTTTGCTTCCGATTTTTTGATCTTACTTAAAACTCCGTGTATTATTCTTACAAACGAAGGAAATATTTAATGGGAGCAAAAAACATCTGGTTTTTCTTCCTTATGTTTTCAGTTCTTACTTTTTCTCAAAATCTTTCTGTTAATCACAACCATCCTGTTTATGATTTCCTAAATCAACTTCGTGTAAAAAATATTCTTAAACACTATGATGACACTGTTCTTCCGTTAACACGAGGAGAAATCCTATACGAATTACAGAATGCTAAAGATTCACTTTATAAACTTTCAGAAATTGATAAAGTTAGATTAATTTTTTTTTTACAATATTTCCCTTCTACTAGAAAAGTAAATAATTCGTTCTGGGGGGTAGATTCTTTAACACTAACAAAGCATTTCTTTTCTGACCAAGAAAATTTTGCTTATCTCTATCAAGATACATTATTAACTTTTACTTTTACTCCAATCGTTACAGCAAAAAATATTTTAATGGAGAATCCATATGGAAACGCACGTACTTCTTTTTTAATTACCTATGGAGGATCGTTTTCAGTCGAGTATGATGATTGGTTTGCCTGCTACTTAGAAGCATGGAACGGTTTTCATGCTGGAGATAGGAATGCCTCCAAAACTGATCAAAGAGTGAATCAAAGTTACACTTTTAATCACACCGGACTTAACTATTTTGATCAAACTTCTGGATATGTAACAGTCAAAAAAAGCATTTTCAAATTACAGGTTGGGAGGGAGAGAATTCTATGGGGAATAAGCAGATATGAACAATCGGTTCTAAACTCTACTCCCCAAATGTTTGATTTCGTTAAGTTCGATATTAATTATAAAAAGTTCTCTTATAAGTTTTTACATGGCTGGCTAGTTCAACCAAACTCTCTCACATATGTTGATTCATTAAGATATGATGTAAAAAAGCGAAATCCTAAATATATTGTAACAAGTCGATTCGGTTTTCAACCTTTTGATAATCTTTCTTTCGGAATAGGTCAAACAATAATTTATGGAAATCGTCCGCTTGAATTAGCGTATTTAAATCCTTTTTTACTATGGGAATCGGCCCAAAGATCACTGAATGATTTAGATAATTCCTTTTTGCACTTCGATACTCAGTACCGACCATTTAACGGATTAGAATTAAATGGAACAATTACTTTTGATGATATAAATTTTAATTTTTTAAAGAAAGATAAATGGAACTCAGCAGGAAATAGAATTGCCTGGCAACTCGGATTTGCTGCATCAATTCCGTCTTTATCGGAAAAATTGATGCTCTATGGAGATTATGTTCAGATAAGACCATATACATATTCTCACCCGGACGGTGGAGAAGCATTGACTTATACAAATAATGGATTCCCGCTTGGACTTGATCTTGACCCCAATACTTCTGCGGTAAGTTTCAAGGTAATTTATAATGTTACCAACAGACTATCAGCCTCGTTTTTAATAAATCATAAGGTACATGGACAAAATATTTTAGATACGGATGGAGAGCTCATTAAAAATGTCGGTGGTTCTATTCTTTTAAGCTATAGAAAATATTCTGATCTACCTGAAGCCCATCTCTTGGATGGAGAAATAGTTAAAACCAATTCATTCAAGCTGACAATTCGATATTTACTATCCTATAATCTAAACCTTGTCCTGAATAGTGAATATACAGCACTATCTCAATCTAATAGTGAAAAAAGATATTTTTTATCTTCATTGCAGATTAACTATAATATTTATTGAAATGGGTACAAAAAAGACCTTCTTTTTGGCGTTGATTTTTTCCTACAACTTTAGAAGTTTGAATTAAAAAAATAGGTTTTTATGAAATTACTCCTCAGCCTTTTTCTGTCGAGCATGCTTTTCGCTCAGAACTATAAAGTTATAGAATCAAATAATAAATCTATCATTGTTGAATTTTCGTTCGGAGGGAAATATCAGATAACCGACACAACTTTTGATGGAAAAACTTTCCAAAAAATTGTTGGAAACAGTTACTTTTCAGAAAACTTAGGAGAACCGATTCTTCCACAAGAATTCGTCTCGTTGGGAGTGAAAAAGGGGACTTCAGTTACTTTTAAAATTTTATCCGACCAAAAAAAAGTATTTAAAAATAAATTTGTTATTCCCTTTAGCCAAATGGGCACAAGGATTGTCGAATCTCCGTTTCAATCTGCTGGGAAACTATATCAAAAAAATGTAAATTTTCCGTCAGAACCGATTTCAATTAAAACTTCGTACATTTATCGTTTTGCTGAAATTGTACCTATAGTAATTTCTCCTATTCAAATTAATCCTGTTACGAGGGAATTAACACTTCATGAAAAAGTAATTGTAGAGTTCTATTATAAAGATCAATCAGTTTTGGGAATGAATCTTAATGGTAATGACAAATTAACGGATGAATTTCTAAAAGGAAGCGTCTTGAATTATTCAATTTCGAGGAATTGGATTTTCAACAAAAAAAATGAAAAGACGCGTCTAACCAAAGGAGATGAGTATTGGTATAACCCCCAGCAGAATTGGGTGAAATTATATTTAAAGAATGAAGGAGTTTACCGTGTTTCTTATGCAGATTTAGTGACTGCGAAGTTACCAGAATTACGAAATATAGAATTGAATAAAATCAGACTTTTTAATGATGGGGAAGAAATCCCCTTAGAAATAACGGATATTGATAACGATAGTATTTTCAACAATGCTGATTATATCCAATTTGTTGGCAAGATTGTTAATCCTTCACCATTCTGTAAAATAAATATTTATAACAATTCCAATATTTATTGGCTAACCGTAAATAGTAGTATTGATGGGAAAAGATATAAAAATATTGATGGTTATGGGAATGGGTGGGAAAAGACTTTTCAACAAAGTTTGGAAACAGTTCATTACGAAAAAGATGTTTTATACGAACGCCTCGGATATGCAGCTGACTTAAAAAGAGATTTTTGGTATTGGGGAAAAGCGAGTGGAATTAATGGAAGAGAATCAGAGGCTTTTTCAGCACCCTTCCCTGCTTTTCCAGAATATTTGCTTGATTCCAATTTTATTACTGTTAGGGCAAATTTCCATGGATTAACAGATTA
Organism: Ignavibacteria bacterium; assembly: GCA_037440065.1. Classification (GTDB taxonomy): domain Bacteria; phylum Bacteroidota; class Ignavibacteria; order Ignavibacteriales; family Ignavibacteriaceae; genus UBA1563. Next base: position 1,034,015 of record JBBIUV010000015.1, read on the forward strand.
CTCAACAATTACTCCAGATCATCGAGCGAAGATTTATTTAACTAGCCAACTGGTTGATTCGATTGAGTGGGATGGACAAAATTCAGTAACGTTTTCGAAAATTATTGATACAAAAAAGATATGGATTTTTTCAGAAAACAATTTCCAGGTAACAGTTGATGGACTTATCAACTCAAATTCTGAATTTCCGGATCAATCAAGATCCGACGAAATACGGATCAATTGGTTTGAATTTGACTACTGGAGAGAAAATAGAGTTAATGGGGATTATTATCACTTCAAATCAACTCCTGAGCAGATTGGAAAAAATAGATTTAGTCTTTGGAGATGGACTGCAAACGACATGTTCGTGTACATCCCACAAAGAAGTGAAGTTATAAAAAATCCATTTTTTACTTTAAACGAGTACAAAGAAGTTCTATTCGTCGATAGTGCAGTAACAAATACTGATTATTATTGTGTTGGAAGCGGTAATTTTTTAAAAGTTGATTCTATTAAAAACGATTCACCTTCCGATTTACGAAACAAAAACCAAGGAGTTGACTATCTTATTCTTACGAATAAAAATTTTACTCCTGCTGCAGAGAGATTAAAGCAATTTAGAGAAACACATTTTCCGGAAACCGCCATTCATGTACCACGTGTTCAGGTAATTCATGTTGAAGATATTTATGATGAGTTTTCATATGGCTTACTTGATCCTTATGCAATCCAATCATATATCAAATATGCTTTTGAAAATTACACAGGAACTCCGGTTTCTTATGTAGTTCTATTGGGTGATATGAGTTATGATTATAGAGAACTTAATCCGCTAAACAGGAAAAATTTTATTCCTTCAATGCCATATCACTCTCATGAATATGGATTAGCGGCAAGTGATAATATGTTTGTTGCAGTAAGTGGTGATGACGTTGCACCAGATGTGGCTATTGGACGGCTCTCATGCGAAACTCTATCTGAAGCTAACATTTTGGTTGATAAAATCATAACTTATCCAAATGATCCTGGCAAGATTTGGAGACAAAATTCACTCTTAGTCGCCTCTGGGCAAGATTTAAATGATGAATTCTTTTTTGGTTTCAATGATGCAAGCCTTGACTTGGAAAAAAATTATTTAGCTCCAAATGGATTTAGTGCAAAAAAAGTTTTTCGATATCCAAGTAAACAGGAACATATGCCTTTCAGAGGAGAAGGTGTTGATATTCGCAAAGGTATTGACAGTGGTGCAGTGGTAGTTAATTATTACGGCCACGGCGGCGGATATCAATGGGATTTAGTCTTTCTTAATGATGATATTTATATGTTAAATAATGGGGGGAGACTTCCATTTGTTTCTAGTGTAACTTGCTATACTGGTCACTTTGACAACCAGGATGTTTTTGGTGAGCAATTTATTAAAGTTCCTGGTAAAGGTGCTATTGCTTTTTGGGGGAGTTCGGGCTTAACCAGCTTTGGTGTGGGCGTTGATCTGAACAAAAGATTTTTTTCTGAGGTATTTAGTAAAAAGAACTACATTATTGGCAAAGCAATTTTGAATACAAAGAATTATAACGTATCTATTGGTCCTTACGCTGATATGATAGCTCTAGCAACATTACTTGGAGATCCTCTCCTTGAGTTATCTTTACCTAAAAAACCTGATTATTCTTTAAAAGAAGATTTAATTCAAGTTTCACCCGAATTTCCTATCGCAGGAGACTCTGTTCGTGTTAAAATTTATGTGAAAAATCTAGGGATAGTCTCCCAAAATGATTCTGTAACAATTGATCTTTCTGTAATAAGTAAAAATGTCAAAACATTTGTTTCTTCAAAGAAAATTAAATCATTTGCCCTGATAGATTCATTAATTTTATGGTGGATTCCTGCAGACGAGGGGAATAATTCACTTGTTGTAAATGTTAATGAAAACAAAGCAGCTGATGAAGATGACTTTACGGATAACGAAATAACAAGTTCCGTGTACGTTTATAAAACAAGTGAACCAAATATTTTAACTCCTCCAAATGGATTTATATCAAACACAAAGAATCTTGATTTTCTCTTAGCTGATATTGGTGAATATATTGGGAAGAAATTAACTTATCAAATTCAAATTGATACGAGTACCGTTTTTGAAAAACCTATACTTAATGTTCGAAACATCTTGCCAATGGATGGAGTAGTTAAATGGAGAACAACTCTTACTGATAGTGGAATTTATTTCTGGAGAGCTAGAAGTTGGGATGGAAATGATTCAAGCAACTGGACAAGTATTGCGACATTTAAAATAGCATCAGATATTTCAAATACTGTTTTGTTTTCTGAACAACAGTTCAATCTTTTTGAATTAGAAAATGTTAATTACTCCAATACGCTTAAAGGGCTTTCACTCAATTCCACATTCCTCCCCGCAAAACCATTAAATAGTCGATTTTTAGGAAGATTCTCAGTTGTTTTACCGGAAGGAATTAATAACTTAAGTGCAATTACAACTGATGGAACTTTTATTTACATAGGGGCAATGAATTACTATAACGGGAAAAGTTCCAAAATCTATAAAATTGGAACAGGAAAGAATGGAACAATACAAGGTCAATCGTATGGTGAAATTGTTCCAAATGTTTTTCCAATTTCCCATACAATTTTTTATTACGATGGTAAAATTTATGTCGCTACAGGGTCTTCACATTATTTGTCATGGATAGAACCGGGTACCGGTGATGTTGATTCAGTATTTGTGATGGGAGGATTATTAAATGACAATGCAAAAGAAGAATTTGGAGGGATATATGTTTGTTCCGATGGAAAGTTAGTGTATAATTTGGCAATTCTCGATACCAACGGGTCACATAAATATCGTCTACGAATTCTAGATCCACAAAACCACTGGGCAAAAGTTGGTGAGGATAGAGAATTAAGTGGGACAAGTTATAACTACTTCAGTAGTTTTTTTGTGATTGATAATTATCTCTATGCTTTTGAATATGGTGATGCAAACTATATGCGTAGGTTTGATTTAACCACAAATCGATTCGAAGAAGAATGGATTACATTTACCCCTTATCAAAGTTATTTTAGCTGGACTTATGATCCGATCGAAAACCTTTTATATGCAAGTGTTTTTGGTAGTGGTTTTCAACCTAGAATTGGAATATTTAATGGGAAATACAAAAACACAGAAGGTAATGTAATCACTTCGGCCATGGGACCAGTTAAAAAATGGAATTCTGTCTCATACGAGATAAATAAATTTCATCCTGATGCTGCATTTACAGTTCGGTTGGAAAAATTTGACGATCAACTTCAACAGTGGAATACTCTAAAAACAAATGTTCCGCCAACCTTTGCATTAGACACCATCAGCATTCCAATTAATTCGAAACTGCGATTAGCAATAAATTTGAAAGATACTTCATCCATCTCAGGGGATGCATTTAACATCTCAAAAATCGGATGGAATTTAACGCAACCTGCTGAACTCTCGATTGCTAAAAATGATTTAATTTTTAATGCCGATACTTTATTGCAAGGATTTCCTCTTGAGTTTAGTTTATCACCGCAAAACATTGGAATGAGTGTGTCAGATACTTTTCAAGTCGATTGTTATTTAGATGATGCCAAACTTCCGTTCTACAGCAATAAAACAAAACTAAAACCAGATTCTTCCATTACCATTAGTTCGATGTTGGAGACCGCCAAGATTGGCGATCAGCATAAGATAAAGGTGGAGATAAAACCAAACGAATCGGAAAAATATTCGTTCAATAATTTTATAGAGAAAAAATTCTTTATTAATTATGATACGTTGCGACCGAAACTTAAAATTTTGATTGATGGAAAAGAGATACTTGACGGTGATATTGTATCCAAAGCACCTGAAATTGAGGTATCGTTAAAAGATAATTCACCGTTGCCCATCGATAAAAATAATTTCTCTATTGCGATAGATAATAAACCACTTGACGTAACTAACATTCGTGATTCTATTATTCCCTATCCCAATAATGAAACCGTATTAAAATGGAAAGAAACTTCTTTGAGTCAGGGGGAACACTCGCTTGATGTGTTTGCTAAGGACTCAAGCGGAAATTATTTTGATGCGTCTGTCAAAAGAACAATTTTCTATACCTACACTGATAATGATTTAGCATACGTCTATAACTACCCCAATCCTTTTGCAGGTCAAACACATTTTACGTTTGAGCTGCGTGGAGAAAGGAAACCAAATGAAATTGTAATTAGGATATTTACAATTGCCGGAAGATTAATTAAAGAACTTAAAATTCCGTCAAGCAATTTTTCTGTTGGATTTAACAAAGTTTTATGGGATGGGAAAGATCAAGATGGGGATCCGATTGCAAACGGTTTATATCTCTACAAGGTACTTGCAAAGTATGATGATAAAACGGTAACAGCCACGCAAAAACTCGTTAAAATGGAGTAGCTTGAAGTTTCGTCCTAAGCTGGAAAATTCTTAATTTTACACCATTAATTATGAGGAAAACATGTGCGGCATAGTTGGCTATATCGGAGATAAAAGTGCAATTCCGATTTTAATTCAAGGTCTAAAGAGATTAGAATACCGGGGGTATGATTCCGCCGGTTTGGGATTTTTTGCAGATGGTAAATTGAACATCGTAAAGAATAAGGGTAAAGTAGCTTTACTAGAAGAAAAAATTAACGGAAATTCACATCATTCGTCTATCGGGATAGGGCATACGCGTTGGGCAACACACGGCATTCCGAATGAAATAAATGCTCACCCTCATTTCAATAAAGAAAAAACACTTCTTGTAATTCATAACGGAATCATTGAAAATTATCAACCGCTAAAAAAAATTCTTATTGGTGATGGTTACCAATTTAATAGTGAAACGGATACTGAAGTATTAGTTCATTTAATTGACAGTTTTATAAAGAAAGGTTTTTCACTTTTTAGTGCGGTTCGCCATGCGCTAAATGAAGTTGAAGGAACATATGGGCTTGCGGTATTATCAAGTAGTGAGCCGGATAAAATTGTTGCTGCTAGAAAAGGATCGCCCCTTGTACTTGGAATCGGTGAAAATGAAAATTTTATCGCTTCCGATGTTTCTGCGTTGATTGCACATACTAAACAAGTCGTTTATCTGGAAGATGGTGAAATTGCCGAAGTTTATAAAGACCATTTTCTAACAAAAAATATCGAAGATGAAGAAATTCAAAAAGAAATAATCGAAGTGACTATGTCAATTGAGCAGATTGATAAAGGTGGTTATTCAACCTTCATGTTGAAGGAAATTATGGAACAACCAGAATCGGTTCTTAATTCAATGCGTGGAAGACTTGTACACGATGATGGCACTTCAAAACTTGGCGGACTTGAATCAGTTTTAAATAAGATCGCAAATTCTAAACGATTCATTATTTGTGCTTGTGGGACTTCATGGCATTCTGGAATGGTAGGTGAGTACATGTTTGAGCAGTATTTACGCATTCCAACCGAAGTTGAATATGCCTCCGAATTTAGATATCGTAATCCGATTATTCATCCAGATGATACAATCTTTTTTATATCTCAATCCGGTGAAACCGCCGATACTCTTGCAGCGATGAAAGAAGCCAAACGAAAAGGTGCGCTCGTTGTTGGAATTTGTAATGCCGTCGGAAGTTCAATTGCAAGAGATAGTGATGCCGGTGTTTATATTCACGCGGGACCAGAAATTGGCGTTGCATCAACAAAAGCCTTCACAGCGCAGCTTTCTGTTTTTGCATTGATCACTTTACTGCTTGCCCGCAGAAAAGATATGAGTTTAATCGACGGGAAAAAAATGGTTGAAGAATTCCAGACCATTCCGGAGAAAATTAAAAAGATACTTCAACTTGAAAAACAAATTGAAGTAATTGCTGAAGAATTTAAAAATGCAAAGAACTTTTTATATCTCGGAAGAGGTTACAATTTCCCGGTTGCCCTTGAAGGCGCTCTAAAACTGAAAGAAATTTCATACATCCACGCGGAAGGTTATCCGGCTGCAGAAATGAAACATGGACCAATTGCTTTGGTTGATGAGAATATGCCTGTTGTATTTATTGCCCCGAAGGATTCAACGTACGATAAAATCGTTTCCAATATCGAAGAAATTAAAGCGCGCAAAGGAAAAGTTATTGCCATCGCGACAGAAGGTGACAACGACATTGATCGTTTAGCCGATTATGTAATTAAAATTCCTGAGACCATCAGGATGCTAATGCCTATTTTATCAGTTATTCCCCTCCAACTCTTAGCTTACCATATAGCTATGAAGAAAGGTCTAAACGTAGACCAACCAAGGAATTTAGCCAAAAGCGTAACAGTAGAATAACAAAAAAAAGGACCCTCTATGGAAAAGAAAAATGTCCTCATCATGGGTGCCGCAGGACGTGATTTCCACAACTTCAATGTCTTTTACAGAGACAACGAAGACTATAATGTGGTTGCATTTACAGCAACACAAATACCCAACATTAATGATCGTATGTATCCCGCAGAACTTGCCGGAAAATTATATCCAAAAGGTATAAAGATATATGACGAATCCGAACTAGTAGATTTGATTAATAAATTCGATGTACAAGAAGTTATTTTTGCTTACTCGGATGTTCCGTTCGAATATGTAATGACAAAAGCTTCCATTGTTAACGCCGCGGGAGTTTCTTTCAAGTTGCTCGGCGCTGAAGAAACGATGGTGAAAAGTAGAAAGCCGGTAATTTCAATTATCGCGGTTCGAACCGGAAGCGGTAAATCGCAAACATCCAGGAAAATTGTTACGATGTTGCGTGAAGCCGGAAAGAAAGTTGTTGCTATCCGCCATCCAATGCCGTACGGTGATCTGGTAAAGCAGAAGGTGCAACGTTTCGGCTCAATCGAAGATTTAAAAATTCATAAATGTACGATTGAAGAAATTGAAGAATACGAACCACACATTGTTAGCGGTGGAGTAATTTACTCCGGTGTTGACTATGAAGCGATTGTTCGTCAAGCGGAGCAAGAAGCCGACATCATCGTTTGGGACGGCGGGAATAATGATTTTCCGTTCTATCATTCTGATTTAACATTCACTGTTGTCGATCCGTTGCGAGCTGGAAATGAGATGAATTATTATCCCGGCAACACTTCACTTCGTCTTGCTGATGTTGTGGTTATTAATAAAATTGAAACAGCAGAGCCAAAGAATGTGAAACTTGTTCAAGATAATATTCGTTCTGTAAATCCCAAAGCCATGGTAATCCAAGGAGCTTCACCTATCAAAGTTGAACACCCGGAATTTATTACCGGTAAACGTGTACTGGTCGTTGAAGATGGTCCAACGCTTACACACGGCGAGATGGAATACGGAGCCGGGGTGGTTGCTGCTTGGAATTACGGTGCTAAGGAATTAATTGATCCGCGTCCATACACAGTCAACTCAATTTCAGATACATACAAAAAATATCCAAAGATCGGAACGCTGCTTCCTGCAATGGGTTACAGTGATCAACAAATAAAAGATCTGGAGGAGACAATCAATGCGACTGATTGCGATTCAGTAATCATTGGAACACCAATTGACCTTGGAAGACTGCTAAAAATAAATAAACCTTCAACACGCGTTCAGTATGATTTGCAGGAAATTGGGGACATCACAATAGAAAAAATTCTGAAGCAAAAAGGATTCTTATGAAAAAAATTGCCGTAGTAGCTCTCGGCGGAAATGCTTTATTAAGAGGAAGTCAAATAGGAACCATTAATGAGCAAGAAGATAATACGTATAAGACCTGTAACTTTTTAACTGAGTTGCTCAAGCAGTACAACCTTGTGATTACTCACGGCAATGGTCCTCAAGTGGGAAATATTCTCTTGCGAAACGAAGCAGGATATGATTCTTACAAAATTCCGAAAATGCCTCTTGATATTTGTGTAGCCGATTCCCAGGGTGGAATCGGTTACATGATTGAACGACAGATACTGAATATTCTGAATGAAAAAAAAGTTAAGCGAAATGTCGTAACTCTTGTTACTCAAGTTTTGGTTGATAAGGATGATCCGGCTTTTCAAAATCCAACTAAACCGGTTGGAAAATTCTTTTTAAAAGAAGAGGCGGAACTTCTTTCAAAAGCAAATAATTGGGTGTTCAAGGAAGACGCGCGTAAAAGAGGTTGGCGTAGAGTAGTCGCTTCACCTCAACCGAAAAGAATTGTTAATAAAGAAATTGTTGAAGCTTTGGCGAAGAAAGGGAATATTGTTATTGCTGCCGGCGGCGGAGGAATTCCGGTAGTTGAAAATAATAACGAACTTCACGGAGTTGATGCAGTTATCGATAAAGACTTAGCTTCAGCTTTGCTTGCCAATCAAATCGGTGCTGACGCTTTCTTCATTTTAACAGATGTCGCAAAAGTTTCGATCAATTTTCAAAAACCGAATGCAAAGGAACTTGATAAACTTTCTGTGCGTCAGGCAACAAAATATTTAAAAGCTGGTGAATTTGGTTTGGGAAGTATGGGACCGAAAATTCAAGCAGCACTTTCTTTTATTAAGAACGGCGGCAAAGAAGCGATTATTACCGAATCAACTCAACTTCTGAATCCGAATGCTGGAACCAGAATTGTAGCTTAGTAGGAAGTGGAAAGTAAAAAGTAGAAAGATGAATAAAATTATGTGTTTTGAAGATTTGTTGGTTTGGCAAAAAGCGAAAGAACAAGTCGTTTCGATCTATAAAATATTTCGGACTTCCAAGGACTTCTCTTTCAGAGATCAAATTCAACGTGCGGCTATTTCTGTGATGAATAATATTGCTGAAGGTTTTGAAAGAAAATCAAATAATGAATTCAAATATTTTCTAAATATTTCAAAAGGAAGTAATGGAGAGTTAAGGAGTATGCTTTACGCTGCGTTGGATTTGCAGTATATCGACGAGCAGAATTATGAGATTTTAACTTCGAATTCAAAAGAAATTTCTAAAATGCTTTTTGGATTAATCAAATCCTTAAATTAGTTCTTTCCACTTTCCACTTTATACTTGTAACTAAAAGGAGAAATTATGGCTGTTAACATGAAAGGTAAAAGTTTACTTACAATCAAGGAACTTTCGAATGAAGAAGTTCAAGCTATTTTTGAGTTAAGTAAATCGTTAAAAGAAAAAAGAAAAATTGGCAAGCCACATCGTTTGCTTGAAGGAAAGAAGCTAGGAATGATCTTCTCCAAACCTTCAACACGAACGAGAGTTTCATTTGAAGTTGGGATTTATGAACTTGGCGGAACAGGTTTATTTTTCAATCAAAACGATTTACAGCTGAAGAAAAGTGAAAATGTTAGCGATACCGCTAAAGTTCTATCCCGCTATCTCGATGGAATCATGATCAGAACGTTCGATCATCAAGATGTAATTGATCTGGCGATCTACGGTTCGATCCCAATTATCAATGGTCTCACTGATCTGCATCATCCGTGTCAAGTTCTTGCCGATCTTTTTACAATCCTTGAGAAGAAGGGAACACTCAAAGGATTGAAGTTAGCATACATCGGCGATGGAAATAATAATATGGCGCACAGTCTTCTTCACGGCTGTGCAAAAGTTGGAATGAATATTTCTATTGCCTCACCATCTGGTGATATGCCTTTACCTGAAGTGGTTGCAGAATCCGAAATTGATGCGAAGCGCAACGGAAGTTCAATTGAAATTCTGGAAGATCCGGTTGCTGCTGTAAAAGACGCTGATGTTGTTTACACTGATGTGTGGGCGAGTATGGGGCATGAAAAAGAAGCTCAGGAAAGAAAGACTCGTTTCATGCGGTATCAGATTAATCCTGAATTAGTTAAACATGCAAAAGATGATTATCTTTTTATGCATTGCTTACCGGCGCATCGCGGTGATGAAGTTGTAAATGAAGTAATTGACTCTGCAAATTCAGTTGTCTTTGATGAAGCAGAAAATCGTTTGCATGTACAGAAAGCTATAATGGCGCTGGTGATGTAAAATTAGTTCAAAGTGGAATTAAGAAAGTAGAAAAGAAATAAATTAGTTATGGATGGAGTGAACATGAAATTGGTAATGTTAGTGATTGTGAGTGTTATTACAATCTTTCTTGTTGGATGCTCTTCGTTAAAATTAGCTCCGGCAAATTTTGCCTGGTCTATTGAGACGGTTCTCCCTGTCGATCAGAATGGAATGGTGACAGAGAAACGTTATGCATTTTCTTTTAACGCAAAACCGTTATTTTTTGCAGAGAAGGGAGATAGCGCCCTTTATTATGACGAAGAACTGCATATAATTAAAAACGAAAAAGGTTTTTACTTTATCACCGCAAAATCATTCTCTGGAATTTATGTCTTTCAGGAAAGTGAAGGAGCTCTGACTTTGACTAATAAAATAGCCTTCGAACAAAAACTCTCTAATCCCGCTTTCAACTCCCGCTTTCCGTGGATCGAACTCGTTGATGGAAATTCAAAGTACTTACTTGATAATAAAGGTTTAAAAGGAAATTAAAAAATGAAGCATTTTATTTTTTTATTGATGGTTGTTTTTATAAACGGATTGAACTTTGCTCAATCTGATTTTGAAATAAAACAAAGTTTTTTGAACAAGTATAAACAGATTGAAGTATCGATTGAATACGCAAATAATACAGACGACTGTGCCGGTATCGCCGGACAAATCGACAAATTAAAAAACGAATTTTCATCCCACAGTGTAATGCTTGATAATGCTTTATATCCGGATGATTTTGCTGCTATGTTTGCTAAGCTGAATAAAAAGTTGGCGATAAGAGAAGCCGATGTTACACAAATCGGTGAATTAAAAGTTCAGGTTACCGAACTTAATGATCAGCTTTTAAAATTGAACCAGGAAAACTCTGAATTAATTTATCAGGTGCAATCGCTTAAGCGGAATGCTACAAGAAACGCCAAGACGATCGACTCATTGAAATATCTTGTAAAAAGGTTAAGTGCTAAACTTAAAGAACGCGATGAGCTGGTGATGAGCATGGTTGACAGTCTCTTCCAACAAATTACCGTTATTCCCGCTTCAGTAAATGATTATGAAAGCAATGGAGTATTTAAGAAAATCGCTTCAACAAATTTCTTTGAAAACATTAAACGTTCTGTTGCTGATAACATGAAATTTATGCGCGTTACCATTTTAACAGCAGACGATCTTAACGAAATTCGCGGTCAACAAAAAGAGATGTCTGAGCGCTGGCAACAAGTTGGTCCTTCACTAGCGAAAGTTTATTTGCAGAGTAAACAGCAGGCAACAGAAGTAAATCAAATAAATAATCTTTTCAACGAATGGAAACAGCAAATTGATGATCAAGTTTGGGAGAGAGTTTATAATATATTTGAAAAGAAAAATATTCACTTGCTCCAATTTAAGTCCGGTGAGGAGTTTACAAATAGTATTTCTTCATTTGTGCAGGACGAAATAAAAAATTATGGTGTAAAGGGGAAAGATGAATCGGACAAAACATATGCATTGTTTGTTGATTCTCTTTGGTTCAAAGAAGTTGAGCCAAAATGGCTTCCTTATCTTTTAAACGATAAAATGATCACCGAAGCCAATAAAGATTCTCTCGACAGCAGAATTAAAGAGTGGAAAGAAAAAGTTTCACCATCTCAGTTTCCATTGTGGGTCATCTATGTGGTTGTTGGTATTATAATGGTAACGGTTTTATCTATCGTGATTTTTAGAAAACCGGTAAAAATTGAAGAAAATAAATCTAAAGCGAATGGACAGAATGTATAAAATTTTTAATGCGAATTTAAATCCTATAGAGAGTTAAAGAAATTCTGGATAATAGCAGTTTTAGAAAATGGAAAGACACAATCTTTTTAGCAAAATTTTATTTTCAAATAAAGTATTATTGCTTCGTATTTGGTTTTTAATCCAGGGTATCGGGACAATATTATTTGTTGCTTGGTCATATAATAATTGGAGCATTTCTAATTTTATTAAATATCCCACTTATATAATTCTTTACTTGTTTTTACCAACTTTTCAAGATAGTTTTATAAGCGATGAACGATTCAAAGAAAGGTACTTTAGTAGTAAAGATAATAGACTATAAAATATTTGTCTAGTTTAGTCAAAACAAAAATGACGGGATTCTTATAGAAATAGTTAAAAACTCAACATTGTTAAAACATGTTGGGCTTTTTATTTTTTTGAGTATTCTATCAAAACAAATTCTTCGCTCTTAGTTTTGTGCTATATCTTTGACTAATAATAAATGGTTGTTTTATGTTCTAGAGAAATAATTAAAAAGAATACAAAACGGTCAAAGTGGCCGTTTCGCCAAGAAAGATTGGACTGATCATCAGATTTGAGGTTTGCCTTTCAGTTCCGTTTGCATCATTCAGGCGCGAGACAAAATTGCCAATTGAGTAACCGATTGCGGCACCCAATGGGAGATCGCTATACCAGTGCATGCTTTTAGCCACTAAACCTATTCCCACAATTCCAGCTACAGTAAATCCCACCGGTTTAATCCATTTTTGTTCTGGATAATTGTTCGCAAAAACTGCAACGGCTGTCATCGTAGTTGCCATATGTCCGGAAGGATAAGAATAATATTTTGGTTGATTCTTCTGATAAACCTTTAATCCGGGAAACGGTTCCCACTCACCACGATATTCGCTTGCTGCTGCTGGGGATTCTCTCCCAAATACACGCTTTAACACCTGAACTACCACACCCGTTGAAACAAGTGCTTCGACAAGATTGCTTGCAGTTTTTAGTGAGTGTTGATCGGAAAAAATAAGACCATAAGAAGAAAATAGTCCGGCGGTTAAAAGTTGATATTTTCCGTCGCCGATATTAACAGTAAAATCATGAAACAATTTAACCGATTTTTTAGATCGATAAAGATAATCGGTTTTTTCAAATGCTTTTTGATCTATCACCATCAATGAAGCGGTGGCAAGTGAGGCAGCTAAAAGATTGGGCACATTTTGTAAAGAAAAACTTTGCTTTGTTAATACAAAACAATTTTGTGGAATCTTAATAATTGCATTCGGAAGGATATAGAAAAAATCGGAATAAGGACTATACGTTTCAGTGTTTGTTGTTTTAGCGATAACACTATCTGCTAATTGCTGATTATCATTAGTTTTCTTTTCTTGTGAAAAGAGCAAAACCGGTAAAAGAATTAATAGTGAAAAGTATTTCATCTACTAACTCATAATTTGTAAGTTAAAGAAATACCGGTTCCCATCTCGCCCATATACGGAAAAAAGGAGATTCTATTCGAGGTGACATTCTGATTACCATCCGCTGCATATTTTTTCGTGATCATTTTTCCAAAAGTATAACCGACGGCAATTCCCAACGGATAATCGCTATACCAATGAATTCCTTTATTCACCATCCCAACTCCAATTGCTGCTGTAGTTAAAGTGAAAATCGGTGTTAACCATTTTTGTTCGGGATAGTTATCTGCGATAACAACAAAAGCAGCAACAGAAGTACAAATATGTCCCGAAGGATAAGCATCATATGCAGGAACATGTTTGTGATACTGAATTTGATTAGGGAACCACCGCCACGTTCCTCTCTGTCTGGTTGAAAGATAAGGGCTTTCGCGTCCGGTAATGTGTTTGAAAATTTGTACAATTGCTCCGCTTGACAAAACCGCCTCCACAATTTGACTAGCGGTATTTAGAGCTTTATTATCAGAAGCTATTGTGCCATATAATCCAAAAACTGCTGCAAGTCCAAACTGAGTTCTTCCGTCGCCAACTTCTGTAAAAAAATTGCTTAACGAATAGACGGTTGAATTTTTTTCATACCACTTATGTGAAACATCCCATGTTTTATCATCTGTAATTAATAAACCAGTCGTCAAGGTGGCAATTGTAAGATAGACCGGAAGATCAGGTTGCTTCACTTCAGCTTTTGCAAATTGGTACATATCTCCCGGAAACTCGGTGATCATCGTGTACCACTCAATTTTTTTTGTATTATTTTCTGAAAATTTTTTTTCGGATGCTGAAGAGTCGAGTAATAAAGTATCATTTCCGAAGAATTCATCGTTCAGTAGAGACCCGTTGTTCAGTTGGTACGCAAAGTTTGAACTCGCCAAAAACACTAGTATCAGCAACACACAGAAATATTTAGTTTTTAACATTATTATTTTTTTTTATCTTTTTTTAACTAATATTACGACATGTCTGACTTTATTCAAATTAAAATTTGTAATATAAAAAATCACCTATTTTTTTAGAGGTTAGGATGCTTATAAATCTGGAATGTTCCCTAAAAGAGATTTTTAGCCCTTAGCTTAGTGCTGTATCTTTGACTAATAATAAATGGTTGTTTTATGTTCTTCAAATGAACGATGAACGAACGCTTGAAAAACTTTTCGATCTTCTCAACATATTCAAGATTGATAATCGTTGAGCGATGGATGCGGAGAAAAATATTCTTCGGAAGAAACGCTTCCCATTCTTTTAAAAATTTTCTGACAATTAATTTCTTTCCCCCTTCGAGATAGACGTTTGTATATTCACCAAAAGCGGTAACACATTCTATCTGCGGAATTTTCAAAAACTCCATTTGGTTGCCAACCATTACAAAAATATAATCATTAAACGGCTGTTCTCCTGGTTGTTTAATGGGCAATTTGGTTTTGGCCGATAGGCGCTCTGAGATTATTTTTTGTTTGTTCAGTCTTGTTTCAATCGATTTGAAAAGATCGTTCGCAAAAAATGGTTTTGAAATATAATCGTCGGCGCCGAGCTCCATTCCGTATCTTAATTCGGTCATGTCTGATTTTGAAGTGAGAAATATAAATGGTGTTAACGCCGTTTTTGAGTTAGCTCTAATTTCTTTTAGTACTGTGTAACCATCGGTAGCCGGCATAATAATGTCGCAGAGGATGAGATCGGGAAGGTTTTTAATTGCAAGTTTAATACCTTCCTCCCCGGACTTCGCTGTAAAAACTGTATATCCTTTCAGTTCCAGCAAATCCTTTACACCGGTTCTGATCGATTTATCGTCATCTATGATTAAAATCTTTGCCATGCTGTCTATTGATTTTCTTCGTCGAAGTCGTGCGGAAGAAAAACTGTTACTGTTGTTCCGGTGTTCACTTCACTTTGCAGCACAAGATTTCCGTTAAGAAGTTCTACAATTTTTTTTACGATGGTTAAGCCTAGCCCGGTGCCAGGTTTTTCTTCTTTATTTTTCCCGCGCATAAATGGTTCAAAAATAACATTCTGATCTTCCTTTGAAATTCCGAAGCCTTTATCTTGTACGCTTAACGCAAGCATTTCATCCTTTGCAAAAACCTCTATTAAAACAGACTTTCCGTCATTTGAGTATTTACAAGCGTTTGAAAGCAAATTTGTGAGCACATGTCGTAACAAATTTTTGTCTTGAACGATTTCTTTTTGATTGTAAAGGTATTTAAGCGTAATGTTGTGTTTGTTAAAATCGAGGATGGACATCTCTGTTATAACTTCTTCGCAGAGCTGTTCCAAATTGAAAATGGAATTCGTTATTTGCGATTGCCCGATCTCTACTTTTGTTATTGTTAATACATCTTCAAATAATTCGCGTAACTGCGAAACAGAGTTTTGAATTTTCCCAATGTGTTCGTAAAACTTTTGCTTGTTACAATTTTGTCCAACGAGATTTAAAAACTCCGCCGAATTCAGAATAGTAGTTAGTGGAGTTCTCAACTCATGCGCTGCCGTGGCAATGAATTTTGATTTAAGTTGATTCTGTTCCTTCTCATACGAAACCACATTTTTCAAAATCGATTGCATCACCTGCAATTCTGAAATTTTATCTTTCAGCAGATTATTCTTTTTAAGTAAAACCTCTTTTGAACCTTTTATCATAGTAACTTTTGATTAAACCTTAGTTTGAAAAAAACTGCCACCCTTTTTTATTCATGTTCCAATAAATAAAAACACCGGATGAAATTCCAATGATAATTAAAACTACGCCAAGTACCGGATTTCCTAAAATTACTTTTCCAACACCAAAGAGAGTAGTGTAAATCAAGGTTATTCCCGCAATCCAGTTTGAGAAATTAAAAATTCCATCTTCCTGCGGCTCAACTTCGGGAACAAGCTTTGCGACGGGTTTCCAAAATAGGGGATTTGGTCTCACTCTTTTATAAAATGAAATTAGTTTATCCATCGGTTCAGGTTTTGTAAGCATTGTAACGGTTATCCATGTTGTGGTAGTAACGGCAACCGTTATCAACAATATCCACGCAAATTCTTTTGGATTACCTTCTGAGAGACCAACTCCAAATTGCAAGAATAGGGAGGTGAGAAAAGCCGCTATCATTGCTGAGATTTCACTCCATGCGTTTATTCTCCACCAGAACCAACGAAGAATAAATACCATACCTGTGCCAGCACCAATAGCGATTAAGAACTGCCATGCACCGGCGATCGAATCCATATAAAAAGTAACAATTGCCGAAAGAAGCATCAGCGCCATGGTTATGAGTTGAGAAAATTTAATGTAATGTTTTTCTGATTTATCTTTCTTCAGAAATCTTTTGTAAACATCGTTAACCAGATAACTAGCTCCCCAATTTAAATGTGTTCCGATAGTTGACATATAAGCCGCCGCAAAAGCTGCGAGCATCAATCCGCGTAAATAGATCGGCAAATCTTCAATCATAATTCTGATGTAACCGGTTTCAGGATCTCCTTGAAAAGTTGCATCGTTTTGAAATCTTACAACAGCAACTAATCCAACAATGATCCATGGCCATGGACGCAGAGCAAAGTGCGCAACATTGAACCACAAAGTCGCAAGCAAGGAATTTTTTTCATCTTTTGCAGAATAAATTCTTTGAGCGATATATCCGCCGCCGCCAGGTTCTGCCCCTGGATACCAGCTTGCCCACCAATTCACCGCAATAAAACAGAAGAAAGTTATCATCGGCATCCAGGTGGAATTTAAGTCGGGAATGAATGCAAGAATTGACCCTTGATTATTTCGTGTTGCATCAACTTGGTGAAGTTGTGTAACGAGTGAATCTAATCCGCCAACTTTTGCAACAGCGAAAACCGCCAGTGCGATTACCATTCCCATCTTCAAAAAGAATTGGAACAAGTCCGTCCACAAAACTCCCCAAAGACCTGACAACGTTGAAATTGCCGCAGTCAAAAACATAATCGCGATTGCGATTAGCAACGCTTCTATTTTAGAAATTCCGAGCACCATCATCATAATTTTTACTATTGCCAAATTAACCCAACCCATAATTATCAAGTTGATCGGGAGACCAAGATAAATTGCACGAAATCCTCTAAGGAAAGATGCCGGTTTTCCGCTGTAACGAATTTCAGCGAATTCAACATCGGTTAACACACCTGCGCGGCGCCAAAGTTTGGCAAAGAAAAATACGGTGAGCATTCCGCTGAAAACCATGTTCCACCAGATCCAATTACCGGCAATTCCGTTCTTGGCGATCAATCCTGAAACAACTAACGGGGTATCGGCTGCAAAAGTTGTTGCAACCATTGAAGTACCGGCAAGCCACCAGGTAGCTTTTCCGCCGGATACAAAAAACTCGCTTACGTTTGCTGTAGCTTTCTTCCGAAGAAGTAAGCCGATTCCAAGGTTAATGGCAAAATAGAGGGCGATTACAAAAAAATCGATATACGTTAATTGCATGTGGTTCTCTTCAATGAAATGGAAAATATTTTCTGTGTAAATGTAGAGAGAGCGGTATTAAAAGAAAAATACCGCTCTCTGCAAAAGGAATTGATTATTTAATCAATAACATTTTTTTAATGTTCATAAAATCACCGGCTTCTAACTGATAGAAATATACTCCGGTGGAAAGTGCACTTGCGTTAAAGTTCACACTGTAAGTACCGCTGTTTTGAGCTTGATTTACAAGCGTGCTAACTTCTCTACCTAAAACATCAAATATTTTCAAAGTTACAAAACTTGATTTAGCAAGCGTATACTTTATTTGTGTTGAAGGATTGAACGGATTTGGATAATTCTGTGAAAGTGAGAATGAAGTTGCAACAATGCCTTCATCAACAACGTCAACAGTAGTTTTATCGCCAATCCAGGTTGATGACCAGGCTGAAACATCAGCGTAGGAATCATCATTATTTAATTTAGACCATGAAAGCATTCCTTCACGTGAGCCTGTTGCGTCTGCGTCATTAAATGCAATATCAATCGGGATTTTCATTCCAACTTGCGGTACGAAAAGTGAATCTGCTCCGCCACCGATAACGGGGAATATCGACCAAGGAATTTTTGCTTCAACTATATAACCGTTCGTTAACACTTTTTCTCCCCAGAAGTAATTTACACCGGGAGTTAAAAGTGAATCAACCCAGGGTTTTCCGGCAAGAAGTCTCCTTTTATCAAACATCAAACGATAATCAGGTTCTTTTCCTCTGTTATAAAATGTGTGGGGCGCACTTTTCTGATTGTACAAACCGATAAAAAGATCAGGACAATCGTTTTCCCATTCTCCAAGATTGGGATTAACAGAAACGATATCGTCGGTTACATCAAATGCAACGTATAGATAATCTGCATCTGAGGCGATATAGGTGTTTACGGAAAGATCAGCATCACCGTCAACTTTATAATTGGAAGCAACATGTCCGCTTCCATCACTCGGGAAAGTTCTGAATGGTTTAATGCCAGCCCATTCAGCAAGATCTCCATCAGCTTTAAAATTTACAGGAGCTGTTTTATGAATCGTTGCGATTCCTTTGGCTAAATTAGTTACGGGACCCGAAACTCCGGCAACACTTTGATTACCAGCGTTATCAGTACATACAACAGCATAATAATAAACAACACCATCTTTTTCTACCAAAGGATATCTTACTTCGTGATCTGCCATTTGGAATCCTTCAGCAACAGCACGTCCAACCACTTCAACACCGTCTGCATTTACATCAGTAATTGGAGATTGGCTAGCATAGACTTTGTACATTTCTTGTTTTTCGCCGGGGACGTCAGTCCAGGTGATTGTATTTAAATAATCGCCATTACTGAACGCTTGTACTTGAGGAGCAACAGGAGGAATAATATCAAGTGAATAATGTCCTGTCCAGATATTATCGAAATAAGCAACTTTCCCTTGAACACTTTGTCCATCGCCTTCAATTCTGAACTGGATTACTCTGTTTGAATCAACAGAACCTGGAAGTCTATCACCGTCCCATGAACCAGCACCATAAAAATCTTTTAAAGGAATTTTTATTAACTGCCAACTATTTGTGTATCCGCCGAGTTTTGCTTCATCAAGATAATAGACGTTTTGGTACATTCTATCCGGACCACTGCCGTCCATATCATCATCGGCAAAAGCGATCCAGAAATTACCGAGACCTGCCGGAGCTTTCATCGCAAACTGCAGTGTGTCGGTCGCCATTAACTCACCTATTTTATGAGGACTACTGAGATCGAACCAAATTCCATCCCATCCACCGCCATCAGCGTCTGATCCGCCTGTCCATTTGATTGAACCGGTTCCAGCGTTATCATAATCTTCTTCTAAAGATACAACAGCAGAGCCTGTCCATCCCGGGGCAAATTTTACATTGTTCGGAGCAGTTTTACCATTGAATAATACAAGCGGTGTAGCGCGGCTACCACTTAAAACCATGTTATCGAGATAAAAACTTCCCGAGTCAGCATACAAAGCTGTATCGGTATCAATTTCTAAATAAAATCCTCTTACGTAGTCCCAGTCAAGAACATTATTGTGATGATTTCTTCCCTGCATATTAAAACCGACAAGCCAATCAGCAGGAGAAGGATTCAACGGATCACCAACAGTTTTCAAAGGAATACTTACCTGATGCCAGCCTTTTGCCGTATCGTTGAAGATTCCGGTTATTTGGCGACGCCATAATTCAACGTTCGAAGGATCAGCATCATAGACTGATGAAACAGGATTGTCTCTTAAGATTAGTGCTAAATAAGCATAATCTTTTTTTGAAGGTTTGTCTACATAATACCAAAAAGAAAGGGTATCATACACAGACATATCGATCCAGGTACCGGCATCGCTGAATCTGGCGAAACTTATTCCGCCTCCCCAGTCTTCGGCTTTCATCACCCACTCCATACGGAGAGAAGCTGTTCCTTCCATTTTGAAGTTAGTATCATAGGTACGGACGAGTGAATTCCCAGCATTCATCCATTCGTCTGCCCAGTTTGTCCAACCTCCGTCAAAATTTTCTACTGACTGCGCAGATAAACTTTGCAAGAAGATAATTACAAACAAGTAAAGGAGTTTTTTCATAACATTACCTCATTTTGTGTTAGTTGATTGATTTATTTCAGTAAAATGCACTTCTTTGTTAACGATTGAGTTTCAGTTGATACCTGGTAAAAAAAAACACCTGCCGGAAGATCCGCTGCATCTATATTTAGAGTATGAGTTCCGGGGTCTAAAATTCCAGCATCCAGAGTTTTTACTAAGTTTCCAATTGCGTCATACAAATTTAAAGTTATATCACTTTTTTTTTCTAATGTAATTACGACCGAAGTTGTCGGGTTAAACGGATTCGGATAATTTTGAGATACTCTAAAAGATGAAGGAACTTCTTTCTCCATTCCTACTTTAACCGGCGAACCAAAAGGCGTATAACAAACACCTAATTCATGCAACGTTGAATTCAATCCGAAGAGAGCTAGAGTCCATGATGCGCCGGTCTTACTGTTTCCGAGGAATAAATCCCAACCGCCTTTAACGCCTGGACGGTTACTTGAAAAAAAGACATATTCTGAATCGACCGGGTAAGGATCAGAATCATCGGCAGTGCTAATATTAAAGGGGAGTGAAACAGCTTTCCCGGTATTTAAATTTGCGAGAAAGAGATCGTCCGCAGCGTTTGATGCAGATGTACCCCTGGTAAAAATGTAAGTTGAATCATCTCTAACAATCGGATAATAACTGTGAACATTTGGAGTTCCATCGATAATTTTATTTTCTGTTCCGTCAAGATTTACAGAGTAGATAAAAGTATTGTTTCCCGTTCCGGTAGAATAAATAATCTTTTTCCCATCGGTTGTTGGATACGGCATTGATTCTTCAACACTCCAGCCATCATGGGTAACTTGTACGATTTCTTTTGTCTCGATGTTCATTACTTTTAGATCGCCGTTACTTTTGTAACAGATGTGAACTCCATCTCTAAAAAATTTAGGGTCTTGATCGAGATAATTATTTGGAGTTAAATTCACCGGTTCTTCAGTGCTATTGATAGGCAATAAATAAACATTCCAACTGCTGCTCGAGCGCATTCCTTTTGGAACAGCCATAAAAACTATTTTTGATCCGTCGGGAGAAAAGTGAGCATTCACAGGGTGATCAACGCTCGTCCAATTTTTACTGATCTCGATTAATTTCCTATCTACAAAATCAAACATAAAAAGTTTTCCATCCCAGTTCATCCAATCGGAATATGTATGGAAAACAATTCTTCCCGATTTGATCGGGAAATTTAATTGAGCTGACACTGTTACCGTAAAGATAAAACACAACACAAATAGGGAGGAATATTTGGTCCTATTTTGGAAGAAAGGTAACACTTTATGCCATCTCTTTTTCTAACGTTCGCAAATGCAATTTCACTTTGTTAATTTGGAGTTCATGCCAGATTAATGCGCTCGCACCTAAAATAGCAGCATTCCCTTGCGGTAAACCGGATAGTAAAATTTTTACTTTTCCTTTAAAAATGCTAAGCAGGTTCTTTTCCATCGAAGAGATTGTAGCGTTAACAAGTAAGTCTCCGGCAGAGGCTAATCCTTCGGTTAAGATTATTGCTTCAGGACTAAAACATGCAACCGTATTTGCCAACGCCTCGCCAAAAATTTGTCCGGTAATTTCTAATGTTTCGTTTGCAATTGAGTCTCCCATTTTAGCCGCCTTCAAAATCAGATCAGCCGTTAGATCATTTAAAGGAACTTCTCTAAGAACACTGTCTCCGTTGTATTTAGAAAGCAATTCAATCGCGGTTCTCACTAATCCAGTGGTTGAAACGTAAGTTTCCAAACAACCTTTTCTTCCGCAGCCACAATGCCGACCGTTTTTCTCAATAATCGTATGTCCTATTTCTCCCGCAAAACCTTCGTTGCCGTACAACAAATTTCCTTCAACCACTATTCCGCTCCCTAAACCTAAACCGAGCGTAATTTGAATAAAATTTTTAAAGTTTTTTGCTACGCCGTATTTAAGTTCGCCAACTGCCGATGCATTTGCATCATTGGTAATTACAATGGGAACGTCCCAATAATTTTTAGCAATTTCTACAACGGGAACTTTAACCCAGTTAAGATTGGAAGAATTTTCAACCGTTCCCGTGTGGTAATTTGCGCAGGGAGCTGCGATGCCTATTCCGATAAGTTTATGAGTATCTTTAAAATTTTTATAAGAGGAGGCAACTTGTTTGTACAAACGTTCGAAGAGAGTTTCTGCAGATTCGTGTACGCGCATTTTAATAGCTTCTTCCATGACGATCTCGCCTTTGCGATCTACCAAACCATACTCAATACTGGTTCCGCTTATTTTTATTCCTAAGGTAACATCAATCGGTTTCATAATTACTAACCATTATTTATTGGAATAATTAAAAAAGGTATTTTACAAGAGACATTTCAAAATACTGAGAGGAAATTAACTTAAGAATCCCAGATGAGCACCAGATTTGTATATAAAAGCGTAAAAAATAATATGAACGCGACCGAAAGGGGAGTAAGCGTGACAATTAAACGAAAAGGAACTTCCTATGAGTTCCTTTTCATTTAATTTTACGGTTAATTTTATTCCTTCGTTACTCTAACACCGTCCTCTGAAAAATATAATCCACATTCTTCAACATCTTATCGTTATTAAAAATTGTTTCGATCTCCTCTTTGGATAAATACTTCGTTGCTTCGTCTGAGGCAAGTAATTCATCTTTTAAATTTTTACTTTGGTCCGCCCAGACTTTCATTGCGGAGGTTTGTACTATTTTGTATGCCTCTTCTCGTGTAGCACCTTTCTCTGTAATTTTTAGTAGGATGGTTTGCGAGAAGACGAGTCCGCGTGTGAGGTTAAGATTCTTCAACATGTTTTCAGGATAGATGAGAAGATTTTTAATCAAGTCTTTCGTTTTTGCAAGCATGTAATTCAAAAGAATTGTACTGTCGGGAATGATAACCCTTTCGACGGAAGAGTGAGTAATATCGCGCTCGTGCCAAAGAGAAACGTTTTCAAATCCCGCAGTTGCATTTCCGCGGAGAATGCGGGCGAGTCCGGCAATTCTTTCACACGTAATGGGATTTCTTTTATGGGGCATCGCGGAAGAACCTTTTTGTCCTTTACCGAAAAACTCTTCTGCTTCAAGTACTTCTGTTTTTTGCAAGTGGCGGATTTCGGTTGCAATTTTTTCAAGTGTACTTCCGGCTATTGCAAGAACGGAAAGATATTCAGCGTGTCTATCGCGTTGGATTACTTGCGTTGAAACGGGAGCCGGAGTTAATCCCATTTTTTTACACACATATTCTTCCACTTTGGGAGAAAGATGTTCAAACGTTCCGACTGCGCCAGAGATTTGTCCAACGCTTATTCTTTCAATCGCGGATTTTAGTCGTTCAATATTTCTTTTTGTTTCTTCAAACCACAAAGCGAATTTCAATCCCATGGTTGTCGGCTCGGCGTGGATACCATGAGTTCTCCCGACGCAAAGAGTATTTTTATATTCAATCGCTTTTTCTTTTAGAATCGATTTTAATTCTTCAAGATCTTTTAAAAGAATTTCGCCAGCTGTTTTCATTTGAAAGGAAAGAGTAGTGTCGAGGATATCGGAAGAGGTCATTCCATAATGAATGTGCCGCGAAACCGGACCAACATACTCGGCAACATTTGTAAGAAACGCGATTACATCGTGCTGTGTAGTTTCTTCAATCTCCAAAATTTTTTTAACATCAAACTTGGCTTTTTGTTTTATCAGCTCCACATCCTCTTTCGGAATTTGCCCAAGTTCTGCTCTGGCTTCGCATGCAAGAATTTCAATTTGCAACCAGGTTTGATATTTAAAATCATCTTCCCAAATTTTGCCCATTTCCGGGCGTGTATATCTTTCTATCATTAATGTGTCTCCAATTTCATGGTTATATTCTCATCGTCGTTATCACGGATTACTTTTACGTCGATCTGTTGATTAGTTCTGAATTCTTGTAAAACTCCGATAAGGTTTTGCTGATTATTTATTTTAAATTCGTCTATTTGAACAATGACATCGCCAGGTTTTAAGCCGGCTCGTCCGGCTGGAGAATTTTTCTCCACCTGGGTAACAATAACTCCACGAGTGTTGTCCAATTTCATGTAACGGGCGATGGTTTCATCAATATTTTGGATGGCAAAACCGGGATAAAAATCTCTTTCGATCTTTCCCTTGGTTTTAAGTTCTTCCATTATCCGTTTTATTTTGTTTACCGGAATGGCAAATCCAAGTCCGATGCTGCCGGAATTTCCGCCGGCGGTATAAATAATCGTGTTCATTCCGATAAGTTCACCAATGCTGTTAACTAAAGGTCCGCCGCTGTTGCCGCCGTTTATTGCCGCATCCGTTTGAAGCATGTTTAAATAATAACGGTTTTGTACCGGATCTAAATTCATTCCCGTTGCACTGATAACTCCTACCGTTACTGTAGGTTTGTCGTTAATTTCAAAAAGTCCGAAAGGATTACCGAGAGCAATGACCCATTCACCGATAATTGCGTCGTCGGAATTTCCAAAGGGAATGTGAGGAAAATTTTCACCTTCAATTTTTAATAGACAGATATCGGAAACCGGGTCGGTTCCGATTGTTTTTGCGTTGTACTGTTTCCCGTTTGTCAGCGTCACAACAATTTCTGAAGCGCTTCCGGCTACGTGGTCGTTTGTGATAATATAACCATCCGACGAAACCAGGATTCCTGAACCAAGACTTTTTACTTTTTGTTTGGTTGTTTGATCGCCAAAAAATTGTCTAAAAAAAGAATCATCGAAAAAAGGATTTGAAAAAAGGGTTTGGTATTGTCTAATTTCAGTTACATTTATACCAACAACTGCGGGACTAACTTTAGCCACCGTTTCTGTTAAAATATTTTTGCGAGAATTGGTTATTGAATTATTGGCTTCATCTCTGGAAGATTGACCAAATACTGTAAAATTGACTAAAAAAAGGGTTATTAAGAATAATTTATTTCTTGTTTTGTTCATTTTTTCTCCGAAATTGTACGGTACAAATATAAGAAGAGTTCACAAGCAATGCAGGGTAATCTTTTTAGAATAACGGATATTTTGCCAAAATGGTGAATCTTTTTAGCTAAATCGCATTTTTTAGCCGATATGTAATTAATCCCTAAAATTCAACTTGATTTTGGATTCTTTTAGGATTACATTTTGAGTGCTGTTACAAATAAATGGGTACTTGATGTCTTTTTTTGATTCTGAATATTCAGAGAACGAGAACGACTTTATTGAAAGTAGAGACTTACCCACTTCAATTAAAAAAGCTAAAACTTTAGTTGAAGAGGGAAAGACTTTCATAAATCAAAACTTTCTTGAAGAAGTTGTTGATCTCTGCATTGAAAATTACCGTTATCGCGATGCGCTATTTCTGATTGATACTTTATTGGAGGTAGCTCCATATAACGCCGACTTATATTTGCAAAAAGGGATTTGCCTTGTTCAGTTGAACCAAAACCGCAGAGCAATGAAATTTGTAGATAAATCACTTTCTCTGAATCCGGTTGATGTTGATGCCCTTGCTGAAAAAGCTTTAATTCATATAAATCTGAAGAATTTTGAAGAGGCTCAGCGCGTTTTGCATCAAGCTTTAGCGATTGAACCAAAGAATGAACTGATCTACTATCGTTTTGGCAAACTTTACCAGATGAAGGAGCTGTATTCCAAAGCAGCGGAATATTTTGAGAAAGCTGCTGAACTTGATCCTGAATTTTCAGAAGCAGTTTTCCAAACCGCAATAAGTTACGAATACGGAAATAATTATGAAGCCGCTCTGGTTGCATATGATAGATACTTGGATATCGAACCAAATTGTGAAGTAGGGTGGTTTAACCGCGGAATTGTTTTGGAAGGTTTGAACCAACCTGAAAAAGCCATCAACAGTTATGAGTTATCTCTCGCAATAGATGATCATTTTACGGATGCTTGGTTCAATCTAGGAAATCTTTTTGCTGATCTGGGCAAGTTCGATCAATCGATTGAATGCTTTAAAAATGTTTTGAAATTAGAACGGGATGATGAAGCTGCTTACTTTAACATCGCAACGATCTACGAAGAAAAAGAAGATTACGTTACCGCGATAAAGTTTTATACGAGAGCAATTAAAAAAGATTCCGGTTATCACGAAGCATTTCTTGGTAGAGGGTATTGTTTTTATAAGTTAAATAAAGTTCGCGCGGCTTTAAGAGATTTTCGTTTAGCGCTAGCGGCAAATTATTTTTCAGATGAAGTTTGGGATGTTTCCCTCCGCGAGAATTTCCAGATTGATGAATCAACAATTCTCCGCATCAATGAGTTGATCGATTTACATCAGGAAAATCCGACTGACTTTACAGTGGTAAAAGATTTATCAAAAAAATATTCAGAAATTTACGCTATTGATAAAGCAATTGATTATTTATTTAGAGCACTTCAGCTTCAACCGAATGACGGCGAGAGCTATTATCAGCTGGCGAAATTGTATTTCCAAAAGAAGATGAGTAAACACGGATTATATTATCTAAAAAAAGCGTTCACGGTTAAAACTGCACTTAAGCAGAAATTTTCAACATCTTTCCCAGGGGTTAGTCAATCTAAACTTTTTATTGCCCTGATGGAAGATAATTCCATTTTTCAAGTTCGATAAACATTTTAAGAAACTATAATAAATTCGCTATGAAAGATACATTCCATCTCTCTACACAGGTATTAGGCTTACTCGGGCATCCGATTAAACATACTTTTTCTCCTTTCATTCACAATATGGCAATAGACTTACTGGGTCTTGATTATATTTATTTGCCATTCGATGTACCTCATTCTAATTTGAGAAATGCATTAAAGGGGATTGTTGCTCTTGGTATAAAAGGATTTAACGTTACAATTCCCCATAAAGAGGCGATGGTTGGTCACGTGAACAGTCTTTCCGAGGAGGCAGGAATTATCGGTTCAGTAAACACAGTTGTAAATGAAATGGGAAAATTAGTTGGCTATAATACCGATGTAACGGGAGTGATTGAAACGCTCAATCCATTTAAAGATGAAATTGCGAATAATGAAGTCACGGTCGTCGGAGCCGGTGGAGCCTGTCGCGCAGTGATCTATTCTTTGATCAGAAATTTTAAACCGTCTCAAATAAATATTGTAAATAGAACAGAACAGCGTGCCGATAGTTTGAAAAACTATTTTTATGAAAAAATGAAGTACGAAAACTTTAAGACGTTTGAACTTTTTCCTCCTGATCTCGTTGAAGTTTTTAGAAATTCAAAATTGATCGTTAATGCAACTTCCGTTGGAATGTTCCCGGAAATAGAAGATACGATCATTAATTTAAATAATGCTTTTGGAAAAGATCAGATTGTTTTTGATTTGGTTTATAATCCCCCGCAAACTCAACTGCTGAAAATTGCTGCAGGTGAAGGGGCGAGAATATTAAACGGAATAAACATGCTGGTACATCAAGGTGCTAAATCATTTGAACTTTGGACCGGAGAGAAAATGCCGGTTGAAAAAATCACCGATGCATTAACCCTCTACATCGATAAAAATTAATCCGGAATGGTTAGTATAAATCTTTTAAGATTTATACTAACTTTTTCAATCCTCTTTTAATTCTTGTAATTCCATCAATTATTTCTTCATATGAGCAGGCGTAGGACATTCTTACACATTTATCATTTCCAAAAGCAATACCTGGAACTAATCCTACCAGTTCTTCTTTAAGCATATAATCACAGAAGGAAGAAGAATCAACGATGCTTGTGTGATCTGTTGTTTTTCCGTAAAACTTACTTACATCGAAGAAAATGTAGAACGCCCCTTTTGGTAACGGGCAATGGATGCCTTCAATCCGGTTCAATTCTTCAACGATAAAGTCACGTCTTTTTTGAAAAGCCACCACCATTTTTTCAATTTCTTCCGAATGCTGTGTTAGCGCTGCAACGGTTGCCGCCTGGGAAATTGAACATGCATTTGAAGTAGAATGACTTTGTAAGTTTCGCGCAAGTCTTATTACATTCTCATTACCGGCAGCATAACCGATTCGCCACCCAGTCATTGCGTAAGCTTTACTTACTCCATTAACGGTTATTGTTTTATCTCTTAATTCTTCAACTGAACCAATTGCAAAATGCTTTTCATTGTCGAAAACTATCTTTTCATAAATTTCATCGGATATGATAAAAATATCTTTCTTCTTTAAAACTTCTGCAAGAGCGAGAATTTCATCTTTCGAATAAACTGCTCCGGTTGGATTGGATGGTGTATTGAATAAAAATACTTTTGTTTTAGGTGTAATTGCTTTAGTCAATTGTTCCGGAGTTATCTTGAAATTATCTTCGGCATGAGTTTCAATAACAACTGATTTTGCCCCCGTCAGTTTCACCATTTCGGGGTAACTAACCCAGTATGGTGACTGATAGATAACTTCATCACCAGGATTACAAATTGCCATCAGGATATTGTAGATTGACTGTTTAGCTCCATTTGAAACAAGAATATTTTTCTGTTCAAAATGAAGGTCATTATCTTTTTCAAACTTATCAACGATAGCTTTTAAAAGAGCCGGGTAACCTTCATTTGCGGTGTAGCGGGTGAAATTTCCGTGAATCGCTTTGACTGCTGCTTTCTTAATAAATTCCGGCGTATCAAAATCCGGTTCGCCTGCGCTAAAACTTAGAACATCATTTCCTTCCGCTTTTAATTTTTTAATCAAAGCGGAAAGAGCCATAGTTCTGCTTTCTTCTACATTTAATAATAATTCTGATAACGACACATCTGCTCCTAATAAATACTAAGTAATTAAAGTTCTTTTGAAATTCGATTTTAAATTAAGATTTATCACAACGACATCAAAAATTAGAAATAGACTTTTCTTTATGATTTGAATAAATATTCCCTTCGGGGAAATTGTATTCCAGTCAAATCCGTTTTTCCTTGCTTATCTGTAAAATGACGGATAAATTGCATACGCAAAAAAAATAATATATGAAACAAAAAAATTAGGATAAGCACAGATGAGTTTAAGTTTAATAGCAAAATCAATCAGTGGATCTCCCACGTTAAAGCTGAATGAAAAAGCAGCGATACTTAGGGAAAAGGGAGATCCGGTTATACATCTCGGCGGAGGCGAACCGAAGTCGATGGCACCAATGGACGCAATTTTGGCATCAGTAAATTCACTTAATTCGGGAGAAGTTCGTTACGCTCCGGCTGATGGTATTCTTCCTTTAAAAAAGGCTATCATTCGTTACACAGAAGAATTTTACGGCAGACACGTAATGCCGGAAAATGTAATTGCGAGCGGAGGCGCTAAACAAGCGTTGATGGTTGCTATGCAAGCAATTTTAGATCCTCAAGACGAAATCATGTACCCGGCTCCTTTTTGGGTTAGTTATCCTGAAATGGCTAAACTTTGCGGAGCAATAGGCGTTCCGGTTTATGCCGAAGATGGTTCTTTTTATCCACGAATTTCTGACTTTGAACAACGGTTAGGCAGCCAGACTAAAGCTATTATTATTAATAGTCCGAATAATCCTTCCGGAGTAATGTATTCAAAAGAATTTATTGCGGAGATTGTAAAATTCTGCGAGAAAAAAGATTTGTACCTAATCATGGACGATATCTATCATCGCCTTGTATTTGATGGTAAAAAACCGATCAGCTGTTATGATTTTACTAAAGAAAGCGTTGATAAATCTAAGATTATTGTCATCAACGGAGTTTCAAAACAATATGCAATGACCGGGTTCAGAATCGGCTGGGCAATTGCAAGTAAAAAACTTATTGATGCTATGGCAAACATACAAGGACATCAGACTTCAGGTCCTTCTGTTGTTTTACAAAAAGCGGCTGTTGGTGCGTTAAACGGAATTCAATCAAGTGTTGAAAATCTCCGTGCAACTTTAGAAAATAACCGTAACGTTATGATCGATCTACTTGAATCTTTTGAAGGTGTTAAAGTTACTAAACCTGACGGAACATTTTATTGTTTTGCAGATTTCAGCGCATACGAAAAAGATTCAAATAAACTTTCAGCTTTATTAATTGACAAAGTACAAGTGCTCACCGTTCCGGGAAAAGAATTCGGAATGGATGGACATTTACGTTTAAGTTACTGCGGATCGATAAAAGATATTACCGAAGGTATCGAGCGTATAAAATGGGCTTTGGATCCAAATGCTCCGAACGAACTTTATATCGGTGACCGTAAGTTAGTGAGGGATTGGTTATGAGTAAATACCTAGATTTTAAAACGCCTGCAACCAAAGAAGCTATGGAATTAGCTTCTGATTTCAGATTGAAAAATCAAGGGTTAACGTACCTTGGTAAAGTTTTCTGGAATTTACCTGATGCAGCTTTAAACGAAGAAGCTATCTTTAGAAACGAAGCAAAATATTCTGCAGATGGTGCAATGCTGGTTAACACCGGTAAACATACGGCTCGTGCAGCTGCGGATAAATTTGTTGTTCAAGAAGATTCAACTACTGAAAACATCTGGTGGGGCGTACACAATAGACCATATTCGGCAGAAAAATTTAACGCATTGTTCGCACGGCTACAAGCATGGGCTCAAGGTGAAGATCTTTTCGTGCAAGATTGTTATGCTGGCGCTGATCCTGAATATAGAATGCCGGTAAGAATTATTACTGAAAAAGCATGGCATAGTTTATTTGCAAGAAACATGTTTATCACAACAGATAATAAAGATGAATTGAAAAAATTCGTTCCCGAGTTTACGGTTATTTCTGTTCCTGGGTTTAAAGTTGATCCGGTAATTGACGGAACCAGAACTGAAACAGCAATCATCTTAAATTTTGCAAACCGTATGGCGATTATCGCAAACACAGAATACGGTGGAGAAATTAAAAAATCAATTTTTACTGTTCTCAATTATCTCTTAACTTTTAACGATGTACTTCCAATGCACTGTTCTGCTAATCAAGGTAAGGATGGAGACACTGCATTGTTTTTCGGACTTAGCGGAACCGGTAAAACTACCTTATCTGCTGATCCCAAAAGAAAATTGATAGGCGATGATGAACATGGTTGGAGCAGTAACGGTATCTTCAATTTTGAAGGTGGTTGTTATGCTAAAGTTATCGGACTTTCAGCAGAAAGTGAACCTGAAATTTTCGCATGTACTAAAAAGTACGGTACTATTTTAGAGAACGTAACTTTTGATCCGATCTCACGTAAAATTGACTTAAATGACGATAGCATTACTGAAAATACGCGTGCTTCTTATCCACTTGAGTTCATCCCGAACATAGTTCCGGAAGGATTTGCACACACACATCCGAAGAATATTATTTTCTTAACATGTGATGCTTCAGGTGTTATGCCTCCGATTGCAAAACTTAATCCGGAACAAGCTCAATATCATTTCATCAGCGGTTACACTTCCAAAATTGCCGGCACTGAAATCGGTTTGGGTATAGAACCACAGATAACCTTCTCAGCTTGTTTTGGCGCGCCTTTCATGGTTCGGCATCCTTTCAAATATGCCGAAATGTTGAAAGAAAGAATCATGAAAAATCAATCCAATGTTTGGTTGGTTAATACCGGTTGGGTCGGTGGAAAATTTGGTGTTGGTAAACGTATCAGCATCAAACATACGCGTAACTTACTTAACGCTGCGTTGGAAGGAAAACTTGATTCTGTTGAATATAGAAAAGATAAATTATTCGGTTTTGATGTCCCTCTAACGTGTCCCGAAGTTCCAGAAGATGTTCTTGATCCAATGAACGCTTGGGGAAATAAGGAAGAGTATTGGAAAAAATATGACGCACTTGCAGCACGGTTTGTGGATAATTTCAAACTGTTCAAAAAAGGTGTTTCTGCTGAAGTCTTTAACGCTGGACCAAAACGGCTGTAAATTACAAAATAAATAGAATTATGAATTGAGGTCTCACAAGGACCTCAATTTTTTTTCTACAACATGAACTTTGATCTCTTAAATTTAGTTTCTTTATTATGAAATACTTTTTACTGACCCTCATCTCGTTAATATTTTTTTCTTGCCAAAGCAAATTTCCAGAAAAAGAATTTGTTGGAGATAGTTCAAAAAAAATAGTTAACCAGGATAGCGTATCGGTTGATTTCCCCGCGAAATACAAGGGTAAAATACTTCTTGTAAGTTTTATTTTTACGAATTGTCCAGACATCTGTCCATTAACCACACACAATCTTCAACTCATTCAGAAAAAAGTGAAAGAAGAAAAACTTGAGAACGTTTCTTTCGCGGCGATCTCTTTTGATCCCGAACGTGATACTCCAAAAGTTTTAAAAAATTTCGCGGAGGCAAGAAGTCTCGATCTGTCAAACTATAATTTATTTTCAGGCAAGCGGGAAGATGTGAACCATTTGATGGAAAAATTTCATATTGTAGCTATCCCAGGTGACACAACGTTTACAGAAGACGGGGAACCGGTTTATTTTTTTACTCACACAGACAGAATCACTTTAGTTGATCAGGATTTGAACGTTAGAAAAAGTTACCGTGGAAGTGAAATCAACTTGGAAGAAATTATCACCGATATCAAGAACTTAGGGGATTAACATGTTATACTTTTTATCAATTCTTCTTTTCATTTTTCAATCGGATGCGAAGATAAATATTGAGAATCAATGGATTCGCAGCGCAAGTAAAAAAATGAATACTGCTTTTTTTGCAGATATTAAAAATCTTTCCGAAAAAAGCGATACGTTGTATAAGGCGGCTTCACCATTGGCTAAACTCGTGCAAGTTCACGAAACATTTGAAGAAAATGGAATGATGGGGATGCGCGAAGCAGAAAATATTGAAATTAAACCGGGTGGGATTTTAAAATTAAAACCCCGCTCTTATCATGTTATGCTGATTGGTTTGAAAAAAGATTTGGTAGAAAATCAAATTGGAGAAGTTACGTTATACTTCAAACATGCAGGGGCAGTAAAGGTTAAAGCTAGTATAAAAAATATGATTCAGTGATCGAAAGTAATTTATAGTTTCATCACTTTCTCTTGTAACGCCTTTTGTACAATATCGGGAACAAATTCGCTAACATCGGCTTTAAACCTCGCTAAACCGCGGATGATTGTTGAGTTCAGATAAGTATATTTCTCATTCGGCATCAGAAACACGGTGGTTATATCATCCGCAAGTTTTCTGTTCATCAAAGCCATCTGGAATTCAAATTCAAAATCAGAAACAGCGCGTAATCCTCTTATAATTGCTGCTGCATTTACCGAATGTGCGTGTTCTACAATCAACCCGTTGAAGGAATCAATTTTAACTGTAGGAAAATCTTTTAAACTTTCTCTTAAAAGAGTTAAACGTTCTTCCACAGTAAACATCGGATCTTTTGAAGGATTTACCGCAACCGTAACAATCACCTCATCAAACAACTCACATGCACGCTGCACAATGTCAACATGTCCGTTTGTAACAGGATCAAAAGTTCCGGGATACACGGCAATTCGCTTCATCAATTTTCTCCGATTATTTGAAAAGTAAGTTGAGAAATCTTTTCTTTAAATATAGGAAAGTGAAAATATATTTCCGCTGTTCCGCAGGAAGATTTAATTTGAATCTTTTAGCTGAAGACGTTGGAGATCGAAGACCGTTATCAGTTAATATTTAACCTAAAATTGGTAAGTATAAACATCATTCATAAGAAAATCTCAAAAAAAGATGTAGTAACGATTTATCATTTCAAAAAAAATTCGTAAATTTTGATTGGAAATTAATTTTAATTATGAATTCTAAAGTGTTTGCCTTAGAAACTTTAGGAAAACATTTAAATATTCTTTAACATTTTTAGTTTTTTGCAGTTTCACCTAATAAAGAGAGTGAGATAAGTCGCTTTAACATATTAAATTTATAAATCGATTTTTGATAACAAATTGAATTTCTTATTGAAAACTGAAGTATACTGAAAAATAAGAAGTACTGCAATTACGAATGTAGAACATTTCGCTTAAGAGAGAAAAGAAATTATCTTTGATAGAGATAGAAAAAACGCAAAGGAAAACAATGGCTCCAATTAAAGTAAAAAGAGTAGGAATATTAACAGGTGGAGGAGATTGCCCAGGATTAAACGCAGTTATTCGCGGAGTAACCAAATCAGCTATTGATCATGGAATGTCCGTGGTTGGAATAATCGATGGATTTGAAGGACTTGTTGAAGGGAAATCGAAAGAAATTTATAGATCAGATGTATCAGGTATTTTGGCGATTGGTGGAACTATACTTGGCTCTTCAAACAAAGGAGATCCATTTCATTTCCCTGTTGAGAAAGATGGGAAAATTGAAATAATGGATCTTGGTGAAGAAGCCGTAAAGAATTATAAACTATGGAAATTGGACTGTCTTATCGGTATTGGTGGAGACGGAACTATGCATATTCTAAACAAACTTTCTGATATGGGTTTAAATTGTGTTGGCGTTCCTAAAACAATCGATAACGATCTGGATTCAACTGATTTAACTTTTGGACATGACTCAGCAGTTTATGTTGTTTCAAAAGCTCTTGATAGATTACACACCA
The DNA here is from genome assembly GCA_037440065.1 of Ignavibacteria bacterium. GTDB lineage: Bacteria > Bacteroidota > Ignavibacteria > Ignavibacteriales > Ignavibacteriaceae > UBA1563. The sequence goes on from JBBIUV010000015.1 coordinate 1,068,727, forward strand.
CTGCTTCTTCTCATCACAGAGTAATCGTTGTAGAAGTAATGGGAAGATACGCCGGTTGGATTGCTTTGCATGGTGGTTTAGCTGGTGGAGCTGACATTATTCTTATCCCTGAAATTCCTTTTGACTGGGAAAAAGTATACGAAAAAATCAGACAACGTGAAATGCAAGGTAAGAAATTTAGTTTAGTCTGCGTTTCTGAAGGTGCAAAAGCTAAAGATGGCGCGATTATATTAAAGGGGCATGATATTAAACGAACCGATCCGAATCAACTTGGTGGAATTGCTGAAGTTGTTGCAGAAAATATTGAAGCGAATACCGGACGTGAAACGAGAGTTACAGTATTAGGACATGTTCAACGCGGTGGAACACCTACACCTTATGATAGAATTCTTTCTACAAAATTCGGCTCTTTTGCAATTGATTTGGTTGCGAGAGGGAAATTTGGGAGAATGGTTTCTTTAAAAGGGAATGAAATTAAAAATGTGAAGATAAAAGACGCTATATCCAAACAAAAATTGGTTCAGCCAAAGACGCAAGCACTCTTAGCAGCGCGTGCGGTTGGAATTTCTTTCGGAGATTAAAGAAATTAATTGATTTTTATTTCTCACACTGCTATATTTGTTTACTTATTTGAAAATATTTCAAATAAACGGGGTCATAGCTCAGTTGGTTAGAGCGCCTGCCTGTCACGCAGGAGGTCGCGAGTTCGAGCCTCGTTGACCCCGCCACTTAAAACCCTATAACATAACAAGTTATAGGGTTTGTTGTTTTAAAGAGTTTTTAATGGTAACGAATTTGGTAACGAATTTTACCAGAGGTACAAATTTGATGCTAAAATTTACCAAGGTTTTAACAAGGACAGTTTAAAAACTATATCCATTGGGTAAATCCCTAACAGAACTATTCCTTCCTACTAGGTACTATTCTTTCTTTCTTGAATTTTGACTTGACCTCATGCAATTAGTGAGAGATGTAAGTCCATTTCTGACAAATCTGAATGACATCAAAAGGATTGAACTTTTTCAGATTTTGTGAAAAGGTTACAATAATTAAATATTTTCATTTAAAACTAAAAAAGCCATGCAAGATTTTACACTTGCAAGGCTTAAAAGAACCGATATTACTTTTACTTTGACAATTTGTCTTTGAGATATTTTGTCGAACGCTTGGTGTAATAAGTCATTGTAGTTTTGATGCTGGAATGCCCAATTAGTAGATCTGTTGTGTTGATTGAGATACCCGCATCTTGGCTTCGCGAAATAAAATTCTTGTGAAAGGTTCTTAACGTACAACCTTTTACCGAAAGTTTGAGACCACCAATATAGCTTCTGAAAGCTTTCCCGATAATTTTGACTTCACTGTACTCGAATAGTCTGCCAGTATTTACCTCTGAAATTCTCGCGGCAAGTACCTCTTTCAACGATGGATGAATAGGACAGATAAACCACTAATCAATTTTAGAAGAGTAGAATTTGATCTCCATTTTTTCTAGATGGATCTGATCCGTTGTTACATTGATGACATCACTTGGTCTGAGCCCGGTGTACATCAACAACATAATCATCGTTCTGAAATTCCCGTTCTTTTCTTTGTTTGAAAGATCATCAACAATATTTTGTCTGTTTTCATAATTAAAGATTAGCGGCTCACCAACTTTGGCACGCGACTTTACATCCCTGTTGATTAGGAACATTTTTGAGATGTATTCATACTCAAATAAGAACCGCAAGAATTTCAGAAAATTTTTCTGGATACGATACTTCGTATTCTGCTGAAGATGTTTTAAACTGATGAGCCAAAGTAGGAAATCTTCCGCAACTCTTTTATTAATGATCAGGCATGGTGTGTCGGTTTTGATCTTTTGTATCAAATAGCTGTAGAAAATCTTGTCCGATTTTTTGGTTGAATCTACTTTGTTTGCATTTATTTATTTGAATTGAGTGAATGCATATTGGACATCGCCGTGACGATGCTCGGTCTCGACAAGTTTTTATCTCCGCCAAAAGTTCAACTCAATATTCAAAGCCGTAGGACTTTATTCTTGTGACTTTGTGTTTACCGTAACTACTTCTTTCTCTCCGTCGATGTTGTTGTTTATCATCAATGCAGTTAGAGAGAGAAAATAAAACGGTATCTAGTGCAGTAACGATATCGGCTTGTGGTTCAATGGAGAAATGAAGATGCCCGCCAATAGGATGATCGTCAACATAGTGGCCAGAATAAAATTCGAGATCGGGAGCTTTGGAATGACCATATTCGATAACGGCCATAAATTTTGCAACTAGATCAATGGGACTTTCGGAATGACCAGGTCTGCATTCGGCGAAGGATTCACTGCCATTAAGCCTGAATCTTGAATTTGATTTGAAATAATTATGAGCGGGAACGTAGCGACCTTCTCTGCGGCAAAGCAGTTCGGGATCACAGCCGATGGTGAAAGACATAGTAACTCCTTGTTTGTTGTTAGTATGCTTTTCTTATACCGATTTATTAGAGGTTGAAGTAGCTACTAATTCAGATAACCCGGTGGAGAAAATTTGAAGATTAAAACGTAGAGTCGAACCGCCGATTCAACTATCTGAATTTGAGAATGGGAGAAATTAGAAAAATTTCTGGTTTATTAAATTTATGTTAAAGATCACATTCTAAGCCTCTTTTATTTTCAAAAGAGTGAATTTTTTCTATCTTTACACTGTTGATTTTTTTAATTATGGGGTATTCTTCGGGAAGATTTGCGGTTAATATAAAGGCGATTATTATTAAGTAACGATTATTTCGATTATTGTTATTTTAAATATTTTTATTTATTGATGTTGTGAGGGATTGTGCAAAGAATAGAAATTTGCAACTGCAAAATATCTTGAGAAAATAAATTAACACTTATGTGTTATGAAGTGTATTCGTCATAAGGGTATATTCGCAGCGTTAATTTTTATTTAGATTTGATTAAATTAATTGTTTAAAAATGGGAATTTTTTCAGTTGAATGTGACTGACGTGGCGAAGCTGTGGAAACGAGTTAAAGTAAAAAGGGAAAAGCAAAAAGTAATCCGCCTGCGGCGGAGGGACAAGGGCAAGCGAGAGTATAAGGGGCTGGGGAGGCATTCAATGAAAAATATTATATGCAGTTTATAAGCGTAAAGCAACAATATGAATAACAAAGAAATTCTATTAAAGAAGATAAATGACAAGACGGTAACTATCGGTGTAATTGGATTGGGATACGTCGGGTTACCACTAGCAGTTAATTTCGCTGAAGCTGGAATTAAAGTCCTTGGATTTGAGAAAAGCAATGTTAAAGTCGATAAGGTTAATAATGGGGATAATTATATCGGTGATATCCGTGATGCTGTTTTACGCGAGGTGACTGTTGATAAACTGAAACTTGAAGCTACAACCGATGTTTCCCGAATGAGGGAATGCGACGCTCTTATCATCGCTGTACCAACTCCGCTTGATAAATTTCGTAAACCGGATATGTCCTATATAGAAAGCGCCTGCCTTGATATCGGAAAAAACATGAAAGCGGGAACGTTTGTTAGTCTTGAGTCTACAACTTATCCTACTACTACCGAAGATTTCATGCTTCCTATTATTGAAAGGGAAAGCGGATTAAAACAGGGAGTTGACTTTTGGCTGGCTTATTCACCTGAACGTGTTGATCCTGGGAATAAAAATTTTCATACAAGGAACACGCCTAAAGTTTTGGGAGCGATGACTCAAGACGGTCTTGAAATTGGTGAGGCATTATATCTCATTGCCATTGATACTATTCATAAAGTTAGTTCACCCCGGATTGCGGAGATGGTTAAAATACTTGAGAATACATACCGGTTAGTGAACATCAGTCTCATTAACGAACTGGCGCTGCTAAGCGGTAAAATGGATATTAATATTTGGGAAGTAATTGAAGCGGCTAAAACAAAACCTTTTGGTTTCCATGCATTTTATCCGGGTCCGGGTATTGGGGGACATTGCATTCCGCTCGATCCATTCTACTTAGAGCATATCGCAAAAAAATATCAGTTTGATCTAAGTATGATACATGCCGCAGGACATATTAATATGCGTATGCCTCACTACATGTATATAAAAATCGCGACGGCGCTTAACAGTCAACAGAAAGCGGTAAACGGAAGCAAAATACTTTTCCTCGGTGTTGCGTATAAACCGAACATCGACGACGAACGGGAATCACCGGCTCTTGAGATTATTGATATTACTGCGCATAAAGGGGGGATGGTTAGTTATCATGATCCTTATATCGCAAAAGTAAAGACCGGTGAGGGAAGGATGTTTGATTCGGTGGCTTTGACCCCGGAAACATTAGAGAAGATCGACTGTGTGGTAATTACAACCAATCATAAAGATTTTGATATTGAGTATATCCGGAAATACGCCAAGCTAATTGTTGATCTGCGGAATGCGGTAAAGGAGGACCAAGAAAAGGTATTTAAGCTTTAATGTGGTGAAGAAAAGTGAATTGTTTAAAGTTGAAGGTCTAAGGTTGAGCATAGAAGGTTTAAGGTTGAATGTTGAAGGTTTAATTTGATGAAGAATGATGATTACCAGTTCGGTTTTGAAAAATTAAGAGTCTGGCAATTATCAAGAGAATTTGTAAAACAAATCTATCGTTTGACTGAAAATTTTCCGAAGGAAGAAAAATTTGGTCTGGTTGATCAGCTAAGACGAGCCTCAATTTCGATCGCTTCCAATATAGCTGAAGGAACCGCGAGAGCATCTGGAAAAGATCAAGCTCATTTTACCAATTTAGCGTATAGTAGTTTAATGGAAACAATAAATCAGTTATATCTCGCTAGTGACTTAGGATTTATAGCTGAATCAGATTTTATAGAAATGAAAAATGTAGTTCTGAATATTGGTGGCAAATTGGGCGCCCTAAGAAATGCTCAATTAAGTAGCTCATGCCAACATAACAGACATTAAACTATCAACTATAAACATTAAACTGTACTACATAAAAGCTTCTCACTTTTCATTTTTTCTTTTTTCCCTTTTGACTTTTTCCTTTTTCCTTAAAAACTCCCCCTCACCTCGTGTGATGAGATCAAGGGGGAAGTGAATTTAGACTGCTTCAGCGCCACTCATAAACGTTTTGGCATATTGAACGGGGTTGTTCGACGCGTCAAACGTGATAAGCGTGTTGAAGATTTTCTTGTCCTGGTACTGAGCAAGCGTATCTGCATCTGCAGTTGAAAGAGGAGATGTAAAATTCAACTGAGCTTCAAGATCAACAGGCTGAACCGGTGAGTAAACCGGGAGCACCTCATACGCATTGATCCCCTCAACTGAAGGATTTTTCGCAAAGATGAGGGAGATGAGCATGATGGATACTTCTACCGCGGGATCGATCATTGAAGCAGCGGTTAAGGGCTGCAGGGTGACCGCGAGGGATTGGTCAGAGAGAACCGAGGTATCAATCCTCGCGCCGAATCCTCCTTTAGGTACAAGTTCCAGCAAACCCGGTACATCGTTAAATCCGACAAGCGGATAATTCAATGAAACGAGTTTCTGGTATGGAGTCGTCCCTTTTGGAAGGAATTGCTGCCAGATCCTTTTAATGATCGGGATATGGTTTATTTCAGCTGCAAGTTTAAGCGCTAATCTGAATTTTGCCATACGCATCTGGAATTTCCCGTCCATTGGTACAGCATATGTTTTTGGCTTTTTAGCCGTATAGTTTTTTCCGTTTCTCCGGCGGTAGACCACGTCTCCAAACGAGCCGGTCATTTCGCCAAAGAATCTATTTTTTAATTGAGCCATTTTTTTTTACTCCAAGTTTATTATTAGATAAAATATCAATTAACAAAAAACAAATAACAAGTAATCCGCCTGTGGCGGGTGAACAAGTGACAAGAAGTCAGTCGGCAGAAGTTAAAAGTCAAAAGGTAAAAGGCAAAAGTCAAAATTCAGAAGACAGAAATGAAATGACTATTGAAATTTGCTACTTCAAACTGATTACGGACGACTGATCCGCCACGGCGGACTAACCACTGACTGCTACTCTAGCGGGAGCGCGGATTAGTAAATTGGTAAAGATAAATCCAAGGTAAAGAGAGTAAAGGTTCTCACTAAACCGGTTAAAGTATCTCATCGACTTTAGTACGACTTTATATCGACTCTGTAACGACTTGGTATCGACTTTTAATCGAGGCAACTCTACTTTTATTCTTAGCTGACGATTTATTTCAATTGATATTAACGACATAGGTTCACTTTTTTTACCAGTTTAAACAGGAGTTGCGGCAAAGATTTGCCAATCAAAAAAAATATTTTTTTCTTCCGGTAAAACGGCAATTTTGATGTTTTGATATCGTTTAAAGAATAAACAATATTCAACCATAATCAGCGGGGGATCCCCTTGAGAGATGAAAAGAATAGCTTTGAAATTAGAGAAGCGGCAAAACCGTGTAGAGAACTTTCTATACATGAAAAAGAGGTGATCTTAAAATTCACGAAACAGTTCATAAAAGAAGATTTGAAAGGCATCATTTATTATTGTTATAAATGGGAAGGAACAACCGGATATCTTTTCAAATCAATTTTACCTGATGACCTTGTGTTTAAGATACTCGGATTGATAAACGAAGGAAGGCGAATCTGTTACCTTAAATCATACGTACATTACCGTAATTCAGTTTATTATCATGTAAAGAATGAATTATTGACTTTACTCCGATGCGGGAAACGAAAACCTCCATTGACGGAGGACTCAGAAGAAGTTTTGTTTACTGTCTCTGAAGCTGAAGTGTTTTTTGATGAGGGAGCCTACGCCGTTGGTTCTGAAGATATTGTTGAAACTATTGAAAATAAAGAGTTAAGAGATAGCCTTCTCAGCCTGTTTGATGCTGAAAGCGAGGGAGAAGAAATAGCAGTACTTGAGAGATTGTTAGAAGGGGACAAAAGAAATGAAGCGGCAGAAACACTCGGGTTTTCCGGTGATAAGATCACTGCAATAACCAAGCGGATTAACCGGAAGATCGAGAAGCGCTTTAATTACAATTTATAACGGGAGCAGTTATGTTAAAGGAGAATTACAAAAGAAACTTCATGGAGTTTTTTCTTGATCCGCAATTACTTACTAATAATGAAGCCGAGGAAGCATTAAGGGAAAAAGGGATCGACATTGATATGCTAGAAAAAAAAGCGGCTGACTTTCTAAAAAAAATGAAAGCTGAACTGGCGCTTGCAAAGGGGAGAGTAAGGAAACAAAAGTTTTTGAATACCCTTGAAGAGTTTGCAGCAATACAGAGGAGCATTGTTTTTGACGAAAGGGAAGAGTCGCTGCAATTTATGTACAAGAAAAAACCTGAAAATGAAATTGGTGAACCCCAGGACGAAATTGACGACGTTAAACTTTTTAAGTACTTAAAGGAAAGTAAAAAAGGTAACGAAAAAAAATAAGAGTAGATCTTGGTCACGAATAGTAGATCCAACAGGGAATGAGGATAAGAAAAAGAGATCGAACCGAAAAAATGAGAGGTAATAGCGGGTAAAAAATGGGGTTAAAACCAAAAACCATAGCAAGAAGACTGCTGAATAAATATTGTTATGAATGCCCGGACGATATCAATCTTGAAGAATTGATCTACGCTGAAAAGTTGAATTTAAAATTTGAACCCCTTTCAGAGTGTCAGGGTAAGATAATATTCAGCAAAAATGAGGGCATCATAACCATTGATTCCGGCATTAAGAACAGGAGTAGAGTAAGGTTTATAGCCGGGCATGAGATGGGACATTTTTTTCTTGAGAGAAAGATTTGCAAACCGGTGCAATCAAGTGAAGTAAAAGTGGTTGAGGGGAGAGATATTGTTGAACATCTTGACAAGTATGTATCTACGGGGAATTTATGGAACAGCAGATTAAGGGAATTAAGGGCGAATCAATTTGCTTCAGAACTTTTAATGCCGGAGCCCTGGTTCAAGGAACAAGTGGCGAATAAAAGATTAACGATTACTATGTTAGGAGAAACGGCAGACTATTTTGGCATGTCTTTATCCGCTACCGCATTCCGTTACGCTGAATTAGGAGAGATCCCATGCGCAATCATCTTCAGCAAAGATGGAAAGGTAGAGTGGTCTAAACTTCATGATCAATTCCCTTTCCGTAACTGTCCTAAGGGAAAATTGCTTTCCGACGATAACAGCAAAGCTTGTATGCTTCATCAAGCTTTTAAATCAAAAAGAAAAAGCAGCGCGATCACTACACAATTTTTTTCTCATTATCGAAATTCAGACGCGGGTCTTTATCCAATTGAAGAAGGTTTATCGGGAACTGTTTCTGCTTATAGCTGGTTTGATGATGCAGTAAATCACTGGGGAGTTTTCCTCAATGAAGAGAACGCCCCGATGAGGCAGTATAACAGCACGCTTACTGTTTTAACTTTGTGGAATGGGTGAGTCCTTCGGCTGCGCTTCCCTCGACTTCGCTTGGGAAAGTGACAAGTTACCGGAGTTTGTAACGCTACTTTAACTTTATGATAAAAACCCAACTATAATTTTAGATATAACCATAGATAACATTGATCAGAGAATTTAATGAATTGCAAACAAGAATTACTAAAAAAAATATCCTTCCACACCGCAAAGATTGGTATAATCGGACTTGGCTACGTCGGATTGCCGCTTGCAGTCGAGTTCGGGAAAAAATTTAGAGTAATTGGTTTTGACATAAATCAAGGAAGAATTGACCAACTCAGAATATGTATAGATAAAACTCTTGAGGTAACAAAGGAAGAATTAGCTGAAACAAGTCAATTGCAAATTTCAAATAATATTGACGAATTTAAAAGTCAGGATTTAACTCCACACATTAAGGCGAGTGATAAGATGGAGAAGAATAAAGTGAGGAATCTGGATCGAAGAAAGAGTAATTAGCGTTGGTTAAAAACTTCTAACGATTAGCCTGACATTGATATGATCCAATTATTTTTCGCTCAAAGAAACTTAATCATTCTTATATTTCGGTTGATTACATAGCTGATTTTGAGAATAACGAAAGAATGGGAACGTTGTAGATATTCTTCTCAATAGATTACTAAAAACCTTATAATTCTTTATGGTTCATTTGTAAAAGGGAGATAGCTTGACCTTATAAATGTCACGTAACATTTTCTCTAAAATATTTTGTGAGAATTGTGTGAATTTTCATCTTCAATTGAATTTTATTAAGTTACTTCACAAGTTTATATTTTTCAAGAACTTGCTGTCTCTTTCTGTTCTTAATGTGACAGAAATGGTTTGCGACTGTTAATAACCTACGCAACTTAGAAATATATTGAATCAATCATCTTTACTACTAAAAAATCTTTTAGGGCTTAGACAAGGTCACGAGCGTACAAACCGTGCTAAGAAAAACATTGCTGCCTCATTTGTAATTAAAGGTATTAATATAGCTCTTGGACTCGTTTTGGTTCCAATAACGATAAACTATCTTAACCCAACCAAATATGGTATATGGATAACATTAACTTCCCTTGTTGCTTGGTTTGGTTTTTTTGATATCGGGCTGGGTAACGGACTTAGAAATAGATTTGCAGAAGCGATAGCGAATGGGAATCATAAGCTTGCCAAAACCTACGTAAGTACTACTTATGCTACATTAATTATTATTATTACTTTTGTATTAATTCTCTTTTATGGTGTCAATATTTCCATTGATTGGAGTATAATTTTAAACACGGGAGATAATCCCATACTGAAAAAAGAGCTTAGCTATTTAGCAGTTGTAGTCTTTACTTCATTTGGTTTAACTTTTGTTTTGAACCTGATTGCAGTAATTCTCAGTGCAGATCAACAATCAGCAAAAAGTGCTTTGTTCGATTTGATAGGAAAGGCACTTTCATTATTATTTATTTATATTCTTACCAGGGTAAGTAAAAGTTCGCTTCTCTCATTAGGTCTGATATATTGCACTATATCACCCCTTGTTTTGGTGGTATCTACTATTTGGTTTTTCAATAAAAAATACAAACCATACCGACCTTCGTTAAAATCAGTTGATTTTAGTAAGGCTAAGGACCTGTTTAGTCTTGGTATTAAATTCTTTGTAATCCAGATTGCCGCCATTTTATTATATCAAACTAATAATATGGTCATAACCCAGTTATTTGGCCCAGCAATGGTTACCTCTTACAATGTGGCCTTTAAATATTTCAGTGTCTTGATTATGGGTTTTATGATTATAGTTAGTCCTTTTTGGAGCGCTTTTACTGAAGCATGGGCAAAACAAGATATTGCCTGGATAAAAAGCATTATGCAAAAACTAATCAAATTATGGTTTGTAGTAGTTGCCTGTGGAATTATTATGTTTCTGTTTTCCAGGTTTATTTTCAAAGTTTGGATTGGGAATAACTTTACAGTCCCCTTATCAATATCAATTCTGACGCTGAGTTGGATTATTCTCAATGCTTGGAATGGAATTTTCAGTAACTTCCTGAATGGCGTTGGAAAAATAAAGTTACAGTTATATCTTGGGATTTCAGCTGCAGTTGTAAATCTTCCATTAAGTGTTTGGTTAGGGAAAAAAATTGGAATTGAGGGATTGCTTTTCTCAAATGTTTTACTTGCATCCCTCCAAAGTGTAATATACCCAATCCAATTCAATAAAATTATCAAAAGAAGAGCAAATGGTATTTGGAATAATTAATCTTAGAGTATTATGAAAGTATTAATATTGGCGGGTGGCAGTGGTTCACGTTTATCAGAAGAAACGTCAATGAGGCCAAAACCTATGGTCGAAATTGGTGGGAAACCTATTTTATGGCATATAATGAAAACTTACTCTCATTATGGCTTTAATGAATTTGTGATCCTGTGCGGTTATAAAGGGTACATGATAAAGGAATATTTTGCTAATTATTATATGCATATGGCTGATGTGACCATTGATATGGTGAGTAATACTACTGAATTTCATGAGATTTATGCTGAACCTTGGAAGGTAACCTTAATTGATACTGGATCGGAAACTATGACTGGGGGTAGAATCAGACGCGTACAAAAGTATATTAAGAATGAACCATTCATGCTCACTTATGGAGATGGTGTTGCGGATGTAAACATAATAAAATTGCTAAAGTATCATGAAAAACATGGGAAAACTGTCACCATGACAGCTGTTCAAGCTGAAGGCAGATTTGGTTCCTTGGTGTTAGGTAAAAAGAATAAAGTAATTAATTTTGTCGAAAAACCAAAGGGAGACGGTGCTTGGATAAATGGCGGTTATTTCGTCTGTGAGCCAAAAGTGATAAATTATATTGATAATGATAAAACGATTTTTGAACGTGACCCTTTAGAAAATTTAGCAAAAGATGGTGAATTGTTTACTTATAAACATCACGGTTTTTGGAAACCGATGGATACTTTAAGAGACAAAATGCATTTGGAGGAATTAATAAACACAAAAAATGCTCCGTGGATGTTATGGTAAATAATTTTTTAACTAACAATATATTTTTAGATAAAAAAATTCTAATAACTGGGCATACAGGTTTTAAAGGATCTTGGCTTTGCATACTGCTAAATAGACTAGGAGCAGATGTATATGGGTATGCACTTGCCCCACCGACAGACCCAAGTTTATTTGTTGATGCAAAAATTGAAAAACTAATGACTTCGTTCATGGGGGATATAAGAGATTTCCAGTATCTCCAACAGGTTCTAAATGAAGTTAAACCCGAGATTATAATTCATATGGCTGCTCAACCTTTAGTCAGAGAGTCTTATAAGAATCCTATTGAAACTTACTCTACGAATGTTATGGGTACAGTTAATTTACTTGAGGCAATAAGACAAACAGAAGGTATTAAAGTTTTAGTTAATGTCACTTCTGATAAATGTTACGAGAATAAAGAATGGCATTGGGGGTATAGAGAAAACGAACCGATGGGAGGCTATGACCCTTATTCTAACAGTAAAGGATGCTCAGAATTAGTTACCGAATCTTACAGAAATTCATTTTTTAATCCAAAAAATTATTCTCACCATGGAGTAGCGATTGCAACTGCAAGAGCGGGAAATGTCGTTGGGGGAGGTGATTGGGCTGACGATAGATTGATCCCTGACTTTATAAGATCGATTTCCAAGGGCGAAAAATTAAAGATCCGAAATCCTCATGCAATTCGTCCATGGCAGCATGTGCTCGATCCACTGTCGGGATACTTGACATTAGCATCTCATTTATTTCTTTATGGAGTTAAATACTCAGGAGCTTGGAATTTTGGACCAAACGATCGTGATGATAAAAATGTTGAGTGGATAGCAAATAAAATATGTTCACTCTGGGGTGAAAATGTGGCTTATGAAATTGATTCTACTCCTCAACCACATGAAGCCACTTATTTGAAGTTGGATTGTTCCAAGGCTAAAGTTGAATTAGGATGGTCTTCGAGATGGGACCTAGAAACAAGTCTCACAAAAATTGTGGATTGGGCAAAATCATATAATAAAAATGAAGATGTTAGACAGTTGTGTGTAAATCAAATAATCGATTTCTATAATAATTAATTGTGAAGAGTGCGATCAATGAATAATACCAGTATGGAAATATGTAATAACTTACGTAGCGAAATAATTGAAAAAACCATTGAATATTATAAGGCAAAATTTGAGAATAAAGAGTTTAAACCAGGCAAAACCAAGGTAAATTATGCTGGTAGAGTCTTTAATGAAGCAGAAATTGTAAATGCAGTAGAAGCCTCTTTAGACTTTTGGTTAACTGAGGGAAGATTTACAGAAAAATTTGCTGAGAAAATTGCAGACTTTTTAGGTGTTGGGCATGTTTTACTGACCAATTCCGGTTCGTCTGCGAATTTACTAGCTTTTGCAGCATTAACATCTGAAAAGCTTGGGGAAAAACGTTTAAAAGCGGGTGACGAGGTTATTTCAGTTGGGGCAAGTTTTCCTGCCACCGTTACACCTATCTTACAGTATGGATTAATTCCTGTTTTTGTTGATGTTCAGATTCCAACATACAATATAAACGTTGAAATGTTGAGAAAAGCAATTTCACCTAAAACTCGCTGCATTTTTTTAGCTCATACTCTTGGCAATCCTTTTGATATTAATTCTGTCATGCAGCTTGCAAAAGAAAATGATTTGTGGATCATTGAAGATAATTGTGATTCATTTGGGAGTAAATATGATGGTAAATATACGGGCACGTTCGGTCATTTATCAACAATTTCCTTTTATCCCGCACATCACATCACTACTGGAGAGGGTGGTGCAATTTGTACAAATGACCCATTGTTAGCAAACTTAGTTAGAGCATTCCGGGATTGGGGGCGGGATTGTTATTGTGCTGGCGGGGAGAATAATACATGTGGGAAAAGATTTTCCCAACTGTTTGGCAATTTATCTTTAGGATATGATCATAAATATGTGTATTCAGAGATTGGGTATAACCTGAAAATGACTGATATCCAAGCAGCCATTGGTTCAGCTCAGATGGATAAACTTGCAGATTTTTGCGAAAGAAGGAAAGTGCATTTTAATGAATGGAAACGAATCTTTTCAAAATATCCTGAATTTTTTATTTTACCGGAAGCTACAGAAAAATCTGATCCTGCGTGGTTTAGTTTTATCGTAACTTTAACATATGATTGTCCTTTTACACGTGAGATAATAACAAAATATTTTGATCAAAACCTCATCGAAACTCGCAATTTATTTGCCGGTAACATTACAAAACAACCTGCATTTATAAATAAAAATTGGAGAATTGCGGATAATCTTGAAAGGACCGACTATATAATGAATAAAACATTTTTTTTAGGTACTTATCCAGGTTTAACAAGTGAAATGTTTAACTATGTTGAAAATGTACTAGCAGATTTTATAGAAAAACATAAATAAATATGTCAATAGTAAAAAAATATTCTGCTGAAATTGTTTCAATAGAAAATCCATTTGATAAATTATTTATTATTAAAATGAAATCTCTGAGTGGATATTTTAAGTATTCGCCGGGACAGTTCCTTCACCTTGCTATTGATAAATATGACCCTAGTGAAGGGTGGCCTGATTCTCGTTGTTTTAGCATGCAATCTACCATACGAGACGATTTTATTAAAATTACTTATGCTGTAATAGGTGTTTTTACTCAAAGAATGGCAGATGAACTCACCATTGGCAAATTAGTTACTCTTAAGCTCCCGTATGGTGATTTATTCACCCAAGACCATTCTAAAGAGAATACAATATTTATATCTGGCGGGACCGGGATCACCCCTTTTCTTTCCTTGTTTACTGACCCCAGTTTTTCAAGTTATATAAATCCAAGTTTATATGCTGGCTTTAGAAACGAAAAATTAAATTTATATCATGATGAGTTAGAAATTGCTAAAAAATTGAATATAAGTTTGAAAGTGAAGAACATATATCAGGATATAGATGGGATATTAGATATAGAGCAGATATTTAAGAATAGTCATAGTGAAAGTTGCTTCTTTATATCAGGTCCCCCTGTCATGATAAAAAATTTTAGAAACTTTCTCGCTGAACAAGGTGTTGCTAAAGAAAAAATTAAAACAGATGACTGGGAATAAATGAAAACAGTTCTAATTACAGGTGCCAACGGATTTTTGGGGAGTCATATCATTTATAATTTATATAAAGATTTTAATGTAATTGGATTGGATATAAGTTCTTCTGATAATTTTAGAGTTAAAGAAATTTTGCCCAATATATTTAATTACTATTCTGATAAAGTTTCTCTTAATATGATTTTTGAAAAACATAACATAGAGATGATTATCCATACCGCCACCAACTTTGGTAAAAACAGTGATTTAGTCAAAATTATTGATTCAAATTTGAATTTCCCAGTAGCATTGTTGGAACTAGGGATTAAACATAAAGTTAAAGCTTTTATTAATACAGATACTTTTTATCAACCCAATTATGGTGTTTTGCAATATTATTCATTATCCAAAAGTCATTTTTTGGAGTGGGCAAAATTGCTAAGTAATGACATCAAAATAATAAACCTTAAAATTGGTGTACTGTTTGGACCGAAAGATAATCCTGACAAGTTCACGGTTTCTGTTATTAGAAAAATGCTTTTGAACGAACCGGAGATCGATTTAACAGAGGGATTACAAAAAAGGCACTTTTTATACGTAGAAGAGGCTGCCAGAATTTATAGGACAATACTCGAGAAAATTGATCTAATAAAATCACAATTTAGTAATTTCAACATAGGGCCTGGCATAAATACCTCAATTAAGGAATATGTAAATAAAATTCATAAATTATCCAACTCAAAATCAACATTGAATTTTGGGGCAATTGCTTATAGAGAAAATGAGAATATGAATCCTGATAATAACATAAGTGAAATCCTTGAATTGGGTTGGACACCGATGTTAAGTTTAGATGAAGCTTTATTGAAGACCATTGAGTATGAAAAAAAATATTATGAACAATCCATATAATAATTATGAATTAGGCACCCTTCGTAATAAAAATATTCTTATTACAGGCGCAGATGGAATGTTGGGGATAGCTTTTAAAGAAATAATTAATTTATATATTCCTTCTACAAAATGTTTTGCATTGAATAAAGATGAGTTAAATGTCTTAGATAGGGAGAAGATACTTGATTCTAAAAACTTAAATCCTGACTATATAATCCATTGTGCAGCTCTTGTTGATGCAGATTATTGTGAAGATCATGAGGAGGAAGCATATGATATTATTGTAAATGGGATTAAAAACATTATTGAACTAGCTAAAGTGACTGGAGCAAAAGTTTTTTTCCCTCAGTCATTTTTAATATTTGATGGGAAAGAACTCCCTATTACCGAAACAACGACCCCAAATCCATTATGTGTCTATGGTAAATTAAAACTCATGGCAGAAAGAATTCTGTTCGAAGAATTGCCTCAATCTTTAGTAGTTAGAATGGCAGGATTCTTTGGAGGTAGGGAAGTTGATAAAAATTTTGTTGGTAAAATTATTCCTCATCTTGCAAAGTTGATAAAAGAAAGTCGTAACTCCATCGAAATTGGAGATCGAATTTGGCAACCAACATATACGAATGATTTAGCTTATAACAGTCTTTTGTTACTGTCAAACAATGAATTTGGGATATATAATATGGCCTCTCGTGGGTCAGCATCTTTCTATGAACTATCTGTTTTGATAGTTGATACGCTTGGAATAGATGACAGAATAAAATTAGTTAAGGTCCCATCTGTTGAATTAAGTAAACAAGAAAAAGCAAAACGACCAGAAATTGCTATTATGGAAAATGAAAGACTGAAGAAAGAAAAGCTTGATCGTCAGAGAACTTGGCAGGAAAGTATTGTTGAATATTTAAATCATCCACATTTCAAGAATTTATTTATATGAAAAACATAGTATTTGAGCCTTACAATTCTATACATCTTGGCTATATGAAAACTAGGGTAGTGATGAGTGCAATGAGTAGAAGTTTTGCTGGTCCGGATCATACATGTACAGATGAAATTGCTGAATATTATGAAAGGAGAGCAATTGATGGGGTTGCACTGATACTGACTGAAGGTATTGTGATTCATCATTCGGCAGATGGTTATAATAATGTTCCCCATTTACAGACAATTGCACAAGCAGAAAGTTGGAAAAAAACCGTAACTAAAGTTCATGCCGCAGGGACAAAGATTTTTGCGCAATTGTGGCACTGTGGGAGAATATCTCATCCTGATTATACTGGGGGACTTACTATCGTAAGTTCTTCGTGTAAGCCAGCTGAAGGAATTAATAGGCAAAATGGAAAACCTTTTGGTATTCCAAGAGCACTAGAATTATCTGAAATTCCCCAAATTTTTGAAATGTATATAAATGCCGCAGATAATGCTTTCCAAGCTGGTTTTGATGGAATCGAAATCCATATGGGACATGGTTATTTAATTGATCAGTTTTTTGATGCACGTATTAATGACCGAACTGATTCTTACGGAGGAAGTATTGAAAATAGATGCAGAATTGCCGTTGAACTAATAAAAATATTAATTGAAAAATATGGTTCTGAAAAGATAATGATTCGTATTTCTCCTTCAAGGGATATGGGTGGACTCTATGAATGGCCAGATATGATAGATATGTTGAATTATTTTATCCCCAAAATTTCAGAAGTGGGATTAAGGTTGTTGGATATAAGTTGCGCTGCTGCTGATTATTATCAGACTTCCGGTAAAATTGTACGAATGATAAGAAAATCATGGAATCACTTTTTAATTGGTGGTGCCTCTTTGAGCCCTGAGCAGGCCGAGCAGGAAGTAATCGAAGGTTTCCTAGACATGGTTACTTGGGGAAGGTATATACTCGCCAATCATGATTTTATTGATAAAATTAGAAATGGGAGGGAATTAAGAGTGATGACTGATACAATAAAAGCCACATTATTTTAATTTTTTTTGCAAGATTTATCTTGGAGTAGACTTTTAATGGATGGCCAAATAAAAAATATTTTATGTCTGCAATAGTAACCCCACTGTTATCAATAGCAATCCCAACGTATAATAGGGATGTGATTCTTGATGAAGCATTAAGCAAACTTTTACCTCAGATTAATGAACAGAGAAAAGTAATAGAATTTATAATTTCAGATAATGCATCGAATGACACTACTCAAAAAATTATTAAAAACCATAAGGAGAAGTATCCGGGGATAAATTTTGTATCAAATCTACAACCCGTAAATACAGGTTATTATGGTAACTTTAAAAAATGTAAACAACTTTCGACGGGTAAATATTTTTGGTTGTTATCAGATAATGAATTTGTTGGAAATGATATTATTGTATTTGTTATCGATATACTCAATAGACAAAATGAAGTATCGGCAATTTATTTAAGCGATTGGGGTGTGTTTGAAGATAAGGTTGAAGGGAAGGGTAATTATCAAATTAAAGTGGTAAACTTAAACGATCTTTTTTTTATTGCAGGATACAAATTAACCTCTACAAGTGCAGTGATTTTCAAAAATACCAAAGAAAAAGATGATGAAGTTTTTGAGATCTTTAATGGAAATCTTTTTCTAGGATTTGGACTATTTCTAGAGTCCTTGTCGCAAAAAAATGATGCTATTATTGTTAATGGAATTTCCTTGTGGAGCAAATATGCTCAAATTCACTTTAATGTTTTTGAAGCATTTACTATCCATCTGGATTTATGTATGAGTTATGGTTTAGCAAACGGAAAAATAACCGAAGAAATCTCGAATAATTTTGTAAATAATATTATTAGAAATCTTACTCGATGGCATTATTTAAAATACAAATTACAGATAGATAATTACAATATGGATATGGGGAGTATATTCGAAATAAACAATTTATTAAAAAAATATTTGAGGAACTATAGTGGCTTTCAACGAAATCTCTATCCATTAATTATTTCACCCCGAGGTTTATTGTTTATTTGGTATTATAGTTATAAAATAATAAAATACTTAATAAAAAAAATTAATTACTATATGTTAAAATATTTGATAAAAAATTAGCTTATTAAACTATTGATAAGAAGTTGCAAAAAGTTCCGTGCTCAGATATTTATTGTAGTCGTGTTTTTAAGGAAAAATTTTTAATCCAAAAATAATTTTTTACATGAATCTTTTGAAGATATTGTACAGGGGGTATTTATCTTATTTCTATTATACGATCAATTATTTTAAGCTGAAGAAGAATCAGGTAACATTCGTTAGTGATTTCAAGATTAACGGATATATTTACATTAATAATAAAGGGAAAATTCAGCTTGGTAAGTTATTTCAAGCAAACTCAGGGAAAAATCATAATCCAATTGGCGGAGACACCATATTAAGATTAATAACACAGAAAAGTGGCAAAATTACGATAGGTGATAATTGTGGTATTTCAAATACAACGATATTTGCAGCTAATGAGATTAGAATCGGAAACAACGTAATGATTGGTGGAGGATGTAAAATTTGGGATACAGACTTCCATCCTATTAACGCTAAAAGTCGCGTCTCAGGAAATGATTCTACTGTCTCCAAACCTATTATAATTAGTGACAACGTTTTCATTGGTGGTGGGGCAATTCTACTTAAAGGGATATTAATTGGTGAAAATGTTATAGTCGGGGCTGGATCGGTTGTTACAAAAAGTATTCCATCAAATGAAATATGGGGTGGAAATCCTGCGAAACTGATAAAAACGTTATGAATAAAGCATAATTGTTAATTCTCATTTATAATATTGTTAAAATTCCTTAATTCATATGACTGATTTAATAGTATTTTATATTTTGTATAGAAACCAATCCAATCACCAAGTATTGAATATTTTTTGTTTATAGTATAGGGTAATCTTGAAACCAGACTCAACAACAAGTAAAGTCCAACGCCGCATTGATTATTTTATTTTACTGCTATTAATAGCCAACTCAGGGTTCCCTTTTTTTTCGGGTTCAGAGTTTATCCAAATATTCCTTTTTCTATTTACACTTGGTTTAGTAGTAAAAAGAAAGGTATCAATTGATCAACATTTTTTTATTGTAATAATAATTTTTTTAGTAGTGGAGATTTTACAAATTGCATTTTATGGAATGTTTAATTACAAAACATTTGTAGGTACTTATGTAAAATTAAGTTTGATCTATTTTATTGTGAAGTTACTAGATAAAAATTTTGTGAGCTATTACGTTAATATCCTGTACGTGTTGTCGATAATTGGGTTATTTTTTTATATTTTTTCTTTTATTCCAGGATTTGTTAATTTTTTTCTTTCCAATATTACACCCCTATTTAAGTCACCTTTTGAAGGGAAAATATCTTTTTATGAAAAGGCTCCAAATATTATAATATATTGTTTTGATAGCTCCTTAATATCTGATTTTAGAAATAGTGGTCCGTTTTGGGAGCCAGGGGCATTTGCGGTATTTCTAAGTATAGCGTTACTATTTAATATAATTAGTAGTGGTACCATAACTAATAAACAGAATATTGTTTTTATTGTGTCAATACTAACTACTATTTCAACCGCTGGTTATATTGCCCTATTCCTAATATTTGTAGGGTATTATACTTTTGATAAAAAGATTTCTAGTAAATTATTAATGATCATTATTGTTTTATTATCAGTAACTCTTTTTTCGAGGCTAGATTTTTTGAAAGTTAAAATATTTGAAGATATTGCGACCGCTAATGAGACAACTTCCTCCAGATTTGGCAGTGCACTCGCAGACTATCAGTTGTTTGTTAAAAGCCCAGTTATTGGTTGGGGTAGGGGGGATGCACGATATGGAGGAAAGACTTTTTTAAAATTCTCACAGGAAGAGCATCGGAACAACGGAATATTTGTACTTTTGGCTACATATGGAATTTTTATTTCTTTAATTTATTTTTATTTAATTTATAAGTCCTTCTATTACATGGTTCAAAATTGGGAATATGGTACTTGGTTTCCCACGATATCATTAGTTATTGTATTAATTTTAGGATTTTCCCAAGGGATCTTTTCGTTGCCTTTTTTTTATTCCTTTTTATTCTTATTTCTGAACTTTAAAAAGCCAAGAACTCAAATAAGCTTCTAAGGTGAAAAAAAAGTTTAAGTGATAATTCTAAATTATTAGTAAATCATAATATTTATATAATTCTTTTAAGTCGTGGGAAAATAACTTACAACAAAATAGAATTTACGATAAGAGAAAACAAAGTAAAATGAATATCTCAATTTTAAGGATATTTATTTGTTTACTTATTGAATGAATTTATGTTGTTTTCCCAGTAAGAGTGTCGTGCTTGGAATATATATATATTAATTTATCTTTTCTTAAAAGTTATTATTTTTATTAACATAACGAGTGAATATGATCAAATATGTCTATAGAATGATTAAAAGATTCTATAAAAAAATGTTAAGGTTAAATTATGTTTTTTATATCGGAAATAAGTATTCATGTCCTGTCTGTGGAGGTAAATTCAGTCATCTAAAACCTTTTCGAGGAAGTTACTTTATCAAAGGGAAAGAAGTTGACCATCATACTCCAAATTGTTACTGTCCTAAATGTTTTAGTGGTATAAGGCATAGATTAGTTATGGGATTTTTGAAAGAGAATAATACTTTACTATTAGGTAAAAAACGTATTTTACATTTTGCTCCGGAAGAGAGTATAATAAATTTCTTTCATAATATGAAAGAAATTGTTTATACAATCGCAGATATTGATCCAAGAAAATATAAAAATGCCGTTAAATTGGATATATCCAATATTGAATTAAAAGATAAATCAATTGATGTGATTGTATGTGTTCATGTTCTAGAGCATATCCAAGAGGACATAAAAGCCATTCAAGAACTTTACAGGATCTTAAATGATGGAGGGTGGTTACTTCTTGCAGTGCCAATTTACGGACCAAAAACGTTCGAATTGCCAAATATTACGGCTGATGAAAGAAGATTGCAATATGGAATAGATGATCATATGAGATTAAATGGGTTGGATCTAAAGGAAAAATTGGAAAATTCTGGTTTCACTGTGCAAATAAAGACCACTCATGATTTACAAGGGAATTATTTTGATTTATCACTAAGTACACCACATTCAGAAAGTGACAAATATCTTTTTTTCTGCACTAAATAAAATATTAGACATGATAAAAATTGCAATTATTATTCCTACATTCAATAGACGTAAACCCCTAAGCCATGTCTTAAAACAATTGCAAAAAATTGACGATGCAGGGTTTCAGCTCAGCATTTTTGTTGTCGTTGATGGCTCAACGGATGGGACAATTGAGATGCTTAAAGGAGAATTTTCAAATGTAATCACAATTATTGGTGATGGTAACTGGTGGTATACGAAAAGCATGAATGAAGGTTTCAAGCTGGCTCAAGCTCACAATCCGGATTATTTTTTGTTACTTAATGATGATATGCATTTTGAGACCGACTTTGTTGCAATTTTGTTAAAGGCAGCATTGGAGAAAAACAATAATGCAATAATAACTTCGATTTGTTTTTCTGATAAAGCCCCTTTTCTTTTATTTAATTCTGGTGTTAAGCGTATTTCTTGGTGGAGATCTAAATTTTTCAGGTATCAT
Source organism: Ignavibacteria bacterium (assembly GCA_037440065.1). Lineage (GTDB taxonomy): Bacteria > Bacteroidota > Ignavibacteria > Ignavibacteriales > Ignavibacteriaceae > UBA1563. Next base: position 1,090,800 of record JBBIUV010000015.1, read on the forward strand.
TTAGCTTTATCAAAGGGTTCTCCTAAAGATTTTACTGGATTAGTTCGTACTGAAGCGATTACCGGTCGAGGTACAATTATCCCCTCCAATATTTTGTATCGACTCAATATGTATGATGAAAAATTTGTACAATACGGGTCCGATCTCGATTTAGGTTTCAAAGCAATTAAGAATGGTTATGAGTGTTATATTTCATGGGACGCTAAAGTATTTAGTATGATTGAATTAACCGGGAAAGGCGCCACTTTTATTAAAAGTGATTTTTCAAGTTTCATAAAGAATATGTTCAATGAGCATTCGATGACATATTTGCCAGACGCTTTTAGGCTGGTTTGGCGGTATGGACCTCGCTGGCTTTTTCCATTATCTTGTACCATAATAGTACTTGGCACCTTTAAATCGTATTTCTTTAATAGAAAGTATTAAATAAAATGTGTGGAGTTTGTGGATTTGTAATAAGTCATGGTTCTTCAAAAAGCGTTTCAATTGAAAGTTTGCAAAGAATGAATAGAACTATGATAAATAGAGGTCCTGATGGAGAAGGTTATTACTACAAAAATGGTAAAATCGGATTAGGTTCTAGGCGGCTCAAAATAATTGATTTGAGTGAGTCAGCCAGAATGCCAATGACGAATGAAACAAATACCATTCAAGTTGTTTTTAATGGTGAAATTTATAATTTTCAATCTATTAGAGATGTTTTAATAAAAGAAGGACATATTTTTAAGAGTAAAGGGGATACTGAGGTTATCGTTCATGCTTATGAAAAGTGGGGGATAAATTGCTTTAACAAATTTAACGGAATGTTTGCAATTGCAATATGGGATGAAACAAAAGAAATGCTTATCCTTGGTAGAGACAGAGTAGGGATTAAACCATTGTTTTACTACTACAAAGGTGATTGTTTTGCTTTTGCTTCAGAATTAAAACCTATAATGGACTTTCCTCAGTTCAAAAAGGAGATAAATTTAGAGTCATTATTTACTTACATTTCCTTGCAAAACATTCCCGCTCCACTTAGTATTTTTAATGATGTTTTCAAATTAGAGCCAGGGAAGTATCTTGAGTATTCTAAGGGTGAAATAAATATTGAGACATACTGGGACTTAAAAGAGAGTTGCAATCCGGCTACTAGTAATCAGAAACCAGAAGTATACGCTAAAGAAATCGAAAATCTTTTAATTGATTCAGTCAAACAAATGCTTGTTTGTGATGTACCTTACGGCCTTTTTCTAAGTGGAGGAATTGATTCAACTCTCATAGCTTCAATAATGTCGAGAATTTCGGATACCAAACTAAAATCATTTACAATCGGTTTCGACAATCCTAAAGTAAATGAAGCTCCTTATGCTAAAAAGATCGCAAAGTATCTGGGTCTTGAACATAACGAATTATATCTGAGTCAAGAAGATTTGACTGGACTGTTCCCCTTTGTTTCGCAATATTTTGATGAACCATTCGGTGATATTTCTTTGTTGCCAACTTTATTATTATCAAAATTTGCAAGGAAAGACATTACAGTTGCTCTCTCTGGGGATGGCGGGGATGAGTTTTTCGCCGGTTATTCTCGATTCTCAAGATTGGGTAATATGTATTCGGCTTCAAATAAGTACACACTGATGGCAGTTTCCTTATTATCTAAATTTGGCAGAAAAATGCTCAGGGGTAAAATAAAAAAAATTTCCGAAGTTTTCGCAGACAACAAGTTGGATCATTCTTATTCGTATTTAATGGGACATATCTCAGAGAATCAAATCTCTAAGATGAGTATGAACAAATATTCTAAGTATGGAAAGGAAATTGCAAAATTTGAAAAAGGTGAGATGGATATGAATACATATGTTTATTATTTACTTGCAAAACTATATTTGCCTTCTACTGTATTACAAAAAACTGATAGAGCCTCAATGGCCTTTTCGCTTGAAGCAAGAGTCCCATTCTTAGACCATAGATTGATAGAGTATTCAGGTACTATTCCATTTGGAATAAAAAGGTATAGAGGTCAAGACAAATATTTATTGAGAAAGATACTTAAGAGTTACGTACCTGAATCCCTAACTAACAGACCGAAAAAGGGTTTTGATGCTCCCATGGATTGGTCTCATGGTGATGCAAAAGATATGTTATTCCATTATCTTGATTTTAATAAGATTAAAAATGAAGGATATTTAGAGCCTAATGAGGTAAAAAAAATAATCGACCAACATCTATCAGGTAAGATAAATAATGGATCCTTATTGTGGATTTTACTTTCTTTTGAACTTTGGCTCGAAAAATATATCTAACAAATTATTTGTTCAGCAGTTTTTTAATAAATTATGATTAGAAAAAAAAATGTGTTCATTCATCAGTTAATTGTTCCTGAATACCGAGTTTCTATTTTTAATGCTCTTCTAAAAAAATTTGACAATTGTTATTTTATTTATGGGGAGCCAAAAAGTGGAAGTTCTTTAATAAACGGTCAAATCCCTGAAAATAATAAATATATCAAAGTAACAAATTTTTTTCTTCCCACAAGAAAATCGATTTTTTTATCAAATATATTTGTTCCAATATTTCGATATAGACCCGGCATCATAATCACACAGTACAGTCCAGGAAACTTAGTTATTTTTATTTTGTATTTGTTACGCCCTTTTTTAAAATTTAAACTTATTGGGTGGTATCACGGTTGGGATAGAAGAAAGATTTATAGCCCTAACAAAACAATAAATGATAAACTGCGATTTTATATGCTTGGAAAAGCTGATGCAATAATTCTTTATTCAGAAGACGCGAAAAAGGTTCTTTCAAATTATATGAATCCATCCAAAATATTTGTAGCAAATAATACTTTAGATACTGCAAACTTAGAGAGACTAAGGAAAAAATTTGTAACAATGGGGAAAGATAAAATTAAAAAAGAACTTGGCTTCCAATCAAAGTACAATATTGTTTATTCTGGTAGATTGGAACCTGAAAAAAAAACAAAGGAGTTATTACGGATCTTCAAGATTCTTAGAAGTAATTTTATCGACATTTCGTTGCACATAATTGGTAATGGGCCATTAGAAAATGAGTTAAAACATTTTGTTGAAAATGAAAATATTAAGCATGTGAATTTCTATGGAGGGATATACGACGAGGTATTAACCGGCAAGATGATTTATTGCTCAGACCTAATGATTATCCCCAGTTGGGTTGGGTTATCAATTGTACATTCATTTTGTTTTGAATGCCCTGTAATGACATTTGAGGAATTGTACCACCCTCCCGAAATTATTTACCTAGTTCATGGGAAAACAGGTTTTGTTTTGGGCCGACATTCTGATGTTGAAATTGTCGAAGTAATTATTGAATATTTATCAAATGAAAGCAAACAAAAACAATTTAAGATGAATGTTTTAAAAATGATTGAAGATCATGCTTCCATCGATAAAATGGTCCAAGGGGTATCTGACGCTATTAATTGTTTTTCATAACCAAAACAAATTAAAATGACTAAATTATTGACAGTTGCTATTCCAACTTGGAATAGAGCAAAGACATTAAATACAGCCTTGTCCTATTTGTTACCACAAATAAGAGAGTTCAGCACATCTATAGATATAGTCATATCTGATAATGGCTCAACAGATAATACGAACGAGATTATTCATAGATGGGTTGATGAATTCTCTGATATTGAGTTTACCATTTACACCCAAAGATGCAACACGGGTTTTTTTGGGAATTTTAAAAAATGTAAAGAACTCGCTAGCGGTACGTTTATTTGGATTTTATCAGATGATGATTTTATTAAAGAAAACGTTGTTTTAAATGTAATGAATTTATTACAAAAAGAACATGAAGAACTCGCAATATTGTACCTTGATAATATAAATCCAAAGAGAAATAAATCAAACTTTTACACCCAGACTGGGCAAGAAATTTTTAAACTTTTTTTTAAATTTAATTATAGGCTTACTTTAGCTTCTTCTGTTATTTTTTTTAATGATAAAGGGAATGATAATTTTATTTATAAGAAATTTAATAATTCACATTTAATAGGTTTTGCCTTATTAATAGATGTTTTTCTTTACAGACGAAAAGCGGCAATCCTGAGAGGAAATTTGTTGGATTGTAGAATGGATATTATTTCGGGTTATAACATTTATGACGCCTTTGTTTATAATATTTTTGAAATATTTGAGTATATGCGGCAAATAGGATACCCCGGGAAATTAATTTCTAGGTTTAAAGAGAGTCTAATACTACACATTTGGGTGAAGCGCTATTTTTATTTTAAAGCTAAGGGGAAACTTGATGCTGGTCTTGAGTCGTATGACTTGGAGACTGTTAATAAGTTATTTTGGAAATATTTTAGAAACACTATTGGCTATTGGGTTCTTATTTTCCCTCTTACTTTAGCTCCAGCGTCTCTAATTCAAATATCTTTCCCGATGGTTGAAAAAATTAGAAATATATTAAGAAGGTAGAAGTTTTGTTAAAAAATATTATTAAAAGTGTAATGAATCCTAAAAAAGCATGGCGATTTATTGGTTTTATGTTGAAGTATAGTTTAAGGAAAAAAAGTGGGGTACTTTTATATATTGGAATGGACCCAAACGGGACATTTAATTTAATGTATAGAGGATTTGAGAAATGTTTTGGGTTTGAAGCAAACCCTGAAAGATTTATTAAGTTAAGCAAGAAGTTTAAAAATAAGGGAAATGTTTATTTGTTTAATGTAGCTGTTGCAGATCATGATGGCGAGGTTTCCTTTAATATTAGTGACAATAATAATGGAGCATCCTCCTCTCTTGGCCATTTTAATCAAAGTTGGGAAGATGAAAAAAAAATAAAAATGGTGAAGTCGATAACAATTCCATGCATTAATCTATTGAACTTTCTAACCAAGGAAAACATTAATTATATAGATGAGTATGTAAGTGATATTCAAGGTATGGATTTAGCGGTTCTCAAAACACTCACCCCATTGATACAGCAAAAGAAAATTGGCCAAATTACTTGTGAGGTTACAAAAAACGAAAAAAAAAACATTTACACTGATTTGCCTGATAATTCCGAAAAAGGTTTTGAGGAATTACTTAACGAAAATTATATTTTAGTAGCAAAGGGCTGGGGAGCACTAGTAGACAATGTGTATGACAAAATTCAGGAAAATGAGTGGGAAATGGACTGCAAATGGAAGTCCAAAACATCATCATAAACACTGAGTAAACATATTATCAAATATTAAATTTTCTAATTAGTATATTGTGAATAACAAAGTAATAGTATTAGGCGTTGGTTTCAACCCTACAAATTATTCTGATTTAATTCAACATTTGTTGGCTCCCGAAAATCGAAAGGGATATGTATGTTTCCCAGATTTATACAATATTATTAGAGCTAATAATGATTGTGATTTATTTAAGATTTATGAAAACAGTACACTTACTCTTTCTGATGGTAAACCTTCACAATTCTTCTTAAAAAAAAAAGGGTTTCCTAATTCAACAAATATAAGTGGTTTTTGGTTGTGTCATGAGCTGTTAAAGACTAATTTGTCACACTATTTTTATGGTACAACTGACGCTAACTTAATAAAATTGAAAGAAAATCTTTGTATAAATTTCCCAACAGCTAATATACTAGGTTTCAAATCTCCTCCTACTGTTGCTGAACATGAAATCGCAGAAAATGAATTAATTAATTATGATGTTAATGAAATTTACCTTCTAAATCCAGATATAATCTGGATTGGAATTAGCAGTCCAAAACAAGATTTTTTGATGAATTATTTTAGGAAGCACGTTTCAGGAACAATTATGATAGGTGTTGGCGCTGTATTTGATTATTTTGCTGGAGTAGCTTATATGGGACCTGAGTGGATAAAGAAAATTGGTTTAAGATGGTTGTACCAGTTGATAAAAGATCCTAAAAGATATTATAAAAGAGTTGGATACATTTTTTTTAATCTTCCCAAAATAATAATTAAGTATTATTTAAATGTAAAATCTGATGATTATTCAAATAAGAAGTTTTCAAATCGATTTTAATGTATGAAAAGGTACATGGCATATGTGTGGAATTTTTGGTATAATAGTTAGAGAAGAATGCTACGATAGAAATGGTCTGGTCAAAATATTAGAAGATGTGGCTAAATTATCTCAGGTGCGGGGCAAGGACTCTTCTGGCTTAGCAATTAGATTTGAATCGATAAATCGAATTGATGTACTTAAAGGTCCGGTTTCTATAGATGAACTACTAAAGACTAAAGAATATCATATTCTTAAAAAATCAATTCTTAACGAATCTATGCTGTCTGGAAGTAATAAAATTTTTGCTGCTTTGGGACATGCGCGTTTAGTAACAAACGGTTCGCAACTAGAGGATGCAAATAATCAGCCGGTAGTAAAGGATGGAATAGTTGGTATTCATAACGGAATAATTGTTAACGAAGGAGAATTGTGGAATAATCACCCAAATTTAAAAAGAGAATATGAGATAGATACCGAAGTATTTTTTTCCGTCTTCCGTCACTATTTGGATGAATTTGGGAATAGTATCTCAGCTATAAAACAAACAAACCTTGAGTTATATGGTACTGTATCAACCGGGTTTTTTATTAATGATAGAGAGGAATTTGTTGTTTATACAAATAATGGCTCGCTTTATATTTTAACGAATGACAAAGACCTTTTTATTTATGGTTCAGAAAAGAATATTTTAGAAAAATTAGTAAATAAGAACAACCGTTTTTTTAATGAATCTTTTACTATTAAACAAGTTCATGCAAATAAGGGATACTTATTACGATATCAAGGATTTAATCTAATTGAATTTGATTTGTCGAAGACAGTCGAAATAGGAGAATTAATTGCCCATGAAAAGGAATTTCAGATCAGTATAACTAATCACCATCCTAAAGGAACGCAGCTACACGCGGTAGTTGATCCGCATAAATTTTCAAACAGTGTACTTGCAAATTCAGAAAGAAAATTACTTGAATATAACATCGAAAGAATTTCAAAATTACAAAGATGCACCAAATGCCTACTACCCGAAACATTCCCTTTTATAGAGTTTGATGAAAGTGGAGTTTGTAATCTTTGTAAAAATTACGTAAAAAAAAACCAACCGAAACCAATTGAGGAATTACAAGCATTAGTAGAGCCATACAGGAAGAAAAATGGTGATGCGGATTGTTTAATCCCTTTCAGTGGTGGGCGCGACAGTACGTATGTTTTACACTATGTTAAAAAGGTGTTAAAGTTAAACCCGATTACATTCACTTATGATTGGGGGATGGTTACCGATCTTGCACGCCGGAACATTGCTAGAGTTTGCGGCAAGCTCGGGGTAGAGAATATTATTGTTTCAGCTGATATTAAAAGGAAAAGAAATTATATCAAAAAAAATATTGAAGCATGGTTAAAAAAACCGGCTCTCGGAATGATTCCTCTTTTTATGGCAGGCGATAAATATTTTTTCAAATATGCCAATCAGGTGAAAAGTCAGAATGATATAAAATTGCAGATATGGGGAATTAATTTCCTCGAAAACACTGATTTTAAAGTTGGTTTTGCCGGAGTTCCTCCACAATGGGATAAGAAGATGATTTATTCCATGAGCCTAATGCGTCAACTTAAGTTGTTTGGTTTTGTAAGTAGAAATTTATCGTCTAACCCCACATACTTTAATTCTTCTCTCCTAGATACTTTGGGATCTTTTACCTCAAGATATTTTAATCCAAGAGAAGATTATTATCATTTTTTCGATTATCATGAGTGGGATGAATCAAAAATTGAATCAGTTCTATTTGATGAATATGATTGGGAAACAGCCGGTGATTTGAAATCTACCTGGCGGATTGGTGATGGTACGGCAAGTTTTTACAATTATATTTATTATACCGTTGCAGGCTTTAGTGAATTTGATACATTCAGAAGTAACCAAATTCGTGAGGGAATGATTACTCGAGAAGAAGCTCTGAAATTGGTGTATGAAGAAAACCGTCCGCGCTATGAATCATTCAGATGGTATTTGGAAATTGTCGGGCTTGATTTTGAAACGGTAATTAAACGAATAAACCAAATCCCAAAGTTGTATTGAGTAAATTGGTATTGGTTATTTTACGTAGTAAGTAGTAGGGAGGAGCAAGATTAATTGGAAGTTAAGAAGATAAGTCATTCAAAAAAATGGAGATTATCAGAATGGAAAGGGAAAAAGATTCCGTACTTTTTAGACTGAGAGAATTAGAGACTGAGTGATTGAGAGATGAAAATTAGAACACATAGTGAATTGGATGTTTATAAAATTGCTTTTGATGCCGCCATGGAAATATTTGGGACTTCCAAGAAATTTCCAGTTGAGGAGAGGTATTCATTGACCGATCAAATACGCAAATCCTCACGCTCTGTTTATGCTAATGTTGGCGAAGTATTTCGTAAAAGAAAGTATCCTAAATCATTTATTTCAAAACTTTCAGATTCAGAAAGTGAAGCTGCAGAAACTCAAGTATGGTTAGATTTCTGTCTAAAATGAAAATATATCGATGAACTGAAATACAACTCACTTAATGGAAAATATAATAATATAATCGGCAAACTGGTGAACATGTCATTACAACCGGAAAAATGGGTCAGCTAATTTTCTCTAAGTCTCAAAATCACTTCGTCTCTTTGTCGCTTTCCGATGGAGTTAAATGCCGATAAATTTTGTTTCTAATGATCTTTTTCCAATTTTCCTAACCTCCAATCTTCTGATCTTCTAATCTTCTGCAACCAAAGGCTTTATGTCAATGAGATTTTTTTTGATTTACACCCTTCTATCAATATTCATTCTAACAAAATCGTACGCTCAAGATTCATCTACAACTGAAGAACATGAAACAAGCTCCTTCGTTTCCCTTAACTACGGCTATCAGATGTCAGGAATAAAAGATGAAGATTTCGTGAGTTCAAATTATTCTCCATTATTCAATTTTACTGCCGGTAAATGGTTTTCACCCTATTTAGCACTCCAAATAGGTTACAAAGGATTTTATTTTAATACTATTGCAGATAAAATTAAGCACCATTATAATTACTTTTATGTTGAAGCAGTAATTAATTTTAATAATTTTGTTCACCCAACCCAAATAAATAAAAATTGGAATTTACTTTTTCACGGTGGTTCGGGTTATTTCTATAATCATGTATATGGGAAACCGAACATGTGTGTAAATATTGGTATTCAGAATAGTTTTCAGTTATCGAGCAAAATCCAAGCAAACCTTGATATTGCCTCCATTATTGGGTGGGACATATACCAGGGAGATGAAGATATTTTACCGGGTATAAGCATGGGAGTTGTATACTTTTTTAGTAGTGTGGGAGTGAAAAAATAACGACGTTATAGATAAAGTTAATTCAAAAAATAATTTTGAATTTAAAACGACCCAAAAGATTATTTAGTATATTGATAAACAGACGACAAAATTTAAGTTGCAATTTATCTGATGGTTTCGATGATCCCCTGTTACTTGGTTAAAAAACTTGGTATGGCAAAATGTAAAAAAAAAGTTATTATAGTCTGATTTCAAATAACTTATTTCGGTCTTACCTCAACCACATCCTTCCTTTACAACATTTCGGAATTATAACCGATATTCCTATATCAAAATGATAGATATCTCCCTCATACTTCTTTTTCAAATATTAATACACTTTTCATTATCTTTTTCTATTGATTTAATAAATTTTTGCATTATAACTAATTGTAATAATTAATGGTAAAAAAAGCCTTAATAAATTTTTCCCTTTACGTAATCTGTTTTGCGGTGTTTTATCTGCAAAGGAAAGGGTTTGAATTTACTCAATTATACATAAACTATTTTGTTTTTTATCTTGGCTCGTGGGCGCTTGCTTCTTTGTTAACACGTAAATTCAAAAAGAGGGAACGAAGGGAGTTCCTCCCTAATCTCTATCCCTATCTAATTTCCTTCTTTTTAATGCTCGGTTTTTTTGCCGGGTTTTCAATGTTCTTTAAGTTATACGATGTTTCTTATCTCATTTTACTTTGGTCGTTGTTAAGTTCTGTTGCTATTGAGGTTGGATTCGTTTTATACACAAACGGTTTTAAACTTGGTATCGGTAAGCAGCGAAAACTGATCATCTCATACAAAGTAATGATTGTGGATTTGGTAATATTGGTCTGGGTAATTGCATTTGCTCTTTCGTATCAAATGAAGGAGGGATTCGATATTGATGAGAAGTTGACTCTATTTTTTATCAGTGTTTTAGTGGCGTGGTTGGTTGGTGCAATCATGAGTCATCAATTCCCCCCTTACTCGCCCCACACTGATTTTTGGAGGTATATTTGGGGATATCTAAAAGCATATACCATTTTCATGGCGCTTCTTTCTTTTTCCATGTTACTATTACGCCTACCCGTTCAAGAAAATATGCATTTATTTGGTGGAGGTGTACTTTATACATTTTGGTCTTTTATCGTAGTGGTCTTTACTTATGTTGATCAAAAGCAAAAGAAAACAGATGAAGTAAATGTTTCATTATTGCGATCGAGTACTTTTATCGATTATGAGGGATCGATTTTTGAAGTGGCTCCTCGCACAAAGTATGCTCTATCGGTGAGTGAGGGGGCAGATGGTTTATTGGTTGAGAAGTTAAGCAACGTTTACTTAAAGAATGACGTTGGATTGTTTTCATTTCTCGATAATAGCATCGACCTCCACTCGTTTAATTTAACAAAAAGCGTCATTCTTAGATCAAGTGATATTTATAATTTGGAAGTTCTTCCGGAGAACCATTTACAAGTATTCTTTAATCTTCATGAAATCAACGATCTTAGACGAGTTAATGCTTACTTTATTGAAGTAAACAAAAGGTTGATTAACGGAGGGATATACATAGGCCGGCTTGAGCCGATCCGTCTACGTTACCTCCGTTTTCTCAGGAATTATCCTTTTTATCTAGGTCACATTTTTTATTTCTTAGATTTTATTTGGAAAAGGGTGATTCCAAAACTCCCAGCACTAAAATCTTTCTATTTTTTAATTACAAAAGGGAAGAATAGGGCGCTCTCTCTTGCGGAGGGGTTAGGGAGGCTTTATTATTGCGGTTTTGAAATGATTGGATCAACTGAGATAGATGGATATGTTTATTTTATAGCAAAAAAATCGAAAAGACCTCGCACAGACACGAATCCGTCTTATGGACCTATGTTTAAAATGAAGAGAGTTGGTAAGGGAGGAAAAAATATTTACGTTTATAAACTCCGCACGATGCACCCATTCTCAGAATATTTGCAAGAATATATTTTTAGTACATATGGGAGTAAATCAGGGGACAAAGTGGATAATGACTTTAGGGTCTCGTCGTGGGGTAAATTTTTGCGCAAAATCTGGTTGGATGAATTACCAATGTTAACAAATTTAGTCAAGGGTGATTTAAAATTAGTCGGTGTGCGTCCTCTTTCAATCCATAAATATAAAATGTATCCGAAGGAAGTACAAGAATTAAGAATAAAATATAAACCAGGGTTAGTCCCTCCTTATTACTTCGACCTGCCTAAAAATTTTGAGGAACTAGTCAGATCGGAAGTAAAATATTTAAATGAATATGCTAAAAATCCACTATCAACTGACATAAAATATTTTTTTGGTTCATTTTATAACATCGTTATTAAGCATGCTCGCAGTAGCTAAAAGGAAATTGGCGTTGATAGTGAGTATACTATAGGTCAATTATTACTTCCATTTGAGAACAATTTTTTAATCTCTGTTCTTCTCATCTCAGGCAAAGAAATCAGAGCAAGGGAGAGTGCAAAGAGCGTTTGCCCTGGAATATCTTTTGAGAACATCGAAAGAATAAATGGATAAAGTGCAGCGATTCCCAGCAGAGGTGAGATTTTTAAAGTTCCTCTAAAAAGTTTGTAAAGGAATAGAAAAATTACTACTACTCCCATAAGTCCTAGTTCAACCCAAAATTCTAAAAACATATTATGTGCATACTCGATAAGATATGCATCATAACCAAAAGAGATGTTTTTAAAACCCCCAAAACCAACCCCAGTAATCCAATTATCCTTAATTATATTAACACTTGTTTTATATAATGATTCTCTTGCCTTGATAGGTCCATCAGCAACATCATCTCCCATCGAATAAACTATAAGATTTTCCGTTCTATTCTCGGCTTCCTGATTCAAACCGGGAAATATATAAAAAAAAGTTAATGAGAGAAAAAGCGAAAAGAAAATGGTGCCACCATACAAGTAGTTTTTCTTAACCAAAGCATAGACAGTTAATGCGAATACTATTATTATTATTGCCAGTATACTTGCTCGTAACCCGGTTAACAAGTTCAGTAAAAAGATGAATGCGAAAAAAGGGATAACCGTTTTCCAAGAGAATACAAAAATTTTCGAAAGATAAAGAAGCAGGAAGAGCAGAGAAACAGATCCAATAAATCTTCCATAGATAACGTGGCTCCATTTGGTAAGAGACAGGGTATATATCCCGTCATAGGCAAATGGATGTGAGAATACTATCACTGGGACAGAAGTCAAAATAATTAAAGTGACAATTCCTAAAAAGATTAGACCTCGTTTCCTTGAAAAGGAAATAAAAAAAAGATAATACCCGATAAGAAGAGGATAAAAGGATAAAATAAAGTTAAACCATTTTAACGAACCAAAATATCTATTAGAAGAATAAAGAAGGGTTACCGCACAAAATATGAGAAATATATTCAATTGAATAAGTGTCGATGAAAATTCACTATTTAGCGTACCAAAGGAGATAATATTTTTTCTATACATCACAATAATAGTTGTGAACAAAAAAAATGTTACTATCCCCTTGATTACAAAAGAAGAGAGTTTGTAGTTTGAGATTGGGGAGAAAATCGTTTCTGCTACTAATGCCAATAGAAAAAAAAAATACCAAATTTCCTTCCTTCCCGTTGTTCTTAGTTCACTTACAAATTTTCTCATTCGGAAAAATGTCATCAAAATTCATTTGAAATGATTAAAAATATTAATTACTATTACTACAAATAGAAGCATTTTTTAGAAGAATATCAAATGGGTCCCCGATTCACAAGCAATCTTCCCACCTTGCGGGATTCCTCCTCCGATATGACATCTTGTTTGTGGTCTTTTTCCTCTTGAGTATTTCATTTCGAACGAAGCGAGAAATCTTGGCTCCCAGTGATTCTAAGATATCTCAGTCGTGCCTCCTTCTATATGACAGGTATGCCATGTCATTTCGATCCGCCTCAAGCGGAGAGAAATCTGGTTTCCCGCAGTACTGTCATTTCGACTGCAAGGAGAAATCTTATTTCCCGCAGTACTGTCATTTCGACCGCAGGGAGAAATCTTGATTCCCAGTGACTCCAAGATATCTCAGTCGTGCCTCCTTCGATATGACAAAAGTAGTCTGTCATTTCGAACAAAGAGAGAAATCTTGGACCCCGAACTTGAAAGCTTAAAAAACAAAATTCAAAAAGTCCTCTCCTTTTACTATTTTTCTCATGCAATTTATTAACGTAATTAGGTTATACAATTAACATCATTTTTATCATTCATAATTAGAAATTCACTCTATGTCTATTAAGTCTTTTTTCTTGTTCATCTTTGCGTTATCAGTAACCCAGTTTGGGCAATCAGTTTTTGTTCCGCCAGAAAATGAGATCTATTCATTTTTAGAACGGATGTCGCTTTCTGGTTTCATCTCATATCATGATGAAGTGAAGCCTCTTTCAAGAGTTACAATAAGTAGGTTACTGGAAAAAATATTGCCCCATAGCGAAAAACTGAATCAAGTAGAAAAGGGACAATTTAGTTGGTTCGTTCAAGAATTTAAGAATGAAATGAAAAGTGATAGGTTAGAAAAAGAAAGGTTTTTTTTATATGAGCATACCGACTCACTTTTCACTTTCCGATTTTCACCAATTGTCAAATACACTCTTGGCAGTGTAAAAAATGAAGCGATCAGAAAAAGATCATGGGGAATTAATGCATATAGTTTATATGGTTCAGCATTCAGTATGCAGATGAATTTTACCGATAACGGCGAATACGGAAAGTCTGTGGATAAAAATAAAAACTTCACCTCTGAAACCGGCAGAGCAATGATCGCTGCTCCAAATGGAATTGAGTATAGTGATGTTCGCGGCGCTTTAACTCTCGATTGGGGTTGGGGAAATGCTTCGGTTCAAAAAGACTATGTTAAGTGGGGACACGGGGAATTCGGACAATTAATTCTTTCAAGTAAAGCTCCTTCATTTCCGATGATCCGTTTAGAACTGAAACCCACAGATTGGTTGAGATTTTATTATGTCCACGGCTGGTTGAATTCACTATTTGTTGATTCAATAGGCTATTACTACCGGTCTTCTTCGATCTATCAAAGTGACCGGCAGAAGTTTGTTAAAAAGTATTTTGTGGCAAATTTTTTAAGTTTCACTCCGGTTGATTGGTTAGATGTTTCGCTTGGAAATTCGTTAGTTTATAAAGGTGATCTCCGGGCTGAAATGTTCATCCCTTTTATGTTTTTTAAGTATTTAGACCGGGACACCGGACACGGCAGCGTTGAGGATGGTAACGGTGCGTTGTTCTCTGACTTTTCTGTTAAGTACTTTACAAATTATCATTTGTATGCATCATTTTTTCTTGATGTTACGGAAATAAGAAATATCTTGAAAAATGATTGGCACAATACATGGCTTGGAATGACATTTGGCGTTAAACGAATCGATGCCTTAATTCCGAATCTCGACATTACTGTAGAGTATACGCGAATAAATCCGTGGGTCTATGAACACAAGGATTCTACCACTACGTACAAGCATTTAGATTATACTTTAGGCCATTGGATAGGACAAAATGCTGACCAAATGAGGATACAATTTGATTATAGATTTCTCCCCCAACTTTCAGCAAAAGCCTGGATTGAAAAATTGAGAAAGGGAGGACTAGATAACATTTCGCTGGCATATAAAACAGATATTGCAGAACCTTTCCTTTACGGCTTAAGACGAAATGAAACGAACATCGGGCTGGAAGTAAGTTATGAGTATATTCACGATCTCTTTGGTAAAGTCTATTACCAATATTCAAATGTTACTGACGAAGATAAGACAAGGACTCCGGCTTGGGAACTTGGAGCGAATCATTCGTTTGGGGTGAGTGTGCAGTATGGAATCTAAAGAATTAGGAATTAGGAATTACGAATGTCGCCGAAGCACCAAAGGTTAGGAGTTAAATCATATTTGGATTCTGGGAACATCATTTATGATGTTTTTTTATGGGGCGTTACGCTTTAGCGTGAAGCGGAGTTTGAGATTGGAGCGCATGGACTTCGCTTCCCACGACTTCGCTCGGGAGATTTTATTTGAAAAAATGCTCAAAATAATTTATCTTTACTGCGAAAATATTCGCAACGAAAAAAGTCGCAATCATTGATAAAAAAAAATCCATTTAAATTTGGCAGTATTGTTGAGGGTTCTTTCTTTACAAATCGTTCTGAAGAAATAAAGAGGGTAAGGTCAATTTTAGCAAGTGATAATCATCTTATACTTATAAGTCCCCGCCGATATGGTAAAACAAGCCTGATAAGCAAAGTGATAAAGGAAATTGACCGGCCTGTAATTTTTTTAGATTTACAATTACTTGCCAATACAGAGGATTTTGCCGCTCAACTACTAAAAAGAGTCTACCGTATTTATCCGTTTGAAAAGATAAAGCAAATAGTAAAAAATTTTAAAATTATTCCCAATATTTCAATGAATCCATTGAATAATGAGGTTGATATTTCTTTTCAGCCGGTATCTTCGCCTTCAATATTAGTTGAAGATGTAATAAATCTAATAGAAAGGGTAAGTGATAAAAAGAGGAGACTAATAGTTGTTTTTGATGAATTTCAAGAAATAAAAAAAATTGAGAAAGAATTAGATCGTAAGCTTCGCACTATAATTCAGCATCATCAAAAAATTAATTATGTGTTTTTAGGAAGTCAGGAATCTTTAATGAGGGACATTTTTGAGAAGAAAAAATCTCCCTTTTATCATTTCGGCTATTTACTTTCGTTAGATAAAATCCCAAATCAAGAGTTTATGGCATATCTCTCATCAGGCTTAGCAACGGTAACGGTTAATTTTGAAGAAACAGCAAAAGGGATATTGGAAATAACAAAAGCACATCCCTATTACACACAGCAATTAGCATTTACCGTATGGGAATTGTTGAAAAGTACAAATGGAATAAAAAATCCGGTTGAGCAGTCTGTGGAAGAACTTATCAGGTATCACGACATGGATTATGAACGCCTCTGGAATACGATAAACAGAACCGATATGAAAATACTTATAGGGATGTCGTTATCTGAAAGCACTCCGCTATCATCAGAATTTTCAAAAAAATATTTTGCAGGCGCTTCGAGTACAATATTCAGCGGTTTAAAACGATTAGCTCAAAATGGTTTAGTAATTAAAAGCAAAGTTGGGTACGAAATTGACGACCCGTTTTTTAAGCGTTGGATAAAGAATAGAAGATTAGCGTAACAGTAGATTGAAGGATTTTCAGCCGAAGGTTGACATAGCAGCCAGAGACTGATCAGCAAAGCTGAGAAGATTGAAAAAGATTTATTAAACAGGTAAACAACTCCTCCGTCCTTTGGCGGAATTAAACAAAAAATTATTAAGTAATTGGAATACAACAAATATGTTAAAAATAATATCAGTCGTGGGTGCGAGACCAAATTTTATGAAGGTGGCGCCGCTGCATAAAGAATTCTCAAAATTCAAAAGTCAAAATTCAAAAGTCAAAATTAATCACTTGATCTGTCATACAGGACAGCATTATGATGAGAAGATGTCGAAGGTGTTCTTTGACGAATTGGACCTACCGAAACCCGATTTTTATTTAGGTGTTGGCTCAGGTTCACATGCAGAACAAACCGCAAAAGTGATGATCGAATTTGAGAAGATTCTTTTACAAGAAAAGCCGGATCTGGTTATCGTAGTCGGAGATGTGAACTCAACTATCGCGTGTAGTCTCGCTGCTGTTAAGTTGCATATTAAAGTGGCGCATGTTGAAGCAGGCTTAAGAAGTTTTGATAAGGAAATGCCGGAGGAGATCAATAGAGTATTAACGGATACTATTTCTGATTTTCTTTTTATAACTGAAAAAAGCGGGATGGAAAACCTAAAGAACTCTGGTGTTAGTGACGAGAAAGTTTTCTTTGTCGGAAATTGTATGATCGATAGTCTTATCCATTATCTGCCGAAAGTTGATTCATCAACGATAATTGATGATTATAAACTGGCGCCGAATAACTACATCCTTGTTACTCTCCATCGTCCGAGTAATGTGGATGAAGAGAAGTCGCTCAAAGAGGTTATTGCTATGCTTAATCATTTTAGTGAAAAAAGAAAAATTGTTTTTCCAATCCATCCAAGAACAAGAGCTAACATAAAGGCGTTTGGACTCGAAGACTTGCTTAATGAAAATATTATTTTAACCGATCCAATTGGTTATCTTGATTTTATTTCTCTGGTGAAAAATTGTGAACTTGTTATTACCGATAGCGGCGGCATACAAGAAGAAAGTACTTATCTCGGTGTTCAATGTTTAACGTTGCGTGATAATACCGAACGTCCGGTTACTGTTGAAGTAGGGACAAACCATTTGATCGGTACAGATTTTAAGAAAGCGGAAATTGCAGCACTTGAAATTTTATCGGGGAAAAAGAAGATCGGGAAAATTCCAGAGCTGTGGGACGGGAAGGCTGCGGAAAGGATTGTGGAGATTTTGGTTGAGAAGTTGAAAAGTGAAGAGTGACAAGTAACAAGTAACGAGCTACAAGAATGAAATCGCATAAAGATTTAGATGTATGGAAAAGGAGTGTTCAGTTAGTCACATCTATTTATGAGGTCACAAAGGTTTTTCCAAAAGAAGAAATGTATGGACTGACAAATCAAATTCGAAGGGCTGCGGTATCAATCCCTTCCAATATCGCAGAGGGTGCTGCAAGAAATCATTCAAAAGAGTTTATGCAGTTTTTGTATATAGCGTTAGGCAGCATGTCTGAATTAGAAACTCAGATTCTAATCGGTGAAAATTTAAAGTATTTTCTAACAGTAGATTCAGAAAAAATTCAGAATGAATTATCAGAAATAAGAAAGATGATATTGGGTTTGATCCGACATCTTGAAAACAAATGATGATTTACCATCTCGTCACTCTTCACTCGTTACCAGTCACTTATCAATAGAAAATCAAAAATGGTAACGAAATGGTAACGAATTTAACCAAGCACGGGCAAAATTTAGACCTTCACCCTTTGAAAATAACCTAAAAACGCACATTTTAGACACTGTTTTACCCCCTTAACGGCCTGTCACGCAGGAGGTCGTAGGAGTTTAAATGGATGTTTTAATTAATATTAGAATTAATACCCTGTAACTTAACGAGTTATGGGGTTTTTTGTTTTAAAGAGGTTTTGCAATCTATAATTTAAAAAGCGTGGGTATGAAATGTCAGGGTTTTTATCGAATGTTAAAGAAAATTTCTAAGAGCGGGCATTTAAACTTCATACTTTTTTCCCCATGCAGCCATCAATTCCATAACCGGTAATAATTTTTTACCTTCGGTAGTTAGGGAATATTCAACTTTTGGAGGAATTACTTCATAGACTTTACGAGAGACGACCCCTTTTTTCTCAAGTTCCCTTAATACTTGCGTGAGCATTTTATCATTAATTCCAACCAAAGTTTTTTTCATCTCGCTGAACCGTTTAGACCCATCTTTTAAATTCCAGCAAACGAGTCCTTTCCATCTTCCGCCAATCACCGAAAGAGTTAAATCCACGGGGCAATAAAAAAATGTTCCATCCAAATTATAACGCTTCATAAAATTACTCATCTTTTCTGCAAATGTAATTACAAGTGATATACTTCCCAAAAACACAGTGCTTTCATTTTGGGTAGTATATTGCAATTCTATAGTGTGAACTCTAAGTTTGAACAATTAATTAAAATTTACAATTAAGGAATTCAGAATGGAAATATCGGCAAACAAAGAGTTAGCTCTCGGATTATCGAGAGCAATTATGAAGGGAGATTGGCAAAAAGTAGATGATTTATTAGACGACAACTTCAGCTATATTGGAGACGGAAGACCTGCAATGAACAAACGAGAATACGTCGGTTTTATGAAAAATGTATTATGTACCTCAATGACTAATATGGAGATGAAATTTCTTCGTGTAGTTGGGGAAGGTGATTTGGTTGCGGTAGATTATACAAACGAGATGACAAATACCGGCAATTTCATGGGCATTCCTCCAACTGGGAAAAAGGTATTTGCATCAGGGAAATTCATCAGGGAAATCAAAAATGGGAAAGTAATATCAGAATGGCAAACAACAAATATGTACGGATTACTTGTGCAATTGGGAGTGATTCCTTCATAAAAATAAGTATCTTATACATTTTGAAAAAGTATTGACGAGAAAAGATGTTATCTTTCAATTTAATGCGAGTGACAAGAAAAAAAACTTAAAATGAATCAACAAGCAAAGGACATATGATATGAAAAAAATAGCAGTTATAGGGGCTACCGGTATGATAGGAATTCCCGTTACCAAAGAATTAATTAAAGGTGGATTTGAAATAACAGCACTAGTTAGAGACGTTACTAAAGCAAAGAAAATTTTTCCGGCTGGAGTAGAGTTTATAAAAGGTGATCTTAATGATAATAGTTCTATTGCAGAAGTATTAAGTAATGCAGAAGGTTTATATATAAATATTTCAACAACGGATATCGATAAGAAAGACGGTTTTAATCCGGAAATGGGAGGATTGGACAATCTTTTAGCAGCCGCTAAACAGAGTAATCTTAAACAAATTATCTACCTTTCATCTTTTTTAGCGCGTAATTATAAAGGTGATTGGTGGGTGATGAATGCGAAGAAGTCAAGTATCGGGAAAGTTAAAAACAGCGGTATTCCGTATACAATTTTTTATCCGTCAAATTTTATGGAAAACTTTAACGGTGGAATGAAGCAGGGGAAGAAAATTGCAATAATCGGGAAATCGGTTTATAAAGCTTGGTGGATAGCTGGCGAAGATTTCGGTAGAATGGTTGCTAATGCATTCAAAACAGATAAAGCATTGAATAACGAGTACGCTGTGCAAGGGCCAGAAGCTTTCACTTTGGATGAAGCCGCAAAAATATTTGTTGAAAATTACACAAAAGAAAAACTGACACTGAGTAAGGCTCCAATGGGAATGATGAAATTTCTTGCAATTTTTATAAAGCCTCTGAGATTTGTTACAAAACTCATGGTTGTAATGCTAAACAATGAAGAAGTTTTTGAGTCTAAAATTACATGGGAGCAATTAGGCAAACCACAAATTACCCTTGCTAAGTTTACAAAACAGTAACCGAAAATGTGACTGCTGTGGTTAGATAAATCTCAAAAAAGTCTGTATGATTTTTAAAAGAAGCAGAAATTTTAATTTCAGCTATTTAAAACCTTACTAGAAAAAATCTGGTAAGGTTTTCTGTTTTAAAAGGATTGTGAAGATTTTTCTTGACAAGCTTAAGCGAATTTATTAGCTTTGCAATCGTTATCGCAAACGTTTGCGGAAAATTTATGAAACACATCACCATTACCGATATTGCAAAAAAATTAGGCATCTCCGCTTCCACAGTTTCACGTGCGTTGAGTGATCATCCTGACATTAAAGAAGAGACCAAAAAGAAGGTTCAGCAGCTAGCTGATGAATTCTACTATAAACCTAATTCAATTGCACAGAGTTTAAAAAATAACCGAACCACCATCATCGGGGTAATTGTCCCTGAAATTAAACACGATTTTTTTTCTTCAGCAATAAGCGGAATTGAAGAAGTTGCCTATCATGCCGGATATACGATTATTGTTTGTCAATCGAATGAAAATTTCGAAAGAGAAGTGGTGAACACCAATTCATTAATTCATCAGCGTGTGGCAGGAATTGTTGCATCGATCTCTCAGAACACGATTAATGGTGATCACTTTAAGTCAGTGGTAGCAAGAGGAATTCCACTTGTATTTTTTGATCGAGCGTGCAGTGATGTGGCGGTAAGTAAAGTAATCATTGATGATGCAAAGAGTGCGTTTGATGCTGTGTCACATCTGATAACGAAAGGTTATAAACGAATTGCACACTTTACTGGTCCGAAAGAACTTGATATATGCAAACTCAGGCTAAAAGGATACTCTAAAGCACTATCAGAATTCAATCTTCCAGTTATTGAAAGTCTTATTTGCTACGGAGGTTTACATGAAGCTGATGGCTATAATTCGATGGAGGAGTTGATAAAAAATAATAATCTTCCCGATGCAATTTTTGCGGTGAACGATCCTGTTGCTATTGGAGCCTTTCAAAGAATAAAGGAAGCCGGATTAAGAATTCCGGAGGATATTGGAATTGTTGGTTTTTCAAATAACAAAATTACTGCTTTAGTTGATCCACCATTAACCACCGTGAACCAGCCTTCGTTTGAGATGGGAAAGAAATCAGCAGAACTCTTAATTGAAATGATTGAAAGTGAAAAGCAATCATTTAAACCAACAACAATAACTCTGAATACAGTATTGATAATCAGAAGTTCAACTTAGAGATTTAAAAAGAAAGTTTCCGCCTGAGGCGGGTCAGTCTTCGGCTGAGAAATTGTAAACGAATAAATTCAATAAATAGAAAGTCACTATAGAGGAAAGTATGCAAGCAATCGGTCTCTCGTTTATAGATTGGGTAATTATCTTTATCTATTTCGCATTTGTACTTGGTATTGGATGGTATTTAAAAAGATTCACAAAAAATCAGGAAGACTTTTTTCTTGCCGGAAGAAAAAATTCAACATGGGTTGCAGGATTAGCATTCCTTTCTGCCAACCTTGGAGCTCTTGAATTACTTGGAATGACCGGAAATACTTTTAAGTATGGAATGTATGTCGCCCATTTTTATTGGATCGGGGCAATTCCCGCAATGCTTTTTCTCGGCATTTATATGATGCCTTTTTATTACAGCAGTAAAATAAATTCCGTTCCTGGATATCTTAAACTTCGCTTCGATGAAAAAACACGCGTATTAAATGGAATTGCTTTTGCATTAATGACACTTCTCGTTTCCGGAATTAACCTTTACGCGATGGCTCTTGTACTACATACATTTTTAGGTTGGAATTGGGATGTGAGTATGTGGGCATCGGCATTAACTGTAGCTGTTTATGTTGGATTGAGCGGATTAATGTCAGCGATTTTCACAGAGATCATTCAGTTCTTTTTAATTTGGTTTGGTCTTTTCCTCATATCAATTCTAGGTATTATTGAAATTGGAAGTCTGCAAGAGATTTTTGCAAGAATAAATGAATACAGTCAACAGATTTCATTTACCACACTCTGGGCCACATCATCTGATCCAACACAAAATGGAATGTTCATCCACTGGGGGGGTATTGTTCTTGGACTCGGTTTTGTACTTTCGTTTGGATATTGGACAACAGACTTTCTTGTAATTCAAAGAGCTTTTTCCGCAAAAGATTTACGCTCTGCAAGAATGACACCTATCCTCGCTTCTTTTTTCAAGATGGCTCTTCCGTTCATTGTTATTGTTGCCGGATTGATTGCTATTGCCCTTTCAAACGATCCCAAAAGCGGTTTTACTTTATTGCATGATGGAGGACAAATGAATTATGATTCAGCTCTTCCACTTCTCATTGCTCGCTATTATCCTTCGGGATTAGTCGGACTTGGTGTTACTGCTTTACTAGCCGGTTTCATGGCTGGGCAAGCTGGAAACGTAAGTGCTTTTAATACCGTCTGGACGTACGACATTTACAAGGCGGTACTGAATAAAAAAGCTTCAGATTCACATCTTCTTTGGATGGGGAGAATTTCCACTTTGGTTGGAGTTGGCATCTCATTAGTAACTGCATATTGGGCGAAAAGTTTTCCGAGCATTATGGATTATATGCAGGCAATTTTTTCATGGGTTAACGCTCCTCTGTTTGCAACGATGTTACTTGGAATGTTCGTTTGGTGGATCACTCCAAGCGGTGCCTTCTGGGGATTGGTTGCAGGAATGCTTTCCTCGTTTACCATGTATCTCGCTGTAAAATTCAGTTGGTTTCATGAGAGCGTTATAACGATGTCAAACGTGCAAAGTGACATGGCTGCAAACTTCTGGCGTGCCTGGTGGGCCTGGTTAATCTGTGCAGTTGTTACAATTGTAATTAGTCTTTTTACAAAGAAGAGAGACAAAGCAGAATTGGTGGGACTTGTGAAAGGATTAACCAAAGAGAATCACGATCAAGCGGTTCCTTTTGTTAAACGTCCCGAGTTTGTTGCGGTGATCTCATTAATCGTTTTAATAATTCTTAATTTATTATTCTGGTAGAAAGAGGCAACTATGTTTGAAAATAAAATGAAACCGATTTGGTATTTCGTTGGACTTATTCTTTTAGTTATCGGAACGTTAATAATGTTTAACGGAATTTATCTTGCATTTAATCCTTCAATGAGGAAAACCGTTTTAAGTGAAATCCACCCCGATATATGGTGGGGTGCAATCATGATTTTGTTTGGAGGTTTGATGTATTTGAAAACAAGAAAAGAAACGGTTTAATAATTTATGAATCCGTTACAAAGAATAGAAAAAATATTTAACGAAAATTTTAACGATAAGCCAACACTGGTTCGTTCTCCAGGAAGATTAAATTTAATTGGAGAACACACAGACTACAATATGGGATTTGTACTTCCTGCAGCGATCGAAAAAGCTGTTTACTTTACAATTGCTCCACGGACTGATTCAGTCTGTAAACTCATCGCGTCCGACATGAATGACGAATTTGAATTTACATTGGACAATTTGAAAAAGTCTGACAAAGGGTGGCCAAATTATTTGATGGGTGTAGTCGATCAATTGATAAAAGCGGGATTCAGCTTGAAAGGATTTAACTGCGTTTTCGGCGGAGATATTCCAATCGGGGCGGGACTCTCATCATCTGCGGCAATAGAAGCGGGTTTGGCTTTTGCATTAAATCATATTTTCAATTTGCAGATCGACAAACTTTCACTCGTTAAACTCTCTCAAAAAGCAGAGAACGAATTTGTAGGTGTGAACTGCGGCATTATGGACCAGTTCATTAATATTTTTGGTGAAGATAAACACGCACTGAAAATTGACTGCCGCTCACTTGAGTATGAACTTGTTCCTTTCGATTATGATCACCTTTCTGTTGTCTTCTTCAATACGAATGTTTCTCACTCGCTCGCCTCATCGGAATATAATTTGAGAAGAGAGGAATGCAACAAAGGGGTAGAAGTAATTAAAAAAGAATTTCCAACTGTAACAAGTCTTCGCGATGTGAACCCAGAAATGTTGGAAACGCTTAAAACGAAAATGGAACCGCTTACATATCGCCGGTGCAAATATATTGTTGATGAGAATGAGAGATTATTGAAAGCATGTGATGCGCTTAAAATTCATGATCTGGAAACATTCGGTTCGCTTCTTTATCAAACACATCAAGGATTGAGTAAGGATTATGAGGTAAGCTGTCCTGAGCTTGATTTTCTTGTTGAAGAAACAAAAAACATTTCGTCGGTTTACGGCGCAAGAATGATGGGGGGAGGATTCGGAGGATGTACTATAAACATTATTGAAAATGAAGCAGTTAATGAGGTTACTTCAGTAATAGCGAAAAAGTACAAAGAAAAATTTACCCGTGATGCCACAGTTTACGTAACTAAAATCAGTGCCGGAACAAGTATTGTAAGTTCGGAAGTAAATGAACCATTTTGAGAACATATATCCGCATAGACGGAAAAATATTTTAACTGGAGAATGGGTGCTCGTTTCACCACAGAGAACTAAGCGTCCATGGCAAGGTGAGGTTTCTTCGGTTGATGAAATTGCTCGACCAAAATACGATCCCGAATGTTATTTATGTCCCGGAAATGAAAGGGCAAACGGAGAAGTAAATCCGAATTACAAAAACACGTTTGTTTTTACAAACGATTTTTCTTCTCTACTCGAAAAAATTCCCTCAGACCCAACCAGCAAAAGCGATTTGTTAATTACAAAAAATGAAACCGGGATTTGTCGTGTTGTGAATTTTTCTCCACGACATGATTTAACTCTTGCGGAAATGAGTTTAAAAGAAATTCGATCCGTAATAGAAACATGGAAACATGAATTTAAAGCTTTGAGTGGACATCCTAAAATTAATCATGTACAAATTTTTGAGAATAAGGGAGCGATGATGGGGAACAGCAATCCGCATCCCCATTGCCAAATATGGGCACAAGAAAATATTCCAACCGAGCCTGCGAAAGAATTAAAACAGTTCACGCAGTATTTCAAGAAAAACAAACAAAGTCTTTTAAGCGATTACTTAAAACTCGAATTAAAATTGAAGGAGAGAATTGTTTATGAAAATTCTCTCTTCGTTGTGCTCGTTCCGTTTTGGGCAACATGGCCTTACGAAACAATCATCATTTCTAAAAAGAGATATGCAAACTTGTTAGCAATTAAAGCCAAAGAAGTTGAAGCATTTGCTGATGCGATTAAAACTATAACTGTAAAGTATGATAATCTTTTTCAAACATCATTTCCTTATTCATCCGGAATACACCAAGCACCAACTGATGGTAAAGTCCATGATGAGGGGCATTTTCACATGCACTTTTTCCCGCCTCTTCTGCGTTCGGCATCTGTAAAAAAATATATGGTTGGATATGAAATGCTTGCAGAACCCCAGCGGGATATTACTCCCGAGTACAGCGCGAAAGTGCTGAGAGAGCTCTCTTCAACTCATTATAAAAAACTCAAACGGAGCGCAAAGAATGTTTGAGATAAAAATAAAAATATTGACTTTCTCTTTTCTTCTTGGTTTCACAACAATATTTGCCGAAATGAGCCATAGTCAGTCTGATACGGTTGCGATCATTGGTAAAAAAATAATTACACTTGAAGAATTTCAAAAATACTATAAAGAGAAAATCCGCAAAGTGGGTTTAACTGATAACGGTGAGATCCGCATTAAATATTTGCAAAATCTGGTTGACGACGAAATTTTTCTGTTGGATGCGAAAATGAAAGGCATCGATAAAACAAAGTCAGCCATAACCGAATATGCTAGAATTAAGGCTCAAGAGTTACTCAACGCTTATTCAAAAAAAATTATTGAACCCGCAATAAGTATAAGCGAACAAGATATAAAGAGTATGTACATAAAGATGAATACAAAAATAAAAGTAAAACATCTTTATGCTTTAAATTTACAAGACGCAGAAAAGTTGTACGATGAGATAAAAAACGGTAAATCATTTGAAGAGCTCGCGAGAGTAGTTTTTCACGATGAGCAGTTGAAAGAATATGGCGGTGATCTCGGATATATTTCAGTTGATGAGATGGATCCGAATTTTGAAGCAGCAGCTTATTCCATGAAAATTGGAGAAATATCCCAACCGATTAAAACGGTAACGGGTTACAGTATTATAAAAGTGGAAGACATAAAACAAAATCCTTTTGTAATTGAAAGCGAATATTTAAAAGCGCACGATCGAATAAAAGCGTTTGTTGCCAAACGTGCTTATGAAAATGCAGCAAAGCAGTACTCCGCAAATCAGAAAAGAGAACTTGAAATAAAATTTGATAATGCACTTGTAGAGAAGTTGTATCAATCACTTGAAAGTTTTTCCAAGAAAAATCAGTTTGAAAAATCTTCATCATTTTATCAGAAGAACAAGAACAGAATGGTTGTCAGGACAAAAAGTGGAAATTGGAATATGTCTCACTTGATTTCCGAATTGCAACTTACGAGTGAAGACCAGCGAAAATGGATCCACAATGCGACCGATTTGGAAGATTTTATCTCCGGTCTCATCATCCGAAAAAATACTTTGCAGAAAGCCGAAGTTGCTCACTTAGGTGAATCACCGGAGTTTGAGAAGAGTGTTGATTACAATTTCAATACATATTTAATTCAACAAGTTGAAAAACAGCTTCGTGATAAAATCTATATTCCCGATGAATCAATCAAAGCATACTATAATGAGAACCGTGACCGATTTAGAAAAGAAGGCGAAATGCGATTAAGTTCAATTCTTGTTGACAAACAGTCCGTGGCAGATTCTATCGAAAAATTATTAGTCGGGGGAATTTCATTTGAAAAACTTGCAGAAGAATTCTCAATGCAAACGAACACTGCTAAAAACAAAGGTGATATGGGTATCTTCCGCAAAAACGATTTGGGAAATCTTGGCGACAAAGTTTTTGGAATGAATCCGGGGCAATGGATGGGTCCAATTAGCGACGATGGGAAATACCTCTTCCTTAAATGCACTTCAATAAAGCCCCCGGTTTGGCGAAATCTTTCGGAGGTTAGTGAAGAAATAAAAGAAACATTAAAGACACTGAGTTGGTACAAATCCAGAATTGATTATGCTTCATCACTTAAAAAAGAATTTCAAGTTCAGTTGTTCCCGGAAAAAATAACCAACTTAAACCTTCTAACAAATGCATACGAACGATGAAAAAAGTATTTAAATTTATCACGGTAATGATATTTCTTTCCTCATTCAATTTTGTGTTTGCGCAAAATACCGGGAAAATAACAGGCAAAGTAACCGATGAAAAAACAGGCGAGGTTTTGTTTGGTGTGAATATTCTAATTGAAGGAACCGGACTTGGAGCCGCAACAGATGTGAATGGTGAATACATCATAGTTAATGTTCCCCCCAAAACGTACACAATTATTGCCAAATACATCGGATATTCAAACACTTTAACAAAGAACGTTCATGTTGGCAGCGGTTCCACTACTAAACTTGATTTTCGTCTTACTCAAACCGAGATAACATTGAACCACGAAGTTGTAGTAACAGCAAAGGCACCGTTGGTTGTAAAAGATATGACTTCAACAGAAGCAAGAATATCAGCAGATCAAATTAAAGAACTTCCTTTGCAAAACATTACACAACTGATAACGCAGCAAGCCGGCGTAAGTAAAGGTTCGGACGGAGGTCTGCATATCCGCGGTGGAAGATCGAGTGAAATATCTTATTTAATAAATGGTGTGAGCATTACCGATGATTTTAACCGGACGCAAGCCTTGGCGGTGGAAACCGAATCAATTCAAGAATTGAAAGTTATCAGCGGAACGTTTAACGCCGAATACGGTAACGCGATGAGCGGTGTTGTGAACATTGTAACCAAATCGGGAGGACAACAGCTAAACGGGAATATTGAAATTTGGACCGGCGATTATGTCAGCAACCATACCGATATTTTTCAACATATAAATTCGATTGATCCTTTTGCCAATTATAATTTTCAAGGATTTCTGAACGGACCGATTATTGCCGACAAATTATCTTTCTTTGTTTCTGCGAGAAGATTTGTTGACGGCGGTTATATCTTCGGAATTAATAAATATAATCCGCAGGGAAGAGCTGTCTGGGAGAATGGAGTTCTTATTCCCAATCTGGGAGATAATTCTTTTGTCTCGATGAACTCAAGCAAAAAATGGAGTGGACAAGCAACGTTGGATTGGAAAATTTCCGGTGATCTGAAATTTAAATTGGATGCATTCGGAAGCAAGGAAGCCAACACCTATTACAATCATATTTATCAATGGAATCCGAATGGTGTGGGAAGTGCGAAATCAAATGGGTATAGTCTCTTTGGGACATTTACGCACGTTCTTTTCTTGAACACGTTTCAAGAGTTAACATTCGCTTATAAAGACAATACATATGCATCACACCTCTACGATAATCTTTTTGATTCTCGTTATGTTTCACCAGATTCAGCAACGATCGCAGGATTTCATTTTTTAACTGCCGGAACAAATCTTAATCATTTTGATAGAAGTACAAAGAGTACAACAATCAAGTGGGATTTAACAAGCCAGCTTGACAAAATAAATCTCGCTAAAGTTGGTGTGCAGGCACAGTTTGATAAATTAAATTACGAAAACATAACCTTAATCCCGGCGCTTGGTGCAACGGGGCAGCAACTTGTTCCGTTTGTCCCGGCAATTCCGGGTACCGATACTCCGCAACACGACAAGTTTGAAAGAACTCCGTTTAGTTTCAGCTCATACGTGCAAGATAAGATTGAATTTTCAAGCGTGATTATAAATTTTGGTTTACGGTTTGATTTATTTAATCCAAATGGAAAAATTCCCGTTGACCCAACTGATCCGGATATTTTCAATCCTTTCAAACAAGAAAACACATATCGTGATTTGAATGGCGATGGAAAAATTAGTCTTGACGAACAAGTTGATGATAACAAGCTAACCGTTGCTGATCGAGTAAAATATTGGTACAAAAAAACTACTATTAAAACCGGATTAAGTCCGCGGTTTGGAATTTCGTATCCAATAACAGACCGAGGAATCATCAGATTTTCTTTTGGGATCTTTCAACAAATTCCCGATTACAGCCAACTCTATATCGGTGATGAATTCAAGTTAACTTCAACGCAAGGGATTCAAGGTTCATTCGGTAATAACGATCTTAAGCCGCAGCGAACCACAATTTATGAAATCGGACTGCAGCAGCAATTCACCGAAGATATTGCCGTTGATGTCACAGCTTACTATCGTGATATTCGCGATTGGATCTCTTCGAGCCAACCGATTCCAACTGTTGTGGCGGGAATTTCTTATTCAAAAAGAATTAATCGTGATTTTGCAAATGCACGCGGCGTAACACTTTCAGTTAAAAAAAGATTTGCAAATTATTTCTCTTTTGGTGTTGATTACACTTTCCAAATTGCCGAAGGAACCAACTCATCTCCCGAACAAGAATTTATTTCTCGACAGAACGGCGCCGAACCAACACGGTATTTAACTCCGCTTGATTGGGATCAGACACACACTTTGAACAGTAACATTTATGTCGGTGGAAGCGATTGGGGAATGAGCCTTATCGCGGCTATTAGTACGGGTCAACCTTATACGCCGGTTGTAACAGCCGGAGCCTATTCGGGAAGAAATATTATTCCGGGACTTCCGAACAACAGCCGGAGAAAACCTCTCATTGCGAATGTTGATATGCAGATTCATAAAGATTTTTCACTTAGTTCTAATTTGAACGTTCAACTTTTTCTAAAGGTTTTCAATCTACTAGATGCGAAAAATCCGGTTGTAGTTTTTGGCGATACTGGAAAACCGGACTACACATTGCAACAAGCTACTGTAACAAATGCAGATCCGGGATGGTTCGTTTCCCCCAATTATTACAGTATGCCGCGAAGCATTTACCTTGGGACTAAAATATCATTTAATGATTGATTGGTGTTGGAATGATTAAACTAAAATTTTATTCGACGTTAATGATTTTATTTTTTACCTCAAGATTAAGCGCGCAAGTGTTGAACTATACTCCATCTGATTTTAGAGGCGATCCGAATTACAGAAGATTTTCCAACATCGAAGGAAACAATATTCGCGCGACAATTTTTAACTCAGGTTATAGCGGAAATCCAAACGGACAGGCAAATTATTTTTCTTATGAATGGCCGAAAAATACAGGTAGAATTTATATTGCGCTGATTTCGTTTTGGGCGTCAGGTGAAGTGGTGGATAATTCCGGTAAAACAATTCATCTTGTTGAAATGCCTGTATATAAAAGTGATCCAAGCGGAAATACCTGGAATTTTGAACCGGTGAGAGGGTTTATTAATCCGCAGCAACAAGAAATTGCGAGAAGCGATAATAAAAATTCATGGCCGCAAGATTATCAAGGCGGATGGCGAAATAAACGAACTGATCCAAACGATCCCGGTTGGCCTGGCTCGTGGGATGGATATTTCGGGAAAAATATTTTCAACGCAGATCAAGAATTTTATTTTGTTACTTCGGATGACAAATACAAACGCTATCCGTATACTCCTGACACCACCGATCTTACACGCGGTGGACTTGGGTACATCGTTGATGTGCGAACGATGGCGTGGTCTCAAGTGTTGATAAACGACGTTGTCTTTTTTATTCATGATGTTTTGAATGACGGAACAAAAGCAGTTGATAAAACAGCTTTCATGATGTTCGTTGCTGACTACGTTGGCGGTGTTGGTCCGAACAATTATCCTTATGTTGATTTAACCACCGCGATAACTTTTTTAACAAGCGCTGATAGAAGAGGCAGCGCAGCTTTCGGAACCGATCCCGTGGGCGTTGGTGCGGTAAAATATATTGAAACACCCGGCAACAGTGTGGATGGTATTGATAACGATGGCGACTCGGATGATTTCCCAAATCTTCTTTCACAAATTACTGGAGTAGCCGATTCAGTTTGTCCTCATTTTACATCTAACGATTTTCAAGCAAGATTTCTTAAACCGGGCGACAAAATTGTTTTAATTCAACCCAACACTTATAACCGTGTGATTACAACCTATCCGATTGGTGGTGGAACTGTTTCAAGTCTTGGTAAAGAATATATTCTCCCTGCAAATGGAAGCAGTTTAGTTGAAGACACCCTAGCCAATGGTTACGATGATAATTTAAATGGATTGATTGATGAACGACTCTCTATTCACTTGAATCATGTTAACCAGTATACCGGAGTAGTAAAACCGGTACGGTTTATAAATTATCATCACTTCGCTGTTGGCGATACAATCAAAAGGGGATTCATCGTTCCCGATACAAGTGCAGATTGGAATTACGTCAACATAGCTCCCATGATAGATGAATCGCGTGATGATGAATTTGATAACGATGCTGATTGGGATCCGATACTTGATGATGTTGGGTTGGATGGCGTTGCGCATACCGGTGATTTCGGAGAATATGACGGAAAGGCTACAACCGGAGTGAATACAGAGTTTCCCGGTGAACCTAATATTGATAAAACAGATGTCGGAGAATCGGATCAACTTGGAGTTACAAGCGCAGTGCAAATTCCGGTTGGCGCGTTAAACTTTTCAACTGCGGCGGATCAAGGACTGTGGGATTTATTTATGGTTCCTGGAAACATTAATCTGATAAGAGGCATTGGTGACTATGATGTTTTTGTTTCTTCCGGATTTTTCCCAATGCTTCCCGGTCAACGGCAAAGAATGGCGGTATCAATTGCAATTGCCGGTGGAGGCAAGACAAAAGATGATGATGTAACAAGCGTTACAGCAAAGATGCATCAAGCCGATCTTGCGTATCAAGCTGATTATCAATTCGCTTCAGCTCCACAGCAAGTGACGGTAACTTCTGTTCCGGGGGATAAAAAAGTTACCCTTTACTGGGATGATTTCGCTGAAAAATCTTTTGATCGTTATATAAATAAAATCGGTGGTAACGGAAGAAATTTTGAAGGCTATCGTGTTTACCGCGCAACTGACGCAGCTTTCCTTGACGCGAAAGTAATCACAGACGGGTTCGGAGTAAAAACACTTTTGAATCCGATTGATCAATCAGATTTAATTGATGGAGTTAAAGGATTTAGTCAAGTTGATATTAACGGAGTGAAGTTCTGGCTTGGTGATGAATCGGGACTCAAACACAGTTTTGTTGATTCGAATGTTGTGAACGGACAAAGATATTTCTACGCAGTGACCGCTTATAATTTTGGATATCCCGCGGGAAATATTGCACCGGCAGAAACTCCGATTCAAGTTAGTGTCTCACCCGATGGAACCATTACTCACGGTATCAACGTTGCGGTCGTTCGCCCAACTGCTGAAGCCGCCGGATACTTACCGCCGGAAGTAAAATCATTTGAACATTCATCCGGTGGTGCAAGCGGTTCTATCAAAATAGAAGTTGTTGATCCGGTTGCGATTAGAAATGAAAACGAATATCAAATTTCTTTTACCGATACAACGTACAAAGTGAACAATAAAGATTTCACAACAACACGTTCATTCACTTTAATAAATTTAACAAAGAATGTAACGCTTTTAGATAAAGATACAGTCTTGATAAACGGCGCTGAACTTCCGGTAACTGAAGGTTTTCGATTGAGTCTGAATAATGTTCAAGCAATTTCTCTCAACAACAGTTTGACAGGATGGAATAATACTGACGCGTATTCATTTGATTTTGATCCGGTTACATTACTTTCGGTAAGTGGAGTGAAAAGTCCGAACGATTATGAAATTGTTTTTGGTGATGTTGGAATTGGAACATCAAAAGATACAGCGATCGGTTTTATTAAATTTCCATCGAAAGCAGTAAACTTTAAAGTTATTAGTCTAACACAGAATAAAGAAATTCCTTTCGCATTCAGTGAAGCGGATGGAAACGATGGAAGGTTCACAATTAATCCAACAAACTCAAACCTGGTTGATGCAATTTATTTTCTTGAACCAAACCAAAGCGGTAAGCTTCAATTTACGTGGCAGGTAGTTTTGAACAAACGTCAGGGGAACAGAAATCCGCAAGCGGGCGATTCACTTAAAATTGTTCTCTTTAAACCATTCCTTTCATACGATACGTACACTTTTGAAATGCTGGGGAGCGCTATCTCAAATGAAAAAGCTAAAGGTGATTTAGCAAATATAAGAGTTGTCCCGAATCCCTATTTAGCTGCCGAAAGCTGGGAACCGCGAAATACTTATTCAAGCGGAAGAGGACCAAGAGAAATTCATTTTATCAATTTGCCAAAGGAGTGTACAATTAGAATTTTTAATGTAAGCGGAGCGCTGGTAAAAAAGATTGATCACAATACACTTGCTGAAAACGGTACAGAAATTTGGGATGTGTTAAGTGATGAAAAATTTGAGATCTCGTATGGTGTATATGTTTATCATGTCGATGCACCCGGTGTTGGACAAAAAACCGGAACGTTCGCAATCATAAAATAAATTTGAACAAAAATGAAAATGAAAAAGAATAAATATTACGCAATTCTAATCCTTCTCTGCTTTGGAAGTTTTTCACTCAATTTGTTTGCACAATCAATTAACAAAGTTGGAACTTCCGGCGCAGCCTTTTTGAGAATTCCTGTTGGAGCTCAAGCAATCGGGATGGGGAGCGCTTATGTCTCGATGGAGAACGATCCGTCGGCGTTATATTGGAATCCGGCGGCAACTGCATCGATTAAAGAAAATACACTTCTTGTAGATCATACACTTTGGTTGCCGGGAATTTATTTTGATTTTGTTGGAATCACCATTCCGCTTGCTGAGTATGGAACAACCGGATTAAGTTTCGGCATTATGCACACGAACGATATGGAAGTAACAACTCCCGCACAGCCAATGGGAACCGGGGAAATGTTTAACGCTTCAAGTTTTGTTGTTGGAGTTTCTTACAGCAGAAATTTAACCGATCGTTTTTCAATCGGCGGAACTTTTAAATACATCCGCGAAACAATTTATAACGATTACGCAAGCGCGATCGGTTTTGATATCGGGACGCTTTATCAAACTCCATTCGCCGGAATCAGACTCGGTGCAAGCATTTCAAATTTCGGAACGAAAATTCAAATGACGGGAGAAGATCTTTACATCCCGGCGGTTATTTCAAATCAGCAAGGAACAAATCAGAGCATAACTGCACGGTTAAACACAGATGCTTTTGAACTGCCGTTAATTATGCGTGTGGGAATTTCCGATGAAATAATTAAGAACGATGATGTGCGAGTAACGGTTGCGATGGATGGTGTAAGTCCGAATGATAATGCACAAAGCGTTAACGTTGGCTGTGAACTTGGTTTTCTCAAAGATAAATTCCAGGTGCGCGGCGGATACAAAGATTTATTTCTCCCGAATAACGAGACTACTTTCGCATTTGGAACAAGCCTTCACGAGATTGATCTTATCGGCGGAGTGCTGATCACGCTTGATTATGCCTACCAGCATTTTGTTCATCTCGGAAGTTCAAACAGATTCACGCTGCAAATTAAATTATGAGTAGTGGTATTAAAAAATTAAAACAAACTAAAGGATAGAATTATGAAACACAAATTCAACTTCTTGTATTTCTCACTGATGATGGTATTGTTAATTGGCACTTCGTCCATACAAACTTCGGCACAAACCGTAACGGTTACCATGACGGTGAATACCTCCACTTGCCTTGATACGCTTCGTCCGAACAGCATCGTGTTACTTTGCGGTGCATCAAAATTAGGTACGACGGTTCCGAAAATAACATGGGATACGTTGACTGGAGTGAGAATGAAAAATATCGGAGGCGATTATTGGCAGGGAAGTTTTCAAGCAACCGCCGGTGATGAAATTCAATATAAGTTTGTTACTTATACTTCCGATTTAAAACATCCAACATTTCACTGGACAGGGTGGGAAGGTCCGATGAATTCGGGAACTAGCTTTGCCGGAACGAACCGTGGAATTGTTGTTGCAAACACGAATATGAATTTGCCGATGCAATATTATAATGGTTGGGAGAGTACACTCGCGCAGTACTGGACGCCATTCCGTAAAAGTGCTGATACGCTCGCGGTTTACTTCCGTGTAAACATGGGAGGTGTTTCCGATTTCAACCCCGCATCGCAGACGCCCGAAGTCTGGGGGAGTGCACCGTTGGGTGCTTCTCCTTCTTGGGTGAAAATAATCAGTTTAACTCGAGAGACAAACAGCGTAAACAAAGGTTCATTCTGGTCGGGAACCGCATACATTCCGAAAGCACTTATAACTGATGGAACAACACAAGCATATAAATTTACGATCAACGGTTCGACGTGGGAGAATATTGCAGATAGATCTTTCAAACTCACGAGCAACATGTTAAGTTCAGGTGATACAACTATCAACTGGTCGTACTTCAACAACAGACCGCCAAGCGGTCCGGCAGTTACCGGAACAGTGAATTTCAGATTACGATTGGACGCACTTGAAAAAGCAGGATTATTCAATCGCGGACTTGGAGATAAAATTGCAGTCACCGGTGCAAAAGGCTGGCCTCCATCATCATTTACTTTTGATTCTGAACCAACAATGCTGAAGATGACATACGTCCCAACTATTCAAGAGTGGATTCTTTCAGAGCCGTTCACTCTCTCAAAAGGATCGGAAATAATTTATAAATATTATATCGCATGGGATACTACACGTTTTGATACAACTCATGCAAATTATATCCCGGGATTGTTCATGGTGAACGGATGGGAAGAACCGGGTGTTACCGGCGGCGGAGATAGAATTTTCAGTTTCCCCGCTCTTTCCGATCAAACAGTTACGGGAGATTTTGGAGCTGATCAACAATTCTTTAATAGTCTTCATCCCAACAGTGTGATTGAAACGCCGATAAATCTTACGTTTAATATTAATATGATTCCTGCCACGAATGCAACTACTAATCCGACGAACACACTTTTTAGACCCGGAATTGATACAGTCTATATTCAATTTGATGGTTGTTTGATTCCTATTACTCAACATCAAACGATGTATGGAACCGATAATAGAATAATGCTTACTTCGCCGAATGCCGATGGAAAATATTCAGGAACTATAAGTTTGAATGCTCCAACTTTTTATCAAGTCTGTTATCGAATTGTCTACACCTCAACAACTGGTGAAGTTGAAAACGGCGGTGGCACAAATAAAGGAAGAAGATATTATCAGTACATTGTTCCTACAACCATAAACGGAAGTACGGTTACCTGGCCTTTATCTTTTAGTTTAGCGGAGATGCCCTGGATGCAGAATAATCTTACTGTTGAAGATCCGCCAAATTTGGGCGCTATCGATGCAGTAAATGAAAATATTGATATAATGCCAAACCGGTACGCGCTGTATCAGAACTATCCGAATCCGTTCAATCCTTCAACGGTGATAACGTACTCGATAATGAATCAGGAAAATGTTAATCTGGAAATCTTTAATGTTGTTGGAGAAAAAATAGCAACACTCGTTAATCAAGAGCAAACTGACGGTGTGCACAGCGTTGCGTGGAATTCTAGAAACGAAAATGGAATTTCAGTTAACTCTGGTGTTTATTTATTAAAAATACAAGCAGGAAGTTTTTCCAAAGTTCAGAAAATGCTTCTGCTTAAATAGGAATTATGAAAAAATTATTTTCTTTGTGTGTTGCATTTTTCGTAGCAACGGTTTTTCCGCAAACCAATCCGGATAATTTCATTCGCGGAGTAGATATATCAACTACTCCCCAAATTAGAAATGCCGGGGGCGTTTGGAAGAACAATAATGTTGCGGGTGATGTGCTTGATATTTTCAAAAACAGCGGCGCCAACTATGTAAGACTGCGACTCTGGCATACTCCAACAAATAAATATTGCGGCTTGGATTCAACACTCGCTTTCGCAAAGGAAATTAAAGCAAAGGGTTTTCGCTTTCTTCTCGATATTCATTACTCAGATTGGTGGGCTGATCCGGGGCAGCAAACAAAACCGGCCGCTTGGAATGGTCTTTCGTTTTCAGTATTAACTGATAGTGTCCGTTCATACACCCGCGATGTTCTTTCAGCATTTAAAGCCCAGAACACACTTCCGGATATGGTTCAAGTTGGAAATGAAATTACACCCGGAATGCTTTGGCCTGACGGTAAAATAAGTGTTGGCGGTTGGGGAAATTTTACAACGTTGTTGAAAGCGGGAATTCAAGGCGTAAAGGATGTTGATACAACTGTAAAAATTATGATTCACATTGACCGCGGAGGAGATAATAATTCGTGCAGATGGTTTTTTGATAATCTGAAATCGAATGGAGTAACGTTTGATGTTATTGGTCTCTCATATTATCCCTGGTGGCATGGTTCTTTAACAAATGCTCAAAATAATTTAAATGATCTCGCGACACGGTATAACAAAGATATCGTAATTGTTGAGACTGCCTATCCATGGACAACATCTTACGTAAATGATGGAGTTGGAAATGTTGGTTTTGATCCCGCTAAACTACCCGCCGGTTATCCGGTTAATCCGCAAGGGCAAAGAGATTTTCTCACCTATCTTATAAAGTTGATAAAGAATACCACCGCAGGAAAAGGCATTGGGTTTTTCTATTGGGAGCCTGCTTATATATCTGTTCCACCAGTTGGTTCTGCTTGGGAAAATTATGCGCTCTTTGATTTTAGTGGAAATGCTTTCTCGACACTACAGGCATTTAAAAGTAATGATAGTTTATCAACCGTGAATGTTACGCTTCGACTTAATACTTCAACACTTGGAGACACACTTAAAAGTTCCGGTGTTGTGCAGGCAAGGGGACAAATATTCGGTGTTAGTTCGGGATTCTTTCCCAGCGGTGAAAAATTTACGTGGGATATAAATTCACAAATAAAAATGAAGAACGTTGGCGGTGATTATTGGGAATACACTTTTAAAATGTATCCTGCTGATGAAATACAATATTTATTTTGGGCCGGGCACTCAGCTTCAGTTCCCACTTACAGAAGTTTAGGTTGGGAAGGGCAGATCATTCCGTTCGATAGTTCGTCAGTAAATTACCGGTTGTTTACTCCGGGATTGAAAGATACAGTTTTGGATTTGGAATTCTTCAACGGTTCCGCGACTAAAGCGCCCCAGTATTGGTCGCCAGTAGAAAACAAAACCGATTCTATCGGAATTCTTTTTAGAGTGAATGTCGCGTATCTTATTAAAGCTGGATTGTTCGATGCCGCAAAAACCATGACGATATCAGTTCGTGGTGATTCGGCAAGTTCGGCCGGAGTTCTTTCGTGGGAGTTTGATAATTTCCACTTGAAACAAGAACCTATCAGTGTTGGCTCGGGAACATTCTGGTCGGGATTTGCATATTTCCCTAAAACAAAAATTCAAACCGGAACTGCAATCAATTATAAATTTTATGTTACTAACTGCACGTTTGGCGGTTGGGAATCGGGAATTCAAAACAGAGTATTTAATCTTCCGGAATCTGATTCAACTCTAGTTTGGAAATTCTTTAATGATAAAAATCCTTTGACCGGAATTGAAGGCGAAGTTCCGTTGGTCGCAGATAAATTTATGTTATATCAAAATTATCCAAATCCATTTAACCCGGTAACAACTATCAAATATTCAACTATAGAAAAATCAAATGTGCAGCTAAGAGTTTTTAATCTTTTAGGTGAAGTTGTGAAAACGTTGGTAAATCAATCTGTAGAAGCCGGTGTGCATTCTGTTACATGGAATGGATTAAATGAGAAGGGAACGCCGGTTAATTCAGGCATTTATTTAATGCGGTTGGAATCCGCTTCTCAAATCCAAATGCGTAAAATGATTTTGTTAAAATAATTTGTTGTAGAGTCATATCATGGTATGAATCTACAAAGGACATTTGCAGTGAAGAAATTTTTTCTCCTCATTTTTATTTTTCTTGTTGCGGGAACAAATACATTTCCGCAAAGGGACAATGGAGATGTCTTTGTTGATTCAACCGGAGTAATGCGGTGGGAAAAAACAAACGATGAAGTGAAATTGTTTGGAGTAAACTATACTACTCCATTCGCGTATTCTTACCGCGCTCAGAAGAAGTTGGGATTAAATTTCAAGCAGGCAATCGATATCGATGTTGCACAAATGATTCGACTTGGTTTTGACGCGTTCCGCGTTCATGTGTGGGATAAAGAAATCTCCGATAATGTTGGAAATCTAATTGAGAATGAACATCTCGATTTACTTGATTATCTTTTGTGGAAATTGGAGTCGAATGGAATAAAAACTATTCTTACGCCAATTGCCTGGTGGGGAACCGGCTGGCCCGAACCGGATGAAGTAACTTCTGGATTTGCGCAACCATATTCAAAACTTCAACTAATTACCGATACCATTGCGCGTACTGCGCAGCGTAATTATTTAAAACAATTTGTCGCTCATCAGAATCGCTACACAAAATTTACCTATGTAAATGACCCTTCCATTATTGCGATGGAAATTATTAATGAACCTTTTCATCCTGATGATGGGAAGATGGTAACGAACTATATAAATGAAATGGTTTCTGCCATGAGAGAAACCGGGTACAGCAAACCGATTTTCTACAACATTAGCCAGAATTGGAGTGACATTCAAGCTCAAGCTGTCTGCGATGCGAATATTCAAGGTATTTCTTTCCAGTGGTATCCTACTGATCTCGTTCACAATAAAATGTTAAAAGGAAATTTCCTTCCTAACGTGGATCATTATAGAATTCCTTCTGAGAATATATCTGGTTATAAAAATAAAGCTAAAATGGTTTATGAGTTTGAAGCCGCTGATGTTGGGGGCTCGTACATGTATCCGGCTATGGTAAGAAGTTTTAGAGAAGCGGGAATGCAGTTTGCCACAATGTTTTCGTACGAACCGTCTCAGATCGCGTGGAGCAACACGGAATATCCTACGCACTTCACAAACTTGTTGTACACACCTTCAAAAGCAATCAGTTTGATGATAGCTGGTTATGCGTTCCATGAACTTCCGCTTTATAAATCTTATGGAAATTACCCATTGAACAATTCATTCGGAAATTTTCGTGTAAGTTATGATGAAGACTTAAGTGTTGCGAATTCAGATTCGTGTTTTTACTATTCAAACAGTACAACAGATATTCCGCGAAATATAAAATCGGTGAAACATATTGTCGGATGTGGAAATTCAGAATCAATAAAGTACAACGGAACCGGTGCATACTTTCTCGATAAACTAGAAGAAGGAATTTGGAGACTTGAAGTTTATCCAGATGCAATTTGGTTAGACGATCCATTCAAACCGACAAGTATGTCGAGACAAGTGGCAAAATTATTTTGGAATGAAAGAGAGATTTCTGTTTATCTTCCTGAACTTAACGATCAATTTTTTATTAATAAACTTATCGGGAATAAAGTACAAGTCGGTAAAGCGACAAACACATCATTTAAAATAAAACCCGGGGTTTATCTTCTCTCATCTTCAAAACTTGAGAATAAAACAGTTAACAAGTATCTAAAAGGAAGTGAAAAATTTCTTGCCGGACTCTATACTCCTCCTTCCAAGACGGATGAAGTTCACGTTTTTAATCTTTCTAAGGAGACACAACTTCAAGGAAAACCTCTTCAACTTAAATTTCAAATTGCTGCTGTTGACCAAATTAGAAGCGCTGAACTTTATGTCAAACGTTTTGGCTGGAGAAAGTTTGCAAAATATTCCCTAAAGAAGGGTGAAGGTTTTATTTATTCTTTTGAAGATTCGTCAAAAATATTTTCCGAAGGAGAAGTACAATATTGTGTTGCGGTTAAGATTAAGAATAAAATAGTAACATTCCCAGGCAGTATAAATGGCTCACCAAATGATTGGGATTTCCGAATTGATGATCCGTGGAAAGTTGTTATTGGCAAACCGGGGGAGAATATAAATTTGTTCTCCTCATCGCATGACCGAGAAGACCTGCTCTTCCCCCACTACAGTGAAGACATGCAGTATGAAATAAATTACAAAAGTGGAATGGATGGCAGCTCAACATCACTAACGGTTAAGGTAAAATATATTAACGCGAATGAAATTCCTTTTGGTTTTCAACTTGCAGTTGATGAAAAAATTAAATCATTGTTAAGTGAACAAAATGATTATCGTTATTTGGTAGTTAGAGGTCATGCAAATCAAGTTACTGCTTCAACAATAAAATTGAATTTACTAACTAAAGATGACATGACTTTTAGTACATACATAGAGTTGCAGCCTGAATGGCGTGATATCGTTATTCCTTTTGAAAAGTTTGTAAGTGGAACTTCACTCATCTTGCCAAATTCATATCCATTGTTTCTTCCACCTGTTAGAGAAGTTTTGAACAATGCTAAAAAACTAAATCTATTTGATCTAAGTGCACTTCAAATTGTTTGCGGAGACAACATGGAAGAGACAAAGGAAACCGGTTTTGAAATCGAATCAATTTATTTAACTGCAAAATAGTATTATGAAAGAAAATAAAATCTCAATTGCTGAAACGAAGGGGGTCAACGGAAAAGAAATTACCGTTAAGAATAATATCACGAACGAATCTTTCACCATTCTTCCCGATTCCGGTGCCCGGTTAAGCAGGCTCTATCTTCATAATGGTGTTGAACTAATCCCGGTGATTAAGAAAATTGAAAATGTTCATTCAGAAAATAGAGATGATATTTTTTGTAATGCAAAACTTTCACCTTTTGCCGGAAGAATTCGAGAAGGGAAGTTTGTTTTTAATTCGGTTACTCATCAACTGACAAAAAATTATCCGGAAGAGAATAATGCTTGTCATGGAATTGTTTATGACCGGTCTTTCAACGTAATCGAAAAAACTATTGATGAACATTTTGCTTCATGCACACTTGAATACCATTATCGTGGTGATTTGCCCGGCTATCCCTTCGCGTATCGCATTCAACTAACATATCAGCTTTCTGATAAAGGAGTAAATTGCAAAACAGTTATTAAAAATAATTCGAGTAATCAAATACCGCTAAGTGATGGGTGGCATTTCTATTTCGATCTCGGAGTGGACATTAACAACTTAAAACTAAAAACCGAAAACTTGGAAATGCAGGAACTTGGACCTCAAATGATTCCAACCGGGGGAAGAAAATCATTTAATGAATTCATTGATGGAAGAATCCTAGGTGATACGAAGTTTGATTCTTGTTTTAAATTGTCGAATAGAGATATAGCAGAAACACGACTCATCTCCGATGAACGAAAACTTGATCTTACAATTTGGCAAGAATCGGGTGAAGGGAAATATCAATATCTCGTTATCTATACTCCGCCGGATAGGAAATCTATCGCGATCGAACCGATGACTTCCAACATTAACTCATTCAACAATGAAGAAGGACTAATCATTCTTAATCCGAATGAAACTTTTACTGCAAGTTTTGGAATTTCTCTTCACAAAAATATTTAATATAAAAGAGAACATTTATGAAAATTACTTTCAACTCTTTTCGTCTTATTTCTTACGCCATTTTATTGGCCGTTTTATTTTATGCAGAAATAAACTTGGCGCTACAGGTAAACAATCCTAATCGCAGTACTTTATTTACACAAGATTGGAAATTCTCTCTCGGTGAGCAATCAGGCGCTAACGAAGTTTCATTTTACGATAACCATTGGCGAGTGCTAAATCTTCCGCACGATTGGAGTATCGAAGGGAAGTTCAGCAAGGACAATCCCTCAACACCGAGCGGCGGTGCTTTGCCCGGAGGAATTGGATGGTATCGAAAAACATTTTCGATTTCAGAATCACAAAAAGATAAACTTACTTTCATTGATTTTGATGGTGTTTACCATAATAGCGAAGTGTGGATCAATGGACATTGCTTGGGAAAACGTCCCTATGGTTATAGTTCTTTTCGATATGAACTTACTCCTTTCTTAAAATATGGGAAAGAGAAAAATGTTATCGCCGTAAAGGTTGATAACTCCCAACAGCCCAACTCTCGCTGGTATTCCGGTTCAGGAATTTATAGGAATGTGTGGCTAGTAACTACAGATAAAATTTTTGTTGATCATTGGGGAACATTTGTTACTACGTCGGAGGTTAGCAAATCTTCCGCAAAAGTTTCTATTCGGATAAAAGTGCGTAACACGTTGGAGGAAGAAAAATCTTTGATGATCATTACTTCCATTTTTAACAATTCGGGAAAGAAAGTAACAAATGTAAAATCTGTTCTGAATATTTCTGCTGCATCAGTTAACGAAACCGAACAGAAATTAGAAATTAAAAATCCGCAACTATGGGATACCGAACATCCAAACTTATATAAAGCAGTTACCATAATTCAAAGTGACGGAAAAACTGTTGATACTTATGAAACACCCTTCGGTATTCGCTCATTTTATTTTGATGCTGCCAAAGGATTTTTCTTGAACGGCAAACATTTAAAAATTCAAGGAGTCTGTAATCATCATGATCTCGGTTGTCTTGGCGCCGCAATCAACACTCGCGCGTTAGAGCGACAGATAGAAATTATGAAGGGAATGGGAGTAAATGCGATCCGCACCTCGCACAATCCGCCTGCGCCGGAACTTTTAGAACTTTGCGATAAGATGGGCATTATAGTAATGGATGAAGCATTCGACATGTGGGCGATGAAAAAAGTTGAGTTTGATTATTCGCTGAATTGGAAAGAGTGGCATAAGCGTGATTTGGAAGATATGGTTCTGCGCGACAGGAATCATCCGAGTGTTTTTATCTGGAGTATCGGGAATGAAATTCCCGAACAACGTGATAGCAGCGGAATTGAAATCACCCGTGAGTTGGTTTCAATAATCAAAAATTTAGACTCTACACGTCCGGTTACCTCCAATATGGATTACACAAAACCGGATAACTTTTTAAATAAGTCCGGAGCTCTAGACTTGATCGGTTTCAGTTATCATCAATATGATTATGAATCTTTCCCCAAAAATTATCCGAATCAAAAATTTATTGGAAGCGAGACAACTTCATCTCTGGCAACGCGTGGATTTTATGACATGCCTTCCGACAGCATCAGACGCTGGCCAATAAGATGGGATATTCCTTTTACGCAAGGTAATCAGAAGCAGATGTGTTCGGCATATGACAATTGCAGCGCTCCGTGGGGTTCGACAAATGAAGAGACTTGGAAGCTGATTAAAAAATATGATTATCTCTCAGGTATGTTCCTTTGGACGGGATTTGATTATCTTGGAGAACCAACTCCTTACACATGGCCTTCGCGCAGTTCCTATTTCGGCATTGTTGATCTTGCCGGAATCCCTAAAGATTTTTTCTATTTATATAAAAGTGAATGGACAACCAAACCGACGCTTCACATTTTTCCGCATTGGAATTGGGAGAAAGGGAAACGAGTTGATGTTTGGGCTTACACAAACTGCGATGAAGTTGAATTATTCTTGAACGGTAAATCACTTGGTATCAGAAAACAACAACCTGATGTATTTC
Organism: Ignavibacteria bacterium; assembly: GCA_037440065.1. Classification (GTDB taxonomy): domain Bacteria; phylum Bacteroidota; class Ignavibacteria; order Ignavibacteriales; family Ignavibacteriaceae; genus UBA1563. Next base: position 1,135,619 of record JBBIUV010000015.1, read on the forward strand.
ATTTGATGTGGAGAGTTGATTACCAACCGGGCACACTTAAAGCAGTTGGCAAAAAAGATGGAAAGGTGATTTTGACCGATCAAATTAAAACTGCGGGAGCACCTTATAAAATTGAAGCCGTTGCAGACAGAAATAAAATTGAAGCAGATGGGACTGATCTTTCCTTTATCACTGTAAAAGTGTTAGATAAAGAAGGCAACCTTGTTCCGAATGCAGATAATTTAATTCACTTTGATGTGACAGGCGAAGGAAAGATCATCGCGGTTGATAACGGTTTGCAGACAAGTCATGAACCTTTTCAAGCAACTTATAGGCATGCGTTTAACGGAATGTGTCTTGGCATAATTCAATCAACTGATAAGAAGGGGAGAATAAAATTGACTGTAAAATCTGATGGACTTAGGAGTTCTTCTATTGAAATTGTGAGTAACAAAGAAAAATAGAGACGCTTGAAACGTAGCAAATATTAACTTGGTAGCAGTTTACCGATTAATTCTTTATTTTTGGATAAAACATTTCAATAAAAGCGAATCGGTCATGAAAAAAATAATTCTACTCCTGTCACTTCTTGTTCTTGCTATTCCGTCTTTAGCACAAAGCTTCGTACCTAAACGTGAATTTAGAGGCGCATGGATTGCAACAGTTGCCAATATCGATTGGCCTTCAAGAGGAGCTTCGACCGCATCCCAGAAACAGGCACTAATTGACATTCTTAACGGACTTAAAGCAGTTAATGTTAACGCCGTGATGTTCCAGGTGAGACCTGAATCCGACGCGCTTTATAATTCATCAATCGAACCCTGGTCTTACTGGCTGACCGGAACTCAGGGAGTTGCCCCAAATCCTTTTTACGATCCCTTACAATTTGCAATTGAAGAAACACACAAACGGGGAATGGAACTGCATGCATGGTTAAATCCTTACCGTGTTGAACGAAGCGTGGGGAATTATCAAACTGCCGCAAATCATATTTCAAAAAAACATCCCGAGTGGACGTTTACCAAGGGAACATTAAGATTGTTAGATCCGGGGCTACCGCAAGCCAGAGAATACGTTGTATCGGTTATTATGGATATTGTGCGAAGATACGATGTAGACGGAATTCACTTTGACGATTATTTTTATGAAGACGGGATGACTACGGAAGATGCCGCTACTTACACAAATTATAATCCTGGTGGAATGACACTTCCCAACTGGCGCAGAAATAACGTAAACACTCTTGTAAAAATGATAAGCGACAGTATTACTTTAGCAAAACCTTTTGTTAAGTGGGGAATTAGTCCCCGCGGAATTTGGCGACCGAACTATCCTGCTGGGATTAGCGGCAACGACAATTATAATTCCATTTATTGTGATGCTATGGCATGGCTGCATGCTAAGTCGATTGACTATATAAATCCACAACTCTATTGGGCGTTCGGAGGAAACCAGGACTATGCAAAGTTAATGCCCTGGTGGGCTGATTCAGCAGGTGCTAATGGTCGACATATGTATGTTGGTCATGCGGTGTACAGAATTAATTCCGGCGTTGGTCCATTTAATGCAAACGAGATACCAAAACAGATCCGCCTGAACAGGACAGATAATTTTTGCCAGGGAAGTGTTCTCTACAATACAACGGCCACGTTAGGAAATTTGCTGGGATTTACCGATTCACTTAAGAACACCCTTTACAAATATCCGGCATTAACCCCAATAATGAATTGGAAAGCCAACAATGAGCCGATGCCTCCCGGAAATTTAAGGATAGAAAAAAGTTTAGCAACTTCAGCTGCAAAACTTGTCTGGGATAAAGGGGAACTTGATATGGACGGTGACTCTTCCTTCCTTTATGTGTTATATAAGTTTACTACAGGTACCCCTTCGCAAAGTGAAATTGATAATAACCAAAATATTTTGGACATCACCACACTAAATGAAATAGCCCCGAAAAATCTTGTCGCATCAGGTGAACTTTTTTTTGGTGTAAGTGCTTTAGACCGTTACGGAGCCGAGAGCCCTCTTTCAAATATTGTTCAATTACTGCCCCCGCCCGTACCGGCGCTTGCATCTCCTGCAAATGATGTAGTTGACCAGAGAGATACACTGAAATTGATATGGAATTATGCAAAGAATGCTTTTCAGTATCAGCTGCAAGTAGCAGATAATAATGCATTCACAGGAACGTTGATCGTGAATAGTGTAGTTGTTGATACCGCTTACGTCCTTACTAAATTGGCGGGAGAGAAAAAATATTATTGGAGAGTTAAAGCAACTAATCCCGCGGGAGAAAGCGCTTATTCCGCAGTGTTCAATTTTACTACCGGATTCCCTGCGGCAATAACCTTGCTTGAACCGGCACATGCTTCTACAGGTGTTTCACTTAATCCAACGTTTAAATGGGCTAAATCAAATAGTGCAACATCATATAGATTCCAGTTTGCATCGAGTCTTACCATAACACCTCAGACTACACTGCTTGATACAGTTGTAACCGATACAACTATTTCACTTTCAAAATTAGTATTGAACAAAAACTATTTCTGGCGTGTGGCGGCAAAGAATCAATATGGAACAAGTCTCTGGTCAACTACCTTTGGATTCAAAACGCAAACCTCGGTTAAGGTTGAAGACGAACATGTTGTTCCCGATTTTTATGAACTTGCGCAGAATTATCCTAATCCCTTTAATCCTTCAACCACAATTAGTTTTGCAATACCTTTAGCGGAATATGTGGATGTGAAAATTTACGATATGCTTGGCGCTGAAGTAATCACATTAGTTAGCGAAGATATGTCCCCCGGAAAATACTCTGTTGAATGGAACGGCATTGATTCACTCGGTAATCATGTTCCAAGCGGAGTTTACTTTTACACTATCCGTGCCGGAAAGTTTCATGATACAAAGAAGATGATCTTTTTACGATAAAGCATCTGTAGAGGATTATTTGGGTAGTGGTTATTGGGTTTGAGGAAAATTTTTCTTTTTCGAATTTTTACCTCCCGAAAGTATAATAATGTCTTGTATATCTGAATTCTATGAAAGGATTTGATCTTGAATAATAAAATAAAAGTTGAGGTAATGGCTCCTGTTGGTTCTTATGAATCATTACATGCTGCTATCAAAGCCGGGGCTGACTCTGTCTACTTTGGAATTGAGCAGTTAAACATGAGGGCAAAATCTTCAATCAATTTTACGCTTGATGATCTGGCTGAGATTTCAAAAATATGTAACGAGAATGGTTTAAAGTCTTACACAACACTTAATACCGTAATGTACGATCATGATATGCAGTTGATGCGTTCAATTGTAAATAAAGCAAAGGAAGCGAATATCTCCGCAATTATAGCTGCAGATCATTCTGTAATGGCGTACGCGAATAAGATTGGAATTCCCCTTCACATTTCCACTCAAGCGAATATCAGTAATATTGAAACGGTTGAATTTTATTCCGCATTTGCCGATGTGATGGTTATGGCAAGAGAATTAAGTTTAATGCAAGTTGCCGATATTACCCGGGAAATCGCAAAACGGGGAATAACAGGTCCATCCGGTGAGCTTATACGGGTTGAAATATTTGCGCACGGTGCGTTATGCATGGCGGTTTCCGGTAAGTGCTATCTCAGTCTTCATTCAAATTTTTCTTCGGCAAACCGAGGGGCGTGTGTGCAAAATTGCAGAAGAGAATATATTGTTACAGACGAAGAGGGGAATGAACTTCTTGTAGATAACGAATACATTATGAGCGCGAAGGATCTTTGTACAATTGACTTTCTTGATCAGATAATAAACGCCGGAGTTGAGGTAATTAAAATAGAAGGGCGCGGTCGTTCTTCAGATTATGTTTACACTACTACAAAAGCTTACCGTGAGGCCGTTGACTCAATTGGCGATGGGACTTACTCGAAAGAGAAAGTTGCAATCTGGAAGAAAGAGCTTGAGACTGTTTTCAATAGAGGCTTTTGGGACGGCTATTATCTCGGAAGAAAAATGGGTGAGTGGAGCGAAGTATACGGCTCTAAAGCAACTAAGCGGAAAGTGTTTCTTGGAAGCGGGGTAAATTATTTCAAGAATATTAAAGTTGGCGAGTTTAAGCTGGAGACTAAATCACTTAAGGTTGGTGATGAGATTATCATTACGGGTCCAACAACCGGAATAATAAAAACATTCGTAAAAGAATTACGGCTTGATGACACTCAAGTAGATTCAGTTGAAAAAGGAGATCGTTTCTCAATGCCGATTGATGAAATTGTTCGCCCCTCCGATAAATTGTACAAAGTTGAAATGGCTGATGATTAGAATTTTTCATCATCGCTCTAAATGTATTGGGTGCAACGCCTGTGTTGAAGCTGCCCCCTGGCGCTGGAGAATCTCCAAAAAAGATGGCAAAAGTGTTTTGATCGGCGGTAAAGAGAAGAAGGGGATATTTTTTTTACAAACCGGAGACGATGAATTAGCGGAGAACAAAAAAGCGGCGGTCAACTGTCCGGTTAATATTATACAAATACAGGAGTAGGGGTCTTGCCCGGGGAATAATTCAATCCATTTGAACAGGGGAATAGATTCATACCATAACTTCCTAGAACAGAAAGCATTTCTTAGTCCCGAGGGGACAATTTCCAAACATCGTTTGATGGCTCCCAAGACACGAGTGACGGCAGTAAAGTTGCGAGAGATGGCAGTAAAGTAACGAGAGACGGCAGTAAAGTAGTAAACGATGGCAGTAAAGTAGTAAAAGATGACAGAATACTTGCTAAATATGATGGAATAGTTGTAAATTTTGGCTCCAAAGGTGAGTGAGGTGACAGTAAAGTAATGAAAGATGACAGAATAGTTGCTAAATATGATGGAATAGTTGTATAAAATGGCATCACAGTAGGAAAAGTTGACAGAATAGTGGGATATTTTGACAGAATAGTTCCGTTTTGGGGGAGTAAAGTGAGAAAATGTGCTGGAAATGGGCTTTTTAGTGGTGGTGTTATTCTGAGGGAAGGGAATTGACCGAAGAATCCGAGAGTCAAAATTCAAAAGACAAATAACAATCACCAAAGAGGAGAGGTTTTGTTCTTTTCTCTCGATACAAAAGAACCAAAAGATAAAGGCTGAAAAATTTTTCCTAAAGATGCCTTCCGTTCCTATAAAACACAAATATTATTCTTTCTTTTCTTGGCGCAAGAAAAGAAACAAAAGAACATGCGCTATGAAAAGAATTACTAAAATTTTACTCAGTCAGCTAAGAAAAAAAAACTCGTCTCCGATGGTATGAAGAGGTTAGAAAGAAACATCGGAGACTCAAACAGTTTTTTTCTTTTAACGCCGCCCTCGTGAAATTTTTGAACGTAATTCTTTTCAAGGCGCGGTGTCATTCTGGGGGAGTGAAATGACCGAAGAATCCGAGAGTCAAAATTCAAAAGACAAATAACAATTGCCAAAGGGAGAGGTTTTGTTCTTTTCTCTTGATACAAAAGAACCAAAAGATCAAGGCTGAAAAATTTTTCCTAAAGATGCCTTCCGTTCCTATAAAACACAAATATTATTCTTTCTTTTCTTGGCGCGGTGTCATTCTGAGGGAGTGAAATGACCGAAGAATCTGAAGAGTGATAGTTTATGTAAGGTTTGGTGATTGTGGGACTTGATGTTTTTGCTGTGGGTCTTTTTTCTTCCCGCAAAAAAAGGAGTTGACATTTATTTTATTTTGCCGTAAGATTACAGCGGTTGTTTAAACCAATGGGGAACGGGGTTCCTTCTCGAACTTTCTTTTCCTAACAAGGTTATAAAAACTAATTCCTTTACTTAAGCTTATTAAGGAGTATGCTATTGCTAAAGGATAACTTCAGATCGTTTTGTTTTGTATGTAACTAATTCATAAAACAAATAAAGGAGCGCACGTATGAATACCGAGGTAAAGAAAGTGCCTGTAAGTAGAAAAATTCTACTTACTGAAGCAAGAAAGTGTCACGCAAATCTGGTTGATAAACCGGAGTTAAACGGACAGGGAATAACGGAGGCCTACATCAACCAGTTTAAGGCTGATATCCTAGCCGCCGCAAATTTCAAAACAAACAAAGACGTTCAGAAAGAGCAAGCCGCATTAACTGCACTGCTAAAGGTAAAACTTAAAGTATGCCGGAAGTGGTTAAGGAGCGGAGAGTTTTATCTTGAACTTGCCTTTAAACCAAAATCTCCCCAAACAGCCGAATACCCCGATTATGCATCAGCCGGCAGCGATGCACAATTAACCAGCGATGCAATGATCTCAGCCGCAAATGTATTAACAAAATATTTAAATCAAGTAACAGCTAACGGAATGCCCTCGACTTTTTTAACCGAAGGGACAGCACTTAACAACGAATTGAAATCTTTGTCGGAACGGATAGGCTCTGCGGAAAAAGGATTTTTGCAGTACACCATTGAACGGCAGATTGCCCTTTATAAAGTTTACGAAGAGGTGAATACTATCAACAAAGCGGGAAGATTAGTTTATGAGAACGACCCGGTTAAGTTGAAATCGTTTGAGTCCCCCTGGCCGAAGAGTGATGGTGGAGATGAGAAAGAAGAAACGCCACCTACAGACCCAACACCGCCGCCGGTGAGTTAGGGAGAGTAGTGAAAAGTAACAAGTAACAAGTTACAAGTAACGAGTGAAAAAATTCTGCGGTCTAACATTCCTAACTATTGGGAGTGTTAGGCTGCAATAATGCAGTATAAGTAATAGTTAGGACACAAAAAATGGAGAAACATTTATGAAAGAATTGAAGGAAAAAGTTAGAGCACTTCAAAGTATTTGGCGAAAGATTCAAAGCGCAATGAGTGTTTCACCTGAAGCATGGAAACCTTACCTTAATCACATTACGCCCTACGAAATTGATGAGGTTATCAATGCGATTATTTATCTTTTGGATCGTTCAAAAGCATTGCCAGGATTTAAACCTACTTATAGAATTGCGAAAGGATTTTCTTATACGGCTCTAAATTCTGCGTTAACAACTGCGGCTAATTTAGAAGCGTCTCAATGGAATAATTTCCCGACTTTCTTAACTTCTTTAAACCAAGTTTTGTCTGCATTTCATACAATGTTTCTATTTTCAGACGATGAAGAAACTAGAAGAATAATTGAAGGATTAGGCGGTAAGTTAGCCGAAAATCTTGGATTAGTTGATACAGCCCAAACTGAATTAGCCGATAAAAAGGAATTGCTTGAAATATCACAAGCATCAATAGATGAAGCAAATAAAAAAGCTGAATTAATTATAGCAAATGAGAAAGCCTCAAAAGAACTTCTCCTGTCAATTCAATCATTTGACACAGAGGTTGAAAAATTAGTTGAAAAGTTAAAAGGAAAAGAAACTCAGATTGATACAATTATTGAAAATTTGGAAAATCAAATTGCAACAAATGAAGAATTACAAACTAAACTAAATAAACAATCAGAAACTCTCACTCAATTGCAAGAAAAATCTGAAGAGCAAGAAAAATTAATTACAGCACTATTGCCTGATGCTGCGAGTGCAGGGCTTGCTGCATCATTTGCAAAACGAGTTGAACAGACGAATAAAATCAAATGGGTGTGGATGGGCTCGTTTGTATTAAGTATTTTTGGATTAATTGTTGTATCTATATTTATACTTGAAAAGCTACAAACACCTGGTATAGAATTTTGGCAAATCGTTCTTCAAAAATTACCATTTACAGCTCCTTGTATTTGGCTCGGTTGGTTTAGTGCAATTCAATATGGGAATACGATTAGAATTCAGGAAGACTATGCATTTAAAGAAGCAACTTCGAAAGCATTTGTTGGTTATAAAGATCATATGGAATATTTGGCAGACATTAATGTTGAGGATACAAAATCTGCGATGAAAATGTTGGCCACAAAAACCATTGAGATCTTAGCAAGAGAACCTTTGAGGATATATCAAAAATCAGAAAACGATGCTACTCCTTTCAAATCATTTTGGAACCGTAATAAAAGAGATGCTATTAATCCCGAAAGTAGCAATAACTAAATATTGTTACCTAATTCGCAAGCAACCAGACTGCCATTTTAATGAGGTTGCAGAAGAATTGGATGGCGAAATGAAAAAAAATTTTGGAATAGATGATAAGCAGGCTGCCATGTTTACTATATGGAATTTCGGCAGTATAAGTAATATTTAGGTAACCATTGGATTGAATAGAATGAAAATTTATCTCTTTTCTATAATTCTAGTATTTTTAACATTTCCACATATTGACTCATATTCTCATGGAAAACAAAATAAGAAACCTGCCAAAAGTACTGAATCCAAATATAAGTTTGGAGATGTAGAAATATTCCTCAAACAGATTAAAGGAGAATATCCAACTTATTGTAGTGCATCTATTGAAATAAAAAAAGATGGTAAGGTCCTACAAGAAAGAAAATATAGAAATATAGAACCATTAGGTGGTGCTTATGGTTTATTTGTGCCATTCGAGCAGCCTTCTAAGAAATATTTTATGGTTATTAAGCATGGCGACTATGACGGTAGAAATTTATTGATTGATAAGAAAGGAGGATTAATTGATTTACCTGGTGGATTATTTTTTATGACAAAAAATAAGCGTTACCTGTTTGTAGAGCATGAACAAGATTGCTGCGGCTCTCTTCTGGTTTTCGACTTAGAACAAGAGAAAATTATATTCAGTGATCGTGAGAATGAAAACGCAGTAAGTAATTATGGTGATTTTGAATCAATTGAGTATCTTGAACAAAATAAAAATGTATATGTGATTTTTAATTATAGTGATGTTAAAAGCGAAGTCTATAAATACGATTTCGAAAAAAATGATTTGGTAATTGCAAATAAAATTAATATTAATCTACGCAATACAGTTAATCTTTATTCACAAGTTGAGATTACAGAAGATTGTAGTTGTGAACAAAAGAAAAAATAGGATTATTTTTGTTACCTAACATCTTTAAGCCACCAAAGGCGGACAAGTTCAAAACATTTCGCTGTGGCGGACTTTATTGGTCGGCTAGTTCGCACAACCCGATGAATCGGTTGCGGGCAAAAAGTAGTGCCTGTCCCCATGACTAAAGTAAGTGGGTAAGTGAAGAAAGTATTTAGTAATAATATTTGAAAGTAAAATAATGAAACCAATTCTCTCGCTAGTTGTTTTCGCATTCCTTTTTATTGGTTGTACTTCGATGGGAACAAAAACTCTTTATCGTGTTACAAAAAATAATTCCCTGATAAAAAATATTGGAGTAATTAATTTAGTTACCGATTCAACAAATATTAAGATTTGCCCGACTATAAAATCTATATCTGAATCTGCGATAAAAGAAAGTTTTCTTGAGAATACTGATCTACATTTTACTTTGCTTGGAGAGTCGAAAGATTTTAAAGGGCAAAACTTAAATAAAGAAAACCTTTCTGCCCTTTGTAAGGAAAAACAAGTTGAAGCAATTCTTATTGTTATATCAAGATTTATAAATGTTAATTATACAATCGCTTTAATACCTATCTCAAACGAATATCATTCAGAATCACTCGTCACTTTGTTTAATAGCGAAGGGAATATATTAATTTCTATTTCACACAATACAATGCGTGGGGATGATTATTTCGAACGTCCAAGTGCTGAAGTGACAGTTCGTGATGCAATACAAATTGCACTTAAAAAATTGTTGGGGAATACCAGATATTTAAATGAAAAAATAACAAATTAAACTTAGTAAGCTTTTCAGAAAATCATAGCTTAATAAGATATTTGCGAACTATAGTGAGTTGAATTGAAAAGAGTTGTTTTATTACAGATAAACCGATGAATCGGTTGCGGACAAAAGTTAGTGCATGTTCCCACGGCTAAAGTGGTGGGTTAATAAAATAGTTTTGAGAATTCTAGAATAACTGAAAGGAGAAAAGCATCATGAAGCAAAGTGTGTTTATAGTAATAACATTTTTATTTGTTATTACGATTACAGATGTTTCAAGTCCGCAAGAGCGTATGAGCGCCAAGCAGACAAAAACACTGGGTGATTCACTCATGAGCACGATGTCTCCCTCAGCTCTATTTAGCGGGATGAAGTGTTCAAATATTGACACAGTTGGAAAGTCTCCTTTGTGGAATCTCTATTACCAATTCTTTGATTTAGTCACTCCTCGAAACAGCAAAACATATTATCTGAATGGTGAAAATGGAAAGATTTCGCTTGACTCTATTGGACCACCCATAGTGGGTTTATGGATAGTAAGGGAACCCTGGATCGATAGTGATTCCGTTATGAAGATAGCCGAAGGACTTGGCGGTGCATTGATAAGAAACCAATATCCTTCTTGTTATGCAAAAGCCTGGTTGAATGCATGGGGTTATCCACCGTTCTACTTAGAATGGAAGATAGAGTATGTTTGTCCTGATAGTGTTAGAATGTTTCGTATTAATGCCGTCACCGGCAATAGTATTATTACAGATGTAGAGTTAAATGAATTTGTTCCTCAGGAAGCTACGCTGTTTCCCAATTATCCGAATCCGTTTAATCCTTCAACAGTAATAAATTATTCTGTACCCAAACAAGAAAATGTGATGCTAATTGTTTATGATGCTTTGGGAAGAGAAGTAAGAACTTTACTAAATGAAGAAAAAGCGGCAGGCAGTTACACAGTAGAATTTTCCGCAGCCAATCTTTCAAGCGGAATATATTTTTATCAACTTAGAGCCGGTGAGTTTATTCAAACAAAAAAGATGGTGTTGTTGAGATAAAGAGTTATGCATGTTCCACGACTAAAGTAAGTGGGTTGAAGTAAGTTATCATTAGAAAAAGTTGAAACGTTGTTTAGTAATAAAATGGATTTGCGTAAGGAGAAAAAGATAGTATGAAGACGAGCATCGTTGTTTTTTTAGCCTGTTTATGTCTTGTTTCGTGCAAACGAAATTCAACCGTAAATGGAGAAGAGCAATCGGCAGCGGCAAAATATGTGTTGCCCTTTCCGGTAGGGAAAAAATATATCTGTTCACAGGGATTCAATTCCTCTTTTTCTCACTACGGTTCGTTCAAGTATGCGGTTGATTTCGACATGCCCATAGGGACTATAGTTACTGCGGCTCGTAAAGGGCGCGTAGTTTATATTGCTGAAAATTATTCGGATAATGATCATACCGCAGGACATGAAAACGTTGTTATCGTGATGCATGAGGATTCTACATACGCCCGTTACGTCCATTTAACCAGCAGTGGTGCTTTAGTTAGGCCGAATGATCTCCTTATGCCCGGTGATACCGTAGGATTAAGCGGCAACTCAGGTTCCAGCAACCATCCTCATCTTCATTTTGATGTAACCGGAACGTTTACAGGGCGGGATGATCAAACTATTCCCTTCTACTTTATAAATACCGGCAGCCATCCGGTAGAATTAAAAAGTGGAATTTTTTATCAAGCTTTCCCTTATTAGCACAAATTTGATTTGGGTGAACTTGAAAGTAGAATAACTTTTGTATGTCTTGAAACAACTTTCAAATTAAGAAAAGTTAATGGATATTGAATTTAATAGGAAGTTCATTCTCCATCAACCGATAAATCGGTTATGAGTAAAAATTGGCATATGTCCTATGGCTAAAGTAGGTGGGGTGACAAAAATTTTGCAGTGAAAGATTGTAAGCAGTAGGCTATATTTACTTGGGTGAAGCAAATGATAAAGCAATTAACTTATAGTTTAAGGAGTTTTATATGAAAAGCAAATCTTTGAGTTATGCACTGAAATTGGTATTAGCTATACTCTTTATAGGGTTATCTATTCTCAACTTTATTAGAATAGATTCGCATTCACATTCAGCAAGCGATACACTAAGACCATTTGTGGTGCAGTCGGCAATGTTGGTATTAGTCTTGTTCGTCATTCACTATTTTATAAATAGGGGAAGTAAAAATTTACAAAAGCAATAACTTAATACTTAAAAAATAAGAGTTACCAGCCCCATAGCAACGTCATCGACAAAAAAGATTGCAAGTGGGGGGAGGTAAGAATAAGAAAAGTTTTTCGCGAATATAAAGGTTTATACTATGAACCAAAAAGTAATATTGATTTTATTAATGCTTGTTGTAATGTTCTCCAATTTATCGATTGCCCAACTACCGTTGGAAATTGGAAATCGGTGGGACCTCCAAGATCATGAGTGGGATGGCAGCGGATATAATAAGATTGATACAATTAGGTTAAATATTTACGCTGATACTTTGATTAACAGTGAAAAATATTATAGAATCACCAACAATTTTTGGATTCATGATTTTGTACGTTCTGATTCTCTTGGAGTTTATTTCTACGATACGATCAATAATAAAGAATGGCTATTTTTTAAATTTAATTTGGCTGTGACGGAGTACGTTCAAAATGGTTATAAACTACCCGCAAGTGATCCAAATAAATTCATTACTGTTTATAAATCGATTGATGACACAACTTTCTATTTTGGACAGCTTACAAGAAGGATGAGATTTACTGTAGTGAGAGGTGTTGATGATGCCTATTCAGTAGACATTTCTCCCAAATTTGGATTTTTATCTATTGATGCATCCGATTTTATGTATAATAGAAATATCGGTCTTCTGGGTTGCAAAATAGGCAATCAAATATTTGGAACGTTGACGACCGTTGAAGACTCCAAACAAGTTCTTAGCAGTTATAAATTATTCCGGAATTTCCCAAATCCATTTAATCCAATTACCACTATTGAATATCAGCTTAGCCGGGATGAGATAGTCACTTTAAAAGTTTACGACCTTCTTGGTACCGAAATAAAAACATTGTTAACTGGAATATTACAAAATGCAGGTGTTCATAGGGTTGAATTCGACGGAGTAAATTTATCCAGCGGAATTTATTTTTCTAAATTAACGATAAAAGGGAATTCTTTGCCGCTGTTCAGCAAGATGATATTGCTAAAGTAATTTTAAAAACATGTATGAAAAGAAACGTAATTTTTTTGCAAATGGTTATTATGCTCATCGATCTATGCGCTCTTACCTTTCTTCTTTGGGAACCTCATATCGAAGGGAAGAATGCTCACGCCACTTTCTATGAAATTTACTTCAACGATCCGTTTCTACTCTATGCATACATCGCCTCCATTCCGTTTTTCTTCGCTCTTTATCAAACGTATACGGTATTGGGGTTTGTAAAAGAAGATAGACTACTTTCACCGGAGTCGATAAAAGCTCTGCGGATTATAAAATTCTGCTCAGTCTCCGTAATTGGTTTTGTAGTGATAGGAGAAATTATTATTCTGTTGAGCACAAGTGATGACCGCTCAGGTGGGGTTTTTATGGGGATGCTTATTATCCTTGGTTCGATGGTGGTTGCAGTAACAGCAGGAAGGTTTGAGAGGAAATTACTTAAAGGAGTGGATATAAAATGCGCGAATGATTTAACAGAATAACTAAAGTGAAAAATTTAAAGAGAATCTAAAAAAGTGAATCCATTTATCAGAATAATTGAAATTCTTGTTTTAATAGTTCTTCCTTTATTACTCTTTTATTTAAGGAGTAGTAGGTCCCAAAGGGAGATCTATATTAATGTTACTTTTTTACCCCTCTTATGGTATGTTTTTTATGCACCGATTCATGAACTTGGTCATATTGGAGGTTGTTTGCTGGTAGGATTAGAAATAAAAGATTATCAGTTATTTTCCCGTTTTTGGGAAGGGAGTTTTGGTTTTGCATTTGTTGATATTAAGGAAGGTTATGGTGAGAACATGAAATCTTTTGTAGTTCTACTGATGCCGTATCTCCTCGATCTGATCTCAGTAATGGTCGGATATTTTATATTACTGAAATACAAAATTAAAAACTCATTTATACTCGGAGTTATGTTTCTAATTCTCTCTGTGAGACCGATTTACGATTTAGCGGATAATTTTATAGGCTATTTTTTAAAACATTCAGATTTTGTTTTGGCAAGCAGGATTGTAGGTAAATCTATAGTATTTACATTTGTGATAATCTCTTTTTTAATAAGTATAACATTAACTATATTTTTGTTAAAAGAGTATAAACTTTATCGAAGTATCGAAATTGAAAAATAAAATAGCGGTGATTTTATTTCTCTGCCGATCCGGATACATAAAACAATTAATTGAAACGCAACGGGTAAATATGAATTCAAACAATAAGAAATAGTAGGAAATTATACAATTATGAGAATTAAAAGTTCAGTCCCGCAACCTGGTGCAATCAAATCTACGTACAAAATTCGGGCAAGTGTATGGCGCTATGAGGGATTCGGCGGCTGGCATTTCGTAAATATTCCTGCCAAGCAGTCGACTATGATTCGTGCACTTTATAGTGTTGCGGCTCGACCATTCGGTTCGATACCCGTATTGGTAACCATCGGTAAAACGGAGTGGAAAACATCACTCTTTCCGGATAAAAAATCGAACTCATATCTTTTAGCAATCAAAGCTGACGTTCGGAAAAAGGAAAACATCGAAAATGGTGATACGATTGCGGTGAAAGTACAAATATTATAACCTCTGCAAATAGGATTGAGTAGCAACAAGGTTTTTCTTTCCAAAGGTAATAAATTATATGGGAACGTTTTTATTTACTTAGTATCGTTTTAAAGAATATCCGTCAAAACACATCGAAAAAAATGAAATATAAATATCATCACATAGGTATTCCGACAACAAAACCATTCAATGGGGAGAAATATCTTAAGGATTATAAAGTTTATCATGGCGGGTATGAAGAAAGCGAATTTGGCATTGAGTGGATGCGGTATGAAGAAGGGTGTGACATCCCTGAAATTGTAAAAACAATTCCTCATATCGCATTTGAAGTTGATGATATTTACGAAGCGATTAAAGGCCGTAAAGTCATCATCGCACCAAATAGTCCTTCAGAAGGGAATATTGTTGCATTTATTGAAGAGAACGGTGCCCCAATCGAATTTATTCAGACAAAAAAACATCCTAGCTTGTAAAATTTTCATATGAAAATCAAATTAAGACTTTTGATATTGTTTGCTTCTTCCATTTTTGTATATCCACAGAATGGAAGCAAGATAACCTCAGAATGGTACCATGATAATAAAGATAAAATAATCTATTCGATAAAAGATACAACAGTAAATTCCGGACCAACACTTGATACCTTAATAAATATATGGAAAAATCGTGACGGTGTTATTGGGGCGGAAGTTACACAGTATTTTGTCTTGGCACTGATAAACAAACCAAATCAAATAATAAAATTGTTCACAAAATATCCCAAATCATTTGATGAATGGGTAGATGAAATCCCCTCAAACATTCTAACTGATTATGGAGATGATCCTTATATTATTTCTGATCAAAGAAATCAAATAATTTATGCGCTCAAAAAATATAAAGCTATTGCGGATGAGAGTAGATATAAAAAAATGGCAACCAAAATCATTGATAATTAAATCGTACAAAGATTCGAGTTGTAGATTAAAGTTACTATTATGCCGGTGTAATATATCGTTTTGTAAAACGTTAGAAATGTCGTTAGCGAAATAAAAATATTCTCCATATTTTTACAATAAGGGTGAACGATCACCCGTTCTTTTTCACATTAGAAATCCGTTTTATACTTGAAATACATCACTCTCATATCTCTTTTCCTTTTTTATGCTTTCTTTCAATATCATGAGAAGCAAACAAATGCTGTTGGTGATTTAAGCGATAGCGTAAAAGTGATTGTTGATGAATCAGTTAAGAATTTAACGAGGCAACCAGCAAAAGTATTTTCTTCTTATTCAATCAAAGTTTCTTTAGATGTGAAAAAGAAATTGCTTAAAGCCACACAAGTTATCGATTGGAAAAATCCATCCGCTATTCCGACTTCGGAACTTTATTTTCACCTTTATCCAAATGCTTTCAGTAATCGGCAAACAGAATTTTTAGATGGGAGAAGAATTCCACATAGAGCTAAATCTCATATTTCTATCAATAAAGTAACAATTAATCATCAAGAGAAAAAACTAAACTATTCCACAAACAAGACAACTAATCGATTTGATAGTACTGTTGCGAAAGTTGATTTAGATAATCCTGTGAATCAAAATGATTCTCTTGAAATAGCATTTGAATATGAAGTTAAAATCCCAAAAGCGTACAGCCGATTTGGATATGATGCGAACGAAATATTTTTCTTCCTGGCTCAATGGTTCCCTAAATTGGGAGTTTACGAGGAGGGTAAATGGATTTGTGAACCTTACTATCCTTTTACCGAATTCTATGCCGACTTTTCAAATTACTTTGTTGAAATAACTATTCCGAACGGTTTTGTGCTGGCGTCATCCGGTGAAGTGATCAGTAAAAAAGTTGATTCGAAGAATACCACTTATAAAGTTGTTCAAGGAAATATCCACGATTTTGCCTGGCTTGCCGCTAAAGATGTTTTGGATTTTACAAATACATTTAAACGAAAAGATCAATCGAAAGTGGAGGTTCACTATGTTCTGCAAACCACAAATGAAGGAAGCAGAGAGAGGATTTGCAGTGCAGTAAACAATGCTTTTACATTCTTTGAAAAACACATTGGAAGATATCCTTACAAAACTTTAACGGTTATTGATGCGCCAACAAAAGCAGGAATGATCCATGCGATGGAGTATCCCGCGCTTTTTACCTTCTCTAAAGATTACTTTTCTCCTGAATTCACGAAAGATCTTGATGAGGTGATCCTTCACGAATTTTCCCACCAATATTTTTATGGTATACTTGCCAATAACGAAACAGCCGAAGCCTGGCTTGATGAAGGTTTTGCTGAGTACGTTTCGCAAAAAATATTGCAAAAAAAATATGGACAGAGGTTTGCTTCATTCAAACTTTTCGGTTATTTACCTGTAACCGGAATGGAACTTCTCGCAATCGAAAGAATCCCCTTTATCTACACGCTTACACAAATCCCCAAACCGTTTGAAGCAGAGCTGATGGCTGAATATTACGCGTATGCGACATTCGGAACGTTAAGCGATACGAGTTTTAAATTATTGAACAGAAGAGTGTATCAATCCGTTTCCTATGCAAAGGGGGGATTATTTCTTTTTACCCTGGAAAAATATCTTGGAGAAAAGAAACTCCTTTTTATTCTGCGGCAATATTTTAATCAATATAAATTCAAACATCCGAAAGCTGGAGACTTTTTTTCAATACTGCGGAAATACAGTCATAAAAATATTGAGTGGCTTATCACTGATTTTTATGAGAAATCTTACACTTGTGATTACAAAATACTAGAGATTGATACTTCACCCGAAAGGAATCAAACTGAAATAGTAATTGTGAGAGACGGGGAGGCTGTGGTTCCGCTTGAAGTTGATCTTTATACCGATAAGGATACCATAAAAACTTATTGGAACGGTAAAGAAAAAATTAAACGAATAAGTTTTAAGACAAATAATAGGGTGGTTGCAGCCGAGATTGATCCCGAAAGGAAAAATTTATTTGATCTTAATTTTGCGAATAACTCATACACAGTTGAAACACGATACAGCGGCGCGATGTATATTTCCGTTCGCTGGTTTTTCTGGATTCAAAACCTGTTGATGATCTTCGGAGGTTTATCGTGAACCTTTCAATAAAAGAAATTCTTGTCAGCGGTTTACGGATGGTTTATGCGCATCAAAAATTTATGCTGCTTTTCTGGATTACAAATATCATTTTTGCATTCGCATTATCTCTTCCTTTATTTACAGTGTTGCAGCAAGGATTGGCGCATTCTCTCATCAACAACAATTTAAGTATGGGATTTGATTATCTCTGGTATGTTCAATTCCGCCATATTTATCAAAACTCTCTGAATGCCATTCCAATTTTGCTTTACACCATTGCAGGTGTTTATGTCCTTGTGCAGCTTTTTTATTTAGGGGGATTGTTCGCTGTCTATACAAATTCCAAAAAAGATCACGTGGTTGACTTTTTTTACGGAAGTGTAAAGTATTTTATCAGGTTTTTGAAGATAGCAGTTTTGGTCGGTGGACTCTACTTTGTTGCCATCAGTATTAACGTTTTAATTGACTTCGGGATCAAAGAGATATTTTGGGAAAAAGAAAATGCTGCAATTGAATTTTCAGTGCAGATTTTCCGCTATCTTTTTTTTCTTCTTCTTGTCAGTATCATCAACATTATTTCCGATTATACAAAGGTAGCTATTGTTGTTGTTGATTCGACCAAGTTGTTCCGTTCGGTTTACAAAGCGCTCCAGTTTATTAAAAGGAACTTTGTTAAAGTAATGACGGTTTATTTTATCATGTTGATATTTGTTGGAATTGGTGCAGCGATTTATAACGTTGTGGATAGTTTACTCCCCAAAAAGCCGGTTTACTTCCTCCTTCTTACCTTTCTAATTCAGCAGTTGTTAATTATATTTCGGGTGCTCATCAGGATGTACTTTTATTCCACAGAGTTATTAATTTTTACCGACGGCGAAGCCGAAACTGTTTCGCCCGCAATTGAAGAAATTAGTTAAGGAAAACAGTTATGGCAATTTTGCCGATTACTCTTTACGGTGATAAAATCTTAAAAAAGAAAGCAATTCGCGTTTCGAAAGTTGACGCGAAGATTCTTACTTTAATAAATGATATGTTTGATACGATGCGAAACGCCGACGGTATGGGTTTGGCGGCAAACCAAGTCGGGAGTCATAAATCAATTTTTATTCTTGATATTTCTGCCGTCAAAGGATATGAAAAAAGTAAACCGATGGTATTCATAAATCCAAAGATCGTTGAGTACTCTGAAGAGACCGAAGTAATGGATGAAGGATGTTTGAGTCTTCCTGGTATCCGTTCTAAGGTAGAAAGACCGGTTGGAATAAAACTTTTGTATCAGGATATTGATTTGAATGATCACGTTCTGGAGGATAATGAACTTCTTGCCCGTGTTATTCAACATGAGTATGACCATCTGCAAGCAACATTTTTCACCGACCGCCTTGATGATGAGGGAAAGAAGATGGTAAAAAAACTACTTCAAAAAATTGTCTCCAGAAAAGTTGAAGTTGAGTACCCGGTTTCGGATAAAGGAACAATGTAACTTTTTATGAAAATTGTTTTTTTTGGAACACCTGACTTTGCAATTCCCTCACTTCAAATTATTCTCGATCATGGACACGAAGTTGTTGTGGTAGTTACTGCGCCGGATAAACCTCGAGGTCGCGGAAAGCAGGTAACCTTTACTCCCATAAAAGAATTTGCGCTTGAACATTCAATAAAAGTTCTTCAACCTGAAAGTTTGAAGGATGAAAATTTTATCGCTACGTTAAAAGAATTGAATGCAGAGCTTTTTATAGTTGTGGCTTTCCGAATCTTACCCAAAGAAATCTTTACGATGCCGAAATATGGATCATTTAATCTACATGGGTCCTTGCTCCCAAAATATCGTGGGGCGGCTCCTATTCAATGGGCGCTAATTAATGGGGAAAAGATTACCGGTGTAACAACGTTTGCTTTAGCTGAAAAAGTTGATACCGGGAATGTTTATTTGAAAAAAGAAATCCCAATTGAAGCGAACGATGATTTTGGAACTCTACATGATAAACTGAGTTTACTAGGAAGTGAAGCTGTAGCTGAAACAGTTCAAATGATTACTACGCAATCATTTACGTTACTTCCTCAAGATAATACTCTTGCTTCTCCTGCTCCGAAGATCACCAAAGAATTATGTGAAATTAATTGGGAGAAGGATGCGAAAGAGATTCATAACTTGGTGCGTGGACTTTCACCTTTTCCAGCCGCGTTTTTTGTCCATAAGCAAAAAATATATAAAGTTTATAAAACGGAAGTTGTTGAAAGAAAACTTGCTCCCGGTGAATTTGTAGAATCTACTTCCGAGTTTGTTATCGGCTGTGGTAAAAATGGTTTGAGTATTAAGGAAATACAGCAGGAAGGAAAGAAGCGTTTGAAGATCGATGAATTTTTAAGAGGACACCGGTTTAATTCGGAATTGTAAATGTGTTTTTTGTGTTGTAATGTTTAAAAGAGGATGTAATGAATTATAAGAATAATATTTTAGAGGCCATCGGCAACACACCGTTAATAAAGTTGAACAAGGTCAACAGGGGATTGAAACCTTTGATCCTCGCAAAACTTGAATCGGCTAATCCCGGTGGAAGTGTTAAAGACCGTATCGGCGTTGCCATGTTAGATGATGCGGTTCAGCGCGGTGTAGTTAAACCTGGTGGAACTGTAGTAGAAGCAACAAGTGGGAATACCGGGATCGGTTTAGCCTTAGCTGCTGCCATCCGCGGCTTTCAATCTGTATTTGTTGTTACCGATAAAGTTAGTCACGAAAAAATTAATTACTTAAAGGCGCTTGGCGCGCAGGTAATCGTTTGTCCCAACGCGGTAAAACATGATAGTCCCGATTATTATGTTAATGTCGCGCGCAAGATCGCTGCCGAAACTCCGAACGCATTGTTCATGTATCAATACGCAAATCCGGCAAATCCAAAAATTCATTACGAAACCACCGGCCCTGAAATTTGGGAACAAACCGATGGTAAGATCACTCATTTTGTTGCGGGACTTGGCACCGGAGGAACAATTAGCGGCGTTGGAAGATTTCTTAAAGAAAAAAATCCGAATATTAAAATCATCGGCGCTGATCCTGTTGGTTCAATTTTAAAGGAATATAAAAAAGATGGCAAACTTCGTGAAGGTGTTCCTTATTTTGTTGAAGGAATTGGGCAGGATTGTATCCCGGAGAATATCGACTTCTCTGTTATTGATGAAATTATAAATGTTTCCGACTTCGATTCTTTTTCCGTTTCCCGCGCATTGACAAAAGAAGAAGGAATTTTCTGCGGAGGCAGCACCGGAACAATTGCAAAAGCTGCACTAGAGATTTCGAAAGATTTACCTGAAGATGCCATAATTGTTTTCATCGTTTGCGATACCGGTGAAAGATATTTAAGCAAAATGCATAGCGAAGAATGGTTGCGAGAAAAACGTCTTTTAAATCGTGAAATGAAAACGTTAAGAGATTTATCAAACGCAAAGAAAAATGGTCCGGTAAAGAACTTGATCTTCTTGCAGGCAAAAGACAAAGTTCGTCATGCAATTGAAGTACTCAACACAAATGGTTTTTCACAAATCCCGGTGATTGAAAACGGGCAGTCGGTTGGAAGTCTTCGCGAAGCAAAAGTTATGGCGAGTCTGGTAGATGATCATACACTGCTTGATGCAACGGTTGAAGAAGTTATGGGAGCTTCTTTCCCATCACTTGATGAAAAAACCGATCTGCAAATTGTGAAAAAACACTTGGCGGAGTCGCCCGCTGTTTTGGTTTTGGAATTCGGACGAATCATTGACATTGTTACGCGTTACGATATCATCGAATACGCTTCATCATTATAATCTTTGAAAGGAACAATATGGGATTTTCAACCGACGCAATTCATGCCGGACAAAAAGCCGATTTAGAAACCGGTGCGGTAATTACTCCGGTTTATCTTACATCCACTTATCACCAACCAGAACTTGGTGTCCATAAAGGTTATGAATATGGACGCACACACAATTTAACGCGAGCGGCACTTGAAGCGAACATTGCTACGCTTGAAAAAGGAAAGTATGGAATCGCTTTTGCCTCTGGATTAGCTGCAATTCATTCGTTAATGTCGTTGCTCAAAAGCGGCGATCATGTCATCGTGACTGATAATGTGTACGGTGGAACTTACCGTCTATTTGAATTGGTAATGACTGACTTCGGTATTTCTTTTTCGTGGGTTGATACATCGGATGTGAAAAATATTCTAGCCGAAATTAAACCAACTACAAAAATGGTTTATGTTGAGACCCCAACAAATCCGATGTTAACATTAACCGATCTGGAAGCGGTTGCAAAACTTTGTAAAGAAAAAAATCTCATTAGTGTAGTTGATAACACCTTTATGAGCCCTTATTTCCAACGTCCGATTGAGTTGGGCATTGACATTGTTTTGCATAGTACAACAAAATATTTAAACGGACACAGCGATATTATCGGCGGAATAGTTGTAACCGGTGACGAGAAAATTCACGAGCGTTTGCGCTACATTCAAAACGCTGCGGGTGGCGTTCCATCGCCATTTGATTGCTGGCTTACACTTCGCTCTACAAAAACACTCGCAGTGAGAATGGATCGACATAACGAAAATGCGATGAAAATTGCCCTCTATCTGAAAAAACACCCGAAGGTGAAAAAAGTTTTTTATCCTGGTTTCCCGGAGCATCCGCAGCATGAACTTGCGAAGAAACAAATGTCGGGTTTTGGCGGTATGATCTCCGTGGAGTTCGATACATTTGAAACGGCAAAACAATTTTTAAATAACGCGAAAGTTTTTACACTCGCAGAAAGTCTTGGTGGAGTTGAGAGTCTTTTATGTCATCCGATCTCGATGACACATGCATCGGTTCCAAAAGAGAAACGGGAAAAATTTGGGTTAACGGAAAAGCTTGTGCGCTTCTCCGTTGGGATTGAAGATGTTGAAGATTTGATTGCAGATATTGAACAGGCGATTAAATAAATCAGATGTTCATTCACGAAAATTATAATCTCCAAAACAAAAATTCTTTCGGGCTGAATGTATCGGCAAAATATTTTTGTGAAGTTGAATCATTAGTTGAGTTTAGAGAAATAGTAGTAAAAATGGAGGGAGTGAAAGTTTTATTTCTCGGCGGCGGAAGCAATATCCTTTTTACAAAAAACTTTGATGGCTTCGTTCTTCAATACAACCGCAAGGGAATGAATACACTTGATGAAGACAAGGATTCTATTTTATTAGAAGTTTTCGCCGGCGAGCTGTGGGATGATTTTGTTGCTTTTTGCGTTCGGAATAATTATTACGGAATTGAAAACATGTCTTTAATTCCGGGTACAATTGGAGCCGCACCAATTCAGAATATCGGTGCTTACGGACAAGAACTAAAGGATGTTTTTTTTGCAGCGAACGGAATTTATTTAGAAAATTTTGAAGAAAAAACCTTCTTTAAAAGCGGTTGTAATTTCGATTATCGCTCCAGTATTTTCAAACATGAACTAAAGAATAAATTTCTTATCACTTCAGTCGTTTTTCGGTTGAAAAAATCTCATCAGCTAAACACACATTACGGTTCGATTGAGCAAGAGTTAAAAAATATGGGGAAGAAAAATCCCACATTAACCGACATCAGAAATATTGTCATTAAAATCCGGCAGGAAAAACTCCCCGATCCCAAAGTGCTTGGAAACTGCGGAAGTTTTTTCAAAAATCCCGAAATAGAAAAAGTTCATTTTGAAAAGTTATATAACCTTTATCCTTCGCTTAAAGGATTTCCCGTTTCTGAAAGCACCGTCAAAATTCCCGCCGGCTGGTTGATCGAACAAACCGGATGGAAAGGAAGGAGAATCGGAAATGTTGGAGTGCATGAGCATCAAGCCCTTGTAATTGTTAATTACGGCGATGCTTCCGGTGAGGAACTACTGCATTTAGCCGGCTTAATTAAAGAAGATGTTTACAAAAGATTTGAAATTCAACTTGAAGAAGAAGTTAATATCATTTAACAAAACTTTTTTACCGCCCCCATTTTCTGTAAATTTCACCATCAAATTAGAGAGAAAAAGAGAACCGTTTGTTAAAGTTCGTTTTAGAAACGCAAGAAGGAAAAGCAAGAGCCGGATATTTTGAGACCGCACATGGAGTTGTTCAGACTCCTATTTTTATGCCCGTCGGCACGCAAGGCACGGTTAAAGCGGTTAATCAATCTCAACTTGCAGAAGATATTAAAGCGCAAATAATTTTAGGAAACACCTACCATCTTTACTTGCGCCCCGGTACCGATATTTTAGAAGAAGCCGGAGGACTGCACAAGTTTATGAACTGGCAAAAACCGATTCTTACAGACAGCGGCGGTTTCCAAGTTTTCAGTTTATCGGAATTGCGTAAATTGAAAAAAGATGGTGTTGAATTCCGCTCTCATCTCGACGGTTCAAAACATTTTTTCACTCCCGAAAAAGTAATTGGAATTGAACGAAGTATCGGCTCCGATATTATGATGGTTTTAGATGAATGCACGCCCTTTCCATGCGATTATGCTTACGCTAAAAAATCTAAAGAACTGACTTCCGCCTGGGCAATCCTTAATAAGGAAGCGTTTGATAAATCAACTCCGCTTTACGGACATGAGCAATTTCTCTTTGGCATTATTCAAGGAAGTGTTTATAAGGATTTGCGCGAGGAATCAGCTGCGGATTTAACTAAATTAGATTTTGACGGTTACGCAATCGGTGGTTTGGCGGTGGGTGAACCTACGGAAACGATGTACGAATTGGTTAATTTTACAACCGATTTAATGCCGGAACAGAAACCGAGATATTTAATGGGAGTCGGGAGACCTGAGAATATCCTTGAGGGGATTGAACGCGGCATTGACATGTTTGATTGCGTGATGCCGACAAGAAACGCACGGAACTCTTATTTGTTCACATCTAACGGAATTCTCTCGATGCGGAACAATAAGTACAAGAATGATTTTTCTCCTCTTGACGAAGCGTGCGATTGTTACACGTGTAAAAACTTTACAAGAGCTTATTTGCGGCATTTGTTTATCGCAAAAGAAATTTTAGCTTTGGAACTGGCATCCGTACATAATTTACACTTTTACCTTAATCTGGTAACGGAAGCAAGAAAAAATATTTTAAACGGAACTTATAAAACCTGGAAGGAATCGATCCTTCCGAAAATTTCACAACAAAAAACAATAATGGAGAACTAAATGAATTATTTTATAGCTATGGCTCCTCCTCCCGGACAAGACGGCGGCGGAAGTATGGTAAGCACCCTAATCATGTTCGGTGCTATTTTCGCAATTTTTTATTTTATGATCATTCGTCCGCAGCAGAAACGTGCTAAAGAAAAGGAAAAACTTATCAACGCCATTCAAAAAGGTGATAAAGTTATTACGTTAAGCGGAATTCACGGAACCGTTGATACCGTTGAAGAAAAAACCATTCTTCTAAAAGTTTCAGACAACGTTAAAATGAAGTTTGAGAAATCTGCAATCGGCGTTGTTACTCAAGCTAAAGAAGGAAATTAAGAATTACACGTTGAGTTGTTTAACGGTTGATTTGTTGAAGGAAGGATTGTTCTAAGAGCCCTTCTTACCTAGACATTTCAACCTCTCAACAATTCAACTTTTACGTACTGGAAATCAAAGATAAAAAAGTAGAAGCAAAGGTATCCGCACTATGTTTTGTAACGTTGACGAAGCAATTGAAGAAATAAAAAACGGTAGGATCATCATCGTTGTTGATGACGAAGACCGAGAGAACGAAGGCGATTTTGTTTGTGCCGCGGAGTTTGTTACTCCCGAAATAATCAATTTCATGATAACAAAGGGAAGGGGATTGGTCTGTGTTTCTCTTACCGGCAAACGGCTGAGCGAACTTGATCTTCCGTTAATGGTTGATGAAAATTCTGCTTTGCACGGAACGCAATTCACCGTTACGGTTGATGCGGTGGAAGGAACGACGACCGGAATTTCTGCTGCAGATAGAGCCGTCACGATCAAAAAAATGATCGATCCGAATTCAAGAAGAAATGATTTCGCCGTTCCCGGACATATCTTTCCCCTTCGTGCGATGGATGAAGGGGTTCTTCGCCGTGCGGGACACACCGAAGCAGTTGTTGATCTTTGCGCAATTGCCGGTTTAACTCACGCCGGAGTTCTTTGTGAAATTTTGCAAGACAACGGTGAGATGGCGAGGGTTCCTCAATTGATAGAACTTGCAGAAAAATTTAATCTGAAAATTCTTACCGTAAAAGACCTCATTCATTACCGCCTAAGAAAAGAATCACTTGTTGAAAAAGTTACCGAAGTAAAACTTCCCACCTCGAAGGGGAATTTTAAAATGGTTCTTTTTGAAAATAAAATTGAAAAGAAAGAACACCTTGCATTAGTCAAAGGAGAAATTGATCCTGATAAACCGGTACTTGTTCGCATGCATTCCGAATGTTTGACCGGTGACGTTTTTCATTCTTTACGATGCGACTGCCACGATCAGCTTAACAGTGCAATCGATATGATTGAAAAAGAAGGAGCCGGAGTTGTTGTTTATATGCGTCAGGAAGGGCGGGGAATAGGATTAACGAATAAACTCCGTGCATATAATCTGCAAGACGAAGGAAAAGATACTGTTGAAGCGAACGAAGCGCTTGGTTTCCGTGCAGATTTAAGAGACTACGGCATCGGCGCACAAATACTGCTTCATCTTGGTATCCGTAAAATTAAATTGCTAACGAATAATCCGAAAAAAGTTGTCGGTTTAAAAGGTTACGATCTTGAAATTGTTGAACGCGTTCCAATCGAAATCCTTCCAAACGAAAACAATCTTCGCTACCTTGAAACCAAAAGAGATAAAATGGGGCATTTAATTTTGAATGGGAAGGGGAAGAAAAAATAAATTTGTTGTGTCGAAATTAATGTAGCGTCTCTATTAATGGATTAGCCTTCCAAACAATTCACATATAGGCAATATATTTATCCGTCACTGATCACGATAATTTTAAAGAAAACGACAAATCACTTCACCACAATCATCTTTTTCATCTCATGAATATTTCCGGCGGTTAACCCGTAGAAATAAATTCCCGAAGCTAAATTCTTCGCGTTAAAAAATATTTCATGCTGTCCGGCTGATTTGTATTCGTTTACTAAAACTTCAACCTCTTTCCCAAGCACATCATAAACTTTTAAAGTAACAAAACTTTCTTCTTTCAAATTATAAAGAATTGATGTGGTAGGATTAAAAGGATTTGGAAAATTTTGGTACAACTGAAAATCGTAAACCTTTGTTGGCTCATCCTTAATATCGGTTACACTTAATGTGTCGGTGATTCTTGTTGTATATACACTCAGTTTTCCGCTGTTTAGTCTCATCCAAATCGGATAGATTTTTTTGTCGTACGCTGCAATGTTTGTATAATCTCCAAAAAAGACTGAAGAAGTCGGCATAAAAGAGGATTCGCTTATCTGGTAGTTTTCAAAACTCTCGCCGCTGTTTGTAGATTTCGCAAGGTAAACATCTGTTGCGTATCCGCTGGTATTTCTTCTATCATAAAAAACCGCGTAAAGCGTTCCCGTCGTTTGGTCAATCGTCATCCATGGAAAAAATTGGTGGCGTGTTGTCTTGTCGTTGTTCACGCGTACTACGTTGCCCCACGTATTTCCGCCGTCAGTTGATTTTATTACATAAACATCGGAGTTGTCGGTTCCGTTTCTTTGGTCACCCCAACAAACATAAATATTTCCTCTTGTTGATGCTGCACTTGTATCGCATAAGGTTATCGGCAATCCGTTGCAGCGATTAATTCCAGGGATCATGAAATCCCAGCCACCCGGCTGCGAAGTAACATAAACATCTTTTCCAAAAGTTAATCCGCCGTCAAGCGATTTATCAAACATAATCCCAAGTGGACCCGACCACGCAACGTAAACTTCTCCGTTTGGTCCAACCGTGGGAACAGCTCCTTCAACAGTGTTGTCTTCATCGATGCAATCACCTCCTTTATCACTAACACGGACAGCGTTCGACCAGGTATTTCCCTGATCGGTTGAACGGGAAAAGAGGATTCTTGTGCTGTCTCCCTTTACAGATGAACCGTATTTGTCAAATTCCGTCCAGCTTGCGTAGAGATTATTTTTGTATTGAGAATGAAGATCAACGGCAAGCCATTCTTTATCTTGCTGTTTAGGAGGATTGTGAAAAATGCCCGTTCCGTCGTTCCAGGTTTTTCCATTGTCGGTCGATTTTTGGACAACAATTCTGTCTATCCAATTTGCCGAAACATATCCAGGATAAGAAAGATGCGCGAAATATAAATTTCCTAATCCGTCATAAATAACACAAGGATCACCCCAAACACCAAGTGAAGAAGTAAGGGATTTTTGCGTCCAGGTTTGTGCAGAATCGGATGAATAGAAATGATAACTGATATTTGCACCTGCCGCAACTTGTGCCGGATTCTTCGGATTAATTGCTATAGCAACTTCTTCGGCATCGGTCGTTGAGGCAGCGTCTACACGAATGTTTTTAAATTGCGCCGACAGAGAGAAGGAGAGAAGAAGTGAAACGAAAATCATTCTTTTCAAGTTTCCAAATCTTTCAATCCTTTGCAGTAGCCTGATATCATTTTTTATCTTTTTCATTTTGTTCTCGACTCCTATTTCAGGACAAGTAATTTTTTTGTTGAAAGAAAATTATCTGTTTGCATTGTATAGAAGTAAACGCCGGAAGGCAAATTTGCCGCGTCAAACGTAACTTCATAGATTCCTTCGGTCTTTTCTTCTTCCACTAAAGTTTTAACTTCCTTTCCCAACACATCGAATATCTTTAGTGAAACAAAACTTTTTTGTGGAATAGAAAATTTAATTATCGTTGCAGGATTAAATGGATTCGGATAATTTTGTTCTAAAGAAAATTGTGTTGGAGTTATCGAGGAGTTTCCTTCAACGTCGATACTTGTTAAAATATCGTTTAAGTTTATTTCAAATGCAGAACGTCCGTGTGTAGCTGCGCGAAGTAATCTTTTTGTTCCGTTATTAAAATAGCTGAAATCCAGAACGGGCACATAAGGCATACCGTTGCCTAATCTGCTCCAACTTGTTCCGCTGTTGGTGGTATAAAAAACACCAAAGTCATTCGCAACGTACATGTAAGCTTTATTTACCGGATCAATAAAGAGATCACTGCAGGGAACATCCGGTAAGTTTCCGCTGATATTTGTCCAACTGTTTCCGAGATCGGTTGAGCGGAAAACTTTTCCGGCGCCAAATCCTGAGCGGACAAAATACATGGTGTTTGCATCTGCCGGATCGGTTACGACTCTTGCGATGTAATTGTTTGGTGTTGGAATTTTGGCTGTGCGATCTATCCAATTAATTCCACCGTTCGTTGAGACTTTCAACTCAGGAGTTTTTGAATATTCACCCGCTGCAAAAATAAAATTGTTGGTATTTACTTTGCTTTGATCGAATGAAACAATTGTTGATGAAGCGGTATTCGGGGAAATATTTGTCCAGGAAGAACCTGAATTTGTCGATTTCCAAAAACTGTTTGAAGCCGTGTAAAGAATAGTATGATCGGTGACGTGCATTGCAAAAGGAGTTGTCCATGCTGAAGTTACGTCCCAGGTTGGGGAAACATCAGACCAGTTATTTACTCCGCCGTCGGTTGATTTGTTCAAACTTCCTTGCTGGGTACTGTAATAAACGATGTTCGGATTTGTGTAATCATAAAAACATTCCATTCCGTCCCCCGTACTTACAAAACTCCAGCTCGAACTTCCTTTATTCGTTGTTCTGAAAACACCGTTATCTTGCGCGCCTCCGAGAAGAATACTTTCATTTGTAGGATGAGAAGCCAATCGGTAAAACTGAAGGGTTGAGATCAGATTGTTTACCGATGTCCAGGAGGTTCCGCCGTTGGTTGATTTGTAAATGCCGCCGTCGCAGCCGACATATACATAATTGCTGTTCGATGGAGTGAAAACAATTTTATGATAATCAACATGCATTGGACTGTCCCATGCGGTTGTTCCGCTGTTGGGTCCGTTAACGTTTCTAACCACATTTATCGTTGATCCGTTTGTAGTTTTGTGCAGTTCCATATTTCCAAAGAGAACATAATTTGCATCGGTCGGTTTAACCGCCAAAGTTAAATCATACCAGCCTTGGTCATCCCAGGTAGAACCGTCATAACTTCCGCCAAGATTTTTCGAAGATGAGATTTGCGTCCAGGTTGCGCCGTTATCAGTTGATTTATACGCTTTAGAAATTAAATCGGCTTGATCGGTATAGATGAAAGAATATAAAGTTGAAGGTGTTGAAACAGCTAATGCAATCTGTATTCGAATAATCGAAGACGTTGTTGGTAATCCTGCATTGGTTTGCGTCCAATTAACTCCTCCGTTTGTAGATGCGTAAACTCCTGCCGTCGTAAAACCTCCTCCGCAAGAAAAATAAACTCTGTTCGGGTCAGTTGGATGGAAAACAATATCGTTTGGATCTTGTAATGATTTCACTTTTGTCCATGTAGCTCCGGCATCCGTACTTCTCCAGATTCCTTCATTTGCCATATTGCCTTTGAACCAATTTCCACTTGCCAAGGCGACGAGAATGATATTGGAATTGCTTGGACTGACGGCGATTGCCGCAACGTGTGTAGAGTTTCCAATTCCTTGGTTTATTTTTGTCCAGGTGCTTCCGCCATTTGTTGTTTTATAAATTCCGTCGCCGGAGTATGTATTCATATCCCAACCGGCAAGGAGTTCTCCGGTTCCGGCGTAAACGGTTTCGGGATTTTGCGGATCAATAGCGATTGAACCGAAGGTTAAAAGTTCAAATTGAGAAGATAAATCCTGCCAGGTGGTTCCTCCGTTAGTAGTTTTCCAAATTCCTCCCCCAGCAGCGCCGATATAAACGATGTTTGGGTCATTGGGATGAACTGCGAGCCCGCGAATTCTTCCGCTAACATTTCCCCAAATAAAAGGCCAACCCGACGTGATTGATCTTGGACCGATTGCTGTCCAGGATATAGCTGCAGATGATTTAGAAAGAGATTTTTTATCCAAAGCAATTTGTTTTTCTTTCTCAGTTACATATTTGGCAAGGGGGATTGTATCCAAAGGATAAGCCCGTTGGCGGTAAAACCATTCCAACCTTTTAAATGATTTTCTCTCTTTAACTTTTGAGGGAACTTGATCCCAAATAGAAGCATATTGAGCAAAGGATTGCATTGTGAAGAAGAAGAATACGAAGAGGAAGATGGATTTTTTCATGATTGAACCGTTGAAGTAAAAAAAATATCAATTTCAAAATGAAATTAAGAAAATCTTAACTGAAAAAGGATGGAATAATTGAAATGATGAAAGAGAATTGCGCCAAATCATCTGTATGATTTAACTGACAAAAAGAAAGCAAAGTTAAACGATGAGTTCAACTTTGCTTCCAATAGCAAAAAATATATTTACGAACCTTTGGTTTACTCGATCCAATCTGCAATAAAAATATTTGTATCACCTTCTTTTTTACTGAACCGGTTCGATGCAAAAATCAAATGTTTTCCGTCTCGGGTAAACATTGGAAATCCGTCAAATGATTCATAAAATGTTATTTGCTCTAAATTAGTACCATCTGCATTAATCATGAACAAATTGAAATCCCTTCCGGTTTTGCTTCCGGTATTAGAAGAAAAAATTATTTTTTTTGCATCCGGAGTAAAGAAAGGAGCAAAGCTCGCTTTCTCTAAATGCGTTACTTGCTGCATATTTTTTCCGTCTGCATCCATAGTAAAAATTTCCAAGGCAGTCGGACGGACATAACCGTTTTTGACAAGATCGTTATAATCAACCAAATCTTTTTCGGTCTTTGGGCGGCTCGCACGAAATACAATTTTCTTTCCGTCTTGTGAAAAGAAAGCGCCGCCGTCGTAACCTTTTTCGTCTGTTAATCTCATTTGATTCGAGCCATCAAGATCCATTAAATATAGTTCCGGATCGCCGTCACGTGTTGAAGTGAAAATAACTTTATCACCTTTGGGAGAAACTGTAGCTTCTGCGTCATAACCTTCAGCAGAAGTTAATCTTTTTACATTAGATCCATCAGCGTTTGCAGAAAAAATATCGAACGATTCATATAATTTCCAAACATATCCCTTCGATCTATCCGGCAGCGGCGGGCAATTTTCATCTGCCAGATGGGTAGAAGCATAGATAATTGTTGAGTCACCGGGAAGGTAATAGGAACAAGTGGTTCTTCCTTTTCCTGTTGAGACAAGTTTTTTCCCGCTTCCGTCTAAATTCATTGTAAAAATCTGATCACATTTCATCTCACCGTGTGTAGATTGATAAATCAATTTTTTTTCATCGAAGGAGAGGTAGGCTTCGGCGTTTTCTCCATCGGGAGTAATCATACGAATGTTTTTTAAATGTTTTTCTTCGGGAAAACGAAGTGAGTCGGTAGTCTGCCCAAACGTTATTCCTGCAAGGAACAGAAAAAGAAAGAATTTCATAAAGCTCCAAATTGGTTTTAAAGTTTCTTTAAAAGATAAGAATTGTTCGTAAGAAATCAGAAAAATTTAATCGGGAATATGTACCAGTACATATTCGTTTGCTGATTTTCCGATTGTTTCTGCTTCCTCCATTGTCATATGCATATCATCGGGGGTTGTATCTTTGTGTCCTGATTCAATTACAGCCAGATCAGCATTTTTCGCAGCATTTGCCAGAGAATCGCAATAAGCTGTATCTCCTCCGTAGCAAATAACTTTTCCTTCAAAACCGAAATTGAAACCCAATGCCGGGACAATTCTTTTCTTTTTGGTGTTAGCAATATATTCCTTGTGAAGAACGGGGAAAGGTTTTACTGAAACATTTTTAACAGAAAATTTCTTTTCTTCACTAATTTTTTTCAACTCTATCTTGTAAGGAAGATTTGCGGAATAAACTTTTGTGAATGCATGGTAAATACTTTCGATCTCCACACATCCAGCTGGATAATAAATTTTAAGGGGGGAAGTCTTATTCATTACTCTCAGATAGGTTAGTAAAGACCAAACTCCACCAAGATGATCATGATGCCCGTGAGATACAAAAATGTGAGAAATGTTTTTCAGACTTTCTACTCCAAGTTCTTTGCTAAGATCGCGGAGAATTCCGTCTCCCGGATCAACAATAAATTGATTTTTCCCGGCTGTAAGTAAGATACCGGTAGCGATGTTCGGAATTGAACAGAAGATCTTAATTGAAAAATTATTCTTCTTCCAAACGATTGGAAATTTTTGAATTGATTTGTTTAATTTCTTTTTCATCACACTACTTTAGATAATTATTTGTGCAACTATTCCACCAATCACAAAAGCAAAAATCCATGCGCTGAACCAGATGATCAATCCTTCTTTCATTCCGCGTTCTTTAATCATAATGATAAAAGCCGCAATGCAAGGAACAAAAAGAGTGATGGTTATTAACGCTACAGTTATTTGCATAGGAGCTAAATTTAAACCGAATAATCCTGCGGCTCCAAAATCTCTTCTCACCACCCCCATTACAAATGCTGTTGCTGCTTCCTTCGGTAGTTTAAGCCAATGTGTAGTAACCGGAGCCAAAATGTCCTGAAACACGACTAACATTCCGGTAATATCTAAAATTCCTACAGCTAAAGCGCCTACAAAAAACCAAACCGATGCTTCCTTCATAAAACCATAAGTACGAAAGAAAGTTTTTTTGAATGCATTATCTAATCTCGGCAGGCGCATTATCGGCAGATCAATCAAAAGGGGAGTCGATTGTCCCGGTAGAAATTTATTCAGCGTGGTAGAAATAATGACAAGTGTTGAAAAAATGACTGTAATATAAATTATCAGAGGCAGTACTCCCGCTCCGCTTAACAATACAGCAATTACTGCAAGCTGCGCAGAACAGGGAATAACATATTGTAAAATTGCAGTAGCAATAGTTTTTTCCCTTTCGCTTCCGAGCAAGCGTGTAGTAATCGTCGCCATGGTTACGCAACCGAATCCAAGCATTATTGGAATTACGGCTCTTCCATTCAATCCGATTTTATTCATCATCCGGTCAAGCATAGTAGCAAGTCTCGGAAGATAACCGCTGTCTTCAAGTAGCGCCATCGCAAAATAAAATGCGGCAACAAGTGGAAGAAGAAGAAATAGAAGATAAGTGATAGTCATGCTGATTATTCCGAATTCACCAAAAAGGAGTTTTACAAATGGATTGGAAAATTTGAAATCTACCACTGCATTATCATCGCGTGAAATATGTTTAAAATCTTCAACCTTTTTCATATCCTCTTTTAAATTTTCTTTAAAGGAATATACTCTAACTTTTTTTGCCGAATCGGGTTCATCTTTTAGAGTGACTGAAATTTCAGAGGGAGTATAATTCGCTACATACGATTTCAAATGATATTCAAAATATTTTTTACCGATTGTTTTTTCAGTGAAGTTAACTACTCGCTGCGAAACAAAATCGCCAATAAAAAAATAAAGGATTGTAAGCATGAGAAGTAAAATTGGAAGTCCGGTAAAAGGGTTCAGCGAATACTTTCCCAATGCGTTAAAAAATAATCCTTTGGACGAATCCTCCCTTTCAACAGATGAAACAATTTCGTTTACACGGTTTCTCCGTTCAATATAAATATATTCACGAT
The DNA here is from genome assembly GCA_037440065.1 of Ignavibacteria bacterium. Taxonomy (GTDB): domain Bacteria; phylum Bacteroidota; class Ignavibacteria; order Ignavibacteriales; family Ignavibacteriaceae; genus UBA1563. The sequence goes on from JBBIUV010000015.1 coordinate 1,169,776, forward strand.
CATCACCGGAGCCGCATGGGACGTCATGTTTTGCAGCTACATACTCGTCACCTTCAGTAATTAATAAGGCTTCCGCCTGTGAACCGACACGATTCAATGTTTCATGCAGCACATGATGCAAACCGTCCGGTTGAATACCGACTTTAACAAATTCAATCGCTTCATCAAGTTTGTTAAATCCGATTTTCTTTACTGCAGAAGTTTCATAAACCGGAACGCCAAGTAATTTTGAAAGTTTGGTTGCATCAATCTTAATTTTTCTTTTCTTTAGTTCATCGCTAAAGTTCAGAAAGACACACATTTTCTTTCCCATGTCAATCAGCTGAAGAGTGAGAAAGAGATCACGCTCTAGATGGAGAGAATTAACGACATTAATGATTATATCGCCGTTAAGGATAATATCGCGGGCTACTTTTTCTTCGTCGTTAAAGGATGAAACCCCATATACCCCGGGGGTATCGTAAACTTCAGAATTTTTATAGAATCCTTTTGTAATTGAAACAGTTGTTCCTGGAAAATTTGAGACATCGACATAAGTTCCGCTGAGAAAATTAAAAAAAAGAGATTTGCCAACATTCGGATTCCCAACGAGAACGATTTTTGGGATCGACGATTGCATCCCATCGTTTATTCCATTTTCTATATGAAGATGAGGCTCTTTATGTTCAATGAGGTTCTTCAAATCACTACTCATTTAATTTTTGTTCTTACTGAAATTAATTTAGCTAGTTCAAATCCGATAGCAATTTCCTGTCGATTTTTTTGAACGATAATAGTTCCGCCGGGCAGCCGTTCCAAACAAAAAATAGTATCTCCTTCGGATAAACCCAGTCGGATGAGCTGTACTTTTATAACACCGGAAGGAAGCTTTTCGATAGTAAAGTATGTCCCTTTTTTAATTTTGTCTAACGTTTTACTTGTCATGGTAATATTTACATTTCTTTCCCTTTTTACAACGGGCAAAAATATTGAATGAATAACTTGAAGGGAGGAAATCTAAATCTTCACAAACTTGTTGCTCAATTTTATCAAGACCTTTTGAAGCAAATTCAACAATTCGTCCGCAGTCGATACAGATGAGATGATCATGCATTTGTCTTTTAAAATTACTTTCAAACCGTTTCATGTTGTCGCCGAAGTTTCGGGTTGAGAGGAGCTCACACTGAGCGAGTAACTCAAGGGTATTATAGACCGTTGCACGTGAGATGTCGGAATCTTTCTTTTTCATTTCGATGAAGAGTTCATCGGCAGAAAAATGTCCGTTGTACGCCAAAGCCGCATCGAGAATCTCGAAACGCTCAGGGGTGATCCTGTTACTTCCGTTCTTTAGAAATTCTCTAAAAATTTCGGTTGCATTTTGTGTCGCCAAGGTTAATTCTCTTATTATTTAGATTCAATCTACATAAAAATAGATGATAATAGAATGAGAAACAAGAGAAATTAGGTAACAACAAAAAATTAGTAATGGAATTTGAAGTTGTTCCTACAAGGTAAGTTCTAATTGAAGATGGAGGTTATTGTCTATGTTTGAAAAAATTTCCGAGTTTCCGCTGCTTAATGTTTTTTCTTTTGGTTTGGTAGTTTCTGAATATTTGAACGAAAGATTTAATCTATTTACGATTTTCAATTTCACCATAAAATACCACCGAAAACCTTCCCCGTACATCGCCAGATTTGACATAACTCCCGGCAGATCATTTTCAAATTCGTATATCGCTGAATTGAAGGAATCGGTTTTGAAAAAAATAATTCTCCCATATAGCGAAACATTTTGCTGCAATTGATATTTAACATCCTGAAAAAAGAGCCAACCTTTTTCCACCAAAGAAAACGGCTGGAGAGAGTAAGAATTATATTCGATCCGATTTTTCATTTGTAGATTTGAGTTAATTGAAAAGATTGCTTCTACTCGAAATTGCTGGCGATATCTTTCGGAAAATTCCCTCACCTCGTTGCTTGAAACTAGAACATCCTTTTTCTCGTTTTTGTAACGAAAAACAGTTTCGACATTTTTACTAAGGTGAGAAGAGATCATAAACAAAAGCTCATTTCCTTTTGATGAAAGGGAAGAAGTGTTTGTAGCTGCCGGGAAGATAAACTGATCAAAATAAAAACTGATATTTCCGAACGAAGTTTTTAGCAGCATTCCGTTATACAAACCAATCTCGTTTTGTAAGTCATAAGGATTTTCCGCGAACGCTCTTCCATGAAGTGAATAGTAATTTCTCGGATAACTTCTCAGAGAAAAAATATAACTGAAATCCCTTGAGAAAATTTTTTGCAATGAATGAAGCTGTGCAACGGAAATTCCGTTGTACGAAAATTCTCCAGAAACTGAAAAGGAATTCTGTATGTAAGAGTAAGCGAGTGATGCATGTGAAAAATATTTCCCGTGTGGTGTATTCAAATCGCTTGACCTTTGAATGGGAAGGGAATAAATTGATGAATAATAAAGTCCACTAATTTTAAGCGAATTTGAAAGAGTATAATCAATTCTTCCGCCAAGGAATTGTTCTCTTGCGCTGTTCTTTTTTGCGTATTCAGTCTCAGTGCGGTGGTAACCATCAATTGGGACTGAAGTAATCACCTGTTTGAGTGAGTCAATCCCGGCATCAAAATAATTGTTTGAGGCATAAACAGATAAACTGAAGAGAGGCAAATCATACTGTATTGCAACACCCCGGAAGAAATTATTTTCATCGGTGCTTTTGTAAGAAATAATATTTTTATCACGTTGTCGTGTTACAAAAGCAATGTCAGCCGATTTTGAAGAAGCGTATGGCGACCAGAGTGCAAGACCATGTCCAAACTCTACAAGGTAATCACCCAAAACTATTGATGAAAAGTTCCCAATCTTTTTTGCGGAAAGTGAGAATGAGGTAAAATCATTTAGGCTCTTTTCACCGGCATCCTTTTCTGTGAGAAGAGAGAGTTGATAAGTATTGTTAAGTTCAAAAATTCCACGGTTGTAAAATTTAATTTTGTTTCCTTGATATTTATTATCGAGAAATCCTGCTCGCGGTTGGAGATCGCTGATGATGCGGCTCCGATAATTAAATTTTATATTATTTAAGAAAGACGTAGAGCTTGAAGCTAACGGATACGCACCATCCGATGAAACATTTTCAAATACTGCTTGACCGGCAAAAACAAAGGGAAGGAATTTTCTTACTTTTTCAGCGTCAAGTTTTTCTACGGAAAAAAGTTCGGAAGAAGAAATGAACAATCCAAATTTCTTTCTGTGTTCGATTATTAAATTTGCTTCGGTTAAATCAAGAAGGGGAATTTGCAGTAATTCTTCTACACTGCAAGTATTTAAATCGATTGGATTGTTTTCAAGATTTTCGAATTCATCGTAGAGAAAGTTATCATCCGATTCATCTGTCGATTCTTCAAGTATATTCTCCAATGACTCCTCAATATCCTTAGAGGTTGTATCGCTTTGTGCAAATGTAAAGTTAAAAACAAAGAAAAATATCACTATCGGAAGGTAATTTTTTCTCATTCTCAAAAACCCAAATAGTGTCGGATTTTTGCAGTCCGGTTTTCAAGTGATTCTAAACCAAGTATTACCGTGATCTGATGTGTTAACCCAAGTTCTTGATGGGTGAATATTCCATAATCAATTTCAAACTGAGAATAGTTTATTCCGAATCCGGCACAATATTTTGCAGGTTCATTTGCAAAACCGCTTCTTAGTGCAAAATATTCGTTAATGTTGTAATTGATTCCACATTGCATTGAGGGGTTGAATCCAACTTCGTTTTCCACAGCAATGTTCAAACTTACTTCATTCAATACATCATAACTTATTCCAGATCTATATACCATTGGAATCTGATTTTTCTCCGTTCCCCAAGTTGCTTTGTTTAAATTATCAGTAGAAAATGCAATCCTTAAATTAGGAGAGAGATAATATAATGTACCAAATGAAAAAGTAATTGCATTATCTTCTCCATAATTTTTAATGGAAAGATGATTTAATGAAAACGAAAGACCGTAGAAAAAATTGTTAGCATAACGGTTGGCATACGCGAGTACAAATTTGTTCTCTCTGTAGAGTTGAAAACCATACGTAGATACACCAAACGCGAACGATCCATATTCTGTTGGAATTGTAGAGGCTAAAAAAGCATTTGAAAGTTCTTTCATTCCAAACGGAGAATGAGAATAGAAAAATCCTCCTTCAGTCCAATTTATTTGTGCAAGACCAGAAGGATTTGTAAAAAGAGAAAAAGCATCATCGCCTAAGGCAACATTAGAATTGGCAAGGGAAATCGATTTAGCCCCCGGATTAAGTTGAGCATGAATTTCTATCAAAAAGAAGAGATAGATCAAGAGTGTTGAAAAATGTTTTCGTCCCATAAAACTTCTTCATTTTCTTTGTGGATTTAAAATTAATCAATTCTTATTGGAATGAAAAGCTTTAAGTAACTTGTATTTCATTTTTCACCCTTTCTTTTTACCGATATTTTTAGTAAGATTTAAACGTAAAAATTTTCTGCTCTGTAAAACTGATATTAAGGAATGATTATGAAGTTTATTCTTGGTTTACTTGTGCTTTTAACCGTTACCATAAAAGCGCAGGAACTACAGGCGACGGTTACGGTTCAGTTTGAAAATCTTCCGGTTATCAATAAAGAAAGTCTTGTAAATTTTGCACAGACAGTTCAAGACTATTTGAACAACAATCGGTTTACCGGCGCAACCTGGAATAATCCCAAAATAAAATGCACCTTTACCATTTTCTTTTTATCTGCTTCAGATGAAACATCTTATTCTGCACAAGTTTTTGTTGGAAGCCAGAGACAAGTTTACAACTCTACAAATAATTCTCCGATGTTAACCATCCTTGATAATAATTGGAATTTCGGATATGAGAAGAACCAGGCACTTTATTTTAATCCGATGGTGAATAATTCGATTACAAGTTTTTTAGATTATTATGCTTATCTAATTTTAGGAATGGAGAACGATTCGTGGGAACAGTTGAGCGGCACCCCTTATTTTTCAAAAGCGCTTGACATCGTTCATCTGGCATTGAGCAGTAAATACAGTAAAGGGTGGGACAAAAGTTCAGGCACTTACAACCGCCGTGATCTGGTTGAAGACATTTTGAATGAACGCTACAGACCTTTCCGTGAAGCCATTTCAGATTACCACTATGGAATTGATCTTTACGAAGTAGATAAAGAAAAGGGGCAGAATAAGATCGCTTCACTTGTAAAAGTTTTGCAATCGTTAAAGTCGAAAATTGATTTACGGAGTATTTTTATAAAAGTATTTTTTGATGCCAAGTATCAGGAGATCATTGAAGATTTAAGAGATTATCCAGACAAGGCTATTTTCAAAACTTTAAAAGAAGTTGATCCTCCGCATGCGGGAAAATACGACGAGATAATTTATCAGTGAAGTAATTCCACCGATAGGATTTCATCATTTTGTTCTGTTTGTAAAACGGTTTCCATTCCTTCTACAACATTTCCGAATATGGTATATCTGCCGTTAAGGTGAGGGTGAAAAGCCTGCATAACAAACCATTGCGAACTCTCTGTATCTTTTCCGCTGCTTGCCATTCCAACAATTCCCGTTTGAAATTGATAAGGAGAAAATTCTGAAACGATTGGAATTTCTGAACCACCCCAGCCTGTATTCTCCGGGTCTCCACCTTGTATAACAAACGCGGGAACCACACGATGAAATTTTAATCCGTTAAAAAAGTTTTTCTCGGCTAGGAGACAAAAATTTCCAACTGAAATTGGAGCAACCTCAGGAAGAAATTCAATTATGAAATCACCTTTCGTAGTTTTTACTTTTACGCCTGAATATTTAAAAGCTTGTTCCCAAAGATTTACAAAATATCTCCCCTTGTTTTGAAACGGTGCTTTTGCCCCAAGTTTATTTGAAGCAAACTTAGCGATTGAATAGACCGTAGAGGAGGTAAGCAGTTTACAAAGTTTTTTAGCGGAACTTTTGTCAATTTTTTCAAGTACGTTATAATAACTCTCGACACTTCCGGCAAAATTTAAATTATTCTTGTTCCTTTTGATATCTGCAAAAATAATTTTGATAAGTTCTTTTTTATTGGCTTGAAGAAATTCGACCGGTAGTTCATCTAACAACGTTGTCGAGAGGGGAATATCTTTTTCGGTAAAAACCATAAATGCAAAATTCTTAAAAGATGTATTTCCTCTATAACTTTTTTGATGTTTCAAAATTGAAGTCTGGATAAAGAGCTTATTCTCTTTTTTCTCTTGGGAAAATTTGCCTAAGAGATAATCAAAAACATCTTGGGGTAAAATATTTAGTTCAACGCAGCTCTGATAAATAAAATCATTATCAATAAACGGTTCAAATTCTTTTATTAGATATGGATCAAACGTTTGCACATGTTTGATGAACGTGATGAATAGTTCACCGCGAACTGTTTTAGAAAGATTAACATTCTTCAATTGCTTTCTCATAAAACGTACCACAATTTCTTTTCGGTTGTTTTCAACTGGAATATCGCGGAATGAGATAGCCATTTGTCTTGCAACGTTTGGATTTTTATCGAACAACAATTGAAAGAGGAAATCAAAATTATTTTCATCCTTGAAGGGGAAGTATATTCCCGTTTTAGCTGTCTCAATTCGAATGATTGCATCTTTGTTTGTACTTAAAGTAAAAAGGAGCGTTGGATCGTTTGGGAAATATTTTGCCTTACGGAATATTCCAAGTGCATATTGGACAATAAATTGTGACGGATTTTCCTTCTTTATTTCTGATCTAAGAATATTTTCAACTGAAGAAAGGATAACAGAATCGCTTGTTCCAATTCTAAAAAGAGTAAAAAGTGTCTCTTCAATGCCTTCATTATACTGAACTAAAAAGTTATTTAAAACAACGATAGATTTTTGATCCGACAGTTTTCGCAACGAAAAATTATAAATCGATAAAGCAAATCCACAGTTGCTTGTAATTTTATTTTGTTCTATCAAAGAATGAAGTTTTTGAAGGTCATTTTTGTCCCCGATTTTCCCAATAGTTTCTAGTATTATTTTTTCAGTTTCTTTGTCCGGGAATTTCTCCAACATTTGCCACAGAAAATTTGTTGAACTTTTATTTTCTCCAAGCTGTCCAAGTGTGAAGCAAATTGTTTCGTAATATTTTTGAAAATCGAGTTTACAAAGTTGTGGAATAAAGGTTGAATCTTCTGAATGACTGATCGAAAGGAGAGCTGCAGTTATTTTTCTTTCATCGTTGGAGTTGAGATATGATGAAATTATTTTTTTGTCGAATGTTCTTGTAAAGGTAGTTTTTACAAGCGCTTCATCACTTTTATCGTATTGACAAAATGATGAAGCTGAATTTAGAAAAATTAAAAAAAGAAGAAAGAGATTAAATTGCAATCTCATAAATTCTGTATTTTTTATAAGCTTCACCTGACATAACTTGCGCACCGCGATTCATCATTTCGTTATCTTCAAGAATCCAACTTGCTTCACCCATATCAACGCCAAGAGTGTGTGCACGATTCAAACATTCCATATAGAATACTGCATCAAGGCCTCGTTTTTGGTACTCGGGAATAATTCCAAGAGTGATTACTCTTGCCCATTTAATTTCTTTTTTCTTAGTCATCAACTTTAAGAAGTTGAACGGGAAAAGATGTCCGTTCATTTCCTTGAAGAGTTGATTATAATCAAGCATGACTAATGCGAAGCCAACTACTTCTCCTTTTATTTCGCCAAACAAAACTAATGAAGGTTCGACAAGTGGTTTCAGATCTTTTGCCATGGCGTCAATTTCTTCGTCGGTCATTGGAATGAATCCCCAATTTGGCGCCCAAGCTTTGTTATAAACTAATTTAATTTTGTCCAATTCGGATTTAAAATTTTTCATGTCAAGTGAAGTGATCGTTATTCCCGATCGTTTTCTTGCTATTTCAGCAACTCTGACAAGCTTGTCTGAAGAGATGACTTTTTTGTTTTCTAACTTATACGCAAGAAGATCTTTCGCTTTTGCGAATCCGTAATTGTCGCATAAATCCAGATAATATTTTGGATTATGGGTCATTAACAATCTAGGCGAATCATCAAATCCTTCGATTAACATTCCATATTCATCATTTGAAGAAGGATTTGCCGGACCACGCATGTGCGTTAATCCACGTTTTGCCAGCCATGCTTTTACGGTATCGAACAAAGCATCTGCAACCGCTTGATCATTTTCACATTCGAAGAATCCAAAGAACCCAACTTTATCATTATGGTATTTATTGTGGAGATCATTTTTGATTGCAGCAATTCTGCCTACAATCTTTCCATCTCTTTTTGCGAGAAAATAATCCGCTTCAGCATGTTTAAAAAAGGGATTTTTCACCTTATTCAAGATTTTTTTTCTATCCATAATTAATGGCGGAACCCAGTAGGGATCATTTTTATAAAACTGCCATTGGCATTTTATAAATTGCATTAATTCGGATTTAGTTTGCACCAAAGAAATTTCAACGGATGAACTCATCTAAACTCCTAACAATAAATTCTCAAACGATAATAATCTTAAAGTAAATTAATCATTGGTCAATAGTCACTAGTAAAACAAAATAGCACTCTAAAATTACTTTTGACTAGATTAATCCTAATGCTTTTCCAACTTTCTTAAAAGTATCAATAATAAAATCCAAGTGCTCGTCTTCATGAGTTGACATATAACTTGTTCTCATCATTTGTCGGCCTTGCGGAACACCGGGAGAAATAAAGACGTTTACAAAAACACCGGCTTCATAAAGGGCCTTCCACATAACAAAGGCTACTTCATCAGAACCAACAATGACCGGAACGATAGCGGTTCTGCCTGGTTCAACTTTAAAGCCGGCTTCAGTTAACGCGGTTCTAACTTTTGTAGCGTTGCTTATAAGTTTAGTAACTCTTTCCGGTTCTTTCTCCAAAATATCTAGAGCGGCTAAGGCAGATGCGGCAGAGGCCGGGGTAGGTGAAGCAGAAAAAATTAATGCTGCAGCATTGTGTTTTAAATAGTTTATAACTCTTTCAGCACCGCCAACAAAACCACCTAGCGAACCGAATGTTTTACTGAAAGTTCCCATGGTAAGATCAATTTCTTTTCCAAGATTAAATTCACTTGCTGTTCCTTTACCACCTTTTCCTATAACACCAACCGAATGTGCGTCATCAACTAAAATTCTTGCTCCATATTGCTTAGCAATTCTATTAAGTTCGGGCAAATCAACAATTTCACCACCGGTTGAGAAAACACCATCGCTGACAACTAGTTTTCCGGCCGATTCCGGTAATTTAGAAATTACTCTTTCCAGATCAGCCATATCATTATGCTTATAACGAACAACCTCAGCGGTAACACCTTTTGCCATTAAATTGCCTGCAACGATACAAGCATGATTATCTCTATCAGAGATAACATACTCTCCACGGTTAACTAATGTTGGAATAATTCCCTGGGCGGTTTGGTAACCGGTAGAATATAAGAGGACGGCTTCAACTTCTAAAAATTTAGCCAATCTTTCTTCCAATTCAATATGAAGATCAAGAGTTCCTGTTAAATAACGGGAGCCTGAACAACCTGTTCCATATTTTTCAATTGCTTTTATAGCGGCTTCCTTTACAGTCGGATGAGCTGTTAGTCCTAAATAATTATTAGAACCAGCCATAACAATCTTTCGCCCTTCAATTTGAACGACAGGACCTTCATTGGCTTCGATAGGTCTGAAGTAAGGATATAGCCCGAGTTTTTTAACATCGTCGGCACGGGTAAATTCAAAACATTTGTTAAATAGATCCAAAAGATCCTCCGTATTATCGGTTGTTGGTAAATAGTTTAATTATGAGAACTTATTTTAGTAATTTTTCATTTAAAATCTATAATTAATTAGTTTCAAAATCAAATTACGGAAAAAAAATGAAGGAAATAGCAGTTGTTACCGGCGGTAATGGTTTTGTGGGAAGCCATTTAGTTGATTATTTGCTCGAACAGAATTATAGCGTCCGGTGCATAACCCGTAAAAGCAGTGATTTAAAATGGTTGAAGGGAAAAGATGTAGAAATTATTGATTCGGGTTTGTTTGATAAAGATGGATTACGCAAAGCTTTTACCGGAGCTTCCTATCTTTATCATGTGGCGGGGGTAGTAAAATCTAAAAAACCGGAAGGCTATTTTAAAGGAAATGTTGAAACGACACGAACTTTGTTAGAAACTGCGCTTGAATTTAAAGATTCATTAAAAAAGATTTTGATTGTAAGCAGCCAAACTGCAGGAGGTCCATCACACGATGGTGAACGGGTTACCGAGGAGATGGAACCTCTGCCGATTACAACATACGGAAGAAGCAAACTCGAAGAAGAAAAAGTCGCAAGTGAATTTTTTAACGAATTACCGATAACCATCTGTCGCGCTCCTGCCGTTTACGGCGAACGCGATACCGAAATTTTGATCTTCTTTAAAACTTACCACACCGGAATTTTTACGACAATAGGGTTGGACTTAAAACATATTAATTTAATCCATGTTAGTGATTTAGTTCGCGGATTCTATATGGCGGCGGTTTCCGAAAAAGCAAAAGGGGAAATCTATTTCATCACTTCAAAAGAAATTTATACATGGGATGAAATCGGGAAGGTTACGGAGAAAGCGTTAAACCGTCATGCGTTACATATTATAGTTCCTCACTTTTTAGTTTACGGGATAGCGGCGGTAGCACAATTCTTTTCCATCTTCTCCAGCAAAGCGGCAACTCTAAATTTGGAAAAGGCACGCGATATAACTCAAAAAGATTGGATATGTTCTCACCAAAAAGCTTTTGATCATTTCGGATACAAACAAGAAATTTCGCTTGAAGAGGGAATTAAACGAACCGTAAACTGGTACAGAGAGATGAAGTGGATTTAGAGAATTAGGAATTTATAGAACGAAAGGAGATTTGTTATGATAGATTTCAAAAACGCAACGTTCATTAAACTTAAACCTATCAAAATTGAAGAGATCATCGACCTTATGCCGAAAATGTTTCTGGATGGCGAGAATGTTTTTGCTGCTTTTCAAACTGTAAGAGATCAACTCGTTTTTACAGATAAAAGAATAATTGCGGCTAATGTACAAGGCATCACTGGAAAGAAAATTGATTTTACTTCAATTCCTTACAGCAGAATTCAAACATTCTCAGTTGAAACAGCAGGACTTATTGACCTCGATTGCGAACTAGAAATTTTTGTAAGTTCTATCGGTCCAATTCACTTTGATATTGTGGGCGGATTTGATCTTGTTGCGTTTAGTAAACTGATCGGGAAATACATTTTATAAGATTGAGAATTAGGAATTGCGAATTAGGAGGTTTTGAGTTGAATTGAATAGCAAAGAACAAAGTTCTTAATTTGAATATCGAACATCGAACGGGGAATTTCAATCGTTGAAGTTTTTCTACTTTGATATTCCTAATTCGTAATTCCTCATTTCTAATTATTCTTCGCTCCTTCTTTAATCCAGGTTTTAATTCCATCAATTTGATTTTTCGTTAATCCCGGATACCCGAACGGCGGCATATTTTGCGGACCCGCTTGTCCCTCAATAGCCCACACAAGCCGTGAAGTTTCAGGTTCGTAGTCGTTTATAATACCGGGAACGTGTGCGTTTGTCCAGGTAGTTAAACTCAAACTTCCCGCTCTACTCTCATCATCATGGCAGCCGGAGCTAGAACATTTAACGTTAAAAATAGGCTGAATGTGTTTACCAAAGAGGACGTTGGAAGAGGGAATTACTGTATCGTCAACCTGTTGATTAGTTACGGTATCCTTGCAGGCAGATATAAAAATTAAGAAGATGTTGAATAATAGGATGAAAAGTATTTTCATATTTCGGGAATTATCTTTTAAATTAAAATTAAGAGTGCATTAAAATTTCTACCCCAAATTTCAGAAGAAATCATTTAGTGAACAATGTAAAAAATAAAAATTTTTAAAACATTGTTAGATTTTCAGCTATTGAGACGTACACACTTTTTATGCTAATCTTTCTCGATTATTCCAATCTAACTTTCACGTAATAATTTATGAAAAAACCTTTTTTTGCGTAAAACTTTTTCTCTATCTTAGCACCCCTATTATTTAAATACTCATTGTAAATAGGCATTTTCTATAATCCGGTTTAAAGGAATGATATGGTACAAGATAGACTAAAGGTGACTAGGCTTTTGATTTTGGGGTTGGTTTTGTTTTCGGTTATTACTTCGGCGCAGGAGAACGTTCGCGCAAAATTATCCAATAGTGAGTACTCGCAGCTACTTATAAATCGATTTGAAGAGATGACACAGATCGGAATAAACAAAACTTGGAGCAAACCCGACAGAGTAAAAAACAATATGACCATGCTTATGTTGGAAATTAAAAAGAATTGGGACAGGTTGACGCCTGAAACCCAGAATCTCTTCAGCATAAAAATTTCTCGTCCAGTTGGATTAACTTCTACTTATTTAGAAACTACCAAAAACTTTTTCAAATTCTATTATACAACCACCGGTGCAAATGCAGTTTCAACCATCGACCTTAACAGTAACGGCGTTCCTGACTATGTTGAGAATATGGCTTATGCATTCACTAAGTCGCTGACGTTTTATGATTCAGTAGGATACAACCATCCTCCCATTACCGCGTCAGACAATGGCAGATACTGCGTTTATATTTCTAATGCTGAAGCAGGGGATTTGGTTTACGGTTATAGTCAGCCTGAATCAAATGTAGGAGACAATCCTTTAACGACCATTAAAGAAACAGGAAGTTTAACAAGTTATATGGTGATGAGGAATAATTATGTTGGATTTGGAAACACTCCAGCTGAATTGCAGATAGCAATGGAAGTAACCGCAGCTCATGAATATTTTCATGCAGTTCAATTCGGTTACGAATATGACAAGATGGAAGGTTACTTGATGGAGATGTGTTCCACTTGGGCGGAAGATAAAGTTTTCCCGGGTGATGACGATAACTGGCAATATTTAAGTGATATTTTCGGTACTCCCGATGTGTCGCTGGATTGGGATGAATACCTTGACGGTGATGCGGTGAATTATAATAGTGATTATGCAATGCATTGGTATGCAGCATGGATTTTTATGCGTTACCTTACCGATCATTACGGATCCGAGGTTCCGAAATTTATTTTTGAAGGCAATATCAAGAACTCCACTTCAACGGCCATTGATAATGTGATGAAAACTTATGGAACTACTTACACAGCTGTTTTAAAAGATTATTATATCGCACTCGGATTATTAACTCAGTCTTCAGCAGCACCGATGAGTAAATATAGTTTTCTTCGTGGAGATGACTACCGAACGGTAACTAAAAATTCAGGCGGAAGTCCTACCGGACCATTTGTCGTTAAATATGAAAAAACTTTGAATTACTCTGGTACAAAAGTTTCTTATTCATCTACGAGTGGGAATAAACGATTAATGCGCGCAAGTGCTGATTTTATTAAAATCACGCCAAGCACAAATTTTTCCATTTTAGTTACTCCCAAAACTGCGAATAGTAACTTTACTATTCGGCTGATTAAATCGGACAGCTATACTGATCCCAAAGTATTATCTGTTGTAGAACCGGTAATTTCGGGAACCGGTTTTTCGATAAATGTAAGTGACAGAAACTCTTACAGTAATTATGTGCTCGTTCTCTATAATGCAAAATATTCTACAGATGCATCACGAGATACAACATCCATCCAATATGATATAGTTGTAGACGCTCCGCTTTTAACAGATGGGGTGAGACTAACTTCACCGGTTGGAGGTGAATCATGGCAAATCGGTTCAATGCATAACATCACTTGGGAAAGTTTGAATGTAGCAAATGTAAAAATTGAATACTCAATTGATAACGGTGTTTCATGGAATACAATTGAAGATTCAGTTGTGGCATCAACTGGAAATTTTGCATGGCTCGTCCCAGCAACCATTTCAACAACTTGTAAAGTAAAAATTAGTGATGGTTCAAATTCGAATTCATATTCAGTTAGCACGAATCCATTCTCTATTATCGAACCACTTCCTTTCAGCATTATTTCACCGAATGGTGGAGAAAAATGGGAGGTTGGTACCAGTCACAGCATCACATGGAATAAAGGAACGGTTTCGAATATTAAGATTGAACTAACTACCGACGGTGCTACTTGGAATACGGTTGTTGATTCAACTCCGTCTGCTACTGAAAGTTATCTCTGGTCTATTCCAAACAATTTGTCTTCAACGTGTAAAATCAAAGTTAGTGATATTTCCAATTCTTCTGTAAACTCAGTGAGTGCAAATACGTTCTCGATTATTCCAAAAGTAACGGAAACAACTGTTCTATCGGAAGATTTTAGCAAAATAACTTCTGGTTCAATTGGTTCACCGGGAACAATAGATCTTGCAGGCACAACTCTGGACACTTATACTTTAGTAAAAGGTTGGGTTGGAGCAAAAGTGTATGCGGCAGGTGGAGCAGTAAAAATTGGTTCTTCTTCCACAATGGGATTTATTGTAACTCCTATATTAGATTTATCCGGGAATAATGGAATCGGAACTATTAGATTTGATCTGCAAACTTTTGGAGCTGATACAAAAGTTATGCAAGTTCTTTTTTCAACAGACAATGGTATTACTTATAACCAAATTGGTAATGATTTAACTCCAACTTCAACAATGATATCGCAAGTGATTGCGTTTGCCGGTGGTACTAGCACTTCTAAATTCAAGGTTACTGCAAAAATTGCTGCCTCAAATAGATTTTATCTTGATAATATTAGTGTAATTTCAGGTGGTGTAACAGCGATAGAGGATAAATCTTCACATGAATCAATTCCAGATGGATTTTTTCTGGCTCAGAATTATCCCAATCCCTTCAATCCTTCAACAACAATTAGTTTTTCCTTACTGGAAAGGGGAGACATTCAGTTAAATATTTTTAATCAACTAGGTGAAAAAGTCGCTATTTTGGCAAGTGGCTCATTTGAAGCTGGATCCCATACTGTGGTATGGAATGCGACTAATTATCCTTCAGGGATCTATTTCTGTGAATTACGAGACGAAGGTTATTCAATTACAAAGAAATTGATTTTGATTAAATAAAAAATAAAACTGAAATTATAAAGCCGCCGATCCTAATAGGCGGCTTTTGTGTTGTTTAGCATCCCTTTGCGTAAACATTAAAGAAGATTCAAGAAGTTATTCACATTCTACTCCATTTTCCACTATATTTGTTATGTAATAGTTATCTTTTAATAAAAAAGTTGTAAACCTTGATTAAAAAAATTGCCGCAAAACTGAAAAAGTTTCTTGGGAAAAAATCCAAAGTTGTTAAACTTACTCCGGTAGAAATTGAATCGGTAAAAAGGACTCCTAAACCTCCAAGTAAGACAAATATTGTCGAAAAAACACGAGTTTCAAATCCTCCACGAAAACCTTATAAAAAGGAAACGCCCGAAGAATACCGGCTTCGACACGAAAAACGGTTGCAAAATAAGTCTGCAATAACTCAACCCGTACCAGCAAATAAAATTGAAGCATGGGATGAGACTTCTTTCAATGTCCCGTTAACTGAAGGGAAAACAAGATTTCATGATCTCAATCTGCCAAAAGATATTTTCCGGGCAGTGTTTGATTTGGGTTTTCAATATTGCACAAACGTTCAAGCAGATGTTCTGCCAAAATCAATGATCGGTGAGGATATTACAGCTCAGGCACAAACAGGTACCGGCAAAACGGCAGCGTTTCTTATTACAATTTTTAATCACGTGTTAAAAAATCCATTTAATGAAAAACAGAATCCTGGAACTCCGCGTGCCCTTATTCTTGCACCAACCCGTGAACTGGTTTTGCAAATTGAAAAGGATGCACGCGGGCTTAGTAAGTATTCACAGATTTCTATCCTTTCACTTTTGGGCGGAATGGACTATCGAAAGCAGCAAAGCATGTTGCGAAACAAACCTTGTGATATTTTGATCTGTACTCCTGGTAGATTGATTGATTTTATGGAAAAGAAATTGGTAAACTTGGGAAAGGTTGAAATTCTAATCATCGATGAAGCTGACAGAATGCTTGACATGGGATTTATTCCTTCCGTTAAAAACATAGTAAGGCATACACCGCCAAAAGCAGATCGCCAAACCATGTTTTTTAGCGCCACACTTACCGGAGATGTTAAGCGACTTGCTGAATCGTGGACAAGAAACGCATCTGAGATCATTATTAAACCTGATGAAGTAGCTGGCGAAAGCATTGAACAAATAACTTACATTACAACCATTGACGAAAAACCGACACTTTTGTATAACCTTATCATGCAAAAGAATTTGGAACGAGTTCTAGTTTTTGTGAATAGAAAAGACGATGCTAAACGTGTTAAAGCAAAATTTGATATCTATGGAATTAGTTGTGCACTTCTTTCAGGAGATATCGAACAAAATCAGCGAATAAAACGGTTGGAAAAATTTAGAGAAGGGCAAATACGTGTTCTTGTAGCAACCGATGTAGCCTCACGCGGAATTCATGTTGAAGGCATTTCTCACGTAATAAATTATAATATGCCGCAAGATGTTGAGGAATATGTTCATCGCATCGGCAGAACCGGACGCGCCGGCGCCACAGGAACATCAATCAGTTTTGCAGATGAAGATGATTCATACGAAATTAAAAAGTTGGAAGAATTTCTTGGAAAGAAGATTGAGGTAAAGTTCCCGGAAGATGAATTACTCATTCCAATACCTGATGAGCATAAAACAGTTGAGTATAAACGCCCTCCTCAAAAGCCGTATCATAAAAAACCGTTTAGAGGTCCAGGCAGAAGAAATTAAAGATTAACTTATTCCGATTTCATAATGAAGATATTATTTATCGGTGGTACAGGAGTAATCAGCACAGCTTGTTCTGAACTGTGTGTTGAAAAAGGATTCGATCTCTTTTTGCTGAACAGAAATTTATCCCCCCGAAAATCACCTAAAGAAGCAAAACATATTATTGCCGATATTCGAGATGTGGAAGGAGTCAAAACAATTCTTGCAAATGAAAAGTTTGATGTTGTGGTTGATTGGATTGCTTATACACAAGAACATGCAAAAAACGACTTCGAACTTTTCAGAAACAATACCAACCAATATATTTTTATCAGTTCAGCCTCTGTATACCAAAAACCGCCGATAAAACTTCCAATAACCGAAGATATAAAACTAAGCAATCCGTTCTGGTCATATTCTAAAGGTAAAATTGATAGCGAAAATTACTTGATGCAAATGTTCCATGAAGAGAATTTTCCCTTGACTATATGTCGGCCTTCTCATACCTATGACAAAACCAGATTTCCACTTTACGGTTACTACACTGCTTTTAATAGAATGAAGCAAAATAAAAATATTATTCTTCACGGGAATGGTGAAACACTTTGGACGCTAACTAGTGCAAAAGATTTTGCGAAAGGTTTCATCGGTTTACTTGGCAATTCAAAAACGCTTGGCGAAGCCTTTCACATTACTTCTGATGAAGCTTTAACTTGGAACGAAATTGCGAAAACAATTGCAGATGCTGCAGGACTCGATCTAAAAATTACTCACTTGCCGGTTGAATTTATTGCACAGCATGATTCTGAATGGGGCTGCAATCTAAAAGGGGATAAAGCTTACAGTACGGTATTCGATAATTCTAAAATTAGAAAAATTGTTCCCGAATTTAAAGCTTCTATGCCATTCAAAGAAGGGATGAAGGAAAGTATTGAATGGTATGCAAAAACTGAAAACCAAATTGTAAATGTAGAACTAGACAAACTTATGGATGAAATGATCGCCAGGTACAATTCTCTAAATAAATCTTTACATCCTAATAGGGAAGACTAATATAGAGTTTTCCAAGATCGGAAAGTTCACCATCCCTCTGCGTAAAGAGAAATGTAAATTTGGTGTCCGGGAAACTTCCTCGTCCATAAAACCACGCGTAACGGAAAACATCATCACGACTTTCACAAAGCCCAACCATTTCTTGCATTTGCACTGCCTGCTTCGCGTAAGAATTTATCTGACTGTTCCAGTTCGCCATTTCTGTAACCCATATTTTCTTGTTGTACTTTTTTAAAGCGTCCAGTTGAGAGGCTAACCCGTAATCGTACCAATGGAATGCGAGATAATCTATTTTCGGTTCTCTACCGCCGTTGGCAGATTTGTACGCGACATAAAAAGAGTCGAGCCACTTAACCGGATTGGAGTAGTTTGTCATCGTTCCCCAATTCATTGCCGGACCAACCAGATAAACGGTTCGCCCCTTTAATGCAAGATCATTTATTACTTGTTCATATTTTATCCAGTCAGTTGCAGCTTGAGTCGGTGTTCTATTTGCCTGATCTTTTAAATTAGGTTCGTTCATCACCAATAAATATTTTATTTCAGATCGACTAAGAATAAGATTTTTTACCAAAGTTATATCATTTGTACTTGTGTTACCACCCCAGAGCATTGGAATAAAATCCATGCCATATATTTGATTAAACGATGTCGGGACTTTTGTATTATAAATAGGAGCCCAGTTATACCACCAGCTCACACCTTTGGAAATTGCTGCAAAATCGGCTGAAGATGAAATATCAAATGCAATTCCACGTTTAGCGCTTTTTGTCGATGTTGGAGTCGTGATATTATTATTTGTAGGAGTTGATTCTTTTTTGCAGCCGAGCAACATGAATGAAATGATAAACAGAAAGAGTAAAAATTTATTTCCGAACATCCGATATTCCACTTTCTTTGAGATATGTTATAGACAGATTACAGATTGATAATTCAAAATTAAGGGGATAAAATGAAAAAGAGAAGTAGAGACTCTCAAACCAATTTGATAGTGGATGGAAAATTTGTCAAGTCAGAATAATTTTATAATTTTCCACCCATAAAAAGTTCGTTGTAAACGATTTCAATTGAGAAACATGAAAAATTCACCCAAGAGGTTCAATATGAAAACAAAATTCTGTTGCATGATCGCTTTATTTATTTTCTCTTTTATTGTTACGTTTGCGCAAGAAACGAATAAGACAAAAGTTGAGTATGTCCCATCTAGTGAAGAAATCATGTTCCTGGATAAAGTACAGTATAATACTTTTCAATATTTTGTAAAAGAAGTAAATTTTCAAAACGGTTTAGTTAAAGATAGAAGCACTGAAACTTCTCCCGCAAGTATTGCAGCAACAGGTTATGCAATTCCCGCTTGGGCACTTGGTTCTGAAAAAGGTTGGATGAGCAGAGATTCGGCGGCACAAATTACTTTAAACCTTTTT
Source organism: Ignavibacteria bacterium (assembly GCA_037440065.1). GTDB lineage: Bacteria > Bacteroidota > Ignavibacteria > Ignavibacteriales > Ignavibacteriaceae > UBA1563. The sequence goes on from JBBIUV010000015.1 coordinate 1,189,071, forward strand.
CGATTTCTACATAATTCAGAACAAAGTCTTGATGACAGCGCCACAGGATATCAAGGATTCTATTATCATTTTCTTGATATGAAAACCGGGAAAAGATTTTGGAACTGTGAACTTTCCTCAATTGATACCGGACTGCTTCTAGCGGGAATTCGTTTTGCGAATCAATTTTATATTTTTAACAATCCTGTAGAAAATGAGATAAGAGAATTAGCGGATATTTTAACGAAGCGCATCAACTGGGATTTCTTTCAGATAAAAAAAGATAACAAGTATAAATACACTATCTCACTTGGGTGGGATAATAAACGGGGATTTAATGATCTCGGATGGTGGGGTTACACAGAAGCGCTCTTCCTTTATGTGTTGGCAGCAGGAGCCGAAATGCCGAATATTGAAAAAGGTTACGATTCGTGGTTGAGTTTTTATCAATGGAGAGAGCCATACGGAAAGGAATCAGGCCATGTAGTTTTTCCCGCATTATTTATTCATCAATTTTCTCATGTATGGATTGACTTTAGAAATATTTATGACCGCTACATGAAAGAGAAGGGAATTGACTATTTTGAAAACTCAAGGCGTGCAACATATGTACAACGAAAATATGCTATCGATAATCCGAATAATTGGAAAGGTTATGATTCGTTAAGTTGGGGATTAAGTGCATGTGATGGTCCCGATGGAAGATATAATTATGACGGTAAAATATTTTTCGGTTACTCTGCCAGAGGAACTTCCGGTCCTGATTCTACTTTTGATGATGGAACCATCGCCCCCTATGCAGTCGGTTCATCTATTCCATTTGCCCCTGAGATTTGTATCCCCACATTAAGTTCTCTTTACAAAAATTATGGCGAAAAAGGTTTATGGGGTAAGTATGGATTTGTTGATTCTTTTAATCCAACTCTAAACTGGTACGATCAAGATGATCTTGGACTTGACCAGGGACCACTACTTTTACTGATCGAAAATTATCGAAGCGGATTTGTGTGGAAATATTTAATGAAAGATGAGTTGGTAAGAAAAGGGCTGGCAAAGTTGGGGTTCACCAGTAAATAATGTTTCGTTTCATGGTTTAATTTACCGATGTGAGCTACTTATGATCGACTGTCTGACTTATTTTAGATACCACAGAGTTGTTCTTTAATAAGGTCTGAGCCATAAGATTTGCTTCATCGGTAATTGAACTTGGATAACCGATAATTTCCAACAACTTGATCGCATTCCCCGAACCACACGGCCCTTCCTTTATTTTGTAGTTGAAGAAAAATTTCCCCTCTTCAACTTGCTCGCTAAAATGGTACATCTTGAAATTATTTTCAAGCAAATCTTGTAATTCAATGTCGTGCGTAGTTACAAACACTTTACTACCGGAATTAAGAAATCTTAAAACCGCTGTTGATGAGGCAAGTCGTTCAATTGTGTTAGTCCCTCTAAATATTTCGTCAACTAGGAATAAATATTTCTCCTTTTGTTGAGAAAGTTTGATAAACTCTAACAGTCTTTCAATTTCAACAAAGAAATAACTTTTCCCATCTTCTAAATCTTCTTCCCTCCGTATGGCTGACTTAACAATATAATTTGGAATGCTAAAACCATTAGAGAGACTAAAATAAAGAGTTTGTGAAAGGATAAAATTCACACCAATCGTTTTAATAAATGTAGTTTTCCCGGACATATTTGAACCGGTGATCAATATTGAGTTGGTGAGATTTTCTATAGAGTTAGGAACAGCATCCTTGATAAGAGGATGATATAAATCTCTAAAACTTATTTCACATGAATTATTAAAAACCGGATTGGAGTACAATTTTTTTTCTTCTAAATAGGAGGCGACTGAAATCGATACATCAAGATTAGCCACTGTCTCAAACACCGATCGAATATCGTCTTGATATTTCAACAAGGTATTCGCAGATCGATAATAAGCTATGATATCAAATAGTAAGAACATATTCAGATATTCGATGGCTAAAATTGCCAGTTCATTTAAATGTTCCTTATCAATTACCAGATACCCTAATTTTTTTTTAAGAGAAGTTAAAACATTTTTTTTGCTTTTTAGAAATTCAATATCGGCAATCGGAACATAAGTTTTAATTCTGCCTAAGGAAAGAGCAGCGACAATTAGGGAATTAAGACTTGAAAATCCTGTGAAGTATTCATAAATCTGTTTTGAAAAGATTTTATTAATCAAAAGATTAATTACTAATAATATTAAAGTGATGAATAAGAAACTACTTTTAACAGGTATAAGTAAAATCGATACGACCGTAAGTAAAGAGGAGAGAGCGAATAGTGGGAAAAATTTTGTAGTAGGAATTGATTTATTCAAAACTAAGAAAGCTACAAAGTATGATGAGAGGCTGCTAAGTCCAAAAAGATTGAGCTGGATTTTCTCCCTTAGTTGTTGATTCTCTTTTAAGGTGGAAATTAACTCAAACCTTTTTTTTAGTAATATTTCATCCTTTTCATATTTATGGAGCAGGTGATAAAGGTATTGCTGCCCAAGTCCCGTGAGATTTCTATCTATAGAGGCAAATATCGAGTTGAAATCTAAATCGTTCCAGGTTTTCTCATCAACAATTTGTTCGTCTTTTTTTGGCTGAACCATTTTATGATAGGAAGAAATCAATTCGAAGTTACGATGTTTCGCTACAGATTTTCCCCAGATACTTTTTAAATAACTGATCCGATTCTTTCTTGATAAGGACATCTTGATAATTCACTCGGTGTTTAAAAATAATAAGGTTTTATAAGAAAATATAACACCTTCATCCTAATTATTTGAAAACTTTTTACTTTGACGAAGTTAGAAATAGCGCGAGCTTGTTTTCAATCAAAGGATTTTAATAATCTGTGACTAAAGATTTTTCGTACACTGCTTAATATTTACATTCTCCAAAATCTTTTTTGAGTAACCCTTCAGCGTTACATTTATCATTGAAATACCAATATCAGTTAACGTAGAAACACTTTTTGGGAAAAGATATTTCCATAACGGAAAGGGAGCTGTTACCAACTTTAAAATCAGTTTAATATTTTTTTGTCCATTGACCGGTTTGATCAGTCCGGGGCGAAACGCATAAACAGATTTAAAGGGAAGTTTTGCTAAATCATTTTCGGTTTTGCCTTTTACTCTTGCCCACATTATACGTCCCTTTTCACTGCTGTCGGTTCCCATTCCTGACACATAACAAAATGTCATGTTTGGATTCAAACGAGAAAGAATTTTTGCAGCTTCCATTGTGAGATCGTAAGTTATTCTTGTGTAGTCCGGTTCGCTCATCCCGACAGAAGAAACTCCGAGACAGAAAAAACAAGCGTCAAACCCTTTTAATTCATTTTCGATTGAGGAGAAATCGAAAAAATCTTTGTGAATGATTTCCTTTAATTTGGAATGTACAATTCCGCAAGGTTTTCGTCCGATTACCAATATAGATTCAACTTCATCATGACCAAGAGCTGTTAAGAGAACACCTTCCCCAACCATGCCCGAAGCGCCAAATATTATAATTTTTATTTTCATCGTTGTTTCCAATCATCTAAAAAATTACTAACTGCTAAAAGTACATCGAAGAGTTAAACCGGTTTATACTGTTGATAATATTTCCATTGCACTTTTTTCCTTTGCCGAAATGGATTTTAAAATCTCCGATGCCTCTTGAATATATTTGAAGTCTTTTGTCTCACTTACTTTCACAAATAACCCGGAAACAGAGTTCCATAAAGCGGCGATCTCAACAAATGATTCATAACCGAGCTTAAGTTTTTCATTATTTAACAATGCGAAACTTTCTTTTAAAAAATCACGGTACAAATTTCTGAACAACGCACCGCCTGTTCCAGCTTTTTCCATCAGCATGGCGGTGGTTTTAAAATCTCTTTCGATATTCTTACTCTGCTTAAACCATTTTACGATTTCCGTGCTTGTCTTCAAAATTCCCTTATAACCAATATTTGTTATAGGAGGATTCAAAAAGTCGTTAGCATTATTTCTGATTGCCGAAATAATTTCAGATTTTAAATCATAGTTTCTGTTCGTTTTTAGAATTGAGTAGGATAAATTTTTAGATGACATAGGCCCTTTTTCCGCTCTTGCCAACGCCAAACTTTTCAAAGAAGTTTTTGCAATTGTTCCTTGTTGTTTTGTATTGAACCTTGATAGATTAATTGCAAATAATATATGCGAATATACAAAGATTTCGAAGGGCAACTTAAAAATTAATTGCAAATAACACAATTTAAGACGAGGCGGTAAAGTTCTCGGGGGACGGTACTT
>JBBIUV010000016.1:0-927573 GCA_037440065.1 Ignavibacteria bacterium
TGTACCAATTTGACTTTTAACGCACAACTGAGAAATGTAGACTTCCTTAATGTAGCGTACGCTTACTTTAATGCTCTCAGCAATGTAAAGCTGGTTGACGCGGCATTCTCGATCATGGACTGCACAATATCACATTGCGAACTTGTATCAATCTATTATTGTACCACCGGTTCTGGAACATTGTATTCATCAAAGATGAAATTTTGTAATTCGAGCGTTCTGCCTGCTGGACAAAACATTTTAATTGCAAAATCGACCGGAGATAATCTTGTATTTAATTGTAATGACCTTGAATGGCATTCATCTGTGAATGCGCTTGGAAGAATAACAACAACCTCAATTAAGAATGTCCTGAACGGAAATACCGTAGCAACAAAAAAGATGGTGCTAACAAAAAGCGGAGCGTTGGTATTAATTTATTTCGATTCAACGAACGCAATCCAATCTATCACTTTGCCTTAGTAACAGTATATGATTAACAAAATATACGTATATGGCGATGACGCGCATGGACACAGCGTTTACGATGCGTTCGTGCAAGCGTTAACCGATAATGGAATTACGTGGACTGGTGAAGTAGTTTACGGCACGGCTGATTTTGCAACAGCATTAGCAGCCGGTTGCCAGCTCTACTTAAAAAGTACTACCGGCATGAGCGGCGCAATTGCGGCAGCTTTAGCTTGTTATCCTGCTCTGCAGGTAATTATGCCAGCCGGTTCAAACACACCAAACGATCACATTTATGATAGCGGCGGAGTTCTTCCAAACATAATTGTTACCGGCGGCGGCGATACGCAAAATGAAACCGCTTACGACATTGAGTTTTTTTCCAACGATCCGGTAACGGTTGAAGCAACACCGGACGAACAAGATTTAAGTTCGTTCAGCAACGGTTACATCGCGGGGCAATTAACCGCAATAACAAATATTACCGGCTGCACTTTTGCGGAAGCAAGAACAGCAGCGCGCGCAACCGGCAGCAGAAACGGCGTTTGGATTAATACAGACGGTTACGGAAAAATAAATGTTGGCGCGGCTGTTGCATCTATTGTATCTACGCTTACAGCTAACAACGCTCAGCTTACAGCTGATAACGCAGCTTTGGTAATTGAGAATACAAGATTAAGTGCGTATGAATTTACAACCGGTGTTGCCGGAATAACTTTAACCAAAGAAACAAAGTACGGCACTTCCGGGGCGTTAACATTGGGGAAAATAACCATTGAAGAAAACTCGCGGGTTGCGGTTATGTTAAAGCACTGCCTTGGCGCAAATGATCTTGACAAAGAACCGCTTGAAATTGCAACGGAATATTTTGATAACACTTTTGTGAAGGATTTTATTTACACGAAGTATTGTGAAGCGAAGGAAATTGATTTGAGTAATCTGATCGTGCCGTAGTAGGCTGTAGGGTTTTAGGCTGTAGGCTGTTAGTAAAAAAAATTAAACTGATCACTTCCGCCAAAGGCGGATCAGCCTATGGCTGAGAAAACTGAGGACTGAAAACTATGAATCATAAACAAAAAACTTTCACGTTCACTACCAAGATTAAAGGTAAAGACGCGGCATGCCGCGTCTCTACACGGAAATATACTTTTGAGATTAAAGATGTATTGATCAATCGCATTGGCGAAGAAAAGTATAATAAAATATTTGCAGACGAAAGTCTCGAATTTGATTTCAAGCTTAAGGACGTAGAAGAAGATTTTCCGAAACTTTTATTAATACCGCCGAAGATCAAGATTGACTATAGTAAACAAGATTGGGACGAGCTGTTGAATGTGTACGCTTTTTTTTTGCTGTACGAAAAGAATGCGAAGCTGAGAGCATTAGAATTCAACAACGAAACGCTTGCTTTAGCAATCAAGCAAGCGCAAACGGTTTTAGCTTCGATGCCGGAGTTTTTCTCTCAGAAAAAGAGTTGATCGGGTACTCGCAGTTTCTTGTCTGCGGAAAAAATTTACAAACACAAGAATACGTGCATAAACACTACTGCAAATGCGAGTTCACAAAATACGAAGCTTACTATCTCATCGATGGAATTAGGAATGATGAGTATGAAAAGTACCTGGAAAGCAAGAAGAAATAGTCGGCAGTTGGCTGTTAGGCAATTAGGCTGTAGGCGATTAGTAAAACAATAAAAAACAAAATGTCTGAAATAACTTTAAAATTAACAATCGACGGCAAAGAAGGATTAGCTGTATTAAAGCTTACCGACGCAGAGTTATTGCAAATTGCAAACGATGTTAAAAAAGTTTCGAGTGAAACAAAAGTTACCGGCTCTAAAATGGTTCAATCGTTTGCCGATATTAAATTTTCGATTGAGGGGATAAGAGCCGCATACAGCGCGGTTCAGCAAGCCATTGCTAAACCGTTACAACTATACGCGGACATGGAGCAAGCCGGTGTCTCGTTTGAAGTGTTACTCGGTGATGCTGAAAAAGCAAAAAAACTTTTACAGGACATAAGAGACTTCGGCGCAACTACTCCCTTAGAATTTGTTGATCTGCAAAAAGGAGCGCAAACACTTTTAGCATTTGGTACGGCGGGCAGCGAGATAATGCCAACACTTAAAATGCTTGGCGATGTATCAATGGGCGATGCTAACAAGTTACAGCAGATAACACTTGCGTACGCACAGATACAAAGCACCGGGCGTTTGATGGGTCAGGATTTACTCCAGTTGATAAACGGCGGATTTAATCCTCTTAAAATAATTTCCGAGCAAACCGGCAAAAGCATGGGGCAACTTAAAAAAGATATGGAAGCCGGTTCTATTTCTTCCGATATGGTAAAAGATGCATTTAAGAGAGCGACCTCCGAAGGGGGAATGTTCTACGATATGCTTAATAAGCAATCAAAAACAGTTGGTGGCGCAATAAGTAATCTTTCAGACAATGCTACCCAGGTGCAAATAGATACCGGAAAAGTATTGGCTGTTGCGATTGTTCCACTAATTAATCACATCAATAATTTAATAACAAAACTGCACGAAGTATCTCCGGAACTGATTGGCATTGCCGGAGTGTTGGGAACCGTTGGAACCGCAACAATAGGATTAAATGCATTCGGTTTATTGCCGATGATAATTAATACAAAAAAAGTTGGTGTTGAGATGCGGTATGCATCCGGTATTATGAAAGTTGCAGCAGCTGAAGGAATGGCAGCTGAAGGCGCAATGATGGCGGCTTCAACAGCAACGAAAGGATTCTTTGCTGCGCTTGGTCCAATTGGTTGGGCGATAATCGGGTTAACAACCATTGCAACGGTTTGGAGTTTGATTGAAAGTAATACGGAAAAAGCAATTGTCAGCTCAAAAGAATATTTAGAAAACTCTACAAAGGGAATAAGCGAATACACCAAAGCGCAGGCGGAAGATCAGAAAAAAGCTACTGAAGAACTTATCGCGCAAAATAAAAAATTGATTACGGAAAACGAAAAAGCACATGATGAAGCTTTAACGAAACGAATTAACAAAGATAAGGATGGGAACGAATACGAATTAAAATATGAGACCGAAACATCGAAATTTTACACACTTCAAGCCGAGCAATTAAAAAACACAAACAAAGAATATGAGAAAAAGCTTGGACTGCTCAATGATCAAATAGAAGTTCAAGCGAAGTTAAATAAAAATACCGAACCGGACGGTGTTCTAGGAAAAATAAATAAAGAGATTGATGCGCTTGAAAAGAAAAAACCGTTTGCAAAAAGTATTGATGATTTAGTAATAATTGAAAAGAAAATTGCCGCGCTAACTTCTAAGAAAAAAATAATTGAACTTGAAATATCTGAAAAGATCAACCCGGCAAAAAAGACAGACCCAACAGTATTTGGCGAACAGCAAGTACAAAGCTTTCAAGAGGGTTTTGGATTTTCAGATTCGCGCAGTAACAAACGCGCCGCTCAATTCAAAAACGAAAAAGTTGATCTGCCGGCAGATGAAGCCGAACAGAAGAAAATTGCTCTTATTGATAACGAGTACGAACGCCAACGCGCGCTTGCAGATTTTGAGTATCAAACCAATGTAAAAAAATATGGTGATCTGGAAATACTCGCACAAGAACACTCGAATAAAATTCGTCAAATTGATAGCGCAGAATCTCAAGCTAAACTGCAAGGGATGTGTACCGTGCTTAACGCCATTGCCGGTGTTGTTGGAAAATATACTGCAGTCGGGAAAGTTATCGCAATGTACAATATCGGATTATCAATTGAAGAAGGAATCGCAAAAGCATGGGCGCTCGGCGGTCCCCTTGGATGGATCGGTGCAGGTGTTGTTGCTGCGGCCGGCGCAATTATTATGGGAAGAGTTGCAACAATGGAGCCACCGAAAGTCCCAGGTTTTAAAGATGGTGGAATCGCTAAGAACAGTATAGCTGTTGGCGAAAATGGAATTGAAATTATCTCTCCGATGCAAAGTTATGCTGAGGGACAAGCGTTGTTGGTTGCTAAAACAATTTTAGCCGTCGATAATAATTTAAGAAATATGCAGATGAGAAGCGTTAATAACGGCAACGGTGGTGATTTCAGTAAAGTTGAAAAGGTGATGACAAATTTTGTTGGCGAAATAAAACAATGGCAAAGAGGGATAGAATTCAAATTTGGTATTGAAGAAATGTACGCGGCAATGAAAGTTGCTACGGCAAAGATGGGACCGTATGAGCCGCAGTAAAATTGTTTTCCCGGTTGCAAATTATAATAAAGATTTATATGACTTCACGATATATTTTTATGATGACGCAAGCATTACTTACAATGGAACGATTGTAAAAGTTGGCAGCTTTGTTTTTGGTAATGGTTCTGAAGATGATGAGGTGATGTATCCGAGTGAGACTAAATTTGAATTTATTTTGTCATCATTAGACATTGCCACGACACAGGAAGTGATTGAAAAAATACAAACGCTTATAACAAGACTGCAGGTGTCGAGACATTATTCAACCGGGTATGGAGCGGAATTGTTGTTTGATGGCATTGTTGATTCAAAAGTTACTCCGCAAACGCTTGACATAAAAGAACAAGTAATAAAAATAAAAGCGACCGACCACGTTAGGAATATACCAAGTTTAATTACGAAGGAAGATGATCCGGGGAACTTTGTTTTAATAAGAGCGCAAATACTTGAGTTGCTTCTCGATTCGTTTTTATCTTACAACGTAACTACGGACGTTTATGATCCCATCAATTACACCGCTGTAGTTGACTGGCAGGTGGAAGATACAGACAATGTTCTACACCAGCTCGACAGCATGTATATATTAAAAAACGGTTTATTCCATCCCGATGTTCCATTCACGACGAAGAAAGATGTCCTCTATGCTTTATTTGCAAATCTCGCGGCATATGGAATGATGGCTCCGTTCAGAAGTTTTTATTTAATGCCGCGATATTATGACGGCTCAGCTTTAACAACAATTTATAAAAAAGATTTATTGGATGATCCTCAGTTTTCGTTTTTCGGTCAGCTTGAAGATTACGTTGCTCTTGCCCATGATGGGGCTAATGTTTACCATGAGCAGTATTGGCGGGGGGAACAAACAAAGAAATTATATTTCCCATTCCCGGATGGCGGTTACGATGACTACAGCACGCTATATTCTAAGACAATTCAAACGGATGTTTCGCCGCAACATATCAAGCGATACTCTGCTCAAATAATTGATAATACCGGTACATATTCTAGTCCCGGAAGTTTTATTGAATTAGTTGATTCATTTATTTACGACAGGATTGGCAAGCTTAGAGGTACCGCAAAAATAAAACTTGGTGGAAGAAAAACTTTATCTTCCGTTGCCTTTGCCGATGCCTATGCAATTGATCGTTGGAAGGTGTTTAAATTTTATAATTTTGATTTTTTGCCGGGGATGGTTTTCCGGGTGAGCAAAGCTACCTATGATATTGTCCATGACAAAGTTGAATTAATTCTTAAACAATGTTAAATAAAAAATGCACCTATAAAAAGGATGGGCTTTCCTAAGCTCACAGCCAGCCCTTTGGAAGGGACTGGCGAGAGAGTAAACCCACCCATCCTTTTTATAAATGCATCTCTACACGATTACCATTTGAAAGTAACCTCACAAATATATTAATAATTATTGAGAGGTTAATATGATTCCCTACATTGGAGGCAAGAGCTATCTTGCCGGTTGGATAATCCAAAATTTTCCAAGCGATTTTGAAAAGAAAACATACGTTGAAGTCTTTGGCGGCGGCGGTTGGGTTCTTTTCAAAAAGCCGGAAAGCTATTTGGAGGTTTATAATGATTTGAATAGTCAACTTTCAAATCTGTTCAGAATAATTCGGGACAATTACGAGGAATTCGCTCACCGATCGGAGTGGTCGCTCCACTCGCGCGAGATGTACATGGAAGCGCGTGAAAAGCTGAAGGATGATAAATTCTTAGGTGAAGTTGAAAAGGCAATGCACTACGCGGTGAACAAGTGTCAGAGCTTCAGTGGGAAAGGAGGCTGGGCTTATGCCGTTACTACCGACAAAATGTATTCCGGTAAATGGCTGCCGTTCTTAAAAAGGATGCAATTGATAAACGCGCGGTTGAAGAAGGTGCAGATAGAATGCCTGAGCTTCGAGAAGCTGATCCCGAAGTATGATTCACCGAACACCTTGTTTTATGTTGATCCGCCGTACGTGGATGTGGAGAGTTATTACGATACTGCGGAGGTGAAGTTCCGGAGAGCCGAGCACGAAGCTCTTGCCAAACTGTTGAAGAAGATCAAAGGCAAGTTTGTGCTCAGTTACTACGAACATCCGGTAGTTCGCGAGCTGTACCGGGATTTCCGGATAATTACGAAGGATTCGGTTAAACATTCAGCCGGGGCGACCAGGTCGCGCGGGAAAGGAGTTGTGAAGCCGAAAAGCATTGAGTTGTTGATAATGGATTATTAGAAAAATGCTTATTTTGAGGTGTGACAATTTGTCACGCCTCAAAAATTAAAAATTTGCAGTTAATTAGAGAAAATAATTTGCAGTTAATTCGACAAGGTACAGTATCAACCAAATAAGCATGATTATCATCGTATCCGTACATCGCAACGTAATGGCATGCAAAATGAAACGGTCTTGAAAAATATTCAAGATGATAACAATCCAATTTCAAACCGACCGGTTGCCCATTATCTATTAAATTTTTTACATCATCCCAAGCTTTCTGCTTTGAGGATGTTTCTTTTGTTGTTAAATCAAGCTGTAAATGTTTTGCGATATTTTGAGTTAAAGCATCCGGTTTTATTCTCCCGCCGATAAAAGGGAAATCCATCATTTTCATATTCCAGAAGATGTAACCAAGTCCTTCACCTAAACCGAACAGCATCGGTTCACTTAACTCAATGTTGAGATGATAGAGTAATGTGCCGGTAGCTGTGGTTTCACAATGTTGTCCAACAAAGGGTTTTATATTTTCTATTATTGATTTTGCTGCCATAGAAGTTATTAATTTATTGTAAGAGTAATTTGTATAACGATGTTTTAGAATCCCGCATATTGTTGACGCAGCAAGTTATTGATTTATAGTTCAACTCTATCACCATGACTCTTTGGAGAAGAGATGACCAAAAACTCAAGGTTTTGTGTTCCATGATTAAATAGTTGATGTGGAACTCCAGCTTCGATGTAAATCCCTTCTTCTTTTTTTAATTCTTTTATAGAACCGTTTACCTCTATGGTGGCGGTACCACTGAGAACAAAAAAGAATTGTTTAGCTTTCTGGTGGTAATGTTTCACCTCAAACTGTCCTGGAGGAACTAATTCATGGATAATTGACAAGTCTTCCGATTTTAGAAGATGCCAGCCATAGCAGTTTGCACCCCACTTATAATGCTCTCCATTATTTTTTGAAACAACTGTTTTCATAAAATATTTTTACTAAATCAACTTTTTACTCAATTCAATAGAGTGTAGTAGAAAGTTAATCGGTTTTCATTAATCGATGGAAACGAGTTCGTTTATTTCAGAGCGCCAATTGTTAACCGGATACGCTCTTTCTGATTTTCAGGAGATTTCTCCAACGCAATTTTGTAATATTTAACTGCATTTTCCTTATCTCCTTTATTTGCTAATGCTTCCGCTAGACTGTCGTATGCGTTCCATGAGGCTGGAAATTTTTCCACTATCGCTTTGAAGAGTTCAATCGCTTTATCAATATCATTTTGCTCTTGCATTAAGAAATAGGCGTAAGTATTTAATTCGGCTTCCGTACCAATGCCGACACCTTTTTTTGCCAATGCATCGGCTTCATCTTTTTTCCGAAGTTTATAAAGGAGCTGTGCTTTCGTTAATAAATTTGCACCACTTTCTTGTATGCTAATTGAGTGGTCGATCCATTTTGCCGCTTCGTCAAGATTAATATTTTTTGCGATACAGTAGGATGCCGCTTTTTGATAGTTTAACGGATTAAACCCGCCAGCTCCCACTAAAATTTTTCTATATTTTTCTAACACGATGTTATCAACATCAAAGGATGCGGTGAATTTTACTTTTAAATTTTCCCATTTAAGAAATACATCTGCCGAACTTGCCGATAAGTTTTCAAACCCATAAGCCAGCCATTCGGTAAATTCAGATTTTTCAGGTGTTACTTTCACCCTTAATACATCTTCCGTTGGATCATAAAAAAAGCTTCCCCAAGCAGTATTAACTTTATTGAAGATAACCGTCCATTCTTTTTCGGCAACGAGCATGTGCACTCCATAGGTGTTTGCCGGTAATGAATGTCCATTTATTTTAACGTCATCGGTAAAAGTAATGGTTGTGTTTTCATTAGCTCCAGCGCGCCAGGGAGATTCCTTTGCAGTGCCGAATCCGAGTTTTGTCATTCCATAAGGAACCAACTTTCCCCAGATTACTCTTCCTTTTACAGCCGGGCGATGGTAATCAATTGTAATTTCACTTAGTCCAACTTCTTGCACAACTTTTGCATGAGGACTAACCTGGATTTGCGGAAGATTCTGTGCCGGTAGCGATACGGCAATAGAAAGAATAAGCCCAATCAATAAAAATTTATCTAACTTCATTTTCGCTCCTATTTATTCTGTGGAAAAGATATTTTTTTGAATTTAAATTACCGTTCAAATACTAACGGAATATAAGTATTCTGGAGAATAAAAATCTACTGTGATATAAATTTTAAATGTAACCGAAATTGACTGATTCCCACTGACCAAAGTACTATTAATCCCTTTTCAGTGTAAAAATTCTCGCTATCTTTTCGCTGTTCTGTTTGGAGGAATTCAGCATCCTCATGGTTTCTTTCAAAACTCCAAGAGAACGCTGACTTAATAAATCTATTTTTATCAAGCCGATATCTTCGATTGAATACATATCGGGTTGAGTGACAATCAACCCAAGCCCCTTGTTTTTTGCAAATTCAACGGCTACATAGTCGGTTATTTTGGTTTTTGTAATTATTATTCCACTTGGATGAATGCTGATGTGGCGCGGAAATTCGGCTAACTTAGCTGCAACGGTTACGATAGTTTTCCATGGTTCATGCGTAAAATCAAGAGAACGTGTTTCGGGAAACTTCTCAGCAATGTTCGGTAAATTGTAAGCCGTTGACCAAGGAATAAATTTACTGTACTTGGAAATTTCCGAGTTTGAAATCCCAAATGCTTTTGCGACTTCACGGAAAGCAGATCGCGCTCTGAATGTTACTGTTGTAGAAATCATTGCAACTCTGTCATAACCATATTTCTCAAAAACATATTTGATAACGGAGTCTCGTTCCTTCCATGAAAAATCAATGTCAACATCCGGTGGCGAAGTTCTTCCTCTATTCAAGAATCTTTCGAAGTATAAATTCTGTTCTATCGGATCAACTTCGGTAAAACCAAGACAAAAGGAGACGAGACTGTTTGCCGCGGAACCACGTCCGATGTGCATAATTCCTTTCTTCCTTGCTTCATTAATAATGTCCCACACAATTAAAAAATAATCGCTAAAGCCAAGTTCGTCTATCACTTCAAGTTCATACTGAAGTCGTTTGATTGCGTGTTCTGTAATCGGTTGATATCGGTTCGACAAACCTTCAAAAGCAATTTTCCACAGATAGGAGAAGGAGGTTTCATCTCTGGGCAATGGGTAGGTTGGAAATTTATATTCTCCTAATCTTAAATTTACATTGCATGATTGCGCAATTCGTTCTGCGTTTAAGACTGCTTCAGGCAGTGTTTTCCATGTCCTGGTAAATTCATTTGGGGTCATCAAATTGAATTCTTCATCCACTGTTGCGTCTTCCGGTAAGTTGGCAATTGAAGAATTTAATTTTATGGCACTAACCACTTTGTGAAGAAGAAAATCGGCACGCGTTAAAAAATATGCCGGATGAGAAGCGACGATCTGAAGATTGTTCTGCTTTGCAAATTCGTAAAGAGTCCGGGTGTTCTTTTTTGCTTTCCGTGTAACGATCAACTCAACAAAAAGATTTTCTCTCAACTTATTATTAATTTTTATTTTCTTCAAAAGCTCAAGTGACGAAGTCAAAATATAAAGATCATGCAGTGGTTCATTGAAAAGATCAATTAAAGAAAAATTCTCTTTCAATTTCCGTGAAGTGATAATCCGACAAAGCTGCGAAAAACCTGCTTCATTTTTTGCGAGTAGAACAACATACCATCCCTTTTCTTTTGGATCGTCAATAAAACCGCCGAACACCGGTTTGATATTTTGGTTTGCACACTCTTTCGCAAATTGAATTAACCCATACATGGAATTAGTATCGGTTAAAGCTGCATAAGGACTTCCATGCTTCTTTGCGAAAGCTACCAATTCACCGATGCGGATCGTTCCGTTAAGTAATGAAAAATTTGAATGTGCGTGAAGTGTTACCATGCTTAAATTGATTCGTAAATCAATCTCCTCAATTCCATTTTTTTGTGTACGCAAGTTACAATTAAGGACTGACTTCTGAGAACAAGATTTTTAAAACCATAAGCAGGATGCGTTCCTCATTTTTTTTGTAAAAATCTCTGTCGAAGTTCCATTTCTTTCCCTTCCACATTACCTCAAATTCCTTATATTTACAACAAAATTTTTATAAAATAAGTCCCCCTAATGGCGGAAGGAAACCGGATAGTATGGCTCAAGTGGATGTAATGGATAAAATTGTATCGCTCGCAAAGAGAAGAGGGTTTGTATTTCAATCAAGTGAAATTTACGGTGGATTAAATGGCTGCTGGGATTACGGTCCGCTTGGCGTTGAACTGCTGAGGAATATTAAAGAAGAATGGTGGAAAGCAATGACTTACCGCGACAACGTTGAAGGACTTGACGCTTCAATCTTGATGCATCCGCGTGTATGGGAAGCCTCCGGGCATGTTGAAAATTTTACTGATCCTATGATCGACTGCAAGCAGTGTAAATCCAGGTTCCGTTTAGATATTCTTGGTGAAATGATCCAGGATAAAAAGAAGAAGAAAATTTTGGAAACACTTCAGCTTGACGGAGATTTTGATAAATTATTGGAGGATGCAGAAAAATCTTCGCTCCTACTTGCGGAGATTAACTGTCCTCAATGCGGAAATAAAGGAACATTTACGGCAGCGCGCAATTTTAATCTGATGTTCAAAACGTTCGTTGGACCGGTAGAAGATGGTGGTTCGGTTGTTTATTTACGTCCTGAAACAGCTCAAGGTATTTTCGTAAATTTTCTAAATGTACAGAGTTCAGCCAGACAAAAACTTCCATTCGGAATCGCTCAAATCGGTAAAGCATTCCGTAACGAGATTAACACAAAGAATTTTCTTTTCAGAACGCGCGAGTTCGAGCAGATGGAAATGCAATTTTTCGTTAAACCGGTAAATGATGTAGAATGGTACGAATACTGGAAATCAGAACGGATTGCATGGTATAAGTCACTGGGAATGAACGAAAGCAAACTACAATTCCATGATCACCCAAAAAATAAACTGGCGCACTATGCAAAAGATGCAACAGATATTGAATACCAATTCCCGTTTGGGTGGGGAGAAATAGAGGGAATTCACAACCGCACTAACTTTGACTTAAGCAGACACGAAGAATTTTCCGGCAAATCCCTAAAATACTTTGATGAGGAAGCAAAAGAAAAATATGTCCCATTCATTATCGAAACATCAGCGGGAGCGAGTCGTTCTTACATGGCTTTTTTAATTGATGCTTACTATGAAGAAGAAGTGAATGGTGAACAACGAGCTGTCCTTCGTTTTCATCCCAAGCTTGCACCGATAAAAGCAGCAATTCTTCCTTTAGTTAACAAAGACGGCATGCCTGAATATGCGCGTAACATAGAAACCGATCTTCGTAAAAACTTTAAAGTATTTTTTGATGATAAGGGAGCAGTCGGTAGACGTTACCGCAGACAAGATGAGGCCGGAACGCCGTTTTCAATAACGGTTGATACCCAAACACTTACCGATGGAACAGTTACCGTACGTGAAAGAGATTCAATGGAGCAAGTTCGGGTCGCTTCAACTCAGTTAAAAAATTATTTGGTTGAAAAAATCTAACTCCTTGTATATTAATTTTGTGAGCTCCAGTAACCTAAGTCTATTAAAAACAGAAGGTTAATACCATTGTTGTCATACATCTTTTGAGCATCACCAACGAAATTCTTATGAAAAAAAAGTTAATTTTACTCTTTCTTCTTTGCTCTTTGAATGCATTTCCTCAAGATGCAAAGTTTGATTCTGTGGCTGCCACGGGAATAAAGCAAATCTATAACATCCAATTTGAGGATGCCGAAAAAACGTTCCGCTCGCTGATGTCCGATTACCCGGAGCATCCTGCTGGAAGATTTTTTCTAGCCATGATCGACTGGTGGAAAATTCTTTTGGACATAGATAATGAATCGCTGGATGACCTTTTTTACCAAAAATTGGAAGATGTTATCTTTCAGTGTGATGGGATTTTAAAAAAGGACGTGGCTAATGTTGACGCGCTTTTTTTTAAAGGCGGGGCGATTGGATTCAGAGGAAGATTACGCGCTGTACGGGAAAGTTGGTTAAAAGCTGCCGATGATGGTCGGGAAGCTTTACCTATTGTAGAACGAGCCGCCAAATTAAATCCGAAGAATCAAGATGTACAACTTGGATTCGGCATCTACAATTATTATGCGGCGGTAATTCCTGATCAGTATCCTCTTGTAAAACCGTTGATGATCTTTTTCCCTTCAGGTGACAAAGCCAAAGGAATCGAACAATTAAAAAATACAGCCGCGAATGGAAAATATGCTAAATACGAAGCGCAATATTTTTTAATGACTTTGAATTTCCAATATGAAAATAATCCTTTCGAAGCCGAGACATACGCGAAGATGCTGACCGCTCAATTCCCGAACAATCCAAATTTTGAAAGATGGATGGGAAGGATTGCAGTGAGAAAAGGAGAGGGGGCTAGATATCACCAAATTTTTTCTGAAGTGCTCGAAAAATGTGATCAAAAAAAGAGAGGTTACAATAAAGTTGCTGAAAGGGAAGCTGATTATTATGTAGGATTGTTTTTTAAATCAATCAACGCTCCCGATTCTTCAATTAATTATTTTGAAAAAAGTTTAAAGATCTCGTTGGAATTGGACAAAGATGAGACTTCTGGATTTCAGATCAATACCGTTTTGTATTTGGGGATGATGCACGATGCGCTTGATAAGCGTGAAAAAGCTAAAGAATATTATAACCGTGTTCTTGATCTAAAGGAATTTGGTTCTTCAAGAGACTTAGCGAAGCAATATTTAGACAAACCTTTTAAAAACTAGTGTTAATTCCAATTCGGTGCATTGCGCCAATTTCTCCCAACGAAGAAAACGCATAATTGAATTGATAATCTTTTACGGTAACACCCAAACCGATTGCAAAACCGGCTAACCCTGCAAAGTTTCCAACTTTGAGTTCAGATCTCTTTTCATTATCCAATCCGGCGCGAAGTTTTAAAACTTTACTCAACGTGAACTCACCGCCAACAGTAAAGTTTTTAAATCGGTTGAAAAAGTTAGATTGATTTTCATTCAATTTGTGAAAATCAACAAAAAATCTTAGTGGCAAATGGAGAAGTTTTTTTGAAGCGCCAATGGAAACATCAAGCGGCAATTCTTCTTTTGTTGAAATATATTTCGAAAGTTGCGTACCAGCATTTGAAAGAGCAAATCCGAAGGAAAGATTTTCATCGGGGATTAAATATTGCAAGCCGACATCAACACCCAAAGCGGTTGAACTGTATTCCGCAATTCCGGAATAAATAAATTTTACTTTAGCGCCGTAAATAAAATTTTCGTCTATAAGTCCGGCGTACGCGGCACTGAACGCAAATTCACCGGCACCGAATTCTCCGTTTTGGTTTGAGTATTCATCGGTGCGGGGGAAGGATCCATAATTTATATACTGAACTGAAGCTCCAAATTTTCCGATACCTTCAATATTTCTTGTAACCGAAAGTGATGCTAAATTTATATCTAACAAATGATTAACGTATGAAAATGAAACCGGAGTTTCTTCTAAATTATAAATCCCCGCCGGATTATAAAAAATTACATCCGGATCATCGGTTGCGGCTACAAAACTTCCGCCAAGCGCTGCAGCACGTGGCGACAATCCAATGCGTAGAAATTCATAAGTGTTGGTTTGTCCGTTAGTAATTGCAGTTCCTAAAAATGAAATTACAATTACTTTAACTGAAATGTGAAGAAGAGAAGAGAAAAACCGTTTCATATATCTCTCAAATTTTTTAACGATATTAACCAAAAGAACAATCAGCAAATCCCAAACAACAAAATAATATTTGGGATTTGCCTCTTGTAATTTCCAATTTAGTTTATTGTTTTTTGTCCTGGTTTCCAGTTACATGGAGTTAATTTACCGGTTTGTAAAGCATCCAACACACGAAGAACTTCTGGAACGTCTCTACCAACGCCTAAATCGTTCACGCAAACCCAACGGATTGTTCCGGTTGGATCAACAATGAAAGTAGCGCGGTACGCAACTTTTTCAGGATCGGTAAGGATTCCTAACTCTTCTGCTAAAGATTTTGAAGTATCTGCAAGTAATGGAATTTTTAATCCTTTTAAATCAGGATGACTTAATCTCCAGCCGAGGTGAGAAAATTCAGAGTCAGTTGAAGCGCCTACCAAAACGGTATTCTTTTTAGCGAACTCATCTACATGAGCATCGAATTCAACAATTTCAGTCGGGCAAACAAAAGTAAAATCTTTCGGATACCAGAACAACACCAACCATTTATTACTTTTTTTATGATCTTCGGAAGTAATTTCTACAAATTCTTTTCCGGCTTCGATTGAAACAACTGCTTTTTTTGTAAAAGTTGGAAAAGCTGAACCAACTGATAATACTCTATTTGACATTTTGTCCTCTATTTGTTTTTAATTTATTTCGATGCAAATTTACAGCAAATGACTTTGTTAATCAAATGAATTCAGTGGTATATTTCATCCCTAAAAATGGAAAGGTAAAGCGATGATCGTTTCTAAATCAAGGATAAATTTTTTTGATGCTGATGCTGCCGGAGTGATGTTTTACGGGAAGGCTTTTGAACTTTGTCATTCGGCATTTGAGTCGTTTATAGCTTTGCAAAACCGGTACAACGAATATTTTTCCTCCGGTGAATTCGCATTCCCGATTATTCATGTTGAAGCCTCATATTTGGCACCGTTAATTCCGGGGGAGGAAGTAGAAATCGAAATTTCCCTACTTGAAAAGAAGAAGAGTTCTTTTTCATTATTATACCAGATAAAAAAACATCATGGGGAAATTGCTGTTGAGATTAAAACGGTAACGGTTTCGGTAGAAAAAAAGAAATGGCAGAAAATTCCTCTTCCGCCATTTGTTGGAGTTTTATTAAACGATCTGTGAACTTATTTGTAATTCACAAATTGAGTTGGGAAATCGAGATCAGCCTCTCTTATAAGATTTTGAACTGCCTGCAGATCATCAATTTTAGGAGCTTGTACTCGGACTTGTTCATCTTGGATTTGCGTAGTTACTTTTAGTTTTGCATCCTTTATCAAGTTCGTAACTTTCTTGGCATTCTCTTTCGAGATTCCACTCTGCAAATTAATCTTCTGACGTAATCTTCCATTCGAAGCTGCCTCCGGTTCTTCAATCTTCAAAGCTTTTATTGAAATACCACGTTTAATAAATTTTGTTTGAAGAATATCAATGCTCTGTTTACGTGAATAATCATCCTTCGTATTCATCAAGATAAATTTATCTTTTTTGTTCAGTTCAATGGTAGTTTGAGAATCTTTAAGGTCATATCTCTGCTGAATTTCTTTAATCGCCTGGTTTACAGCGTTATCAACTTCTTGAAAATCTATAGAACAGACGATATCAAATGCATGATTTTGTGCCATAGTTTAGTTACTCCAAATTATTTTGAAAGTGAAATAGCGGCGTCTTCAATTAAAATTTTGTAAGAATATCCTGCGCCGAAATCTTTATCCAAAGCAACTTTACCTTTTACAGTTATTATATCACCAACTTTAGTAACATCTTTTGAAGTAACCAAAAGATCAAATTCTCCTTTGGAGTTTGTTCCGTCTTGAATGTGAATCCAATTTCTGTCCAGGATACCCTCATTGTACTTGGTTACTTTTCCGTTAACCGTTACGGATTTGCCGTTAAGAGTTTCTTTTTGATCTAAGATTTGTGCGACAGTTTTTCCACCAGCGGCAGGTTGAATTGATATTTCTTCTTTTTGGATAGTGATACCTTTTACGTGAGGATTATCTCCCATTGGATTTTGATTTGCCGGAGCAATGGTCTTGCTTATATCTTGGACAAATAGAATAGAAGGGAAGTCTTTCTTCAAGGTTTCGCTGTGGAAATTTTTCATTTCCATACTTTTTGAATAGTAAACGATGTCATCAACTTCAACAGCTATCTGAGGAACAGCCATCCAATATTCTTTATCATTTTCTTCAACGCGTAAATATGTATAGTTCGAAGCGTTCATATGTTCTAACACTTTTACTGCATGATAACCGGCTGGTAAAGGTTGAACATTCTTTTCTTCTTTTTTGCACCCGAAAACGAACAAGAGCGAAATACTGAATACAAGTAATAAATTTCTCAAAAACATTTTGTTTCCTTTTATATTAAAAAATACTATACAAATATAAGAAAGAGTTGCTGATTGATGAAGGCAAAAGTAAGGAGAGATATTTTAAACGCAGAGTCAGCATTTCAACTCTAAAATTCGAGTATCTAACTTGCAATTAACTTCTAATTTTGCACATTTAAAATTGTAATTCAACCTGCAATAACTTATTTTTGATTTGTAAATATTTCGGGGCGTAGCGCAGCCCGGTTAGCGCGCTTCGTTCGGGACGAAGAGGTCGGGAGTTCGAATCTCCCCGCCCCGACATATTTGTACCATCTTTTCTAAACGGACGTTTGGGCCAATTGGAACCTCAAATGATACATAATTCGGTTTACCTCCTAGCAAAAATTAACCGCCATACTAAACCATCATTGATTTGCTGTAACTTTTGAAAAATATATTTCGTTTATGGACACCTGGAAAAGAAATTTAATCATACTGTGGATTGCACTTTTTTTTGCGGCTGCAGGATTGAGCGCCGTTGTTCCATTTCTTCCTTTGTTTATTAGAGAGTTAGGGGTCACAAATCTTTCAGAAACTTCACGATGGAGCGGGTATGTTTTTTCAGCACCGTTTATTGTTTCTTTTTTTGTAATTCCATTATGGGGAAGCTTGGGGGATAAACATGGACAAAAGTTGATGACACTTAGAGCCGTTTTCGGTTTGTCTGTTGCACTTTTTCTTATGGCATTTTCGCAAAATGTAATTCAACTTTTTATATTCAGAATGTTGCAAGGTGCTTTGAGTGGATTTTATCCAGCTGCTTTAGCTTTAGCTGTCTCAACTGCTCCAAAGGAGAGGACCGGATATGCTTTGGGAGTAATTCAGTCGGCAAGCACTTCGGGTAACATTGTTGGTCCGCTGCTTGGCGGACTGTTGTCTCAACTATTTGGATTTAGACAAGTATTTGTAATTGTTGGAGTTAT
Source organism: Ignavibacteria bacterium (assembly GCA_037440065.1). GTDB lineage: Bacteria > Bacteroidota > Ignavibacteria > Ignavibacteriales > Ignavibacteriaceae > UBA1563. The sequence goes on from JBBIUV010000016.1 coordinate 18,027, forward strand.
CATCCTAATATGTGCATTATTGATTCTCCTATTTTTAAAGGAAGAAAAAAAGGATAGGGCAGATGAAGAAGGCAGTTTTTCTGCATTGGACAATTGGGAGTACGTTTTCTCGACGAAGCAAATTTTACTTACTGGAATTTTGATCTTGATGAGTTCATTGGCTGTTTCACTTCTCGCCCCGATTTTTGTTCTTTATGTTGAAACATTCAAAATAGATACTGCATCTCTTCCTCTGGTTACGGGAATTCTCTACAGTATTCTAGGACTTTTTGCAACTTTTTCTTCACTACTCTTTGGTAAAAAAATCGACGATAAAGGGTATAGAAAAAATTTAGTGTTAGCTTCTGCTATAATCGGTTTGATGTTCATTCTTCATTTCTATGTTTATCAAATCTATTATTTGATCCCGATAAGGATATTGCTTGGTTTTGGCTTCGGTTTTCTTACTCCTGTACTATTCACAGCCTTAAGTAAAAAAGTCGTGCTCCAAAGAAAAGCCGGAGTGATGGGAATTGGTTCAAGTTTTCAAATTTTAGGGAATATGATCGGACCGATCAGTTCAGGTTTGATAGGTGCTGTTTTTGGAGTGCGCTATTCTTTTATTCTTGCCGGAATCATTTTTTTAACTATTACATTAATAACCCTAAAGTATGTAAAAGAATGAAATTAGACTCATTTACCGAACATAAATTTTACAAATACAATAGAAGCATAAATTACAATATAAATTGGTAATCCGATCCATGCTCCTACAATTCCAAATTGGAAATGTACTCCTAACAAATAAGCAACCGGAACAAAGATGAGTAGGTTTGCCACCACTTCTGCAAACATAACGAACATCGATTTGCCACTTGCCTGGAGTGTATTTGCGAGGACTACTCCCACACCATAAAATATTTGTGCAATCCCAGCAATCCGCATCGCTGGTATCGCGGTTGCGATTATCGGCTGCTCGTTGGTAATGAGATTCAATAAATATCTTGGGAGAAAGACATAAATGAACGAGAGCGAAAGTGTATAAAGTGTCGCAATCTTTGCTGTCTCAATCGCATATTTCTTTGCTAAAATATCGTTTGCGGCTCCTATGTTATTTCCAACTAAAGTTTGCGCAGCAATACCGAATCCGAAACAGGGAAGAAAAGAAATAAAGAGTACACTTACTATTGCTTGAGAAGCTGCTTGTTCCCGCAAACCGATCAATCCCGTAATGGAAATAAAGGAGAGAAATCCGATTAAAATAAAAATATTCTGGAAGGAGACCGGTAAAGAAATCTTATAAAGTGAACGAATTATTTTGAAAGAGAAATTTATCCTTTTATAAAGAAAGTATTTTACCCGATAAGCTGCATTCAATGAGAAGAAAAAATAAAATGAGGCGTCAAACAAGGTAGCTAATGTTGATCCTAACCCAGAACCGGCAACTCCCATCGCCGGAAGTCCAAATTCTCCATAAATTAAGATGTAATTGAAAATGATGTTCAAAAGATTGGTTAAAATTCCTGAAATCATAAAAATTTTGGTATTTCCGATTCCGAAGTAAAATCCACGATAAGAAACAGTGATCAGAAAAAGAGGAAGTCCAATAAGGCGGAAATAAATAAATTCACCGGCTAATTTCCCTACATTCGCATCCTTTGCAAAAAGTTGAGCAAATGGTTCAGAGAAGAATATACCTAAGCATGTTACAAGTAATCCGATGAAAAATCCGACATAGATTGAATTCTGCAGAACTTTCCCGATTTGCGAATAATTTCTTTCTCCGAAGGAATTAGCAGTCAAGACGTGTGTTCCGGTAGCCAAACTTGAGAAAAAACTTACAACAGCCCAAGTAGCTAAAACGCCAATTCCCATTGCAGCTAACGTGTACTCCGGATTGTCGAGTCTTCCGACCATTGCTGCATCAACCAAGGAGAGAACCATTTGTGTGGAAAGCCCGGCGATAGCGGGTAAAGCTATTCGCAGAATGTTCTTAAAATATAGTTTATCAGGTAATATCATTTGAAAGTAAAATTACTAAAGGGAAAGGGAATAAAAAATTTTTATTGGAATAATTTGATATTGCTTCCTGATTCTTTAATTTTCAGTTGTTAATTCGGGGCTATAGCTCAGCTGGGAGAGCGCTTGAATGGCATTCAAGAGGTCAGCGGTTCGATCCCGCTTAGCTCCACAAATAAAAGCCTTATAAGGTAGTTACTTATAAGGCTTTGATGTTTTAAACTTTAATTCTTTCTCCATGTGATTCTCAAAAGAGACAAAGAACTATGTTTTGACATTTCTTGATTTTATTGTTATTTAATTTTAGTTTACGGAGAGTGATTGAACAAAGAAAAATACTTGGATTTAATTACAATGAAAATTTGGCAGAGGATTCATTCAGCCGAACCTTAGCCCTTTTATTCTATCACAAAAAGAGATTCTAAAAATGGAGTTTACTGATTCTCGAACACTCAGTGAAATTATCGGAAAAGAAGTTGGACCACTTCCTTATGATGAAGTTTTACCACTTTTTATTAAGATTCTTGAGGAACTGTCTGTAGTAAAAACTGAAGGGAAAATTCTTCGGGCGCTAAATCCTTTTAATATTTTTATTACAAACGACCAGAAAATCCAAATTAGTGATGTTAGTGGTTCTAAATCATTGGCTTTGAAACAACCTTCAAAATCCGGGGGAAAGAGCGGGCATCTTTTCTATCATTCTCCGGAAAAAGCTCGTGGCGAAAATATTGATGAACAGTCAAATATTTATAGCATGGGAATTATTCTTTATGAAATGCTTGCCGGGAGGTTACCTTTCGAAAGAGACGAAACGACAAGTGATTTTGCACTGATGAACAAAATTGCCCGCGAAAAAATTAAAGATCCTCGTGAATTTAATCCTTCAATTCCCGAATGGCTTGTTGAAATTATTCTTAAAGCTACTGAAAAAGAAAAATCAGCCAGAATAAAATCATTCGAAACTTTTATCTCTTTGCTAAAAGAGGGAAAAGAATCTTACGACAAAAAACTGAAAGAGGAAGAAGAAAAGTTTAGGAAACGACAAGCAGAAAAAGCTGAAGAGGAGAAATTAGCTCAAGAGAAGCTTGTGGTTCTTAAACGACAGAAAAGTACACCAAGCGACAGTAGGCATATGGAATCAAAACCCCATCCGTATGAGAAGAAAATAGAGCAAAGGGGAAAATCAAAAAAGAATAAAATAATAGTGACGTTATTTTTAATCGTAGTAGTCGCAATTACTATAAAATATTATCTGGATAGGAATCCGTTTGAAAGAATCGAGAATGAATGGATGCCAAATAACCTAAATGTTAATCACTACAGAAATGGTGATTCAATTCCCGAAGTTAGCGATCCGAAAAAATGGGAAAAACTAAAAACTGGGGCATGGTGTTACTACGACAACAACCCTGAAAACAACACAAAATATGGTAAGTTATATAATTGGTATGCCGTTAATGATCCGCGTGGGTTAGCTCCGGAAGGGTGGCATATTCCTTCAAATAAGGAATTTGAAAAGTTAATTACCGAAGTTACTAAGGATAGCGAATCTTTAAAATCTTTGATGAAGGGAGATATAAATCAAAATGGATTTTCGTTAATATCTGCTGGTGGACGGGATACAACCGGTTATTTCTACGATTTGGATTACGTTCCTTATTACTGGAGTTCAACACAATCTGATAGTCTTAATGCATTTCAACTTCTTCTACGTTATCATGATACGAATATTTCGCTTTCATCTAAGGGGAAAGGATACGGATTTAGTGTACGGTGTGTTAGGGCAATAAAGAAAAAGGGATTCACTTGGTAATCCCCTGGGGAAACTTTCTTCAAATTCGTCTCAAGTTTTCGAGATGTGAATCATTTTTGATTATGAAGATAAATCTTATTTAGTAACACAGATATGTGATTTATATCTCAGTTGTCCACAACTTCACTTTTGCCTGTTGCTAAAAAGAATAAAAAGTAATAGTTTCATTTTAAAAGTTGAACAATTGTAAACTGTTGCTAAATGTGGTTTCACTTTACATTAGTCTTACTGAATACAAAACTTTGTTACTAGTAGGTATCTGAATAAAAGAGTGGTTTTCCGTTCTACTCCTTTCTAATAATCATTCTTTATTAATAAAAAAGACATCAAGGAGTTTCATGCAAAAACTGTTTTATATTATATTTTTTTTAACAACTGTGATAACCTATTTCGGATGTTGTGGATCGAAGGAAATGAAAAATGAAAAAAAGTTGTTGAGCTACACAATTGTTTTTGGATCAGGTGGTGGATTTACAGGAAGATATAGCGGAAGGGCAATAGATACATCAGGTATTATCTACGAATGGGAAGGGCGCACTTATTTAACATCGGTAAAAACAAATATTGATACTCTTTCTCAGAATCAAATTATGAAATTGAACAAATTTTTTAGTGAGAATGATTTCACTAACATTCATTTCAAAGAATCGGGGAACATCACAAGTTTTTTAACACTCTCCGATTCTAAAAAAGATTTTACTTTTTCCTGGAAAGAGACAAGTCCTCCGGACAAGGTGCCGGATAGAATAAGAGAATTATATTATCTAATATATCAGACAATTGAGCAAAATAAAAAAGAGGTGCAAAAATGAAATATCTATTTACGATAACATTGGCGGTTGTAGTAACAATTTCCGGTTTCGGTTTTAAAGGAAACGGAATCAAACAAGGTGATATTAAAATAACCGTAAATAAAAATAATCCCAAACTCGCAATTGAAAAATTGGAAGCTCTAACAAGTTCACGTTTAAGCGTTGAATGGAACGAGAATTTTACTATTCCTTCATCCATAATGGGTGATTTAACAAAGCCAGGCTTTGTTAAAAGTAATTCGCAAAAAGAAGATGTTCTACGTTTCTTAACTGAGAACAAGGAGCTATTTGGATTACAAAATCCAAGTAATGAGTTAAATTTACTTTCCACAACCACCGATGAGCTGGGACAAACACATTTAAAATTTCAACAAAAATTTGAGAATGTAACCCTTTATAAAGGACAGTTAATTGTTCATATCTCAGGTGATGGAAAAGTAATTGGAATAAATGGGAAATACTATCCGACGTTAACATTTAAAACGCAACCTGATATTTCTGTAGAGCAAGCAATTTCTTCAGCTAAAAATTATTTAACAGGTTACGAATCTGTTAATGCAAACACCGAGTTGATTTTGTTGGAAAGAGGAATCAATTTTCATCTCGCTTATGCAGTTAAACTTCCTTCTAAGTTTATGCCAAATATGGTTGTTTTTGTTGATGCAAAAACCGGTGATGTAATTTATAAAGATGATGGTATCAGATATGATGGTCCTCAAGTGGGAACAGGCATTGATCTTAAAAACCAAACGAAACAAATCAACACATATTTGTATGGTGGGGCATATTACATGGTAAATACTGCTTTGCCGATGTACGTCGCGCCATTTGATAGTTTAAAAGGAGTGGTATCTGTGTATGATGCGAAGAATGACACGTCCGGGAACGGGTATAATTCGGCATTACTTATTTCGGATCCCAATAATGATAATAATTTCAATGATAACAGTAGTCTTAAAGCAGCAGTTTCAGCACTTTCGTTTGTAACTGATGCCTACAAATTTTACAAAAGCCATTATAATCGAAATAGTTACGACAATGCTGGGCATAGCATGGTAAACGTTGTTCATTATAAGGATAAGTACAACAACGCATTTTGGAACGGTGCGGCGATGACGTATGGCGATGGTGATAATGTTGAGTTTTCAAATTTAGCCGGAGCGTATGATGTTATTGTTCATGAATTAACTCATGCAGTTACTGAAAGAACCGCGAATCTAATTTATGAAAATCAGCAAGGTGCATTGAATGAATCAATGTCGGATTGCTTTGCGAGTCTTGCCGATTCAGCTAATTGGTTAATTGGTGAAGAAGTATATACACCAAACACCGCAAATGATGCATTAAGAAACATGCTTCAACCACATAACAATGCCGCGACTGGTTCAAACTCCTGGCAACCTGAACATATGAATGAATATGTTACACTTCCAAATACGACTGAGGGGGATAATGGTGGAGTTCATATAAATAGTGGAATTCCAAATCGAGCTTTTGCCTTAACAGCCGAGTCAATCACTCGCTGGAAAGCAGGACAAATTTGGTACAGAGCGTTGACAACTTATTTAACTAATAACTCCGACTTCAATGATGCAAGAGTTGCGTGTATAAATGCAGCCAAAGATCTTTACGGTGACAACTCCACTGAAATGAATGCAGTAAAAACAAGTTTTGAGACTGTTGGAATAACCGGATCAACCAGTGGCCAAACTGTTGAACTTATTTATGAAGACGGTACACCGACTACATCAGTTTATGAAATGAATGCAAATTGGGAACTCGCTGTAAAATTTACTCCACCTACCAATAATGTAAGCATTACCAAATGTCAAGTTTATATTTCCGGCGATAATAATTTTTTTGGAAATGCAAGCTTCGCCTTAAAAATGTATAGCGCAGGAAATAACGGTTTACCGGGACAACCATTGATTAATCCTTACACACACGTTCCACAGGCTACCGGCTGGCAAATATTCAATATCACCGGAGTTTCGGTTCCCAGTGACTTTTTTATTTCAGTTAAATACGATGGTATAAATAGTCCACTAATTGGTGCAGCATTTCCTCCGGGGAATGGAAGAGCCTACGAATCAGACGGTAGTAACTGGGTTAAATTAACAAGTCCGAATGATTATACTTTGTATATGAGAGCAACTGTTCAAACACCAACTGCGATTGTGGACGTTTCAACACAAATTCCAGATAAGTATGAAGTCTTTCAAAATTATCCAAATCCTTTTAATCCAACTACATCGATCACCTATGCTTTGCCGCAGAGTGAATTGGTGAACTTGTCTGTGTATGATTTATCGGGAAGAAAAATTACTGAGTTAGTAAACAACAATCAAAATCCAGGGACATATGAAGTAACATGGAATGGTAAAAACAGTAGAGGTGAAAATACTTCTAGTGGGATTTATTTCTATCAGCTAAGTGCGGGAACGTTTAAAAGTGTAAAGAAGATGATTTTAATCAGATAGAATTGACATTTTCAAGTGGAAATAATTTGAGGAGTGAATATGAAAAAGATGTTTTTATCGGCATTGATAGTAGGAATTCTCCAGTCAGGATTAATTGCTCAAAATGTTGTTAACGGCGATTTTGAGCAGGGAGCTTCATCAGGTTGGACAAAATATTCGCAGGGGGGATACGGCTTGATTGGTACTGCTCAATTTTTTTATTCAACAGAAATTACTCCTCAAGTTCTTCCTCGTTCCGGGCAGTATATGGGACGCTTAGGCGGCTATTCTTATGAAATAAATTCTATCAAACAGACAGTAACCTTACCGAATACTCCAAAAGTTTATCTGGGACTTTATTATCAAACAAGAGCTTCTACAACTTCCGAGTGTGCAGGTTTGTGGGTTGGCGCTCAGATTCGAGTTTATGTTGCCGGGCAAGTGCTTTCTGATCAATATCTGTGTAATTATAATGCTGTAAATACATGGACCTTTGGTTACTTTGATATTTCTGCGGCAGCAGGACAAACAGTTGAAATAGGATTTCGTGCAGATGCAGCAAACTCAGTTTGGTCTTATCTTTATCTAGACGATGTAACTATTTTTACTTCACTTACCGGAATTGAAGATAAAAAGGAAACTCCTCAAAACTTTACACTTGCACAGAATTTCCCGAATCCTTTTAACCCGAAAACGAATATTGAATATTCAGTTGCAAACAGTCAACATGTAACGATAAAGGTTTATAATGTTCTCGGAAATGAAGTAGCAATTTTAGTGAACGAGAAAAAAGAAGCTGGAACTTATACAACGGAGTTCAAGACTAACGAATTACCTAGTGGACTTTATTTCTACCGAATGGAAACCGGTGGATTGGTTCAAACTAAAAAAATGATGCTCATTAAATAAAGCTCGTACTTTATTTTAGTTTCGAGAAAATATATTTTCTAAAAAACGATGAAATTTGTGAAATGATTTTACCGGTTCAGCATACATTAAGATGCACTTTTTAGAAACTAAGTTTAGTCCGAGTTTCTTTGCTTGATCAATCGCTTCGAGAGATTCGCATCCTTGTTGAAGCCAAACATTTTTTATTCCTGTGGATGAAATCTCTTGCAGAATAGATGGAATATTTTTAGGTGAAATCGAGACAAATACTCCTTCAACTTTTTCTTTGAGAGAGGATATATTGGGGAAACATGGAATTCCATCAATCTCATTTTCTGTTGGATGAACCGCATAAACATCATACCCGCGCGAAGTTAATTCTTTGTATACATAATTCCCAAACTTACCTTTTGTTTTAGATACTCCGAGCAATGCTAAGTTTTTGCATTGAATAAAATCGTTAACTGCATGTTTCATTTTTAATTCCCAAATTAGTTATTTAAAAATAAAAAAAGCTGTCCAAAGTGCGACAGCTTTTTATGAAAAAAATGATTCTGGAATTATTTAAGAAGAAGCATCTTTTTAGTGATTGATTGTCCGTTCAAACTGATCTTATAAATATAATTACCTGAACTTAAATCACTTGCATTGATTGAGACAGTATAATTACCTGCCGCTTGAAAACCATTTACTACTTCTTTAACTTTTTGACCAAGTGTATTGAAGATAGCTAAAGTAACAACTCCTGCTTTTGGTAAGCTGTAGCTGATTGAAGTTGAAGGATTAAATGGATTCGGGAAATTCTGTGCTAATGCAAAAGTTGTTGGCAGTGTTGATCCCGAGGCATTTACAATATGTGAATAGGTAAACGTTCCGTCAAAATCAATTTGTTTTAATCGATATGAATAATTCTCTTTTACATTTTTATCTGTAAATGAGTAAGTAGATAGATTGGTAGTAGTTCCGTTTCCTTTTACAAATCCGATTTTTACAAATTCACTATTAATTGATTTTCTTTCAACATCAAAACCGTTATTATTTTTTTCAGTAGCGGTTTTCCATTTTAATTCAACGTTTCCGTTAACGGAGTTTGCTGTAAATGAAGTCATTTCAACTGGAACAGCAGCAGGGTTTAAATTCGTCCATGCTTCAGTTCCAGTGGCTCCATTCGCAACTCGGATTCCATCAAATGCACCACTTGGATTGGTTATTGTTCGGTTATTCCAAATAACTGAACCAATCCCACCAGCAATAGCTTGATAACCATCGAAGTCAGGATCAAGCGTTCCGCCGCCAAGATGTTTAATTTCTGCAGCATTTACATCTGGTTCTGTAGCTGATATCGCCGGGTTAACCCAGAGGTAACATTCATCATCATAACCTTCAACTGCGGGTTGAATTCCAGCAGTATGAAAAACATATTTTTCTACAACGAGATACGTTTGGTCTAAATTAAGGAGTGTGGTTCCCCAATGTATTTTCCAATTAGTCGTAGTTTGTTTTGACATTCCTATGTTAAAACCGGTACCGTTTTTTCTTGCGTATAATTTTGGAGACAAAGCAGAAGTTGATCCGGCAGCATCACCAAGTGTTAAAAAATAACCCATTGCAGTAGCGCTATCTGCTGTCGCAGTTAGTCTTAATAAAAATGAAAAGTAAACGGTAGTGCCAGAATAATTTGTAATAGGGGTCGGGAATAATTTAAAAACTCTACTTGTTGTGGCAATACCTACAGGCATCACAACATATTCACCACCACCACCATTGTATCCCGCATATGTTAAGGGAGTTGCATTATCAACCGTTGCATCGGGTCCTGTTCCTCCTTTAGTCCAACCTGATTGTCCAGCCAGATTTGTCGCAGTTGTAAGTCCTGTGAAGTCATCAGAAAATGTTTGACCAAAATTATTACTACTTACTAAGATTAGAAACACAACGAATAAAAAGTACCGTTTCATCATGATATTCCTTTTATGTTTAATGAATTATGACATTACTTTCAAATATAAAAAAATAAATTTAAAACAAATATTAAATTATTGTTAAACGAATTTATTCTAAGGAGAGTAAGTAATTCGTGGATGAATCATGTTGAAATAATTATTTTGTTAAACTGTCTTCTTATATTTCCAAATAGCCAAGCTATTAAATGCGATTGCAAATCCGATAATGACAAGAAAATTATAACGTAGGTCCCAGAGACTGCTTCCTTTAAGTACAAGCATTCTCATTGTATCAATAAAATAACTGACGGGATTAATGTATGTTAAATACTGTGCCCAGTCGGGCATGTTTTCAATCGGAGAAAATAACCCACCAAGTAAAATAAATACGAGCATAAAAAAGTAGGAGATAAACATTGCCTGTTGTTGTGTTTCGGCCATAAGTGATGTGAGTAACCCAAAACCGAGTAACGCTATCAAATAAATTCCAGCAAAAAGATAACCAACCCAAAAGCTTCCTTCTGGATAAATTCCATATATTAAAAAACCAACTAAAAAACCGATTGACATAACCATTAACCCAAGTAACCAGAAGGGAATAAGCTTACTTAGGATAAATTGATATTTTTTAATCGGTGAAACATTCAATTGTTCTATCGTTCCGATTTCTTTTTCTTTAACAATATTTAAAGATGACATAAGAAATCCAACCAACGTTACAAGAAGCGCCAACACACCGGGGACAATAAATTTTTTATAATTCATTTGTGGATTGAACCAGTTTGCAGAAGTAATTTCAATTATTGGAATTGCATTGAAACGAGGTGGAGAAATCCACTCTGAACGGACATCGGAATTAAAATCTTTTACGATTGAATTTGCGTAAGCAACTGCAAGCCCAGCAGTTTGTCCACTGATGGCATTTGCTGCAAAAAAAATTTTTGTTTCGTTCTCTCTTATCAGATCTCGTTCAAAACTATTTGGAATTTCTACAATAAGATCAGCTTTGTCTTTTTCGACTTGATCCAGCGCTTGATTATAAGTTTCTGAATAGCTAGCTAGTTTGAAATATCCGGAGGAGGTGAATTTGTCTATCAACTTCCTCGAATACTCTGAATGGTCATGATCTACGACTGTAAGCGTAATATTTTTTACTTCGTATGTTGCTGCGTTCGGAAGAATTATTAACTGAATAACCGGAAGTGCAAAAATCATCCGAAGAATTAGTTTGTTCCGGAATATTTGTAAAAATTCTTTTCGAAGTAAAAAATATAATGTTCGCATTATAACCTGATCTTAAATCGTTTTACACTAATTGACAAAAAGAGAATTGTCATTCCGGTAAGAATTAGTAGTTCCTTCCAGATTTGCGAAATCCCGATCCCTTTTATCATCACTCCTTTTACAATTATGATATACCATTTGGCCGGAACAAAGTTAGAGAGCACTTGTAAAATAACCGGCATATTAGCTATTGGGAAAGCATATCCACTTAACATAACAACGGGAAGCATTAATCCCAGCAATGATATTAACATCGCAGCTTGTTGAGTATCTGTTATTGTTGAGATTAAGATTCCTAAAGAGAGAGCGCAAAAAATATAAAGTATTGTTGAAAAAATTAGAAGAAATAGACTTCCTTGAATTGGAAGGCCAAGTACAAATACACTAAGCAATAAAATTGTAGCAACGTTTACAAGAGAGATTATAAAATAGGGGATCACTTTGCTGATGATTACGAACCATGGTTTCATTGGGGAAACAAGAAGAATTTCCATCGTTCCTAATTCTTTTTCTTTAACGATGGAAATTGAAGTCATCATCGCAGAAATTAGTAATAAGATCATCCCCATAACTCCAGGAACTGATGTATAAGCACCTTTCAATTGTGGATTGTAGAGCATTCTTGTTTCAGTATTGATCGTATAAGGTAGTTTGTTCTGCGAGTTTAAATCGTTTTGGAAATCCATTATCACGGCGCTTGCGTAGTTTATTAAGGTTGTTGCTTGGTTCGGATCGGTCGCATCAGCAATGATTTGTACTTGAGCTTTATTTGTATGAAGTAAATCATTGGCAAAATTTTCCTGGAAGACGATTGCAAGTTTAATCTTTCCGGTTTTAAATGCTTTTTCTATTTGGTCGTTTTTTATAAGAGTTCGGTCAATATCAAAGTATTTACTGTTCTCAATTTTGTTAATTATCTGCCGCGTGATTTCATCTTTTGAATTATCAAGAATCGCGATGTTCGTGTTGCGTATTTCAGGAGTAATGGCAAAACCGAAGATCAGCAGTTGAACGATTGGCAGGCCAAGTAAAACTAAAAGCGATCTTTTGTCACGCAGGATATGATGAAATTCTTTTGTTAAAAATGTTAGTAGTTGTTTCATAAAACGATCGTTTCCAGCTGCTTCTTATGCATGCGAGTATGAAAATTATTCGCCACGTTTTGCTCCGCGGGCAAGGGTTACAAAAACTTCATCCATTGAATTTGCTTTATATGTTTCCTTTAATTTTTTGGGAGAATCTAGCGCAGTAATTACTCCGTCAACCATAATGGAAACGCGGTCGCAGTATTCAGCTTCGTCCATATAATGTGTAGTTACAAATACGGTTATTCCATGATGAGCAGCTTCGTAAATCATATCCCAAAACTGCCTTCGTGTAATGGGATCAACGCCGCCAGTTGGCTCATCCAAAAAAACGATTTTCGGTTCATGGAGAATCGCAATGCTGAAAGCGAGTTTTTGTTTCCATCCGAGTGGCAGGGAAGCGACGAGTTTATCAGCTTCGTTGTGCAGTTGTAATTTATTAATTAAACCATTTCCTTTCATTTCAATTTGTTGATTGCTCAATCCGTAAATGCCGCCGAAGAGCTGAATGTTTTCTTTGATGGTTAAATCTTCATAAAGAGAAAATTTTTGACTCATGTAGCCGATACTTTTTTTTATCTGTTCTGTCTGTTGGTAAATATCAAATCCACCGATCAGCGCTTCACCATATGTTGGTTTAGAAATACCGATTAACATTTTTATCGCAGTGGTTTTACCGGCGCCGTTCGCACCAAGAAATCCAAATATTTCTCCTTTGTACACTTCAAAAGTTACTTCACTTACGGCGGTAAAATCTCCAAATTTCTTTGTCAGTTTTTCCGTTTTAATTACAATTTCATTTTTCATGAGATCGATTCTTCGCGAGAAGGAATTTTCATCAACTGCATAAAACAGTCTTCAATTTCGGGTTCAATTTTTATGATAGTTATATTTGAGTGTGCCTGGTTGCTTAAATAATTTTCTAATTCATCTGTTCCTTCGGTTTCTGTTTTAAAGGTGATGTGATGATTTTGTCCAAAGGCAAAGCAACTTTGTATGTTAGAAAAAGAGCGGAGATCAGTGAGAAGTTTAAACATATTTTCAGAGTGAACTGCGTAGAGGTTTTGTCCAAATTCTTTCACAATATTTTTGGGTACATCAATTTTTAGAATTTTACCATTTTGCATCAATGCAATTCTATCACAAAGTTTTGCCTCGTCCATATAGGGAGTTGAAACAAGAATGGTAATTCCCTGGGCTTTAAGTCGCTTCAGCATTTCCCAAAATTCTTTTCGCGAAACCGGATCAACTCCGGTGGTTGGTTCATCGAGGAATAATATTTTCGGTTTATGAATAAGCGCACAGCTTAACGCAAGTTTTTGTTTCATCCCGCCGCTCAGTTTTCCAGCTCGTCTCGTCTTGAAGGGTTCAAGTTGCTTGTAAATATCAGCAACTAATTCATAATTATCTTTGATAGTCGTACTGAAGATTGTTGCAAAAAAATTAAGATTTTCTTCAACCGTTAAATCCTGATAGAGAGAAAATCTTCCGGGCATATAACCGACGATGTCTCTTATCTCTTTATAATTCTTTACTACATCAAAATCTAAAACTTTTGCACTTCCAGAGTCGGCAATCAGCAGCGTTGTAAGAATTCGGAAGATGGAAGTTTTTCCCGCTCCGTCGGGACCGATTAATCCAAAGATTTCTCCCTCATCAACAGTTAATGAAACATCATCCACTGCAATAACTTTTGATTTCTTTACAGCGTAGATCTTAACAATATTTTCGATTTCAACTGATTTCATCCTGATTAAAATTTCAATTCCCCGTACATGCCGATTTTCAAATAACCATCATTCTTTACGTGAACTTTGACGGCGTAAACTAAATTAGCGCGTTCATCTTTTGTTTGAATAGTTTTTGGAGTGAATTCTGCTTTTGATGAAACCCAATAAATTTCACCAGACAAATCTTTTTGTTCTCCATTTCCTTTATCAACAAATACTTTTACTTTTTGTCCAAGTTTAATTTCTCCAAGCTGATCTCCATTGATGTAAGCACGCAAAGTCATAGTTGAGAGATCTGCAATTTTGTAGAGAGCTTTTGCATTTGTTGTAATCTCGTTTTGTTTGGCGTAACGCGTAAGCACCGTTCCATCCACGGGATTTAGTATGATGCTTTTTTTAATTTGGTCTTCAATTTGTTCAACTTGCGCCAAGAGGGGATAAGTCTCATTCTGCAATCCTAGTTTAGTTATTGAAAGATTCGACTTAGTCGCTTTATACTGTTTATTAAGTAATTCAAGTTGAGCATTTATATCGTCAAGTGTTTTTGTTGCTGCCGCGTTTGATTTGATAAGATTTTCAATCCTTCGTTTCTCTGTTGAGGCGGTTTTTATTTGCTCTTCGATTGTTGCAAGTTGGGTTTCAATATCAGGCTGCTTGCTAAGAATAGCTTTAATGCTAGCTTCAAGTTGTTTCTTTTTTAAATAGAGTTGGAGTGTATCTACAACTCCAACCAACTGATTTTGTTTAAGCTGCATTCCTTCTTCAACATTCAGCATAACGAGTTTACCTGTTGCTTCGGAAGAAACAATTACTTCTTCAGATTCAAACGTTCCACTCGCATCAAATGTACCGTTTCTGTTGCCGCATCCCCAAAAGATTATCAATAATAAGGGGAATAAAGCCAACTTGATTTTTTGTGTTCGTCTCATTTTATTTCTTCTTTTGATTAAATAGTTTTAAAAATTCCACTTTCCCTTTTTCAGTTAACACGCCTCCTAAAATAATTCTAAATGTTGTTTGGGCTGCAACCACTAAAGAGAAATTGTTGTTGATGATAAAATCGGGATTTACGGTTGATCTGACCGAGTTAACAAAAACATTCATTACGATTGGAGTGGGGAAGTCGAGAAATAATCCTTCACGTTTGCCTTGTTCGTAAACTTTGGTGATGTTGCCGTACATCATTTCGGTTCTAAATGAATCAACATGCTGCCAAACTTCCGGGTAGTGATTCTTCAATTCCTTGAATACTTTGTCTCCAATTTTCCCAGCGGTGTTGCTTAATAGAGTAAGAAATTCTGAAAGTTTTTCAATTGCATTTTTATCACTTTGCAGAATGGGAAGAATTTTCCCTTCCATTTTTTTTGTAAAATGGTTTGCAACTGCCATTACAAGTTCATCTTTTGATGGAAAATGTTTGTAGATGGTTTTTTTGCTCATATGCAGTTCAACGGCAAGGTCTTCCATTCTGGTTTTGTAAAAACCTTCTTTAAAAAGTTTTTCTTCGCCTAACTCGACTATTTTATCTTTTAATTCCATAAGTCCTATAGGAAACTAATTAAGTATTTTTGGTTTCCAAAATAGTTAGTTATGTTATGATTGTCAAGAGAAATTTTCACTGATCTGTTCATCCAATTATATAACCGTTCATAAAATGTTTTTTTAAGCGGTTATTTTTCAAAGAAATTAATCTCTATTTTTGTAAAAAAATTTTCACTAAATAAAGGACGAAGTTATGAAGCAAAAACTAGTTGCAGTAGTAATGATTCTGTTTTCATTTACACTGCTTGTTTCCGCACAGAAAAAATCTGCCATAAACGACCAACCTGTTGAAATCAAATACGAAAAGCACATCTTAAAAAACGGATTGACGCTCCTTCTTCACGAAGATCACAAAGCGCCGATTGTAGCTGTGAATGTTTGGTATCATGTCGGTTCAAAAAATGAGAAAGTCGGAAAAACAGGTTTCGCGCATTTATTTGAACATCTTATGTTTAATGGAAGTGAGAACTTTAACGACGATTATTTTAAAGTGATGGAAAAGATTGGGGCAACAGATCTGAACGGAACAACAAATAGTGATAGAACAAATTATTTTCAAAATGTACCCAAGTCTTCTTTTGATCTCGCATTATGGATGGAATCGGACAGAATGGGTCACTTACTCGGTGCAATTAATCAAGCTAAACTTGATGAGCAGCGCGGTGTTGTTCAAAACGAAAAACGTCAGGGTGAAAACGAACCTTACGGACAAGTTGATGAACTTATCGTTAAAGGAACTTTTCCGGCAGGTCATCCCTATTCATGGACTGTCATTGGCTCAATGGAAGATTTGAATGCGGCTGCTCTCACTGATGTTCAAGATTGGTTTAAAACTTACTATGGTGCAGGTAATGCTACTTTAGTTGTTGCGGGAGATATCGATCCAAAAGAAGCTTTGCAAAAAGTTGAAAAATATTTTGGCGATATTCCGTCCGGTCCTCCGATCGCAAAGTATAATTCATGGGTTCCCAAAATGGTGGGAAGTCATCGTCAAGTAATGCAAGATAGAGTTCCACAATCTCGTCTCTATAAAATTTGGAACGTTCCTCAATGGGGTTCTCAAGAAGCCGTTTATCTTGATTTGGTCAGCGATGTATTAGCTTCCGGTAAAACTTCTCGTCTCTATAAAAGATTAGTTTATGATGATCAAATTGCAACATCTGCAAGAGCATACGTTGATCTAAGTGAAATTGCCGGACAGTTTTATATGGATCTAACCGCTAAACCTGGAGAAGATTTAGCTAAAGTAGAAAAAGCCGGTGACGAAGAATTGCAGAAATTCTTAAAAGACGGTCCGACCGAAAAAGAATTGGAAAAAATTAAAACTCAATATATGGCTCAGTTCATTCGCGGAGTTGAGCGCATTGGCGGGTTCGGAGGTAAATCAGATATCTTAGCGCAAAACCAGGTTTATGCCGGAGATGCCGATCATTATAAACAAGTATTAAAATGGGTTAAAGAAGCCTCAGCAAAAGACCTTTTGGAAACTGCACGCAAGTGGTTATCCGATGGTGTTTACATTTTAGAAGTTCATCCTTTCCCTAATTACGAAGTTGTAAAATCGGATGCTGACAGAAGCAAATTACCTGAGTCAGGAACACCGCCTGATGCAAAATTTCCTGATTTCAAAAGAGTTACACTTGCAAACGGAATGAAAATTATTTTAGCTGAAAGACACGAGGTGCCTGTTGTTAATATGGGTTTACTTTTCGATGCCGGTTATGCGGCTGATCAGTTTGGATTAAAAGGAACTGCAAATCTTGCAATGAATATGCTTGATGAAGGGACCAAGAAAAGAAATGCACTTCAAATAAGTGAAGAACTCGAAAGTCTTGGCGCTACCTTAAATACAGGTTCAAATCTCGATATGTCATCGGTAAATCTTTCATCTTTAAAATCCAATTTGGATAAATCACTTGATATTTTTGCGGATGTTGTATTGAATCCTTCTTTTCCTGAAACGGATTTTAACCGCCTAAAAAAACAGCAACTCGCCGGAATCAAACAAGAAAAATCGTCTCCATTTTCGATGGCGTTACGAGTATTTCCAAAACTTCTATATGGAGAAAACCATGCATATGGCAGTCCCTTTACAGGTTCCGGTTATGAAGAAAGTGTCACCAAGCTAACGCGAGAAGACCTTGTTAAATTTAAAGAAGATTGGATTAAACCAAATAATGCAACTCTCGTAGTTGTTGGCGATATTACTTTAGATGAATTGACTCCGCGCATTGAAAAATTGTTTAAAGACTGGAAAACAGGAGAAGTAAAACAAAAAAATATTGCACCCGTTGAACAAAAGGAAAAATCTGTAGTTTACATTTTGAACAAACCGGGTGCGATGCAAAGTGTAATTATTGCCGGACAGGTAACTCTTCCATCTGCCAATCCGGATGAAATCGCAATTGGTTTGATGAACGATATTCTAGGTGGAAATTTTACATCGAGAATTAATATGAATCTTCGCGAAAATAAACATTGGACATATGGAGCTCAATCTGTTTTTGTTGGAGCAAAAGGGCAGCGTCCGTTTATAGCTTTCGCGCCGGTTCAAGCCGATAAAACAAAAGAATCGATCATTGAAATTCAAAAGGAATTAAATGGAATTACAGGTGAAGTTCCTATTAAAGATGATGAATTTACTTTTGTAACTACTAATCAAGTAAATAGCATGGCAGGTTCATGGGAAACCGGAAACGCGGTTCGCGGAAGTTTAAGCGAAATGGTTCGTTACGGATTGCCCGATAATCATTTCTCAACCTTCGCGGCAAGAGTAAAATCAGCTACCAAACAACAATTGATGGATGCTGCTAAAAAAGCAATTCATCCAAACCAATTAGTCTGGATAGTTGTTGGTGACCGCGAAAAAATTGAGCAGGGATTAAAAGATATGAATCTCGGTGAAGTAAAATATATGGATACCGACGGTAACGAAATTAAGTAGAAAGTAGAAAGTTAAAAGTAAAAAAAGGCTGGTTGTAAGATCAGCCTTTTTTTATTTTGTTTTTTGTGATCCACTTTCAACTTTATCAGCCAAAGGCTGATCCGCCTCTGGCGGATACTTACGACTTTCAACTTTTTTATTCCCTATATTTGCAGAAAAAAAATAAATTTAGATGAACTCATTTTCAACACATCAAAAAGGATTATTTGCCGCATTCCTTGCCGGAATTTTGTGGAGTACCGGCGGGCTTTTTATCAAACTTATCTCCCTCAATCCTTTTCAACTTTCGTTTTTTCGTTCCCTTTTTTCTGCTGCAACATTTCTTATTCTTTTTAAAAGTGAAGCAGTAAAAAGAAACAAAGCTACTTTTATTAACGCCTTATTTTATGCGGCAATTCTCATTCTCTTTGTCATCGCTACTAAAATGACGACAGCAGCAAATGCAATATTTCTCCAATACACGGCTCCCATTTACGTTTTGATTTTAGAACCGATCCTTCTTAAAACGAAGTTTGAAAAAATTAATATCGTTACCATCATTTTAGCATTTGCCGGAATGGTTCTCTTTTTTATGGGTGAACTTTCTCCGGGACATTTTGTTGGAAATATTGTTGCGCTTATTTCGGGAATGTGTTTCGCCGGTTTTCTTTTAGGCATGCGCAAGAATGATCACTCATACCAATTTGCAACAATTTATTGGGGAAATATTATCATCAGTGCGGTTAGTCTCTTTTCTGTTTTTTCAATTCAAGTTCTCACGTTTTCCGATCTAACAATGGTTGCGTATCTCGGTATTGTGCAGATTGGTTTGGCGTACGCTGTATTTACTTATTCACTTAAACGGGTACATGCGATAGAAGCTTCGCTGATCTCGATGATCGAACCGGTGCTAAATCCCGTTTGGGTTTTTATTTGGTACGGAGAAAAGCCATCTACATTAGCGCTAATTGGCGGTGCGGTTATTTTGTTGGGATTGACAATCAAATCCGTGATCTATGAAAACTTTGTGAAAATAATGAACAACGAAAGATCCTCAGTTCAAGGATCAGAAATCAAATAAGATGTTAAGCTATCCTTGTTAAAAAATAAACTTCTTTAATTAATTCATTATAAATGCTATTTCTCATAATTTTAATTTCTAAAGACTTAACAACAAATTTATTTGAATATTTCAAAAGTAGATATTAGTTTAACCGCGTAAGTTTCTAAAGAAATAAAAATCCTTAAGAACGGGGTGCCGATCTTCTTTTACCCCTTTTCCGTAAGATGATTAATTCGTAATGTTCAAACATAAAATACTATAAGGAGAGAATGTGAATTACGTACAAAAAATTCGTCTTGTCTATCTGTTCCTCACTGTTTTAAGTGTCTCTGTCATTGCACAGAACGCACCAATCGAATGGGGTGAGATTCCAAAAGCTGATCTAGAAATGAAAACCTTTCCGCAAGATTCCAACGCTTCTGCTGTTATTTTATGTGATTATGGCGAATCGAAATTTGATAATCAATTGAACCTTGTTTTTTATCATCATATTCGTATAAAAATCTTAACTGAAAAAGGATTCGGATGGGGAACGCATTCCGTGGTTATCGTAACCGGTGATAAAGCCGAAGATATTGATGATATAGAAGGAATAACCTATTCTCTTGATGACAAAGGAGAAATTGTTAAAAACGAATTAGATGATGATGAAATTTTTGAAGAAAAAGTTACCGATACAAGAACGCGCTACCGTTTTACATTGCCGGGATTGAAACCAGGGTGCGTTATTGAATATCGCTATACAATAAAAACTGATCGGTGGAACTATATCAGAGACTGGGATTTCCAACACAGTGAACCAGTACTATGGAGTGAATATCGTGTTCAATTTCCAAAACGTTCATTTGGTTTTGCATTTGCTAAACAAGGGTACGAATATTGGGAAGTTGACGACGAAAATGAAGTTAGTCAGATATTTGAAAGTCCTGCTTCAGGATATCTTGGTGAAAAAATAGTTAATTGTATTTTGCGGCGTTGGGTGGTTAAAAATGCTCCGGCTATAAGAGATGAGCCGTTTGTTACAACTACTGATGATTACATTAATAAAGTGGAAATACAATTAGCCGGTTATTCATTAATCGGAACCGGAGTAAGAAAATATTTAAATGAGTGGGATGTACTGATCAAAGAATTATTGGAAAGTGACAAATTTGGTGAAGCAATTGATGTAACCGGCGATGTTGAAAAATTAGCTGCTGAAATTACTAAAGATATAACTTCTCCTTTAGAAAAGATGAAAGCAATTTATAATTGGGTATCAAAATCGATTGTTTCGACGAGTCAAAATCGTGTTTTTATAGACAAAGAGGTTGATGACGTATTGGAACTAAAGAAAGGTTCAAATGCTGAAATTACCATATTGTTATTATCTCTTTTAAAAGCTGCTGATATCCTGGCTGAACCGGTAATTCTAAGTACAAGAGATAATGGGAAAATTCAGGATATGTATCCGATGATCTCACAATTTAATTATGTTATGGCAAGAGCCCAAATAGATTCTAAACCATATTACCTGGATGCAACAAATCCGCTTCGCCCGTACGATCTTCTTCCGGTTAGAGTTCTCAATGTAAAAGGATTAGTAATAAAACCTGGTTCCATTCATTGGATTACTTTTATTTCGGATAAACTGAACCAAAGTAAATCTCATATCGACTTAACTATGAAAGAGGACGGTTCGTTAACCGGCAAACTTGAAGATTCGTTTTCTGAATATAAAAGTCTTTCAATCCGCAGTGACTTAAGTAATAAAAAAGACATTGATATCGCGAAAGAAGAATTGGGAACGGAGTCTCTTGGACTTAAAATTGATTCGGTAGAAATTAGCGGGAAAGATAGTTTGAATCTTCCTATATTTATTCGAGCTCATATTTCTTCTCCAGATTATGTTCAGCAAAACAATGGAATCATTTATCTAAATCCCTATTTAATCCATCGACTAAAAAATAATCCGTTTAAGTTGAAGGATAGAAAATTCCCTGTTGACTTTAGTTATATAAAAAGTGAAACACAAATCATCAATGTTGCAATTCCTGGCGGTTACGAAGTTAAAGAAGCATTAACGGATAAATTCTTTCAAGTTAAAAATTTTATTTCTTTCTCACGGTTAGTAAGTGTTGAAAACAACATGATGACTGTTGTAAATAAACTGGACATAAAATCATCCGTAATTCCAGAATACTTTTATAATGAATTAAGAGCATTTTTTTCACAAATAGTTGATCTTCAGTCTGAGCAAATTGTTCTCGCTCCCAAACCTGTGGCCCCCGTTCAAGCAGTCGCTCCAATAGCTGCGCCAATTGAACCTGTAAAAACAATTCCGGCTAAGGAGAAAAATGGCAAAAAGAAAAAATAAATCTTGGCTGATTCTTGTACTTGCTTTACTTAATTCTTTTATTTCGGTGGCGAGAACTCCGAATGATAATGATGAGAATATCTACGATGTTAAAAAAATAAATGCAGAACTGAAATCCGATGCTGATGCTCTTATAAGAAATAAGACAATTAGATTTGAAGTAAAAGGGGAAAGTTCGGCAATTGAAAAAGTAAAATTTGCTGTAACGGTTTTTAATCGCGATGGAAAGCATTATGGTGAATTGCAGCTCTTTTATGACAAATTTTCTGAAATTGAAGATATTGAAGGTAAAATTTATGATGCTGAGGGGAAAGAAGTCCGTGAGTTGGACGATGACGAAATAAAAGATTACAGTGCTTTTAGCGGTTATTCGTTATACGAAGACAATCGTGTGAAAGTTACTGAATTATATTACGATGTTTTTCCGTACACGGTGGAATATACGTACGAAGTTTCTTATGACGGATATTTGAACTGGCCGTCTTGGCATTCAAGAGGATCAACCGATCCGGTTGAATTAAGTCAATTCGAAGTTCTATTTCCGGCAAATCAAAAACTCAGATTTTGGTGTAATAGAGACTCATCAAATTTCACCGTAACGGATGAAGGGAATAAAAAACTTTATAAATGGTCGGAGAGTAATTTAAGTAAACTTTCACAAGACGTGTATGGAGAAGATATTGAAGATTTTGCAACGATCGTAAAAATTGCTCCTTCCAATTTTGAAATTGCTGGTTTTAAAGGAAACATGCTCTCATGGAAAGAATTTGGTAGTTGGTTTAATGATCTCTCTAAAGGGAAACAGATACTTTCTGATGAAGCTAAGATTGAAATAAAAAAACATTTGATTCTACCGATACCATCAGGCAAAAGATTACTAAACTCTACAAATATATGCAAAGCCGTACGCGTTATGTTAGCGTACAACTTGGGATTGGCAGCTGGCAACCATTTGATGCGGTCTATGTTCATGAACGAGGTTACGGTGATTGTAAAGCGCTTTCTAATTATATGGTTGCAATATTAAAAGAAGCAGGAATCAACGGTTATTCTGTGTTGATCAACAACGGCGATGATCGCCTCCCATTAATTGAGGAATTTCCTAGTAACCAGTTTAACCATGTAATTGTTTGTGCTCCTGATGAAAAGGATACAATTTGGCTTGAATGTACAAGTCAAATTACACCCCCAGGCAGGATTGGTAAGGGAAATGAAAATCGTTATGCGTTGATGATAACTCCGGATGGGGGAGTGATTGTAAGAACCCCATCCACAACAGCAGAACAAAATATCGAACAAAAAAATATTAGCGTAAACTTATCAGCGACCGAATCAAAAATTAGTGCTTCCATTGAGTGGTCCGGTGATCAATCCGATTATGTTAATCCAATTTCCGTTAAATCAATTCCCCGAGAAAGAGAAGAGTGGGTGAAGGATCTTTTTGATGTGCCTGATATTTCATTAAATAATTATCTCTTTAAAAACATTAGTGAAAATAAAATAAACTTAATGATGGATCTTTCTTTGCCGAGATACGCATCCGTTTCCGGAAAGAGGATTTTTTTTAACCCGAATTTGATGTCCCGGCGGACTTCGGTTCCAAAGGAGGTAGAAAAAAGACTTTCTCCAATCCGCTATGATTATCCCTTCATGGACGTTGATTCGATAGTTTATTCGCTCCCCAAAGATTACGATGTGGAGGCAGTCCCGGAGTTAGTAGATTTGACTACATCATTTGGTGGATTTAGTTCAAAAACAGTCGTTACAGCGGACTCAAAAATTGTTTTTGTTAGAAAAATAAAGATAAATGATTATGCTATTCCGGCAGAAAAATATAATGAATACAGAAACTTTTTCGCAAATGTTGTAAAAGCTGATCGAGCACGTGTAGTTCTTGTTAAAAGAAACTGAGTACTTAACTACGGAGAAAGTCGGTTGATCTTCCATTCATTCTCGATAAGGCGATAAAGAATTCTATCATGCAAACGGCTTTCTCTTCCTTGCCAAAATTCAATCTCTGATGGAAATAGTCTATATCCTCCCCAAAATGGGGGAAGGGGAATTTCTTTCCCTTCAAATTTTTTCTTGAATGAATTGAATTCATCTTCCAAAAATTTTCTATTTGGAATATTGCTACTTTGTTTTGATGCCCATGCACCCAGTTGGCTTTCTGTTGGTCTTGAGTGAAAATACTCCCTTGATTCTTCCTCTGAAATCTTTTGAACATTTCCTTTAATACGAACCTGTCTTACCAATTCTTTCCAAAAAAAAAGCAAGACAGCAGCATTATTCTCTTCGAGCTCTTTTCCTTTTTGACTTCCATAATTTGTATAAAACACAAAACTTTTTTTATCAAATTCTTTTAGTAAAACTATCCGGGCATTGGGTATTCCTTCACCTGAAGTAGTTGCAAGAGTCATTGCATTCGGTTCCTCAATTTTGGAGAGAACTACTTCATCAAACCAAATTTTGAATTGGGCAATCGGATTTTTTAACGCATTAGATTCATCAAACGGCTCTGACAAGTAATTAGTCCTCATTTCGGCAAGATTTATTTTTTCATCCATTTCTTATTTTACTTCCTTTGATTTATAACTGAGCAAAGATAAACAAACGAGTCTCCAAAAAAAAGATTTGTCGGATAAAGGGTTTTCTTCGAAAAAAAATAAAAAAAAGTTGAAGTAAAGAGAAATAACAATTAAGTTTAGGGGAGAAATTTGCGGGAGTAATTCAGTGGTAGAATGCAAGCTTCCCAAGCTTGACGTCGCGGGTTCGAGTCCCGTCTTCCGCTCAAAAAATTTTGAAAGTGTTTGGAATTCTGATCTCAAAGTAAGATATTTGTATCGGTTTTTGAAAAACATTTTATATCTGTTTTTTTAATTGAAATTACCCCAAGGGGGCTTAGCTCAGTTGGTTTAGAGCATCTGCCTTACAAGCAGAGGGTCGGAGGTTCGACTCCTTCAGCCCCCACAGTATTAAAACCTTATAAGATAATCACTTATAAGGTTTTTTTGTTTTAAAAATGTTATACCATTGTATAACCTTCCCCCCAAACCTTCCCCCTAAATTACAAAAATAAATTCACATGCTTTCAAAGAAACATTCACTCTTATCACCAGAGATTAACAGACAATAGTTAAATCAGTAAGTGAGTATAAAGTTTAAAATTGAAAAGAAAGAAATTAAAGACACTGGAAACGGGAAATCAAAGCAAATCTTTATGTCTGCAGAAAACTAAAAGAAGTGAAAAGAGGGGTTATGTATCGAAGAAAAGAGAAAGTTGGTGTAATAATTGTTATTAAAACTTTTTTTATTTTTTTCTTGGGTGAATGAGGAAAATGATTTAGTTTTACCCATAATAATTATTGAAGGATGAGGTTGCTTTATTTCTGAGATAGTTTTACATACCGAAAAATTACCAAGCGGGGTAAATGATATGTTGCCTTTCCTTTGCTTATTCCCAACAAAGACAAAACGAATAAAAGAATTCTATTTAGATTTATTTAGATATTTTTTAATTAAGAGTGAGTTAAAAATAATTAATCCGGCAGTGCTGGATTTTAACATAACACGCCGTTAGCTGCTTTACATAGAATTTCAATAACTGATCAATTTCTGTGAAATTGATTGTTTGTTTTATGTAAATATCAATGAAGGAAGACATGAAAATAGTAAAACTATCTATATCAAATTTTCGGGGTATTAAGGAAACCAAAATATATTTTAATGGCCATACCGCTCTTGTTGGCGACAACAATACAGGCAAATCAACGATTCTTGAAGCGATTGATTTGGTCCTTGGTCCAGAACGCCTATCAAGGCATCCGATAATTGATGAGCATGATTTCTTCGCAGGAGAATATGTTAGTTCAAAAGAAAGGCAAAGTATAATTAAAATAGAATTAATTGTCTGCAATCTTAACGCTGAACAGCAAAGGCATTTCAACAATCACATAGAATGGTGGAATATAGAGTCAAATGAATTAATATCAAATCCACCACCAGAATCTACAGAAGATGACAATGTTTATCCCGCACTAAGGGTGCAGTTTCAGGGATACTATGATGAAAATGATGATGACTTTAAAGGAGATACTTTTTTTAGTTCACCGCATTTAGAAGATGGAAGCTTAAGCAGATTTTACAACAACGATAAGCGGAAATGTGGATTTTTGTTTTTAAGAACATTACGCACAGGATCACGTGCTTTAAGTCTCGAACATGGCTCCTTATTGGATATTATTTTGCGGATAAATGATATCCGCCCCAAAATGTGGGAAGATGTACTAGAAAAATTGAGAGATGTGCAAGTTGCAGACAAACCAGAAATAGGTATTACAGAAATTTTAACATCTGTGCAAAATGCAATAAGAAAAATTGTTCCTTCAGAATGGGCTAAAAATCCCAAATTGCTTGTTTCAAATATGACCAGGATGCATCTAAGAAAGATACTTACTGTATTTATGAGTACTGGTGTTAAAACAAGTAAAGGAAAAGATTATGCAGCACCTTTTCAATATCAGGGAACTGGTACTATAAACACTTTGGTTTTAGCTCTTTTATCAATTATTGCAGAAAATAAACAAAATGTTATTTTCGCAATGGAAGAACCAGAGATAGCAATACCACCATATACTCAAAAAAGAGTTATAACAAATGTAATTGATAAATCTTCACAAGCTATCTTTACTTCTCATTCTCCATATGTTCTTGAAGAATTTAATCCTAAGAACATTCTAGTGGTTCAGAGAAACAATGAGGGATATATGACAGTTGTTGCAGCACAATACCCGCCAGCGATCAAACCTAAAAAGTATAAAGAGGAATTTAGAAAAAGGTTCTGCGAAGCATTACTGTCTAGACGTGTTTTAATTACAGAAGGAAGAACTGAATACGATTCATTTCCAGTATGTGCAAGAAAATTAAGTAAAATGAATTCAGAATTGTACAATTCATTTGAAGCTTTGGGTATTGCTGTGATTAGTGCAGAAACGGATTCACAAATCGCTCCACTCGGGAAATTTCTTAAAGAATTAGGCAAGGAAGTTTTTGCTGTTTTTGATAAGCAAACGTCTGATGACTTAGCTGAAATAGAATCTAATGTAGATTATCCTTTTGAAGCACAAGAAAAGGGATTTGAAAATATGGTTACTAATGGAATTGATATTAAAGCTTTAAGGAGATACGCCTTATCGTTGGTCAATGATGGACTATGGCCAACTCATTTAAGTGAAAACACACCAAATGATATTATGGGTGAAGAAGAATTAAAAGGAATTATGAAAACTTTTCTTAAAGCGAGAAAGGGTTCGGGAGAAGCTGCAGAACTTTTAACTCAATGTACAGAAGAGGAAATGCCACAGTTTATCGTTGATACGATAAAAGAGGTTAATAATTTAGTAGTGAATCGTTCTGATGATTCTTCAAGAGAAGCAGAAAAGGATAGCACTGAAGAAACAGATTTAAATCCTGATTAATAAATGGCATTCTTATGTTTGAATTATCTGCACAAAAGCAAGACCTATTAACAAAGCAAGGCCATTTACTTGTACTAGGAGGACCTGGTTCAGGTAAAACGACAATTGCCCTTTTAAAAGCAAGACAGAATGTACTGGAAAACAAACTGAAAAATGGACAAAGTATATTATTTCTAAGTTTTGCAAGAGCTACGATTGCAAGGGTTGAGCAATCAATTTTTGATTTAGGAATTGAGAAAAACATAAAAAAAAGAATCAATATTAGTACCTATCATGGATTTATTTGGAACATTCTTAAATCTCATTCTTATTTATTGACTTCTAACATTCCGATAAAATTACTACCGCCTCCTGAAGCAGCTTCATTATTGGCAGAATTTGAATCAGAAAAACGTGAAGGTGAGAAACGAAGATTATTCTACGAAGAGGGTTTACTGCACTTTGATTTATTTGCGGAGTTATGCTCAGAACTTTTGAGTAGAAGCAATAAACTGGCAAAAATATTGGCTGATACTTACCCCACAATAATTGTTGATGAGTTTCAGGATACCAATATCTCTGAATGGAACTTAATTCAGATTTTCGGACAATGGAGTGAAATAATTGCTCTTGCTGATGCTGAACAACGTATCTATGAATTTAGAGGAGCTGATCCCGCACGAATTGGAGATTACATAAACAGGTTTGAACCAGAGAAATATGATTTTGGTAATGAAAATAATCGTAGTAGTGGAACGGATATATTAAAGTTTGGAAATGATTTACTATCTGATTCGATAAGCATAAATGAGTATAATGATGTTAAAATAATCAAATATCCACTTCGAAGGGGAGCTGACTCATTTCTTCATATTAAGACATTAGTCTTAAAAAGAATGCAAGAACTAAAAAAAACTTCTTCAGATTGGTCATTGGCAATTCTGTTGCCGAACAACCAACAAATGTTGAGAGCTTCTAAATGTTTGGCAACTAAACAAACCTTTAAAACAGGTAAGAGTTTACCAGTATTAAATCATGAGGTTTCGTTGGAAACTGCTGGACCATCATTATCAGCCATAGTAATAGCGGGATTAATGGAGCAAGGAGAAGCAGAACTTGAATTAAACTATCGCTTTATTAATTCCCTTTGCGATCATATAAAAGGGCGAAAAGGAGATGCACCTGCAGTCAAGGCAGATTTAGGTTTATCAAAAGCAATGCAAAAATATATTGATACAGGTAAAATCATTGGGAAAAATAGAATTAAAACAATTAAAGAGTGTTTGAGAATTTCAAAAGAATGTTCTGAAATATTATTCTCTGGTGACCCAGGAAAAGATTGGATTAGTATTCGTGACTTACTTGCAAAATCTAAGTGTAATTACTTAAAGCAAATTGCGGACGATGCCGAATATTTAAGATTACTACATAAGGGGTCACTATTGAGCTCCGGCTTATCTGATTTATGGAGAAATAAAGGAAGTTATAATGGAGCTGTGAATCTAATTCAGAACGCACTTGTTCAGGAACACTTTAATAATTCGGTAAAAGAATTTAAAGGTATTCATGTTATGACTATGCATAAGGCCAAAGGAAAAGAATTTGATGAAGTGATTGTATTCGAAGAACTATACAGTGGTAGAATTGTCAAGGGTAATTTAAATGCAAAAAAAAGGGATATAGATCAAGCTAAGCTTAAATTGAGAGTTGCTGTCACGAGGGCTAAGAAAAAGGCAACCATTTTATCGCCAAGCCGAGAACCATGCATCTTATTGTAAAAACGCAGCTAACTAGCTGCTAAAGATCGACCGTCGTAACGGTTTGGATGAGTGCAGTTTTTAAGTATACGTTTTCGTTCGGCATTTTCTTTTAAGCAGTTTGTAAATGTTAAGTAGGTCGCCACCATTTCCTCGACAATTTAATGGCGACTGTAAATTATAAACATTCGTTGTTAGTTAAGCATTGCTGTTCTGGGCGGCGGTTTAGCGGCAAGTACGTATGATTAAAATAAAGGGAGTAATTATTTTTAGATCTCCAAAATGGAAGAATTAGAAAACCAATAAAGGAGATAGAAAAATGGGAACTCGGTTGCATGGTTGTCATTTTGGGTGTAGAGATTTTTTAATTAGCAATTCGTTTTACTAAAGTAAAACGAGAATGGAAATCTATAAATAATTAATACGGCAGTGTTGGATTCTAACAAAACACGCCGTTATAAGTCAATAATAATAAATAAATAGAGGCATACATGTCTATTACATTGCAAATATTATCAATCGTTTTTATACTATTGATAAGTTATTTAGGTTTACTATCATTTGGACCTATTAAAGGTAAAATACTCTATACAAAAGAGGAAAAGGATAATTGGGATGCAATCATTGAAAAACGATTGGGCAATTGGCTTACATCAACTAATATTATTGGTGTACTCACATCATTCGCAACAGTATATCTATTCTTTATTGGCAATGCCAAGCTATTCAGCTTTGCTTTATTGTTTTGCGCTTTGTTTATTGGCTGGGGCGGATATTTTACCAACAAGTTTACAAAAAAAATTATTGAACGTAGCTGGATTAAGGATTTATTAAAATCAAAAGAGCAATCTGCTGGTGTTATTGCAACTTTCTTTTGGAGTGAACGTCAAGAATATAAAACAGCTTCCAAAATCATTAAATATTTCAGTCTATTTAATATTGGGGCTGTAATATGGTTGGAATTTGCATTGTTCTCTGACATTGCAAGTAATATATTAGGCATTACTACATTATTTTATAAAGCAATATTTCTTTTCTTCTTTTTTAGTACAATTTATTATTTCGTAATAAAATTAGGATTAAGGGGTTTCGTATTTGCTGATTTATTCCAAACTCCTATTATAGTCTTTTGTACAATTATATTAATCATTGGCGCGTTAATATTTGTTTATTCAAATAATATTTTTGCTCAAATTGAAATCAGTGAATTTATTACTCCAATTCTAAAATGGTGGGATATTTTCCTTTTTGTAATTCACGTTGCGTTCCTTAATTTGTTTCTGGTACTGGTCACTGAAGCACATTGGTTAAGACTATGGATTTTTGGCAAGCGAGAAACAAATTTGCAATTATCTTCAACAATGCTAACTGCTGGTTTGTGGTTCATTTTAATAATTTTAGGTTTCCTAGCATCTTTTATAACTAATGGTGCATTTGGTGAACAAGCAGTAATTGGATTAATTACAAATCTTAATGAAATATCTCCATTATTTTTAAGTGCATTTTGGATTGCAGCTGTTGCAGCTTTATTTACAACTGCTGATGCTCAAGCGTATTCGTTTATTTTAGTTAAAAGTTTTAAATCAGATGATGGCAAACTAGATACGGCTAAACTTAAAATAAATAAACCTATTTTTAGCACACTGCTTATTGGATTATTTATTTCACTGGTTTATTATTGTACTCGTTATTTTCAACTACCTTTCGAAAAATTAATATTTATAATTATTCCATCTTCACTAAATATTCTTCCAGCTATTATTATGCTAGCTTATAAAAAAGCTATGAAGCCCATCATCATATTTTATAGCTTTATAGGATACCTTATATTTTCTATTTTCGGTTTGATACAGCCAGATGACCAATTTGCCTTTACACTTCTTGCTTCATTAGTCCCCTTTGTATTTTCAGTAATTGTTTATTATTCACAAGATGAGGTAATGAGTGATGAATAATCTTGAGAAATTTTTAACAATCTCTACAAGTTTTATTGCATTGATTGGTGTATATTTTAATTTCCTTGAAACAGCTTTGGGCTTATTTTCAACAGCAATTTGTATTATAATTCTTTGTTATAATTTTATCAAATGGGAATACGATGAATGGATATATGGTGATCAAGACGCAAAAGGTTTTCAAAATCTATTAAAATATTCACATCGGGCACTACACTTAATCCTTTCTTTATCATTATTTATTATGCTTTCAAATAGCATACTTGTGTCACAATTCCCAAGCTATGTAACAAAAGAAACATGTCGAAAACTTGTTTTAGAAACCGAGAAAACTCATCCCGATTTAAAAGAAATTTCTCAAGATACATTACAATTAAAGTTGTTTACTTCAAAAATTGAAAAATCAAAAGCATATGCAGCTATCCTAAATCAAAATATTTTACAAGTCGAAAAATTAGAGAATCTCTTAATAGAACTTGGTGAAGATTATAAGGGAAAATTTATGACATTTGGTTGGTTATTTATTTTCTTTATATCATTGTTTGTTTATATCCTTTTAATTTTGGAGAAAATTGGCTATAAATCATACTCATTTAATAAAAAATAGGTTAAATAATGGAAAGCGCATTAATCCCAATAAGCGTTGGCAATCAAAGATTCAGTACAGATTATATGCTTAGAATCATTACTCCAATATTGAATAAATATCAGAACATCTATTTCCTTGTTGCCGATAAACTTCACATTTACAATAAAGTTCGAAAAGGTATTACTAACAATTCAATATCCTTTATTTTGAATGATTATAGGAATAGAAATCGTGACTATGAATTAAAGGAAATATGGATAAACAGAATTTTGGGGACTTTCAATAAGAGAGATAGAAGTTATAAAATATTTGGAATTGATGATGTAACAAGAGAAAATTATTTTGAAATTTATAGAAACATTCAAATTCTATTCAACACCCACGAACAGTTTCGGACAGATGTAATAAATTCAGCAAATAAATACTTGTCAAACAAAAATATTCAAAATAGTAAATTGGATTCGGATTTATCTGTACTTTATATTCTTGAAGAGATTGCTATTAACATAAAGTTACGAGTAGCATCTAGAATTTATTCAGAATATTATAGTGAATCTTATCACCCACCATTGATTAATTTGTATAAGAACAAATATGAATGTAGCATCTCTGATATAGTTGGTGAAAAAATAAACTCACTTAATTTTAAGTTTTACAATTATAACGATGAAGCTGAAAACTGGAAAGAATGCAACTAATCATTACTATATCTGAAATAGACGTATAACAACTGCCTGCTAATGACAAGGTAAAAATTACCGGTAAAATGACTGATTTTAGCACAATTTTAGGTTTTGACGAGTTGGAAGTAATTTATTGTCATTAAATAAAAACTTTATGGCAGCGCCATAATTGTGGACTCAAACCGAAAGCTTTTTTCGCATTTTGTTTTTGTACAACTTAAAAATTTGTAGTTCCGTTTCGGCATTGTTGTTTGGTGTAGTTTGTAAATGAAAGTTTGTTCTAAATAAAAAATTATTTAATAAATGTAGCATTGTTATGTTGGGCTTAGGCGCAACGCCATAATGCAATACTCAATTATTTAAATAATGGAATTGATAAAATGCCTTCTATTTTTCTTTCTCATAGTTCAAGAAATAATAAATTTGCAAGAAAACTTGCCTCGCTCTTAAGAGAGCGAGAGATTGAAGTATGGCTCGACGAAGCTGAACTCCAAGTCGGTGATTCATTAATTTGGAAAATTAGTGCTGCTATTCAAAATATAGACTACCTTGGTGTAATTCTATCACCTCAATCAGTCGTTTCAGAATGGGTAAAAAAAGAAGTGGAAGTGGCGATTAATCAAGAGATTTCGGGGAAAAAAATTAATGTTTTACCTATACTTCGGGAAAAATGTGATATCCCATTATTTCTGAAAGGTAAAATATATGTTGACCTAAGTTCTGCGTATAAATATAAAAAGAATTTTCCTAAGCTCGTAAAAAAAATTACGGGATGGGAAACCAGCCCTTATGATGAACAGTTTGCGTTAGATTATTTTTCAAAATCAAATACTGAAGGTAAGCTAACTCACTTATATGTATTTGGAAGAATAAATAGAGGGTTATCATTTTCACAAGTTAAAAGAGAAAAAAGCAATTTTTATGTAGATTGTAATGTCCCGGATGAGGTAGTTGGATATAAGAATGCAAGAATCTGTGGAATTCTCACAACTGAAGAAACAGCACAAATTCTATTTTCAAAATCAACTAACAATTTGCTTTATTTGTCCAAAACAGGGAAGAAAATTTTGCAATTATATAAAGATTGGTTTTTAAAGAATAAGAAAAAATTTCAGTTCACAAATTGGTTTTATGAAGAATTAAAATAACTTTATAAGTTGAATCAAGTGAGCAATATTATTAATAATTGCATAACCAAGTTGCTCATGGCGACAGCGTATTCGCATACGGCATCTGTGAAATCTTTTGGTCTGTTCTTCCGTAGTTGTTTTGTAGTGTAGCGGAGTTTGAAAGAGAGTGCGTTCTAATTATTAGTCTAATTAACGAATTTGGTATTGTAGACATGGGCTGCGCCTTAGCCACAAAGCCGATATGTGCAAAATAAGTAACTAATCAAAATGTGGTTTTAAAAATATGACTAAGACATTATCACAATCAACATTATGGAATTATTATGGATAAATTCAAATTTGGCTTGTTCGATATTTTTACATACACTTTACCTGGATTGGTTATTATGTTTTCCATTTTCTTATGCTATCATGATATCAATAATTATTTAATTAGCACTGTAAAAAATATTTATCCATTATTAAATCAGCTCTCCTTCCCATCTTATGTTTGCATCTTCATTCTTTCATATATAATTGGCTTTATTCTCCATCCGTTTGGTTACAAATATTTCCATTATATTGGTAAAAGTATCTGGGCTAAAATGATTAAAGAAAAAATGAAAAGTCCTGTCAAGGGTGATTATGAATTGGTATTGGCTAGACATTATAGTAAAGAAAATTTTATTTATGTAGAACAATGGTATGCTTTTCGTGGAATGTCCTTTAATTTATCTTTGGCTTTTCTGTGTTTAACTGTCATTCTTGTGTATAAAGTAGTTAGTAATTCAATACTTCAAATGGATTGGTATGTTTTAATAATCATATGTTTTTTTAGCTCGATATCATTATTGAGGAGAGCTGTTAAATTTCATATCTGGAGTCATAATACTTTATTCGAAACAGCAAAAATCCTTTATAAAGATGGTGTAACCCAAATAAATGAGAATGCACAATGAAGAAGGAAACGTAATATATATAGTAAACATTTTTAAAGAGAATACATGATTGTAAATTGCGTATAACCTGCGGCTCAACATGGACAATGTTTTTACAGCAGCATTTGTGTAATTATTGATATTGAAATGCGGTGTGATACTGTTTGTGAAATAGAATAAGTGGGGATTACTGGGAAGAAGACAGTGAAATATTGTTTGTGACAGATTGTTATGTGAGATATATTTGAAGCCACTTATTTAGGCTTTAGTTGAAAAAATTATTTTGCATATTATTATTTGTTTCTTCGGTTGGTTATTCCCAAGATACATTGAAAATAATGTTTTGGAATTTGCTGAATTATAATGTTACGGACACTGTTCGAAATCCTTATTACAGAACTGTAATTGAAGCTGTTAATCCGGATATTCTTGTGGTTGAGGAAATTGGGAATCAAGCTACGGTTGATGAAATAGTGAATCATATTATGAATTTCACAACTTCTGCTTATTCTGCGGGGACCTTTATCGACGGGTATGATACCGATAATGCTTTGTTTTATAAATCTTCTAACTTAACCTTTCTTACTAATACTCCGATACATACAGAACTAAGGGATATAAACGAATTCAAATTATATCATAACACATCATTAGATACTTTTAGGATTTACAGTGCACATTTAAAAGCTTCCAATACCAGCGCTGATGCTGCACAGCGGGGAAGGGAAGTTGATCTATTAAGAAACGTGACGAATGGTTTAGGTGACGGTAAGATCTTTTTTGTCTGCGGGGATTTTAATATTTACTCTTCAACTGAAATAGCATATCAAAAACTTCTGCAGGATAATGTTGCTGATGATGGTAATTTTTGTGATCCAATCTATATGACTGGAAATTTTAATCAAGCTAAATATGCGGCTTATCATACGCAATCCACAAGAGTGAGAGCGTTTGGAGGCGGGGCTACAAGCGGGCTTGATGACCGTTTTGATTTTCTACTTTACTCGACCGCTGTTAAAAACGGGGAACGGGTTTCTTATGTGGCTAATTCTATGACTGCTTGTGGGAATGACGGGAATCATTATAATGATTCAATTAATCGACAGCCTAATACAGCAGTCCCGAGCACCATTGCCGATGCTTTATATTTAGCTTCTGATCATTTGCCGGTGATTGCGAAATTTGTATTTAAGCAAGCTAATAATACTCCAATTGAATTGTTGAATTTTAAGGGGAGTTTGTTGAATAAAAAGGTTATCCTTGAATGGAGTACAGCAACTGAAAGCAATAACAATGGATTTGAGGTGGAAAGAATTAGGAATGAGGAACTAGGAATTAGGAACTGGGAGAAAATTGGATTTGTTAAAGGAAGTGGGAATAGCATAACAATAAAAAATTATAGTTATGAAGATGCACAGATAAACTTTTTCGGTAATTATTCATATCGATTAAAGCAAATTGATATTAATGGTGAGTACAAATATTATAAAGAAATAAATGTTGAATATGCTTCGATGGAGAATTTTTTATTGAGATAGAATTATCCAAATCCATTTAATCCGAGTACGGTAATTGGTTATCAGTTGGCAGTTGGCAGTTTTGTTACTCTAAAAATTTATGATGTTCTTGGGATAGAAGTGGCAACGCTTGTAAACGGAGTGAAGGAGCCGGGAACGTATGAAACTGAATTTGATGCAAAAAATTTATCAAGTGGGATTTATTTTTATAGATTAAGTGCCGAAGTGGATGACGGGAGAGAAAAATATTTTGCGATAAAGAAAGTGGGAGTAGTAAAATAGACCGTGGGCTAAAGTATCTTACGAAAAGACGGAGTATTGTTTTTTTTAGAAAAATTAATTACCATTTCATATTTAGGTTTCGGATGGCTTTGATTTTTTATCAATTAGCTGGTGTAAAACTGCAGAGGTAAAACCATAATCTTTTAAAGCTGAAGCTGCCAGATTAAGATCAGCCTATAATTATGATGTTACTAATACCGTGAATAGTAGGTAATTATACTTAATCAAACATTAAAAAAACACCTACCATAACTGATAAAATCAAATATTAAGACAAATTATACATTACATGTGAAAGATTAACCCACCGAAGAAAGGACTTTTAGACAAGAGCTAATGGTTTAAAACAATAATAAATTTACCCACAACTCAGTAAGTCTAAAATGTTTATTATCTTATTTGACTACTCCCAAATAAAACTTTTTTAATATTTATGATATGAAAAATCGAATAGGATTAACTCCTAAATAACTACGTATATAAACTTCTTAGAGTATTTAAATTCCAATTAGTAATAATGTTTTGAGTCCATATAGTAAAAATTAAATGTAGACAGTTGTCCGTTGTACAATTGTCTGCAAATACGAATTTTTACATATGGAAATAAAGAAAAAATTCGGCGAACGGATAAAGTTTCTGAGATTACAAAAAAGGTTGAGCCAGGAAGCCCTCGCAGATGCGGCAGACCTGGACAGAACTTATATCCAGAGCATTGAAAAAGGAAACCGAAACGTTTCAATAGCTGTGGCGGAAAAACTTGCAGCGGCAATGGGGATCAGTATAAGCGAGTTATTTAAGTTTGATAAATTGAAATAACTTGAAAATATTCGATCCTCAAAATTACCCAAATAAACTTGATCAAATCCAACTCGGATACAACGAGATAGAATCCGAGATACTGTCCTTCAAACTTTCATTTGACAAATTAAAAGACTATGACGTAGAGTGGAAAATGTCTCCTCCGTCCTTTATCATGCCGTTTTACGATTATCTCGTAAAAAACAGGAGCATACCCACGCAGGAAGCATACGGAATTCATTATCTGAACATGAATAAAGGTTTTTTTGAAGAGAAGAAATATGACGAAAAAACAAACAAAGCATTAAAAGCGAGGCTTGATCGTACTTATCCTTCGCTTGTAAGAGACGTTCATTTTGCACTCTACGTAAAAAGCAAAAGCGAGCACTCGGAGGTAATCTATAATGAAGATCTGGATCTGAAAGAAGGCATTGATCTACTTATCGTTTTTTATGAGAAGTTTTATGCCGTAAATCTTTATACAGACACGGGGAGAGCACACGCAGGGAGATACAAAAAAAAATTCCGACACATACCGTTCGACAACGTGAATTATATCGAGCTGCCGGTAAAGTTAAAAGATGCAAATAAAAAGGGAGATTTCTTTTTATACGGTGAAAACGAATTTAATAGACTTTTAGCGGAAATTAGGACAATTCACAAAAAAAAGGGAACCGGAGATGGCGACAAAGAACACGGGTGAGAGAGACGAACTGATTGCAGCATTAAAATTAACGGAGATGCGGGACAGGGGATTGAGTTTTAACAGAGAAAGAATAACGAGTGTCGGGTACGCAGGGAGAGAATACGGGGCTCTGCCAACCGGTATCGATATAAATTCTTTGAAAAGCAGGACAAACGATGAACTGGATAATCTATCAAGAAGAGCAGGGATAACTAAAGCCGGAGCTTCACTTAAAGCAGACATTTATATCAACATGATTCCATACTCATTGAAATCGACGAGAAGCGCCCCTCCCGCAATCGTCAATCATACTGCCAGACCGGGATTTGAAGCAGTATGCATTCGAATAAATACGGATATTTTGCAATTGGATGAAATGGTGGAACAGTATTGGGAACTTCGTAATGTGCAGGAAATTGGGGAAGATATCATCAACAGAAATCCCGTGAGTCCATTCAGAGCACACAAAGAATATTTAAGAAACATTCTCAATTATTTTTTATTTACGGGGACGGCTAGAGGAAATTCGGCCCATCCCGCAGAATACATTATCAACATAAACGATCCTTTTGAAATTTCGACATGGAAAATTTATAATCGTAAAAACGCATTAGACGTACTTTGGGATAACCTTATTTTTTCGATGAGAGCTGATAAAGGAATGCCTCCCAATTACCCGCATCTTTCGAGAAGGTTGCTTCCGAAGAAAAGCAGTTACGAAAAATGGACCAGGTTTATTGACAACGAGTATCGCGGTGCGCTTCATATAAGGAGCAGATGAAGAATGGATTTTACTGAAATAAAAAATCATTTAGAAAAAACAAATGCCCAAGCTCATTTATGCATTTGTAACACTGATTTATTTGACGGAACGGTAAGTAACGGTATCTACGGATTCCCTCACTCCGGTAACACAAGACTCAAATCCTTTTGGCGAGCGTTAGCAGGACTTTATAACATCGGTTCGAATGATTTAATCTTTTTATACAGAACGAGCGGTTGGGTTGCCGGGTGTCAGGAAATACACGGCCCCTTTAAGATCCATACTTTTGAGGAGGAGCCTGCAATCTATTATGATAAGGGTTCGAAAAATTTCCCGATGTCGGTTAAAGGAGATTCGGACTGTTCTGCAAGGTTTCTTTTTACTTCATTCGGCAAAAAAGTTTTTTCAATTAACGACAATTTTGAACTGATAAAAAAATTTGAATCAAGAGAGATATGGGGATACAGGCATCCCGCCGTAATGAATATCGGTGCCGCCCGAAAAAAATCAATAACCTCCTTCACTAATTTTCAAGCAAAAGTACTTATGGAACTGTTCGAAAAGTACGGAGTCGAGAGAACATCTATAAAAAGTAAGATTCCCGCAGAGGATAGGATTAAGTATTATAAAAAATTGAAAACAGATTACGGACATTTTCACTTAGACGACTCTTTTTTAAGGAACAATTACTCCAATGATGAGGCGTATTTGTACTGTTATCTGTTAAGGGCATTAAAATTTAATAAATCCGGTTATCGAAAAGATTTGATCAAAGATATGGGACTTATTAATGATGCGATGTTAAAGAAGTTATGCAAAACATCATTTCAAAAAATGACGAGTAATATTTTATTGGAAACAATCATCACAAACCATTTACAGGACGAACTGGATATTGTATTAACCAATAATAATGACAACGCAGTACTGATCTGTGAGATTAAGACGGTACAAATCGACCAGGCTGCAGTTACACAAACAGAGAAATATTTGGACCTGATGGAGGCAATATTTAAAGGAAAAACAGTGGTTGCCAATATTATAGGGGACGGGAAAGAAACTTCCCTTCACATCGATAAGCGGTTTAAAGAAAGAATAAAACTAATAGGCTACAATGTAGAGCAAGAACCAAAATTTAAAATAAGATTCAAAGAATTAACATAACATTATAAAACATACCATGAACGAAGAAAAAGTAAAAGGCTGGCAACGATTAAACTATGCGGAAATGTTGGAAGACCTCTACCAAAAAGGGAAGATTAACAAAGACCTTTTCGAGGACGCAAAAGTAAATTTTAAGAAACTGGACTTAACCGATAAAAAAGTAGACGGTTATACGGTTGAAGGATTACCGAAAACAGATGAAGGGAAACTCGCGGTAAAAATAAATTATACGGATATTTTCCATTCAATAAACACCAATAAATTTACACCGGTTCTTTACCTGGTAAAGTTGATTGAAACTTACCGACGAAAAAGTCCGGGAGACAAAGACATCAGCGGGTTTTTAGCAAGAGGCATAAGATCACTGTCATCGCTTATGAGAGAACCGATTTTTGCGGAAAAACTTGAAAATATCCTTTCCAATTACGACAAGGAAGTAACGGCTGGAACCTGTCCTGTTCAGGATGCAGGAGATCATACTGACGTTCTGTTGAAATTTAAGGGAGAAACTTACAGAATATGGTTATATCAATTTTCAGACAGAGGACTTCCTCACGACATTGAGAGAGTAACCGGGCAAAGGGGAGAGCTGCCGAACGGTGTGCACGTCTTGTGTCCGTTGATAACCGAATACGCAAAAAAATATGACCGACTTTTAAAAAAGAATGACAGATTAGAAAAAAAGCTTGAATCGAAAAAAAAGAAGCTGAGCAAGTGTTCGGTTAGAGCGGTGAAAAAGATTGAACACATTCTAAAAGCGATCAGTGAAACAGAAGATGACATCGTCACCGCAAAAGTCGAACTTGAAAAAGAAGAAAGAGACATCGATCCGGAAATAAAAGTAGTCGCGGGATGGTATTTTTATTCAGATAAATACATTGAGAGACTTGCGGAGAAAATTATTAATGATCGGAAATTCGAGAATTACGAGAGAGTAAGAGAAACACTGATGATGCCGAAAAAATATCTGGCAGAAATACATTTTTTCGAAAAGCGGGTATAGGAACAAAGAGGAATGACTAAAGAATCCCGATTTTAATTAGGTTTTTTCCAATTGCGTTGATGATCGTTACGGGAACCGTATTTCCTACCTGATAATATCTTTCGCTTTCGGTGCCGCAGAGTTTGAAAGATTTTTTAAAGCCCTGGAGCAACAAGCACTCCTCAGGAGTGATATACCTTACAATCCCGTTTACTCTGTAAGAATCCCAGTTAAATCTGTTGTTTATTCCTGATCTCCTGCCGCCGATGCGGATTGTGAATGCATAATCTCTTTCAACCTTTCCTTTCAATACCGAAGCCAGCGTGAATTTTAGTTTCAACGGTTCAGGGAATAAAAATTCTTTTTTTATTGAGTTATGTACACCGACAATAAAGAGTCTTTTTCTAATTTGAGGCAACCCGTAATCTTTGGCCTCCAGAATCTTATACTTTACTTCATAATTTAGTTTATGGAGCTCCGACAAAATATAAGAGAAGGTTTCACCAGCATTATGAGAGAGTAAACCCTTAACGTTTTCCAAAATAAAAGCTTTGGGTTGTTTATCGTTAAGGAGCCGAAAAATTTCATAAACCAACTCACCTCTGGAGTCATCTAATCCGCCCTGCGGGCCTATATGACTGAATGATTGGCAGGGAAAACCGGCACAAAGTAAATCAAAGTCTGGAACATCTTTACTATTTATTTTAGTGATATCACCTGAAGGAGTCACACAGTAATTTTTAAAATAAGTTTTGTTTGCGGGAATATAAATATCGGAAGCCATGACACATCTCCCTCCAAGAGGTGCAAGCCCGGAATGAAAACCGCCGATACCGGAGAAAAGGTCGATAAAACTAAATTGAGATTTCATCGGCAAAGAGACTCGGTTGAGAGTTTTTTTTTGAAACAAAAGGTTTAGGATCAAGAAGTTCGCCGATAAGATTTAAACCGACGTT
Organism: Ignavibacteria bacterium; assembly: GCA_037440065.1. GTDB lineage: Bacteria > Bacteroidota > Ignavibacteria > Ignavibacteriales > Ignavibacteriaceae > UBA1563. Next base: position 59,557 of record JBBIUV010000016.1, read on the forward strand.
TTTAACAACGGGAACCGCAACCGAATTACCCAGTTGCTTGTAGCGCTGACCGTCAGATACTGAAGCAGTCCAATTATCAGGAAATCCCTGCAGTCTTTCCCATTCAACAGGGGTCATTCTTCTGAGTCCTTCACGATTTACTTTACCCTTTATTTTAGTTACGGGATTAAAGTCAGTCAATCTTTTATCGATGACCAAATTTCTTTCCCGCCCCATACCGCCAACCACGATGGCATTAGCCACATCTTTAAAATCTCTGATTTCATAACCGAAACCGTTACCCTTCGATTCATGTCTTTCTCTGTGCTTTTTCATTGAAGCCCAATAAGTTTCAGAGAGATAAAACTTAACGCTTACTGGGTCAGATTCGATTATATCGCCGATACATTTTTTCCCATTCAGAGGTTCCGGGTACTTAAACCCGCCGCCGCCGTTCTTAAATCCTACGATATAAATCCGCTCACGATTCTGAGGAAGACCAAAGTTTCTAGCATTTAGGACTTTAAATTGGGTAGATTTATAATCCAAATCATTTTGGAGTACATTTAAGATGGTAGCAAGTGTTTTACCGCTTCTATGATTTACGAGACCTTTAACGTTTTCAAGCAAAAAGGCTGCAGGTTTTTTTTCTTTTATGATTCTTGCCACATGGAAAAAGAGAGTACCTCTTGTATCTTCAAAACCGCCTCTTTTCCCGGCAATGGAAAAAGCCTGACAGGGAAAGCCAGCTAGGAGAATATCAAAATCGGGCAATTTCTTTTCATCTATTTTGGTAATGTCATTTAAAGGGTTGTGAGTATCGGAAGAGAAGTTATGCTTATATGTCTCACATGCATATTTATCAATCTCACTCGTGAAGACACATTCGGTTTTTAAATTCATTTCCAGTGCTGCGTATTCCAAACCCAACCGAATGCCTCCAATGCCTGCGAACAAATCAATGAACCTTAATGTCTTAACCGGTGTGGCGTCGATTTTTTCAGTTGTTGCGGCATTATTTTTTAATTTTTGTTTTTTCATCTTCAATTACTTTAATGACTTTGACAACGCATGTAGCGGTGTTTTTAATAATATCTCTTCCCCAGAAACGGAGAACTTTCCAACCTGAGTGCTCTAACTCGGAATTTACCTTTAAATCCCGAAGAATATTTTTTTCAATTTTTGGGAACCAGAAATCTTTATTTGATTTAATCTCGTTCTTTTTTGAATTCCAATCTTTTCCGTGCCAAAATTCACTGTCCGCAAATACGGCGACCTTATATTTTTTAACGGTAAAATCCGGTTTACCGAAAACGGTTTTATCATTTTTTCTGTATCTGATTCCGGCGGCCCACAGAGCTTTTCCGAAAACAACTTCAAGCAAAGTCCCTTTATTTTTTACGGCCTGCATGTTTTTCCGACGCTGATCGGCAGTGAGTTTATCCATAGAATAAAATCTAAATAAAAAAAGTTTATTAATAAATGTATAAATAAAAATATAAAACTAAATACTAATATTAAATTATTAATACTATGGATAAAAAATTTAATTGTAAATAGATTAACAATCTAATATTTTCATTTAACATAATCGATAAAATTCGAGTGCATTTTTAAGTACAGATTTAACATCGCTGGGATTTGAAATAACGAACGATATGAGGTGAAAAGGTCGGGTTTTTGGGGGACTTTTAAATTTTTCTGTTGTTAGCGTGGCGCTCCTTTCGTTGTGGTTGTTGACGTTAAAGTAAATGGCAGAGAAAAGTTTTATGCCTTTAGAAAGATGGTAGTGGTGAAGTACCCTATGAGGATTAAGATAATTCAAATAGTATTCACGGTACATAGGATTTGATTACGCTGACATAAAGGGGCAATTTTTAGATGCACAACATACATGCCCCTCTAAGTATTAAATAATTTCAAATTCATGATACTCTGTAAACCGAATTGAAAATTGCGCTAACAATGATCCATCCTTAAACAATTCAAAACGAAGTTCACTTTTATCCTCTAACTCTTGGAAATCTCTATCAAAAACTTGATTGGCTGCCAAATTAATTCCTTCAACAGATACCATAAATCATTGATTTTCTAGTTCTGAACAAATTATTCCATGAGCGGAGTTATCCTCATATTCTTTTAATACTATTTTTATTTTTTCAATATTCATTTTACTCCTCTTAATGATTTTATTAATGATACATTACGTATACTTCATTATGATTGTAAAATTAGCGATAATGATATTGCTATAATAAAGCTAAGTGCATATAGACGCCAAATATGATTTGTTCTTAGCCTAAGGGGAATTCGTTTATATCACTATAATATTTTTTTGATTCTTCAATTTCAGAAAATTGTTTATGCTCTATAATATGAGATATTTCAGCGATACTTTCTTCGGGAATTAAAATCGACTTGAATGTTGCTCTCTCAAGAAGATATGATTGGTCTTTAATGGGTCTGATATAACCATTGACATCCCCAAATTCCAAATCCAATTCAACCAATTTTGTATAGTAATTAAGCTTAGATAGTGTGTAAGCATCAGCATCAGATTGCTGGTTATTAGAACTGATTAACTGAGTCATTTCTTTGTAATCTGGTTTGGCTAATCCATTTTTTATATAGAGAGGGCAGTAAAGTGCGAAACCTTCGTCCATCAAGTAAAATGTTTGTTCTGGGATCAACTTAGATGCTTCGATAACGAATTTGATAACCGCAAGTGCATTAAACTCATTGCTCGACACTTTTGTGAATCCTCTGAGATGGTCCATCTTTCGAGTTTTAATTATTTTCTTTTGTTCGAGTTGAGAAATAGCTTCGAAAAATCCAGCTTTTTCTTCTGTCAGTTTTTGGATCTGTTCATAAACTGCATATTCTGCTTCATTCCAATCTTTCACTAATAAGACATCGAAATTCGGGTATATTCTTATTGTTGATAAATCTAATTTTTCAGCTGTCCATTCATACAGTTCGTTGTATTTATGTACTAATTGAAATATGGAGTATGACTGTTTCTCGTCTGGGGTATACTCACCGACAACCCCATAATGTAAAGTTCTGCTCATTGTAATCCTTTTTTCTTTAAGAAAGTTAATGGTTTTGAAAGTTAGTTTCAAGTAGTTGGTGGTCCAGGTATTGAGGACGATCTTTTCTCAGCTTATATAATATCAGATTTGTTTTTTGAAAGACATATGAGTGCACATTGTTTTGCTGAGATATGGTTCTTATGCCAATATTTTTAGAAATGCATAAAATAAAAAAATGCCCGGTGGAGGGCTACCGGGCTTGGGAAGATTCACTATGGGGGGTAAGCATAATGAATCGTTGGTGCAAAATTAAAAGACATTTCATATAAAGTCAAGCATTTTTTTATCACGCTAATTTATCGAACTTTTTCTAGTTAATCGAATCCGATATTAAAAGGATAGTTAAGCAAGTAAGCTCTAAGAACTCCGCTAAACCTAGCTTAATAGAGTTTGTTTTTACTATCCTGTTGTAATTGAAATTAAGTACCAAAGAACAAAGTTTCCGGTTGTGATTCTTTCTGCGAAGCGGTTTCCTTTTTAGTTTTCCATTCTTTTTCCTCCGCTTCCGGCAGCCATTTTTTATTAGCGCATGCCCTCATATTGAATTCATGCCATAAACCTGCATCTCTGAATTCCAAATGCAATGTTCCTTTTTTGTAACATCGCATTGAAAAGAATTCAGCATAATGAAGTGACGAATCTCCGATCCTTGTTCTTCTTATCTCATCTTTAATCGAGGTGATCCCTTCAAAATTCTTTCCGGTTATGTAGCACATTACCCGGTCAATGTCGGAATACTCACTATCACGATGATAATTTTCACGGTAATAACGATCCCAAGATTTGTCAACGTACCAGGGAAGAATAATTCTGCGATTAACTTTCCAGGCATCATTTGTTTTCCATCCCTCAACATGGCATCGATTCTCTTTATGGTACTTAGTGAAAATATCGAACACATCTGAAATCGCATTTTCCAAAATTGTATCTTTATTTACGATCAACGTTTTTATCATGGAAAAAACATTTTCCTTTGTGAAATCCATTGCTCCTTGCTGTTTAATGAACAAGGCGAAATTCTCACGGACTTGATGCGTCATGTAACGGCTCATTCCGATCTGATCTATGACATACTGCCATATTGCTAATTTTGATCTATCACAAAAAGAATTGAACCTTTGCTTTTTCGATTTCTCATCGGATTTCATCAAATCATTTATCTTTGTGTACTGATCAAATAATCCGGAAGAAAAGAAATTCAGACCTTCCTCAGCCTCCAAATGTTTTACGAAATACTCTTTGAGATTTCCGTATTGAATTATCATATTTCCGATAACATCATTTGTTGCTATCTGGCTTTTAAGAGTTGATTCATTGATATGAAATTTATCTTCCGAATTAACTGCGTTAAAAGTGAAATCCAATCTTTTCCGTTCAGCTTTTTTATGAACGGTTATCATCACGACTTCGGTTTCAGTGGTTCTCTCTGAAGCTGAAAAACAATTTCCTAAGAATTCAAGTTCAGCCTTATTATCATCTAAAATTGTCTTTAAGAGTTTTCTTTCTTCAGTGTAAGGATTATTGATCGTTTCAGCATTAAGTAAACAAACAATATGCCCTTCGTTCATTACATCCCAAGCTTTCAAAAGATGTTTCACTCCGGTGTTAAACGGGGGATTCATTACTATTAGATCAAAAAGATAATCGCCCGAATAACTCAAAAAATCATCTGCAATTACCTTGTAATTTTTCCCCGATAAAATGAATTTTAAGTTTGCATCTTGTTCAATAGCGTACATATCCGGTTTATCGTGCCGGTTATACTCATAAAGTTCCTTGATGTAATCTAAAATATCACCTTTACCGGCGCTCGGTTCAAGAATTGTCATCGAACTGAGGTCAGTTGTATTAAATTTCGATAACATTTTTCTTATTACGTTTCTTGGTGTCGGGAAAAATGTGTTGATATTAAATGTGTTCATACTAAATTCCTTAAAAATAATAGTGAATATTGTTTTATATAAATGATATCAGAGAAAAAAGATAAACCGGACTCCGAACCACCATGATCTTTATAAAAGATATATGCCTTGAATTTGTTTACTGATCTAAAAAGTAGATTATCTTCTTTATCAGTTACACACCAAATAATTTTCTTCTCCATGATACAGTGATCCTTTTAATAATATTTTTGAGATGGGGAAAGTATTTCTTCATCAAATTTGGCTTCAAAGAAGCTTTGAGCTTCCTTAGAATCCATGCAGTAAACTTGCTTTGTACCTTTTGCCCAAAGGATCGGATCGCCTTTTTTAATTGCGTTTCCGGTCTCTATGCAGGTAGAATCAAACTTTGCTTTTATTTGAACAAGAATTCCATATTCATGCCGTTTCATTGTGTTATCCTTATTGTTAATAAAGCTTCCCCCGATCAAGAGGGAAGCGTAAGTGTGATTAAATAATTAAGCAGCTTCTTTAAGTTCTTTTGCCTCGAAATAAGCTTTCGTTAAGAACTCAACCGCTTTAGAAGCTGAGGTAATTGCTCCGGGAATGAACGTCTTATCAAGTTTCGCGTACTCGATCCAGTCCTGGATGTACGCTGCAGAGTTCTCCAACGTATTCTCAATTCCGCAAAGAGCGCAAAGGAAACTTGAACCGAACTCTGCGATAAGTTCCTCCTTAGCGTAAGCAATGGTTTTATTATCTGCGTTAAGCTCTCTTTGCATTTCCTTTCCGCTCCAATGAATTATTTCATGGAAGAACGTTGAATAATATTCTTCCGGTGTGTTGAACTGTTTACTGCTCGGCATGATAACATCATGCAGACTTGGGCGGTAAGAAGCTTTTACCGGATGGAATGAAGTTACGATCGCCTTATCACGAATGATCGAATCAAGTAACGACTGAGCATCCTCATGGATTGGCATTTCCGGCTCACCGGCATAATCCGTTTGAGAGATATTGAAAACATAATAGAACTTCGCTATCATACGTCTTCTGGATTCAATTTCTTCGGTATTAACATTTACTTCCGAAACTTGATCCGTTTTCCAAAAGATGACTTGACTTCCTTTGCTTCCCTTATTGATCTTCAATCCTTTTTGAGAAGCTTGTAGAAAGGTTAAAAATCCCGGATTCGTGAAGTTGTTGTCGATCATTGTCCCGAACAAGCTGAAGAGATTCATACCGCTGTATCGGCGCTTACTGACAAAATTATGAGGCAGAGAAACCCTCCAAGTTTGTCTCCAGGAAAGCTTTCCGGTCTCTAAAATTGAAATGATCTTATTTGAGATTTGTGCTGAGAATTCTGAGTAGTTCATGATAGTGTTCCTTTGTAATTAATTGAAGTTTAATTTGTGTTAAATGAAAGCCGGAAAGCATTATGCTTCCGGCTAAAAATTGTTTGCGATTACATCAATCGTTTTTCAACAAATGAGGTGTAACCCGAATTTGTAAAAATGATATGGTCGAAGACATTGATCTCGATGATCTTGCCCGATTCCACTAATTTCTTAGTGATTGAAATATCTTCATTGCTCGGTTCAAGATTTCCCGAAGGGTGGTTATGGGCAATTATGATATTTCTGCAGGTTGCTACTATTGCACCTCTAAAGACCTCTCTTGGGTGCACTACGGAAGAATCAAGCGTTCCCTCAGAGACCACCTCAAACCCGATCACTCTGTTTTGAGAGTTGAGCCAAAAGACTACGAACTTCTCTTTCACTTCATTTCTAAAAAGGAATGAGAATTGAACGAATACATCTTGAGGTGAAGTGATCTTCATTTGACAGCTAACGAGTTCGGGATAACTTTCTTGAAGGTCTCTGAATTTCCAGGAGATTGTTTTTACAGATTTGGGATTAGTCATTGTATTTGCCTTTCGTTAAAAATTAGAAAAATATTGTTCAAGTGCTTGTTCAGCGGTTAGTTCTAAGCCATTAAGCCATATTTCATGGATTTGCTTAATGTCTTGTTCTGCTTCATCCCCTTGAGAATAGTAGCAGAAATCACCTTGTTCATAGCATAGAAAGGGAAGCCATGTATTGATTTCCCCACGTTTGTATTTACCATGAAGCCATGATTCGTTTAAGACCGAAACATCCTCCGGATTAAAGATCGTATTCATACTCTTCATCCGGATTTATCGGGAACATTGAGTAATTGATCACCGGGCGTTCCGGTTCAAGTTCTTTCATTTGTTCCGGTGTTAATTCAATTCCTCCAAGTTGATTCTTGATGAAATCAAATAGAGGGACTCTTTTGATTTCAAGAGTATCGTTGTTCAATTTTTTAGAGTTAGAAGTTTGCTGTTTACTTTTTTTAGATTGGTTTTTAAGTGACTTTTTCATTGCAGTTCCTTGTATTTAGAATTTCTGTGTTAATTAAGATTAATAGTTATTTGTGTTTGAGATTCAGATCATGCCCGAAAAGAGATTCACGGTTTTGAGGAATACATTTTTCAAAGAGGAATAAAATTTCAACTGCGTTGCCGTTCGCTTATCGCTGTTTCGCTTTTGCTATTGTAAATTTCGGAATAGAGAAAAATGAGGGAGGTTTTCAGGTCAAAGTGAAGATTATTTTTTATCTTAAAACTTTATGTCTTGTTGCGTTCAATGTCCGTAAACATGAACAAATGAATCTTTTCGAAGCGATTGAGGGTTTACTGCAATTTCACTTTCGATTTTTTCAAGTCAGCCAATAAATATAGAACTCTTTTTGTAGGGACTGTCTTGATTTTACATCGTGAAGTAAATGCGATAAAAAATGCCGGAGAGGAGATTAGCGGTTGGTAATTTTTATTGTGTTTACGAACGTGGAGTTGATGGAAAATTTGCTTTTCTCCCACAAAAAGAGTTCGTAGTATTTGAAGGCGTCAGACTTGAATCGAAAGTGATGTGATTAAAAACCCTTTTTGAAAAGATCATCATGTTTACAAATGAACGGAACTAAGTTTTAAGTGTACTATAAAATATTTAGACCGGTAAAAAACCCCTTCAGCTCTATTACCAATAGATCGAAGAAAGTAGATAAGCAGCAGTTGAAATTGCTCTGCAGAGAAAAGTCCTAAAACCGATGTGTTTGTGAACTAACTCTTTTTTTGTTACATATCAACGAAATGAAGTGGAATTGATTTTCGTAATGCGATGACGCTTAGGCGCTAGTAGGAGAACAAAAGCGCGAAGCAGGAAAAGCAGACTTTGGGACCATGAGGCTTTGAGAAGATGAGAGATTAAGACTGGTGTGAATGATGATAGGAAATATTTCTTTCTTGGGAATCACAGCAAAAAGTTTTAATTTCCCTTACCAATTAAACAAAGTATAATAAGTAAGGGATAAGTTGCTTGGAAAATTGTTTAGGAACCCACATCAGTACTACAAAAAGACTTCGAAGAAAAATCTACTCAATACATTTAATTCAAAAGTTAATAATGGATGGATCTCTAATCCATAAAAATTAAGGAGGAAAAATGCGTAAATACATATTTTTGTTCTTTGCTATTCTTCTTTTAGGAGACGAGTTAAGCTATACACAGTTGAAATTAGCCGCAGCTAAAAGTCAATTCCTTTATACTGTTATGAAAATTGACTCAACTCTATATTTAGGAGGTGATAAGCTCATACTTAAATCGAATGGAACAGGGATTAATGATTGGACAGGAATTAACTCTGAAATAAAGGATATACAACGGTTCCATAAGTATAAAGAGAAAATAATAGCGGTCGCAAATTCGGGGATTTATGAAATAAACAATCCACAGAGCAACTCTCCGAAAATAAATAATGGCATTTTAACAGCAGCTTGTTTATTAACATTAGAAGATGTTTGGTTGGCGGGAATAACCAGTGATGGAGTTTATCGCTCTATTGATCAAGGAAAAAACTGGATTTATAATCCGAAGTATGACAATGACTCACTAGCTGATGTAAGTTCATTACTCGAAGTTGGCAGTAAAATACTTGCTGTAACAGCCAGAGGTCTGCAATCTTCTAAAGACAGAGGATTAAGCTGGCAGAAAATAGATACTACAATAACGGGTGTGTGGTATTGCGGTAATACGTTGATAAACAGTGGAGACACTATTTACGCTGGGGGAGAAGGAGGATTATTAAGATCAATTGACGGTGCACAAACATGGGAATCATTAGGCTTAAGTAATGTAAGAAATATTATTATTGCAGCTAATAAAATTTTTGTGATGACGATGTCCAGTATCTATTTCTCAAGGGATAAAGGTGAAACTTGGCTGCAAATATCTCCCGCAGGATATGAAAGTGGCCGGAGTTTTCAGCCGGCGTGTCTGGAAGTATTTGGAGAAAATCTATTTGTGGCGACTGCACACGGGTTATATTATATTCCATTACTATATTTAGACAGCCCCCGTCTTCAGTTAACAACTGAAGGGGAAATAAACTTTGGGAATATTGCCGTCACCGACGTTAAGGATACTGCGATAGCGATTGCAAATATAGGATATAAAGAACTAGTCGTTACAGATATAATCTGCAATTCATCGGATATCGAAATTACTCCAAGAACCTTCACTCTACCACCACAGGGGGGAATGGCATTATCAATTAAAGTGCGGACAAAGCAAACAGGAAGAATCATTGATAAAATGATCATAAAAAGTAATAGTTTAGAGGGAACGGAAGAGATTCCAATAATGGTCAATGTGTTACCCATTGATTATCAATTAGGGCAGAATTATCCAAATCCATTTAATCCCTATACAACTATAAGATATCAAATCTCAGATACTCGACATGTGGTTATAAAAATTTACAACAGTTTAGGAGAAAAAGTCGCAACAGTGGTTGATGAAGTAATAGAACCCGGCAAACATGAAGTTGTATTTGATGCAAGCAAACTTTCTTCCGGTATTTATTTCTACAAAATAACAGCGGGAGATTTTGCGGAAACAAAAAAAATGTTGCTAGTGAAATAGAAGTAGTTTATGAAAAGTTTATTTTATTTTATTCTTGTTTCGCTGTTGGTGTTTACGTCGTGCAAGAAAGATGCAAGTAATCCAATTTCTCCGAGCGAAGATGCTTCAACAGTAACTTACTCTGGGAAAGTTTATCACACAGTAAAAATTGGTAATCAAACTTGGATGAAGGAAAACTTAGATGTAGGAGTAATGATTCAAAGTACAACCAACTCAAGCAATAACGGAGTAATTGAAAAATACTGTTTTAATAACGATCCTTTATTTTGCAAGTCGTTTGGCGGTTTTTACCAATGGGATGAGGTGATGCAATACGTAACCTCTGAGAAAACGCAGGGAATTTGTCCAAAGGATTGGCACATTCCAACGATATCTGAATTTGAAACTCTTAAAAGTAATGTAAATAATGACTGTAACGCGCTTAAAGCCGAAGGTCAAGGGACTGAAAGCGGAGTTGGTACAAACACAAGTGGTTTCTCAGCCTTGCTGGCAGGCCGACGATTCGATAATGGTAGTTTTGAACAATTATTTTACGAAACTATTTTTTGGAGTTCTAAAGAAGTAGATTCGTTAGCTGCCTACAATATGAGTTTGTGGTCAAGGGGTAACGATCTAACCAAATTCAGAGATAGCAAAAAGTCTGGATTTAGTATTCGCTGCATAAAGGATGAGTAGATGGGAAGAGAGTTTTAGGGCTATAAATAATATGTCACTGGTGAAGTAGAGCTGGATTGGAGATAAAAATATTATACGTAATTTTACTTTGTAATCTAAAGAGTGTTTTCATATGAGTTTAATTTAATCAAATGAAAAATCTGATAATAATATTAACCGCATTTATTATAGCATTTGCCGGGTGCAAAGATAAAATTACTCAACCTCCGGAATTCAGCAACAAAAATCTACTCCACAAAACCTATTCCGACCCCAATTCAAAAACCTACACCGAATATCTTTACAATTCTTCCTACAAACTGATAACAGTTAAAAGTTACAATAATGGTGCCTTGGAGCGAACCACAGATTATGAATACGATAAAGACCAAAAAATTATCAAAGAAAGTACTTTTCATACTTATTTTGGCGAGCCCGAATATGCCTACTTAACAAACGAATATGACGGACAAGGTCAATTAACAAAGTCCTTTGCATACTTAAGAATGAGCGATGGCTCCTATGAACATAGATCTACAATCATCCATACCTATGATGATAAGAAAAGATTAATAACAGCAAGTATCTTCAATACCGACAGTGTAAAAACAAAGTATACCGAATTAATTTATAATAATGATGGAAATGTGGTTGAAACAAATTTTTATCAAGACAATAAATTGTCATTTAATGATAAATATGAATATGACAAAATGAACAATCCTTTAAAGTTGAGCTCGGCTTATATTTCCTGTTATACTATTAGCAAAAATAACGTAGTGAAGCATACACAAATAAACTATATGATTGGGAATGACAATAGTATTCAAGAATACGCGTATGAATATAATCCAAGTCAATATCCCATTAGTTATAGTTACCGTACGCAAAAATTTTATTTTGAATATTATTAAAACCATGGAAGTAGAATAAACTCTTAGCATAGAAAAGAAGCAAGTATAAAATAGCTCATGTAAATAAAATATTAAAAATTTATAACACCGTTATTCATGCAGATACTGATCGATAATGCCGTGATGCACTTATATAAAACATTTTGGAGGAAAAAATGAAGAAAAAAGTAATTAGTATCCTGACTGAAACTATTGTACTCACTTTATTTATTGCGCAATTAGGTTTCGCGCAAAACAATATAAAAACATGGACACAAACCACAGCTTTAGATTTTGGTTCGAATAAACTTAGCGACTTAATTATTACTAATGTAAACGGTGGGGAAGTTCAACTTCCTTCTTGCTTAAACAAAAAAGTTGAAGATCACATCGATAATTCAATTTTTCGTTTTGTAGCTAAAGACGGAGCTGGAAATTTTATTAGAACATGGACACAAGGCAATAACATTTTTGTTAAAAAATATTCGGTGGATGGGAAAGAATTGACGAAATCAATTCAAGTAAATGAAATTGAAGGTGTCGCTGGAGATGCAGGAGGAAGTAGAGCAGCTATCTTCGATGATGGAACCTATTGCGTTGTTTGGGTTAATTATACTTCGATTGTTGGACAATATGCCGATATGTACGGACAAATCTTTCGAGACGACTCCATTAAAGTTGGGAGCAATTTTAAAATAAATGAAAAATATAATGCAAGTGCCAGTATTCCGGTAACTCTTGCTAATGATACAGACAATAACTTCTGGATTTTTTATTCACAAAGAATTTCTCAAACCGAGAATAAAATACACATTCAAAAACGGAATAAAAACGGGGAAAAAATAGGAGAGACTTTTTTACTAAACCAACAAAGTCTTACCAATGATGAACTACAACCTGCTATTACTAAAATTCAACAAGGATTTTATATCGCTTGGATAGGGGCAAATGGGAATATAAGTACCGGTCTAGATATTTATTTAAGGCGTTTTTATTCAGATGGAACACCACGAAATTCTTTAGAAAAAATTAACGATGATATCGGGTCAAACGCCCAGTTTCAACCAAATCTTTGTACAGACAATAACAAGAATTTATTTATTGTTTGGGGTGATGAGAGAAATTCCAATAACAGTGTAGCCTATAAAATTTATGGACAAATTATTGACAGTACAGGATCGAAGATAGGGACAAATTTAAGGTTAGAGAAATCTCCATATGGGGATAATCGTGAGCCCGATATTCAATTTAACGGTAATGATTTTATCTTATCGTGGAGATCTTGGGATGCAGATAATAGAGTTTACAGAACATTTTCGAATCAATGGAATTTTAAACCTACATTTTATGGTGAGATGACATCGATAATTTTCGAAACAGGAGAAAGGGGAACAATTTATAAAAACCTAAACTGGCAGACCGTAACATCGCCAAATGCTCAAATCAAACTCCAATTGCGTTCTGGAAATAGTGGGGAAGAGATAGAAAACTCCGAATGGCGCGGACCAACAGACTCATCCGACTTTTATTATAACAACTTTGGTGGAGTAATTAATGCGTTCCATCAGGGGGATAAATTAATCCAGTACAAAGCAATATTCACTTCGTTGCTAGGTAATTCATCAATTCTTAATTCAGTAAGTATTGATTATGCCTCAATGGATACAATTCCACCAGCTGCACCCAAAAATCTTACAGCAACAGCTGCGCATTCAAGCGTACTCTTAAAATGGGAGCCAAATATTGATGAGGATGTTTCTCAATACGTTATCTATAGAGGAACGAAGAGCATGCAATATGATAGCGTATGGAAGGAAATTGTATCAACGAACTCAGTTAGATTTAAAGATACTACAGCGATAAATGGTTTTACATATTATTATGCAATCACTGCCATGGACTCAAGTCATAATGAAAGCCCTATATCAAATGAAGTTTCATGTATTCCCTTTGGTGTTAATATCTACGTTAGTGAGAATGGGAAAGAAAATGGTGACGGCGCAGCGGAGAATCCCTTTTTAACAATTGAAGAAGGGATGAAGCTTGCAAAATATGGAGACACTATAAGAGTCTTACCCGGAATATATAAAGAAACGGTCAATATGAGATACGGGGTCTCATTAATAGGGACCAATGCACATGAATGCAAAATTGTGGGTGAAGTAAATGCCGCAGACAGTTGTATCTTAAAAGGGTTCACTTTTTCAAATACCATTACGTGTAATGCTGTATCACTAGTGATAACTGAAAATATAATTCAAGCTGCAACGAATTTTTCTGCCGGTATTAACTTGATTAATAAAGATTCGGTGATAATAACAAAAAATTACATTTCCGAAAGTTATGTTGGCATTAATATGGCAAATTCTAGTAGCGCAATGATTCGAAACAATGTTATTGTGGCAAAAGATGTAGGCATCAATATCAATCTTTTTTCTAGCGCAACGATAACCAATAATACCATTATTGCTTCAAATTTATCTTGCATCAATGGCGGATTATCTACAACCGCTACAATAGAAAACAATATTCTTGTCGGACTTGACAACCAAAAAGTTGCCGCCATCTCAAACGTATTCTCAGAACCCATAATCGTAAATTTTAATGACATCTGGAGTACTAACCAATATTCTTTGATAGGAATGGCAAACAAAAACCTTAATCCTTTATTTGTTAATGAAGCGATTCAAAACTATCAGCTTCTCCCAAATTCACCATGCAAAGATGCCGGAAGCCCTTTCTCAAAATTCAATGATAGGGATGGTTCAAGAAATGATATGGGAGCTTTTGGCGGACCGGATCCGATTGAAGAAAGTGTAACTACTCAATTAACAAAATCCATTATGATCTCGAAACTCTCAGCAAATCCAGGAGATACGGTATCCGCATTTGTTAGTTTTGACAACCCCAACGGAATAGTAAAAGCTGAGTTTTCATTGCGATATGATAACTCAATAATAGAATTTATTAAAGCTGAACTTACAGAAGCAACGCAAGGGTTTTTATTACAAATAAATACAACCGGATCAGATGAAGTTCATTTTTTACTATCATCAGATTCTTCGCTCAATTCTACTCAAAAAGAAATCTTAGTGTTGAAATTTTTAGTTAATCAAAATGCAAAATCAAACGATGCATCTACCTTAACATTAAAAAACATTTCATTGTACGACATGGAGATGAAAGAAATCTTCTTAAGAAGCAAAACTGATGGAGTAATTATAGTCAACACTTATACGGATAAACCTAATTTTATTTTTGTAAATAGTGAAAATGGTAATTATGAAGATGGAAGCAGAGCAAATCCGTATAATACGATCATGGAAGCTGTGAATCATGCGATCTCGGGGGATACTATTATTGTTGCAGGCGGGAATTATTATGAGTCGATAACAATGAAAGAAGGCATTTATCTTATTGGCAGCGGAGCCTTAGCGACAAATATCATTGTAACGCAAACAAATACGGCGGTGGTTTTTAATAACATTACTAAAGCTGAAATCAGCGGTTTTACAATCCGAACCGACGCCAATTATATTCCGATGAGTCCTTTGCTTTTGTGCGACGCATCCTCTCCGGTAATTAGAAATAATTGCATGGCATGTCCATTTCCTCCGGGAGATGCTTTTTTCTTTATTATAAATAACTCGAATCCCTTGATTGAAAATAATTATATCAATAACGTGTTGATTGATGTCATTAATTCAAACTCAACTATAAAAAACAATGTAATTGATAACTCAAATTTCAAAAGTATTAGCAGTCGAAATGCATCAAATTCTACAATAAGTGGCAATACGCTTACCGGTACGCTGGAAGTTAGCAACGCTAGTGCAGTAATAAGAAACAATAAATTGATAACAAAACCACCGACCGGAGAAATAGGAATTATTTTGGGGAGTGCATCGAATAGTAGTATTAGCAACAATATCATTGTAGATAGTACGAAATTTGGAACCGGAATATCAATGACAAATTCGTCCAATATTTCGGTAACGAACAACACCATTTTATCACACGGGAAAGGCATTACAGAAAAGGGTTCTACTGCCACTTTTAATAATAACATTATATCAGGCAATAGTGATTATGGAATACAAATATCAAATACCTCTCAACTGAATTACAATGATGTTTGGGGGAATTATTTTAATTATGGAGGAATTGATCCCGGAGTGAACGATATTTCACAAAACCCAATGTTTGTGGATTCGGCAAAAGGGAACTTTAGATTATTATCAATATCTCCATGTATCAATGCAGGGAATCCCGATGTAACGTATAATGACCTTGATGGGACAAGGAATGACATCGGCGCATACGGAGGTCCATATGCTGATTCAAGTCAGTTAAGAAGTAATGAAAGCTCCATAAGCATAGATTCATTAACAGCTTCAGTATCTGATACCGTTCAAGTTGTTATGCAAGCGAAAAAAATAAAAGGAATCGCGCAATTCAACATCGCACTGTCATACGATCCTTCAATGGTAAAAATCATCGATGCAAAGACCATAACTGCTGCTAAATCATTTACATTAGAAATGCGGAACCAAAATCCAGGTTCAATAAATTTAATTTTACGCAACAGTAAAGGAGTTGCAGTTGATGAAGGTGAGCTAATAGAATTATCTTTTGTGATAAGGTCAAATAAAACCGCTGGTACTGAATTAAAGTTTGATAGTGTGAATGTGGTGGAGGAAAATTCAACTCAACATAAAATTTCTGATTTGAATAATTGTAAAATCAATATTTCACCGACAGGGATAATTGATGAAATAAATTCCCAATCAGTGGATTTTTCACTTTATCAAAACTATCCTAATCCATTTAACCCGTCAACAAAAATTAGGTATGAGATACCAACAGCAACCAAAGTAACAATAAAAATCTATAGCATCTTAGGCAAAGAAGTTGAAACATTATTTGAAGGGGAAAGATTGCCAGGTAAATATTCGTTGGAATGGAATGCAAAAAATTATTCAAGCGGCGTGTATTTCTATAACCTTAAAGCCGGGAATTTTGTTCAGACAAAAAAAATGATTTTGATCAAGTAGAATTCATTAGTCAGAATTCAGAATAAAAGAAATAAAAGAAATCCCTCAGAGATGAGGGATTTTTTATATGGATCTAAGTTAAATTCTCACTGCATCGATCGTTGTTGAATCATCCACAATATCATAATGGATCCCAACAGGAGAATAAAGTCGGTCATGATAACCAATAGACTGAGTGAAATCGAAATCAACAGAATCAACTAGGAAGTGATAGATTTTTCCGGAAGAGTAGATATTCAAATAATTATACCAAAGTTTAGCTAACAACTTTCTAAAAGTTTTGTAATCTGTTGCTGTTGAACTTTCTTTTGCAAAAATCACATGAAGCAACTTATTCTCTGCATCCATAACTTTAAAAGGTGAAGATAAAATATACCTTGTAACCCCTTGATTAACCGCAAAATTCATGATCGTGACTAAGGCAATATTTTTATCAAAACCATTTGTTGTATCAGATTGCGTTCCGATCGTATAACTGAGGTGGCTATTTGCACTAACTTCAGTTACTCTGATCCATTCAAGCCTTTCAAAGTTGGTTTCAGTAGTGAAACTAAAAACTTTTCTATTGCCGTTAAAAGTTTTGTCCGTTCTGAATGATTTATTGATTGAAGCGAAAATAACTCTGTTGTGAGATACCGTTAAAGTAGCGAAAAAAGAAAAACAGAGTACCTTTAATAGATCATGAACCGACATTGACCTTAATTCATTACCGGGATAAGTAATTGATCCCAAACGTTGTACAATATCTCTGACATTAAATAAAAGGTCATGTATCGTATATACCCCAATACTACCGGCTGCAAAAATTGTGTTTGGATCTGATGAAGTATGCGAATGAGCCGGATTGCTGTGAGCGCAAAAAACGAATTCATGTTCTATTGCGATATCCGATTGCTTCAGATTCGGAAAAGCAACTTGCAATAAATAGTAAAGATTTTCTTTCATGGAAAGAAAAGCGTCCGGAATTTCAAGTGCATCTGCTCGAACAGCTTTCAATCCTCTGACATCAGCTTTTTTTAATAATTCAATGTTAGGTTGAACCGACAAAGAAAAAAGTTTAGTGAAATCATCAAAAGCAAGAGACTTAGTATAAATGTAACCGGAAAAGAAAGCTGTGTGATTATCCTCCAAAGGGAACACAAATTTTTCATGATCTTTGATGTGATAAAGATTAGCAGAAATAGGTTTTGTTAAATCTATCTTCAGTAGAACAGAAAGTGCAAATACAGAAAAATTTTGTTCTAAAAGCCATTCATTCAACATTGAATAATCATCAAAAATAGAGAGATTCCAAATTCCCGGGATCACTAATTTATCATCAAAATTATAATTGAAATCGATCTTATCAATTTCATCTGGGAGATAGATATTATAATCCTTCCCGTTAATGTAATAAATATTACTCGGATCGTATAGAGGGCAGACCAACTGTGGATTTTCGGGATTAACATAAACAATATCCGTGTAGATAATATCGAAAACCAATTGCAAATAATATTTCGGTGACTGAATGGTAGTGATGTTGAAATAAAGTTTGAAAGGCTGCATTAATAAAGTTCTTCCATCATTTGCTTATTTTGATCTAATTTAAGATTGAGTTTGTGCATAGAAACATCGAAATTGCCTTGAATAATTGGCTGTACATAAATAATTTTTTGACTGTTCATCTGATCCAGGGGAACGACCGCTTCCGGTCCAGCTTCCCCGATCATTGCGATTGTCGGTCTATTAACAACACCACCTTCGGCAAGAAAAGGAAGTACATAACCGGCAATACTCAAAGCAGTATCAACCCAATTGCTATCATCGGACTTACCGCTGTTACCGGAAGATTTTTTGAACATAAATTCCATGGCACGATCGGAAAGTTCACTTCCGATTTTATTTAGTGCGGAATTTCTTATAGACAACCAAACAGCATCCCAACTGTTTTTAGCTCTGCGACTACCAACAATAAATTCATTCCACATAGTAGCAAAACCCGACTGCATACCGGCATAAAGAGGATCGTGTTTCGCTTTGTACTGATATTCCAAAAGCAATGCAGCTTCAAGGTGCTGTTCCTCTAACTGATACAACATTTGATTTTTTCGAGTTTCATCTTGGATTTGAAAACGAACTAACTCTTTTTGTTGTTCATATTCAATGTCATTCATTTTCAAATGCTTCTGAAGCGAATCATCACTTAAAGAGATCCCGTTTTTATAAATGCTCAATTGCATTTGCTTCACATGAAATTCATACCTCTCATACGCTTGCCAATTACGGTCAAGTTCATCTTGAACAGCTTGCTCAGATTTTTTTTGTGCTTCAGCATCCAAATCCAAAAGATGTTGCGATTGCTGCCCGATCAATTGAACAGAACCGTCTTTTGAAGTTTTGCCGGTAGCAACATTCTTTTTCAGATAATCAAAATATGCTTCCTTTGTTAATGCACCTTTGCCTCCATCGTACAAACGGATCATTTCTTGAAAATCTTTGAAGATTTGAAGCTGATCCTTTCCGATCTGTTCAAAATCCTTTTCAAGATTTTCATAAAAAACTCTTTTAACATTGAAAAGTTCTGGTTGCTGCTCAGTGATACTATCCGTTAAAGATAAAATACCTTCTCGATATTTTGCAAAATCATCATCCGTCTTACCACTCAATAGAAAAATGTTCCGGTAGTTTTGAAGCTTCTTGAATAAAATATCTTCCGGTTTCTCAACTTGCTTTGCCGCGAATTCAGATTGTTGCTGTTTGAAAAGTTCGATGTCTAATTCAAGCTGCTGCAATTTATTTACATCTTCTTCGTAATATTTATTGGTTTTATTCATCTTGAAAGTAGCAAGTTCTTTCTTCCAAAAGTCTCTGCGCATTTCCATTGTCTTTAATTTTTTAGCAGCGTAATCTCCATCACTAGCCATAACCCTCTTTTCTAATTCGACTTCTTCTTGCAAAAGAGGGTTAATTTCTTGCCGGTACAGATCATCAGCGATCTGCCCTAAGTTATGATGAAGAACACTTTGCCCTTGCTGTAATGTTAAAAGTTTGCCAATAAAAGGAATACTACCTTTGAAATTTTCCCATGCTACATAAGAAGGATCATTCCACTTATCATTAGATTTAGGACTACCAACAATATTTTTGTTGTAATATTTTTTTATGTTCAAACCTTCATTATAAGCATCCTTAGCCTCGAAATAAGAAATTGCTGTTTGTGAAACACTCTCAGTAATGTTATTATTAAGAATATTATTAAGTACTGATGTTTTCCTACGAAAATCTTCATTTTGTTTTTCTAAAGTCTGAGAGTATGTAGTAATCATTTTAAGATTACTATTCTCAACCTTTTCCAGATTTTCAAGAGCCAAATCTCTTTTACTTTTAGCCATATTATTTATCTTCGATTAACCAATTAAGTGTAATTAAATCATTTACGCTAAGTTTTGCTTGGGCGAAATTGTCAATAGAAAACTTCTTCGATTGAATTTCAACTTCAATGCGGTAAAGTTCTCCAATATCGTTTAAGAATTTCGGCATATTTTTTTCGGTAACAGACAATTCCTTACCAGGTTTCGGTTTACCGGAATATTGTTTAACAAGTTCAATTCGTTTGGCTTCCAAAGCATCTAATTCTTTTTGAATTAATTGAACCGATTTTCCTAACTTGAATGAAACAACAACCGGAAGAGGTTGAGCTACCAAACTTTTTAATGCTTCTTCGCTGTTTTTTAATTGACCTAAAGTGACTTTAAGGCTCATAGTATTTGTTCCTTTTGTGATTGTGAGTAAAAAAAAATTAAACTAAAGTTGCACCGGTAAGTATTCCTTTTGAAAAAACAAGATTGTAGAAATCGCCAATATTGTCTTGGAATACAGCCGAAAAATTTTGTCCGGTATTTGCTCCGACTTTGATATTTGTTGTATTAAAAACAAAATCCGTAGCAGAAATAGAAGTGTGTATAGTAGTTCCACCGTCTGCAGAGAATAATATCTTCTGACTACCACGAACACAAAAATCATTCGCTGCAGAACCATAAATAAAAGCATTAGTGGCAAAAGAGACACCAATACCACCTTTATTTACTCCGGCATTTTGAATTAGAATCGCCGAAAAAGTAGTTGCAGATGTTGAATTTACAGTAGCCAAAATATTACTGCCGGTGATTGTCAAATTCCCGCTCGCGCTGATCGTTCCGATATTCAAGAGATTTCTTGAACTATCAATTACGCTTGTAGCACCAATACTCAATGAAGAAAAATTTGGAGTTGATGAAACCGAAACCGTGACATCACCGGTTCCGGTATCAACTCCGGTGGAAGAAATAGAAATATTTGTTCCGGCAATCAACCGGCGAATTAAGGCTTCGCCGGTTGTAGTAATATTAACATCACTGCGTTTAACACCGCCGTCTTTTATTTGTTCCGATTTTACAGAAGTTCTTGGCAATGGAAAACCTTCCTAGTAAACGTAAGTAGCTAAAAGAAGATCATCCGCAAGCGGAGCAGTAAGCATCGTAACAGTTGCACCGGTAATTGTATAATCATTTCCGGCACCGGCATTTTGAAGAACTCCATTTAAGAAGATCATTTCTTTACCGGCAACAGGAGCGTTTGCCAAAGTGAAAGCGGTATTACTTCCGTTCATCAATCCACCAGGAGTTTCCCGAACGATCAGACGGGTAATTGTAAGCTTTGTATTAATTTGTGTTTGAATTGACGAAGTAACACCCGATACATAACTTAACTCTGTAGCGGTAACGGTTGAAACAGCAACTTTACCGGAAGCATCTGAAATTAATGCAACGTTAGCGGTTAAGTTTGCAGAAACAATTGTAGTAGCACCGCCGGTAATAGTGGCTTGTTTACTGTTGATCTGCGTTTGAATAGCGGAGGTTACACCGGAAACATAACCAAGTTCGGTTGATGTAACAGCAGAAACCGCAACTTTACCACTAACATCAGAGACTAAAGCTTTGCTTGCTGTTAAATTAGTAGCAGTGATTGTCGAAGCACCGCCGGTAATTGTATCTTGTTTTGCACTAAATTGAGTTTGAATAGCACTTGTAACACCGGCTAAATATCCCAATTCGGTTGAAGATACTGCAGAGACAGCGACTTTACCGCTTGCATCTGAAATAAGTGCTTTATTAATGGTCAAATTGGAAGCTGTTATTGTAGTCGCCGCACCCGTAATAGCAGCCTGCTTATTGTTAAACGTGTTCCAATCAGCAGTTGATAAATAACCGCTAACAGTAGATGAAGCTGCTTTAACTTGGATCGTTAACCCGGTTCCAATAATAGCGCCGGTCCCACCGGTGATCGTTAAAACAGAGGAAGTAGATTCAGTAAGATTTCCCTTTGTAAGAGTAGCTTCCTTAGCGTTTAACTGAGTTTGAATGGCCGAAGTAACACCATTCAAATAACTGAACTCAGTATTATCAACTAATCCACCACCGATTTTCAAAGCATCAATACCGGTTGGCATATCGGTAGCAGCAAGAGTAGTTCCAGCCGTAACCCTTCCATAAGTATCAACGGTAACTTTTGTATAAGTTCCAGGAGTGCAAACACCAGAAGCTAAACTAATTGTGTTACCGCTTTTTGAAATACCTACTCCGGCAATCACTTGACCGGCGCCGGAGAATTGAACGAACGAGATAGCACCGGCTGCATCATCGACAATATCAGTCGGACCAAAGTCGGAGGTACAAACAAAACCATTATCACCGTTAACAGTACCTTCTTCCACAAAAACAAAAGAACCGCCAACGTGCATACCGGCAGCGAAATCTGCTGCTCTCGTCCATGCACCCGAAGAAGCAATATAAATACCGTTTGCCCTCTCATCACCATCATCCTTGCAAAGTACGCGATCACCGGCTACAAGAGTGATACCGTCTATTAATAACAAACCGCTTTTGACAGTTACTTGCTCAGTGCTTGCAACACGGCACGATTTTTTAACATCCAAACCAATTGACATATTATCAACATAGTTTTTAGTCGCTGCATCTTGCGGACCAACGGGATCAGCAAGATTCGTAATTTTTTTAGAATTAAATGATAGATCGGCACTAATCTTTAATTGCCGTGAACCTTCAATTTTAGTGGTTGCCATTTTAACACCTCAAAAAAATATTAATAAGAATAATTAACTAAAAGAATATCATCTGCCATTGGCGCAAAATTGAAATGAATAACTGCGCCGGTCAACGTAAAATCATTAGAAACACCTTTATTCATCAGTACACCATTTAGAAAGACCATAACATTACCATCAATAGGTACATGGGATAAAACGAATAACTGATTTGCCATATTTAGAATACCGTAAGGAATCTCATTTATACCAATTCCATTAACACCTAAACGCTCAGGGCTATACTGCGGTATTGAATTATTATAATTCAAAAGATGTTCTAAATGATTGTAAGAAAAAGTTTCAGTAGGAAACGATAAATTTTGAATTGCTACATAAAGGTTATTCTGCGCTGCGTCAATCAAATCATTAAAGAAATCATAATAGGCAAATTGATTAGCAAAATCCGGCAAACTTATATTTGAATAATTTCTCGGAGTATTGAGGCTAAAAAAATATTGCGTAACGATATCAGCAGAATCATGATAAGTGTCAATAGTGTTGGCAATGTCTAACGAACGAACTCTTTGTGCATGAAACTTATTAATGACGTTATAAAAATCTGTGATATTCAATTTTATTTTAACTTTTTATAGTATTGTAATTCTTTAACTTTGTACAAAAGCGAATTCAAGTGTTTTATTCTTTGCCGGTAATGAAATTCGTAAAGTTCAATGACCGGTTGTCCCAATAAAGCTTTGTATTTTAGATAATCGCCGTTCGATAACTCCAAAGGAATTATTGAAAGAGAATAATCGATTGACGGCTCAAAATGTTCATAGGGAAACTTCTGGAACTTTTGTAAATCATCATTTGCTTTTATCTCTATCGGATTGATTTCAGCAAAGAGAATATTCCATCGAGCAATAAATTCCCCTCTGAATCGAAAAAATCAGTTAAAGAATTTAGAATCTGAGCCGGTGGAACAGATTTAAGAAAATCCTCCGAAGGGGGATTTCCCTCTTTATCCATAAGATAAAGCTGTATTAAAGAAATAGCTGTCCCCGATTGAAAAAGATATTTAATTAACGCAACCGGTGTAGCAGTATCACTATGATTAATGCTTTGAAAAACATCCGCAAAAAGATGGAAATTCTCAAACGAAATTGATTTATAAGAAAAGATTGAACCATTCAACAATTGTTCTTTTGGAAGAGGGAGAACAATCTTATCGGTAAGTTCGGTTTTTTTATTTTGCTTCTTCATGTGTTCCTTAAAAAAGAATCTGTAATTAAAAAAAGAGGGAGAGGGAAAATCCTCTCCCTTAATGAATTAAAAGTACTAGACTTGTACATCAAGTTTATCGATACCGGTTTCCTCAGTCGGAGTACCAACCAAAGAAGCCCTCATACTCTCAAAACGGTTACTGACAAGATCATAAGTTCCGACAGGAGCGCTATGATTAACCGTATTAGGAGCGGTTTCAGGAACAGTCGTTGGAGTAGTAAACGCCCAAGGAGCAGGAGCAGAGCCCCAAGGATTAGGATCGTAAACGTCTCTGATATTTCTGACAAATTTCTTCCCGGAAATGATCGTTTTCGTGTTTCCATCCTTATCAAAAACATCATCAACAGAAATTTGTACATAAATATCTTTGATATAGAGATTCAACGGATGTAAATTGATGGTACAAAGTTCATTTTTGAATTTTTCGATCTGGAATCTCGAATACATTTGAATAGATTCAATTGTGAATTCAAAATCATATCCTCTTTGAAATTCAGATCCGTCACCCAATCTTCGAACATTAGGAGTAAGTTTAACCTTAACACCGGCTTCGGGGAAATAGCCAAAGTTCAACATTTTATTATTGCCAGCAGCTAACCAAGCGACATCGGTTGAATAAAGATTTTCATTTGTATTTATCAGAACATCCGAAATAAAAGCATCAAGAACCGTACTTTTATCCCTTTTCAGATTTATCACTTGTAAAGCCATAGAAGAACTCCTAAAAAATAGTTGTTAGTTAAACGCGAATAGGAAGAGACTGAAAACAATAGCAGTTACCGTTGAACCGAAAAGAAAATTATCGTACCATGAAGGAGTTAATTCAGTCACTAAACTTTTATACGATGTTTCTTTCTGATTGAATAATTTTTCTTTTGTCTTATACTCCAAAATGATTTTTGCGTACTGTGATAACAGTACCGAATTCAAAGAATCTTCTTCTACAAGAAAATCATGTTCATTAAGTGCAACTGCAATTTGTTTCAGTTCATCAGTTGTGAAGCTGTTGGACTGTCCGTAAATGTTGCAGTTGTTGCTTAATGTGATTAACAATAACAGTATCACTATGTAGAGAATCGATCTCATAAAATTTCTGTGTGTAATAATTTTTAATTTCTGTTTTTTTATTTGTTATGATCTGAACACTGTCTAACCGTGATTGTGTTATCGCATTTATAGAATCAATCTCCACCGTAAGGGACCGGATTGATTTTTCAAAAGTCATATTGCCCGATTTAATTCTATCATTTATAGCAGTTAGAAAAATGATGTTGAAAATGACTAACACTAATAACATCACGAACCAAACAATATGAATCGGTCTTATCTGCAAGGTCAACCTCTCCAAACTGCAGGAGCTAATCTTCCTAACAGTCCCCTGGTATCGATGTGAATGAACGTATCGTACAAACCAACTCCACCTATGAGATTATTCATTTTGAATGGTTTACCATGAAAAGTAAAATCAAAGGCATATTTACCTCTCAAAACAGAATGATAGATCGCTTCCAATTGAGAAAAAGAAGTCTCAACCGGAGCGAAATCAATTGCATTGTAAGAAAGATGCAATGAGCTTGGTTTTCCCCCTACTTCTTCATTATGATTTTTATCCCGATAAGTAGAATGAACGATAATCGGTTTACCGATATCCGTTCTGATCAACTGCAGCAGCTTCAAAGTTGGTGCAATATTCTCGATCAATCCGGAAGGGATATTCCTTAAAGGATAACCATTCAAAATTTCTTCTTCGGTGAAATTCGTAATCGAATTATCAGCGATTATTTTTTGTATTAGGCTCATTGCTTATTGAAATCCTTTGCGTTAAGTAATCCCAAACCGGAAACAAAGAAAGGGGAAGCCGTCACCCAATCATTCGATCTAAACCCGATCAATAAACCAAATCCAATTGATAGAAGACCGAAGAAAGAAGTTTTCCAGTGAGATAAAAAGTTTTTCATCATCCAACTCTTTTTAAGATCTCTTTAACATCAGATTCAACAGTAGTTAATTTCTTCTCAATATTTTCAACCTTTGTTTCAAGACGAGCGCCGGAAACATTCGAATAAGAAGATTGATTGCTTGCATGGGTAGCTATTTTTTCATCGATCAACAGCGCAGCTTCGTTTCTATCAATTTTATTTTTCATTTGAGTTTTGATCACTCCATAATTAACCCCTATGAGAATGGTAGAAGTGAGAATAAACCCGAAATTTTGATGCAGAAATTGAGAGAGAGTGATTTCCATAAATATTTTCTTGATTAAACTAGTTAAGTAAAAGAATATTCAGTTTCAAAAAAGATCGAATGCTCAAAAACCCCATATTTATTTTTATATTGTTTCAGTTCATCCCTCATGATTCTGAAAGGTTTCATCTTAGTAGAGTCAATGTTAGTTCCATTGATCAATGAAACAACATCTTTAAAAACAATCAAAGATTGATCGTCCTGGATCAAACTTTGATAGACCACCGACACTTTGAATTGAGGTTTTGCTACTACATTTGAAGGAAGATTTATGTTATTCTGTGAATAAGAATAAATCGAACCTTCGTAAGACAAAAGAACACTTCCCGAAGTGATCAAAGCTTCATCGATCGTCATACTGCTTTTCAAGTAGGGAAAGAGAAACGTTTGCGCTTCAAGAATCCCGGAGAGAAAAGCTTTCAACACTAAAGGATTAATCATAAGTGAACATCCTTGAATTCTCGATAGCAACTTCACTTACTGAAGAGTTCACAAACTGAGGTAATGAGAGAGCATCTAACTTTCGTTGATTTATCGACAAAAGATTTTCTCTGTGCTCTTTGCAAGCATCCTTAATTGATGACGGAACAGGGAGGACGCCTCTCCGTTTATAAACAAATTCAGCAGTGAAGTCATTAACCATATTTTGAATGAGAACGGAGTCATAATCGGGATTCGATAAATAGAGAGCGACTTCTGCCTCAGCTTGTTTGATACATTGAACCAAACGCAAGGAACAGACATCCGATTCAAGATCAAAATCGATAAGGTTGGTCGCTCTCTTTTCATCGTTCAAAAGATTGGAGATCAATTCCTTCGAATAGAACTTAAAGTATCCCGAAATAGACTGCATACGTAAACTTCAGATTAAACCAGTTTAACTCTGATAAGCTGATCAGCGCCGGTTGCAGCATCCAACGCATACCCGTTGAGAGCACCCGCAACTTTAGTGACCGCTTTACTATCAACGTCGGCAGAAATTTCCGCGCCAATAGCTACGGCAGCGCCCGACTTTACTAGGACGATACCGGCGACCGCTACAGGAGCTTGTTCACCGGTTAAAACATTTTCAGCTAAGACACCGAGAGCCTTATCATTTGCGGCGCACAGAGCGCCGGTAAAACCAATAAAAAGGTTTTTCTTTGTAGAGAGATCAACAACAGCTTTGATTGAAGTGGTTAAAATTATTTGTTCGGTTTTCATAATATCTCCAGTTAAAAGTTTCCACCAGAGGCGGATCAGCCTTTGGCTGAGAAAATAAAAAGTCAGTTAATTATTTTTTCTAGGACGACCGCGGCTTGACTTTGAAGCGACGGTTTCCGTTTCAGAATGAACTGTAGAAGACACTACAGGCTCATCTATAGGGACTAAAAAAGCAGCAAACGACGGCTCAAAGAAATCTACAGTTGAACCTTCCGGAATAACTTTTTTATTTTTATAAAGATCAGTCCCGACAACTCTGTAATATTGCTTTGCTGGTTGATCCGGCGATCGGGGTAAATCGCCGGTTTGATTTGCATCAGTTAAATTATCTTGCGACATAAAAAACACCCTTCTTCAATTATCAGTAAGTAATTATGAGTTTGTATCGTTAATTAAAAATCCGGCGTCAGCTCCAACAATAAGCGCCTGGAAAATATCGGTATTTCTGACGAACTCAACTTTGTTCCCTTCACCGGCATAGACATCAACGATCGGGAAATTCCTTTTCTTGAACGTATACCCAAACGAAGGTTCGTACAAACTTCTTTCAACGTTGGTAGCTTGACCCGGAATGTAGGCAAGGACAACATTGTCGGACCAAACATCAGCGAAGACATCATCATCGGAAGAATAGACAGCCTCACCAATACAAAGATTTGGGATCTCTAAGAGAGATGCAAGGAGAGCCGGAGTCATGATGGCATGCTGGGTGTAACGGATCTTCTCTAAAATCTTCGGATGGTTCTTCAAAGCAGAATAAGCAGAAGCTCCAATGATGGCAACATTAGGACGCTTAGCGATCTTCGCGCGAACAGCTTCTTTAGCAGATTCAAAGATGTGAACAGGATTACTTGCGTCATTATCAAACTTATCACCGGCAGCAAGGGTTACTTTATTCCCAACCGGAAAGGAAGCAAGGTTCTGGACAAGATCAGCAACTTGCTTTTCCAAACGAAGTTTTATCGTCTCAGTGGTTACATGCGTTGCATAAACTTTGAGATTACGTATATCCTCAGCTACTTCACGGTAATCCATCGGATAAGCGATATCATGTTCAGTTAACGAATAGGGGAGAGTATTAATCCCTTCAGGATTGATCACATTTGAATTAGCCCGGATAGCTCTTTCCGTATTGTAAATCTTAAAAGCTTCCTTGTTAAACAAAGGAACTTTCCCTCCTTCTTTTTCAACAAACACTTCGGGGAAGAGTTGAGAAGCGACTAAATTTGGTTGAGAAAACCCTCTTGCAAGGGAAGTTAAGACCGGATCAACGATTCTTTTATTTAAGAGCGACATATAAACCTCAAATTAGGAATTAGGAATTACGAATTAGGCCCGCCTGGGGCGGGTTCAATTTAGAATTATGAATTAAATACGATCTTGGCAGCATCGGCATAAAGGATATTTTTTTCTTTAGCCGTGGCTAATATTTTTTTGTGAAGAATTAAACTTTCTTCATCAACATTGAAATCGGAAAATGAAATATCTTCTTTGAAATTACTTTCACTTTTCACTGCAAATTCCTTCGTCAAATTCAATGTTGAAATTTCGTTGGTCAAACTCTTTACAACTTCAAGAGGATCACTAACTGAACCGTCAGAAAAGTTAAAACTATTTGTTAATTGAGATTCATTGAAATTTACCGTTGATACGATCTCAACTAATTTCATCAAAGAATTTTTCATGGGTACAGTCATATTCCCATACACCAATTTTTCCATCAGATAAATTTCAAACTCCGAAATTCTCTGCTTTACATACGACTTTGAAAGCTGCAAACGTAAGTTTGTTTCTTCGTCCGGTGTAATCACCGCAACAGCTTCGGCGGAAGTAAAATTTTCAGTTGGAAGAACATTTCCGGCTGTTTCTGGAATGATTTCTTCCTCCTTAACTTTTATCGGTGTAGCTGTTAGATCGGGGCTTACCGGCTCTTCCGTTAAAGTCAAATCTTCTTGATCGGCAAACTCAGATATTTCAAAAGTTTGCGTTTCTACTGAAGCTTCAAAAGCTAAATCTTGCATTCCCTTAACTGCGGGAGGTACAGCTCCTAAAAATCCGACATGTCGCAAAGTGTTATCCGGATTTATTGCGATTGATCGTTTTTTGAATAGTCCATCCTTGATAGCTTGTTCAAATTCCGGAACAATACTTTTTGCTTTAGCAAAGAGAGAACTACCAAACCTTTTAACTTCACCAACCCATCCATAAGCAGGTTCATTTGTTTTCGGATGTCCAATAACCAGGGGAGCTTCCGAATGTTGGGGATTGTAATTAGAAGCAATGGTATCAAGGTCAGCTTCCGTGTAAGTGTGCTCCACTCCGGCTGAATCGATGTGAGTTCCGCTTTTAAATATCTCAAACCATTTATTCATGTACTTACTCACTTATTAATAAATTTATTAACTAACACTGTAAAACATAATATATAACTACTTAAATACAAGCAAATTTATTAAGTTTGTGGGAAATATTTAGGATTTTTATGAGTGCGGAGCAAGTAAACAAATTATCGGAGCATGATAAAGAGGTAAAATCCACAAAACCGATATATTTAAATGAAAAGCAATTAATGAAGATGGGACAGTTAGGATTATCCAACAGGGTTATAGCGTTTATTACCGGATGTGACGAAAAAACCATTCGAAATAAATATGCTGATGTGATCGAAAAGGGGAGAAGCCAATTAGTGAGAAAGATAAACACCAAACTCATTGAACTTGCATTGAAAGGGAATATCACTGCGATTATCTGGGCAGGAAAACAGTTCTGCGGACACTCCGACACGTTACAAATCCCTCCAAATCAATCGTTGACCGTATTAAAACAAACCATTAATACAAATACAAAAGGGGAAGTAGAAATACGAAACGAGACAAAAGAGATTGAAGCAACATGAGTGAGTTAGAATTAACCTATTTACCGAAACAAGCTGAACTGTTTGAAGATCCCGCACGATTCAAAGTTGTGGGGAAAGGACGTCGTTTCGGACTTACGCGCGGAATGGCACTTCATGTGATCGAGAATTGTATTGATGGAACTTCACCGGTTTTATGGGTTGATACCGTGAACTCAAATATCGAAAGATATTTTGACCGATACTTTTTACCCGTACTGAAAGCATTGCCTAAAACCGCTTGGAAATACAACCGGCAAAAAGGGGAGTTAAAGATTTACAATTCAGTAGTTGATTTCCGATCTGCAGAATCTCCCGAAAACATTGAAGGGTTCGGGTACCGACTGATCATCATTAATGAAGCCGGAATAATCCTAAAGAACAGAAGACTCTGGGAAGAGAGTATTCGTCCTATGGTGATGGATTACGGTGCAAATGTAATTATTGGGGGTACACCGAAAGGGAAAAAACACAAAGGAGAGAAACATTTGTTTTATGAACTTCATCAAAGAGGGGTGGCAGACGGTATTCGATGGAAATCATTTAACTATTCTACCTACGATAATCCACTCTTGAATAAAGCCGATGTCGATGAAGCAGTATCTGAAGTATCTCCATCATTAAGAGATCAAGAGATATACGGAAAGTTCATTGATACTTTTTCAAAAGGGATTATCCGCAAAGCATGGCTCCCTACATTCGATTATGATTTTCGTTCACGAAAAATAATTAAACTTATTCAAGCTTGGGATACCGCTTTCAAAGCAAAAGAAGAAAACGATTATTCCGTATGTCAAACGTGGGCGCTAATGGAAGATGAAATTTTACTTGTTCATCAATGGGTTGGGAAAGTAGAATTCCCCGAACTTAAAAAGAAGTTCATTGAATTGTACCATGATATTCCGGGGGTAGAGGAAATTCTTATCGAAGATAAGGCTTCGGGTCAATCTCTTATTCAAGAAATGGAGAGAGATACAACTATTCCGATCGTAAAGATCAAACCCGATACAGATAAAGTAAGCCGTGTTCATGCAGTAACTCCTATTATGGAACAAGGAAAAGTCAAAGTCTACAAGTATCTCGATTACTTAGATATTTTTTATGAACAATCGGAAGAATTCCCAAACGCTGAACACGACGACTGCGTGGATGATATGAGCCAATCATTACTTTATCTAAAACCCTTCTTAGGGAGGAGAACAACTATCGATCACGTCTCGGCAAATCTTGGGATGGCATCATTAGCAGCACAATATAAAAATCTCTTTTTCAATTAATCAGTTTAGGTACATCATGAAATCTCTTTTAACAAATGAAATAGCAAATAGAAAAAACAATGCTTTCTATACTTCGTTAAGTAAAATTCTTCCCGATCCCGACACGTTGCTGATTGGTTACAGAAACCCGATAGAGCATTATAAAAAACTGGCGAATGATCCTCACTTATCGGGAGTCATTATTCAAAGAAAAGCATTCGTTAAAGCGATGGAGCATGAGTTCACCGCGAAAATGAAAAACACCAAAGAGATGGAACTCCTCTTTGAGCAGTTGGAATTAAATGATCTGATGAACCAGGTTCTTGATGCTATTTTATATGGTTATACCGTCCATGAAATAATTTGGGAGTTCAAAGATGGAAAATATTTTCCAAAAAGAATTGAAGAAAAACCGCAAGATTGGTTTGTCTTCGATAACCAAAATGTTTTGAAATTAAAAAATCCTCGTAAGATGGATGAGCTAATCGATCTTCCCGATTATAAATTTATTCTTTCACAGCATAACCCCGCTTATATGAATCCTTATGGAGAAAAACTCATAAAGAAATGCTATTGGAATGTTAAAATGAAAGCCAATGCAGTTGAGTATTGGTCTTACTTCATTGAGAAATTCGGTTCCGGATTTTTGGAGGGGGAACTTCCCCAATCGATGTATGAAGGAAAGAAAGATGAATTCCTCAATGATCTCGTAGCTCTCAGAAAGACCGGTGTGATCGTAAAGAGGGAAGGAGCAAAAATCAATATCCTTGAATCTAAAACAAAGGGAGGAAGTTCTTCAGCGTTCAAAGAATTCACTGATTTTCATAAAGAAGAAATCAGTCTTGCGATCTTGACAGAAACGCTTACTTCCATTGCTAAGAACATCGGTTCCTATGCACAATCCAAAACTCATCAAGAGATGATCGAAACCGTCATCGAACCGGATAAAAAAATAGTAGAAAAGTTTTTCAAAAGGTTGATAGGTTATTATAACACTCTGAATTACGGTAACATCGAAACAACAAAGTTCATGCTCTTTTCTAAGAAAGAAATTGACAAAAACCTTGCTGACCGGGACAAAGTATTATCTGATCAGGGAGTTAGGTTCACAAAAGAATATTATATGAAAAACTATAATCTCAAAGAAAGTGATTTTGAATTAAAAAATATGGAAGTGGTGAAAAGAATAAGCTAATAAAGGGTTTATAATTGATTTTAGGAAAGGCATTTCTTCTACTCGTCAAAAACAGTAGCACAGGTTGTAAATCGGTGCTACTGTTTGAAAATAAGTTAGAACTATTTCAATAAAATGAACTTCTTCGTATCCGTAAATTTACCCGCAGTTAAAGTGTAGAAGTACATTCCGCTTGCAAGCTGTTTACCACTTGTGGTAAACTGTGCGTTGTAACTTCCGGCCTCTTTCCATTCGTTTACAAGTGTTACTACTTCATTACCAAGGACATCGTAAACTTTAAGCGTTACAAAAGTATTAGTTGGTATTTGGTAGCTTATAGTAGTACTCGGATTAAATGGGTTTGGATAGTTTTGTTGCAAAAGAAAACTTTCCGGTAAGTTGATTGGAACAACTTTAATATCTGTAACGGTAAGGGTATCTAAAAATCTGAAAACTCCTTGGTAGGTATTAATAAACACCCGACGAGGATTTCCATCATCTGAATAAATACCTAGAACTGAGCCGGTAAATACTCTCCGCCAAGTTTTGCAGTCATCCTCTGTTAAGTACAACCCACCTTTGGTAAATTGATCTGTGAAGGGAACGCCACCACCTTGAACGCCAACATAGATTCTTCCCGGTCTATCGGGGTCTAACAAAATAGTTGGATACCCCAGCCATCGTTCTAAAACCTTTATTGAAGAATCCACTTGAAACCAATTCTCCCCGCCATTGGTTGTCTTGCTTAACCTGCCAACTTGTCCGCAATAAGCAATATTGGGGTTATTTATATCCGGTTCTAGAGCCGTGATTTCTGCATTTTGATCTACTACATCAGCCTTTTTAAGTAGTCCATTATTAATTTCGATCCACGATTTCCCTAAATCTGTCGATTTTTTTGCAATAAATTTGTATACATCATAGATAACATGAACCACATCATAATCATATAATATGTTAACATCAGTTTTTACAAATCTTATATGGTTTGACGTTTGTCCTCCTTCAGATTTTGTCCATGTACTACCGTTATCCATGCTTATGTAAGGACCATAATTGGCTAGAAGAAAAATTATATTAGGCGAGTAATTGTGAAAAAAAACTACCCCGTAATTAACAAAATTCATGTTTGTTAATGCAGACCAGTTACTTCCTCCGTCAGTCGTTTTATACAAATAATTTGAACCGGCTAAATAACCTTCTCTTTTGTTTAATGGATTGAAATCGAAACATCTTTCTGTCCACGCAATTGTAGAATGTGCAGAATCAAAATTGGGATAGAACCAATTTTTACCCCCATCGGTTGTCTTTAAAATACCCCAACCGAGGTTTTCCATTACCACTTCATCCGGATTGCTTTCATCTGCGGCAAGACAATAAGTTTCCATATTAGTTAAATTTGTATGAAACCAGTTAGCGCCTCCATCAGTGGTCTTAAACACTCCTCTAAAACCAATACCCATATAAACCTCATCAGCGTTTTGTGGGTTTATTCCTATTGCTGTTGCATGTTCTGTGGGGTTAGAAGAATATTCAAGTCCAATTTTTAGTTCATTCCAGGTTAAACCGCCGTTAGTTGACTTATAATTCCCTCGTTTCACTCCTACATCATCCATTTGGATCGAGGCATAAACTACCGAAGTATCAGCGGGATTGAGTTTAAAGGTCTTAACTTGAGGTTGGAGAATCGGGAATATACTTTCTCCACCATCGACTGATTTTTGAAGACTTCCACCGAATTGAAAATAGAGTGTATTAGAATTTAGCGGATTCATACTCATATCATCAGTTCCCGGTAGATAAGCTTTTTTCACCCAGTCTTTCCCTGAGTTAGTAGTTTTGTAAAGCTGGGTATATGCTGCAACATAAATGAGGGCAGTGTCTCCGGGAAAAATATCAAATGAAATAACCTCCTCATCAAATGAAGCGAACTTATACCAACTGTCACCACCATTATTGCTCCGCCAAATCTCCTTGTAATTTTTTTTAATATAATAGTGTTCATTATTTAGAGGATTGATTTTGATAACTTTTTTTGAATATTGATCTGTATTTATCATTTTCCAATTATCGCCACCATCAGAACTTTTATGATAGCCTGTGAAATAATCACCAAAAAATATCGTACCACTATTAAAGGCCTGCATATCATTAACATAAATGTTGTTAAAACCTGTATTGACTACTTTTGCTGTTTGTCCTCCGTCCCCAGACTTGAAAAGACCATGAAGATGAGATGAATAAACAAGCGAGGGATTATCTGGGTCTACTGCAATTTTAATCACATTCCCATTTGCACCGGGGGAGCCAATCAATTCAAGTTGCTGGGCACTTGCAGTAATAGTTAGAAGCATTATAATTAAAATAAGATATGGATTCTTCATGACGATTCTTTCAAAAAGAGTGGCTGGCTAACCAAAATTAGCCAGCCTATGAATAAATGAGTTATTTTGTTAAGATCATTTTCTTTGAAGAAGTAAAATTGCCTGCATTCAACAAATAAATATAAACACCGCTTGATAGTTTAGAAGCATCAAAATTAATGCTGTATTTACCGGGCTCTTTTATTTCATTTACCAGTACAGAAACTTCTCTTCCTAAAACATCAAATATTTTTAGAGTTACCAATCCCATTTCCTTTATTGTATAAGAAATTGATGTAGTAGGATTAAATGGGTTTGGGTAATTACTTTCAAGAGAATAGTCCAGTGGTTCAAGTTGTTCAATTCCGGGATTTTTTTTGTTTGTTGCATTTGTCCCACAGCTTACCTCTGCAGAGGTGATAGATTCATAATCACTCTCCATAGCTGTAACTCTATAATAATTGGTTGAAAGAGCAAACCTTGGACTTGCCACGGTGTAAGTGTTATCAGTCCAGCTCGTACTTGTAGTTGTGCCGGCCAAAGAAAAACCATATCTACCGGTTGCAGAGTTTGCTCTATACACTTTGTATTGCGTAGCACCCGAGACTGCTGACCAAGATATTATTGGATGATTACCTGCGACTGCGGTCATCGCCATATTTTGTGGGATTTCGGGAGAAGGATTATCAAGATCGTCGAGTGCCCCCATTGCATCTAAAATACCGCTCCCGTCATGGAGTTGGTCGTATTGTCCATAATTACGATTTGCTTTTTTCTTCAAAATATTTTCAACATCAATATGCAAAAGATTTTGATTATGCGACAAAAGAAGAGCTGCAACGCCAGCTACTTGTGGTGCAGAAAAAGAAGTTCCCCAGCCTGCGTTTCCCCAATTGTAATTTCCATTTAATGTAGTATAAATATCGGCCGCTGGAGCCACAAGGTCTAATCCAGTTCCATAGCTGCCATAATTTGCCCAACTCGCTCTTATACCCCCTACAGCAATCACATACATATTACTCGCAGGATAGGCGATTCCCTGACGTTCATCTGAATTACCAACGGCTGCTACAATAGTAACCCCTTTCTGATTGTGAGCATAACTTATAGCACTGTTTATTGCAGATGATTCATCGCATCCGAAGCTCATGTTTATAATTTTAGCTCCATGATCAGCTGCATAGATTATTGCGTCATCGATAACAGAAACATCATACATATGAAGATGTGCCCAACTTCCTTGGTCATAACCCCAGTAATCTTTACCGATTCTTAAGGACATAATTTTAGTTCCTAGATTCGGATAATCGCCTCCAGCTACTCCGGCAACTGCATTACCATTATCAGTCTTTGCAGCTATGATACCTGCTATAGCTGTTCCGTGATCTGAACTATCGTACGGGTAAGTATCATCAGAACTACCATCAATATAATTCCATCCATTTCCTGTAATCATATTTAAATCCCCATGAGTATAATCAACTCCATCATCAATAACCGCAGCGATAACAGGATTAGTAGAACCATTTTCGAAATACCCAATTGCTTCTAAAGAGGCGTTAATTGATGGATAACCGTTTGCATTGGATAAATAATACTGAGAAGAAAAACCGGGATCGTTCGAGAATCTCTCCCCGAAAGAATTTACTTCAACACTTTCAAATATACCACTATTTGAAAAGTGTGTAAACATTTCATTAAATTTAGATCCTTCAGGTAAGAGCAAATCAATGTAACCAAGATCATTACTTCGCTCGATTATGACACCTTTGTTTATGTTTAGTGCGTTTAATGCCGACTCACTTACATTTTCTTTTAATTTGACAGTAATTGATCTTTCATTTACTTCATATTTATTATACTTATCTACCACGAACCACTTGTTTTTTTCTTTAACAAAGTTTTGATTACCTAGTTTCAGAGTTTGTGCGTTTACAAAAGAAACTTGAATTAAATAAAAAAATACGATCAAAAATACTTTTTTCATTTTTACTCCACATAATTTTTATCTTATTAATTTTTTAATTATTAAAACTATTATTTCCCATTGTTGAAGTTATATAAAACCGGTCGGGTAGTTTGGGTTAATAAATGAAAGGATAAGTGGTTGAATGAATGTTTGTATAAAAACTTCGGGAGTTTCATTGAAGAGAGGAAGTAAAAGGAAGAATACATTTAGCTGCATCTAACCCTTCCACCACCACTGTTAGAAAAGAGATCCGCTTCCCACGGATTGTATAAAACTATATTTAGAAAAGTACCCAAGCTTACTTCATTAGTTAAATAACAAAAATTAATTTATCAAATTGATCCTTTGTCCATTATCTATTCTGTGAGGTATATGTGTGTTGTGTTAATAACCCGCATATAATTCATACAGCTCCATGTATTAATTATCTTTAATTTACTTTAAAATAAAATAAACATTTTATAAAAGCAAGTATATTTTATCCTATGCATTTAATCACAAAAGTTAAAATGCTAAATGCTATTATCAGCATTGGTTGATACACATGATTACCATAGGGAGAAAAATATCCTTTTCCTTCTCAAGTATTACTAACATAAAGTAGGACAAAACTTGAAAGCCAATGGATGATACAAAAACAGTATGCGGCGCTTTCCGCAAGTGAAACAAAAAGGGAAAGCGGTGCATCTTGGAGGCTTGGCGTGGTATTTCAGCGATCAGCAAAAGAAAAACCATGTACAAGCCTCATTTGTATTTGCAGCTAAGGGAGGGGCAAAAATAGGTAGTTTGCATAATATCAGCATTATCATGCGGACACTTCAACTACTCCTATTAAGTCTGCATGATAATAGCATATTATGTAAAGGTGAAAAATCAAAATTACTTTGTACCTCGTAATCAATCAGAAATAATAATTTTGATTTATCACCGTACTACCGTAAAGTTTTTGCCCCCTCCCGCAGTGTTTTGAGATTAAAGAAAAACTTTCGATTCTTCCAATAATATTCCGGCGATAAAAAGTAATGGGTTAAAACGTGATAAGCGTTTTAAGAGAGAATTACTTTTTAGCCTAAGTGATGCCGGTGTATTCCGAACCGAGCGAAGCGAGGTGAGGTTGTCTTTTGCAACAAGAAGCACCGCAGGTAAACCGATGGAGTGGAGTGAGTGAGCGGAAGCGAAGTGAACGGAACGAAGTAGAGATGATTATAATTCTTTGCGGAATTAAAGGAAGCAAAGAATAAAGGAATTTTGAGAACGAACGATAACGATGAATCAAAATTCCGAAACGGCGATTTACATTTTATGTTTTGCGATGAATTTTTCCGGGAATTAAAGGAAGGGGAAAATTAGCAAAAGTAAGAACGGAACGATGAATTACTTTTGCGTTTCGTTTTTTATACGTTAATACAAGTGAAGGGATTTTCCGTCTCAAATCAAACCGACTGCGAAACCTACAACGGAAAATCCCGAAGCGGAGATAAGTTAGAAAATTAATTCCTCCTGGGTGACTTCATTTTCTTTAGGTTCATGATATGATCTATCAGGTAATTGTTTCCATTCCTTTGGTTTGTAGAGAACATTTTCAAACGTATGTATGGGTTTCATATAGCGTAAAGTAGTTATACCGGTTAATCCTCCACGATTTTTAGCAATTATCACTTCGAAATATTCTTCTTTACATAAATTCTCGCCATCCTCACAAACCATATTAATATCTTTACCATCGTAAGGATCGATCTTGTAATAATCGGGACAATGCAAAAGTAAAACTTGTCTTGCATCTTGTTCAATAGCTCCACTCTCGCGAAGGTCCGAAAGCTGAGGGCGTTTATCTTGTCTGGTTTCGTTATTGCGATTCAACTGACTTAGCAAAATGATCGGAGTTCCGGTTGTCTTTGCGAACTTCCTAAATTCTTCTGAGATTTGTGCAATAACAAGATCATGTCTTGAAGAAACTTTATCCTTTGGTTCATCCGATTTAATTAGCTGCAAATAGTCGATGAAGATTGCATGGATATTATGCTGTACTTTCCATTTATTGATCGTAGCCATGATCTTCTTAGGTGTTTGGTGTGAATCCTCGTCTATCTGGTAGTTTTGCACTCTGAGGCGCTCTGTAGCGTTTTCTACGAGTTGCATTTCTACTTCACTGAGATTACCGGATTCGATTAGTACGGAATCAGTTTTAGTCATAGCTGAAACATCCCTAACGATCAAACTTTCTGCATCCATTTCGATTGAGATAATTCCGGTTTTATAACCTTGTGCAATTAGATTCCGATTACATTGCTGCATTAAAGCGGTTTTACCGATACCGGGTCTGGCGCCGATAACACAAACTGATTTTTTATGAAATCCGATTATGATGTTATCAATATTTTTTATTCCGGTGGGAATGTATTGGTGTGATTTACCCGATTTAGCTTCACGTATACTTGTAATAAATTCATCAATGGTTTGATCCATTGACTTATCCATAACATATTTCTGAAAGTATTTGTAAATGATCTTAGTAATTCTGTCGTTCACATCATGCGCTAAGTCCAAGCCTAAAAGATTTGATGTCTGAATGTCTTTTGCAATTATCGCTAAATCATTTGAAACATTCTGTTCGAGTAAGTGTTTGACAAAGGGCATCACTTGTAATTCGTAAGAAGAATTGCCTAAGTGCAGTATAAAATTTTTCAATTCTTTGTTTGTACTTGGGATCAAAAAAGAATACAAGTCAACATG
Source organism: Ignavibacteria bacterium (assembly GCA_037440065.1). Classification (GTDB taxonomy): domain Bacteria; phylum Bacteroidota; class Ignavibacteria; order Ignavibacteriales; family Ignavibacteriaceae; genus UBA1563. The sequence continues at coordinate 99,298 of JBBIUV010000016.1, forward strand.
ATTAGGAAACTTATCTTTTTCGAACACATATTTTAACGCTGCATTGAATGCATCTTTGCATAACCGACTTTGAAAAATATCGTCTGTGAGTCCAAAAGAAATTACATCTGCAAAATTGTTTTCTGTTTGCAAAATTGAAGCGATGATTTTTCTCTCATAAGCAATGCGTTCTTTAGCATCCATCATTTATGAAAATCCTCAAAAGTAGGGGTTAAATTTCTGTATTGAGTTGGATTCTCTTTTGAGTTAGAAGAAACTGCTGTTTTCTGCTCTGGATTATTGAGTATGTATTCGATGTAAGCAATGTTTCTTTTTTCATCTGGAAGTAGTGAGACTTTAGCAAATACAGATTTGACTTTCTCTAAAGAAAAAACACTTATTAAAGCCTCTGCTCTTGAAAGAATAGAATCATTGATGTTATCTTCATTGATCCTAAACAAATTAAATAAATTTAAAGTAACACTATTTACTTTACTTTCTTTATTTATTTTTTTTATTTCTTTTATAGCATTGCCAACGGATTGCGATTGCATTGCGTTCGCATTGCGTTCGGAAGCAGAATTCTTTGAATTAGAGTGTTTTTGCCATCTACTGTTAGCAGAATCTTTCGCTTTTTGGGATTTGGTTTGAAATAAAATTGCAGAAGTTTGTAACCTCTTTGAAAAGAAGTGTAAGTTGGTGTCAGAAAAGGTAAATAAATTGTAATCTTCTACAACACTTTGCACCAGTTTAACAGGGCAACGTAAGTTCCATGCTAAGGATTTATAATCTTTAGGTAAAGAAATATCCGAACTTTCTCTCATTAATTCTAAGATCATCCAATAGATTCCGTACTTCGCAGCACCATTTCTTCCCGATCTTAATTTTAAGATTTTAACATCGTTTCTGGCGTTAGTATCGTGCGAAAAATAATAAACATCTTTTGCCATTAATTGCTCACTTCCTTAACAAGAGATTTTAGGACATTAATGAGGTCTTTAATATCCTCTACGTCAAAGCAAAGGATAGGTAAATATTCATCAACTATTAGTCGATTTTCATTGACAATATCAAAACATATCTTGTCGAATTGATTAATGAAGAGTTCAAAACCTTGACCATCTTTTTTTGTATAAAAATTATGTGTTACCATATTTAGAACCGTAATCCTTTCCTTTTTTTGTCAATGTGTGGATTGACTGAAGGGAGTTTTAATCCCTTCATAGTTGATTCGTAAATACCGTCGATGAGGTTCAACTGCTTTGCTGTAAAAGACTCATGTAGTCTTAACATCTCTACAAAAGAAAAAAGTGCATGTACTTTCTTTTTACTTCGATCAACCGAACGTAAAGCATTGAGATTCGCAAGACAAAATTCAATATTGACTTTTGCCGATTTTTGCACTCGTTCTTTATCACTTGAATAGATATTTCTATCTCGATTATTCGACATCTTCCTCCTCTGGTACATGGTAAAATTCTTCATTGAGAATAGTTGCATCGTCCGGGGCAGTTAATTGCAAACGATTTCCGTTACGAGAACCGTTTATCGGATGGTCAAAGATATTCATATCTGTGACTCTGACTTTTTCGCCGGTATCACTCCGATAAATTGTTTTTTGTCCGGCTTCCGGTTGATCGAACACGAAATAGCAATCAATATCTTCTAATTGAGTAGTTTGATATTGATTTGACAATTCAAGTGCTTGCAAACGTAAAGATTTGATCTGTTCGTTAACATCCTTATTGTATTCAGCTTTGTTTTTTTCAATTGCTGCAAGTCTAATTTCGAGTGAGGTCAATTCCTCAGCAATTACTTGTTTCTCTTCTTCTGAAAGCGTGACCGGTAATTTTTCTGTGTACTGTTCCATAGATTGATCCTGGTAAATGTGGTATTAATTAAATTATTTGATAATAGATCATTGCGAAGAGATGTTTATTCAACATCATTGTCAGAGCCGTCAGAATCCTCCTCAATAGCAATGAATGAAAAGAATAAAGCAGTCCCAATAATCTCAGCATAAAGTACTTTTCCTTGATCTAAGAAATAGAAAGCCGCCAAAGAAAAAAGTATTCTGATTATCCATAGACCGGCGCTACAGTTATTCATATTACACCATCCAGCCATAAGCGATCGCTACGATATCCTCCCTCATAGGTAAGCCGGTACGTTCGATAAATTTAGAAATCTTATTTCTTGTTTGCGTACGTTTGGGATTTTCTACTTTATGCGATTTAACAATATTGGCAGCTACACAAGCTGTGCAAAGCAATCCGCCGCGATCTTTCGGTTGCCCGCACTGTTTACACACTTTTACTAATGAATAGCGGTGTTTTTGAGCGCAAGAAACAGAACAGAATATTCTGTCCGTCTCGTTGTTACATTTCTCATACTTACATTTCATTTTGTTCACCTCTGACTTGATTATAGTGCATAAAAATTCCCTTTGTGAGCAGCACATCTGTTTTAGCATCATGAAGATTTCCCTCAGCGGAGATGTTCAAGTGTTTGGCAACGGTTCCCAATTTAAAATTAGGCATGGAAGCTCGTTCACTTTTCAGATTGAATAACGCAAGCTGGAGAACGTCGAGAGCAGGGAAGTAGAAATATTTCATAAAGTCGCGGTTTTGATTTTTAACGAACCATTCCTTCATAAAATCATAATCAAAATCAGCTTTGTATCCGGTGAAGAAATATCTGTCATTCGGATTGTATTTATCAACGTGACGGTTCAAGATGGCAATGAGTGAAGTTAAAATTTCTTTAGGTTCTTTATAGCTAAAAATTTGTTCTTCAGTTTTTCCATTGACTTCCAAAGCCTTGGCATTGATCTCATCAAACACAAAAGGTTGTAAGGTGAAGTTAAAAGTTTCGATTACGGTGTAAACAGCATTAAGACCGAAAACAATTTCACCGGCGATTTGAATGATGCCGTTTTTCTTCGGGTCTAAACCGGTTGTTTCTACATCGATAAAACATAATTTATGCATAGTTATTGCTCCTTTGAGTTATATTTTTTTGTTTGTAATTAATTGAAATGAATTTTAGAGAGCGCCGTCAAGTTCTTCCATCACCAAAGATATCCCGGGAGTATTTGAATAAAACTTCTTGCAATTGTTAAGTCCGCAAATTTGAGAATCATTTATGAAAACTAACCCTTGTAAAGCATCGAATACTCCCTTATTTAGATTATCCGTTAAGTCAGGCTTTGTTGTTTTAATTATACCTTCACCCGACTCAATCCTGGCCAACGATTTTTTACTAAAAGATTTTAGCGGTGGAAATGAGTAATGCAGTTTTGTGATGACCACGCCCTTGCTGAAAGGGTGAAAACCGGAAGGGAGCTGGGTAATGACGATGGATCTGATATTACGTTCCGCTTCCTTAACTTCTTTACTCTGATAATGAGAGACATACGATTTATCACCGGAATTAACAATTCGGCTTCGAACCGATTGTTTGGGTTGGGGAACTCCGGGAATGAATAACGTTATACTTCGAGAAACCTTTTCCCAATTGATGATCACCGGTTCCTTATTTTCTTCGTTTAATTTTGGTATCACTTTACTTTCACCTCAATTCCGTCGGTATCTTTGATGATCAAATCAATCATGTATTGATTGACATATTTATCAGACTGATTGGCTTTGATATTTAACTTCATCCAAAGACTTTTTGGGAGCTTGAAGTTTAGATTTTTAACACCTTCCCCTTTGATCGGGGAAAGGTGTTTTAGTATTCGGTTCGTTTTATTGGACATTAAGATTATTTACCTTTCTTGGCTTTTAGTAAATCAAATTGCTTTTTCGAAGCGATTTGAATTTGTGTGATTTTTGAATTTGGGAAAGTGCTTACCTCTGTCTCATTTTCAGAGATGAGATTGAGCAGTTCTTGTTCAGTTTTGGTTTTCCCAATTTTATTGAGTAACCCGGAAGTAAAAACCTCCTGATACTCACTATCCGAATTTGGTTGTTCAGCGTTGGACTTGGTTGTTTCTTCAACAACATTAGCTTCAGTTATTTTCAAGTCATTGACGTTCATTTGTTGTTCTGCAGGAACAGATTCATCTTCCGGTGTTTCGATGGTAGTTAATTCACCGGTATCAGTGTTAATGTTTAGGATATCGGAAGTTACATTTCTTCCTAACTCCCGATTTTCTTCGATCTCAAAAACCTTAGCAGCTTCAACCGACATCGGGAGGTATTTTGATAATTTTTTGAAAACGGTTTTACGTGCCATTTCTACATAAAAATCTTTCCAAACTCCATCGATCAATTTTTCTATTTCCGAATTGCTTTTATCCTTATTCTTGGGATTGTTCTTTCGATACGCTTGATATTTAATGAGATCGACTTCCTCTTTACTCATGATCTCAAATTGAAATCCGCCGTCTTTTAATCGAACATAGCAATAGAAATAAACGGTTTCGCCACGATCTTTCATTAACGGTTTATGGACTAACCTTTCATTAATACCATATTCAAACTCAAAAAAATCATTTGCACAAACTTCTTTCGCCATAATGGAGATTACATCGCCGGAATTACGAACTAACTTTGCAATACCACGATAACCAGGCATGAACTGACATTCATATCTCTTCTGCCAATTCCCTTTATCATCTTTATAACTTTTTCCGAATGGAATTAAATAAGCTTCACCAAGAGCACCGTCCGGCTCCAGACCCAACTGAGCGCTTTGAATGACCGAACCCAAAAGTGAAGTTGGGGAACATTCAAGTAATTTAGGGTTCTTACTCATTGCGGTTAAAGCAACTCGCATTAACCGGTCTGGTGTTAGATGCTTTGGAAGTGCTAATGCAATTTGTTTTTTCTGTGATTCCAGTAAATGAGCTATCGTTCCTTTATTGCTTTTATTGGTGATCGAGCTTTGATTTACGGTGAGTTGATTCTCTGACATTCTTGTTACCCTTTCGTTTATTTTATATGAGATTATTAGGTGAAGTCTGAATTAATAATGCACTAAGCACTATTAAAATCTGCCGTTGCGATTGTCTTGCTTGTATGAAGAAAAAACTATTTTGAACAGGAGAAGAACTGTCATCCAAGAGACTTTCATAAGTAAAAATTTATTTTTCAGCATTCTCTCAACGGAATAATTAATAGTACAAACCTCAACATTGATAAGAAGATCAGTAACGAATTGTTGTTTGATTGAGATCATTTAACTTTTCCTCCATACTTCTTCTCGCACTCATGAGAAAAAGAACAATACTTTCTATTACAGAGAAAAGAATTACGGTTTGGATAAAACACCCCTTTTTTGATCCCTTCGCTTGCTATGATAAAAGTGTTCAGAAATTCAGGAACATCAGTCTCGATGGGGAGATGACGAATATCGGTATTCGTATCTGCACTTTTTGCAATGAGGAGATCGATCCTTTGACTCTCAATAGTGAGCTTAATTGAATTCGCTAAAAACTTGTAACCCGATAGCTGCCGTTTATACCCAATGGGCATCATTTTGAATCGTTTGCGGGTAGTCTTATGGTCCACCAAAACATTATCTTCATCAATAAGATCAAGTGTTCCGACGAGGGTAAAAGGGATGTCGGCGAAATTGACAGATATTTTTTGTTCAACGACTTTAGGCTGAATTCTGGGGGCGATATGATTATGATATTTGGTAAGTAATTCTATCCCGGAATCCTTTATGAAGGGGAGAGGCTCATCTTCTTGAAACGCTTCGATATAGGAAGTTTCCGTATCATAATTATCGGAGAATTCGGAGGTTATTTCCTCAAGACTTAAATCTTTTTTTGAAAAGATTTTATTTGCATAATTTTTTTTTAATGCAGCATGGATCGAAGTTCCGAACGCAAGAGAAATTCTTCCGGGGGTTTGGATTTTTTCAATGTATTGAAAATTAAATTTAGCGCTACAGTCCAGGAAACTGTTAAGTGAACTAACTCTGATTGCATCCATTATTTAGTCCTCAGAGAATCTTCAGTATAAAATTCAATTCCCGGGATTGAACTGATGTCCTCAGGTTTCGATACTCTTCTCAGGGCATTTATAGCAGTCTCATCCAGGATAAAATATCTGTGTGGAATTAGACTAATGTCTGTCACTCTCCATTTTTTCAATTGAGCAGTAGTGATATAAGCAGTGTTCTGAGAAACTTTATAGTCGGGGATAACCGTTTCAACAATTATAGCCGGTTCATCTTTTCCGGAAGCGATAGCATGATTCAGAGCTTCTTCCTCCAACCTGGCTTCCTCCGCCTTTCTTAATTCACTTGTTTTTTTCTTTTCTGTAGTATTGTAGTTAAGTACTTCTTTATTAAGCCGATCCAATTCCAAAGGGATAGGGGATTGGATCAAAAGGCTTTTAAAATAGTGATTAACCTCTTTGACCAATCCATTAAGAGGTTCAGTGATGAGTTTTCTTGTTTTCTCAATTTTTTTATCCAGCATTTTGTATTGAGATATTGAAAGAGCAGCTTCATTCAATGTTTTTGCATCCGTTACTATAATTCCGGAAGTGTCAGAAATAGCATTTAACTCATTGAGCAATTGTGTAAGGGCTTGTTTCTCTGATATTTTTAAAAAAGAAAAGCTAATTGGCATTAAAACTTGAACCATTATCAACCTTTCTTTACTGTATTTGTTAATTGATCCATGGTGTAGGAGTTGCTTTCAACATAAGCATTGAGTGAAGAAGTAGGAATTCGCGGAGAAAAACCATTCGGGAAATCGACAAATAGTTTTAAACTCCCTTTGTTTATCAAGCCGTTGACAGTCTCTACTCTACAGCCAAGTCTTTTCGCAGCTTCTCTCTTCGATAAAATTAATTTGTCCAAATTAAAATATTCCTTGACATTGGTTAAAAAAATCATTAAATATCTAATGGAACTAAAACTATTAGTTACCTAAGCGAAACTTATACAAGTGTGTAATATGAAACAAGAAAATATTCCACGAAAGTATAATTTTAGTTAAATATATTTTATCTAGAGGTAATAACATGGAAACAATCGGAGACCGCATCAAAGAATTTGGGAACTTGCATTATTCCTCTCTGACAGAATTTGCAAGAGAGCTTGGGATGGCAATGCCAAATTTAAGTTCATATATTCATAATAACAGGGAACCAGGAACGGGGATCTTATTAAGATTGGAAAATCTTGGATGCTCTATTGATTGGTTATTGACAGGGAAAAAAGTGACAACGAATATTATTAATTCGTATCCGGTAAAGAAAAATTTAACTGATACGGAAGCAATTGAAATGGTATTTTTCCCGCATCACAAGAGTAATGGAATGTACGCCATTTATGTGAATGCGGATGATGTGATTACCACTAAGAAAAAAATACCTTATTCTATTCTTCTCATCGATAGTACAAAAGAACTGAAGGAAAATTGTGAAGTAGTAGTTCAGGATAAAAAAGGGAACCAATATTATAGAAAGGTACACCTTCCAAATTCTGATAAAAAGATTTTTATGCCGGTTAATAGCGGCGGGAATCCGATGATGCTCGAAGAGAAGGATATTGCCCTAATGCACAGAGTAGTAAGTAAATTAGTAAAGCTTGATTAGTCCGTCATGCAAAAGAATCCCGAAATAGGCGAACGGATAAAAGAATTTGCTTCTGCAAATTATGAGTCGTTAAGTGAATTTTGTAAAGAAATGGGGATCTCGCTCCAGGCGATCTATCCCTATTTACGCGGGGAATCTTTACCCGGGACAAAATTCTTAATCCAGCTTCAAAAACTAGGTTGTTCTATTGATTGGCTTCTCTCAGGTAAAAAAAGTGATGCTGAGATTATGTTAGAAGACATAAAAAAAATAATTGAGGGGAAATCGCAAGAATGACATCTCTACTCAAGACCAAATGTTTTAGAACTTCTTATTAAAAAACTCACACATTAAAAGATAAATTAAAGGGGACGTATGGCTACTATAATAACTCGCAATAATAAACTCTATCTCCGGTATTACGACAAGATCACCGGAACGAAAAAGGATAAAGCTTTAGGCTTACAAAACAATAGGGAAGGGTTACGATTAGCAAAAGAACAAAAGAAACTCTTTGAAGCAAACCTACTCGACAAATATTACTCGCTCAATACCATGGTGAAAAATAGAATGAGTATTGATGAAGCTGCTGCTCTTTTCTCGGAAGTTAGGAAGCATTCGAAAAGCACTATCACAGGAACTTTGTTGGCTGTGAGACATCTTAAAACCGCAACTAAAATACATTATCTCACCGATTTAGATCGTGCAGATTTCCAAAGATTTAGTATTTATTTATCAAAAACAATTGGGAAGAACGGAAAGCCATTTTCACCTAATTCAAAAAATATTTATTCAAGATCACTGCGAAATATGTTTACTTGGCTAAAAGCTGAAAAATATGTGAATGAAAACTTTGTGATTCTTGAAAAGGAAGAAGTGAAGCAACTTGAAGTTATTCCTATAGAAATACTTGAACAAATAAAAATCCATTTATTCGACAAAAATAAAAAAGCTTATTACTTTATACGGATGCTTGAATTAACTGGATTAAGAAAATCTTCTGCACTTGCTTTAAGTTGGGAACAGATAGACTTTCGGAGTAATATCATTACTATAGATAACGTTAAAAAGAACAGGAAATTTATTTTCCCTTTGACGAACGATATCCTATCTCTGTTGAAAGAAATGGGCATTCAAAAAGAAGGTAGGATTTTTGGATATAGTTCTGATGGGCTAAAATTTTGGTATCGAGTTCAGGATAAATTAGGATTTAAAAAATATTACGGATTACATCAGATTAGAAAAACATTTATTTCAACATTAGCAAACTCAGGAATTAGTCTGTATGATGTCGCTACATTAGCAGATCATAGAAGTATTCAAACTACCTATAAGTACTATGCAAAAAGTAATATTGAAAGATTGAAGAACTTATTAGATGGAGAAAAACCTTCCCCCCAACCTTCCCCCCAAACGGTCTCTAAAGGGGTGCAAATGGGCTAAATGAAGTTTAAAAAGCTTCAAAATAAGCTCAAAATCAAAGAAAAAGATTATGAGTTTTTTCCTTACAAGCAGAGGGTCGGAGGTTCGACTCCTTCAGCCCCCACAGTATTAAAACCTTATAAGATAATCACTTATAAGGTTTTTTTGTTTTAAAGATTTCTATTTTTATAATCTTTCATAAATTCTCTCCGATTATCGCCTAAGCAACCGCTAAATGTGATACCCTCAAATCAACCACTAATTATTTTCATTTATTAATTATATTTATTTCACTTTAATTTTTAATTTTATTTGCCTAAATAGTAGAATAAGTGCTGATGAATTTTTTTGTCTACATTATTATAGCTGGAATAATACAAAGTTATATTCTCGTCTTTTTTTTACTGTTTTCAAAAAGAGGGAATAAAAAAGCTAATAGAATACTGGGGATTCTAATATTAGCTTTTTCAACTACTATGAATCATTTTGTATTTTATGCCTTAGATGTATATAATAACCTTCCTCATCTTATATTGATTTTTGACCCATTAATTTTTACGTACGGACCGTTGTTTTTATTTTATGAACGGACCCTCACTTCCAAAAATTATATTTTTTCTAAAGCCAAACTTTTTCATTTTATACCTTTTGTTGCCTGTATTGCATTCTATTCTCCCTTTTATTTAAGAAGTACGCAATTAAAGTCGTTATTCTTAGGTAATTTTCAAATACTTATTGACATAGCCAGAAATGTTGAAATTGCGCATTTAGTTCAAATATTTATCTATCTGTTTATCATTAACTCCGACTTAAAGAAATATCATAATCAAATATTAAAATCATTCTCATCCTTAGAAAAAATCAATTTAAATTGGTTAAGGTTAATGGTTTTTCTTTTCATGGCAGTTTATTTCGTTGTTGTTATTTTTTTGGCTCTTGAATTGCTGGGGTATAGAGATTTTGCCAATTTCTACGGAACTAAAATAATTGGAGCACTGATTGCATTATGTGTTTATAAGATTGGTTACCACGGTTTGTTTCAGCCTGAGATTTTTGTTTCATTCGATAATGATGAATTGGAAGAGAAGTCTTCAAATATTAGTCATACACAGAATTTAGATGTTGAATTAAATGATCATATCGATGAAGAAAAAATTCAGAAGTTGTTAGATTTTATGGATAAAAAGAAGCCGTATTTAAAAGATGATTTAACACTTCCGGATCTCGCAAATCAAATGGGTGTATCCAGGAACCAGCTTTCTTCTCTTATAAATGATGGAATTGGTGAAAATTTTTTTATGTTCATAAATAAATACCGTGTAGAGGAGGTAAAACTTCAACTCGTGAATCCGGCAAACAAAAATTACACGATTATGGCTATTGCGTATGACGCAGGATTTAAATCAAAGTCTTCATTTAATAATATTTTTAAAAAGTTCACTAACCAAACTCCAACTGAATATAGAAACTCTTTAACGTATCAAGAAGTTGAAACATTAGCTGAAGAATAGTCGAGAATTTTTTAATCTAGAAGTAAAATATGGTAAAAGAATTTTGTGCAAAACATGTATAATAAAATAGTTGAAGTTTTTATATACGGCGGAATCGTTCAAGGATTCTTTTTTGCTCTAATAATAGGGATGAATAAAAAATGGAAGAAAAGATCAAATAATATTTTAGCTACACTACTGATTATTCTCTCTATCAGTATTGCACATTCAGTATTGATTGATATTGATCTCGGAGGTCCATTTAAAATAAAAGAGCCATTTGTTCTGCTGATCGGTCCTCTCCTATACTTCTATATAAGAGAGGTGATAAGCCCTAAACAATTCGGTCTTCCCGATATTTTGCATTTGATTCCGTTTTTAATTTTTGCTGTTATTATTTTGCCCTTAACACTTCTAAATGTTTTCAAAGATAACTTCGTAATAAGTGATGTTGATGCACTAAGTTTAGGAGTATGGATATTCACGATTATTCAATACGGCTTTTATTGGTGGAAAATTGTAAGGTGGATAAATTTGTCTCAAGACTCTCTACAGAAGGAATTTTCAAACCTGGAGGGGAAAACACTTCTTTGGATGAAAAACTTTCTCCATATTTTGGGTATCTGCCTTTTGGTACTCACTTTAACGATTCCCATTGTTCTTCATACAAAAAACTATCAGCTTCTTGATACGATTGTTTACCTTTCATTAGTTGCAACAGTTTATGTTTTAGTTTATGAAGGTTTATCTCAGGAAGATATCTTCTCAAACAAAAGTAGTTTAGAAACGATTGATTTGGAGCATAGTGTTGAAATAGAGAAGGAAAAGTCGGGGCAACTAAACCAAAACAATATAGAATCGATGCAACTTCTTAAAACATTTATGGATGAGAAAAAACCATATTTAGATGAAGGATTAACGCTTACCGGTTTAGCACAGCAATTAAAGATGACTCGAAACCAACTTTCTTCTTTAATAAACAGCAACACCGGTGAAAATTTTTATTCCTTCATAAATAAATACCGCGTAGACGAAGTGATAAAAATTTTCTCAGATCCTAAAAAGAAAAATTATACAATTCTAGCGATGGCTTATGAAGCCGGATTTCCTTCAAAATCTTCTTTTCATAGTATTTTCAAAAAAATTACAGGTCTTACTCCTACCGAGTACTTAAATGGACTAAAATAGTCCGTCACGTCAATTTTCATCTAAAAACTTGTAGTCCTAACATATAAGTTAAGACTTTCCACGCGTAATCGTAGTTTATTTTTGCACCGTTAATAAAAAATAAACTAATAGGAAATATTTATGTACAAGTTCTTAAATGTAAAACAATTCGGAATTGTTTTAGCTTTTTTATTTCTAATCCTTCAGGGATTTGCTTTAAGCAATCCGAAAGGGAAAATAAATGGAAAAGTAATTGATAAAACAACAAAGCAACCAATTCAATATGTAAACGTGGTAATTATTGGTACCACTTTGGGGGCCATGACAGATTCATCGGGACATTATTTGATAAATGCTGTCGATGAAAACATCTACCAGTTAAAATATTCTTTAATAGGATATTCAAGTTTGATTGAATCTGAAGTAAGAGTAATAAATGATAAATCAACAACGGTGAAAGATATCGAATTAGTTGAATCAACAATAAGTATGGATTCTGTAATTGTTAGCGCCGGATATTTTTCTAAAGATAATGTTTCTCCGGTAACAAATTTTTCATATTCAAGGGAAGAAATCCGTAGAAGTCCGGGCGCTGCCGGAGATATTTTTCGCGCAATAGAAACCTTGCCGGGTGTAAGTAGTAGCGGTGGTGAGTTTTCAGCATTCTCTGTGCGCGGAGGAAGTCCGAGAGATAATATTGTGTTAATCGATAATATTCCATTTGATAAATATGCCCATTTCGATGTTGGCGGATCGGAAGAGCAAGTAGCACAAGGTGGACGCTTCAGTATTTTTGCACCGGGATTGATCGATGAAGCTAATTTTCAAGCTGGAGGTTTTTCTGCTAAGTATGGTGGGAAAAATGCATCGTTTGTTGATTTAAAGATTAAAGAAGGAAGTAAAGAATCATTCACTGCCAACGGAACGTATGATTTACTTGGCTGGGAAGCAAATTATGATGGCCCCATATATGGTTTAGGAAAAACTTCGGCGCTTATTTCATTACGTCACCAAGACTTTTCAAAAGTCCTTGAAATAACCAATCAAAAAGATATGGGAACTCCCAGTTTTTCAGATGTGATAATTAAAACAACATCCGAGCTCTCCGAAAAACACAAATTATCTATTCTCGGAATCTTTTCTCCGGAACTTGTTTCGCGTACACTCGAAAATGTTCTGGAAGCGAAGGACGATAATTACCAACCTTATATCGCAAACGTAAAAGAAACAAAATATCTTGTTGGGATTAGATGGAGATACTTAACGGGGCTTTCGAGTTTTTTGGAAAACACTTTTTATTATAAGCGAACAGATAATGATCAGCACACTGGAAGAGTTTATCTAGATTTTTCAGAAACGACAAAACCTACAAAAGAAAACTCTGTTGTAAAACCAAATTATTTTGTATTGAGAGATAGAGATTATCAATTCGGATGGAAGTCGGATTTTACTTTCAATCCATCAAAAAATTCTACGCTGCAAACCGGGAGTGAAATCTATAGTACTAAATATAGTTACTCCCGTTCACAAAATGGATTAGACACACTTTACAATTTTGATAGTAACGACTTTCGTCCGGATCCGACTCAGTATTATTTGATATATACTCCCGAAATAAGTTCACATATAACTGGGCAAAAAGTTAGTGCAAACGCTTACGTTGATTTAAACTACAATTTAACAAAGCAATTAGTAGTTATGCCCAGTGTACGGTATGAATATAATGGTTTTAATAAAAATAGTTACGTTTCACCACGATTGAGTTTGAGTTATCACATAAGTGAGAGAACCAAATTACATGCTGCCACCGGCGTCTATTACCAGACTCCGGAACTCCGCATCATTGCGTTGAATGGCAAGAACGCTTCACTAAAAAATGAAAAAGCGTACCACCTAATTCTTGGCGTTACAACATACTTAAGTGATGATGTAAAATTTACAACAGAAGTTTATCGTAAAGATTTTTCAGATCTGGTAACCCATCCGGATAGAGCAATATTTATTTATAACAATTCCGGTACCGGTTATGCTCAAGGTGTTGATTTTGGTTTAATAAAAAAATTCTCTAATCAATGGTACGGTCAACTAAATTATTCTTATTCCGCTAGCAAGCGAAACGATAACGACGGCAGAGGTGAATATAATTCCGATTTCAGCCAGCCGCATATTTTTAATGTTCTTGTCGGGTATGAATTAAACAAAGAGTGGTCTTTTTCAGCAAAATGGAAATACGCAACAGGTAGACCAAATGATTCTTACATCATTCATAACAATATTCATAACGATCCGAATTATGTCCGTTACTCAAGAGAGTTCGTTGGTAATAACGATCAACGGTTAAATGATTTTCAATCGTTGAATATTCGTGTTGATTACCGCCATCAATTCGGTTCCGTTGGTTTGGTGGCATTTCTGGATATTCTTAATGTCTATAATCGATTAAATGTTAGCGAAGAACAGTTTATTGAATTCACCGGTAAAATAAAAGAAGGTGGTTTTAGAATGATCCCAACTTTCGGATTCAAACTTGAATATTAATAATGATAATACGAAGAACACAAGGTGGTTAAGTAAATCACCTTGTGTTTTTACTTATGATCTTGTGGAATTCTTGAGAAGTATGACAAAAAACTTTTTAGCGGAAAATGTTATGAAAGAGAATTATGTATGAAAGAAGCAGCTAACAAATACGCAACTTTCTCTTTATCGAGCACGATTTCTACCGGTATCTTCACAAGCGTTCATCATCATTATGAAATAGGAAACGCCACAATTTATCTTGTATTGCTTTTTATTGTGTTGCCAACAATACTAATAGGATGGTTTTTAAAAAACGGAAGTGAAATCGCCCTCTGGATATATTGGTTGATAAATGCCTGGCTACTTCTGGGAGTTGGATTAGTTGATGGATTGATGAGTCACGCTGTTAAACTGATCGGAATTCAAATTCATGAGTTGGTTGCTTTGCATGGCGGAAGTACTTCAATTAATGAAAATTCACTTGAAGGGATTATGATTTACGAAATTACCGGGACACTTACTTTCATAACCGCTCTTTTTGCGGGATACTATGGAGTCAAATTGATCCGATCAATAAAAAATGCTGCCGTTAAATCAGAAGAACGTAATTATTAATGTAAATAAACAAAAAGAATAATATGAAAAAGATAAACTTGTTCATTGCTTTACTATTAGCTGTTGGTTTAATCTCATGTGAAAATGAGAATACCGAGCAGCAATACGAAACAATGATTGTAAAACAAAAATCGTTGAGTTCAACGGTATTAGCGACCGGTGTTATCAAACCGAAAGTTGGCGCAGAAGTGCGCGTTGGTTCCAGAGTTTCTGGAATCGTAAAAAAATTAAATGTCTTCGTCGGAGATAATGTAAAAAAAGGAGACTTACTTGCTAGGCTTGATGAGACCGAATTGACGGCACAGTACAACCAAGTCGCAGCAAATCTTGATAATGCTAAAATAACTTTAAAATATGCTGAAATTGAAAAAGAACGGCAAGAAACGCTACTAAAAAGTAATTCCGTGTCAAAGCAAGGTTTAGAATTTGCAGTAAAAGCATTTGAAATTGCATCTGCGCAGGTTGCCCAAATGACGGCAAATCTTGACTACGCAAAAATCCAACTCGACTATACAAAAATAATCGCTCCTATTAGTGGTGTTGTCGCATCCGTGTCAACACAAGAAGGTGAAACGGTTGCTGCGATGTTCTCGGCTCCAACGTTTCTAACAATAATTGATTTGAAACGGCTTGAAGTGAGAGCGTATGTTGATGAAACGGATATCAGTAAAGTAGCGGAAGGGCAAAAAGCGGAATTCACGGTTGATACTTATCCGGGAACTTCCTTTGAAGGTTTCGTTAAAGCGATTTATCCGAATGCTGAATTAATAGATAACGTTGTGAATTATGTTGTAATCATTGACATTTCAGATAACAAAGGAAAGACGCTGCGTCCCGAAATGACGGCGACGGTGAACATTCAGAATGAATCTTTAGAGAATGTAATAGCGATTCCAAATAAAGCCATCAACCATAAAAATGAAGAAAGTTTTGTTTACGTCCTTATAGATGGAAAACCTCAAGAAAGAAAAGTTACCACAGGTGTGAAGAATAAATCGCTCACTCAAATTGTAAGCGGTTTAACTGAAAACGAAAAAATAATTTTAAATAAATAAACGAAGGTTTTAGACATGATACAACTAAAGAATATCTCGAAAATTTATGGGAAGAACGGCGGTCAAAAAGTTACGGCGTTGGATAACGCTAACCTTACAATTGAAAAAGGAGAATTTGTTGCCATCATCGGCGCGTCAGGTTCCGGTAAATCTACCATGATGAATATTCTCGGGATGTTAGACAGACCAACATCCGGAGAGTATTATCTTGATGAGAGAGAAATAAGCACCCTAACTGATGATGAGCTTGCCAGCATTCGCAATAAAAAAATCGGTTTTGTCTTTCAGAAATTTCATCTTTTGCCGAAAACAACTGCAATAGAAAATGTTGAATTACCGTTGATCTATTCAGATCGAAAAGACATTCGTAAATTAGCAGTTAATGCACTTGCAACAGTTGGTTTAAGTAATCGAGGTAAACATCTCACCAACGAATTATCCGGCGGACAACAGCAGAGAGTTGCAATCGCACGCGCACTTGTGAATGAACCTGAAGTTATTTTAGGCGATGAACCAACGGGAAATCTTGATTCAAAATCAGGTCTCGAAGTAGTCGGTGTTTTTCAAGAATTAAACAGAGCAGGTAAAACTATAATTCTAATTACACATTCGAGCGAAGTTGCAGAACACGCCAACCGCGTCATCCGAATTCACGATGGTAAAATAACTGAAGATTATAAAGTGGAAAGACCGCTCGATGCAACGGCAGAATTACTAGAACTTGAAAATAGAAATAATTAACAAAGATACCTGAGGATTAAAAATCATGAATAGATATAAAATAATAGAAAGTAGTTTTAGAATATTAAGAAGAAATAAGTTGAATACTTTTTTCATGATTCTTGGCGTTGTAATTGGAATTGCAGCGCTCAGTCTTACTTTTTCATTGGGGAAAAGTGCGGAAAAACAAATAACAGAAAAAGTAAAAAAACTATTCAGCGACAATAATATTCTTATTACCTCTGGAAGAGTTGAACTTGGAAGCGGGCGCTCATCCGAAACTTCATTCGCTAATCTTAAGATTGAAGATATTGAAGCCATTGCAAACAACATCCCGGGAATTACAATGTATGACGTATTTCAAGTAACACCTGAACGTGATGTAATAGCTGGTAATAAAAATATTTCCACAGCCATTAACGGCGGCACCGCAGAAGGTGAATTGGTAATGAGAAGAAGTGTTACATCGGGCGAATATTTTACAAAAGCCGAAGAAAAGAGTTCTGCAAGAGTAGCTTTGATCGGAACAAAAATCGCAGAAAAATTATTTGAAGGGGCTGATCCTGTCGGTACGCAAATTCGTATTGGACAAGTTCCCTTTACCATTAAAGGTGTGTTGGAAGAAAGCGGAATTGATCCTCACGGAACTGACCTTGATATGAACGTAATTGTTCCTATAACTACTTTAATGAAAAGATTAATGAATGTTGATTATATAGCAGGAGCCAAAGTTGAAGTTAATGACGCTTCAAAAACAGAAGAGACGGCAGCTAAAATCACTTCATTACTGAGAGAAAGACATTCATTGAATAATAATGAAACAAACGATTTTTCGTTAGTAACACCGGTTGTTGTAAAAGAAATAATAAAAAAAATGAATAAGATTTTTACTTTGTTCTTACCATTGATTTCCGGAATTGCATTGCTGGTTGGTGGAGTAGTTATTGTTGTGATCATGCTCATGTCGGTATCTCGAAGAATTAATGAAATCGGATTAAGAAAAGCGCTCGGCGCACGATCTAAAGATATCATGTTCCAATTTTGTGCAGAGACTTCCATAATAACATTACTTGGCGGTATTATCGGTTTAACAATCGGCATAAGTGGTGCGTGGTTGTTTATGTCATCCAAAGGATTAATATTTTATTTCCCATGGCAATCTATATTATTTGGAGTTTTATTTCCGGTAATTATCGGAATTTTGGCAGGTATTATTCCTGCCCGTAAAGCTGCCAAAATGGATCCGATAGAAGCACTGTCGTAGAAAAATAATCGGCTGTATGAAATTAACTAAGAACATAAAATTGTCATGGAAAGCTTTGCTGCTAAATAAGTCCCGGACTTTTTTTGCGATCATAGGTTTATCCATTGGAATTACAACTGTTATGGTGATGGTTTCGATCGGCAACGGCGCAAAAAAGAAAATGGCTGAGCAATTTGAAAAAATGGGAGCCAACATGATTGTAGTAAATTCAGGCAAAATGGGGAAGGTTATTGGAAGAGAACAACAAATCAATCTGGCTACGACTCTTACACTTAAGGATGCGGAGTCCATAGTGGAAGAATGTAGTTCAGTTGAAAAAGTTGTCCCCACAGCAGATATTTACGTTAAAATAAAGTATAGCGGTGCCTCCACGATGTCTATGGTTCAGGGGGCTACAAACGATTTTATAGACGTTAAAAATTTTAGAATAGCACAAGGAGTTTTTTTTACAACGCATGAAGATAAACTGGTAAAACGTGTTGCTGTACTTGGCTCCCAAACCAAAGTAAATCTTTTTGGTGAAACAAACCCGGTTGGTGAGACTATCATAATTAAGAATATTCCATTCGAAGTTATTGGAACCTTGGCATCGAAAGGGGGCAGTGTTGAGGGCGCCAACGAGGATAATGTAATTGTTATTCCAATACAAACTTCTCTCAGGCGAGTTTTGAATAGAGATTACTTAAACAGAATTTTTGTAAAAGCAAAAAATAAAAACGTAATGAACTCGGCAGAAAGTGAAATAGAATCTCTGTTACGGAAACGTCATAAATTGAATATTCGAGAGAAAGAAAATGACTTTACACTTGATAATAAACTTAATGCAATGAATGCCGAGAAAGAATCATCACAAATGTTTACATGGTTGATTGTCGGTATTGCTGGTATTTCTTTATTGGTTGGAGGTGTTGGTGTATTAGCGGTGATGCTGCTTTCAATTCGTGAGCGTACTGGAGAAATCGGATTACGAATTTCTGTTGGTGCAAGAAAAAAAGATATTGTCCGGCAGTTCATGTCTGAAGCTTCTATGCTCGGTATTTTAGGCGGGATGATAGGAGTCGTTTTAGGACTTTTAATATCCTGGGTTGTTGGCGCAACAACACAATGGCAAACTTATATTTCACTTGATTCGATTCTTTTTTCAGTTGTGTTTTCAATTTCAATCGGATTGATCTTCGGAGTATTTCCTGCACTCAAAGCGGCAAAATTAGATCCGATACTTGCTCTGCAAAAAGAATAAATTGTCGTTATATCAATTTTTGTAAAAAATGTCCGGTGAAAATGGAATTTTAGTTGAAAAGTTATCTCAGACGACATTTTAAACTTGACAATTATTAAAAATACTTGTATCATACAAGTAACAAAAATTGAATTATTTGTAAAATGAGCGATACTTCGAGTTTAGTAAAAAAATTTCACAGTGAAATGATCGATTTAATCAAGAAATACCAGTTCCGTGATCGGAACACAATGGCTTCTTGCGGAATGTCGGTTAGTCAGTGTTATATCTTGGAAACGCTAAATAGATTCGGACCACTTTCGATGCAGCAATTGGCGGATAAAATGCACCTTTCAATTAGCACGATGACGAGAGTAATTGCTCCTTTGATTGCACAAAAATTCATCAACCGGGAAGAAGATCCCGGTGATCGCAGAATAAAAATCGTTCAATTAACAGAAGCAGGCAACGAAATGTTTATCAGTTCGTGGAAAAATGTCATGGAATCAGAAAAAATGATTATCGAAAGTTTTCCTTTGGAAAATAGAGAAATATTGGTGGAGTTCCTTCAAAAATTAAATAAAGCTTTTGGTAACTGGAATAGTACGTGCTGTAAGAAATAAAAAAAATTTAACAAATAGTTGTATGTTACAAATAATATTTATTTTAACTGAAAAATGAAAAGTAGAAATGAGAAGAAGTGAATGCCTCATTCGGTTTGGGTGGAGAAAACCAGATGGAAAAACCGATACTTGTTTTGCGGAGAAAGAAAATCTTCTAGAAGATCAAAAGAAAAGTGATGTTGGGTTTCTTCAAAAATTTTATAAAGATTTTGGAAACCGGCAATCACAATGCAAGAACCGATAAAAAAAATTTAACAAATACTTGTATAATACAAATAATATTCTAAAATAAAATAGGAGAATTCCCCATGGGAAGTACAGAATACTTTAATCAACTTGCCGGAAAATGGGACGAGGTAAGAACGACTCTCTTTTCCGAAAATGTTCGAAAAGTGGCAGTGAAATTTGCCGAAGCTAAACCTGGTTTAGTTGCGGCTGACATTGGCGCCGGGGCAGGATTTATAACAGAAGAGCTTCTTCATAATGGGCTAAACGTGATAGCAGTTGACCAATCTCAGGAAATGGTAAATGAAATGAAAAAACGATTTAGCAATGCTAGAGACGTGGAATTTCGTCAAGGAGATGCGGAATCACTTCCTATAGAAAGTAGTTCAGTTGATCTGGTTTTTGCAAATATGTATTTGCATCATGTTGAAACTCCCGCAGTTGCAATAAAAGAAATGGTAAGAATTTTAAAACCCGGTGGAAAATTAATTATCACCGACGCCGATGAACACAACTATGAATTTTTAAGAACAGAGCAGCATGATGTGTGGTTAGGATTTAAAAGAGAAGATATCCGATCTTGGTATAATGACGCAGGTTTGGTTGATATTAAGGTTGATTGTGTTGGAGAAACTTGTCGACCAGCTTCAGAGTGTTCAGGGGAAAAAGTTGAAATTAACATTTTTATAGCTCTTGGAAATAAGAAATAAAAATAATATCGAATAGATTTTTAATAGAAGGAAATTATGAATGAACAAATTAATTGAATTAACAGAAAAGTGTTTTTATCTCATTGTTATGATTCTGCTACAAAACACAATAAGTTTTGCCCAAACACAAGCAGTAAAAACAAATGAGGAACCGGTTATCGATGGAGTGATTGAAGAGGTATGGCAGACAGCTTCAACATTTAAGTCTTTCAAGCAAATAAAACCCGATATACTTGCAGAAGGCAGTGTAAAAACAGAAGCTTACTTCTTTTATGATCAGGAAAATATTTATATGGCAATGAAAGCATATCAAAAGAAAAATACGATTCGTTCAAACAAGGGAAGGAAAGATTCTGAAATTGTTGGTGCCGGTGATTGGGTTATGTTTTCAATCGATCCGTTTGAGAATGGCAAGACCGCATTTTATTTTATAATAAATTCCGAAAATGCTGTGATGGATGGGACAAAAGATGAATATGGAAATGAGAATACTTCATGGGATGCCTCATTCAAGACCGAAACAGCAATCGCGGACGATTATTGGAGTGTAGAAATTCAAATTCCACTGAATTCATTCAACTTTCAAAATAAAGATGTTCAAGATTGGGGAATCAGTTTTTATCGATATTATGCTCAAGGACAGGAAATGCTTGTGAATCGGTTAATTGATATTAATTCTCCTTACAGGTTAATCAATTATGAAAAACTAACCGGACTTGAAGGATTGAATAAGGAGAATAATTTTATCGTAACTCCATATGTCTATTCACATAATGAAGCTGATTTTCTAAAAAAATCTTCAATTGTTAAAGGGAAAGCAGGTGGGGAACTAAGATATACTCCAACCTCATCGCTTACAATTCTTGCAACCGTAAATCCCGATTATGCGCAGGTTGAGACTGATAAAGAAATTATTAACGTCAGCGATTTACCGACCGAGTATCCGGAGAAGCGTCCTTTCTTTACTGAGTCGAGTGACTTTTACAACAATGCAGCTTTTAATTCAAGGAATATTGTTGATATAAAAGCAGGCGTAAAAGTGCGGCAACTTGGAGAATTGGTGAAAACTGATTTTACCACCGTACTCGATGGGGACGATCATCTTTGGCTAACGGGGCATTCGATTATTGGCAACAGTAACACTTATGCCGAGATTGTGGGTGGATTGAAAAGTCAAACTTCAAGAAACGATTACAATCTCACTACACATTTACAAAAATGGTTTTTCGACAAACGCCTTTCTCTTTCGAATTGGATTGGGACGATAAATATGCCTGGTAAAAATAAAAATGAATGGGAAACGGTTAATGGAATTCGCTGGATGACAAGAAATTTGGAATTAGTCTATTGGAACCATTACAAAACAGAATTATACAATCCGAATATTGTTGGATGGAATTATTTATCAAATGATTTTCATTCAGTTATTCGAACAAAATATTCTCTTATCAACGCGACCGGATTCTTCAGAAAATCAAATCTTGAGTTTTATTTCGATCACTATGATTTAACTGCACCTCGCGGCAATACTTATTATACCTTTACATTTGTAAATTCGTACGATCTTCATTTAAGTGAATATTTTGGGAACTGGTCTTTAAGTTTAAGCTATGCACCACCGACAGACCAAAAATTTCGCTTCAGAAATGTTGCTGGTTATTCTGACAACCAAATATTTAAAGATGCGTTCAGCAAATTTGTGTTAATCGAGGATAAAGCCGGTAGTTTTAGCGTCGTAGTGAATTCTGATAATTCAAAATCTGTTGGGTTTAGTCTTAGTTATACCAAAAATCATATTCGCAAATCAGTCGCAGATAATGCAAACTCAGAAATCTTTTGGAAGATTGGTTCCGATTTCATTGTAAAATATTCTTTGGGCTATATCGATCTCCAAGGTTCGGATTATCAATCTAAGTATGAACAAGTGATTAACAGAATGCAGATTGAATATAACATTACGGATAAGTTGAATATTCGTGGAATAGTTCAACCAAATATTGCCCGGTTGCCAAACAGAGATGATTATCGAAACAATCTCAGCTCGTTCAATTTAACGCTGTCATGGGAATATCTACCGGGTAGTTTCATGTACTTCGTTTATAACAGATATAGAAACTCAGAGAAAGCGAATGCGATTTCGAGATCGCTTTTAGACAACAATCAATCGGTTGTCTTAAAATTAAATAAATCAATTTCCTTGTGAAATTATTATCGAAAGTGAGAGTGTTCAAAAATCAACTATTAGTATAAAATTTTAAAAGTTATTCAAATATGAAGACCATGAAGAAATATTATTGTCCGTGTGGATACTCTCGGACACAATGCGTTCTAAGGGATATTATTTTTGCGAACAAATTTTTAATTCACAATTAAAGCTGAAATTATGAACGCTCACACATTAACAAATGCAATGGAAAAAGGGTTAAGATATTTTTTTGTCATCGTGATTCTGCTGATTCAGAATAGTGAAAGTAACGCACAGACCACAGCAGTTAGAACTGATATGAAACCGGTTATTGACGGTGTGGTAGAGGAATTATGGCAGAACGCTACAAAGTTTGATTCATTCAAACAAACAGAACCTGATATTTTAGCCGATGGTTCTGAAAAAACCGAAGCTTACTTTTTTTACGATGAAGAAAATATCTACATGGCGATGAAAATGTATCAAAAGGGAAATACAATTCAATCAAGCAAAGGAAGAAAAGATGCGGAGTTAATCGGCAATGGAGATTGGGCGATGTTTTCAATTGATCCATTCAATAATGGCAACACTGCATTTTTCATTTTGGTTAACTCCGAGAATGCGGTTATGGACGGGACTAATGATGAATATGGAAATTCCAACTACTCTTGGGATGCTTCATTTGTTTCGGCAACCTTTTTGGCTGACTCATACTGGAGTGTTGAAATCCAAGTCCCACTTAATTCTATAAGCTTTCAAGATAAAGATGTTCAAGATTGGGGGATAAGTTTTTATCGAAAATATGCCCTAAAAAAAGAATATGTGGTTAACAGATTAGTCGATATAAATGGCCCTTATAGATTGATAAATTACGAAAAGTTGACCGGACTCTCAGGTCTCAATAAAAAAAACAACTTGAAAGTAACTCCTTATGTTTACTCACAAAATGAAGTTAATTACTTAAAACACTCCACACTTGTAAAAGGAAAAGTTGGTGGGGAAGCGGTTTATAATCCGAATTCATCACTTACAATTTTGGCGACAATAAATCCTGATTATGCTCAAGTTGAAACTGACAAAGAAATCATAAACGTATCAGACCTACCAACAGAATACCCGGAAAAAAGACCATTCTTTACCGAATCAAGTGATTTCTATAATAATACGGCAATCAATACAAGAAATATTGTTGATATTAATGCCGGATTAAAAATACGACAACTTGGCGAACTTGTTAAATCAGATGTAACTGCCGTTGTTGATCGAGAAGAGCAGGTTTGGTTAATGGGGCATACAATCATCGGTGATAACAAATCGTATCTTGTAGAAGCGACAGGAGGCTTGAAAAATCACCACTCTGTAAATAACTATAACGTAACAACACATTTACAAAAGTGGTTATTTGATAAACGCTTGTCACTCTCAAATTGGATTGGGACAATCAATATGCCCGGTAAAGGGAAAAACGAATGGAAAACCGAAAATAGTATTTCATGGATGAGTCGCACATTCACTTTGGGAGAATACAGTGATTATTCTTCCAAATTATATAATCCAAATGTTTTAGGATGGAATAGTTTATCGAATCAGGTTATGAATTGCTTATACATCAGATACAATTATTACGAACCTTCCGGCTTCTTTAGATCTTCCAGCATACAGGCAGCATTTGACTATTACGATCTAACGGCACCTACAGGTAATTCATATTATACCTTTGCGTTTACAAATAATAATGAGCTTCACTTAAGTGAATTGCTTGGCAATTGGAGCGTAAGTTTTGCCTTTTCTCCTGCGACAAACCAAAAATTCCGATACCGGAACATTTTAAACTATTCAGAGGAAAAAATATTTGAGGATGCGTTTAGTAAATTCGTTTTAATTGATGATAAAGCTGAAAGTTATAGAATCGCAGTCAGTTCAGACAACGCTAAACCGGTTGGGTTTAGTTTCCACTATATAAATAATCATGTTCGTAAATCGCCTTCGGACAACATCAATTCTGAAATTTTCTTAAAAGTTGGAGCTGATTTCATTTTCAGATATGGCCTAGAGTATATCAATCTTAACGGCTCTGAATACCAGTCAAAGTATGAGCAAATAATTAATAGATTTCAAGTTGAATACAACCTTACCGATAGATTAAATCTTCGAGCGATTATTCAGCCGAACGCTACTCATATGCCGAATAAAGATGATTATCGCAGCAATCTTAGTTCATATAATTTTACTCTCTCGTGGGAGTATTTATCAGGAAGTTTTATCTATTTCGTTTATAACCGGCTCAGAAACTCTGAAAATATTAACTCTAGTTCTAAGTCTTTTTTAGAGAACAACCAATCAGTGGTTCTGAAACTCAACAAATCAATTTCGTTGTGAAATTATTACTAGAAGTGAGAGTGTTCAAAACTTAACTATTAGTAAAAAATTCAAAAAGAAGTTACAGCTACAAGACTTTTTAGAAAAATTATTGTCCTTGTGGATACTATAGGACAGTTTCATCTTAATAGAACTTTATTTTTGTTCCCGGTTTTTAAGATCATTAAGAAAATTAAAAACCGAGATCAAAAATTTCGAAAAAAAATTGACTGTTTATCAGTGGTTCTTTAGTGCGGCTGAAAAGAGAGTCTAAAAATTATCATTTTTTAATCCTCGTGAATTACCTTCATGTAACTCACCAGGCGAAGCTGTGCCCGGACTAATTGTAATTACTCTAACGAAAAACTAAGTTTACCCTAAAATGTAAAATAGATTTTAACTAACTGATTATAAATTAAAATTCGAAAGGGATTTATGTTGAAGCGATATTTAACTCCACTGTTGTTCACGTTATTTTATTTGTATGGTTCTATTTTCGCCCAGACCATGATTAAATTTAATACTCAATGGGTACACGCAAAACCGGAAGTTTTAACTTATCGTACAAACGGTGATCAAGGAAATGGTTTCTTCCAGACTGTCATTACTAAGAATGATAGTTCCATTGAAGTGCTAGTTCATATGATGACTCCCGGATTTGCAAAAACTTTATTTGGCTCAATGACTCATGATATGATCCCCCAATTTTCTTCGGGAAAAATCTTCATCGATGAACAGGTGCAGCTAAAGACTGATTCACGTTACGAGGAAGGGCATCTTTTTGTCACAACAGTAGTTAAACCGTATAATCGAATATTGAGTAAAGACACAACTTTTAGCGGACATATAATTGATCCTTCTCAAATTCCATTTCTTGCTCGAACTTTACCGCTCACTAAAGATGAAAAGTTTGAATTTAATTCACTTAATCCCCAATCGAACGAAATATATCCTCTGGTGATAAAAGTTGTAGGTGAAGAATCGGTTCAAAATATTGAATGCTTTAAGGTGGAATGGAAAGACTTTGAGGGGAATGTAATTTATTGGATCGAAAAAACCGGTCATCACCGAACGATAAAAATTGAACAACCGGATAAACACCGGGTAACAGAAATCATTTTATAGAGTTGGTTAATAAGTTCACAAGCCTTATTAAAATTTGATACAAACCATTGAACCTTGAACATCACGTGATATCAATCTTATTTTGTAACGTAAAAATTTATTTTTTCTGAATTGTCAATAAAGATAAATGAGCGTGATAATATGCAAGTGACATCAACAATTATAATAATCCTATCTCTTTTATTGAATGTTAAACTCTTTTACGATTCTAGAAATGGATTAAAGTATATTACCTTTAATGATGAAAATGAAAGAGAAACTTATGAAACGGTGCATCATTTTAAAGAAGCTCAAAAGATCTCCACCGGCAAAGGTATTAAAGTGGGAGTGATTGATAAATATTTCGGGTATAAAAAACACAGTGATTTTTATTCGGGTGGAAAAGATTTTACCAACGACACCCAAGTGTTTGAAGAGATAGATGAACACGGTTATTGGATGGCTACAACCTTAAAGGAAATAGCTCCCGATGTGAAGGTATTTGCGTTGAATGCGCGTAGTGATGATAAAGATGATGAGGCACAAAATATTATCAACGCAATCAACTGGGCAATCGAAAATGATTTAGACATCCTAACATATTCGGCAGAATCTTTTGACCCCAAGAATCGGGACAAGATTGACAGCGCAGTAACGAAAGCCAATCAACACGGTATTGTTACAACTTTTATAAACTATCCTTTCGCCGATAATATATTTCCGTGGGGTTTATTCCCTTATCAGGGGAATCAATATTCAAGGAAACCCGATCTTAACATTTACCACTATGATTATAATAGTTTGTTGATTTTGGTTTACAATAGATATTTGGAGTCAGGCAGAAAACCGAGAAACGGTGATGAAGTACCTTATTTGTCAATTTCATCTATGTCGCCGGTTTTAGCCGGATTTGTCGCCTTGATGATGGAAATAAAAAAGGATTTATCCCCTAATGAATACAAACAAATTCTTGTTGCCACGAGTAAAGAAATGGAATTTAAAGGGAAGAAATATGAACACGTGGTTGATATTGCGAAAGCATTAGAATTTTTAAGAGAAGAATCGACTGTAAAGCAATAATATTTTATACAATTTTAACTGTCCGAGTACAATGAAGAATTTGATGTATGGATTCTTCGGATAAAGATGGATCTATCTTTCTTTATTATTTAAGGGAAATTATGGAAAATAAAGAACACGAGTTAGTTGTTGAAAAAGAATATTTCCATGAAATTCGTGGTGATTATCTGTACATAAAATTTTCAGACCCGGAGACCCTTGAAAGTTGCAAACGGGAAGCTTTGGCGACAAAAAGATTACTTAACTTCTATGCCATTAAAAAAGTTATAGCCGATAACCGGGAGAAAAAATCGTTCTTGAAAAAATTTGAGGAATTTGCGTTATCGATGTTCTACTTGAAGGAGGAACTCTATACCCACATCTCAAAAGTAGCAGCGGTATTTGAGTTAGAAGAATTAAACAGAATGCTATTCTGGGAAACAGCTGCACGTAATAGGTTTTTAGAACTTAAAATATTTTCAGATATTGAGAGCGCTGAAGAGTGGATCAAAAGTAAATAAGTGGTTATGCTAAATTGAATTTATTACGGAATATAATATCAAACGGCTTCATCCCGGTTATTCCAATCCTTATCTGGAATCTACTATTTACCTCTAAGCTTCCTCCAGCTTTAGGCTCGGAGTCTTTTAATCGTGGTGTCCCATTTTTCATTCTGCTTGGAGAAAATATTTTTCGATCAATATTTTTTTTATTCATATTGTTTATCAAGTTGGAGAGTAAAACTGCAAGTGGAAGGATGGGGGTCAGAATATATTCAATTGGAATTTTTCTCTATTTCCTTTCCTGGTTGCTGCTGATGTATTTCCCAAATTCCTCTTGGAGCAATAGTATTATAGGATTTTCTGCTCCTGCTGTTACACCATTTGTATGGATGCTGGGAATCAGCTTAATGGCAGAGTCATTTTATTTCAAATTACCATTCTTAAAATGGTATCTAATAATTCCAAGTTTGCTATTTATACTGTTCCACACCGCACACACGGTGCTAGTTTATCAAAGAACTTACTGAAACAAAAAATATAACAGCTTGATAAAAAAAGAATTTATGATTAAACAAGATATGAAGAAGAGTAAATTAACATGAAAGAAAGAGAAGCAGCAGAAGCAATGGATGCCTCATACAATTGCGCCCAATCTGTTTTACTTCCATATTTGAAAAATTTTAATATACCAGAGGGCGACGGAATAAAAATTGCTTCTGTGTTTGGTGCAGGGATGGGGAGAATGCAAGAAACCTGCGGCGCCGTTACCGGAGCTTTTATCGTATTAGGATTGGAATACGGATTCACAAATCCAAAAGATCAAACACAAAGAGACCAACTTCTGGAAAAGACAAAAGAATTTGTTCTAAAATTTAAGAATGAATTTGGAACAATATCATGCAGGGAACTTTTAATGTGCAATTTCAACACTGAAGAAGGGATGAAGAAACACAAAGATGAAAACCAAAGAGAGTTAATCTGTAAGAAATGTGTTAAATATTCTGCAAAAACTTTAGAAGAAATGCTTGGTAAATAATAATTCCTCTAACAAAATCATTTTCTAAAATTCATTAATAAGAACTTCCACCATCAAATAAGGAACACAAATGAATCTCGGACAGAATCTTATAAAATTTTTACAAACTTCAGTGTGTGCAATCGTTGTAATTGTTTCCATCACTCCATTATCGGGGCAGCAAAAAAACTATTTCTACGAAAGGAATCACAAAATATCGAGTTCGAGTTTACTT
Source organism: Ignavibacteria bacterium (assembly GCA_037440065.1). Lineage (GTDB taxonomy): Bacteria > Bacteroidota > Ignavibacteria > Ignavibacteriales > Ignavibacteriaceae > UBA1563. Next base: position 128,307 of record JBBIUV010000016.1, read on the forward strand.
GAAAATCATAATCAAAATCAATTGAAGTTCAATCAAGAATCATTCTTTGCGTCTGATCCGCTTTGGGATAAACAATTTACAATTCCCGGAGTGGATGGAACTGTCTATGCACTCGCAGCAAGCGGTACGGATCTTTATGTCGGCGGAAGTTTTACCGTAGCAGGGCACGCCGTTGCTAACAATATTGCCAGATGGGACGGAACTGAATGGCACTCGGTAGGTACCGGTGAAGAAAACGGCGTTGGTGGAACGGTACAGTCGATAGCTGTACTAAATGGAAAACTTTACGTTGGTGGTATGTTTACAAAGGTCGGCAAAAATCTGGATGCCAATGGCGTTGCATCCTGGGACGGTATTAAGTGGTCTTCGCTAGGTATCGGGGCTGAAAATGGATTAAGATTTGCCAGCACTGACTTTTCTGGCAATCCTGCGATTTCTATGGGACATGGATATTCTTTACTAGCAAAAGACTCACTTCTATTTGTTGGAGGTTTTTTTAACCGTGCAGGAACCGCTCATGCTCAAGGGCTCGCGGTTTGGAACGATAATCAATCTACTTGGTCAGATGTTGGGGGAAGCATTAGAAACGAAGATACTTTAAATCCTGCTTATGCATATGCAATGGTTATAAAAGATGATATTCTTTACATAGGAGGAAAATTTACAAGAGCCGGTTCGACTCCGGCGAAAGGATTTGCCGCTTGGGATTATTCGAAGCAGCAGTGGTCGGAAGTAGGAGGCGGTGTAACTGGAAGAATTCCATGGATTCGTCAAATCACGGTCGCACCAAATGGCAATTTAGTTGTTGTCGGGAAATTTGATTCAGTCGGAACTCCTGCAAAACTTGCAAATGGTTTAGCCAAATGGAATGGTCGTAGTTGGGAGACGATGAATTTCTTCCCTGAATCTATTCAAGGTCCAGGTACGATACCGGATGTAAGGGCGGCACTTTATCGAGGGAATGATCTTTATATCGGTGGCGGATTTAGAATTGTTGATGCTAACGGAGATACGGCAAAGGCTCTGGCTAAATGGGATGGTACCAATTGGACTAAAGTAGGAAACATGGAATTTGAATTTAATTCCCAAATATGGGGTGCAATAACATCACTTGCTATCGTTACATCGGGTTTGGAGGCACGCATTTATGCCGCGGGTGAAATGTCTAAAGCCGACGATCGGTTTGTTTCAAATATAGCAAGCTACAGTCCAACTAGTTTCATTGATTTTGGATGGAAAGCTCTCGTAGATTATCAAGGAGGAATGGGTCTTTATCCTGATTTTAACTTTCCGGAAGTCAGAGCCATTTCAACAATTGATGATACTTCGGTTGTAGTTGGCGGAAGCTTTTCTATTGTTGGCGGAGCAAGCTACCGTTCAATTGTAAAATGGAATGGAGCAATGAAGCAGTGGGAGGGACTTGCCGAGGGAATTGATGGTGAAATAAATACAATTGCAGTTGATAGAAAAACAAACGAAATTTTTGTTGGTGGATATTTTGGCAAAGCAGGAACAGAAGTAGCTTACCATATTGCCCGATGGGATGGTTTGCAATGGCATTCGGTGGGAATCGGTGTAGGGGGTGTGCGGAATCCTTCAGTTGATGCTATCGCTATTCGCGGAGATACAGTCTATGTTGGGGGAAGGTTCGCTGTGGTAGGAGATTCAATAAATCCGTTGATTTCTGCAAATTCGATTGCACGTTGGATTCGTTCAAAGGGGCAGTGGGATACTTTAGGATTGGGTGGAGGAGTTCGGATCGCTAATGACCCTTCATTAACAATAGTTAAGTCAATTAGTTTTGATGAAAATGGTCAAATGGTTGTTGGAGGAATGTTTGATCAAGCTGGATCTGCATACGCATATAATGTCGCAAGTTGGGATGGAAAGAGTTGGAATTCAATTGGTTTTGATATTGAAAATGGGGTAAATGGAGAAGTCATTTCGGTAACTCATTTTAAAGGTAATCTCATTGTTGGAGGAAGTTTCACTTCAGCTGGTGCTTCAAACGCATCGTGCTTGGCAGAATGGAATGGCGTAAACTGGGCTGAATTTGGCGGTGGCGTGGGATATGATAAGAATAATTGGGAAAGCCCGATGGTTTTTTACTTGAAGGGAGATAAAGAAAAACTTATCGTTTCGGGTTGGTTTAATAAAACTGGTGATGTTTATGCAAATAACATAGCCGCCTGGAATGGAAGTAATTGGTCAGCATTAGGAGATGGAACCAATAGTACCGTTCTAAGCACAGAAATTACAAATGATGGGATATATGAAGGCGGATTATTTAGTGTTGCCGGTGGGGCTCCATCTGTAGCCTTTGCTAAATGGAGAGGAAAAATCGTAAGTGATGTTCGCGAAAGTTCATCAAAAACTCCTTCTGATTTTATCCTGCTGCAAAACTATCCGAATCCATTTAATCCAACAACGACAATGCAATTTACCATTCCAACAAGCGGTAAAGTTAGTTTGAAAGTGTATAATATGTTGGGTCAAGTGGTCTCGGTTCTATTAGATGGTTTTGTTAAAGAAGGAATTAATCATCAAATAGAATTCGACGGAACAAAATTAGCCAGCGGTACATATTTTTCGGTATTAGAATTTTCGGGTAAACGACTTGTAAAGAAAATGTTGCTTTTAAAATGATGGTTAAGCATTGAAAAATGAAACGTATTAATTACACATTTGAGAAAAGACATTTAAGCACTAATAATTTATCCTGGCTTTTTGTTTTTTCTCTCCTAATATTTTGGTGTTTCTGTTTGTCAGTCAAGGGACAATCAGTATTGGAAAAGAAGAAGGAAGATTTGTCTGATAGTTCAAAAACAAAATCTTCACTTCTTGTTGCAACGGGATACGTAAGTGATTTATACTCAATTTCTTCACATAACACTATTCCTTACCTTGGTCTTGGTCATTTTATGCAGGAGGAATGGGTTGCGGGTTCAATTTTTTTAGGAGGTGAAGTAGGGCTCTATCTATTAAAAGATAATATGCTAAAAAAAATGGATAAGGATAACTGGAGAATGTATCCCAACATTTCAAACAGTTTTCAATATCAAAAAACAAACGGTTTAAGTGCTAAATCTAAGGCATATAATGACTATGCCAACATTTCACAACTCGTATACTATAATCTCAGGTTGGTTGATTTTTTTACTGCATATCGAACGTACCATGCAAAGTCTGCTGCCATAAATAAAGTGAAACTTCCTGATGACGGTGTTGTAAGTTTAATGGTTTCTCCATTCAAACCAAAATATTTAACAAATCCATGGGTTTTCGTTCCGATGATTCTTGCAGGAACCGTTGCTTATTTTGATAGCAAGAACGATAAACCTCTCTCAAGGGCAGAAGAAATAACCATGTTTAACAAAACTTATTCACCTTCACAAGCGGCGTTAACTTATGGAGGTATCCAAACATTACGATATATGGCAGTAGCTTCCGGAGAAGAAATGTTTTTTAGAGGTACTCTCCAAACTGAATTAACTGAGGTTACGAATCCAATGTTTGCTTTAGGTGCTAGTTCGTTGTTATTTGGAATCTGGCACATTCCGAATAATGGTGTTGGGAATGGACTTGCCGCAACATTAGCTGGTGTGTATTTGGGTTATCGCTTTGAAAAAAACGGTTATGATTTGGGTGAAGTAATAGCCACGCATTTTTGGTTGGATTGGATTGTAAGTTTAGTTGAACTTGCACGAAATCCGCGCAACGCACAATTCGTTTATGGAGCAAAATGGAAATTATAAAAATTGATTTTCGCTTACCATTAATGTTCTATCAAATTAATTTACAAAATAAGATTAGTGAAATTACTTAATTTGAATCCTTGGTTACAAATACCGTTAGAAGATTATGAAGCTCATATGTCTCTGGCTTCGATAGCTCAGGCTCAATACCTTTCACAAGTTCTCCAAGATAGTGTGCTAAATATTTTACCAACGTCAGTTGCAATTATCGGATGTGCCGGTGGAAATGGATTTGATCAATTACCGCCGGATATTGTTAGAAGAGTAGTTGGTGTTGAAATAAATCCTCAATACTTAGATAAACTACAAGAAAGATACATGTACTATTTTGACCGGCTCGAACTTATTTGTCAGGATTTTCAATCATCAGTCTGTTCTTTTAATCCGGTCGATTTAGTTTTTGCTGCTCTTATTTTCGAGTATGTTGATTTCATTTCAGGTCTTTCATCAATACTAAAATTTATTAAGCCGGGTGGTTACCTGGCTGTAATATTACAACTGCCGAATGAAAATGTTTCGGCAGTTAGTCCAAGTCCCTATACAAGTCTCTGGAAACTTAATGGATATTTAAAATTAATCCAACCGGAAGAATTTGAAGTCCATGCAAAATCAGTTGGACTATCTATTGTAACGAGCAAAAGCACGGTGCTTGATTCCGGTAAAATGTTCCATGAATTTCTTTTTCAAAAAGGGTATGATGAAACTTATACAACGGTTATTGATTTTTAAATCAGAGAGAAAAACTGAACATGTTTGAGAAAATTATTTTTCAGGCATCCATTCTTCTTCATAATTTGATACGAATGAAAACAAAAGTGTATGAGTAAAATAAAACCTAAAAATGGAAAAGATATTTTGGAAAAAGTTATGCAATTGCTTTTTAATTTATCCCAAGAAATACGCTACGTAGCGATTTATCGTAGCGGGGAACTAATCACATCTTCAAGGCCGGATTTACCAGGTGCCAGTTCTTCTGAATCTGATAAGTATGAGGAAATAATAGTTAACCCTACTCTCTTAACATTGCTTCGTCAGCGCGGTGAAATTGATTGCGGTGGCGTTGAGTACGTCATTATTCGTTATGGAAATTTCTTCCAGTTCGTTCAACCTATCAATGATGGACATGTTTCTATAGCATTTGATGCAGATTGTCATTATGAAAAGTTACTTCCAAAAATTCAAAAAATCTTAAAGATTAATTTGCTATAAATATCAGATCATCTTACTACAATATTTTAAAAATTGGAATGTAAATATGGAATTTGAAAATTCATGGGATAATCAAGTAAGGGCAAATTCATATTCCAAGCTTGAATTCCCTAATTCATATTATTTAGCTTACCGGGACATCCCAGATATAGTTTCAAAACATGTAAAAGGGAGTAAAGCTGTTGATTTTGGCTGTGGAGCCGGGCGTTCCACACGATTCTTGAAAAAATTAGGTTTTGATGTAATTGGAATTGATATTTCCGAAGATATGTTGAATAAGGCATGGGAATTGGATCCGCAAGGTGATTATCAGATTGTGGAAGATGGTGAGTATAGTCATTTGGGTGAAGGAAGTTTTGATTTAGTGCAATCGATTTTTACTTTCGACAATATCCCCGGCTGGGCGAATCGTACACAAATTCTTACTTCGCTAAGTAAGTTGTTGAAATCAACTGGAAAGCTAATTTGTCTGGATGCTTCCCCTGAATTATATACTAATGAGTGGGCATCTTTTACAACAAAAGATTTTCCTGAAAACTGGAATGCAAAAACGGGAGATATCGTTCGGGACATAATGAATGATGTGGAAGACAAGAGACCGGTTGAGGATATTTTTTGGACAGAACAAGATTATCACAAATTGTTTGATATATCGAGTTTAGAGGTTGAAGCGGTTTACAAACCACTCGGGAGAAGCGATGAACCATTTAACTGGATTATGGAAACGAAGATAGCTCCCTGGATAATTTTTGTCCTCACAAAAAAGAAAATAAATTAAAATGATATTGGTAAGAATTGTTACTCTTAAAATAGAACTACTAAAACAAACTCTAGCGGGCAATAAAAATCAACTAATTTGGATTAAGAAGTCAAATGAAATTTGAAGTGCTTGAAACGGAAAGACTGCTCCTAAAAAAACTCACGCCTGAAGGATTCAAAAGTTTATTCCAAGATTATTCTGAGGTTCAAATTATCGATCAACTTGGACTAAAAAGCCACGAAGAATTTTTAAGGGAAAAAGAAAAGATAAAAGGGGGCTACACAACTTACGACAGAACCATTTTAGCTTTTCTTCTCGTCTTAAAAGAAAATAATAAAACCATCGGACGATGCGGTTATCATAATTGGTATGTAGATCATTTTAAAGCAGAAATTGGTTACGCTTTAAATAGTGACGGGTATAAAAGGAAGGGATATATGAGCGAGGCTGTTAGAACAATTCTTGAATACGGATTTAATACTATGGGATTAAACAGAATTGAAGCGTGCATTGGCCCCAGTAATATCGCATCGTTAAGTATAATTAGAAAATATGGATTTACTCAAGAAGGATATTTCAAACAACACTATGTTAGAGATGGAGAAATTCAGGATACGTTATTTTTTGCTTTACTTAAAGAAGAATATGAAACTCGTAAAAACAAAAACTAAGAACGAAAGATATATGAACACACTATTCTATTGCCATTCTCTTGAATTTGATTGTTATTTAAGTACGCAGTGGTATTTAGAAATTGAAAAATGAATAATAAAAAACTTAATTTATGAAAGAACCAAATCTCAGTAGATACATCTTAGTCTGTTTGAAATGTGGAAAAACTGTATTTGAGAAGGTGAAGTCAATATGAAAATTACACTATGCTCAATCGGATCATGGGGAGATGTTGCCCCGTTTATTTCACTTGGTCGTGCGCTGCTAGATCGTGGAGTGGATGTTGTCGTGGCAGCTCCTCCGGAATTTGAAGTTGCAGCAGTTACCGCTGGTTTGAATTTCCACGCTATAACACCTTCCTGCAAATCAATTATCGAAAAAGCTTCTGCAGCTACTGATACTTCTTTTAGTAATATTCCAATGCTTATACGCGCTACCCGTACCCTAACAGAAGAGACTTTTCGAGGTCTGCCAAAAATTGCTAAAGGTTCTAAACTTTTAGTTGCAACAGGCGTTGCGTATGCAGTACCTCATGTAGCTGAAGCACTTGGAATTCCATACCGGGCTGTATCAGTGTGTCCAAGATGGTACCCGTCTATTCATCACCCACCTGCAACTGATAAGGAATATAGTAGACCAAAAACTATCAATTCAACCTCCTGGAAGATAACAAAGTGGAGTAGTGATAGAATGTTGAATGGACTCGTGAATCGCTGGAGAAGCGATTATGGTCTTCCGAAAACTAACAACCTTTACGAACGTATGATCGGTTTGCCTGGCGAGCGCTTTCTTACAGCAGATGAAGAATTAGCGCCACTACCATCTGATGTTGATGGGACTAAACGTATCAGTGCAATAGAAGCATTCCAGGATAATTTCTTGCCCAAGGAAGTGGAAGATTTTCTAGCCTCCGGAGATCGACCTATTTATATCGGGTTTGGCAGTATGTTTGCAAAAGATGCAAGACGATTGCTTGATACCGTCATCAAGTCAACTAGCGAACTCAACATTCGCGCGATTATTCCAAACAAGTGGCTTGAAATTGGTGGGAGAAAATTACCAGACGACTTCTTGGCTATTAACAACGTTTCATTTCGACTACTCTTTCCGCACCTCGTAGCTGTTATACATCACGGAGGTGCAGGGACAACAACAACCGCTACCAGAGCGGGTGTGCCGCAACTGGTAATTCCGCATGTGATGGATCAATACTATTGGGGGCGTCGAGTTTATGAATTGGGAATTGGACCGAAACCTATTAGTTACAAGCATTTCACAGATTTTATGCTAACTTCAGCACTCTGTGAGATATTTGGTTCATTAGAAATGACAGAGAAAGCGCAATCTCTTTCCAACAAATCGGAAGGCAAGAACGGAGCAGAAGAGTTGGCGAAGATTCTGTATGATGAGTTCCGGTAAGTAATTATAAATCTACGAAAAAATACTTTTGTATTGCAAAATCTTTTTAACTTGAGATTAACTTAAAAGGTTATATAACTATAAATTTCGGATCAACCATGCTTAATTTAAATGGGAAAAAATTTTGTTCGATAGAGAATTCGAGTAATGGTGAAGTTTCAGGAGAAACAATTTTTAATTATTTTCAAGATGATAAAATCGTGTGGGCAGATTATTCCGGCGGCTCAATTATAAAGGGAAATCTAATTGCGCTGATGGATTCTAACGGAAGGCTAACCATGAACTACCATCACATAAATAAAAAATATGAGATTATGATTGGAGAGTGCAAATCCATTCCAGAAATATTGGCCGATGGGAGAATAAGATTCTATGAAGAATGGAAATGGACATCTGGAGATTTTTCATCAGGAAAATCAATTGTTGAAGAGTTTGGATAGTTGTTGTTAAAATTTTGCGTTTTATGTATGAGAATAAAAAATGAAAACACAATTTAGAATTATCGGATTTGATGCCGATGATACACTCTGGGTTAATGAACCCTATTATCAAGAAACAGAAAAACAGTTTTGCGATATGCTCTCAGATTTCAGTACTCACGAAATCGTATCGCAAGAATTGTTTAAAACCGAAATGCAAAACCTTAACTTATACGGTTTTGGTGCAAAAGGATTTATGCTATCAATGATTGAAACTGCCATTCGTATAAGTGATAACAAGATAGCGCAATCAACTATAAATGAAATTATTCTGCTCGGGAAAGAACTTTTGAATAAACCAGTAGTTTTGCTTGATGGAGTAGAAGAAGTTTTGGAGAATCTTTACAAAAAGGGAATAGAATTAATCGTTGCAACTAAAGGCGATTTACTTGATCAGGAAAGAAAACTAAAAAAATCCAACATAGAAAAGTATTTTCACCATGTAGAAATTATGAGTGACAAAAAAGAATCCGACTACCTTAAACTTTTGTCCCATCTGGAGGTTAAACCGGAAAACTTTTTGATGGTCGGAAATTCTTTGAAATCAGATATAATTCCGGTTTTAAATATTGGTGGTTTTGGTATTCACGTCCCTTATCATACTATGTGGCAACATGAAAAGATTGAAGAATTTGAAGAAAGAAATAATTTTAAAGAGATCGAAGATATTTCTCAGTTACTAAAAATCTTTGACGCATGAAAACTATCGACATAAATAGCTGGAATCGAAAAGAACACTACATTTTCTTTTCACAATTTGATGAACCCTTTTTTGGAATTGTTTCGGAAGTTGATTGTACAACTGCATTTAAAAAAGCGAAAGAGGGAGGTCATTCGTTCTTTGCCTACTATTTGCATAAATCTTTAGTTGCTGCAAACCGAGTTGACGAATTTAAGTATAGAATTGACGATGGCAACGTAGTTGTGTACGATGAAGTTCACGCTTCTCCAACAATCGGCAGAGAGGATGGTACATTTGCTTTTTCGTTCATTGAGTTTAGTGATGATTTTTTAGTATTTGAAAAATTATTAAGAAAAGAAATTGAACTCGTACAAAATTCAACCGGTTTGGGATTGAATGAACGAACTAGTAGATTAGATGCAATTCATTACTCTTCTATACCGTGGAATACGTTTACAGGACTAACTCACGCTAGAAATTTTAAATTTATTGACAGCACACCTAAAGTTACGTTTGGCAAAATATTCATGAGAGAAGAAAAAATGATAATGCCGGTTTCAATTAATGTTCATCACGGTTTGGTTGATGGATTACATGTTGGAAAATATCTATCTCAATATCAAAAATTGATGGACGAATAGAGATTCGCAAACTAAACACTGGTTTAGGTAATGCAGAGTAATTTGTTTAGAACATACTCGAGAAAATGAAGGAATTACATGTCACTTATTCAATCACAACGAAAATTATTTGATATTCCGGAAGATATCGCATATTTCAACTGTGCTTATTATTCACCTCAATTAAATGAATCACACAACAGATTGCAGATCGGAGTCGCCTCAAAGAACCATCCATGGGAACGTACACCATCAAATTTTTTTGAGGATGCAGAGACAACACGGAAATTATCCTCTGAAATTTTTGGAGGAGATTTCGACGGTTATGCAATTGTTCCAGCTGTAAGTTATGGAATAAGTGCCGCTGCTCGTGCAATTGAACCACAGTTGCAAGCTGGTGATAATATTTTGTTTGTTGCCGAGGAATTTCCAAGCAGCGTGCTAACCTGGAAACGAGTTGCTAAGGAAAGAAATATAAATTTAATAACCGTTCCCACTCCGGCAAACGGAAATTGGACGCAAGCAATTATTAACAAAATTGATAAGGGTGTAAAGGTTGTTTCATTATCCACATGCCATTGGACAAACGGTGCTTTTATTGATTTGGTTTCGATTAGAAAAGTTTGCGATTTAACAGGCAGCATCATGGTGATTGATGCGACTCAATCATTAGGTGCAATTCCTTTTTCGATGGATCAAATAAAACCAGATTTTTTAATCGCAGCTGGATACAAGTGGCTTCTTTGTCCGTACGGATTCACTATAATGTATGTTTCTGAGCAATGGCGCAATTCTCGTCCGTTAGAGGAATCATGGCAAGCGCGAGAAAATGCTGAAGATTTTGCATCACTTGTTAATTATTCTGACTTCTATATGCCGGGTGCCCGTCGATTTGATGTTGGTGAAAAATGTACTCCAACAATTTTGCCAGGAGCTATAGCTGCACTAGAACAAATAAAAACCTGGGGGGTAACGGAGATTTCAGCGTCCATATCAGCAATCAACAAAAAGATTGCTAAACATCTTCTCAATCTTGGATTTCAGCTCCCGAATGATTCGCAACGGTGTCCACACATGTTTGGAGCCATACTTCCTGAAAAGTATAAAGGTAACCTGGTTTCTGAATTAAGAGAAAAAAAGATATTCATAAGTCAACGTGGTAAATCAGTTCGCTTTGCACCCCATTTACATATCAACGATTATGATTTATTTCGTCTGCTTGAAACTTTAGATAATTTAATAAGCTGATTAAAAAAATATCATCATGATAGAAAAACGTTCGTTAATTAGCTTGAACTAAAACCGATGATTTTGTAGGAAATGTTATGATGGAATATCTGGATTATTTTTTTGATGACACTTCGGAGTTTGTCAATACGTACGATGAAATACCTTTATGGAGCGCTCCGTTTGGGCTATTGTTCTTAAAGAATATTGAACTAAGACCGAATTTGATGGTACTTGATCTTGGCTCCGGCACCGGTTTCCCGTTACTGGAACTTGCAGAACGACTTGGCAAAACTTCAAAATGTTTTGGACTTGATCCATGGATAAACGGTAACGAAAGAGCAAAACAAAAAATAAAAAATTATGGTATAAACAACGTTGAAATTATTCATGGATCAGCAGACAAGATACCATTTGAAAATGGAAGCATTGATTTAATCGTTTCGAATCTTGGCATTAATAACTTTGATAATCCCAAATCTGTATTTAGTGAATGCAAAAGAGTACTAAAACCAAGCGGGAAATTAGCATTAACCACCAACCTTGATGGTCATTGGGCAGAGTTTTATAATATATTTGAACAAACACTTCGTCAAATGGGTAGAAATGATCTTATGGAAAAACTATCCGAACATCAGAGACATCGGGGAACAGTGGAAATTATTTCAAAACTTTTTAAAGAAAGTGGATTAATAGTAACACGATGCTATGAGGAACAATTTGAGATGAGATTTCTTGACGGTAGCTCATTTCTTCGACATCATTTTGTTAAGTTGGGCTGGTTATCTTCCTGGAAAAATTTACTTCCTCCGGACGAACTGAAAACAATATTTGTTAAACTTGAAAATAATTTGAACGATTACTCAGTTAAATCGAATGGACTATACTTAACAGTGCCTATGGCATATGTAGAAGGGGAAAAAGCAATTCTCTAAAAGAACGTATAACCTTAACTTGTCACTAAATATTACCTCTTTAAAAAACTCTAAAAGTTTACTTATAAAATTTGCCTCCGTGGGGCAGTAACATAATCAAATCACAATAATGGAGAATCAAAATGAAAAAGTTCTTTTTTACCTTAGGAATAAGCACTGCTTTATTTCTATCGATTTCCGCTTATAGCAAAGCTGATTCCACACACCTTAAAAAGGAGACTGGATCGAAAGCTCAACAAGAAAACATCTGCTGCGGTGAATGTACCGGATGTGGTGAAAGTACTGTATGTGAAGAAGGAAGTTGTCACTAATCGGTATGGTGCTATACCTATTTGTGTGAATGACTCCTTTAACAAATCTTCTCGTTTGAAAATAGTTTTAAAAGATAACACACAAGGAATGGTTGAGTAACATTTTGAGTTTTGCTTTTCATAAAACTTAATTAAAATTTTAGCTTGTTGTATCAAAATAAAGTATTTCAAAACTTCGTATTTATAGTGTTTAATTTCTATCATAAACTCGAATGACTTATCGATTTCAAATAACTTAAGGTAAAAAAGTGACTATGAAAACTTATGGGATTTGTCCAAAATGCTCATCAAAAAAAATAGTAATTATTCCTAGCGAACCAGGAACGTACAATGCTATCAAGATTGATATGTTTGACTTTGCCAAACTGACACGCTATGTTTGTGCTGAATGCGGTTACATGGAGCAGTTTGTCTCAGATGTTAAATCGCTAAACAAACTTAAACAAAAACAAAATAATCCGTCGTAAAATCAAAGGAATTAACATGGAATTAAAATCGAATTGGAAAGAGATTAAAAAACACTTTGACAAATGTTTCCGGACTAATTTTCACGTTGCCATAGCTTCTGTTGATGAAAACAACAACCCAACCGTAACGCCGATTGGCTCGCTCTTCCTGAATAATAATTGTACTGGATTTTATTTTGAAAAGTATCCAACAAAATTACCTGTGCACGCAGAACAGAACAAAAATATATGCATCCTTGGAGTAAACAGTAACACATGGTTTTGGCTTAAGTCTTTATTTAAGGGAAAATTTAGTTCTTATCCTGCATTAAAACTATACGGTAAACTTGGAAATAAGAGGGAGGCAACAAAAATTGAAGTCGAAAGATTAAATAGACGCGTTATGACGACAAAAGGATTGAAAGGGAATTCCTATCTGTGGGGAAAAATGGAATATGTGAGAGAAATAGAAATTACTCGTGTTGAACCGATTAATTTAAATCTAATGACGCAGCACCTCAATGAACGCTAGTATTGAACAACATATAAAAGGTAGATTGCACATGTCAAAATATACCCACTGTATTAATGTGTATCATAACTCTGAATTTCTATTTACAACCGTTGGTAATAAAAATATTGTTTGTTATTACAGTTGAGATATTGAAAACGATTTGAAGAAATAAGAATAGGCATATACAATAATGGAGTCATAACTTGAATATACCATTTCTCATAGCAGGTATTTTGACGGCTATAACTGCTTTGGCTCATTGTATCGGGGGAGAAATTACTACTATTCGCTCATTATATAACACAGAAATTAACAAAGTCCCCAGACTGGAACTAAGAGCTGTTTGGCATATGTTTTCTGTCCAGCTTTTTGCCTCAGCAATCATGTTGTTTTTTTTTGCTTTTTCAGTTATTGGAGATGTAGTTATAGGAAGAATTTTAGCATTGCTGTTTTTAAGCTATGGTTTAACAATATTAATAACTGCATTTTTAATGCAAGTCCGATTATTTCAAGTACCTCAATGGGTGGTGCTATTTTTAATAGCTGGACTAACTTATTGGGGAACATTATTATCAAACTGAATCTTACAAAAATTTGATTGATTAGTTTATCTTGTCTATTCTTAAAATATTCTTGAAAACCTTCAGTCAATAATCTTATTTACAGTTTTAATTGTGGCTGTAGAAAATTTTTTCTGGCTAAAACTTATCATTATTAAAGGCAATTTGTGAAAACATCTCAAATAGTTATTTGTGTATTGTCATTCCTTACAGGAGCGGGAATTTTACTTCAATGGATTTTTGTATGGTTAGGTATATTTCCTGTTGATGAGAGTGTCCCTGGATTTCGCAATTATTTTCTTTCGTTTCAAGTGGCTGATTTATGGTTAATCATACTTGCGTTTCTTACAGGAGTAAATATCATTCTAAAAAATACAAAGGCTCTCTTGTTTGGAATCGCGCTTGGGTCTGCGATGGTATTTTTTGGACTTTATTCATTATTGTATGATTTAAACACAGGTTTGTTTCTAAATTTTTCGGAAAGTGAGTTGTTTGGAAAGGGTGTGACTTTCTATAACATATTTGCCGGTCTTTCGTTTATTTTATTTAGTTGGAAAGATAGACGAATAGAAAAGTGAATTCTGTATAACTCCTCTAAACATTTTGTGATTCACCTTCTCTTTTTACACTGTGAATATTATTTCTCTCGCTTGGAAAGACAGAAATACATTATTCGAATATTATAAAAATCATTTGATGACTTTAAAAATTATTCACCCTTCAAATCTCTTCCTATTACAGATCTTCAATAAAAATAGGATAATTAGTTAATATGAAAATCACAATTCTTGCGGTGGGAACCCGAGGCGATGTACAGCCATATATCGCGTTAGGACTTGGGTTGCAAGCTGCAGGTCACAAAGTTAGTATTGCAGCGCCGTCAAATTTCGAAGAATTTATTGTTGGTTATGGACTAATCTACAAGCAACTTGAAGCCAACTTTAGAGAATTGATGGAAAGTGAAACGGTGCAGGAGTTAATGGCAAAACGAAATCCCATTCTTGCATATAAAAATATGACGAAAGCGCTTCAAAGAATACTTGAATGTTTTACTGCAGATTCTTGGACCGCCTGCCAGAATACAGATGGAATTATTTTTTCGAGTGCTTCTGTCCCCGGTTACAGCATTGCAGAAAGATTAGGTATACCAAGTTGTTGGGCGCCATTGCAACCTTTATCTCGCACAAAAGCTTTCCCAAGTGTAATTTACTCAGATGGCAAACGGAATAATGAAACTCTGAATTGGATATCGCACATTCTGGAGGAACAATTTACCTGGCAAGGTTCACGTAAATTTATTAATAGCTGGAGAAAAAATGTTCTTGGTCTTGAGCCTTATCCATTTGGAGGTCCGTACAAAATACTTGAAAAGAAAAAATTTCCGATTATCTACGGTTATAGCTCATCAGTATTACCAAAGCCGAAAGATTGGGGCGATTGGATTCATGTAACCGGATACTGGTATTTAAATCATCCGGCGGATTGGAAACCTTCAGACTCGCTTTTGCAATTTCTTAACGACGGATCAACACCAATATATATTGGGTTTGGAAGTATGAACAATCGTGAAGCTGAAGTAATGACTCGGATAATTGCTGAAGGAATTAAAAAAGTAAATGTAAGAGCAATTCTTTCAACCGGGTGGGATAGTTTAGGCGGTATTGAACTACCTGATACAATATTAAAAGTTGATTCAGTTCCACATGACTGGCTTTTGCCACGCACAACTTGCATTATACATCATGGGGGCGCTGGAACAACGGCTGCAGCATTGCGTGCAGGAATTCCAGGATTAGTTGTTCCTCATATAATGGATCAGCCCTTTTGGGGTCAGCGTGTTTTTGATTTAGGCGTCGGACCACAGCCGATTCCACGTAAACAATTGACAGCCGAAAAGCTTGCTCAAGGTATCACTAGTATGTTGAATAATAAAGAGATGAAAGAAAGATCATACCTATTAGGCGCACAAATTAGAGACGAAAACGGTATCACAAAGGCGGTGGAATTGATTGAAAAATATCTTTCGAAATAAGACTGTGTCTTCAAACTCATATAAATTAGTCAATAGATTACTTTGAAGATTTTTTAAGTGCGCGTTAAATATTGTTTCTAATTTGGAGTGATAGGTGAGATTAAATTTATTGAATGAAAGTCATGCTGCTGAAATAGTGAGAATGGAAAATAATTCCGGTACTTCAGAATTCATTATTTCCTATGATATTGAAAAACATCTAAATGAAATGAAAAACCGAAATAACAGATATGTCGGAATTTATGAGAAGGGAAAACTTCTTGGTTTTGTCATATTAGGAATTGAGCAAGAAGGACAAAGAATTGAATTTAGAAGAATAGTCATTGAACAAAAAGGTTTTGGAAATGGGCAAAAAGCCATTAAAGAACTTGAAGAATATTGCACAGCGATCTGGAATACAAAAAGTATTTGGTTGGATGTTTTTGAATTCAATAATCGTGCTATTTATATATATGATAAGTTGGGCTATAAGATAATTGGGGAAGGACTTTATCATGGTAAACGATTATTGGTGATGGAAAAAAATCTAACGAAAAAAACCTAATTATCTGAGCAAACAACCCAAAGAGAAGGGAGTATTAGCATTTATGAGAAAGATCATAATTTGTTGAACAATACTTTAGAACTAAATATTGTAATAAACCGGAATAATATATTGAAAAAACTATTTCTTGGATTTATTGTATTAGAGTTAAGTGGCTTATTCTTTGTCACTATGGGGCAAAGTATTAGCGTCCAAACTTATGAGAAAGTAATATTGGTAAAAGATACTGTTAGCAATCCTAATTATAATATTAAAATCTATAATGTTTTTAAAGCACAAACTATTTCTGCTTATAAAAAAGATTCTTTGTCGGAAGAAGAAAGAAATAATATGTTAGTAGAAAAAGTTTATATACCTTATAATAGTTTGTGGGAAGGATATCTGGGAAGTGAAGGTAGATTTTTGGATTGGTGTCAAGAAAAGCTTGACGTAAACGGACTGAATAATCAAGCAGCAAATGCAGTTGGCTATAAAATTGATACCATGATTATGACGGCTGCTGAAAAAATGAGCATCATGACTCAAAGAAATATAACTGGTAACTGGTACATAATTTTTGGGCCCGCTTTAACTGATTTGGGTGGTATTGGAAATGGCAATATGCTGGTAGATCTGGCGAACAAATTTGTTGATAAAGAACATATTGAATTTATTTTACCACATGAGTTGAATCATCAAATCTATGATTACACCAGCCAAAACGACCCATTTAAAAAAAGCGTGCTATATCGTTGTATTGATGAAGGGTTTGCAACTTATGTTAATCAATTATTTTGGGGGTATAAATTCAGTCCCGCAAAAAATTTGTTGTATTCAGAGGAAGAATATATGTGGTGCTTAGCAAATGAAAAAAAACTTTTTGAAGAAGCCAAGGAGTATTTATTTTCAACTAGCCGAAATGACAAAGATCTATTAGCTTCAAGGTCAAAAAAAATGATCAGTGGCGGACCTGGTGCACAAGGATACTTTATTGGATATCGTATTTGTGAAGAATATGTAAAAAAATATGGTGCATTATCTTGGAGTGATATTTATGATATTCCCGTTCAGAAGCTACTTGAACTAAGTGGATTGGATTCAAATAAGAATTAATTGAGAGTATAAAAACGTTGCACTATTAAAAATATTGGGCATTATTACATTGGGACGAATTGAAATAAGATTTCTAATATGGCTGTAATTCATTTATAGGAAATTATTATGAAAGTGAAACATCATTTACAGATATATATTTTTGCTTCTATTTTCTGGTTGCTATTTTATCTTGCAGGTCTACCTGATTACTACTTACAGTATTCTACTAAATCTATGATTATTACGGAAACGATTTTATTAATTCCTTTTTCTATTATTATATGGATTATTCTTAAAAGAGTAAAAAATACCAGAAGGATTGGCATATCTTTATGGTACTCTTTTTATTTTACAATCCCACTTATGATTTACGATTTTATATACTGCGGTATATATCTAGGGTATGGATTAAATTTTTTCTTAAAGTTTTGGTTTTTAACGGTTTATTATGTGATCCCTTGGATTTTATTTCCAACGATAGCAATTCTTCTAAATATAAAAACTAAAAAAGTATGAAGACGAAAACTATATTAATATTAGGCGGATATGGAGGTACGGGAAAAGTAATTTGCCGTCGATTACTTGAAGAAACAGATACCACTATAATTATTGCCGGGCGCAATATCCAAACAGCAGAGAAATTGTGTATAAAACTAAGAGATGAATTTTCAAATAAAAACATTTCTGCTGTTTTTGCGGACGCGGCAGATTATCAATCGCTTGTAAAAGCTTTTAATAACGCAACTCTTGTTATTGATGCTACAACAGCAACGCGATGCGTTCGAAATGTTGCGAACGCTGCCATAGAAACCGGCGCTGATTATCTGGATTATCATTTTGAACAAAATGTTGTTGCCGATCTCAAAAAAATCGAAAAAAAAATTCAAAATAGCGGTCGGTGTTTTATTACACAGGCCGGTTTTCATCCGGGATTACCTGCGCCATTCATACGCTATGCAGCCCTGCAATTTGATGAGTTAAATAAAGCCATCGTGGGAATGGCGATGAATACAGAAATTGAAAAACCGGAATCAATTTATGAACTGGTAGATGTGTTGGGAGAATACAAAGTTGATATATTCAAAAAAGGAAAATGGAAACGAGCCGGTTATACTGATTTTGAGAAAATTGACTTTGGGTTACGCTTCGGAACAAAAATCTGTTATCCGATACAAATGGAAGAGATGTATGCTTTGCCCAAAATGTATCCTTTAGAGGAGACCGGTGTGTATGTAGCAGGATTTAACTGGTTTGTAGATTATTTAGTTTTTCCTTTAACATTTTTTCTAGCAGCCATCAAAAAAGGATTGGGTCGGCATTTAATAGCAAGGCTCATTGTGTTTGGATTAAATAAATTTTCAAATGATAATCGTGGTGTCTCATTTGTGCTGGAAGCTGAGGGGATTAAAAACAATCATTCAGTGAAATTCAGAATTGTTGCAGAACATGATGATGCATATGAATTTACAGCGATACCGATTGTAGCTTGCATTAAACAGTATCTGGATGGGAGTATTACAAAACCTGGTCTCTGGCTTATGGGGCATATTGTTGATCCAAATAGTCTTTTTGTAGAGATGAAAAAAATGGGGATAAAAATAGAAACTCAAAATAAAAATGCGTAAATGGCATACCCTACGATAAATTATTTGATAATCAGAAGTAATGGATAGTAATGAACCCCTCATTAAAAAAGCAGGGTTTATTCAATTTGAATCTATAAAATATCTTACTTTATAAAATTTTAGTTGCAATCATATACCAAAACACCAGTTAAACTAAGAGGTAGGTAGAAAATGTTACTGAAGAAAATACACTATTTCTCAGGCTCAATAATATTTTTATTTATAATTCTTCATTTAAGCAATCATCTTTGCAGCCTTATCAGCTTGGAAGATCATATTGCTGTAATGAACAAACTCAGAATTATATATAGAAATTTTTTCGTTGAGTCTTTACTATTTATATCACTATTTATACAACTAGTTACCGGTTTTATTTTAATAAGAAAGAAATCTGTTTCAACAACGTTTGATAAGATTCATGTTTGGTCTGGAATTTATTTGGCTATCTTCACTATTATCCATATTAGCGCCGTATTGGTAGGTAGATTTATACTGAAATTGGATACAAATATATATTTTGGGATAGCTGGGATTAATAGCTTTCCTTTAAATCTATTTTTTATCCCCTACTATGGTTTTGCTATTGTTTCTTTTTTTAGTCATTTAGCCGCTATACATAATAAAAAAATGAAATATAATATTTCTTTTTTAACACCTAAACTACAAGCTTGGTTTATCCTAATAACAGGAATAGTATTAACGATGTTCTTGTTCTATGGATTAACAAATCATTTTAGGGGAATTATAATCCCTAAAGAATACAGAATCCTTGTAGGGGAAAAATAGTTTCGCTACAGATAAAGTAAGTACAATCAACTACAATAAATACTAAGTAGTTTTGCAAAAATATCGTTTAAATGGAGACTTGCATTTATCAATATTTGGATAGATATTAAAATAGAACCTCAAAGTAAAAATGAATAATTGGTATACCTAATGATAAATTATTTAATAATCGGAATTGGTTACGCATTTGCAAGCGCTGTGCAACCTGGTCCATTCTTAGCTTTTCTCTTTTCACAAAGTTTAGCTAACGGCTGGCGTAAGACGTTGCCTATGGCATTTGCCCCATTGATAAGTGATATTCCAATAATAACTTTAGTGCTATTTGTCCTTACGCGATTACCTCACCAGCTACTCCAGATTTTACAATTATCTGGAGGAGTTCTCCTGCTTTATTTAGCCTTCGGAGCCTACAACACCTGGCGAAATTATGATCGCAAGAAAAAGGAAGTCGTTCAAATTCAACAAAACGTTTTCAAAGCTGTGATGGTAAATTTTTTGAATCCCGGACCATATATTGGATGGAGTCTTGTGATGGGTCCGCTCTTGCTCAAAGGTTGGAACGAAAATCACGTAAATGGAATTGCTCTGATTATTGGATTCTACGCTACAATGGTTGTTTGTTTGATGGGATTTATTATACTTTTCTCTTTGGCTAAAAATTTTGGTGAACAAGTGAGCCGCATATCAATTGGTATCTCTGTTATTGCGTTAGCTCTTTTTGGTATATATCAAATATGGTCCGGCATCGTGTGGCATTGACTATAGGAACAATTTTTTAAAATCAACATGTCCGAAAAGGTACATCCGGACTCTTTTGAAATCCTTCCGATTATTTTAGTTGGCGTGAATACGATTGAAGTACAAATCAGAATTGCATGAACCACGATATAATTTATAGTTCTTCCAATTCAATCTTTTCAATCAATCAAACCTTAAATAAAAAATATAAAGGAGAGTAGAAATGCAGTTTAATTCAAAACGTGTTACAAGAAGTTATCGCCAAACTATTAATGCGACGCCGGAAATTATTTTCCCGTTAATTTGTCCGGTAAGAGAAGCTGACTGGTTGGATGATTGGGATTACAAAATGATTTATTCAAAATCCGGAGTAGCAGAACTTGGGGCAGTATTTACAACATCATTTTGGGAAGACACCGAACAAGTCTGGATTATTACAAAACATGATGTGGTTAATAATGAAGTTGAATTCGCACGTGTTGTCCCTGGTTTAGTCACAAGCGTTCTCAATGTTAATATATTAAGTAAGGATGAGCTGAGTTCTCATGTTGATATCACTTATACTTATACATGTCTTAATGAAAAGGGAAATAATTTTATTGATAATAAATATACTGAAGCCTTTTTTTCTGATAATATGAAAGAGTGGGAAGAATCAATGAACTATTTTCTTAAAACGGGATCAAAATTAAAAACTTCACATTAGAGGTCTTATGAAATATGAACAAGAACTTAAAACATTTTATACAATTCGATTTAACGACTGTGATCCTTTTAATCATTTAAATAATTCGAGCTATTTCGATTATATGCTTAATGCGAGAGAAGATCATCTGAAAGAATATTACAATCGCAGCATGAAGGATTTTTATTTGCAAGGATTTGCGTGGGTAATTGGAACTCACGAAATTATTTATATTCGACCCGCTTCCTATGGAGAAAAAGTTTGTATCTATACGGCACTAATTGAAGCCACAAAAGAATATTTATTAGCCGAAATGATTATGACCGATGAAAGTGGAAAAAAAATTAAAGCTGTTCTTTGGACAAAATTTACTTGCGTGAATATTCAAACTCAGAAGAAACAAAATCACTCGGAGGAGTTTATGGAGTTTGCGAAATCTATTGAAGTAAAGAATGTAAATGTTGCCGAAGGATTAAAATCAAGAGTATCGACTATCAGATTGTGAAAAAATATGTCAACTAAACTTTGTCCAAAAATTATTTTAGAAGGAACCCGTTTAACATTTAAAACAGAAATAGCGTTCGCGTTGAACGAGAATCCGCGAATTGTCGGGCCGCGTAAGTATCGTTATCATTCCCCATTAATTTCGGCCGAATGGTGTGCTTTTACAAATTTTCCCTGGGGGCGCGGTATGATTAATTTTGAACCTCATGAAGAAGCTTTAGCGATGGAAACCTATCAAACATGGATGATGTTATTTGAACTCCAGCGTTTTTATTCCTGGATTGTTGATCGATTCCATATTTCAACACAGACATTTCAACTCGCTTCCAGAAATAAAATGTATGACTTCACCTGGCTTGAAGAAAGATTAAAGAGGTTGAATTTTCGTCTGGTTTTTTGTTATCGATCAGCCGATTCATTTTCATCTGCTCGTATTGAAAGATTAAAAGTTTCAGGGTATCCTCCCCAATATGATAACCTAGATCTTTTTATTGAGGAGCAAGAGTTAATGAAAAAACTTGTAAGTGCATCACAGCTGCAAACTCTTTGGGTTGACGTATCTGATAATGATATTCAATCCGCAGTAAATAAGATTGCCGAATGGCTGGAAGAAACGGAGGGATTGTATATTCCTTAAGATTGATTTGTGGCTTACCAAAATAATTTGTTAATCTCATCGAATACTAAATAAAATAGAGTAGGAAGATTGTCATGCAAATAAAATATCAAACAGAAATTATTTCTATTGAAGACTATTGGGATTTATTCGAAGGTACCGGTTGGAATAAGGATTATAAAATTTCGAAGCAAGATTTATCGACTGTTCTTGAAAAAAGTTGGTATAGTGTTGCTGCATATGATGGTGACCGTCTGGTTGGCTTTGGACGTGTTAGTACTGATGGGCTTTTACATGCAATGATCTATGATTTGATTACAGACCCGGCATATCAAGCAAATGGAATTGGATCTGAAATATTATCAAAGCTTGTAAATAAATGTAAAGATGAAAATATTAGAGATATTCAATTATTTTGTGCTAAGGGGAAAAGAAAATTTTATGAAAAACGTGGATTTGTTGCCCGTGGTGAAGAATCACCCGGAATGGAGTATAAAATATTAATGAAGTGTAGCTCAGGAGGAAAATAAATTAGATGAATAATATTCAACTAAACCGTTACCTTAAGTTGCTGGGAATTTCTGAGAGTAAACCATCGATACAATCCCTTGCAAATATTTTGCGTGCCCATTTAAGTAAAATACCATTTGAAAATATTTCAAAGCTTTATAGATTAAAAAATTATAATCAAAAGATAATACCTAATTTGGACCAATATCTTGATGAGATAGAGAACTATCATGTTGGCGGCACCTGTTATACAAATAATTATTATTTGAATTTACTTCTTTCGTCATTAGGCTATGAAGTAAAACTTTGCGGGGCTGATATGAACAGACCTGACGTGCATATTGTAAATATTGTGAAAGTAGAAGGACGGGAATTTATTGCGGATGTCGGATATGCGGCACCGTTTATGCAACCTCTTCCAATAGATTTAAACGAGAATTTTTCACTTTCATTTGGAGAAGATACGTATGTTATTTATCCAAAAGATGAAGAAGGCAAGTCTCGTCTTGAACTTTACAAAAATGGTAATCAGCGTCATGGATATATTGTAAAACCAAAACCCAGAAATATTGGTGAGTTTGAACCGGTCATTTTTGATTCCTTTAGACCGAGTGCAACTTTTATGAATGCAATTTTAATTGTTCGTTTTGAAAAAGATAATTCCTATGCAATCCACAATAAACAATTAATAGTAATAAATAACGGATCGCCAAAAACGAAAGATCTCAATTCTATCGGAGAATTGATTGATACTATTTACGATGTTTTTAGGATTCCCAAAGAAATAACCAATATTGCTTTGGAAAATTTTTCTTTCGAAGGAAATGCGTGGAATTAATTTTTGGATTTAAGATCCATACTGTCGCTAAAAAAGATGATGTATTTTTTCAATAACAATTTATGAATGTAAATATCGAAGAAGTAGAACGGATTTTGTTAAAATGTTGGAGTATTAAAACCAGTAGCAAATGGACAATTATTAATCCGTATAAAGGACAATGTAGCGTAACGTCACTTGTAATTAACGATCTATTTGGAGGTAGGATATTAAAATCGAGAATTGATAATCAATGGCATTTTTACAATTGGATTGATGGTAAAAGAATTGATTTAACATGCAAACAATTTGATTTCGAAATAAACTTTCAAGATATTGAATCTAATAGAGATGAAGCTTTTTCAGACGCTTCATCTAATCAGTACCAAAATTTATCAGCTGCTTTCAAAGAAATATATCTTAAACCTTCTAAAAATAGAAGTGAATAGAGAAAAAATAAATTTGTATTTAAAAATAATCATGGATAAAAAGTGAATAAAAAAATAAAAAATATAGCCGGGTGGTCATTTATTATTGGAGCGATATTAATTAACATTCCCTACACTTTATTAATAATGAATTTTAATTATCCGGATATATTGAGGGAAACTCCACAAACAATTCTTAAACAATTTCATAATGGCGGCAATGGATTGATCTTTCAGTGGTTAGCTTTTGCGTGGGTTGGTTTTCCAATTCTTATCGGTATAATTTTGTTGTACAAAATATTCGATGAAGAAAAGATTTCCGTGGGTCAACTTGCAACTGTTTTTGGAATTTTTGCGATCATATTTCAATTAGTCGGTTTATTACGTTGGGTTTTTGTTGTGCCTGTTCTTGCTAGTAATTTTGTTAATCCAAGTGCAAGTACATCAACTAAAGATTCTATAGTAGTCGCCTTCCAAGTAATTCATCAATATGGCGGAGTGCTACTGGGAGAACATTTAGGACAATTATTTACAATAATATGGACTGTTTTAGTCAGTTTTGCGATGTTCAAATCCTCTATATTTAGAAAATGGTTGGGTTGGTTTGGGCTTCTAACTTCGTTAATATATTTCTGTGCTCAAACTGAATTATTCCAAACGATAATACCAAACTTTTATGTTATTCCGGAAGCCGGATTAATCGGAAGTATTTTATGGTTGATATGGATGATGATAATGGGGATTTACTTAGTTCGCTATAAAGAAGCTTTTACAAAATAATTCAGATTCTGATAAATCATATTGTCACCACACAACTTCATTGTACTTACGCTTCTTTTTTATCTATTTATATTAACTACCTCGTTACTATTCACTTAAATATCTTTAATCCAAATCATGGATTAAAGAACAGCTTTTTGATTTATTCTAAACTTTATTACAAGGAAATTCCCCGATGCAGATTATCGATCTAAGTCATCCTATTTTTAATGATATGCCGGTTTACCCAGGAACCGAATCACCTGTTTTCAAACAAGAAACCAGTTTGGAGAAGGAGGGATTTATTGAAAAAACTCTTCAGTTATCTTCGCATACAGGTACACATATAGATTCGCCGTCCCATATTATTGAAGCGGGAAAATCTCTCGATTCGTTTGATGTAAACTATTTCGTAGGAAAAGGTGTTGTACTCAATTTTTCCGAAATGAATGAGAGCCTTATAAATGTTACCGATTTACTCCCTTTTGAAGATGTGATTTCCACGGTTGACTTCTTATTGATAAATACAGGGTGGAGCCCCTTTTGGGGAAAGAATAAATATTTTTTCAATTACCCGGTTCTTAGTATAAAAGCGGTGGAATGGATAGCAACAAATTTCAAATTAAAAGGTTTTGGGATTGACGCCATTTCAGTTGACAGGGAAAATAGCAGCATTTTTCCTGTTCATAGAACCTTACTAAAAAAAGAAATTATTATCATTGAAAATCTAACCAATCTAGAACGGTTGGGGGAGAGTACTTTTATATTCAACTGTCTCCCATTAAAGATTGAAAATGCAGAGGGGTCTCCAATAAGAGCTGTTGCGTTTTTAGACTAAAGTAATCTACAATGTGTTATTCATAAAGATTACTTCAAACTAATTAATTGTAAAAACACTACCGATAAAACAGTAAAAAATTTTAGTCTTTAGTTTTTCTATAGTTGGCAGCCGCATTCATTACGCTTCAATTTGATTCGGGAAAAATTATCCTGTGAATTATTTTATCATAACACTTGAATTATTTTGTTGTTATCAGGCATTCGGCCAAATTTTTTTCTTTTGGTCTCAAAAGAAAAATCTCTAATTTCATCTAGCTCGTTTTTAGTAAAAGAGGTGCTTTAGCCAATCATGTTCTACAACGTCAATTTATATTTGGTAAGAATTATTAAATGAAAATAACTGGTCATTTTTCAAACGCGATAAACAAGAAAGGAGATATCAATCGAATAAAGTAAAAGAAATAAATTCTACCTTGATAGAAGGCATTTAGTTATGTTCATTATCGGTATTAACTACCAGAAGTATACTTCTTCGGAATTATACGATCAGACCTCAAAGTTTCATTAGTTCAATAGAATCCGTGTTTCAAAAAATCTTTCTTATAAAAGAATATTCACAATTAAAATAGGAGTACTTATGAAAATCAAAACTGCAACTATTTCGTTTTTAATAGTGCTGATCTTCTTGCTTCTTCCCTCAACATTGAATTCTCAAGGTGTAACCACAGCTTCAATGAACGGTATCGTTAAGGATATTACTGGTGAATTATTACCGGCAGCAAGTGTTACAGCTACACACGAACCAACAGGTACAAAATATGGAGCTTATACAACCATTGATGGTAGATTCAGTCTTCCGAATTTAAAAATCGGCGGACCCTATACCGTCTCGGTTAGTTATGTCGGTTATAAAAAAGAAGAGCAAAAAAATATCTATTTAAATCTTGGTCAAAATTTTAGAGTAGAATTTGTTTTGCAAGGAGAAGCCGTTAACTTAAAAGAAATAACAGTTTTTGCTGAAAAAGATAATACTTTAAATAGCAGCCGAACCGGTGCAGCAACATACGTTTCTTCAGCGCAAGTTGCAGAAATGCCCTCTATTAAAAGAAGTACAAGAGATATTACAAGGTTAGATCCTCGAAGTGATGGTAATTTTAGCTTTGGCGGAAAGAACTGGTTATTCAACAATATATCACTCGATGGTTCGTATTTCAATAATTCATTTGGATTAGATGATCCTGCACCCGGTGGACAAACAAATGCTGAGCCGGTTCCCTTTGATGCGGTCGCAGAAGTACAAGTATCGGTTGCTCCGTTTGATGTAAGAGAAGGCGGATTTACAGGCGCCGGTATCAACACCGTTACAAAAAGCGGAACAAATGACTACAAAGCTTCTTTGTATAGTTTTATGAGAAACGAAAATTTAGTTGGTAATAAAGTAAGCGGAAATAAAGTAGTGGCTAATCCAAGTCTGTTTTATAACCAATCGGGATTTACGGCAAGCGGACCTATTATTCCAAATACCTTATTTATTTTTATGAATGGTGAAGTGGAGAGAAGAAAAGATCCGGGAACAAATTTCGCTGCAAATACAGGAAATTCCGGCTTTGGGATTTCACGCGTAAAAGCTTCGGACATGGAAAAAATTCGACAAAGAATGATCTCTGTTTATGGATATGATCCGGGCTCTTATGAAAATTACACTAATCATACAGACAATGAAAAATTCCTTATCAAACTTGATTGGAATATTAACGAAAGTAACAACTTTACTTTTAGATATAATTATTTGAATGCAAGACGAGATCTGCCGCCGCATCCTTTTGCAATAAGTTATAACGGAACGGGCAGAGGTCCGAATGAAAACAGTCTGCCGTTTCAAAATGCCGGATACAGAATGAATAATAGATTAAATTCATTTGCGGCAGAATTGAATAGCCGAAGTGATAAATGGGCTAATAGATTTTTCGCAAGTTATAATAGATTCAGAGATTTCAGAGACCCATTCAGCAGACTCTATCCAACAATTGAGATAGCGGAAAATGGAATTACTTATACAACTCTAGGCAACGAACCATTTTCCATCAACAATATTCTGGATCAAGATGTTTGGCAGTTTACCAACAACTTCAGCTACTTTGCCGGAAATCATGTGATAACAGCCGGTGTAAATTTTGAATCCTTCAAATTTTATAATTCCTTTAATCTTTTCTTCGCGGGATTATTTATGGTTCCCGTAGAATTTGGCGGCACAACTTTTTCTTCTCTAAATCAGTTCTTCCAATTGACAGATCCTACTGATCCGAATTTTGTTGACTTCAATAAAATTGCTTCAGACGCTGCAAAGAATCCGTTTAAGGGGGAAGATATTAAAGTCGGGCAGTTAGCTTTCTATGCACAGGATGAATTTTTAGTTTCTGAAAAATTCACTTTAACCTACGGATTACGTGTAGACATCCCGATGTACTTTAATGATATGGTAGATAATCCATTCTCGAGATCGTTAAGTTTGTTAGATGCCGAAGGAAACCCGGAAGTGGTTGACCAGAGCAAACTCCCGAAGGCAACTCCTCTTTTCTCACCTCGTGTTGGATTTAATTGGGATGCAATCGGTGATAGATCAACCCAACTTAGAGGAGGAACGGGAATTTTTACCGGAAGACTTCCTTTTGTTTGGATCGGAAATAACATTTCTAATCCCGGTGCAAATCCAAATCTTCCAGCTCATATGAGATCATTTTATTTGAATGCCATGGCCCCTGATTTCAAATGGCCGCAAGTCTGGACTACAAACCTCGCTGTGGATCAGAAATTACCAGAAGAAATTTTGGGTACACTTGAATTTGTTTATGGTAAAGATATTAATGCTATTTATGTGAGAGACGCTAATTTGGGAAAAGTAAAAGGTTACTTACCGGCTCCTGATGGAAGACCGGTTTATAGCGGACCTATTAATAATAATATCGGCGGCGCTTATGTAATTGATAATGCAAGCGAAGGATACAACTACAGTATTACAGCTCAATTGAGAAAGAATTTCGATTTTGGTCTTAATACCAGTTTGTCTTACACTTATCTTGAAGCAAAGAGCATGATGAAATCAACCGAAATTGCGAGCGTATTGTTTGCTGAAAATCCGGTTAAAGCAAATCCGAATAAACCCTATGTAAGCAACTCGGAATTTGGTAACCGGAACCGTTTTGTTGCTTCTGCTACCTATCGTCATGAGTGGTCGGAAAGTTGGGCTACAAGCATCGGTGTATTTGCGGAACTAGCCGAAGGAAATAGATTCAGCGGTGCTGGCGGGAATAGATATTCTTACGTCTATTCCGGTGATGTAAATGGTGATGGTTCGGGATCAAACGATTTAATATATATTCCGAGAAATCAGAGCGAAATTATTTTTGATCCTTACGTTGATGCAAACGGTACTACCATTTCGGCTCAAGATCAATGGAATGCCTTTAATTCTTTTGTTGAACAGGATGATTACTTAAAAAATAACCGAGGTAAAATTGCTGATCGTTTTGGAGCAATCAATCCATGGTTCAGCAATATAGATTTGAGATTGTTGCAGGACTTTTCATTTCTTATGGGAAGTAAAAAACATACTATTCAGTTGAGTGTTGATATTCTAAATGTTGCCAACTTGTTAAACTCAAGTTGGGGCGTAAGACAAGTTGCCAACTCGGCAGCTACTTCACCTTTGCAATATGTTAGATCGGATGCGCAGGGCGCCCCGGTTTTCAAGTTTAATACTAATTTGAAAAAAACATTTATTGATGACCCGGGTGTGCTTTCCCGCTGGCAGATGCAAGTCGGTATTCGCTACCTATTTAATTAAAAAAATCTTAAACTTTATTTTAAACTCCCTGTACAAACAGGGAGTTTACTAATAATTCTTACAATAAATTTTATGGGGAATGTTCAGTATTCAAAAATTATAAGATTAATCATGCAAGAAAATATCTCTGAAATCTATAAAACGTACTCACCGCCTATTTTAATTTATCTTTCACGGCTTGTTGGTAAAGATGACGCTGAGGATTTGATGCAAGAGGTATTCATCAAAGTATTCAATTCTCTAAGAACTTTTAAGGGTGACGCTCAAGTTTCTACCTGGATATATAAAATTGCCACCAACACAGCAATTGATATGCTAAAGAGTTTCAGCTACAGGAAAGTGAAAAACAAAGTTACTTCATTAGATTACATTGAACCTTTGAAATTGCACGCGAGATTGGAGAATAACCAAGAAACTGATCTTGAATATAATCTGTTGAAGCAAGAAATGAATCAATGTATAGCTGATTATATAAATAAGCTGCCCGATAATTACAGAATGATTTTTTTATTAAGAGAGTATGATAATTTATCATTTGAAGAAATTACTGAAATCACTGGAATATCATTCGACAATGTGAAAATCCGTCTCCATCGCGCTAAAAAGAAATTGCATGAATTGCTTCTAAACAATTGTAGTCATTATTATGATGACTATTCAAATTTGAGCTGCGATAGGAATTAGGTGTATCTAAAAAAGTAAAATCTCGTCTAAGTATTTAACAACATTAAAACTTATAGGAGATTTATATGAACACCGGAACAACCAACCAAAACCAAACAACTTCTGAAAACGGGAAAGAATTTGAAATAATTCATCTCGAAAAAACTAAAAGGTCTTGCAGCCTATGTGAAGATTTTGCTTCCGCAAAAAGTGCAAAGGATAACTTGATAGCAATTATGAGCTGCGAAGGAGCGTGTTTGAGAGGAGAGGTCTCACGTCGAGTCGCAAATAATTTATGCTTCGAAGAATTTCCTAAAAAAACTGCGCGTGTGTGTCTTGGAGGTGCATTTACAAAAAACACCGGACAAAGAAATATGGTTCGTTCGGCTTCAAGAGTAATTGCTTTGGAAGGCTGCGTGATTGAATGCGCTTCAAGAATGATGAAAGGAGTTATCCCGGATTTGGAAACCGAAGTAATTTTTGTCGATAAACATTATAGCTTCAACAAAAACCTTTTCGCAATAAACGAAGTAACGGAAGATGAATTAAAAAAATATAGCGACGAAGCGACACACAATATTAAAAAAATAATAACGGGGGAAGCATAAATGGAGAAAAATGAAATTAGATAAAGAACTTCAAAAACAAAAAGCTAATTATTTTTTAGAACTCCACAACTCTCCCGAGCTTCTGATTCTTCCAAATGTTTGGGATGCTGCCAGCACAAAAATATTTGAACTGGAAAATTTCAAAGCTTTAGGAACTACAAGTGCGGGCATTTCATCCGTATTGGGTTATCCCGATGGGCAAATAATGCCTTTCGATGAATCTCTTTTAATTATTCGGAGAATTATCGAGTGCACAAATTTACCTGTTAGTGTTGATATTGAAGCCGGATATTCGGAAACTGTTGAAGGAGTTGTGGAGACTGTAAAAAAAGTGTTGGAGGTTGGAGCTGTGGGAATTAATTTTGAAGATAGTGTTAGTGGCAGTTCGGACTATCATTCAAGTTCACTTTACGACATTCATTTTCAATGTGATAGAATTTCTGCGATTAGAGAGATGGCGCAAAAAGAAAACATCCATTTGTTTATTAATGCCCGCACCGATGTTTTCTTGGTAATGGAAGATAGTAAGAACGACAAAATTGAGTACGCGGTTAACCGGGCTAATCGTTATAAAAAAGCCGGTGCTGATTGTATCTTTCTTCCGGATATGGGCGATTTGAATAAAGCAGACATAACCACATTAGTAAAAGAAATTGATGCCCCGATAAATATCATTGCCGGAGCGAATACGCCATCTGTTCATGAACTTAAAAATATTGGTGTAGCTCGCATTAGCTTTGGACCACGAATCATGAGAGTAACTTTCGATCTCATTAGAACAATTGCTAAGGAGATTAAAAATCAAGGGACATATCCTCAATTTACAAACGGAAAAATTTCTTATTCCGAGGTAAATAGTTGGTTTAAGTAAATAAATGGAATAATTTAAAAACAAAAAATGAACATGTATGGCAGCTAACGATTGGAATCCTGAACTTTATTTAAAATATCGTAGTGAAAGAACTCAACCTTCAATTGATTTGATTTCACGTATTCATTTCCCAAATCCGCGAAACATCATTGATATTGGGTGTGGTCCGGGTAATAGTACACAAATGTTGGTTGAGAGATGGCCGAACGCTAAAATAGTAGGAATCGATAATTCCCCTGCTATGATCCAAAAAGCAAAGAATGATTATCCGGAACAAGAGTGGTCTATTATTGATGCAAATAAGATTGATATTGAGGAACAATTCGATATCGTTTTTTCGAATGCGACGATCCAATGGTTACCGGATCACGAAAATCTTTTGAAAAATTTAAAGAAATTGGTTTCTGAAAAGGGAATTCTCGCTGTTCAGATTCCGCTCTTTTGGGATATGGCTATAGGAAGATCAATTTCTAATATAAGTCAGAATGATCACTGGAAAACTTTAACTTCGGAAGTTTCGAAATTATTCACCATCCATAATAGTTCTTTTTATTACGATCAATTATCAAAATTATTTGGTTCTGTAGAAATTTGGGAAACTGATTACATCCACATTCTTGATTCTCAATTATCAATTCTAGAGATGATTAGGAGTACCGGGTTAAAACCATTTCTTGAAAAGTTGGAAAGTGATAGCGATAAAAATAGGTTTGAGAACGAAGTTTTTAGCGAAATTATTAACGAGTATCCAGTGCAAAAAAACGGGAAAGTGTTATTTCCTTTTAAACGATTATTTTTTATCGCGGGCAACTAAAGTAATTCTTTCGGATTTTTCTCTTTAGGCTTCCCAATAAAATTTTTTAAAAATAATTGGATTTTTTCCTTGACAATCATGATATAATTATATAATTTTGAAATAGTACAAAATACGAAATATATGATTAAGGAAATATCGTGGACTCTACAAAAGAAAAAGCTCAAAAATTAGCTGTCTATATCGATAGGATGATGGATATAGTTGTAAAAAGCCAATGCGAATGCTTAAATAGCGCTACAGCCGAATTAAGCATGCAGGAACTAAGAACAATCAAATTTATTGGCGATAAAAAGCAATGTATCATGAGAGAAATTTCTGATCATTTGATGCTTGCTGTTAGCACTTTAACTGCAATAGTTGATAAATTAGTCCGGAAGAAGTTTGTGGTGAGAAATAGGCAAGAGGACGACCGGCGCATTGTTAATGTAGAACTTACCGATAAAGGAGTGGGAATTTATAATATTGATAAGGAACATCATGTTCACCTTAGTGAAGGGATGCTGAAATATTTAAACGAAGAAGAGCAGGATTTACTCTTAAATCTCTTAGCTAAAATTAATTCTAATCTCCAGAACGAGTATCCACAAAAAGTATAAGTTAAAATAAGGCAGGATATACTGCTGTAGGTAACTTATTTTGTTGCCTATTATTTCGTAAAATGTACTATTTGAAAAACGTAAATTATGATAATCATACGATATGAAAAACAAATTTCCTAACTGCATGAAAAAGAATTTTAACCAATAATTTCAAAATAAAAGAAGAAAAAGATGAAAATGATTTTAAAAATATTTCCGGTGATCGTGCTTATACTGTCGGTCAATCTTGGGGCGCAGACAGTCCTTGATAAATATATTAAGGAAGGACTACAGAATAATATCGTGCTTCAACAAAAGAAAATCTCTTACGATAAGGCTGCTTATTCACTAAAAATTGCAACCAGCTATTTTTTCCCCTCCATTAATTTCAACGCAAGTTATACTAGTGGAGAAGGGGGAAGGAGTATTGCGCTTCCCATTGGCGATTTAATGAATCCGGTTTATCAAACTCTAAATCAACTTACGGGATCGAATGCATTTCCTCAAATAAGTAATGTGAATGAAAATTTATTTCCCAACAAATTTTATGATGTAAAGTTTCGAACATCTCTACCGTTAATAAATTCTGATTTAATCTTTAACCGCAGTATAAAAAGTGAACAATCACAAATAGCAGAGTATGAAATTGAAATGTACAAAAGGGAGTTGGTCAAGGAAATTAAAGTAGCTTACTTTAATTATTTGAGCGCTGAAACGGCAGCAACAATTTATGACAATGCTCTATCGCTTGCTAATGAAGGGAAGAGGGTTAACGAATCCTTGCTGAAAAACGGGAGTGGTTTGCCAGTATACGTCTTGCGTTCGGAGAGTGAAATCGAAAATATTAAGGCGCAAAAAATTGAAGCGCAAAATCAATCTTTAAATGCAAAATCTTATTTCAATTTTTTGTTGAATAGAAAATTAGATACAGTGATTGATTCAGATCTCTCTTTTGAAAATGAAATCGCTAAAGCAGCAAGTAACCTAAATGCTGAATTCTCACTCGCAAAAAGAGAAGAGTTGATGATGCTTCAAAAAGGAATAAGTATCAACCAATCGGTAGTTGATATGAACAAATATTATTGGATCCCGAAAGTGAGTGCATTCCTTGATCTTGGTGCGCAAGATCAAAAATGGAAATACAATTCCAAATCTCAATATTATTTGTTTGGGATCCAACTTGATGTTCCCATCTTCGAGTCTTTTAGGAATTATTATAAAATTGAGGAATCTGAATTAGAACTTAAAAACGCAGAACTGAATCAACAACTTGTTTCGCATCAACTACAGCTAAGCGCAAATATTGCAACAAACGGATTAACCGTCGCAAACCAGAATTATCAATCATCTTTAAAACAATTTGAAGTTGCCCAAAGTTATCACAGCCTTGTGATGAAGGGGTATCAAGAAGGTGTAAATACATTCTTAGAGACGATTGATGCACGGACTCAATTGCTGAATTCAGAGTTGTTGGTCAACATAAACAAATATAAAATCATGATAGCGTCAGCAAATTGTGAGCGAGAAAAAATTTTTAATAAAATAGAATATTGATAGGAGAGAGAAGGACATGAAAAAAATAATATTAGTAGCAGTAGTTGTTGTCGCAGTTGGTATAGTCTTTATCACTGCACATAAGAACACAAAAGAAACTACTCAGACGGATGAACGTATACCGGTTAGAGTGATGGAATTAATAAAAGAAAATGTTAATAAAACTATTTCAGCTTCCGGACAATTTACCACCGAAGATGAAACATTTCTTTCTTTTAAAACCGGTGGCGTAGTGAAGGCAATTTATTTTAAAGAAGGAGACGCCGTACGTAAAGGACAAATCTTAGCAGCACTCGAATTAACTGAAATCGATGCGAGTGTTTCTCAAGCAAAAGCAGCGTATGAAAAAGCTTTGAGAGATTTTAACAGAATAAGCAGTCTATACAAAGATAGTGTTGCAACTCAATCACAGTTCCAGGATACCAAAACAGCGTTAGAAGTGGCAACTCAACAATATAACATTGCTAAATATAATTTGAATTACTCTTCAATACGATCAATCGACGATGGATTCATTCTCAAGAAATTTGTGAATGAAGGGCAAATGGTTAGTCCCGGCATGCCGGTTTTACAAACTAATGGTGCGGGCAGCAGCAATTGGATATTAAAGGTGAGCGTGAGTGATAATGAATGGTCGGCCATCAAATTAAACGATCCTGCAACAATTGACGTTGACGCACTTTCAAATGATAAACTTCAAGCGGTGGTTTATAAAAAATCAGAAGGAATTGATCCATTCTCCGGAACATTCTCTATCGATCTCAAATTAATTTCCAAACCTTCCAATAAGTTAGCAAGCGGTTTGTTCGGCAAAGCAAAAATTAGGCTTTCGCAAGCGCAATCATCCTGGCTTATTCCTTACGAATCAATTTTAGATGGGGATAGAAATTCGGGTTACGTGTTTGTTACAAATGACAACAGCACTGTGCAAAAAATAAAAGTAAACATAACGGATATTGTTGAAGACAAAGTGATTGTCGACCATGGGCTTGATAATGCACAAGCACTTATAACTACAGGAAGTGCTTATTTAAATGAGGCTTCTAGAATTAAAATTGTAAAGTAGACGAAGAGAATAGAAATGAAAATATCTGAATATGCGGTTAAGAATCCTCAACTAACACTTTTAATTTTCCTTATGGCGGTTGTTGTAGGGCTCACAACTATTCTAAACATGCCGCGTTCCGAAGACCCTGAAGTTAGAACCACAGGCTTTCCAATAGTCGTTATTTATCCGGGAACGAGTCCGAGAGACATGGAGGATCTTGTTGTTGATCCGATTGAAAAAAAATTATCCGGATTAGAAAACATTAAAACCATCACCAGTGAAATAACAGATGGTTTAGCAGTAATTATGGTCATTTATAACTATGGGATAAATCCGGACGAAAAATATCAAGAGCTCATCAGAGAAGTAAACAATTTGCGGCGTGATCTTCCACAAGACATTTATAGCATTGATATTAAAAAATGGCTTCCATCCAATGTTAATGTTTTGCAAATAGCTCTTGTTTCGGAGAATGCCTCCACTGATAAGATTAAAAAAGTTTCTGAAGATCTAAAAAAAGATTTGGAAAAATTACCTCAACTAAAAAATGTTGAAATTCATGGTTTATCGAAAAAAAATGTAAGGGTTGAACTAAAACTTGATAAAATGAACAGCATGCACATCCCTCTTGATGCTGTTCTGGGAAGCATTCAAAGTGAAGGGGTTAATATTCCCGGCGGGAATATTAATGCGGGGACAAAAATATTTAACGTAAAAACCAGCAGTAGTTATAAAAGTGTAGATGAAATCAAGAATACAATTGCATTCGCTGCTAATGGTAAAAATATTTTCCTAAAAGATATTGCCGATGTCTACTTTAATTTTGAAGAGAGCAAATATTTAACCCGGTTAAATACTCATCGCTGCGTGTTTGTGGTTGCAGCTCTTAAACCTGGTCAGAATATATCTCACGCACAAAATGATTACTCGAAAGTCATTCAGAAATTTAAAACCAACTTACCAAAGAATATTGATTTAATAGTCAATTTCGATCAGGCTGATAATGTTAACAGAAGATTGGGGGGATTAGGAATTGATTTTCTAATCGCAATTTGTCTCGTTGCTTTAACTCTTCTTCCTTTAGGATCAAGGGCAACAACGATTGTTATGATGACCATTCCGCTTTCTATTTCCGCGGGAATCGTTATTATTTATTTATTGGGATTCACACTAAATCAGTTAAGCATTGTAGGACTTGTTGTAGCTCTTGGTTTACTTGTTGACGATAGCATAGTTGTTATCGAAAATATCGAGCGTTGGCTTCGAGAAGGTCATTCGAGATTAGATGCAGCAATTAAAGCCACCAAACAAATTGCAGTTGCTGTTATTGGAACCACAGCAACATTAATTATAGCATTTTTACCATTGATGATTTTACCAGGTGATTCAGGCGAATTCATTAGAAACCTTCCAGCTGCAGTAATTGCATGTGTGTTTGCTTCGATGATTGTTTCACTTACAATTATTCCTTTTCTATCAAACAAATTATTAAAAGAACATGATAAAAATTATGAAGGAAATATCTTTTTAAGAGCTTTCAAGTCAATTATCAAAAAGACCTATTCAAGGCTATTGGACAAAGCGCTTAATAAACCGGCAATAACGCTACTGGTTACCGTTGCAATCTTCATCGGTTCTTTGCTGCTTGTTCCTGTTGTTGGATTCAGTTTATTTCCCGCATCAGAAAAGCCACAATTTTTAATTGATATTACAACACCTCTTCAATCAAATATAGATTACACAAATAAAATTGCATCCGAGATTGAGAAGGAAATGAGGAAATATCCTGAAGTAAAATATGTTTCTACTAACGTTGGAAAGGGAAACCCGGATGTTTATTACAATGTTATGCAAAAAAACGAGACAGCAAATTTTGCCCAGTTATTTGTTCAATTAGATAAAGATGTAACTCCTGCAAACAAAGTCATTCTAATTGAAGAGTTAAGAAAAAAATGGTTTTCATATCCCGGTGCAAAAGTAGAAGTAAAAGATTTTGAGCAGGGAACCTCAATGGTGGCTCCGGTGGAAGTTCGAGTGTTTGGAGATAATTTAGATACTTTAAGAACACTGGCTGCCAATTTTGAACAGTTACTAAAACGCACAGAAGGAACTATTTATGTTAAGAA
Organism: Ignavibacteria bacterium; assembly: GCA_037440065.1. Taxonomy (GTDB): domain Bacteria; phylum Bacteroidota; class Ignavibacteria; order Ignavibacteriales; family Ignavibacteriaceae; genus UBA1563. The sequence continues at coordinate 165,903 of JBBIUV010000016.1, forward strand.
TCCGCTGAGTAATTTCCAATCGGATATCCGCGTTGATATTAATAAGGAAAAAGCTCACGCGCTGGGGATTCCTACAATTAATATTGCAAAGACGGTTAGGCTTGCGGTAGCCGGGTTTACTTTAGCCAAGTTAACTGACAATGAAAGTCAGAATTATGATGTCACCGTTACCAGTGCAAAAAGAAATTCCTCCTCCTTGAGTGCTTTCGAAAATTTGTATATCAATAATCTCGAAGGCAAATCTGTCCCACTTTCTCAGATTGCTTCACTTCGGTTGGAATCTTCACCGCTAAAAATTAATCATCGTAATAAAACGAGAGTGGCTTCTATTTATGCGGCTGTTAAAAAAGGATATCTCACAGATAATGTAATCAAAGATGTTGTTAAACAGATGGACGGTTATAAATTTCCCCGGGGTTACAGTTATGAAATGGGAGGTGAGGTTGAATCAAGGAAAAATTCATTTGATGGAATTGGAATTATCCTGATAGTTACACTCTTTCTTTTCATAATCGTTTTAGTTTTAGAGTTTAAAACATTCAAAAGTACACTAATAGTACTCTCGGTTATTCCTTTAGGAATAGTTGGCGCGGTGCTTGCATTGCTGGTAACAGGAAATTCACTTTCATTCGTTGCCACAATTGGATTAATAGCATTAGCCGGTATTGAAGTTAAAAATACAATTCTCCTTGTTGACTTCACAAACCAGTTGCGAGCTAAGGGCGCAACATTAGAGGACGCAATACGTGAAGCCGGTGAAGTTAGATTTTTACCAATCGTTTTAACTTCACTAACTGCTATTGGCGGATTAATGCCGATTGCAGTTTCCACAAATCCACTTATTTCTCCTTTGGCAATTGTAATTATTGGAGGGTTAATCAGTTCAACTCTTCTTTCTAGAGTTGTTACTCCGGTTGTATATAAACTTATACCACCTAAAATAGAGAATTCACATGTGTGATTATTATAAATAATTCCCTTTAAGGATATAATTAATGCAGAAAAGATCAATTTATATAACTACTTTTTTTATAGTACTGTTTTCAACTACTTATTTAACGCTTCCAACTCTTGTAGATTTAGTAATCGGAGTCTCTCCTGATATGATTCAAGGAAAACAACTTACTGAATCAGTAAAATTTTTCTTAACTCATGTTCCTACATTATTAATACTGCTTTGTGTCGCGGTATTTGTTATTAGTATCCTCCGTTCGTACGTTTCAAAGGAAAAGTCGTTGAAACTCTTAGCAACAAAATCTCTTTTTAAGGGAAATGTGATTGCGAGTTTCGTTGGCATTGTAATGCCATTTTGTTCTTGCGGCGTAGTACCGATGTTTCTTGGACTTGTACAGGCTGGAGTGCCGCTTGGCGTTTCTTTATCGTTGCTAATTGCTGCTCCAATGATTAATGAGATCGCGCTTATCTTATTGTTTGGATTGTTCGGGTGGCAAACCGCACTTCTTTACGTTTCAACGGGATTGATAATTGCAATTACCTCCGGATATATTATTGGAAGATTAGGATTGGAAAGATACGTCGAAGACTGGGTTAAATCTATTGGCGAATTAAATGTAGAGATGACTGAAAGTAAAAATGAATTAACCTTCACTCAAAGAATTGATCTGGCTTTTGTAGAAGTTAAAACAACAGTTTCTAAAATTTGGTTGTTTATTATACTCGGAATGGGAGTTGGTTCAGTTCTCTATGGTTATGTTCCCGATACATTAATGATTGGAATAATGGGGAAAGCTGAATGGTGGTCGGTTCCTTTGGCAGTACTTGTCGGTATTCCTTTATATATGAACTCGGCAGGAATAATTCCGATAGTGCAGGTTTTGCTTAGTAAAGGAGCTGCACTCGGCACCTCCCTAGCGTTTATGATGTCTGTGATTGGACTATCTCTTCCTGAAATTTTAATTCTCCGTAGAGTACTTAAACTTCCTCTCATTTTAATATTTGTCGGGGTAATAACAATGGGAATTACTGTTGTCGGATTTCTTTTCAATTTGATCAATTAAGGATAATAATAAATTCATAAATCAGCTGTCTTGGAAATAACGAAGTAAAATCAGAGAACTTCATGTAACCTCCTCACAAAGACAGCTGATTATTTAATAAAAAAAGGATAAGTATTATGAAAGAATCAATTCCAATTAACATGCAAGCGGTAGTCATTGAAGAAAATGGTAATCTAACAGTTGGACAAGTTCCGGTTCCCAAACCAGGCGATGGGCAAGTTCTTATTAAAATTGCAGCAGCGCCAATCAATCCTTCTGATCTTGGTTTTCTTCAAGGTTCCTACGGATTTCCAAAATCTGCTCCTATTGTCCCGGGGTTAGAAGGCAGCGGCACCGTAGTTGCAATAGGATCAGGAATACTTCCAAAGTTGTGGTTAGGTAAACGGGTTGTTTGTGCCGGACGTCTTGGAGGTACTTGGGCTGAATATATGGTAACTAGTGCTGCAACCTGTTTCCCAATACCGAAGAAAATTTCGTTTGAACAAGGTGCCATGAGTTTTGTGAATCCTTTGACGGTTATTGCTTTGTTCGATATCGCTAAAGAAGAGAGACATAAAGCAATAATAAGTACGGCTTCGTCAAGTGCAGTGGGGAGAATGATATTGCGGTTGGGGCTGAAAGAAGGAATCCCTGTAATAAATATTGTTCGAAGAGAAGAACAAGCAGACATACTCTTTTCGCTTGGAGCTAAATATGTTCTTGTAAACTCTGATCCGGATTTTCTTGAAAGAATTCAACAGATAGCTAACGAATTAAACGCTACACTTATTTTAGATGCCGTTGCCGGTGACATGACGCAGCAGTTATTAAATGTTGCACCGTTTGGCAGCCATGCGGTTGTGTACGGATTTTTGTCAGGAGAAAAAACCACGATTGATGCTCGATTATTTGTGAAAGAAGATAAATCTGCGAGCGGTTTTTTCCTGGTAAACTGGATGGCGAAGAAGAAAACAATTGATTTAGTTCGTAACATGCGTAAAGCCATGCGTCTCTTAGATTCCGAATTAGCAACTTCTGTTCAAAAGCGGTTTCCTTTGTCTGGCGTAAATTCTGCGATCGAACTTTATAAAAACAATATGACAGCAGGCAAAGTACTTCTTGTTCCGGGTTTAATTTGAACATAGTAAACTTTAAACAAATAAATAAAAAATTTGGAGAAAAATATGAACGGTGAAAATTTAATAACTAAAGAAAAAGCAGATGTAATTCTTGTTAAAGGAGGATGCTGCGCTGCTTCCTCCGGGGCAAATTCAGAAGTCGAAAAATCGAAAAAAATATTGATGGAAGTGGGTGCCGAATTGAATGTTGGTATTTCGGTTAAAGAAATTACCTTCTCCGAGGCATTGAGCGGTCCATATCCGCCGGAGTTAAAAACTAAAGGTTGGGAAATATTTAGCCGGAGTGGCATGACCTCTATTCCGATGATCATTTTTTCAAATAAAATCATCTCTACAGGATTGCCGGATAAAAACGACATTAAAAAAGCTTTGCAGATGGACTAAATAAATTACCGCGAATCTTAATGATTTTCTCTTATCTAGTAAAAAACCATACAAATTTCCTTAAAGGAAAGTCTGGAGGGAGATGAATCTTAGAAATTTTCCTACAGAAATAATTTCTAACAGAATTTGTTGAAAGTTGTTCAACCTAGACGAATATTCTTTGTAGTTTTTGTCAATTTTAATATATTTCAAGAGTAAAATATGACTTTTCTGCCGGGATGGCGGAATTGGTAGACGCACAGGACTTAAAATCCTGTGTCCCGTTGGGACGTGCCGGTTCGAGTCCGGCTCTCGGTACAAAAAGCTTGAAAAGTCAGTTTCCAAAGTCAAAAGTCAAAAGTCAAATTTTTGGTAACTAAAGTTTTGGCTTCTCACCTTTGACTTTTTTTGTTTCTGGTGATTTGGTAAAAAGACAAATTGCTATTTGAATTTTTTCTTTTGAAATTTTGCATTTGGGTTCTTAGCTCAGTTGGTTAGAGCGTCTGCTTGACGTGCAGAAGGTCATAGGTTCGAATCCTATAGAGCCCACAGATTCCCGAGTTTTGTCCGTTTTATTTATTAAATAGAAGATTATGGAAAATATTACTCTCACTTTCCCCGACGGTAGTTCAAGAGAATTTGCCAAAGGGATTACTGCTTTCGAAGTCGCTAAATCAATTTCAAATAGATTGGCTGACGAAACTCTTGCCGTAGAAATAAATGGTTCTGTTAAAGAACTTTACACAAAACTTGAATCAAATTCTGCAATCAACTTTATTACGTTTGAAGACAGTAAAGGGAGGGAAGTATATTGGCATTCAACTTCTCATCTTATGGCCCACGCTGTTCAATCGATTTATCCCGAAGCAAAATTTGGCGTTGGTCCCGCGATTGAGAACGGTTTCTACTACGATATTGATATTAACTCCAAGCTTACCGAAGAAGATCTGAAAAAGATTGAAGATAAAATGATGGAACTTTCAAAACAGCAGAATGTATTTGAAAGAAAGGAAATTTCAAAAGCGGAAGCATTGAAATTCTTTACTGAAAAAGGAGATCAATATAAGCTTGAAATTATTAGTGAAATTGATGATGCTGCAGAAGCCATCAGTCTTTATAATGAAGGCAATTTTACTGATCTTTGCACCGGTCCTCATCTTCCGAACGCAGGAAAAATTAAGTATGTAAAGCTTCTCAATATTTCTGGTTCGTATTGGAGAGGAAACGAAAAGAATAAACAGCTTCAAAGAATTTATGGGATTTCTTTTCCCAAGAAAAAATTACTTGAAGAACATCTTATCCTTTTGGAAGAAGCAAAAAAAAGAGATCACAGAAAACTAGGTAGGGAGTTAGAACTCTTTTTTATTAGTCCGAAGATTGGTAGCGGATTACCAGTTTGGCTCCCGAAAGGTGCGGTGCTTCGCGAAACTTTGGAAAAATATTTACGCGAGGAACAAACAAAGCGTGGTTATCTTCCGGTTGTGACTCCGCATATAGGAAACATCAATCTTTATAAAACGAGCGGACATTATCCTTATTATAAAGAAAGTCAATTTCCTACAATCAAATTTGAAGATAGCGAAGAAGAATATTTATTAAAACCGATGAACTGTCCCCATCATTTTCAAATTTATGCTGCAAAACCGAGAAGTTACCGCGATCTGCCAATTCGTCTTGCTGAATTTGGAACCGTATATCGTTATGAACAATCGGGAGAGTTGAATGGGTTAACACGTGTTCGTTGTTTTTCAGTTGATGATTCTCATATGTTTGTTCGTCCAGACCAGTTAAAAGAAGAAGTCTGTAACGTTATCGAATTGATCCAGGCAGTTTTTACAACGATGGGTTTCAAAGATTTTACAACACAGTTATCTTTCAGAGATTCCAATGTTGAAAAGTACGGTGGTGATATAGCTCTTTGGGAAAAAGCGCAGCAGGAAATCAAAGAAGCCGCTGATATCATGAAACTTGATTATTTTGTTGCCGAAGGGGAAGCCGCTTTCTACGGGCCTAAAATCGATTTTATGGTAAAAGATGCGCTTGGGAGAAAGTGGCAGTTGGGCACCGTTCAGATCGATTATGTTATGCCGGAAAGATTTCAGTTGGAATATATCGGAACTGACGGACAAAAACACAGGCCGGTAGTTATCCATCGAGCTCCATTCGGTTCTTTGGAAAGATTCATCGGTGTGTTAATCGAGCATTTTGCGGGTGATTTCCCACTTTGGTTAGCTCCAATCCAGACAGCAGTTGTTCCGATATCCCAAAATTACGTACATTACGCTAGTGAAATTACAAAAGTTCTCAAAGAACGGGGAATAAGAGCTGAATTTGACGAGAGAAGTGAAAAAGTTGGTTATAAAATTCGTGATTGGGAAACCCAGAAAGTCCCTTACATGATAATCGTCGGTGAAAAAGAAGAACAGCAAAAAGTGATTTCAGTTAGAAAACATAAGCAAGGAGATCTAGGAACTTTTCAAATAGAAGATTTTCTAGCTCAGTTAGAAAAAGAAATTAAAAGTAAAATATCCAATAACAAATAAGGAGGTTCTTTATCGCTCAAGCAGAAGAAATTCGTATTAATGAAGAGATCAAGACCCAAAAAGTTAGAGTAATAGATCAAGACGGAAGCCAACTCGGAGTTTTTTTAATAAAAGACGCAATTCGTGTAGCTGGCGAAAGAGGATTAGACTTAGTTGAAATAGCTCCCAAAGCTGATCCACCGGTTTGTAAAATTATTGATTTCGGCAAATTCAAATACGAGCAGCAGAAACGCGAAAAAACGCAAAAGAAAAATCAAGTCGTTTCCGTTTTAAAAGAAATTCGTTTTCATCCGAACACCGATGTTCATGATTTTGAATTTAAAGCAAAGCATGCAATTAATTTTTTGCAGGATGGCGATAAAGTAAAAGCGGTAGTAATGTTTAAAGGTCGCGAGATGGCGTACACCAAACTCGGTGAAGATCTTCTCAACCGCTTTATTGAAAGAATACAGGATGTAGCAAAAGTTGAAAGCCCTATCAAAATGGAAGGGCGTTACATGAACTTAATTGTCGTTCCCTTTAAGGGAAAAACTAAAAAACCAACAAAATAAGGAACCCAAATGCCAAAAATGAAAAGCAACCGCGGCGCCCGTAAAAGTTTCAGAGAAACTGCGTCCGGTCATTTTAAGAGAAAGAAGGCTTACAGAAGCCATATTCTCACTTCAAAAAGCACGAAACGAAAAAGAGGTTTGCGCAAAGCTACTCTTGTCTCCGGCTCTGAAGAAAAACGTGTAATCGCAATGATGCAGTAGGAAAGGAAGAACAATGCCAAGATCAAAAAACAAAGTTGCTTCTAAAGCACGTCGTAAAAAAATTCTCTCGATGGCCAAAGGCTATTGGGGAACGAGAAAAAACGTCTTCACGGTCGCCAAGAATCATGTTGAAAAAGGACTGCTTCACGCTTACCGCGATAGAAAACTAAAGAAAAGAAATTACCGGAATCTCTGGATCATCAGAATTAATGCTGCCGCTAGATTAAACGGAACAACCTACTCACAATTGATGCATGCACTTGACCAAAAAGGTGTGGTTATCAATCGAAAAGTACTTGCTAGTTTAGCTGTGGAAAATGCAAAAGCTTTTGCTGATCTAGTTTCTTTTGCCACTAACTAAATTATGAACCCAAGTTTCCTTTATCCGCTAAGCGGGAAGGGTGACTTGGGTTTTTTCTATTTAAAAGGATTTCACGGGAAATGTTGACCAAAATTCAAACGCTTATTAAAGAATTCATTCAAGCACTTGAAGCTGTAAAAGATCAAAAAGAACTTGAAGACCTCCGCATACTTTATCTTAGCCGGAACGGTTCAATTGCATCTCTTTTTGAAGAAATGAAAACTGCATCCAAAGAAAAGAAACCGATTCTTGGAAAAGAATTGAATTTACTCCGAAAACTTGCAGAAGAAAAGTTCAATGAAAAAAAATCTCACTTCGATGAACTTCTTACAAAGCAATCCCAGCAGATCGATCTTTCTTTGCCCGGAAGAAAAGTTGAACTTGGGCATAAACATCTGCTTACCCAAACGCTTGACGAAATAAAATCAATTTTTAAAGGATTAGGTTTTTCGATCTTCGAAGGACCTGAATTAGAATCAGACTATTATAATTTTGAAGCGTTAAATTTTCCCGCTGATCATCCGGCGCGTGATATGCAGGATACCTTTTTTGTAAATAAAGAATTTTTACTTCGTACTCATACCTCACCGGTACAAGTAAGATTAATGGAAAAACTTCAACCGCCGCTTAGAGCAATCATACCGGGAAAAGTTTACCGTAACGAAGCAATCAGTTCGCGCAGTCATTGCATGTTCCATCAAGTTGAAGGTTTGTGTGTTGATACCGATGTTACTTTTGCCGAATTAAAAGGAACGCTTGTTGCCTTTGCAAAACAATTTTACGGCAAAGAATTGAATTACCGTTTCCGTCCAAGCTTTTTCCCTTTTACAGAACCAAGCGCAGAGATGGACATCACTTGTTTTCTTTGCAAAGGAAAAGGATGTAGAGTTTGTAAACAATCCGGCTGGCTTGAAATCCTTGGCTGTGGAATGGTTGATCCGAACGTGTTTGAATACGCGAAATATGATAACGAAAAATATACCGGCTACGCGTTTGGTATGGGAATAGAAAGAACCGCCATGTTAAAATATGGAATTACCGATATTCGTACCTTCTTTGAAAATGATGTACGATTCCTCAAACAGTTTTGATGCGGAGAAAATAAATTGAAAATTTCACTTAATTGGTTAAAAAAATATATTGATCTTACAGACATCTCGGTAGATGAAATTGTTTCCAAACTTACTATGTCCGGTTTGGAAGTTGAGGGGGTTGAAAATCAAAACGAAATGTTTAAAAATTTCATCATCGGATTTGTTGAAGAAAAAGAGAAGCATCCGAATGCCGACAAACTTTCTCTTTGTGTTGTTAACAACGGAACTGAAAAATTAAAAGTAGTTTGCGGAGCGCCGAACGTAGCTGCTGGACAGAAAGTAGTTTTCGCGCAAATTGGAGCGATTGTTCCTAACAGTGGAATGAAAATCAGCAAAGCTAAAATTCGCGGTGCTGAATCAAATGGTATGCTCTGTTCGGAATCAGAACTTGGCTTAAGCGAGGATCATTCGGGAATTATTGTGCTCGATCCTTCTTTCAAAGAAGGAACTCCCGTTTCTGAAGCTCTTCATCTTAATGATGTGCTTCTTGAAATCGGCGTAACACCAAACCGCGCCGATGCGCTTTCACACATTGGAGTTGCACGAGATTTAGCAGCAATCTTTCAGCGTGAATTAAAACTGCCGGAAGTTTCAATCCAAAAATCAGAAAAAAATATGAACGAGTTTGCTTCGATAGAAATTATTGATACGGAAAATTGTCCGCGGTATTCTGCCAAAGTTCTTTTAAATGTTGAAATAAAAGAATCACCTGATTGGCTAAAGAGAAGTTTAAAAGCAATCGGACTTAGACCGATAAATAACATTGTTGATGTGACAAATTTCGTTCTGCATGAGATCGGTCAGCCGTTGCACGCATTTGATCTTGATAAACTTACGGATAAAAAGATCGTTGTAAAAAAAGCTGAAAAGGATGCGCTCTTTACAACACTCGATGGCAAAGAAAGAAAATTAAATGAAAACGTGTTGATGATTTGCGACGGTGAAAAACCGGTTGCCGTTGCCGGAGTTATGGGAGGAGAAAATTCCGAAGTAACTTCATCGACAAAAAATATTTTAATTGAAAGCGCTTATTTCAATCCAACGAGTGTTCGCAAAACTTCAAAATATTTGGGATTAACTTCTGATGCCGCCTACCGTTTTGAACGTGGAACCGATCCATCAGTTACTGTCTATGCGGCTGAACGCGCTGCCAAGCTTATGGCTGAATTAAGCGGCGGGGAAGTGGTTGATGGAATTATCGATGCATATCCGAATAAAATTTCAGAGAAAGAAATTACTCTTCGTTTCAATCAAGTTGAAAGAGTTTTGGGTTATACCGTCCCAAATGAAAATATAAAGAATATTTTGTCTTCGCTCGGTTTTACAATTAAAAACTTCAGTGAAAAAACGATCACCGTTTCAACTCCAACTTTTCGTCCCGATATTGAACGCGAAATTGATCTGATTGAAGAAATTGCCAGAATAAATAATTACGATACCATTCCTACAATCTCGAAAATTGCTATTCCAATAAGTGAAAAGATTGATGAATCTGCTTTTGTTGATGATCTGCGAACGATTGCAATTGGATTGGGATTCAACGAGATTTTATCTATCCCGATGATTACAGAGAAAGCGGCGGATATTTTTGGTAAACCGGTTGGGCTGCTAAATCCGCAAGGTTCCGAAATGGGTTATCTACGAACTTCACTTTTAGCAAGTGCTCTGCCCGTCATCGAAAAAAATATTAATGTTGGTGAAAAGAATTTAAAACTTTTTGAAGTTGGTAAAGTTTTTCTAAAAGTAAATGATGACTTGTTCACGTTTTCCGACTTTGTGGAAGAAGAAAGATTTCTCTTCATCTTAACCGGAAAAATTTCAGAAAAAGAATGGTATACGGGCGAAAGAGATTTCGATTTTTACGATTTAAAAGCTTCTGTAAATGAATGTTTTCAGAAAAAAACACTTGACAATCTTTTAAATGATTCCTATTATCACAGTGGAAATAAAATTTTTGATTACTATTTTACCAAAACCGCAGGAATGTCAGTAATAGGTTATGGTGGAAAAGTAAAAAAAGATGTTCTTAAACACTTTGGTATTCATCAGGACGTTTTTTGTTTTGAAGGTTCAGTTGAACTATTAAAATCACTTACTCCTAAAGCAAAAACTTTTACAGAACTTCTTCGTTTTCCCAAGGTTATGAAAGATTTTGCCTTTATCTTTGAGAAAGATGTTCCTATTGAAAATGTTACTTCATTTATTAAGAAACGTAGTAGCAAAATATTAAAGAATGTCCATCCGTTTGATGTTTTTGAACATGCATCGATCGGCGCAACAAAAAAGTCGGTTGCCTTTAGTCTAGCGTATTATGATGCAGAGAGAACATTAACCGACGAAGAAGTGGACAAAGATTTTCAGTTATTAATTGAACTTGTTAAAAAAGAATTTAATGCAATTTTGCGAGGAAAATAATTGTCGGAATTATCTAAATACGAAATATTCTTACAAGAGCTAAGCTCTGTTGAGGTGCAAGTCTCAGCTTTGAGAGAACTTTATGATGAATTGCAGAACAGAAATAAAGAGCTCGAAAAGAAACTTTCGAGTCTGCAAAGAGAAAATGAGTATTTAAAATTGCAGTCCGAAAATGGAGATAAAGTTATTGAAGGTGGGGATGACAGAAACAGTGAAACAGTTTTTAGTTCGCTTAGTACTAAAGAGAGGGAAAATCTTAAATTAAAAATTACTGATGTAATAACAAAAATTAATAATCATTTAACTAGTGCTTAATATTATTGTTGATGGTATCGGTTCATTATGACAGAGAAAAAGAAGCTTAAAGTAAAAATATTTGATAAAGAATACTCTTTATTAGTTGACAACGAAGAAATTGCAAAGGAACTTGCTGTATATGTAAACAATGTTATGGAAGAAACAAAGCAAGAGCTACCCGATCAACCGGCACAGACTATTGCTATTATCGCATCATTGAATATTGCTTACGATTATTTCATCGAGAAAAACAAAAACAAAGAATTTCTGATTCAGGCAACAGACAAAGTAAAAAAAATTAAGCTTCTTTTGAATCAATCATCTGATCCTATCCCGTCTTAAAATCCATTACCGCTGCCGGTTAATGGTAACAAAAAAGAACCATCTTTGCCAATGGGTTATTGACTTACGATGTGTAAGGCAGGCCTCAGCTCAAGTAATTGAGCATTTACTCTAACAGGTGAAACAGAGGAAGCAAGAAACATTCGGGCTTTTTCCCACACTGTTTGGATAAGGGTTCTTTCCCTGTTCAACAGTAGCCGGCAGCGCTTTTATTCATCTAATTCTTGAGGTGTAATGTGAATTTTATTGATGTCGATCTATTGATCCTCATTCCCATGGTAGTATTGTTGGTCTCCCTTTTCTTCTACATGGGTTGGAAAGTCAATTCTAAATTGGGGAAGAGGAGTATTATTGCCGGTGAAGAACGCGCTAAAGTGGTAATTGCTGATGCACAAAAAGAAGCTGCTAACATTAAGCGTGAAAAACTTTTAGAGGTAAAAGATGAATGGTACAAGAAAAAAATAGAATTTGATACCGACGTAAATCAAAAACGACAAAAACTACAGACGCTTGAAAAACAACTCTCCGGCCGTGAAGATAATATTGATAAGAAATTAGAATCAGCCATCCGAAAAGAAAAAGAAAATAGATCGCTCGAGCAAAGTCTGGCACAGCAAAAGAAAAATTTAGAAATCCGTTTCAATGAATTAGACAGGTTAGAAAAAGAACAAAACACAAAACTTGAAAAAATTTCGGGATTAACAGCCGAGGAAGCTAAAAAATTGCTGCTCGAAAGTATGGAGCAACAAGCCGAAACGGAAGCAAACAAAATCTTTAAGGAAAGATTTGAAAAAGCAAAATTGAATGCTAAACAAGAGGCGCAAAAAGTTGTCGTTCTCGCCATTCAAAGAACGGCAGCAGATCACTCAGTAGAAACTACAGTTTCCGTGGTGCAAATCCAGAATGATGAATTAAAAGGAAGGATCATCGGCAAAGAAGGACGTAATATCCGTTCATTTGAAGCGGCTACCGGTGTTGATGTTATTGTTGATGATACACCTGAAGCAGTAATCCTCTCTTCATTTGATCAATTCAGGCGAGAAGTTGCGAGAGTTTCGCTAGAGCGATTAATTGCTGATGGAAGAATTCACCCGGCGAGAATTGAAGAAATTGTTGAAAAGGTTCGCGTTGAACTCATCGAAGAAATGTTTAAAGAAGGGGAAAACACTTTACTGCAATTGGGAATTCACGGAGTGCATCCCGAAATTATAAAACTCATTGGAAAAATGAGATACCGTTCAAGCTACGGACAGAATTTATTGCAGCACAGTGTTGAAGTTGCTTATCTCTGCGGTATTATGGCTGCTGAACTTGGCATCGATCCGGTAATGGCTAAACGTGCTGCGCTGCTTCACGATATCGGTAAGGTTGTGGAGAAAGATATAGAAGGTCCACACGCACTGTTGGGATATGATGTTGCAAAACGCTATAAAGAAAATCCAATTGTTGCGAATGCTATCGGTTCACACCATGAAGATATCGAAATGGAACATCCGATTGCTGTACTTGTACAGGCAGCTGATTCAATCAGTGGTGCTCGACCCGGCGCCAGACGCGAGCCGATTGAAGGTTATGTAAAGAGACTTGAAACTCTTGAAGCATTAGCTCAATCTTTTGAAGGTGTTGCAAAAACCTATGCTATTCAGGCTGGTCGTGAAGTTAGAGTTGTGGTTGAACATGAAAAGATCGACGATATTTTTGCGGATAAACTCGCTCAAGACATCGCTGCCAAAATTGAAAACGAAATGGAATATCCGGGACAAATTAAAGTTACCGTTATCCGTGAAGTGAGAAAGATAAGCTACGCGAAGTAGATCTTTTTAGCCCTCCTATTTTTTTGAGGTATCACCGGACGTGATACCTCAAAATACTTCCCATACGCATTTATTCAACTATTTCCTATTTTATTGAAAAAATAGTATTAAAATCTCCTGTCAATTAAATTTTCCATTCCAAAGAAAAAATTCTTTTTAACTGAAAAATTTAAAAAGAAGCGCTTTATTCACTCTAAAAAATCAGAAAAATCATTGGCAAGAAACTTGATATTTATAAATATCAAGTTTACAAAATGAAAAATGATTGAATCCCCAGATTCTCCGATTTATACAATAAGTGCCGCGGCAAAAATTCTCGGTATTTCTATACCCACTTTGCGTTTATACGAAAAAGAGGGATTAATAATACCGTATAAGAAAGAATCAAATCAGAGGCGGTATTCTCCGACTGATCTAAATCGAATTCGATGCATTCGTGATGCAATAAATAAGGATAAGATCAGCATCTCTGGAATTCGAAGAATTTTAGCGTTGAATCCTTGCTGGGATCTGATGAAGTGCACTGTTGAAGATCGCGAACATTGTTTGGCGTTTCAAGACCACACTAAACCATGTTGGGCACATAACCATACTACCGGCATTTGCGGTACAAAGAGTTGCAGGGAGTGTGGTGTATATACCAATTCTGCAACTTGTGATGGAATAAAACGAAGTATCATTTCCGGGACAATCAATTCATTTTGAAACTTGAAGTAAAATATCAAATAATGTTAAAGAAGATGTTTGTATGAAAAAAATAGTTATTCCACTTGTCTTAATTGGATTAGTGATACTAAGTTCGATTAGTTTTTTAACCTCAAATAGTACTCGACAGACGAAACTAATGGAATTAAAGGAAAAATTCGATAAAAAGAATGTTCAGCATGTTGATCACACACAATTTGGTGAGCTAAAGAAAAAATTTGCTACCCCGCAGCAAGTAACCGAAGCATGTATCGCTTGCCATAATGGAAGGGCACAGGAAATTATGCGTTCCAATCACTGGAATTGGGAGCGAGCCGAGTATGTAAAAGGGCGCGGTATAGTTTATCTTGGTAAAAAAAATGCAATCAACAATTTCTGTATCGGTACCGAAGGAAACGAAATGAGCTGCGCCAAATGTCATGTTGGCTACGGCATGAGTTCCTCAAAAGATTTTAATTACCAGAACGAAAGCAACATCGATTGTCTTGTTTGTCATGATAATTCAGAAACATATGCAAAGGCTCAAGAAAAAGGAGGCGCGCCTGATCCAAGTGTTGATTTGGCAAATGTTGCGCAGCATGTCGGTAAACCGAAAAGATCAAATTGCGGAGTCTGTCATTTCTTTGGAGGCGGAGGAAATAATGTGAAGCATGGCGATTTAGAAAAAGCAATGTTTGAGCCTTCAAAAGATATTGATGTTCATATGGGAATTGATGGGATGAATCTTGAATGCGTTGAATGTCATAAGACGGAAAACCACATGATTAGTGGAAAAATGTATTCGCTTTCATCTATGAATAGGAACCGAGCGTTGTGCGAAGATTGCCATAACGAGAATCCACACAGCGACGCAATTTTAAACAAACATACCTTGAAGGTCGCATGTCAGACTTGTCACATTCCAACTTACGCAAAAGTTAATGCGACAAAAACTGCATGGGATTGGTCAACCGCTGGAAAATTGAAAAACGGTAAACCATATGAAGTTGATGACGCAGATGGGAACCATACTTATCTTTCCATTAAAGGAAATTTTACCTGGGGAAAAAATCTTAAACCTGATTATGTCTGGTTTAATGGAACTGCTGGGCATTATCTTTTAGGCGATAAAGTTGCTGATACAACTAAACCGTTGGTGTTAAATCCTCTCTATGGTTCTTATAATGATATTGATTCAAAAATAATTCCGGTAAAAATTCATCGTGCTAAACAACCGTTCGATCCGATAAATCAAATTATTATTCAGCCGAAACTTTATGCCGAGAAGAAGGGAGAAGGGGCTCTCTGGAAAGATTTTAACTGGGAAACTGCTTCCGAAGTTGGAATGAAAGATGTGAATCTCCCTTTCAGCGGAAAAGTTTCTTTCATCAAAACTGAAATGTACTGGCCGGTAAATCATATGGTTTCTAAAAAAGAAAATACCGTAACGTGTAAGGAATGCCATACAAGAGAGAATAGTCGTTTAGCCGGATTAACCGATTTCTATATGCCGGGAAGAGATTATAGTCCCTTTATCGAAACAGCGGGAAAAATAGTGTTACTGCTTTCATTTCTCGGAGTACTTCTACATGGAGGATTTCGATTTTTTTCTTCACATAAATTGAAAGAGAGAAAATAATTATGAAACAGAAAGTTTATATCTATCGCTCGTTTGAAAGGTTCTGGCATTGGATGCAGGCATTATCCATCTTCTTTTTAGCTGCAACAGGTTTTGAGATTCATGGATCATTTACTTTTTTTGGATACCAGAATGCAGTAAAGTATCACAATGTTGCAGCTTATACGTTCATAGTACTTATTGTCTTTGCCATATTCTGGCACTTTACAACCGGGGAGTGGAAGCAATATCTTCCGACAACAAAACATCTGAAAGCTCAAATAAATTTTTATTTGTTCGGAATATTTCAGAATGCTCCTCATCCGACAAAAAAAACGGTGTTGAGCAAATTAAATCCGTTACAGAAATTAACCTATCTCGCATTGAAGATTCTTGTTATTCCAACGATGGTCATTTCCGGTTTGCTCTATATGTTTTACCGTTATCCGCAAAAAGGAACAATTGAAGGATTGAATATCGGAAGCATTGAAGTGATAGCTTTATTTCATACTGCTGCAGCTTTTCTGCTCATGGCTTTTGTAATTGCACATCTCTATTTAATGACAACAGGCGCAACAATAACATCAAATTTAAAAGCGATGATTACCGGATATGAGGAGTTGGAAGACGCCCACGGAGATTCAGAAAAAACAAATATTAAAAATGAAGTTGAGGTTTAAAATGAACGACACAAAATATATGAATCCCTACTTAGCAGGATTTTTTCTCGGATTAATTTTATTAGTTACAATTTTTATCACCGGTAGAGGATTAGGTGCAAGCGGTGCAGTTAAAAGTGCTGTCGTTGCTACAGTGCAAACAGTTTCACCAACTCATACAACTGACGCTAAATTTTATAAAGAATATAACAATGAACATCCCGGAAATCCTTTAAAGAATTGGTTGGTCTTTGAAATTATCGGGGTAGTGATTGGAGCCTTTATTTCCGGGTTAATCTCAAATAGATTGAAATTTGAACTTGAATATTCCCCCAAATCAACTACGAAAATAAGAATTGCCGGAGCGTTAACCGGCGGCGTTTTATTTGGATTTGGCGCTCAACTTGGCAGAGGTTGCACAAGCGGCGCAGCTTTAAGCGGTATGGCTGTGCTTTCTACTGGTGGACTCATTACGATGATGGCAATTTTCGGCGGAGCCTATGCCTTCGCGTATTTTTTTAGAAAACTTTGGATTTAAGTAAGAAAGGAGTTTTACATGGGACCTTTGGTGCCTGACGTTATTGGAAACGAATTAAATTTTATTGTTGCTCTTTTTGTTGGAATCGCTTTTGGTTTTATTCTTGAGCAAGCTGGATTCTCAACTTCAAAGAAACTTGTGGGTTTATTTTATGGATATGATTTTACTGTGCTGCGAGTTTTTTTTACAGCGGGATTAGTAGCAATGATCGGCGTTATTGCATTTGATCATTGGGGATTACTGGATATCAGTCTTGTTTATATTAATCCTACATTTCTCTGGTCGGCAGTTATTGGTGGATTGATCATGGGCATTGGATTTGTAGTTGGAGGATTTTGTCCCGGCACAAGTGTTTGTGCTGCAGCTATTGGTAAAATCGACGCAATGATTTTTATCGCCGGTTCTTTTATCGGCGTTCTAATTTTTGCGGAAGGATACCCTCTTTTTGAAAATCTCTACAAAGCCACACCTTGGGGAAATGTAAGAGTTTTCGACTCACTCGGAATGTCTCAATCACTTTTTGCTTTTCTACTTACCGTAGTTGCCGTCGGTGCTTTTTGGGCAACAACATGGGTCGAAAATAAAGTGAACGGGAAAGCGAATCCAGAGTTCAATTCAAAACCACTCTACCTGGGACTAACCGGACTTGCACTAATTTTAGCGCTCTCGGCATTTGCGTTACCTGAAAAAAGACAAGAACTTCTATCTGAGATAAACGACGCGAATTTTGTGAATAACTTTCCGGTTAAAAAAATCGATTGCGATGAACTCGCTTTTAACATTATTGATAAAGATAAAAACTTACAAATAATCGATTTGCGACCGCAAAAAGTTTTTGATGAATTAAGTTTGCCAAATTCAACACGAATGGACATTGAAAATCTTTTTGATAAAGGCGCTCACAATCTGATGACAGTGAAACATAAGAGAAATGTTATTATTGCCGAGAATGAAATCATTGCAAAAAAGGGAGCGGTACTGGCAAGTGAATTAGGGTATTCTGAAATTTATTTTCTCAAAGGTGGATTTGAGAAATTTAGAAAAGAAGTTCTTAATTTTTCTCCGTCTGGAGCAGCAACAAATCAACATGAAATTGACACTTACCGCTTCAGAACAGAAGCGGCAAGAATACTCCCGATAATGATCCAAGAAAATAAACTAAAACTTGCGGCTTCAAGTCCATCCCAAAATAAACCAAAACGTGTAGTGGGCGGATGCTGATTCAGCATGCGAAAGAATAGTCTGAAATAATAAAAAACCCCGAAATCTCTCGGGGTTTTTTATTATTTTTCCTTATGGAAAAGTTACTAAAAGTTGCGATTACAGGAGGAATTGGTTCTGGAAAATCTACGTTTTCCGGTTTTATAGAAGCGAAAAATTACACCGTAATTAAAGCCGATCTTCTAGCTAAAGAACTGTACATCACAAATGAAGAGTTAAAACAAAAAGTGATTCGGGAATTTGGTAAAGAAATTTATCCCGGTGGATTGTTTGACAGAATTGCACTTTTTAAGAAAGCTTTTTCAGATGAAAATAGAGTAAAAAGACTTAACGAAATAGTCCATCCGGTTGTAATTAAAGAAATCAATAGTTTGATGAAGATTCATCAAAACGAAAAGATTGTTTTTATTGAAGCTGCACTTATTTTTGAAGCGAAAATGGAAAGTCTTTTTGATTACATTGTTTTGATTTCAGCTGACGAAAAAACCAGAATTGAAAGAACGATGCAAAGAGAAAAAATCCCAAACGAGGAAGTTAAACAGCGCATGAAATATCAAATACCGGATGAACTTAAAAAAGGAAAATCCGATTTTACTTTTTACAATAACGGAACAGTTGCTGAGTTAGAGCAAAAAGCTAACCTTCTTCTCCAACTATTATTAATTCAAGGAAATTAAAAAATGAAAATTGCTTTCCAGGGTGAACATGGCGCCTTTAGCGAAGTGGCTGCAAAAAAGTTTTTTGGCGATAAAATACAAACGATCCCTTCTTACGCTTTTGCAGATGTGTTTGAAAAAGTGGAAAAAAAACATGTTCAGTTTGGAGTTATTCCGATTGAGAACTCTCTTTACGGAAGTGTGTTCGATACATACGATTTGCTCTTGAAATCAAGTTTAAGTGTTGTTGGCGAATTACAGCTTCAAATTAACCATCATCTTCTTGCAAAAAGACATCTGGAATTTTCTGAGATTACAAAAGTCTATTCTCATCCGCAAGCATTGGGGCAATGTTCGGAGTTTCTTTCAACGCTCAAAAATGCGGAAATTCTTCCTTCTTACGATACAGCCGGTTCTGCACTTACTTTACTTAAACACAATGGCGATCCGATTGCAATTGTTGCAAGTAAAGAAGCCGCTGAAGTTTATCAGTTAAAAATTTTGAAGAAGCATATCCAGAACAATTCTGAAAATTATACTCGCTTTTTAATTATCGCAAATAAACCTGTGTTGCACGATTTCAAAACACCAAAAACGTCGGTTTGCTTTGAACTAAAAAATATTCCGGGAGCGTTGTTCAAAAGTCTAAGCGTTTTTGCGTTGCGAGACATTAATTTGCTAAAAATTGAGTCGCGTCCTATTCCTCACAAACCATTTGAGTATCGTTTTTACGCTGATTTTTTGGGAGATTTACGTGATGAAAAAATCAAAAATGCTTTAAAGAACCTTTCTGAAATCTCGCTTTCCATCAAGGTGTTTGGTACTTATGAAAAAGGGGTGGTTTATAAAAGTTAACTGTTTTGCTCGATTTTTTTTGTTAAAAAAAATTATAAAGGTAATTTTAAGTAACACTTTTTCGGAGTTCTTGTGTCATTAATCAATGAGCTTATCGTCTCTTTTGTTCAGACCTTGCCAAAATCGATTGTTAAAAAATTTTCAAACCGCTACATTGCGGGAAGTTCAATTCAAGATGCAGTGAAAGTTGTAACAGAATTGAATAAGAAAGGTATCCACGCAACCATTGATGTGCTTGGCGAAGCGATTACAACAAAAGATGAAGCTATAGCTTCTAGGCAAGCCTGTTCTGATGTTTTGGACGCGATCCGAAAACTTCAGTTAAAAGCAAATCTTTCCATTAAACCCACACAGATGGGTTTACAACTCGATGAACAATTTTGTTATGAGCAAGTTTTAACTTTAGTAGAAAAAGCTAAAGCGATGCACAGTTTTGTCCGTCTTGATATGGAAGATTCTACATGTACTGACGCTACATTTCGTCTCTACAAAAAATTACGAGAGACTCACGATAATTGTGGAACGGTAGTTCAGGCCTACATGAGAAGGACTATGAGTGATCTAGTTTCGATAAGTGCGCTGAAACCGAATATCCGGCTTTGTAAGGGAATTTATATTGAACCCGCCACAATTGCCTTCAAGGATAAAAGCGAGATCAGAAAAAATTATGTTAGCGTTCTTCAATGGATGCTTGAGAATAAACATTATGTTGGTATCGCAACGCACGATCCTTATCTTATTGATGCTGCAACTGAACTAATCAAGTCTTTAAAAATTCCTAATGATGCGTTTGAATTCCAGATGCTGCTTGGTGTGAGAGAAGATTTGAGAGATTATCTTGCGGAGTCGGGATACAAAGTTCGCATTTATGTTCCGTTCGGAAAAGATTGGTATTTGTACTCGATAAGAAGGTTGAAAGAGAATCCGAACGTGGCCGGGCAAATTGTAAAAAATCTTTTTTCGCGACATTAATCTATGACCGTTTTAGGAATCGAAAGTTCATGCGATGAAACCTCAGTCGCAGTGGTAAAGGATGATATTGTTTTAGCCAATCTAATTTCTTCGCAAGATTTTCACATGAATTTTGGCGGAGTTGTTCCAGAATTATCAAGCCGAGCTCACATCCAAATTATTTCTTCGTTAGTTAAAAATGCACTCATCAAATCGGAGTGCACACTAAATGATATTGATGCAATCGGTGCAACCGCGGGACCGGGATTAATCGGAGCGCTTTTGGTTGGTTATACTTTTGCACGGGGATTAGCATTCGCAAAAAACAAAAAATTCGTTCCTGTCAATCATATTGAAGGTCATATTTTCTCAGGATTTCTTTCCGAAGATAAACCGCAATTTCCGCTCCTTGTGTTGGCAGTTTCCGGCGGACACACTCTTCTTTTAATTGCAAAAAGTTTTACAGAAATAGTTAAACTCGGTTCTACTATTGATGACGCTGCCGGTGAAGCGTTTGATAAAGTTGCAAAGATGATTGGACTCGGTTATCCCGGCGGACCCAAAATTCAAGCTGCTGCAGAAAAAGGGGATAAGAAAAAAAATTCTTTTCCAATTGCCGATCTAAAAGGGAAGTACGATTTTTCATTTAGCGGCTTAAAAACCTCCGTGCTTCGTTACATTCAGTCCACCTTTGGCGGACCAAACGGAATTGTTATTCCGGAGGAAAATATTAATGATATTGCCGCTTCGTTCCAGAATGCAGTGGTTACTGCGTTACTTAAAAAATGTGAACTAGCTTTAAAAGAATTTGAAATTAATTCGATGTCTTTAGTCGGGGGAGTTGCGGCGAATAAAGAATTGCGCGATTCTTTTCTTAGGTTGGGTGAAAAATATAAAAAGAAAGTTGTTATTCCAGGATTGGAATATTGCGGAGATAATGGTGCGATGATCGCTTTCCGTGCTTCATCACTTATCAACGCGGGGGAAAGTTTTTCGCTTGAAACTGACGCCTTTCCTAATTTTTCTTCAAAATATTTTATTAATCCGCCCTTACCGGACTCTCGATAGAAAAAGAAATTTCTTATCTTTGTTCAATGGAAAATGTATACAAAAAAGTAGAAAATGAACTGCAATCTCTTTCAAATGAAGAGAAGGAAGAGTTATTAAACAAACTTCGGTTAGGTGTAGATACAATCGATAGAGAATTGGTTGCCCTCCTTTCCAAACGGACAAAACATTCTATTTTGATCGGAAGAATTAAACGATCGATGGGATTGCCGACGTACAACCCCGATCGCGAAAAATTCATCAATGAAAAGATCGGCTCCTATGCGGAAGAGCCTTTACGTAAAGAAGCCGTAATGCGGATTTATGAGCGCATTCTTGATGAGTCGCGTG
Organism: Ignavibacteria bacterium; assembly: GCA_037440065.1. Taxonomy (GTDB): domain Bacteria; phylum Bacteroidota; class Ignavibacteria; order Ignavibacteriales; family Ignavibacteriaceae; genus UBA1563. The sequence continues at coordinate 187,600 of JBBIUV010000016.1, forward strand.
CAATTCAACGAGAAGAAGCCAACAAAGGAAATCTTTACAACTTGTTTTCGGGAGAAGGGAAAATTTCATTTAAATCGCTTCTCTCTAAAAAAGAGTTACTAATAATTCTTTCTTTTTTTATTATAGTTCTGTCGGTTCTCTCATATATTTTTTTTAGTCCAAATTATTATTCCGGCTTGTCTCCCAAAGTAGTGAAGGTGAGCAAAGGGGAATCGTTGGAAGCGCTAGCACAAAATCTTTATGCAGAAGGGATTGTTTCAAGTAAAGGAAATTTTAAATTAGCCGCCTACATTTATGGTGCAACAAAAAGAATTAAAGCCGCCCGCTATCATGTTCCGAATGGGTTGAGTTATCTCTCTTTGCTTGATCTTTTTATTTCTGGCAAAGGTGATAAGTTAAAAGCGATTTCATTTTATGACGGGATCTCTGTTAAGGGGATTTGTACTCGGCTTCAATCTGAAAGTATTGTCGATACCGATTCACTCCATGCGTTTATCAATAACGAAAAATATCTTTCACGACTCCACTTCAACCGTTCTTCGCTTGAAGGTTATCTTCTCCCGGGAGAATATGATTTTTATGAACGGAGTTCTCCGGAAGAAATTGTTAACGAAATGTATCTTGCCTTCCAAAAGTTTTTTGTTGATTCGCTAAAAATCCAGGCAAAGAAAATCGGACTCACCGAACATGAGATTGTAACACTTGCTTCAATTGTTGATGGAGAAACGAATAAAAAGGAAGAGATGAGCCGTATTGCTGGAGTCTATTTAAATCGTCTTCACGGAGGAATGAAGCTGCAAGCTGATCCCACATTGCAATATTTACAGACAAATGGATGGAAGCGACTTGCCGGAAAAGATTTGAATATCGATTCAAAGTACAATACCTATAAATATTTTGGATTGCCTCCAGGACCAATCAGTAATCCCGGAAAAGATGCAATACTAGCAACGCTTTACCCCGAAAGACATAATTATTTATTTTTCGTTGCAGATACAAAAGGTGCACATCTTTTTTCTAAAAATTTTTCGGAGCATAAAAAACTTGCTCAAGAGTATTATAGATGGTTAAACCGGCAATCAAAAAAATAAAATATTTCGCCAGCATTCTGTCATCATTTTATTTAATGAGCTGTGCAAATCAACTTCCTCCGGGCGGCGGACCGCTTGATACGGTTCCTCCCAAAATAGTTGATGTCTATCCCGTGAACGGAACAACTAATTTTACTGACGATTATTTTGAACTCGATTTTTCAGAATATGTTGACAAAAGAAGTTTGAAAGATGCAATTTTCATTTCACCGCAAATTGAGGGCGATCTTGAGTTGAATTGGAGCGGTCAATCGGTGCGTGTTTATTTTCCCACCGTTCTAAAGAAAGATATAACATACAACGTAACCATCGGAACAGACTTAGTTGACTACAATAATAAAAACCGGATGGCGGAAGCTTTTACTTTTTCTTTTTCAACCGGGTCAAAGATCGACAATGGAATTATAGAAGGGAATGTCTATTCAGAAAAACCTTCCGGACTAATGATCTTTGCTTATATAGTAGATGGTGATACTATCAATCCCGTTAAACAAAAAGCCGATTATGTTTCTCAAGTCGGTGAAAAAGGAAATTTCAAACTCTCCGGTTTAGCTTTTCAAACGTACCGGGTGTTTGCCGTGCAGGACGAATACCGCGATTTTCTTTTTCAACCTGACCAGGATTTAATTGGCGTTCCTTATACCGAAGTTACACTTTCCGAATCCGACACATTATTTAAAGGATTAAATTTTTCTCTTTCCAAAATTGATACGGTAAGTCCGAGGTTATTTAGTGCTGTAATGACGGATAAATATCATTTACTCGTCTCGTTTTCGGAAGAAATTGATTCTCTTTCCATTAATGCTAAAAATTTCTCTATCTTCGATTCAACAGCTAACAAAGAACATCCGGTTTCTTACGTTTTTAAGGGACGTGCAAAGGAGAAAGAGTTAATTTTAGCGATAAAGGATTCGTTAAGCCTTGATGCGCAATGTTATCTCCGTGCTGTGAATATTCGGGATGAAGCAAAGAATATCACTCCCTTTGATGTGGTCTCTTTGACCGTAAGTGATAGAGTTGATACAACAGCCCCAACATTAATAAATACCTCGCCAACAGAGCGGAGTGATGCGGTCGATTTTCTGAATACTGAAATAACCTTTCGTTTTGATAACGAGTTTGATGTTGAGGGATTAAAATCGAAACTACTTTTTGTTGATACGCTTGGTAATAAAGTAGATTTTACTCTTAGCAAAATAGATGATGCCTCTTTTGTTATAAGGGCAAATCAAAAATTAAAATCTTTAGAAACCTATGCCGTTATCTTCAACTTTAACAATGTAGTTGATGCTGCCGGAAATAAAACAGACTCGCTTTATCAATTCAAATTCAAAACTTTTAATGGATTGAACTTTACCGGATTTTCAGGTCTTGTACAAAATGCGGATTCGACAAAAAATCCAATTCTGGTGCTTCAGCATAAGACTAATAAAGATCAGAGTTACTCAAAACATTTGAACAGAGAAGGGAAGTTTGCATTTACCAGAATTGAACCGGGCAAATATACACTTTACTGTTTTTATGATGCGGATAACGATGGAAAACATTCCCCGGGATTTCCTTTCCCTTTTAAACCTTCGGAAGAAATAAAATACTGTCCCCAGGAAATAAATCTTCCTCCGCGCTGGGAGGTAACTGATTTTGTGTGGGATTACTCAGCTACTGATTCAAAAACAAAATGATTCATTTGTTTTGATTAGTGACAAATTTCAGTAGAAATAGTTCAAAAAAATAAAATTCTTATGAATGTTCCGATTAAGTAGGTAGAGAATGATTATTTTAAAAGTATCATCTGCTTCGTTGATGCAAAATTACCTGCTACAAATTGATAGAAATATACACCGCTGGTAAGCGCTTGATTAGATTTCGTTTGTTGAGTATTGAAGGTTATTTTATAATTCCCCGGCTGTTTTGTTTCATTGACCAATGTAGCTACCTCTTTCCCAAGCATATCATAAACTTTTAGCGTAACAAAACTTTCTTCTTTTAAGTTATAGCTAATTGTTGTAGTTGGATTAAAAGGATTTGGATAATTCTGTTCCAGAATAAAGTTATCCGGAAGTTGTTCATGTTCATCTGTTGAATTTGCGTCAATATTTCTGAAATACAATCCGTTTAACGTTGCAGCAAATAACTTATTGTTACAGATAACAAAATTATAAGTTATAACTCCGGGTCGATGATCCATTAAAATCCATTTGTTGTCTAAGAATGAAAATTTGTAGTAGTAAGTTCCGGTAGCTTTAGTCAGCATCGCATAAATAGTATGGTTATTTATTACAACTGTTCCATTCTCAAGCAATCCGATACCAGGATTATAATATTCCCACGTTAATCCTTCATCAAAACTTTTGTAAAAACCTTGCGACCCAATTCCGTAAAGGGTAAAATCAATATCTGCAAGGGCAAGAATTCCAGTGCCTACCGGATTAAAATCGGCAAAATGTACTTCATTCCAGTTTGACTCTCCGTAATCGTTGTAATAAATGTTTGCATTTAAACCCGAACCGGTAATCAATCTTCCCCCAAAATTGTAAAGCGAAAGAACAGCTCCGGCATTGTTCATAGGAATGTTTGTATTAAACGCCGACCATGAATTTCCAGTTAACGCGGTTGTAAAGATCGATGCCCCTATTGTTCCAACGTATAAACTGTCTCCTCTCCGTGCAAATTGTTGAATATCTGTTGCGCCGGAAGCTGTTAAGTCCGTGTTAAAAGGAACCCATGAATCACCGTTGTCAAGACTTTGAAAAACCCCTTCTTTGTAGGTTCCGGCAAAGATTCTATTATCAATTTTTATAATAGCCGAAATAAAATCAACTTCATTTTTTAGCAAACTAGTTTGCTTCCAGGTAATTCCGTTATCGCCACTTATATAAATGTGATTTACAGAACCGGCATACAATGTATCATTAAAATAATAAATATGGGAAAATTCCTGCGCCGGTAAGCCTGGCGCTAAATTCCACTGAGTATAGCTTTGATTTCCCGAGTTAACTATGATTACAGATAAAAGTAAAAAAAATATTTAGACATTGACAAACAGTTATTGATTATAAAGATTTTAATAACCGGAATAAAACTTAGTTAATTGGTTCGGTAGTAATTTTGAAACGCATTTTCTTTCGGGGGATAGTTCCCTTTACTCTATCTTAATATCATACTTATCCAGCAAACCCACAATTCCTGCTAATGAAAATTTAGCTTTTTTAATTCGATTTAATTCAGGATCAATTGAATAGTTTAAAGAAGTTCTGAAGTCAACCTTCTCAAGAACAGAATTTACGAATGCTGCCCTTGAGAGATCGCAATTATCAAATTCCGAACCGGTTAAATCGCATTCGGTAAAATCGGTCTCATGCAGTTTTGAATTACTGAATAATGTCTTTTTAAGTTTTGTTTGATAAAAGGAAGAATGATCCAGAATGCAGTTATCAAAACTAACTGCAAGTCCAAATTTATTACAGTTCTCAAAATGAAGTCCCAGCATTTTGCACTTTATGAATTTAATTTCTCTCAGAACAGTACCGATCAAGTTGACCATGCTTAAGTTGCAATCATCAAATTCGCAATCCACAAATTTTATATCAGTAAAATCAGAATTTGAAAAATCACAGTTTATGAACGTACAGTTTTCATATTCTCCAATTGCCAAAGGTAAGTTAGTGAAATCGATTTGGTAGAAAGTTTGTTCTTGAAAATATTCTTGTTCCATACAGCATTTGTTTTATTTTGTATTAGAGAATTTTATAACCCACCAACATTTACCATAGATCTACACCACCAGGCTCATTCCATCCGCACACGCAAAACATTCCAGATTACTTCTTTTTTCTTGAATATAATGTCTACACATTTCAACTTGTTTATCCAATTCATCATCCGTTCGATCAGGATCGTGGTGGAATAATCCCAAACGTTTTACATTGGCATCAAGAGCAAGATCAACCGCATCGGTAAAAGTTGAATGTCCCCAGCCGCAAGTTTTTTTGTATTCACTTTCAGAATACTGAGCATCGTGAAATAAAAGATCAACACCTTTACAAAAATTAAGATACTCTTCCCGCGTTGCCCCACCTTCATGCGCGTATCTGATTTCATTATCCGTAAGAAAAACAAATGTTCCCGATTTATCATGTAGTTTAAATCCAAATCCACCGTTCGGATGATTTAATGGAATAGACATACATTGAATTGATGCACCGGAATAACACAAAGTATTATTACAAATTTTCTTATTGCAATTGCACCCTGAATCAAACTTTGCTTTCAACTGAGAGAAGCTGACCGGGAAATACGGAGGATCCATTTGATGAGTTAAATATTCTAAAACAGAATTTTGTGCGTCTGAACCACCGCATAAAGCAAAAGAAAACTTCGAAAAATAAGCAGGTCTAAAGAAAGGAAATCCGCTAAGATGATCCCAATGAGAATGGGTAAAAAGGAGATTAATTTTTGTTACCGAAGAATCTTTCAATAATTTTTCACCGAGCTTTCTAATTCCAGAGCCCGCATCAATAATTATTACCTCTCCTTCATCACCCCTTACCTCAACGCAAGTGGATTCTCCTCCGTAACGAAGCGTGGTTAAGCCGGGTGAGGGGATAGAACCTCGGCTGCCCCAAATTACAACGTTCATGATTTCACCTTTTGTCTATATTCTGGAAAGTTAGAACAAAAATAATTTGGAATGACCAAATAAAAGTTGGAAAGAACGATTAACATTCCTTCATGCACACTTATTTATTCAAGTATAATTATCTCGATTGATTTTTTTTCTCTTTCTTCTCATTCCTTTTTTCTTTTAAAGTCTTGGTTGCCTTCTTTTTTACATCTTTCTTAACACTTTTTTCTTTTCCCATGATGACACCTTCAAATAAAGTTATTGGAATGAATGATTGTTCTAATCTTCGCCGGTAATATACAATTTATTTAAATTATTTTATGAACTCAATCTTATAACACGAAAATTCATTCTTAACTTTTGTTAAACATTTATCATGGTTCTCAGTCTATGAGTTAACCTAACTCAAAACTTGTTACGCTAAAAATTTTATTGATTGGCAAATTCGGAAATTCTCCTCTGTACATCCTTGCTGTTTCAAACGATAGATTCATTCCGTTACTTTTCGCAAGATCTACTGCATCACTATTTACTTCTGGTGTATCAATAAAAATTGCAGATCCATGCGGAACACTCGAGGTTAATGAGGAATACAATTTCTCCGCTAAGTCTGCAGTATCTGCAAATAGTGGTCCAATTTTGTAACCTTTTCTACATAGACGAATTACGCCATAGCCTTTAAGTTCATCATCTTGTTTAATCGCAAATGCCCAACTTTCCGGTTGATTTACCCAGCACTTTAAAAAATTTTTCCGGTTATCGGGGAAGAAGTGTTTGTCGTATTCGTAAAGCTCCTCAAATGGAATTAAAGAGAGGGGAATAATATCCGGGGGAAGTTGCGATGTTTTTTTGCTGATTCCTTCAAAACGAATATTCCGGTAGGCTAATTTAAATCCCGACTTTTTATAATTATCTTGTTGAGCAACCACACCATCAAGCCCAACCGTGCGCCCGACCAGCGAATTCATACCGGCATCCCAAATTTTAATTCCGTAACCTTTTCCACGACACTCCGGTTTAACAATGTAAAAACCAAGAAAGGCAAAAGTAATTCCGTACTTAACAACAGAAATTATGGCGATGGGCTCGTCACCCAATAATCCGATGAGGAATCCCTTTTGATCTGCTGAATAAAAACAATGCGCGTCGTATAAACCTGGATTCCAACCTTCTCTAGCAGCCCAATCAATTGCTAAGTCAATTTCGCTTCGCTGCATTACTCTTATTTTGAATTTCTCATTTGATTCAGATTTCTTATTTAGTATTTCTCCCATTTTGTATCCTTTATGTGACCTTTATCGCACAAAAACCGGTTTTAATCGGTAGACGAAATTAATGATGTTACAATAAAGATTCAATTTCAAAGAGGAATAAATGCTAATTTTAAGTACACTTGAAATGAAAGAATTAGTGGTTGAGTTGTTTATTTGGAATCTATTCGATTTCTCGATACCATTCAATTTTGAGCAGATAAACAAACTTCTTTAAAAAAAATGCGAAGATTCGGTTGTCTTCGCATTAGAGGAAAGTGGGCAGGGACGGAATTGAACCGCCGACACAAGGATTTTCAGTCCTTTGCTCTACCGACTGAGCTACCTGCCCATTTTTTGAGTACCAAAATTACGGTTTTTCCCTTTTCATTCCAAATAATTTCAATAAAAATAAACAGAACAAACTCATTGTGTCATTACTATTATCGATAAATGATTATCAAAGTAGATAAACCTTTCCAAAACCGTTTGAAATTACGACTTTTATCAAAAAGGCAAAAAAAATGCCCGGTGGAGGGCTACCGGGCGTGGGAAGATTCACTATGGGGGGTAAGCATAATGAATCATGGGTACAAACTTAAATGACTGAGAATAAAAAAGCAAGTCTTTTTTTTATCTTTTTTTAAAAACTAAAAATTTTTTTCTACTGGAAGAGAATTTATGTAACAACTTGTGTGTGAAGAGCGATTTCTTCTAAAATTGAAGATACTTTTAGACATTGGGTGAGTCCTCCGGAGAAAACAATCGCTTTGCCTTTAAAATGGACTTCAAAAGCAAAATTTCTTGCTTGAACTAATGAACAGTTTACTGCTTTCATCAGCTGAAAAATAACTTCGTCAAAAGTATGCCAGTCATCGTTATAAAGAACTACTTTTCCCGGTAATTCAACGGTAGTTTTATTCTCGGCTATTGTTTCTTGATCTGTTTGAAGTGAATAATAAATTTTCATAACCAAAGTTATATAATGTTACAAAAAATTAAAACTGAAATTTATGCGATTGATTTTTAAAATACTTTGAAGGAATTAATTGAGCACCATAAAAAAAAAGAAGCGGAGAGAAGGAAGTGAGGAGAATTATGAAAATACTATCCTCAACAAATCGAGGAATAAACAAATACCGTAAACCGTGTGATGTGAAGTATTCGGGAAGGAGTTTCTTTTTATTCATTTGTTTTATAAACATATGATATTTAATTTTTAATCAAATATATTTAATCATTTAGAGGTAATAATGAAAATAGCTGTTTGTGTTAGCCATGTACCCGATACGGCAACAAGGATCAAAATTGCAGCCGACCAAAAGTCGATCGATCCGACAGGTATTTCTTTTGTTCTTAATCCTTACGATGAGTTTGCGGTTGAAGAAGCATTAAAAACGAAAGAAAAGTTTGGCGGAGAAGTTATTGTTCTTAGTGTTGGCGGAGATCAAGTTAAAGAAACAATCCGCAAGTCTTTAGCTATGGGAGTTGATGAAGGTATTCATCTTAAATCCGATGCCGCACTTGATTCCTTCGCTGTAGCGCAAGCTCTAGCTGATGAAATAAAAATTCTTGGGAGCGAATTAGTCTTTATGGGGAAACAATCTGTTGATTATGATAATGGAATAGTTGGACAATTAACCGCCGAATTATTAGGGTATAATTCAATTTCGGTTTGTGTTACTTTTAATTTAGAAGGGAACACTGTTACAGCTGAACGTGAGATTGAAGGAGGAAAAGAAATTGTTGAAACCTCTCTCCCTTGTGTTATTACTGCTCAAAAAGGGTTAAACGAACCCCGTTATGCTTCTTTAAAGGGAATTATGGCAGCGAAGAAAAAAGTTATTCAAGAAAAACCGGTAATCTCAAATCCGGGATTAGTTGAAAATCTTCAATTGAAATCGCCTGCTGCAAAAAATCCCGGAAGAATTCTTGGAACCGATAGTTCTGCAGTTGCTGAACTTGTAAAACTCCTTCACGAAGAAGCAAAAGTAATTTAACGAAAGGTTTGTTATGGAAAAGAAAATTTTAGTTATTCTTGAACAGCGGGATGGAAAGATTAAGAAATCCTCCTTTGAAGCGCTTACGGTTGCACAGAATTTAGCTGCTTCACTTGGTTTTTCAGTTGATGCTCTACTCATCGGCAATGAAGTTGCAAATTTATCTGAAATATTTTCTTACTGTAGTTGCAGGCTTGTTCATTTTACCCACGCCGATCTACAACTTTATTCCTCATCTGCTTATAAAAAGATTGCTGTAGAATATGCATCAAAACAAGGATGTGAAATAGTTCTTCTTTCAAATACTGCTCTTGGAAAAGATCTTGCGCCAAGAGTTGCCGTAGGTTTAAACGCCGGGTTAGTTAGTGATTGTGTTACATTAGATATGAAAGAGGATCAACTAATTGCAATCCGGCCAGTTTTTGCCGGTAAAGCATTGCAAGAAGTTAAATTAAACAGTGGAGTTAAAGTTTTTAGCTTACGTCCTAATGTCTTTAAAGCAGTGGTATTGGAAGCAAAAGCGGACGAAAAAATTTCTACGGTGGATGTAGAAAATCCTGATCTTTCAAATAAAGTGAAACAAATTATTCGTTCGGAAGGAAAACTTGATGTTGCCGAAGCTGACGTTATTGTTTCGGGCGGAAGAGGCGTTAAAGGTCCCGAACATTTTAGTCTCATTGAAGGTTTAGCTGAACAACTTGGTGCTGCCGTTGGAGCCTCTCGTGCTGTTGTTGATGCAGGCTGGAGACCTCACGAAGATCAAGTTGGACAAACCGGAAAAACTGTTTCACCTTCTCTCTATATCGCGTGCGGTATCTCGGGAGCTATTCAACATTTAGCTGGAATGTCTTCTTCAAAATATATTGTTGCAATTAATAAAGACAAAGATGCCCCAATTTTTTCTATTGCTGATTATGGGATTGCGGGGGATCTTTTTGAAATTATTCCGGTATTAACAGAAGAAATAAAAAAACTTAAAAGTTAGGAGTATATTGTTTGGGTAGTGTTGAATGCGAAATATTGGGAATGTCGACGAATCCTTCTTCAGCTGGTGCTTATGCTCTATTATTAAAAGAGCTTTATGGAAGTAGAAGATTACCGATTATTATTGGTCAGGCGGAAGCGCAGGCTATAGCTCTTGAACTCGAAGGGATTAAACCGCCGCGACCTCTCTCGCACGATCTAATGAAAAGTGTTATTGATAATTTAGGAGGCACACTGCTTCGCATTTTGATAAATGAACTTCGTGAGAATACTTACTATGCCCAATTAGTTATTGATCTCTCGTCTTTGAATATAGAAATTGACGCTCGTCCAAGTGATGCGATCGCCTTAGCTATTCGTGCTCAGGCTCCTATTTATGTTGCAGATAGTGTGATGGATTCCGCTTCATTTATACCGGCAACAGAACAAAATCCATTTATGTCTGAAGGGGAAGAGGCTGTGAGTGATGAAGCTGAATCTTTGAAAACAAAAGAAGCTAAGATTGCTTCGTTGCAGGAGAAATTAAGGACAGCGCTTGACAATGAGGATTATGAGCGAGCTGCAGTACTGCGTGATGAAATTAAAAAAATGTCTATGAATAATTGATGCTTGATCTTTTTATGTAGTAGAAAGGTTTTTAGATTTAGTAACTAATAAATAAAAAAGTGTTTGTGTTGTTTAATTAAAAGGAACAATTCAAAGTTAACTTTACAATAATTACTTTGGGTATAGTAATTTGGCTCTAATTTTAATAGATACCGTTGATCGATCGAAACAAAAACTTAGAAAAGTCTTCTCTTCTTCTCTTCACTTCAATATTTTTAAACTACAAAATCTACTAGCAATTGCAGGGCTCAGCTATGGTTAAGAACAATCGGTTTAATCCAAAACTAAGTTTTAGAAAGCTAGATGGAACCAAGTGGAATTTAGTAATCTTCGTTTCTATGGTGGGAATTGCCAATCTTGTTGCAATCGTTGATTTGCTTTTCCATCCTGAAATTAATTATTTCAGCTTAAGTCATCTCATTACTGGGGGAGTCGCAGCTGTTTTTGTCGGATTTATTTTTTTGAATCTAAAAAGTAGTATCCTACAACTTCAAAAAGCAGATAATGTGAATACTAAATCGATGATGGAACTGAACACGGCAGCGGAAAAGTGGCAATCTACATTTGATGGGATTAACAATTCGGTTTTTTTACTTGATCCGGACGGTAAAATTCAACGTGCAAATAAAATTTCAATGGATTGGTTTGGAACAACTGATTTATTGGGAAAGAAATGCTATGAAGTAGTTCATAAAACGGATTGTCACTTTGAAGGATGTCCATTAGTAAAAATGAAAATCTCAAAGCGAAGAGAATCGATGATTCTGAAACTTGATGAAAAATGGCTTGAGGTAGTAGTTGATCCAATTCTAGATGGAAAAAATAACTTAATAGGAGCTATTCACGTAACAAGTGATGTTACTGTCCAAAAATTCGCTGAAGAAGCTTTACGACAAAGCGAGCAAGATTACAAGAAATTGTTTGAGAATCATGCGGCGGTGAAACTTATTATCGATCCGGAAACCGGAAATATTTTTGATGCCAATTATGCGGCAGAAAAATTCTATGGGTGGTCACGAGAACAACTAAAAAAAATGAATATCCGTCAGATCAATACATTACCAATTGAAAGTGTTTCTGAAGCAATGGATAAAGCAAAGAAACAGGAACATGTTGTCTTTCAATTTCAACATACAAAAGCTGATGGAGATGTAAGAGATGTTGAAGTATTTAGTAACAGTATCAACTTAGGAGGTAAAGATTATCTGCATTCTATTGTTTATGATATAACAGCCAGAAACAAAGCAGAGGCAGAAATTAAGCTGCAGAATGAAAAGCTTTTAAAACTTAATGCTGAAAAAGATAAATTTTTTTCCATTATCTCGCATGATTTGAGAAGTCCATTCCAAGGTTTTTTAAGTCTCACTGGATTGATAGCTGAACAGATAAATGAGTTCACTCCGGAAGAACTTTCAACTATTACCTCAAACATGCATCAGAAAGCGCTGAATCTTTCAAATCTATTGAAAAACTTATTTGAATGGACACAAATTCAGAATGGTTCGTTAACGAGTCATCCGGAGGAACTTTCACTCAAATCTTTAGTTGAAGATATGATTGAATCGCTTAGTTTGCGAAGCGCTGCAAAGGAAATTTCAATTGCCAATTTGGTAAAGGATGATGTTCAAATTTTCGCTGATGAAAAAATGATAAAATCTGTTTTATTAAATTTACTCTCCAATTCTGTAAAGTTTACAAATCGTAATGGAATTGTGTCGGTCAGTGCAAGAAACCTTGAGGATGGAAAGATACAGGTTGCAGTTCGTGATAACGGAATTGGGATGAGTCAAAAAGAATTGGAGAAGCTGTTCAAATTGGGAGAAAAGATTGGCTCAATCGGTACTGAGGGAGAACTAAGCACAGGCTTGGGATTACTTTTATGTAAGGAATTTATAGATCTGCACAATGGAAAAATATGGGCCGAAAGTGTTGAGGGAAAGGGAAGTTCATTTTATTTTACTCTTCCAACTTCGCGTGAGGCTATTACTTCTCGAATAGCGGAATAGTCCATTATATGATTTGAACGCATTATAAAACAAAATAATGGGTGTCAAAATGAAAAGTCAAATTAAATCCGATTTTTTTTATGAAACCGGTATAGCCTTACTTGGGCGGAATGATTTTCAAGGGGCAATAGAGAATTTTACAAGATCAATTCAACTTACCAAACATAATGCGGATGCCCATTTCTGCCGAGGATTAGCGAGAATTTATATTAATGATCAAGAGGAAGCACATAAAGATTTGGTGGTGGCCGAATCAATGAATCCTAATCATGAGGGAAATCACTACCAGCGTGCCTTGATAAAATATGCGCTAAAAGATTATGAAGGAGCACTTAAAGATTTTGATCTTGCTATTGAATTAAATGTTTATGATGCAAAGGTATATGTTTTTCGCGGGCTCGATAAATATAAATTGGAGGATGAAGATGGAGCACATGCGGATTGGATAAGTGCCGCTAAATTAGAAAATGATGAAGCGAACGATCTGCTTAAAAAATATTGTTTGATTTAGTTAAGTCCCGCTTCTGCAGTATTAAACACCTTCATTCCGATTCTACATTCTTTGCACTTAGCCTTGGAGCAATAATTCCTGAAAAGTTCAAGCATTCCTTGATTCAACACTGCTCGTTTCCAATGATTATTCAAATTTAAACTTTCTGAAATTTCTTTTACCAGATTATTGTCGGCCGCTAAGAAAAGTTGTGAAAAAGCGTTTAACGTTTTTTGTGATAAATATTTTTTATTGAAGAGCTCAAAATAGACGGAAACAAACGGGAAGACCACATTAACAAGAATTTCTTCCACACGAGTGCTGCCAACAAAATAATTCAACTCTTCATTGGAGGATTTGTCGAATACATAATGATCCTGCCAGTATCCATCAGCTTTAACAACTAACATATTACGTAAAACCTGAATTAAAATTTGAGGTTTATGAATTTCGTTTATCTTTTTAATTATTTGTGAGATCAGCGACTGCTTGAGCAGCCGTTCAACCAGTACGGCTCCGCCTGCAATGCGTACCGTTGGAAAATTTTGCGGACGAAGTTGAAAGAAATGCCAATCGGTTTCGTTGAAAATTTTTCCATCGTAAGAGCTTTTAATTTGTTGCCAACAATCGAAAAGTTTTCTAGTGTAATCCGAAGTGTTTTCTTCTTTAAGGTTGAGTACATCGGGGATCAATCCTCCAACTGAAAAGAATGCTGCCTCTGCCACTGTACGGAAATCATCTCGGTCGACAAATTTTCTAAGAAAGGGAAGATCAACTGATTGAGCCAAGTGAAGCATGATGTTTTTGTTCTTTGTGTAACCAAGTGCTTCAAAAATCATCTCATAAAAAATCTGTTCCCAAATCAATCGGTCGTTTAATTCTGCAAAAGAAAGTTTTTTATCCTGATATTCTTTTGGAAGCGAATAATGGATCACCGGTTCGGTAACCTTATTTTCTTTTAGAAAAGTCAATTCCTTAAATCGGAGAATTATTTTTTCGCACTTTTTCTTAAAGCGGTCAGTTCCTAATGATTCCAAGAATTCTAATTTCGCTTTATCGTCAAGTTGATCACTAATTTCATTGCAAGGAATTTTATTTGTCCTTCCTTCACGGTCATGTTGGATGGCGGTTCTGATTGTTGATGAAAGGGATTGAGAAAGACAATTCCCGAAAACTAACGTAGGAATTTTTCTCCCATTTTGCGTAAAAACGTGAGTATGGTTTGAGTCGTTCGAAAAAATTGCATGAAGGATAACTTTGTTAAACCTTTTATTTAAAAGATGACCGTGATTTTTCCAGTCGTTTTGTAGGGTATCAATCTCAACATCCCCAACATACGTAATATTTCCGATCTTAATTCTTGCGTTACAAAAATCAGGACCGGCATGTTCCTTATTCTCCTCACCGACTGCAAGAACCTTTATATCTTCTCCTTCTAAGGTTTTAATTTCTCTCTCGAAACTTTGATGTTTCCAAATATCGGCAAAGAATTTTTCATGAATTTTTTCTTTCGAGTTCATAGTTCTTTCCCTTTGATCTCGTTTCTACGGAATGGATTAGATAAATATTTTGGATTTTTATCAAGCAGGGTATGTTGAACAAGGGCGGGTTCAAGAATGAACCAAATGAAAGACAAATATTTTAATTGTTTTTTCATTTTATTAAAATCTTTACCGAAAACTTAAGAAGATATTTTGACAAACAAAAAAATCAAATCGAACTTAACTCAATTATTCAATTCCTTTATCTTTCCAGTCAGCAACATTCGAAAATAATAAGAACTAAAAGTCCTTTTATATTTCGCCCCAGTCGTTTAATTTTGAGTGGTACAAAGTAAATTCTATGAAAACCATCAACAAAATATTTTCCCTATTAAAAATCAGTTCAGAGAACACCTTTCTCAACCGCCAAAAAATATTTGAACTTATCCCGCGAGACGAACCCTAAGTAATTATGAATTAGGAATTGAGTAATACAGAATTATTAATTCCAGTAAGTCTAAAAGATTTTGTAAATATTTAAAATAATTTTAACGGAGATTACAATGGCAAAGAAAATATTAAAACGTTCTTGGGCAGAACCCTTCAAAATAAAAGTTGTTGAACCAATCAAAATGACCACCCGTGCACTTCGCGAAAATGCTATTAAAGATGCCGGCTACAACACATTTTTGCTTCGGTCGGAAGATGTATATATCGATTTACTTACCGATAGCGGAACAAACGCAATGAGTGATTACCAATGGGCCGGAATGATGATTGGTGATGAGGCATACGCTGGAAGCAAAAACTTTTACACCCTTTGGGATAATGTTAAAAAATATTACGGGATGCCGTATTTTGTTCCGACTCACCAAGGTAGAGCTGCGGAACATTTAGTCTCAAAAATATTAATTAAACCTGGTGATTATATTCCGGGGAATATGTATTTCACAACAACCCGTTTGCATCAAGAGTTAGCAGGGGCAACTTTTGTAGATGTAATTATTGACGAAGCGCATGATCCGCAAAGCTCACACCCATTTAAAGGAAATATTGATCTCAAGAAACTTGATAAACTGGTTAAAGAAGTCGGAGCTAAAAAAATTCCTTACATCTGTGTTGCTGGTCCCGTTAATATGGCTGGAGGTCAACCCATCTCCATGCAAAACATTTCGGAATTAACACAATACTGTAAAAAAGCTGGAATCAAAATGTGGTTCGATGCCACACGTGCGGTTGAGAATGCGTACTTTATAAAAGAAAGAGAAAAAGGGTATGCCGATAAAACCGTCGCTCAGATTCTAAAAGAAATGCTAGTTCCGTTTGAAGGAATTTGGGTAAGTGCTAAAAAAGATTTAATGGTCAACATTGGCGGAATCCTTGCGACAAGAAACAAAAAAGTTTTTGCTGAAGCAAAGAATCTTTGCGTCGTATATGAAGGATTACATACTTATGGTGGTTTAGCAGGGAGAGATATGGAAGCGATGTCGCGAGGACTTGAAGAGATGGTTGATTATGATACAATCAAAGCGCGTATCGGGCAAGTTGAATATTGCGGAGAGAAGTTAAAAGGGTATGGAATACCGATTGTAGAACCAATTGGTGGTCACGCAGTATTTCTTGATGCGAAAAAATTCTTACCCCACTTATTACAAACACAATTTCCAGCACAAACCCTTACTGCTGAAATTTATGTTGATTCAGGTGTGCGTGGAATGGAAAGAGGAATTGTTTCTGCAGGAAGAAACGCAAAAACCGGAGATCATAATTATCCGAAGTTGGAATTAGTCCGCTTAACTTTCCCGCGCCGTGTTTATACACAAGCGCACATTGATGTGACCGTTGAATCAATCGCGCAAGTTTATGATGACAGAAAAAAGATTAAAGGTTTAAAAATGGTGTATGAACCGAAATATCTTCGTTTTTTCCAGGGGAAATTTGAGAAGTTGTAAACGAAACTTACAAACTATGTTAAAAAGGATGGAAATCTTTCCATCCTTTTTTTATGCTAATGAAACATTGATTTTACCTAAACGCAGTTTCTAATGCACTTGATAATTCTTCTATGGTAAATGGTTTCGCAATGTAGAAAATTGCTCCTGCATTAAGACCTTTTTCAATCAGCTGCGTTTCAGCCTTTGCAGTTAAAAAAATAAAGGGAATATTTTTAGTAGAGTTTTCAGCTTTAATTTTTTGTAGAACTTCAAACCCGTCAATAGTTGGCATCATAACATCGCAAAGAATTGCATCCGGTTTGGCAGTTAAAGCCTTTTCAATTCCTGTTTCGCCGTTAGCGGCAGTTATCACGCAGAAATCGAGAAGTTCTAAAAGTTCTTTAATTACATTCTGCACGGATTCATCGTCTTCGATAACTAATATTTTTTTGTTCACATTTCTACCGGGATAATAATTTTAAATTCTGTGCCTTCATTTAACTTGGATTTAATCTCTATTTTGCCGCCATGAAGTTCCACTGCTGTTTGGGTTATTGCAAGTCCAAGTCCGGTTCCTGAAATATTCCCGACGTTTTTACCTCTATGGAACGGCTCATAAATTTGAGCTAGATCTTCTTCCGAAATTCCTATACCCTGGTCTTTAACAATAAAAATAGTTTCCTTATCATCACTCTTTACATGAAAAATAATTTTACTTTTCTCCGGTGAATATTTTACTGCATTGGACAAGAGATTTTCTAATATTTGTCTAACCAATTTATTATCAAGGAGTACGTCATTTCGCTTGATGTCATTTTCAAATTCGAGTTGATGTCTTGATCCGCTGTTTTGAATTGCCATTTCAAATTGTTCGATTAATTCGTTACACATTAAGTTCAAATCGATCATCTCTTTTTTAATTATAAGTTTTCCTGAATTCGATTTCCCAATAATTAAAACATCGTTTAATAACTTTGTCATATGTTTTACGTTGTCTTGAATCCTATTTAAGTATGATTTCTTTTGAACGCCATTTAATTTTTGATCGAACTTCTCTATGATTTCGGCGGAGGTTAAAATGGTTGTGAGGGGAGTTCTGAACTCGTGTGAAGCCATTGAAACAAATCGTGATCTTAGTTCACTAAGCTCCTTTTCTTTTTCCAAAGCTTTTTTCATTTCTTCTTCTACCAATTTTCTATCGGTAATATCTTCAAGGAAATTTAAAGTCGCTTTTTTGCCTTTCCAATTAATTAAAACTGCATTGATCTCAACAATTCGGACCCTTTTATCTTTTCTTATTATCCTGAAAGAATAAGTGTTTTCGGTTTCCTCGCCATTCAATCTCTTTAAATAATTCTCCATTACTTTTTCGCGGTCTTCGGGATGAATAAATTCAATAAACGGTTTTGAGGAGAGTTCCTCTGCCGTAAAATCAATGACTTCGAAAGCCTTTGGATTAACATACTTAAGCATTCCGTCCTGGGCTACTAGAATAGATTCATTTGCATTTTCAACTAACAGTCTATATTGTTCTTCAGAATTTTTTAATGATAATTCAGCTTGTTTTCTATTTGATGCTTCAAACGCTAATGAGCTCATTGTAGCTATTGAAGTTAAAAAATCTTCTTCCTCATAAGTAAATTTTCTGGGAAGACCGATCTGTTCGACGCATATTATTCCAACGATAACTCCTTGAAACCATACAGGGACTACTGCCATTGAGACAATTTTGTTAAGCTTTAAGTAAGAAGTAAACTTGTCCAATCTTGAATCTCTTTGTGGATTAAGTGAAACAAGTGGTTTGTTCAGCATCAAGAGTTTTTTATAAGATTCAGAGTCATCTGCCAGACCGGGGAATGATGCCGGTAATTCCGTCCCTTCACTTAAAGCATCTACTTCAGAAAGACTCTGGATGAAAAGTTTTTTACAATTCAGAAATCCATTTTTTCCTAATGACCAAAATCCCGTTCTTGCAATATTCAGAGTTTTAGAAGTGAATGTTAAAATATTTTTAATTGCCGAATTAAAATCAGATTTATCTAATTGTGCCAGTTCCATCAAAACATTTCGATGATTGATGATCAACTCTGTTCTTCGTTTTTCTTCAGCTTCGCTTCTTTCTCGTTCCAAAATTTCATTTTGAAGATTTTCATTTATTAAAACTAACTCGGCTGTTCTATGCTTTATTCTTCTTTCAAGATCTTTGTTAAGTTCGATTATTTTATCTTCTGCAAATTTTCTTTCAGAAATGTCGCGAGATACAACAACTACTTTGGATGGATGACCCTCATCATCACGAATTAAGTTCCCCTCTGATTCTACATAACGAACAACTCCGGTGGGGAGTAAAAATCTAAATTCAGTTCTCTGTCCAATTCCAGTTCGTACTGTATCAAAAAATATTTTTGTTATTTTATCTCTATCATCAGGGTGAATGTCTAAAAATGAATTTGTTCCGGCAAGTTTAGAAGAGTCCCCAAATAGGCTGCTGTAAGAATTACTTGAGTAGAGGCGATTTCCTTCCAAATCCAAAATCGCAATTAAATCTCCTACACCATGATCTATAATTTGAAATAGTTCTTGATTTTGCCGCAATTCTTTTTCTACTTTTTCTTTTTCAGAGATAAGACGTAGTAGTTCCGACTGACGGTTTTTTAATTTATTAATTCGGTTGGTATAGAGAACAATCCCAAGACTTATTGTAAAAAATGTACTTATTAGAATAAACCACCATGTTTTGTAAAACGGGGGAGTAATAATAATCGTTATCTCTTCTGGAACAGACCAGATTCCATCAAAATTTGAGGCTTTCGCTAATAGTTTGTACTCCCCGGGAGGTAAATAAGTATAGTTTGCTGTGCGACCATTACGAAGGTAGATCCAATCTTTATCGAAACCTTCCATCTTGTATGCGTATTTGTATCTACGAGGATTTGTAAAATCTAGCAAGGCAAAATCAAAAGAAAGAGAATTGTCACTATAATCTAAAATAATTTCATTCTTCTTTGATATTTCCTGCTCAAGGTTAAAATCTAAATTGAATTTTCGAAACGCAGTAAATCTAACCTTACTTTCGTTCGGTGAATATTTAATTCTCTCAGGATATAAAACGTTGAATCCATTAATTCCGGGAAATACCAGAGACCCATTTTTGCTTTTATATATCTGGTTTGTAAACTGGCGTCCTTGTAAACCATCATCCTCTGTAAAATTTTTAAATGTTTTTGATTGAGTATTAAATCGGGATATGCCTCCGCTAGTAGATAACCATAGAAATCCTTCGTCATCAAACTCCATCCCGACCACGACTTTATCAACTAATCCATGTTTTTCTGTATAGAGGGTAAATTTATTTGCAGCTTGATCAAAAAAGTTTAATCCTTCTTCGGTTCCAACCCAGTATTTCCCTTTACCAGCTTCAATAATATTTAAAACAGTATTGGAACTAACGGAAGTTGGATCATCCGGATTATACATGTAACGTTTTACTTTTCCAGTAAGCGGATCCAGAACATTAAGACCACCTTGCCATAAGCAAGTCCAGATTTTCCCATTACTATCTTCAAATATATGTGCGACATAATTCTCGGATAAGGATTCAGAATTACCAGGAACGTTTTTGTAAACTAAAAATTTTTTACTTTTTGGATCAAAACAAATAACTCCCAAATCACTGGTTCCCATCCAAATTTTTCCATCGTGCGCTTTCAGAATCGGTGCAACAAGATCAGTTGGTATTGAATTAGGATTATGTAAATCGTGCTTATAAATGGTTACGGAACCTGTCTTAAGATTTAAATGATTTAATCCTCCACCCCATGATGATATCCATAAACCGTTAAAGTCATCATAAACTACATCACTTATATTATCAGAGCTGAGTCCATCTTTTTTCGAATAAGTACGAACAGTATTAGAGAAAAGATCATAATTTTTCAAACCATTATTGCTGCAAATCCAAATTTTTGATAAAGAATTTGGATCGCCAGTTACACCCCATACAGTATTTTTCCCATTCGAATATTGATCGGCTATAGAGTAAAGTAAAAATTTTTTTTTCTTTAGATCGAGTTTAAATATTCCGTGGTTCCATGTGGCAATCCATAAATTCTCACATTTATCGATTAACAAATCCATTATTCTGGCTCTCCCATCACTTTCAGAAATTAGATTTGTTGTTCGAGAAATTTCCTTCACCGATAAAAATTTTTTCTCTTTTGGATCAAATCGAATTAATCCTTCACCACCAACCGTTCCAAGCCATAGGTATCCTTCCTCATCATACACAATTTTCGTAAGACTATTTTCATAAAATTCTTCGTTGCTAAGTCCAATAATTGAAAAGGTAGTAAAGGTATTCGATCTAGGATCGAACTTCTGGAATCCAAGACCGAATGTTCCGATCCAAATAGCACCATTCTTATCCTTACAAATCGAACTAACAATATTATCGAATAAGCTGTTTTTATCTTTCGGATTATTTGTAAGAATCTTCGTCGAATA
The DNA here is from genome assembly GCA_037440065.1 of Ignavibacteria bacterium. Lineage (GTDB taxonomy): Bacteria > Bacteroidota > Ignavibacteria > Ignavibacteriales > Ignavibacteriaceae > UBA1563. Next base: position 208,569 of record JBBIUV010000016.1, read on the forward strand.
ATTTGATGTGTTAAATAGAATTAATCCTCGGTTTGTTGCAAGTATTAGGGTAGTGTCATTCAATTTAATAATGGAATTTATCTGATTAATCCCCAATAGTTTACCGGCGTATTCATCTTTTTTATAAAAACTGAACTTATTTGTTAGAATATTTAATTTATTTAATCCACCGCTTTTAGTCCCAATCCAAATTAGTGAATCATCATAAAAAAGCGTATTGATTTTGTTGTCGTTCAAGGAATTAGGATTATCTGACTTCATAATAAAGCGGGTGAATAGCTTACTTTTTTTATCAAACCTATTTAGTCCTCCTTCAATTGTTCCGATCCAAAGATTTCCCTTCTTATCTTCAATTATTGAAGAGATACCATTATCTGATATTGAGTGCGGATCTTGCGGATCTTTTTTATAAGTGATAAAAGAATATCCATCGTAGCGGTTTAATCCATTTCGAGTCCCAATCCACATAAAGTCATCTTTATCTTGCGCAAAGCATGTAGTAACTTGGTTAGATAACCCTTGTTCAATCGAAATTTTTTCGATTTTATTAAGCGGTACTTGTGCAAGGAGTCCAGCAGTAATTATTCCGGAAATGACAAAAGCTTTTGATAAATCCATTTTCAACTTCTTTTTTGGAAAACTAAAATAAAATTTATAACGCGATTTAAGAAATACCACTTCCGTTAATGCCAAATATTTGCCGTTAATGCCACAAGTTTCAATTTAATTCTTGGTCTCGTATAATTTACGTCAGAGAAATGGTAAAGTTAATTAGCACGGGACATTTTTAAATTCTAAGTAAATCATTGGAAAGGTATTTGAGAAGCATGAAAATTGATATGGAAAGCGCTCGTCTTGTACAATATTTATTTGAAAAAATTATCTCAAAAAGAGATGTTCTAATTAAGATGTTTTTTGAAAAACTTTTCGAATTTGAACCAGAATTAAAACAACAATTAAATTATGATGCTAAAAGCTCTGAAAGGTATTTTTCTATTTGTCACGAAATCATTTCGAATCTAGGAAATAACGCCAGATTATCATTTCTTCTTAGCGTGATTATTTTCGACTTAAACTGCTTGAATTTGAACGAATCTATTTATTTGAGCACAGGTAAGGCAATGTTGTGGTCTTTAACGAAAACTCTTGGGACAAATTTTAATTTTGAATCTAGAAAAGCATGGATTTCAATTTATCTTTCAATAAAACAAGAAATTGAAATTCAAAGAGAGGGAAAAGAATGCCTTAAAATTTAATTTGCGTTCTAATTTTTGATCCAAATCGTCTGCTTACTTCAAAAGGGAGATGAATCCCTTTCATATAAACCCGGAAAGAGTTATTAAACCATTTCTCAAACTTTATTACATAACTCAAGTTAATTATTAACGATCTGTGAATTCTCATGAACAAATCATTCGGAAGGATAGACTCCCAATCTTTCATTGATTTACGAACAAGTAATTTTTTTGTATCAGTCGTAAAGACATTGCAATAGTGTTCGAGAGCTTCAATATAAATTATATCTTGTACTTTTACACTTTCCGGATGATTTGAAACCATCAAAATTATATGAGAATCTTTCTGAATTTTTTTTGAACGAAAATTTGATTCAGATTTTTCCTCAATCATTTTTTTTAATTTTTCATGTTTTGAAAATCGTACATCAATTGCTTTTGTCAACTCGTCCACGGTAAATGGTTTTGATAAGTAATCATCCGCCCCCAATTCCATTCCTTTTCTAAAATCCGAAAGCTCTCCTTTTGCGGTAAGAAATATGAATGGGATATTGGATGTTTCCGGTATTTTATTTAAAGCATTAAGCACGCCAAACCCATCCATGTTAGGCATCATAATGTCACAAATGATAAGATCAGGTTTTTCTTTTTTAGCGGTCTTAATCCCTACCGTGCCACTATCTGCGGTTACACATTTATAGTTAAGCAGTATAAAGAGCTCTGACAACGTTTGGCGAATATCATCGTCATCGTCTATCACCAATATTTTTTTCTTTTTATCCATTATACAATAAAATGTACTTTCTAATTACCTACTAAATAAAAATTACTGCTTTTTAAATATATAAATATTTTATACATGATGAATGTGAAATAAGTCATTTCCATCTTTTTGATAATGCTCTTGTACTTGCGAAATGGATTCACATCAAAAAGCGAAAAGAATAATCCACATCAGAGAACTTCTTGAATGACGTGTTGAGAAAAATATGCTTGTACTTGCAAAATCTCATGTTGTCTAAATTCTAGTTTTATAAGCGCTGAAAAATTTCCCCTTATTACTTCCCAATTAAGTTCTCGCTCAACCATTAATGACGTCTATGATCCGCTCGTGCCAAAGAATTTAACCTGCAAATCGGGCACAATTAGTTTGTGAACAAGAATAAAACATTATGTGAAATTATGGTGTGCTGAAAAGAAAAATTTAGTCATTTCAATCAGTAATTAAATGATATGTAAGAATACTAATGAGAAATAGCAGGTCGAATTATTTTGAATATTTTAATAAACAAGGATACTTAGATGAAAAAAATACTTTTTGTTGGTTTGTTAATTGGATTATTATTCCCAAATTATCTTTTGAGCCAAACAAACTATGCATTAACATTTTCCAGTGCAACTAGTAATTATGTGCGTGTACCGTACAATGCGGCATTGCAGCCAACTGGCGCCATTACCCTTGAAGCATGGCTGAATGTAAATTCATGGACTGGCATACCGGGAATTGTTGGTAACACGGAATTTGGGGGGTATGAATTTGATATAGAAACAGTTGGCGGAGTTCCCCAAATCCATTTTTGGGTAAAACGAAATGGAAACTATGCAGATGTATATTTTAGTCAAACTACGTTTGGAACAGGATGGCATCACGTTGCGGGAACGTTTGACGGTCGCTATGCAAAAATTTATTTGGATGGAGTTTTAAAAGCAACCAACGATGCTGGAGCTGTATATCCAATTCAATATACATACCAAAATTCACTTATTATTGGGGCAGAAGCAGGCTCTGGCGCGGATCCGTATGGAAATTATTATAACGGATCGGTGGATGAAGTGCGAATTTGGAATATTGCACGCCCGATTGATAGTATTCAAGCTGCGATGAATCGTCAACTTATTGGAAATGAAATCGGACTTGCAGGTTACTGGAAATTTGATGAAGGTGCAAGTACTACCTCATATGATGCAACTTCAAATCTTAATAATGGAACGCTTGTTTCTGATCCAGAATGGATTTTGTTTGACGGCGGAAAAACATGGTACACACTTGGTGCCACAGGATTTTCCGATGGGCAAGCGACATCTGTGAGTATGGCAATAGCTTCCGATGGAACTCCGTACGTTGGATATTGCGATGGTGCAAATGGAAGTAAAGCAACAGTAATGAAATATAACGGGGCAAACTGGGTTGCTGTTGGAATAAAAGCTTTTTCTTCAGGGGTTGCGAGCGAAATAAATTTTACTCTTGCCTCCGATGGAAGCCCGTATGTTGTCTTTAAAGATGGTGCGAATGGAAGTAAAGCAACAGTGATGAAATTTAATGGAACAAGTTGGATTGTAGTTGGTACTGCGGGATTTTCAGCCGGCTCTGTTACCGATATAAAAATTTCTATCAAATCTGATGGGACACCGTATGTAGGATTTGCCGATGGGGCAAATGGTGGAAAACCAACTGCAATGTATTACAATGGAAGTACGTGGAATATTGTTGGAACAGCAGGGATTACAGCAGGCGCACCGAACAAAACAAATTTTACACTTTCAAATGATGGGACGCCATTTTTTGCTGTACAATACAATAATGGAGCGGGAGGTCAGCGCGCTTCCGTGTTAAGTTTTGATGGAACGAGTTGGAACTATGTTGGAGCTCAAGGGTTTTCTACGAATTCTGCATATTACATTCGAATTCTTTTTTCCCCAAGCAATGTTCCGTATGTGGCTTTTGTCGATTTGACCACACGATTGACTGTTATGAAATATAATTCTGGAACTTGGGAAAATGTTGGAACGTATCTTTCATCTGTATACACAAGTGCAACGCTACCTTCGCTCGCGTTTGCTTCAGATGGAACGCTTTATGTAGCGTATCTTCAGGGCGCTTACATGGCTGTGAAGAAATATGATGGAATTTCGTGGCAATTTGTGGGCACTGCTGTAATTACTAATAACAATTCTGATTTGCCGTGCATTGCAATTAATAACAGTGGAATACCTTTTGAAGTACACACGGAAAATTCTTTAAGCGGGAAAGTTACTTTGCGCAGATATCTTTTAGATTCCAATACTCCGCTTCCGGTTGAACTTACATCTTTTGCTGCAAACGCAATAAATAATATTGTAGAGTTAAAATGGTTTACGGCAACTGAATTAAATAATTATGGATTTGAGATCGAAAGGGCTACGGCATATAAAGGAAACTTAAATGAGTGGGTAAAAGTAGGATTTGTTCACGGTTCCGGTAACAGTAACTCTCCCAAAGATTATTCGTTTACTGATTACGAACCGTACGTAGGGCAGAGCTATTATCGACTAAAAATGATTGATATAGATGGCACATTCGAATATACAAATGAAATAGAAGTTAATAGGCAATTACCTTCAAAGTTTTTTTTAAATCAAAACTATCCTAATCCATTTAATCCCGAAACAGTAATAAGCTACCTGCTCCCTGTAGACGGATTGGTTACATTAAAGGTCTATGATGTCTTAGGAAAAGAAGTGGGAACAATCGTAAATGAGGTTAAGGTAGCAGGAAATCATCAGGTAATGTTTAACGCATCAACACTTTCAAGTGGAGTTTACCTCTACAAGTTACAATCGGGAAATTTTATTCAAACAAAAAAAATGCTTCTTATAAAATAAATTTTAACCTCACGCATTAACATTACACCTCAAAACGTAACCTTTAATAAATAGGTTACGTTTTTTTTTATTATTTGGTTATAACGCCATTCTAAATACAAGGTGTATATTTCATTTCAAAATATTTCTATGATATTTACCAAATAGTTTTTATTTTTGTTCAAGAGACAATAGCGATATCAATCAAAATAAAATAAAGGAAAGTCCAATGAAAAAAACATTACTACTTTTTTCTCTAATTTTCTTGGTCGTTACACATCTTAAAGCTCAATCCCCAATTACAACTACTAATTTAGCAACATTCAATGCATATGCTGGGACAACACCGGATACCGCTATGCCTTATTATAAAGATTTAGGTGTTCGCAGAGTTATAGTAGCAGACGCAGATAAAGACGGTGTGCAAGAAATAATTTCTACTGATTATACAAACGGTGGAAGAGTACATGTTATGAAATATGACGGCAAAGGAAACTTAGAAATTGTTTGGTCGTCTCCTCTTTCAAAAACTGCGAGTGGTTCAACCCCGAGATTTCCGCAAGTTGGTGATTGTGACGGTGACGGAATGCCTGAGATAATTTTTGAACAAAATGGTGAAGCAAGAATAGCTCTTTACGAATGGGACGGAACTTCCTGGGGAACTGAACCCGCTTTTGCTATTACATCAGATATGCTTGTAGCTGCCGGAGCTACGCCAGCCGCAACAGGTTCGACATTAAGATTTAACAGAGAAGTTTTAACAGTGAAGGACCTCGATGGAGATGGAAAATCAGAAATTATTCCCCATTCTTATGGCAATAGTAACCGAGATGTTTATATTTTAGGAATTGATGGTGAATTTCCCGGATTTGCATCCTTGGTCATGGAAGGAGGACTTCCCGGAGTTACTTTAAACGGAATTAAGTGGGCAACAGGATCTCATTGGTGCTCAACACCTGCAGATATTGACGGCGATGGTAAATTAGAAATTATCAATCATCATTGGGATAATTTTGGAATGTGGGCAATCCAGGTAGATGGCCCAAACACTTACACTTATCCAGATACTTCAAAACCAGGATTTTATAAAAAATATGCCCCTGCGGATGGCAACAGTTATTTTGGTTTAGCAGCAGTGGATGTTAATGGCGACGGAAGAGATGAAATTGCCGGTACCATGTATGGAAATGGATTTGATATGTGTTTGTTCCAATTTCACCCATGGGATAATTCAGCTAATCTTTTTTATGATAACGCCGATTCTGTTGCATCTAGATATGGAATTGTGGCTAAGAAATCTGACTTAGCCGCACTAGGTGGAAAGACCGCAGCAGAATTCTGGCCCTGTGTTAAAGGAGATCTTAATAAAGATGGTAAAGATGAAATTTATACCGGAGGCGGACGTGGAATAAATGTGATTGCTGTGCAATACAAAGGAACAGGTAGTCTGCTAGATGCAAATAGTTATTCATCTAATTTGGTTTACGCTGGAGAAGGTGGAGATGTTTTTGCGAAAATTAACATTTATCATGGAAGAATTGATACTGTTATTACTCCCACAGATACAACATACGTTCTCGATCCTACAAAAATAGATTCTACTTTTGAAGAAACTCCATTTACCGCATACATTTTTGCCGATAGTGTTGATATTGACAAAGATGGGAACATGGAAATGGTTCTTTCCGAACAGAGTGTTTATGATTCTACAACAGTAATTGAATATGTCTGGGTTGATTCTACTAAGTCATGGGAACGTGACAATGCGGCTGAACATAAAATTGTAAATACTTATCGTAAAACTGTACGTGTTTTGGAATATACTGGGCCTAACGGTTTGGTTGAACAGGCATACAACATTATTACTCCGGATGATTATAAGTTAGAAAATAATTACCCCAATCCTTTTAATCCGAGTACGATGATAAAAGTTTCTCTCCCGTTGCAGAAGAAAATTTCTTTGAAAATATTTGATATGCTTGGTAGAGAAGTAGCAACACTAATTAACAATGAAGTACATGAGAAGGGGAATTTCGAGGTCTCATGGAACGGTACAAATGACAGTGGTTCCTCGGTTGCAAGCGGAAACTATATTGCAACATTAACTTATGGAAATTATTCAAAATCCATTAAGATGACCTTGTTGAAATAAAATTGAAGATGTTTTTACATGAGGCTGGAATAAAAGTAGTGAGTTGAAGTAGAGAAATGAGTCTAAAATTCGTTCATCACTTACTCGATTACTTTTGGAACAGCCTCTTGTGTTTAAATATCTAACTATGATCTCGTTCGAAAATTTTTTTTAATCCAAAAGGCATGTCCTATAATCTCTTAAGAGGCGCGCTAATGCAGAAAGTTTTTTTAGTAATTATTGTCACGCTGTTTTACTTGTCCGGAACCGGTACAGTTAAAGCTCAATCAACCGGTAAGATAATGGGGAAAATAATTGATGCATCTTTGAACGAAGGAATTCCTTTCGCCAATGTAATGATCGACGGAACAAATTTAGGAGCAGCTTCCGATGCAGATGGAAATTACGTTATCCTAAATATTCCCCCCGGGAAATACAATGTTACTGCATCTTACATTGGAACACAGAAAGTAACAGTTAAAGGGATATCGGTGAATGTTGGTTTTACGACGACACTAAATATCAAATTAGCTCCCGGTGAAGTAACCTTAGATGCAGTAGTTGTGCAGGGTGAAAGAAATCCACTCATTCGTCAGGATTTAACGAACCCAGTTGTTGCTATTACTTCCGAATCATTGGAAATCTTACCTGTCGATAATATTAGTGACGTTATAAAATTACAAGCGGGCGTTGTAACCGGTGACGATGGAAGCATACATGTTCGAGGCGGGTATGGAAATGAAGTTGCATACACTTTAAACGGTCTTTCATTAAACGATCCTTACGGAAACTCTAGAGCGGTTGGACTTGCTTCAAACGCTGTTCAAGAAGCTTCTGTATCAACCGGAACTTTTAGCGCCGAATTTGGAAACGCACTTAGTGGTGTAGTGAATTATGTTACAAAAGAAGGTCCTAGCAATTATACTTTCAGTTTAAGAGCTTATGGAGGTGATTACATTACTTCAAGAACCAATTTATTTGCAAACTTGGATAAAATTGACGCTCTAAATAGAGGACGCGTTGAAGCAACGTTCGGAGGCCCAATTCCTATTACTGAATCAACACGATTTTTCTTTTCGGGAATTTATGAGAATTTTAAAGGTACATATTATGGGTATCGTCTTTATAATCCTTCGGACTCCTATTTATCACCCGATAATTTTAGACAATCTGATACACGATACGGTGATGCAACAGGCGCTTATATCTTCAATCCGTTTGATAAAAATGGCAACAAGTTACCTACTGGAGATAAAAAATTTGTTTCGATGGATCCGAATAATACACTAAACCTACAATTTAATATCAGTCAGAAGCTAACTCCGGTTATTAAATTGAAATATGAGTTTGTCTATGATAAAGCTAAATCAAAAGATTTTAGTAGAAGTTATTTTTTTAATCCCGACGGAGTTAGTTGGGATTATAGCCGTGGAGTAATAAATACTTTTGATTTAACCCACACTCTTAGTGACAATACCTTTTATACATTGAAAGGATCTTACTCGTTTAATAGGGCGGAGTCTTACCTCTATGCCGACCCGAATGACCCAAAATATTTACCAAGTTTTTACAGAAGAACCATTGGGAACACCACATATTACGCCGGTGGAACTGATAATGATATTGTAAAAAGGCAGACTTCAACCATTAGTCTTAAAGGGGATATTGTCTCACAGATGTTCGGGTCGCATGAAATTAAAGCCGGGTTTGAGTTCAGAAAGCATAAAGTTGTAAGAAACGGATATACTTTAGATTTTTACAAAATAAAAGGTAACGACACAACTGCGTTGACTGTTAATGACGTACTCTATGATCCTGCATTAAATATTTTTCATGGTAGAATTCAAAGTGTTTCAACCTATGATAAAAATCCTACACAAGGTTCTGCATATCTTCTTGATAAAATGGAACTCGCAAAAACCATGATTTTGAATATTGGTCTAAGATATGAGTTTTTTGATGCCGCATCCGATTATAACTATGATATTTCTCGTGATCTGACTGAACAACTATCCGGTTACATGAACACTTATCTTAAACGTGTTAAAATCAAACATATGCTATCTCCAAGATTTAGCGTTTCTTATCCTATAACGGATAGAGGTGTAATCAGATTTTCTTATGGACATTTCTACCAGATTGGTTCGTTAGCAAGTCTATATGCAAATGATACAAGATGGGTTCCCAATATATCGGATATTCCAACATTTGGAAACGCGAATGTTAATCCTCAAAGATCCATTCAGTATGAACTTGGCTTGCAGCAACAATTGACCGATGATTTCAAATTCGATTTGACTGCTTATAATAAAGATGTCCGAGATTATATTTTTACACAAACTGTTTACACTCAAAAAGCTAGGCAATATCGAATTCTCACAAACTTAGCATATTCGAATGTAAAAGGAATTACTTTATCTTTTCTTAAAAGAAGATCTGCCGACGGTATCTTCTCGGCAACACTTGATTACACATTCCAGGTTGCTGAAGGCAATAGAACAGAGCCGCAGGAAGACCTATTCTTTAGTGAAGCTGCCGGAAAACAAACAGAAACATTCCTTGTTCCGCTCAGTTTTGACCGTTCCCATTTGATTAATGGAACCTTCACTTTTTCTGAACCAAAATCCTGGTCGCTTGGAGTGATTTACAACATTCAAGCTGGGACGCCATACACTGTTGTACTTCCGCCAAGTTTGTCTACTATAACATATCAACAAAACTCGGCAAATAAATCGATGCAATGGGAAGTTGATCTAAAATTCGAAAAGTATTTTGAATTTAGCGGTATCAATTATTCTGTTTTCGTTTATGTAACCAATTTGTTCGATACCCAAAATGATAGATATGTTTATGCTAGCTCAGGTAAGGCATTATCAAATGTTGAACAAGCTTTAAATGCTAATCAGTTTGATGATTTAAGAAGTCGAATTAACAGAGGCGATGCAGGAATAATGAGTGAAAAGTACATTGACCAATACTACTCTCAACGACCGGAAAATGTTAACAAACCGAGAGAAGTACGATTGGGATTCTCTTTAATCTTTAACTAAATCTTTATTTAGGAATTTCATGATGACGAAGAAAAATATTTTAGTGTTAGTTAGTCTAGTATGCTTTGCCGGGCTAACCATTGCTCAAGTTAAGGATACAACTGATCCATATTACTACAAGAATTTAACTCCGGAACAAGCTTTGCAAATTTTTGGTCCTATCAAGGGCGTAAAGTTTAATAAACTTACCGGTGAGAAAAAAGAAATTAAAGATATTACCATCAAGGGTAATAAAATTACAACTGTTCTTTTTAATTATGGATCAGTCTGCAGTCCCTCCGCAATCCCAAATGTTGAAGATTTGGTTTGGAATAGTCTAGGTTATGGATTTGAATTCGGACTTATAGCTGGAGCAGAAGTTATTGATGTAAATGGAGACACTCTTCACATAATCAGTGATTCGCATGTCAGAACAACAGAAGGTGATTACAGTTCTGATAGAACTTTAAAATGGGGATGGCTACCGAGGTATGGTTATTCAGATAACAATCAAGACAAAGTTGCTTCGCTTAAAGCTGAAGATAAAAATCAAGACGGGAAGCCTGACTCATGGCCTGAAGAGTGGTATTCTGCTGGTGCGGGTAAATATCTTTGGCCTGCCTTTCTTGGAGATATGGCTACTGCTCCTGATGAAGAAGTTTTTTATGGTATTGATGATTATACAAACTATGAATTTATTGATAGATACCAACCTTTTCCGAGTGATCATACAAAAGGTGGGTTGGGACTGGAAGCTACTGTAAGATTACTTCAGTTCAATAATCCAATGGCAGAAGATATCATTTTTATGGTTTACCAAATTACAAATGCCTCTGAAAAAGATTTGGATAAAGTATATATCGGAATGTTTGGTGACCCACATGTTGGAGGTTCAACAGACTATATTGATGACAGGTCATTTTTTATTCCTCCTTCAGGAATTTACGCAGACCCGTATGATCAAAGAGCCAGAAGTATGGTATATTCTTGGGATGCCGACAATAAAGGAATGGGAGGAAAAGTTCCAGGATATTTCGGCTGGAAATTTCTAGAATCTCCTTCATTTGATAATAATAGTATTGACGATGATGATGACGGTATTATGGATGAAAGTCCCTTCAATAACAAAGGGATTTACATTGATGGAGTTGCTACTCCATTAACTTCCGGTATTTACGATGTTGCAAAATATACGGCAGTTTATGGTGCGCCGAAGGCAAGGTGGTCTGGTGATGAAGATGGAGACTGGGACATAGAAAAACATGATATCGGTATTGATGGTATTGGTCCTGAGTCACCTAACTATCCGGGTAAGGATTATGGTGAGGGTGACGGGAGTCCTTCTCAGGCATTCTATCAAGATTTAAATAATAATGGAGTCTATGATAAAGAAGAGTCCGGAACGTTGAGCGATACTCAACTTCCTGGATATAAATGGGCTGGATCAGAACCAAATTTTGGATATAGAGATATTTCTGAATCGGATATGTTGGGTTTAACTGGATTTACAGCCGCCAAGTTTGGGGCTCCAAATTATCCAAAGGAAGACGAATTATTATGGCAGTGGGTTAACAGACCTGAAATCGATACCGAACAACCTTTATTAAAGCAGGAAGGAGATAATGTCTTCTGTTTTTCTACCGGCCCTATGAAACTAAAAAAAGGTGAATCCCAAAGATTTTCTATGGCGATTATCATGGGAGAAAATAGGGATGATTTAATTCTAAATGCAGTTACTTCAACTCGAATTCTTGAAGCTGATTATCGATTTGCCCAGCCACCGGCGAAACCAATTGTAAAGGCTGTAGCTGAAGATGGTAAAGTGAGATTATACTGGGATGCAAAATCAGAGGCTTCGATTGATCCGCTAACTCAAGATAAAGATTTTGAAGGATATAAAATTTATCGTAGCAGAAACTTTAATTTTTCAGATGTTTATACAATCACTGACGCAAATGGTGTTCCATTTCTCGGCCAAGCTTTGGTTGATGATAATTCCGGGAAAAGGGCACAATTCGATTTAGTAGATAAATATTCCGGTTTGGCTGAAAGAGAATACGATGGACGCGGTGTAAAATATTATTTAGGTGCCAATACCGGTTTGAAGCACGAATATATTGATTCAACCGTGCAAAACGGAATTACATATTACTATGCTGTTGTTGCTTATGATCATGGTTCTCCTGAATTACCACCGACCGAAACTCAATCGGTTATTCAACAAGATCCTTTAACAGGTAAATTAATTTTTGATGTTAATACTGTTGAGGTAACTCCCGGACCAGTATCAAAAGGAATGACTTCTCCTGATGTTGGTCTAGCAGGGACTCCAACTTCAATAAATTCAGATGCAACAGGAAGTATAACCATTAAAGTTTTGGATGATTTAGCTGTTACCAATAAACTGTATAAAATCCAGTTTAAGGATGCGGTGACTTATAATGTATTAGATTCCACAGGAGTGGAAGCAACAATTAAATCAAAAGATACAGTGCTTGTAAATTTACCGAACAAGGAATTAGAAGAGGGGAGTTTGTTGGTTTATGATGCTTCAAACAATGTGGTAGATACTTCCAAATACATTGTTAATTACCATTCAGGACAAATTGCCGGTAAAAAACCTGGTGATTTTGCGAGTGGAAGTATTTATAAAGCTGCTTACCGATATTATCCTGTTTATCAGAGTAAACTATTAAACAGTGAAGATGCAAACCCAACATTTGATGGTCTTCGTGTTTTTGTTCAGAATGATGAATTGAACCTTGATTTGGAGAATTCAAAATTTCTTCACGGAGTTGATGTAACAGTTAAAGATACAGTTTTTTTCCCGCCAAATATCGGTATTGATAATTTGAAGAAAAAAATTGCTGCCGATTGGGAAATTCGATGGAAGGATACTGATACTTTGCTGAATGAGCGTTGGAGAGATTCGGTCTCAGTAAAAACTTTAAATGGCACATGGTCGATGCCTTTTGAAGTCTTTAACGTTACCGCCAATGCCCCGGCAGTTTTTGTAATAGACGAAACCGGATCAATAGGGAAGAAGAAGAATAATAAACAATGGGATTGGGGCGAAGGAGTTGTTTTTCTCCCGCAAGGCGCTACAACAGCGGCAACCAGTTTTACAGTGCGCTTTTGGCTTGATTCAACAGTCTCAACACAAAAACTTCCCAAGAGTGGTGATGTTTATCTTGTAAAAACCCGAAAGCCATTTGAAACGAATGATACTTATATTTTTGAAACTAAAAAGGGTGAAATCAAAAATGATCTTGTAAAAGAGAACATCAATGATATTTACGTAGTACCAAATCCCTACGTTGCTTATAGTATGTCTGAAAATCCCGGAAGAACATTTACCAAACGAGGTGATAGAGAAATACAGTTCAGAAATCTTCCGCAACGATGCACGATAAGAATTTATACGATTACCGGAGAGCTTGTTGATGCAATCGAAAAGGATGATTTTACAAGTATGGCTAGCTGGGACCTTCTAAGTTCGGAAGGGATGAGAATAGCCTACGGTGTTTATATTTATCACGTTGATGTTCCCGGTGTTGGAGAAAAAATTGGAAAATTTGCAGTAATAAAATAAATGATGTTGATTTTACGGGACGGGATTTCGCCTGTCCCTTACATATTTGAAAAAGTATTTTGCGGAGAAAACCTAGTATGAGAAAGTTTTATTTACTAATTATGATAGGTGTTTTAGTTCTGTTTAGTAATACAAATTTGCACCCACAGATTTTTAGAGATATTACTAAAGTTGGAACAACAGCCGGACAATTCTTAAAGATCGGCCCCGGTGCAAGACCTCTTGCAATGGGAGGAGCTTATGTTGGAGTTAGTGATGACATTTATGCCGTTTACTATAATCCTGCAGGCGTTGCAATCAGTAAGGGAAACGGACAAGCAGCGTTTAATCATACGCAATGGCTGGCAGATGTTAGTTATGACTTTGCTGCCGCATCGATGAACGTAGAATCCTTAGGAACTTTATTCGTAACAATCACCTCGTTAAGAGTCCCGGAAGAAAAAGTGAGAACTTTTGAATTCCCTGAAGGGAATGGACAATTTTGGGATGCTGGATCGGTTTCTTTTGGCGTCGGATATGCTAAAAGTCTTACTGATAGATTTTCAATCGGTTTTCATGCAAAATATATTCAAGAATCAATTTGGAGCACTTCTGCTAGAGGATTTGCTCTTGATGTTGGAACCTATTATGTAACTCCATTTAATGATCTAGTTATCGGTGCAAGTGTTTCCAATTTCGGTTCAAAAATGCAATTGGATGGAAGAGACATTCAAATCAATTATGATCCAAATGGCGATCCCCTTACAGGTCCGAATAATGTTCCGGCAAAGTATGATATGGATCAATATGATCTTCCTCTAACATTCAGAATCGGTTTCTCGATGGATGTAATTGAAACAAGATATATAAGAGTTAAAGCCGCTTTCGATGCTACACATCCAAACGATAACGTTGAATATGCCAATGCCGGAGTTGAAGTTGCTTATGATGAAATGTTCTTCGTAAGAGGCGGTTATAAATCTCTTTTTTTAACCGATAGCGAACAAAGTTTAACTTTTGGTGCCGGTGTGAAATATGAAATAAGTCCCGGATTGAATTTAGATGTGAACTACGGATACGGAAAATTTGGTCGATTGAAGAACATCCAATATTTTGATTTGGGAATCATTTTCTGATCTATTTGCAAGCGAAATTCAGAAAATTAATTTCATTATTAAGTTTAATTATTTCGCACTCTGATTAATAACAAGAGTGGGATTATTATACTTTTGAGGACAGAATTGTGAAATTTCATCCGTCACCATTTAATGGATACAGATTTCATAAATCAAGATTCACACATTAACGGTGTAATGTAATTGTTTGAAAGTAAAAATGTTTAGTTCATTTTATAAATTTGTTGTTATCCTCACTCTCATCCTTCCGCTAATTTTTCTCGGATGCAAAAAAGAAACTAAATCTGTTCAACTGAACAAACCTGAATCAAAATCCACAGTCCCGGTCAAAGATATTTCGGGGGAATACTTCGGCTTTCTTAAAAATGTGTTGTTAAAAGAGGGAAGTTATGTTGCCTCGATTGTTTTTGTTGAACATCAACTTAAACAAAATAAAGATCAACAAAATTCGAATCTCAAATTTGCTGATTCACTCGAAGTTTTTGAACTACCAAATGAATTCTTTATTTCAGTAAAGAGGAAAAATCCCGAACGATTTATAATTGATACAACGGCGAAAGTAGTTATGCAGACAGCAAGTCGTGATGCTTCTGGAAATTATAAGTTCATTGAAAATATTACTATCAATAAATTGAATATGCTTTATGGTTCAAGTGCAGGGAAGCGGTTTTTCCAAATACCTTTTAGATTCAAGATCTCACACAACATAATCCAATCAATTGAAGAAAAGTACGTCCCGTGACAACGAATAGTAAAAGTTATTATCTCATTATTGTCGTATTGCTAATCTTGCAAGGACAACCTATTGCACAAGAATCGTATCAGATCGTTTTCGACAAAAAATATTCTGAACTTCCATTCGGGATACGATTCGAATACTCCGGGAGCTACTCTGCGGCTTCATTCGATGTAAGCGGAAAGGATTTTTTATTCTCTTCATTCAATGATTCTAAAATTTATAAATTTAACAATGAAAAGAATCAATTTATTCTTATTGCAGAAAGAGGTGCTATTAATCTTCAAGAAGAATTATCTTCCCGGCAATCTCAAAGTGACAATAGACTTGAAAACAATTATCCTGAATTAATCCTAAAAAAAATATTCAAGAATGAGTTAACCCTTCTAAAAGATAGAGGTGGCTTGTTAGATGGGGCAAATGGCGAGCAAATTAAAATAGTAGTTGAAAAAAACGAAGCGCTTTCTATTAAGGTTAATATTCCAGAAATAAATTTTCTTAGAAAAATTAGTTTCCCATCAAATTTAGCTTGCGCCGAATTAATAGGCATTGATGGAAATGGAAATACTTTTGTTATAGTTGAAACATATCTTTCTCAAATACCTTTGGAAGTAAAAAGGGAAGTCTATGCACTTTCGAAGTTCGGAGATGTTCAATCGGTTTTGGAAATTCCTCTCGCAAAATTTATTTACACGTTAAGAGATCTACAGATAGATGCGGATGGAAATTTGTATCACCTTTATTCAGATGAAAAGGGAATTAAAATTTTCCGTTGGAGCGGATTGACAAAATCCATTTCAACAACCGTTCATTATCCAGCGGAGTTTAACAAAATTTCTCTTCCGAAAGTTCTACCTAATTTGTCTGAACCTGAACAACTGATCACTGAAATTAATACTCCGGCAAGCAGAGTAACTGCATTGAAAATTGGGGAAAGTTACGCACTTCATCAATATAAGTGTACTTCAAAAAATCTTTCTGTCTCCGACGTTTCAGCGCCGGATGGTGATATGGTGAGAACTCCTTCATGGTTGGTAGTTGGCAGTAATGCACGTGTTGCATACAAATGGGGTGGATTTAATACTCTTGCTGAATATGATGCAGGACTTGCAAACGAAAAATTTGCTGCCGACATTAATACGGATGGAGTTTCGTCCTATGCGGTGGGTGTTGATTGTTCTGGTTTTGTAAGTCGATGTTGGCAAATGGGATCTCACTATTCTACGAGTTCGATGCCGGCAATTACAACACAATATGCAAGTTGGAATGATCTCAAACCTGGAGACGCGATCCATAAAATTGGACATGTAAGATTATTTATTAACCGGAATCCGAATGGCACTTTAAGAGTTGTTGAATCATCTGCCCGTGGATGGGATGTTTCTTATTGGACGTATGCGACTTCCGATTTAACTACGTATACACCTCGTTATTACAACAACATGGAGGTAAATGCTAACTCAAATCAACCTAATTTGCTACAAGCAATTGAAAATTACGGTGGAATAATTTCTCTCAATTGGAGCTGCGATACAACCAACATTATTGGTTACAGAGTTTACCATTCAGTCAATGGTTCTACTTGGAGTTTGTTGCTTGATGAAAAAACGTGTAACTCGACATCTGTTAATGTTGGGACACAAAATGAAGTTGAGTATTTCAGAATTGCAAGTGTAAAAATGATTGGGAATGAAATTGTTGAAAGTAACTGGTCAAACAGTATGGGGATTAAAAGAACTGCTACGCCAACTTGTCTTATTGTAGATGGGTATAAAAGAATCGACGGAAGTTGGCGGGGAGCCGGGCATACCTTTGCGACGAAGTATGGGAAAGCTTTACAAGATACAAAGTATAATTTTGAAACGGTTAGCAACAGTAAAGTGCTTGATGGAACTTTTCAGTTGAATAACTTCAAAGTGGTTATTTGGATTTCAGGCGATGAAAGTACGATTGACGAAACTTTTAGTCATGCTGAACAAAATTTATTGAAGAGCTTTCTTGAAAATGGAGGAAGTTTATTTATCTCCGGAAGTGAGATTGGTTGGGATTTAGGATATAAAGGGGATGCCACCGATAAAGACTTTTATAAGAATTATTTTAAAGCAAATTATGTTTCAGATGATGCTGCGACCAATACGGTTTCTGGAGAACAAAATTCGATTTTTGCCGGATTGGAATTTTACTTTGGGCAAACTTATGAAGAAGATTATCCGGACGTGATAAGTCCTTTTGGAGGAAGTGTGGCTTGCTTGCGCTATAGTAACGGAACAAGCGCTGGGATTCTCTTCAGTGGAAAATTTGGATCGTCCGATAAAATTGGAAAAGTTATTTATCTCTCTTTTCCGTTAGAAACCATTTCTGATGATCCCGCTTTCAAAAATGTTTTAACTGCCTCAATGGATTTCTTCGGTTCACCAACTGCTGTGAATGAATTAGGAAACAAAAATCCAACTGCATTTTATCTTGGACAGAATTTCCCGAATCCCTTTAATCCAAGTACGGTAATTAGTTATGAGTTACCGGAAAGGTGTTTCGTTAATTTGAAGGTTTACGATATTCTAGGAAATGAGGTTGCTACTTTAGTCAATGAAGAAAAGCCGGCTGGAATTTATCAAGAAGAATTTTCGATTAAAGAAAGACCACTTACAGGTGTGAATGCTAGTGGAATTTACTACTATAGACTTACCGTAAATAATTTTATACAAACAAAAAAAATGTTATACCTGAAATAGGTAGCCGGGAACAATTCGATGAGTGAGATAAATATGGGGTATTTTACTTGACATTAATGGCATATTTTAATAAAATTAGATGTCCATTCTCAAAAAAAATAAGAAGGTAAGCATTATGCGAAAAAATTATTTCATTATGTTTCTTTTATCCTTGATCTTCTTTTCAATTCAAAATACTTCTGCGCAAACCTTTGATGGAAAATGGCAATGTTCTTATGCTACTTGGGACAATGCTGAAGCAAATGCCACAGGAACAAACACTGTCAATGTTGCAGCGGTCAGAGAAAATACTTTTTTCGCTTTGATCGGATCTTTATCGAGAGCAATTGCTTTTCCAATTGGATATAGAGACGCAACGGATTCTACTGGACGATTAGGCTATGTTCCTTATTCTCCTTATCAGCCACCTTTTGTTAAAGATAGTTTAGAAGTTTACTGGACCAATCCTGATAACGGATTTGATAACGCATTGGCAAAACGTACACTCGGTATTGCCGCTACACCAGATTCACTTGCGTTCATTACAAGTAATGACGACAATCATAATATTCTTGTTTTTAAAATGGGTGCAGACAGTGTATATTCAACACCATACCGTATGGAAACCGGAACAACCGACAGAATTCACGGAATTACGGTTGCCGATAATGGATATGTATTTATGACCACGTATGGTGCAGATATTGAAATCGCTTCTGTTAAAATTTATAAAGGCATAAATGATGATTCGCAATGGAGTGATCTCCATAATTCTAACCCGGTGCTGTCATTTCCACTTCCAGAAGTCGGAAGAGCTTTAGACATTGCTGTCAACGGAGATGCATCCCTGCTTTACGTTGCAAATTATACCGCGCGCAAAGTTTATCTTTATACCGGCAGCCCTACTGCAGGTTATACTATTTACAGTAATTTTAATTTCGAGGTTACCGATACTCAAGCAGTGGATGGTACAAAAGGTGGTCCTACCGGATTAGCTTTCTTGAAGAAAAACAATCTACTCTTTGTAAGTGTTGACTCTTATGGAAGTGGTACGTATGATATGGGAAGATTCTATATTGTTAATCCAAACACAGGCGAAAAATTAGATACGTGCGATATTGCGCAATGGAATTTAGAAACATTCGGCGTAACTAATAACAGAACGAATGACGGAAAATTCCCCACCGGCTCAGGATATACTTCAGTGTATGGAATTGATGTAGATGCCGCGGGAAATGTTTATACACCAAGCTACAACGGCTGGACAGCTGAAAAATGGGCCTATACAGGTCAACTTCCAACAATTCCGATTACAGTACTTAGTGTTGAAAAAGTTGAAGGAATAAATCCATCCACATTTAATTTGGCACAAAATTATCCTAATCCTTTTAATCCTTCAACTACAATAAAGTTTGGAGTTTCTGAACAAACGAAAGTCAGTTTAAAAATTTATGATATAAAAGGAGCTTTAGTGGCTACCCTGCTGAATGAAGCTGACTTCGAAAAGGGAAACTATAAGGTTTCTTTTGATGCCGCGAATTTAGCCTCTGGAACCTATGTTTACACATTGACTAGTGGAAATAAACAGTTATCTAACAAAATGATCTTCTTAAAATAAAATAAGGAATAGTTCAATGAAAAAAGTCACAACAACATTATTTCTTTTTGTTGCTCTGATGTTCTCTCTGAATGACATCGTAAAAGCCGATGTTTATCCATTTTACATCAGAGTTACTCAGCCAACGAATGAAACTCCGTTTGATGGAAGTTTTACAGATGGAACCGCTGCTGCGATCCGTTTTTATACTCCATTCTCAACGGTAACTTTTTCTGCTACGGTAAAAATTTACAGTGGAAATATTGCTGTAAAAACAATAACGAAAACCGATTTATCAGGTACAGACAATTATGTATTATGGGATGGCAGCACTGATGCAAACACAGCAGCTGCAAACGGATCTTATACAGTTGAAATTTCAACGACGCAAAATACAGCAGCAACCGCATACACCGTACACGATGCTGGTGATGTTGCTGTTGGGCTATCAACCCGCGGTGTAACTGTTGTTAATGACCCAAGATCCAGAAACAACGGATTTGCTTATGGAATTAACAATGGTAGTGGCGCTAATCCTTGGGGATTTATTGGATTAGGAAGAGTAGCCATGACCGGTCAACTTTTTGGCCATGCACCTGATTCAGCTTCTCTCCCAACAACTGGAAGTGTTGCGCTTGGTGGTAATAATAGACGTTATTCTCCCACCTACGCGCAGGATGGTTATATATATTCTGTTGCATATGCAGAGAAGCGAATTATGAGATTTCATCCTGATTCTTTGGTTAATGAATTTTTTACTCCTGATACAATTCCTACAACAGGAACACTTTTGGATGTTGAAGTTGTTGGACAGGGTGCTACCAAAGGAATGATCGTAACTTCTACTACTCAAGTGTTATATGCTTCAATTGGAGATAGTGTAACTTATAGAGGGCAGTGGCAAGTATTATTAACCGCTGAAACCGGAATGACTTTTTGGTCGATAAAAACTGGTGGACACGGCGATCAAAAGCATCTTTTCTTAGTTGTTCGTTCAGCTTTGGCAAACATTATGGATGCCGTATTTAAATTTGATTTTACCTCAGGTATAACTGCAAAAACTTTTGCAGATACGGTTTGGGGAGCGCACTTCGTTGATGGCGATGCTGTTTCACTTGCCTTCAGATCAGGTAATACAGCTGCTGAAGATGTACTTTATCTAACCTTAGATAAAGCGGGTGCCGGAACAGATGTGAGTGGTATTTATGCTATTACTAATCTTGATGCCGCTACTCCGACAGTTGCTGTAGCTTTCGCTGATCCTGATAACAATACTTCTTCTTCAAGAGGTGAGGCTGCGGTTGATTACGGCGGAAATGTTATTTATTTCGAAAACTCGAATGAACAAATTTTTGTTCTTGAACCACCAACTGTAAATCTTTCATCTACAATTACCGGACCTGATCCAGTTGCTATTACCAGTTCTGGCATCGTTACTCCTCCAATCACAATTGCAGAAGCAAAAGTAGATGCAAATGCTGACGGTAAACCTGATAAATTAAATCAAGTTGTAACGGTTATTGGTACAGTAAATTCAGTGAACACGCAAACAACTGGAACTCAATACACAGTGCAAGATGCGACAGGTGGAATTGCCCTTTACAAAGGTGGAACCGTTGTAACTTACAATGTAGGTGATGTTTTGCAAATCACCGGTGCGGTTGCTTTTTATAATGGATTGGATGAAATAACCCCTACCGATATTACAACAGGAGTTATGAAACTTGATTCAAATAAAACCGTTGATCCGGTTGTACTAACAATCAGTGATTACCTTGCCAACGGTGAAAAATATGAAAGTATGCTGATCCAATTAAATGGTGTTGCAAAAACAAGCGACTCACCTGCTTGGCCAGCTGCTGGCTCGAATGTTAATTTGAACATCTGGGATGGTAAAGACAAACTCGTTTTACGTATTGATAAAGATACCCAGATAGATGACAGTGTTGAAGTCAAGTGGCCTGTAAACGTTAAAGGCGTTGCATCGCAATTCACTTCAGCTGCTCCGTATGTGGACGGTTATCAGATAATACCTAGTTTCTATGCGGATTTTACTCAGAACGTACCTGTTGCACCACTTCCAACTTTCCATCTTGCAACCCCGACGAACGATGCTGTTGTAGAAATTACAGATTCAAATGCGACCTATAAAGCAACCTGGAATAAAGCGGTCGATTTCAACAACGATGTACTCATCTATCAATTCGTTCTGTTGAATCCTGTAAAAACTAGCGGTGTGTTAAATGATACAGTTTATTCTTATACCGGAACTCAAGCACTTAGCTGGATGGGAACTGCTGATACACTCCACTCTAAATGGACAGTAAAAACAAAAGGTAAAGAAGCGGCACTTGTTTCAAGTGTTGATACTTTCAATATCACTTTTATTAGAAAAATTCCAGTTGGTATAAACGACAATATTGTACCGAATGAATTTTATGTAAATCAGAATTATCCTAATCCATTTAACCCGAGTACTACAATTTCCTTCGGCTTGCCAAAAGAAAGTTTTGTTGACTTAAGAGTTTATAATGTTTTAGGGCAGGAAGTGGCTGTACTGATTAGCAATCAAATTAGAAAAGCTGGCAGCCAGCAGGTAAAATTTGATGCATACGGTCTCTCAAGCGGAACCTATATTTATCGTTTGAAAACCGACAATCAAGTGGTTACTAAAAAAATGATTCTCATGAAATAATTTGTTCACTTTGGCTGTCTCAATTAATTGAATTGAGACAGCCATTTTTTTTTGCCCGTTCCTCCGACACGCCACTAATCACTTTATCTTACCGCTCATAATCATTGTTCAAATACCGGAGGTAATTTTTCTATTTTTGACACAGTAAAAAATCAGTTCATAAAGAATTATCAAGAGTTCTAACAGTGAAATGTTAATGGAGAAACATATGCGAAAAGGAATCATTTTTAGTTTACTTATTTTTTGTGCAACAACTATTTTCCCGCAGAAAACTCTCTCTCTTTCTGAAGTTGTGAAGATCGCATTGCAAAAAAATACGATTCTTCAAAAGGCCGAACAGGGGATTAAACTTTACGAATCAGGAGTGAAGGCTGCATACGGTGGACTTCTTCCTTCTGTATCCGCCAGCGGTGGTTGGAATTGGTCCCGTTCTGTTGAAGAAGGAGGCGATTATATTTTTAACGGATTTACTTTCACTGCTCCCAAAAAAATTGTTCAAAGCAGAGGTTACTCAGCAGGAGCTTCGGCGAATCTAATGTTGTTTGACGGACTTTCGAACTTTGCCAATATTTCAAGAAGTAAAAACAGTCTTGATGCAGCAAAATTCAGTCTTGAAAGAACGAGACAAAGTTTAGCATATCAGGCTATTAGCGGATTTTACGACGTAATTAATGCAAAGAAGTTGATGGATGTAAAAGAGCAAGATCTAAAATGGAACCAGAAAAATTATGAGATTATTCTTGAGCGAAACAAACTTGGGAACGTTACTTTAGCTGATGTTTACTCACAACAGGTAAAAGTTGGTAATGCAGAATTAGAACTGATCAGAGCAAAAAATAATTACGAAACAGTAAAATCGGAATATCTTTATAACCTTGGGCTTGATGTTCTTGAAGATTTTAATTTTGTAGATCCTACAACTGATGGGAAAGATTTAGTAGTTGATATGATTAAACTAGATCCAAACTTAAAAATTTTGGTGGAAAAAGCATTGAGTAACCGCTCAGATTTTAAAAGCGCTCAACTTGATTTTGAAGGAGCTTTAGATGGAGTAACCATGGCAAAAGCTGGACATCTTCCAACGCTTTCAAATTATTACGATTACAGCACAAGAGCTACGTCTCCCAGTGGAATGTTTAAGAGTTATACAACAACTGTTGGTTTAAGTCTAAATATTCCGATCTTCTCAGGATTCAGTGTTGAGAACAGAGTTCAGCAAGCTGAAGTTGATGCAAAGAATAAAGAAATAGACATGAGTGACCTTGAACGTCAGATTAAAAAAGAAATGCAGAAAACCTATCTCGATCTTCAGGCAAGTGAAAAACGACTTGATGTAAGTAAGAACAATGTTACGGCAGCTTCAGAAAATAGAAAGATAGAACAAGAAAAATATGCGCTGGGTGCTACGATGCTATTAAATGTCTTAATCGCAAATTCCGATTACACCAATGCACTTACAAACTACGTTAATGCACAATTTGAATATGTAAAACTAAAAGAACAGCTTGAGTATTCACTCGGCATTCTTGATTATAAAAAATTTGAATAATATTTATTTCAGGAGAAATACTCATGGCAAATGGTAAACAAAAAAAATCAAAAAAGAAATTATACATCTTTGGCGGATTAGGACTTCTTGTATTAGTGCTTGTGTTGGTCGTTATCTTCCAGGGAAATAAAGAAGAAATCATAAATGTGCAGACTGAGAAAGTCGAAAAACGTACCATCACGCAAACAGTTTCTGCAACCGGGAAAATTAATCCTGAGTTTAAAGTTATAATTACTCCGGAAGTTACGGGTGAGATTGTTCAACTACCTGTGAAAGAAGGACAAGTTGTAAAGAAAGGTGATCTGTTAATAAAAATTAAAGCTGATGCTTACTTAGCACAGAAACAAAGATCGGAAGCGACTTTATCCGCTGCAAAATCTTCACTCGCTCAACGCAAAGCAGAGTTGGATAAAATTTCTGCGGATTACAATAGAATGAAAGAACTTCACGCTAAAAAACTTTCAAGTGACGCTGATCTTGAAGCTGCAAAGAGTACTTACCTTTCTACATCAGCAGGTTATGAAGCCTCAAAAGCGAATGTTCAACAAAGTGAGGCTTCATTAAGAGAAACAATCGAATCTCTGAATAAAACTACTATTTATTCTCCTATGGCTGGAGTAATAACTCAACTAAACGTTGAACTTGGTGAAAGAGTTTTAGGAAGTGGTTTTAGTCAAGGTACAGACATTATGACTGTCTCCGATTTAAGCAGCATGGAAGCACGCGTTGATGTTGACGAGAACGATGTTGTGCTGATCTCGGTTGGAGACACTGCCTACATAAAAGTTGACGCTTTTGGGGATAAAGATTTTAAAGGTGTTGTTACACAAATTGGTAACAGTGCAAAAACCTCTGGCTTAGGTACACAAGAACAAGTTGTAAATTTTGAAGTGCGGATTAGGGTAACCAACCCGGAAAATAATTTGCGTCCAGGCATGTCTTGTAATGCCGACATTCGCACAGAAACGGTTAATAATGTTCTCTCAGTTCCATTGCAAAGTGTAACCGCTCGTGGTGATTTCAATCTTCCTCAGGAAGGGCAAGAAGAAGAAAGTATGGCTCAAGTAATTGAGAAGAAATCAAGTGGCAGCAAGCCGGATGAGATCGTTTTTATCATAGAGAATGGAAAAGCAAAATCCAAAGTTGTTAAAACCGGGTTAAGTGATGACAACTATATAGAAGTTAAAGAAGGTTTGAAGGGTTCGGAAGAAGTTGTTAGCGGAAGCTACAGAGCAATTTCGAGAGAATTGAAAAACGGTTCATTAGTAAAGGTAGAAGGCAAGAAAAAATCTTTTACTGAAAAGAAAAATTAATCTATTTCGGAAGTAAAATGAATATTATTAATATTGAAAGTATTGCCAAAGTTTATAAGGTCGGGTCTGAAGAAGTCCACGCACTAAGAGACGTTTCGTTACGCATAGATAAAAACGAGTACGTTGCGATTATGGGTCCTTCAGGTTCCGGGAAATCAACCTTGATGAATATGCTTGGATGTTTGGATACTCCTTCATCCGGGAAGTATGAATTTACCGGGAACAACGTAAGTCAAATGAGCGACAACGATCTTGCTAAGATCAGAAATAAAGAGATCGGATTTGTTTTTCAAACATTCAATCTTCTTCCTCGTTCTGATGCGCTTCACAATGTAGAACTTCCACTTATTTATGCAGGGCTTCATTCAGCCGAAAGAAAAGAAAGAGCAAGAGAGGCGCTTGAAAGTGTTGGACTTGGAGACAGAATTCACCACAAACCAAACGAACTTTCCGGTGGACAAAGGCAGAGAGTTGCCGTTGCACGTGCACTTGTAACTAGACCTTCAATTATTTTAGCTGATGAACCTACCGGAAATTTGGACTCCAAAACCGGTGAAGAAATTATGCTTCTTTTTAACCAGATTTATGAAGCTGGAAACACTATTATTCTTGTTACCCACGAGGAATACATTGCTGAACATGCGGCTAGAATTATCAGGATAAAAGATGGTCTTATCGAGTCCGATGCAAAAGTTCAGCAAAGATATATCCCGAAGGTGAAAGCGAATTAAATACTTGCGTTTAGCGAGTATAAAAAAATTAGGAATTGCAATAAGAAAAAGGAACGTACGTGGACGTGCTTAAAAGATAAGTATGTTGTTTGGTCATCGAGGTTCAAATAGTAGGATAAATAATTATGGAAACAATTTTATTAGAAATCAAAGAAGCAATGTTCATTGCGCTTCGAGCGATTCGGGCAAACAAAATACGATCGATCTTAACGATGCTTGGAATCGTCATCGGAGTTACTTCCGTAGTTTTAATGACTACAGCAATTAAGGGAATTGATAACTCATTTCAAAAGGGAATGAGCGCCCTTGGTTCAGATATACTTTACGTTGACAAATGGGCTTGGTTCACCGACAATGATTGGTGGAGAATGCGCAACAGAAGAAACATGACCATGGACGATTACGATAAGTTCAAAGCATTGGTAAAACTTCCAGCTGCAACCGCCCCAACAACTACAACCCGGCAGGTAGTTAAATATCAAAACAAAAAAACCGACAACATTTTTATAAACGGTTCAAACGCTGACTATGTGAAGACAACAAACTTCACTTTTGCGCAAGGAAGGTTTTATTCTGAAATTGAGAGCAACGGCTCGCGTTATGTTGCAGTGTTGGGAAGTGAAATAGCGAAAAGTCTTTTCCCGGTTGGTGATGCGTTGAATAAGTCAATCAAGATTGGCGGACAAAACTTTAAAGTTGTAGGCGTACTTGAGGAGCAGGGAAGTTTTATCCTTGGTAGTTTTAATCCAGATAGACAAGTCTTCATCCCAATCGGAACGATTTTTAAGAATTTTATGTCTCAGTCATTTGGAACAATTACTTTTAACGTTAAAGCTCCAAGTCCTACACTGATTGAAGAAACTAAGGATGAAGTGGAAAGTGCAATGCGCAAAGTGCGCGGATTAAGCTATAATGAAGAAAATGATTTCTCTATTAATCAACAAGAGAGTTTGAAAGCAAATATTGATAGTATCGTAGGTGTAATACAAATCGCCGGACTTTTTATAACGGGATTATCGCTCTTTGTTGGTGCCATAGGAATTATGAACATCATGTTTGTTTCGGTTAAAGAACGAACGAAAGAGATTGGTGTACGTAAAGCAATCGGCGCAAAGAGAAGAACCATCCTCGGGCAATTTATTATGGAATCATCATTTATTTGTTTGTTCGGTGGATTGATAGGGTTACTGTTAGCCGTACTTTTAAGTATGGCTGTTAATCAAGTACTTCCTACAACCATTCAGTATGATGCTGTAATTTTGGCAATTTCAATTTCATTAATAACCGGTGTTGTTGCAGGATTTGCACCTGCTTATACAGCTGCAAAAATGGATCCAGTGGACGCTTTAAGGTATGAGTAATATGAAAACTTCAGAAATTTTTAAAATGTCATTCCAATCGTTACGCACTAATAAATTGCGTACTTTCTTAACGGTGCTGGGCGTTGTGGTTGGAATTTTTTCCATCATTGTTATCATGACAATCATTACGATGCTGCAGAACAGTATTGAAAGCGGTTTGGCTTCGTTGGCAAAGAATACTTTCCAGATACAAAAATATCCGGCGATTATGACTGGGGGACCTGGTGCACGCGATAAATATAGGAATAGGAAAGATATTACACTTGAAGAATTTTATCAGTTCAAAGAAAAAATGACCGAAGCTAAATTTGTTGGTGGTGAGCAGTGGCAGTTCGGAATTGTTGTTCAGTACGGAAATAATAAAACCAACCCGAACATTCAATTAGCCGGGATGACTGATGATGCTCTTGAAACAAATGAAATGATCGCACAAGAGGGAAGACCGATCAACAAAACAGATGTTCAATACACAAACAATGTGTGTTTATTGGGGAATGATATTGTAACTAAAATCTTTGCAAGTGTCAATCCCGTTGGGCAAACCGTACGAGTTGCCGGGAGACCAATGATGGTGATTGGAGTGTTAGAACCTAAGCAAGCATTGTTCGGACAAAGTCAAGACAACTATGTAGTTATTCCAATTACTACATTTCAATCAATGTTCGGGAAGAGAAACCGTAGCCTAAATATTACGGTCATGTCTAAAAGTAAAGAAGATTATAATAGTGTTATTGAAGCTTCAATCGGTTACATGCGAACTATTAGAAACGTAAAACCTGGAGAAGATAATAATTTTGATATTTTTAGCAATGAATCACTTTTAGGTCAGATCAACAACATAAACGAACCAATTAAAATCGGCGCACTGGTCGTATCATTAATAGCGCTGCTTGCCGCCGGTGTTGGAATAATGAATATCATGCTCGTATCCGTAACCGAAAGAACACGGGAGATAGGAATCCGGAAAGCAATCGGTGCAAGAAAAAGTTATATACTGATCCAATTTTTATCAGAGGCTGTTATCCTTTCAGTTTTCGGAGGTCTAATCGGAATTATTATTGGTGTGTCTCTTGGAAATTTTGCTGGGAGTTTTCTTAATGCGCAAATGGCAATCCCCGTTGATTGGGTAATGATTGGAATTGCCCTTTGTATTTTTGTAGGAGTAGTCTTTGGTACATATCCAGCATACAAAGCTGCCAATCTTGACCCGATAGAAGCGTTGAGATACGAATAATTTTTGCAAATAGATTTTAACTATTGGTAAGTAAACCTCCATGGGATTAAAAACTTTGGAGGTTTTTTAGTTTTAGCAAATCGAAACTTTTCAAGTAAAACAAAAAGATTTTACTTGCAATTAATAACACTAGTAATTAATTTTACCCCGTTTTTACAGTGAAATAGTGTGTTTAATTAAAATATATTCTTATCCTTTTAACTTGAGGAAGATAGTATGAAAAAAATAGGAACATTTATTGTTGTTTTAATTTTGTTCGCATCACAAATATTTGCAAGTGCATATTACACCACTGCGACTGCGGCAAAAATTAACATCCAAATAACAAATGGTGTTGATAATTACAATGATATGACAAATTTGTCCAATTTTAGTGGAACAAAAAGTAACTCTAGTTATTTCCATCTAAAAAGTGCGGAAGCTTGGGTTGCAAAAGACAATGGGTCTGATATAACCGGTGGAAATTTTAATTACAGAGTTTATAAGCAAGGAGCTTCTGCACCAAGTTTTACGACAATTTCTTTCTCGTGGCAGGAAGGTAATGGAACTACAATCATCTATCAAAGATGGGGGAACTATAGTGTAGATATTGATTTATTGAGTGGTGTTAATTCTTCAGGTACTTGGGTATTTGAATGTTATTATCATGCTCCTACTAATGGAGTTAATTGTACTAATCCAATATATTTAAACAATGGTGGATCAAATTATTCTTTTACATTTACAGCAGATGCCACATTACCAGTTGAGATTTCGACTTTTTCAGCTTCTGTAATAAATAAATCAGTTAACCTTGTATGGCACACAGCAACAGAAGTAAACAATTACGGTTTTGAGATTGAAAAACGTCAATTGTCAGTACTAAATAGCCAATGGAGTAAAGTCGGTTTTGTTAACGGTAACGGCAACAGCAGCTCAACCAATGATTATAGCTATACAGATAAAACAGTAACTTCCGGCAAATACAGCTACCGTCTAAAACAAATCGATAACGATGGGCAATATGAATACAGCAAAGAAGTTGAAGTTGATCTAGGTAAACCAACCACTTTTGCACTTAACCAGAATTATCCAAACCCTTTCAATCCTTCGACGAGTATCCAGTATTCAGTTGTTGGCAGCCAATATGTTAGTTTAAAAGTATTTAATGTTCTTGGTAAAGAAGTCGCTGTACTGGTAAATGAGAAACGAGAACCAGGCACCTACACTGTAGATTTTACATCGGCAAACCTCTCCGGTGGCGCTTACTTCTACCGCTTACAAGCTGGTGACTTTGTCCAGACAAAGAAGATGATTTTACTTAAATAATAATTACAAATTATAAAAGAAATCCCTCAGTAATGAGGGATTTTTTTTGCACATACGCTCAAGGTTATTCTGCATAATGTGGTTAAATAATATTTTTCAACTTGGCTCGAGTTCTTCTTTCCTTTTTCCCATCTTTCCTTTTAAATTTAATATGTTGTAAACTTTAAAAGGATTTTCTAAGTTAGAGTAGTCGATTTATGCCGCATCGTCGGTAAAAATATGAATGATGTTCTTCGATAATATCCTTGTGACATAATTAAAATATTCAAATTCATTGGTGTTGAAGATGGTCGAATCAAAATATAGGTCATTGGTTATTCTACTCTGTTTACTCTTATTTACAACAATCGGATTGATTGCACAAGAAGAAATCAAATCTGTAAAAATAGGTGATCAAGTTTGGATGGTAGAAAACCTCAATGTTGATCATTACCGCAACGGCGATTCAATCCCGGAAGTTAAAAATCAATACGAATGGAGAAATCTTAAAACAGGCGCGTGGTGCTATTACAAAAACAATCCGGAAAATGGAAATAAATATGGCAAACTTTATAATTGGTATGCTGTTAACGATCCGCGTGGATTAGCTCCTAAAGGTTGGCACATTCCAACGAAAGATGAATTCTTACTTTTAAGAGAGACGGTG
Source organism: Ignavibacteria bacterium (assembly GCA_037440065.1). Lineage (GTDB taxonomy): Bacteria > Bacteroidota > Ignavibacteria > Ignavibacteriales > Ignavibacteriaceae > UBA1563. Next base: position 239,173 of record JBBIUV010000016.1, read on the forward strand.
AATGATAATTCAAATTCATTAAAAGCAATAGGGGAGGGAAGTGGAAGTGGAGTAGGTACAAACACAACGGGATTTTCTGCATTGTTTGGTGGTTACCGCGGTTATTACGGCTACTTTTATTACATAGGTTACGATTCATATTTGTGGAGTTCAAGTTTAGGCAATTCTCCATTTGCCAGCAGTATTTATATCTATAGCACCGGCAATTATATTTTCTTTTATGATTTTGACAAAGTTTATGGATTTACAATTAGATGTGTAAAAGATTAGATAAATGAAAAAAATATTTTTAAAAAGGGGATTTTAAGTGATATTTGTCATACAAAATAGGAAAAAATAAAAATTGTCAAAGATTTTGCTTGACAAACATTAAAAGAATAACTAATTTCCTCCCATAAAAAATCACATCTTAATTTCAGAGCAATTTTAACCTCCTACAAATGAAAATTAATAGACCGGCAAGTACGTTCTTGTTGGTAATTTTTAATTTCTATATTATTTTTCACCTGTTGTTTTATTAAAAATTTCCTTATTTTCAATAGGGAACTATAATTAACAAAGGTTTGTTGGTAAATAATTAGGAGGTATTGGCGACGATCGCCAGGTTAAAGGTTTTGAACTAGAAAAAAACGTAATTTTTAAATAACCAAAAGGAAAATAACATGAAAACAATTCAACAATTTAAACATGCTTTAATAGCGTTGTTGTTTGTTGTCCCGAGTCTTCTAGCCCAGCCAACACTGCTTACACCTGCTAATAATGCAGTTGATGTTGCGCTCTCCCCAACACTTACATGGAGTAATATTGGATCAACTACATATAGAGTTGAAGTTGCAACCGATGCTGGATTTACTTCTTTAGCATACACCAATGATGGCGTTGTAGGTACGTCTCACGTTATCCCACTAGCATTGGCCCATTATACTACTTATTATTGGCATGTTAGAGAATCAGCACCCACTACTGGGACTTATTCTTCCACCTTTACTTTTAGAACACTTCCATCTGCTGCGCCAGCTGTCCCGGATTTGAGCACAGCAACACCAGCACCTGCAGCAACCGGACAAGCTCTTACACTTACATTCAACTGGGCTGCTGTTCCTCAAACAGATTCATACGATTTTGATTTATCGACCGATCCATTGTTTGGTTCTTTTGTAAATCAACAAACGGGTCTCTTAACTCCTTCTGCAACATTTGGATTATTGACCGAAGGAACAGTTTACTACTGGAGAGTACGTGCACACAACATTATTGGAGCAAGCGCTTTCTCGAGTTCTTCTTCATTTACAACATTGTCTGCGCCGGTATTAACATCTCCAGCAAATACAATTTCAGGTGTTTCTATACAAACAAGTTTTGCTTGGACAGCCCCTCCTGGAGCTACTTCATATGACTTAGATTTATCGATCGATAATTTTGCTACTACACTTCTTTCAAAAGTTGGTCTTGCTACAAATTCATATACACTTGATAGCACTGAAATTCTTAATAATTTAACAACTTATTATTGGAGAGTAAAAGCAAACAATACGTCGTATTCTTCGACTTCTAGTTTTATGACGTTGCCTTCGGCTATGCCGGAACCAAATACTCCAATAGGGAATGCAACAGTCTTTACACTCACTCCAACACTTTATTGGCACTTAAATCAACCTATTGTTAACATTGTTTATGATGTTCAATATCGCAGAAGTGTTGATGCAAATTTTATTCAAATTGCTACAAACACTGCATTACAAACAGTTACATTGCCTACTTTAGAACCAAACACTACTTATGTTTGGCGAGTAATTGCAAAACGTACTGATGGAAGAGTTGCCTCATATTCAGCAAGTGAAACCTTCACAACAGCATTCGGTGGTGATCCTGTTGCATCATGGCCTTTAGGCGCCCAGACTGTTTATACAGCAACACCAACACTTTATTGGTATCATAACGAACCACAACTCTCAAACAGATATTTAGTTGAAGTTTATAACAACGCTACCTTTACTGGTCTTCCGGTATTTACTGATTCAACCTTAGCACAAAATATCACTACTAGTGTATTAAGTCCGGGATACTATTATTGGAGAGTGCATGCTACTTCAACAATTACCGGAGCAATTTCGGGTTGGTCAACAGGTTCATTCCTTGTTTATTTTATAAATACACCTGATGTAAAATTGTCATGGCCAATCGGTGGCGCTACAGTTTACAACGTCCAACCAGATTTGAATTGGTATTTAGATTCAGCCTACACAGGAATTTCTTTTAATGTTGAATATAGCACAACAAGCGCTTTAGGTCCATGGACAAGCGCTGGAAGCACAGGAAGTCAATTTATGACTTTCCCGATTTATGTTGTTCCAGGAACAACTTATTATTGGAGAGTTCAAGCATACAGTCCTGTAACAGGCGCTGGAGCTTGGACTGCAGCAGAAAGTTTTGTGGTTGATCCTGCAGCTAGCGGAGTTCCAACAGTTCCGGTTATTTCCTGGCCAACTGCCGGAAGTACGATTTACACTTTCAATCATGCTATGAATTGGTATCTTGATGGTCCTACAGACGGACTTGTTTTTGATGGTGATATTGCAACAGATGCAGGCTTCACAAACATTGTCGCTTCATGGACAGGTTCAGCAACATTATTTTATAATGCAACTTTACCAAATGCTGTGGCAACCTATTATTGGAGAGTTAGAAGTAGAAATCCTCTAACCTTAGAGCAATCGGCTTATGCGGTTACCGCAACTCCATTTACAGTTAATCCTACAGGTACTGTTCCACCAACTCCTATATTGGATTACCCTATAAATGGAACCATTGTTTGGACAAATACGCAAACATTGTTCTGGTATACAAATGCTACACCAGCGGGTACAAACTTCCAGGTTCAATTAAGTATTTACGGAAATTTCTCAGTAATAGCGGCATCAAATGCTGCTGATACAGCTTTAGGATATTCTAGTACTTCTTTTGCTATCCCAGTTACATTAGATGCAGGCTACACTTATTACTGGAGAGTAAGATCAAGAATTGGTGTTGGTCATGAAGATTGGGGTGCATGGGTATCCACGAACTTCATCACTGATCCAGGTTTTGCAGCCATCCAACCTAGAATTGGTGGTCCATCAGACGGTGTGAATGTATTTAGTTCTGATATTAACCTCAACTGGTTTGTTCCTGCAAGAGAACAGAATCAAGAGAAATATGAAATTCAGTATGCAACTAATGCAGATTTCACAAATGCCACTACTGTATCAGATGTTAATGCTAAGACTTACAAAGTTAATAACTTAACAAAAGGTTCAAAATATTTTTGGAGAGTAAGATCCATTGGAAAAGATGGTAGCATTTCCGGTTATTCACAATCAGAAAGTTTTGTTCCAAACGAAGCTACAGATGTAACTCCGGAAAATGTAACTCCTCAAACTTTTGAATTAGCACAAAATTATCCTAATCCATTTAACCCGACAACGATAATTAAATATGCTATTCCTCAGAACGCAGTGGTTATACTTTCAGTTTATAATATGCTCGGACAAAAGATTAAAACACTTGTTAGCGAGCAAAAAAATGCCGGAACATATTCAGTTCAATGGAACGGCGATAATGAATTCGGTCAGAAAGTTTCCAGTGGTGCTTATATCTATAAGATCACTGCCGGTAACTTTGTTAAATCGATGAAATTAATTCTGATGAAATAAGTTAATCTTTTAAGAAAAAAAAGGTTGCCGCTTGTGCAACCTTTTTTTTTGAGCTTTTAATAACTTCCTTTAATAAAATAGATTAATTTTATATTTTATAAGAAAGAAATTCAAACTTTTGAACAACTATAACTCAAGGAAACTGTGCTAATGTTTAAAGATGGAAGAAATCGTAGTGTACTCCTTTTCTTTTTCACAATTATTTTTACGATCATGTTATCGTACATTCCAAGCGATATAAAAATTCTTAACTATCAACCCAAAAAAATTGATTTATTCATGGATATCGTTCCCGACTCTTTGTTGGATTATTCTAAGAGTCAATCTGAACAAACTCCAATTCCCTCAAATCTTTATTCAGCCTCAATGAATAAAGAAGTATTAGAAACTCTAATAGCTTATGCCAATTCTCTGAATAATGAAATGCCGTTGACTGGAGAAAGTTTTCAAGGAAAGAATATTCCAATGTCCGGTGATTTATCTCAGATGAATTATTTTTTTCAAGCATTAAAACAAGCTAAATCAAGAAAAGTTAGAATTGGTGACTATGGTGATTCAGGTAATGAGGGTGATTTATTAACTGCTGATTTACGTGAAAGATTCCAAAGTGAATTTGGCGGTAACGGTGTAGGAATGATGGCGATAACTTCGCAAGATATTATGTTCAGAATTACAACGAAGCATACATTTAGTGATAACTGGAAAACTGTTTCAGTGCTAACCGGTAAAGAAGGAGATATTCCTATCGGAATTAATGGATTTGTCTCCATTCCAAAAGGAATTGCTTGGGTTCAATACGAAACTAAAACAGCTTACAAAAGTTCCAAATTTTTTACCACAGCAAAGATTTATTATACAAACGCTAAAGCATCATCGATCAAATATTCTTTCAACAACGGAGCTGAAAAAACCGCTACCTTGCAAGCCGGAAGTGGTGTGAAGGAATTAGTACTTACTCCATCGGGGAATGCTACATCTTTTAAGATGACAACCACGATGGCTGATCAAGCTCAATTTTTCGGAGTGAGTTTAGAATCGGGTAATGGTGTTTATGTTGATAATTATCCTTGGAGAGGAAATTCCGGTGTGTCGTTTAAAGATATTCCGGATAATATTAAGAAAGATTTTCAAAAATATTTTGACTACAAATTAATAATCCTTACTTATGGTGCTAACATGATGACTGCAGGAAATATTAATTTTATGTGGTATGAAAGTCAAATGACGAAAGTTATTCAGGATTTGAAATCAATTTTTCCGCAAACAAGTATACTATTAGTTGGCATGGGAGATAGACCCGTAAAAAGAGGATCGAAGTTAATTACCGATCCTAATCTTTCCAAGATGCTCCAATGTCAAAAGAATATTGTAAAAGCTACAGGAATTACTTTCTGGGATAAATACGAGGCGATGGGTGGAGAAAATTCAATGTTAGATTGGGTTGATGCTAATCTTGCATCGAGAGATTATGCTCACTTTAATGATCAGGGCTCAAAGAAGATGGCAAACATGGTGGCTGATCTTTTAATTAATGAATTTAAAAAAAATAATTGAGAGTACGGAGTAGATACTGAAATGATTTCAGAAAAATTAAAACAAGTTATTCTTACGGAACTAGGATTAAAAGATTTTGAACTTAAAGACGAAACAATCGCAAGCCAGGTTCCTGGTTGGGATTCTCTAAACCACATCAACATTATTTTAGCAATCGAAAAAAACTTGGGAATTAAGTTCAAGGGATTGGAAATATTAAAAGCGAAAAATATAGGGGATTTGCAAAAATTAATTGACTCTAAAATCCCTTCTTAATGCAATTAAAACCGGAGAGATTAGTCTCTCCGGCGTTTTATTATTTTTGACTGCGACTCTTGGAGAAATAAATGCCAGAAGCATTAGACTTACAAAAAATCATTTCGTTATTTAGCTATGACAGAACGGACCCTTTACTTTTTGGGTCTAGTTTGTTTTTGTTTTTTTTCTTTTTTGTTTTGATTGTGCAGAGAATTTTCTCCAATCAAAAAGCATTTCGCATTTACACTCTTCTCTTTTTCTCACTTTTTTTCTATTACAAGGCTGCAGGAATCTATTTTCTACTCTTAGTATTTGCTGCGGGATTTAATTTTTATTTAGGTAAATCCATCTACGAAAGCAAAACTCAACTATCAAAAAAAATGTTATTCATTTTTGCTATAATTATTAACTTAGGTTTACTTGGCTACTTTAAGTACACGAATTTCTTCTTAGAGATACTTACCGATTTGAAAGTAGAAACTTTCGATCCCTTAAAAATATTTTTACCGATTGGTATTTCATTCTTTACATTTAAAGCCTTGAGTTATGTAATAGAAATCTATCTTGAAATGATGGAGCCGGTTAAAAGTTTAAGAGATTTTTCGTTATTTGTTTTCTTCTTCCCAAATCTTCTTATGGGGCCAATTGATAGAGCTTCTCGATTTTTACCTCAGGTTGAAGAAGATGTAAAATTAACAAGAGAAGACATTGGGCAAGCATTATTTTTAATAATGTTAGGACTTTTAAAGAAATATGCAATTGCTGATTACATCGCGCTCAATTTTAATGAACGAGTATTTAATTTCCCTTTAAGGTTCACCGGTATTGAAAATCTTTTGGCTGTATACAGCTCTGCTCTTCAAGTATATTGTGATTTTTCGGGTTATACGGATATGGCATTAGGGGTTGGACTTCTACTTGGCTACCGTTTGATGGATAATTTTAATCGTCCCTTTCTTGCCAATACTGTTGCAGAGTATTGGAGAAGGTGGCACATTTCGTTATCAACCTGGTTGTTGGATTATCTATTCAAACCTTTGCAAATATCATTTCGCGGAATGAAAAACTGGGGAACGGCACTTGCACTTTTAATTACTTTTTTTGCTGTTGGTTTATGGCATGGTCCTAACTGGACTTACATCTTTTTTGGAATTATGCATAGTTTCTTTTTGATTTTTGGAATGTTTACGCAGAAGATTCGCAGAAAAATTACTGATATATTGCATTTAACTGGAACGAAGTTTCACAAATTTATTCAGATCGTTTTTGTGTTTCATCTTTTAGTGTTCACAGCGATCCTCTTTTCGGCTCCTTCTTTGCAATATGCACTGGATATGCTTCATCAAATAATTTATTATTTCCATCCAGAAGTATTCCCACAATTTGTAGGAGCTTACACTACAATATTTGTTTTAATGGTACTTGCATACCTCTTTCACTTCTCACCAAAAATAGTTGAGACAAAAATTCAAAAAATTATTGTATCAATGCCATTAGTTTTGCAGGCTGTTCTGTTTGCGTTTGTTGTTTGGATTGTTGTTCAGTTTAAGTCGGCTGATATGATGCCGTTCATCTACTTCCAATTTTAGATGACGAAACTTTAGATGGAGATTTAATTACAGTGATATCTAATAATCTTTTTTAAAACAGTTCTAAATAATTGAGTAGCTCTTTAGATCTCGTTCCATCAGCACTAAACAATTTGAGGGAAGGATTGTTAATATTTTTTCATCATCTACAAAAAATTTCTTAACTACAGAAAACCCTAACTTATTATAAGCACTCAATGCGCTGTTATTGTCATAGGTAACAATAAGTTGAGCTTTTTTCAGATCCGGGTGAACTAATTTATGGTGCTTAAAATGTTCGCTAATAATTTTTACACCAATACCAAAACCTCTATAATTGGGGTGGACATAAACCGATTCTATTTGTAATGTCGCTGCTTCTCTATCTGTGTGTAACCCTTTAATTAGAGGAGCTATTCTCTTGGAGTATTCAACATTCTCCTCACCTAAATATTGAGATAACAAGCTAAATTTTATTAAATAACTTGGGTTCCCATCTGATGCTTCTATCCAAGAGCAACACGCTCCTGCTAGAGCACCTTCAACAAGGGCAACTTTAAAGTGAGATAAACAAAATTCAGAACCCTCAATATTTTCAAGTAAAACATTTTTTAGAATTACTTTTAATTCGGCAGTCGATAAATTAAAAATGTTGCAATAACTTATTCTTTCTGTTTCACTTCTATCAGCTTCTATTATTGCTTCAATAATAAAATCTAAATCATCTAATTCAGCCTGTCGAATAAGCACTTGATCCGTATTTTTCAACTCATTTACTCCTTGCTTTGCTCTGTAAAATTTGCAATAGTGCTTTTCTATCAACCTTCCCATTTTTATTTTGTGGGAATGTATCTATGACTGACATACTATGAGGAATCATGTAGTAGGGAAGATTGGCTCCTAAAAAATCCTGTAATTTTGACAATTCGTTTTTATAATTTTCAATAAAAAGATGAATTCGTTCAATACCCAATTTATTTTTATAAAAAACCGCAACAACTTCGTTTGGATAAGTAAATTTCCTCGCATGAAATTCTACCTCCCCAAGTTCAATTCTAAAACCATGTAGCTTTATTTGATTATCTGACCTTCCTAAAAAGTTTAAATCTCCGTCAGCGTCAAAGTAAGCGAGGTCACCAGTTCTATAAAATCGTTGTTCTTTGCCATCGAACTTTTTCGTAAAGAAAGCTTGTCTGTTATTTTCCGTTTTTAGATAACCAACTGTTAACTGATCTCCCGCAATACACAATTCTCCTTTATCCCCGACGGGGACTTCGTTTAACTCCTCATCGATAATGATAATCAAAGTATTTGGAACGGGTTTTCCAATTGGAACTGTTCCGTTGATATGTTTTCTATGGATTTCTCCGCGCTGCCAATTAAAGATGGTACAGAAAACTGTAGCTTCCGTTGGTCCGTACGCATTTTGAATTAATGCGTTCGGAACACACTCAGCCCACTCTGAAGTTATATCATCGAATAGTGCTTCACCACAAAAGAAAGAATATTTCAAATCACTCAATAATATTTCAGAAAAGTATGGTCTCAAGTAGGAAAGAAAGGAGGGAACCATCGCTGCGAAGGTGATTTTGTGTTCTTCCAATGTTGTATAAACATTGGAGTATTTTATTCCTTCTGCTGAAATTGTATAAACGCAAGCTCCGATACTTAATGGAATAAAATAGCACATCACAGAAAAGTCAAAAGCTAAATCAAACATTTGTAAAAAGCGATCATTCTCGTCAACATCATAACCGAGAGAGAAAAATGAATCCATCAATGCATTTACATTTTTCCAATTGATCTGCACTCCTTTGGGAACTCCCGTACTTCCTGACGTAAAGAGTACGTAAGCAATTTGCTCTTCATCATATCGGGGAAGTGAGAGATTAATTTGGGAGTCAGGTAATTGAGTAGTGGTTAAGCATTTTACATTACAGTGGTTTTCGATTTCGTGGATTTTTGGAACAGTGAAAGTTGAAAGAATCACTTGCAATTTGCATTGATCGGAAATAAATTTTATGCGGTCGATTGGATCATTAATGTTGATCGGAACGAATCCACTTCCACTGAACAGTATTCCAAAAATAGAAGCATAGGTTTCAAAACTGACTTGGTCATCTATTAAAACACCAACTAATTTATGATCCGAGATTACTGGCTCTAGCAGATAGCGGATTTTAGAAATTCCTTCTGCCAATTGGCGGTATGAACAAAATGATTCGTTGATGAAAAACGAATTTCTTGCGGGGAAAGTCTCACAAGATTTTTTAAGTAAATCTAACATCGAAAATATCTTTAATTCTAGCTATTACTATTTACAATAAGTTGAGTTAATGCTTTCCGATCAACTTTTCCATTTACGTTTAAGGGAAATAACTTAATCGTAGAAATTGAAGTTGGAACCATGTATTGCGGTAATTTTAACTTAAGATAATTCTCCATTTCTTGGATATTACCTGAGTAATCTTCAACATAAAGATGGATTTGTTGGTTCCCAATTTTATTTTTATAGGCGACAGCTGCAATTTGATTTTGTTTTGCAAATTCACGAGCGTGATGTTCGATCTCACTTAATTCAACTCTAAACCCCTGGATCTTAACCTGGTTATCAATCCTTCCGCTGAAAATAAAATCACCCTCATTATCCTGGAACGCAAGATCGCCGGTGCGGTAGTATGTTTTTTCGTTTAGCTTAAAAAATACTTCCTTATTTTTCTCGGGATTTTTCCAATAACCTTTTGTTAACTGATTACCGGTTAAACATAATTCACCTTTTTCTCCCTGCGGAAGTAATTTGTTGTTTTCATCAACAACAATCGCATCCATGTTCAACATTGGTTTCCCGATGCAGACTATTCCGTTAACGCTTTTTATTTCGCCTGGTTCTTTGCTTAAATCGTAAGTTAAACAAAAAATAGTTGCCTCCGTTGGACCGTAGACATTCTGCACCAAAGCATTTGGAATACACTTCTGCCATTCTCTTGAAATATCTTCATACAGCGCTTCACCGCAGAACAAAGAATATTTGACATCGGCAAAATGGATCTCTTCAAAATAGGGTCTTAAGTATGCCAGAATCGAGGGAACCATCAAAGCAAAGGTGATTTTTTCTTCGTCCATAATGTTGTAAATGTGGGTGTATTTAATTCCTTCAAGAGGAATTGGATAGACACATGCGCCAATACACAATGGCGCGATGTAACACATTAATGAAAGATCAAAAGTCAGATCAAACATTTGAAGGAACTTATCATTCTCATCAACCTCATAACCTAGGGCGAAAAACGCTTCAATAAAAGAAAAAAGATTTTTTCTTGTCAAAGGAACTCCCTTAGGAATGCCAGTACTACCTGAAGTAAATAAAATATAAGCGTTGGTGTCCTCTGGAATGTTTTTAATTTCTAAGTTTACGTCGGTTTCAGGTAAGGTTTTTGCATAAACAATTTTTACACCTGCTGCGTTTGATAGAGCAGTAATCTTATCGTTTGATTGAGCAGAAAGAATGGTCTTTATTTCAGTTTGATTTAAAATATCCAGATTTCTTTCCAAGGGATTTTCTGAATTCAGCGGAACAAAAGTTTTTCCACTAAAGAGACACGCATAAATTGAGCAGTAAGTTTCAACGTCATTAGTTTCGATTACTCCAATCAACTGTTCACTAGAGCATGCCTCATTCTCCAATACCGAACGAATGTTAGAAGTTATCTCAGCAAATTGTTGATAGGTGAAACTTCTTCCTTCGATAACAAAAGCGTTTCTCCCTGAAAAATTTTCACAAGATGATTTTATTTTTTCAAGCATAGGGTCTCAGAATTAAATTGAATTTTGAGAGAAATATAACATCAAAAAGTAAAATTTGAAAGGAATAGATTGGCTAATCGCGAGATGAGAAGTGACAAATTTGGCTTTTCACACGATTGATATGAGAGATATTACAAATTATTTTTATCTTTAAGTAAGATTATAAACGGATTTTTAATGATACGAACTTTTAAACATTTTATACTCATTTTAACTTTTTCGCTTGTTATTAATGCACAACAAAGTATGAAAAATATTGAAGACCAAATCCTTGACCTAAAAATTAATTTCGCCCCTGATAAGCGAACTGCAATTCTAGATTTACAAGTTACCGAAGAAGGTGGAAATTATATTATTAAAGGTGAAACGAATTTACCTGGAGCGTTGGATACATTGTTCAAACGACTTTCCGGTGTGAAATTTGAAGATAAAGTTAATCGATTACCGGATGAAATTCTTGGTGATAAAACCTACGGAGTTGTAAATATTTCGGTAGCCAATATGAGAACCAAACCTGAACATTCTGCTGAAATGGCAACTCAAGCATTAATGGGGACAATTGTTAAGATATATAAAAAAGCAGATGAAGGGTGGTATTTAGTTCAGACTCCAGATAACTACATCAGCTGGGTAGATGGAGATGCAATTGAATTAGCTACAAAAGAAAATGCTGATGTCTGGAAAAATGAAGATAAAGTGATTTTCACAAGTAGTTACGGTTCAGCCTTTGAAACGTCAACACAGCCATCAGGTATTGTTTCTGATTTAGTTTTTGGAAATATATTAAAGCTAATTTCTATTAAAGATGATTTTTATGAAGTAAAATTTCCCGATGGAAGACTTGCTTTTATTAAAAAAAATGAAGCTGAACTGTTTTCTACATGGATGAATAATCGGAAGTGTTCAAAAGAGAATATCATTTCTACAGCAAAGAAATTGATGGGAATTCCTTACTTGTGGGGGGGTACATCTACAAAAGGATTAGATTGCAGCGGATTCACCAAAACTGTTTATTTTTCAAATGGAGTTGTACTTCCACGTGACGCTTCTCAGCAAGTTTTTGTTGGCGAACTAATCAATACAGAAAAAGATTTTTCAAACTTACAGCCTGGAGATTTATTGTTTTTCGGTTTTTCCGGAAATGCGAACCGAAAAGAGAGAATAACTCACGTAGCGATTTATCTTGGTGATGACGAGTTTATTCACGCCTCCGGAAGAGTGAGAATTAATAGTTTTAATAAATCGAAAACTAATTTTAGTAAGCATAGATTGTCAACATTTATTCGCGCAAAACGAATTGTTACTTCGGTTGGACAAAATGGTGTTCAACAAATAAGTTCAAATCCATATTATAAATAGGAAAGTTATGCAGCAAAACAGAAGGAATTTTTTAAAAACATCGGGATTAGCCTTGGGAACTGTTGTGAGCTCATCGTTTCCTGTAAACATTTTTTCAAAAGGAATTTCAAATAATATGAAATCAGCAAAACTACAATTAAGGTTTCGTCCTTATACTTTAGAACTGAAACATGTTTTTACGATTGCAACCAGCTCAAGAACCACTACTCCGGTTATGCTAACCGAAGTTGAGTACAACGGAATTGTTGGTTACGGGGAAGCTTCTATGCCGCCTTACCTCGGCGAATCTCAAGAAACCGCAGCAGCGTTCCTTTCCAAGGTAAATTTAGAGCAATTCGAAAATCCATTTGAACTTGAAAAAATTCTAAGTTATGTAGATTCAATCGATTTGAAAAATCAAGCTGCTAAAGCTTCTGTAGATATTGCTATGCATGATTTAGTTGGGAAACTTCTCAATCAATCGTGGTACAACATTTGGGGATTTGACAAAACAAAAACGCCGGTAACTTCATTCACTATAGGAATTGATAAAGCGGATGTGGTTCGACAAAAAGTAAAAGAAGCTGAAGAATACAAAATCCTTAAAGTTAAATTGGGAAGAGAAACTGATAAGGAAATGATTGAAACCATCCGTTCAGTTACAGATAAACCAATTACTGTGGATGTTAATCAAGGTTGGAAAGATAAAAACATTGCACTGGAAATGGCACACTGGTTAAAAGAAAGAAATATTTTATTCCTCGAACAACCGATGCCAAAAGAAAATATTGATGATAATGCCTGGCTGACGGAACACTCACCGCTTCCAACAATAGGGGATGAAGCTGTGCAGCGTTTACCTGATGTATTGAAGGCAAAGGGGGTTTACTCAGGAATTAATATCAAACTGATGAAAAGTACCGGCATGCGAGAGGCTTATAAGATGATGCTCCTTGCAAAATCCTTTGGAATGAAGGTAATGCTTGGTTGCATGACGGAGACCTCATGCGCTATTTCTGCAGCTGCTCATCTTTCACCGATGGTGGATTGGGCTGATCTTGATGGAGCTTTGCTAATTGGGAATGATGTTTTTTCAGGAACAAAGATTATTGATGGAAGAGTAACTCTTTCCGATTTGCCCGGTATTGGCGTAGTTAAATTGTAAAGAAAAAGCATTCTAAATTTATCATGACAAAAAAAAATATTCTCCACTGGATTTTTATTTGCTTTTCTACTTTGCAAATCAGCTGTTCTGCTGCAATTGGAGATGGAATATACGTTAGGGCGAATCAGCTTGGATTTTTACCGCAGGATATTAAATCGGCAATTATCATGTCGAAGACGAATCTTGTAAATGTTACCTTTGCAATTGTCGACGCGAAAAGTGAGAAGGTTATTTATAAAAATAGAATTGATGACAACCGGGGAAATTGGGGAAAGTTCACTTTCAATTATCAGATAGATTTTTCTGGGATTAAAACTGCCGGTGTATATAACATCATGGTAGGAGAGAAAAAATATTTCACTTTCAAAATTTCAAAAGATAACTATGCGGGAATTACTGATTCACTTCTTCTCTTTTTGAAAGTGCAACGTTGCGGACCTACCAAACCTTTCTTACATGAACCATGTCATATGTTTGATTCCCCAACAATTGTAGGAGATGAATCGGAAGGAGGAATAGATGTCACTGGAGGCTGGCATGATGCAGGCGATTATATCAAATTCTTAAATTCGACTGCATATACCACTTATATGCTTTTATTCAGCTACGAGTTTGATAAAGCTAAGTTTGAATTTGATCGAAACAAAAACAATGAGCCGGATGTTCTTGAAGAAGCCAAGATAGGGCTTGACTGGATAATAAGAGCTTGTTATAAAAAGAATAAATTTATTACTCAAGTTCAAGACGTGGATGATCATAGCCAAACATGGCGGCTGCCCGAAGACGATTCTTTGAAATATGATCGGCCAGCTTATCCGGGTATTGGTAAAAACATGGTGGGCTTAGTTTCAGCAACACTTTCTTTAGCTTCTAGAATTTGGAAAGAAAGATTTTCTGATAAGCAAAATTCAGAAAAGTGGTTGGGCATGGCTAAACAAATTTACCAGGGAAGAAATCAAACACCCAACTTGGACGTTGTTCAAAGCGGGATGTACCAGGATTCGCGATTCTGGGGAAAACTTGCTCTTGGAGCTATCGAGCTTTATAAATCAACCAATGAGACAAAATATTTAACAGATTCTTTTGTTTTCGGAGACAGTGCTAAATCCGATTATTGGTGGAGTTGGGGGGACATTGATGCATTGGCTCAATTCAGAATTGCCGAGCACAATCCCCGGTTTAAAAATTATCTGCAAAACAATTTGATCGCTTTTAATGCAAATAAAGACAAAATGATTTTTGGGGAGGGAACAGTTTATTCATGGGGCACCACGAATACTTTTCTTGGTGTAGCGCTTCAGGCAATACTTTGGAAAAAACTTACCGGTGATGCGACGTTTGACACATTGAAATATTTTCAGAGAGATTTTGTCTTAGGAAAAAATCCCTGGGGAGTCTCATTCATTTTTAATATCGGGGGAAAGTTTAGCAAAAAGTTTCATTCACAAATTTCTAAGTTAAACGGTGGATACCTTCCAGGAGCCGTTTCAGCCGGCCCAGCACCAAAGTCTATTTTAGATAACTATAAAATCCAGCATACCGATTACAGTTATGTTGAATTTAACAGTGATGATGTGATCTACTTTGACGACGAAATGGATTACATCACAAATGAACCGACAATAGTTTCCAATGCAACCGCAATTTTTGTGTTCGGAGAACTAGCAAAATAGCGCTGTTTTATTTTGGGGCAATTAAGTTTATGATTCTCCGAATGAGACAAAACCTAGAAAGTTTCACCTTAAAAACAGTTGATAATCGAAAGATAATTCAGGCATGACGTTTGTTATATAAGGCTATGAAAAAAGAGAAAATGCCATGAAAAAGAAATTAAATTTAGTTCCGACCGGTATCAGTCTGGTTGATAAAGCCTGGGGTGGCTTCTATCGCGGAGGCACTTATCTTTTAATCGGGCAGCGCAAATCGGGAAAAACATTACTCGGACTTCAATATGCAATGGAAAGCGCAAAGAATAAAGAGGTTTGTCTATTTTTCACAAGTATGCGTCCGAAAGATTTAATGATCCATGCGGCTTCAATTGATTTTGATCTGCAATCTTATATGAATCAAAATTTGGTTATTGTAGTTCGTGTGGCTCCACCAACTGAAATTTATGAATCAGGAAATCCCGATAATTTTTTAATCGAATATCTTAATGACATTGTAACCGTAGTTGATCAATATCAGCCCAATAGATTAATTTTTGATGAATTAACTCATTTTATTGGATTTGAAAATCCGCAAGCTTTGCAGCAAACTTTTCTACAAACAATAGAAACAATTGAAGAAAAAAATGTTACCAGTTTATTTGTAGTTGCTGAACCAGCAACTCCTCTAGCTCAAATTCTAGTAGACGGAATTGTTCAACATTCTACCGCGGTAATTTATTTGCAAAAACAGACTGACGAAGGAGGAAAAGCTACGGGTGGAAGAGCAACAATAACTCCAAATATCGGGCATACTGAGGGACAGTTTGTAACTGATTATTATATAGAACCGTACAAAGGAATTTCTTTTGATTTTGAACTTACTCCGAAATTTCAAAATCCATTCCCAGTAGTTAACACTGTTGAGTTGCAACAGCAAAAAGATGAACCAGTTTTGATGCCTCCATCGCAGCAGTCATCAAAATATAAACCGCTGACAAACATCGATGTGGTTCCGGAGAAGTTTTCTTTTTCAAACTTATATGATCTCAATGATTTTACATTGATTCTTAATAATCAAATCGCATTATATAAGAGTACTGGCCAGCCATTTACGCTCTTCTCTATTAAGTTAGATGATATTGCAGAGCGCCAGAAAATATTAACGATTAATCAACTTCAAAACGCCATAAGATTATCAACAGATAAGAAAGATAAACTCTGTATTGTGGGTAATAAAATTTTAATTTTAATGAGCAAAGCTGATGATAAAACTTTAAATCAATTAGTTTCTAAGATCAAAAGTAATCTGCCAAATTCCGATTCTAAATATCAAGATGTAATTATGAACTACATTTTCGCTTTCACCTACCAGGTAAATGAGAAAGCTGAAAACGCCGAATATATATTGCATGAGATTTTAGAAGACGAGCCTTCACGATAATGAGCACTCGCATGTTCCGTAAATTTCTCACAGTATGCTTTCTTCTTGCTACCTCTATTTCTGTTATTCCGCAGAATAAGGTTGAGATTATTAAGAGTGAAGCGATCCGGCAGATGAAGATCGGGAAGTATGGAGAAGCGATCGATCTTCTGAATAAAGTGGTTTCAGCTTATCCACAAGAATGGGAAGGTTATAATCTTCGCGGATTATGTTATGAGAAAAGAGATCAACTAACCGAAGCTGTTTTTGATTTCCGTGCTGCAAGAAAAATTGCTCCCAATAATTCTGAGGTTTCAAAAAATTTAGATAGAGCCACAAAAACTTGGTATGACCAACTTAACTTGAAGATAGAGGGACATCGTAGAGAAATTGCGATCAATCCGGCAAAACCGATAAACTATTTGGAAATTGGAAAGTGTTACAAGCACTTAGGTCAATGGGTAAATGCTGAGATTTGGTATGATGAATATCTGAAAAGGGAAGAAGGTTCTGCAGATGAAATAATTCGATATACCGAAATTTTAGCCCGGAATAATCATATTGAAAAAGGGGAAAAAATCTTAAAGATCTATGTCGCAAAATATCCGGAAGATCACAGATTATGGAGTAGGTATGGCTATTTTACGCTTTGGTTGGGGAAGAAAAAAATAGCTCTGGAAGCGTTTGAAACAGCTCTTTCATTTCGTCCCTATTTTAAAGAAGCTATGGACGGTTATGATTTAGCACGAGATAAAGGTTATACTTACACCTATTTTGATACTACCTACCGTAAATGGGAACGATTAGCAAAACTAAAGCCTGAATACGCCATCGATAAATATTATCGTATGTTGAAAAAAAATCCAAACGACAGTGAAACAAGATTTGCTCTTATAACCGAATTGAATAAGGTACATAGATATGAAGAATCTTATCAGCAATTACTCCTTTTGCAGACAAAGTTTGGGGAATCAGAGCAATTTGTTTCGCTTTGGGATTCGGTCATCGTTCAGCGGGAAAGATTGTTTAACGAGCGGAAAGATGAGTATGCAATAAAGTTTGGGAAAAATCCTTCCGATAAAGAAGCTGCAATGTTTTTAGCTGATGCTTATGCTAACCTAAACGATTTTGATAGCGCTATAACCACTTTAGAAAGATTTAAAGTTGCTGCGGGGGGAACTCACAACGATGTAACATTTAGAATTGCCCAATATGCAGCTTGGAATAAAGATTGGGAAAAAGCAAATAATAATTTGGATGAAGCGTTAACAAATAATCCAAGTGAGTTTGAATATCAGCTTCTACGTGCACAGTTAAATGTCTGGACGCAGAAAAATTTGGATGTTGCTGAAGGATACTTCAACAATTATTTACAAAAGAATCCTAAAAGTTTAGAGGCTTTACTTGGACTCGGCGCACTTTATCTTCAGAAAAAGGATTTCCCAAAATCAGAACAATTTGCAAACACCGCGTATGGAATCGATTCGACCAGCGATGCAGTTAATCAACTTTTAAGCAGCATTGAATTTAACAAAATGCGTGAAGAACAGGATAAACTTTTTAGCATCTTGAATGACGGTAGAAACTTTTATTACGAAGGGAAATGTAGTGATGCCTTACCGAAATATGATGAGTTCCTATCAAAAACCGAGAATGCAAATATTTATCAAAAAGAATATGCAGATGTTCAAGCCTGCGCGGGTAATTATCCAACCGCCATCTCGATTTATGATAAGCTTTTAGAAGAGAACTATGACTTTGACGTAGCATTTGCAAGGGCAAACGCTTTTTACAACGGAAGTGATTCCGCAAAAGCGCTTAGTGAATTTATTAAATTATCTGAAGAACAACCTGATAACTTTGATCTCAAAGTATTGGTTGGAGATGCCTATTCAAAGAATAGAATGTTTTCTAAAGCCGATGATATTTATACCGCGTTATTGGATTCTACCTCTGATACTTCACAAATAGCTATTTTAACTCAACGGTTAAGTTGGCTTCCTCCTTCAGGTTTAAAATCATTCATAACAACATTCCCAAACTATTTAGGGGTATCTCCTTATTTCTTCTTTTATAAAGACAACCAGAGCCTGGATATTAAAACTTACGGCACCCGGCTTGAACTTGGTCTTATTGGAGGATTATCAACCGGTTTTAATTTTCAGAGAACGAACTTTGTTTCACCGCTTACCACTGCTTATCTAACATCCTATAAGTGGAGTTTATATTATAGAGTTGTAGAAAATGTTTTGGTTGGTGCCGGTTTTGGAAATTACAACATTAATTATGGATTCAGAAGAAAAGGATCTTTAAACGATTTATTCATTCGTGCTGAGAAAAAGGATGTGTACACTGTAACTTTAACCTTTGAGGACACAGATGCATCACTTGCTATCTTTTCAAATTATTTAATTAGCCGTAATTATTCGGCTAAAACGGTTAAATTAAATGGTCAATACGAAACCAAAAATCATTTGAGATTAATAGGTTATTATAACTATATTACCCTCTCTGATGGAAATAAAGGGAACGATCTACAACTACGAATTGGCAAAAGATTTTACGATCGAATTTATTTTGGTTATGAATATTATTATGCTCAATATAAGTTTATTCCATATGCAAGTATTAATGGAGTTACGACTGCACTCTATTACGCTCCGCAAAATTTTGAATCACACAGTCTTTGGGCAGAGGCCGAAATTGAAAACACCGATGAATTAAAACTCGAAGTAGGTGGTAAGATCGGATATATTCCGTCAGGTGATTCGATGGTAAGAGAGTTTTATCTTTCAGGAACTTACCATCCTATACAACAATTGCAAATCACTGGAAGAATCGGATTCGGGAGCACTTTTAGATACGATTATAGTTATAACTCTGTTTCTGCGTCTCTTTCGGCCTTCTGGAGTTTCTAAAAGCTGTCAGATTTTGAGACAGCTTTTTGAGATTTTCCTAATTTGAAACACCTCTTTTAAGTAAAACCTTCATTTTCATCCCAAAATAGTCACCTGATTCATGGCATAAGAGTTGGTCAACTTCTTTACATATAAATAATTACAGAAATGAACCTAAAACAAAATATAAGAAAGACCTCAATAACTCTAACAAATACTCAGACTTCCAAAGCTGTGAAAGAAGATCGAGGAAAGTTGTTAAAGAAAAGGATATTAACCACGGGATTTTATTCTCTTGGATTAATAATTATTATCATCCTTACTTTACCCTATACTATTTTGTCTTTCGGTTCACTTCTTGAATATTCAACTTTAGTTTCATTATTTATTTTTCTAATCGTTCTTCTATTTAGATATTTTTCCATTTTAGTGATGGCATATCTTTATATAAATAATTACACATTTAATCGTAAAGAAGGATTTTATCCTTTTGTTTCGATCATAGTTCCGGTTTATAACGAAGGGAAAGTAATTGAACAGTCTGTTCGTTCTTTATTAAACCTTGATTACTCAAATTATGAAATCATTGTTGTGAATGATGGTTCAACAGATAATACTTACGATGTTGCAAAACAAATGGTTGGTTATAAAAAAGGAAAGTATGGGGATGTTAAAGTTTCTGTAATTAATAAACCGAATGGCGGCAAAGCTAAAGCTCTAAATGCCGGTATAAGTTTTTCAAAAGCTGAAATTGTTTTGTGTATGGATGGCGATTCTCAATTATCTGAAGATTGTATTAGAACTGCTGTTAGACATTTTGTTGACCCTTCAATTGGTGCGGTAGCCGGAAATGTAAAAGTCCAGAACAGAAGAAAATTTTTCACGGACCTTCAAGCACTTGAGTATATCGAAGGTTTAAATATGGCGCGCGCTGCACAGAGTTTTATGCGCTTAGTAAATATTATTCCAGGTCCAATCGGATTATTCAGAAGAAAAGCAATTGAGGATGCTGGTTACTATTCAAGTGATACCTTTGCTGAGGATGCTGATCTTACATTAAAAATACTTGCTCACGGTTGGAAGATCTTCTACGAACCACGTTCAATTTCTTATACCGAAGCTCCTGAGAAACTTCACGAGCTCTTAAAACAACGTTATAGATGGACTCGCGGAATTCTTCAAGCCATCAGAAAACACAAAAAATTATTAATTAATCCGACAATTAATTTTGGTGATACATTTATTCTTTGGACAATGGTTTACGAAGCGTTAATTTGGCCTGCAATGAATATTTTTTCTAATCTCTTTTTCATTTTTGCTGCGTTGTTCTATGGATTTTCGAGTTTGATATTTTTCTGGTGGGCCGGACTGGCATTATTGGATATGTCAACCGCTCTTTATTGCATTGCTGTAGAAAAAGAAGAGATTAGATTGATCCCGTATGCTATTGTTTATCGTATGTTTTTCGTTTTAACAATTGATATCTGTAAGGCGATGTCCACCGTAGAAGAATTTTTAGGATTCGAAATGCAGTGGGGAAAGCTGGAGCGAATCGGTCTAAAACCGATAGCTGAATAAATTTTATATATAAAGGTGAAATCATGGAACTAATTCCTATTTTAGCAACAATCATTCTTATGGCAACAATAAGTACTTTTATTCTTGCTATCGGCGCTTACATTCTCTATAAAGTTAGAGAGAAACAAGGTCAACAAGTTGAAGTTCAGCAGCCTGCTACACTTCAAGCCGAATTGCTTACTCCTGAATTGATTGCCGAACAATTACAAGGTCAAGAGCATCAAAAAGCTCCGGGACAAATAATGTTTGAGCCTGTAAGAATGCCGTCTCAACCACCAAGTTATAAGCCTCAGTCAGAGCCCATCTTTGTACAGCAAAGAGCTCAAGCTGGTCCGCAACCGGTTCAGGCTAGGTATAACCAGCCACAACAGCAAGGTGGTCAACCTCGTCAGCAGGGACAACCTACCCAGAGCAGTGAACAGAAATTTGTTAAATATACGTCTGACGGTTACGCTGCTCCAAAAGAAACTGTAAAAAGTCAAGGAGCAGTTAAGTGGAGGTAACAAAAAATAAAGGGTTTACTGTAAACTCTTTAATTGTTTTCTCCCTCGGCACGCTGTTTATGCTTGCCTCCATTGTTGTGTACTTACTCATTTTAAAAGGGGTAATGGGAAGATTCAGTTATAAAGAAGCTTATACTGATGTGGACGCGCTAAAGAAAGTTATGTCCGGTGAAGGTTCCCAAATTGCTATTCTCTACTCTCAATATACAGAAAATATGCTTCCTCCGGGAAGTACATGGTTAAATGACAACATCACTACCTGGAAAAAATTCTTAAATAATTATAAGTACAGTTATGATATTTTAAAAGATTCTGATATTGAAAAAGGGAAACATTTTAAATATAAAATTTTAATTCTTCCGGGCTCCAAATCTTTAAGTGATGAAGAGATTATTAACATTAAAAAATATATTGACCGAGGCGGTTGTGCATTCGTTACGAGTGGAATTGCTTCATTTTCTGCTGATGGTAAATGGAGAGGTTGGGAATTTTTCAATGAAGTATTTGGAATGAAGTTCATTAGAGAAGTTGAGCGTGACGAAGTTACAAAAATCCATACATTAAGAGGTAACCTACCAATTACCGCAAATATCCCAACAGGTTATCCATTAAAAGTTGCAACTTGGGATCGACCAATCGCTGTTGAAGTTTTAGAACCTCGTTCTACTCAAGTAAGTTTTTGGTATAACTATCGTTTGCAGGATGGTTTAGTTCGTGAAGAAGTTAAGAAGAGTGGTGGGATTGCTTATGGATCGTATGGACAGGGACGATTTGTTTGGATGGGATTTGAGATAAACTCTGTAATTGGTATTCAAGAGGACTATATTTATTTCGATAGGCTTTTTCATAACGCCCTAAGTTGGTTACAATACAAACCGTTGGCCTATGTAAAAGATTGGCCGGAAAATTATAAAGCTGCGGCAATGCTTACAGTAATGGTTGGAGATCAACCCCAGAATGTGAGGAATATTTTACCAATCTTAAAGGATGCAGGAATTAAAGCTACTTTTTTTGTGGATCCTTCTAAAGTTTCTAATTATAAAGACCTGGTCAAAACGATTGCTTCTTATGGTGATATTGGTGCGATAGTAGATATTGGATATATGGCCGCGATTGGCGACACTACAAACAAATTGGATGATTACAATACTCAAATTAAAAAAGTAAAAGATGCTAGTTCTAAAATCGAAGTAGTCAACGGTGTGCATGCAGAAGGATTACTCCCTTACTACGGACTTTTTGATGATAATAGTTTACGGGCAATAGCAGAAACAAAATATAAATACGTTGTAACAGATTCGTTAACCGATCGTTCTGTTCCTAAAGCAATTATTAAAGGGGATAATACCGTTATTTCTATTACGAAAACTGCGCGAGATGATTATGAAGTGATTCGCGATTTTGGTCTAACTCAACCTGAATTTCAGTTATATACTTATAAGGAAGATGTTGATAGAGTTTTATTCGAAGGAGGACTCTATATTTTCAAAGTTCATACAGAGTTTCAATGTCAGCCACAAAATCTAACTGTTTTAAAGGATTTAATTGAGTATATAAAATCAAAAGAAATGTGGATCGCTTCCGGCAAAGATATTTACAACTGGTGGATAAAGAAAAATAAAGTTGAAATGCGTGTTGAACCTCGGGGTGAATCACGTGTGACGATTTCTATTAGTAATCCGGGACATGAATTACTAAAAGAAATTATGCTTGAAGTTGATCTACAAATGAGTGTCACAAACATTGCAATTTCTTCGGAAATTATTGGAACACTTCAGCCGGAATATTCATTTAACCCGACAACGCACATGTTGTATCTTAAAATAAAGGAATTCAAACCAGGCGAAACCAGGATTTATTACATTGATTACGATAAACCCAAAGTATAGTCAGGAAGTTTGTCATGAAAAAATATTTACTTATTGTTCTAACAGTTGTGCTTTTTTATTATGGATGTGTGGATGCG
Organism: Ignavibacteria bacterium; assembly: GCA_037440065.1. Taxonomy (GTDB): domain Bacteria; phylum Bacteroidota; class Ignavibacteria; order Ignavibacteriales; family Ignavibacteriaceae; genus UBA1563. Next base: position 262,544 of record JBBIUV010000016.1, read on the forward strand.
GTAAATTCTCCAACAACAAATGTGGGAGGAACAACCGGCGACACACAAAATCCTACAATCACATTAACCTATCCAATAACAAATGATACGATGCAACTTGGGACGAACGAATTTCTTTTTACAGCCAAAGATGACATTGCGGTTCGTGCAGTTGAATTATGGATAGATAGTGTTTATAAAACTGTTGTTAATTACGATGGCACAGTTGCAAATCCTTCAATAAAATGGTCAATTGATTCATCATATTTAGGAAAAACGTTAAAATATTTCTTACGGGTTTACGACACTAGCGGGAAATCAACTGATAGTCCAACGCAATCAAACATTTTTGTAACGAATGTTATCGTTCCCCCGACAGCACCTAAAGATTTGGCACTGCAGAAATTATCTTCAACTATAGTAAATCTTACATGGAAACATGATTATTTAAACGTAGACGGATTTAGAATCTACCGCAAGACCGAAGCAATCGGAATTTATTCAGTCATTAAAGAAGTAGGACCAAAAAGTTTTAACGCAAATGATGAATCGGTTGATCCGCTCTCTGTCTATTTTTATAAAGTTGTTGCCTTTAATAAAAGGGGAGAGTCAACTTCATCTAATGTTGTTTCAAACTCGAGTAGTGGTTCTGGTGGAACAATCATTGCCCCATCAAATCTTTCGGCTGTTGCATTTGGTTCAAGAAAGATCATGTTAAATTGGCAAGACAATTCCGACAACGAAAACTATTTCAAAATTGAAAGAAAAACTATTTACTCAAATTATGAGCAAATTGGGATTGTACCGTTTAATGTTACTGCCTTTAAAGATTCCGGTTACGGACTTGTTCCAAGCACAGACTATATTTATCGCGTAAAAGCTTTATCCAATGATGATTCAGTAACCTCTATAGAGGTAAGTGCTAAAACTTTAGGTTATGATCTTTTAATCCCTCAAAATCTTAGAACTATAAATCTTAACTCAAAAACTATACGATTAATATGGGTAGACAACAACTCAAATGAGACACAAACATTAATTGAAAGAAGGTCCGCATCTTCAGTAACGTATTCAGTTATTGGTTCTGCAACCGCCGATGCAACTCAGTTTGATGATACGGATGTAATATTTGGTCTAACTTATTACTACAGAATAAGGGTTACTGATAATATAAATTTTTCAGGTTATACGAATGAAGTATCGGCGAATGTCCAATCAGCTTTAATTAATGCTCCATCGAACCTTCAATCGTACTACGGCGCAAACAACACAATAAATTTAACATGGCGTGATAATTCAAATAACGAAATGAATTTTAGCGTTGAAAGAGCCAGTGATGTTGCGCTCACAAATTTTGTTGAGATTGCTGTGACCGATAAGGATGTTGCTGAATTTGCTGACCCTTCTACAGTTGGAGGACAAACATATGCTTACAGAATCCGTGCAACTGATGGTGTTGTTTATTCCGGATACTCAAACGTAATAACAATTAAAAATCCTTCGAAGTAAATTAGAACACATAATGATGGCTCCGGTAAATATTGAAAATCTCGAACTCATTAAAACGCTGGTTGGATTAAGTCCAAATGCGTTTTTAATGATTGATCAGAAAGGAGATATTTTTTATCGAAATAAAAAAGCTATCGAAATATTTTCTCTTACTGAGGAGATTCAAAATTTTGTTGAGATCTTTGATAAGCGCGAAATAGAGCATATCGAAGAGATGTTGAACAATTTGAAATATGAGATATTCCCGGTTGAGAAAAAAGGAAAATTTGTTCTGCATACAATGGAAGAATACCAAATTCAAATTCAGATAAATCATTACCCGTCTGATGAAAATGATCAATATTTTCTTCTTTTTGAAAAGTGTGAATCTGCAATCGGAAAAGAGGGGAAGTTAATTGATTTTAAACTCTCGACTGAAGAACTCTCAAAAACTTTTCTTACTCCTCGATTGAAAACAATCATTAATGAAGTACAATCCAGTTATCCCTTTACTTTCCTCGGGAAGAATAAACTCCAATCTTCGATTAATGAGCTTGAGGAACCATTTTGGTTGAAAGACAATAATAACAAATATTTGTTGGTCAATCAAAAGTTTGCGGAAAAATTGGGATTAAAGATCTCTCAAATTGAAGGCAAGGCAGAAGATTTTTTTCTCCCCTCATTCAATCTTGAATTATATAAGGCGATGGAATCTTTTCTCAAAACTACCGGAAACTCTTTAATCATTAGAGGTATTCCGGTAAAAGGGTTTACAAATTATCATGACTATCAATCTGTGGTTATTCCTCTCTTAGATGCTGATAATAATGTAATAGCAGAACTGGGAATTGCGCAAAAAGAAAAAGGGCAAACTGAATTGTTTAAGGAGTTCGAAGGGAATTTTTCGATCCGTGAAATGATAAACTCCGTTCAGTTACCGGTCTGTTTTCTTAATCAAAGCTTGAAGATAGAAACTGCTAATAACGCCTTTTTTGATTTAGTCGGCTTGGGACAACTTACCGTTGAAGGTGCACCGTTAAATCAACTTTTTCCACATTTTGTGGCAAACGATCTTAAAGAAGCCATCACCGGAAATAGAGAAGAATACACATTTACAATGCCATTATGGAACGGAAAGAATACCCGTCACCTGCAAGCAAAAATTAAGAAATTAAATAGTGACAAAGTTGAAACAAATGCTTATTTTTTGGTTGTAGAATTTCTTGATGCTTTTGATAATTTTGAAGCATTTATTAAAACTAGAGGAAAAATGTTCGACGTATTAATAAAATCTCTGCCTGATCCAATCTTGATTTATGATGCAGAAAACCTTCGATTTCTCGAAGCAAATGATGCTGCAATAACACTCTACGGTTATTCTCACGAAGAATTTTTGCAAATGGATCTCACAGATTTATATTCACCTGAAGATATTCAAACACTGCTTGATTCACCATCCAACGATAAAAAGAAAGGCTTCTCCGGACCATTCAACCACAAGAAAAAGGATGGTTCAACCATTACAGTTGAGATTTTTAAAGACGTCTTCACCTATGAGAAAAAAGAAGCTCATTTTACAATAATTAAAAATATTTCTGCTGAGCTTGAAAAAGAAAATGAATTTAAAATGTACAAGACGGTTTTTGATGAAACCGATGAGCTCATCGCAGTTACTGATAATTCTGGTTTTATAAAATTTGTTAATCAAAACCTTGCAATATTTGCCGGCATGACTAAGCAGAGTCTTGTCGGGAATTCTCTTATTTCACTCTTTAGTGATAATGATCGGGGAAATATAACTTCAAAGATTTTTTCGACTAAATTATCAAATTCAACTAAACTTCAAGTTGAAATAAAAAATGCTCAAAAAATATTTACTCAAGCAGAGTTAACGGCAATTCCAACTATAAACACCGCAGGCTTAGTTGATTCATATACAATTATCATTAAAGTAGCAAAAACTGAAGAGAAAGAAGATACCGATCAAAAGGTAAGTAAAAAAATACAACACGGATTAGATCCAGCACAGCTTTCGACAATTTTTCATGAGATTCTTACTCCAATAAATGTGATGTTGGGTTTTCTTCAAGAAGTTAAAGAAAGTATTCCGGTTCCAACTTCTGATCAAAGAGAAGCTCTGAATTATATTCAAGAAAATCAGCGTGAATTAATGGGAACCATGAATTCAATAGCTGAATATTCCACGTTATTAAAAGAAGAAGAGCCTGAGCAATTAGTTACGTTTTCACTTGTCGAACTTTTTGATAGAGTAAAAAGTGAATTTAGTGAAGAGATGGGAAGCAAAAATCATAGTCTTATCACTAAAATTTCATCACTCTGGGTTGAAGGTGATGAGAGCAAATATAAAATGTTTTTTAATACCATCGCAAACGTTTGTTCAAAAATAAGTGATGAAAAACATTTTTACTTTTCTGTTGAACAACTTGATGAAAATGATTTTATCTTTTCAATGCGCGATGGATTATCAAAAATATCAGAAAAATTATTGTTCGCCCTTGAACCTGTCTTAATTCAAAATGCTGATGTCTCATTGATCCGCGCCTACGGTGTATCGCGATTTGCAATCTTATCCATTCGCGAATTGCTTCAAACTTTAGGATGCAAAATTGAGATCATCAGAAAAGGAATTGAGCCTTATGAGATGGGTTTCATCTTTCCGTTAAAAAAGAATACTGAACAATCGGAACAAACCCCGGTTATAGAACCAAGACGAACATTCATTGAAGAAAAGAGCGCTACAAGAGAAATTGTTTCGCCACGAATGACACAAATAAGAGAAACTCGAACGACTACACAAACGCCTTTTGATCGGCACGCTACGATGGCCGGTGATGAATTTGAAAAAGTTGTTCCGCCGCCGCCTCCACAAAAAGAGGAAGTTCCAATAAATCTTAGAAGAACTGCGGTAGTTGAAGAATATCATGAGGCTCCGAGAGGAAGAAAAACACTTGAATTAAATCATTTGAAGTGTTTGTACATTGAAGATCAAGTTGACTCCCAAATTCTATTTAAAGTTCAGATGAAAGAATTGGGGGACATTAAATTTGCCGTTAGTTTTGAAGAAGCTCTTCCGTTGATAACAAGCCAGAGTTTCGATTTTATTGTAATGGATATAAATCTTCAAGGAGAATACAACGGTTTAGATGCACTCAAGATGATTCATCAAATGCCGGGATTTAAATCCTTACCGATAATTGCTGTAACTGCTTATGTTCTTCCAGGAGATAAAGATAAATTTGTTGCCGCAGGTTTTAACGAATTTATTTCCAAGCCAATCTTTCGTGAAAAAATGATCGAAGCTTTAGAAAAAATCTTTCTTAAATAACTCACTTCAAAATCTCTTAAAATCATAACGGAAAGAACATTTTTTTTTTGCAAGTTTTAAGAGATTTTATGTTAACATTCATTCTTTCTCGCTTTTCTAAAAAAACTCCTTGATTTCTTCTCTCGCTTTAAATATATTTACCATACAAATGTATGGTATTTATTCAATTGTGAACATGTGATTCACCGTACGAAAGTGTGTTTATGTCAAAAGAATTAACCGATATCCAAAATAAAATATTAACATTTCTTATTGATCAGAAATTTGGAAAAGGTATTTCTCCATCCCTGGCGGAGATTGCGGATCGATTTGGATATAAAAATCGAGCTACCGTTCAACAACATTTGATGGCAATTGAGAAAAAAGGATATATAAAGAAAAGTCCAAAACGATCGAGAAGTATTGAAGTTACTTTAGAGGACAAATATTTTATTTCCCGCCCGATAATCGGTGAAGTAGCCGCCGGTAATCCTTTAACTATTTACCCGGATTCCATCGATACCGTACAACTCCCTACCATTGTAAACATTCCGAAAAATTCTTTTCTCCTGCGCGTTAAAGGAGACAGTTTAAAAGATGCTTTTATTTTTAGCGGTGATGTGGTGATTGTAAAACCTTCGGTTGAATTTTTAGATGGGCAAATAGTTGTCGCTATTTTGGAAGATTCAGCAGTAGTAAAAAGATATTTCAGAAAAGGTGGGAGCATTGAACTTCATTCTGAAAATGAAGCGTACAAACCGATAGTTGTTAATTTGAACGATTCCAAATTTAAAATTGTTGGAGTGGTAGTTGGGATTTACAGAACAATGGGGAGAAAGTTTTATGGCAATTAAAAAGCAAAGATAACTCGAGCTATTTTATTAATTAAAAGGAAGTTATGACGAAATATTTAATTAGATCCATCTCCATTATTGTATTAATTGGTGGAATTTCCTTCTCTCAGAATTTTAAATTTATTGCCATGTCCGACAGCCGTGGAAGTGATCTTGGAGTGAACAAAAAAGTTCTTTCTTCTTTGGTGGAGCATATGGTTAAAACGCAACCGGATGCTAAGTTTGTTCTTTTTGCTGGTGATTTGGTCGATGGGAGCAAGAGTAATCCTGATCAGACGGTTAAGGAACTATTGAATTGGAAAGAGGTAATGTCTCCAATTTATAATAATCCTAATATGTTGTGGCCAAAAATTTGGGTCGTAGTAGGGAACCATGAAGTCCAACATTCAAAAGATGAAGAGAATTTTCGGAAAATTTTCCCCGATGTTTTTCTAAACGGACCTTCTGATGAGAAAGGAATTACTTATTCATTTGATTACGAAAAACACCATTTTGTTTTTGTTACGTCGGATCGCTGGTATTATGGCAGACCAAACGACACCACAGATGATAAACGAGATTGGCATTATATAAAAAATTTGGATTGGCTGGAGAATGATCTTAAAGAAGCGAGGAAAAGAGAAGTGAGCGACATTTTTGTGATAAGCCACGAACCTGCATTTCCGATTGGTGGTCACTTGCGTGACGGACTACCGAATCTTGGTCTAAATTTGAAATTGCCTCTGGATTCAACTAGGCAGTGGTATTTAAATCAACGAAATGAATTTTTACGGATTCTAAAAGATTATAAAGTAACAGCTTACATTTGCGGGCATGAACATCTTTATGGAAGGGAATCAGTTGACGGCATTTATCAAATTGTTGCCGGAAGTTCCGGAGCGCCGCTCTATTATTTTAATCCAAAACATGATGAGCCGAGAAATCCTGAACAAGAATTTACATACGAGGAAGCCATTCCTTATTATCAAACCTTAAATTATTTTTACGGGCCGGGGGAGAATTCCCAGGCTTCAAAAGATTTTGTCGGGATGCGGGCGTTTGAATATGTTGTTTTCGATGTGAAAAAGAAAAAAGTTGAGGTAGCAACTTATGGCGCGTTTCCTAAAGAAAAAACGAATGATAAATTGGGATCGGAAATTAAAATGATTGACAAATTCACTATAAAGAAATAATATGCTGCAATATTTAACTTTGTTCAGACAAACCTTGAGTATAATTCTCATTATTCTTTTCTTCGTTTATGAGTCTTTCTCTCAAGAACGGGTTTACAATTTGGATGAAATTGTAGTAACCGCCGGAAGAACTGCTACTAAACTTTCAGAAACGACAAGAAATATTCGAGTTATAAAACCTGAGGATATTATCTCATCTCCGGTGAATAATATACAAGATTTATTACAATATGTGGCAGGCGTAGATGTTAAACAGCGCGGCGGTGAAGGTGTTCAGGCAGATATTAGCATCCGTGGTGGGACATTTGAACAAACTTTGATAATGATCGATGGGATAAAAATAACCGATCCGCAAACAGCACATCATAATTTAAATCTTCCAATTTCGTTAAATGAAGTTGAGCGGATCGAAATAGTAAAAGGAGATGGATCAAGCACCTTTGGTCCAAATGCTTTTGGAGGAGTAATTAATATCATCACCAAAAAAGGGAATGAAAAAAGTGCAGCAGTTCAACTTATAGGTGGGCAAAACGGATTTTATGATGCTACACTGTCGGGAAGTTATGGATTGGGCTCATTAAATAATCATTTTTCCTTTTCTCGAAAAGCGAGTGACGGTTACCGGCACAATACTAATTTTGATGCAATTGATTTCTCTTTGGGAACCTCATTTACATTAAAACAAAGTACACTACATTTATTTGCGGGTTATAACGATAAAAAATTTGGAGCGAACAGTTTTTATTCTGATAAATTTCCAAACCAATGGGAACATACAATAACAAAGTTGACGAGTTTTGCAGGAGAAATTAAACTTGCTGAAATAGTTTTCTCTCCCAAATTGTACTGGCGGAGAAATGAAGATGATTATCTTTTGAACTATTTAAACCCTCCTGCTTATCATAATGTGCACAAAACAAATGTTTATGGAGCGGAGGTCCAGGCAGCATTTCAAACTTTATTCGGGACAACAGCGGTTGGTGCTGAATTTAACAGAGATCTAATTTTAAGTTCAAATTTGGGAGATCATTCACGAGAACGAAAGGGATTTTTTGCCGAACAAAAAACTTCATATCAAAATCTAAATGCAACTGTAGGATTTTTTGCGTACAATTATGCAAATATCGGTTGGAAGTTATGGCCGGGCATAAATGTCGGTTACAATATTATCCCTTCTTTGTGTGTGTATGCTTCATATGGAAAAGCTTTTCGTTTGCCTAGCTACACAGAGCTTTACTATAATTATTTTTTAATACCAAAGAATGGAACGCAGAAAGGTACACCAGAATTGCAATATGAAGAGAGTACAAACTACGAATCCGGTTTGCATTTTACCGGGGAAAATATTTCTGCATCATGTAGTATTTTTAAGAGAAATGGAAGTAATAATATTGATTGGGGAAGATCTGTAACTGATTCAGTGTGGCATTCCTTTAATATTACAACAACCCGTACCACTGGATTTGAAGTTAACACAGAACTAAATACAAGTGATATTTCCAGAAAAGTGATAAAACGGCTAACGATTGCTTATACCTATTTAGATTTAGAAGGTTCAATAAATAGAGAAAACTTTCGATCACTTTATGTGCTGAATCATTTAAGACACCAGCTTGTTATAGGAATCTCGAATGCATTATATTTCGATATAACCCAGTCTTGGATGTTTCGTTATGAGGAAAGAATTACCGGAGATAAAAATTTCCTCGTCGATACACAAATGAAAAGATCATTTTCAAATCTTGATGTTTTTGTTAAAGCGACAAACCTTTTTAATAAATCATATAAAGATTTCAACGGAGTCTTTCTTCCAGGCAGATGGATTTTTGCAGGAGTAAAAGCAAGTATGCAGTATTGAGATGTGGTTTCAAAAAGAAATACGACTTCAACAAAAGAAAAGAGGATTTCATTTAATTACGAATGAGATTGTAAATCAACTTCCCGAAATAAGAAAAATATCTATCGGGCTTCTTCACATTTTTATTCAGCATACTTCTGCATCATTAACCTTAAATGAAAATGCCGATCCCGATGTACGCGTTGATATGGAATCTCACTTCAATAAATTTGCACCGGAAAATGCCCCGTATTATGTTCATACAACAGAAGGTTCAGATGACATGCCTGCTCATATAAAAGCATCATTACTTGGGTCATCGGTAACTATCCCGATTACAAACGGCAGATTAAATCTTGGAACCTGGCAAGGCATTTATCTTTGCGAGCATCGTAACTATGGCGGTTCGAGAAGTGTTGTTGTGACGATTAACGGAGAGTGAATCGGAAATATTTGTAATTGAAAAATCATTTTGCATAATGGTTTCAATACGTTCATAAAATTTAAATCTTCCCTCATTTGTAACTTTCCACTCTTTCATTTGTCTATTTAAAAGCTGAATGAATAACATTAATCTAAAATATGAAGAATTTTCGTTACCAAAACTTTATGAAAAGTTCTCATCTGATATTTTCAAATATTCGTTAAGTATCCTAAAACACTATGAAGAAGCTCAAGATGCAGTGCAAGAAGTCTTTGTTAAATATGCGGAAAGAGAAAATTCATTTAAAAAAGAATGCAGTCAAAAAACATGGTTACTGATAATTGCACGAAGTTACTGTTATAATAGACTCAAAAGCAAAAATTTTAATAATGAACGGTTAGATGATTCATTTATACAAAGCTATACTGTTGATTTTGAATCGTTGATGGACATAAGAAACGCTTTATTGCAACTCTCTGAAGAATTTAATGAATTAATTTTTCTGAAAGATTATTCCGGTTATTCTTATAAGGAAATTGCGGAAATCACGGAACTATCCATTGAAAATGTTAAGATTAAACTATTCCGAGCAAGACAACAATTAAAGAAATATTTAAGCAGCGAGTTATAAAAATGAAACACCATGAATTCGAAATAAGCCAATTTTTAGACAATGAATTACCCATAGTTGAACAGAAAACACTGTTTTCTCATCTTTCTGTGTGCGATGAATGTTCTAAGGCAATGTCCGATTTGATAAAAATAAAACAGGGGGTAAAATCTGTCTATGATGAAATGCATGTTGAATTAAAAGATTATTCTTCGTTAACAACTCTTTTAGAATCGGGAAGAAAGAAAAGAAATATTTACAGAACTATGTTTTACACTGTAACCGCCGCTTCAATTTTGCTTGGGTTCTTTCTTATTCTTTTAGAAGGAAACTATTCTTCGTTAGAAAATAAATATCTGCAATTGCAGAGTGAAGGCAGCCGCCTTCAAGACAAGTATACGATGGCGTTGAATGAAAACAAACGACTATCGGAAATGAATAAAAATAATTTCGATAAAATGAATTTTTTGGTGGCAAAGTACAAAATCGGAGAACCGGTCACTTTAAAATCGCCACCCATGAAAAGCGCGACTAAAATAATTGCCTCATCAAACAAAAAGAGAATTCCTACAGGAGTGATGTATGGTTCTTTGGAAAAAATAACTAAAGAAGATTTTCTTGTTCCACAAATAATTGGAAATTGAGATGAAGAAGGTATTTCTATATCTGTCGATTTGGTTTATTGTTCAAGTGATTCTTTGCGCCCAAACAGAAAAACTACTGTTAGATACAAAAATCACTATTGCCGAAAAAGATGGCTCTCATACATTCATGCTCAATTGTTCAAAGGATTTACAAGAAGCAATTGAAGGATACATATGTCTGTCGTTTGAAGGGAATACGATTAGCGGTGAAATTATTCCAGGTGGATTTTCTTTTTTAAACGACAAAATATTTGGTAATCCTATTTCACTTTTTGCCGATAAATGGATTAAAAATAAATTTCCGATGGAAGACATAGCGCCTATTACCAATCGTACAAATGTCGGCAAGATAGTTTCATTCCAAATTGTGCCGAAACAAATTAGCATGACCAGTGATTCAATGTATTTGTTTTTGAAATATTGTGTTTATGATTTGATGAAACGGAGTCCGGATGGTTTGAACTTCGATTACCGGATTAAATTGTTTTATAAGTTTGTTGCGGTTCCATTTAACCGTACAATCAGTCTTGAGTTTTTGAATTCGCAATTTAATGATCAACAGATATCGTTTCTATTTAAGAGAACAAAGAAAACAGAAGTACTGTCTGCGCTGAAGAAGAATGACATCATTTTTAATGAACTAATGAATTCCGTAGATGCATCCAGGATCGCGGATAATGAATTCAAACTAGGAGTAGAATTTGTACAAAAGGATATTAATATCTCAAACGACCCTTTTGAGGCTGAGTATTACTTAAAAGTACAGCAAGATATGCTTGATGAGATTAAGATAGAAAAAAGTTTTCAATGGGCGAAGAAGAAAGAGGCATCTGTTCCGGTATATTGCGCTCATCTAAATTTTCCATTCAAGCTGTATAACCCGGAAAAAGCTAAATCTTATAATACTCATTCTTCAAAAGATGGAATCTTTCAATCTGATTACGATATAGTTGTTGTCCCGATTTCTTCTAGCAAAGATACTCTGTTCGTAGATTTGTTTATCATTTATTCCAAATTGAAGACTAATGAAACCGGTCGGTGGACACCTATAAAAAAACGGCTTAAACTTGTAAATAATTTGCCGGTGTGGATTGAACTTCCAAAAGAAAATTGGAGTATTAATTCTACAATGAGCGGTGAACGCTATGATATTTATGGATATTCTGATTTTGAGAGATATGTGTCCGAACATTTATTTGTTCAATTTAATTCAACAAAAGATAGTGGAGAATGAAATGAAAATGTTAGCAATTATTATTATACTTGCATTTGTAACAGTTTTCCCGCAACAAGATAAAGGGAAAATTAGTTTAAATTTTAATGGTGAACTAATAGAGCTTCCGATCAATACTCTAACTTTAAGAAAGGAAGATAAGATTCTGATCAGTGTTCGCGCTGAACAAAATGATTCCGTCTCACAAAAAATGATTGGACTTGAACTGGGTTTTAAAACTTTATCTGTAGATGATAGAAAAGAACCGGATCTTTATGAAACTCGTTTACAAATAAGTACCAGGGATATTAAAGAGTCCTCGGGAAAGGAATTACTACTCTCTTTACATGGCGAACCTGAAGGACATTACGGTATTTATAGTAAAGGAGAAAGAGTTTCCTGGGATATCTCGGTTCTCCAGGTGAAGTTCTCAATGACAAAAATTAGTTACGAAAATGATAAACTAATAATTGTTGGGAAGTTTAGCGGGACTTTTCATTCAATGCTGGACCGAACCGTGCGTAAAGATATTGCTGAAATTAAAGATGGAAAATTTGAAATTATCATTTAGAGATTAGCTATGAAGATAACAACAACGGATGTAACTCCTGATTCGTGGAAATATATTGAAGAACTTTTTGGCAATAATGGCGCTTGTGGAGGTTGCTGGTGTATGAGCTGGCGCATTGCAAAAGATGAAAAGTGGGATAACATAAAAGGAGCAGAAGCAAAGAAACGTTTTAAAAATTAATTACTTCTGGTAAAGCTCATGGTGCACTTGCGTTTTCAGGCGATGAAGTAATTGGTTGGTGTTCATTCGATAAACGGATTGATTATGTAAAACTTGATAGATCACCAAGTTTAAAATGTGACGATGCAGAAAATGTTTGGTCGATACCATGCTTTTTTATAAAAAAAGAATTTAGGGGTAAAGGAGTTGCAGCCGAATTACTTAAGCATTCCGTTAAAACATTAAAGAAGCAAGGAGTAAAAATTGTTGAAGGTTATCCGGTTAAATTGGATAAAGAATTACCCGCTGCTTTTGTCTGGACAGGTACTCTTTCACTTTTTGAAAAAGAAGGATTTGAAGTTGTTACTGTTAAAAAAGGGAAGCAGAGAGTGAGGAAAGTGTTTCCATAAAAAACTCCTTTTATTTCTTATTGGTGTTTTGACTTCAGTGAAAAATTAAGTGTGATCTATTTGAGTCGTTTCTCTATTAAAGTATTGCCTTATCTAAAGAACGAAAATGAAAGATGCACAAGATGATGCCAACTTTCCACATCGGAACGGCGGGATGGTCTTATAAAGACTGGGTTCCAAATTTTTATCCAAAACAACAAACCAAAGATTTTGACTGGCTTAAGTTTTATGCCGCATCCTTCAATTGTGTTGAAGTAAACTCCTCATATTACGTCTATCTGTCACCCAAAATTGTTGAAAGCTGGATCAAAAAAATTGAAGATGTTGAAGATTTTTTGTTCACTATAAAACTTCATCAAGACTTTACACATAACCGGAAGTATGACAAAACCGGTGTGAAATCTATGTACGATAATTTAATGATGCTTGAAAGGGCAGAGCGTCTTGGGGGGTTACTTATTCAATTCCCCTATTCTTTTCAATTCAACGATGCTAATGCTGAATATCTTAGAATTATGAATGATACTTTTTCTAATTACAAACAGTTCATTGAAGTTCGTCACTCATCATGGAATAAAAAAGAAGTTCTTGATTTTATAAGGACGTTGGACGTAACTCTCTGCACTATTGATCAGCCTGAAATTGGAAAGGCAATTCAATTTGATCCAATTGTAACCAATGATATTGCGTATCTCCGTTTTCATGGAAGAAATGTAGAAGCTTGGAAAAAATCTTTTGCAAATTTTGGGAAGGAACAATCTTATGATCAGCAAAGCGAACGTTACCTCTATCGCTATACACAAGGTGAGTTAGCAGAAGTGATGCAAAAAATAAGACTGATTTATGATAAGGTGAAAAAGATTTTTATCATTATGAACAATCATCCACAAGGGAATGCCGTAGTAAATGCAAAAGAATTTATGGAAATGCTGGAAGTGAAAGTTCAAAAAATGCGTTCTAACTTATTTTAGTTAACAACGCCGGAGTAACTGAAGTGGAATCAGATGAACCCGGTAAAGCTTTGGCCAATCTTAGATTGTTCGTTAAGTTGCAACACGATTATGGTGTCAATATGAAAATGATCGACACCTTAATTCAAAACTTCATGTATTTATTTTTTGGAATTGCATCGGAGGATCAAATGGAACCCGATTTAAAACTTGCAGTGTTGATTGACGGAGATAATATCCCGTCAGCTTACATTAAAGAGATGATAGAAGAAATTGCGAAGTACGGCAATCCAACTATCAAAAGAATTTATGGTGACTGGACTAAACCAAGTCTTTCAAAATGGAAGAACATTCTTTTGGAAAGTGCGATTACACCGATTCAACAATATGGCTACACCACCGGCAAAAATGCTACAGACTCTGCAATGATCATCGATGCGATGGATATTTTGTACTCTGAAAAAGTAAACGGATTTTGTTTAGCTTCGAGTGACAGCGATTTTACAAGATTGGCGACGCGATTAAGAGAAACGGGGATGAAAGTTTTTGGAATCGGTGAGAAAAAAACTCCACTTCCATTTATCGTTGCATGCGATAAATTTATCTACCTGGAAATTCTAAAAAATCAAACTAAAGAACCGGCCGATAGTAGTGAGGTTGTGATAACCAGAGGAGAAACTGCAAAGAAAAATGAGGTTGACAAAATTACTCCCAAAGTAATTAAGCTGATTGCTTCAACTGTTTCCGATCTTGCAGATGAAGATGGTTGGGCCTTTCTGGGAGACGTCGGAAATCTTTTACAAAAAAAGCAGCCGAATTTTGATTCACGAAATTATGGATTTCAAAAACTTACTCCCCTTATTAAGTCGATTGATAAATTTGAAATCGAACAGCGTGAAAATCAAAAGGGGAGATTTAAATTGATTTATGTGAGGAATAAAGAATAGTAGAGCGGGTAATCCGCACATAAAATTTTCTCCTTCAATAAAAAAATCTTGCCTTTTATTTCAGAGAACTTTATTTTAGCAACAAACTTATAGGGATAGATGATAATCTCTGTAAAAGAAAACCATCACTACTGTTTTTCCTGTCGGGGTTTCTATTCATGAGTTACTTCCCCTCAAAGTTATAAACAACTACACAACCAATATTTAATGGAGGATCGTATGAAAATTTCAAGACTCAATCCGTACAACGGAACAAACAAAACAAGAGCATTTTTTGATCTTGTTACCGAAGAAGGGATTGAAATAAAGGGATTCACTTTAGTGGATGGTTCTAATGGTTTGTTCGTTAGTTCCCCTCAGGAAAAAAGCAAAGACGGGAAGTACTATGATAAAGTTGTAATTCCCAAAGAACTGAAAAATGAACTTACTACTCTTGCGATTTCTGAATACGAAAAAGTTAAAGGGTAACTGCAACTTTCAGATCTGAATATCAGCGTCATGGTAAACGTGACGCTGAACTAATTAATCATTCTTATAAGCTTGGATGATTGGAAATTACGATCTACTTCCTTGAGAAAATTCTTTCAACTTTATAATTTTCACTTTCAACTAATTTATGTCCACAATCTTTCATCTTGATTTAGATGCTTTCTTCGTTTCCGTTGAAAGGATACTTGATCCTTCGCTAAAAGGAAAACCGGTTATTGTAGGTGGTGATCCTCACGGAAGAGGTGTTGTAGCGGCTTGTTCTTATGAGGCAAGGGCATTCGGTCTCCGGTCCGGGATGCCGATTCGCGATGCGTTTAGACTTTGTCCAAAAGGAATTTATTTACACGGACACGGGAAAGAATATTCGCGTTATTCCAAAGCTGTTAAAAACATTTTGGAGCGATACGCACCGGTCATTGAGCAAGCATCTATAGATGAGTTTTATATGGATTTTTCAGGCTGTCAAAAAATTTACGGTAACCCATACTACTTTGCATCACTTCTTCAAGCTGAAATAAAAAAGGAACTTTCATTACCTTGTTCAATAGGAATAGCTGCAAACAAATATGTAGCAAAAATCAGTTCTGATTATGCAAAACCTGAAGGAATCACTTATGTTGTTGCAGGGCAGGAACAAGAATTCCTTGCACCTCTTCCCATCGAAACTATGCCGGGGATCGGTAAAGTTACTACAAAGCAATTGAATGCACGTGGTTTCAGAATAATTAGAGATATCACCAATGCTTCAAGCGACTATTTCACCACACTTCTCGGTAAATATGGTCTGGCAATTTATGAACATGCCCACGGCAAAGGAACCGAGTTTCTTACTGTTCAACATGAGAGAAAAAGTATTGGGAGAGAAGAAACATTTCAAAAGGATATTTCTGACACTCACGAAATCGAAAAAATACTTTTCCATTTAGTTGAAGATGTTGCAAATTCACTCCGCAAAAAAGGGTGGATGACTAAAACTATTACACTGAAACTCCGGTATTCAGATTTTATCACAATCACCCGTGCACAAAGTTTGAAAGAACCATCCAGCAGTGATAAAACTATTTTTAAAACGGTTACCGAATTATTTAGGAATGCTTATAAACGGCGGGTTTCCGTGCGACTCATCGGTGTTCAACTTACAAACTTTTACAGTTCCTTTGAGCAAGAAAATTTGTTCGACGGAAAAGAAGAAAAAGAAAAAAGGATGTTGAATTCCATTGACGAGCTCCGCGTTAAATATGGCTTGAAAATTATTCAGTATGGAAGTGCGGGTTAACATTAGCTCAATAAGATTTTATTGTTGTAAACTTATTTTTTTCTCAATAATTTTCGAATATAAAATATGTTCATTTTATAGTTAATCATCTGAGGAAAATTTTCTCTCCTCATTTCTTCTCCACAATTTCCCACGATCGATATGGTTCTACCCGGCTCCTGTACACGCTTGCCTAAACTCCAATAAATGCCGTTGTAACGTTATTTCAAATCACATAAAAAAAGGAGTGTTCAAAATGAATACTAAAAGACTACTTTTTTTCTTCATGTGCTTTTGTTTCGTTCTTGCCGCACAACAAATTCCCAAATGGAGCCTTGAACTAAACTCACCAATAGAGAGTTATTACTTCCTCGATAAAGGGAACCTGTTGTTTTTGCAATGCGCCGAAAATATTTATCTCTACGATGCTGTAAAAGGAGATAAAAAATACACTCTAGAAATTGATGATTATGAAAAAGAAGGGGTGCATCAAATTGCGGGAAATTATTATTTAGTTAGTGCGGATGACAAAGTACAAGGTTATAATGCACTTACGGGAAAATTAGTGTGGGAGAAAGAATATGCCGATGTCGAACAAAAAGATTTTGTCAATCTTTTCATGATTGGAGATGTGACAGTGCTGCGATTTGGAGGAGACCACATCGGAATTGATCTTCAAACCGGAAATGAATTGTGGCGACAGAAGTTTGGGTATAATCAAAAGTTGTATGAGTTCGGCACATGGAATTGGAAGGTGTTAAAGAATCAAAACCGGTTTGTCATTCTTTTTTATTCCGAAGGTTTAGGATTGTTCGACATGAAATCGGGTAACAGAGTTTTTCTGGCGGATGATTATGAATTTGAATATGATCTTGCTGAAAAGGGGAGACGCTGGAGTTATATTTCAAAGGATGAACGTTACTTGATTTTTTGTCTGGACAATGCACTGGCAGTGATTGATGTGCTTACCAATCAAGAGGTTTTCAAAAGTAAAGCAAGTTTTGATGCTGATAGAGAAGTCATCTATTCCACAGATAGAGGCTGCGTAATTCTCGGTGAAGAAAATACATTCTTCTTTGATGAAAAAACTGGTAAGATAACTGAAGTGAAAGTGGGTGCGGATGATTTCAGAACGTTTGAAATTATGAAAGTAGGGGACAAAGATTATTTATTCGCTGGCTTAAAAAACGGAATGCTGGCAATTGATCTTCCGGCTGGAAAAGTAATTTGGCAATCGCAGAAGGATGATAAAGATTTTATAGGTTATGCGCACCGTTATTTAGAAGTTGATGGGAATAATTTACTACTGACTTACACTAGCACCTCTGTTGCGGAAGGAGGAGCAAATGTTTATCTAATGAGTATTAACGCTCTTTCCGGAAAAGTTAATTATCGAACAACATCTTTGGGCACCACTCCATACGGTACAGCAGATTGGGCCAAATCGTTGTTCGGCGGATTGATGAAAACTCTTAAAGTTGAAAATACACTTGGCTGGGAAAACATCGGTTTCGATTACGTGACGTTGGAATACGAAGGCAATATTGTATTCGGAACTTTATCAATAAACTCTTTATGCAACCCCGATACTAAAGAAAAAGGTGGTGATGGAATTTCAATTATAAATCCAAAGACCGGTGAAATTCTTTTTAAAGATTATTTACGTTTAAGTGATTATTCACTTACAGCAAGCGGAGCGGTACGTTATGCTGATATGATGCCCTTCATCGATGGAAACGTAGCATATCTGGTTGGCAATGAAAATATTGCCGCCTATGATCTAAAAGCAAAGAAAAGATTGTGGGTAAACAACGGAACGATCAAAGCAATTCCTAGAGAAGGGATGGTAATCGATAATGTACTCTATGTTAAAATGGGGGAGAAAAAATTTACGATCGACATGGTGCCTCCGGCAATATTTTTTGATGGAGTGGGAATGAAAATTCAAAATAAATGGGATGAGACTCCTTATGGTTTTGCAGCATACGATTGCACCTCCGGTAAACTTCTCTGGCGGATCGAAACCGAAACGGATCCAAGTTTCTTAACTCCAAATTTTTCGTTAAGAAATAATTATGATGCATCTACCAAACATCTTTATTTCGGTGATGAAGAAAATATCTATGCGTTACAAATGAAAGCCGACGGCGGAAAATATGATTTCACTATTAATTTGAAAAAGAATAATCTCGGGAAAATGCCGTATCAAAAAACTTATGCCATTGATGAGTGGCCGATAGGAAGTATTGGTTATGGTGCAGAATACACTTATTATACCTACGGTGGAAAGGAATACGGTAAATATATTTCTGCCTTGGAGCAAGCAGATGCTTCTTGCGAATATTATGGCTTGTTTACCATTTGGGGTGCTGCCGCAAAAAAATGTCTCCGTGTAGTTTATGATCAAAAATCAATCTTTGTGATGGGGACAGAGGGAATCGGCTTAATTAACGCATCGGATGGAAAATTAAACTGGAAACATGAATGGGAATATGACCAAGACAATGTTCAATTCATGCCTCACATCATAGGAGAAAAGTTGGTGTATTGTGTCGAAAGAAAATTAACATCCGTAGATATTAAGGCGGGAGCTACTCGTTGGCAGGCAAAAGAGGCAAAACGTCCGATTTTTGTAATTTCCCCAAATGAAAAATTCATTTTCACGATCGATAAAGAAGTAATAAAAGGATACGAGCTTTAATATTAAAAAACTTGGTAAAGGATAGTTTTTATATAAGACTATCCTTTACTTATCGGCAATATCACTAAATTTTAAAGCAAAATGAGGGGGTAGAGGGAAAGATTCTTGGAGGTCAGAGAAAATTCAGTTAAATTTCGAATACAAAATTCTACTACTTCGTACACCTACGAAGTTTAAATGATGTGAAAAAATCAAAACCGCACCCGTAGCTTAATTGGATAGAGCATCTGACTACGGATCAGAAGGTTCGGGGTTCGAATCCCTGCGGGTGCACTTCAAAAAGCTCGAATATTAAATGTATTCGGGCTTTTTTGCTTTTAAAATTTAGTTGCAGGAACTGTGAAATAAAAAGTGGAGCCAACCATTTTTTCACTTTCAACCCAAACTTTTCCCCCGTTTTTTTCAACGAATTCTTTGCAGAGTAATAATCCTAATCCGGTACTTGGTTCATCATCTGTCCCTCGAGAACTGACTTTTTCTTCAATTTTAAAAAGTCGAGAAACATCTTTTTGATCCATTCCAATGCCGGTATCTTGAACGGAAATCTGTACCATTTCGTTTTCAACTGGTTTGCTTCTAACAAAGATTTTCCCATCCTTTTTAGTGAATTTAACCGCATTTGATAAAAAATTTCTAAGAACCGTATTGATCATTTTTTCATCGGCATAAACTTTTTGAGAGTCAGGAATTTCATTTATAATCGTAATTCCTTTTTGCGTTGCACGCTGGCTGATTGTATTGATACTGAATGACACTAAATCGGATAATAATATTTCACCGGGAGAAAAACTTATCATCCCTTTTTGCATCTGTGCCCATTCCAACAAGTTCTCAAGCAATTTATAAACTGTTAAAGCTGAATCCCTCATTGATTTGCTAAGATCAATTAATTCAGATTTTGAAATTGAATCGCTATCTTCAACCATCATCTCAGTTAAACTTAAAAATCCACTGAAAGGACTTCTCAAGTCATGAGCAATGATTGAGAAAAATTTATCTTTTTCTGCAATGGTTCTGGAAAGTTGTTGATTGCTCTTTGTAATTTCTTCTTCAGCACGCTTACGTTCAGTGATGTCATGGTTCAGTCCAACGATTCCAATTATTTTGCCTTGTGCATCGCGTAGGGGGACCTTCAAACCTAAAAGCCAGTGAACATTTCCATTTTTATCAATGAGCTTACCTTCGATATCAATAATAGATTTTCCTGATTCTAAAACCGAGATATCCTCAGCAATAAAGCCATGTTCTTTAAGGTCCGGAAATAATTCTTCATCTGTTTTTCCAAGTACTTCCTCTTCTGAATTTTTCCCCGAAAATTCAACTTCCTTTGGATTGGCTAGCGTTTTTCTTCTATAAGAGTCCTTTACATAAATGGCATCTGGAATTAAATCGATAATGGTTCGCAGCAAAGCCCTTTTATTTTGAAGTGCTTCTTCCGACCGTTTCCGTTCAATGACAACAGCGATCTGGCTACCGATAGATTCCAGAAATTTTACATCGCGTTCCGAGTAAATATTTTCTTCTTCGTAATGCTGAAGCACCAATACACCTATCGTCATTGAGGGAGTTTGCAACGGGACACCGATCCATGAAGGGGAATTAGTCCCGACTAATTCAACTTCATTTTGTTTTACCAGATTATCGAATAATTTTTGTGTTAATAGAAGCGGTTTACCGGAGCGGAAAACATAAGCCGTACAACTTTTTTTCATCGCAACCGGTTCTGGGGTGGGATCAAATTTATCAACAAAATAGGGGAATTCAAATAATTCAGTTCCAGGATTATATAGCGCCATGAAAATATTTTCGGCGTATAAGACTTGTTTCAGAGAATCATGAATCAACTTTAATAATTCATCTAAATTTGCTGTAGCTGTTACGCCCTGAGTAATTTCATAAATAACTCGCTGTTCAAGTTCCAATCGTTTATTTTCAGTTATATCCCGGAACGTTACAACGGCACCAACAATTTTACCTGATTCAAGCATTGGTGTAGTGCTATAATTTACCGGGAATCCCGAACCGTCTTTTCGCCAAAAATATTCTTCACCGGAATGTGTGGTCCCCTCTCTAAGTGTCTCATAAATATGGCAGTCGCTACCTGGATACGGTTCACCGCTTGGCCTGGAATGATGCCACAATGTGTGGCTATGCTTTCCAATCAACTCTTCTACTTTATATCCTAGCAATTTTGCAGCCATAGGATTAATAAATGTGTGGTTTCCGTTAAGATCTATACCAAAAATCCCTTCGCCGGCATTCTCCAATATTAAATTGAATGCTTGTTTTTCGCGTAGTATTTCTGCTTCGGTCTCGGCTTTTATTTTTAACCGGCTACTACGGATCATCGAAACAGAAGAGGAGGTTAGGATTAATAAAATGACGATGATCAGAATTATTGTTTGGATGCTGTTTTTTACAACAAAACTGGTTACTTCAACAAGTGAAGTATTTACAACGATCTTCCATGAAACATTATTAAAGTTAAGTGTAACGTAACTTGATAATTTTTCCTCTCTCTCTTTTAACTGATATGTTGTTGACCCGGATTGATTGGCAAGAATTGTCTCAACATAATCAAACGATTTATGACATTCGAAGCATGAGGTATCAATCTGGTTCTTACTAAAGGTGATCATTTCAGGGTGCTCGGCTTGGTAAAGAACCCTTCCGTTATTGTCTAAAATCCAGGCGCTCTCACTACTTTTAGAAATGTCATATGATTGGAAAAAATTCTTAAAAATTGTATCGAGTGATAAAATTGCAGATATAAAGCCACTGGGTGTATCAGATGATGTTTTGTAAATAGGGGAGAGGATCATTACATGGAAAGAAGTGCTCTTCTCCCTTTGAGTAAATACATCCGGAACATCGGAAGTAATTAATTGCTTGTTTCGATTTTCTTTTTGATTGTACCAAGAAAAGAACTTCTGGTTTGAGTGATTTAAGGAAATAACATCATGAATTGTTGAATACTTAATCGTCCCTTTTTCATCATAAATATTTATAGATTTTAAATGATCGCTTTTTAAATATTCGAAATATTCATTAAGCGATTTTGTGATGGCTTCAGATTGATCATTTTTTATAGCAGATAAAGACGAAAGGATTTCTAGTGAACGGGTCTGGTTCTGAAGACAAGATTTAATTTCATTTGATAACTGGTTAGCGGTAATAAGTTGGCGTGATTGGAATCGCTTAACCACTTCATCTTTTGTAGTTACATGAAGCCCAATAAGTAAAAGTGTTACTATTAGAAATACCCCGGCAGTGATAATAATGGTAAGTCTTGACTTCATTTTATTTTAGAATTTAGAAATTTGCTTTTATAAATATCATCTTTCAATTTGTAATGCAAAAAATGAAAAACGTAATATCAAACACTTAAAACTATACTAATTATCATTTCAATACAAGAATCTTTTTTTCTCCTTCACAAAAAAGAATAAGTATTGACTTTTCAAGGTATTCTCCAAAACTCGGTGCAAAGTTGTGAGAGTTTAGAATAAAGAATTATGGATGTTAGCTTTATATTTGTAAAAATGAATTAGGTGTATTTGATCAAAATGAAATTAATTAAGTCGTTTTTATATACTCTGCCTTTCTATTTAAGCTTTTTGAGTCCCATGATTTTGGCCGTAGAAAAATCAGTTATAGAAGTTGGTGGATGGCAATACCGCTGGGGTGATTCTCCGGTTGATGAAGATGGGAAATTAACATGGTTATCCGAATCTGGTTATGATAAAGTATGGTATCATATAAACAAACCTTCCAAAATTCCAATCATTCCCGGTAAAAGGGATTTGTGGATTAGATTACGATTGGGAAATCATAACGCTGCTAGCTCTGCAATATTTTGTAACCGTATTGAAAAAATATTTGAAGTTTATGTCGACACGAATAGGATTTACAACTTCGGCAAATTTACTTCCGGTGAAAAAATTCCACTGATGGGATTTGCGTGGCATTTAATTAAACTGCCGGAGAACTCTTCTGGCAAAACACTGTTCTTTAGGATTCGTTCCGATTCAAAATACATGGGAGTTTATAGCGAAATAAGATTCGGTTCCGATGAATCTTTTATAAGCGAAATAATAAAGGCAAACCTTAGCAAAACTATACTCGGAGTAATTTTCATTTTTAGCGGAATAGTTTTAGCCATCACGCTTATGTTTATCGGGCACTTCCGTCAATTCCTTGGTGCGATAATTTTTATGACGACTGGCGGATTCTGGACACTCGCAAATTCAAATCTAACACAGATTTATTTCTACGCACCAAGAGTAATTTACTACGCAGATCATTTAGGTCTTTTTGCAAGCGCAGTTGGTTTCTTTATGCTGGTTGTTGAAATTATTGATCCAAAATACAAAAGAATTTTTACCAGGATTTACCAACTTTTAATAGGTTATTTCGTGGTTGTGCTGTTTCTGGATATTACCGGAATCTCAGATAACATAGACACCGTTGCACCATTCCTGGCTTTCATAACTATTGCCGTATTAGTTCTTATCTATTTTATTTTTCTTAGCGCCCGGAAAGGAAACCATGAAGCAAAAATTCTTCTTGTCGCTTTTGCTGTGTACGCGTTATTTGCTTTTTTAGATATAATAAATTATTTCCAAAATGTGGTTGTTAATTTAGATCCGTACGAAATGCAGTTTGCCCATTACGGCGGATTTACTTTCTTGATTTTCATCGCATGGATTTTTATTTCGCGCTACATTGAAATGAACAAACAAATGATTCTTGCACAGGTGAATGAACGGACGCGTATTGCGCGCGATCTGCACGATGAAATCGGTTCGCGTCTAACGGAAATAAAAATGGTAAGCGAAAGTTTTAAGCAAAGAAATAACTTAACCGAAGATGAACAAACTAAATTAGAGGAACTTTCTTCAGCATCCGATGAAGTTGTATCGACATTTGGAGAAATTGTTTGGGCGCTTAATCCAACAAACGATACGCTTGAAGAGTTTGGAAGCTACCTTAGCCAGAGTGCAATTAATTTTCTGCAGAAAGCAAATGTTAGATGCCGGATAGACATGCCTCCGGTATTTCCCGAGACAAAAATATCATACGAAGTGCGCCGCAACATTATATTAGCGGTAAAAGAATCTTTGAATAATATTGTTAAACATGCCGATGCTTCGCTTGTTACCATGCAGTTAACGGTAACAAAAAACGATTTGCTCGTTTCAATTGTTGATGACGGCTGCGGCTTTGATAGTAATAACACGCGCAAATATGGGAACGGTCTAAAAAATATTGAGCGGCGAATTAAAAGCATTCACGGAAGTTATTCTATAAATACAAAAATCAATGAAGGGACAAGGATAAAAATGGAAGTTCCGCTGCAAATAAATAATCTTTTTACCCAAACGGGCTATTTCCCAAACGATAATTGATGATTAGTTTTGATAAAAAGAAAAAAATGATACGTGTAGCTTTAGTTGAAGACGACGATAAAATTCGCAATAACCTAATTGATTTGCTTGAGGGAAGCGATGGTTTCCGCTGTGTCGGCGCATATCCAAACGCCGAAGACGCGCTTGAAGACATTCCCGGTAAAGCTCCCGATATTGTTTTGATGGATATTAATCTTCCGGGAATAGACGGCATTGAATGTACACAGCGTTTGAAGATGAAAATGCCTGAACTGTTGATTGTGATGCTTACGGTTTACGAAGACGTCAATAAAATTTTTAATTCGTTACAAGCCGGCGCCGTTGGATATTTGTTAAAGTTGACTCCTCACCAGGAATTATTATCCTCTCTTAAAGATGTTTTGCAAGGCGGCTCTCCAATGTCGGCACAAATCGCGCGTAAAGTAGTCCAATCGTTTCACGAGGAGCCAAAGCAAAATAAAAGCGGTGAATCTTCTTTAACCATGCGCGAGGAAGAAATATTAGAGCTTCTTTCCAAAGGATATCTTTATAAAGAAATTGCATCTGAACTGGTTATAAGTCCCGATACCGTTCACAACCATCTCCGCAAGATTTATGAAAAGCTGCAAGTACATTCCCGCACGGAAGCAGTTGTAAAGTATCTGAAAAACTAAATTAGCACCCCCAAATTATTTTATTGGCATAGAGATTTTCAGTTTTCAATTCTGCATTCTTCTTAGCGCGGCGTAGCCGCCAACCAATACTAATACTTTTTTGATCTCAGAACAAGGATTAACGATTTTTGATTTTAGAAGTTTTAAAAAGATCAAAAATCGCTATTCGGTATTCCTTGTTCGTAAATCGTGTCTCCCCAAAAAAGTCCGCCGCGGCGGATAACTGAAGATACTATTCTCCATCACACTTACCCAAACTGGCTATTGTATGTACCAGTACCATAAAATAGCTTTACACCAGAGTATTACATTTTTTTTTGACAAACTATCAACAAAAGAATTCGAATTGAAAACAAAAATCTTTTTTGCGGCTTTAATAATTTCAATTTTTAACATATTGCTTTCTGCCCAAACCCCAACCGTGTTAATCCTCAAAGCATCAAACGTTAGCTCCACCGAAACACCGTGGGGAAGCAGCCATATCAGTATTTCTGCTACACTAAACGGAACGGTAAATGCCAATGGAACAAATTGCACAGTTAGTTTTGAATATGGCAATACAACAAGTTACGGCAATACAATTTCTGCAAGCCCCGGAACCGTAACTGGAAGCGCTGACAGTTCAGTTGGGGCTGTTGTTACATTAAACTATACTGCCACAGGCCCACAAGAACGGCTTATACATTACCGCTTAAAAGTTACCAACGAATATGGAACTTATTACGGCAGAGACTTTATAGCAACACCAATTGACCCAACCCGTAACATTTTTATTAGTGCGACTTGTTCCGATAGTGAAACAATGGCAAATTTCGATATGCAGAATAATAATAATTCGTTTGATATTACAGTTAATTATAGTGCGGGTGCTTCATACACAGGAAGTGTAATAATTGGAACTAACCAAGTACAGCAAGTATTTGTGGGAAAAGGCAGTATTTGTTCATTTGCGTATCACTATACCTTATTTAAGCAGGTTTTTACTAACGACCAACTTTGTTCAGAAACACAATTACCTAAACAGAAAATCTTTATGACAGCCACCGGAAAAATAGCTTCCGATAAAATGATGTATAGAATTGAAAACAGTAATTCAAGTTCAGTTAATATTGAAATTTTATGTGGCTCTTCAAATTATACATACACCATAGCGCCACAGTCTGTTGCCTATTATGTGGGTCCTTTGGCTGAGGCTCAAATAGGTATTTCTGGAGAAGCATTTGCTATTTCCTCCCCATCAGGTGGTTACGCCTACGAAGGCATGGCCTGGCTTTCAGTAACGCCGATTTCAACAACTGCCACCACTGCCAATTTTGAACTTTATAACCGCGACGATGCCACGCATACTTTTGTGATGCGAAATGCCGGCGGAACGGAAAATAGTTATACCCTTGCGGCTTACGAAAGCAGAACCGTAACGCTTGCCAACGAGAATTGGGATGTTTACACTACTATTTGGGATCCAACAGGAATGAATTATGGTCCTCAGTATGCGAATATTTACACCGGTCCCGCATTTGGCGATGCCACAAGTTTTTACAACGGATTATTAAAAGTTGCTGCGGCAATTCCGGGCAGTTCGATAGTTCCAAATGCTACTTCAGGCTCAGTTACATCATCCACATCATTTACTCTTAACGGAACCATTACAAACAATGCATTTGCCTCCGGAAGTGTGGACTATTATTTTATTTATGGAACCGACCCTGGAAACTTAAACCAAAGTACAGCAACTCAAAATATTACTGTTCCGGCTCAAAGCAGTCTTACTGTAAACGCTACTTTAACCGGATTAACCGCCGAAACAATGTATTATTTCAAACTTGTTGCTGCAACAAATCCAAGTTCAGCAAAGAAAATATTTTTAAGTACAGCAATACCAACAACAAATCTAAAATTACATCTTCGTTCGGATTTGGCGGTAACGTCGGCAAGTTCCGCTGTTTCTAGCTGGGGAGATGTTTCCGGTTTTGATAATGATGCCTCGCAAAGCACAAGCGCAAATCAACCAACGCTTGTTTCTAATTCCATGAATGGAAATCCGGTAATTAGATTTGATGGAACGAATTCAAAACTAACTTTACCAACATCTGCAACACTTGGAATACAAAGCAATCCTTACGAAATGTTTATCGTGGCAAAATCAAGTTCCAGTAATGTTCAGTTCTTAATTGCAGGGGGATACGAAAATTTTGAATATCACTTAAACGGCGCTGCCGGCGCTAGATTTATACCACTCAATTCAACATTTATTGATAAGGGTTCTGCCGGGAATTATGCCGATGGGAATGCGCATGTATTCTCAGCGAGAGCCTCTTCAAGCGGCGGTGCTGTAAGAGTAGATGGAACTGATGGGGGAACATCAAGCGCGGATATTCTGTCATCAAACAGCGGAGCGTTGCAGCTTGGTGTAAGAAGTGACGGCACATATTATTTTAACGGAGATATAGCTGAAGTTATTCTTTACAACACAAATCTAAGTACATCAGATAGAAGTACAGTAGAGCATTATCTTGCAAACAGATATGGAATAACAAGCGGGGCACTACCGGTTGAGTTAACTTCTTTCACGGCGAATATAACGGATGGAAAAGTTATGTTGAATTGGCAGACTGCAACAGAAGTAAATAATTACGGGTTTGAGGTTGAAAGAATTAGGAATGAGGATCCGTCTGAGGCAAAAGGAACTAGGAATTGGGAGAATATTAGTTTCATTCAAGGTAATGGCAATAGCAACTCACTCAAAATTTACTCCTTTACAGATGTTACACCACCGAGTGGAAAAGTTCAGTACCGCTTAAAGCAAATCGACTTTGATGGTAAGTATGAATACAGTGATATAGTAGAGTTTAATGTTGCTGCACCAACAAGTTTTGCATTGGAACAGAATTATCCTAATCCGTTTAATCCCAAGACAACAATTAAGTATCAGATTCCCGCTTCTTGCCATGTTACATTAAAAGTATTTGATGTACTCGGAGGGGAAGTAGCTGAGTTAGTGAATGAAGTAAAATCTGCAGGTAATTATTCTGCGGCGTTTGACGGAAGTCAACTTGTCAGCGGAATTTATTTTTACCAGTTGAGCGCAGGAAGTTTTCTTGAGACAAAAAAACTTATTCTAACAAAGTAGTTTGTCGTTTCCAATCGTAAAAATTAGAGCCGATCATTAATCGGCTCGTTTCTTAAAATCACAAATTAGTGATCATCTTCTTCGGAATGTTCTCCACCTTCTCGTCTTTCACTACTGCGACCTTCTTTTTCCGCATCATCTTTATTTGAAGAGCGATGACACTTTACACAATTCCGGATGTCGCGGATTCCTTCTTCCTCGTGTTCAGAAATTATTTTTGCTTCATTATGTTCGTGGCATTTATAACAAGTATAATTTTTGAAACTCTCGTTAGGGTTATGGCAATTCATACAGCTTGCCGGGTGGTTGTGATCGAATAAAAAATACTTGGAGTGATTAACATAATTAGCCGGTTTCCACGCCTCGGTAGAATGACAAACTCCGCATTGCATCGTTGGATCAGCGTGGATATCATCAGTAGGTTTTGCAAGTGCGTGACAGCTACTGCATGCAGTAATTAAATCAACCGGAAGCATTCGATGTGAAAATACTTGCTTAGCGGTTTCAATAGGAGTTCCTTGATGTTCTTTATGACAATCTGCACATTCCATTTTTTGAACTACTTGATGCAGCAAATTACCTTTAGAATTTTGTTTAGTTGAACCATCTACTTTTGCAATGCCAATCTTTTTTGGATCGTGGCAATTAATACATTTCAGCTTTTCAACTCCTTTGGTAAGGGTATGGCAAGCGAAGCAATCTTGTTTTAATTTTTCATGTCCCTTTGCTATTACGCCCGGATTAATGGCGTAGTAAGGGGAAATGAAAATGGAGACTATTCCTACTATTGTAGCGATTAGAGTGACTGCGGATACTTTCATAAAGCCACCCAGAATAAAAGTATTGAAACAATATGTAACAAAGCAAAGACTACGAACAATGCAGTGAGTGGCATGTGAATTTTTCTCCATCTCTGCATTTTTTCAACCAGTAGTGAATCAAACAACAGTATTTTTTCAATTTCCTCATGACTCAAATTTGCATCAAGCAATTCTTTTCGCGCTTTTATTAACTCTTCTTTTGAAGAATTTAATAAATATCTTCCGATAAAGCCGCTTGCAACTACTATCAGCATAAGAAATAGAGCCAACCACGGAATAATTGCATTAAAGTGGATTCCACCGTGAACACTAATAAAAAGTGCACCAGTCCACCCGAGAACTTCATGAGCCTGAAGCAATCCTTTTGCAGAACCGGATTTTATTATTTTCCGTTTCCTAAGAGAATAAAGAAAAGAGAGGAGAATTAGAGATGACCCTACAATTCCAAAATATCGTCCTATCCATATTAAGTCTGCAAGATGAAGAAAATAGTCAGTGATTATGGTGGAAAGGATAAGCGCTAAGTAAACAATAATAGAAGGCGCAAGTTTTTTTATTGTCAATCCGAAAAACATTTGTAGCTCTTGGGGATAATGAAGAGTAAACATTTTTTAACATGAAAAAACTAAGCATATTTAATTTTCGATTCAACCTAAAACCAAATTTTAATCACAATTTAAGATTTGATGAAATTTTTGAAACAACTTCCACAAAGTGATTTCTCAAAATTCACTATATTTGACAGCAAATTTATTTTAATTTTTATAATTACAATTGACCGATAAATGTCACACTTTAGACCTAAACTTTTAACAACTTTAAAAAATTACAACAAGAATCAATTCTTTGCCGATTCTACTGCCGGAGTAATCGTTGGTATCGTTGCATTACCGCTAGCGATTGCGTTTGGAATTGCCAGTGGAGTTACACCGGAAAAGGGAATTATTACGGCAATTATTGCTGGATTTTTAATCTCAGCTTTAGGGGGGAGTCGTGTACAAATCGGAGGTCCAACCGGCGCTTTTATCATCATTGTTTATGGAATCATTCAAAATTATGGTATGGCCGGTTTAACAGTAGCTACCATTATGGCCGGGATAATTTTGGTTATAATGGGAATATTTAAATTTGGTTCAGCTATAAAATTTATTCCATATCCGGTAGTCGTTGGTTTCACAAGTGGAATTGCCTTGCTGATCTTTTCTACTCAAATAAAAGATTTTTTTGGGTTAACAATTTCAAAAGTGCCTGCAGAATTCCATGAAAAGTGGATAACATATTTCCACACTTTTTCTTCGATAAATTATTACGCATTTGGAATTGCAGCTCTGGCATTATTAATCATGATCTTTTGGCCAAAGGTCACTCATAAAATTCCCGGCTCCCTTGTCGCACTCATTTTAACGACCTTAATCGTACAATTTTTTAATTTCCCGGTTGAGACAATTGGAAGTAAATTTGGAGAAATCCCTTCTAATCTTCCTTCTCCAAAACTCTTCGAAATTAACTTGGGAATTATAAAAAATCTGATTGGTCCTGCGACCACTATTGCAATTCTTGCTGCTATTGAATCTTTACTTTCCGCAGTTGTTGCAGATGGTATGATTGGAGGGAAACATAGAAGTAACATGGAGTTGATTGCACAAGGAATCGCAAATATCGTCACCCCAATCTTTGGTGGAATACCTGCCACCGGTGCAATTGCACGAACTGCAACCAACATCAAAAACGGCGGCAGAACACCAATTGCAGGAATCATCCATGCACTAACTTTATTTTTAATCATGTTGTTTTTTGGAAATTTGGCAAAACTAATTCCAATGGCAACCCTGGCTTCAATTCTGATTATTGTTGCATATAATATGAGTGAGTGGCATTCTTTTAAAGCACTCTTGAAGAGTCCTCACAGTGATGTTGTTGTATTGTTAACTACATTTTTTTTAACGGTAATTTTTGATTTAACAATCGCAATTGAAATTGGAATGATTCTGGCAGCGTTTTTATTTATGAAACGTATGGCTGAAGTTACAAACATAGGAATGGTAACGAGAGAGTTCGAAGATGAGGAAGAAAAACTTGATCCTAATGCGATTGATAAGAAGCAGATTCCTAAAGATGTGGAAGTATTTGAAATAAATGGACCTTTTTTCTTTGGTGCTGCTTCCAAATTTAAAGATCAAATCAGAGATGTTCAACGGCCTCCGAAGGTTCGTATTATACGAATGAGAAATGTTCCGGCAATTGATGCAACAGGATTAGAAACGATTAGAAGTTTTTATGTTGATTCTCAAAAGGAAGGTATCAAAACAATTCTCTCCGGTGTTCACGCTCAGCCATTATTCGCGATGACACAGGCTGGTATTTTAGATTTGTTCGGTGAAGAGAACATCCTTGGAAACATTGATGATGCATTAGATCGTTCTAGAGAAATACTCGGACTGCCGAAAGTAGGTAGGCTGGATGATTTTGATCCGACAGTTAAAAGAGAAGTATCAAAATAATTTGATGCTATTATGTCGCGCTAATTTTGACAATACTAAATAAGATTGAACACTTTGATTTTTTAAGAAGGGAACCTATTTTGTATAGGTTTATTTAACAAACAAATTAAGATGCACCCGTAGCTCAACTGGATAGAGCATCTGACTTCGGATCAGACGGTTTGGGGTTCGAATCCCTACGGGTGTACATAACGAGGCCCATCACATATACGTGACGGGCTTTTGTTTTTATCTATTATCCAATAAGTTTTTGCGCTATATTTTAATGGATAATTTTTAGGATTTGTAAACTTCTTTTTCAATATGAAAACACTTAGTCTTATTCTCATAACTACTTTAATAAGTAGTGTTACTTTTACACAAGTTACTTTTACCTCGTCCAGTCTTCCAATCGTTGTTATAAATACTCATAGTCAAAATATCCCGGATGCTTCAAAGATAACTGCGGATATGGGAGTAATTGATAACGGAAAGGGCACTACTAATTTTCTAACCGATGCTTTTAATGTTTTTAATGGCAAAATAGGAATTGAAGTTCGTGGTCATAGTTCTCAAGGATTCCCCAAAAAACAATACGGAGTTGAATTAAGAGATTCATTGGGAAATTCTGTAAATGTTCCGCTACTTGGAATGCCTTCGGAGAGTGATTGGGTTTTAAACGCTTCATTTACCGATAAAACTTTTCTTCGTAATGTGCTAGCTTTTAAACTCGGGAACGACATGGGTAGATACGCTTCGCGTACAAGATTTTGCGAAGTCCTAATTAACGGAGAGTATATGGGACTTTTCGTACTTGAAGAAAAAGTTAAACGAGATAAGGGAAGAGTAAGTATTAAAAAGTTGGAAACTACTGATATTAGCGGTGATGCTCTAACCGGCGGATATATAATGAAAATTGATAGAATTGATCCGGGGGATAAATATTTCAATTCGGTTTTCCCATCGGTTTATCCCAAAACACCAAGCCAGCCTTCACCAATAACTTATGTTCACGTTTATCCGAATGCCCAAAATATTCTTCCGGTACAGGAAGAGTATATTAAAAATTATATTACTCAATTTGAAACTTCGCTTTCAAAAAACACTTACACTGATCCTTTCCTGGGGTATTATGATTTTGTTGATATGGATGCTCTTGTAGATTATTCTTTGGTAAGTGAATTTGTGAAAACAGTAGATGCTTATCGATTAAGTGCTTATATGTACAAAAATCGTGATAGCGAGGGAGGGAAATTAGTTTTCGGACCAATGTGGGATTACGATATTTCTTTCGGATTAGCTGATTATGCAAATGCCTGGTTATCTTCCGGTTGGGAAGCAGATATCAATCCGTATGAAGGAATTTGGAGCTCACCTTTTTGGATAAAAAAAATTTTTACTGATCCGGTTTTTAAAAATAAATTTGCAAAAAGATGGAGTGAATTAAAATCTACAGTTTTCAATGTCTCCGCAATTATAAATTATTTGGATAGAACTATTCTTGAAATAACTGATGCAAGAAGAAGGAATTTTATCAGATGGCCTATTATTGGAGTTTATCAATGGCCTGAATATTATGTTGGTCAAACTTACGAGGACGAAGTTCTTTACTTAAAAGGGTGGATCATTCGAAGATATAATTGGATTGATGCAACCCTATCAGCAAATTATTCAGCAGTTGACTGGTTTCCAGTTGATTCCTTGAAAATTAGTCTGGACCCGACTGTTACAACTAAACTGCCACTTTCAGCCTTTATAAATGGGTACAAAAATATTTCAACATTTGAATTCAGAAGTACAGATCCGAATATTAGTTTTATCGTTGCAAATGATTCGGTTACAGTGAAAATAAATAAGATGGGGGATTACACTTTCAAAATTATTGCGAAAAACAATGGCGAGATAGTAGCACTTTCTCCTGAATACAAATTCACACAACCTAACGATGTAATATCAAATGACGAAGTTATTCAAACTTTTGAGCTGCACCAAAATTATCCGAATCCATTTAACCCGAATACAATAATTCAATATTCAGTAGCCAAACCCCGGAACGTTCTATTAAAAGTTTATGATACGTTAGGAAAGGAAGTTGCTTTACTTGTAAATGAATTTAAAGATGTTGGAACTTATGAAGTTGAATTTAATGCTATGAATCTTTCAAGTGGAATTTATTTTTATAACCTTGTTAGTGGAGATGAAAGAGCTATAAAGAAAATGCTGTTACTGCGATAGGTAGATCTTTCTAAGAGTAGGGGAAAATAAATGGAAGTAGAGTGTTAGAGTTAGTAACAATTCTTTACATTTTGAGAAAAATATATCCAACTTGTCTGTTGAGTTAATATTTCAAATCAAAATCCTTTTCTTTCAGTTTCTAAGAAAAAGAGATTTTATCCAATTTACTTTGCGATGCAACACGATAGGAAGGTCCGTGAACGACGTTTAAATTCGGTTGAAAACCGGAATTTAATCCGCTTGATTCATAAATCGGATAGTTGACGTTTTGATTATTTATAATATTAAATCTTTCCACAACCTTTGAATGCGAAAAAGAAGCTACCGGTGTGTGCGTTTTAGGGACGATATAAGTTAATTCTTTATTCGCATTTGTATTGTAATTATTACTGTAGTAAGCATGCGAATATTTGAGTGAACTTGTTTGTCTTTTGGTAGCAACTTCACTTTTCCGTGTAATTTGAGATTGCTTTTTCTCCTTTGCCTTGTAGATCATGTAGGAGAAAAGAATAATAAATAGTACAACTGTAGCAAAGATTACTACTGTCAGCTGAATTATCGGTAATAGTTCCATAATATTTCTTCTATTTTGTTTTAGTTCTTTATCCAATTTAAGTGCCAACAAAAATCCTTTCTTTTTAGTCATTTTTGGTTAGCAGATAGGATTATTTTGAGATACTATCTCACTTCGGAACAGATTTGTTATTAATCAAAAGTGAGGGAAAGGGTAGATGTCTTAATTGAAATGGATTTTGAATTCTTGGCAGGGGAGACTATTTTAATTGTAAGCAATATTGCCCATTAATTTCTAATAATTTGATAGTAAACTGAAACTCCTATAACTCTGAAAGCATTTATTGGATCTTCCACCACATAAATTTACGTTATCGGAAAAATCATTTTCCAAAATAACCGCATTATGGGCTTTAAATGAAGCGGCGCTTGGCGGGTTACTGCACGCGCTCAACATTCCCTTTACCGGATTGATCGTTGGAGGAGTTGCCTCTGTACTAATCACACTCCTTGCATTTCTCTCCGATAAAAAAGGGAATATTGTCAAAGCCACAATTATAGTTATAGTAATTAAAGCAGTCGCTAGTCCTTATACTCCCATAGCCGCATTTATCGCTGTACTTTTTCAAGGCTTGTTGGGAGAACTTCTTTTTTCTTCGAAAAAATTTTTTACACTCTCCGCCATTTTGCTAGCAATTCTTGCTTCTCTCTATTCTGCAATACAGAAACTGTTTTTGCTGACAATATTATTCGGGACAACACTTTGGAAGTCGATAGATATTTTTTTCAACTATATTATGAAGCAATTTAATTTCCTCGGCGCTGATGTCAACTTCAGTTCCTATTTAATCGCTTTGTATTTGATGCTTCATTTATTTTTCGGTTCATTGTTTGGAATTCTTGCGGCAAGGATTCCAAAGGTCTTGGCCAGCCTAACTGATTCGTCACTTATAATTCCATTCGAAAGAATAAAAAATATAAAAACTGTATCCCCGGTTTCCCTCCAAAAGAAACGAAAGCTTTGGTTTCAAAAATTTTCCGGTATAATTGTTTTTCTTCTTTTAATTGCAGTACTTCTCATTTCCTATTTCTTTTCAGAGAATCAAAATGGCAATAGCTGGTCAATTTTGAGTACAATATTTCGAGCCATCGGTATTACGTTGCTTTGGTTTTTCTTTCTGGGGCCAATTGCAATGAGATATTTTAAGAAGTTAATTGCTACCAATCAAAACAAATACGCACTCGAAATTGAATCGATTCTGCATACACTACCTTACTACAAAGCTATAATTAAAGAGTGTTATATCCATTCGACAGATTACTCCGGGATTGCCAGGGTAAAGAGATTCATCAAACTTACTATGATAAATATCTTGTTATTTGATTTTTATGAATAATGTGTCTATTTACTATGGAGAAAAGGGAGTAGGGAAGTCAACTTTTTTACAAGAGATGTTTTTACAAAAGCCAAATGTCTGCGGAATTCTACAGCCGAGGATAAATGGTATAAAATATCTTGTAGATGTGGCGACGGGTGAAAAGAGAAAATTGGAACTTGGAAATAAATCCGATCAAGAAAAAATCATTTCCATAGGCAACTTCATTTTTTCTGAAGAAACTTTCCTCTGGGGGCAACAAAAATTAGTAGATGCGATCCAGTCTCCCAATAAACTAATTATTATTGATGAGATTGGACCTTTAGAATTATCCGGCTCCGGATTAGAACCGGTTTTAACTGAAATTATTTCAGACGCAATTAGTGAAGTAAAAAAAATGATACTAGTCGTCAGACCAACATTAATCAGTGACGTCATAAAAAAATATACAATTGACTCATCACTTTTCATTAAATATGGAGAAAATATTCCTTCGCTGTAAAAATTTTACTTTAGCTCAGAAGAAATTCACCTCAACTACCCTATAAAAGAGTAATTTTACTCATGTGTCAGCGAAATTATTTTATTTCGTCTCCAAATTTGGAAAACGCCCCGGTGTATAGGGTGCACCGTTTTCTTTTAGAATTTTTTCAATCACTTCAACTTCTCCACCTACAGCCGTTAATGATTTTAATATCTCTCCAAAACTATTTGCAGCAGTTTCGTACGATTTGATAAATGTAGTCGTCGGTGCTGATGTAGTACTCCACAATGCTGAAGTGATAAGTTCAACTCTTTCTCTCAGTGCGGTTGGAGTTCCACCTTCGTATTTGCTCCTCAGATTATCACCATTAAATTTTTCATTCAACTCATCAAGTTTTAAACTTACCGCTAATATTTTGTTATACGTATCGGCCGGAACTTTGGCAGTTTCAAATACCGCTTTTTTAAAGTAAGAAATCTTGTTCACCAGTTCATTTCTGTATGCATCGGCACCCGTGATAATTCTGGTTAGCTCAGCAACTTTTTTATTAAAATTGTCGAGAGATTCTTTATCCTTTGTTGCTAACGTATTCAAATTGAGCGGAACGCAGTTAAACTCTTGAGCCGGGCACATCTCAGTAAAATTACCATCTTCAAATTTTGCGAGCGAAACTTTGTATTTGCCGGGAACTGCCATATAACCTTTTTCCGGTTCATTCCAGGGAATAGAATTATCAAATACTGTATTCGAGATTGGGGAGAAGGTATCGTAACGGAAATCCCAAACTAGTTTATTTAACCCCTTACTTATTCCGGATTTAATTTTCTTTAAGACATTCCCTTTCTCATCGGAAATTGTAAAAAGTAAAAATGCCTCTGGTTGTTCGCTTTCTTTATGTAGCTGATCATAAGTTGGAAAAGGAACATCTTCACCTTTTTTCTGTTTCTCTTTTTCAATCTCTCTGCGCTTATCTTTTAACGATTTTACTTCATCTTTTATAAAATAATTTATTGTAGTTCCAATTTGCGGATTTGGAGTTGAAAAGAAACTCGCTCCCATAGAGCCAATCCCGCCATAGCCGAAAGGATCTGCCGGAATGAACATTTGTGCATCCTTAATTGGAAAGATGAACGCATCTTTTGCTAAAGTTTCTTTTGACATAAAACGAAGGGAGGAATAATTATCGAGAATATAAACTCCTCTGCCGAAAGTTGAAACTACAAGATCAGTTTCTCTTTCTTGAATCTTTAAATTAAAAACTTGAATTGTTGGCAAACCATTCTTTAGTTGAATCCATTCTTTCCCCCCATTATTGCTGAAGAAAACTCCGAACTGTGTTCCAACGAATAAAAGATTCGCGTCAACAAAATCTTCAGCAACCGTATAAGTTGATCCCATTTCTGGCAGATTTGCGTTTATTTGCTTCCAAGTTTTTCCACCGTCTTCTGTTTTGTAAAGATATGGACGGTAATCGCCATCATGAAAATTGTGGCTAGCGGCAAATGCAACAAGTGTATTAAAACTTGAAGCGATAATTTGATGAACACGAGCATACTGCGGCAAACCGTCAATGGATGAAGCTTTCGTCCATGATTTACCTCCATTGTTGGAGTAATGAATCAATCCGTCACCCGAACCGGCGAATAAGACATTTTCATCAAGAGGTGATTCGGCAATCGACACAATCTGCGCCATCGAACTTTTACTCACCATTTCGTCCATACTCCAGCTTTTTCCCATAAGTTTCTGGAAGTTAGCCGGATAACCGCGAGTTAAATCGCCACTAATTTCTTCCCACGTATTTCCTTGATCGTTTGAGCGGAATAATTTATTGCCGCCGAAGTATAATCGTTTATGATCGTGTCTTGATATTAAAAGGGGAGCGTCCCAATCAAAACGATAAGATGTGTCGGCAAAATCGTATGGGCGTATGTATAATTTTTCTCCACTCTTTTTATCAAAGCGGACTAATCCACCATTTTGAGACTGCGCGTAAACCGTGTTTGGATCTTGCCAATCAACTTGCGATTGAAACCCATCTCCACCAAGTGAGAATGTCCAATCTTGATTTGTAATTCCGCTTGAATTTATTGTGCGCGAAGGACCAAAGAGGCTATTATTATCCTGCGTTCCGATATAAACATTGTAAAAGGGAAGCGCATTATCGGTCGCTATTTTATAAATTTCGGTAATGGGAATATTATTTCTGAAAGCCCAGTTTTGTCCTTGATCGTAAGTTTCATAAACACCACCATCGCAGCCGGAAATCAAATGTTTGTTGTCGTCGGGATCAATCCAAAAGCCGTGATTATCGACGTGTTTATTTTTTTCTCCTAAATTTGTCCAGGTCTTTCCGCCATCGTTCGTTACCTTAATAAAAACATCCATGCTGTAAACGCGATTCACATCTTTCACATCGCAGTAAATTTTTTGAAAATAAAATGTGTAAGCGGAAACGTAGCTATTCTGTTTTGACCAGCTTGCACCCCGGTTGGTACTTTTGTAAAAACCTCCTTCGTTTTTTGCATCGATGATAGCATAAAGAACATCGGGATTAACTGGAGAGATCGCCATTCCAATTCT
Source organism: Ignavibacteria bacterium (assembly GCA_037440065.1). Classification (GTDB taxonomy): domain Bacteria; phylum Bacteroidota; class Ignavibacteria; order Ignavibacteriales; family Ignavibacteriaceae; genus UBA1563. Next base: position 301,255 of record JBBIUV010000016.1, read on the forward strand.
ACCGGTTTCTTCAGACGGAAGACCGCTTTTTAATTTATTCCACGTTGTACCGGCATCGGTACTTTTGTAGATGCCGCTTTCCGGTCCGCCGTAAACTCCGGTATATAATTTTCTCATTCTCTGATGCGCGACTGCGTACAATAATTTAGAATTTCTCGGATCCATAAAAACTTCGTAACAGCCGGTATATTGGCTGATCTTTAAAGAATTTTGCCAGGTTTTCCCACCATCAGTAGTTTTGAAAATTCCCCGATCACCACCTTCTTTTCTTAGCGAACCCATCGCCGCTGCGTAAACAATATTCGGGTCGTTGGGATCAATTGCAATTCCGCCAATATGTTCCGATGTTTTCAAGCCCATGTTGTTCCAACTTTTTCCGCCGTCTTCGCTTTTATAAATACCGTCTCCATAACCAGAATTATTGTGATTACTGTTCTCACCGGTTCCAACCCAAAGTACATTCGGATTAGTTGGATCAATTTCAACTGAACCGATAGCATAAGTGTTTTGTCCTTCAAAAGAAGGGGAGAAGGTTATGCCTCTGTTCATTGTCTTCCACAATGAACCGCTGCCGGAAGCTATATAATACTCAGATTTGTTCTGCGGATTTACTTTTATGTGTCTTACTCTTCCGCCGGTTATTGCGGGACCGATACTTCTGAATTGTAAACCGGATAAAGATATTTTCTTTAAAGAATCAGGTTCTTGTTTTGTGGTGCTCTTCTGACTAAAAAGAAAAGTTGTTGCGGTAAAAAGAATGGAAACGGCGATGAAGAAAGAGAATTTTTTCATGGTACCAACATTATAATATGGATTGATTAATATTTAAGTAAAGGTTTGAGTGAAATTAAGAAATTACTGCTGATTATAAAAAAAGATTTACATAGCTGGTAAGTCGAGTCAAAAAAAGCTTATTCCTCTTTCAATTCCGAGTGAGAGTATAAATAGACGTATGTTCAAATTCATCCGTGCAAATAAAGCCAAATTTTTCTAATAGCTTTATCGATTTTATATTACCGGGAGATACTTCTCCAAGTATTTTCCCGAGATTCATTTCATAAAATCCATGACTCAAAACTACAGGAATGACTTCTTGCATTATTCCTTTTCCTTGAAACTCAGGTAGAAGTGTAAATCCTATATCGGCTGATGTTTTGTCTCCACAAATATTCCATAAACAGATAGTCCCGATGAGTTTTTGTTCACCTTTGAAAGAGATAGCCCAATAAGCCCATTCGTTATTCAAATCTCCACAGTTTATTTTATTGATGAATTTTATTGCATCGTCAAGAGATTTTGCGGCTGGGATATCAAGATACTCAAGCACTCTTTGGTCTGAACGCAGAACAAATATTTCGTTTTGATCTGAAAGTGTCAATTGGCGGAGTAGAAAGTTTGCCGTGGTTAGCGGGACGAAAGAAGAAAAGCTTTTTGAAACCACGCTAACTCCGTTTTTTCAACACGCGATTATCCGATATTATTAAATATTTAAAATTGGTTTTCAAATTATGTGTCTACTAGTTAACCATCGCTTTTAATTTAATCTGTTGACAGTTTTTTGATCAAGTACGATGCAATAAAAGTTTCAAGTAAACTTAGCGGAACAGCTACATAGAGCAATCCATGAGGTAAAACGCCCATATTGCCAATAACAACCCACATCAACACGAAACCAACTAACCAAGAAAGAAAGGTGGTTTCTATCAAACTGAATTTTCTGGAAATAATAAAAATGGCAGAACCAAATAAGAGTGACCACAGTCCCCATACTGCTCCATTTATCGGTTCAGAAGGGAAAACGATCCCCAGTTTTTTGTAATGATCAGTCCATAGTGATTTTACTAAAAATTCATTTCTGGCAAATTCAGAGATGCTTATCCAAATAGTTGCAGCTAATATAGGGAAAATAACCCCTTTTAAAATTTTCATCATGTCACCTTTGTAATTTTATTTTTTGTAAAGTTTCATAAATTTTCTAAGAAAAAGTACAAATTAATTTATGAAGTTCATAAAAAGAATTAATTGATGTAAAACTTCTCACTCATTACTTTTATTGATTGCAGATTTCTTCATCAGTGACATTAACAGCTGAATATTCACAGCTGCTAAAATCAATCCGATTACGACTGCTCCATGTTTACCGGTGATTATCCCCCCGATCATTAATCCTAATCCAATTATAAGGATCAGAATATGAGCGAGTGTACGCATGTTTTTCTTCATCTTAAACCTCTTGTTGAATAAGAAAAATGCAAAAGTGTTTCACATATTGTTTCAATTGGACGCTTTAAATATAATAAATTAACTCTTTTTATCGGATTAGTTCAAATTTTGATGTTTACATTCTCATCTTACTTTACAACCACTCATAATAATTTTGTTTGATTTATACCTGAGATATTTTATTTTAATTAAGTCTTTTGAGAAGTAGCTTTAAAGAGTAATTCTTTAAGCGACTGAAAAGTGAGGTTCGTGGTTAAGATTTATATTAATGCTGATCAAATAAATAAGTAAAACTAACTTAAAGGAGCATCTATGAGCCAAAGTATCTCTCGAAGAAAATTTCTTGAAAACGGTTCGAAAGGATTAGTCGCGGCTGCGTTGATTCCCTCATTTTTACGAGGAGATCTAACAAAAGCATTTGCAACATCGAAAGGAGAAACGATGACCTTATCCGATTATTACACTCATTTCGGGGTGGATGAAAAAATCATTCAAGAGGTGATTGTGCAAGCACTTTCACGTGGAGGTGACTATTGTGATCTCTACTTCCAGCATCAGATTTCAAATTATATCGGATTAGAAGATAAAGCAGTTAATCGTGCTTATACGGATGTTGCTTTTGGTGTTGGTATTCGTGTGTTAAAAGGAGATCAAACCGGTTATTCTTTCACAGAAGAAATCACACCAAAGGCAATGAAACTTGCTGCACAAACTGCAGCTAACATTGCAAATGAAACTAAAAAAATCGGTTCGGTTAAATTGAAAGTGAAAAATGTTCCAAGCTATTATCCAATCGAAACTCCTTGGGAACTTATCTCCATCGATAAAAAAATTCCTTATTTACAAACGATAAACGACAAAGTATTTGCCGCCGATTCACGTGTTATAAAATCAAACGTTTCTTTCTCTAACGATACTTCCTATGTTCTGGTAATAACTTCCGAAGGTGAAGTGACCTACGATTATCAACCGTTAGGACAAATTGCCGTATCGGTAACAGCCGAACAAAACGGAAAACGTGAACAAAATTATTTTGATCTTGCCGGAAGAAGAGGAATTGAATTTTTTACACCGGAAAATATCAATCGCTTATCCTCAGAACCGGTTAAAAGAACTATCGCTTTATTTGATGCGGTTAAACCCGATGCGGGTGAAATGGAAGTTGTACTTGCTGCAGGAAGTTCCGGAATTTTGTTGCACGAAGCGATTGGGCATGGAATGGAAGCAGATTTCAATAGAAAAAATGTTTCTATCTTTGCAGACAAAATTAATAAACCGGTTGCAGAAAAATTTGTTTCCATCGTTGATGACGGTACAAATCCAAACATCCGTGGCTCGATAAATATTGATGATGAAGGAAATCTTTCTGAAAGAACTTTTATGGTTGAAAACGGAATTCTTAGAAGTTATTTGCACGATAGAATCAGCGCAAAACATTATAACTTAAAATCAACCGGAAGCGGAAGAAGGCAATCATTTCAATACGCCCCAATGCCGAGAATGAGAAACACTTATATGCTGCCCGGTCCTCACAAAAAAGAAGAAATTATTTCAAGTGTTAAGAAGGGAATCTATGCCGAAACATTTACCAACGGACAGGTGTTTATCGGCGCCGGAGATTTTACATTTTATGTTAAATCCGGTTATTTAATTGAAGATGGAAAAATAACTAAACCTATCAAGGACATTAATATCATCGGGAACGGTCCGCAAGTTTTGAAGGACATCGTCATGGTTGCGGATGATTTCGAGATGGCTGAAGGAGGATGGACTTGCGGAAAGAATGGGCAAGGCGTTCCGGTTTCGATGGGTCTTCCAACAGTAAAAGTCTCTAAGATTACTGTTGGCGGAGTAAATAGTTAATTATTTCATCAGAAAAAATAAATGGAGTTTAATATGAATAATAAAGAAAGATTAGAATTAGCAAACTGGGCGATGAAACATGCGTTGAAATCGGGTGCGAATGAATCTGTTGTTTCGATTTATAATAGTCGTGATATTGAGATTGAGTACCGTGAGAAAAAAATTGAGAAACTTCAGGAATCTACTCAAAGCGGGTTGAACTTACAAGTTTACACAAATAATAAATACTCAAACCATTCAACAAACGATCTGCGCAAAGATTCACTCACAAAGTTCATTGAAGAAGCTGTTGCCGGAACAAAATATCTTACAGAAGATCAATTCCGGTCGCTTGTTGATCCGAAATACTATCCCAAAGATTTAGGGAAAGATTTGAAGTTACGTGATGGTGGTTATGAAAAAATAGATTCAGCTGATCGTGTAAAACTTGTATCTGAAGTTGAGAAAGCAGCAATGGCAGCAAGCGATCAGATTATTTCTGCTACCGCAGGGTATTATGATTCTTATTATGAAACAACACGCGTTCATAGCAACGGATTTGTTGGCGAAAATAAGGGAACCACATTTAGTGCCGGTGCAGAAGTTACCGTTAAAGACAAAGATGGTGGTAGACCTGAAGATTATTGTTACGTAACCACACGATTCAGAAATGAAATTCCATCAGCAGAATATTTAGGGAAAGAAGCAGCAAGGAGAGCATTAAGAAAAATCGGGCAGAAGAAGATTGAATCCGGTAAATATCAAATGCTTGTAGAAAATCGTGCAAGCTCAAGATTACTTGGAGTATTCAGCGGGGCAATGACGGCTCGTTCAATTCAGCAAAAAAGTTCTTTCCTTGACGGAATGCTCGGTAAGAAAATCGCATCAGAAAAACTTACAGTAATTGATGATCCGTTTATTGTAAAAGGATTGGGTTCAAGATTGTATGATAACGATGGAATTGCAGCACAGAAAAGAGTAATGATTGAGAAGGGAATACTAAAGAATTATTTTGTTGATAATTACTACGGCAAAAAACTTGGATGGGAACCGACTACTGCGTCACCTGCGAACATAATTCTTGAATATGGTTCAAAATCATTTGATCAATTGCTGAAAGAAGTACAAAAGGGAATTTTAGTTACAGGTTTCCTTGGTGGTAATTCAAATTCAACCACCGGTGATTTTTCTTTCGGATTAATCGGAATGCTAGTTGAGAATGGGGAAATTGTAAAACCTGTAAACGAGATGAATATTTCGGGGAATGCCAAAGAAGTGTGGAATCAACTTGTTGAACTTGGCAACGATCCTTATCTTTATTCATCCTACAGAGTTCCTTCAATGCTTTTTGAAGGAATACAATTTAGCGGTTTATAAATAAGTTAAGATCTGCCGTTGTCAAACGGCAGATCACTATTTAATTAAAAATACTTTATAAAGATATTTTTTGTAAAACAACAATAAGCTATTTGTATTCCCAACATTTCTCTAACATTTCCTATCCAACTTCACATTTTTGTCGAAAATGATAAATATGTTAATTTAGAAAAGGGTATTAACTCTGTAGTCCTTGTAGTTGGGGAATCTTTCTTCTAACTCAATCTCTTCCAAATGTCTCCAAAACAATATATTAACAATAAACAAGAAGGAAAGGCAGAAGGAGAATAAAGCTCCAAAATAAATCGGAAACCCGATTAGCCACAAGATAAATCCCAAATACATCGGATGCCTTATTTTTGAATAAATTCCTTTACTAATAAGATCGCCAGAATAGCTTTCAAGGGTTTTAATAGTACGTAATGCAGTTAGAAAAATAACTAACCCGATAAGGAATAAAAGAGCACCAAAATAATTCATGATAACCGGAAGATCGATTTTATAAATATCACAACGGCACAATGCAATCCACGATGTCCATAAGAGTGACATATTAGAAAAAATGATTGTGAAGGTTGTCTTGTTAGGAACTAAGATTTTTTTATGTTTTAGAATTTCGTAAATAGATCGGACGATATGAGTCATAACACTCAGAATTAACAAAATGAAAAATGTTCGAGTTTCCATAAATCAATTCTCTTCAATTATTTTCTTTTTGTGAATGGGATTAGCATCGGCACTTCGTTTTGGTATTTTATGTACGATTCACCGAATTCCAAAACTAATTTTTTCTCCTCAAGCAATGTTCCTATGATTACATAGATTGTTAAAATCACATTAACAATAACATCAAGCGTTCTGAAGGCTTGGCTCCAGATATAAATTATAAGACATAAATACATAGGATGTCTTACAACCCCCAATAACCCGTTCCTTTTAATTTCATTAGAAGGATGTGCTTCTTCTACTTTTCCAAAACTTAGTAGTTGACGAATTCCGAAGAAGGAAAGCGAATCATAATTGAAGAAAAATGCCCAGAAAAATATTAGCAACGAACCATACGTTAATATATTTCGGATTAATGACCATGAAGAGTTATAGGTTACAATTATTTCGCTATCTATTTTAGATGAATAATTAATGAGAGGAATAAGTAGGACTAAAGAAAACACTACATAGAAAAGTCTGTAAAAAGCGTAATAGTTTTTCAATAAATGGGTAATACTGTTCGTAAATCTAATGCTTATTAAATAACTATGTAAAGCACAATATCCGATCCACAGCAATGAAACGATTAAGTATTCCATCATTTGCCTCAATCTTTTTTAAGACAATACTATTACTTGTTAGCATTTTATAAAAATTTCCCCAAAAACTGTTCACAAATATAATGCAGCTATTTAAAACAATCTCCAATAATTTTATCCACAAAACTTAAAGAACACTTCTTTTAACAATGTACCGTCATAACTATTATTGAACATTAGATCATTATCGAACCACGAAAACCTCTTACTGCATAATAAGATTCAGCTCCGTTATGATATACGAAAACAGTGTTATAGCGGTGGTCGCAAAAAAGAGCTCCGCCGAGCTTTCTAATTTTAACCGATGTTTTAACCCAACTTGATGTTTTTAAATCGAAGTTTCCCAACTTCTGCAATTCACGATATTCATCTTCCGTTAAAAGTTCAATTCCCATGTCCATAGCCATATCGACTACATTATTTATAGGTTTATGTTCTTTTCTGGATTCTAAAGCTTCACGGTCATAGCAAAGACTTCTTCGTCCTTTCGGGCTTTCTTCTGAACAATCAAAAAATAGATATTCACCACTCTTTTTATCTTGCCCGACAACATCGGGTTCTCCGCCGGTTCGTTCCATTTCATTTAATGACCACAACTTTTTCGTATTCAACAACAGCTTTGCTTCGACTTTTGCCCACTCAATTCCTTTGTGACGGTTCATGTTTTTTTCAAAACGTGTTTTCAGAATATGGAACAACTCTTCACGTTGTGCTATTGCCAGTTCTTTATTATTCATTCTGTTTTTCATTTCTTTTCATTCCCTTCGTCAATCTCCATTGCTTCAGCTCCAGTTTAATTTATTCCCGTTACTATTGATTAAATAATTTATTCTGGTCTAGTAAGAAGTTTTGTAAAAGAAAGCGATCCCAACTTCCATTTACCATTCTCTTTTATGTAGACTTCGGTAACTTCAAAAGGATTAGTCACTTCATTTCCTCCTACAACAGCTAACAAGGTAATTCTATTTAAGAGGATGGCGGTGTTATCAATAATGTTTACCGATACTTCATGGATATCTGCTTTCTTATACCAAATTCCTCCGCTTTTGATGATATTAAGTTCCTGTTCTTTTCCCCAGGCTCCTCCCATGTGGACGAATACAGCTTTTGCGTCAAAGAGATTTGCAAGAGTATCTACATTTTTATCGCTCATCCATTGCCACTTATCCTTGGAGAGTTTTATTACTTCGTCTTCTGCAGGGGAGTTTTGCGCTAACGACAACTGCGCACCGATAATTAATAAGAGTAGTACAAGCACTGATTTTTTCATATTGATACCTGTTTATTTGTTGAAACAATATTATGTAATTATTAACATGGTGTGGTCATGGAGCAATCCAGCACAAACTATTCCTCAAAACAACAAAGCCACTAATGATAAAGAACTTATCCGTTAAACCGCTTAGACAAATTAAACTCAGCGGAATTACAACCTCGCTAATTCCAGACCACCTGAGAATTACCAATTGATTGAATCCCGGTTCAATAAACCAATGTTTGGATTGCATGCGGTAAAATATTGATCTTTGCTTCTGCAGTTCCAACAATCAAATTATAAGTTATAGGTTTATCGCTGTCATTCATAACCACCGTTGCCATTTTGCCATCCTCGTTTACAAAAGAAACTGCGAGCAATTGACTTCTGCTTGGTGCAGTGCTCACCCTTTTTGCGTTTGGTCGAATGAATTTTGAAAAATGTCCAATGTAATAGTAGGAGGGAGTATAGATCAATTCACCGGTTTTTGTATCAGCATGAATCGGAGCAAAACAAAAATTCGCTACATGATTAGGTCCACCAGTTTCATCTAACAAAATATTCCAATCTGTCCAACCAACTGTTCCCGCGTTAAAATCATTTATCATTGAGCGTCCATATCGTTCTCCATTTGACCAGAATTGGTATCTCTCGGGATTAAACGCTTCAACACAACCTTCGGTAAATAAAATATTTTCAGATGGATAAGTCTCATGAACTTTTGCAACATTCCCGAACATTGGATCACCGCCTGCCCATGTTTCGTACCAGTGGAATCCTATACCCCATGCATATTTTGCAGCAATCGGATCATTAAAAATTGTGTTTGCTCTTTGATTGATCAAATCGCGGTTATGGTCCCACACGATGATCTTTTTATCGCCCAATCCTTTTTTATGCATAATTGGACCTAAATGATTTTTCAAAAAATCTCTTTCTTCTTCAGCAGTGTAAATACATGATTCCCATCTTTGTGTGGCCATCGGTTCATTTTGTACGGAGATACCCCAAATAGGAATTCCTTCTTTCTCATAGGCTTTAATAAATTTAATAAAATACATTGCCCATGAGTTGTAATATTCTGGTAATAATTTACCGCCATGAAGCATTTCTTTATTACTCTTCATAAATGCCGGAGGACTCCATGGACTTGCATATAACAAAAGCTTCCCACCTGCGGTTTTTATTGCCTCTTTTATAATCGGTATGCGAAAAGTTTTATCATGATCGATGTTGAAGGATTTCAGTTCTTTATCACCTTCAGCAATATAAGTGTAGCTTCCGCTGCTAAAGTCACAGCTGTGAATATTGGTGCGTGCAAGTGAATAACCAATCCCGTTGGTTTTGTCGTAATATGCCTTTATAAATTCTTGTTTCTTATCGTTAGGCAATTTGGCATATACTTCTGCACTCGCGTCGGTAATAGCTCCGCCAATTCCAATAAACGTTTGAAACTTTTTCTCAGGATTTACAAAGACAGAAATTTCCGATTCCAAAGGCTGGACAGCCTTGGTAAAATTGATTTTCTCGGTTTCCGTTAATCTTTGATCGGTTCCAGAAGCTGTGCTATAAACCGTGATATTTTTACCGGTTTCTTTTTTATCATTCTGACCAAAGAGAGAAAGAGATAAGAACAATAGCACGATTGATAGAAATTCTCTTTTCATTTTTTTTATCCTTTAGATTTAACTAATTTTAACTATTTAAATTTCAAAACTCGAATTTCAAAATTCATATAATCCTTTACTTTTTAACTAAATATTTGTTAAACAGTAAAAGTCCGGTCATTGTGGCAACACCAATCAAACTAAAAGTGATCCACAATGCACTGGGGTTATGAAGTTTATCAATAAAATGAACATAAAGATTTGCACCAAGTATTCCGCCAATTCCGCTTCCTAACACTCCATAGAGGAATGAATATCCGAGATACAAAGCTTTCTTGTCTTCAGGCGCAATCAGACCAACGTAACTAATGAATTTTGGATGTGCGGTCATCTCTCCAATAGAAAAAATAATGATTCCCGCCATGAAAACCCAGGCGTAAGTTGAGATCGCTAGTATTCCCATTCCAATAGTACCAAGCGCAATTCCGGTAATCATCGTTGGTAATGCTTTCTTGTTTTTTACAATATTGGAAATGAATATCTGCAAAACAATAATTGTCCCGGCATTAATTACAGTTACATGCTCAGCATCAAATTTCCAATTAGGATTTGCGGTGAAGTGTCCTAGCAATCCATTAACAACATTATTTACCGGGGTCATGTCCATATAATCTTTTAAATACCAGAGAACGGTATCAAACATCTGGAAATAGAGAATCCAAAAACCGGAATAAATTACGATCATCAAAATGAAACGGAAATCTTTTAATACTAAAAAAGCACCTGCCAATACTTGCCCAATCGATTTACCATTTTCGGGTTTCTCAGGTTCTTTATAAATGAAGAAATTTAAGAGAAGAAGCCAACCGGTTCCAATTGCTGACATAAAGAAAATATATGACCAAGAAATCTCCTTAAGGAAGGGCACAAGAATTAACGGAAAAATAAATGCACCAAGATTGATACTCCAATAATAAATGCCGAATCCCAACGTTGAATTTTGTTCGGTAGTTGTTCTTGCGATGGTGCCGGAAATAATAGGTTTAAAAGAACCTGCTCCCAAAGTCATAAGTAATAAACTCAAAAAAATTAGTTCGTAACTTGTTGTTAATCCTGAAAGGAAATATCCGAAACTCATCACAGAGAAGGCGAAGAAAAGTGTTTTCCTGTAGCCAAAGCGATCTGCAACTGCACCGGCAACAATTGGAACAAGATAAAGCATTGGGCGAGTTGTACTATTAATTACTCCAACGCTTTCTTTGGAAAAGTTAAGAACGGAAACTAAATAGATTGAAAGAACACTAGTTAATCCGTAATAAGAACCTCTCTCAAAAAACTCCATAGTAATTACGGTCCAAAAGTTTTTCGGGAATTGCGTGATGAAATTTTTCTTTTCCGACGTCATAGTTGTTTCCGTTTTAAGTGAAAATTTGCTTTCAAATATAAGATAATGTTTAATAAACTTTATAAATTGATTTTCAGAGGAAAGTAATGGAACGCAGATTTGTTAAGATCGTTTATGATCTGCTGTTCTATGAATAAATCTTATAAGATCAGACCCTATTTTTCTGCGGAAAGTTTAGAAAGAATTTCTTCAACTTTGTGGGTGTATTCTAATTTCTCAATTGCTGAAGGGAGAGCGGTTCGTTCTTTGCAATCAGCTATTTTGCACATCTCGCAAGTATCATTAACCGTTTGGATAGGAATAGTGTCATCTTTCCAGAACGTAATTTTTTGCTTCAGGTCGTCGTCAAATTGGAAACCAAGAGTGACACTGTAGTATTCATCTGGAATGAATTGACTTCTCTTGGCAACGGAAATACTTAGAAATTCATCATTTGAATTATAAAATTTTGAATGCAAAATACCGGAGACGATATTCCGGTTATTTCCACTCTGCTGTTCTTCAATAAGTTTGTTCAAAACTTTAACGGAAATCCATCTTCTACAATAATGTTCCTGGCTCTGAAAACCTCCCGGATTTCGTCGAATGTTCAACCGTACCTCTTTGGACAACTGGTAATTATTGAGCTTTTCTTTAGCGTTGAAGCGGAGGAAGAAAAATTTGTTAAGTCCTAAGAATTTTGGACCTAAATTGCTAATTCTTTGAAACAACATTTCCGGTGAAGCATTATATTTTTCAATTAACGCAATTAAATAATCTCCATCCCATTTTTGTTTTGAAAAGAATGCTCTTAAATCATTCAAAATAAATTCTTTTCTCATCATTAGTGCGGTTGCAAAATAAGACGCTCTAAAATTATTCAACAGATGATCGAAGTTATCAAGGCGGAGATTTGAATGAGAGAAACTTCTGTCTTTGTAATTTAGATGATTGTAAGCAAGTTCCTTAGCAACGATAAAGGCCTTTTGAGAATCCGATATTTTATTATTTAAATAAAGTGTACAAGTCTTTCCGTTTTTAACAAATCCCCTAAAGTGAGCCAATTCCGGGTATTCGTTTAATGTCGATTCATCAATTTGATAAAAATATTTCTCTGTTAAAATCTTTGCAAGTCTACTGTAGTTGAGCGGGGGAGAATCTTCAATTTTATTCTCCGCAACAAAAACATCTACTGCGTTTTCTAGTTCTTCAAAATAATTGTCATTGAATTCTTTATAAGCTCTTAACGCAGTCCTACTGAAATTATTTTCACTCATCTCTGAGCTTTTTGCCATCTCTAAAATAGTTGCCACAAGCGCACTTAACTGAATTGAGGCATTTGACATGAGCGCGACAAATTTTCTAATATCAATTCCGTAATGATCAAGAGGAAGTTGTTCTAAAATGTTTGATTCAAATAAATCCCCGATTGGAGCTAATTGTTTAGAGAGCTTTAGTGAAACTAATTTATCGTATGAAACATCTAGTGTTTGAGCAATAATTGCAATTTTATCAGATTTTGGATATTTCTTACCACTTTCAATTTCATTTAAATAGGAAATGGAAAGGCCGCTCTTTTCAGCTAATTGAGTTAAAGAAAGGTTTTTCTCTATTCTAAGCTGCTTCAATTTAAGTCCGAGCACCAATTTTATGTAGTTCTGTGATAATTTCAATCAATTTCTCCAATTTCAAAACATTTGCAATCGAAATATAACAAAAAGAAATTAACGTAAAAGCAAATATTCACTTTTAGCGAAATTTCGCTTGACATTCCTTAAAGTTTATTCTATTTTAGTTCCCAAGAAGTGTGCTAATTATTTATTAATTCACATTGCAAAGAAAATCTTAATCTTAAGCATATTCAAATAAGTATAAAATCCAGGTGGTTGTGATTACGAGTAAGATTAAGCGTTTCCTAAGCACTGAAATCATTAATTTCATGAAAGAGGCAAAACATGAACTTTTCAGATCAAAAGGTGCAGAGGTTATTTGACATTTTACCCAATCAATTGGCGAATTATCCAAAAGAGGACGCTTTATGTGACAAAGTCGGCGGTAATTGGAGGAAATATTCTTCACAACAATGTCAAGCTACGGTAGATAAAGTAAGTCTAGGGCTTTTGGCGATGGGATTCAATCAAGGGGATAAATTTGCAATAATTTCTTATAATAGAACTGAATGGACTTTACTCGATCTTGGAATCCTCCAAATCGGTTGTATTGATGTTCCGCTTTATCCTAATATGAGTCCCGAGAATTATGAATACATTTTTAATGACTCTCAGGTAAAATTGGTTTTTGTAGAGAATGAAGAGTTATTTAAAAAAGTTAAAAAAGTGATTACTAAAACTCCATCGGTGAAAGAGATATATACCTTTAATGAAGTAACCGGTGCAAAAAGTTGGATGGAGATTGTAAATATCGGGAATGAATCTAATCGAACTAAACTTTCCGAAATTGAAAACTCAGTAAAAGAAGACGACCTTGCAACAATTATCTACACTTCCGGCACAACCGGAGTTCCGAAAGGAGTTCCTCTTTCTCACAATAATATTCTCAGCAATGTTAAATCAATTGCCACAATCATGCCGATGACAAACAAACATCGTATGATAAGTTTTCTTCCTATCTGCCACATCTTTGAGCGTACGGCTGTATATTTTTATTTATTTATCGGCGGCTCGGTTTATTTCGCTGAAAGCATCGAGAAAGTAGGAGAAAATTTAAAAGAAGTTAAACCGAATTACTTTACAACCGTACCGCGATTAATGGAAAAGATCTACGATAAGATTATGGATAAAGGGCGAAATCTCAGTCCTGTCAAAAAAGCGATCTTCGGCTGGGCTGTAAATCTAGCAAACCATTATAATCCAAGAGGAGAGAACGGATGGTTTTATAAACTGCGACTTATTGTGGCAAGAAAGTTAGTCTTTTCCAAATGGATGGAAGCTCTTGGCGGAGAAGTTGAGGGAATTATCAGTGGTGCTGCTGCACTTCAACCAAGATTATCGAGAATCTTTACAGCAGCTGGTGCCACAATAAGAGAAGGTTATGGATTAACAGAAACGTCTCCGGTGCTAACATGTAACCGATTTACTCATGGAGATTACTATCTCGGTACGGTTGGTATTCCTCTTCCCGGTGTGGAAATAAAACTTTCTGAGAGTGGTGAAATTCTTGCAAAAGGGCCTAACGTGATGAAAGGATACTTTAACAAACCTGATGAAACCAAAGCTGTTATTGATGATGATGGCTGGTTTCACACCGGCGATATTGGTGAATGGATTGACGGAAAGTTCATAAAAATTACTGACCGTGTTAAGGAAATATTTAAAACTTCCGGTGGAAAATTTATCGCTCCTTTACCAATCGAAAATAAAATGAAAGAATCGAACTTCATAAGCGAGATAATGGTAATTGGTGAAAATCAGAAACATGCTGCTGCCATTATTGTCCCCAACTTTGAGTTCATCCGAAAGTGGTGCACAAAGAAATGTCCAACTGTTCATACCAACGAAGAAATCGCTTCGTCATCAGTGGTTAAAGAACGTACATGGAAAGATGTTGAAAAGTATAACAAACGATTCGGACATATTCAGCAGATCAAGAAGATTGAATTGGTCCCCGATATATGGACTGTAGAAACAGGTGAATTAACCCCAACTTTAAAACTGAAGCGAAGAGTAATATTAAAAAAATATGAATCTTTGATTGAAAAAATTTACAATGAATTAATAGTTAACTAATTCTTAAACAAATAGAAAAATACTATGAAAAGAACCATCAATAAAGTTGCAGTGCTTGGCTCCGGTGTAATGGGCTCGCGGATTGCAGCGCACTTTGCTAACATTGGATGCAAGGTGTATCTGTTAGATATCGTTCCCCGTGAACTGACAGATGCCGAAGCAAAGAAAGGTCTTACACTTAAAGATAAAGTTGTAAGGAACCGTATCGCCGATGAAAATCTTGCATCTGTTTTAAAGGCTAGTCCATCTCCAATTTATTCTTCAACGGATGCTTTAAAAATTTCAACCGGAAATTTTGAGGACAATATGAATTGGCTTCAAGAAGTCGATTGGATTATTGAAGCTGTCGTTGAAAGACTCGATATAAAAAAAATGGTATTTGATAATGTAGATAAATTTAGAAAACCTGGTTCACTGATTACGACAAATACTTCCGGCATTCCGATTCACATGATGCTTGAGGGAAGAAGTGATGATTTTCAATCGAATTTCTGCGGCGCACATTTTTTCAATCCACCAAGATATTTACAGCTGCTTGAAATAATTCCGACTGCACAAACTGAAAGCGAGGTGATAGATTTTCTGATGCATTACGGCGATCTTTATCTTGGCAAAACTACTGTGTTGTGTAAAGACACTCCGGCGTTTATAGCCAATAGAATAGGAGTTTTCAGCATCATGGCAGTGTTCAAATTGAAAAAAGAATTTGGACTCACTATTAAAGAAATTGATACGCTAACCGGACCTTTAACTGGTAAACCAAAATCAGCCACATTCAGAACAGCTGACGTAGTGGGAATTGATACGCTTGTAAAAGTTGCAGACAATATTTACAAAGATTGTCCGAACGATGAAGCGCGAGCAATTTTTGAAATTCCAGATTACGTTAGAAAAATGACAGAAAATAATTGGCTGGGCGATAAAACGGGACAAGGATTCTACAAAAAAACAAAAGACGCTTCAGGCAAAAGAGAAATCTTTGAATTAAATACCGATTCGTTTGAATATGGACTAAGCGACAAACCTAAATTCGCTTCCGTTGGGGCCGCTAAACCGATCGACAATTTGAAAGATCGATTGAAAGCGCTGAACGCAGCGAAAGATAAAGCCGCTGATTTCTTGCGTCTCTTAAACTTTTACGTTTTCCAATATGCGTCAAACAGCATCCCGGAAATCTCTGAAGAATTCTATAAAATTGATGACGGAATGAAAGCAGGATTTGGCTGGGAACTTGGACCATTTGAAACATGGGATGCTTTTGGAGTTGCAAAGACGATCAAAAAGATGGAAGAAGCAAATCTTTCTCCGGCTCAATGGGTGAAAGATATGGTTGAGAACGGCGCCGATTCATTCTACAAAATTGTGAATGGAAAGAAGAAATATTACGACATCGTTACAGGTTCTTATGAAGACATTCCGGGAAGAAGTGAGTTCATCATCCTTGAAAATAGTCGGAAAGATGGGGTTATTTGGCAAAACTCAGGAACCTCGCTCCACGATATTGGCGATGGGGTCGTAAATCTTGAATTCCACACCAAAATGAATTCGATAGGCAGTGAAGTTCTTGAAGGAATAAACAAGGCGATTGAAATTGCAGAGAAAGATTATAAAGGATTGGTAATTGCAAATGACGGACAACACTTTTCTGCAGGGGCTAATCTTGCGATGATGTTCATGCTTGCGACCGAACAAGAATATGATGAAATCGATTTCGCAGTTCGAGCATTCCAAAAAGCAACCATGCATTGCCGCTACTCGAGTATTCCGGTTGTCGTTGCCCCTCATTCACTTGTACTTGGCGGCGGATGTGAAGTTTGTTTGCATGCCGACAAAGTTCAAGCTTCAGCAGAAACCTACATTGGTTTAGTTGAAGTTGGTGTTGGAATTATTCCTGCGGGAGGAGGAACAAAAGAAATGACCATGCGGGCTTCGGATAAATATTTTTCTGAATTACCCGAACTTCCGGAACTTCAGAAGAAGTTTATGAACATCGCCATGGCAAAAGTTTCTACGTCCGCTAGAGAAGCATTTGACATGGAAATATTTAAGATCGGAAGAGATTCTATCACAATAAATCCTCATCGTGTAATTTCCGATGCAAAGGAAGCTGTTCTTCAACTTGCAAATAAAGGTTATACTCGACCAGCGCAAAGAGAAGATATAAAAGTTCTTGGACGTTCGGCATTAGCTACGCTTTTGCTTGGTGCTTATTCGTTCAATCGCGGGCATTACATTTCAGATCATGATAAAAAGATCGTTGAAAAGTTAGCGTACATTATGTGTGGTGGTGACCTAAGCGAAGGAACACTCGTCTCTGAACAATATCTTTTAGATTTAGAGCGCGAAGCTTTCTTGAGTTTAATAACCGAAAAGAAAACACTTGAGAGAATTCAAAGCATCTTAACGACGGGTAAACCGCTTCGTAATTAATTAAATGAAAATAATTTTTAATCATAAATGAAAAGAAAAATATTATGAGAGAAGCATATATCGTAGCCGGTTATCGTTCAGCGGTAGCGAAAGCAAAAAAAGGAGGCTTCCGTTTTTACCGTCCGGATGATTTAGCCGCAGATGTTATCCGGCATTTAGTAAAGCAAGTGCCGCAATTGGACCTTCATCGAGTTGATGATGTGATTGTGGGAAATGCATTTCCTGAAGCTGAGCAAGGCTTACAGATAGGTAGAATGATTGCACTTCAAGTTCTACCTATTCAAGTCACCGGTTCTACTGTAAATCGTTTCTGCGCATCTGGAGTAGATTCAATTGCAACAGCTGTAGCACGAATTCAATCGGGAATGATGGACTGTATTATTGCTGGTGGAACGGAATCAATGTCGATGGTCCCGATGACCGGATGGAAACTTGCACCCAATTATAAAATCGCAAAAGAACATCCTGAATTTTATATGGGGATGGGATTAACCTCAGAAGAAGTTGTCCGTGATTATAAAATATCGAGGCAAGATCAGGATGAATTTGCATATCACTCGCACATGAAAGCAATCAATGCACAGAAGGAAGGATTCTTCAAAGATCAAATTGTTCCGATTGAAGTTGAAGAAGTCTTCATCGAAAATGGTAAGCGAAAAGTGAAGAAATTTATTGTTGATAAAGACGAAGGTCCACGTGCCGACACAACAATTGAAGCATTAGCCAAACTCAAACCTGTCTTCGCTGCCGATGGAACTGCAACAGCAGGAAACTCTTCGCAAACTTCCGATGGCGCTGCATTCGTTATGGTAATGTCGGAAGAAATGGTTAAAGAACTAAATGTTAAACCCATTGCGCGAATGGTCTCCTATGCAGTTGCCGGTGTTGATCCAAGAGTAATGGGTATTGGTCCGGTTGAAGCGATTCCAAAAGCACTAAAGAAAGCTAACTTGAAATTGGATGATATTGATCTAATCGAATTGAATGAAGCTTTCGCAGCCCAATCTCTTGCAGTTGTTAGAACGTTGGGATTGAATAATGATATCCTGAATGTTAACGGCGGTGCGATTGCACTTGGACATCCACTTGGATGTACCGGCGCAAAACTAACCGTTCAAATTATTAACGAATTGAAACGCAGAAATAAAAAATATGGAATGGTCTCTGCTTGCGTTGGCGGCGGACAAGGTGTTGCCGCAATCTATGAATATTTAAATTAATTTAGTAAGAAAGGAAGTTTAGTATGTCAGACGAATTAAAAAATAATCATGGGTTAAAAGGGGGAGAATTTCTTACAAAAGAAACCGATCCTCTTTATGTTTTTACTCCGGAGGATATTTCTGAAGACCAGAAAATGATGGCGGATACCGCCAAAGATTTTATCGAAAAAGAAATTCTTCCGAAACTGGATGCGATTGACAACCAAGAACCAGGCTTGACTATTAAATTAATGGAACAAGCTGGTGAACTGGGTTTACTAGGCGCTTCTGTTCCAGAAGAATACGGTGGAATTGGCGGTGACTTTAATACTAACACGGTTCTTGCAATGGAAATGGGAAAGAGCCACTCGTTTGGAGTTTCATTTGCAGCTCATACCGGAATAGGAACTTTGCCGATTTTATATTACGGTACAAAAGAACAAAAAGATATATATCTTCCGAAATTAGCTTCCGGTGAAATGAAATCTGCCTACTGTTTAACAGAGCCAACATCAGGTTCCGATGCACTTGCAGCAAAAACTACTGCCGTTCTCTCAGAAGATGGAAAGTATTACACTTTGAACGGACAAAAAATGTGGATCACCAATGGCGGCTTTGCTGATATTCTTATTACGTTCGCTCAAGTGGAGGGAGATAAATTCACCTCGTTTATTATTCCAACCGACACTCCCGGTTTCACACGCGGCGAAGAAGAACATAAACTTGGTATTAAAGGTTCGTCTACTCGCGCATTGTTTTTAGATAATGTAAAAGTTCCGGTTGAAAATGTTTTGGGAGAGATCGGTAAAGGGCATTACATTGCGTTTAATGTTTTGAATGTTGGACGTTTCAAACTTGGTGCAATGGTAACCGGCGGCGCAAAGAAATTTCTTTCCGTTGGGATTAATTATTCAAATGAAAGAAAACAATTCGGGAAATCAATCTCTAGTTTTGGTGCGATTAAATATAAACTTGCAGAGATGGCTTCACGGATTTTTGTTTCCGAAGCTGCAACTCTTCGAACAAGCGGATTGATAAATGATCTCGAAGAAAAACTCATCTCCGAAGGAACTAGTTACAGCGATGCGTTAATTAAAGCGGCAGAAGAATATGCAATTGAATCTTCAATTATGAAGGTATTTGGTTCAGAAGTTTTGGATTATGTTGTTGATGAAGTTGTGCAAGTCCACGGCGGTTATGGTTATTCCGAAGAATATCCAGCTGCGCGTGGATACCGCGATTCACGCATCAACAGAATCTTTGAAGGAACGAATGAGATCAACCGTTTGCTGGTTGTTGATATGCTTGTGAAGCGCTCGATGAAAGGCAGATTAGATTTACTTGGTCCGGCAATGGCGATTCAAAAAGAACTGATGTCAATTCCGGAATTTGGCAATGAACCTGAAGGTATTCTTGCAAAAGAATTAAAAGCAGTGCAAAATGCGAAAAAAGCTATCTTGATGATCGCAGGGTCTGCAGTGCAAAAATTCATGATGAAACTTGCCGAACAACAGGAAATCATCATGTGCATTACAGACATGACGATTGAAGTTTATGCTTGCGAATCATCAATCTTGCGCACACAAAAACTTGCCAAGTTGAAAGGTGAAGATGCAGTTGCGCTTCATGTTGCAATGACGCAAGTGTACGTGAGTGATGCAATTGAAAGAATCGCACTTTACGGAAAACATGCGGTTTCAGCATTCGCCGAAGCAGATGAATTGAAGATGCTTAATCTTGGACTGAAGCGATTTACAAAACTCGATCCAATTAACACAACTAAGTTAAGAAGACAAATAGCCGATGCGTTGATTGATGCGAATGAGTATAAACTGTAAGTAATGGAGTTCTTTGCGACTCTGTGCCTCTGTGGTGATTATTTCCTCCATTGAGGCATAGAGTTACATTTCTAATTATGACTTCATTTAAATTACCTCTATCTTTACCGAAAAAAATTAAAGTAAAATGAACGAACAGACCTACACAAAGCCAATGCTAAAAGAAGGATCACTTGAAGGGAAAACCATATTAATTACCGGCGGTGGTACGGGACTCGGCAAAGCGATGGGAAAATATTTTACTGAACTTGGTGCTGATTTGGTTATCGCGAGTCGTAAACTTGAAAAACTAGAAGAAACCTCTAGAGAACTTTCTGAAAATTCGGGACGAACTGTTTTTCCGGTTCAATGTGATGTTACCAATTACGCAAGTGTTGAGAAGTTATTAAAAACTTCGGTAGAAAAATTCGGCAAAGTTGATGGAATTGTAAACAATGCCGCGGGAAATTTCATAAGTCCCACTGAACGATTATCCAACCGTGCATTTGATATAATCGTAAATATTGTTCTTAAGGGAACGTACAATACAACGCTCGCGTTTGGCAAGTATTGGATCGAACAAAAACAGAAAGCGACGGTATTAAATATTATTACTACATATGCATGGACGGGTTCAGCATATGTTGTCCCTTCGGCTGTCTCTAAAGCAGGAGTATTGGCATTAACGCGCTCGTTAGCAGTTGAATGGGCAAAATATGGAATTCGTTTTAATGCAATTGCCCCCGGTCCGTTTCCAACAAAAGGAGCTTGGGATCGCCTGCTACCTGGAGAGCTTCAAGATAAATTTGATTTCAAAAATAAAGTACCACTAAAAAGAGTTGGCGAACATCAGGAACTTGCAAATCTTGCCGCTTATTTGATTTCTGATTTTTCTTCTTACATCAATGGAGAAGTTATAACAATTGACGGCGGTGAATGGTTACAAGGTGCTGGTCAATTTAATATGCTTGAGGCCTTACCTTCAGAAATGTGGGATGTGATAGAAAAAATGGTGCGTAATGCAAAAGGGAGTTAGACACATTATATTAAGCAGATAATTAAATTCTCCTAAATCATCAAAAGGTATAAAGAATAATCATTCCGGCCGAAAGAATTAGTGAGAGTAAAGTTACAACTGATCCTATTTTAAGAAAAGTAAAAAAGTTCACAGAAATTCCTTGTTTTTTTGCGATCTCTATTACAATAAGATTTGCCATCGCACCAATGATGGTGAAGTTCCCTGCAAGTGTTGAACTTGAGGATAAAGCAAGCCAAAGCAAATTATCATGAAGCGGTTTTAACATCGGATTCATTAAAATTACGAATGGAACATTGCTTACAATTTGTGAGAGAACCAAACTTAGTCCATGAAGTGAAAGAATTCCGCCAAGTGTGGCGCTCAGATTAAAATTGTTTATCAATGGGTCGAGCAGTTTGTATTTTTCAATTCCACTTACAACGATAAACAGACTTGCAAAGAAAAGGAGAAGTACCCAATCAATCTCTTTAATAACTTTCGAAGGTTTGATTTTCCCCAACAATAACACAAGTGATCCGCCGCTTAACGCAATTACCGGATACGTGACATTAAACTCTTTGCAGAAGAAGAATGCCAGAATAACAAGAATAAAAATTGGAATTGAAAACTTCATTGAAACATAATTCCAATCTTCTTTTTCTAAGGTACAAACCAATCGATCACTGTTTACAAACTCATTCTTAAAGAAAAACTTGATTGTGTAATAGATAATAAATAAACTCCCTACGGCTATCGGAAACATATAAAGCATGAATTGTCCGAAAGCAAAACCAGATTGAATTCCAATTAAAATATTTTGAGGATTTCCAGTTATTGTTAATGCGCTTCCCGAATTGGAAGCCATTATTTCAGCTATCAAGTAGGGAAGAGGTGGTCGTTTCGTTCCTTTGCAAATAGCGATTACAACAGGGGTAAAAAGTAGTACAACGGCGTCATTAACTAAAAACGCACTTGAAATTCCGGTTACGAAAATGATAAGGAGTAAAAGTTGTTGTGGAGTTTTTGCAAGAGAAATTGTTGTTTCGGAAATGAGGAGGAAAAATCCATCAATTTCTAATACAGCAATCAACATCATCATTCCAAGCAATAGGGCGATTGTATTAAAATCAATTGCAGCAATTGATTCTTCAAAACTAAACACTCCAAACACCACCATCGATACCGCCCCGAAAAACGCAGCACTTGGTCTATCAATATTCAATCCGGGAATTCTGGTAAAAATTATTCCGGCATAGGTTATTAAAAAAATGATTAGCGCTAAAGTTGCCAAAAAATAATCAACTTTCTTTCAAATAAATTTTACAAATTTGTAACTCAATTATAAATAAACTTATGACAAATTCAGATATAGCAACTCTTCCCAAAACGAGAAGTTTCCGATCTCATCTTCGTGAAACAGCCTCACTCGCTTTGCCCGTTATTGTCGGGCAACTGGGAATCATCATGATGGGTGTTGTTGATAATGTGATGGTGGGACGAATTGGATATAACCCTCTTGCGGCTTCAGCTTTAGCAAACGGAATATTTTTCTTAATCTTTGTAATCGGGATGGGCGTAACCTATGCGGTTTCACCGCTTGTTTCAAATGCTCTTGGTAAGGGAAATCCGGAATTATGTGGAAATATTTTGAAACAGTCTTTGGTAGTAAATCTTAGCATAGGAATTTTACTTGGACTGGTAACTTACTTTTCAGCCGAATTATTCCAATTTATGAATCAGAAGGAAAAAGTTGTTGAATATGCGATTCCATATTTAAGAATTTTGGCTTTTTCAATTCCGATGATGATGGTTTTTCTAACGTATAAACATTTTCTTGAAGGACTTTCTATAATGCGTCCTGCGATGGTAATTGTTCTGGTCGCAAATTTGGTGAATGTCTTCGGAAACTATTGTTTAATTTTTGGAAATTTTGGTTTTCCTAAACTTGAACTGAATGGAGCCGGTTTATCAACACTCTTTTCGCGATTTTTTATGATGGCGATGTTGATTCTGTTTTTAAACAAAAATAACAGAGTGAGAAAATATCGACCTGACCTTCTTCATTATAAAATTGATTGGAAGGTCGTGAAGGAAATTCTTGCACTTGGATTGCCAAGTGGTGTTCAATACTTTTTTGAAGTTGGAGCATTCTTTTTTACTGCAATCATGATCGGATGGTTTGGAGCTCAACAATTGGCTGCACATCAAATTGCATTAAACCTCGCGTCAATCACTTACATGGTTGTGGTGGGAATTTCTGCAGCCTCGGCAATTCGTGTTGCAAAATTTGTGGGAGAAGGAAATCTTTTAGAAACTAAAAAAGCAGGGCAGAGTGCACTTTTTTTAGCCGCTGGATTTATGAGTTTTTGTGCAGTGCTTTTCTTTCTTACAAACAATTTGTTGCCTGAGCTTTATGTTAAAAATCATGAGGTAAAAGTTATTGCCGCTTCACTGATTTTGATCGCAGCATTTTTCCAGATATTCGATGGGATACAATGTGTAGGATTGGGAATTTTAAGAGGTATATCGGATGTGAAATTTCCAACAGCAGTAACTTTTATTGCATATTGGATTGTTGGGCTTCCAGTAGGAGCCTTACTTGCTTTTTATTTTGCATTGAATGTCCAAGGTATTTGGATCGGGCTTTCAATTGGTTTGGCCACTTCAGCAACCCTTTTAAGTTCTCGCTTTATTTACCGGACAACTAAGAAAGAATCGTAAAGAATTAATCAACAGGTCCATTTCAACCAATAAATTTGAACCGCTAGTAAAACCTCTTATAAATTTTATTTACCGTAGATACAGTTATTCTGTTTTTCTTCTTTGCTTACTCTATTTTTGCTGGTGAAACAAATAAAGGTGATTGTGATGACAAAAAGATTATATCGTTCTCGTAAAGAAAAAATGATTGCCGGAGTTGCCGGCGGTTTAGCAGAATACCTGGATATCGATCCGGTTTTTGTACGAATTGCTTTCGTATGTTTGGTTTTCTTTCATGGTGCCGGAATAATTATCTATTTTGTTAGTGCTTTAATTATTCCTAAAGAAGAGTTATTTGGGACTATCAAACCTGAAGAAGAAGCAAATAAAGAAATGGACAGGTTGGCGGCAAAAGCTAGAAGAAAGTCGTACAGGGAAAAAATTGTTGGTGCCGTTTTAATTATACTTGGTGGGATCTTTTTAGCTGATAATTTGTTGATGGATATTGATTTTGAAAATATCTTTCCGTTGCTGTTGATTGCAATTGGCTCCTGGATGGTTTTCAACACATTCAAGAAAGAAAAAGAAAATGAGTTGAAGAATGATTCCGCTAATAAAAGTGAAAATGATAATTTGAATGAGGCACAACAATGAAATCTAAACAACTTTTTTGGGGGATGCTGTTCCTAACACTCGGTGTAGTTTACCTTTTAGTTGAAGTGATGCATGTTAGAATTGCAATTGGAAATTTTTATCATTACTGGCCACTTTCTTTAATCCTATTTGGTCTAACTGTGTTGTCAAAAAATAACTATGCTAAACTAACATTTTCCGGGTTAGCCGGTTTGGTTTTTGCGCTGGTCATTTTCAGTTTCTTTTCCAGTTCATGGTTTCCGTGGGATGAATGCGATTCAGACATCCATAAAATGACAACTACCGAACAATTCGTTGAACCATTTGATCGTAAAATAAAAACAGTGAATGCTACTTTTGAATTAGGTGCAGGCCGGATTGAACTTCGTGGAAATGATTCGAATTTAGTTACGGTTAAATCGGGAGGGATGAAGGATTTATTTTCAGTTGACACCGATAAAAACGATGATAGCTATGACTTTGACGTCAGTATGGAAAATGTTCGGATAAATTTAAAAGAAGATCACCATCGGAAATTACAAGTCGGATTTAATAATAATCCAAATTATAATTTCGATTTTAAACTCGGTGCTGCGGATGTTGATTTGGATTTGAGCTCTCTAAAAATTGAAAATGTTTCCTTATCAACCGGAGCTGCAAGTTGCAGTCTAAAAATTAAAGAGTTTGCATCAGATACAATGAACATAAAAGTTGAAGCTGGTGCCGCTACGGTTAGATTAGAATTACCGAAAGATGCCGGAGTGCAAATCCGAAAAGAAACTGCTCTTTCAAGCACCCACTTTGATAATTTTGAAGAAGTTTCAGAAGATCTTTTCCAAAGCGATAATTTTTCTTCTGCCAAGAAGAAAATATTTCTTGAAATTGAGGGAGGAGTGGCTTCTTTTTACGTTTCCAGAAATTAGGCTTGGGTTGGCTTAATCACATTAGTGAAAAAAGATTTCAATTTCTGTCTATAAAATTTTTATATTTCTACATCAATTAAAGAAACATTTTAAGATGGCAGAAAAAGAGATACTTAATTATAATTATACCTTTCGACTTAAAAACGGATTAGTAAAATCTTTTCATGTTTCGGTGGATAAAACTTCATTAAGTATTATCTACAAAAATAACGGCGCCTTCCCACAATGGACAAGGTTACAAGATTTTAAATGCTCACATTGTTCGCTCGATCCCAAGACGCATGAATACTGTCCGTTAGCAATAAACCTAGTTGATATTATTCAAACTTTTCAAGATTATAATTCTTTTGATGAAGCTGAAATAGTTGTTGAAACCGACAATAGAAACTATTCAAAAACTACCTCTGTTCAAGCTGGGGTAAGCAGTATGCTTGGTATCCGTATGGTTACATCGGGTTGCCCGATAATGGGAAAATTAAAACCGCTAATTCCAACTCATTTACCATTTGCTTCTTTGGAAGAAACAGAAATGAGAGTTTTATCTGCTTACTTATTAGCCCAGTATGTCAAATGGAAAAAGGGGGGAGAACCTGATTGGGAAATGAACAACCTCATCAACATTTATGAAGATATAAGAATATTGAATCATAATGTTTCCAAGAAAATTGCTGATCTCGAGAAAAGGGATGTCAGCATCAACTCGCTCGTTGTACTAAATAATTTTGCCGACTACGTCTCTTTCACGCTTGATGAAAAGATGCTGGAAGATTTTGAACTTATTTTTAAAGAGTTCATGCTAAAATAATTTTTACTTTTCTTAAATATTTTTTGGCGTTTAGTTAAAGAAATTATTATTTTTCACGTGTGTCAGAGACAATAATTGTCATGGACAAGGAAGTAACCATAATCTGACGCTCAACCGTTGATCTGTTTGAAAATAAATAGCTACTTTTTTTCAATTTGTACAACGAGATTAGCATGAACGAGATAAAGCCAAAGCATCCTCAGTTAAAATCACTCATCGAGTTAGTTTCTAAATCCCATAACTTAAAAACGATTTGGTTAAAAGAATCAAAAAGAATTTGGATAGCATTCTTTTTTCTGGGAATGGGGCTACTATTCACTTTTCTAGGAAGTCTCTACATCCGAGCAGATGTAAAAAAAGAAGTCAAAAGGGATTTTGAATTTGAATGCGATGAATTAAAAAATAGAATTGAAACTAGACTGCGTGCACATGCTCAGTTATTGAGGAGTTACTCGGCATTTTTTGATGTAACTGAAGAAATAAATAGAGAGGAATGGCGGAAAGCTTATCACCGTCAAATGATTGAAAAAAATTTACCGGGAATATTGGGGATAGGATATTCAACAATAATTCAGCCGAATGATTTAACAGCTCATGAGAAAAAGATCAGAAGTGAAGGATTCCCAAATTATTTTGTTTATCCAAAGGGGAAAAGGGAAATTTATACCTCAATAATTTATATCGAACCATTTTCCGGAAGAAATTTATATGCTTTTGGTTATGATATGTTTTCTGAGGCGAATAGACGATTTGCGATGGAAAAGGCGAGGGATTACAATGTTGCATCACTTTCAAGAAAAATTACTCTTGTGCAAGAGATTGATCAATATAAACAAGCCGGTACTCTCATGTACGTTCCTGTGTATAAAAAGGGGATGTCAACAAAAAGTGTTGAAGAGCGCCGAAGGGCAATTCAAGGTTGGGTTTATAGTCCTTACCGTATGGATGATTTAATGGAAGGAATTCTTGGTGGTCATGAATCAGACGACGAAAAAGCAATTCATTTAGTGGTGTACGATAATTCCGATTATTCGAAAAAATCAATTCTATATAAAAGTACAAAAGAGAGAACGCAAAATGGAGATATCTCTCCTATCTTTTCGAATAGGATAGCCATCAATTTTAACGAACATAAATGGTATCTCCATTTTACTCAATATCCTAATGCAAAAATGACCTTAAATTATAGCAAGGTCTGGTATTTTGCCATTGGAGGAACCGCCGCAAGTTTACTTCTCTTCCTTGTTTATTTGTCGCTTCTAACAACAAATATCCGTGCTCAAGAACTTGCCAGAGATCTAACGAGCGAACTAAGAGATAGTGAAGAAAAATACCGTACTATTTTTAAAAATGATATTTACGCAATCTCTCTCTTTGATGTAGAAACATTAAAATATCTAGATGTTAATGATACTTTTTGTACGCTGTATGGTTATAGTAAGGAAGAATTATTCTCTGATATAACGATGAATTTAATCACAACGCAACCTGAAAAAACTAAAGCAGGTATTGAGGAATCAATAACTCGGGGATCGATTTTTGTTCCTCTTCGTTATCATAAGAAAAAAGATGGAACAATTTTTCCAGTCGAAATTGTTGGCGGTCCTTTCACATGGAAGGGGAAGATGGTAATGTTCTCACTAGCACATGATATTTCTGATCGAATAAAAGCCGACGAAAAATTAAGAGAGAACGAAGAAAAACTTCGAGCCATTTTTGAAACTTCTGCTGATGCTATCGGAATGTTCTCCTTAAATGCAGAAATTGTAATGTTGAACAATAGTGCAATTGAAATATTTGGCTATGATTCAGGCAACGAACTGATCGGCAAGAATGCTATTGAATTTCTTCCGGAAGATTATAAAAATAAACTGCCTGTTTTAATCGACCAAATTCTTGAAAAAGGAATGTTGCGTAACATTGAATGGGAATTATTGAAGAAGGACGGAACTTCATTCTCTGCTGAATTTAGTTGCTCAGTAATATATGACGCTAACAAAAAACCGATTTTCATTTTAGCCGTAATAAGAGATATTAGTGAACGGAAAAAGATAGAGGAAGCAATAAAAGTTAAGAATCAACAACTTACTCAACTTAATTCAGAAAAAGATAAAATATTTTCTATCATTGCCCATGATCTTCGGAGTCCTTTCCAGGGCTTTATTTCTTTAACAGAAGTCATAACAGAAGAAGTTGGAAAGTTTACACAAGAGGAGCTAACAAATCTTCTTAAAAAAATGCATGGTTCTGCTGTCAACCTATACAAACTTTTATCTAATTTATTAGACTGGGCGCAGATGCAAAGAGGAACACTTCATTTTGCTCCTAAAAATATTAATCTTTCAAATCTTGTCAATCAAACGGTGGAATTACTTGCAAAGGTTGCAGAACCGAAAGAACTCAATTTTATTGTTGATGTGCCACAAGAACAATATGTGTTTGCTGATGATGCCATGCTCAATTCGATAATCCGTAATCTTTTATCTAATGCGATGAAGTTTTCGAACAGAGGAAACGAAATAAAAGTTATTGCAAAAAATTCATCACTGGGAATGTTTGAAGTTTCAGTTACAGATAACGGAATCGGCGTTACTGATCATTTGAAAGAGAAGCTTTTTACAATTGGAGAAAAGGTTGGTCGCAAAGGAACTGAAGGGGAAGATAGCACCGGTTTGGGACTTCTACTTTGCAAAGAATTTGTAGAGAAACACGGCGGCAAAATTTGGGTTGAAAGTGAAGAAGGAAGGGGAAGCACTTTCAGTTTTACTCTGCCGGTAAGTGAAGAAGTTTTTATTTCAAGAACAGTTTTAGAATAAAACTATTCCGATGTTATTGAAAATTATAGTCCTTCTCTATCGATCAAATAAACTAAAATAGCAATCGCTGCCGAACCAAGTTCAAATTCTCTTGGATTAACTTCCGAGAAAACATCATTTGCAGAGTGGTGATAATCAAAATAACGTTGAGAATCTGGAACATATCCGATTAAACATTTTGCGTTTTTTATGTATGAGATGTCAACTCCACTCCCACCTTGTTTTACCCAGCTTATACCGGCTCGTTCAAGAATATTTTTCCATGAAGCTATTTTTAAGAGTGAAACAGAATCTTTATCAACAGAAAAACCAACGGGTGTGAAAGCTCCTCTGTCAGCTTCAATCGCGGTTAAATGTTTTTCTTTTGAATTTTTTGCAAATTCTCCGTAGGCAATTCCACCGCGAGAACCGTTTTCCTCATTGATAAAAAATACGCAACGGATTGTTCGTTTTGGTTTTATGTTTAGTCGTTTAAATAGGTCGAGTACTTCCATTGATTGAATGCACCCCGCACCATCATCATGAGCACCTTCCCCTTTATCCCAGCTGTCAAAATGTCCACCCACTACGATAATTTCATTTGGAAATTCACTCCCTCTTAATTCTCCGATAACGTTATAGGATTGTGCTTCCGGCAAAATTTTGCATGAAAGTTTTAGTTGAAGGAGCAAATTCGGTTCTTGTTTTATTGCATTGCTTAAAAAATCGGCATCATTTATTCCAATGGCAATCGCAGGAATTCGTGGTAGAGAATCAGCGTAGTACATAATTCCAACATGGGGAACATTATCGTTTCTTGAAGTGATTGAGCGGAGGATCATCCCTTTTGCCCCATATTTCGCAGCTTCCGAAGCTCCATCTCCCCTGTACCCAACATTTTTTCCATAACCGGGAAATGAAACCGAATAACTATCATCAAATGGAATATTGTAAAAGACGATCTTGTCTTTTACATCGTTGCTCTTTTGTTTCAACTCATCCCAAGAATGAATTTCAATTACTTTTGCATTTATCCCTTTAACCAAATCTGTTCCTACACTCCCTCCAAGTGAAGCAACAGATAATTTTTTGTTTCGGTATTTCATTGAAGAACTAATTATTGCCGATTCAACATTTCCTCTTTCCCAATGAGGAACCATCACAGGCTGAAGCCAAACAGAATCGAATCCGAGAGACTCCATTTTTATTTTTGACCATCCTATTGCTTTTAGCGAATTTTTAGATCCGGACAATCTCGGACCGATTTTGCACAATTCACCCAAAAGATTGTATCCTTTTCGTTCTATCATTGCCTTTTTCCTAATTGAATCAGCAAGGGATTTATACGTGTTTTCAATTTCGTTTTGCTGTGACGAGGCAATGTGAACAAAGAGAATCATTGCAAAAATGGCGACAAAAAATTTCTTCATAAATACTTTCACAATTGTTTGTATAGCTTAACAAAAAATATTAAAATGGAGGTCAGAATCAAATAGCTAAAACAGAAACAGCAATTCCTATTTCAGTATTTTATTGAACCGAATTCTCTGTTATTTTTGTATGGCGAAAATGTGTTACTTGAGATTGAGGCTACTTTTTATGTTCACAATTATAATATCTGATGAAAAAACTCCGAACTTTTTTATTACTTTTAATTTTATCACTCTCTAATTCTTATTCCCAAGAATTAAACGATGTCTACTCTAAAGCTTTTCAAGCTTATCTAGAGAAAGATTTTGCCAAAGCGGCTCAATATTTTTCAACTTTTCGCTATGAATACCTGGTGAAAGATGAACTACTCGCCTCTGCAATATATTATCAGGGGGAATCATATGCCAATTCAGGTCAGGTTGACGAAGCAATCACTTCCTACACTTTTTTGATTAACAATTTTTTATTCTCAAACTTGAGGAATAAAGTTTTTTATAAGAATGCTCTTCTATACTATGAAAAAGGCAACTACGAAACTGCGCGACAATATTTCTTAAAATTGAATGACGAGTATCCAAACAGCGAATTTTATGGCTCAACTCTTTACTGGGTGGGGGAAACGTTTGCACATCAAAATAATGTTGAAGAGGCGGTAAATTATTTCAAAGAAGCGATCTCTTACAAACAGACTAATAAGTATATTGATAATACTATCTATTCTTTGGCCCGAACTTATGAAGAGATCGGGGATTATTCGAATGCGGTAACGTATTATGATGAACTTCTATCGTTTTATAGGGAAAGTCCTTTAGCTTCTCAAGCACAAATTCGTATTGGGATTTGCTACTTCCACCTTAAGGAATATGACAGTTCGATTTTAGAATTATCTAATCCAATCGTAAGACAATTACCGGTTGAGAAACAAACGGAAGCTTTATATCTCCTGGCAAATTCTCATTATAGAGTTGGCGAATATGCAAATGCAGAAAAAGTTTATCGTGAGGTTATAGAAAAATACCCGGCTGCTACTTTTATTAATGAAGTGAAATATGCGTATGCCTGGTCGATCTTTCAACAAAAAAAATATGCGGATGCCTATAAAATTTTTAATGCTTTATCGACTGAAAGTGATTCTATCGGCGTTAAATCATTTTATTGGAAAGGGGAAGCAAAACGTTATTCGGGGAATGAACGAGAAGCTCTAATGATTTACGAAGATTTTTTGCAAAAGAATCCGACCAGTGCGTTAGTCTCATCAGCATTATATCAAATCGGTGTAATCAACTACACAAAAGGAGATGTTGATAAAGCAAGTGCCGCACTTTCAAAAGGAGTGAATACAAAGGATAGCGAGGTTAGGGGAAAAATTCTCACAATGTTGGGTGAAATAGAACTTCAAAAGAAAAAGTATCAAGCAGCTTTGCAGTACTTTAGTAAAGTAAATGAAAAAGATATTGAAGATGAGCTATTGGTTTTTCGTGGATTGTTAGGAAAAGGTATAGCTCTCTATTATTTAAATAAATATGATGATGCGGTAAGCGTTTTAAGCGATATCGATTTTCGGGCCCCGAATTTTGAATCGGCAAAAGTATCTTTTTATTTAGCGGAATGCTTCTTTTCTCAAAAAAATATTTCTGAAGCACTCAACTATTATAATAAAGTTTCTACTGAAGACGCAATGTTACAAGCGTTGACAATGTATGGAAAGGCATATTGCTATTTTAATCAGAAAGATTACACAAATGCCTCTTATTTCTTTTCCGATTTCGTAAAAAAATATCCAAAGAATGAAAAGATTTTTGACGCAAGAATCCGGATGGCAGATAGTTACTTCGCTGATAAAAACTATGAAGCCGCTTCAGGCGCGTATGAAGAGTTGTTGAAAATGAAGAACGGGACAAGAGCAAAAGATTATATTTCCTTCCAATATGCTTTAGCTCTTTACCGCTCAGGAAAAGTGCAAAGAGCTATTGAGCAGCTTGATAATTTTAAGAACAATTTTTCGAAATCAGTTTATTACGAAAATGTACTTTACTTAAGCGGTTGGATTAGTTTCCAGCAAAATAATTTTTATGGCGCAATTTATAAATACACCAATATGCTTGAAACGTTACCAAACTCTAAATTGTCTCCATTGGTTCAGTATTCAATTGGAGATGCTTATTACAATTTGGGGAATTATGATTCAGCCATTGTTGCGTATGGAAACGTCATCACAAACTATTCAAATTCTGCTCAAGTCTTTGATGCACTAAATGGGCTGCAATACTGCTACGTTGCAAAGGGTGAAATGGACAAAGCGGTTCAAATAATTGACAATTTTGTCTCTGAGAATCCTACATCTCCTTACGCCGACCAACTCTATTTCAAAAAAGGGGAGTTGTATTATAATCAACGTGATTATGAGAAGGCGAGGTTGAGTTACAAAGATTTTATAACTTACTTTTCTAAAAGTAAATATGTAGCGAGTGCTTATTATCAAATTGGAAAATGCGAACAGTACCTTAATAATGCAGAGGAAGCGATCCAGAATTATCGAGTGGTTATCAATTCATATCCGCAATCGGAAATTGCTCAGAGTGCAGTTATCGAATTGGGGAATTTATATAATCAGTTAAAAAGATTTGATCAAGCATTATCACTCTATGACAAGGCAACCGAACAATACCGGAGTTCATCGCGTATTGCCGAATTACTTTTCATGAAAGGAGATACCTATCTTAAAAAAAATAACTTAGCTGAAGCGTATGATGTTTTTGAAGAAGTTTCTATGTATTATGCTTCAAATATTTTTGCCGATAAGGCAAAACTTGAAATGGGACTTATTGAGTTATCAAAAAAACGATTCGAAAATGCCGACAAACTATTTTTAGACCTTATCACAAGAAGAACTGATGACATTGCGGCTAAGGCGCAATATTCGTATGGACTTTCCCTTTTAGAACAAGATAAAACGCAAAATGCTATTACGGCTTTTGTTAGAGTTTTAAATGTTTACCAACTTTACGATGAATGGGTTGTTAAATCTTATTTAAAACTTGGAGATGCTTACCTGCTGATGAATGATAAGAACAAAGCAAAAGAGATGTTCCGCACAGTTATCACTTCGCATCGAGGAGATGAATATGGGAAAGAAGCACAGAGAAAATTGAGGAATATTAAATGAAAATGAAATGTAGCTTTGTCATATTCACTTTATTCTTAGGAGGTAGAATTCTTTTCGGACAAGACAATCCAAATGTGGAATTGCCACAATTTGTTATTACGGGAAAAGAAGCGTATGAATTTCCGCAACTCGAAAAGCAAAAACCGGAATTAGTTTCTACTGTATCGGAACAATTCTTTAAACCGGTTTATTCGCCTGATGAATTAGAAGTTAAAGAATTTTCTGAGCCTGCAAAGAAAAGCGGTGAGTTTTTTGATTCGATAAATTTTATTGATGGAGAAGCTGAATTTTTATTAGGGAATAATCTTCTTCCTTCTTTATCCGTTACTTACAGAATGCCGATGGAAAGGTCAATGTTTTCGGCTAATGTTAATGCGATTAATCAACGGGCCTTTATCCCATATGCAGACATGAATAAATTTGGGGCAAAACTATTTTATAACTATATAATTTCAGATTCAAGTAACTTTTTACCATGCTCAAAACTGCAGCTCTCTGCAAAAGGAGAAAGCGAATCGTACAAATTGTTTGGTTCGTCGCTTCCTAGTTTTAATAGAAAAGTTGCACGTGGTGGTCTTTCATCTTCAATTGCAAATATCACCTCGGAGACATTTAATTATGATTTAATCTTGGAAGATGAATATTTAAATCTATCGAATGATTCATTAAAGGAAAACCTTTTTAAAGTAAATGGCTTTGCGAAGTTATCCGGAAAACTATTTGATCTTTCTTTCTATGGAAGGTTTCATTCGTTACAATCAACCTTTCTCCCGCTTGCTGCTGAGAATTTTGCTTTTATTAGCGCAAAAGGAATGGGGGGATTTAAATTTGGAAATGGTATTAAAGCTGATTTTGGTTTTGAGTATTCAAAATTAGATTCGAATAATTCGTTTTATCCTTATGCCGCAGCAGCAATTCAATTATGGAAAGGTTTTTCATTATTTGCAGAATATCACCCAACATCGATGCTAATAACTCAGCAGGATTTACTAAACACCAACAGATATTACATCCCTAATTCTACTTATAAAAATATTTTTTACTCGATCACTTCGCAGTACAATTTCAATTTTAAGTATGAGTATGAAAGATTATTTGAATTTACTGCGGGATTTTCTCTCTATTCAGCTTCACATTATCCATATTTCACACAAGCAGCTTCCGGTGTAAATGATTTAACTATCGATACCGCCGAAGTTAAAGCTACATCTGTATCAACAAGTGTTCGGTGGTTTGCCGGTACGTACGGATTCTTCTCCAGTTCGCTGTTATTTCAAAATATTCAAGATACGGCAGGGAATACTCTCCCAAATATTGCTCCGCTCAAAGTAAGCGCTGCTTACGGGTACAATTTATCATCTGAAATATCTTTGTTGGTAGAAATGATGTATTATTCTTCTCCTTTCCTTAATTTTGCTAACGTGGAAAAAGGAAAAGATTATTTCAACTTATCACTTAAAGGTGAAATGATAATTTCGGAAAAAATGTTTGCACAGCTTGAATTCCAGAACCTTCTCAATGCTAAAAATGAAATTTGGAAAAATTATCAGGAACTTCCGCTTACAATTTCTGCGGGACTTAAAATTATTTGGTAGAAATGACAAGAACTGAATTAGTAAAGAAACTTACTTCGTATGCATCGGTAGATGAAAGTTACGCCGCAGCGTTTATGGAGTCGTTTCTCTTGTCCTTACACCAGAAGTTATTAAATCATGATTCTTTTCAACTCCCCAACAATATCTCTTTTAAACAAAAAAAAGTTGTAAGGAATAATAAAGAATTTTACCTGATCACATGCTCATCATCAGATCAATTTGAAGTTTCATCGGAAGAACTAGTTTTTGCCGTTCCCGGAATACATGATGACATAAAATCTGATAAATATTCTGTGTTTTCAATTAGCATCGGAAAACAAATTATTCCTAATAAGGAATTGATCTCTTCCGGATTTACCTTTGAGCCAAGTTTTTCTCTAAAGAATTATTGTCGTGATAAAGCTCAAAGTCTTATTCAAAGGGGAGAGTTTCTTTCACCAAGTTTAGCGCCAACTGATTTTGCCTGGGACTTTAGTCCAGCAGAAACAGAAGACCATTTTGCAACCGATGATTCACTTCAAGAGGAAATATCAAAAGAAGTTCAAGAATTTTCATGGGATTTTGGAACCAACTGGAAACGTGAACTGCAGGAAGATGAAATTCTTTCTGTTCAACCTTCACTTGAAGATGTTGTTAGACATACGGTAGTTGAAGAAAAAGTTGAAGATCAAATTGAGGCAGAATTCCCAAGCTGGAATTTTAACCAAGAAGAACCCGCAGAAGTTGCCTCTTTACAAGAAGATGTTGGAACGAAAACTAAAATCGACGAACTTGATTTTTCCCAACTCCACGAAAAACTTACCGGGAAATTTGAATTTGAAGAAGTTAAAGCCAAAGATGTAACGCAAGAATTAAGCATCGATCTTTCTGATTTTGATAAACCGGCGGATATTGATTCGTTTGTTTCCGAACCGGAAATAGAAGAACCGGTTGATGATTATTTTAAAAATTATGATAAAGTAACCGATGAGGAATATGTTCACGTTCAATCAACTTCTGAGTTTGTTTTAACGCAAGAGCAAGAAAAACTTCTTCAAGAAAATGATCCATTCAGCAGTTTTACTGTCGAGAAGCCGGCTCCAGAATTTGATGAACCAACGGAAGAAGAAAATTGGGAACCCGAACTGCCAGCTTTCCCCTTAGAAAAAAAAGAAGAGTTAAGTAAACTTTTTACTGATCAAGAGAAAGAAGAACCGCTTGAAGTTAAAAGAGAAAAAGGGAGTAAGTTCTGGAGTTTAGTTTCTGGAATATTAGTGATTATTATCTTTATGGTTCTGTATTTGAAAATGTGGGGAATTCCTTCGTTCTTAAAATTTGGAGAATCTGAAAGTCATGTGGTAAAATCAAAACCAGCTGTTATAGAAAGAGAGTATGATGTTCCGGTGACTTATCCATACGATGTTAAGGTAGCCGAATCTCCAAAAATTGAATCTCCGACAGAGAGTGGAAATAAAACCAAAGTCAATTCAGATGCACTTCAAGAAACCGATAAACTCCCCGTTGTTAAAAATGATTTTGATGCGAGTGAAATCTTTTCAAAAAATAATCCCAGAAATCGTGTCAGTGGGAAAACAACACAGAACCAGGAGCCGGTTAAGACGTCTAAAATTCAGCAGCCAACAGTAAAAGAACCAGTTAAGAAAAAAGAAGTGATTCCAACAAAACCGGTTGAAACAAAAAAAGCTACATTGATCCGCGATAACATTTATCTGGAAGGTTCATCCTATGTTGTTCAACTTTCATCATGGAAATCTGAATCTATTGCAGATCAAGAAGTAACACGACTGCAAAGAAAAGGATTTAAAGCATACAAATCTTCTGCGGTTGTTCCGCAAAAGGGGGGAACATGGTACCGGGTAAAGGTTGGCGGATTTTCTTCCGCTGAAGAAGCCTCTCGATTTTATAATTCAAATAAGTAATTACAGGAAAGAAGTATGGATTTATTGACTATGTTTCTCAAAGGCGGAGTAATCATGTATCCGATTTTACTCAGCTCAATTATCGGAGTAGCAATAATTATTGACAAGTTTATCTTACTGCACAAATCAAAAGTGAACGTTGCCGCATTTATGATAAAACTGAGACCGTTCTTAAAAAAATATGATGTCGCCGGTGCAATTGCATTTTGTAATGGAGAAAAAACTCCCGCCGCCAACATTGTAAAAAAGGGATTAAAAAAAATCCGCTTTGGCCATCAACGTGTTAAAGAGGCATTGGAAGATGCCGGGAGACAGGAAATTGCAAAACTTGAAAAAGGTTTATCCACATTGGCTACTGTTTCCGGTATTGCCCCAATGCTTGGATTCTTAGGTACGGTAACCGGAATGGTTTCTGCATTTCAAACAATTCAGGATTTAATGGGCGCGGCGAATCCTTCTGATTTAGCTGGAGGTATCTGGGAGGCTTTGATCACAACGGTTTTCGGTTTAGTAGTCGGAATTCCGGCGTTAGCCTTTTACAATTACTTCACAGAAAAAATAAAAAAACTAATTCTCAATATCGAGGTGATTTCAAGCGATCTGATCGATATTGTTGAAGAATCTTCAAACGGTAAAAAAACTTCCGGTGAGGATGATGAAGAGATTACTCTTTAGAGGATGATATGAAACTAGAAATGACAAATAAACCACTTGTTACCTTTAGTGTGTCCTCACTTACAGATATTGTAATGCTTCTCTTAATATTTTTTCTTTTAACATCACAGTTTGTTTTGCAGACAGGAGTAAAAATAAAGTTACCCGGCGCAAAAAATAACGAGCAGCTGGCTCCATCAAAACTGGTAGTTACATTATCTGATAAAGGAGAAATATTCGTTGGTGACGAGAGATTTCAATTAGAAGCGTTGGCCGGGAAATTAAATAAAATAAAGGCGTCAAGTCCTGAAAACAATCTAATTCTTCGCGCGGATAAAAGTGTTCCTGTCGATTTAGTCATCAAAGTTATTGATGCTGCACGGGGAATTGGTATACAAAAATTTACCATTGAAACTGAAAAAGTTAATCTATAATCCTAAGCATGCCTGAACAAAAAACAATAACTACATCATATTTTATCTCACTTCTTCTCCACGTTGCGGTATTAGTTTTATTCTTTTATCTAAAATTGGAAGTTGAATATCCGGTAAAAGAATATATTGAAGTCGGGTTTGGGGGCATCACCGGCGGGGCTTCGAGTGCCGGAGCAGAGAATGTATTGGAGGAAAAGAAAATTGAGGAATTGAAAGTTGATACGAAGGAAGATGTTGCAGTCCCAAAAGTAAAAAATACGTTTGAGAATGAAGTCCCATCAACTGCAAAAAAGAAAACGGAAGAAAAACTCGTTGAACCGAAAGGAAATCAAGGAATCGGGACGGGAAATTCAGGATTTGACATTGAGTGGGGAGGAAATGGGAAAAGAAAAATTTACAGTTACACACTTCCCGCTTACCCGGAAGGTGTAAATAAAGAGATTGATATCCGTCTTCGATTTTCTATTTTACCTGATGGAACAGTTGGAACAATATTCCCTTTAACAAAAGCTGATACAAAATTAGAGAACACCGCGATGAATTCATTGCGCCAGTGGCGGTTTGAACCACTTCCGGTAAAACAAAAAAAGACGGAACAATTCGCGATTATTGTTTTTCCGTACCGGCTTCAGTGAAAATATCTTTGTAGTAGAGGCGGTAAAAAAAGTATTCCGCAATCGTTAATAAGGATAGTGCGAACGTATCCCGGTCGTAGAAAATTCCAAGTCCTTCAGGTTCCATAAATATTTTTGCGATCATCGTTGTGATTGTCCAGCCAACGGCGAACAAAACTCCTATTAATCCGATATTCAAAATTCCTCCGGAGAGATTCTCATCTTGCCATTTCTTAGTAAAAATGATGAGTGTAAAAATGTAATGTGCAAAAAAGATAAATGCGGTGATCATAAATTTGTAAAATATTTTTTGTTAAAGATTGACATTCCGATTAGTCCCCCGATAATTCCAAAGATGGAATTAATAATTACATTATTGAACAAGAGAAACGTTGTATAAAGTGGAGAAAATCCGTTCACAGTAATTTCTTTTCCCATATTTCTTAGAATTCTTACTGTCTCGTTTCCAATTTCCCCCAGATTATAACTGTTCAACAATATTTCAACTTCTGTAATACTTTGAACCAGATCGTTGGAATGGAAGATGTACGTAATCATTACTTCAAAAATTACAGAAATAAGTGCAGACGATAAGCCCGTAATTAATCCAAAAAAAATTGCCGATTTTACACTAATACTTTGAGCGAACGATGTAATTCTTAAATAAAAATATAGACTCAAAATAGTTGCAGCAGGAAGTATGATACAACATCCGAGACTTTTAATTCCGGGGATTGTACTTAAAACTGCTGCTCCAAATCCGCATACTATTGCGGGGGAAAGTTTGTTCTTCATAAATTAGTTGTCTCTTTGGGTACGATGGTAGAAATTATTTCTTTGTATTTCAAAAATAACAAAGTAAACGGCAAAAAAAGAAAAAAGATATCCGGTAAAAAACGCTGATGTCTTGTTATATTCTGTTAGAATAAAATTATTGATCAAAACATCTGCGAGCATGACCAGTGAAAAGGTAATAAAGTATTTAAAACTTTTTGATTGTAAAGATTTTAATATGGTGAAAACGGAGAAGAACATCGCAATGAATCCTCCTATATATATTCCCGTGCATCTAGAACAAACTAAAAAGTGAGAGCCGTTTACAAGAAAACTTTTATCAGGTTGCTGATGGCAGACATTTCCATAACTCGTCTTTACTAACGGATAAAAAGCCCGGAACTGACTATCCGGCGGAAGAAAAGAGAAGAGCGAAAATCCAACAATCCAAATTGCCATTAATGAAAGGATTAATGTTAAGAATATTTTACTTTTCACTTAACTCAAAAGAATGGATAGACGTGTTGGTTAGAATATAAATCTTATTTGATACAGCTAACGAAGAGATGAATTTAGTTGTACTATTTACTGAAGCCAGTTTTGCTTTTGAAAAGTAAAGTTTGTTCCCTTCTTTCGCGGAAATATAAATTGTGCTGTCTCCAGTTAAGGTGATAGAGTTGTAATATTTATCAATCGAATTAAACTTTTCCGGTAAAGTGATTTTTGAAACACCGTTTCCGAAGAGATCAAATACAATTAAGCTCAATCCATCAAGAACCAGGATGTTATTATTCTCGGTCACTATCAATTTTACAGGATTTTTAACTGCAAATTCACCTGCATCAAAACCACCAAATTGTAAGATATACTTACCGAAGAGATCAAATTTAAGTATGCGTTTATTTTCTGAATCAAGGACATACAGATCTCCCATCGACGAAACATCGGCGCTAAGCGGGAATCCGAAAGCGGCATCACTATTATCCCCTTCGCGGGTGGAAAGTTTGGAGATAAAATTCAAATCTCTATCAAACTGCTGAACTGAATGATTATTTTTATCCGCAACAAAAATATCTAGAGCGTTTAGCGAAACATCAATAGGATAATCAAATTGTCCATTGTCCCATCCATAACCTCCAAACGCTTTCACTTCATTTCCAAGTGAATCAATTTTATATATTTCATCACTGCCGTTATCGGATACGTAAAAATAACCTTGAGGAGAAAGGGCGAAAGAGGTGGCGTCAGAAAATAAACCGAATTGATTTACATGTTGATATTCTTGAGACAGCACCAAACAGTTCAAGATTGTGAAGAAGAGGAAAAACCTTTTCAAAAAATGCTCCATTTAGTTATCAGAAAGTTAAAAAACAATGAGATAAGTTAAAAGTCAAAGTCAGGGAGAGAGTTTATATTCATTTAAAACGATAACGGCTCCGTTTAGCTGGAGCCGTCTTGTGCAAGTAGTTTAGAATAATTTAAGTTTATTTACGCAGCGAATTTAAAACATTACGGATAATTTTCAAACCTTCGTCAAGTTCATCGATCGTAACAATCAATGGAGTTCTGAAACGAACTGAATGAGAACCGCAGCCCAACTGAAGCAGTTTGTTGTTGTAACATTCCTTCACGTACTGATTACGCTGTTCAGTCGACTTGAAATCGAACGCACACATTAATCCTATTCCACGGGCATGTTCAATTAACGTTGGATATTCAAGTTCTAAAATATGTAACTGATGGAGTAAATATCCTCCTGTTTCTTGAACATGAGCGAGCAGATTATCTTCCTGCATAACTTCAAGAATTTTGGTTGAACGAACCATATCAGGCAGATTAGAACCCCAAGTAGAATTAATGCGGCTTGACTTTCTGAAGCAATGTTCTTCTACGTCATCAATTCGGTTACTAACCATGATTCCGCAGACTTGAGCTTTTTTGCCGAAAGAAATAATATCGGGATAAACATAATGCTCTGATGCCCACATTTTACCGGTAATTCCCATTCCAGCTTGAACTTCATCAAACATTAAGAGAATCTCGTTCTCATCGGCAATTTGTCTTAGCTTTAAGAAAAACTCTTTACGGAAAAAATTATCGCCACCTTCACCTTGAATAGGTTCTAAAATTATGACCGCGATATCATCCGGATTTTTTTTAATAGCTTGTTGGATTTGGGCAATAGCTATTTGTTCAGATTTAATTACTTCCGCTAAATGTTCTTCAAGAGGGAAGAGTATTTTAGGGTTATCAATTCTCGGCCAATCGAACTTCGGGAAATAGTTTATTTTATTCGGATCTGTGTTGGTGAGAGATAACGTATACCCGCTTCTTCCATGGAAAGCCTGCTTGAAATGAAGCACCTTCTGTCCGACTTCGTTTGTATAACCTTTCTTAATGTTCTTTCTGACTTTCCAATCGAATGCAACTTTTAGTCCATTCTCAACCGCAAGAGTACCGCCATCAATAAAGAAGAGATATTTGAAGTGATCAGGTTTTGCAACTGTTGCGAATGTTTCAACAAACTCTGCCATTAAAGTCGAATAAATGTCCGAATTGGAAGGTTTATGTAGAGCTGCTTCAATGAGTCTCTCTTTGAATTCGTCAGTCTGTAACTTCGGATGGTTCATTCCCAGTGGAGAAGAAGCGAAGAATGAAAAAAAGTCTAAGTATTTTTCATTAGTTTTTGCATCTACAAAATGGAGCCCTTGACTTTTCTGCAAGTCGAGAACAAAATCAAATCCGTCAACAAGCATGTATTTACGCAATGTATCGTGTACAAAGTTGGGATCAATGGATTTGTGTTGTAAAGAGATAAACTCTTTTAGTTCAGCATTGTTCATAATAACCTCTAAATGGGATTAAAATATTTATTTATTAAATGTTTAGAGTTGAACTGAAATCTAAAAGACGTTTTCGAAACGGGAGACCAGGTAGTTCCTTAGACTTTTGCTTTTTTTGCGGGTGATATGTGCTGTTACAAAAACCATAGTTTCTTGGGAACAAATTAAGCTAAGTGATTATAACTTTCAAGTGGTTAACTAATATTTTCTTACAGAAGGTTGTTCTTTCCGTCTTTACAAGTAAGAAACATCACATTAACAATTAAATGGCTTCCATCAAGTATCTTAAGTTTTTTAATCTCCGTAAATCATCATAAGTTTGATATTATTATTATAAAAAATAAGGGAAACTTTTATGGATTTTTTAGCAAAACTTGGAATTCAAAAAGAGAATTTTGGCTCATCGACCGGACAAACCTGGAATGAATCAACCTCAGAAACCAAACTTAACATTCATTCACCTGTTAATGGTGAGTTTATCGGATCAGTATATCAAGCTAATGAAGCAGATTATGAAGAGATCATAACAGCCGCACAAAAAGCATTTGTTGAATGGAGACACGTGCCCGCTCCGAAAAGAGGCGAGATTGTTCGACAAATCGGCTTGAAGCTTCGTGAGTATAAAGAACTGTTGGGAAGCCTTGTTTCTTACGAAATGGGAAAATCCTTACAAGAGGGAAAAGGGGAAGTGCAAGAGATGATAGATATTTGCGACTTTGCAGTCGGTCTCTCGCGTCAGTTATATGGGTTTACAATGCACTCCGAAAGACCAAACCACAGAATGTACGACCAATACCATCCTTTGGGAATTGTTGCAACAGTTTCGGCATTCAATTTCCCGGTAGCCGTTTGGGCATGGAATGCAATGCTTGCTGCTGTCTGCGGCGATGTAAATATTTGGAAACCTTCTTCAAAAGTCCCTCTTACAGCTATTGCCACGCAGAAAATTATTGCCCAAGTATTAAAAGAAAATGATTTACCAGAAGGTATCTTTTCTCTGATAGTTGGGAAAGGAGCCACAGTTGGGGAGAGAATGTTGAATGATACGCGCATCCCTCTCATTTCAATTACCGGATCAACCTCGGTAGGAAAACGTGCTGCCCAAGTAATTGTGGGACGTTTCGGAAGATCGATCCTTGAACTTGGCGGTAACAATGCCATCATTCTTACACCCGATGCAGACCTAAAGATGGCAATCCCGGCAGTAGTTTTTGGAGCAGTTGGAACAGCAGGACAGAGATGCACGAGCACGAGAAGATTGATCATTCATGAATCAATCTATGATAAAGTAAAGGAATCGTTGGTAAAAGCTTACACCAGTCTTAAAATAGGTGATCCGTTAGATGAAAAGAACCACGTAGGACCGCTGATTGATAAATCTGCTGTAAAACTCTTTACTTTGGCATTGGAGCAAGCAACCAAAGAAGGCGGAAATGTTGTCTTTGGCGGAGAAGTTATGGAAGGAGCAAGTTATGTTTCCGGGTGTTATGTCCGTCCGGCAATTGTTGAAGCGGAAAATCATTATAAAATTGTGCAAGAAGAGACCTTTGCCCCAATCTTATATTTGATCAAATATAAAGGGGAAGTGAATAATGCTATCTCCTTAAATAATAACGTAGTACAAGGATTGTCTTCTTCCATTTTTAGCACTAACATGAGGGAAACTGAAGAATTCCTTTCGGCTTGGGGAAGTGACTGTGGAATTGCTAATGTCAACATCGGAACTTCAGGTGCAGAGATTGGGGGAGCATTTGGTGGTGAAAAGGAAACCGGCGGTGGACGTGAATCGGGATCGGATGCATGGAAAACTTACATGCGGAGACAGACGAATACGATAAATTTTGGAACCACAATGCCTTTGGCGCAAGGGATCAAGTTTGATATAGAATAGATTAAAGGATTTTGGTAAAGGGGAAATTGAAATTGAAAGACCTCCAGGATTTGCGAATTTCTGGAGGTTATTTCTGTATAAACCAGAAAATAATATTCACTCTAACTAAAGCTAAACCGTCCAATCAATAAACATATTCAAAGTCTTGGAACGATATACGGCTGCTTCCGAAGACAATTTCGTCATCTTGCAGGGAAGTTTCGCACTTTCCGAAATCCCCATCGTCTGTTTGGAAGGACTTCCCGAAACCTCCGAAGGCATTTTCATTTCCTCAGAAATAAATTTCGTATCCTCTGAAATCAATTTCGTCTCCTTGGAAGGTAATTTCGCAGCTTAGGAAACAAATTTCGTCATCCCGGAAAGATAGTTCGACATCTTCCGACGTAAGTTTCGTCATCTCCGAAGAAAGATTCACATCTTC
This sequence comes from Ignavibacteria bacterium, assembly GCA_037440065.1. GTDB lineage: Bacteria > Bacteroidota > Ignavibacteria > Ignavibacteriales > Ignavibacteriaceae > UBA1563. The sequence continues at coordinate 346,058 of JBBIUV010000016.1, forward strand.
CAAAGCTAGTTTCAACTGATGGAAAATTACTTAAATTAGCAAAAAAGAGAATATTGGAGATAAAGGTTTAAATTAGAGAAAAGAAAAGTGAGATGACTCTTCATAAAGTTGTAATAACAAATTAAGAACTTGAATACACAAAATTTCACAAAAGGAAGTAAGCAGTGTTTTTCTTTGATCACCGATATTCTCTCTCTTAACGAAGCAATAAATAGCATTGAATATAAAACTATGGAAGTTAAACTCTCCTCTGTACCTCCGGACAAAAATCTTAGCTGAGAGGGGGTGAACAAAACATTTTTGGAGCAGTTATTGGAGATAATATTAATTTTTATTTAAGTTTGTAGTAAATCTTATAGGGGTTATTATCCCGATCTTTAAAGCCAGAATAATTCCCGCTATAGTTTTAACCTATCGAACAATAATTTTATGCTCGGGTACGATAGGCTGTTCGGTGTAATGGAAACGGTGTTCTAATTACTTATCAATAAATCATAATAAAGGGAAAAATTATGGCAGATAAAAATTCGTCCGTTCGCGTTCCAAGGGAGATTATTCTCCAAGTCGCCGAGGCTACAAAAAAATTAGCTGAGGGGAAACCGGAATTACTAAAATTCGGCATCAATGAAACCTATTTAACCGCTTTTGCAGCAGATATTGTTACAGCTAAATCATTCATGAATGATGACGCTTTAACTGATGAAACAAAGGGGAAAACAAAAGAAAAAAACTTACAACTGGAACTCTGTTACCAATGGCTTGGAGATGCAGAGTTCATTTTCCATAAAAAGTTCAAGAAAAAAACTTCACAATTTGTAGAGTTCCCATCTAAAATTTCTCACTATGCAGAAAGTGAGTCAGAAATGATTGATCTTCTGCCCAATATTTTCAATCTTCTTAACAAGTACAAAACCGATTTAACAGACATGCAGCCTGATTTTATCGCTACAGGAGAAGCCTATCTTGCTGATCTAAACGCTAAGAATACACAGCAAAAGACGAAGAAGAAAGAAGATACCAAATATACAGCAGCGCGCAGGGCAGCAGATTTAATAGTTTATGAAAAGGTAAATGAAATAAACAAAGCCGGGAATCGGGCGTACAAAAATAATCCGGTGATGAAGAAACTTTTTAAATCTCCCTGGCCCAAAAGAGGAAATGGTGGAAATGATGAAGAGAAGACACTGCCACCGGTGAGTTAGTGGTTGATTGGTTGTTGTTAGTGGAAAGTAGAAAGTTAAAGATTTGATTCTGAAACTGATTACTGTTAACTCTTTAAGGATGATAGATGAATGAAGTTTTGTTTATCATCCTTGAAATAAAAAATTAGAATTACCGGGGTGATGTTCTAAAATAAATATTTACATAATCAAAAAAAGGAGAAATAGGGTGAAAACATTCATGGTTATTCTGGTTGCGTTTATTGGTGTTACAACAATGTATTCGCAGGAGAAAGCAGTAAGCCCTAAGTATGCTTTGTCTTTCGGGATGGCGGGTAATTTCACGTTGGATAAGTTTAACGGTTCTATTGCTGTAAAAAAGATAATAGATGATGAACACCAGCTCAGGTTGTTCTTGTTGCCTAGTCTTTTTTCTACAGATGACCAAAGTAATGAAGAGTGGAGTAACGATAAAAAGTCTCGACAATATCTAAGTTTTTCTTTAGGTGTTGGAGTGGATTATTTATGGACATTATTGAAAGATGATAATATCAATATGTTTGGTGGAACTGGGTTCTCTTTTAGTCATGGTTATTACAGAGATAAAACTATATCGCAAAACTCATCCGGAATTGAAAGTATTCAGGAATCGAGAAATCCTTCCATATCTTGTGGTATTAGAGGTGTACTTGGCGTCGAATGGATGGTTAGCAAAAAAATTGGAATTCACAGTGAATATTTACTTACTGGTCTATATAGTTGGCAAAAATCAATGTATACTTCAAATATTTTAAATAATCATGATAGAACAACAATAGGAAATAAAATATCGTTGTCTTCCGGTGTTCTTTTTGGTGTAAGTATTTATTTGTAGAACATAAAAATGAAAATTCTTTGAGGATGACAGATGAAGGAAGGGAGTTTGTCATCCTTGGAGAAAATGTAGCAGCTGAAAAGATTGATGAAGTTAAGGAAGCAGAAGTTACATAACCGGTAGTTAAGTGAGCATAACAAAATAATTGTGAGTTTACTAATCTTCTACAAGATCAAAATAAGAAATACGGTAAGTGTGTAGTAAATGAGAAATATATTTGTATTAAATAAAAAGGAATGACAATGAAGTTTATATTCATAATTTTGTTCGCAACCATTTGTTCTGCGCAAACGATTGAGGATTTTATCTTGGTTCAAAAAGACGGAACGAGGATTGTTGGAGAAAGAGGGATCGTCAAGAGTAATAATTTTGAAGGAATTGATAATAAAGGAGCGGCTTTTAAAACACCAGTGGATGAGATAGATAAACTTTATGTTGCAACTCAAAGTAAAGCAGTTCCAATTGGTATTTTAGGTCTTATTGCAGGTGCACTTACGGGATTATCTTTGGATTACGATAGATATAGAGCTGAGTTCAGGGGAGACACCGGAGTGATTGCGGGATGTGCCCTTTTCGGCACTCTCATAGGTGCATTAATAGGCGGCAATATGTATAATTGGGAAGTAGTTGATTTAAGTTCTCCCAAGTTTATTGGTTATGGACAAATTGCACCGACTTTCAATTTAAATCTTAAAATAAACATAAGGATGTAGTATGAAAAAATGGTTATGGTTGATTGGAATTATTTTCATTACAGGCTGCTCAAGCCTGCGGATTCCCGTAAAGAATGACTTTTGGACAAAGGGGAATGAAAAAATAGGGATAGTAATGTCTAAAAAACCGGTTCCCGGAGCTTATAAAGTTGGATCTCAAGGAATTCTTGACATGGCAATAAATAGTGCTATGGCTTCTACATTAGAAAAACATATTGCTACAATAAAGATTGATGAATTCAAAGAAATCAAAGACATCTTTAAAGAGAATTTATCAAAGCGGGGAATTAACGATGTTGTATTTCTTAATGACACTATCAGTCAGCAGAATGTTAAGGATTTTAGAAGGTATGTGGGGAAAAAAGAGTATGCAAAAACCTTAGCCAAACTAAAAGAAAATTATAATGTCGATCACCTGCTGGTGATTTCGATTGCACGCTATGGTACTATAAGAGGGTATTATGGATTTATTCCGCTTGGAGCGCCAGATGCATTATTCGAAGTTCATGGAATGCTGATAAACTTAACTACAAACGAGTTTGAATGGTATATAGAAATGAGTGAAGAAGAAGCAAGTTTGAAAGTTGTAGGCAATTGGGATCAGGAACCTGATTATCCAAATTTGACAAAAGCGATCTTAGATGCTATGCGTGGCTCTCAAAGTTTCCTTAAAGAAAATTTTTTTTCAAATAATAAATGATGCAGAACATAGATTGGACCGGAAATATAAATTGATAAGCTAGGATAAAAAGTGGAGAATTACGTCAAAAACTAAATCGATGATAATGTAACGATGGGATCAGATAGTACATTCAACATATTAATTAATAAGAGTATTTTTTATTCAGAACAATGAATAGTAGAAAGGTGTAACATGAAGTTAAGATCGGTTCTCATTGTTTTTCTCTTTTCAATATCACTAATTGCTCAAACTCCCATGGAGAAAGGGACAATCAGTTTGAATGGCAGTTTATCTTACTCAAGCCAATCGTATGACGGGGCAGATGATAGCCGGAATATTCTTATGCTTAATCCCCAGGCAGGATATTTTGTGAAGGAGAACCTGTCGCTTGGCGTATCATTAAGTTATGTAAATTATTCATTGGGATCGGCAAGCAGCACCGAGTGGGGAATCGGTCCGAATTTGAGATATTATCTTGATTCGGGAGAAACTACCAAACCCTTTTTTTCTTTAGGTTATGTTTATACCAGCTCATCAAATTCCGGGAGTGATGATAAATGGATAGGAACACAACTGATACTCACAGCCGGGCTCGATTATTTCATTGTAAAAAATGTAGCAATTGAAACGACTATAAGTTATTCCTTCAATAATGAAAAATTGCCGGACAGTTATAAAAGTTATGTTAAAAGTGTAAATCAAAAGAGTACAACGTTTTTAATGGGCATAGGGTTTAATTATTTTTTATACTAGAATAAATTATTCTTCAAAACAATTTTGCGTCAGAGGTAAAAATGAAAAAAATGATATTGTTCGTCATTCTGTTGGTACACAGTTTTTCACTCGGGAAAAACAATGGAGATTCCTTGACGCACTTTTCAAATTACTTTATCCTTCAGCATATTGACTCCCTCGATGGGAACGAGTATTTCCAACTCGTTGATAGTCTTAAAACTGAAAGAAAGATTAGTTATTTTAGGTTAAGGATGGCATATACAAAAACCAATTATTATAATCCTTATTCAACAAAAGAATCAGATGTTTATAAAAGGGTCGAAGAGCTCTTTTTAAACAGAAATATTAATGAAGCTATCAAGATTTTATATAATCTGCTCGACTCAAATTATGTTAGTATTAAAGCCCATATGTATTGTTCATTTTTATATTCAGAAAAAGGAGACTCCGTTAGATCGAACTATCATTCTAACATTTATAATAAGCTGTTGGAATCCATTCTAGATAGCGGTGACGGGAAAGGGTATGAGAGTGCATACTGGGTCATTTCTACGAAAGAGGAATACGACTTAATCAATGCATTTAGATTATCTTTTAATGCACAAAATTTGATAGAGAATGATGGTCATTCCTTCGACCTTCTTAAGGTGCAAGATGAAGAAACTCATGAAAATTTCGAAATCTATTTTAACATAGATTTACTTCAAAGACATCTTAGAAAAATGTTTAAATAATGACATCAATATTCTTTGCAAATCAATTAGAGTTTAGAAAGTGGTTAGCACAGAACCACAAAAAGGAAACTGAATTGATTGTCGGATATTACAAAGTGGGTACGGGGAAACCAAGTATGACCTGGTCGCAATCAGTTGACCAGGCTCTTTGTTTCGGCTGGATAGACGGTGTGCGCAAGTCGCTTGGGGAAGAGAGTTATTGCATCCGCTTTACACCACGCAAACCTAAAAGCAATTGGAGCGCGGTAAATATCAAAAAAGTTGAAGAACTTATAAAACAAGGATTGATGCAACCGGAAGGATTGGAACTTTATAATAATCGCACAGTAGACAAAGCTTATAGTTTTGAGAATCCGGAGAGGATACTTTCGCCACATCTGGAAAAGAAATTTAAAGCGAATAAAAACGCATGGAAATTTTTTAACAGCCAAGCTCCATCATATAAAAAAACAATGCTGCATTGGATTATGTCTGCTAAAAAGGAAGAAACGCAAGTTTCCCGACTTGATAAACTTATTTCAGAAAGTGAAAAACAAAAACGAATTGGTGATCAATACAATAAAGATAGAGACATCTGAAGACATTATTTTTGAACTTAAGAAACTATAAATGTTCAAATATGGTTATAAAAAGAAAAAGAAAATCATATTTGGAGAGAATCTTATGACAAAACAGATCGAATATAGTAGAACAGAAAAAATCGTATTCTGGAGTTTGGGTGCATTTGGACTATTGGGAATAAACAGTGTCTTTTTTTATGGATTATTTTCTAATCCGGATGTTTTGAACGGAGCTTTGAAAAATCCGATATCACTTGCGTTTATTATTGAAGCGATAGTGCTGATGATGTTATTCGCATATCTGCTTTCAAAGTGGGGAGTTACAAAATTAAAACCATGGTGGTTTATTTTATTGTCACTTATTGGAAGTATGGCATTCGCTTTACCTGTCGTAATTCTTTGGTCAAAAAAATCATCGTTGGAACTAAAAAATGAATAATGGATAGAGCCAAAATGAAAATAATTCATACTTTTCTTAGTATAGCATTTTTTATTGTATCAATTGGTCAACCTTCTGCCTTCGCACAAATGGATTCACTTAAAGTCAATTTAGAAAAAATAAGCCAAAAGGTGGATGGGAATGTTGGCGTTTCCATTATCTGCTTGGAGAGAGGAGATACTCTTTCATTAAAAGGAGATGTTCGATTCCCGATGCAAAGTGTTTACAAATTTCCACTTGCTTTGGCAGCTCTTGATAAGGTTGATAAAGGAGTACTTTCATTAAATCAAAAAATATTTGTGAAGAAGAAGGAACTCCTTCCGAATACATGGAGTCCGTTGAGAGAAAAGTATCCTGATGGAAATATGAACATAACCTTAGATGAGTTATTGAACTATACCGTTTCGGTTAGTGATAATAACGGTTGTGATATTCTTTTTAGATTATTGGGAGGACCTGGGAAGGTAAATGAATATTTTCATGGTCTTGGAATTTCAGATATTTCAATTGTTGCAACAGAAGATGAAATGCACAAAGATTGGGCTGTGCAATTCACTAACTCGTGTACTCCAAAAGAAATGGGAAACCTCCTCTCCAAATTTTATCAAGGTAAAATGCTTTCCAAAAAAAGTACTGACTTTCTAAAAAAAATAATGGTTAAAACCACCACTGGACCTAAACGGATAAAAGGATTATTACCTCAAGGAACAATTGTAGCTCACAAAACTGGTTCATCAGGTAGAAACGAAGAAGGAATCATCGGTGCTCTAAATGATGTAGGTATTATAACGCTGCCGAATGGAAAACATTTTGTTATTGCTGTCTTCATCTCCAATACTAAAACTGATGAAACTATTTGTGAAAGTGTTATTGCAGAAATTGCAAAAACGGTTTGGGAGTGGTATGTGGAAAAATGATAACCACCGGTTTTTCCATATAATATCGGTTATCATAATCTTCACTGGATTAACCTTTTCTCAAGAAAGCGAGAAAATTGTTTTCCCGAAACTAAATCACATTTCCTCGAATGCTTTTTATAAAGGAACCTTTGTAACAAAATCTAATGACAAACCAATCCCCGGAAGTAATATCTCCTTACCGGTCATAACTTATTATAAGTTTCATGGCTTTGAATTTAGAGTTTCGATAATAGTCAGAGAGAAGGGAAATATTTCCACGTTGCCGGTTTGTGTTAAACTAATCTCTCCCCAAAATGAAATAAGAATGTTAACAATAACAGAGGATATTGCTCATCTACCTAAAAACAAAATACTAGATTTTAGTTTTCCGCTTGAACTAAATGAAATGGGAAAATTTCTAATGGAAATTGTTTCGCCAGAAAATCTGACTTCTCAAGCTGATCCACACAAGGAAATTGTATATTATACCACACAAATTAATTTCGCTAAATAAACTATTTCTTGCTTATGATAAGCTCAGCTTTATCAGTTAAAACAATATCCGGATGAAATTTAGATTTGCATTTTCGTAAAGAGTTTTCATCGTTTATTGAATAAAGACATATTTGTAGGTTTTGCTCTTTCAGTATATCGATGAAGTGAACAGAGGGTAATTTATAATTTAGACAGACGATCCCATGCACACTTTGTAAAATTTCTAAGAGTTTTCCGGTAAAGGGGAGCGATACAAAATGTTCAAAATCAAATCCGAACTTTCCAGTAGCTCCATTCTCATAATTATAACGATCAAAAAGAAAAGTGTTTCGAGCATCTCTTTTTAAGTTGAAGGAAGATTTAATTTTGGCATTGAAATAGTTTAGTCTTGCTGAAAATGAGTTACAGACCGGATAAAAACTAAAACATAACTGCATCGAAGGCAAAATTGTATTGATCTTAAGCAGTACTTCGGGAAGCCAAGAGACAATAGTGATTTTATCCAACAAATTTAACTTATCCGCCTTTTCAATAATCTTTTCTTCTTTTCCGCTTTCTTTAATATCAAGATAGAGAGTTATATTTTTATGTGGTTTAAGAATTTGAAACAACTCATCTAAAGTTAGAATAGTATCGGTTGAATTTATGTAGTGAATCTGTTTTAATTCAGCAAGTGTTTTCTCATCTATTAATGGAGTTGAAGCAAAGTCAGTTCCCAATCTGGCATCGTGATGAATAACGATCTCGCCGTCTTTTGTTACACGGCAATCAACCTCTATATGAGTGACGTTTTTCGAAATAGCATTCCGCAATCCCTTTAGGGAAGAGTCGTGTTCGTCAAATCCTCTTAAGCGATGAGAAACAATAATCGTTTTGTCTTGGTTTTCACTCATATTTATTTTTAATTAGAGAAAAGAAATTAAGTTGTTTTGTACCGCATGAAAAATAGTGAAGCAATAATAAAAAAAGAAATATTAGCCTTAAGATCATTTGGGATTATCTCAATTCTTGCATTTGTTTATTTAATTTGGGAAGGAGAGTATCCTCTCTCAGTACCAGTTATTTTGTTATCTCTCATGGTCTTCGGACACAGTAAAGGGAAAAAGAATCTTCTGATTAACTTTATTCACTTTAAAAAATTTCCCTTTGATGAAATATCGGGAGAATTTGAAGTTGCCAAACCTGTGGCTTCTTTCGTTGGGGACAAGAAACATGGTATCTTATTATTGCACGGATTTTCTGCTTCGCCGCAAGAATTTCGTTTTATCATTCCTTTGTTAAAACAAAAAAATATGCCATTTTATGCCCCCCGTTTAACTGGATTTGGAGTTGCTAATATTGTAACACTAAAATCGGTAAAAGCGGTACAATGGCTGCGCGACTCATTAGACGCATACGATCTTTTGAAACAACAAGTTGATGAAATTACGATAGTTGGGCATTCGATGGGGGGACTTCTTGCAGCACTTGTTTCTCAGCAACGAGAAGTTAAGAAGCTTGTTTTAAGCGCTCCTTATTTAGTTGAGAACGAAAATCATTCGTTTCGTAAGAAGTTGTTAAAAACTCCCGGCGTACTTTGCATTATGAGTCTATTTTTACCTGTAGTAAAAAAATCATCAATCGATTGGAACTCGGATAGATTTGTTTACCATGCGGTTCCTTTACAATCGATCAAAGCATTGTGGGATTTGCACGAATTGTTAGACTACCAGAAAATAAAGAAAGATATTTATTTGCTAGCAGGAACTTTAGATAACACATCGAATAATAGAATGAATTCTTCGATACTGAATGAAAAGAATATATCTTTTAAGAAATTTGAATTTAGTAAATCGGGGCACAATATTTTTGAAGATGTTGAGAGGGAAACTGTTGCACAAAAAGTTATCGAAATACTAATTGAGTAGAATGGTCATAAGTCGAATGAAAAGAGAGTGAATATTTTGAACAAATTAAAATCCTTAGGCACAATTGGTGTGTTGTTGGTATTAAGTATAATTTTAGGAGGATGGGGAAATGTAGGGCACAGAATAATCAGTGGAAACACAGTTAATTCATTCCCGCAGTCATTCGTGGAATTTAGTTCATGGAAAGAATCACTCGTTAATCACTGTTCAGATGCCGACTACCGCAAAAGCGCAGATCCATCCGAAGAACCGAAACATTATATCGACTTTGAAGATTATGCTGATTTTTTAACGACCGGTAGCGTTATTCAGAATTATGATTCTGCTGTTTCTAAATATGGACTTACGGCAATCACCAATGCCGGTTCCTTGCCATGGATAATTGTGAAAAGTTATGATTCTCTTATCCAAGCATTTCAGCAAAAAGATTGGACACATGCGATACTCTTATCTGCCGACTTGGGACATTACATTGGAGATGGGAACATGCCCCTACATTTGTCAACCTATTACAACGGGAGACCATGGTTACCAAATTCTTCCGGAATTCATTCACGATATGAGTCAACCATGATTGGTAAATATTCCACTTCGCTTCAGATCAAACAGAGTGAAGCAGTATTTTTACCCAATGTTCAGAGTTTTATTTTTTCGATGGTTTATAAAAATTACATTTATGTAGATTCGGTTTACTTTGCTGATTCAGTAGCATACGTTACTGCCAAGAGTAAAAGTTCGGATTTATATTACTCAACACTCTGGAACTTAACAAAAAATTTTACTGGGTCATTATTTTCTAATGCATCCGAAGTTTTGGCTTCGGTTCTGTACACTGCATGGGTAAACGCCGGAAGTCCATCATTATCAACTTCTTTTATTGAAGGTATGGATAAAGTTGAAAAAGGTTTTTCGTTAGAACAGAATTTCCCTAATCCGTTTAATCCCGAAACAATATTTAAATATCACTTATTAGCTGATAGTAAAGTGAGTTTAATAGTCTACGATTGTCTCGGGCATGAGATTGTAACTTTAGTAAATGAAGAACAGTCGGCAGGGGAGCATACAATTAATTTCAACATGCAGCAAACTTCTCACATCTCTCCACTGTCGAGCGGAATCTATTTTTATCAGTTAACGGTTGGGAAATTTGTTCAAACAAGAAAAATGGTTTATTTAAAATAACTTTTAATAAATCACTCATTCATTTCTCCAATTAGTATTACTTCCTTCAATCTCAAGAATCTCGAAAAAAATTCGATAATAGCAGCAGGGGAGTGTGGACAGTAAAAATGAAAAACAGTTGCATGGATTAAAATGAATTGTGAAATGAATATTTGTGGCTTTAGTACAATTGAGCAAAGTTGCGGAAGTAGAAAATGTATGATCTGATCATTATTTTCAGTTTACTAGCTTTGCACGGGATAATTGCCTTAAGTGAGATGGCATTTGTTTCTTCTAAACATTTTAGACTCCAGGAAAAATATCAAAAAGGAAATAAATCTGCCGGACTTGCTTTACGACTTCTCGAAAAACCCGAAGAATTACTTTCCACCATGCAGTTTGGAATAACACTTACAGAAATAATTGCCGGAGTTTTTGGGGGAGTCAGTTTCGCAGACAAAATTGCACCGTTCTTCGAATCAATTCCTTTATTAAAATCTTATGCAGCTAATATTTCATTTGTACTGGTTGTTTCGTTTATAACCTATCTAGCGGTTATTATTGGCGATCTTGTTCCCAAATCAATTGGATTAAGAAATCCAGAACGATATGCAATTTTTTTCGCTCCATTTGTACTTATCGCAAATAAACTTTGCTTCCCGATAGTTAAAGTCTTAAGCTATTCAACAAAATTAATTTTAAAATTGTTTTTAATTCGTAGAAAGAATGGACCGCCGGTAACTGCAGATGAACTAAAATATCTTATAAGTGAAGCGTATGAGCATGGAGTTTTGCAGAGTAGAGAGTCCGAGTTATTGCAAAGTTTGCTGCAAATGAATATGGTAACCGCTTCAACAATGATGAAACCAATAGATCAAGTTGCCTGGATTAACTATGCTGATAATGTAGACCAAATTTATGAAGTAGTGTTAAATAGTCCCTATTCCAGATTCCCTGTATATAATAAAAATTATAATAACATTATGGGAATTATATCAAGTAAAGAATTCTTCGCAAAGTATTATTGTGAAGGGAATTTTCAACTTGAGGAAATATTGTATGATCCTCTTATTGTTACACCTGAAATGGATGCATTAAAACTGCTTGAAAAATTTCGTGATGTTAGGAGTTACATCGCAATCGTAATGGATGAAGAAAGGGAGACTCTTGGGATAGTTACGATGCACAATGTAGTTGAAACGATTGTCGGCAAATTACCAGAATTTTATGAAACAGAAGAAGATCGCTATTACCAGAGAGAAGATGGAACAATTCTTCTTGATGCAGGTCTTTCTTTAACTGAAGCTAAAGAATTACTGGAAATTGATCTCGAAATTGAAAAGAATGTCACTCTTGGTTCCTACTTCCACCAAAGTATGAACAGGATTCCCAAAGTAGGGGATAAATTATTTTTGGAAGAATATCACTTCGAAATTGTTGACATGGATGGTGTTCGCGTTGATAAAATTCTTGCAAAAAATATTGCTGTTGCCCAGTAATCATTCGATCTTCTAAGTTATAAAATTAGATTATAAACACATTCGGTTTGATAATCGTAATTAACTTCATAATTTACCTCATCACTTAGTGAAAGATTTTATTATGGAAAAATTCTTTAAGCTAAAAGAACTTGGCTCCGATTTTAAAACTGAAGTTCTAGCCGGGGTAACTACCTTTCTTGCGACTATGTACATTATTATAGTTAATCCTGCAATTCTATCTCCAACCGGAATGCCTTTCAGCGGTGTTTTAACTGCTACAATATTGGTAAGCGCTTTCTCAAGTATTATGATGGGACTCTATGCAAAAAACCCGATTGTCCTGGCACCAGGGATGGGCATTAATGCATTCTTTACATTTACTGTTGTTATAGGCATGGGTATTGATTGGCACATCGCTTTGGGAGCCGTGTTTTGGTCCGGAGTAATATTTTTAATTCTTTCCATTTTTAATGTGCGGACACTTATCATTAAATCAATTCCACAGCAAATACGCTTTGGTATTGCAGTTGGGATTGGATTATTCATAGCGCTCATTGGTTTCACAAATGCAAAATTTATTGTCGCTAATTCAGTAACAATAGTCGGATTAGGAGAATTGAATCCAATCACAATTACCTTTCTCGTTGGTTTGGCAATTACAATTTTATTAGTGATTAAAAAAATTAAGGGAGCTCTAATAATTGGTATTGCTACAACAACAATTCTTTCAATTCCGATCGGAAGGTATTATGGTGATGCATCCGCAATAAATTTTGGCACTTCAACACTTGTAACCTGGAAAGGCTTATTTGCTCTTCCGGATTTTAGTCTTCTCTTTGTTCTAAATTTTGTTGATTCATTTAAACTATCACTGTTGCCAGTGATCTTTTCAATGCTGTTTGTTGATATGTTTGATTCGCTTTCAACTTTTATCGGCGTAGCTGAAGCAGGAAATCTTAAAGATGAAGAAGGTGAACCGTTACGAATAAAGGAGTCGTTAATCGTTGATTCTTTTGCAACGATGTTCGCCGGTTTAACAGGAACAAGCGCCGGGACAAGTTATATAGAGTCAGCCGCCGGAATTGAAGAAGGTGGAAGAACCGGAATGACCGCAGTAATTGCCGGGTTACTTTTCCTTCCGTTTTTATTTTTATCACCGCTCCTTTCTATAGTGCCTTCAATAGCAACTGCGCCTGCACTTATTATTGTAGGAGTGTTTATGATGACTCCCATTACTGCTGTAAATTGGAGAAAATTAGATGATGCGATTCCCGCTTTTATGGGAATGTTTTTAATCCCATTGACTTTTTCAATTACACAAGGAATCATCTGGAGTTTTTTAAGTTTTACTATAATTAAAATTACAATTGGGAAAAGGGACGAGGTTCACTGGATGCTATATGTGATTGATGCTTTTGCAATCCTTGCCTTGTTCTTAAAATGAGTGAATTGCAAACTAGCTGTATATCCGCAAATTAGTACCTTCAAAAGTTGTTTTGTATTTTGTTAAAGATTTTTGCGCCGGGCCCCTGGTAACCGTTCCATCCAGGGAATAGGTTGATCCATGATTTGGACAGAAAAATTGATTTTGCGCAAGCTGAAATTGAACTGTTGTTCCCTGGTGAGTACAACCGGAAGAGACTGCTACAAACTCTGATTGACTAACTCGGCCGATAATTATTCCACTGTTAACCACAGAACCGCCAATACTATTCAAAGGTTGATTAGAATGTAATGTCAAATCCAAAGTGATATCCACATTTGTTTGTGGTGCAGTAGGGGAATCAGTATTCTTTTTACATCCGATGCAGTACGCAAGTCCGGCAAACGCAACTCCTTTACCGGCCGTAATTAAGAAGTCTTTCCTTTTCATGAGTCACATCCGTTTTTAATAATAAGTATTGAATTAGGAAAACCATAGTTTAGACACTCCTGAAACAAAAAAGTTCGATAGGTCGAAATAGTAAACAATAATGATGAACCAAAATATGGTACAAACAAAAAACGCAACCGGGTGGTTGAGTTTTTCAATCGAATTTATTTTGCGTTTGCTAATCTGGCATTAACTTCATCCCAGTTGACCACATTCCACCAAGAAGAAATGTAATCCGGTCTTCTGTTCTGATAATGCAAATAGTAAGCATGTTCCCAAACATCTAAAGCAAGAAGCGGTGAACCTTTTACTTCAGAAATATCCATCAAAGGATTATCCTGGTTAGCGCTTGAGGTTACAACTAATTTACCGTTTGAAGCAACAAGCCATGCCCAGCCTGAACCAAAACGCGTTGCAGCGGCATTAGAAAATAGTTTTTTAAATTCATCAAAAGATCCAAATGCACCATTGATTGCATCAGCAACTGCACCTGTTGGTGCTCCACCGCCGTTTGGTTTCATATTTGTCCAGAACAAATTATGATTATAAACTCCACCACCGTTGTTTCTGACTGCTACCGGGGCTTTAGAAATTGAGGCAAAAAGTTCTTCAAGAGATTTTCCTTCTAATTCAGTTCCTGCAACAGCGTTGTTCAAATTATTAACATAAGCCTGATGATGTTTCGAATGGTGAATTTCCATTGTTAATTTATCAATATGCGGTTCAAGCGCATCGTAAGCGTAGGGAAGTGATGGCAATTCAAATTTAGACATTGTGTAAGTACTCCTTAAATTATTATTTATTGTATTATTAAAATTGTTTAATGATCTTCCATAAAGAGAAATTGTTGAGAGCGCAGCAGCTTTAAGAAAAAATCTCCTTCTCATGACGCACTGAAAGAATTCCCGCATCCGCACGTTTTGGTTGCATTGGGATTATTGAAGACAAAACCTTTTCCGTTCAATCCATCGGAAAAATCCAATTCTGTACCCGAAAGATAGAAAAGACTTTTTCCATCTACGAATAATTTCACTCCTTTAACTTCGATAATTGAATCACCGTCTCTGGTTTCGCTGTCAAATCCTAAAGAATAAGATAATCCGGAACAGCCGCCCCCTTTAACTCCAACGCGCAATCCAAAAGAATCTGAGATTTTATTTTCGGTCATAATCCTTTTAATTTCACTGCTGGCTTTATCAGTTATTGTGATTTCCGTTTCAACTTGTATATCGTTCATCTATGCCTCAAAAAGTTCATCTTTATTGTTGTTTTAATAACTAACAAAACAAATAGATAGAATGTTCCCGAAGAAATAGAAAGATTAAAAAAGAGTTCAGATGAAGTTAAAGGGGGAAGATATAAAACTTTAGTAGCACAGATTATGAATCTGTGCTACGTGAAAATGAATTAAAAACCGAAAAGTGAGAGAGAGTTTTTTGCCCAATTAATAACCGGGGCAAAATAAATTCCAAAAAAGATTACCGCTGCTGCAAGTACTGAGGCATAAATGCTCTCTGTTAAAGGGAATTTCACTTTAGCGACTTCTTCTTTCGGTTTATTCAAGAACATGTGTTTCAATACACGAACGTAATAGTAAAGTGAAACCACACTATTCAAAACCATAATTACCGAGAGAACGATCATTTTTGCGTCAAGCAAGGCGAGGAAAATGTAGAGCTTGCCGATGAATCCCGCTGTTGGAGGTAAACCTGTAAGAGAAATAAGAAACGCACCAAGACTTACTCCCATTAACGGCATTGAGTAACCGAGTCCATCGTAGTCCGATAATTCTTCACTATTTATTTTATTGCGAATGATGATTACAACCAGGAATGCTCCAAGATTCATCAACATATAAATAGCAAAATAAACAAGAATGGCAATTAATCCTTGATCAGATAAAACGGCTAACGAGGCTAAGAGGTAACCGGCATGCGCTATACTTGAGTAGGCAAGCATTCTTTTAATATTGCTTTGCCATAGTGCTGCAAAATTTCCTAAAGTCATCGTTAGGATTGAGAGAAGAACGAGGAAATCCTGCCAGTAAAACGAAGGAAGAATTACCCAAGCGCCAAGTGTTGAAGTTTCAAGGAAGAATCCGGTTTTAATCAAACGGATGAGTAAAGCAAATCCAGCCGCTTTGCTTGCAACGGACAAATAAGCAGTAATAGTTGTTGGGGCCCCTTCGTAAACATCTGGAGTCCAGAAATGAAAGGGGACAGAAGAAATTTTATATCCTATTCCCGCAAACATTAGGATCATTGAAAGATTAAGGAGAAATTTATTCCCTGCGGTTACTTGGAACAAATAACTGATCTCGTAAAGATTCACACTTCCGGTCAATCCGTAAACGATAGAAATACCAAAAAGCATTATTCCGGTTGATGCTGCGCCGTAAATCAGATATTTTAAGGAGGCTTCAGCGCTTCTGCTTGAAGTTTTAATAAAGCCCGCCAAAACGTAGGAGGAGAGCGAAACCAATTCGATTGAGAGATAAAGTAAAATTAAATTTGTTGCCGAAACCATGAAGAACATTCCGAGGATCATTCCGAAGATAAGTGTGTAATATTCTCCAATCCTTTCCATCGAATCACGCAATTCTTTCGAGACAATTGTAAAGAGTATTACCAGAAACGAACTGATTAGAATGATCATTTTGAAGAAAGAACCAAATGAATCAACCGCAACCATTCCCTTACCCGTATCATTCAAGAAAGCCATCGCATTCGCACTGTAATTATCTAATACAAAATAAAATGCTACTGCTAATCCAATTAAAGAAATGTAGGGGAGAACTTTTTCTACTTTGCTTGAAATGAGATCTGCCAGAACGATTATTGCAATAAGAGCGGAAATGACAATCTCCGGGTAAAGCAATGGAACACTATCGAAAAAATATGTTAACGGCATAAATTAAAACTCTAAACTATTCAATTAAAATTGTATCGATGAAAAAAATGTTTGTGACTTAGCCATAAAAGTAACCATGGTGTTTACCGATGAATTCATCAAGTCAAGCATAAACGATGGATAAACGCCAAGAATAAGAATAATAACGGCAAGTGGAACCAGCATTGCATATTCTCTAAAATCAAGATCGGGAAGTTTGTTCCATTTTTCATTTAACTTACCAAGATAAACACGTTGCAAAGTCCAGAGCATGTAGCCGGCTCCAAGTAAAATTCCAAGTGTGGAGATAATAGTTAAAAGTCTAATTGAAACATTACTGAAAGCGCCAAGAAAAACGAACGCTTCGGAAATAAATCCGCTTAAACCGGGTAAACCGATTGCTGCGAAGAAAGCGAAACTTACAAATCCGGTGTAGATCGGCATTTGAACTGCTAATCCGCCAAAGTCGTTCAGACCGCGAGTGTGGGCTCTATCGTAAATTACTCCCACAATAAGGAAGAGCATTGCGGTAATTGTTCCGTGGTTGAACATCTGGAAAACCGCACCGGAAATTCCGGCGGTGTTAAGAGAAGCCATTCCAAGGATTACAAATCCCATGTGAGAAACGGAAGAGTAAGCGATCAGTTTCTTAAAATCTTTTTGGGCCATCGCGCAGAGCGCGCCGTAAATAATATTTATCGCACCGAAGAGTGCAATCCACCAAACCAATTGTTGAGTGATTTCAGGAAAAATAGGGAAGTTAAGTCTTAAAATTCCGTAAGTTCCCATCTTTAAAAGAACACCTGCAAGAATAACACTTATCGCGGTTGGAGCTTCAACGTGCGCATCGGGTAACCATGTGTGGAAAGGGAACATCGGGATCTTAATTGCGAATCCGACGAACATTGCGATATATGCTATAAATCTTAAATTGTTCGGATTTAACGGAGAAAGAATTCCCGTTTGTGTATAATTCTGCGGATCCATTAAAGCGATCATGTTAAAGGTGAAAACTTTTGTTCCGTTAGCAAGAGTTTCTGTAGCGCTTAAATAAAGACCGATCATAACTAAAAGAAGGAAAACCGAACCGAAGAGAGTGTAAATAAAGAACTTGATAGCTGCATATTCTTTTCTCGGGCCACCCCATATACCGATCAGGAAGTACATCGGGAGAAGCATTAATTCCCAGAAAATGTAGAAAAGGAATAAATCTAATGAAACAAAAACTCCAACCATTCCGGTTACAAGTAAGAGGTACATTGCATGGTAACCTTTTAGAGAATGATCAATCTTCCATGAAGAGATTGCAGCGATAAAAGAAATTAAAGCTGTTAAAAAGAGAAGAGGAGCACTTAATCCGTCGATTCCCATGAAGTAATCAACTTTAATTGTTCCCAACCAGGAAACGGTTGCAATTTCGATCCATCTAAATTTTTCAACAAATTGATACGTTGCCTGGTTATTGATTCCACCGAGCGAGTAATTGTACATACTCCAGATCATTCCGGCAAGGACAAGTTGAATACCTGTAATTATAATACTTACAGATTTGATAGCTTTTTCATTGCTTTTTGGCAGGAGAAGAATAATGATCATACCAAGAAGCGGTAAGAAAGTTATCAATGATAAAAACGGAACTTGTTGCATTGTATTTTAATCCTTTAAAAAATTCTGAACTAAACTATATTTTTACAAAAAAGAGTAAGAGAAGAACGAGAGAAAAAACAACGAGCACAACATATGCTTGTACTTTTCCCGTTTGAAGTTTTCTGAACGCCAAACCTATCAAACCGCTGAACGTCGCAGTTAAATTTACAGCTCCGTCAACTACATAATTGTCAAACACACCGCTAAATCTTGAAAGCATTCTTGTTACCGAAGCGGCGCCATTCACTATTCCATCAACGACATATGCATCGAACCAGGCGAGGAGATTTGATATTCCTAAAAGTCCGGCAACAAATGTTTTATGATAAAACTCATCGAAGTACCATTTGTTTAAAGAAAAAGTATAAAGAGGTTTTATCTTTTCGGTCAATGAATCGACATCAATTTTTTTCCATTGATAGAAAGCGAAAGCGAGTAGAATTCCTAAACCAGCTAGAGCCAAAGATAAAAGCACCGCAGGAATATGAGCATGATGTAAAGCTTCAGTATAAACTTCAGAATGAGTGATATGTTCGGTTACTTTCGTTGTGGCTTCTTCCATTTTTTCAGGAACCATGAAAGAATATCGTGCATGCTCAGGAACTACGGAAGCGGGAGTTTTAATCCATTTCGATAAAACCCAACCGCTATCTGCATTAAACGGATTGGCAGTATAGAAAATAAAAATGGATAAAAATGCTAACAGCACTAACGGCGCAATCATTAAAAATGGAGATTCATGTGCATGTTCATATTTGTGCTCATTCCGCGGAGTTCCATGGAAAGTTAAAATTAAAATTCTGAACATGTAGAATGCAGTAAGTAATGCTACAAAGAATCCGATTATTGCAAAAAGTGAATTTCCTGTTAATAATCCAAAAGCAAAAGTACCTGCGAGAATACCATCTTTAGTTAAAAATCCGGAAGTTAACGGAACACCTGAAATAGCGAGACAGAAAATTAAAAATGTATAATACGTAACAGGAAGTTTCTTCTTCAAACCACCCATTTGCATGATATCTTGCTCGTGGTGCATCGCGTGAATAACAGAACCTGCGCCGAGGAATAATCCGGCTTTGAAGAATGCGTGTGTAACCAAATGGAAAAATCCAAATGCAAATGAGCCGACACCCAACGCCATTATCATGTAACCAAGCTGACTTATAGTCGAATAAGCCAAAACTTTTTTAATATCTGTCTGTGTCAAAGCAATTGTAGCCGGAATGAATGCTGATAATGCTCCGATAACTGCAACAAATAAAAGTGCATCACCGGTCATCATCGGGAAAATTCTTGCAACGAGGTAAACACCTGCTGCAACCATCGTCGCTGCATGGATTAACGCACTAACCGGAGTTGGACCTTCCATTGCATCTGGTAACCAGACATGAAGCGGGAATTGCGCTGACTTTCCGATTGCACCGCAGAATAATAAAATTCCAACTACAGTCAGCCAAACTTCAGAATTAAAAGGAAGCACACCGGTACTAATCGCCTGGAATATTTTGTCGAAAGTAAAGGTATGATAATTAACAAAAATCAGTAGAATGCCGGAAAACATACCAAGATCACCAATCCTGTTAACTAAAAAAGCTTTCTTTGAAGCATCGGAAGCAGAATCTTTCTCGAACCAGAAACCAATCAAGAGATAAGATGAGAGACCGACTAATTCCCAAAAGATGTACATCATTAAAATGTTGTGGGTTAACACGATGCCCATCATCGAAAAAGTAAAAATTCCGAGGAACGCGAAATAGCGGTTGTAGCGTTTATCTCCCTTCATATATTCGATCGAATAATAATGAACCAACGAACTGATAAGCGCAACAACAAACAACATTAAAGCGGTGATGTTGTCTATCATCATGCCTAATTCAACAGTAACTTTGCCCAGCAAAGGAACATCGCCTAAATTAATCCAAGTAAACTCAGAAACGAATTTGGTATCCGGGAAAAAGAATAATTTGGTAAAGGTTACATAAATAGTTGTTAAAAGAACGAGAGTAGAAATAGAAATTTCTATTAAGAAACTCTTCTGCATCTTCTTACCTAAGACAAGCGTAAACCAGAACCCAACAAGGGGGGCAAAAAGAATAAAAAGCGATAAGGGAATTAAGTTCGATCCATTCATAAAAAGTTATTCTTTCAATTTATCTATTTCATCAACATTTACTGAAGCGAAATTCTTGTAAATATTTAAAACAATGGCTAAGGCAACTGCAGCTTCGGCGGCGGCTAAAATAACTACGAACAACGCAATTAGCTGACCGTCGAATCCGAAATTTCCGAATCGTGCGAAAGCGACAAAATTAATGTTCGCCGAGTTAAGGATAAGTTCAATTCCCATTAAAACCATAACAGCGTTTTTACGTGTAACGATGCCGAAGAGTCCAAGAGAAAAAAGTATTGAACTAACGATAAGATAATGTTGTAAACCGATTGTTGTCATAAAATTCCTATTGTTTCCTTGCAATACTTGCTGCGCCTACTAAGGCAACCAACAAAAGAATTCCAAGTAATTCAAATATCAAAATATATTCATTCATTAAAAGATGACCGACATCCGTTAGTGTTGAATTTGCTAATTCTGCCGGAAGTGATTTCCATCTTGTATTAATAAAAGTTGAAACTAAAATCCCGCCGAAAGCGCCGATAGTGATCGAAGCTGGGATAATAAAGGATGCCTCAGTCTTGATCGGCACATTTTGGATTTTATTGGTTAACATAACTCCGAATAGAATTAAAATTAAAATACCGCCGACGTAAACAATCACTTGCACGATAGCAATAAAGTCGGCGCCGAGAAGAACATAAATCCCTGCAACTCCAAGAAAAGTAAGCATCAGGGAATACGCCGAATAAATAATATTCTTAAACGTTACGACAAAGAAAGCCGAAACAAGAGTTATCACGGCAAATACATAAAACAAAAAATCTGCTAAATTCATATTACTTAATTCTCGGGTTTATTTTCTTCTGATGCTG
Organism: Ignavibacteria bacterium; assembly: GCA_037440065.1. Lineage (GTDB taxonomy): Bacteria > Bacteroidota > Ignavibacteria > Ignavibacteriales > Ignavibacteriaceae > UBA1563. The sequence goes on from JBBIUV010000016.1 coordinate 367,292, forward strand.
CTGCCGGAGGAGGAGTAGGTTTTGCTACAGGAGCAGCAGGTTTTGGAGCTGCAGCCTTTGCTGCCGCTTTTTCAGCTTCAAATTTTTGGAAATTATCTTTCTTCTGTTCAACTTCTTCAGGTGTAAGCGTAGCAAAGTGATATAACAGATCGGTGCGTTCCAATTTGGTGAACTCATATTCATCGGTCATATAAATACATTCAGTTGGACATGGGAAAACACACAATTGACAGTAACAGCATTTTGCGAAATCAATATCAAACTTGGTAACCCATAATGCTTTTTTCTTCCCTTGAGAAGTTTTGCCAAGATCCTCAGTTGGCAATCCTTTTACAGTGTCAATCGCGATGCAACTTACAGGACAAGCACGTGCGCATTGGTCGCAGCCGATGCAGTCATCCATATTTACATATAAACGATTCCGCACACGTTCCACCATTGGAACTTTTACACTTGGATATTGAATGGTTACCGACGGAGTGAATAAATGAAGAAACGTTATCTTCATTCCGATAAATACGGTAACTAATCCATCTTTTATATTATTAAAATATTCTCTCATTAATTATAAAACCATTATTAATGCAACAATTAAGAAATTTACAAACGCAATGGGAATTAAATATTTCCAGCACAAAGTCATCAATTGATCAACACGAAGACGTGGAAGAGTCCACCGTAACCACATCTGTACGAATACAAAGAAAATACCCTTAATACTAAACCAGAAAAATTGTTCAATCGGAACAATCCAGGTCAATCCAATTAAATTCCCTAGATATCCGAACGGGGAATGGTAACCGCCAAAGAATAGAGCTGAAGCAATTACCGATACGGCAAACATGTTAGCATATTCAGCTAAGAAGAACATTGCGAACTTCATTCCGGAATATTCTGTATGGTAACCGCCTACTAGTTCTGATTCTGCTTCTGGAATATCAAACGGAGTTCTGTTAGTTTCGGCAAGCGAACTAATATAGAGGATAATAAACCCTATAATCATGAAGGGAAGTAAGATTAATTTCTTTATTCCGGCAATACTTCCGCCGAAGATCATCCAATCCCAAAATCTACTCGTCTGAAAATCTGTTATTTTCGTCAAGTTAAGTGAACCAACAACAACTACTACGGTAAGAATTACAATAACAGTCGGAATTTCATAACTCACCACTTGCGCAGCTGAACGAACAGCTCCGTAAAGCGAATACTTATTGTTTGATGCCCAACCGGCCATCAGAATTCCGGCCACAACCAAACCTGAAACAGCAACAATGTAAAGTACTCCAAGATCAATTCCGGAACCGATGTAAGCCGATGAAAATGGAATCGCTGCGAAAGCGGCATAACTTCCCATAAACACAAGTATCGGGGCAATATTAAAAAGTTTTTTATCTGTATCGGATGCAGTTATATCTTCTTTTTGAATAAGCTTCAAAATATCCGCTACCGTCTGTAACCAGCCATGCCAGCCAACTCTCATTGGTCCAAGTCTATCTTGCATATGGGCGGAGACTTTTCTTTCCAACCAAACTGCAAAGAGAGCGAAAGGAACGATAAAGATAAACGGAAGCGCTCCCGAAATGAAGGAGGCGATTACATCACTTCCGAACAAGTTTACAAAAAAATCGTATATCATCGATCAACCTCTCCTAATACAATATCGATACTTCCAAGAATGGCAACAACATCGGCAATAAGATGTCCTTTGCATAATTCTCCAAGTACACCAAGATTAATAAATGACGGAGGGCGAACTTTTACTCTGAAGGGTTGTAATTGACCTTTACTCACAATAAAGAATCCAAGTTCACCTTTAGGATTCTCAACGCGAGAATAAATTTGACCTTCAACAGGTTTAATTCTCTTTGGTAACGCAGAAGTAATCTCTCCTTCAGGTAATTGATCTAACGCTTGCTCAATAATTCTTATACTTTGAACCATTTCTTGAACACGGAGATAATATCTATCCCAGCAATCGCCAACTTGTCCGTGTAAACCTTCTCCAACAGGAATCTCAAAATCAAATCTATCATATATAGAATATAGATCGTTCCTGCGGATATCCCATTTAAGTCCACTTGCACGAAGGTTAGGACCGGTTATTCCGTAGTTAATAGCAGCATCCACGGGAAGAACTCCGATGTTTGCGGTTCTTTCGATAAAGATTTTATTATAAGAAAGAAGATTGTTTACTTCGGTAACCGTTTTTTTGAAATCCTTTAAGAAATCTCTTGTTTCGTTAACAAAGTTGAGAGGGAGATCATGTGAAAGGCCGCCAACCCAGATGTAATTGTAAAGTAAACGTGCACCGCAAGTCTTCTCAAAAAGGGTAAGGATTCTTTCTCTATCTCGGAAGAGGTAAAGGAAAGGAGTAAATGCGCCAATATCAATTCCATAAGTTCCGACAGCAACCATATGAGAAGCAATTCGTTGCAACTCAGCCATAATTACACGGATATATTCAACTCTTTCAGGAACTTTAATATCAAGCAGTCTCTCAACTGCAATTGCATAACCCATCTCATTGTTCATTGAAGCGAGGTAGTCCAAGCGATCAACATAGGGAATGATTTGCGGATATGTCATCGCCTCGCAATGTTTTTCAAAACAGCGGTGTAAATAACCGAGATGAGGTTTTACATTGATAATTACTTCGCCTTCGAGTTCTAATTCTAGTCTTAAAACTCCGTGAGTTGAAGGATGTTGCGGCCCCATATTAAGGACCATTTGTTCGGTTTTTAGCATAAATATTTTTTTAGTTTACAGTAATCGGTATTTAGCGATCAGTGTTCAATTATCCTCTGATAACTGAAGACTGAAAACTAACAACTAATAAGGTACTTTCATTCCGTGATAAAATTCGGGATTCATATAATCTTTTCTTAAGGGATAACCGGCTTCCCAATCATAAGGCATTAAAATTCTGCGTAAATCGGGATGATTAAGGAATACTATTCCAACCATATCATAAGCTTCCCGTTCCTGCCAATCCGCGCAAGCCCAAACTTTACTCACGGACTCAATTTCAGGATTATCTCTGCCGGTAGCGGCTCTAAGCACAATCTTATGTCCTAATTTCATACTCTCCAAATGATAAACAACCGAGAGTGTTCCACCTTTTGTTTCGGTAGTTCCATCTTCCAATTTAACTTTTTCGCCATTGTCATCATCCAATCCGGTTAAAAGAATGAGATTATCAAATAACAATTCTTCATTATCTCTTAAGAACCAGCAGATATCTGTAACTTTTAATGGCGCTACTTCAATTACCGCTTCTTTCGGTAATTTAGTATTTAACTCAAGAACAGCATCGCCGAACTTTTCTTTTAAGAGAGCAAAAATTTCTTCTGTTGATTTCATGCGGTTTTCTTTACCAGTGATTCATTTCTAATTTTTTCTTGAAGTGTTAAAAGTCCTTCCAACAAAGCTTCCGGGCGGGGAGGACACCCGGGAACGTAGACGTCAACGGGAATAACCCTATCAACACCTTTTAATACATGATATCCATGTTCCCAATAAGGTCCGCCGCTATTTGAACAGCTACCCATGGAAATAATATATTTTGGGTCTGGCATTTGTTCATAAAGCCGTTTAATTCGCGTCGCCATTTTTAGAGTAACGGTACCGGAGATAATAATAATATCTGCCTGGCGTGGAGAAGGGCGGGGTATAACACCAAAACGGTCAAAATCATAATGAGAAGCGGAGGTAGCCATCATTTCAATAGCACAGCATGCAAGTCCGAAACTCATTTGCCAGAGGGATGATAATCGTGCCCAATTTAAAAGGTCATCAACATTTGAAATTACTATATTATCGTCGTTAAATTCTTTATCTAAAAGACCCATTCTAAACTCGATTATTTATAAAAAGCATGGTTCAAAAAAAAGATGTTAATTTGTTGAAGCGTCAACTTCCTGAACTGAATTTTTCATTTTAGAACTCTGAGGAGAAGGGCGAGCCCATTCAAGATCCCCTTTTTTCCATTCGTAAGCCATTCCAAGACCTAAAAAGAAGAGAAATATTACACCAACAAAGTAACCGGCTAATCCATATTGCTGATAAACCACTGTCCATGGGACTAAAAGGACAACTTCCACATCAAAAATGAGGAAGATAAGGGCAACAACGTAAAAACGGATGTTGAACTTCACCCAGGGAGTTCCTTCCGGATTTTCACCGCATTCATAGATCAAGTTTTTTTCTTTGGTTGGTCGGGCAGGTCTGATAAGCTTTGCAACAAATACCGATACAACTACAAACATAATTGCGATCAGTAAAAAAGCGAAAATTTTTCCGAATTCTGTAAGCATTAAAGTTTCTACATAAAATTTTAGTACTCAAAATTAGCACTAAATAAAAACAAACCCAAAAAAAATTTCAGTTCATGGGAACTTTTTTTCAAAAAAAATGATTTGACGGGATTTTCAACTACCCTAGATCATTTCTACTTCCAGTTTCTGAAAAATTATATTCGATTTGTGTTTTTTTTATTGAAAAGAAGTTTGTGTTTTGGGATATTGAATTCACCTAAAATTAATTTTTATAAAAAAATGGTTCTATAATGAACGCAAATTATTGGATAAACAAATTGGGATTGGTAAAACATCCCGAAGGGGGATATTACAAAGAAATTTACCGGTCGGAAGAGGTAATAGCTGTTGAAGCGTTACCGGATAGATACACTGCTCAAAGAAATGTTTCAACTTCCATCTATTTTTTATTGGATAGAGAAGATTTTTCTCATTTTCATAAAATACAATCGGATGAAATCTGGCATTTTTATGAAGGGACCTTCTTAACTATCCACATGATTGATGACGGCGGAAATTATTCTTTTCAAAAACTTGGAAGAAACGTAGAAGATGGAGAGGTGTTCCAGTTTGTTATTCCTAGAGGAACCTGGTTTGCCGCGGAGGTGAATGATAAAAACTCTTTTGCACTGATCGGCTGTACCGTCGCACCGGGATTTGATTTCGCCGACTTTGAATTAGCGAAAAGGGAAGAATTAGTAAAACAATTTCCCCAACAAAGAGAAATTGTAGAAAAATTTACAATCAGTGGATAGAGTAACACAGATTAATAATCTGTGTTACAAAGGTTCGTTATAAAAAATCTTTTTAGTTCCGCTGTAGAGTTCAAATTCCAGCAACCGGCAATCAATTGTGCCGTTGAAAAAGGGGATTTTTCGTTTTGTTCTTAGTCCGATCTTTTTTGCAAGACTGAAATTGCCGGTAAAAATATATCCGGTATACCCCTGGCATTTTTGTTTGAAGAAATCACCAATAGCCTTGTAGACGCTCTCTAATCTTAACTCTTCACCAAGCCGTTCGCCATACTCGGGATTAAGAAAAACTATTCCGCCCCCTTCGGGAATTTCTGTCTCTCTAAAATCACACTGAACAAATTCAATCAAGTGATCAACACCCGCTGTTTTAGCATTTTGTTTTGCCGCATAGATCGCTTCACCACTTATGTCGGATGCAATAATTCTTCCGGGAAAACTCTTTTTACTTTGATTTTTTATTTCAGAACGAATTTTCTGCCAGATTGAATCATCGTATCCTTTTAAATGCATGAAAGCGTAATTATCTTTTAATAAACCGGGAGCTTTATTAAGGGCTATCATCGCCGATTCAATCGCAAGTGTTCCGCTGCCGCACATCGGATTAATAAAATTACCTGCACCTTTCCAGTTTGCCGCGAGTAAGGTAGTTGCCGCAAGTGATTCCTGCATCGGTGCAAGAAACGGCATTTTTCGATAATTTCTTTTTGCTAGCGTAACACCGGAAGTATCAAAAAAAACTGTGCAATGATTATCTTTCCAATGAAAGTAGATCATCGCACCTTTGCGCTCGGAGCCGGAATCGGGGCGTTTACCATAAATGTCACGCAGTCTATCCACAATTGCATCTTTGCATTTCAAATTCGGGAAGCGGGAATCATTCACCATCGGATGCTCAACTGCAGATGAAATGCTTATATAGCCTTCTTCAAATAGGTAATCTTCCCATTTTATCTTTTTGAAATTCTTGTAAAGTTCATCGGGAGTTTTGGCATCAAATTCATCCAAATAGAAAAGGACGCGATGAGCTGTACGCAATGATAAATTGAGCATCATCGTGTCTGCCATTGTTCCGAGAATTTCAACATGCGTCAATCCTTCTGAAACAATCTCAAATCCAAGCGAGAGGACTTCTTCTTTTAAAAAAGGAACGGCACGAAGAGGACAGTTGATGAGGATTTTGTTTTTCTGTTCGAATAACGTCATAAATAATTAGGAATTATGATCCGCCACGGCGGAAGGAATTAAGGAAAAAATATAATTGAAATTGAAAGTGAACTTCGAATTTTGATATTTGACTTTTGACTTTTGACTTTTGACTTTTGACTTTTGACTTTTGACTTTTGACTTTTGACTTTTGACTTTTGACTTTTGAATTTTATACTCCAATATCTTCGTTCCAAAGTTCAGGATTCTTTTCAATAAAATCGGTCATCATGTTGATGCAAGTTTCATCATTCACTACTTCAACCTCCAGTCCGCGTGATTTAAGAAGTTCTTCATCTCCGAGAAAAGTTTTGTTCTCTCCTATAACAACTTTTGGAATTCCGTATAAGATCATTGCACCGCTGCACATCGGGCAGGGGGAGAGGGTTGTATACAACGTACATTCTCTGTAAACTGAAGCCGGTTGTCTTCCTGCGTTTTCAAAAGCATCCATTTCTCCGTGAAGAATAACGCTTCCTTTTTGTACGCGGCGGTTGTGTCCGCGTCCGATAATTTTTCCTTTGTGAACAATCACCGATCCGATGGGAATGCCCCCTTCGCTTAAACCCAATTTGGCTTCATCAATTGCAGCTTGTAAATATTGGTCCATCATTCACCTCATCACTTAATAAATTCTTGAATATCGATTTTCTGAACATCGTCATAAACAATCGTTATAAGTTCTTCATCAGACACATTCGCAAGTTCGGAAATTCGTTCCTCCTGGTTCCCGATAGCTTTGTATAAAAGATTTCTTGCAGTGCGGGCGTTTCCAAAATTTTTGTTTCTTACCTGATACAAATAATTGAAAGTTTCCATAAGAATCTGAAGGGCGCCTTCATCAAGTTTGTAACCGCTTTTTTCTGAAATGAGCGAAGCGATCTCAAGCAATTGGCGCGGGGAATAATCTTCAAAAACAAAATAATTTGTGAAGCGTGATTTAAGTCCCGGATTTGTATCAATAAATGCATTCATTTCACCGGTGTAACCAGCCACGATTACAGCGAATTTATCACGGTAATCTTCCATCCTTTTTAGAAGTGTTTCAATTGCTTCCTGTCCAAAATCATTTCCGCCGCCGCGTGTTAAGGTGTAAGCTTCATCGATGAATAACATTCCGCCGAGAGATTTTTCTATCATCTCGTCTGTCTTTTTTGCAGTTTGTCCAACGTACCCAGCTACCAAACCTGCGCGATCAGTTTCTACAAGATGACCTTTTTCGAGCAGACCCATTTCTTTATAAATTTTTGCGATCAATCGTGCAACGGTAGTTTTACCGGTTCCGGGATTACCGAGAAATACGGAATGAAGATTTTTAGGGAGAACTTTTAAACCTCTGGCTTCACGTAGTTTTGCAACTTTAAGACTGTTGATAAGTTTCTCAACCGATTTTTTTACCGATTCCAATCCAGGAAGTTCTTTAAGTTCCATCAAGTATTTTTCAAGAAGATCTTTATCTCCGATGATCTGAATTTTATTTCCTTCTTCTTTTACAGAGTGGAGTTCTTGAATATCATCAGCTAGAATTGTCTGCGTTAACTCTTCGGTCAAATTTTCTTTCGGTACATCAACGATACGTAAAACTTGTTTGCGGATTGCGTTCCCGACTATATTTCTAACTAAACGTGCATTGCCGAAAGTCTTGTCACGCGTCCGGTAGATTTCATTAAAATATTTTGCAAGCTTTGTTTTAGCAGTTGCTTCAAGCACCAGATGTTTTTCCGATAATGAATGCACTGTTATCGTCATCAATTCATCAGGGGTGTAATCTTCAAAGGTGATAAACTTTGTGAAACGGGATTGCATTCCGGGATTGCTATCTAAAAATGATTTCATCTGATCGGTGTAACCGGCTGCAATTACAATGAATTTTCCCCGGTCATCTTCCATTCTTTTTAGCAACGTATCGATTGCTTCTTTTCCGAAATCACTTCCGGTATCGCCGGTTTTTACAAGGGTATAAGCTTCATCGATAAATAGAGTGCCGCCGAGAGAATGGTTGATTAACTCGGTAGTCTTTTCTGCGGTTTTACCAACAAAACTTGCAACAAGCGCCTGACGGTCAGCTTCAACAAGATGACCTTTTTCTAAAATTCCAAGTGCAGCATAAATCTGACTGAACAGTCGTGCAACTGTTGTTTTACCTGTTCCAGGATTGCCTGAGAAAACGACATGATCGGCGAATTTCGATTGAATATTTTCACCCTGCTGATGATAGAATTTAGCAAGTTTTACAAGTTCAGAGATTTCCTTTTTAACTGAAGACAAACCGGTTAAATTTTCTAATTTGGAAAGGGCGATAGTGAGATTCTCTTCATCTATTCCGGCGTGAAAATCTTTACCAACGGAAGTTTTAAGAATTGCCTGGATATCCTCCTGCATGATCGTTGAGAGGTTTTTTTTCGTCCGCTCTGCTGTTGGAAGTTTGGAGCTTCTTTTACCTACCTGCATTTTAGCATTGTTATAAATTGTTCTTACCAACCGTGCATTTCCGAAAGTTTTATCACGTTTGCGATATAACTTTGTGAATTCTTTTTCGAGATCTTGACACGCTTCAGCAGAAATAATGTATTCTTCTTTCTTAGACATCTGTTTGAAAATTTCGATCATCTCTTGTGGTGTATAATCTTCGAATTCAAAATTGTGAGCGAATCTTGATTTCATTCCGGGATTCGATTCAAGAAATCCATTCATCTCATCAGTGTAACCGGCTACTATAACAGCAAATTCACCAGCTTTGTCTTCCATTCTTTTCAGTAATGTGTCGATCGCTTCCTGTCCAAAATCTTGTCCGCCCCCTTTTTTTACAAGGGTGTAGGCTTCATCGATAAAGAGCACACCCCCAAGTGCATCGGTAATAAGTTTTTCGGTTTTCTGTGCGGTCTCTCCAATGTACTGTCCAACTAATGCAGCACGGTCAACTTCAACGATGTGACCTTTCTCCAACAAGCCCATTGCTTTGAAAATATTTCCAAGCAATCTTGCAATGGTTGTTTTACCAGTTCCAGGATTTCCAAGAAAGACTGTGTGAAGTGAAATCCCTTCTTGTGTTTTAAGCCCAAGTTTTTTTCTTTCATTAATGAAAGTGAGATAATCAACAAAGTCACGCATTGCTTGTTTAATGCTTTTTAATCCGGTGAAACCATCAAGCTCTTTGAGAAGTTGCTCAAGAGATTTTTCTCCTTCGGGAACAACTTGTTTCGTTTCAGTCTTAGGTTTGGTATCAGAAACTCCAACAGAAGAACTTTGAGGAGCAATATCTACTTCTTCATCATTTGGAATTTCTTTGGAACCGACAAGAAACCAGCGCGCGCAGGTAAATTCTCCATTCAGGTAGATATCAACGCGTCCTTGTCCACGTTTCCAGAATCCGGTGTTATCGGTACCCCAACTTTGAACAAATTCAAAGTGGCTCCACTGTTTGTCAACGTTAACGGTAAAAGAGTATGTCCCAACTTCTTGATCATTCAAATACCAGACGGCATTCCCTTCAACAACAACATCGGCATAATTGTAATAGGGATTAGTTACAAATACTTCAACACCGATATATTTAATTGTACTTTCTTCAAATTGGAGGAGATATTGTCTTTCCTGAGCTCTCAGGTTTTTCATTAAGTCAAAAGTTCTGGCAGAAATCGGTGTCTGTTTGGACATATCAGAAACGACAAAATCAGTTCGTTTAGTAATTGTTTTAACGACAGGTTTTTTTGTGATTTCTTTTTCCGATGGGAGCTCTTTTACTGCATCACTTTTTTGTTCAACATAAGCGTTTGATTCTTTTGTAACCGGCGGAGAATAAAATTCTTCCCGGTTATTAATCTTTGAATAGAGTGTTTTGAACTTGGGATCATCTTTAAAATCTCTTTGATACTCGTTTGCTTTAGTCAACGCTTTTTTATACTGAAATAAAGCCAGCAACGTTTCGAGTTCGAGGAGCTTTGCTTGCGGAAAAAGTTCAGATTGGTCGGGATCGGATAAAATGTTGTTCAATGCCCATAACGTGTACCAATATTCTTTTAATTTGTAAGCCTCATGTGCCTCTTGAAGATAATCTTTTTCTTTTTCCTTGTTTAAAAGTTTTGTTAAAAAAGTACTTTTCTGTCCGGTAGCTGCGCGGTACCATAAACGCAATTTTTGCAATTCTTCATTTAAAGGATTTTCACTTGCAAAGACGGAAGATTCAAATGCTTCAAGCGCTTCATTATATTTTCCGAGACCGGCTAAACATTGAGCTTTAAAATGAAGAGCCTTTTCAATTGGAATTTCTTCTTTGAAAATAACATAATTAAGATCCTGGATAGCTCCTTCGTAAATTCCGAGACGGAGAAGAATGTAACCTCGGTAAAGGTGGGGGAATGCTTTCTCTTCATCAAGTTGGCAGGCTAAATCCGCATATTCCAATGCCGAAGAGGAATTACCTGTCTCTAAAAATGCCCAGGCTAAACATACTACTGACCGGTAATCATTTGGTCTTAACTCATAGACTTTTTGTGCCGAAGTTAATGCCATACGAAAACGACTTTGTTCAAGATGTTCGAAGGCTTCTTTTAAAAGCTCTTCAAATTCGTCTGTAGTTTGGAATGTGTCCATAAATGCAATAAAAATTTTATAATGCTCAAAAATAGAAAGATAAAATTGATTGAGAAAGAGTTTCCAAAGATTTAAAACAAAAAAGGCGAAGTTTTAGCTTCGCCTTTTTTAAGTGCATAAGAACGATTAGTACATTCCGTCCATACCACCCATACCTCCAGGAGGCATTGCAGGCATAGCTTTTTCTTTCTCTTTTTGCTCGTAAACAACAGCTTCGGTTGTAAGAAGCAGAGCAGAAACAGAAGCGGCATTTTCTAATGCAGTTCTTGTAACCTTGGTAGGATCGATAACTCCGGCTTTAACGAGGTTCTCATATTTTTCAGTCTGAGCGTTAAATCCGAAATCGTCTTTTCCTTCTCTAACTTTTTGTAGGATTACTGAACCCTCGAGTCCGGCGTTGAAAACGATTTGTCTCAACGGTTCTTCAAGAGATTTTCTGATGATCTGAATACCTGTTGTTTGGTCTTCGTTGTCACCTTTTAATTTGTCAAGAATTGAAATTGCACGAACGAAAGCAACACCACCGCCAGGAACAATTCCTTCTTCAACAGCAGCTCGTGTAGCATGAAGAGCATCTTCAACGCGGGCTTTCTTTTCTTTCATTTCGATTTCAGTAGAAGCACCGATCTTTAATACGGCAACACCACCTGAAAGTTTAGCAAGACGTTCTTGTAATTTTTCTTTATCGTAGTCAGAAGTTGTTTTTTCAATCTGAACTTTGATTTCGTTAATTCTCTTTTTAATGTCTTCAGTTTTGCCGGCACCTTCAACGATTGTACAATTATCTTTATCGATAACGACTTTTGCAGCTTGACCTAAGTAAGCGATTGTTGCGTTTTCGAGTTTGAATCCTCTTTCTTCAGAGATTACGGTACCGTTTGTGAGAACTGCGATATCTTCCAACATTGCTTTTCTTCTATCGCCAAAACCCGGAGCTTTAACTGCAGCAACTTTAAGTGTTCCTCTTAATTTATTAACAACTAAAGTTGCTAATGCTTCACCTTCAAGATCTTCAGCAATAATTACAAGAGCTTTTCCTTGTTGAGCAACTTTCTCAAGAACAGGGAGGAGGTCTTTCATTGCGGAGATTTTTTTATCATGAATTAAGATGAATGGATTTTCTAATTCTGTTTCCATTGTTTCAGCGTTGGTAACAAAGTAGGGAGAAATGTATCCACGATCGAATTGCATACCTTCTACAACTTCTAAGTTAGTTTCAGCTGATTTGCTTTCTTCAACGGTGATAACACCATCTTTACCAACTTTTTCCATTGCATCAGCAATTAAATTACCGATTGTTGCGTCGTTGTTTGCTGAGATTGAACCAACTTGAGCAATTTCAGTTCTACCCTCAACAGGTCTGCTCAAAGTTTTTAAGAATTCAACAATTTTGGTAACAGAAATATCAATACCGCGTTTCAAATCCATTGGATTTGCACCGGCAGTAACGTTTTTCAAACCTTCGCGGTAAATAGCTTGAGCTAAAACGGTTGCTGTTGTTGTTCCGTCTCCGGCAACATCACTAGTTTTAGAAGCAACTTCGCGAACCATTTGAGCGCCCATATTTTCTACCGGGTCTTCAAGTTCAATTTCTTTAGCTACAGAAACACCATCTTTGGTTACGGTCGGTGCACCGAATTTTTTTTCTAGGATTACGTTACGACCTTTGGGCCCTAATGTAACTTTAACGGCGTTAGCCAATTTATCCACACCTTTTTTAATCTTGGCGCGGGCTTCAACATCATATTCAATTAATTTTGATGACATATTTTATAACTCCTCGTTATTTATTTTACAATTGCAAAAATGTCGCTTTCGCGCATAATTAAGTATTCAACACCTTCAACGGTAACTTCGGTACCGCTATATTTTCCATAAAGTACTTTATCGCCAACTTTTACGGTAATTGCAGCAACTTTCCCTTCGTCGTTAACTTTACCGGTTCCAACGGCAACAACAGTGCCTTCGATCGGTTTTTCTTTTGCGGTATCGGGTAGGAATAATCCGCCTTTAGTTTTTTCTTCTGCTTCGAGAGGTTTTACGATCACTCGATCATGCAACGGTTGCAAATTGATTTTACTCATAGAGAAAATCTCCTTTTATTTTGTTTGTAAATGATTTTGCCCGAAGGCATTTTGATTAGCACTCAATTTTTACGAGTGCTAAAATAGAAAAAGTTTGCTACAATGTCAAGACCACTAACAGACCAGGAATTTGGTTTGTTCACATTCGAAAGTTTGTTGATTTAATAGGGATGCGAAAGAATTAAAAGAGGTTCACAATTCTTCTTGAATCTGAACCTCTTCTGAGAAAAATGATTTTAAGGAAGCAGAACGGCTACAGAAATTACGGTTGTCCACAATCCGGTTTTTTCACCTTCGGCAGATTGGGTTACGTTAAAGGATTTAACAATTTTGCCAGACATTTTATAAATATCCTCACGCTCGTTCCAGTCTTTGTTTGGATCGAATTCTACTCCGAGGGTCGTTGCAAGCATTGTAGCTGCTAAATCTTCAGCATATTCACCAGCAACTTTTTCGGTTTCACCAAAAGGATGGTGTTCTGACAAATAGCCGTATTGATCAGGATCTGCAGGCAGAGCAACACCGATAGAAGAGGCAATTAATCTATTTGGTTCGTTTGTAGAATTTCTTGCCATTACACAAAAGGTAATTTGTCCTGCTTGCAATTCTTTCAGACCTTCTTCTTTTGAGATGCGTTTGCATCCGCCCGGGAAAATACTGCTAACGGTTACTAAGTTGCATTTTTCAATTCCAGAACTTCGCAAAGCCATTTCAAAAGATGCAAGATAATCTTTGTGCCTTCCGACTCCCTTAGTAAAAAATATTTTTTGTGGTACGTACAATTTCTCAACTCCGTATAAAAATAAAAAAAAACTTACTTAACAATAATTTTAATGAACTTTCTTTTTCCAACTTTCAAGATGTTTTCAGGTTTCAGTTGAACAGCCGCTGTTATATCAGCCATTTTTTCACCATCCAAAGTAACACCACCTTGTTGGACTAATCTTCGAGCTTCTCCTTTTGAGGGGGCAAAGTTAACGGTGGTGATTAAATCAATTATTGAAATTTCTTTTTGTCCATTTGTAATTTCAAACAAAGGAATTTCGTCCGGTATTTCTTTTTTGATGAAAATTTTGTCGAATTCTGCTTCAGCTTCATTTGCTGAAGCCGCAGAATGGTACATTTCAACTAATTTCTTAGCTAAAGCTCTCTTAATATTTCTTGGATTTACTTCCGGATTTTCTAAATCAGATTTAACTTTCGCCAAATCTGCATTGCTAATATCCGTGGCAAGTTCGTAATAAGTGTAAATTAACGAATCGGCGATTGAAAGTGTTCTCCCAAAAATATCTTGTGGAGTATCGGAAATTCCAATGTAGTTGCCATAAGATTTACTCATCTTTTCAACACCATCAGTACCTACAAGCAAAGGCATTGTCAAAATCACTTGCGGTTCAACACCAAATTCCCGTTGAATATCTCGTCCGACAAGTAAATTAAATTTTTGATCTGTACCGCCAAGTTCAACATCACTTTCGATGGCAACTGAATCCATCGCCTGAGCAAGAGGATAAAGAAACTCGTGAACAGAAATAGGTTCACCGCTCTTATATCTTTTGGTGAAATCATCGCGCTCAAGCATTCTTGCAACTGTATATTTCGATGCAAGTTTTATAACATCCTCAAAGCTCATTTTACCAAGCCATTGGGAGTTGTAAACTATTTTTGTCTTTTCTTTATCAAGAATTTTAGAAGCTTGTTCAAAATAAGATTCGCCGTGTTTGCGGGTTTCCTCAAGTGAAAGGGCAGGGCGGGTAACATTCCTGCCGGAAGGATCACCGATCATTCCGGTAAAATCTCCAATAATTAAAATTGCTTGATGTCCGAGTGACTGAAATTGAGCTAATTTGCGTAAGACAACCGAGTGCCCGATATGTAGATCGGGTCTGCTGGGATCGCAGCCTAATTTAATCTTAAGCGGTTTTTGTTCTTTGTAAGATCTTTCTAACTTTTTAAGTAATTCATCTTCGGGAATAATCTCTGAAACACCTCTTTTTATGAGGTCCATCTGCTCGTTAATTGGTGGGAAGTTCGTAGTCAACGATTCTTTATATCTCCTGAACTTAATAGTCCGCTAAAAAAGTTAATAAATAGTTATACATATCGCTTGAAAAATTAATTGAAATGCATTGCAATTTTACAAATTCTTGATGACTTTACAAATGGTGGGTGAAAAAATAATTCAAAATTTGACTTTTCTGTCCTGATCCCGGGCGAAATCCCTTTTCTTAATATCTTCACGTTTATCAAAAACCTTTTTCCCCTTGGCAAGACCTATCTCTACTTTTACTTTTCCTTCTTTGAAGTAAAGACGCAAAGGGATGAGCGTTAATCCTTTTTCTTTGATTTTTGCAAGAAGCTTTTTTATCTCCGATCGATTAAGTAGCAATTTTCTTGTTCTTGTCGGTTCGTGATTTTCAATATTTCCATATTTATATTCGGCAATATGACACCCGATCAGCCATGCTTCTCCTTCTTTAATTGCGGCGTAGCTATCAACCATATTTGCATTACCCTGGCGGAGAGATTTTACCTCGGTACCTTGCAGAACAATTCCTGCCTCGATCACCTGCAGGATTTCATACTCATGCCGGGCTTTTCTGTTTGTAACAATATTCTTTTCGGGTGATTTATCAGCCATTTAATTTCTATTATTTGAGTGGATAAGAAGAAAAAGAGAAAATTAATTTTTTTTTCTTTGCCAAATTTACTAAATCTGTAACGTGTTTTATAGTTTTTTAGTTCGTCACCTAATAAAAATAATTCGAGGTTGAGATGCTCGCTATTCAAAAGAAGCTTACAAATTCATTCTATGCTATTTTAGCGCTACCCGCTACTGCTGTGGGTTTTGCTCTTTCCACACAAATAGCGGCACTAAGTTGGATACTAAATAAAAAGTTCGGTTTAAACATCCATGAAGTTACCTTTGTTTGGTTAGCTGGTCCTTTAGCTGGAATATTTGGACAGGTTATTGTTGGAATGATCAGTGATAATGTTTGGTTTTTAGGTGGAAGAAGAAGACCATTTATTATGGTGGGCGGAATTGTAGGCGCTCTTATGTTTTTGGCACTTCCTCAAATTGGAGTCATCTCTCAAGCTACAGGAATTACGAGCATAATTTTGATCGCATCTGTAATTGCGTTACTTCTGGATTTATCAGTGAACGTTACTTTTAATCCTGCAAGAAGTATTATTGCGGATTTAACACCGGAAGGGAAGAAAAGAACAACAGGTTACGTTTGGATGCAGGTAATTTCAGGTACATTCGGTGTATTGGCTTACTTCCTTTCTATGGTTTATGGAAATGAAACACTCTTAATGATAGCGGCAATTTTTGTATTCTGCTGTTCGGTTATTCCCATCTTATTTATTCAGGAGCCGAAAGATTTAAAAGTCAGCGAGGACGGGAGTTCTAGTTCTCATACGGTTTTGGATATTGTTAAATCAATATTTCCGCTTTATGGATTTTTGGCTTTTGGAATATTTAGCTTGATATTCCATTTTTATCAAACTGAATTAAGAGTTCTCCATAACCCAATAATAATTGCAAGCTTGGCTTATACCGTTATCATTGGATTCTGGATAATTGCAAAAGGGAAAAAGGAAGCATCAGACTCAAACGAGTTCCAGAAAATCATGTTGGCACATACGTTTACGTGGGTGGCTTTCCAAAGCATGTTTGTTATGTCGGGATTTTTTATCGATAAACAAATTGTTCCGAATCTAGAGCTGGGTAACGTATTCGCAAATAAATTTGCTGAATTCCTCACTTCAACAACACAAACTCAAGATGCAACTACGGGAAATATTGTTTCGCTTGGATTTTTAATTCTTAATGCGGTTGGAGCCTTATTTCCTTTTGTACTTTCGCAAATTGCTAAAAAGATTGGCAGAGTGAATACATATACAATGGCGATAGCTTTTAGTGCAATTGGATATTTCTATATTGCCTTCTTCGGACAATCGGAATACAGTTTCTATCTTGGAATGTTTTTAACCGGAATTGGCTGGTCGGCAGTTATTTCAATCGTATTCTCAATTATGACCGAGACAATTAACCAAGCGAAGATGGGTTTGTTCATGGGAATTTTTAACCTTGCTGTTGTACTTCCCCAAATGATGAGTCAAGGTGTTGCAAACATTATTTCCGAAACGCAGAATTATCAGCTGCTTTATATTCTTTGCGGTGTATTTATCTGTTTTTCAGTTTTCTTCTGGACATTTGTTAAAGAGCCTAAATCAACAGCAGGTGACGCTTTGAAAAACGTAAAATCGGGACATTAATTAGAAAAATTATAACCATTATAAACAGACATTAAAAAGTGTGGAGATCATTCATGTTTTCTAAAATTTCGTTAAAAGTGTTATTTAGTTTAGTTCTTTTAAATATTGGATTCGCGCAGGATATTACAGACTTAATTGAACCTATTAAACTGACTTCCGGAGTAAGTGATACTATATTAGTGAGCGATTTATTTTATGCAAAAAATTATGATTTAAATTTTTCAGCAAATAAAGATATAAGTTATTCTTTTAATAAATCAACGAAGAAACTTGTTATCAAACCACAAAAAACTTTCAGCGGATTTAGCTTACTCAATTTTGCTTTCAATGGGAAAAATTATGTTCTTCCCTTAGTGATGCAACTCGGGAAAAAAGAACTTCAAAGTTTTACCTTCCGCTATAAACCTGATAACAAACCTTCAACAGTTGTTGTCATCGGAAGTTTTAATAATTGGAACCGTCAGGCAAATCAGCTTAAACAAAAAGGGAACAGCGGAATTTATGAAGCAACTGTTAACCTTGAACCTGGAAATTATTTTTACAAATTTTCAGTAGATGGAAAAGATATCATTGATCCTGAAAATAAAGAGACGGTTCCAACCGGTTTTGACGGCTTCAATTCAGTGTTGAGAATAACCGAAAAAAGTTCTGAAAAAAGATACCTCCACATTCTTGGCAAAACAGATAAGCAGAATGAATTGCAACTATCTTTTTACTTTGAACATGAGAATAAGAATAAAAAACTTTTAAAGTCGAATGTTTTTGCATTGCTTGATAATCAGGCAATTCAAGCTAAGGCTGTCAATATATCAAACAATAAAATTGCTGTGTCCCTTCCTACAAAAGATTTAGCTGGAAATCACGTTTTTAGAATCTTTGTTTCTCAAGATGGAAAGAATTCAAATTCCCAATCGGTCTTTCTAAATAACGGAACAACCACAAATGTAAAAAATAGTTTCTCGTCTTGGTACGATGGATCAATATATTCAATTATGGTGGATAGATTTAATGATGGCGATAAGAGTAACGACATTCCTGTTAAGAGCGATTCATTAGCCTGGCAGGCAAATTATCAAGGGGGAGATTTTCAGGGAATCATAAATAAAATTGAAGACGGTTATTTTGATAATCTTGGGATAAATGTTATTTGGATTTCTCCTGTCTACGATAACCCAAACGTTGCTTACCGTGAATCACCAAAACCGCATCGATGGTTTTCCGGTTACCATGGCTATTGGCCGGTAAATAACGTTGCCGTTGAAGAAAAATTTGGTACAATGAAAAAGCTGAAAGAACTAGTTTCTGTTGCTCATGAACACGGGATAAAAGTTTTATTGGATATAGTAGCCCATCATGTTCACCTAGAAAATCCAATATTTAAAGAGCATCCTGATTGGTTTGGAACATTAGATTTACCAGATGGCAGAAAAAATCTTCGTCTCTGGGATGAGTATCGTTTAACTACCTGGTTTGAACCATATATGCCTTCATTCGATTATACCAAAACAGATGCCCCGATCAAGTGGATGGCACAAAATGCTATCTGGTGGTTAAAAGAAAGTGGTGCTGATGGTTTCAGACATGACGCGGTAAAACATGTCCCGAATGAATTCTGGCGCGAACTAACGAGAACTTTGAAAGAAGAAATTGAGACACCAACAAAGAAAAAAGTTTATCAAATCGGCGAAACTTTCGGCAGCAATGAACTTGTGGGTTCGTACGTTAATAACGGACAATTAAGCGCTCAATTTGATTTTAATCTTTCATATTCTGCCATTCCAATTTTTCTTGAGCCAGAACGGTCTTTTGTTTCGCTTGATTACAATTTGAAAAAATCGTTAGATGCTTTTGGTGTGCATCATCTAATGGGTAATATAATGGACAGCCACGACAAAGTAAGATTTATGGCATATGCTGATGGTGATGTGGCTAAGCAGGGAATTGATATGAGAGAATTGGCGTGGACAAATCCTCCAACGGTTGATCAACCGTTGAGTTATAGAAAAGCCGAATTATTTTATGCATTTATGTTTACCATCCCAGGCTTACCAGTAATTTATTATGGCTCTGAGTTTGGTATGACCGGAGCTGATGATCCTGATAATCGCCGTTTCATGCGCTTCAATGATCAATTGAACAAATATGAAAAACACATGCTTTATAAGACTAGTGAAATTGTAAAAATGAGACGAAGTCATTCTGCTTTGCGTTACGGAGATTTCCAAACAGTATTAGCAAGTGATAAAGTTTATGCTTATTTGAGGTGCGATGCAAATGAAAAACTGTTGGTAATTTTGAACAAAGATCCGGAAAGACAGATAGCTACCGTACAACTACCTTCAATCTATGGTGTAAAATCTCTAGTTGATCTTAATCAAGAAGATAAAATTCAGCTAAAAGGAAATTCATTCGAAATTAAAATTGACGGAACCGGTTGGAGAGTGTTTGAGTTGAAATAAGAAGTATTATTCTTCAACATTTTTTTCAATCCAGTTTAAAGGAGAAATCACCACAACGATTTCTCCTTTTAATTCTTTCTCCCCGATTGTAGAAATCAGTTCCTCGGCCTTACCACGTAACACTTCTTCAAATTTTTTAGTCAATTCGCGACAAACAACAATTGTTCTTTCCGGCATATATTGGTTTAATTCTTCAAGAAGTTTATGGATGCGGTAGGTTGATTCGTATAAAACTATTGTGCGTTCTTCCGCTGCAAGACCGGAAAGAAATTTTTGCCTTCCTTTTTTTTGCGGCGGAAATCCTTCATAAATAAATGCATCGGTTGGTAAACCAGCGATCGAAAGGGCAGTAATAACTGCTGATACTCCTGGAATGGGAACGATTGCTATACCTTGATGAATAGCGGCTGAAATTAGTCTGTTGCCAGGATCGGAGATCGTTGGGGTTCCGGCATCAGAGATGAGTGCTGCTTTCGCTCCGCTGTGAATTCTTCCCAAGACATATTCAATTTTCTTCTCTTCATTAAAAGCATTAAGAGAAATTAATTCTTTTTTAATTTGATAATGATTTAATAGATTAGAAGAAACTCGTGTATCCTCACAGATAATAAAATCTACTTCACTTAAAGTTTCAACAGCACGGTAGGTGATGTCTTTTAAATTCCCGATGGGAGTACTAACGATAAATAACATTATTTTTTAACCAACTTTGCTCTGTCACTTTTTGAAAGTTTAGATGCTACCAAATTATAAGACTCATCGATCCATTCAAAAATAAATTTACTAGGAATATTCGTTGAAAGTAAAATCGTGTTCCAATGAATTTTGCTCATGTGGTAACCAGGTTGAACATCGTCATACTTTTCTCTTAATTCAACAGCTTTTTCGGGATCACATTTTAGATTTATTGAAATAGGAGGAGTAAGATTTGCCAGGCAAAACATTTTTCCCATAACTTTATAAACCGGTGTTTCTTCATCAAAGGGAAGAGATTCGGTTACACCATTCTTTTTCAAACAATACTCGCGGACGGTTTCTAAATCCATTATCAAACCTTATTTAAATTCAAAAACATTATTTGATTTATCCACATCGGGAATTGCATCGTTTCCAAGCAATACTTTTATAAGCTCACCTTCCAGCGGATAATTTAATTCTTTTGAAGTTTTACCGTCTTCCCAGATGCTTGTAGATTCGTTGTAGACTTTTGTTTTCCCATCAGCATAGAAAAGTTGTAAGGCAACTGGTGTTGGCATCGAACCGATTCTACTAATTTCAATTTTAATATTATTCTTTTTTACAAATACTGATTTAATACTTAGATCGGGAGATCCGAACTCAAAGAACCAAGGTTTCCAAAACCAGTTTAAATTCTTTCCGAGAGAATTGTTGAAAGAAAAATAAAAATCGTAAGGAATTGGATGTTTCCCATTCCATTGTTTAACATACTCATGTAAGCTTTTTAGAAATGTTTCGTTTCCAAGAGCATCGCGCAAAAATTTATATGCCAATCCGGGGCGTGTATAAGCGGAAGTGCGATATGTTCCATATCCACGAATATCTGAAGAGGGAACAAGTAAAGGGAGCTCATCTTCTTTTCCGCTTATTCTCGAAAATCCTTCTGCCAAAGAAGCAGCTCTATTATTCTGAGAAGGTTCAATTACCGGGAGTAAATCCTCCGGCAAAATACTTGCCCAACCTTCATCCATGAAAGCATATTTTCGTTCATTAGTCCCCATAAAAAACGGAAAATAGGTATGCGCGATTTCATGCGCCGTTAAATAAACAGTTCCACTTCTTTGTTTTGATGAACCGTCATTTACCATCATCGGGAATTCCATTCCCCCTTCTCCATTAAAAACCGTCATGCTGGGATAAGGGTACGGGACTGCAGGAAAATTGAAGGAATAAAATTGAATTACCTTTTTCGCAATGTCGGCAACTTCATAAAAATCATCCGACTTTTGATTATACGCTGCTGAGATCATTGTCTTTCTCATGGTAGCTGAATCAGTTGCAGCCGTAACAGCATCCCATAAATAATGGTCTGAATAAGAAAAGGCAAAATCAGTTACAGATTTTGCAATGTAGTTCCATTTATTTGTTGATGAAGTTTTATTGAAGTTATCTTTTCCCAAATCATCTTTAGTAATTATGTTCACAACTTTTTCTGATGTCTCTGCTTTTTGATAGCGTTCCAAAGTTTTTTGCGAAAGTAGTGATTCGGCATTTTGAAGCACTCCCGTTGCCCACACCGCAAAAGTATTTGGAACTTCAATTGTAACATTGTAATTGTTAAAATCATTATAAAATTCTTGGCTTCCGGTATATGGATCATCATCCCATCCATGTACATCATCATAAACAGAAACTTGTGGGTACCAGTAAGCAACCATTGCAGTAGTGGAATCATAAACTCCCATACGAATATGTGATTCAGAAGGAAGTTTTACTTCCCAATCAAAACTTATTTCTATTGCAGTCTTGGGAGAGAGGTATTCCGTTAACATCACTATCATAACTGTATTGTGAATACTTACGTTTTTTGCAGTATCGGGATTGAAGTTTAGACCGTTCAGCTTAAACGATTTGATTTTTACTCCGTCGTGTAAATCATTTTTACTGATTCCGAAGTCTCTCGGTGCACCATATTGAAATATATTTTGGTAAAGTCGTATTATTAAATATTTCAAAGTATCCGGACTGTTATTAGAGTAATTAATAGTTTCGTTCCCCTTAAGTAATTTATCCTTCGGCAAAACCTGTACATGTATTTTGTAGTCAGCAGAATTCTGCCAGTAATTTTTGCCGGGAGCTCCGTCAAAATTTCGAGTTCCCTTATCATAAGCCTTTTTAACGTCAAGCGGCATATAAAGAGAAGATTGCGGTTTTAAAACGCAAGGGGCAAGCAGAATAATCGCACCAAGTAAAATTAATACTTTCATAAAAGCTCCGTTAACAAATGGCAGGATCAAATTGACTTTTTAATTTCATTTTCGGTAGCGTTGATATTAGCTATGTTTTTCTCCCTAAATGCATTCACAGATTCGGTTACTTCCTGGAAACTTTTAACTTTTTTCAAATTGTCAATAAGTTCATCATAATGTTGCTGCGTAAAGAGAAGCCCTTTAAGTTTATGAATAATGTCCATGGTGTGAACCAGTTTTGCTTCTTTCACCATTTGATTTTGTGCGATGTACAGTTCATCATATGAGGTTTTAATTTTATCCAGTTGATTTTTTAATTCTTCACGAAGAAGAGAATTTTCAATAGCAATTCCGGTACTTACGGCCATCGCTCCCAAAAATTGCGCATCTTCCGGAGTAAATGTTCCTTGCTTTTTATTTAGAATTTGAAAAACTCCAATTACTTCTCCATTTATATTTGCCATCGGGACACATAAAATATTTCTTGTTCTATATCCGGTGATCCTATCAACTTTCTGATTAAATTTAGGATGAGCGTAAGGATTATCAATAATCTGATATTCGTTTTTAAGAGCTACTTCTCCGGCAATGCCAGAATCAATCGGAATTCTAATTTCTTTCTGATGAATCCCAATTCCCGATTTTGACCATAGTTCCTTTTTCTGTTGATCTACGATAAAGAGTGTTGCGCGTTCGGCACTTAATGAATTTGCGGCGACCTCCACAATATGTTTAAGCATCTCATCGAAATTTTTTATACAGTTAATACTTTTGGAAATTTCAAATAAAACTGAAAGTCTTTTGTTTTGAGAGACGATAGAATCAACCTGAGCTTGCGGTGCAACTGGTTGTTCAATTATTTCTTCAACGGAGGGCTGAACTGGTTTATCAAGAATTAATTTTACTTCGGATTGAAGTTTTTCAAATGTGAGGGGTTTCAAAATAAATCCGGCAATTTTGTTGCCGAATACGATATCTTTTGTATCGTAAAAAAATGAAGAAACGAGAAGAATCGGAACATTTGGAGCGGCTCCGCTTAAGAGATCAACAAATTCAATTTCAGTTAATACCGGATTTTGCACTTCGTCAATTACTAAATCATACTTTCTTTCCATTAATAGGGCAAGATGATTTTTATGCTTTGGTTTTATAAGAATTTGGGCTTGAAATTCCGAGCCTAATGTTTGATATACTCCAGCAGTTTCACGGTTTTCAGAAAAAATAAGAATTGATAAAGTTCCGCTCATACTATTCCTTTCATGTGATAGAAACTTAGAAACTTCTTAATGATTTTCAAAGACTTTGCAAAAATTTATTCTGCATGAACAAAATTATTAATTTCAAAATAAGATTCACTCGGCGCTGTCGTTCGCATGATGCCTTTTTCCATTTTGGTGAATAATTCACTTTTGGAAGAGTATTCTTTTAGATAATAAATCCGCACAGAATTCCGGTGTTGTACAATCCAATTCAAGGTGATTTTAATTTTTTCAAGATCTTCTTCATTTGGTATAAAATCAAGTTGAGATGTTCTCTCGAAATAATCATCCAAGGCATGATCAAAATTTATTTCATCGTTGACGAAATAATCTTTTATAAAAAGTTTTCCTTCCAGCAAAAGGAAGTAATCTTTTTGCCCTTCAAATCCGGTTATTTCAAAAAGAACATTTGCAGCGTTGATAGGTTCGGCAAGCAGAGAAGATTTATGAATCTGTGAAAGCACTAGTGAAATTAATTCCTTCACTTCAGCAGCTTTTTCAAAACGAAGCTGATCTGAATAGCTTTTCATTTTTGAAACCAAACGATTTACAGCAAATTGATTTTTCCCGTACAGAAATTCGTACACATTTTTAATTTCATCTTCATAAGATTGATTTATCTCAGCTACGCATGGAGCCGTGCAGCGTTCTATATCGGCAAGAAAGCATCTTCGCCTCTTTTTAAAATCCTTTTCTTCACATTCACGCAGAAGAAAAATTTTATCAATCATCTCCAGTACTTGCTGGGCAAGTTTTCTTGAGATGAACATGCCGAAGTAATCGTTCCCGTCAAAAGAGAATTTGTTTGTCAATTCAACTTTGGGAGCTTTGTGTGTTAGTAAGAACCTCAAAAAATATTTATTGTGATACTGCTTCAGCATCACGTTCATTTTGGGATTTACTTTTTTAATTAATTCCGCTTCTGCTAGTAAAGCAGTTAATTCCGTTTTGGTTGTAATTGTTTTGAACTTGTGCGCAGTGGTTAGAATTTTTTTACTCTTCCGGGCTGAAGTTGGAGCTAAATATGACTTGATTCTATCTCTAAGTGATTTTGCTTTGCCAATATAAATTATTTCTTCTTTCTTATTTAAAAAGAAATAAACGCCAGGAGATTTTGGAAGTGACAAAAACGCGTCGGCAAGATTTTTTTTTATCGGAACTTTCGGTTTTATTTTTGCAGATTGATATTGATAATTGATGAAGTCCTGTACGGTTTGAAATCCTTCTGAAGCTTTCAATTGTTCAACTAAACGGTGGAGAATTTTTGCTGTTACTTCCGCATCAGCATAAGCGCGATGAGCATCTTCATTTTTAAGATGGAGATAATTTGCTAGATTTCCGAGGGAACGACTTTTAAGATTGGGCAACATTCTTCTTGCTAAACGGAGCGTGCAAAGTTGCAGCGGTTGGTAATTATCAACACCGCAAACATTAAATTCTTTCCGCAGAAAACTTAGATCGAAAGCTAAATTATGCCCAACTAAGACGGAATCTTCTAAAAAATCTTTTAACGGTTTAACAAGGTCTTCAAAAAAAGGAGCATCGTAAACGTCTTCATTCGAAATTCCGGTGAATTGTGTAATAAAAGGGGGAATCGATCTTCCCGGATTGATAAAAGAATTGTAACGGTCGATTACTTTAAAGTTTTTAATTTTTACAAGACCTATTTCAATTATATTATTATTCGCAGTACCCAATCCTGTTGTTTCAACGTCAACCACGGAAAACTCGGCTTCTTCAATAGGAAGATGTAATATTTCAGTATTCAGCATACAAAACCGGAGAAATCTCTCATTTCTTTTCATTGTAGAAACTTGCCGTGGCATGTCTCTACTTATTTAGTTATATTTTCTTTACAAATTTAGAAGAATATGGAATTAATTAATATACTTTTTATCGGCGATATTATTGGTAAACCGGGATTAACCTTCGTGCAAACTTGGCTTCCGGGGATGATCCAAAAATACAAAGCCGACGTGGTTATTGCTAATGGTGAGAATGTTGCCGACGGAAAGGGTATTCTGCCGAAGGATGGTGAAATATTATTTAATCTTGGCGTTCACGCTATCACCGGTGGAAATCATACATGGGACAAACATCAAACTCAAGAATATTTGAAAAATGAACCGAGAGTGCTTAGACCTCTTAACTACCCCAAAGGTACACACGGCAACGGTTACGTGATCGTTGAATCAAAAAGGGGAAAAGTCGCTGTGATAAATCTGCAAGGTAGATCGTATATGGCAACAATTGATTGTCCTTTTCGTTCTGCCGATTGGATACTTTCGCGAATTAAATCAGAAACCAAAATTATTTTTGTCGATTTCCATGCTGAAGCAACAGCAGAAAAAGCTGCTCTCGCAACTTATTTGGATGGAAAGATAAGTGCCATTGTTGGGACACATACACACGTACAAACAAGTGATGAGAGAATTTTTCCAAATGGAACGGGATTTATTACAGATGTTGGAATGACCGGTCCTTATGATTCAGTTATCGGAATGAAAAGTCAGGCAGCGATTAACCGTTTCATCTATCAAACTCCGCAAAAATATGAGACCGCAGAAAATAATGTGCATCTCTGCGGAGTGCTGGTAAAGGTTGATGCCGCTACCGGAAAAACCGTTGGCATAGAAAGAATTTTATTTCCGGAATTTCAAACCACAATGAGTGAACAGATATGATTTTGATAGATGGCAAAAAGGTTTCTTCCGATATTCGACTTGAATTAAAAGAAGAAGTTGATAAATTAAAAGCAGAAGGGAAGAGAGTTCCCGGTTTGGTTACAATTCTTGTTGGTGAAAATCCCGCTTCAAAATCTTATGTTGGTAGTAAAGCTAGAGCGTGTGAAGAGATCGGATTTCTTTCCAAAATTGAAAAACTGCCGGAAACAACTACCGAAGAAGAATTATTGAGTATTGTACAAAGTTATAACGCAAATCCCGATTTTCATGGGATTCTTGTACAACTCCCAATTCCAAAACATATTAACGAGTCAAAAATTATTGACGCCATAGCACCTGAAAAAGATGTAGACGGATTTCATCCGATAAGCGTTGGGAATTTAGTTATTGGAAACGATACCTTTTTTCCTTGCACACCGGCTGGCATTCAAGAGTTGTTAAAGCGATATAAAATTGAGACAAAGGGAAAACATGTTGTCATCGTTGGTCGCAGTAATATTGTCGGTAAACCGATCGCTAATATTATGTTGCAGAAAAAAGAATTCGCCAATGCGATAGTAACAGTTTGTCATTCAGCCGCTGCCGATTTGAAAAAATATACTTTGTCGGCAGATATATTAATTGCGGCAATCGGCGTTCCAAATTTTATTCAAGCCGATATGGTTACTGAAGGTACAGCGATTATCGATGTTGGAATAAATCGTGTTGAAGATGTATCTCAGCCAAAAGGTTACAAAATAGTTGGTGATGTTGATTTTGAAAATGTTGCGCCGAAATCATCTTTTATTACTCCCGTTCCCGGCGGTGTTGGCCCAATGACCATAGCTATGTTATTACTAAATACATTTAAAGCATATTTAAAATCCGGTAAATAAATGGACTCATCAAAAATTGAACGAATTGTTTCGCAAGTATTTTTAGAAAAATCATTGCGTGATTTTTATTGTCAAGGGGACACCTGCAAAGGTTGGGAAACAAACGTAATAACACAACCAAACGCGGTTAAAAATATTGTTAATGTTGGTGCTGAAAGAATATCTGCAGGACTTGGAGTAGGTGACCATCTTCCGGATCTTTCTTTAGCGCGTATGATTGACCACACCATGTTGAAACCCGAAGCAACTACCGATGAAATTACAAAACTTTGTAACGAAGCCAAGCAATATCACTTTGCTTCCGTATGTGTAAATCCTGGATTTGTGTCACTTTGTTCTTCATTGTTAAAAGGTACTGATGTTAAAGTCTGTACAGTAATCGGATTTCCGTTAGGTGCAACCACCACAGAAGTTAAGCGGTTGGAAGCGGAACAAGCAATCGCGAACGGTGCAACTGAAATTGACATGGTTATCAATGTTGGTCAATTGAAAAGTGGTAACTACGATTATGTTTTGAACGATGTGAATAAAGTTGTTCTAGCAGCGAAAGCACATCGTAATGTTTGCAAAGTAATTTTAGAAACTGCTCTCTTAACAGACGAAGAAAAAGTTAAAGCATGTCTTATCTGCAAAAAAGCCGGAGCTGATTTTGTGAAAACTTCAACCGGATTTTCAAAAGGAGGCGCAACAGTTGGTGATATCGCGCTTATGAGAAAAATTGTTGGCTCCGCAATCGGAGTAAAAGCTTCAGGCGGAATTCGTTCCAAAGAAGATGCCGAAGCAATGATCGCAAGTGGTGCGGACAGAATTGGTGCCAGCGCAAGTGTGAAAATTGTTATGGGTGAGAAAAGCGAGTCTTCATACTAAATGGTTTTAGATATTATTATTTCAAAAGCGCTTGACGGATATTCTGCAGCCATACCATCCATAAACGGATGCGAAACCTGGGCTCCCAAAGAAGATGAAGCAGTTGAAAAAATTGTGTCGTTGGCAAGATATTATTTAAAATTAGATGATAACCACAGAATTTTAGTTGACAAGGCTGGAAGAAGCGCATGTCAGTCAATTTATAAATTAGTATTCCATAAGAATTGAGAAAACAAATTACAGAACGACGGAAAGAAAAGATCATCGCCGTTGCTTCTGCCCGGCAGGATTCACTACGTCTTGTCCTTGAAAATGTTCACGATCCACACAATGTTAGTGCCGTTTTCCGCTCGTGTGATGCGGTTGGAGTTCCAAAAGTCTCTCTCATTTATAATATTGAAAAGTATCCCAAAATTGGAAGCAAATCTTCTGCATCGGCTTTTAAATGGGTTGAAAAAGAAAAATTTGCTGAGGTCAAAAGCTGTTATGATCATCTAAGAGAAGAAGGATTTACCATTCTCGCTTCATCGTTAAATGGGAATCCGAAAAACCTTTATGAATTTGATCTCACCCAAAAAGTCGCACTCGTTTTCGGGAATGAGCATCGTGGTATTTCTGAGGAAGCAGAAAATCTTGCAGACGAAATATTTTACATCCCAATGCAAGGAATGGTGCAAAGTCTAAATATTTCAGTAG
Source organism: Ignavibacteria bacterium (assembly GCA_037440065.1). Classification (GTDB taxonomy): domain Bacteria; phylum Bacteroidota; class Ignavibacteria; order Ignavibacteriales; family Ignavibacteriaceae; genus UBA1563. The sequence continues at coordinate 396,291 of JBBIUV010000016.1, forward strand.
CAGCAGCCGTAACTTTGTATGAGGCAATGCGACAAAGAATACATCATGGATTTTATGATTCAAAAAAAGAAAAATCTGAATTATTAGAACAACGAATTAACGAATGGTTAACGAAAAAGTAATGACACAAACATTTAATAAAATTCAATCCGTGAAAGGTGAACTCGCTTTACCTGGCGATAAATCAATTTCACATCGCGCGGTAATCTTTTCGTGCATGGCAAAAGGTGTTTCTGAAATTGAAAATTTATCGAATGGAGAAGACGTACGTTCAACATTAAAATGCTTTTCTGAACTTGGCGTTACAAGCAAATGGGAAAATGAAAAACTGATTATTGAAGGAAAAGGATTTAAAAATTTCAAAACTCCTGTGAATGCTTTGGATGCTGGTAATTCTGGCACTACTGCAAGATTACTTTCCGGATTTCTTTCCGCGCAACCGTTTGAGTCAACAATGATTGGAGACGAATCTCTTTCTCAACGACCTATGAAACGGGTGATCGAACCCCTTTCTCTTATGGGCGCTAAGTTTTCTGCGACCGAAAAACTAACGCTTCCATTAACGGTGCATCCGCCGGTTAAGTTAAATCCAATAACTTATGAAATGCCCGTAGCAAGTGCGCAGGTTAAAAGTTCTTTGTTACTCGCTGGACTTCATCTGGAAGAAGAAACTTGCGTGATAGAATCAGAACAAACCCGCAATCATACAGAAGTAATGCTTGGATTACGTGTTGAAGAGCGAGAAGGGAAGAGGTTTATATATTCTTCACAAAAGAATTATCCTTCTGCTCAAAATTATTTTGTTCCATCAGATATATCCTCTGCTGCATTTTTTATAGTTTTAACTCTGCTTGCAAGAAATTCGGAGACGATTCTTCATCATGTTTCTTCAAATGAAACGCGCACCGGGATTATTACGGTGCTGAAAAAAATGGGAGCCCAAATTGAAATCGCTAATCGGCAATCATCAAACAATGAGTTATTTGGTGATTTGATTGTGCGAAGCAGTGAATTGCATTCAATCGAAATTTCTAAAGAAATAATTCCAAACATTATTGATGAAATCCCAATTTTATCAGCTGCCTCTGTTTTTGGAACAGGAAAGTTTGAAATTAGAAATGCATCAGAATTGCGTGTAAAAGAATCAGATAGAATCTCCGCATTAGTTCATAACTACAAATTACTTGGTTTGGATGTTGAAGAATTTGCGGATGGTTTTTCGATAAGTGGAACAATACAAAATGAAAATCCAGTATTCGAAAGTTTTAACGATCACCGCATTGCAATGGCATTTGCAATCCTCTCATTGTTCTTAAAGAATGGGGGAAGTATTTCCAATTTTGATTGTGTAAAAATCTCTAACCCTCAGTTTTTAGAGCAAGTGAACTCACTCATCCGATAGAAATATTTATAAATTGATCACCTGGTGTTCAAACTTGTTGATGGCTAATTCTTCAAATAAGATTTTGATAAAATCTTTTCCGTACTTGTTAGCAAAGTAGTAATAATTTATTTCTCGTTCTTGCAAGTTCGCATTAGGAAATACGGCTAACGAAGTTTTTGCAGTTTGCCGGATCGCAGTTTCATATTTCCGTTTCTGTGCTTCGTTTGCTTTTCCTTTAAACTCATTTAAAGTATTTATCATTTTTAGTTTGTATCTGTCAGCTGCATCACCGATCGTTTTATCAAGTATCAGAAGCTTTTCTTTCAATCCGTCAATTGCTTTTTCCAATTCCTTTTGTGTTTGAGCAAAGTCTGCTTCGGTATCGTATTCCGATAAATTATTTATCACTTTTTCAGCAATCTTATCTGCGTTTAAGAAAAAATCGGTGAGGGAAAGTTGATACTTATCAAAAACTGTCTGAACACCTTTTTCGATTATTGTTGCCGCTGAGCGGGGATAAATAATCGGCGCTGGAATCTGAAATTCTTCATACAATGGTAAAACTTGCGAAAAATAACTTACTTCACTTGGTCCGCCGACGTAAAAAGCAGTTTGGAAAAGATAATCTTGACAAATAGGTCGTAGAATAACATTAGGTGAAAAAAGTTCGGGTGAATCGGTTATTAATTTTAACAACTCTTCTTGATTAAATTTTACCCTTTTGTTTTTTAATCTAAAGTTTTCATCAACAGGTTCAATCGCATAGCGACCTTTTTCATAATTCATGAACAAGTTTATCGGGCGGATTTTTACTTGTGCATGATAGGTTTCTTCCAGCGCCGCACTTCGGAGAATTAATTTTTCCGAGTGTTGCCGGTAGTTGAGCAGTTCTTCTTGAAAAATTGGTTTAAGAAGTTTTTTAATTTCTTTTTGTTGCGGATCGAATATGATCAAACCATATTGATCAAAATAATTGTAGATTAGTTGACGAAAAGCTTCCTTGAACGATTTACCTTCCTTATAAATTTCTTTTAGTTCAGAAATAATTGAATCCGTAAATTCAGTTTTACGTAGATTTTTGTGCACATGACCTAAAAAGGAATTAATTCCTTCAGTAAAAATAAGTTCACCAATACTTCCACGGAATTCTCCTTCGGGGAGTGAATCTTCGTATACAATGGTTGCTAAATTATTTTCTTCATTAATTATAGTTACAGAATTTACTTCATTAAAATCGTGGTCATCTCCTTCAAGCCAGAAAACTGGTACGAAGTTAAACTCATCGTAACGCTCGTTAAGGTGTTGAGCTAATTTTATTGCTGTGATCGTTTTATAAATAGTATAGAGAGGTCCGCCCATTACGCCCAATTGTTGCCCTGTAAAGACCGTTAGCGTGTTTGGCTCCTTAAGTAAACTTAGATTTTTTTGTGTCTTAGATGAAATCGGAAAAGTGCTATATTGTTCTGCAATTAGTTCGGGAAGTTTAAAAAGAAGAGGATTTTGCTCTTTTGTTATATTTCGAAAATGATCGTTATAAAAATCTTTATTCCGAAAATCGGTGGCGTAAAAATCTTTAACGTTGTTAAATTCATAAACATAATCTAAAAAAAGATTTTGATGTCCTGGTATATCCGAAAAATTAATAAACATCTTTTACCTAATTATTAATAATAGCGATTACAAGATAAAGAATTACTTCAAAATTTTAAATGTAAAACGAAAGTCTTAAATTGGAGCGTCAAATATTGAAAAAAGGAAGATTTGGAATCCCCGTTTAAAATGAAACCGTTTTAATAAAAGTTAAAAACAAATGATACTGTCATTATCGAAAAAAGAAAAGCTATTTTTTCTGGGAAAAATTATTGTCGCCGGAGCGATCATGATTTATCTTTTCCAGAAATTTCAGTCTTTTGATTACGCTAAGTTATTTACTGCTCAGCATCTTCATATTATGGGATGGGTTTTTCTACTTACGTTTATCAATATTTATATTCAATTACATAAATGGAAAAATGTTTTTTCTGATTTGCTCGGAGATCTACCATTCAAGAAAATATTTTCATCCTTTTTTGTTGGTGTTGCAACTGGTTCATTTACTCCAGGAAGATTTGGTGAGTACTTTGGAAGAAGTTACATGATTAAAGAATATCTGGGAAGTGAAGTAATTTCGGCTAGCGTAGTTGATAAATTTTCGAATATGATTGTGCTAATCTATACTGGATTGTTTTCAACACTATGGTTTTTAACATTGACCCACACTATTTCTACTCAAATGACTTATTGGTTGAGTCTGTTGGTGTTTTGCCTTCTAGTTTTTTTTATTTACTTCATTATTCAAAAGAGAGGAGCAGCAAACTTTTATAAGAGGATTGAAAAAATAGGATTTCTGAAAAAATTATTTTTCCATTTGCAGTTACTTAAAAAGGTAAGTAAGAAAACGATCTTCCACCAATTGAGTTACTCAATCTTATTGTATTCTGTTATTGCATTGCAATATGGAATTTTAACAGCCGGTTTTGCAAGCAAACCTCTGGAAATTGCTTTTCTCCTTTGTGGAATTCTTACCTTGTTTGTAAAATCATTTATTCCTTCAATTTCTTTTGGTGATCTCGGAATAAGAGAAAGCGCCTCAATATTTTTTATTTCGGCAATTGGCTTGCCGATCGAAGTAGGTTTTCTTGCCGCCTTTTCAATTTTCCTTTTTAATATTTTGCTTCCATCGGTAGTTGGATTGATAATATTAATAACGGTTAAACGTTGATGTATCTTTTAATTTTAATATTTATCTCTCTCGGGCTTTTTTACACGGGATTTTTACTGCAAGTTCTATCCGGTTTGAAAAAGGTGATCCAATTTCGTTTGAATAAAGAGCTTAAACCATTAGTATCGATTATCGTTCCATTCAGGAATGAATCGGAAGTTATATTAAATTGTTTAAAGAGTTTAGAATCACAAAATTATCCGAAAGAAAACTTTGAAATACTTTTTGTGGATGATTTTTCTGATGACGATTCCGTGTTGAAATTGACTTCAGAAAAACAACTCACCAACACAAAAATTCTGTCCCTTCCAGATGAATATGAAAAATTATCTCCAAAGAAACGGAGTATAAAGTATGCAATTGAAAATGCTGTCGGAGAAATCATTTTTACGACCGACGCAGATTGTTTACATCAAAAAGATTGGATAGCTTCAATGGTGTCTGCATTTGATGAATCTACGGGATTTGTTTCTGGTCCAGTAAAGTTTTCTGGGACCCAAAAATTATTTGGAAAAATTCAGCAATTGGAATTTGTCGGATTAGTTTTAACCGGCGCTGGATTAACAGGAGCTGGAAGTCCGACAATTTGTAACGCCGCTAATATTGCATTTAGAAAAGAAGCATTCCAGTTTGTTGGAGGATATAATGATAATCAGCATCTCTCTTCCGGTGATGATGAATTTTTAATGCAAAAAATCGCAAAGACAGCAAAGTATAAAGTGCAATTTCTTTTTAATAAAGAAGCGGTTGTGGAAACAGAAGCAAACATGTACGTTAAAGAATTTGCTCAACAGAGAAAGAGATGGGCGAGCAAAGGTTTGTTTTATAATGACAGGATGCTGATTCTAAAATTAATTTTTATCTACTTATATTTTTTAAGTTTACCGGTACAACTTTTTCTTGGTTTATTTTTGCATCCGATTTTTCTTTATTCATTATTGGTTATGGTTTTAGGAAAAGTTTTTCTTGAATACCTAATCTTACGAAAAGGAATTCCATTGTTATATCCAACAATAGCAATTCAAGTGTTTATGTATGCTGAAATACTTCACGTTCCATACATTCTTTTGGCCGGACTAGCCGGTGCTTTTGGGAATTTTGAATGGAAGGGGAGAAATCTAAAAAGATGAAATATCTCTACCAACCTCCATTGATTGTACAAAGTATTTTTAAAGGATTCGCATGGCATTCGGCAAAAGATAAAATTCTTCTCACCTTTGATGATGGTCCAAATCCGGTAACAACAGAAAAAATTCTGAGTTTGCTAGACACAGCAAAAATTAAAGCTTTGTTTTTTTGTGTTGGGAATAATGTTAAACGATATCCGGAGTTTGCAAAAGAAATTGTGGATAGAGGTCATCTGATTGGCAATCACACTTTCAATCACAAGGTTATAACAAAACTATCGAACGATGATTTTGAGAAGGAAGTGATTACAACAAATAAGGTAATCGAGGATGTTGTTGGAAATTCTCCACGATTTTTTCGACCACCCCATGGACGATTTCAAATCAATTTGGCAGGTCGGTTGAAACAATTTCAGTTGAGAAATGTAATGTGGAGCTTATTACCCTATGATTATAAAAACGATCTAAAAGTTGTTAAATTTGCAATCGAAAATTATCTTGCGAATAATTCGATTGCAGTTTTACATGATAGTGAGCGGTCGAGTTTGATAATCGAGGATTCAATTAAATATCTTGCGGATGAAGTCCGTAATAAAAATTATCAATTTGGAACACCTGAAGAATGTTTGAACTGATTTTTCTTTTAGCCATGAGTGCTTATTTTTTGCAAACCATTTGGTTCATCCTTGGGTTGCAGAAAAAATTTCCGCAAAAAGCGGTTGCCGATCTCCCCTCTGCAACAGTGATTGTAGCTGCGCGGAATGAAGGACAAAACATAAGTTCATGTTTGGAGGCACTGAACAAACTTGAATATCCTGAAGGAAAACTTGAAATTATTCTCGTTGATGACAAATCGACCGACAAAACTGGTGAAATTATAGATGCATTTATCTTTGATAAACTGAAATTCAAAAAAATTGTAACTAAAAAAGAGATCGGTTATTTAAAGGGAAAAACAAACGCAATAGCAAATGCAATTGAACTGGCTTCAGGAGAAATTATTTTAACAACTGATGCCGATTGTATCGTCTCCCCAACATGGGCTAAAACATTAGCTTCTTATTTTATGGCTGATGTTGCGATCGTAAACGGCTTTACTGTTCAAGACGCTAAAACGCAATTTGCCGGCATGCAACATCTTGATTTTGTTTATCTTTTATCGGTTGCTTCGGGTACAATAAATTTTAATAAACCGTTGAGCTGCATCGGTAATAATATGTCGTTTAGAAAATCCGTTTACGATGAAGTCGGTGGTTACGAGAATCTTCCGTTCAGTGTTACCGAAGATTTTAATTTATTGTTTGCCATTCATAAGTTAAAAAAATATAAAATTATTTATCCTTTGGATGTAAATGGTCTGGTTACTACACAGCCATGTAGTGATCTGAATAATTTATATCGGCAAAAAAAACGATGGGGAGTAGGTGGACTTAAAGCCCCACTTCGCGGATTTTTCATAATGTCGAATGGTTGGATTGCTCATCTTGCAATTTTGTTGCTCCCATTCTTTTTTACTTCGGCTGCATTATCATTGTTCTTTTTTAAACTGGTGATTGATTTTCTTTTTCTCTTCTTTGTTTTAAATGAATTGCGACTCACCTCCACTTTAAAATATTTTTTCGTTTTTGAAATCTACTATATTCTTTATGTGGTACTACTTCCGTTCGCAGTATTGCCGAACAGGAAAGTAATGTGGAAAGGGAGAAAATATTAGTGCTGCTTCTTTGCAACTACTATGTAACATATCGCTGTAATGCCTATTGCAATTTTTGCCACTTCGGTGAGCATGAAAAATTCAAAAATACTCCTCTAGTTGATTTTACAGATTTTAAGAATAATATCGAACAAATTGCTAAATTGGGTGTGAAATTTCTTGATTTGACCGGTGGTGAGCCATTGCTTCATCCGCAGATCGCCGAAATAGTGAAATTCGCTAAAGGATTAAAACTCCAAACAAGTATTACAACAAACGGACTACTTTATCACAAATACGCTGAGGCCCTTGCGGGAAATGTGAACTTGCTCCACTTTTCACTTGATTCTCCTGAGGAAGATGAACATAATAAAATTCGTGGCGTAAATTGTTTTAAAGCTGTTCTTAAAAGTATTAAACGGGCAAAAAGTTTGGGAGAATATCCCGATATTCTTTTTACTGTTACGAATGAGACGTATACAAAACTCCCTCAAATGCATGAACTGGCGAGGAAGCAGGAGTTGGTTTTAATTGTAAATCCGGTTTTCTCTTATTTTGGAAATCCCGGATTGCATGAGCAAGCTATAGAATTTATTCAAAAATATGTTGATGGGAAAAATGATATTTATCTTAACGATGCCTATCTGCGGTTACGAAAAAATGGCGGAAATAATATAAAGAAACCGTTGTGCAAAGCGGTTTCAAGAGTAATTGTAATTTCGCCTAAAAACGAAATCATTTTGCCTTGTTATCATTTTGAAAATGAGCGGATTAAAATTGATCGTCCAATCAGTGAAATTAGAAAATCGGAGAAAATTTCTTATTTCAAAAAAATGGAAGGGAGATTTGACTTCTGCCAGGGTTGTACGGTGAATTGCTATTTTGAACCGTCGTTTGCATTCCCAACAAATATGTATGGCATCATCAGTCTTTCTTCAAAAATTAAATACAGTTATCATAAATTGATCAAACAAAAACTATTATCGAAGGCTTCTAAATCAGTATGAGTAGAAAAATAACACTCCTATTATTTGTTTTATTATTTGGGGGAAATAACTTCGCTCAAACAAAATATGAACTTTTCCCGTCTGAGTTGAACATAAAACCATTTGTTGCAAATATTCTAGAACCAAAAGCAGGTTGTTTATTCACTTCAGGCAAGAATAATTTGAGGTTGGATATTGGAACTTCAAAAGATTTTGTACAATTCGGTTCCAAAGAAAAAACTTATTCATTTGGCGGTGATTTTTTTACTTTTACCAAATTGCGTGGTGAAAAAGATTTCCACTTCCCGGTTGATGCGGTAGATTATTTATTTGGACTAAACGGAAGCATCAAAATTAAAAATGCAAATTCTGAATGCGGATTACGCTTTAGATTGAGTCACATCTCTGCCCATTTTGTAGATGGACATTTTGATAATTATTCCAACACCTGGCGTGGTGATAGAACTCCCCGCGTTTATAGCAGAGAGTTTATAGAACTTACTCCTTTTTACATGTTAAATGATTTGAGGATTTATGTTGGATATTCTTATCTCTTTCATGTTGTTCCAAAAGAAATCGGTAAAAACATTTTACAAATCGGGGGTGAAAAGTTTTTTACTTTGTCGTTCGCTGATTATCTGTTTCCCTTCATCGCATATGATCTTCGTTTAACAAAGATTGGAAAATATTCCGGGACAAATTCATTATCAGCAGGCGTAAAAGTAGGGAAGAAAGACTCTGGCGGGATCAGTTTTATGCTAGACTATTTCTCCGGAAATAATATTCACGGTGAGTATTTTGATTACAAAGAAAATTATTTCGCTTTCGGATTGAACCTAGATTTATAAAATGAAAAATATTTTCGAGCAACAATTTTCTGATCCGGTAGATACCTTTGTGAAGGAAAAGCAAAAATATTGGCTTCACCTTTTTCTTTTTCTGCTTACCTTTTTTACTACTACTGTCGCTGGTTATGAATGGGTGAGAGGTTTTTCCAATCAGATGGAATTTACCGAACTTGTGTATGGCATTCCTTATTCACTTTCGATATTGTTTGTGTTAGGATCTCATGAATTCGGACATTACTTTGCCGCAAAAATTCATAAAGTGAGAGCAACACTTCCGTTTTTTATTCCCTTTCCTTCTATCATGGGATTCCTAAATTTCGGCACTCTTGGCGCGGTGATAAAAATTAAATCCCCGATTCCATCAAAGAAAGCCTTATTTGATATTGGAGTCGCCGGACCAATTGCCGGTTTTATCGCATCCACAATTTTAATAATCTATGGATTCACTCATCTACCGGGAAGAGAATTCTTGTTGCAAATTCATCCAGATTATGATTTACCAACTTACGGTAAAAATGGATTAGCATTAATCTTTGGAGATTCACTTCTATTTTCTTTTCTACGTGAAATACTTACTTCTTCAAAAGAATTTGTACCGCCGATGTCCGAGATTTATCATTATCCTTACTTATGTGTAGGCTGGTTTGGTTTTTTTGTTACTGCGATGAATTTAATTCCCGTTGGTCAACTCGATGGCGGACATGTTGTCTATGCTTTGTTCGGTGAAAAGAAGCAATATGCAATAAGTTCTGTTGCCATGATATTTTTAATTGTCTTTGGTGTTACGGGAGTGATTCTATCATATTTTGAAATTCCTCTTAACATCGGATGGAGTGGTTGGTTATTTTGGGCAGTAATTTTGTTTTTTGTTATCAAGATAAAGCATCCGCCAATCATGGATGATATTGAACTTGATTTGAAACGGAAAGTTATAGGCTATATAACCATGGCAATTTTTATTTTATGTTTTATCCCGGCCCCATTTATAATTCACTAATGTATATGTTTTTTTACCTTTAATTTATTACTCTGCTATAAGATATTTCACCATGAAAAAAATTCTCTTATTAATTCTCCTTATTACATTTTATTATGGGTGTGAAAAGAAATTCGATACACCAGTGGAGCCTGCAACATCGGTTTACCAGGTTTTTCAAGTTGCTACTTTCGCTTCATTTACGAACACGATTACAGATTCAATCATCAATCCAACGATTAGGTTCACATCAATTTCCGATATTAAAAGAGTGTGGATAGAAATTCTTTCACCAGAAAATGAAAAATTATCTCCAGGCATAATTAATTTATATGATAACGGAAGTGTGGCAACTGGTGATGCTGTCAAAGGGGATAAGGAATATTCCACTCTCGTGACCATGAAAAGTGAATATGTTAATGGAACCTATTTGATCACTTACTTCGTCGAAGACAAAACTGGAGCAATCAAAAAAGTTGCCTCACAAACATTTCTGTTCGATAACGGAAAGTCGAATGTCGCTCCAATGATCTTATCTGTAGTCCTTCCAGATACCATTCAGGTATTGAATGAAGGATTAGCATTTATAGTAGCTGCTTCTGTTTCTGACTCAAATGGAATTAGAGATGTTAAAGAGGTTTATTTTACTACAGTAAGACCCGATCAAATATCAAGCGGATTACATACTTCACTTTATGACGATGGCAATTATGGAGAAAACGGTGATGCCTCTGCGGGTGATGGAGTCTTTTCAAGAATAATAAAAATAGATTCTACTAATCAAAAAGGTACATACCGTTTTGATTTTGAAGCAAAAGATAGAGGTGGGTTAGTTAGTTCGATCGTTCATAAATATATCTTGGTTAAATAATGAGAATTTACATTGTGTTTTTCATCTTGTTGATCAGCCTGCAAAATATATCAGCTCAGTCGTTTTTAAAAACTTATGAATTAAATAATGTTTCGGCTTTTAGCAGTGAAAACCCTGCTAGTAACAGCATAAACGATATTCTGGTGGTTGGAGATACCATCTGGCTTGGTACATCAAGGGGATTAAGTCAGTCAACAGACAACGGTCTAAGTTGGAAAAATTATTATAACAGTTCTGAATTTGGAACGGAAAGCGTTACCGCCTTACTTTATGCAAATGGAGTGCTCTTCGCATCAACAGCACACTCGATAGAAAAAGACGGAAGTTCACTCCCGGAAGGAAGTGGTATTCGGTTTTCTGCTGATAATGGAATTACTTGGAAATCTGTAGCACAACCAATTGATGATAGCGGCGATTCTTCAGTAGTTTATGGTAAAAATATTTTACGAGCGTTACCGGTTACTGTTGCGGTTCAAAATATAATTTATGATTTTGCTTTTGCCGGAAATAAAATCTGGATAGCGACCTTCGCCGGTGGTCTTCGCTCGGTGTCGTTTGATAGTTTAATTACAAATGTAAACACCAGATGGAGCAGAACTATTCTGCCCCCGGATTATCTTTCATCAGTAAAACCTTCCGATACTTTGTCTTTTACGTTGCAACCTGTTGCCGGAAAATTTGGAAAAGAAGAATATCTGAACTATCGGTTATTTTCTTTGGTTGCAGCGGATGATTCAACACTCTATGCCGGTACTGCTAATGGAATAAATAAAACTACCAACGCATTCCTTCCGGCAGATTCTATAAGTTGGGAGAAATATAATCATCAAAGTGAACAGGCAAATCCCATAAGTGGAAATTTTATTGTTGCGTTAGGATATAATAAATTATTGAAAGCAGTTTTTGCAGCTTCATGGAAGGCGAATGACCAGAATGAGTTTTATGCCGTAAGTTATTCGCGAGATGGAGGGACAAATTGGAATACAACTTTACATGGGGAAAAACCTCATAATTTTGCTTCTGATAAAAATAGTGTGATTGTAACCACGGATAACGGTATTTTTCTAAATGAAATAAGTACACTGAACAGCTGGTTAAATGCAGGTTCAATCGTTGATAAAAAGACAGGACTTGCATTGCAGACTTCTGTATTTTATTCAGCCGCTTTTGCTAATAATGGAAATACGGTTTGGGCAGGATCAGAAGATGGTTTGGTGAAAAACGAAATGCCGGGATATAATTGGTCGGATAACTGGACCATTCTATATGCTTCTCAACCTCTTTCAAAAAAAGATGACACATATGCTTTCCCAAATCCTTTTTCACCTAAAATGGAAAAGGTGAAGATCAAATACAATACAGGTGGAACTTCAAAAAAAGTTACTATAAGAATTTTGGATTTCGGGATGAATTGCTTGAAAACTCTCGTCCAGAATGTTGATAGAGGCAATCCGGCTCACGTTATCAACGCTCCAAACAGTGATGGTATTAACGGCGTGATTGATTACTGGGACGGTAGAGATGAATACGGAAACGTAGTGCCGAACGGTGTTTACTTTTATCGTGTTGAGATTGATGGGGAAGATCCGCAGTTTGGAAAAATAATGGTAATTCAGTAAAGGTAAATTTTGAAACAACTAATTTTATTTATCATTTTCACAGTTTCCATGGGGGTGGTTTCTGCCCAACCCAAAGTTAGTAAAATCAATTCATCCGCAGGGGCTTTTACGCGGCTTGGTTTTGGTCCCCGAGGAATAGCGATGGGAAACTCTTTATCAGCTATTAAAGAAGGAGATTTGAGTTCCTATTATAATCCGGCTGTTTCAGTATTTCAGAACGGAAATGTTTTTCAAAGCGGGTATTCTTTTCTTTCACTTGATAGAAAACTAAACTTCGTTTCATTCACACGGAGATTCGATTTTTATTCCAAAAGAGATTCAGCGGTTGAAAATAGAAAACCAAGAACATCTGCCGGAGTTTGTGTTGGATTAATTAATTCCGGCATAAGTAATATTGATGAACGTGATAATCAAGGTTTTAAGAAGGGAACATTATCAACGTCTGAAAATCAGTTTTATGTTGCCATATCAATTAAGTTTTCCGAAAAAATTGCTGCAGGATTTTCTACTAAGTTTTATTATTACAAATTGTATCAAGACATAACTTCTACAAGTTTGGGTTTTGATCTTGGATTGCTTTATTCATACACCAAAAATATCACTTTCTCTGCGGTACTTACCGATTTGAATAGTAAATATAAATGGGACTCTTCACCTCTGTATGATATTGATGGGGCAATCACCGAAAACAAATTCCCTATCGGTAAAAAAGTTGGAGTCAGTTATAATATAGATGAATATAAAGTTTTAACTACCGGCGAATATTATTTTGATAACTTTGGGACAAAGATGTTGAGGGTCGGTGCAGAATACAGTCCTCTTGAAGATTTATTTCTCCGCGCCGGTATTGATAATTATCAACTTAATAATGGTGATGAACCGGTTAAACCTTCTTTTGGTATCGGATACTCTAAAGCTATTGCGAGTGTTGTGGTTGGATTTGATTATGCCTTCATGTATGAACCATATTCTGCACAAGATAGACACATAATAGGCGCTCATATAAATTTCTAAATCTTTTACTATTTTTAATTATGAAAAAATTGAACTCAATAAAAATTATTGTACTTCTCATTAGTTTATCGATTTTGGGGCATTCCCAAAGCGGTGGAAGCAATGGATTGTCATTTCTAAAAATTGGGTCCGGTGCCAGAAATATTGCACTTGGGGATAACGGTGCAGTCTTTGCAAATGATGTGTCGGCTATATTTTACAATCCTGCGCAACTGAAATCGGGAAACCCGGAAATAATATTTACGCATAATGCATGGATCCAAGACGCTGCTACAGAATTATTGGGAATAAAATTCTCTTTGTTCGATCTGCCGATCGGGATTGGGATAAATTCAACTTCTATAAAAGGAATTGAAGTGAGGACAAAACCGGGTCCGGTTGAAACAACTTTTAATACCCACTATTTTTTCGGTTCACTTTCCACAGCCTTTTCAGTGATCGAAAATCTTTCAACCGGTATAACGGTGAAATATCTTTATGAAGATATTTTCTATGACAACGCAGAGGGGATAGGGATTGATTTCGGTTTGTATTATAAAACTCCCCTGGAAAATTTATTCGTTTCAGCCGTTGTTAAAAATGTTGGATCGATGAATCAACTCCAAAAAGAAGCAACAAAGTTACCTGCAGAAATCAGAGTGGGTCCGATTTACCAATACGACTTACCGCAGTACGATGTTACGTTACAAGCGGGAGGAGAATATCAAAAATTCCTAGCACAAAATGATTCGCATATAAACTTTGGAACTGAAATCCTTTACAATAAAATGTTTGCGTTAAGATTAGGTTATCAAACCAACTATCTTTCAAAAGATATTTCAGGAGGTTTGGGAATTTATTGGAATCAATTTTCTTTTGACTATGCAATGACTCCTTTTGCATATGGGCTAGGACAAGGACAAACCATTTCAATAAAGTATAGTTTTTAATTTATGAGTGAATATTTTTCTTTTAAAGATTCCGGGATTACAAACGAAGAATGGGATTCATTTGTTCATGAATCTGATAACGGAACAATGTTCCATCAAAGATTATTTTTGTCCTACCATCCAAAAGATAAATTTAAAGATGCTTCCTTAGTCGTCAAAAAGAACAACAAACTTCTGGCACTTTTTCCGGCAGTAATTATTCAACGAGAAGGAAAGAAAGTATTATCTTCCCATTCCGGCGCATCTTATGGGGGATTTGTTTACAAATCCAATCTGAATTTCCAGGAAGCATTTGAACTCGTTGAAATTCTTCAGAGATATGCAGGAGAATTGAAATGCAACGCAATTCAACTAACGCTTCCTCCCATGATCTATCTCTCAAAATATTCAAACTATATTGATTTTGCTTTAGTAAAAAATGATTTCACCTATTTGAAAAGGGAAGTATCAAGTGTTGTGCAACTTGATGTGCCAAAAGATGACTTACTCTCTACTTATCGTTCTGAAGCGCGAACGGCTGCTAAGAAAGCTGTAAAGCAAGGAGTTGAAATTGTTGAGTGCGACCAATTTGCCGATTATTATGAAATTTTAAAAAAGAATTTGAAAATGCGGCACAATGTTAATCCTACACATACTTTGGATGAATTGTTAAAAATCAAAAAGTTGTATCCTTCAAAAGTTCGTCTTTGGGGAGCGTTTGTGGATGGAAAAATAATTGCCGGAGTTTGTAATTTTTCTGCAAATGATAAAGTTGTACTAGCCTTTTACATTAGTCATGATGAAGATTATCAGGAATATCGGGCAGTAAATCTTTTATTCTATGAAATAATGAAACGTTCGCATGATGAAGGATTTAAGTTTTTAGACTTTGGAATATTTACTGTTAACATGGAACCGAATTGGGGACTTGGAAGATTTAAAGAAAATTTCGGTGCAAGAGGAATATTTAGAGACTCTTTTTATAAAGAGCTTTAATGCTTAAGATCCTCCACATTGCCCCACAAAACTATGCAGGTGTTCCCTATGATTTCTATAAAATGCACAGTGAGTGCGGAGATAATTCACACCTTATAACTTTCCATAAGAATCCACTAAACTTTCCGGAAGATATTTGTTTGGAATTACCTTTACCAAATTTTTCACTCGCAAAGATTTGGCGAAGAAAAAAAATGGAGTCGGTGGAAACAAACAAACAAATTTCAACTCCTATCTTTCAACCTAAAAATATTATCGAACGATGCTATTTTGAGATCAACGATGCAATGAAAAAATCGTTATTAGAACAAACTATCTCAAAGTATAACCTTAATGATTTTGATATAATTCACTATGATTCCGGATTAGACTTTTATCGTGATGCCAGACAAGCAATTAAATGGAAAAAGATGGGGAAGAAAATTGTTTGTTGCTATTATGGCAGTGATTTGCGAATTCGCGGTTTGATTAAAGAACTTGATGCAATCTCTGATTTGAATATCACTTCTGAGTTTGATCATCTTGCCATGAAAAATAATCTCGAGTATATTTTTTATCCCTACAATATGAATGAGGTCCCGCAGAAGAAAGAAAATCAATCTGGAAGAATTAAAATTGTTCATTCACCGACGAACCGAAAATATAAGGGAACAGAATTGATTCTTTCTGTTATCCAAAAACTCAATAAAGAATTTAAAATAGAATTCATTCTATTGGAAAATCTGGACAGAGAAACGGTACTTGAAATCAAAAGTCAATGTGATATTTGTATTGATCAAGTCGGTGGATCAATGGGGGGAACTGGGTATGGCAAAGCCGGAATTGAGACACTAGCAATGGGAATTCCAACAATCACTAACATGACCAAGGAGTACGAAAATTGGCTTCCCGAAAATCCCTTTATAGTTGCAAATAATGAAAATGAACTCTACATCAAATTATCTGAATTAATTCTTGATGAAAATTTGAGAAAGAATCTAGGTGTAAATGGGAAAAATTGGGTGAAAAAATACCATGGTTATCAAAGTGTTAATATCAAGCTGTTCCAATTGTATCGAAAGTACAATATTATATGAAAAGGAGTAAGGCTGGAGTAATAAAATCCACCGGATTGTACTCGGTAGGAATGATTTTCCTTCGGGCTTCAAGTTTTCTCTTACTTCCTTTCTATTCAAAAGTTTTCACTCCTGAAGAATTCGGCAACTACACATTAATCCTTTCTTTTTACACAATCCTCGCAGTAATCGTCCAAGCTGGATTTCAAGCTACCTTAACAAAATATTATGTCGAAGCTGAAAACAAAAATGACAAAAAGTCAATATTTTCTACTATCGTCAATACATTGATGTTAGTGTCAATTACCACAGCACTGATTTTAACCCTATTTTCTCGACAGACATCTCTTCTACTTATTGGCGTTAAAGACTATAATACGATTGTTATTACTGCAGCGGTGCTTATAATAATTGAGACCGTAACTTTTTATAATCTTCTCCTTCTACGAGCAAGAGAAGAATCAAAGAAATATGTTACTATTGTTACATCATCCGCTGTTGTAAATCTCTTAAGTAATTATCTATTTATTGCAGTTTTTAAATTTGGAATCGTAGGAATATTTTTCGCCCAAATTGTCTCATCGAGTGTATCGTTTTTAATGTCAATAGGGTCAATAAAAGACGATTATTCTCTAAAAATTGATTCTCGATTGTTAAAAAGGCTATTTATTTTTTCAATACCGTTACTAGTTGCCGGTATTCTCTCAACTCTTGTTGATTTAGCTGATCGGTTTATAATCAGCCATTATTTAGGTGCCAAAGATGTTGGGAGTTACAGTTTTGCATATCGGATCGCAATGGTGATGAATATAGTTGTAATATCATTCGGATCTGTTTGGAATCCCCGTTCTTTAGATGATATTAAACAGAAATTAATCTCTCAAACCATGCCTGGTGTATTTACAAAACTATTATTCCTCCTCTCTTTCATTTTCTTAGGTGTATCACTTCTGATTGACGATTTATTTACGTTTAATATTTCTGGAAAAGCTTTATTTGGTCAAGAATATTATGGAGGGGTAATTATCATCCCGTTTATTCTTTTAAGTTACTTATTTAGGGGAGTTTCTACCTTTTATTCAGTATATCCGCTATCTTCCGGGAAGAGCTATCATTTTTTAGTTGGGGATTTATTAGGATTTATTTCAAACATTTTTCTTAATATTGTTTTAATACCAATATATGGATTAGTCGGAGCAGCAATTGCAACACTCGTAAGTTACTTTATTATAGCTGCCTATTCTTTCCTGATATCGTTTAAAGTTTTGAGTATCCGCTATGAGAGATTAAAATTGTTATCGATGCTGGTGATATCGTTATTTTCCTTTGCAATATCCTACAAAATGAAAAATCTTTTTGTCGATATCACTCTACTAGGGAGTTATTTTATGTATGGATTTGGAATATTAGCTGGACGAAACTTCGTGCTCAACTTTTTCGATGAATCGAAGTAACTTAGCTTCGCAATAATTCCACTGGTATTTAGTTTCAATTAACTGCCTACCGATTGAACCGTTTCTTCTTATTTCACAACGATTATTGAGATAAAATTCAATGGCAGTTATAATTTCTAATGTATTTGAAGGGTCAACTAATTTCCCAAACTGAAATTGGTTAAAAAATAACTGCAGAGATTTTGAATTAGAATAAATCACAGGTTTACCAAATGCCATATATTCAAATATTTTAATGGGAAGAGAATGGTGGTAAACGAAATTCAACTCTCTTAAGTCGATGAATAAATCAACTTGACTAAGTTTATCATATAATTTTTCGTAAGGAAGCCAATTCGAGAAATCGACGGAAATATTCGTGTTTTCAGATTTCCATTTTTCAAAGAACTGTTTCTCAATTTCAAATAAAAATTTTCCAACGATGGTTAATTTCAGATTTAATTCAGAATGGTTCTGTTTTAAAAGTGTTGCACAATTTAAAAATTGAAAAAAGCCTCGCGATTTGTTCAAAGTACCTGTGAAACCAAGATTTAAACCTTCATTTTCTTTTTCATCTTGATTAAAGGGGAATAAATCTAATCTTGGGAAGTAGGAAATAATTTCTTTCTTTTTAAAAGGTGCTATTAAGTCGTATCGTCTTTTCTTTAATTCTTCACCAATAATTAAAGCATCTGCTAAATTTGTTGCGTAAATATTGAAAAGATACATAAAGAAGTAAGTTAACCACTTTTTCAATCCGTTAAACTTAAATGCAACGTTTTCGGGATACCATTCGGTAATATCGGAAAAGATGAAACATTGGGGATGAATATTTTTCTTATATCTATGCCCAGCCAGAATTGTAACTGGTTCGCAAGAGATAATTATATCTGGTAAATGCGAGGATAAAATTGAAAAGAACTTGTTAATCTTTTCTCTTTTCGTTAGTTTTTCACCATCGAAACAATCAAAAAGGATTGAATTATCGCACACTTGAAGTTCTTCGGTTGATGCGCAAATTACAACTGAATAACCATGTGTATTAAGCGAAAATCCTATTTTAGAAAATATTCTTTCATCTTTTGGTGGATGACCGGATGAGAGGATTACAACTTTTTTCTGCATGTTTAAAATTAATGAATTTCCAATAATCTGAAATGAATAACTCCCAATTACGAATACTTATTTTACGTCCCGACCGGTTGGGAGATGTTGTGCTTTCCACTCCTTTACCGCGCGAAATCAAAAAAAAATATCCAGATGCATTTATTGCCGTGCTAGTTCGTAACTACACAAAAGATATTTATACTAACAATACATTTGTTGATGAAATTATGGTCGATGAAGAATTAGGAAATTCATTCCCGCAAAAAGTGCAAAAAATTAGATCATTCAGCTTTTCCCATGCCATTGCGCTTCTACCAACTGAAAAAAATAATTGGTTAATGTTTTTCAGCGGGATTAAAATCAGAATCGGTGTTGGGCACAAATTCTACCAATTCCTCTCAAATGCAAAAAGTATTTACCGGAGAAAATATATTCCTATTAGAAATGAAGCCGATTATTGTCTTGACGCTTTGAGGAAGATAGGAATTGATAATCCGAGTACATCAGTAGAAATATTTCTCTCAGATGAAGAAAAGAAAAAGACTCTCGAATTAAGATCGTCATTTTCGGTTGAAAAAAAACTTTTTATTGGCATCCACGCAACAAGTGGAAAATCAGCTCCAAATTTGTCATTAAATGAATATTGCAAGCTCGCCGAATTCTTAGCGCGTTATAAAAATATTCAAGTGTTTATTACCGAAAAAGAAATTCCTCATGAATTAAAAAATGTCACTGGTGTTTCTTATTATTTTGAAAATCTCTCACTTCGCGAATCTATTGTCGCATTCTCAGCAATGGATGTTCTTATTTCTGCTAGCACTGGCCCAATGCATATTGCAGCTGCTTTGAAAGTAAAAACACTTTCTGTTTTTTGTCCGCTGCCTGCTTGCGAACCAAAACTCTGGGGACCGCAAGGTAATGAAGCGCATTTCATTTTGCCTGATGAAAATTACTGCAGTAAAATTTGCAGCGGAAATCCGCAAACTTGTATGTTTGAAGGGGATGGAGGAATTAATGCAGAAAAAATTGTTTCACGCCTGAATCAAATTTTTAAGTTTGATGGAGAAGATTAAAATACTTGTCGCTCCAAACAGTTTTAAGGAATGTACCGGAGCCGATGAGATCTCGAATATTGTTGAAAAGTGTTTCAATGAACCAATATTTCATGTTACCAGTATTCCAATTTCTGATGGTGGTGATGGCTTTCTGAAAATATGTGAAAAGAATTATCATCTTGAAATTGTTCAGAAAGAAATACCTTCTTTTTTTGATGACTCTTTTTTGCGAGTACCTATCGCTGAATCTCAAAACCACAAAATAATTTATTTAGAAGCCGCTGAGATCATCGGGATGAAAAAAATTCCCATGATGACACGGAATCCATTAATTCTGAATTCCAGCAATCTTGGAGAACTATTAAAAGAAGTCACAAGTGACCACGCTCCAATATCAAAGATTATTTTTGGACTTGGCGGAACAGCAACCAGCGATTTAGGACTTGGATTGTGTGTTCCCTTTGGATTAAAACTTTTCAATAAAGATGGTGATGAATTACCGGTTAAACCGCAATATTATGGTGAGGTGAATTCGATTATCTTACCAAGGAGAAAATTATCAATCCCACTTGAAGTCGTTACTGATGTTGAAATTCCACTTTATGGTGAAACGGGAACGTCAAAAACTTTTGCGGGACAGAAAGGTGCTAATGACCAAGAGATTGAAATTCTTGAAAGAGGAGTAAAAAATGTTATTTCGATTTTGAAAAATGAATATGGACTTGATTTTGTGTCAAGAGCAATCGGAGCTGGAGGAGGATTGATTCTGGGTCTCTCGCTAATTACTGATTTGGAAATATGTTTCGCGGAAAAATTTCTCTTAAAAAAACTAAAACTTGAAGAAGCAATTAGAAATACAGATTTCATAATTACGGGAGAAGGTTCTTTTGATTCTCAAAGCATGATGAAAAAGGGAACCGGAATTCTTATAAATAACGCAAAAACAAATCAAAAAAGGGCATTTGTTATTTGCGGAAATGCGGATCGTTCAATTTTCTCTTCAATTGATCAGAATACTTTGATTTTCCCTCTGGATAAATATTTTTCAACGGTGCAGGAATCAATCACAAATTATAAAACCGGGATTGAAAAAGCTTGTGAAGAAATAAAGTCTTACATTTTATCACACCCTTAAATTTGTTAAATTTGAATTTGCAAACTGGAACACTACATTTTAATTTATGGAGTACAATGAAAGAATATCTTGATTTAGTTCAATTGGTAATGAAAGAAGGAATAAGAAAAAAATCGAGAACCGGTGTTGACACCATTTCTTACTTCTCAGCATTTTATAAAGTAGATTTAACAAAAGGATTTCCTCTTTTAACAACAAAAAAAATGGAATGGAAATCTGTAATACGTGAATTACTCTGGTATTTATCAGGGGAAGATCACATAAGAAATTTACGTAAGCACACAAAAATTTGGGATGCCTGGGCTGATGAAGATGGAAATCTTGAAACTGCCTACGGACATTATTGGCGCCATTTCCCAAGCGCAAAAAAAGATAAAAATGGAAATTGGGAAGTAACCGAGATCGACCAAATTCAATATGTAATAGACGAAATTAAAAATAAACCGTATAGCCGCAGGTTACTCGTAACTGCCTGGGAACCGGGAAACGCTACAACCAGCAAACTTCCACCTTGCCATTATACTTTTGCGTTTAATGTTGCCGGAGACAAATTGAACTGCCACTTAACTCAACGCTCGGGAGATATCGCACTTGGTATTCCGTTTAACTTGGCGGCATACTCAATGTTAACGCACATCATCGCAAATGAAACAAATCTTCAGGTTGGACAATTTGCGCACACCATTATCGATGCTCATATCTATGTTGGCGATAAAGGAACGGAAAATGAAAAATATGATCATCTTGAAGGATTAAAAGAACAATTAACCCGTGAGCCGATGGAATTGCCAAAATTAAAAATTGCGAAGAAACCATTGAAGGATTTAACATTTGAGGATTTTGAGATAGTTGGTTACCAAAGTCATCCCAAAATTAAGTTTGAGGTAGCTGTTTGAGAATAATTATTATCTCAGCAATCGCTCAAAATGGTGTAATTGGCACTGCGAAAGGCGAATTGCCCTGGCATGTAAAAGAAGAATTTGCTCATTTTAAAAGTACGACCCTGGGTTCTCCAATTATCATGGGACGCAAAACGTTTGAAACTCTTGGAAAACCATTAAAGGGAAGATTGAACATAATTGTTACACATTCGGAGACTTTTCAGTTAGCAGATACAATTGTTCATCATAGTTTGTTGTCGGCAGTTGATTTTTGTAGCAAAGAAAAATATGAGAAGATCTTCGTTATTGGCGGAAGGGAAATTTATTCACAAGCGATTCCGCTCGCAGATGAAATGATCTTATCATTTATGAAATTCAGTGCAGAAGGTGAAATTCTTTTCCCGGAATATGATGAAAACGAGTGGCAAAAAGCTGATGAGAGAAACTTTGAACAATTTTCTGTTGTTACCTTTGTTAGAAAAGGAAAAAACTGATACATGTCAAAGATAGCAATCCTCCCAGAAAATCTCGCAAATAAAATCGCAGCTGGAGAAGTTGTTCAGAGACCGGAGTCTGTTGTAAAAGAATTAATGGAAAACGCAATTGATGCCGGCTCAACTTTGATTGAAGTGCTGATTAAGAGAGCAGGCAAAGTTTTAATCCAGGTGATTGACAACGGCGAAGGCATGTTGGAAGAAGATGTAATTCTTTCAATCCAAAAACACGCAACAAGCAAAATATCAACGTTGGAAGATTTGGACGCAATCAAAACACTTGGTTTTCGTGGTGAGGCGTTGAGTGCAATTGCTGCTGTTAGTCAACTTGAAATAAAGACCGAAACTCATATTGATGAACTTGGCACTTTACTCCGTGTTGAAGAAAGTAATTTTAATACTGAAAAGGGTTCATTCGCAAAAGGGACTTCAATAGCTGTCAAGAATTTATTTTTCAACACTCCCGGAAGAAGAAATTTCTTAAAGACAGACACAACAGAGTTGAAACATATCATCAACACTTTTACAAAACTGGCGTTAAGTAATCCTCAAATCGCTTTCAAATTGTTTGTTGATGATGAACTCACCTATGATCTGAATTCAGGAATGCTGGAAAAAAGGATTGAAGAAATCTTTGGCGAAGAGATGCGCGACGCTTTGATTCCCGTACATGAAGAAACCGATTACATTTCTTTAACGGGATTCATCGGAAAACCAAGTCTTCTTAAAAAAAGTAAAGGAGAGCAATATCTTTTTCTCAACAACCGATTTGTACAAAGCAAACAAATTAATCATGCCGTATTCACCGGTTATGAAAATGTTCTTGAAAAGGGGGATTATCCATTTTTCATTCTGTTTTTAAGCATTGATTATAAACGGGTTGATGTGAATGTACATCCATCAAAATTAGAAGTGCGTTTTGATGACGAAAAGGATATTTATAATTTCGTTTTAGCCGTCATTAAAAAAAGTCTTGCTGCATTTGATCTGGTACCTTCGATAACTTTTCAATCCGAACCGTTTTCGGGGAGTGAAGAAAAATTAAGAATAAATTCTTCACAGCGAATTGAAAGCCAAGATTTCAGCGATCGACCAACCTCAAATCAAAATTCATATAAACCGAAAGCCTATTCGGACAATGAAATTGATTTGCTCTTCGGGAGTCTCCGAAAAAATGTTGATACGAAGTCAATACCATCGAATGATAAAATGCCTTTCGATACAGATTTACCTGAAGCGCCAAAACAACAGCAAACGGTTATCCGGCGCTCCGATGAAGATGATTCAAATACAACTTTTATCATTCAACTCCACAACAAATACATCCTGTCTCAGATAAAAACGGGATTGATGATCATCGATCAGCATGTGGCGCACGAAAGAATTCTTTATGAAAAAGCTCTGCAACTCTTTGAAGCGAACTTTCCGTTCAGTCAGCAATTAATTTTTTCAAAAACGTTAGAAGTTGATCCCGCAACATACAGTTTGATAAAAGAGCTTTATCCACATTTATCAAATCTTGGATTCACACTGAAATTCTTCAGCAAAAACACCATCGTTATTGAGGGAATTCCACAAGAAGTTAAGCAAGGGACGGAAGAAAAAATTCTTTTTGAAATGTTGGAAGAGTACCACATTAATAAACGTGAAAAGAAAATTACTGACGCGAAGGACAATATTGCAAAATCTTATTCTTGTAAAACAGCTATAAAAGCGGGAGACAAACTCTCAGAAAAAGAAATGCGCTTGTTGATTGATCAATTATTCGCAACCACGATGCCGTATGTTTGTCCACACGGTCGACCGATTGTAGTGAAAATCTCGTTAGAAGAATTTGATAGAAGATTTGGAAGAACTTAAATAATAACAAAGAGGAAAAAATGCCACTATCCGAAGAATACAAAAAACTTCGCGATGAGTACAACCAAAAAGTTGAAAGATCATCGAGTAACGGCAAAACTTACACAACCCTAAGTGGAGAACCGGTTAACGGACTTTATGGACCGGATGATTTAGATAACCATGATTATTTATCGAATTTAAATTTCCCGGGTGAATATCCATATACTCGAGGCATTCATGCCAGTGGTTACCGTGGTAAAGTTTGGACAATGCGTCAATTTGCCGGATTTGGTTCTCCCAAAGATACAAACCAACGATTTCATTATTTATTGAAGAATGGTCAGACCGGCTTATCGGTTGCCTTCGATCTCCCAACATTAATGGGTTGGGACGCAGATGCCGATTTAGCTCAAGGTGAAGTAGGGCTTTGCGGTGTATCAATTTCCTCCTTAAAAGACATGGAAACACTATTGAATGGAATTCCTCTTGATAAGGTTTCCACATCCATGACTATCAATTCTCCTGCAGCAATGGTTTTCGCATTCTATCTTGCTGTTGCTAAGAAGCAGGGTGTTCCTTTTTCAAATTTGCGTGGTACACTACAAAACGATATTCTTAAAGAATACATCGCACAAAAAGAATTTATTTTTCCACCGAATCCTTCCATGCGCATCATCGTTGATATGATTGAATATTGTAAAAACGAAGTTCCTCAATGGAATCCGGTTTCTGTTAGCGGTTATCATATTCGAGAAGCGGGTTCAACTGCTGTGCAGGAATTGGCTTATACTTTAGCCGACGGATTTGCTTACATCGAAGCTTGTATTGAAAGAGGAATGGATGTTGACGATTTCGCTCCGAGAATTTCTTTTTTCTTTAACGCTCATCTCGATTTTTTCGAAGAAATTGCAAAATATCGAGCTGCAAGAAGAATTTATGCGAGACGTATGAAAGAAAAATATGGTGCAAAAAATCCCCGTTCTCGGTGGTTGAGGTTTCATTCGCAAACTGCCGGCTGTTCACTCACTGCACAGCAGCCGGAAAATAATATTGTTAGAACGGCATTCCAGGCGATGGCTGCGGTGCTTGGCGGAACACAATCCCTTCACACAAATTCGATGGATGAAACGCTCGCTTTACCGAGTGAGAAGGCGGTAAAAATAGCTTTGCGCACGCAACAACTTATCGCTTATGAAACTGGTGTTACAAATACAGTTGATCCGCTAGGAGGAAGCTATTTTGTTGAATCGTTAACTAATAAAATGGAAGCGCAAGCGAACAAAATATTTGATGAAATTGATGCGATTGGCGGGGTTATTCCAGCGATCGAACTTGGATATTTTCAAAAAAATATTTCTAATGCGGCTTACCGATACCAAAAAGAAGTTGAAAGAAAAGAAAAATTTATCGTTGGTGTCAATGAGTTCGTTGAAGAGAATGAGAAAATCGATATTCCTTTATTGACGATTTCTCCCGAAGTTGAAAGAATTCAGAGAGAACAACTCGCAAGTTTAAAACAATCACGTAACACAGAAGAAGTTGAGAGAGCACTAGTGGAAATTCAGTCGGTAGCAAAAGAAAACAGAAATCTAATGCCTGTATTACTTGAAGCCGCTGAAAAGTATGTTACCCTTGGAGAAATGGTTCATGAACTCCGTGAAGTATTCGGCACTTACCAGGAAACAGCGGTCTTTTAATATGATGGAAATAATAAAATTAATTCGCGTCCCGCAATGGGTAAAAAATTTATTCGTTTTTATTCCGGTTGTTTACTCACGGAATCTTTTTCAAACTGATTATCTGATCATTTCGATAATCGCTTTTGTGATTTTTTGTTTACTTTCAAGTACCGTTTATGTCATCAATGATATTGTTGATGCAGAGGCTGATCGACATCATCCGGTAAAAAAGAATCGCCCGATAGCTTCCGGTAAAATATCGGACAAAAAGGGAATATTAATTGCTATAGTTCTTTTTGTTCTAAGTGTAGCTTTCTCTCTTTATACGAATACGAATTTCAAAATCTTCGCGATTCTTTTTTTACTAATCAATATCTATTATTCTTTCCGGTTAAAACATATTGTTCTTTTAGATATTTTCAGCATTGCAGCAGGATTTATGATCCGCGTTACTGCTGGTGCCCTTGTTATTTCAGTTGAAATATCAAGCTGGCTGATTTTAACTACAATGTTTCTTTCACTCTTTCTGGCAGTTATGAAACGGCGATCTGAAATTTATATTGCCGGTGACGAACAAAATTCGACAAGAAAAGTATTGGAAGATTATTCTACAAATTTTATCGACCAGATGGCTACAATCGCCGCAGCCGGAGTGATCATAAGTTATGCGTTGTACACTGTTTCTGAAAGAACCGTCACCGTATTTCAGACAGAACATTTAATTTATACTACACCTTTTGTAGTATATGGAATATTTAGATATATGTTTCTGGTACTAAATCACAATAAAGGTGAAAACACCACAGAAATAATGGTTACTGATGTTTCGATGATCACGAACATAATTTTGTACAGTTTAACTACGATCATTATTGTTTATAAATTGTTTTCTTAGCAGTGTGAACAAAGTTCGGAACTATTCTTAACGAATATTGTTTACAAAGTAAAAAAAAGGAAAAAATATGTCTGTTACTTTAGGATCAATTGCCCCCGATTTTACACTCAAAAATACAAATGCAGAAAACGTATCGCTAAATTCATTCAAAGGGAAAAAAGTAGTTCTTCTATTTTTCCCGTTTGCCAACAGTGGAGTTTGTACAAAAGAGATGTGTTCGATGCGGGATAACATGAGCCAATATTCTGATCTCAATGCAGAAGTTCTCGGAATTAGTGTTGATAGTCCATTTTCACTTAAACTTTGGAAGGAACACAACCAAATTAATTTCCAATTACTCAGTGACTTTAATAAAGAAGTAGCTCAAACTTACGGTGCTTTTTATGATGTTTTTGCTCCCGGTAAATTTGATTATAAAGGTGTAGCAAAACGTTCTGCTTTTGTTATTGATGAAAACGGAGTAGTTAAATATGCTGAAGTGTTAGAAAATGCTGGAGACGAACCAAATTATCAAGCAATAAAAGAAGCAATAAAGTAATTATTTAATGAGGTAACAAAATGATCGAAGAAGGAAAATTAGCGCCGTCATTCAGTCTTGCTGATCAAAATGGCAAAGTACATGCATTAAAAGATTACCTGGGTAAAAAAGTTGTACTTTATTTTTATCCGAAGGATAACACTCCAGGCTGCACAAAAGAAGCTTGCAGTTTTCGCGATGAGTTCTCCGATTTTAAAAAGGTTAATGCAGTTATCTTAGGCGTAAGCGCTGATGCGGTAAAATCCCATAAAAATTTTAGCGAAAAATTTAGTTTGCCTTTCCCACTGCTCAGTGACGAATCAAAAAAAATGATTGAATCCTACGGTGTGTGGAAAGAGAAAAGTATGTACGGTAAAAAATATATGGGTATCGAAAGAACCACAGTGATTATTGACGAAAAAGGAAAGATCAAGAAGATCTTTCCGAAGGTTAAAGTTGAAGGCCACACTGAAGAAGTTTTGGAAGCTTTGAAGTAAAATGTTATACGTTACAAGAAGAGAAGTCTTTAGTGCATCACATCGTTTATATAATAACGATTTGACGGCTGAAGAAAATAATTCTTTATATGATAAATGTGCGAATCCCTATGGGCATGGACACAATTTTGTTTTGGAAGTTATCGTTAGTGGAGAAGTTGACCCAAATACAGGTTATGTGATTGATTTAAAGATTCTTAAAAAATTAATCCGTGAGGTGATTATAGATAAAGTTGATCACCGGAATTTGAATCATGAAGTTGATTTTTTAACCGGAATAATTCCAACAGCCGAGAATATATGCATCGCAATTTGGAAAGAGCTGCAAAATAAAATTCCCAAGGGCAAATTGTTTTCCGTTAAATTATTTGAAACGGAAAATAATTATGTCGAGTACAAAGGAGAATAAAATGGATCTTGTAAAAGTTGAAAAGTTGGTAGAAAATTTGGTGGAAGAGATTGGCGAAGACGCAAAACGGGAGGGACTCTTACGTACACCAAAGAGAGTTGCTAAAGCCTATGAGTTTTTAACGTCTGGGTACGAAAAGAATATTGAAGATGTTTTGAATAACGCAATTTTCAATGAGAAGTATGACGAAATGGTTTTGGTAAAGAACATAGATTTTTACAGTTTATGCGAACACCACATGCTTCCATTTTATGGAAAAATTCATATTGCCTACGTACCTGATGGGAAAATTGTTGGATTGAGTAAAATTCCCCGAATTGTTGATGTTTTTGCTCGTCGTCTCCAAGTGCAAGAGAGAATGACTCAACAAATTGCAGACACATTGGCAAAATATCTTTCACCAAAAGGTGTTGCTGTAGTTTCGGAAGCGTATCATATGTGTATGATGATGCGCGGAGTTGAGAAACAAAATTCTTCAGCTACATCAAGTGCAATGCATGGACTATTTAAAGAAGATGCTAGGACGCGTACAGAATTTCTTGATTTAATTCGGATGAATAAAATCTAGTGGCTAAATCCAACAATAAAATATGGATAACTGGGGCAAGCTCAGGAATAGGCAAGTCGACTGCAATTTTGTTTGCGAATTCAGGTTACGAAGTGTATGCTACAGCAAGGAGTAAAGAAAAATTATCGGAACTTTCACATGAGCTAAAAGAGGGTAATGTAATCTATCAATCAACTTTAGATGTTTGTCTGAAAGAAGATGTTTTTTCTTTTGTTGATAAGCATTTTACCTCAAGTGGGATTTCTTGTCTAATTAATAACGCGGGTATAACTTCGTTTAAAAGATTTGAACATAGCTCAGTTGAAGAAATTGAAAAGATCATTGAAACAAATCTTCTCGGAGCGATTTATACTATCAAAGCAGTGCTTCCCCTAATGATAAACCAAAATGGGGGAACAATAATCAATATTCTCTCGGTGGTTACAGAGAAAGTATTTACACATAGCAGTGCTTATTCGGTATCAAAAGCCGGTTTGAAAGCGTTCACACAAGTTTTGAGAGAAGAAGTAAGAAAATATAATATTCGGGTGATAAATATTTATCCCGCGGCAACAGATACAAATATTTGGTCCGATGATGTTAGAGCAAAACAGGCTGAACGGATGATGAAATCTTCTGATGTTGCTGAGGCAATTTTAGCTGTTTATCAACAAACAGGAAATATTGTTACTGAAGAAATTGTACTACGACCTATCGAAGGAGATTTATAATAATCATGAAGGCCCCTCAAGGCCTTCATGAAAAAAGCAGCTTTATTTGCCACCGTGAAATCCATTCCCGCCTTCTCTTGGACCCATCCCATCGCAGCAGTTTGGACAATCCATATGTCTTCTCATTCCTCTTCCCATTTTGCCGGGTTTATCGAATGCAGGACGTTTATTCCATATTTCTTTTTGATTTGCATCTAGTAATTCGTAAACGTCCATCTGATGATTTGCCATTACTGTTTCGATCGTATTTCTTTGTGTCATTATTTTATCTTCAAGCGTAAGAAATGCTTTTCGATCATAGTTGCCTTTACTCAGTAATTCTTTTTTCTCGAGATGAAGTTTTTGCATATTGGCACGGAGATCGATTATTTTTTTCTGATGTGCAGTCTTCAATTCTTGAATTTTCTTTTCTTGGTCCGGAGTAAGGTTTAACTTTTCGTGCATCATAGCTTTTCTTTTACCCATTCCCATACCAGGTTCTGGCTGGGCAAATACACCAATAGCAAAAACTACAAGCACTATTGGCATTACAAATTTCATGAATGATTTCATGTTTAGATTCCTTATATTTTTTCTGAAATAATTTTTGTTTCGCTGCTTTGACAGCAACTTTATGTGAATGGTTTAATCACCAGATTCATTAAACCATTCACTGCCTATATGTGTCTAAAAGTATAAATTGGTAAAATGCCGGAAGAAAATTCTGATTCAGATTATGATTTAGTTCACCGCTTTCTCAATGGCGATGAACAGTCTTTCAATCAACTTGCACGAAAATACCAGGCTAAAATATACTGGCATGCAAGAAGAATGACGGGAAATCATTTAGATGCCGATGAGATTGTACAGGAAGTTTTATTGGTGATTTTTAACAAACTGAAGAATTTTAATTTCAAATCTTCGTTATTTACATGGATTTACCGGATCACCATTACCAGAAGCATCAATTATATTAAGAAGCAAAAATTGCGAAGATTTATTTCGTTCGATTCGCCGGAAAATATTGGTTTAGCATCCGACGAAAATGTAGTTAAAAATATTCAAGACAAAGAGAAATTAAAAAAATTGGATAAAGTGCTGCAACATTTGCCGGAGAAACAAAGAGAAATATTTATTCTCCGTCATTTTGATGAATTGAGTTATGAAGAAATCGCTCAACTAACCGGTAAAAGTGTCGGCGGACTGAAAGCAAATTATTTTCATGCGTTTGAAAAAGTAATTAAACTGATGGACAACAAAAATGGATAAGCAAACATTCGAAAGATTTGACAAAACTTTTCCTCTACAAGGAATTGAGGTTGAAAATCGCGGTGAAGATTCCAAAAATTCTGGAGAGCTAAATCAACTTAACAAAATTTCAAAAGAACTCTCTTTACTTAACTCCGTTGATGTTGATCAAAATTATTTATCAACCATTCTTCCTAAATTTTATGAGAAACAAGAGAGGCGAAGATATCAATTTTCTTTTGGGAAATTAGTCTACAGCGCTACGTTGGCAGTTACAACTATTGTTATTGTGTTTGTTTCGTTCAGAAACATCCCAAAGACCGAAATGGTCTTTCAGAATAATGGAACACAGACGCAAATTTCTTCTTATTCGGAAGATTCGTATATCGCTTCGGCTGATCAGTTTTCCGATACTGTGGTAGATGACACAAATCTTCAAACCGAAATTGATAATTCGATTACTCAATCTATATCGGCAAACGGCTCTGGCAGCAGTTATAATCTGATAAAAAATGATACCGACTACGATAAAGTTCTCACTCAATTAAATGATGAAGAACTTGAAAATATTTATTCACAACTTCAAGATGTAAAAATATTATAGGTGTGATATGAAAATCTATTTAATCTTATTGCTCTTTTTCGCTTTTATTATTTCAAGCGAGATATTTGCTCAACCTCACCACATGGGAGACAGAAAAGGGAAGGCACGCGAAAAAATTGACCAATTGGAAAAGATAAAGATTATTGAAACTCTCAATATGGATGAAGAGGTGAGCGTCAAGTTTTTCGCCAAAAGAAATGAATTCCGTGAGCGCGGAAAAAAATTAAATGATAAAATTGACAGTCTTTCCCATTTCATTGGAGAAAAAACTGTTGCGACAGACGACAAAACCAGTGACGCGGAATGGGAAAAACTCATTGATGAATTTGTTTCTATCGAAAAGAAATTACAGAATAATAAACTGGAGTTTTTAAATTCAATCCAGAAAATTCTTTCTCCAAAGCAAGTAGCCCAGTTTTTAGCTTTTGAGAGAAGATTCCGAGATGAAGTACAGGAAATTCTTTTGCGCGGAAGAAGAAGACCGATTCCTGAATAAAAAATTCGTTCAATTTCTTGCATATCTTCGAAGAAGAACGTAATTTTGTGCTCCTTTTTCTGCGGAAGTGGTGAAATTGGTATACACGCTACTTTGAGGGGGTAGTGCCCGTTAGGGCGTAGGGGTTCAAGTCCCCTCTTCCGCACACTTTTTTCCTGTCATTAATCTTCTATTTGAAAACTACGATTTACTTTACCTAACTTTAGCATTAAATTGAAAGATTTCGGTAAATAGCTAATTGTGATATTCGATATAAAAAATTTCTTATTTTTAATTTGAAAATTAGCTTTCCTCCACCTTGGCAGAATCATCTTTACAAATTCTTGGTTTAAGTGATTTAAGTCCATTCTTTCCTTTGTTTCTCTTTTGTAGAAAAACTATATTTTAGAAGGAAAAAATAAACATTATGAGTTGATGCGTCCGACAATAGCTGAAATAAATCTTGCCAATTTAAAAACGAATTATTTAGCAATAAGAAAAAAGACAAAAACTAAAGTCCTTGCTGTGGTTAAAGCAGATGCATACGGACACGGATATGAAGAAGTGGTTTCTGCACTAAATTCTTTAAATGAAAAACCGGAATACTATGGTGTAGCGCTTGCTGAAGAAGGAATTGCATTAAGAAAGTTAAAAATCAAGCAACCGATCTTGATATTTGAACCGCCAAACCCATATAATGTTGATGCAATTATTAAGTATGATTTGATTCCAACAGTTTTTTCCATTGAACACGTTCAGTTACTTGAAGATAAACTTGAGGTAGGGAATCGATTAGCTAAAAGAAAAGCATTTAAAATTCATATTAAAATTGATACGGGGATGGGACGACTTGGAATTCCTCTCAAAGACGCTTTTCCTTTTATCGAGAAAATCGCTAAAAACGAAAAGTTTATTTTGGATGGAGTATATTCCCACTTTGCGACCTCCGATGAAAAAGATAAAACATTCGCTAAACTTCAATTAAAACGTTTCAATGCCGTTCTTTCTGGACTTAAAACGAAAAATATTAATCCAAACAACGCACATATCGCTAATAGTGGAGCAATACTAACCATGCCGGAATCATATTTAGATATGGTTCGTCCGGGAATATCGTTATACGGTTATCCTCCTTCTTCTGAAATAAAATCTGCACTAAAATTAGAACCGGTGATGTCTTTAATCTCTGAAGTTGCTTCTTGCAGATGGTATGAAAAGGGTGAATCAGTGAGTTATGGAAGGAAGTATCTCCTTAAGAAAAGATCGCAAATCATTTCAGTTTCAATAGGTTACGCTGATGGTTTAAATCGTAATTTATCAAACAAAATATTTTGTATTATTAAAGATAAAGTTTTCCCACAAGTTGGGAGTGTTACAATGGATAGAATCATGTTCGATGTTGGCGAAGCGAAAATTAAAATTGGAGAAAAAGTAATTCTGCTTGGAGAAAGTAAACATCATAAAATTGACGGATGGGATTGGAGCAAGATCTTAAACACAATCCCTTACGAAATTACTTGCAATATTTCTAAACGCGTTCCAAGAGTGTATCTTAATTAATGGAATTGAAGAAACAATATATTATTCAAACGATCAGCGTTGCGGCAAATAATTTGCGGTTGAGCAGCGAGAAGATTGAAGTGCTTGGACTTCTAAAGGAAACTATTCTCAATTCAAGCGATTTAGAAAATATGATTGCATCAATGAAGAAGATCACCCAGTTTGCAAAATTGGCGATCAAACTTCAAGAGATTTATAATTTTCTGAAAATGAACAAAATTGATTTTCTTAAACTTTCCGAGAAATTTAAAGAACATACACAACTTGTTGTTAAAGATCTCAATTTAGTCCTTGATGCATTGAATCCGAGTTCTTACAAAGAAATTATTAAGAAGTTAGAAGAGTTTGATCAGAGCAGTGTGATTGTCGAAAAGAAAGATGAAGCCTTTACTATCGATATGACAGAAAGAAAAAGTTCACTTTCGGAAAGAATAAAAACTGATAAAATAAAAGAGAATTATATTTTCGAAGAAGACGCAAACGATGGTCATCTTTTCTTTCAAAATTTTGAAGCTACCATTCTTAAACCGGTAAAGGAAATCGAAACGGTATTAAAAAATCTTGGGAACGGGGAAGTTAAAGCAATAGAGCTCGGGCAGTATGAATCAGTTATGAAAGTTAACGCTTCGTTATCAGAAAAATTCGGGACTGAAATAACTACCGAAATGCACAAAATCTTAGCGAAGGCATTTCGGATGCTCCAATTCAAGGAATTGAAACCTGAACGAGAGATAATTGAAGCTATGCGTGCTTGCTTGATAGTCATCGTAGCTCTGGTTAGGAATAAAGATATCGATATTACTTACTACTTAAACAAAGCTGAAGACTTTGGGAAAAAATTACAAACTTTAAAAATGAGGAATAGTTAATGAAAGTGTTTGCCGTAATTATGGCTGGTGGAGTTGGATCTCGTTTTTGGCCGAGGAGCCGGGAAAAATCACCTAAACAGTTATTGAAAATATTTGATGAAAGAACGATGATCCAGAATACGGTTGATAGACTGCAAGGACTTGTAAATCAGCAAAACATTTTTATTGTTACGAACAAATTACAAAAAGGGGAAATCTGCAATCAGCTCCCTGAAATTCCTTCTCAAAATATTATTGAAGAACCATTCGGACGGAATACCGCTGCAGCAATCGGTCTAGCTTCAGTTTTAATCAGAAAAATTGAACCGGAAGCAGTTATTATTGTCCTGCCGGCAGATCATATCATTCGCGAGAAAGATATTTTTCAAAATTCATTACATACTGCAGCAAATTATGCAAATGTATCGGGCGGATTATTAACGATCGGAATTCCACCGACACGGCCTGAAACGGGGTATGGTTACATTCAAATAGATGAGAATGAGGTTGAAGCCAATATATGTAAAGTTTTAACCTTTGCTGAAAAACCTAATTACGAAACCGCGTTAAATTTTGTTCAAAGCGGTGATTTCCTCTGGAACAGCGGAATGTTTGTTTGGAGAGCCGATGCAATTTTAAATGAAATATCTTTTCTAATGCCGGAGCTTTTTAAAGCTTTGAACAATATCGCAGCGTCAGATGCTTTATCTTTTGAGAAAACTTTGTTGGATGAATATGGTCAATTACGGAGTGTTTCTATCGATTACGGAATCATGGAAAAGTCGAACAAGGTATTTTTAATAAAAGGGAAATTTACCTGGAGTGATGTTGGAAGCTGGGAAGAAGTACATCAACTTTCAGGTAAAGATAAAAATGACAATTCACTAGTTGGACAAGTTTATACTGATAAGACTTCTGATTCTTACATTTATTCACCATCAAAATTCACTGCCGTAATTGGATTGGATAATGTAATTGTTATCAATACCGATGATGCACTTCTTGTATGTAAAAGAGAATATGCACAAGATGTTAAAAAAGTTGTTGATTACATCAAATTGAATAAGTTGAACGATTATCTTTAAAATGAAAAAAGTAATTACCGAATCGGATGTTATTTTAAGTTATAAAAGCAAAGGGAAAATTCTCTCCATTGGAGAAGCTGATATTCTTACTCCATCAGCTAAAGATAAAATAAAAGATTTGGGAATTACGATTGTTAAAAAAGTTGCTGCTGATAAAATCGAAACACCTTTTCAGCAGACCTTCTCAACAAGAGAAATAAAAAACATTGTTGTCCTCGGCTGCGATCATACCGGACTTTTGGTTAAAACTATGCTGGCAAAAATTCTTGTAGAAAAGGGTTACAAAATTCAAGATGTTGGAACGTTTGATGAATCATCCTGTGATTATCCCGATTTTGCTTTTACTGTAGCAAAAAAAGTAAAAAACGGCGAAGCAGATTTTGGAATT
The DNA here is from genome assembly GCA_037440065.1 of Ignavibacteria bacterium. GTDB lineage: Bacteria > Bacteroidota > Ignavibacteria > Ignavibacteriales > Ignavibacteriaceae > UBA1563. Next base: position 431,938 of record JBBIUV010000016.1, read on the forward strand.
CTTGTAGATGCAACTGGAATTCCATCAGCAATAACAGCTAATAAAATAAAAGGAATACGCGCAGCAACTTGTTATAATGAATTCAGTGCAAAAAGCGCGCGTGAACATAACAACGCGAACATTCTGGTCCTTGGGGCAAAAGCGCTCGGTGAGGAAACTATCAAAGGTATTTTGGAAACTTGGCTTACTACGAAGTTCGGCGGTGGCAGACACCAGAAGCGACTTGATAAAATAACAGCTATTGAAAATCAAAATTCTTAACTCCGGAGTTTAAATGAAAAATGTTTTTATAATTGTTTTTCTTTTTCTACTTTCTATTCAACTGGTAACAGAAGCACAATCAATAAAAGTTAAAGAAAGGAAAGAAATAACGATTCCGGAAGTGGGAGAACATTTCTTTCCCCGTTTTGCAGCCAATGATTCTACAATATTTTTTACTAGATCATATTATCAGGGGATTGAATCAATTAATCTTGTCACCAACGAATTCAAAACTATAACAACGGAACAAGGTTCTGGTTTTGAATTTCAATTTTCTAATGATGGGAACAAAATCTTTTATCGTACAGATGAATATTTACAAGGGAAAAAGTATTCGGATATTAAATCTCTTAATCTTCGTACAAACAAAATTGAACTGCTTGAAAGCCGCAAGAGAAATCTTTCCACTCCAAAAATTCTAAAAAGCGGAGACTGCATTTACAAAAGCGATGCAGATATAACTGTAAATAATAAACTGAAACAAACCACACAGCTTAACGTAATTCCGCAAGATACCATGTTGTTCTACAGCGATAACAATTTGATTTTGTTGATCAACGGTGAAAGAAAAATTTTTAATCCGTTTGGAGACGGAAGTTATCTTTGGTCATCATTATCGCCAGACAAATCAAAAATTCTTTTCACTTTTATGGGAAAAGGAACGTATATAACTGATATAACAGGTAACATTCTTCTTGAAGTTGGCTATGCCAATGCTCCAAAATGGTCGCCGGATGGTAAGTGGATAGCTTATATGGATGACAAAGATGATGGTGTGAAAATCATTTCTTCAGAAATATTTGTGGTCTCTTCTGATGGAAGTGAAAAAATTAAACTTACCGATAGCAAAGAAATACATGAACAATTCCCCGAGTGGTCTCCATCGATGAACGCCCTGGTTTGTCATACCGCCGATGGGAAAATCGTTTATCTTTCTTTAGAAAAAAATTATTAGGCTGATGGAAATGAAAAAACTTATTCTACTCTTCCTCCTTACGCGTTCACTTTTAGGACAAGATTTATCAGGTACAAAAATTTATATTAATCCGGGTCATGGAGGTCATGATTCCGATGACAGATTTATATCGGCAACCGGTTTTTGGGAATCTGAAGGTAATTTAGATAAAGGTATCGCACTTCGAAGTATTCTGCAAAAACTCAATGCTACTGTTTATATCTCTCGAGTTGCAAACACCTCTGCTGACGATCTACCACTTAATCAAATTGTTGCTGATTGTAACGCAAAAAATGTTGATTATTTCCACTCAATTCATAGTAACGGATTTAATGGTCAATCCAATTATACACTTTTACTCTTTCAAGGAAAAGATTACACACCGACTTATCCGGGTTCGTTAACCATGGCTAATTATGTTGTGGATGAAATTTATAAAGCGAATAGAACAACGGCAAAATATAGCCGTGGTGATTTTGATTTTTATGGCACCGGCCAACCTTATCTTGGTGTCTTCAAAAATTTAAATGTTCCAGGTACTTTATCCGAAGGTTCATTTCACGATTACATTCCTGAATCGTGGCGATTGATGAATGCCTCATACAAAAAACATGAAGCATGGGCAATTGCAAGAGGTTTCCTAAAATATTTTAACCAACCGGGTTTCTCAACGGGAATAATTGCGGGCCTAGCAAGGGATATAAATAAAACAGTGAGTTACTACGCAATTTCTTCTAAAGGAGATACAAAGGTTCCAGTTAATTTCCTCAAAGTAACACTTCAACCAGGTGACAGAGTTTATCCAGGCGATAATCTAAACAACGGTTTTTACATGTTCGACAGTGTTGCCGCGGGAACTTACAAATTATATTTTGAATCACCTGATTACGCGAAAGATTCCGCCACAGTTGTTGTGGTTGCAAATCAAACAGTTTTTTCAGACAAACTGATGCTCTACGATTCAACCATAGCTCCGTCTGTTTTATCGCACATACCGGATGTTAATTTTGGTGACAGCGTTTCTACAACCTCAAAAGTAAAAATCAATTTCAATAAACCGATGTCTACAACTGCAACTGCGAATGCTTTTTCAATTGAACCTACCATAGAAGGAACATTGAGTTGGGAAAATCTGAATATGACATTAGTTTTTTCACCGACGGTCAGTTTTGAAAAATCGACATTCTATACCGTGAATTTATCAACCGGAGCAAAAAGTGTTTCGAATGTTTCGATAACACAACCTTATAGTTTTTCGTTTTTAACGAAAAACAGAAACAGATTAAATCTTTTAAGCAGTTACCCTATTGATAACCAAGAGGGAATAAGCACGTCGTTATTCGGAAGGATAAAATTTGATGCTCCAATTTTAAGTTCATCGGTAGGGGCAAATATTTCTCTCTACTCACCGCAGAATATGTTATTACCGGTCTCAACATTATCCACGGTAGAAAATGGTATTGGAGTAATTTCATTCCAACCGCAAAGTAGTTTGGAAATAAACAGTGAATATAAACTGGTTATTGGTGAGTCATTGAAAGATTCCGAAGGAATTCCGACGGGTGTAAAAGATACAATTTGGTTTAAAACGGTTTCTGAAAAATATTTATCTGGAACAATTATCGATAGTTTTGAAGTTATCGGACAGTGGAAAAATGCCGGATTAAATCCATGTTCAGTTGGAATCGATTCAGCAAAATCAACATTTAATGTTACCTTCAGCTACAAATATAGCGGTTTGAAGTCGGGAAGATTGGCTTATGTATTTACTCAATCGAGTGGAGGGGTTTGTCAATTTTATAGTACAGCAAAACCATCGATTGGTTCGGAGAATACATCAGAATTCGGCTTGTGGGTGAAAGGAGATCTAAGCGATAATATTTTGGAATACTGGTTTAATGATGAGAGTAACTCAAATTTTGAAGTAATGGTTGACACGATTAATTGGTCTGGCTGGCTATTAAAACGTATTCCAAGATTATCAATTGGTGGTTCGGGACAAAAATATTTTAACAGTATTGTGATCAAGCAAACTCCTAACGGAACAAAGAGCAGCATCATTTATGTTGATGACGCACAATATGATATTTTGCTTCCCGTAGATAAAGGCGAAAAGTCGATAACACCCGAAAGTTTAACTCTTTACCAGAATTACCCAAATCCATTTAATCCAACAACGACAATAAGTTACCACCTCTCGCAAAGTAATTACGTTACACTAAAAGTGTTTGATGTTTTGGGAAATGAAATAAAAACTCTCGTGAATGAATTCCAACACGCGGGAAGACATAATTGCGAATTAGGAATTAAGAATTACGAATTGACCTCCGGAGTTTACTTTTATCAGTTACGAGCCGGTGATTTTGTGCAAACAAAAAAGTTGGTGGTTTTGAAATAAGCATTTTGCAGGGAATGAATTTCTCTTTAAATTTGGGTTGTTCAGAATAACATATCCGATTTGTCAAATTTTATTTAGACAGAAAGGTTAATAAGTTGGCGTTACCCATCTAAAAGCTCAAAAATTAATGATTATTAATACCACGAAAAGGATATCTCTTGTTTCTTGAGAATGCAACGGTTGATTCTGTTACTCAAATCGGAACAAATGTTTTTCTCTTAAAATTACTTTCTGAAAAGATCGCAAATCAAGCAAAACCGGGACAATTTGTAAATATCAAAGTTTCGGATACAAATTTTCCTCTACTTCGCCGTCCTTTCAGTATTTGTAATATAGAGAACAATTTTTTTAGCATCATGTTTACAACCATCGGTGGCGGAACTCATATTCTTCAAAACAAACAGCGTGGTGAAATTCTTGATGTGATGGGTCCTTTGGGAAATGGTTTTTCTCTTAATGATGAATATGATAAAGCTATTATTGTTGCCGGTGGAATCGGCGCAGCCCCGTTTCCATTCTTGGTCAAAGAATTGGTTAAAAGTAGAAAAGAGATTTTATGTTTTTCCGGCGGAAGAACTAAAAATGATTGCATCACCTATGAAATGCAGAATGTTTCTACAGCAACAGACGATGGAAGTTTCGGCTTTAACGGAAATGTTGTCCAACTCCTTACATCAAAAATTGATGAAATTAAAAATGCCAATTTCAAAATATTTGGTTGCGGACCCAACGCAATGCTAAAAGCGCTTCAAACATTTTGTGTCGAAAATAATTTTGATGGAGAGATCTCAACCGAATCATCAATGGCATGTGGCTTTGGAATTTGTCAAGGTTGTCCAGTGCAATCCGCAGAAGATGAAAATAAATTTTTATTAGTCTGTAAAGATGGTCCTGTTTTTAACGTAAAAGATGTTGTGCTTCAATGAGTAAAATAGATTTATCGGTATCGGTTGGTCCATTAAAACTACGGAATCCAATCCTACTAGCATCCGGTACGGTAGGATATGGAAATGAAATAGCAGAATTTGTCGATCTTAATAAAATAGGGGGAATTGTAACAAAATCGTTAAGTTTAAAACCGAGAAAAGGAAATTCTCCGCAGCGGGTAGTTGAAACACCTTCAGGAATGTTGAACGCAATCGGATTAGCAAACGTTGGTGTGGAAGAATTCCTCAAAACAAAAATTCCGTTCTTACAAAAATTTGATACTGCAATAATCTGCAACATTGCCGCAAGTTCTGTTGAAGAATATGTTGAATGCACAAAATTACTTACAACCGAAAAAACGATCTCGGCATTTGAAATAAATGTTTCGTGTCCCAATGTAAAAGAAGGAGGACTTGAATTCGGCAATGACAAAAAAGCTGTTGCGAGAATTACGGAAGAAGTAAAAAAAGTTTCCACAAAGCCGGTATTTATAAAACTGTCTCCAAATGTCTCCCGGATTTTTGAATTTGCTTTAGCCGCAAAGGAAGCAGGTGCTGATGCAGTTTCTGCAATTAATACTTTAGTAGGAACTTCATTTGACATCAACACGAGAAAGCCTAAAATAAAGAATATTACCGGTGGACTTTCTGGTCCGGCAATAAAACCGGTAGCACTTGCAAAAGTTTTGGAAATTAAACGAAACGTAGATATCCCAATAATCGGAATCGGAGGAATTTTTTCATGGAAAGATGCGGTTGAATTTATGATAGCTGGCGCTTCAGCTTTTCAGTTGGGAACTGTGAATTTTGTTCATCCGAATATTTCCGAAACGATGATCAATGATTTAATTTTGTACTGTGAAAAAATGAAAATAACTTCAATTAAAAACTTAACCGGCTCGTACATCCTCTAATATGAATATCGATCAAACATTAGAAAAACTTTATTCGCTCCAAATGTTCGGAATGAAACTTGGATTAGAGAATATCAAAAAGTTTCTTCAAATACTCGGCAATCCCCAAAATAACTTAAAATGTTTTCATATTGCAGGTTCAAACGGAAAGGGAAGTACCGCTTCTTTTATCGCAAGCATTTTACAAACTGCAGGACACAAAACCGGACTTTATACTTCTCCCCACTTTGTAAAATTTAATGAACGGATTAGGATCAACGGAAGTGAAATAGAAGATGAATTTATCGCTTCATTTTATAACCAGCACGAACAGTTTATTAATGAAAATAAACTAACGTTTTTTGAAGTTACAACGGCACTTGCTTTCACCTACTTTGCTGAAAAAAAAGTAAAGTATGCCGTTATTGAAACTGGTTTAGGCGGAAGACTCGATGCGACCAACGTGATGAAACCTCTTGCTGTTGTGTTGACGTCAATTAGTCTTGAACATACCCAATATTTGGGAGATACGATCGAGGAAATAACTGCTGAGAAAGCCGCTATTATCAAACCGAAAGCAAAAGTCTTCCTTGGTTTACTACCTGCAAAAGCGGATGAAATCATTCAACAAAAGTGTGAAGAAATTGATTGTGAACTTTTTGAGCTTGAAGATTATATAATTGAACGAGATACTTACCTGGAACTTTATACGGAAGAACTTGATATCGATAGGTTGGATTCACCCCTTCATGGTTATTATCAGAAATATAACGCAGCATTGGCTACACTGGTGGTAAATAAAACGATCGGGCTGGAAGATTTACATGTATTTGAAAACGGCTTGAAGCATGTAGTTGAAAACACCAAAATTCAGGGGCGACACGAAATAGTTTCGCAAAACCCAAGAATCATTTTTGATTCAGCTCATAATCCGGAAGGTATCGAAAGTTTTCTTTCCGAGTTTAGAAAAGAAAAACAGAGGTACAAGAAAACTCATCTTTTATTCGGGGTGATGAAAGATAAAGAAATTGAAGACATGCTTTTAAAATTGAAGTCAGCTTTTGATGAATTCCATTTTACCGATCTTCCGTTTAACCGAGCTGAAAGAAAAGAAAATCTTCTTCTTGTTGCAGATAAACATAACCTCAATGCTACATCGGTAGAAAATCCAACAGACTTCTTCCAAGATTTCAAGAAGAAAGTAAATTCAGATGAATGTCTTGTTGTTCTGGGAAGCATGTATTTACTAGGCGAAATAAAAAAGGGAATAATCAAAGAAAAGACTTGACAAAGAGAAAAAATATGTGCAATTTTGAATCAACCTCTTAAGCCAATCGATTAAATCACTGGTTCTTAATTAATACAATAAGATATTTCCAAATTTTAGAACAAAAAAAATAAATAAGGGTCAAATTATGCCAATGGATATTTCTGAACTGAAATCCAAAAAGATCGTGGAATTAAATGATATAGCCAAAGAACTTGGTGTTCAAGGTTATAGCGATCTTCGTAAACAAGAATTAATCTTTAAAATATTAGAAGCACAAACCGGAAAAGATGGATTAACTTTTTCCAAAGGTGTGTTAGAAGTATTACCAGATGGATATGGATTTCTCCGTTCAGCAGACTATAACTATCTCCCTTCGCCGGACGATATTTATGTGTCTCCTTCGCAAATTAAAAAATTTATGCTTCGTACAGGCGATTTTGTCAGCGGACAAGTTCGTCCTCCGAAAGAAGGAGAACGTTTCTTTGCACTACTTCGTGTTGAAGCAGTTAATGGACTTAGTCCCGACGGCATTAGAGACCGAACATTATTTGACAACTTGATTCCTGTTTATCCAACTAAAAAACTCGTTTTGGAATCGGCGCCAGGTGAATATTCAATGAGAATATTAGACCTACTTGCACCAATCGGTAAAGGACAAAGAGGATTAATTGTTTCCCCGCCTAAATCCGGTAAAACAATTCTACTCCAAAAAATCGCAAACTCGATTACCAGAAATCATCCTGAAGTAAAATTAATTATTTTATTAATAGATGAGCGCCCTGAAGAAGTTACCGACATGGAACGGAGTGTTAAAGCCGAAGTTATAAGTTCAACATTTGATGAACCGGCTGACCGCCATATTCAAGTCGCTGATATGGTGATTGAAAAGGCAAAAAGATTAGTTGAGGCAAATGAAGATGTAGTAATTCTTTTAGATAGTATTACTCGTCTTGCTCGTGCGAACAATATTGTTGTACCTCATTCTGGTAGAATTCTTTCCGGCGGTGTTGACTCTAATGCTCTTCACAAACCAAAAAGATTTTTCGGAGCCGCACGTAATACGGAAGATGGCGGAAGTTTAACCATTATTGCCACTGCTTTGATCGATACCGGCAGCAGAATGGATGACGTTATTTTTGAAGAATTCAAAGGTACTGGAAATATGGAAGTTGTGCTCAATAGAGACTTAAGCGATAGAAGAATATTCCCGGCAATTGATGTTAACCGTTCTTCTACAAGACGTGAGGATCTGTTGATCAAGGAAGACGATTTAGCACGTATTTGGATTTTGAGAAAAATATTGAGTGATTTTAATCCTATTGAAGCAATAGAATTCATGACAGCAAAAATGAGAGGGACTAAAAACAATAAAGAATTCTTGTTGAACATGAACAGTTAGTCGACTTACCCAATATGGTTTATCGAAAGGGTCAATACTTTGTATTCTTTTCTCTCTTATAACATATGAATAAAATAATAAAGATATTTTTACTTTCGATAATTTCTATTCCGCTTCTAGCCCAGAAATTTGAATTTGAACAGCCGTTGCTATACGAATACTATTATTCCAAGCTTGATTCCAGTAACGGTTTATTCCAATTTGTGTATCGAATAAATCACGACAAAATATTTTTTACCAAAGATGGCGATCGGTATACTTCAAGTATACGAGTAACTTTGGAACTGCAAGATTCCACAACGGGTGCTATCGTGCGGACAAATGACGATAAATTTATCTCGGTCTCCACTTTTGAGGAAACCATTGATAAAAATAAGTCGATTCAAGGCTTACTAAATATAAACCTTGAGAATCGAAAATATTTTGCTGAACTAACGTTAACGGATATTTCGGCAAACAAGGATTTCGCTTTCCCCAAAATTTCACTTAATCTTACTGAAGACTTGCCGAAAAATTATATTGTTTTCACGGTCGATGGAGAAAAATATTATCTAGCGAATAGAAGAAAAACTATACCTTTTTCAAATACAGCGTATTCTCTCATATATAGCTCAGCAAAAAAAGAACAGGTGAATGATTCACTTTGTGTTAGATTTCAATCATCCTTCGACACATTAACCTTTAGTTCAAATTCGACACTGCACGGTAACTATATTCTTAAAGAAGATTCAGGAGGAATTTATTTATCGCATGATTCAAACTCCTCAACAAAAAGCTTTTTCTTTAAAGATATTTCCTTGAAACTTCCTGAGGGAAAATATACTTTACAGGGAAGTGGAAAAGACAAAACCACCTATGAAGTAAGATGGTGGGACAAACCTTATTCACTTTTAAACTACGAAGTTTCCCTCAAGGCTTTAGGAATTATTGAATCAAAAAATTTAGTTGATTCGTTGAAGGAATTGGGAAATAAACTTGGATACAATGCATTCAATAAATATTGGCAGAAATACGATCCTTCACCAAACACAACTTATAATGATTTAATGGCGGAGTATTATTTTCGTGTTGATTACTCGCAAAAAACTTTTTCTAATTTTGCCACTCCAGATGGGATAATGTCTGATCGTGGACAGATCTACATTAAATTAGGTCCTCCCACGCATATTGAAAGATCTTCAGGAGCCGACGGGAAAAATTTAGAAATATGGTTTTACAAAGGAAGAAGTAAACCATATTATTTTCGAGATAATCTTGGGAACGGTAGTTATCAATTGGTAAAAGAAAAATGAAACTTTTTTTTACGTGTGGAGATTGCAACGGAATCGGTACTGAGATTGTTATCAAAACCCTTGCTCACTTCCACAAAAAGAATAAACACAAACTCTTTTTTGCTGTTCCAAAAAATATTTTTAAAGAAGGATTAAATCTTCTCAAGTTGGATTTTGACTACGAAGTAGTAAAAAAAATAGAACTAAGTTCAAATAATAAGAATGTTGTTTCAATCATCAATTTGGGGAATAATAAAACAGTATTTGGGAAACCCACTAAGACTTCAGGGGAGATAGCTTATGAATCGCTGCAACGGTCATACTTTGCAGTTCAAAACAACTTAGCAGACTGCATAATAACAGCTCCAATTTCGAAGGAAGCATTCAAAAAGGCAGGAGTTGAATTTCCCGGACATACCGAATTGTTTGCTTCATGGACGAAAACAGAAAATGTTGTTATGTTTTTTCATTCAGCAAAAATTAAAGCCGCACTTTTAACAATTCATATCCCTTTGAAAAGTGTTTCGTTTTCTTTGGATAGAAGTCTTATCAGAAAAAAAATTGATATAATATTAACTACCTTGAAACGAGATTTTAAGATTGCGAATCCACGAATTGCTGTTTTAGGATTGAATCCTCATGCGGGAGAAAACGGTCTTTTGGGCGATGAAGAAAACAATATTGTTTCTCCTTTGATTAACGATTATAAAGAATACCTTCAAGGTCCATTCCCGGCAGATGCATTTTTCGGTATGCACTTATATAAGCAATTCGATGCAGTTGTTGGCGCCTACCACGATCAAGTATTAATTCCATTTAAAATGCTCAGTTTTTCCGATGGAGTAAATTTTACTGCCGGATTACCAATTGTTAGAACATCTCCTGACCATGGAACCGCATTTGATATTGCCGGAAAGGGAATCGCTGATCCTTCGAGTATTATTCATGCTACAAAATTAGCAATCCAGATTAGTGAGAACCGGATGAAGTATGTCACTAGTAATTAAAAAGAATTATTCTTCGCTCGCCGCATTTTATAATACCTTGATGAAAAATATTGATTACTCCTTGTGGGCAAAGTACATAATTGATATTACTAAAAAATATAATATCCCAGTTAATGCTGTTTTAGAAATTGGAGGGGGGAACGGGAAATTAGGTAAAGTATTGAGTCGAAAGTTTCCCGATTATATTTTATCGGATAAATCACCTGGGTTATTAAATAATTGCAATGTTAACATGAAAAGAATATGCTGTGACATGAACGCACTTCCTTTTAAGAAAAATCATTTTAATTTTGTTTTAGCTGCTTTTGACACCGTAAATTATTTAACATCTCAAAAAAGCTTTAAAAAACTATTGTCTGGAATTTCCACAATAACAATCAAAGGTGGAATATTTACTTTCGATGTAAGCCTAGAAAAAAACAGTATACCGCATATTAATGGGAAAATGAAAAAATACAACTATGAGGATCAAAAGATTGAACACGTAAGTGTGTTCGACCAAAGGAAAGGGGTTCATCGTAATGAATTTACATTCTACAGAAAAGATAATGTAGATGAAAAAGAAATTCATAAACAAAAAATATTCCCGTTTGATTTTTATTTGAAACAAATAGAAAAAAGTGATTTTTATATTGTTGATTGTCTGGAAGCTTTTGGTTTCAGAAAAGGTAAACCGGAATCCAAAAGAATTCAATTTGTTTTAAAGAAGGCTAATTAATATGCTTGAATTTAGTGATGTAGGTTTTAGTTATGACAGAGAAGAAATACTCCGTTCAGTAACCTTCCAAATAAAAAGTGGTGAGTTTGTTTTTTTGATCGGCAAAAGCGGTTCCGGCAAAAGTACGTTATTACAAATGATCTATTTTAATCTTTTACCTAAATCCGGTGAAATGATTTTTGACTCATATTCTACAACTACAATTAAACCTTCGTTATTTCCACTATGCAGAAGGAAGATCGGGATCATATTCCAGGACTTTAAATTGATTGATGACCGAACGATTTATGAAAATCTTGCTTTTGTTCTTGAAACCGTAAACACTCCGGCAAAAAAAATAAAAAAACAAATTTCTCATGTTTTAAGTGAAGTTGGACTATCGCATAAAGTTAAAAGTTTTCCTAGGGAATTATCCGGAGGGGAAAAGCAACGAATCGCAATAGCGCGTGCAATCATTAATGAACCATTACTCGTTGTGGCAGATGAACCTACCGGCAATTTGGATCCGGAAACTTCTTTGGAAATATTGGAGTTATTGAAGAAAATTAATAATAGGGGGACAGCTGTATTAGTTGCTACTCACAACTATGATCTATTGAATAAATCAACTGCCAGAGTGGTAAAATTAGAAAATGGTTTTTTGAAAGAAGTTAGACGATAATTCAAGATAATTTTTTAGAAAAAATATTTTCTAGACCGGATATAATATCGTTTGACACTTCTTCGATTGACTTTAGCCCGTTAATCTCAATAAGTTTATTCTCATGCTTATAAAGATTCTTTACCGGTTTTGTGGCTGATTTAAAAACCTCCAATCTTGTACGGATCACTTCTTCCGAATCATCTTTTCTCTGATAAAAAGAATTCTCTGCATTACACACGGGACATTGATTTGTGTTTTCAATTTCCGATAGTGAAAAAATATTGCCGCAACTTTTGCAAGCTCGTCTAGTTGTTAATCTTTTAACAATTTCGTCGTCGTTTGCTTCAATGCATATCAGTGCAAAGTCTGAAATGTTCATTTTTACGAAAAGCCGGTTTAAAGATTCTGCTTGAGCTGTAGTTCTTGGATATCCGTCGAGGATAAAACCATTAATACATCGTTCTTGACGTAGAGTTTCCTTAATAATTTCAATCATTATATCGTCGGGTACCAACTGTCCTGAATTCATAATTTTTTTGGCTTCAAGACCAACTTCGGAACCGGTTTTTGCCGCTTCACGCAAGATATCGCCCGTAGAAATATGAGGAATAGAAAATTTTTGGCTCAAGATTTTGGCTTGAGTTCCTTTTCCGACACCGGGGGCTCCAAAAAGAATTAGATGCATTTAATCTCCAATATTGATAACCAAAATTATCATTATAAATATTCTTTTGCAAAAAGTGTGTTAGGAAAGTCTTCAACAAAAATAATTTGTTACAACTATAACACTAGTTGATGTTTTTTACTTAACGCTGTTTTAATTAATTTTATTTCGCAAATTAAAAACACGGAAGATTCAATTTGATAATTGTAAATCGATGAGAAGATATTATTTAATCCTCTTTCTGTTTCTTCTCCAATTCTTAATGATTGGACAAAATTCACTCGTGAAAGTAACTCATCTTTCGCTGGAGGCGGGATTATCACAATCGAATGTTCGCTGCATCTTGCAAGATAAAACCGGATTTTTATGGATTGGAACTCAAGATGGATTAAATCGTTACGACGGATATAATTTCAGAGTCTTTAAGAATAATCCGAATGATGCCAATTCTATTTCCGATAACATGATAACTTGTTTATTGGAAGATAAAAAGGGATTTCTTTGGATAGGAACGCTCGATGGTTTGAATAGGTATGATCCTAGAACCGGAAAATTCTTTCACTACTTTGCCAAAAGTGGGGAAGCCCCTCAACTCCATGGGAAATCAATTTTATCACTTGCAGAAGACTCATTTGGAAATATTTGGATAGGCACTCACCTAGCCGGACTTAGTGAATTTAATCCGTTAACAGGAAAAATAAAAACTTACCTTAACGATCCAAAAGATAATAACAGTATAAGTAGTAATAATATTATGGGTCTGCTGAAGGATAGAAAAGGGAGATTATGGATCGGAACGTTTGGCGGAGGGTTGGATTGTTTAGATATCACCAGTCAAAAATTTCTTCACTTTAAAAATAAGACGAATGACAAAAATTCTCTCAGTAATGATTTTGTAAACATCATTAAAGAGGCGAAGAACGGAGATATTTATATTGGTACCGGAGCCGGATTGAATTATATTGATTTTAAGTCGAACGGTGTTAATCGGGTTAGTATACGTGGTAACGTAGAAGGTGTAACATCAAAAGCAAATGTTCAAACGATAGCTTGGGACAAAGATGATAATTTATGGATTGGCACTGAAACAAACGGACTGATCTGTTTAAATAAACAAGTCGGCAAATATGAATCTTATTCAAACCAAACAACCACCTTAAAGGAAAATAATGTTACTTCTCTTTTGATTGACGATAACGAAATTGTATGGGTTGGTACTCATTCCACAGGATTAACCAAATTAAAAAAGGATAAAATTAATTTTGAAAATATTTATGCGGACACTAGAAAAAATATCGGTCTAACTGACTCAAACATCTGGCCAATCTATGAAGATTCTAAGGGAAATATTTGGGTAGGAACGAACAACGGACTTAATGTCCTCGACAAAAATAATAGGACGATCGAGAAATATTTATATTCAAAAACGGATTTAAATTCCATTTCCAACAATCGTATCTGGAGTATTAATGAAGATAAAGCCGGAGATATATGGGTAGGAACACAAGATGGTCTCAACCAAATCAACTACGCTCAAAATAAAGTTACCAGATTTCAATATTCATCAAAAAAGAAGAGTATTCCTTTTAATCTTATAAAATATGTTTATCCAGATAATGATGGATTTTTGTGGTTAGGAACTTGGGGAAGTGGAGTGATTCGTTACAATCCAACAAATCAAGAATCAAAGGTTTTCTTGCATGATTTGAAAGATAAATCCTCCATCAGTGACGATGTTGTTTTTTATATAACGGAAGATAGTAAAGGGATTTTATGGGTTTGTACATCTAATGGATTAAATAAGTTCGATAAATTGACTGGAAAATTTACGTCCTATACCCACAATCCTGGTGATAAAGAAGGTATTCAAGCAAATGCAGTCTATTTTTTACTCGAAGATAAAAACAATGTGTATTGGATTGCCTCGCATGGCGGCGGTTTAATTCGATTTGATCATTCAACTCAAAAGTTTGCCAATTATTCAGAAATCGACGGATTACCGAATAATGTAGTTTATGGAATTTTACGGGATACAAAAAATAATTTGTGGTTAAGTACAAATAAAGGAATTTCTAGATTCTCGCCTAAGGAAAAATCATTTAAGAATTACAATACGAGGGATGGTTTACCAAATAATGAATTTAACACCGGTGCTTTTTGCAGAAGCAGTTCCGGCAAGTTTTATTTCGGTACAATAAGCGGATTGACTTCGTTTTATCCCGATAGTCTCATCGAAAATAAATTTGTTCCTAAAATTGTGGTGACTGATTTCAAGATATTTGATAAAAGCCCTAAGTACTTTAATTGCTTTTCAGATGGTGATCAAATTCAACTGACATATAATGATAATTATTTTTCATTTGAATTTGCTTCGCTCGATTTTACAGAGCCTGAGAATAATCAATATTCGTACATGCTGCAAGGTTTCGATAAAGGTTGGGTCTATTCAGGCACTAGACGTTATGCAGCATACACCCATCTTGATGCTGGATATTATCTCTTTTCTTTACGTGCCTCAAACAGTAATGGGATTTGGAATCAAAAGGGAATAACTATTGGAATAACTATCACCCCGCCATTCTGGAAAACGTGGTGGTTTAGAACCTTACTATTGATAAGTATTTTGTCAATGGTAACTTATATTTATAAAATTAAAATCGATCAGTTAAAACGTCAAACAACATTACAACAGAAATTTTCAAAACAATTGATTGAGTTTCAAGAAGGGGAAAAGAAAAGGATCGCTTCGGAATTACATGATGGGATAGGACAAAATTTATTGATCATTACTAATAGAGCACAAATTGGTTTGATGGGGGACAATCCCGAAAAGATAAAAGAACAATTGAATACAATTAATGAGACAGCTTCGGAATCAATAAAAGAAATCAGAAACATTGTTCAACATCTGCACCCGAATCTTTTAGATAAAATTGGATTGACCAAAACTTTACAAGCAATGATCCGAAAAGTTGAAGGTACATCATCAATTTTATTTGCTACGACGTTTGACGAAATTGATAATATTTTTAACATAGAAACCGAAGTTAATATTTACCGGATTGTACAAGAAGGAATTAACAACATTGTTAAACATGCAGATGCTAAACAAGCTTCGATTTCAATTTTGAAAGAGAAGGAATCTATTACCATAATTATCCAAGATGATGGAAAGGGTATTGATCAGAAGAATTCATTAATAGATAACTCATCATATGAAGGTTTTGGGTTGAGAAGTTTGAACGAACGGGTTAGGTATCTAAATGGTCAGGTTGCAATCAATTCGAAAACCGGAGGAGGAACAAAATTAGTAGCAACAATTCCGATTAAAGAAAATGAAAAACGTAACTAAACTAATTATCGCTGATGACCATCCTCTGTTTCGGAAGGGGTTAGTCGATTTGATTTCGACAATCCCTCAATTTTCTATTTGCGGCGAAGCGGATGATGGAATTCAAGCCATTGAACTAATTAAAAAAAATGTCCCTGATATAGCCATCTTAGATATTAATATGCCGGGAATGAACGGATTCGATGTAGCAAAAAAAGTGAAGTCCGACCAACCTTCTATCGACATAATATTCTTAACGATGTATAATGAAGAAGAACTCTTTAATAAAGCAATAGATCTAGGTGTTAAAGGTTATATTCTAAAGGAATGTGCTGTTAAAGATATTCTTGATTGTATTATCTCCGTCTCGGAGGGGAAATATTATATAAGCCCGGTAATATCGGATTATCTAGTGAATCGAAGTTCCATTTTGAAAATAAATGAAACGCATAAATCGGCAATTGATAAATTAACTCCTACTGAAAAACAGATTATGCAGCAGATCGCCGAGAATAAAACCAGTAAGGAAATTGCTGACAAATATTTTATAAGTATCCGCACAGTTGAAAACCACCGGATGAACATCTGCAATAAGTTGTCAATTCACGGTAGCAACGCATTGTTAAAATTTGCCCTGGAGAATAAACATCTCTTCTAAAAGTTCTGTCTCATCATCCTTTAACCATCATCCATATCACATCTAAGTATTCCTACTCATATAAAATGAGTAATCCCATCTATTTTCTCCCCTTTACATAATCAGCAAGTTAAACCATGCAAAAAGGAAATTTTATGAAAGTATTACTTGTTGACGACCACCATGGAATGCGTGAATTAGAAAAATCTATTTTCTCTTCAATGTTTGATACTTTTTACGAATCAACATCAGGTGAAGATGCTATTACTATATACAAAACATACAAACCTGATTGGGTATTAATGGATTATAAAATGCGCGGTATTTCGGGCATTGAGGCTCTGAAAAAGATAAAAGAAAATGATGCAGGAGCAAAAGTAATTATGGTTACACAGTTTGACGACATAAATCTAAAGACAAATGCGCTTGAGTCAGGGGCAGTGGCCTTTGTGCTAAAAGAAAAGTTGGCATCAATAAAGAATATTATTTTAACTAATAAGGAGAACTAAAATGGAAAACTCGCTACAAACTCAACTAACTCATTACACACACTGCGTGAAAATATTGGCCTTACTTATACTGATACCAATACTTGTTCAAGCGCAGACAAGTCCGGATTATATTTTCGGCACTGATAACGGTTCCGGATGGAATTACACTAACGGAACTGTCGGAAGTAGTGGTTTGGGTTCTTCATATAAGTGGCAGTTTCTTGCTAATGCAACCACAACGCATGAAATAAAATTTGGAGAAACAAATTTAAGCACAAACGGCAGCGGATTTTGGATGAATAACGCTGTGTCAAATCTTACCTATAGCAGCGGTGGTGCAGTGGCAGCTTCTTACTATAATGCAGATTTAGCTACAAACGGAGCAATAACATTTACTATCACTACCGGGAAATATTACGTGATCAAGGCGATGAAACAATCTGCTACCTCAAATGCTGATTTTTCTGTTCAAGAAGTTTCTGCTTCTCCTGTCTCCATTGTAAGTGTAACAGACAATTATCAGTCAGCCGGTTCAAGTATGAATGTCTATATAACGCTTAGCGGAAGTAAATCTGCTGAAGAGAGAGTTTTTGTGAAATATACTACTGATAATTGGGGAACATCTTCAGTTACTGCGGAAGCAACAGGCAGCGGAACCGATTATACTGCTATAATTCCCGGTGCTGGAGTTACGGCAACATCTAATAATAAATATTATGTTTTTACTACTACAGTTGCTTCACCATCTGCTGCAGAGGCAGATCTTCTTGCAATAAATTACAATAATAATAGTGGCAATTGTTATCAAGTTTTTTCAAAACATATTACAATTCTTGTGAATGGTTGGCAAACAAAAGGAAGAAATGGTCCTCTTATGTGGTCAGTTCCGGCTAGTGCTCCTTCCACTAAGAATTGTCACTTATATGTGTGTGGTGATATAAATGGATCAAGTATAACAGCCTACACAAGTATCGAATTTAATATCATTGGTGGAACAAATGGGAATAACTGTGATTGTACTCCATATACTGGAAGCGGAACAGTCACTACAACTTCGGCAACTGAAGAACAAACTAATCTCGTAAGTACTACTACCGGAGTTACATTTTATCTTGGAAACGGTGGGTTGAGCGGTTTTGTTAGTGCATGTCCAGATTCAGACAACCGCGTGTACACAGGAAGTGATGGTTACCTAAAGGTTGACGGAGTTAGTAAGTTGGTATTTGACTCTTATCGAACTGTGATGAGTGTAAATTACAATACCAGTGCCATCAGTTCAACCGGCTGGGCAAAGATTAATTCTGCAGCGAGTGACCCGCTTTGGGTTAAGGAATTTGATCCCTACAATACTGGGCAAGTAGTGTTTGATGCGGTTTCTTCTAGTCCAGTGGTTCAAGACTGTTATGGATCTTATAACATAACGATAAAAATAAAACCATCACCTTATGTTTACAATCAATCTTCAGGAACAGTGACAACCGAAGGGAATTCAATAAATAAAACCATCAGTATGCCAATTTCGGATATAAGTTATAATTTTACATCGGCATCATTTGGTGGCACGGATGGAACCGGAGTATTTGCCAACCAAATTATGACAACACCAGTAGGTGCATTACCGAGTGGAATTGACGCAATAAGTCAGTTGTACTGGAGCCTTTCTACAGCTCTTGATACATTTACTTGTACCTTAACTTTCGATTTGACTGATATTACGGGGATTAGCAACACTGCGAATTTAAGAATTCTAAAAAGGTTAGACAGTAATCACCCTTGGTCAACCTGGTCTGACTATACGTTGGTTGATGCAACACACCTTCGTGCCAATAATGTAACTAGTCTTAGTGAATGGGCTATAGGATCAACAGGTGGGAATCCCCTTCCAGTTGAGTTAGTTTCATTTTCGGGTGTTATCGAAAATAATGCTATTGTTCTTAGATGGAAAACCGCTACAGAATTGAATAGTTATGGATTTGAGATAGAAAGAAAATTGAAAGACTGTGGATGTGGTTGGGAAAAGGTGGGATTCATAACAGCGAGTGGAAATTCAAACTCTCCGAGGAATTATGAAATAAAAGATTTTGTTCATACAACTGGTTCTTATCAATATCGATTAAAAATGGTTGATAATGATGGCAAATTTGATTACAGTAAAGAAGTTAATATTAACGTTGCTAATCCTCTCAAATACGAACTAATGCAAAATTACCCTAATCCGTTTAATCCTATTACGACTATCAAATATGCAATTCCGGAAGCAGGCAAAGTTACTCTTAAAATAATTTCTCTTCTTGGTGAACAAGTGGAGGAATTAATCAATGAAGAAAAACAGGCAGGATTTTATCAAGTAGAATTTGACGCAAGTAAATTATCAAGCGGAGTTTA
Organism: Ignavibacteria bacterium; assembly: GCA_037440065.1. Taxonomy (GTDB): domain Bacteria; phylum Bacteroidota; class Ignavibacteria; order Ignavibacteriales; family Ignavibacteriaceae; genus UBA1563. The sequence continues at coordinate 451,187 of JBBIUV010000016.1, forward strand.
TTTCTACAAATTAGAATCAAATAATTTTACCCAAACGAAGAAATTATCTGTAATAAAATAAGATGAGGTTTCTAATGGACATTAATAGAAATAAATGCTGGTATCTTACCGACGGTGATTATATAAATAATGATCTAGATTATGAACTTGGTCATAAATTAATTAAGAAAAGGGAAAGGACGGTCAACATCATCTCCAAAGTTGGGTTTGGAACGTTAACCTTCGCTCTGATGCTGATTGTTTTGCAAGCTGTGGCTAAAATAAGAATTTGAATAAACGATAATAAAATAGGGACTTGAAATTTCAAGTCCCTATTCATAAAACACTAGAGCTGCAATTACTTTTTCAAAATCGCAGTTACTTTTTCAGCAGCATCTTTTAATGTAGTTGCAACTTCAAAATTTAAACCGGATTCTTTTAGAAGCACACCAGCCTCTTTTGCATTCGTCCCTTCAAGTCGCACAACAATTGGAATGGTTACGTTCACGGTTTTTGTGGCTTCAATAACTCCAGCCGCAACGCGGTCGCAGCGAACAATTCCACCGAAGATATTAATCAATATTGCTTTAACATTTGGATCAGAAAGAATGATCTTGAAACCATTAGCGACAGTTTCTTTATTTGCTCCACCGCCGACGTCTAAAAAGTTAGCAGGTTCACCACCGGCAAGTTTAATAATATCCATCGTTCCCATTGCAAGTCCGGCGCCGTTAACCATACAGCCAACGTTTCCGTCAAGTTTAATATAATTCAAATTAAACTTTGAGGCCTCAATTTCGAGTGGATCTTCTTCGCCTAAATCCCTATAACCTAAAATTTCCGGGTGACGGAACAGTGCGTTGTCATCAATATTCATCTTTGCATCAAGAGCAACAATCCGATTGTCATTTGTAATTACCAGAGGATTGATTTCAAGAAGTGAAGCGTCTGTTGCTTCGTAAGCGGCATAAAGTTGTTTAATGAATTTTTGGAAATTCTTAAAACTATCTCCGCTTAGTCCAAGTGCAAATGCTAATTCACGCGCCTGAAACGGCTGCAAACCAACTGCCGGGTCAACCCAAACTTTAATAATTTTTTCCGGTGTTTCGGCGGCGACTTTTTCAATTTCTACTCCGCCTTCGGTTGAAGCCATAATAACATTTTGCGAAACTGTTCGGTCGAGAAGAATACCAAGATAAAGTTCTTTTACATAATCCAAACCTTGGGCAATAAAAAGTGTTTTAACGATTTTCCCTTCACTGCCGGTTTGATGGGTTACTAAAAGATTACCAAGAATCTTTTCAGCATACTCGCGGGCTTTTTCAACGGAAGTGGTAAACTTAACACCACCTTCAAGGATTAATTCATTCCGGTTTTCCGGATTGTAAACTTTTCCTTTTCCTCTACCACCGGCATGGATTTGAGATTTAACAACATATTGATTAATTCCCTGGCTCTTCAACTGCTGAATCGCTTTTTCAAATTCATCTAAATGCTTGATCGCAAATCCGTCTTGCACAGGAACGGAGAATTTTTTTAATAATTCTTTTGCTTGATACTCATGAATTTTCATTGTTCTGTTTGTCCCTTTATTTAATTAAAAAATTATTATCATCTACGTGTAGAAAGTGTAAAACTAAACTTTCTACTTTCTCACTCATCAATTTTGCCTGCATAAAAAGAAGGAGGTAATCTCTTCCACCTGCCTTAGAGTCGGTTCCCGACATATTAAATCCACCAAAAGGGTGCCCGCCAACCATAGCGCCTGTGCATTTCCTGTTGAAATACAAATTACCGATGAGCAGTTCTTTTTTAGCTTTTTCAATTTTTTGTCGGTTGTTTGTATATACCGCGCCGGTCAATCCGTATCTAGTATTATTTGCAATCTTTAAAGCGTCATCAAAATTGTTAGATTTAATAACCGCCAAAACCGGACCGAAAATTTCTTCTTGAGAAATAACCGCTAAAGGTTTTATATCAGTGAAAACTGTTGGTTTGATATAAAATCCGTTCCCCTCAGCCTTTTCGCCACCACAAAGAAGTTTGCCTTCTTTTTTACCGATTGCAATGTAGCCAAGAATATTTCTTTCGGCTGTTGCATTTGAAACCGGACCCATCCGAAAATTTTCTTCTGCTACGCCGACTTCAATCTTGTCAACTTCAGTTTTCAATTTTTCAACAAAAGATTTATAAATTGATTTATCAACTACAACTCGGGAACAAGCGGAACATTTTTGTCCCTGGAAACCGAATGCAGAAGCGACCACGCCTTGCACAGCAGAAACAATATTTGTTTCACTATCTACGATGATCGTATCTTTCCCGCCCATTTCGGCCACGACACGTTTTAACCAGATTTGTTCAGGTTGTACTCTGGAAGCCAATTCGTTTATATGAATTCCTACTTCCATTGAACCAGTAAAAGAAACAAAACGAGTTTTTGGATGCCCAACCAAAGTGTCGCCAACTTCTCCGCCTGAACCGGGTAGAAAGTTTAACACTCCTTTAGGTAAACCAGCTTCTTCCATAATATCACAAAATACTTTGCCCATCATCGGCGTATCACTTGATGGTTTAAGAACCACAGTATTTCCGGAAACAATAGCGGCTGAGGACATTCCGGCTAAAATTGCAAAGGGGAAGTTCCATGGTGGAATAACTACTCCAACTCCCAGTGGAATATAAACAAGCTCATTTTTTTCTCCAGGAATTGGAGTAATTGGTTGTTTTTCGGCATAACGGAGCATTTCGCGTCCATAAAAGTCTAGGAAATCAATCGCTTCTGCTGTATCCGCATCTGCTTCAGCAAAGTTTTTACCTATTTCGAGGATCATATAGGCATTAATTTCAAATCGTTTCTTTCTTGCAATAGCGGCAGCTTTAAAAAGGTAATTTGCTCTTTCGGATGGTGAAGTATATTTCCATGTCTCAAAAACTTTGTTCGCACTTTCAATCGCAAAATTTGCTAACTCTTTTGTCCCTTTATAGAAAGTAGCAATTACTTCATCTTTGTTTGATGGATTATAGGAATTAAATGTTTGATTAGTTTTGATCTTTTTCCCGTTGATGATGAGCTCATAAGTTTTTCCTAATTTCTGACGGACAACTTTTAGGGCGTCCTGTTGTTTTTTTACATTTCTAGGATTGGTAAAATCAACAAGCGGTTCATTTTGAAAAGGTTTAATTCGCATTAAAAAAACTCCTTAAAGTAGATAAAATTTAATGATAAAAATTACGGCTTTTGAGGTTTAGAAACAATCTTCTTAACTATCTTAAACGGTTGCACGATAATTTAGTATTATTAAAATCCAACAGGAGAGTTAAATTTGAATTAACGGAAAATTTTTATAGTTTTACTTTTACATATGGATGAACTCTACAAGTAGAAATTAGGCGCAAATGGATATTATCGATTTAAAGTATTTTATTAAAAAAATTGACGAATCCTCAATTCAGAAATTTTTTGAAACTGGTGAGCTCGATGCTGCCGGGAAAAAAGCTCTTACTTTTTTCCTTCGGATATTAATGCGCCAAAAGAAAAATCTTGAGAATCTCGGAAAAGAAACCATTGAGACAATAGAACACACTTATAAAGAAGTATGGGATAAATCTGCCGATGCAATGAGAATAGTTGATGAACATGGGATTGTTCTCCATTGTAATAGTGCATATGCTAAATTTGTAGAACTTCCGAAAAATTCAATAGAGCATGAACCATTTTCAATTGCCTATCTTGAAGAAAAAAGAGAGCATATACTTTCCAGTTTCAAAGAACGATTTGTTACAAACTCTTTTAAAGTCAATTATGAAGCTGAACTTACACTTTGGAACGGAAAAACAAAATTCTTCGAAGTTTCAAATTCACTTCTTCATACACTTGATGATAAAAAATGGCTACTAAGTATTTTTAGAGATATCTCCGAACGAAAAGCACAAGAATTCCAGCTGAAGAAAAAGGAAATTCTTCTCCAGGGAATTGCAAGAGCAACGGAAACCCTATTAACCGGAAATGATTTTGATGAATCGGTTACAAAAGTTTTAGCAATGCTTTGCAAGGGTGGGGAAGTTGACCGAGGGTATATCTTTGAAAACCTTTTGGAAGAAGAATCACAAACATACATGATGAAAGAGATTTATGAATGGGCTGATGTTGGTGTTGAAAGACAGTTAAATGAACTAAAAACTAATTTTATTCCATACAGTCGTTTTTCCGCCCTCAATTTATATAATCGACTTAAAAGTGGGGAAATTATTTACTTAGATTTGGATACGGTTACTCCGGAACAAAGAAAGGTCTTTGTTGATAAAACAATCCAATCAATCTTTTTGGCTCCTATTTTTGCCAAGGGAAAATTTTGGGGATTTATAGGATTCGATTCATGTAGAACGAAGCGAATTCTGACAGTGGATGATCAATCGCTCTTAAAAACTGTCGCGGCGAGTATCTCGGGCGCTCTTCATCAGAAAATTGCAAGAGAGGAGATGCTCCAAAAAAATATTGAGCTTGATCGTGCTTTAGTGCAGGCAAATGCGGCTGCAAAAGCAAAAAGTGAATTTCTTGCACTGATGAGTCATGAAATCCGAACTCCATTAAACGCCATCATCGGTATGACTGGTCTGTTAATGGACGCAAATCTGCCAAAAGAAGAGAGAGATTTTGCGGAGACTATTCGAATGAGCGGTGAGCAACTGCTAGTTGTTATCAATGATATTCTTGATTTTTCAAAAATTGAATCTGGCAAGTTTGAGCTTGAATCTCAACCGTTTGATATTCGGGATTGCATTGAAGATACTTTTGACTTATTTGCTGCAAAAGCTGCCGAGAAAGACATCGACCTCATTTATTTTTTGAACGACGAAGTCCCGCCAAGTATTTACGGCGATATAACCAGAGTCAGACAAATCTTAACCAATTTGATCGGCAACGCTATTAAGTTTACTCAAACTGGTGAAATATTTGTAGAGGTTACTGCAAAAAAATATGACGATCAATATGAAATTGAATTTGCAGTTAAGGATACAGGAATTGGGATTCCGAAAGATAAAATTTCAAAACTATTTAAAGCATTTAGTCAAGTAGATTCTTCAACTACGCGACTTTACGGTGGAACCGGATTAGGCTTAGTAATCAGTAAACGTATTGCTGAAATGATGGGTGGGACGATGCATGTTGACAGTATTGAAGGGAAAGGTTCAACTTTTTATTTTTCACTCAAAACTAAATCGGCTCCTTCACTTACAAAAATCTACTCAAAAGATTTTGCACAACACCTTAAAGGTAAACGAGTACTTGTTGTGGATGACAATTTTAATAATCGTAGAATTTTAGATTTGCAACTAAGAAGTTTAGGAATGATTGCTACTACGGTGGAATATCCGCTAGACGCTTTAAAAACTTTAGAGCACAATGAACCGTTTGATCTGGCAATTCTTGATTATCAAATGCCTCAGATGGATGGAATTACCCTCACCCGTGCAATTCGTGATATTGACAAAATTAAATTGATGCCTATTATAATTCTAACTTCAATGGGAAGAAAAGAGGAAGAACGAACACTCAAAGAATTGAATATTTCTAAATTCTTATATAAACCGACAAAACAAACCATTCTCTTTGAAACGATTCTTTCAATTTTTGGACTTCTTCAGTTTCTCGAAGTTAAAAAGGAAAAACATCAACTGATTGATAAAAATTTAGGAGATAAATTCCCGTTGAAAATATTATTGGCGGAAGATAATCTTGTTAACCAAAAAGTAGCTGTAAAGATTTTTGAAAAGCTTGGTTACCGCATAGATCTTGCTGGTAACGGTTATGAAGTTCTTGATGCAATTGAAAATATTGAATATGATATAATATTTATGGATGTACACATGCCGGAAATGGATGGACTTACGGCATCAAGGGAGATAAACAGAATTTACGAAAAAGATGACCGTCCGAAAATTATTGCAATGACCGCAAATGCAATGCAAGGGGATAGAGAAGAATGCATTGCTGCCGGAATGGATGATTATATTTCCAAACCTGTTAGACTTGAAGCACTTCAAGAAATTCTTGAAAAATGGGGAAGTAGTCTAATTCCCCATAAAAAATCAATGAGATATAAATTAGAACATGGAAAATTGATTACTGAATATGTGGATGAAAGTAAAATAACTTTCTTAGATGATTTGCCGACTGAAGAGGATCTAAAATTCTTTATCGAATTGTTAGATATTTATATTGAAGATACTCCGAAGGTTATTGAACAGATCACCGATGCATGTAAAAATCATAAAGGAACCGAACTTGTTTTTGCTGCCCACAAATTAAAAGGGGGGAGCGTTATACTTGGCTTGGAAAAGATAACACATATTGCGGCTGAACTTGAAGAATTAGGACGGCAAAAAAAGTTTAAAGATACCGTTATTATGGCATCCGGTTTAGAGGAAATCTTTCTTTTAACTGTTAGAGATCTTAAGGTTTTAAGAGAGAAATATCTTAATATGTTCAAACTGGTGTAATTCAACAAGGTAGTTGAAGTTTTTGCGGGGTTTTATTTCAATTCTGAGCAAAATCGGCAGATGTTCGCTGGCAACATTTTTGGAAAAATTCCGTACCTTTACTTTGAAAAAAAAATAGAAAAACAAACAAAAAATGAAAATACCTTTAGTTGTAATTGTAGGAAGACCAAATGTCGGTAAATCAACTCTTTATAATCGTTTAACCGGAGTTCGTGAAGCTATTGTTGATGATGCTAGCGGGGTGACGAGGGACCGAAATTACGGAGAAGTCGAATGGAATAATAAGAAGTTTAACCTAATTGATACGGGAGGCTATGTTCCCAATTCTCCTGATCTTTTTGAAACTGCTATCCGTGAGCAAGTTGAGATTGCGATTGAGGAAGCAGACTTTATTCTTTTTGTTACCAACTCACGCGACGGAATTTTACCTGTTGATACATTAATTGGTCAAATGCTTAGAAAATCTCAGAAAAAATGTTTTCTTCTTGTAAATAAAGTTGATTCCCATAATCAGGATAATTTGCTGAATGAATTTTATGAGCTGGGACTCGGCGATCCAATTCCTGTATCAGCTTTAGTTGGCAGAGGAACTGGAGATTTTCTCGATCTGCTTACACAAGATTTCGAGGAACAATTGGAAGAAGAGGAAGATAAACGATTAAAAATCGCAATCGTTGGGAGACCGAATGTCGGAAAATCCTCTTTAACAAATGCGCTTCTTGGATTTAATAGAAGTATTGTTACTAATATTCCCGGAACAACGCGGGACAGTATTAATTCGATTATAAAATATTATGGAGAGGAAATCGTTTTAATAGATACTGCTGGATTAAGGAAGAAAAGTAAAATTCAAGAAAGCATAGAATATTTTTCTTCTATAAGAACTTTGCAAGCAATTGCCGAAGCTGATATTGCAATAGTATTGATAGATGCAACCATAGGTTTGGAGAATCAAGACCAAAAGATTTTGGATGAAGCTGTCCGTAGACGAAAAGGAATCATCATCGCATACAACAAATGGGATTTGATTGAAAAAGAAACGAACACTGCGAGAAAAGTTGAATTGGAATTGAGAGATAAAATCGGTTCCTTGGATTACGTTCCTGTTGTTTTCATTTCGGCATTAACAAAACAACGTATCTTTAAACTAGTTGATCTAGCAAAAGAAATTGAAACCGAACGGAAGAAAAGAATTCCCACTGATGAATTGAACAACACATTGCTTGAAGAAATAAAACATACTCCACCCCCGACTACCTCAACAGGTAAAGAAGTTAAAATAAAATTCATTAATCAAGTTGGAGAGAAATATCCAGTATTTCTTATTTTCTCAAATTATCCAAAAAATGTTAGTGAATCTTACAAGCGCTATCTCGAAAAATTGATCCGTAAACATTTTGGTTTTTATGGAGTACCTTTCACATTAAGCTTCAAAGAAAAATGAAACCGGCTCAAACCATAGTGGTTGTAGGTGGAAACGCGGCCGGAGCAGCGGCTGCAGCAAAAGCGAAGCGGGTAAATCCAAACGCGAAAGTAATGTTACTTGAACAAAGTAAATACATTTCAACCGGAACTTGTGAATTACCCTACGTACTTTCGGGCGAAATTGATGATCCTCATAAAATTGTTTTTTATGATGAACAAAGATTCTTTGACGAGAAACAAGTTCAAGTTTATACTAGACAAAAAGTGGTAGAAATAAATCCTCGGGGAAAGTTTATTACAGTACATTCATTAGCAGATAATAACCTTAATCAATTAAATTACGACAAACTAATCCTTTCAACCGGTTCAAAAGTAAAACCAATTCCGCAATTAACTTTCGAATTAATTAATGTTTTTACTTTGAAAACGGTTGAAGATGTTATTAGAATAAAAGAATATATCCCCAATTCAAAATTGAAAAGAGTTTGTGTTGTTGGTTCCGGTTACATCGGTTTAGAAACAACTGAATCATTGAGCAAACTTGACTATGAAGTAATCTTGATAGAACAAGCTAATGAGCCATTGCCTTCAGCTGATAAGGAAATTCGCAAACGAATTAAGAAAATATTAGAGGAAGAGAACGTCAACTATTTTGGCGATGCACGAAATATTAAATACAAAACTGAACTTTCTAAAGTATCGGAAGTCTTTTTTAACGGACGGACTTATCAAATTGATTTTATTATAAATTGTACCGGATTTACTCCAAACAATCTACTTGCTCGTCAGGCAAAGTTGGAAATTGGGAAATTTGGAGGAATAAATGTTAATAACAAATTACAGACTTCTGAGAAAGATATCTATGCCTGTGGAGATTGTATTGAAGTGAAGAATTTAATCACTCGAAGTGATGATTATATTCCGCTTGCAACTTTCGCACAAAGACAGGGACACATCGCCGGAGAAAATGCGGCATTGGGAAATGTCTTCTACCAACCGGTTGTGAAAAATATTTCGGTTAAAATATTTGATAATTATTTTGCCCAAGTTGGTTTAGGCGAACAAGAATTACAAAAAAGAAGTGTGCTGTTTTCTTCGATTGAAGAAACAGTTCCAAATCTAGTAAAAGTAATGAAGGGAAGTCTTCCGGTTTATGGTAAAATTCTCTTTGATCGTTCATCGAAAAAAATATTTGGAGCTTCCTTCTTAGGTGGAAAAGAAGTTTCTGGTTATGCCGATATTATTTCGACTTATATAAAAAATAACATACCGGTTCAGCAATTAGCAAATACAGAATATAATTATACTCCTCCGTTATCACCGTTCATAAGTCTGTTGTCGGTGTTGGGGAGAAAATCTTTAAATATCTCTTGAGTAAAAAATATAATGACATATCACAATTTATTTCTAAATAATCATCCGCTGGTAAAAAAAGATATTACCATTCTACGGGATAAAACAACTACACCGGAAATATTCCGTGCGGCAGTAAAAAGGATTTCGCTTATTCTGGCAGTTGAAATCAGCAAAGAATATCATGTTAACAAACTTGAAGTAGAAACACCATTGGAAAATACCTCCGGATACCGTTTAAAACAAAATGTAGTATTAGTCCCGGTTTTACGAGCTGGTTTGGGAATGGTTAGTGGATTTCTGGAAGTGATTCCTGATGCAAAAGTCGGACACATCGGTTTGCAGCGAAATGAAGAAACCCTCGAACCTATTGAGTATTATTACAAGACGCCGAAAGATATTGTAAATTCTCAGGTTATTCTCCTCGATCCTATGCTAGCGACCGGTGGTTCCTCATCGGGAGCGTTGAAGTATTTAAAAAATCGTGGAGTAAAAAAATGTGTATTCGCATGTCTTGTTGCAGCTCCCGAAGGTGTTAAAAGAATTTCGTCCGATCATCCCGAAATTCCGATCTTTTGTGCTGCTTTAGATAGACAACTAAATGAGCGTGGATATATTTTACCAGGATTAGGTGATGCAGGGGATAGAACATTTGGTACTCTATAAATTTATATTAATCTTATTTCTAGTACTCCCAACTGCTTTTGCACAAAGTTATCCTGATCAGCATGTGGATTTTCTTTTAAGAAAGGGAATCGGGTTTATCATGGATCAAAAATATGATGAAGCAAACACAACGTTTTTGAATCTGGATCAAGCTTATCCGAATTTACCGTTCGGGAAACTTTATTTAACTGCAGTGTTAATAACCAAAGCGAATGATCTTGCAATTCCAATGGAGTCTACCAAAATTGAAAAATATCTGGAGGAAGCAGAGAATATAATTCAAGCCAGTGGTGAAAAGAATTTGTTATGGAAATATTATTTCTATGGAATGATCCATGGCTACAGAGCATATTATTCCGCTTTACAGGGAAAGTGGTTTTCGACTTTTTCGGATGGAATAAATGCTGTAAATTATTTTGAAGATTGTTTGAAGATTGATTCTTCTTTTAATGAAGCTTTGATCACTATTGGAACATATAAATATTGGAAAAGTGTAAAAGCTTCCTGGCTTCCATTCTTTTCAGATGAAAGACATGAAGGTTTTTTACTTTTAAATAAAGGAATCCAAAAGGAAAGCTATAATTATGCCTCCGGTGTTGTTTCTCTTTTATGGATTTACATTGACAGAAAGAAATCCGAGTCGGCAATTCCTTTGGCAGAAGAGGCGCTTAGAAAATATCCGAACAATAGGAACTTCAAGTGGGCTTTAGCAAGAGCTTATGAAGATGTTGATCTTTCTAAAGCAATTGATATTCACTATGACTTGCTAAATTCTTATAATTCTGCTAAACAGATTAACAGAATTAATGAAGTTGTTTTGAAACATAAAATTGCACAAGATTATGATCGGCAAGGGAATTATAAGAAAGCGTTGACTTTGTGCAATGATATTTTGTTCAAAAAGAAATTTACGAATTATGAGAAACAAGAGTTGAAAGATCGTTTGGAAAGAGTTGTTGCGTTACGAAAAAAATTAACTACGTTAGGAAAAGATAAATAAATCATGAATATTGCTCCGGTAACAGCAGCTATCATGTTTGACGAACTTATTAAGAATTGTCAAAAGAATTTACCTTCGGTGAATATCGATCTTATAAAAAAAGCCTTCGATTTTTCCGCTGTTGCGCATGAGAATGATACGCGAGCTTCAAACGAACCTTATTTTACACACCCCTACGCTGTCGCAAATATTTTAGCGACAGAAATTCCTTTTGATGATATTTCCATTTGCTGCGCGCTTCTTCATGATATTGTTGAAGACAATATGGAATACTCCATCGACACAATAAAGAAAAACTTTGGGGAAGATATTGCGCTGATTGTTGATGGACTTACGAAAATCCAACAGCTCTTCCAAGGTGCAGATATTAATCAAGCAGAAAATTACCGCAAACTGCTTATGTCTGTTTCGAAAGATATTCGGGTGATCGTTGTAAAATTTGCCGATCGCTTACATAATATGAGGACGATCGATTTTCTCAATCCGGAAAAGAGAAAAAGAATTGCAAAAGAGACTCTAGAAATTTACGCCCCGCTTGCTCATCGTTTTGGACTCGGAAAATTAAAATGGGAATTGGAAGATCTCGCTTTTAAAGAACTTAACAAGCAGGCGTATGAGGATATTAAAAAGAAAATAAGCGCAAAACGTCCTGAACGAGAAAAATATATCGATAAGTTTTCTGAACCTATTGTTCAAAAGTTACATGAGTATAACATTCAATTTGAGTTAAGCGGTCGGCCAAAACATCTCTACAGTATTTATCGAAAAATGATCAAACGGAATAAACCATTTGAAGAAATATATGATCTTTTTGCCGTGCGAATAATTTTGGAAGCTGACGATGTTAATCAGTGTTATACAGCCTTCGGAATTATTAATCAAATATTTATCCCCGTTCCGGATCGGTTCAAAGACTATATTGCAATTCCCAAAACAAATAACTACCAATCAATACACACCACCGTTGTAGGACCGGATGGGGAATTAGTAGAAGTGCAAATCCGAACGCGTAAAATGCATGACATCGCGGAAAAAGGAGTTGCTGCGCACTGGAGATACAAAGAGGGAAATCCTGCTATCGATAAAACAATGAACAATTACGTTGCCTGGATTCGTGAGATGATAGATGCCAGCGGAACAGAAGACGTACGAAAAAATATTGTCGAAAATTTCAAATTGAATTTGTACTCCGACGAAATTTATGTTTTTACTCCAAATGGCGACTTAAGACGACTTCCGCTAAAAAGTACACCGGTTGATTTTGCTTTTGATATCCACACTAAAATCGGGTTTCATTGTATCGGCGCTAAGGTAAACAAAAAAATTGTTCCGTTGGATACACAACTTCACAGCGGTGATCAAGTTGAAATAATTATTTCTAAAAATCAGCATCCAAATAGAAACTGGTTAAAATTTGTGATCACTCACAAAGCTAAAACGGAAGTACGGAAGTGGTTAAATAAAGAAGATGATGATCTTGCAAAAGCGGGGAAAGAATTATGGGAAAAGAAACTCAAAAAATTAAAACTCTCTTTTACCCCACAAGATACCGCAAAGATTTTCATGAACTTGAAATATGAAAATGCAAAACATTTTTATAAAGCGATAGCGCAAAGCAAAGTTAATCTCGATGATATTTTAAACCCTACAACAGTGGTAAAAGAAGAGGAAGAAAAAAAAATACCGCAAACAAATGCAGAATTTGAAAACTTTGCGCAATACGCCCGCTCATCCGGAGGAATCCTTGTAGTAGACGGCGAAAGCTCAAATATGCTATTTTCTTATTCGAAATGCTGCAATCCGATTCCAGGAGATCAAGTAGTTGGGTTCGTTACAAAAGGTGAAGGGATCAAAATTCACCGTAAGAATTGCAAGAGTATGCTTCAGCTTACTGAAAAGGAATCAGAAAAGATCATTTCAGTTGAATGGCCTTCGATTGAAAATTCAAACTTCATCGTTGGACTTTCATTAAAAGGAGAGGATCAACCAGGATTGCTAAGCGAAATTGCTCATCAAGTTGTTACTTTTCAAAATACAAACATCAAATCGATTAACATTGATACTAAAAATTCAAAGTTTGAAGGAACGGTTACTCTGTTCGTTCAAAACTTGGAACATCTTTCCCGTGTCATTGATCGCTTGAAAAAGATAAAGGGTGTTTATACCGTTACCCGGTTGGAAAATTATGTCCAATAAAAGTGAAGATGGAAAACTTTCTAGAATTCTTGCAATAGACTTTGGAGCAAAGCGAATCGGTCTAGCTTTGTGTGATCCCTTAAAAACATTTGCTTATCCTTTTGCCACAATCCAGAACAATGATTTAGTTTATAAGGAATTACAGAAAATTGTAAGTGAGCAGGAAGTTGAAAAAATCATCTTAGGAAATCCGTTACGCGAAGATGGACAAGTTTCCAGAATGTTGAAACCGATAATGGAATTCAAAGCAAAGTTGGAAAAAGACCTAGCACTTGAAGTGATTTTAGTTGATGAAAGTTATTCTTCATCAACTGCACAAGAAAGAATTATCGCTTCAGTGCCAAAAAAATCAAAACGAAGAGAGAAGGGATTAGTTGATAGAAATGCCGCAGCGGTGATTCTTCAAGAATATCTCCTCGAGAATGAGTCATGAAAAATAATATTTATTCTAATTGACATTAATGTTAAGAACGTTTATTTTTTGAACAACAAAAACATCAAATATGGAGCAAATCTATGTCACTTGACGCACTTGGAATGATCGAAACCAAAGGATTAGTTGGAGCAGTTGAAGCAGCTGATGCAATGGTAAAAGCCGCAAAAGTTGAATTACTTGGAAAAGAAACAATTGGCGGCGGTTATGTAACTGTTATGGTTAGAGGTGATGTAGGAGCAGTAAAAGCAGCAACTGATGCTGGAGCAGCCGCAGCGCAACGTGTTGGTGAGTTAGTTTCTGTTCACGTGATTCCAAGACCTCATACGGAAGTTGAAGCGATTTTACCAAAACGCGCAAAATAAAAATATATGCCTCAAGCTCTTGGATTAGTTGAGACAAAAGGTTTAGTCGGAGCAATTGTGGCAGCCGATGCAATGCTGAAGGCTGCCAATGTTACTTTAATCGGAAAAGAAAAAGTAACACCGGCTTTAATCACAATAAAAATAATTGGCGAAACGGCCGCGGTTAAGTCAGCCATTGAGGCAGGCGTTGCAGCAGCTGCGCGAGTTGGACAACTAATTTCAACACATCTTATTTCACACCCCGATATTCAATTAAGTCAGTTTTTCCCGGAACTCTCAATCGATATTAAACATGTTTATCCTGAAGTGAAAACCGTTCAGGTCGAAAGAGAAAATGTTATATCTGAAATACCGGTTGTCGTAAAAAGTGAAAATGTGGAAATTCGTCCAAAGGCTAAACAACCTAAAAGAGAAGTAAAACCTAAAAAGGAAAAGAAAATAATTCCGATCATCGAAGATGTGGTGGAAGTTTCTGCAAAGTCTGCAAAAGCTGATAGTACAGAAAGGAAAGTCGCTTCTTTATTTGATGAAGTAGCTGAGCCAGAGATTAAACATGCTAAAAGTATCTTAGACCGGTTGAAAGCCGAAGCGTTAAGTGATTTAAAAACTGAAGACAAAAATATTGAAGAAGAGGTTGAATTTCCGGTAGAAGACAAAACTATCGATCTTCAACAACAACATCAATTTTCACAATCAATCGAAGAATTGGAAACGTTTAATGTCCATCAATTAAGAAAAATAGCACGAGGGGTAGAGACATTCCCTATTCACGGAAGGGAAATATCACGCGCTAACCGTGAAACACTGTTAGCATATTTTAGATCGGTAAAACAATAATCTCTTTCCAAGTTTAACCTGTTTTCATTTATATTTACAGTATGAAGAAAAAACTTCCTATAATCATCGCTTCATTTTTGTTTGCGGTTATCATTTGGATTTCGGTTCTCCTTGGAAATTCCTTTATCTATAGAATTGAAGTTCCACTTAAAATATCTTTAAATGACAACGATATTGCAATTAAAAGTAGTTTGCCTTCAACAGTTGTTCTAAATCTTAATGCACAGGGCTGGAAAATATTATCCATTTTATTTACCAAGGATATTTCTTTCCGTTGTATGCTATTAACAAAGGAAAACGTTTTTAGGTATCCACTTGCAAACGGAGCATCAGAGAATCAGTGGTTAAATTCAGAAGTTAAAGTGGTTGATGTTTCTCCGGCTTTTATCCAAGTTGAACTCGATAAAAAGATTAGTAAGAAAGTAAAAGTAAATCCGGTCGCTGATTTGGATTTCAAAAAAGGATTTGGACTTGCTCGGCAATTAAATGTTTTTCCCGATTCGGTTACAATTTTAGGTGCTCGTTCCTTGATACATCAAATTGATGAAGTCAGCACGAATGAACTTTCGCTCAAAAACATCTCAAACCAATTTATTGAGCAAGTTGGAATAAATGTTAAACCCGGTATAGAAGCTTCTCCTTCTGTCGTTGAAGTATACGGAGATGTTCAAAAAAATGTTGATAGAGAGATGGAAAATATTCCTATTGAAATTAAGAACATTCCAACGGATAAAACTATTTTGCTTTTACCCGATAAAATATCTTTATCTGTTAGAGGTGGAATTAATTTCCTGGGAAGAATAACAAAAAACGATTTTAAAGTATTTATTGATTATCAAGATATTATCTCGGATACTTTGGGGAGTGTTTCCCCAACGGTTATTCCGCCAAAATATGTAAGACTCATTTATCTCGATCCGGAACGGATTAAATATATTATAAAGAAACACTAAAATGTTTATCACTTTTGAAGGAATAGATTTCTGCGGTAAGTCAACCCAAGTAAAACTATTAAAAGATTATTTAGAGAAAAAAGGGGAAACTGTAAAAATTATCAGAGAACCGGGGGGAACTGAAATATCGGAAAAGATTAGAGAAATTCTTCTCGATAAGAAAAATTTTAATCTAACTACCGAGACAGAGATATTTCTTTTTTCAGCTTCAAGGGCGCAGCTCGTTCGTGAAGTAATTCAGCCGTATTTAGAACAAAAATATTATGTTTTATCTGATAGGTTTCATGATTCAACTACGGCTTATCAAGGTTTTGGAAGAGAGATTCCACTCGCCATCGTTGAACAAATTAATAATTTGGTGATTGGGAAAACAATACCTGATCTGACTTTTTTTATTGATATCCCAACAGAAGAGGCAGAAAAAAGAAAAAAATTAAACGATGCGGTTGAACTTGATAGAATTGAAATATCTAAAAATGATTTTTACGAACGTGTGAGAAAGGGGTATTTTTACTTAGCTGGAAAGGAACCGAGATTTAAAGTGTTAAACGGTTTATTAGACATAAATACAATTCATGCTGAAATTATTACTGAGGTTGGAAAAATTGAAAAGAATTAAAGGAAAATTATTTAAAAAGAAATTTGTTTTGGGACTATCCAGTATACTACTATTCAGTTTTCTAGGATTTGTGTATACTTCTAAAGATTTATACTTCGAAATATCAAAAAACATCGACATTTTCACCCGTGTCTATAAAGAGATATCCTTCAATTATGTTGATGAGATTAATCCAGAAAAATTTTTACGTGCCGGAATAAAAGGAATGCTATCAACTCTCGATCCGTACACAAACTTTATTGACGAGAAAAAGCAAGATGATCTTGAAATTCTTACGAACGGAAAGTATGGTGGAATCGGTGTTTCGATCGGTGTGAAAGATAATCAAATTACCATATTTGAGTTGATGGAAGGATACGCAGCACAAAGGCAAGGTTTACGCATAGGCGATATTATTTTGGAAGTAAATGGGAAAAAAGTTGTTCCTGAAAAGTTTGATGAAATATCATCTCTCGTAAAGGGGGAACCAGGAACTTTTCTTGAGCTCAAAGTTCTCCGTGAAACAGAAAAAGATACATTGAGTTTTAATCTGGTTCGTGAACAAATTGTCGTTAAGAATTTAGTTTACTATGGATTCTATCCCGAAGAGAGTAATAACGCATATTTCAAATTAAATAGTTTTGGACGTTCTTCCGGTGAAGAATTGAAAAAAGCAATTTTGGAATTATCAAAGCAAAAAGAAATTAAATCTGCAGTGTTGGACTTACGCGGTAACCCGGGAGGACTTTTAGACGTTGCAGTTGATGTTACAAATAAGTTTTTGCCAAAAGGTGAATTAGTTGTGACTACAAAAGGGAGAGACACTTCATCTTTAAGAAATTATTATTCACAACAGGAACCCCTGCTGCCGAATGCTGAGCTACTTTTATTGATTAATGATGGAAGTGCCTCAGCATCTGAAATTGTTGCCGGTGCAATTCAAGATCATGATAGAGGAATTCTTGTTGGTGAAAAATCATTTGGAAAAGGATTAGTTCAAACTATTACCCCTTTATCTTATAATACATCTCTTAAAATTACTTCCGCAAAATATTTTACTCCGAGCGGTCGCTGCATTCAAAAAATTGATTATGGGAAAAAGAATGAAGTTATTGCTGAATACGATACACTAATTGAAACAAGCTTTGCAACCGATCATAAAAGGCGCGTTATGAGTTCAGGTGGAATAACACCCGATAGTCTTGTTAATGACGAAAAGTTAAATGCCTTTGTGCAAGATTTGTTGGCAAAAGGAATAATCTTTAAATACGCCAATGTTTTTTATGATCTAAATAAGAAAGAAACTTTTGATAAGTTGAAAGACGATCAAATATTCGCTGAGTTTAAATCATTCCTGGCGAAAGAAAATTATATCTATAAATCTGAGATTGAAAAGAAAGTTGAGGAGCTTGTTTCACTTTCGGAAACTGATAAAACATATGTTGGACTTAAAAATAAAATGGTTGAAATTCAGAAAACATTAAAAGACAATTTGACCCAGTTGTTGGATAACAATAAAAAAGACATTGTTGACTTTTTGAAAGAAGAACTATCCTCAAGGTACATGGGCATTAACGGACGTATCAAAACTAGTTTAGCTACCGATAAACAATTCCAAATCGGGTTGAAACTACTTCAGGATAAAAAATATTACAATAAGATATTGCACAAAGGAAATTAAAGTATGAGACAGATTCTTTTTCTAAGAGATCCGGGTTATGCAAAGTGTCCGAGTTGTAAAAGCGTAAACTCGCTGCATCGTTCGAGAAATAGAAATTTTAAAGAGATATTAATTCAAGCTACTAAACTATACAAAATGTACCGTTGTAAAAGTTGCGGTTGGCGTGGAGCGCTTGCAACAATAGTTATCACAAAAAAAACATTAAAAATGTTATTAATGTATATAGGCATTGCGTTGCTTTCCGGATTGATTATTCGAGAAATTCTTAAACGATTCTTAACTACTTAAAAAAAGATGCAGCAGTTTGTATTAGACAAAATACAAAAAATCGTTGGTAAGGATAATTATTATGATTCTCCTGAAGACAAAATAAGTTACTCCTTCGACGGGACGCCAATGCTTCAACAGTTACCGGAAGCGGTTGTTTTCCCACAAAATAGTGAACAAATATCTAAAATTCTTCTCCTTGCCAATAAAGAAAACTTCTCGGTGATTCCTCGTGGTGCGGGAACGGGCTTAAGCGGAGGATCAATTCCGGTTGCAAATTCTATTGCTGTAGTAATGACAAAGTGGAATGAAATATTAGAAATTGATGAAGCAAATCTGACTGCTTTAGTTGAACCTGGAATTGTAACTGGAATTCTTCAAAAGGAAGTTGAGAAAAAAGGACTTTTTTATCCTCCCGATCCGGGAAGCATGAACGTTTGTACAATCGGGGGAAATGTTGCAGAAAATGCCGGTGGTTTGCGGGGGCTAAAATATGGAGTTACCAAAAATTACGTTCTTGGAATGGAGATGATTCTCCCGACAGGAGAATTATTGAAAATTGGGGGCAAAAATGTTAAAGATGTTGCTGGTTATAATTTAAAAGATATAATGGTTGGAAGTGAAGGAACACTAGGAATCTTTACAAAAATTCTTCTTAAACTTATTCCGCTTCCCATAAGATCAAAAACGATAAGCGTAAATTTTAAGAAAATAATAGATAGCGGGAATTCAGTAGCGGATATTATTTCTTCCCGCATCACTCCAAGTATGATAGAATTTTTAGACAATACCACGATGAATTGTGTAGAAGATTACACCAAAATTGGATTAGATAGAAATTCCGAAGCGATGTTACTTCTTGAAGTTGACGGAAGGCGAGGCAGCGTTGATGATGATGCAGAGACAATCATTTCTATATTAAAGAAAAATAATGCAGATCAAATAAAAATATCTGCAACTCCCGCTGAAGCTTTAATATTAAAAACCGCCCGACGATCAGCATTTAGTGCACTTGCCAGAAGAAAACCAACAACAATTTTGGAAGATGCAACCGTTCCTCGCAGTGAATTACCGGTGATGATAGAAAAAGTACAAACAGCCGCTTCAAATTTTAATGTTGCAATTGGAAATTTTGGGCACGCTGGAGATGGAAATTTACATCCAACATGTCTAACGGATGAAAGAGATTCCGCTGAAATTACACGTGCGCATAAAGCATTTGATTTTATTTTTAATGAAGCGATTAAATTGGGAGGCACAATTACCGGCGAACATGGTACCGGTTTGGCCAAAAAGAGTTTTCTAGAAAATGCAGTTGGCAAAGAAGGAATCGATTTTATGAAAAAAATTAAGTTAGCAGTTGATCCTAATAATATTTTGAATCCAGGAAAAATTCTTACTATAGCACCCAGATGTGAAGGTTCGCTTCCTTCAAAAAGAGAACAAATCCCAGAATTTCACTCTCATCATTAAAATATTCTGATGATTTCCTCAAAAGATAAAGCACTTCTAAAAAAATATTTGCCGAATGATGATGTGCTTACACAATGCATGCACTGTGGTATGTGTTTAGCTACCTGTCCAACCTACGAACTGACAAAAATGGAACGCTCCTCACCGCGTGGAAGAATTAAATTAATCAAATCAGCTGCCGAAGGAAAGTTGAATCTATCAAATCTTTTTGCGGAAGAAATGAATTTTTGTTTGGATTGTCAGGCATGCGAAACAGCGTGTCCTGCTGGAGTTCAATATGGTAAGATGGTTGAAAGTGCCAGAGTGGTGATTGAACAAAGTAATGTCGGTACATCCAAAATAAATAAGCTAGTCAAAAAATTTATGCTGAATTCGGTGGTTGCAAAACATTATCGATTAAAGTTATTCGCACGATTGCTTTATATCTATCAAAACACAATCTTTAGAGGCTGGGTTGTCAGTGGGCTATCTTCTTTTAAGGCTACTAAAAAATATGTTGAGATTGAAAGTCTTACTCCAACAGTTTCTAAAAAGTTTTCAAGCGAAATTATTGCTGAGAAGGAGTATCCCGAAAAACCATCAAAGTATAAAATAGCTTTTTCAACCGGTTGTATTATGGATATTGCCTTTGCGGATATAAATATCGACACCATTGAAGTCCTGAAGAAAAATGATTGTGAAATAGTCACTCCTAAGAATCAAGTATGCTGCGGTTCACTCCACGCGCATAACGGACAAATCGACAAAGCAAAGGAACTGGCAAAGAAAAATTTAGATGTGTTTGCGAAACATCAATACGATTTTCTTGTTTCCAATTCAGCTGGATGCGGAGCTTTTATGAAAGAATACGGCCATCTATTTAAAGATGATCCAAAGTACGCTGAGAAAGCTAAACAATTTTCGAATCGAGTAAAAGATATTTCTGAGTTTCTTGCCGGAATTGAACCGAATCACGCAATGTCTTCAATAAATCAAAAAGTTACTTATCACGATGCTTGCCACTTATGTCATTCCCAAAAAATAACCGAGGAACCACGGAAAGTGCTGAGGCAAATACCCAATTTGGAAATCAAGAATTTGGAAGAATCTCAATGGTGTTGCGGTAGTGCGGGAATTTATAATGTTACTCAACATGCAGATGCAGAGAAAATCCTTGAACGAAAGATGCAAAATCTCAAAGAAACAGGAGCTGACATTGTTGTTGCCGGTAATCCAGGGTGTATTGGACAGTTAAAGTATGGAATTAAGAAGTATGGATTGAATATGGAAGTAATGCACACAGTCTCACTTGTAAAAAAATCCATGAACAGTAATAAATAGACGAAAATTGTTTATCAAAATTTTTGTTTTAAGGTTCATTTTTTTAACTTTCAACCCACGATTTTAAGTTATTTCTAAGGGCATTTCTAAGCAGGGTTCGTTGTGTTTCCATTTTTAACAAGATATTTTTTATGATTATTAGATTATTTAACTATCATTATAAGGAATCAGATGTCTAAGCAGTTTTTAGATTATCTTTTGAGAGTCAGATTACCTTTAATTCTCTTTGTTGTTGCGGTTTCATTCAGCATCACCTATTTTGTATCCCGTTCAGAAAGAGATGGAATTGGCTATACGCCTGCTCAACCGATAAAATTTTCTCATTTGCTTCATGCCGGAACGATGAAAATTGACTGTCAATATTGTCATACGGGAGTAACAAATTCCCGCCATGCCGTTATTCCAGCTGCTTCCATTTGTATGAATTGCCACTCAATTGCAAGAAAAGACCGACCTGAGATAATTAAATTGACAAAATATTATAAAGAAGGGACTCCAATCCCCTGGAAAAGAATACACAAAGTTCCTGATTATGCTTATTTCAACCACAGTGTTCACGTAAATAAAGGAATCCAGTGCGTCTCCTGTCATGGTGAAGTTCCAAAGATGGAAGTTGTTGGACAGATGAATTCTTTTATAATGAAAGCTTGTTTAGATTGTCATCGAAACGCACAGGCTAAACTACCTTATTTGAAACAGGTGAAGAACGGTCCTGATAATTGCTGGGCTTGTCACAGATAGATTATAAACGGAAGAAAAGATGAAACTTTCACGAAAAAAATTTTTTATATCGTTTGGTGCGGCAGTAATCGCCGGAACTGCAGTACTTTCGAACCCGGTGAAGCTTTTATTCAGCAAGAAAAGCAAAACCGGTAGAATTACCATTAAAGAAAACCCAAATGCAGTTAAAAGAAATTCAACAGGTGCGGTAAATGGCTGATCAAAATTTTTCACAGAATCAGAATCCTGATCCAAATTATTGGCGCAGTTTTGAAGAACTATATTCGGATAAAAAAACTCTTGAAGCGAAGAAACATGAATTTGCTGAAGGAGTTACAGATGATTTTAGTGTAGATAAAAACCTATCGGGACTTTCACGAAGAAAATTTATAGCATTGTTAAGTGCGTCTGCTGCTTTAGCTGGTGCAGGTTGCTCTGATTACCGCGACAAAGGAGAAATAATTCCTTACAATGTTAAGCCTGAAGAAGTGAATCCCGGGCGACCTGATTATTATGCTTCTACTTGTAACGGTTGCGTTCAGAATTGCGGTATTCTTGTAAAAACAAGGGAAGGCAGACCAATTAAGATTGATGGAAATCCTGATCATCCTATTAATAGCGGAAAAGTTTGCGCCAAGGGTGAAGCTTCAATTCTCAATCTTTACGATCCATCAAGGTTGCAATTTCCACTTGTAAAAAGTGGTGGCATTTTTGAAAAAACAAACTGGGAAAATGTCGATTCAAAGATCAAAAGTAGTTTGGATACGGCATCCGGTTCAGAAATAGCCATTCTCACTCATCGAGTAAACTCTCCAACAACTAAAAGATTATTGGAAGATTTTAAAGTAAAATATCCCTCTGCAAAAATTTATTCCTATGACGTTTTCCACAACGGGATCAAAAACTCAGCTTGGAAAAAATGTTACGGTGCAGACATTTTTCCGCTGATTAAATGGGACGAAGCAAATATTATTCTTTCGCTCGAAGGGGATTTCTTAGGTGTTGAAGGAAATGTTGTTGAACAAACGAGATTATTTGCAAACAGAAAAGATGTGAATAATGTTAAGTCGTTCAACCGTTTATATGCTGCCGAAGCTAATTTGTCCTTGACCGGAATGAACGCCGATTACCGTTTCAGAGTTCTTCCTGACCAACAATTGACGTTCGTCCTTTCCTTATTGAATGAGTTAACTTCAAAGCATAATATTTCTTCCGCATCACTTGATGCGAATGCGAATAATCTTATCTTAGGTTTTTCTTTAATAGATTTCGCTTCGAAACATGGTGTCGATTACAAAAAATTATCTTTGCTTGTGAATGATCTCGCTGCAAATCGCGGTTCTGCAATTGTTTATGGCGGCCGTGCACTTGATGAACAGACTCAAATTGCAGTTAATTTGTTAAACGAAGTTCTCGGAAATACAAAACTGTATCATGCTGATCAAACTGATGTATCGCATTCTGTTTATACCTCATTGGATGAATTTAAAACCTTGGTTGACTCAATGAATACCGGGAAAGTGAAAACAGTTATTCACTTTGATACAAACCCCGTCTATCATCTTCCAAAAGATTTGCAGTATGAAAAAGGTTTAACTAAAGTGTCAAATGTTGTAACACTTTCGGAGTTTGAAAATGAAACGGCATTTGCCAGCGGTTATGTTTTACCGATAAATCATACCTTGGAATCATGGAACGACTACAATGTTCGCACTGGAGTTTACAGTTTGCAGCAGCCGGTTATTGCTCCGATTTATAAAACAAGACAAAAAGAAGCTATTCTTCTTAACTGGATTTCTGCAAATCCAAAAAACTATTCTGAGAAACTTTATCTTGATTATCTCAAATCAAATTGGCAGCAAAATATTTTCCCAATACTATCATCCCCTTTTACCTTTGAGAAATTCTGGGTAGGCGCATTACACGATGGTGTAATCACAACAAAAGAAAAAGCTGATCTAAATCTTTCTTTTTCAACCGCTTCATTAAGTGAAGTTAAACCTTCAAAGGAGACATCAAACTTTACTATTCTATTAGCAGAAAGTTACCGTTTAGGTGATGGACGCTTCTCGAATAACGGTTGGCTTCAAGAACTCCCGCATCCGGTCTCCAAAGTAACCTGGGATAATTACGCCGCGATTTCTGAAAAATCAGCTAAGACTCTTGGTATCAAAAATAATGATCTAGTTGAAATTAAATATGAAAACAAAAAAGTAACAATTCCAGCTATTCTTCAGCCGGGTGTTGCAGACAATTTTATTGCAATTGAAACAGGTTTCGGAAGAAAATATTCAGGAATAATTGCGGAAGAAGCCGGTGTCAATATTCAACCGTTTTATGCAGCATTGGGTAGTGGTAATTCCCCCTGGATATTGACGAATGTCTCTGTTTCAAAAGTTGATGGTTCGCATAAAGTTGTCTCAACACAGGACCATCAAAATTTTGATGATACTCTTACAAAAGATGCACACTTAAAACGCGATATCATTCAAGAAGGAACGGTGATCCAATTCCTTAAGAATCCAGATTTTCTCCACAAAGGGAAAGAACATCATGCACCAAATATGTATGATGATTTCGCATATAATGATGTAAAATGGGGAATGTCGATTGATCTTAACAGATGTATCGGATGCGGTAATTGTGTCGCTTCATGTAATGTTGAAAACAATATTCCTGTGGTTGGAAAAGAACAAGTAGAAAAGGGAAGAGAAATGATGTGGTTGAGAATCGACCGCTATTATTCCGGAACTCCCGAAGAACCAAAAGTTGCAGTTCAGCCTATGCTTTGTCAACATTGTGACCAAGCACCTTGCGAAAATGTTTGCCCTGTTGCCGCAACACAACATAGTCCGGACGGTTTGAACCAAATGGTTTATAACCGTTGCGTAGGAACAAGATA
Organism: Ignavibacteria bacterium; assembly: GCA_037440065.1. Lineage (GTDB taxonomy): Bacteria > Bacteroidota > Ignavibacteria > Ignavibacteriales > Ignavibacteriaceae > UBA1563. The sequence continues at coordinate 475,859 of JBBIUV010000016.1, forward strand.
TTGTTCAAACAACTGTCCTTATAAAGTTAGAAGATTCAACTTCCTCAATTTCAGAGACTACGTTGCAAATGGACATTATCAGGAAGATTCTGTTTCTTTAATGCATAATCCTGAAGTAACAGTTCGTTCGCGCGGTGTGATGGAAAAATGTTCATTCTGTATTCAGAGAATAATGGATGCACGTTCAGAAGCAATCAGCAAGAATCAACCTTTAAAAGGAAGTGATGTTCAGACTGCTTGTCAAGTTTCTTGCGGAACCAACGCTATCAAGTTCGGCAACATCAATGACAAGAAAGAAGAATTTTATCAATATAGAAATCATAAACTGGGTTATTATGTGCTTGAAGAATTGAATATAAGACCAAACGTAACTTATTTAGCAAAACTTAGAAATACGCATTCGGAGGAAGTATAGTGAATATTGATTACTCCCAAGAATTGCCGGTAATTGAAGGTAGAATTACCTTAGCTGATATAGACAGGCTAATTGCAAAACCTCTTGACGAAAAACCGGATAGAAAATTTTTTATAGCATTATCAATTACTTTAACCTTGTTGCTTATCGGAGCAATTAGTGTTACATATCTTTTCTTTAACGGAACCGGTGTTTGGGGATTGAATCAACCTGTAGGTTGGGCGTTTGATATCACCAACTTCGTTTTCTGGGTGGGTATAGGGCATGCGGGGACTTTGATCTCAGCAGTTCTTTATCTACTTCGCCAAAAATGGCGGACAGGTATTGCACGTTTCGCTGAAGCAATGACAATCTTTGCAGTTATGTGCGCTGGAATTTTCCCAATCATTCATACCGGGCGCCCCTGGTTGGCCGGTTATTTAACGCCATATCCTAATCAACATGGATTATGGGTAAACTTTACTTCTCCATTAGTTTGGGATGTTTTTGCAGTATCTACATATTTTACAGTGTCATTGGTTTTCTGGTATGTTGGTCTAATTCCGGATTTTGGTGTGTTACGTGATAGAACAGCATCAAAACTGAAGAAGGTGATTTATTCTGTCTTCAGTTTGGGTTGGAGAAACTCACATAGAAATTGGCAGCATTATGAAAAAGCTTATATGCTGCTCGCAGGATTTGCAACTCCATTAGTTTTATCTGTCCATACTATCGTTAGTTTTGACTTTGCTGTTTCTATTATTCCTGGTTGGCACACAACAATTTTCCCTCCATACTTTGTTGCAGGAGCTATCTTTAGCGGATTTGCAATGGTTGTTACCGTATTAATTTTTGTCCGCAAGGTTTTTGATCTTCAAGAGATTATTACTCTTAACCATCTAGAAAAGATGAACAAAATTATCTTAGTCACCGGTAGTATGGTTGGGTATGCTTACGGAATGGAATTTTTTATTGCCTGGTACAGTGGTAATCCATTTGAACAATTTGTTTTTATCAATCGAGCATTCGGTCCTTACGCCTGGGCTTATTGGATAATGGTTAGTTGTAACGTAATTATTCCACAGCTTTTTTGGTTTAAAAAGATCAGAAGAACCATTCCGGCGATGCTCGTTATCGTCATCTTTGTAAACGTTGGGATGTGGTTTGAACGATTCGTAATTACGGTTACAAGTCTTCACAGAGATTTTCTTCCATCAAGCTGGGGTTATTTTATCCCAACGATTGTTGATATCGGAACCTTAATTGGCAGCTTCGGACTTTTCTTTACATTAGTTTTACTATTTACAAAGACACTACCGGTCGTAGCAATGTCGGAAATTAAAGCAGTCGCCGAAGGGGCTCAACCTTCACATCATGGAGGAGATCACTAATGAGCACAAATAAATTATTCGGTATAACCGCTCTCTTCAATACGCCGGATGAACTGGTTCATGCCGCTGCAAAAGTAAATGAACTCGGTTATAAAAATTATGATGTTCATACGCCTTACCCATTGCATGGAATGGACTCGGTGATGAAACTTAAACCGTCAAAACTAGGTTATATTACTCTTTCGTTCGGACTTTCCGGTGCGGCATTCGCTTTACTTTTTATGTATTGGGCGATGTCACTTGATTATCCAATGATAATCGGCGGAAAACCATTTTTTGCTTTACCGGCATTCGTTCCCATCACTTTTGAAGTTACCGTTTTGTTCGCAACACTGGCAACGGTAATTGGGATGCTTGCATTTTACTTTAAGTTTCCTTCGAACAGTCATCCGCTACATGATACTCCATATATGAAAGCCGTTTCCGGTGATAAATATGGTGTCTGCATTGAAGCTGATGACAAAATATTTGATTCAGAAAAAGTGAAAGCACTGTTTAATGAATTGCATGCAAAAGAAATTTCTGAAGTTTTTTATCCGGCTATAGAAGTTGCAAACATTTTTGAACCTAAATTTATCACTCTTTTAGTCTTAATCGGATTATTAACTTCCGGAGCTACCTACGTTACTCTAAATAAATTAATTTACATGACTCCGTTTGACTGGATGATGAACCAGAATAAAGTGAATGCTCAATCGAAAAGTTTATTTTATGCGGATGGTTTCGGAATGAGAAAACCGGTTGATGGAACCGTTGCAAGAAATTTTATTCCTTATGAATATAAAGGTCTTGCGGCTCCGGTTGTACCTCTTTCAAATCCGTTGACACCTACAAATGAAGTTTTGAATTTAGGAAAGAAAAGATTTCTGACTTTCTGCTCACCGTGTCACGGAAATTTTGGTGACGGTGATAGTCGTTTACGCGGACAGTTTCCAAATCCACCCAGCTTACATTCCGAAAAAGTTCGTGGCTGGTTAGACGGCAATATTTATCATGTAATTGTAAATGGACAAAATGTGATGCCTTCATACAGTTCGCAACTTTCTCGCGATGAACGATGGGCTGTGATCCATTACATCAGAGCTTTACAAAAAGCAAAAAATGCTTCACCACTTGAAATTTTAGAAGCGAAAAAGGAGACTTCGTCTAATGTCGCACCATGATTTAGTTTATCAAAAGAAAAATCTTCCTGAAAGTTTAAAACGTTTAGGATCTATTCTTGTAGTTGTTGGACTGGTGCTTGGTGTTGCCGGATTCATCTTTGATGCACAAAGGGCACTGTTCGATTATTTACTTGCTTATGTTTTTATCATGAGCATAGCGGTAGGTTCACTTTTTCTCATCGCTCTTGAATATCTTGCCGGAGCAGATTGGAGTACGCCGATTAGAAGAATTCCCGAATTTCTTTCATCATTAATTCCAATTCTATTTATTCTTGTAATACCTCTGCTTTTAAATCTTCGATCAATTTTTGAGTGGTCTCATCCGGATGTTACATCACATGACAAAATATTAAGTGGAAAATCACCTTATCTGAACACAACATTCTTCATCATTAGAACGTTGGTTACTGTTGGAATTTGGTCATTGTTCTACTTTCTTTTCATCGGTAATTCGAGAAAACAAGATATCAGCAAAGATCAATTACTAACAAAAAAGAATAATAAACTTTCAGCTGCTTTTATGCCGATCTTTGCTATAACAATTACCATTTCTGCAATTGACTGGATGATGAGTCTTGAGCCGCATTGGTTCTCAACAATTTTCGGAATTTACTTTTTTGCCGGTTCGTTTGTTGCCGCTCTTGCAGCCATAACATTAGCGACCGTTCTCTTAAAAGAAAAAGGACACTTGCATCCGAGAATGAATAACGAGCATCTCTTTAGCTTAGGAGCATTGCAATTTACCTTTATAAACTTTTGGGCGTACATCGCGTTTTCCCAATTTATGTTGATATGGTATGCTAATCTTCCAGAGGAAACCTTTTGGTTCATTGGAAGATGGGGAGGATATTGGTCTTATATTTCACTAGGATTGATCTTCATACATTTTCTAGTTCCTTACGCAGTGTTGTTAACACAACCAGCTAAAATGGATCCCAAAAGATTGAAATTTATTTCAATTTGGATTTTATTTGCGCATGTACTCGATCTTTATTGGTTGATAATGCCGCAAGTGCATTCTGCAAAAGCCGGAGCGTTAACTATTTTATTTGAATTTGGATTCATCATTGCAGCTTTAGGCGGAATTATCCTGGTATTCTATTTCAATGCTAAAAAACAAAATCTTGTTCCGGTAGGCGATCCGAAACTTGAAAAAGGTTTAAACTTTAGATTATAATTGTGAAGAAGTATGACAAAAAATAAATTTTCTTTTTCTGAATTGCTGAACGAACCGATTAAAATAATGGCTCTGATTTATCCCTATTTCTTAGTCGTTATTGTTGGAATCGGATTTTTGTACATTGGAAATGCAGGAGCCCTTGTTCAAAACAAAGTTGCTCCAGTGTTAGATGATTCAACTGTAGTTGTTACCGATCTTCCAATAACCGATGCTAAAATAGCCGCTGCAGTTGATTTAAAAAGTTTTTCTGAATCAACACCAGCTTTAGTTGAAAAGGGGAAACAGCTTTTTCAGACTGCATGCGCTTCTTGTCATGGTGCCGAAGGGATGGGAGATGGTGCTGCGGGAGTTGCGCTCAATCCAAAACCAAGGAATTTTCACTCAGTAGATGGATGGAAATTCGGAAGAAAAGCAACAGAAATTTACAGTACGATCCAAAAAGGAATTTTGACTTCAGGAATGCCTGGTTTCGATTATTTAGCTCCCTCAGATCGCATCGCTATCATTCAGTTTATAAAAACATGGATGCCAAATCCACCTCAAGATACACCTGAAGACATCTTAAATCTTGATAAAACTTATGCACTTTCTGCCGGAACAAAAGTACCGGGAACCATTCCGGTAGCTTCTTCCGAAAAATTTTTGCAAACTGAATTTGCTGCTAAAATTCAGAAAATAAATTTTGCTCTTTCAGCGTTAAGTGCAGAAAAGTCTCAAAACACAGCAGCCGAAATATTTTTCAAAGTTACTAACGATCAGCAAAAAGCATTAGCTACGCTATTTAATTCTACTTCTTGGCAAGTAGGAGAAAAAGAATTTCTTGCGGTTATCACCGATAACCTTGCGAAAAATGGTTTCTCCGGAAAAGTATTTTCTCTTAATAGCACTGAAATTGCTGCCTTATTCTCGTTACTTAAAAGAGTTGCTGTCTAAAATGAAAAAGGGAATAACCTCTTCTTTTTTCTTTAAACTACTAGAAATATTATTTCTTGGTTTGATGTTTATTCCAATTGTTGGATTTTCCTCCGGACAGTCCGGAAATGCAAAATCTGCTGAACCAGGAATAAATGAAAAATTGGGAAAGCAATTGGCACTTGAATCGGTTTTTACAGACGAAAATAATAAACAGGTTACTTTAAAAGAGGTCGTAAATAAACCAACTGTTTTGATGTTCGTTTATTACAATTGCCCAAGTATGTGTAATCCTTTAATGGCTGAAGCTGCATCATTGGTTGACAGAGTCGACTTAACTCCCGCTAAAGATTATCAACTTGTTTGTGTTTCTTTTGATGAAGAAGAAAATTCAACGGTAGCCGCAAAGAAGAAGCAAAATATTTTAGCTGCGGTGAAGAAACAATTCTCAACAGATGGTTGGAGATTCCTATCCGGAGATAAAGAGAATATCCTTAAATTGACAAATTCGGCGGGATTCTCTTTCAAAAAAGTAAACGGTCAATTTGCTCACGCATCAGCCTTGATCTTAGTTTCTCCGACTGGAAAAATTACCCGTTATTTGATGGGAACAACATTTCTTCCGTTTGATCTTAAAATGGCAATCATTGAAGCGTCGGAAGGAAAAGTATCTCCAACAATTGCCAACATCTTAAAGTTTTGTTTTAACTACGATCCTGAAGGAAGAAAATACGTATTAAATGTTACTAGAATTGCAGGCGGCGGAATTTTATTTGTCGCGGTGGTGTTAGTAGTCTTGTTATCTGTAAAACCAAGAAAAAAAATGAGTAAAGAGGTTTAGAATTAATGCACAATAATGGAAATTCAGTTAGCTTTTTAGATTACAAAGGAAAACATTCCGGCTTAAATGCCTGGATACTTTCTACAGACCATAAAAGAATCGGTTTACTTTATTTAATGTCAACTCTTGCATTTTTTGCAGTTGGAGTTACGTTTGGATTTTTAATGAGATTGGAATTAATAGCTCCCGGTAGAACAATTATGGATGCGCAAACGTACAACTCTTTGTTTACGTTGCACGGCATTATCATGATCTTTCTTTTTATCATTCCCGGATTACCGGCAGTGTTTGGGAATTTTTTCCTTCCGATTCTTATCGGTGCAAAAGATGTTGCGTTTCCCAGATTAAATTTACTTTCCTGGTGGCTTTACATTCTCGGTGGATTGCTAGCGGTCATTTCGGTATTTCTTCCAGGTGGACCTGCTGATACCGGCTGGACCTTTTATATCCCATACAGCATTAGATCAACAACAAATGTAATGCCCGCACTGATTGCTGCATTTATTCTTGGATTTTCATCAATTTTAACGGGATTAAATTTTATCGTAACGATCCATCGATTACGTGCGCCGGGAATGGGATTTTTCCGCATGCCGTTGTTTGTTTGGTCGTTGTATGCAACAGCGTGGGTACAAATATTAGCTACGCCAATAGTTGGTATTACACTTTTATTGGTAGTATTTGAAAGAGCTTTTGGAGTAGGTTTATTCGATCCGGCGTTGGGTGGTGATCCGGTTTTGTATCAACATTTATTCTGGATTTATTCTCATCCCGCTGTTTACATTATGATTCTTCCAGCGATGGGTGTTATTTCAGAAATAATTCCTGTTTTTGCTCATAGAACAATTTTCGGATACAAGTTTATCGCTTTTTCTAGTTTAGCGATTGCACTCTTCGGTTCGATGGTTTGGGCTCATCATATGTTTACCGTTGGAATGAGCGAAACTGCACAACTGATTTTTTCTCTATTAACTTTTCTGGTTGCAATCCCAAGTGCGATAAAAGTATTCAATTGGGTTGCTACTTTATACAAAGGCTCCATCCAAACGGATGCGCCATTACTCTATGCTTTGGGATTTATCTTTTTATTTTCGATCGGTGGTTTTACCGGACTTATTCAAGGCGCCTTATCAGTGAATATGCACATCCACGACACATCTTTCATAGTTGCACATTTCCATTATGTAATGTTTGGCGGAACAGGTTTTGGAATTTTTGCAGCCCTCCATTATTGGTTCCCGAAAATGTTTGGTAAAATGTATAACATGAGAACCGCAAAAACCGGGTTTTGGTTTTTGTTTGTTGGATTCAACACACTCTATTTCCCATTATTCGTAATGGGATGGTTGGGGATGCCGAGAAGATATTTTGACTATTTACCTGAATTCCATATCTATCACTTAATCTCGACAGTAGGTTCATGGATTTTAATTACCGGACTTATTATCATGTTCACAAATTTTGTAAAAGCTTTAAGAAGTAAATCAACTTATACGAAGTTAAATCCATGGGGAGGAGAAACACTTGAATGGTCAATTCAAAATACTCCTTCGCTTGAAAATTTTGATGAAATTCCAACAATTACTGCTGGTCCCTATGAGTACAAAGATAATGAAGAAATTTTAGTAAAGGAGGACAATTGAGTACAATTGCCGAACATACAGTAGCACATGTTCACCGGGACGATGAGGGGTCACGGCTTGGAATGTGGCTTTTCCTTTTTACGGAATTAGTTTTATTCGGAGGCATGTTCCTTGTCTATGCCGTTTATCGGTACACCTATCAAGCTGAGTTTCATGTCGCCGCCAAAGAATTGAACACATCCCTTGGTGCTTTGAATACGATTATTCTTCTAACAAGCAGTTTAACAATTGTACTTTCGATTGTTGCGTTACGGAAGAAAAATAAAAAACTTTCTGTCTTTTTTCAGATAGTGACGATGATTTTAGCCATAGGATTTTTAGTCAACAAGTACGTTGAATGGAATATTAAAATTCATCATGGAATTTTTCCCGGCTCTGAAATTCTTTTAGGAAAAGGAAATGGGGAAGTGATCTTTTTCGGTTTGTACTATGTGATGACTGGTTTGCATGCCTTACACGTGATGATCGGAATTCTTTTAATTGAAGTTATGACTGGTTATACGATTAAAGGGAGAATTAACGAATCTAATTACGTCAGACTGGAATCCGCCGGTTTATATTGGCATTTAGTCGATCTAATTTGGATCTTTTTATTCCCACTTTTCTATTTAATTACTTGAGGAAATGGTTTTTATGAATAGCGAACATTTGGAAAGTAACGTTGAACATAAACCGACGTATGGTATCTATATTTTAGTCTGGCTTGTATTGATGACATTAACGGGAGTTACTGTCGCAGTTGCCGGCATCAATTTTGGAAACTTAACGATAGCAACCGCACTTACAATCGCATGCATAAAATCATATTTAGTGCTTACTTTTTTTATGCACTTAAAAACCGAAACCGCGACATTCAAAATTTTTGTAGCGGTTGCAGTTTTATTTTTATTGATCTCAATCTCTCTATTATTTTCAGATTATAGTTTTTTATAAGGTGAAGCATGATTTTTGGCACGAACCATATTGATTTGGTGAATGGAGCTTTCTGGTTTATAGTTGGAATTTCCGCTCTACTTCTAACTATGATTACTTTTTTAATGATTTACTTTGTTTTTAAGTACAATAGAAAAAAAGGACAGAAAGCTGTTAACATTGAAGGAAATACTAAATTAGAAATTCTTTGGACGGTTATTCCCGTAATTTTAGTGATAGCTATGTTTTGGTATGGATGGGTTGGCTATAGAGATTTAAAAAATCCTCCCAAAGATGCAATGGTTGTTAAAGTTACCGCTCAAATGTGGAAATGGACATTTGAATATGCCAATGGCGTTAAAGCCGATTCACTCTATGTACCGGTTAATAAAGCAATAGAAGTGAGTCTTCATTCGACAGACGTTAATCACAGTTTCTTTATTCCGGCATTCCGTTTTAAAAGAGATGTAATGCCAAACAGAAATAATTCAATATGGTTTTTACCAGAACATGTTGGCAAGTTTGATATTGCTTGTGCTGAATATTGTGGTTTAAGTCATTCGGCGATGTACTCAAAAGTGATTGTCCTTCCGCAACAAGAATTTGATCTATGGATGAAAAGTGAATTAGCTAAGAAAAATATACGTGCAAATCAGCCTGTTTCAGGAAGTGATACAACAAAGACAAAGTAACTTGAAAGAAAAAATTACCATATTTCTTGAACTGATTAAATTCCGCATAACAGCTTTTGTTATGATCACAACGGTATTTGGTTATCTTTGTGCAACAAAAGAGTTTGGAATTGAATTGCTCGGAGCTGCGATTGGAATATTTCTACTCGCATCTGGTTCCGCCGCTCTAAATCATTTACAAGAAGCAGTGTTTGATGCACAGATGGAGCGAACGAAGAATCGTCCAATTCCTTCCGGTAAAATTTCTTCACGAAGTGTTTTAAATATCATCCTTATTTTATCAATTGTTGGTTCGATACTTTTATATATTTCTTCCGGATTAACTGCGGTTGTTCTTGGAAGCCTGGCGCTTCTCTGGTACAATGCTATTTATACACCGCTTAAACGCAAAACGTCTTTTGCAATTATTCCAGGTTCGGTAATCGGAGCAATTCCACCTGTAGTTGGATGGGTAACCGGCGGCGGGCATCTTTTTGATCCGCAAGCTTTGTTGATCGCTTTCTTCTTTTTTATTTGGCAGATACCTCATTTCTGGCTTTTGCTTTTGGCATTTGGTAAAGATTATGAAGATGCAGGATATCCGACGCTGAAAAAATATTTTAACGTATCACAACTTGCAAGAATTACTTACGTCTGGATTTGCGTTACCGGTGTTACCGGATTACTAATGCCTCTCTTCAGTATTATTGATCTTTCATTTGCAAGTGCCGGGATATTGATTTTAGTGATCGGTCTTGTCTGGCGCTCCGCAAAATTATTGCATGAAAATATCGACAAACAATCTCTACGAAAAGTTTTTTTAGAGATCAACATGTTCGTTGCGGCGTTAATTATTTTTATTTCAATCGAAAAAATTTTACTCTTATAAAGGTAACTTAGATGGATTTTTTAGATAAACTAGTTCTTCCTCAATCACTTGAGCACATTGCCTTATTGCATTACATGGCGATCTTAATTTTATTTTTGTTTGTGCCGTATATCAGTCTGGTAATTGGCGGAACAATTATTTCGTTATACGCCAAGAGAAAAGGGAAGAGTGATGAGAAGGGATTTTATACTAAGTTTTCTAAGGAAGTTATTTCTCTTACAACATTTACAAAAGGTGCCGGGGTTGGACTAGGAGTAATTCCCTTGACCGCTCTACTTTTAATCTATGCTCAAATTCTTCATAATTTAAAAGTGGTCACCATCTGGTTTTTCATTTTCGCGTTTGTCTTAATTACTGTTGGTTTGGTATTTGTTTACACGTATCGCTATTCCTGGGTTTTTACATCATTGTTCTCCTCAGTTAAACTTGAAGAGGGAGAAAAAGAATATTTGAATTTTGCCGGTAATGCAGCACGAGTGAATCGTAAGTCTGGATTCTGGGGAATTATATTTTTGCTTATCGGTTCTTACTTTTTTGTTGGCGGTATTAATCTTGCACTGAATCCAATTGATTGGAATGCAACCGGAGTATTATATCTATTCACTTCGTTTTCAGTTCTGGTTAAGTGGGTTCATTTCACTACAGCAGCATTAGCGCTTACCGGTACGTTTATACTTTTCATTTATTTCTTTTGGGAAGGCGGGAAAACTTTTGAAAATGAAGAGTACAAGAATTTTGTTAAGAAGATCGGTCTTACAATTACTTTTTTCTTCACACTCTTTCAACCAATCTTTTTGCTGTTGAATTTAATCACATTACCTGCTCTTGCACTTTCTTCATCGGTATTCGGATTCGCAGTTGTATCATTACTAGCACTTTTCTGGATTTTTCATCTTTTGTATGCGATCTTAAAAAGATCCAACCTGCAGTTTAGTGGAATGGTTTTCCTTTTGATGATAACCGCTATTTTATTTTTGATTATTTCTGAGCAGTCTGCTTTTAGAAATGTTACTAAAGCACAAGCGCTTGTTCTTTCTGCAGAATACGACGCTACCTTGAACGCAATGAAAGGTGTTTCAGCAATTGCGGAAATTAGCGGAGCCGATATTTTTAACGGTAAATGTTCTGCATGCCATAAGTTTGATCAAAAATTAGTTGGACCTCCGTATAAAGAAACGTTACCCAAATACAAAGGTGATGTTGATAAAGTTGCGGCGTTTGTAATGAATCCAACAAAGATAAATCCAGCCTATCCCGCAATGCCAAATCAAGGTTTAAAACCTGCCGAAGCAAAAGCAATTGCCAAGTATATTATGGAAGAAGTGAAGAAGTACAAATAACATTCCAAAATCACCGAACATCACAAACAAAAAGAATCAGATTATCTATTTCCTCTGAGTCCGTTCAAAATTTTGTTTATAGATTTGAAGATTTGGGTGATTGATTTCCTTAGCTCTTAAATAAGCTTTTTCGTAATTCTGATTTGCTAACAATATCTGTCCCGATTTTTCATACGTTTCTCCCAAACTATCATAAACATTAGCCGATTGAGGATAAAGAGTTACATTCTTTGCGAAGATCGTCGTTGCCTCCTCAAAATTCTGCTGTCCAAGAAAAAAATACCCAACCGCATTCAAAACATTTTCCGGTGGAACAATTGCATAACCATATTTAGAGGTCAAAGTATTATAATGCTTTAAGATAACGTCTAAACCTTTTTTAAGTTCAGCATCTGATAAATTCCAATCCTTATAAATCATCTTCAATCCATCATATATAGCTATGAAAACTTGAGAACCATGATCCTCATCTTCCATTTTTTTATACTCCCAGATCAGATCATCGGGGGCGAATCTTCTCAGAATAATTTTATACTCTTCGAGTGTCGTCAACAAGTTTTCCTCTTCTTTTGATCCAGCTGTAAAATAAACTGATTTATTTAATGATTTATATTTTGGAAGTGTTGAAGTTGTGTAAGGAAGTATAAAATTATCGGCGGCAATTACCCAGGGACTAATCGCAATGAATGAGTGAAATAATTCCGGCTGTTTTAACATAGAATAAAAACAGAACATACCGCACAATGAATGACCGACAAGAATACGGTGAGGTTGCGTTCTATAGTTTTTATCAATAAAAGGGATTAATTCTTCTTTAATAAATCCTATAAAATTATCTGCACCTCCGGAACCTGGAACGTTAAATACTTTTTCGGGAAGGAAGTCCCGGTTACGAAAAGTGTTTGGTATCCCAATAATAATTGTTTCGGGCATTTTGTTATTACCGGAAAGAAATTGCACCAATCCGGCGGTGTATTTAAAATGATCTTCGGCATCTAAGAGGTATAACACAGGATAATTGCTTTGAGTTGTGTTGTAACTCTCCGGTAGATATACAAAAAGATTTCTTTCTTCAAACAAAATATTTGAAGTGATGCTTGCTTTTTCACCGATGGTAATTCGGTTATCCACAGTCTGACTAAACAGATTACTCCACAAAATAACCAAAAGGAATTGCAGAAACCGACAAAATCTCGCTCTCATCTCAAGTTCTCCTTTAAATTTTACTTTTGTTCTCTTCTTTTTGATTTCCCCTGAATATAGGTGAAGAAATGCTCTCCATCTTTTGAGATTTCAAAAATTGTATCCACAGTTACATCATCAATAACTTTATAGGTTAAACGGAATCTTGGGGAATTGGGAATTTTATCACTTGTAAAAACAATATTTTTGTTCTCTGAAAATGTTATTGAATAATTTATAACATGCTGTTCGTTATCAAAATAAATTGCTTTGTTCGGTGCGCCCATACTATCACGATAAATTATCATAAGATCATTATGGGTAGCAGCAGGTCTTCCTTGCATAGGGGGATATTCGGAATGACTCGTACGTAAAAGAATATTTTTATCTAAATCCAATTTAAAAGAAAATATCCCTTTCCCTTGTCCCGGTTTTCCATTCCCTTCACCTTCCCAAGTACCTATAAGATATTCAAATCTTTCCCACATATTTGAATCATGTTGCGCAAAAGAAGCCATGGAGGATAATAAAATAAATATAATTATAAAAGGAATAACTCTCATTTATACTCCAAATAATTAACTGATAAAAAAATAAATATTATATTACACATACTGCTTAAAGGATTTCAAAATTAAATTAATTACAATTTGCGAAACACTAGGGTAATCCATTCATCCAGTTGTAATTTATCGATTAAGGTTAGATCCAATTTTGAATATTCATTTATTATATCGGTCTCGTCAGAATACAATAAGCCAGACAGAATAATTTCCCCGCCTCTTTTAGTTTTTAATTGAAGTTGATTTGCAATAAAAAGTAATACATCCTTTTGAATATTGGCTAAAACAATATCAAAATTATTTTCAGCGATATTTGCAACTTCAGCTAAGCGAAACTCAACTTGCCCGTAAACATGGTTTTGATTAATATTCTCAAGTGCGTTTTCATAGCACCATTCATCGTTATCAATTCCCAAAGCGTATTCTGCTCCAAGCAAAACAGAGGCAATTGCCAACACTCCTGTTCCGGTTCCAACATCAAGAACTTTTGTCTTTTTTTCTATATGTTTTTCGCACATTGAAAGCATTAGCTTTGTCGTTTGGTGCTCTCCGGTCCCGAAAGACATTTTGGGGTCAATCGTAATTACAATTTCTCCTTCGGAAGGAGAATAATCTCTGAATGAAGGTTTTATAACAATCTTGTCGGTTACCTTAATAACTTTTAGATTCTTTTCCCATTGTTCATTCCAATTTGTCTCTTCGAACACATTTAGTGAATATTCATATGAATCGAAGTTTTTCTCTTTCTTAAGATACTCTAAGTAAGTTTTGATTCTTGAGTCGAGGTTATCATGAAATTCAAAACTTAGAACAAGTGAATTGTCAAGCTCAACAATTCCAAGTGGATTTAATTCCCACAGCAATCCGCTTAATAATTCGATGTTAAAAGGTTCGCACGACACAGTTACTTCACAATAAGATTTCATTATCTCTCCAAAAATAGTTGTTCAAGTCAAGATTATTATTTAGATTAGGTCTAAATAATAATAGTATTTTATTTGTTATATCTAAATTCGAAAATAAATCATCATCAATTTAAAGGATTCCTTCATGAAAAACATTCTCTTGTACACATTTATGCTGCTGTTCACTTGCACATCAACTATACTACATGCAGATAGAAGATATTTTGGGAGATCTTATTTAGCAAATACGTTACCGGCTAAAGCGTTCGAGTTTGAGTTATGGAATACTGCACGAATTGGAAAAGCTGATGGATATTTTTATCGCTTTCAACCGCGGATGGAATTTGAATATGGTATTACCGATAGACTGACCACTTCGTTTTATATGAATTTTGACAGTAAACAAATTGAAAGTGCGATTTCATCTTCAAAAGAATTTGGATTTGACGGAACTGCGATCGAATTTCGATATCGTTTAACTGAACTCGGCGAATTAGCTGTTGATCCAGCTCTTTATTTTGAACTAACATATGTAGGATCAGAAATTGAATACGAATCAAAGTTAATTTTATCAAAAAGAATAGGAAATATTGTAACAGCTGTAAATTTTAATGGGGAAATTGGAAGAGATGTAATCGCAAATAAACACGAAACAAGCTTTGAAATTACGGGTGGAATCGGGTATGATATTACCTCAACATTTGCAGTAGGAATAGAAATTAAAAACCATTCAAAATTTGATGATATTTACGGAAAGAAAGCAAATTCAGCATTATTTATTGGACCATCGATTAATTTATTAACCGACAGATTCTATTTTACCTTCAACTTTTTAACTCAGGTAACAGGGTCTCCAGTTGTTAAATCCGGTTTGGACTTAGTTGGTCATGAAAAGTATGAGATTAGAACAATACTCGGAATCGAATTATGAAATTAGTTTTTATCTGGATTCTTTTTAATTTTGTTTTCATCGGGTGTTCAACAGAAAATTCGAGTAAGCAAGGGAACGGAATTTTTACAGGAGAGCAGATGTACAAAGAAAAGTGCGGTGGATGCCATGCGCTTTATCAAAGAGAAAAATTCGTAAGTGGAGATTGGGACACTATAATTATACGTATGGAAAAGAAAGCTCGGCTCAATGATTATCAGAGTAAGTTAATACGGGAATATCTTGTTTTTCAAACTGATTCCCTAAAGGGCAGAGATTAGTTTTTAAGAATTGTTTTGTGGATAAGTTCGTTTACATTAATTTGAACGCAATAATTCATTAAATTGAAGGAACTATCGCATGGCATCGGTTGAACAGCTATTAACAAAGATCAGTGATTTTATTTGGGGTTATCCTTTATTAATTCTTCTCTTTGGAACGCATATTTATTTAACTTTTCGGTTGAAGTTTATTCAAAGATTTATAGGTAAGGGAATTAAAATATCTTTATCTAAAAAGAAAGAAGGGGAAGGGGACATAAGCCAATTTGGGGCTCTTACCACTGCATTAGCTGCTACAATCGGCACGGGAAATATAGTTGGAGTTGCAACAGCAGTTGCCGCCGGCGGACCTGGCGCTGTTTTATGGATGTGGCTCACTGGTGTTTTCGGAATCGCTACCAAATATTCGGAAGCACTTCTATCTGTAAAATACCGTGTACAAAATAAGGAAGGAGAATATTCAGGCGGACCGATGTACGTGCTCGAGCGAGGTTTAAACATGAAGTGGCTTGCTGTATTATTCGCTGCATTCACATCAGTAACAGCCTTTGGTATCGGAAGCATGGTTCAGGCTAATTCAATTTCTTCCCTTGTCTCATCTTCATTCAATATTTCTCCATGGATAACGGGAATCATTTTAATGGTTTTAACCGCTGTTGTTATTATCGGCGGAATTAAATCGATTGCGAATGTTTGCGAAAAGTTAGTGCCATTCATGGCAATATTTTATGTACTTGGTTGTATTATCATTCTGGTAATTAATTATACTACATTACCACATACAATAGGGTTGATCTTCTCAAGTGCATTTTCTGGGCATGCAGTAATTGGGGGCTTTGCAGGTGCGACAATCAAAGAAGCAATACGTTATGGAATTGCAAGAGGATTGTTTTCAAATGAATCGGGTTTAGGAAGCGCACCAATTGTTGCCGCAGCCGCACAGACGAAAAATCCTGTTCGACAAGCTTTGGTTTCATCAACAGGTACATTTTGGGATACTGTTGTTGTTTGCGCTATGACTGGTTTGGTTGTTGTTAAATCTGGTGAATGGATAAACGGATTAAACGGAGCGATGTTAACACAAAAGGCTTTTGCAGATATTCCGATCATTGGTCCGATAATATTAACAGTTGGTTTGTTAACCTTTGTTTTCTCAACGATTCTGGGATGGTCTTATTATGGAGAGAAAGCCGCAGAATATTTGTTTGGTTCAAGAATAATAAAACCTTACCGCTGGGCATGGGTTGTTTCTGTGCTTGTCGGTTCCGTACTCTCTTTGCATATTGTTTGGACTTTTGCAGACATTACCAATGCGCTAATGGCAATCCCCAATTTAGTCGCCCTTCTTCTCTTAAGTAAAGTTATTGTAGAAGAAACAAAAACTCATTTGTGGGATAATAAATCAAAAGATTTGGATTTGTAATAAAAAAGCCGGCTCAAGTAAATGAGACGGCTTTATATTTTGCGGAAGGGGTGGGATTCGAACCCACGGTACCCTTGCGGGTACACTACCTTTCCAGGGTAGCCAGTTCAACCACTCCTGCACCCGTCCGAAAATTTATTTTGACGGTGCAAATATAATTTTTTTTGACCTTCTTTCCCAATATTTATTCACCTTTCAACAGATTCCTCACTAAAAAATTTCTGTATCCCTTAGAAAAGTTTTAAATTGGGGCTTAGATTTACCAAAAAAGTGAAATGGATTATACAATTTTAGAGAAATCGGTTTTAGCTCTCATTTCTGCGTTACTTGGAGCAGGATTGATATTTTTTGTAAAGCTTGACCATAAAAAGCTTTGCAGTTTGATATCAATTTCTGCAGGTGCCTTACTGGGCGCAGCAGTAATCGGAATTTTACCTGAAGCTTCATCAAATCTTTCGGTTGTTCAATTAATATTGTCGACTTTTTCCGGTTATTTACTCTTTTGGGTGATAAGTAAATATTACTTTCATGTTTGTCCGGCTTGTTCGGCTTCTCATTTTGACGAAGTTACTACAAAACGGTTTTCTGAGATAGTTCTGCTTTTGTTCACCGCATTGTCTTTCCATTCTTTTCTGGATGGATTGGCATTATCTACCGGAGGAATAAGTGAACATGGAAAAGCTAACTCGATTTTACTTGCGGTATTGGCACATAAATTCCCGGAAGGATTGGCGCTTGCTTCTTTAATGGTAGGTGCTAACTATACAAAAGGGAAAATCCTTAAATATGTATTTTTTGTTGAGTCGGCAACTATACTTGGCGCTTTGATCGGAGATTTGTTCCTCGCAAAATATTTTAATATGTATTGGCTTGCTTTTGTTGAAGCCCATATTGCCGGAGGATTTGTTTATCTTTCATTCCACGCTGTGTTTGGTGAGTTACTAAAGAACCATAAAGCACTTGTGATCGTTTCATTTCTTGCCGGGTTATTGATTATCTTTGGGGTAAGCTTAATTTAATTAGGAATGTAGAATTAGGAATTAGGTATTCCGAATAAGTAGATACTTGCCATGGCAAGCATCTACAAAACATAAACGGAGAGATGGCAGAGCGGTTGAATGCGGCAGTCTCGAAAACTGTTATACTGGGTAACCGGTATCGAGAGTTCGAATCTCTCTCTCTCCGCAAACAGGAAAACCCTTAGAACTTTTAGTTTTAAGGGTTTTTTCATTTTAAATTGAATGATCAGTGATCGACCTTACAAGCAAGGAGTAAAATATGTTTTATATCTATGTTTTGTGGAGTGAAAGAATAAGGAAAAGGTATGTCGGATACACCTCCGATATCACAAAACGAATACATGAGCATAACAACGGAAATTCTAAGTTCACAAAAGGTGGAGTTCCTTGGAAGTTGGTATACAGTGAAGAGTTATCTTCTAAGGCAGAAGCAACGAAAAGAGAAAAGTATTTAAAATCTGGGGCAGGAAGAAAGTGGCTAGATGAAAATGTTGGAAATGGAAAATCCTCTGAATAAAATACAAGCGGTTTGAGCCAAAGGCTCATCAGCCTCTGGCGGACTTGTCAGCCTCTGGCTGAGAATGCGGCAGTCTCGAAAACTGTTATACTGGGTAACCGGTATCGAGAGTTCGAATCCCTCTCTCTCCGCAGTAAAATCCTTTAGACTTAATTGTTTAAAGGATTTTTAGTTTTAAATTGTCCATCATTAATAAACTTTTTTTGAGTAAGTATGAATCTCTTCGATCTTCACAAACCAATTATCGGGATGATCCATGTGGATGCACTGCCCGGCACACCAAAATATAAAGGAAGTATAAAATCAATTATTAAAAAAGCAGTTGATGAAGCAAAACTTTATCAATCGCTTGGTATACCGGTATTAATGATTGAGAACATGCATGATGTTCCTTACCTCAATCGCAATGTTGGTCCCGAGGTTACGGCAACAATGACAGCGATACTTTTTGAAATTAAAAAACAGATCGATCTTCCTCTTGGTATTCAAATACTTGCTGGTGCAAATAAAGATGCAATCGCTGCGGCACACACTGCCGGCGCTGAATTTATTCGTGCTGAAGGATTTGTATTTGCGCACGTTGCGGATGAAGGAACATTTAACTCCGATGCGGGAGAACTGCTTAGATATAGAAAACAGTTAGGTGCCGAAAATATTTTAATATTTACCGACATCAAAAAGAAGCATAGTTCGCACAGCATTACTGCCGATACCGATATAGTTGATACGGCAAAAGCCGCAGAGTTCTTTTTGAGCGACGGCGTTATTATAACAGGTAGCAGTACAGGAAGTGAACCTTCATTAGAAGAAATTAAATCAGTTAAAGAGAAAGTCAGTATTCCCGTTCTTGCAGGTTCCGGAATTACTGCAGAAAATATTAAAGCATACCATGAGTATTGCGATGCGTTGATTATCGGTTCTTACTTTAAGCAAGAAGGGAAGTGGTCCAATCCGATCGACTCCGAAAGAGTTAAAAAGGTATTGGATAAGATCAAATAAAAGTTTGACGATCGGTGGGATAAAGATGAATGGATGAATGTTTCCATACAACGGTCGAAACGGAGTTTCAATCTACGAGTAATAGATGATGTAAAAGATTATGATCAAGATTATGCTTACGATTAACAATGTTTTTGGGTAAAGCGGATTAATAAATAGATTTAATTTTATTTATTGTTAGCGCAAAATAGTTCTTGCTTAGTGTACATTTGGTATTTAATTTTACAACAGTAAAGGCCAACATAAAGTGCCGATACAATTTGTTCCTTGAATAGTTGAATCTTTCCCGGTTGTTTTTATTTAGATAATTGAATTTGTGGTGTTTTTTCTTTGTACCTTTTGGCAAACTACTAAGGTGTGGAAAAAGCCTGATTGGGGCGTTCTATTCTCTTACTACATTGGAGGCGCTAAGCGTATCTTTTGTTAGATCATTTTGCTTAAAAGGGAAGATTTCTTCTATGACGGTTGATGTGGTATGTTTGATGGATAATGGTTAATGGTTGAGGGGATACTATTATTCGTTAAGCAAACAAAATACATGTACCCGTTTAATTGTATGCTTGATTAATCGATTGGTCTAATCAAACGCTGCAGTTGTTCATTTCTTAACATCACATTTCATTTTCATTTCTATAAAAATATTCCCGTTAGCAATTACACACAAGCTGGTTATTCATCAGTAGTCATTTGTCATTGGTCAGTATAAATCAGCGATGGTTTTTGTAAGGTAAATCATGTGGATCAATTTCTAAGTATTACCGGAAGACTTTCTGTGCGATGATTAGTACTCCGCAGATAGAACTAAAGATTATCTGTAAGAAAAAAAGGATTTGTAAGTATCCGTGAAGGACTTTCTGTACGTAAAAAAAGACTCCGAAGTATCAGCAAAAGAGTTTCTGTACAAAGAAAAAGACTCGGAAGTAACAGAAAAGGAGTTTCCGTTCAAAGAAAAGAACTTCGAAGTAACGAAAAAGGAGTTTCCGTAAAAAGAAAAGTGTTCTGAAGTAGCATAAAAGTACTCGTAAGTAACAGAAAAGGACTTTCCGTACAAAAAAAGTGCTTGTAAGGAGTAAAAAAGGGGTTTCCGGGTTTCGGGAAAGTAGAATTTAGAGTCAGAAAAGCATATTCTTAGTACATTAATATGCTAAAATAAGCTAAAAACGTACTTTTAGCGTTAGTTTTGGGCTGCGACTATTAACGGTCGGGTTAGTAAACTGCAAATTTGGAAGATTCGCTAAAAATGGAGTGATAGTAAAATATTAATTTGATTGAAATAGTGAGCTTTGTGAAAATCTTTGTGCTCATTGTGGTTAGCTTTTTTTACCACAAAGTTCACAATGGGAAACACAAAGGGCACAAAGTTAGATTAAGTGTAAGATTCAGCCAGAGGCTGACAGGGATGATTCAGATAGAGTATTGATGAACAGGGTGATAAGAATGGGTATGAGAAAGGCATAGAGATAAAATGGGAAAAATAATCAATTTATTATAGCTAAGTAGATTGCATTATCAACAAATATAAAGGTGGTACAATGTCCAATGATCAAAATGGTGTTCATGTTTCAAGAACGGTGTTATTCAGAGTAGCTGATAAAACACATGAAACAACGAAGGGGCTTGAGAAATTGGCGCTTTCGGGGTTAACAACAGATTATTACGCTGCTTTTGCAGCCAATATTCAGCTTGCAAAAAACTTTAAAACGGCGGATGAGGTAAAAAAAGCCAACGCAAAGAAACTTTCCGAAGTGAAGAAAAAATGTGAAGAATGTTTCAATTGGGTTAAGAAACTTCAATTCTACATAAAGAGAGCTTTTAATGAAGGCTCGCCCCAATGGAACGAACTCCCCGAAAAAATTTCAGAATCAAAAAAAGATGAAGCGGAGATGTTAAATCTTCTTCCCGCAACTTTTACTCTTGCTGAGAAATACGCCGCAGAGTTAAAGGCGAAAGGAATGCCGGATACTTATAAACAAACCGGTGAAGCCTTAAAAGCTGAACTTGAGACTATAACAATAGAACATGGTAAAATGGTTGAGCAGAGCCAAGCCTACACGGTACAACGGAAACTGGCGCATAGAAAAGTCTATGATACCGTTAATGAAATTAATGAGTTAGACAGACAAGAATACCAAGACGACCCGGTAACGTTAAAGCTGTTCAAGTCCCAATGGCCGCAAGCTAAAGATAAAGATAATGGAACGGATACTACACCGCCTCCAGCGCAGTAATAATTAGGAATTACGAATTAGGAATTAGGAGAAAAAGAATACTAAAAAACATTTTTTCTGATAACTGATTCGTTGTGGCGAACTGACAACCAAATACTAACAGAGGGTGATGGACTGGACTCGATGGCGGTTCATCATCCTGGTTTATTATAAAATAATAGTAACTAAAAAGAATCAGGTTAGATAATAAATAAATTGTTGAGGTAATATGAAAAATAGAAACCATCAGTCAGAGTTTAAGTTTAGAAAGAATGATAGAATTGGCTCTGCAGCAGCTGAAGATGATGAAGAATTTTTAATTAATTGTTTTTACGATACTGGTGATTTAGCACTTTTATCAGATATTGATGACAATCGTCAAATAATCGTTGGACGCACTGGAACTGGTAAATCTGCCCTTTTACGTAAATTAAAAGATGAGAATAATGGTGCTGTAATTGATATATCACCCGAAAATTTAGCATTAACATATGTCTCAAATTCAACCATATTAACATTCTTTGAGAGCATAGGTGTTAATCTTGATCCATTTTTTAAATTATTGTGGCGGCACATATTTACTGTAGAAATTCTTACTAAACATTTTGAATCACATAATACTGTCGAACGAAAATCGATATTTGATCACATTACTCAATTATTTTCCAGTAATTCACGTAAAGATAAAGAAATAAGGGAAGCTATTGATTATTTAAAAAATTGGGGAGAGAAGTTTTGGCTGGAGACTGAATTTAGGGTAAAAGAAATTACTCAAAAAGTTGAAGATGATTTAAAGGCGCAATTAAATGGTAAAATTAGTTTGCCATTTGCCGAAATAGGAGGTGTACTGAGTTCTGAAACCAAATTAACTGGTGAACAAAAATCTGAACTGAAGTCCAGAGGGCAAGAAATAATCAGTACAGCACAAGTTCAGGACTTAACTAAAGTCCTGAAATTATTAGATTCAGTGCTAGATGATAAACAGAAAAGATATTTTATATTAATTGATAAACTTGATGAGAATTGGGTGGAAGAAAGACTAAGATATAAATTAATCATGTCTTTAATTGTTACAGCCAGAGAATTAACCAAGGTCAAAAATGTCAAAATAATATTAAGTCTTAGAAGAGATTTGGTAGACAGAGTATTTAAATTATGTAGAGACTCTGGTTTTCAAGAAGAAAAATTTCAATCGCTATACCTTCCTTTATTGTGGAAGAAATCTGACTTGATAGAAATATTAGATCGCAGAATTGATTATTTAGTTCGAAGAAGACACACTCGAAAAAAAGTATCCCATCTTGATTTACTGCCTAAAAAATTTAATAAAAAAGATATAACGGAATATATAAGCACAATGGTACGAAATCCGAGAGATATAATCTGTTTTTTTAACAAGTGCATTGAAACTGCTTCTGAACTTACAAAATTGCAATCTACTGAATTAAAAATAGCGGAAGGAGAATACTCACGATCAAGAATTCGGGCGTTAGCTGATGAATGGAGTGCTGATTATCCTAACTTATTGGATTTTGTATCTATCCTAAATGGGAGACCTCAATCATTTAAACTTAGTAATATTACTGAAAGAGAAATTGATGATGTTTGCTTAAATATTGCGTCAGAATACCCTCAAGGTCAAGGGATTCTTAATCAAAGTGCAATTAAGTTAACGGAAGGTATTGGATCCTCGAACGAAATTAAGAAACTTTTAATTCAAATTCTTTTTAAAATTGGACTTGTTGGTTTAAAACTACAACCTTATGAAAAGGAAACATGGAATGATGATCTCGGAAAAATATTTTCTTTTTCTGATATTGAAGATACAACTAGCATCGTAATCCATCCAATTTATTATCGAGCGCTCGGTATTAAGCTAAAAGATAATAATTAATATCTCGAAGAAAAATGGAAGTTTTATCTAAATAAAATTTAAAGCAGTATGGGGTCTTAAAAAACATGGCATTTAGTAAAGTAATATTACCAAACCTTCGAAGTCTGCGCCCAAAATGGATTAGAGCAAGAAGGTTAGAGCAGAAACAAATAAGTAGTTTGGCAGCGCAAGAAACCGATGAATCGGTTTCGGGAATGATATGAGTTGTATGTTCCCACGACTAAAGTCGTGGGTTAAAAAAAGAAAATAGAAAACTGAGTTCAAAGGAATAAACTAACCCACGGATTTATGTGTGGGGAAAATGTAAATGGAAATAATTAATAAAGCAGTGTTGGGTTTTAACTTAATAATATAGATTTACGAGAAGTATGCTTAAATATCAAATAGTCATTGCAATATTTATAATTCACTTTACTACAATAAGTGCGCATGATAGAAAGGCTTTTGTCAACGCAGAATATTCTGTAATCCGTAATAATAATATTCGGTTAAGTTTTGAAGGAGCTGGCGGACTTTCTGATGGCGCTGCTCTGTCATTTGCATTACTATCCGTAGCAATGTTTAAAGATAATGAAAATTCAAAATATTTTATTTCATCAAATGCATTGTTCGCAGGAGCAGCCGGTTTATCAATGCTTATTTTTGGGGAAAAAACGGTGAGTATTCCCATGTTACTACTATCTCCCATATTGATATCAAATATTAGATTTAGTCGTCCAATAATACCAAACTATTTAGATATTAATTTTCAGCAGAAAACGGATTATTTTCTCTTTTATTCTAATTCTGAAGTATACACTACTACAATTATCGGCTTTGAGGGATATATACACAAGGTTGGTATAACCTTCAGTGTAAATTATCCATGGTCAAAAAAATACTATGGAGATAAAATTGATCGTAATCTCTTTATAAGCTGTGGTGTAAGAATTCAAACTGAGGGAGAGCGATAGACTGCAAAAAGTTATTAACCAATTTGCAGAAGTAAAACATAAATGGAAGAAAGTAAATAATAAACTGGATGTAAACCACAGCTTGTTCAAACTTAAAAGTAAACAACAATGAATATCGGATCGAAAAAAAAAGAAAGAGAATGGAGCAAATATTTGCCGGTCATATTCGTACCGGTTTTCTTGAGTTTTATCGGTTGTACCACAGATGATCTTTATGATACGACCAATAAGAATTATTTTGCTCAGGCAGACGCATCCGTTTATTTAACTTCATTCCCTTCAGCCATATACCTGGAAGAAGGGAAAAGTATCTATATTGAAAATGGACAATCAACATTCAGATTTTTTACCGTAACAGAGGACAATGAATTTAATGCTGCTGTAAAAATTGAGATAATTTACAATTACGGAACAAATAGAATTATTGAGCTAAATACAAACATAGACCCACAATTCTATGAATTAGAAAATGGTCTTCCGTATGACATTCATCTGAAAGAATTGAATTATGTGAACGGAACGTATCAGATAATGTTTCAGTACAATCACCATGCGCATTGGTTACAATAACAATATAAAGAAGTAGAATTCTTATGCAACACAAATTAAATAATTAAGTAAGAAGGTAGTGTTGGGTTTTAATATTCATCTAGGGAAGGATAAAATATATTCATGAATAAAGTGATTTTAATTTTACTATTTATGTGTTCACTTGAGATCTTTTCTCAACCTCTGACGATAACGATTAATGGTGGAATGTATAATGCAGTAAACCAACCAGAGAATACTTTCAGTTGTGGTGGTGGAAGTTCTGGAGGCCCCGGGGATTTAATTGAAATAATTATTGATTACGGGAAGAAAAAAATAGTGGTTGAACCTTATATAGGGATTGGATATAAAATTCCCTATCCTCCGTTAAAAGATGGGTTACGTTTAGATTACCCTACATTAAATGAAGCAGGAGAATATATGGATTTAGGAATAAAAAAAACTTATGAAGTTGGCAAAATGGATTTACGTCTGTTCGCTGGGCTGGGATACCGTTGGGATAGTTATTTGGCAGAATATAATGATTTCAATTTTAGTCAGACATTCCATTTCAAAGGATTAAAATATCAAACCGGAATACAAATGAATTTTGGATTCCTCGACAACATAGATGTAACACTTTCATATGAATATACAATAAAAGAAAAAGTAGAAAACAAAGGGACTAAAAACAGAATGCGATATGAATTCACCGGAGGAGGTAATTATCATTCGATATTTCTTGGGTTAAGCTTAAATATTTCAGAAATGCTTTAGGAATGGATAACCTATTGAGCAGATTACGAAGATGGTTCATTAATTGTCAGCAAGAATTAAAGGTGTTTTTCTAATGAAAAGTTTTAATTATTCTCTCTACTTTTTTTTTCTTATAATTTTGTATTTCTCTTATAATACTTCAGCTCAAAAAAAGCCGCAATTCATGAACTTTAGTTTCTTTGGTGGCGCAGCATACCCTGTTGGTGATTTCGGCAGTACGATAGGTGAAAAAGCTTCTTATGCAAAAACCGGATTTTGCGGAATGTTTGAAATGAGGAAGAATTTGATCTCGAATATAAATTGGATTGGTTCGCTTGCGGCAGATTTTAATAGTTTTGATGAAGAGACATTCCATTCTCAATTCGGGAACAATAAAATCTCCTTCTCCAATTATACATCCACGTGGATTATGACGGGAGTTGGTTTTGAGTTTTCGGCATCTTCTATCTCAAAGGTTTATGGAACTGGGCAGATCGGATTTATGCTTTTCAGTTTCCCTGATATTACCTATAAGAATAGAAATTTAAATAGCATTCAAACTACGCAAAGAGGAACGGCAACGGCTTTTGGTTTTGGAGGAGGTTTTATAATGTATGGAATAAATCTAGGTGTAAGGTATTACACAGGTGAACCTGAATATATACAAAAGGTGAATTACAACAATTATACTGATGAGGTAAAAGTAAAAGTACCCGTAGCTGTTTTGCAGTTTATAATCGGAATAAATGTTTAGTATTTAAATTTATAGTCTCGCGTTAAATTCTTGTGAAAAGGATTATTCGAGATATCCTACAATGTTGCATAAACTCTCTGAAGATGAGATACAGCGGATATTGATAAAAAAAAGATCGGTCTATTGAATCAAGAGTAAGATGAAGAATTCCGATTCTGTTTTTCTCGGAGGATAGTATCGGTTTGCATATTTATCTGGAAGTAATAACCGACAAAATAGTTAGCGTAATCCAAGGATTTAGGACATAAGTAATTAAATAAAATGGAAACGGAGTTTCTAAATATTCACATTAAATAAAGGGAATCGTGTCATGAAAAGTTCAGGTTATTTAGTTCGTATTCTTTTGTTCGTAGTAATTCTTTTATCAAACAGTGTCTTTGCACAAGACGAGCTACCACCGGTCCGTTTTAGTCTATCTGGCGGAATAGTTATGCCTCAGGGAGATTTTGGCTCCACTTCTGGTGAAAAAGGAGGATACGCTTCCACAGGTTTTGGCGGTATGCTTGAGATGTCTAAGAATTTGAATGAGAGTATTAATTGGGTTACATCAGTTTCAATGGATATAAACAGTATGGATGCGAATACCATGACAAATCAATGGGGACAAGGGACTGTAACCGCTGGAAATTATGTAACTACCTGGGTAATGTCGGGAATAGGTATTGAGTCAGTAGCTTCACCAACGGTGACGGTTTATGGTGTTGGGCAAATAGGACTATTATTTTCAAGTTTTCCGGATATTACTCTTTCCTCCGATGGACACTCAATAACTCAAACCGCTAAGTTGGCAAATGCGTTTGCCTTTGGAGTTGGAGCCGGTCTTATTCTAAATAAATTAAATGTAGGTTTAAGATATTACACCGCAGAACCTGAGTATGAACAATCTGCTACATATATGGGTTATACCGGCACTGCAAAAGTGAAAATGCCTGCAGCGGTTTTACAATTAATGGTTGGTGTAAATTTTTAGCGCAAACATGCAAAGGAACGTTGGATGCATTACAAAACTTTCGACATAATTATCGGAGAAAAGAGGTATCAAACTATTTTGAATCTATGATGAGAAATATTACTTTCTCTATCATAATTTGAAATAAAATCGGAAGCGTGATGTTTTCAAAAATCGGTTTGGCTATTTCTTTTTCTCCAACGGGAAAAGCGCTAGTAAAAGAATCTTTAAGATTGCAAAGGTTGTACAATTCCCAGTTGGCATTAATACATATAGGGGAAAGAAATTCAGAAAGTGAGGAATTATTATTTAAAACCATTGATGAAGCAGGTGCGGAGAGAGATAATCTGGAAATAATTTGGGGAGAAGGGGACCCGGCAACCGCAATAATAAAAGCCGGGATAGAATCCGGAATTGATCTGCTTGTTGCGGGAGGGCTGGAAAAAGAAAAAATGTTGAAATTTTATTTCGGTTCGGTCGCCAGAAAAATAATGAGGGAATTTCCTGCTTCATCATTAATATTAAAATCGCCTTCACTTGAACCGGTTCCCTTCAAAAAATTTTTCATTACCGTAGATTATTCATCCCGCTGCGAAAAAACCATTCTGGCTGCATTTCAATTTGCACTTAAGGAAAATGCCGAAGAGTTCACCGTCATTCGTGATTTTTATATGCCCGGCTTAACCGCTGCAATAGGGGAAAACAAAACCTTCGACGAATTATCATCACTGATTGATCAAATGAAATATGAAGAAGAAGAAAAAATGCGATTGTATATAAACGAATTGAATTTGAAAGGATTGGAGATTAAGATCGTTTGTGTCTATGGAAAAGAAGGATGGGAAGACAGCAATTATGCACGCACAAATGAGGCAGATATTTTTGTGGTCACAGGTCCGGAAAAGAAGATGAGATTTTTAGATCGGTTATTCCAGCATGAAGTTGAATTTTCATTTGAATCATTACCGGCAAATCTTCTAATAATTAAATAACTTACTATGCAGCTTACCGCAGAACATATCACCACTTTTATTCTTAGCATAAGCATCATGCTTTTATTCGCTAAAGTGTTGGGAGAACTTTTCAGTAAGTTGAAGCAGCCTGCAATTGTCGGTGAAATAGTCGCGGGTATTTTGCTTGGTCCAACCGTGTTTGGAATGATCGCTCCTGAAATGTTCCAATGGCTGTTCCCCCAGCAGGGCGTAATAAAAATTGCACTTGATAGTTTTACTACGATTGCAGTGATTTTATTGCTTCTAATTTCAGGACTTGATGTTGATCTTTCAATTGTATTAAGCCAGGGGAAGAAAGCCATTTCTACGAGTTTTATGGGATTAGTTATTCCCTTCGTTTTAGGTTTTGCCGCATCGTATCTATTCCCGCAATTAATGGGAATTGGAGAAGACGGTTCCAAATTTGTTTTTGCTTTATTTATGGGAACCGCGTTATCGATCTCAGCTTTGCCCGTTATTGCCAAAACGTTAATGGATCTGAATATATTTAAAACAAAGCTGGGTTTTATCATTATAGCCGCCGCTATGTTGAACGATCTTTTCGGTTGGCTTATTTTTTCAATAATCCTTGGCTTGATTGGTGCAAATTCACATGGTTTTACTTTTGAGCAGACATTATTTTTTACGATCACTTTTGTGCTTGTAGTTCTTTCTATTGGTAAGAAGATAATCAACAGAATAATTCCTTTCATTCAGGCGAAGATATCCTTTCCCGGCGGAATTCTTAATTTTATTTTAATACTTGGATTCTTAGGTGCGGCATTCACAGAGTACATAGGTATTCATGCAATCTTCGGTGCTTTTATTGTTGGTATAGCAATCGGAGATTCAGTTCATTTAAAGGAAAATACTAGACAGATCATTCACCAGTTCGTTTCAAATATCTTCGCCCCTTTATTTTTTGTCTCGATCGGCTTGCGCGTAAACTTTATTGCCAATTTTGATATTGTGATCGTCCTGGCAATTTTATTACTGGCATTCACCGGAAAAGTTGTCGGATGCGGTTTCGGCGCGTATTGGAGTGGATTAAATAAAAATGAATCATTGGTAGTCGGTTTTGGTATGAACTCCAGAGGAGCAATGGAAATTATTCTTGGTATACTTGCTTTGCAAGCGGGTTTGATTCACGAAGAAGTATTTGTTGGCTTAGTTATCATGGCGTTGTTTACCTCCATTTCAAGTGCACCATTGATGGCTTACTTTCTTAAAGAGAAGGAAAAAACTAAATTTAAAAATTTATTGCATGAGAGGTTTGTAATTTTCACCTACGAAAGTGAAAAAGAAAAGGTGATTAGTAAATTAGTTGAAGTAGCCTCTAGGGAAGTAATACTTGAAAGGGAAACGATCTTAAAGGAAGTGATGCTTCGAGAAAAATATCTTCCAACCGGAATTGCAAATTATTTAGCCGTGCCCCATGCCAAAATAAAAATTAAAGAGCCGTTTGTAGCTATCGCAGTAAATAGTGAAGGCATTGATTTTGAAGCTGCCGACGGTTTGCCGAGCAGAATAATTGTCTTGCTCGTAACACCGGAAAATAACAACGAAATTCAACTACAACTTCTCTCGGAAATAGCCGGGAAATTCAAAAATAAAAGTGAAGTTGAAAAACTATTCACATTGAAAAATTCCGATGAATTCTATCAAGCTCTCAAACTGATGAATTGACCTCTATCAACTGGCTCTTCAAATTCAGTTAAAATATTCTTTACCACAAGAATTTATTGAAATATTTATATATTTTGCCCCTACGTTGAAATTATTTTATCAGCCCAATCTTTCATGAAAATGATATGGTCAAAATAGACAATGAACGAGTTTTATTTTTGTTGGGCAGAATAAAGGAAAAGGATAAAGAAGCTTTCAAAGAGTTCTTCTTCTTATTTCAACCTTCAATATTTTATTATCTTTTTAAGTTCGTCAATAACCGCGCAACAGCCGAAGATTTAACCCAGGAAACATTTATCAAATTCTGGTTAAATGCAGACCGGCTTGATCCAACTCTTTCAGGAAAAGCCTATCTTTATAAGATTGCACACAATCTTGCGATCAATCACTCAAAAAGAGCTCCTAAAGATTCGTTTTACGAGTTTGAGGAAAACCAAATGAACAGTAAAAGCGATAAACCAAACATGGAATATGTTTTTTTACTGGATGACTATCAAAAAGCAGTTAATTCACTTCCCGAAAGATGCAGAGCTGTTTTCACTCTTTGTAGGTATGACGGCTTTGAATATTCAGAAATAGCCGAAATATTAGATATTTCTCTTCAGACGGTAAAAAATCAAATGAGCAAAGCTCTGGCTGTACTTAGAAAACAGCTTCAATCCCATTTAAATTAATTTTAATCCTCAATAGTACAAAATCGTTTCACTGTTGTACTATCGTATAAGAAATAAATGTATGGAACGTATGACTAAAATTATTGACTCTCATTTTTTGATAAAGATAATCAAAAGTGAAGCTACGGAAGAAGATAAAGCACTTTTTGAAAAGTGGTTGAATGAATCGGACGAAAACAAAGAAGAATTCGGAACGTTAGTTCTTCTTTGGAAGAAAGTTGGAGATTCAAAATTACCACTGCTTCCTGATCAATTACTTCAATGGGAGAAAATTCAAGCTGAATTAGCAAACCTAACTGATCCAATCAAAGAAGAAGAAACGCCTCAATTAGTAAGACCCGAACATAAGCGCTTTGAGCTAAAGCAAAAAGAAGAAACAAGAGAATATACCTGGGTGTTGAAAGTTGCCGCTGTATTGGTCCTTTTTGTAAGTATTCCTTTTTTATTATTCATAAATAAGAATCGTGATCTTTCAAAGCAAACTAAGTCCGTTGCAAAATCTCAAGCAGAAATAATGTACTCGGTAGAAGCAGAAAAGGGGGTGCGTAAAACAATTCTGCTTCCGGATGAATCTTTAGTTTACTTAAATGTAGACAGCAAATTGATCTATCCAGAAAAATTCTCAGATTCAAACAGAATTGTTGAACTAGAGGGAGAAGCTTATTTCAATGTATCTCATGATGCTTCCAGACCATTCAAGGTAGTTTGCAAAAACACGGTAACTGTAGTAAAAGGAACAGAATTCAACATAAAAAGTAGGAATGACGAAGTAGAGATAATTCTAACAAAAGGAAGTGTTGAGACATTTAAGAAGGATTCTAATATTGGGATTCAGCTAAAAAAAGGGGAAGTGATCACCTTTGATGAAAGAATTGGATTTAGCAAACCGACCAAAGCAAATATCGATCACTATTTAGCGTGGAGGAAAGGAAAATTTTCATTCTCTCATACATCACTGGAAAATGTTATGGATGAGATTGGACGATATTACAATGTAGATGTAGTTTTCCGCAATCCTTCCGAACGATCTAAAATTATTACAGGCGTTTTTGATGCAGATTCTTTAGAACATATATTTTCAATTATTGGTTTAACATTAGATGTAAAAATAGAGCTTAACGGATCAAAGGTTATCGTTCAATAAATTTAACTCTTGGAGCAACTATCTAAGTATGTTGGTTACATGAAGAATATCTATATCTTTTTTAGCTGTTTGTTATTTATAGTGCAGATTGCAAATGCACAAATAAATTCTCTTTCATCAACTTCCGAAGTCTCCGGTGAAAATGAAGAAGTAGAAGCACTGGATTATTACGAATCAGCACTTGATTCTTTTAAAGATTACGGAAAAGCCACAACCTCATTAAATACATTGATAACGGTTTCTTTCACAAACAGAAACCTTTCGCAAATAATCAAATCGATCGCAAAGGCATATAAAGTTAATTTTATTTTTGAAGACAAACTTCTTAACATTGCCGGTATAACCTATAAAGCTGAAAACAAACCTCTCCGTTTAGTTTTAGATGAGCTCTTAGATCCGTTTGATGTGAGTTACTATGAATTTGAGACAGACAAAATAGCTTTTGCTAAAAGAACAAGAATTGATGAAAAAACCGGAATAGTAAAAGGAGTGATAAAAGATGAGTCCGGGGAATCTCTTTTCGGTGCAAGCATAATAATCAAAGAATTGAAAATTGGTTGTGCAAGTGATGTAAAGGGTAACTATTTAATTAAAAATATTCGTCCCGGAGATTATAATTTAGAAGTAACATTTGTTGGTTATGAAAAGGCTGCACGAAAAATTAAAGTAGTTGCCGGGCATGTTCTTGATCTCAATTTTAATTTAAAAACATCAACGTTTCTGATCGGCGGAATAGTTGTTACCGGACAGGTAGAACTGTTACCAAAAGATGTTTCAACTAAAACAACAATACAAAGTGGCGAAATTGAACATTACCAGGCTTCAAGTCTAAAGGATGTTTTAGATCTAGTTCCCGGGGTACAAAAAACTGATAATCCGGGATTAGGCAAAACAAGTCAGATTACAGTAAGAGGAGATGAAAGTGACGGGTTGTCTGCATTTGGAACGTTAGTGATAGTTGATGGTGTTCCCGTTTCAAATAATGCAAACCTACAATTTGAAAGATTGACCGGTTCAAAATTCGGAACTTCAAATCTTGGCGGAGGTGCTGATCTCCGTATGGTTCCTGCTGATAATATTGAATCCATTGAGGTTATCACCGGACTCCCATCTGTTCGATATGGAGATGTTTCTGCAGGGGTAATTAATGTTCAGACAAAGATTGGTGCATCACCAACTCGCTTAAAACTTAAAAACAATCCTGATACCCGTGAAGGAAATTTAGGGGGCGGATATCTGATAGGTGAAAACGGTTTAAGTTACAATCTAAATGTCGCACAAAGTGAAAGAGATATTAGGAAAACAGGAGATGAATATTTACGTCTTACCGGTCAAGCTGTTTTCTCTTCTAATCATTTTGATAATTCATTATCGGTTAATAATAAATTCAATTTCCAAAAAATCTTTGACGAAGAAGAACCCAAAGGAGACGTTCAGCAGACTAAAAATTATAATAGAGGATTTCAATTAGGATATACAATTTGGGGTAAATATAAACCCGTTGATCTTCTTTCCTCATGGGATTATAATGCTTTTGTAACCATGAGACGTGAGAATACGATGAAATCGGGATTGAAACAATCAGATTTGAGAATTCTTCCTACCGGGGACACCGTTTCAACTTATCTTGGTAAAGTTGAAACAAAGGGAATTGAATGGACAGTTGGGAGTAGACTTGAATGGAACAATGTTTTTTATACCGGTGACATTATTCATAAAGTAATGATCGGTGCCGATCCGCAATATAATGTAAACACAGGCGAAGGGGTGATCTTTGATACTCTTTTTAGTTATTATGGTGTTGAGTCGGGAAGACGACCATATCGTTTTGATGATATTCCAGGACAATTCCTTATTAATTTTTACGCAGATGACAAAATGACGGGACATTTTGTTTTTGATTATAACCTGATGGTAGGTTGTAGATATGAAATGTATCGACCGTATGAGTTTAATTTTAAAGGACTTTGGGGCGATGGAGATCTTGTAAAATCTCATCAAGGGACCTACTTTAATCCTCGCGCAAGTGTAATGATTTATCTTTCTGAAACAAATCAAATAAGACTGAGTGCGGGAATTACTTCCAAATCACCACCGATGAGTTACATCTATCCACCTGAAAGTGTGGTACCTTTTAGAAATCCATTTGATAGTACAACCACATATTTTCGTTATGACAAAAGAGTTTCAGGATTAAAAGCTTATCGAGAAAAACAATTTGAATTTTCTTATGACCAAAAGTTTTTTAACATGGTCGGAACTTCATTCTCTGCTTATTATAAAAAGAGATTGAGCGAACCTGAGCAACAACCAGTTCCAGTTTTCTTTTCAACCACGTATAACAATCAACTTTATGTCTATTACACAGATAATTACTTGCTCTATCAAAATTTAGGATGGACAGAGAGTAAAGGTTTGGAATTCTCTCTGAAAACTAACAAGATTAGACCTCTCAATATGGAATTTCAGGTTGTTGGTTCGTATAATTATGTTAAAGCAGGACGAAAAGGTTATTCGTTTGGTGCTACTCCTGATACTGCACTTGGTCAATACCCTAATTACCATGTTCCAAATTTACCAATCGATACGGTTATTGGCTGGACGTATCCTCCCATTGAAGGTTGGAGTGACAGGTTCCAAATAAACTATTATGTAAAATATACGATTGCCTCTTTAGGTTTGTGGATAACAGTACGTGCTGAACAACTTGCATGGGAAAGAAGCAAGTCAACGTATAGTGCACCGCAAGATATTTCCAAATTGAATGAGACGCAAAAAACACAATATTTATTTGATAGAGATTTAAAAACAAAGCCCAATAAATGGTTATTTAATATAAATGTTAGTAAGTCGCTATTCCCCGGCGGAGAAGTTTCTTTTTATGTAAATAATTTTATGGATGATCCTGCAGTAAGGACATATTATCGAACTCCTACAATAAAGGACCAGGACGTTAGAAATCCAGATTTGACATACGGGATTGAATTTAGTTTCATCGTTGATAAATTATTTGGGACAGACTAATAGATGAAACTATTTTTACCCATATATCTTTTGCTGATCCTTTTCGCCGGATGCAAGGAAAAACCTCCAACCGGTATTGATGGTGGGGCAGAATTGAAATTATTTTCAGTTTGGGACTCTGTACTTCAAGACCTAAGTACTGTTACTTCTCCGATGAAAAATGCGAAAGTTATCCTGAATTCCGAATATGGAATTTTTATAAAGAATACAGATGATAAAGGAATCTTAAATCTGAGTGGACTTCCTTCCTCTATCTATAACATTTCTGTGAGAATGCAACACCCGGTTGACCCAAATATTTTATTGGTTGGAAGTCTTAGAGATGTTCAAATAACTTCGGGCATCACATTTGTTGATACAATTGTTGCTAAACCGATTTCCTCTTTTGGGATTGCTATTAACGAGGTATACGCTTGTGGTCCGGTAAACAATATATTTTTCTTTTTTGACCAATTTATTGAATTGTACAATTCAAGTGATAGTGTAAAATATCTTGATGGAATACAAGTAATGAGAATTTCGGGAAATAGTACAGGAAAGGGAGCTGGCGCCGATGAAGATGATGATGGTGATATTGATGGGATAACTTATATATTTAAATTTCCGGGAAATCCGGGAGAACATAATTTGCCATTCTATCCCAAAACATTCCAAGTATTAGCTTCAGATGGCATTAATCATAAATCTACACTTTCAAATAGCATCGATCTAAGCAATGCGGATTGGGAGTTTTACAACCAGTATTCTGCCAATGATATCGATAATCCGAACGTTAAAAATTTGGTGAATATCCGTGCAGATAGAACCGTCGATTTTTTAATCGGTTTGAATGATGACATTATTGTTATCGCAACGGGAGAGGATTCTGTATGGAGCGATGGAATAGATATATCTTCTATAATCGATGGGTTTGAATATCAATCCAGCATAACATTAATGAAAACTTTGGACAACAGAGTTGATAGAGGAGTTGCAATAAGTCCAAGCAGATACAGTGGTCAATCAATACAGCGCCGCGATCCCGGCGGTGACACAAATGATTCTTCACTCGATTGGGAAATAATTCCAATGCCAACACCAGGTTACTTTAAATAATTACGATAAATGAAAAAGTTAATTCAATCCATATTAAAATCATCAAAAACAAAATTAGTCGTTTTGCAAATCTTATTAGCAACGCTCAACTTAATTTTACTAATTGGTTGTAGCGAAAAGATGCCAACTACTTTTGACGGTAATGCTCAAATAGCTTTGACTGCGATATGGGATACATCTACAGTTGAAAACGATCCCAAATACATTCCATTAAAAAATGCAAAAGTCATTTTGTCATCGGAATATGGAATGTCGGTTCGCAAAACGGATGAAGATGGGAAATTGTTTGTGTCTGGCTTACCTTCTTCCAAATACAGTATTTCAGTAAGGATGCCTCATCCATTAGATGAAGGGATAATGCTTGTGGGTAACGTTCGGGATAAAGAAGTAACTACCGGAAATATTTTTGCCGATACGATTATTGCAAAACCCATTTCAAGCAGTGGAATGTCAATTAATGAAGTTTATGCAAGCGGCCCTGTAAATAGCATCTTTTACTTTTACGATCAATTTATTGAATTGTATAATGCCAGTGACAGTGTAAAATATGTCGATGGGATGCTTGTAATGAGAGTTTCCGGAAATAATGAAGGTGGTAAAGGTCCCGGTGCAGATGAAGAGGATGACGGAGATATTGACGGTGTTACCTACGCATTTAAATTCCCAGGAAAACCTGGAGATCATAATTATCCTTTCTATCCAAAAACATTTTTAGTTATAGCACAAGATGCTGTTAATCATAAAAATACTGTTTCAGCAAGTATCGATCTTTCCAATTCAAATTGGGAGTTCTACAATCAATTTTCAGCGAATGACATAGATAATCCAAATGTCCCTAACCTAATTAATATCCGTGCAGACAAAACAGTGGATTTCATGATAAATTTATCGAGTGATGTAATTGTTGTTTCTTCGGGTGTTGATTCGAATTGGGTTGATGGAATTGATATCTCAACGATTATTGATGGGGTTGAGTACCAACAATCTACAACTGTTTTAAAGACTTTAGATAACAGAGTTGATAGAGGTTTTGTGGTAAGTCCGCCCAAGTATGGTGGTCAATCAATGCAAAGAAGAGAAGCTGGGTCGGATGCCAACGATGCAACTTTAGATTGGGAGATAATTCCAAAACCAACTCCCGGATATCAATAATAAAATAATAACTAATGTGAGATAAATACCTTAATGGAAAATGTTGTTGAAGTTAAAAACCTGACTCACTATTATGGAAACAAACTTGTTTTTGAAAATTTCAATTTTGAGATAAAAAGCGGGAGAATTTTCGGTCTGCTTGGGAAGAACGGAACAGGCAAAACCACTACTATAAATATTCTAAATGGATTTCTGAAACCCACTAGCGGTCAATGTTTGATGTTTGGAGAAGATTCATATAAACTTTCTCCATTGACCAAAGCACGCGTTGGATTTTTAATCGAAGGACATATTCAATACAGTTTTATGTCGATCGTACAAATTGAAAAATTTTATTCTTCATTTTACCCGAAATGGAAAAAGGAACCTTACTACGAATTAATGGCTAAATTGGAAGTTACTCCACATCAAAAATTAGCTAAAATGTCGTGCGGGCAGAGATCTCAAGTTGCATTGGGATTAATACTGGCACAAGATCCAGACTTGCTTATTTTAGATGATTATTCAATGGGACTCGATGCAGGTTATCGACGACTTTTTCTTGATTACTTAAATGAATATGCAAAAGCCGAATCGAAAACCATTTTTGTTACTTCACATATCATTCAAGATCTGGAAAACTTTCTTGACGATTGTTTGATCATTGACTACCGCTCCGTATTAGTTTCAATGCCGATAAAAGAATTTCAAAGTAAGTTCAAGCAATACAAATTCCATCTCCCTAATTCTCATTTTAAGCTTGACAAAAATAGTATCGTTAAAAATTATGAGATTTTGAAAGATAAAGTTACCGTCTACTCGTTTTCAGAGAAAAGCGAAATTGAAGGATACCTTAATTCACTGGGCATAACTAATCCAGCTATTGAAGAGGTTCCAATGACTTTGGAAGATTCCTTCATAGGCATTACCGGAAAATATTAGGAGATTTTGATGTATAAAGCTTTAATATTTAAAGAATGGCTAAAAATACGATGGGCATATGCTGCAATGACGCTATTAAGTCTATTGGCGGTAACTTACGTAGCATTAAATATGGCATACTATAATGAGTTTATGACCGCAAAGGGATTTTGGGGAAATGTAATATTGTTGGGATTTCCATTTTACACTGAGTTGGAATATATCCCTGTACTTGCCGGTATTATAATTGCGATTGTTCAATTCGCACCGGAAACCAATGATTCCAGACTAAAATTAACACTTCATCTTCCAGTTGAAGAGAATAAACTACTTCTTCAAATGATCAGTTTTGGATTTGTTTTACTTCTTGTTCTTTTCATATTACTAACATTTTTACTCTGGATTATTATCGGAATATATTTTCCATCCGAAGTGATTTTGTATGTGCTTAAGATTTGGTTACCCTGGTCAATTGCAGGATTAGCAGTTTATTTCCTTACAAGTGCAATTATAGTTGAACCAATATGGATAAGTAGATTAATCATGATACCGTTTGCTCTTGGATTTATTGATGTTTTTTTTGATATATTTAATCATACCGCCCAACTAATTCTTTTCTTAACCATCTTAAGTCTATTTTCTTCAACTCTTGTGTTGTTTTCAGGTTACCATTTTAAGAGAGGAATAAAGTAATGCTAATTAAATCTTCACGCGTACTTTATTTATTACTCATAGTATTTGTAGCTTCAATTTTTATTCCCAAATATTACTGGATGAAATTCGAAAAGAACATTAGATCCCAACTTGTCTTTTTTAGTCCATTAAAAAAAGATTTTTTAATCAGAGGTGACAATACTAGTACCTTTTCATATTTTGACAAAGCAGGGCATTTGTATGATAGAGCTGCTTTTGAGACTCTCATGCCGCTACTCAATTATCGACAACTGACTCTAGAGGGTAAACTTCCTGATTCACTTAATAGTACTCCTCTGATTATCGAAAAGATAAGGATAAACAACATTACTTTAAAAATCTATCCTTCGGAAATTGATTATAAACCCATTCAATTGTACCCGATGTTTGAATCCAAATCGGGAAGAGTGCAATTGGAAATGCCGAACGACTATTTCAGGATTACTCAACGGTTGGAATTCATCGATTGTGCAACTAATGCGATAGATGAGAAGAAAACGATGCTGTTTACGAATGCACTCTCTTCAAATAATTTCTCTTTCCCTGCAAAAATCATTGCAGGTAACCCAACTTCGAAAAAAGCTTTTGATCAAGGATATTTTATTGTTGATACAAAGA
Organism: Ignavibacteria bacterium; assembly: GCA_037440065.1. Lineage (GTDB taxonomy): Bacteria > Bacteroidota > Ignavibacteria > Ignavibacteriales > Ignavibacteriaceae > UBA1563. The sequence goes on from JBBIUV010000016.1 coordinate 515,031, forward strand.
ATAATTTGTTTCATGTAAAAATGGTAAAGGGAAAACCATTCTGCGTTAATGCCAAGGTTCCGGAAGATCTTGATATCATTTACATGAAAATAATGGAAATGCCACTAAAAGAATTTTACGGATTGATTATTAACAAACGGAGTGAAGTTTTTTTGATTTCTTATGATCATTATAAACTGATTAAATTACCACTTGAAGGTTACGATCACAAAAAACATATTATATCATTTATGGGGGATCTATTTTATAGAACATTTTCACTCATCGGAACTAACTCGATACACACTATTGTAACTGATCGAAACTACATAGTTGTTGATCAATATAGAGCTAAATGGAAAGGTAATGATGAATTAAATGCCGGAATGGTTTCGTCCTACATTTTCCCATTTACACTCAAATTAGGTGATGATTATAGTTCGCTTTCTAATTTTTATTTCAAGATATCTTCACCTCACGCTTTTATTGGAAGCTTTATCTTGTCAATCATTACTTTTTTCATTCTAAGGAATAGAAACATAAGTTTGAAGAAGGGATGGTTCGATATTGTTCTAGTTCTGATTACCGGGATATTCGGATTCATTGCCGTATCACTTGTGAAAAATGTAGATAAGAATTTGGAGTAAGTGAATAATGTCGATAAAAATAATATTCTTCACCGTTATAATTTTAGTCAATTCAGTTATCGGATTGGCACAAATCAGTAGAACTACTGGAATGGGAGGATTAACATATTCAATACCTGATGCTGACCAAGCTTTCAATCCTTATGACTTAGGCAAAAACCCTGCTTGGCTTGTGCTTGATGAAACAGAGACATGGTTGAAGATTGGCCCTACTGTTAACCATAATAGTGGTTACTACAAACGGTACTACGATCCTCAAACGGTAACAAATTATAATCTCGGTTTTAAAGGAATTAAAACTCTTGGTGAAGATGGAACATTCTTAGGTGAAACAAATTATTCTTATGAAATGCGAAGAGATATTGACCGAAGTTTAAAGTATAATACCTATGCCGGAGAAGCTTTTTTCATGGCTGATACGAATCAAGGAACGTTTCGTTATAACGGACCTTCAATAAAATTTATGTACAGTTTCCTACTGGTACCGGGCTTGTATTTCGGAGCTTCAGTCAATTATCGAATTCTTGAGGGATTAAAAAATGTTTATTCACGGGCTACGGTGCTTTATCGAGAAGTCGGCGGAACGATAGGGCTTTCCTACAGAATTACTAATGAGATAAGTGTTGGATTAACGGGTGTCCTATCAGATGAACAAGAAAAGATTGAGGCGAAAAGTGAAGACCTTACAGAGGTTGAAATATTTAATTTCCGTGGAGAGACTTTTTCAGTAAGAAAACGATCCTCGTCAGTAAGTCAAACAATCAGAAAAAAAGGCAAAGGTGTTGGTCTTCAATTTTATTATACTCCTGTGAAAACAGCCGAATTTGGCTTACATGCAGATGTTTTTAATCTAAAAGAAAATGTATTAATCCCTTACTCAACATCAACTCAATCGTTTGAAGAATATAGTGAGGGATATGCCAGTTTTGAAAATTATAATCTTTTGGCAAAGTGGAGGTATAGATTTACTGATGAATTGATGTTCGCTGCGTCATTAGAAATGCATCACAGAAATAGTTGGTCGAAGAATCCTGCACGTGAACTCCTGCTTTGGGATTGGAAAGTGAATTCATTAAAAATTGGTATTGGATGTTCATACAGTTTAGACCAAGCATCATTGGTATCTATTGAATACGAATACGAAAAAGTAAATGCAGACTCATCAAAATACATCGATTCCCGCATAACGAATATTTTATCAAACAATCATCTTTTAAAGGCCGGAACTGAATATGAGTTATTTCCGAATGGGTTTTTGAGGGCAGGACTTAATTTTGGACTGGTTGAAAATGATATCCTTAGCGGAGGAGCAGATGTTAGGTATTATGCAATTACGTACGGTTTGGGAATTCGATTTGATAATTCATTTGATGTTGACTTTAGTATTATTTATAACAATTATAAACCGAAGTTGGGTGATAAGCAGCGGACAAACTTCGGAGGATATTTAACTACAAAGCTTTATTCTTTTTAATGACGGTATTATTTAAATCTATTGGAGAAAAAGATGAAAAAATATTTACTAATTCTTTTTTTGTCATTTATGCCATTTTGTTTGCTTTTTAGTCAATCAACTACATTTCAAAGAGTTAACATAAATAGCTATCCTTCATTTAATGATATTAGGTTTATAAGCGAAACTACTGGTTGGACTGTTGGAGTCTCAGGTGCAGTTTACAAAACCACCGATGCCGGGCAAAGTTGGCAGGAACAACGAAGCAATACAACCTATTCATTAAGCTCGATATATTTTCTTGACGATCAGAATGGTTTTATTGGTGGGGCTAATTGTACTTTATTATCAACTACAAACGGAGGAACTACTTGGAAGGCTGATTCAATAACGTTTATTCCTACCGGAGCTGCATCAATTGGATCGGTTTATTTTTCTGATAAATTGAATGGTTGGATATTGGCATCAACTTCTGCTGCCGGATATATTTTAAGCACAACAAACGGAGGAACAAACTGGACAGTCAATCTTACAACCACAAAAACATTAAACAAATTTAATTTTAGCGAAGTTAATAAAGGTATTGCCTGCGGAAAAGATGCAGCTACACTTTATTATACAACTGACGGATCTACATGGAATTTAGCTCCTACTCCATCTCTTGGTGGTTTTAACTATACGCGATCCGATCTGCGAGGTATTTATATGGTAAACACAACGGTAGCGTATATTGTCGGCTGGGGATCGACTGTTGGAGCTCAACCCAGCATTCATTTAAAAACTACTAATGGTGGTGCATCGTGGAATTATTTAAGTCAGATCGAATCGAATAGAACTTATGATAATTTATGGAATGTCAGGTTTAAAGATGCTCTTAATGGTATTGCAATAGGAGGAGCATCGCGTGGAAGTGTTGTTGTAAGAACTTCAGATGGTGGGCAAAATTGGGTTCCTGTTCGCGCACCGTTCGGTTCAACTTTAAATGGAATTGAAATTAGAGGAAATAAAATATGGATTTCCGGAAGTAGTGGATTACTTATTTACTCACCGGATTTTGGTGATTCTTGGCAACTTTTAACTCCAATGCCAAGTGGAACAATTTATAGTCTGTCATTCCCAACTGAATTTACTGGATACGCTGCTGGTTTCGATGGTGTTTTTCACAAAACGACTGATGGGGGGCAATCATGGAAGGGAGGTTTCTTAAATGTTGGTTTATCAACTCTTAATATTCAATCTATTTATTTTCTTTCCGAATCTGTTGGTTATGCAGCATGTAGTTATCAGATGGTAGCAAAAACAACCGATGGCGGAGCTAATTGGTCAGCTATTATAAACGATACTACCTCAGCAACTACTACAAGTTATGGTGTTCATTTTGTTAATGAAAATTTAGGCTTTGTGGTAGGAAAACTTGGAAGTGGCCTTGATGTTATTCATAAGACCACTGATGGGGGGCATTCATGGGCAACCAAAATGAACATAACAGGAAAAGATTTACGTGCTGTTACATTTAGAAATGAAACTCATGGGATTGTTGTTGGTTATAGTCTGAAAGCTTTGTATACAACAGATGGAGGAGAAAATTGGAATATTCCAACTTTCAATAATTTACCTGTAGGTTTTGGAACTCCAAACATGTTGTCTGTAAAATTTATCACTGAAACCGAAGCAATTGCCGTTGGTGTGAATTTTATTTTAAAAAGTAGTGATTCAGGTGCATCGTGGAACTATGTGCAAAGTGGTACAGCCAATCAACTTAATTCAGTTTCAACTTATAACTCTTCACTCGGATATGCAGTTGGATCGAAAGAAGCATGGAAATCAACAGATGCAGGGAATACTTGGGCAAATATTTACGATTCCAACATTTTTGATGGAACTCTTTACTCTTCTGCGATTGACCCAAATGGGAATGCCTGGTTTGGAGGTGCTTCAAGTGGAATATTTACAAATCGGACTTGGGTTGGAGTGGAAGGAGAAAAAGCTACCGAAATCAACAATTTTGAATTAAAACAAAATTACCCCAATCCATTTAATCCAAGTACGATCATATGTTACACATTATCAAACAGTTCAATGGTAAGGCTTGATGTTTTTGATCTGCTCGGAAGAAAAATATCAAATTTGGTAAATTCAGTTCAACCAGCAGGAAATTACAATATAAAATTCGATGCAGATAAGTTGAGCGGGGGAGTATATTTCTATACGCTCAATGCAAATGGAAAAGTTAATTCAAAAAAAATGATTCTGATTAAGTAAAAAAATAATATATACTATCTGAAAGTTTCTAAGTGAAAAAATATCTAAATCCGGTACAACTTTTCTTTCTCTCTTTAGTTTTGCTTATATCTTCTTTTGCTCAAATACCAGATGGTTACAAAAAAGGTTTAGAGTTTATTAATAAGGAAGATCTAAAACAATTTATTTCAGTGCTTGCCGATGACAGTTTAAAAGGGAGAGCAGCTGGAACTGAAGAAAACTTAAAAGCCGCCAGATTCATAGCGCATCGCTTTTATGAACTTGGCTTAGTTCCGGCCGAGTTAAAAAATAAAAGGCAAATTCGTCCGCCTTTTGAAGATGATGAAAATTCAGCGCTGATGAAATCAACTAACGAAGTTGAGCCTGATTATTACGACGGTTATTTCCAAAAATTCTTCATCTTAAATACAAAATTGGATATAAATAATTCTTTTAAACTTATTTCTAATTTCTCAAACGGAAGTAAAGAGATTCAGTTTGACTACCGGAATGATTTTATCATCGATTACAAATATCCGCAAAGTCTCTCTCTAACTTCTGAGGTAGTATTTGTTGGGTACGGAATTGACAATGGTCCAAATAATTATAGCGATTATAAATCCAGCACCGGCAAAAAGATCGATGTTCAAAGTAAAATTGTACTTATGCTCGAAGGATATCCGCAACAGGATGATACGTTAAGCATTTTTAACAAGAACAAAAAGGGTGCAGTAACGTATAATGTGAAAAAGAAGGCTGCTGCAGCCATGGAAAAGGGAGCAATTGCAGTATTGGTTGCAAAGTCACATTTAAAAGACTTACCTCCTTTTGTTGTTTCAACTGAGCCACTCTACAATTCTTTTTCTAGAGACAATTACACCCTTCCGGAATTGAAATCAAATGTGAGCATTCCAATTATATATATCAATAACAATATTTTACATGAACTGTTGGCTGGACAATTAACAAATTTAAAAGATCAGTTAACGAAACAAGAATCAAATCTGAAATCCATTTCTTATAAGTTACAAAAGAAAGTTGTACAACTGGAAATACGGTTTGATAACAAGTTGATACCATCTGAAAATGTTGCTGCATTTATTGAGGGAACAGATCCAATACTAAAAAATGAATTTATTGTGGTTGGTGCTCATTTCGATCATGTTGGTTTAGGCAATTACGGAGCGATGAGTAAAAAGAATGTTGGTAAAGTTCACAATGGTGCTGATGATAATGCATCCGGTACAGCCGGCATGATGGAACTTGCTGAAGCGTTCGCAAAATGCAAACCTAAGAGGAGTATTGTTTTTATTGCATTCAATGCAGAGGAGATGGGAATGTTAGGGTCGCGTTATTATGCTTATCAAAGCCCACTTAAAAACATTGAAAAAACCGTCGCAATGGTTAATCTTGATATGATCAGTCGCAATGATCCCAAGCTCGTCTGGGCCGGTGGCATCTTTTATTCAAGTGACATGAAAAAGATAGTTGAAGAAGCTAATAAAGAAATGGGATTTGAAGTTTTGTATAATGTAGGATTGTTGACCTTTGCAAGTGATCAAGGACCTTTTATACACAAAAAAATTCCCTCTCTATTTTTTTTCGCGGGATTACACGACGATTACCATACTCCCGAAGATAGAACAAATAAACTTGATTTTAATAAAATTGAAAGTATTTCCAAACTTGCATTCACAACTGTGTGGTTTTTGGCAAATACTCATGAACTTCCTAAATATAGAGAGTTAAGTATGGAAGAAAAGATTGAGCTGGTAAAAGAGTCGAGCGAACGACAAAATAAATATAAATCTGGAAAGAAACAGTAAAACAAATCTAAACTATAAAGGTTCTTAAAATGAAATCTGTCTTGTCAAAAATGTTAAAAAAAACATTGATTCTTACCTTAGCATTTACCGTTCTAGGTTTAAGCAGTAATAATTCCAAATATGATGAGGGGAAACTTTATCGCCATTCATTGAAAAATGGGATGACTGTGTTGACTATGGAAAGACATATTGCTCCTTTGATATATCACCAACTTACTTACCGGGTTGGGTCAAGAGATGAATCGCTCGGCATTACCGGGATTTCTCACGTTGTTGAACATCTGATGTTTAAAGGAACGCCTAAATATGGAAAGGGAGAAGCTTCAAAAGTTATTACAAAAAATAGCGGTGTGTTCAACGCATTTACGATGAACGATATGACAAGTTATTATGAATATCTTCCCGCAAACAAAATAAATATTGCTTTTGAGATTGAATCAGATAGAATGCAAAATTGTATTTTTGATCCGGTTGAATTTAAATCCGAGATTGAAGTAATTAAGCAAGAACGGAGAATGCGCACGGAAAGTCAGGCAAATGGTATTCTGCAGGAAGCGATGAATTCAATTGCTTATAATTCTCATCCGAATCAAAATCCGATTATCGGTTGGCCAAGTGATTTGAGTCATGTAACCAGAGAGGACGCATTCAAATATTATAAAACATTTTACACCCCGAACAATTCATTCTTGGTTCTTATTGGAGATTTTGAAACTGCGAAGATATTGGAAGTTGTAAAAAAATATTATGAAAATATTCCTTCCGGACCATCGGTTCCGCAAGTATGGGCGTCTGAAGAACCACAAAAAGTAAGAAAAAGTTTTACACTTTATCATGCAGATATTACACAACCTTCATTCAGAATGGCTTTCCACGTTCCAACCTATCAAGACTCTGATGCAGCGGCACTTAAATTGGCTGCAATGATTCTCTGTGAAAAAAGTCGTGATGCAAGACTTTACAAACGGCTTGTTGAAAACGATCAAATCTCCACCGCTGCTGCAGGCGGATTTGGAATGGCAAAAGATCCACCTCTCTTTCAAATTAGTGTTAGTGTGAAGGGGGATAGTTTGGTAGGTAAAGCAGAAGCTACGGTTTGGGAAGAAATAAAGAAAATGCAAACCGGATTGGTTGAAGATCAGGAATTACAGAAAGTAAAAAATCGTTATAAGTTTTCCCAAGCCACCAGCTATGTCAAAAATGCAGATATCGGAAGCCGGATAAGCCGATATGAAACCTACTTTGGGTGGGATTTCTTCGAAGAATTTGATTCACGAGTGCTTTCTGTAACTAAAGAAAATATTCAAAAAGTGATGAAACAATATTTTAATCCTGAGCAGGCGACCGTTGGATACTCATATCCGAAGGAAGGTTCAAAAAAGAAAGCTAAAAAAATATCAGGAAACGAAGATGAAGAAAATTCAAATGAACAAGAAGGAATTTTTGAAACTTCAGATGATGCTTTTTACTTTCAACCTCCCTTTGAGGCTCTAGATTTAATGAATTCATTTTCAAATCCCTTAGATGATGAAGTAATTAAACCAAAGCCAATTGAACCGATGATCAAAACAATGAAATTGAAAAATGGGGTTACTTTGCATACGATGGAAAACCATCTTATCCCTACTGTTTCACTAGTAGGATTATTTGAAACCGGATTAATGCCGGAAGCTCTTGAGGGCGGTAAACCGGGTATTTCGTCGTTCTTGAGTAGTGTTATGAATAGAGGGACCAAAAATCTTAATTATGAGCAGCTTTCAGAGAGGATGGCATTTGTCCCATTTTCATTCTCAACAAGTGGCAGCTATAAGAGTTTCTTCTTTCAAGGAAATTCTTTAATTGAAAACGCCGACGAAATGATGAAAATAGGTTACGATATGGTAACCGATCCTCGCGTGAGTCAGGAAGATATTGATAAAGTTAGACCAAGAGAACTCATCTCAGCTCGGGACCGTTTCAAAAAAACTTCAATAAAGGCTTTCTATTATTTATTTAATAATCTTTTTACGGACCATCCTCTAACCAAATTCAACAGTACCGAAGAATCAATAAAAAGTATTCAACGAGAAGATCTTCTCGCATTTCATAAAAAATATCTCGATCCGGGCCGCCTTACAATTTTAATGGTTGGAGATATGACTCCAGCAGCGATGAAAGATTTGGCTGATAAATATTTTGGCAATTGGAAAAAATCTGATACAGCTCCTGCTATAATTCCCACTCCAAAGGTGATGGAACTTAAAAAGAAAGAAATAAAAGTCTTCACTGAAAAAGATTATTCCGAATGTACAATAAATGTTGGATTTGCTCCTTATAATGATGTTAAACCTGAAGAGGAAGAAATCGTAACGGTGTTAAATCATATTCTTGCTGGAAGCGCTTTAACATCGCGTATGGGAATAGAGCTTCGCGATAAACAAGGATTGATCTATGGAATTAAAAGTGAATTATGGAGCAAGAGTGATGACATTGGGTATTGGAAATTTAATACTAAAACTGGTCCCAAAAACACTGAGAAGGTAATTAAAGGGATTTTCAGTGAAATTAAAAAGCTGATCACAGAGGGTGTAAGCGATACTGAATTGAATCAAGCTAAACAAAGATTAATCGGACTCTTACCATTTTACGTAGAAACCCCCGATGATGCATCGCAATACGTTTTTGAAATGATTCAAAAGAAACAACCATTTAATTTTTTTGATGAAAAAGCAAAGCGCATTATTTCCGTTACCAAAGAAGACATCTTGCGTATTGCTAAAAAATATTTTACGCTTGATAAATTTATCATTGTTGTAGATGGTCCGATAGAAGAAAATTCATTAGATAGTTTATTGAATGAATTGTAATTAATCATTATGGTTGACTCTTGTACATCAAAAATGAGTCAACCTTAACTTAATATTAGAGGTTCGTATGAAACAGATTGGGACAAAAAGTAATCTAATTATTTCTTTACTTCTGCTTGTTGCAACGCCATTGTTTGCACAAGATCCGGACTTTAGTATTAATAAAAGTTTTGGGGGAATTTATAAAGAATATGGAAATGCAATTATAGCAGATTCATCTTGTAATGTATACATGACAGGTGAAACATTTTCTCCCTCACTTAATTTTGGAAATAATATTACACTATCTGCCCCTGGGTTAACTGGAACAGGTAACTGTGAATTTTTCTTAACCAAGTTTGATCAAAATGGAAATGCTAATTGGACGAAAAGGGGAGGTGGCTCTCTTACGGACAGAGGATATGGAGTTATTATTGACAACACCGGAAACTTAGTTGTTGCAGGGCATTATTATGGAGTTGCTACTTTTGATACTGTAACCAGAACTTCCGCTGGAAATTTAGATGCATTTATAGCAAAGTATGATACATCAGGAAATATTATGTGGTTCCGCGAAGGGAAAGATGTATCTCAATCTTCTGTTAGAGGACTTGCTTATGATAATAATGGAAATTCAATTATAGTTGGCTACTATGGCTCTTCAACCGGACCAACGATTACTTTTGACAATATTGTGTTAACAACTGCTGGACAAAGAGATATTTTTTTGGTTAAATATAATGCAGATGGTCTTATTCAATGGGGAGTTTCTGCAGGTGGATTGAAAACTAATGAAGAAGGTAAAGCAGTTACCAGTGATGCAAGTGGAAATATTTATATAACCGGCATGTTTGTCGATACAGCTTCGTTCGGAAATATCACTCTAATTGGTAATGGAAACAGTGACATATTCATTGCGAAATACAATCCTCAAGGACAAGTTCTATGGGCGAAAAGTGCAGGTGGACCAAATGCAGATGTAGGTTATGGAATCTCTGTTGATAAAAACGGTAATCTTTATGTTGGTGGTAGCTTTGATAGTTTAGCAACTTTTAACGGGACTACATACTACACAAACGGTGATACCTTAACCGATGCTTTTGTAGCACTTTTCGATACAGATGGAAACTTTAAATGGGTAAAAACATTTGGAGGAGAAAACAGTGATAATTGCTCAAAAGTGATCTCCGATATTGATGGGAACTGTTATGCATTTGGCAATTTCAGAAGTACCGCATTGACCGGTGCTAAATTTGGCAATCTCGCTTTAAACGCTACTTCAATTGGATTTGATGATGTCTTTTTTATGAAGTTATCGCAAACCGGAGAACTTCTGTGGATTAAACAAGCTGGAGGAGAAGATCTGGATAGAATTACCGACGCAACAATTAATTCAAAAGGGAAAATTCTTGCTGTAGGCTATTATAAAAATTATATAAAACTTGGTTCAGACTCACTAAAGTCAGGTGGTAATGAAGATATTTTCCTTTCACAAATTGGAAATAATGTTGTTCCAGTTGAACTTAGTTCTTTCGCAGCCAATTTTCAAAATGGAAATGTCGTTTTGAATTGGTTAACGGCAACAGAAAAAAATAATTACGGATTTGATATTGAGAGAAGTGAGAACAAAGTATCTTTCAGCAAAATCGGATTTATTAAAGGAAGCGGAACCACGACAGAACAGATGAAATATTCCTTCTTCGATAATAACTTAACCTCGGCAAAATATTATTATCGGTTAAAACAAATTGACTTAGATGGTTCGTACTTATATTCAAATATTATTGAAGTAAACACCGAAATCCCTTTAAAGTTTGAACTTTTCCAGAATTATCCGAATCCATTCAATCCGGAAACAAAAATATCGTTTACCTTGCCTGATGATGCAAAAGTTGTATTAAGTCTCTACAACGTTCTTGGAGAATTGGTAGTTACTTTACTCAATGCCGATTTATCCGCCGGAAGACATACCCTCGATTTCAACGCTTCCAATTACGTAAGCGGAGTTCTGTTTTATAAATTAAGTTCGACTCAGAAAAACGGAAATACCATTTCGAGTATAAAAAAAATGATCATTACTAAATGAGTTGATTTGCAAATACTTGAACCAAAATTTAAAGTAACTATTTAAATACGGAGTTATAATGACAAACAAAGTTCGCGTAATATTTCAATCAATATTTTTAGCCTTGATCGGATATGTAGCCATCAGGCCACTTTTCGATAAAGCATATGTTTCAGATTTTGAAGCTTACTGTCCCTTCGGCGGAATAGCTTCGTTAGGAAGTAAACTGAGTCAAGGAACTATGTCATGTAACATGAGCGAAACTCAAGTATTACTTGGCATTGGCGTTATAGTTGGGATAATTCTCGTTGGAAAATTATTCTGCAGCTACATTTGTCCTATTGGCTCTATTACAGAGTGGTTAGGGAAATTGGGTGAAAAATGGAAAATAAGAATTGATATGCCGAAGATGTATGATCGCCCACTACGCATCTTGAAATACGGAATCCTTTTCGCAGCATTATATTATACAATGACAAGTAGTGAATTGTTTTGTAAAGAATTCGATCCCTACTTTGCCTCCGTAAATCTTTTTAACAATACTGATATTGTTTTATACTTTGCAATTCCGGCATTTGTATTCACAATACTTGGAGCAATATTCTTTAGACTTTTCTGGTGCAAATATCTGTGCCCCTTAGGTGCAATCAGCAATATTTTTCTAAATATCGCCGGTGCGGGAATCGTGATACTGTTATTCATTATAGCAAACTATTTGGGTGCTGGATTAAGTTATGTCTGGCTCCTCCTTGGATTAGTTTTGACTGGAGTAGCAAATGAACTTGGATGGATGAAGAGTTTTCTTATGCCGATTCCTAAAATCACCAGGAATACAGATACTTGTTCGGAATGTGGTATTTGTGACGAAGAGTGTCCGCAAGGAATAAACATTTCGAAATTCAAACAAGTCAATCACATTGATTGTTCACTTTGTTCAGATTGTATTCATGCATGTCCGGATACTAAATCGCTTACCATAAATAAAAGCAATAAGTTGAAATATTTAGCCCCCGTAGCTACTGTAGTTTTAATACTGTTAAGCCTTGGAGCAGCAAGAAATTTTGAGTTTACAACGATATCTGAACGTTGGGGTAATTATGACAAAACAAAAAATATTGCCGTATACAAACAAACCGGATTGAAGAATATTAAATGTTATGGTAGTTCCATGTCCTTAAAGAATCAACTTGAGAATGTTGATGGAATATCTGGGCTTGATACTTATGCTAAATCACACTCGGTTACCATCTACTACGATCCAAAAGTAATTTCTGAAAAGAAGGTGAAAAAATCACTTTTCACTCCAACAAAAATGGAAGTAAGAAAAATAAGAGGGGGAGTTGATTCGCTTGCTCAATGGGAAATAGGAATATACGGTTTATTCGATCTTTATGATTTTAACAATCTTTTTTATACGCTTAAAGAAGATGAAGGAGTCTACGGTTTTGAAACCCATTTTGGGGAACCGGTAGTCGCAAATGTTTTTTACGATGCTTCGAAAACGAACATTCAAAAAATGATTAGCCAAATCGAAAAAGACTTTGTGATGGCTAAGAAAGCAAAGGCAATCGAAAAGGTTGAATTGGACTTTAAGGTTGCAGATAAAGGGACAAATCAAGGATACATCTCACTTGCAAATTATAAACAAAGAATATTCAGACCGTATGATAGAAAATTCAATGATTATAAGGAATATTCTAAAGAACAACTTTCTGTTTTTGTATTCCCGATGCCTGAAGCGGGCGTTCCAACTCTAAGAAGATTCCTTGGTTCACTTTCAAGTCATTTATCTGCCGATGAGGGAATTGTGCGATTATCTACACGGTATACAACCACTCCATCCGCGTTTATTTATTTTGACAACTCCAAAACCAATGTAGAAAAAATCAAATTAGCACTAGTTAAACCAATGTTAACAGTCTTTTTAAGTGACACTGAAACGAAAGATATTGAAAATCCATTTCACATAAAGCCTGACGGAAAGGTATTTAAATCAACTGATATTCTGATAGATAGTGAGGATGATACTGACTAGGGAATCAATTAATTAACTGTATCTATAAACATATGAGGTGAGTAATGAAAAAAATGACTACTCTTTTCTTGGTGTTCGTTCTTTCGATGTCCATGTTTCCACAAGCGTTTACTTGGGAATGGTTAAATCCAAAACCGCATGGGAATACATTGAGATCAATCAAAGTTATCGATGCAAATACACTTGTGGCTTTCGGTGCTGCCGGAGTAATGCAGAAATCAACAAATGGCGGAACTACGTGGATTGTAACCAACGCTGATACTGCTGGAAGGGAATTTAGATCTTCTACTTTCGTCAATTCTTCAATTGGTTATGCTTGCGGAGCAAATGGGTTATTGATGAAAACCACCGACGGGTGTAATACAATTTCTTATTTAAATTCGAATACTACCGAACTTCTCTATTCGATTGACTTTGTTGATGCTGACACCGGTTATGTAAGTGGAGCAAATGGATTATTGATGAAGACTACAAATGGAGGATCGAGCTGGTCGACAGTTACAACCCCTGTTGTAGCAACATCAGCTATTTATTCCGTATTTGTCCAAAGTGCTTCTAATGTATTTATAGGCGTTGCAACAACCGGTGCCGTTTATCGTTCGACTGATTACGGCGCCACCTGGACAAATACCAATCTACCAGCAACAAAAACGGTCTGGGATGTATTTTTCCTTGATGCAAATTATGGATGGGTAGCGATGCAAAATAGTGGTGTGGTTTATAGAACTACTGATGGTGGAACCACCTGGACTTCTTCAACAGTAAACAGTCTGATTGTTCCCAATTCTGTGAGATTTATGGATGCTGCTACAGGCTTTGTAACAAATAATAACAATAGTTCAATCTACAAAAGCATTGATAGCGGAAAAACCTGGACTGACGTTTCTTCAAATGGTGATTATCAATATTGTGTAGCTTTTGATGGAACCACAGCTTACAGTGTTGGAAGATATGGTAGTATGGTAAAAAGTATTGATAATGGAAGTACCTGGATCCCTCTTACAGTTTCAAAAACATTTACTCAATTAAGAATGATAAAATTCACTAGTAGCAATATTGGTTATGTCGCCGGTGGAAATACTACTTCAGGCTTTCTTCTAAAAACAATCAATGGTGGAACTACCTGGGATAATGTTGGATATGATTTCTTATATCAAATTTATTCTTTTGCGATTACATCCCCTAATGTTTGGTACGCTGGTAGTGGAAACAATAAATTATTTAAAACAACCGATGCAGGAACAACATTCACAGAACAAACCCAAACTGTGATTGTAAGTACTACTACCGATTTTAATGATATAGGTTTTGCTGATTCTGCCAACGTCTACGCAGTAAGTTCAGGGGGAGGAATAGTCAAAACAACGGATGGCGGAACTACATGGATAACTGCAAATTCACCATTTGGAACTACTGCGGTCTGGGCAGTCAAAGTATTTGATGCTCAAAAAGTAATTGCAGTTGGTGCAAGTGCAAAAGCCTATGTTACAACAGATGGCGGAACCACCTGGACACCATTGACCACTGGGATTCCGGGAAGTTTCTTCTGTATGAAGTTCTTGAATAACAATTTCGGAATTATTGCAGGATACAATAATCCCAATCCGGTAGCTGCGAAAACTACCGATGGTGGCGCAACATGGACTCCTTTGGTATTTCCATCCGCGTACGATGGCAATAGTATTTGGGCAATAGAATATATGGATGAAAATGTATTCTGGTTGGGTGATGTTAATGGAAATATTTATTATACCACAGACGGTGGAACTACATGGAATACTTCTAAAAAAGTAAATGCTAATGCGCTATTTAGTTTTACTGTTGTTGGCGATGATATGTGGATGTCTGGAACTGGGGGTACAATTATTAAAGGACATGCTAATCCAGCCACTCCTGTTGAACTTGTATCTTTTAGTTCAACAATCTCCGATCGCAAAGTTAATCTAACATGGAAGACCGCGACCGAAAAAAATAATTCTGGTTTTGATATTGAGAGAAAATTACAAAACGATAATTGGATGAAGATTGGTTTTGTAAAAGGGAATGGTTCAACGACCGAATCGTCAACTTATTTCTTTCTTGATACACCAAATAAGAATGGAAAAATCTCATACAGATTAAAACAAATTGATTTCGATGGAAGTTATACCTATTCCGATGCAATTCAAGTTGATTTGAGTCTTCCGGTTGAATTTTCATTAGCCCAGAATTATCCAAATCCATTTAATCCGGTTACAACAATAAATTATAGTTTAGTCACAAAATCAAAGGTAGACTTAAAAGTATACAATATCCTTGGGAAAGAAATTGTTACTCTTGTAAATCAAATGCAAGAAGCTGGAAATCACCAAGTTCAGTTTGATGCCTCCAAACTTGCAAGTGGCGTTTATTTCTACGAATTGAGTGCCGGACAATTTAGTGCAAAGAAAAAAATGGTTATCCTGAAATAACATTCTATAGTAAGGGCGAAAGTAATTTCGCCCTTTTATTTTGTTCAAAATAAAATTTATGTTAAAATATTTTTGTTTGTTATGGATTGCAGTTGGATTCCTTTCATTCCCTCAGTCAAATATTGGGACCATGATTGGAACAATTACCGATGAAAAGGGAATCCCCCTTCCATATGCCAATATTCTCTTGAAAGAAACCAATAACGGAGCAATTGCAGATGGACATGGCAAATATAAAATTCTTTCGCGTCCAGGTGAATACACGGTTCAAGTATCTTTTATAGGTTATGAAAAGGTATCTACAAGAATTGTGATACCGGAAAATAAAACAATTGATAAATCTTTCGCTCTAAAGAGTACTTCATTTGAGATCGGAACAATTATTGTAACGGCACAATCCGATTTTATCCCTACTACACCGGAATCAAAAACTACCGTAACTGCTAGTGAAATAGAACATATACAAGCTTCTAGTTTAAATGATGTTATGAAATTAACTCCGGGAGTTGAAACCACTAACCCAACTTTGAATAATGTTGAAAAAGCACAAATTCGTAGTGGGGATGCGTTGGGAACTCAGATCATTTTGGATGGAATCCCGATCTCCAATAACGCAAATATGCAAATCGGTATTGGTCAGTCTTCAGCAAATAGTGGAATCGATCTCCGTTCCATTCCAGCCGAAAATATTAAAGAGGTTGAAATCATCCGTGGAATTCCTTCTGTACAATATGGTGATCTAACCGATGGTTTATTACTCGTAAAAACGAGTGCAATTGTTGAGACACCCAAAGCTAAGATAAAATATAATCCCCAATTATTTGAGATGAATCTTAGTTCTGGATTTGATTTTAGTGGCTGGGTATTAAACGGGAACTTAAATATTGCTTCTTCAGAAAGAGATATTCGAGTTCAAGGGGATGGTTATGCAAGAATGGCTGCGCAAGTTTCGGTTGAAAAAGGGGAAGAAGATTATAACCTAAAAAATATTATCTATCTCACTCGAGCGTTCGATGAATATAAGGAAAAACCGGGATATGCTTTAAGAGAAGCGTGGTACAATCGCGATCTTAATCTAAAATATACCGGTGATTATTCTAAATATTTTAATTCTTTTAACAAATTGTCGGTGAAATTATCGGTTTCGTATACAAGACAAAATTCTTATTTGCAGCAACTTGTTTCACGCGATAATATTGTCATCTCGGATCGATTGAATGAAGGAACTCAAGAAGGAAGGATTGTTTTCGGTTCCTACTTAGGTAAAAAAAATATTAAAGGTGATGTGTGGAATCTTTATTCTGAAATTAATTACAGTTACAAATTTTATACCGGTGATTATCTACATGGTTGGATTGCCGGGATAACCTATAGAAATGATTTTAACAAGGGTGAGGGAATTATTTTTGACCCACTTTTCCCACCATCGGTTTCTACAACCACTCCAAGGTTAAGAAGTTACAACGAAATTCCGGATTACTCCATACTCAGTTTATATTCAGAAGATAAAATTACTGGCAAATTCTTCAAACCATTTACTCTTCAGTTTGGGTTTCGATACGAAATATATCGACCTGACGGCGTTGATTTAAAAGGATTGATCGGCAAAGGTGATTTGATCAAATCGCATAACGGTAGTTTCCTAAATCCGCGTATAACCTTTTCAATGAATTTGACAAAGGATACACAAATACGTTTAGGATATGGAGTAACTTCAAAATCGCCACCTTTAGGAATGCTCTTTGCACAGCCAAAATATTATGATATTATTGATACGGTTTCGGTGGTTAATCCCCAATATCCCGATAGTAATTTTTCTTTGGTCTCAACTTTTATAAGACATCAGGCAAATGGTAATATCAAAGGGTATACACAACGTAAATATGAAATCAGTATAGATCAGCAATTTGAATTCATAGGTTTTTCTATAACCGGTTACCTAAATAAAACATCCGGAATGTTTCAGAGTTATAATGAACCCACTTTGTATTATAAACGATCATTCCCATCATGGCCGGATCAAAGCAGTCAGCTTGTTACCAGAACTTATTTAGACACCTATGCGAAATATTCAAATAACGGTTGGATGAACGTTAAGGGCATAGAAGCTTCTTTGACGACGAAACAAATTCCGGTGATAAATACGGTTGTGAAAATTGACGGTGCTTATATTTATGAAAGTAACGGAACACAGAGCGGTTATTACTTTTCTTCTCCACGTGTTGTTCCGTCTCTTGGTGCAGAAGTAATGCCTATTTACACATCACAAGAGAATTATTCAAAAGACGTACTCATTAATTACAGATTTGAAATTCAGGCAAGAACTTTAGGTCTCTGGTTGACTATTCACTTGCAGCAAAAACTTATTGAGATATCTGGAAGAAAAAGGTACGATGACACTTTAGCAATAGGATATTATTCAGCGGCAGAAGGTGTTGTGTTTATACCGGAAAACGAACGATCCGATCCCAGATATTCAGCAATTGAAAGGACGATTCAACCTTATGACTTGTTTGAAGAAGACAAACCGAATAAATGGTTGTTTAATTTAAAAGTAAGCAAATCATTGTGGAAGGGAGCTGCAATTTCTTTTTATGTAAATAACTTTTTGAATAATCGGCCGTTGTACAAAAGTAAAAGAAGTTCTCCCACTTCACCGATTTACGAAAGAAGAAATCCCGATATCTTTTATGGAATTGATCTAAGTACCACGTTTAATTTTATGCACTGAAGGATATGAAAAAGCATTTAGCCCATTTAAAATTAATTCTTTTGTTGATGATATCGATCTTATCAATTCGATGTAGTGAGATTCTGAGTGTTGATCAAAAACCCGGGAAAGTTGAAAGAGAAATTGATTTTCAGATTACCTTAATCGATAATTCCGGTTTTATGCAAAAACTATATGGAAGTGATAAAGTTAGAGAAGCGCTAATTAATTTAAAATCTAATTCACTTGGAACCGAATATAATTTTGTTTCGGATTCAAACGGAGTTATCCGATTCAATGGAATCATTTCGGATAAATATATCATTACCATTGTTAGACAAATGACTCCGACAGAAATGCTAACTATAAGTGGGACAAGTGTTAGTAATGTAAAGCTCGTAAACAAAAAGAGTAGAATTGTTGACTTAAATTCATTAAGCCCAGCGAATATTCAACTAGAATTAGATTATGTTATCGGTGGTTCACCTTTAATAATAAGTGAGATCTATGCATGTGGACCACAAGGTTCTGGTTTATATTATCACGATAAATATATTGAAGTATTTAATCAATCCGATTCAATACTTTATCTTGATAAAATGATGATTGCTGTAGTTTACACAAATTCAAATACTGGACTACATTATCGTGATGACCCTGAGTTCATCCATTCAAAAAGTATCTGGATATTCCCGGGAACAGGAAAAGATTACCCAATCAAACCAGGACAATTCGTGTTATGTGCCGAAGATGCAATAGATCACCGAATGAATGCACCAAATAGTGTGGATCTTTCTAATGCAGATTTTGAATTTTATAAGGATGATGCTCCAGATATTGATAATCCCTCTATCCCGAATATGATTAAAATTTATCAAACATCGGGAAATGATTGGTTAATTGGCGGTGAGACAGGTTCACTTATCCTTTCTAATTTCGCTGCAGATTCGCTTTTACCTTTTGACGATCAATTCTTAATTCCATACCGAACAGTGTTGGACGGAGTTGAGTATAAAGCCGATCCTACTAAACTTGATAAAAAAATCTTGAATGAAGGAATTGATGCCGGCTGTACAGGTGGAATTCAATTCTATACGGGCAAATCGATGGAACGGATTTTAATTTCGGATAATGAAAGAAAAATATTAAAAGATGAGAACAACTCATCGGTTGATTTTATGATTATTAACGCTCCTTCACCGGGGAGATATCATTGAACAAAATGTTAAATAAAAAATTAATATTGCAATTTACAGATAAGAATAAATCCTATTCATTCAAGATTTGTTTTGTAATTCTTTTATTCATTCCATTTGCGAACAATTTGTATGGACAAAATTATAACGAATTTGAAACGGGATTTTCCACCATCTTTAATCAGGGATTCAAATTAGATCCATACTATTTTGGAAATAATCCCGCTTACCTCAATTTCACAAACTCTGAGGAATTTCTCTCGCTAAAAAATATAACAAAGAATAGCGAGGGGGAATTTAAGAAATTCATTGCACCAAAAACTGATCGGTCATTTGGTTTCTTCACTTCCGGTAAGAAGTCTATAGACTCAACACAGAAATTCAAAGGAAGTTTTGGCTTTTCTAAATTGGTAAGAAAAAACTGGGATTGGTTCTTTGCCAGAGATTATGATACAGACAATCCATTTATAATTGGTGATAGTACTTCAGGCAATTCAAGAATTAACGGAATTCTCATCAATGCTCAATATGCAATAAGTATTTTGGATAATTTAACTGCCGGAGTAAATCTCGATTATACTGTCGATGAAGGACTTAAATCTGTTTCACCGCGCCCTACATCAGAGCATCGGGATATTGCTGTCAACATAGGAATCGGCTATGCGATTAATTCTAAAATGTCACTCGGTGCTATAGCGTGTTTTTCAGATAATAATGAACAAATCTCTTATAAAGAAGACGAGGGAGCTCTCACACAAGAAACGATTATTCTAAAATTCAAAGGTTATGATTTCCCGAATATTGTACGTAAAAAAATTGAAACGAGATATTCGTATACAAACAATTACGCTACAGGAATAAATTTTTCTTATAACGATAGGCAGCAATTTAACTTAACCGGTTATATCAATACCGGTTTTGAAAAAACAACCATTCTGGACGATGCTCTTGATCCGAAAGGAGAAGGATTCTGGAAAGATGAATTTTTAACTACCGGTCTTAAAACTTTAATAAATTTTGGAGAGGGAATACATTCAGGTTTTGCATACAATTGTCTGTTGAGAAAAGGTTGGGCGGAATATCCGCCAACAAACGTCCTTTATTTTGAAAGGAATAACTACATTCATTCATTTATGATCGGATTGGAGAAAATGGTTACTGATAATTTGAGTGCCGGGATTGAATCTGGAATTTTATTTTCATCACGAGCGGAAAATGACCATTACTCTCAAGTCAAAACGAAATCGGAATTCAATCACTGGTCGGGAAAAGTAGGTGTTGATTATAAGTGGTTCGATATTTATTCAACTTTAATTTCCTATGGGTTTTCTAAAAAGTCAAATTCAAGTAATGAACTATTGTACCAAAGTAATTCAATCTATTTTACAGATTATCGGATTAAAGATTTATTATTTCAACAAACCGGTTTTAGCACACACACTGTTTCAGTTACTTCAGAATTAAAAAGTACTGGATTAGGTGATTTATTGTTCCAAATTAATTATTCAGTGTTGGTGCCCGAATCAGATTCAATTTTCGCTAATGGAAAAAGAAATGATTTAGAATTTACACTTGAATATCGTGTGAAAGCATTTTAAATAATTGGGAGAAATGGATGTGAAAAAATTATTTATTCTTTTGTTAATTAGTACCTTTGTTGGGATTTCTCTCCCTCAAAATTTACAAATATTTTCAAGCCCCGAGATTAGAGAAACAATAAAAGATATGGCTTTTATCGATAGTCTCACCGGCTGGATTGTTTGTAATAAAGGTTTAATTTACAAAACTGTAGATGGCACTAAAACATGGACCGAACAAACTTCCGGAACCACGAGTGATTTCGCCAAAGTTTTTTTTCTCGATCCCAGTAACGGATGGGCAACAACAATAAATGGTGTAATTGTTAAAACAACCGATGGAGGCGTTTCTTGGAATTCTTTTAATTTTGCCAGCGCTGCACCAAGTACCATTTTCAGCCTTTGTGACGCAGTGAAATTTATTGACCAACAAACAGGATTTATTATCGCCGGAAAAACTTTAAGGATATTTCTTCTAAAAACAACCGATGGAGGGACTTCATGGAAAGTGAAAGATTCTTTGATCTCTTCAACTACAAAACGTTGGTACGATATTGATTTTAATGGAAGTAGAGGCGTAATTATTGGAGATAAAAAAGATATTCAAAAATATACTACTGATGGAGGTGAGACGTGGAAGTTCTCAACTACCATTAGTGATAATTTCTTTTACTGGTTAAAACATGTTAGATTTCTTTCTCCTACTGATGTTATAGCGATAGGTGAAGGAAATGAATTTAACGGAGTTATTCTTCCCGTTTATAAATCGTCTGATGCCGGTGTTAACTGGGTTAAAAAAAGTCAATCATTTGCCTCAGTTTATGATCGAGTTAAAGATGCATATTTTAAAAATGAGTTAGATGGTATTGGCGTTGGAAGCGATGGATTTAGCAAAGCTTTTTTGGTTAAAACTTCAGACGGTGGAGAAACATGGACAAATGAAGTTTTAGATTATGCGTTTGGGCTTCAAACCATCTGCGGAATTGGAAATACCATTTATGTATTAGGTACTTCAAGTCAAATAATTTACTCGCACGATTTTGGGAGAACCTGGCAGATATCTCCGAAAAAAACTAACTCATCAATTATAAATTTCAGTTTTGTTGATGGGAAGGGAATTGCTGCAACCCGGAATGGTGATATTTATTTAAATAATGATGGTTCTGGGAAAAAATGGGATTATCTAGCAAACGCCGGAAAAAATCTTTCGGGAGCGATGGTTTTCACAAAAAACAAAAACGGATTCATCTTAAAAGAAAACCATCATATTGTCAAATCAACTGATTTAGGAACAAGCTGGAAAACTGTGTTATCTCCGGTAAAACCATACTCTAGAAATCTTGTTGGTGGAATCGACTTTAGTGATGATAAAACCGGATTTGCCTGGTTTAGTCAAAATGACTATGGCGAGTATCATGTTTATAAAACTTCTAATGAAGGGAATGATTGGACTGAATTAACATCATTTGCCGGTCCAGGTTATATCTCAGGTAATGTTGCTGCGTTTGATTCTACAACAGTTGTACTGCTTGGTCCTGATCTTTGGACAGAAAGAACAACAGATGGAGGAGTGACCTGGAATCCTGTTACACTTATCGATTTTCCTGTTGAATTTGCCAAAAGAGATTTTGAAGATCTCTCTAAAATAGATGAGAACAGAGCAATAGCAATCGGGGAAGGATTTATTTGCAAGACAACCGATAAAGGTTCAAGTTGGACTTATCTTAATCACGGCTTAAATGATATTGATTCTGGTTTTTATAAAATTGCGTTCTCGGGAGACTCAATTGGATATATTGCATTGTACAGTGGCGATATAATTAAAACAACAGATTTTGGTACAACCTGGACCAAAAACAGCACTTTCTTTGATCAATATTTCTTTTTTACTGCAGCAATAAACCCTAAAGGGCGAGCATTCTTTGGAACATCTACTGGATATATTTTAGGGGAGGAACCGATAGTTGGATTAAAAAATGAAATGATGAATTATGATTTTAAATTGCATCAAAATTTCCCTAATCCCTTTAATCCTTCAACACAAATAGTTTATCAAATTGGAAAAGAAAGTAGGGTACAACTTAAAATATTTGATCTTTTAGGAAGAGAAGTTGTGCAATTAATCGATGAAGTAAAACCAGCTGGCAAATATACTGTTGAGTTCAATGTTGAAAAGTCACCGACGAATACCTTATCAAGCGGGATTTATTTCGTACAACTTCATTCTGATGATTTAATTCGAACAATAAAAATATCACTTTTAAAGTAGTAGTGTCAATTTGTTTATTCTAGGAGAATTTATGTCAAAAACTTGGATTAAAATAATTATAGTTTTAACTCTTTTTTTGTATTCAAATGTTTTCGCACAAATACATGTGATAAAACCGGAGAGAAAAAATGCAACTGCATTTGCAATAATTATTGACAATACTACTTTTGAAAAATGCAAAGAGGCAGTTTTATTATATAAAAAATCTATTGAAGAAGATGGATTATCAACATATATATTAGTAAATGATTGGATAAATCCAGATGAGGTAAAGAAAGAAATTGTACGACTGTACAATCAAAAACCAATTCTAGAAGGTGTGGTATTTGTTGGTGATATTCCTATCCCAATGATTCGAAATGCGCAACATATGACCTCCGCATTTAAACTTGATGAAGACAAGTACCCGTGGTTTCGTTCTTCTGTTCCGTCAGATAGATTCTACGATGACTTTGATCTGAAATTTCAATATTTGCGGCAAGATACAGTGCATAAACTTTCCCATTATTACGCTCTATTGCCTGATTCTCCTCAAAAAATCAATCGTGATATTTATTCAGCAAGAATTAAACCTTCCGGTATAGAGATAAATAAATATGAAGTAATAACCAATTATTTAAAACGTGTTGTAAAAATTAAGAAAGAGAAAAACTATATTGACAGTGCGTTGGTTTTTCTGGGGCACGGCTACATTTCGAATTCATTAACAGCTTGGGCTGATGAAAAACTTTCTCTGCAAGAACAATTTCCAGGATTATTTGTTCCCGGTGGGAGAGTTAAAGACTATTTTCATGAAATGAATCGTGAGCTAAAAGAAATCTTAAGCATGGAACTTCAACAGGAGGGTTTGGATATTGCTTTATTCCATGCTCACGGTGATACCGATATGCAATTACTCTTAAGTTATCCGATTGCACAAAATGTTGATGAAAATCTTGAATCGGTAAAACTTTACTTAAGGAGCAAACTAAGATCGGCAAAACAGCGAAAGCAATCGGTTGAGAAAACAAAAGAATATTTTATGAAGGAATTTAATGTTCCCGACAATTTTTTTGATGGGACTTTTAGTGATTCATTGATTGCAGCTGATTCAATTCTTGGTTATAAACTCGATATGTATTTAACTGATATTAGAAAAATGAAACCTCAACCAAAGTTCGTGATGTTTGATGAGTGTTTTAACGGTTCATTTCATTTAGAAGAATATGTGACCGGGGAATATGTTTTCAGAAATGGCAATATAGTTGTTGGTGAAGGCAATTCTGTAAATTGTCTACAGGACAAATGGGCAGACGAATTTTTAGGTTGGTTGAATAAAGGAGTACGTATTGGATTACGGCATAAAGAAATTAATCTTTTAGAATCTCATTTAATTGGTGACCCTACATTCAGATTTAGTTCATTTTCAAAATTTGATTTGAATAAAATGCTTGTACTTGACAGAAATAATATACCGGTTTGGAGAAAACTTTTAACGAACGAAGATGATATCATTAGAGAGACAGCTGTAAGAATGCTTTATTATAACTTAAAAGGTGAATTTGAAAATGAATTAGTCAACATCTACTTAAAAGATAAATCCTTTAATGTTCGGCTGCATGCATTTAAAAGTTTAGCTGAAATAAATGGACAAGGTTTCAGAAACGTTCTTCTTAAATCAATTAACGATCCCGCCGAGTACATTAGAAGAAAATCTGCAGAATGGATGGGTGAAGTTGGTGATGTAAAATATCTTCCGGCTTTAACAAAACAAGTATTTACAGATGAATCTGAAAGAGTAAGCTTTAACGGGAAAAGTGCTTTTGGATTTATCAGT
The DNA here is from genome assembly GCA_037440065.1 of Ignavibacteria bacterium. Lineage (GTDB taxonomy): Bacteria > Bacteroidota > Ignavibacteria > Ignavibacteriales > Ignavibacteriaceae > UBA1563. The sequence goes on from JBBIUV010000016.1 coordinate 540,120, forward strand.
ATTCCCGGTTCAGTTGAAGCGGTTAAGAACTATATCGCCGCGATGCCAAGTTCTGATTTAAAAAACCAATACGAGAAAAATTATCTCCCTTCACTTGAAAGGAATAAAACATGGGTGTTTGATGAAATAATTCCTAACATTAAGAACGATACTTTGAAACTTTCGAAAAGAATTCAAGAAGTTAAAACATTCAGAAATTATAAATTTAGAGAAGTAATTCCCATTTTGACTGAACTTTTAGAAGACAAAAAGCAGCCTGACTCTTTAAGAGCCGCTACGGCAGAAGCTTTAGGATGGTTCTCATTTTCAGTTGAAAAGAATACAATTTTACAATCGCTTGAAAAAATCATTGATGATAAATCATCATCACTTTATCTTAAGAATGAAGCAATTAAAACGAAAAAACGCTTAATCGAGGGAGCGAACGAAGCGATGCTTCCATAAACCACAATTCGGAAAATTGTAAATCCTCTTCATCGTGTGGAGAGGATTTACTAAATCCCCTTCAGTTTTTCAGCCGCCGCTTTCAATACATCTTCAGATTTGGCAAAACATATTCGTATATACTTACTATCAGTCCCATTAGAGTAAAAAGGGGAGAGAGGAATAACCGCAACTCCGACCTCTTTTGTTAACCACTTTGCAAATTCCATGTCAGACAATTCTGAAATGTTTGAATATTCCAACAACTGAAAGTATGTCCCTTTTGAAGGAGTTAATTTGAATTTTGAGTTTTGCATCAACCCATTAAAGTAATCCCTTTTTTGCTGATAGAACTCCGGGAGGGCAAAATAATGTTCTTGATCTTTCATCATTTCAGCAAACGCAAGTTGAATAGGAGTGTTTACACAAAAAACATTAAACTGATGGACTTTTCTGAATTCAGCGGTTAATTCTGAAGGAGCTAAAACATAACCCATTTTCCAACCGGTTGTGTGATACGTCTTCCCGAATGAAAAAACAATTAAAGATCGCGCAGCAAGTTCCTCATACTTTGCAAAAGAGAGATGCTTTTCATCATCAAAAATTATATGTTCGTAAACTTCGTCGCTTAAAAGAAGCACATCATATTCATTAACAATTTTTATTAGCTCATCAATATCATTTTGTTTAAGAATCGTTCCACTTGGATTATGCGGTGTGTTCATAATGATTATCTTTGTTTTTGTTGATAGAACAGAACGAACTTTCTCCCAATCGATTAAAAAATCTTTCTCGTCTAAATTTATTGGAACCGGAATTCCTCCATTTAATAAAATCGATGGAACGTATGAATCATAAGCCGGTTCAAAAAGAATTACTTCATCTCCTTGATGAACAAAAGCTGTAATTGCAGTGAATAAAGCCTGAGTTCCACCAGCAGTGATCGTTATTTCAGTAGAAGGTACGTAAAATTTCCCGTAAAGTTTTTCCATTTTTTGCGAAATCGCTTCTCGCAAAACCGTAATTCCCGGCATGGGAGCATATTGGTTAAATCCGTCTTTCATAAAGTAATGGACGTAGTCAATAAGTTTAACGGGGCAATTAAAATCGGGAAATCCCTGGGAAAGATTAATTGCATTATTCTCTTTAGCAAGTGCAGACATTACTGCAAAGATGCTTGTACCGCTATTGGGGAGTTTACTGATCATGTGTATTCCAATTAAATAATTTATAATGTAAACATACAAAAATTCTCGAAACACTTTTCTGGCGATTTATTACTTAATCTTTTTGAAAATAGGTTTCAATTTTCTTAGGTTTATAATGTAGGTATCCATAAATCCGAACAGCGGAGGTTTTCTTGTATGAAAAAGATATTCATAGTTTTTATTCTACTTCTTCTTACAGGTTGTAGATCAGCATTACTTTACACGACGAATAACATTCCTATCCCATTAGTTCAGAAACAAGGTGAAACACAGATTTCGGCGCAATACGGAATGAATGGGAAAAGTTTTAATCTCGTCGCTTCTCCCCTGAATAATATTTCTGTTTCGATTACTGGAAATTATGATAATGTTTCTTCTAAAAGTGAAATTTCTGATAAAACCATGGAAGATAAAAACAGCCACAAATATACGGAAGTGGCTTTTGGTTATTCTGATATTTTATCTGAGACGTTTATTGGTGAAATTCTTACAGGATACGGAAGAGGAGAATCGAAAGATCAATATTTTGAAGAATATGCTTTTAGTTCGAAAATTCATGAAAACCTTGCCGAAGGGAAATATGAAAAATATTTTATACAGGGAAATCTTGGACAAAGAAAAGCCGTATTGACAACAGGATTTGCGTTAAGACTTTCGTATGTAAGTTTTATTGAACTAATGAAAATAAAAGATGGTGTAACTTCATTCCCTTCCACTAAAGAGTTTATGATCTTTGAACCGGCGATTTTTGCCCAACTTGGAGAGAAGAACTTAAGGTTTGAGATTGAAGTAATGTTTCCCTATACAAACAAGGACATTGATTTTGATTATAAGAGTTTAGTGATCTCCGCAGGAGTGAGATTTATTTTTTAGTAGAAAAGTTGTGAAAATGAATTATTTTCTTAATTTTCAGTAAAAGTTTCTTCAAATTAAGTTATGATACAAAACTTTGTTCATTACTCTTCACAAAAAAATAAGCTAAATATTACTGTTTATGGGATTGAAAATCTTTCTTTCGCTCCTTGTTTAATTTGTGTTCACGGATTTAAAGGATTTAAGGATTGGGGATTCGGGCCATTTATTGGTAATTATTTTGCTGAAAAGGGCTTTTTTGTTCTTTATCTCAATTTTTCACATAATGGTGTCGGTGATTCTTTAACTGAATTCACCGAGCTTGACAAATTCGCTAAAAATACTTTCTCATTAGAAGTTGAAGAATTGGGTGAAATTGTTGATCTTTATCGGTCTAATTTTTTCGGCCAAACAAAGAATGAGAAAATCTTTTTACTCGGTCATAGCCGGGGAGGGGCAATTTCTCTCTTAACAGCTTCTCAAAAAAAAGAGATAAAAAAAGTTGCAGTTTGGGCTTGCGTTTCAACATTCGATAGATATTCAAAAAGACAAAAGGAACACTGGCGAAAAAAAGGTTTTTTTGATGTTTTTAATACCAGAACAAAACAAGCTATGCGGCTAAATATTTCGTTGCTGGATGATCTTGAAAAACATCAAAATGATTTGTTAAACATAGAACAAGCGGTTCACAATTTACATAGACCTCTGTTCATCGCACATGGTGATCAAGATTTAGCCGTCCCATTACAAGAAGACGAATTAATTTATAATTGGTCCGATAAACAAAATACTGAATTTTATAAAATTGAAGGAGTTGGGCACACTTTTAATTGCAAACATCCATTTGAAGGAAGTAATGCAAAATTTGACTTACTTTTAGAAAAGACTTATAATTTTTTTTAATCAACATTAACTGAGAGGAACTATGCAGACAAAAAATTTCGGAAAAACTAAAATACTTTCGTTACCATGGACAAAAATATTCAGTTCAGAATATTTCGGAATTTTATCCTTTGCTTTTTTAACTGCCGTTGCAGCACAAATAACTATTCCGATAAAACCCGTTCCCTTTACTTTACAAACGATGACCGTGGTTTTAGCCGGAGTTTTTTTAGGTGCAAAAAAAGGAACTTATAGTCAATTGTTATATCTTGCAGCCGGTGCTCTCGGTTTGCCAGTTTTTGCAGTCATGCCTGAGAGTGGTTACGGAATAACTCGCTTTTTTAGTACAACCGGAGGATTTTTATTAGCATTTCCGTTGGCAGCATTTGCAACCGGAATGCTTGCACAAAAATATAAAAGTTATTTTGCAGTAGTCGTTTCAATGTTTATCGGTGAAATAATTATAATCTTTTCCGGCGTGCTTTTTCTGAATTCATTTTTCATTCATAATATTTCGGAAACAATCAAAGTTGCAGCAGCAATCTTTTCAGTTTGGACGGTTGTAAAAGTTTTTGCAGCAGCAGCAATTTATTTTGGATTAAAGAAATCTAATATCGAATAATTCCAAATGGGCATAAAAAACATAGTTTTTATTCTCCTATTTATAGCGTCAATCGGGTTCTTTGTTTATAGCTCTAAAAGATTGATCTCGTTTCTGCTGCTTGGGCAAAAAGAAAACCGGTTTGATAGAATTGGTGAACGGCTCAAAAAAGTCTTTACCATTGCAATTGCGCAAACAAAAATTATGCGCGAGCCGGCGGGAATATTTCATCTTTTGATCTTTTGGGGATTTTTGCTGTTTATTTTCGCAGTTATTGAATCAATTCTCCAGGGATTTTATTCGCCATTAAGTTTTGCGTCGTTCGGAGCGTTTTATGCTTTATTAACATTTACTCAAGATGTTTTTGGAATGTTAGTAATATTTTCTGTTCTAATTTCGTTATATCGAAGATTCATTTTACGCGTGCCTCGATTGATTGTTGACACGCACGGAATGAAGGACGCAGCGTTTATTCTTACGTTGATTCTGTGTGTTGTACTAGCAATGTTCGGACAAAATATTGCGCATGTTGCTAAAAACAGTTTTGTCCTTGGAAATTTTGAGATTCGTCCATTTTCGCTTGTAATGGCAAAAATGTTTTATTCAGTTGATTCTTCTTCAGCCGGAACGCTGTACGAAATATTTTGGTGGATGCACATTGTTTTTGTTTTAGGCTTCTTGAATTATTTGCCCTATTCAAAACATTTACACGTCCTCACTTCAATCCCGAATGTTTTTTTCGCCAAACTTCCTGATCAAAAGGGATTGAAAAAGATCAATTTGGATGATGAAACATTAGAATATTATGGAGCAGATGATTTTCAAAAATTATCTTGGAAACAAATATTAGACGGCTTCACCTGTACCGAATGCGGAAGGTGTACTTCTGTTTGTCCGGCAGCAAATAGCGGAAAGACTTTATCGCCAAGAAAAATTATTACCGATATCCGGAAACGAACATTTGATAAAGCTCCGCTGATGCTCCAAGGAAAAACAGAAGTAGAAATTTTTGATAAAACCTTAGTACATCACTATATTTCAGATAAGGAACTTTGGCAATGTACAACTTGCGGCGCTTGTGTGCAGGAATGTCCCGTAACAATTGAGCATGTTGATTCAATTGTTGATATGCGCCGACATCTTGTTTTAACAGAATCTGAGTTTCCGAATGAGTTGAACAATGTTTTCAAAAGCTTGGAAACAAACGGAACTCCCTGGGTTTTTAATCAAGCCGATAGAGCTTTATGGGCTGATGGATTAAATGTAAAGTCGATGGCAGAAGATCCGAATGGTGAAATATTATTCTGGGTTGGATGTGCCGGTTCTTACGATGCCCGGTATAAAAAAGTCTCCGTCGCTTTTGCAAAATTGATGCAGAAAGCGCGAGTTGATTTTAGAATTCTCGGTACGGAGGAAAAATGCAACGGCGATACTGCAAGACGTTTGGGAAATGAATATCTTGCACAACAGCTTGTACAAGAAAATGTTGAAACGTTAAATGGTTACGGTGTTAAGAAGATAGTTACAGCCTGCCCCCACTGTTTTAATTCGCTTAAAAATGAATTCAAACAGTTCGGTGGAAAATACGAAGTGGTTCATCATACGGAAATGATCTCGGAATTTCTTTCATCCGGGAAAATTCAACTAAAAAATGAATCAGCAAAAACGAGAAAAGTAACGTATCACGATTCATGTTATCTTGGCAGGTACAACGACATTTATGAGGAACCGCGGAAATCCTTGTCAAAAATAGCTGGAGTTGAACTTGTAGAAATGGGACGTAATAAAAGTCGCGGATTTTGCTGTGGCGCCGGAGGTGGAAGAATGTTCTTGGAGGATGTTGAAGGGGCGAGGATAAATGAAGAAAGAGCTAAAGAAGCCATCGGAACCGGTGCGGAAACTATTGCTTCGGCGTGTCCTTTCTGTATGACGATGATGTCCGATGGAGTAAAGGCTTTTGATAAAACTGAAGATGTTTCAGTAAAAGATATTGCAGAAATAGTTCTGGAAAATTCAAAATAAATAATCAATACAAAACAAAAGGAGATACAAATGGAAAATTTCCAAAAATTGGTACAGCACGTACAATCATTAGAAGCTGATTTTCAAAAATTCTATGAAAAAGGACAATCAGCTGCCGGAACCCGCTTGCGTAAAGGTTTAAGCGAATTAAAGAAACTTTCGCAAGATGTTCGTAACGAAATTCAAAAAGTTAAAGAAGAACGTAAAGCTCCAAAAGCTTAACATTTTTCAGGCATTTTGAACAAGGCTGATTCGAGGATTTCTTTGGATCAGCCTTCTTTTTTATCATGAAGTTATTAATCGAAATCTGGAAGAAACATTTTCAACATGCGGTGTTATTAAGTTCCGCACTGCTGCTCACATTTTTTTATCCTGCTGATCACACAAAAATAGCCGAAACAGAAATAATTGAAAATAAAATTGAGACAATATCATTTTCTGCCGTTGGTGATTTAATGTGTCATTCTCCGCAATACGAATATACACACGTGTCGGCAGATAGTTTTGATTTTACTCCAACTTTCAGTGAAGTAAAAAAGTATTTTGATTCATCAGATTTTGTCTTGGGAAATTTAGAAACAGTTACTGCAGGAAAACAAATGAGATATTCTGGGTATCCCTATTTCAATTCTCCTAATGATTATATCAAATCACTTAAAAAAGCTGGTTTCAATTTTCTTTTCACATCCAATAATCATTGTTTAGACAGAGGCGAGACCGGAATTCTTAGAACTTTAGAAAATCTGAGTAAAAATAATATTTCTTCTGCCGGAACATTTTCTTCTCAAAGAGATCGAGACTCGATTCGGATAATTTCAATTAAGGGAATCCGTTTTGCTATTGTTTCATACACCTACGGAATGAATGGAAATTATTTGCCTAAAAGAAAATCCTACATGGTGAACAGAATTTCCGATTCACTTTTAATTTACGATATTCAAAAAGCCAAATCAGATAGTGTTGATTTTGTTTTGGCTTATTTCCACTTTGGCGAAGAGTATGAAAGGGAACCAAATAAATATCAGAAAGATGTTGTGCAAACTGCAATTAAAGCCGGAGCTGATGTTATTCTTGCAAGTCATCCGCATGTTCTACAGCCGATTGAGTATTTTAAAAAAGAAGGGAAGCTGGATTCGGGATTTGTTGCTTATTCACTTGGGAATTTTATTTCAAATCAACAGTGGCGCTATTCTGATGCGGGAGTAATTCTTCAATTTCAAATCAAAAAAAATTTAACGACAAAAGAGCTTCAGCTTGAGAAGGTTTCTTTTACTCCAACATGGGTATTTAAAGGTAAGATTGACGGAAAAAGAGAGTATAGAATTCTCCCTTACACTACGTCGGTTGAGAAGTATCCGTTCTTATCACAAAAAGATTTTCTGAAGATGAGCCAATCATTTGAAGACTCAAAAAGAACACTTCAAAAATATTCTTCTTCAAGACGGCTAAATGAAAATTGATAAATCTACCTTTTTTGAACCATCGGCGCGAATTGTTTGTTTCTAAAGAAGAATGGTTTTCTTTGTATATTTGCACTCGAAAATGAAACTACACGGAGATAAAGATTGAGCTACAACGTAACATTAATTCCCGGCGATGGTATTGGACCGGAAATAACCGATGCCGCATTAAAAATTATTAAACACACCGGTGTTGATATAAATTGGGAAATTATGTCTGCGGGAATGGAAGCGCTTGAAAAATACCGCGATCCTCTGCCGCAAGAAACGATGGACTCCATCGCTAAAAATAAAATTGCGTTAAAAGGTCCGTTAACTACTCCTGTTGGGAAAGGTTTCAGAAGTGTGAACGTTGCGCTGCGAAAAGAATTTGATCTTTACGTAAACCAAAGACCCGCGAAAACATTTAAAGGTGTTAAAACAAGATATGATAATGTTGATCTTCTCATTTTTAGAGAAAATACTGAAGAATTCTACTCAGGAATTGAACATTATATAGACAGCAGTCGTTCAGCAGCGGAAACGATTGGTATAATTACAAGAAGAGGCTGTGAAAGAATATTGAAATATGCATTTGAGCATACGCAGCGTTTGGGAAGAAAAAAAATAACTGTAGTTCATAAAGCGAACATTATGAAATTCACCGGTGGTTTGTTTTTAGATATTTCAAAAGAAGTTGCTGTAAACTATCCGTTGATAAAATATGAAGATAAAATTGTGGACAACATGGCTATGCAGATGGTGATGAATCCCAACCAATTTGATGCAATTGTAACAACAAATTTATTTGGAGATATTTTATCTGATTTAGCTTCAGGGTTGGTGGGTGGATTAGGTTTCGCGCCGGGAGCCAATATTGGGGCTGATGTTTCAATCTTCGAGGCGGTACACGGTTCAGCCCCAGATATTGCAGGGCAAAATATCGCCAATCCATGTGCATTAATATTAGCTGCGGTGATGATGTTAAATCATTTAAAAGAAAATGGTGCAGCCGACAGAATTGAACGGGCTGTGTCAAAAGTGATTGAAGATGGAAAATTTGTGACGAAAGATATTAATTCGACGAGTTATGTCGGAACAAAAGAAATGGGTGAGGCTATTTTGAAGGAACTTGATAGACAATGAGTGGTAAAAAATCATCTTTATCTTTAATATTTTTAGTTGTCTTTGTTGATCTGCTTGGATTTGGAATATTGATTCCAATTCTTCCAACATTTGCTGTCAAAGCTTTGCATGTACCGGAAAGTGCAATTGGAATTGTTCTCGCTGTTTACTCATTAGTTCAATTTATTTTTAATCCGATTTTCGGAAGTCTTTCTGACAAATACGGAAGAAGAAAAATAATCCTTTCCACTCTTTTACTTAATGCATCTGGTTACATTATTTTTTCATTCACTCATTCATTTCTCATGTTACTCATTTCAAGAGTAGTAGCCGGAGTTGGCGGAAGCAGTATTGGTGTTGCGCAAGCCTATATTGCGGATGTGACGACGAAGGAGAATCGTTCAAAAGGAATGGGACTTATCGGCGTTGCCTTTGGTCTCGGATTTGTTTTTGGACCTATCATTGGGGGATTACTTTCTCACTTTGGATATATGATAACGGGATTTGTCGCTGCCGGATTTTCATTTCTCGCTTTTTCGTTCAGCTTATTTCTCTTACCTGAATCACTTACTGGAACAGAAAAAAATATGGTTATCAAAAGAAAAATGTTCGATGCTGCTTCCTTCAAGAAAGTTTTGTCCAATCGATTGATCAGCGTTGTAATCTTACTCTTTTTTATTGTCACTTTTTCGGTTGCCAATATATTTGGAACATTTGCATTGCTTGGACATAATGTTTATCATTTTTCAGATATGCAAAACGGAATGATCTTTGGAATAATGGGAATCATTGGAGTTATTATTCAAGGCGGATTAATTGGAAGATTAGCGAAGAAATATTCCGATCAAAAACTTATAACAGTAGGGACATTTTTTCTGATGATCGGTTTAGGACTAATTCCTTATGGAATAAATCTCGTTGGAGTACTTCTTATTACAGCGCTTATGTCAATTGGAACGGGAATTTTGCAGCCGATTCTTCTTAGTCTCGTTTCCAAAGTAGCTCCGGAAAATGAACAGGGAATTGTACTGGGAGTAAATCAATCTTTTTCTTCTTTTGCAAGAATGTTGGGTCCGTTGTGGGGAGGATTTGCCTATCAATATCTCGGTTATCAAATCCCGTTTCTAACTGGATCTTTTTTTGTACTCTTGGTATTTCTCTTCAGCATTTTCTATTTAAATAATCATCTTTCGCCACTCGAGTTACCGGTTTCAAATAACTAGAAAGTGTAAGTATTAATGTTCACCGTTGGGAAAATAAATATTGAAAAGGGAATCTTTCTCGCGCCGATGGAAGATATATCCGATGTTTCATTCCGATTAGTTTGCAAAGAACTTGGTGCCGATGTAGTTTATACTGAATTTGCCAATGCAGAAGGACTAATTCGCCAATCAGAAAAAACGCATAGAAAACTTAACATTATTGATGAAGAAAGACCGGTCGGGATACAAATTTACGGTTCAACAATTTCCTCAATGGTTGGAGCTGCAAAGATTGCAGAAGAACAGCAACCCGATTTAATTGACATTAACGCAGGGTGCTGGATAAAAAATATTTGTAATTCGGGTGCAGGTGCCGGACTTTTAAAAGATCCGGCTTATCTCCAAAAGTTAGCCAAAAATGTTGTTGATGCGGTTAATCTTCCGGTAACCGTAAAAACTAGAATTGGTTGGGATGCTTTTACTCTTCACATTTTAGAAGTTGCAAAGAGATTAGAAGATGTTGGTGTAAAGGCTTTAACCGTTCATTGCCGAACCCGCTCTCAAGGACATTCCGGCGATCCCGACTGGAGTTGGATTCCGCGCATAAAAGAAGTTGTGAATATACCTGTTGTACTTAACGGTGGAATAATGACAGCGGAAGATGTTCAACGTGCTTTTAAGGAAACAAACGCCGATGCGGTGATGATAGCGCGTGGTGCGATCGGGAATCCGTGGATTTTTGAGGAAGCAAAAGATATTATGAACAACGGGAAAAGACTCCATCCACTTTCCACAGGTAAAAAAATTAGAACGTGTTTGCGTCACCTAGAACTAGCAATTAAAGTTAAAGGTGAAGAACGGGCTGTTATTGAACACCGGAAATTTTATACCGGGTATTTGAAAGGGATGTACAACGCCCACGTTGTTAGAAACAGCTTGATGACGGTTTACGATTATCACTCAGTTGAAGAAATATTACTTCATTTTCTGCAGAGTTTAGAAAAAGTAAATTATGCCGCAGCGGTCTGATAAAGAAGAAAAAGGAAACAAGAATCTCTTTTACAAAATCGCAAGAATTAGTTCTACACTTTTCGTTCCTCCTACATTAACACTTTTTTCTTTCACTCTTCTTGGTTTCAAGTACGAACTTACAGAAGTAAATCAAGTTATTGTTATTAGTTCGGGGTTTCTCTGGACTTTCTTCCTTCCCATTATCTTTTTCATTATCATGTTAAAAAAGAAAAAGATCATCAATCAAGATGCAGAGTTAAAGGAAGAAAGAACTTTCCCTTTTCTTTTCGGTTTGTCTCTTTTACTCATCGGGTATTTTTTACTGAGAACATTTAACATTAATCCTCTCACGCTAACATTTTGGTTTTGCTACATTATTAACACGATGACTATAATTCTCATAAACAAGACTTGGAAAATTAGCATTCATGCATTGGGAATTTCGGCACCGTTAGCATTATTTTCTTTTATTGGAAGTTGGGTAGCGATGCCTCTTTTAATTTTGCTTTTCTTGGTTGGGTGGTCGCGAATTTATTTAAAATGTCATACTTTTGCACAAGTAATTACAGGAGCTTTGCTCGGATTTATTTCAACGTATCTTCAACTTTATTTATTCCTACGTTAATTATGGCAGAAAAAAAAGAAATAATAAACTTGCTAGATGAAATTGCCGATCTGCTTGAATTCAAGTCGGAAAATCCTTTCAAAATCAGTGCGTTCCGCAACGGTTCCAACACCATCCGCAAAATAAATGAAGACATTAATGAACTGGTCAATTCCGGCAAGCTTAAAGAAGTTAAAGGAATAGGGAAGGGGATTTATGGAGTGATTGAGGAGTATTGCTCCCATGGATTCTCTGCAACTTTGGAAGAATTAAAAAAGAATATTCCGGACTCGCTGTTTGAACTATTCCTCATCCGTGGATTGGGACCGAAGAAAATTGCTCAGCTATTTAAACAAGAAAATATTAAAAGTTTGGATGAGCTCAGAATTGCTTGTACAGAGAATAAACTAGTTGTCGTGAAGGGTTTCGGGGAGAAAATTCAACAGAAAGTTTTAGATGAGATCAAACAAATTGAGGCAAACAAGAACTTACTCCTCTTTAATTTTGCGGAATGTGAAGCAGCGAAAATTGAACAACTTCTTAAGTCAATTCTGTTAATTAAAAAATATTCATTTACCGGTGAAATAAGAAGAATAAGAGAAGTTTATTCTTTTCTAGAAATCGTAGTTTTAGTTGAAGCTGAAAAAACAAATGAGTTGATCCAATTATTAAAAGACAAGATAGTGATTGATGAACTCAGCGAAGAGTCGATCAAATCAAATACAACCTATAACCTTCCGTTAACAATTTATATTACATATTCTGAAGAAGATTTTACGAATAAATTATTTGTTACAACCGGTTCTAAAGAGTTTCTCGAAAGATTAAATTACTCCCCCAAAAAGCATCGAGCAAAAAGTGAAGAAGAAATCTTCACAAAAATGAATTCGATTTATGTTGCTCCCGAGATGAGAGAAGAAGAATTCCATTCGCTCATTAAAACCGTACATAAACTCCGTTGTGCACTTTCTATAGAACATTTAAAAGGATTTCTCCATTTCCACACAACTTATTCTGATGGATTATTTCCATTAGAAGAAATGATTTTATCAGCGAGAAGTCTGGGTTATGATTATTTTGCCGTCTGCGATCATAGTAAAACTGCTGCTTATGCAAATGGATTGAGTGAGGAGCGTATCTTACTGCAACGAAAAGAAATAAAAGCAATAGCTGCCAAAAACAATTGGCAGTTGCTGCAAGGAATTGAATCGGATATTTTAAGTAACGGTGATTTAGATTATCCGGAAGAAATTTTGAAAGAATTTCAATTTGTTGTCGCATCGGTTCATTCTAATTTTTCTCTTTCGGAAGATGATATGACGAAACGGATTATTAGAGCAGTCGAGAATCCTTATACAGATGTGCTCGGGCATCCAACAGGACGATTACTCTTACACCGTGCTCCATATAAACATGACATTAAAAAAATTATAGATGCATGCAGCAGAAATCGAGTTGCGATTGAAATAAACGCTCATCCTAACCGGCTTGACCTGGATTGGCGGAATATCTTTTACGCAAGAGAACAAAGCTGTTTGTTTTCCATTAATGCAGATGCTCACTCGTTGGAGAATATTCTTCTGACAAAATATGGAGTCGCAATCGCACGTAAAGGGGGAATACAACCTGAAGAAGTGATAAACTGTCTCAGCTACATAGATTTTATTAAATTCCTTAACAGAAAAGTTACAAGAAAAGTTGGCAGCTATGAGTAATTTGATCTTAACAGAGACAAAAGGGGAGATAGGAATCATTAAGTTGAATAATCCTCAAAAGCGAAATGCTCTTTCTCCGGAATTAATCAACGATTTTATTTCTGTGTTAAAGGAATTGGAAAATGACAAAGCGGTTTCCGGAATAATTATTACGGGAGAGGGAAAAGCATTTTGCGCGGGGGCTGATCTAACATATATAAAAACTTTACAATCAAATTCACTACGTGATAATGAAAAGGATTCAGGGGTGATCGCCGAGTTGTTTCTTTCTCTCTATGAATGCAACAAACCGACGGTTGCTGCAGTAAATGGTCCCGCTATTGCTGGGGGATGCGGTTTAGCCATTGCATGCGATTATGTGATAGCAAAAAAAGATTTTGCAACGTTTGGTTTTACCGAAGCAAAAATTGGATTTGTTCCGGCGATAATTTCTTTTCTTCTACTTAAAAGATTACCGGAAGCCAAAGTCCGGCAAATGTTGATCAGCGGGAGAATGCTAACCTCAGAAGATGCAAAGAGTATTGGGTTGGTTGATTTTATGGAAAATGACGTACTCGATTTTTCTTTCAATTTGATCAACGATCTTTCCGCTAATTCTAGAACAAGTATAAGTGAGACAAAGAAACTGCTGCGCCATGTTTCAAGTTTATCATACCGGCAGGCTGTTGAATATGCAAAAACAATTAATGCTCTTTCGAGAACTTCAAAAGATTTTAATAATGGAATAAACTCATTTCTAACAAAACATGGAGAAACTAATGAATAATTTAGCGGACTTCATTCGAGATGTACCCGATTTTCCGAAGAAGGGAATCATCTTTAAAGATATTACAACTCTCTTGAAGAATCCTGAAGCATTGAAAAAAACTTCTTCCATTCTTTACGATCTGGCAAAGGATAAAGGGATTACCAAAGTTGCCGGAATAGAATCACGCGGATTTATTTTCGGCGGATTGTTGGCAGAAAAATTAAACGCCGGATTCGTCCCGATAAGAAAGCCGAATAAACTTCCCGCAGAAAAGATTTCCGAAACTTACTCGCTTGAATATGGAACGGATAAAATAGAAATCCATACCGATGCGATTGTTCCCGGAGATAAAGTGCTTCTGCACGATGATCTGCTCGCAACCGGAGGAACCGCAAACGCCGCTGTAAAACTTATTGAAAAACTGGGCGGGGAAGTAGTGCAAATTTCTTTTCTGATTGAGTTGGTCTTTTTACACGGAAAAGAACAGTTAAAAGGATATGAGATTCAATCATTGATTAAATATGATGGAGAGTAAGGATATACATGGCGTTCCCTTTGTGAACCATGCGATAAGGAAAGTAGGTATTATGAGAAAGAAATTATAATATTAAATGGAGATTGAAGAACAAAAGATTAAAGTAATGTAATCTGTAATCTACTAAATAACACGATCGCGGGAAGAATTAAATTGTTAGTTAGATTATATTTTTGATAATGAAATAGATAGATTCACTCAAAATTCATAATCGCTTATTCTATGTAGACATTTTAGAAAGCATATCCTTTATCCCTATTCGATTTCACCGCTAAAACATGATAGGATAACCATTAATAATTAAGTTTCCTATTAATGCTTCATGAAAGAAGCATATTTCAAAATATAAAAGATTGGAAACAATTAACCGATTCTAAACAGTTATAAGGAGAGATTCATATTGATAGAAAATTTATCTTACTATAAATAAGTTAATAATTACAACTTTGTTAACACGATAAATTTATTGGATTCTGCTAAAATTAAATTTATTTTTACCTAATGGTAATTATACATTTATTCCAAATTATTGTGTGCATTTAACTAATTACTTGAGTGGATCTGAATAAAATATTGTTTTATTTGTAAAATCAAATTCATAGATTCAAAACAACTATTAAAATAAATTCATAATCCAAAGGTTAATTATATGGGAAAAAAAACGAAGCGGGGCTGGGCGTCTTGGGCTAAGTTATCATTACACTCCATGTTTCTTCTTTTAATTATATTTGTTGGCAGCTCACTTGCTCAGAATTACGAAGACCTCAGCCTAGAACAACTCTTAGATATTAAAATTGAAGTTGCTTCAAGCAGCAGTCAAACAATTTTTAACACTCCTTCTACAGTTTCGGTTATAGACAAAAAGATGATAAAGCAATATAATTTTAATTCTGTTGCAGAAGCTCTGAATATCATTCCCGGGTTTGAAGTAATGCGAACATATTTTAAAAGAAATATTCCAACATCGAGAGATATTTTACAGCCTCAATATGCAAATAAAGTTCTCGTTTTAATAAATGGAATACCGCAATGGAATGCTGCTACAGGTGAAACAAACATTGACAGGGTAAATATCAACGATGTTGAAAGAATTGAAGTATTAAAAGGGCCGGCGTCTGTACTTTATGGAACCAATGCATACACCGGTGCAATAAATATCGTAATAAAAAATTCTGAACTCGAAAGTTCTGCCGTACATTTAGCTGTTGGCTCTAATGGAAGACTTCAGGCTGGCGGAAATGTAAATCTAATAAACAATGATTGGAAAACTTTTATTTCAGCAAATACATCTGATGAAACCGGTCATGATTATTTATTTAAAGATGAAGATAAAGTTGAAGGTTTTATTAAAGAATATTTAAAGGAAAATAACTTCAACCTTTTATCTAAATATAAGGGGCATACTTTCCTTTTTAACACATATATAACTCACGAAAGTTATTTAGGAAACACAACGTCATTTGCTACAGGCGCCGGAAAAGATCAGGTATTAAACGGTTATTTATTGTCATACGGTTTAGATCATTCATTTACAGAGAAGCTGAATGTAAAATACAATTTAAGTTATGATTATAGTCAGAGAAATTTTGCAGGGTCTTTGGATGGAGTAATTAAATCTCATATAGAAGGATATAGAATTACCAATAAAGTTAATCTTAATTACTCTATTTCTGAAAATTTTGGATTTGATTTAGGCGCTGATTATGATACAAGAAAATCTTTAGCATGTGCTAATTATAACGAACTTAGAGATTCTGTTTTTGATTTTAATAACATGGCAGGCAAAAAATTGTATGAATATTCCCTTGCCGCTCAAGCTTATGGTAAATTCGGTGCATTCAATTTAGTTGCCGGTTCAAGAATTACTTGGAATGAATTGTTCGGTAAAAATCTTTCTTCAAGAGCTACGCTTGTTTATGCATTGGATGATAATAATAGTTTTAAATTAATTGCGGGGCAATCATACCGCGCACCAAGTTTATTTGAGTTATATTTTGAAACTCCGGATAACCAAGTTTTTGGAAATATTAACTTGAAGCCGGAGACCAGCAACTCAATCGAAATAGCATATTTGAATTCCATTGATAATTTTTTTGTGCAAGCGCTTGTATATTTCAGTTCGTATCAGAACAAAGTATACCGCGTAAGAAGATTTCCGAATCATCCTACAAATTATTCAGTTATTTACATTAACGGAAATGAATTTACAGCCAAAGGTGTTGAGTTAGAATTTCGTTACAGTCGTGCTAATTTATTAGATGCATTCTTAAATTATTCTTATTCAACCGGAAACTCGGGCGATGAGGTTAACAACAGCGGTCACTACAACTTCAAATATATTCCGGCACATACTATTTCTTTTGGATTCGCAAAAGATTTCTCTGATGTAACACTTTCGTTACTTTCTAATTACCGCTCCAATGTCAATAGCCTTCTAGGGGAAATAAAACCAAGTATAACATTCGATTTTAATATCAGCTACGGTCAAAAATTTCTTAACGGAACTTTAAGTCATAAACTTTCTGCAAAAAATTTATTTAACGAAGCTGTAATGTTTCCTGAATACAATGGACGCAACATAAAAGAAGTGCCTTCCGGTTATGGAAAAAGAATTTACTATGAACTTCAATACTCATTATAATTTTTAGGGTAAATGAATGAAGCGGCTGATTTTGTTTGTTGTGTTATTCGCGGCAGCTAACGAGATTGTTTTGGCGCAGGATATGCCTGTGCCGATAAAACTGCAAGTAGCAATGTTTAAGAAAATCTTTAACTATAATGTAACGCTTCAGTCTAAGGGTGTTAAGCTTGCCGTTGTTTACGGTGATGCAAGAATAAAAGATGAATTGATAGATGGATTTAAGCAGTTCGGGTTATTTCCTACAGCTGTAAGTGCTACTGATATTGAAAAGCAAATTGCAAACTATAATGTTGTATATGTAACTCCAGGATGCGGCTCGTTGAAGTCCTTAACAGACAAGCATAAAGTTTTTTCAATCTCAGGACTTTCTTCGTTAGCTGAAAAGGGAGAGATTTCAATAGCAATTGGGGTAGAAGGCGGTAAGCCTAAGATTTTAATCAATAAGAAAAAGATAGAATCCGAAGGACAGGAGCTATCGCCAGATCTATTAAAAATTGCTAAAGTTTTATAACAGTTAATTAAACGCAACAATTAGCAGCGATATGACATGAAATTAAATATGAGAAGCATTCGTTTAAAGTTATTATTAGCAATAATTCCTGCAATCACCATCCTTTCCTTAATAAGCGGTTATTTAACCAGCTATTATGTGAAAGAGGCCGAAATTAACGCTATTGATAGGTTTATGAGTGTTTACACTGAAGATTTTGCAATCCGAATTTGTGATCAAATAGAAGAAGTAATGTTATTAACGCAGGCGACAGCTGATTATGTAAGTCTCTCAGATTATGTATCCGAAGAAGAAGCTTACGCTTTTCTTGCGAGAAATATCGGTAAAAGCTCAATTCTTCTCGGCTCAAGAATTGCGTTCGAAAGAGATTATAATAAAGGAAAATTAAGACTTAATTCCGCAAGTCTTATGGATGGCAAAATTGTAAAAAGTGAACTTTCGAAGCTGATTGACTATACAAAGATGGATGAACTTTGGTATCAGGTCCCGGCAAGTATGGGGGAATCATTCTGGGAAGAACCTTTTATAGATAGAGAAACAAAAAAATTATGTTCCCGTTTTTCAGTCCCGATTTATAAAGATGAAAAATTTATAGGAGTTGCTTCTACGAGAATTGATCTGACAAAATTTAAGGAATTAACAAGCCACTCTTATTATAAAACAATGAACTACATAATGGTTTCGCAAAAAGGTCAGTTCATTTATCATCCAAGTACAAAAAGAATTTTCAAAGACAACATACTTACTATAAAAGGAAGCTCAATCAATCCAGATGACCAGAAAATTGAGGGTGAAAAATTGCTTAGGGGTGAGAAGGGGCGTACAATATTACGTGTTGATGATGAACCTGGGCAGAGAATTTGGGCTTATACACATCCAATAAACCATACAAACTGGGGTCTCGCCATTTCTGTGCGGGAAGATGAATTATTAACAGATGTAAAAAGAATAAACCGTAACGCATTTCTTATAACTGTAGTTTTAGTTTTTATTCTCTTCTTTATTACTCTTTTTATAGCTAGAAGTATTACGAAGCCTATATTATCTTTTACAAAAGGTGTTAAGAATATTCACGGGACAAAAGATAGGCGGGCGATAGAAATAAAATCGAAAGATGAAATTGGAGAGTTAGCCGGCGCGTTTAATACAATGATTAAGGAGATAGGGGAGAAAGAAAAGGAACTGCAAGATATTACTCACCGGTTCAAATTTGCCTTTCAGGCAACTAATGAAGGTATTATTGATTATTTCATTAATACCGGGGAAGTATATTTCAGCGAGCAGATGTTTAAGCTGTACGGATACGAGCCAAATGAATTTACTCCTACAATAGAAAAATGGAACGCGCTTACACATCCAGATTCTTTTCCGGTTCTGCAGGAAGCGTATAATAAAGCGATAAAGGAAAATTCCTCATATCATGTCGAAATTAAAGGCATTAAAAAGAATGGAGAAATTTTTTGGGTACAGGCAAGAAGAAAAGTTGTTGAAATCGATTCCGATGGTAAAGCGAAAAGAATAGTTGGAACCGATACAGATATAACTGAAAGAAAAAAAGTACAATCAGAAATTCAAGAGCTGAATAAAAATCTTGAACGGAAAGTTGAAGAGAGAACAAAATCTTTAGAAGAAATTCTGAAAGAAGTAAATGCGCTAAACTCTAAACTCACTTCACAAAATATGGCTTTAAATACTTCAGCTATTGTTTCTATGGCTGATCTTGAGGGAAACATAACAGAGGTAAACGATGAATTCTGCCGGACTTCGCAATTTACAAGGGAAGAATTAATTGGAAAGAACCATAGAATTGTCAATTCCGGACTTCACCCGGAAGAATTCTTCGCCGCTATGTGGAGGACCATTACAGGTGGGAAAATATGGAGAGGACAACTCCGCAATAAAGCTAAAGATGGAACATATTTTTGGGTCGATGCGGTAATTGCTCCAATTTTAGATGAACAAGGTAAACTTCTTGAATATTTATCAATTCGTTTTGACATTACAGAACAAAAACTCACAGAAGAAAAAATTCTTGAGAGCAAGAATAAAACCGCAGCAATTTTAGCAGCATCAACAAACGGAATTATAACAATAAATGAAAAAGGTATTATTGAAACATTTAATCCGGCTGCAGAAAATATTTTTGGTTTCACAGAAAACGAAATACTTGGGAAGAGTGTAACTATTATAATACCGGATGAGCATGCAGTAAAACATGACACATATATTTCAAATTACTTGAAAACCGGTGAGAAAAAAGTAATAGATAAAAGAATTGAAAATTTTGGGAAACACAAGAATGGCAATTTAATTCCTCTTGAAATTGGAATCAGTGAGGTTAATTTAAAAAATTATAGACTCTTTACTGCAATTGTAAATGATATATCGGAAAGAAAAAAAGTTGAACAAGCGTTAAAAGAAGCCGAAGAAAAGAGTAGGCTTTTTTTAGAATCGGCTAGCGATGGAATATTCGGATGCGATACCGAAGGAAATGCTTCATTTATAAATCCGGCAGCACTAGAAATGTTAGGATTTACGGAAGAAGAGGTAGTTGGAAAGAATATTCACGAACTTATTCATCATTCCTATTATGACGGATCAAAATATTACCGTGAGTATTGCCCGATGTTCAAATCATATAAGACAGGTGAATCGGCCAAAGTTGATGACGAAGTTTTATGGCGAAAAGACGGTTCAAAGTTTTTCGTTGAATACTCAAGTACTGCACTTATAAAAGATGAGGCTATCATTGGATCAGTGGTAATTTTCAAAAATATCTCCCTTAGGAAGGAGATGGAACAGAAATTAAAACTTATTCAGTATGGAATAGATAATGCAAAAGACAGTATCTGCTTTGTTGATCCCGTTGAAGGAACAATTTTAGATAGTAATATCCATGCATATGAATCTCTTGGATTTGAGAAAGATGATATTATTGGTCGAAAATTCTGGTATTTCGATATCAATTTTATTCGTGAAGATTGGTTAGTATTTGTAGAAAAATTACGATCAGGGCAAAAAATATCGTATGAATCCACACTCTGCAGTAAAGATGATGTTCTGATTCCCGCAGAGATTAACGCTTCCTATTTTGAGTTTGAGGGAAATGGGTATATCGTTGCTTTCACCCACGATATAACAGAACGTAAAAAAGCCGAAGAGGCTCTGACAAAAGCAAAAGAAGAAGCCGATGCTGCTACTGTCGCAAAGAGCCAGTTCCTTGCAACTATGTCGCATGAAATTCGTACACCGATGAATGCAATAATAGGATTATCGCATCTTGCATTAAAAACAAACCTTGATAAAAAACAATTCGATTATTTAATAAAGATTGATAGATCAGCAATTGCGCTTCTAGGAATTATTAACGACATTCTTGACTTTTCAAAAATTGAAGCCGGCAAACTCAATATTGAGCAGGTTGATTTTGATATTGAACATGTGATGGACACCGTAGCAAATTTGATATCTCAAAAGGCACAAGAAAAAGGATTGGAATTTTCTGTACACATTGCTAAAGATGTTCCTCTTAATTTAATAGGCGATCCGTTAAGAATCGGTCAGATCATAACAAATTATTGCAGTAACTCAGTTAAGTTTACTGAAAAAGGTGATATTATTGTTTCAGCTGAAGTTGAGGAACGAAACAAAGACAAAGTAAAAGTTAAATTCTCTGTAAGAGATACAGGAATTGGTTTAACACCGGAACATCTCGCAAAAATGTTCCAATCTTTCTCTCAAGCCGATAGTTCTACAACTCGTAAATACGGAGGAACAGGACTAGGGTTGGCTATAAGTAAGAGACTAGCAGAGTTGATGGGAGGAAGTACCTGGGCAGAAAGTGAATTTGGAAAAGGAAGTACCTTCTTTTTTACAGCAGAATTGCTTGTGCAAAAAGAACAGAAAAAAGATGAATACATTCCGGCAATTGATTTAAGAGGATTGCGGGTTCTTGTTTGTGATGATAACGAAACTGCACGTGAGATATTAAAAGAAGCTCTTGAAACATTTTCCTTTGAAGTAACTGTAACAAAGTCAGGTGAAGAGGCTATTGGAAGATTGGTAAATGAGAGAGAGCATCCATATGAATTGGTTTTGATGGATTGGAAAATGCCGGAGATGGATGGATTAGAAGCATCAAGAATTATTCTTGAAGAAAAAAATATTAAAACACCAACAATAATTATGGTAACGGCTTTTGGCAAAGATGAAATTGCGGAAAAGGCGAAAAGTTTGGGGATAAAAGCTTTTCTTACTAAACCAATTTCCTACTCTATGTTGTTCGATACAATCATGGAAGTATTTGGCAAAGAGATCAAAACAAAACGGGCACGAAGTCAAAAAGGGACCAAACATCTGCAAGCACTTGAAAAAATAAAAGGAGCAAAGATCCTCTTAACTGAAGACAACGAGATCAATCAGCAAGTTGCTACAGAACTATTTGAAGATGCTGGATTTGATGTTGAAATTGCAAATAATGGGAAAATTGCACTTGAGAAAGTGTTGGCATCTGGTTCACCATCAATGTATGACATTGTTTTAATGGATCTTCAAATGCCAGTGATGGATGGATATACAGCTACTTTAGAAATACGAAAACATAGGTCAAGTGCGGAAATCCCAATTGTTGCCATGACTGCTGATGCAATGATGGGAATAAAAGAAAAATGTTTAGAGGTTGGCATGCAAGGATTTGTTACGAAACCTATCGATCCCGATGAAGTATTTGGGGCAATAGTTGAGTGGATAAAACCGGGCGAAAGAAAAGTTGTTGAAAAAAAGAAAGAAGATTCTATATCCTTTGAAGAATTCATAATTCCGGAAATTACTGGAATTGATTCAGTGGATGGTTTAGCTAGAGTTGGTGGAAATAAAAAACTGTACTTAAATCTTCTAGAAAAATTTTACAATAGTAATAGTAATGTGATCGAGGAAATTAAATCTGCACTTAGAGAATCTGATCAGGAAAAATCAGTTCGCTTGGCACATACCGTAAAAGGAGTAGCTGGAAACTTAGGAGCAAAAACATTAAATAAAATTGCTGCTGTAGTCGAATCAGATCTTAAACAAAACCATAAGGAATCCATTACTAAAGATTTGGAAGAACTCGAAAAGGAACTTTCAGCAGTCCTAACCTCAATAAAAAAATGGTTGAATGAGAAAACTAAAGTGACGACAAGCGAAGACAATGCAAAACTTGATGTCGAGAAATTTAATGCACTTATAAGTGAGTTAAAACAATTTATTGAGGATAATGACTTCGAATCAAGCAATAAACTCGAAGAAATTCTACGACTTCCCGGTATTGGAAATTATCGTGATGAATTAAAAAATGTCGAAAAGTTAATTAGTGACTATATGTTTGATGATGCATTAGAATTGTTAAACAAAATTGTTTAAATGCGATCATGAGTTTATGAATATTTAAATAGTCGTAAAGCGCAAATAAGATTTTAATTCGACTGGAATAATTAAATATGTCACACAAAAAAATCTTTTTTTATTAACGGAGAGGAACAAAAAATGATCAAGAAAAAACTATTCTTATCGGCAGTATCTTTATTAAGTATTTTGTTATCATCGTTTGTGATCGCACAAGAAGACGAAAATGATCGCAACGTATTTCAACTCAGTTTGGAAGAGTTGATGAATGTGGTAATCACACCTTCCAGAATACCACGGTTTGCTGAAAATGTTACTCAAAAGATTGATGTAATCAATTCTCAAGAAATTCAACAAACTGTAAGCGGGAATAGAAATATTTGTGAAGTGATCGGGAAACTTCCCGGCGCATCGGTTACTGTGCTTTCACGTAATGACGCAAACTGGGGAACGTATGGTGGTATTGGTCCAAAATACAGTACCTATATGCTCCAAGGAATTCCACTTGATGCTTTTGTTGATCCAATGTCGCTTGATCTAAATGCAATTGATCGAATAGAAGTTCAACGCGGACCTGCCTCAGTCTTTTATCCGAACTTCTTATCTCAAGATTTTGCTGGAAATCAAACTCCGCTTGGCGGGACAATCAACTTAATCTTAAAAGAAAAAATTACTAAACAGGGAACTTCCGTTTCGACTTCTTTTGGCTCTTATAATACGTTGAACGGACAAATATTTCATCAGAACCATACCGTTCGATTCCATTATTTTATCGGCACTTCATATGAGATTTCCGACTATGTGAATTACGGAACAGATAGCTCATGGCTGAATATCAAGAAAAATCCGGCATATAAAAAGACAAAGTTATATGGTGGAGTAACTTATTTTGTTGATGAAGAAGAGAAGCAAAAAATTTCCGTTTTTGCCCAAGAGACATGGCATGATGGTGATAAAGGACGAGTCTATCAGCAATTTGGAAATCTGTATGGAACGCTTAATACCGGCTACAGTATCATTTTTAATGATGAACTCAGTATGCAATCTCACTTCGGTGTTCGGTCTTATGACAGAGCGTGGCAGGAAAGTGTTTACGGAGGAAGTGATACATTAAAATCAAATGCGGGAGTTAACCAGATAATTATTCCTGTCGATATCTCTTTATCGTGGGCACATGGGAAAAATAATGTTTTAAGTATTGGATCCGATTATCAAAATGCAAAATATTTTACGTGGGCTGATCCGCTTGCTGGTTACAGAATTTATGGGAATAAATCATCTGCAACGCAAATTGGTATTTATGCTCAAGAAGAATGGAGCCCGATAGAACAGTTTGTACTTAGAAGCGGGTTAAGATTTGCTTACATTAAAAATGTTATTGAGTTATCGAATGGTTTTACCCCCTCAAACAATAACGATTCATGGAATAAACTGCTTTGGAGTGTAGGGACGCGTTATTCTGTTAACAAAATGATCGCACTCTTTGCGAATGCCGGAAGTAGTTTTGCCACTCCAGCGCTAAAATCAATAGCAGGAACAATTCCAATTACCGATTTGCGAATAGTGGGACATGATGGACAATTACCGAACTCAAATTTAAAACCTGAAAGTGGTATTGGCACGGATCTAGGGATTGATGTGAAACTCATGCCCGATTTAAATCTTAGTGCGCGATTCTTTTATACAAACATTCAAGATGCGATAGTTGATAATGTTGTTAGTCAAAATCCTTCTCAATCGCAATCGATTAACACTGGATCATCAAGTTCCATAGGTAGTGAGATTGGACTAACGCAAAGATCTCTAGATGGACTCGCCTGGTATTTAAATTTAACATTATTAAAGTCAAAAACAATAAATGATTTGAATAGTGACCAGAACAATATTGAAATTCCTTTTTCTCCAAAAGAAATTCTTAATGCCGGATGCAGTTATACATTTCAAATGGGTTTAACGGTTGCTCCATCACTGAACTACAATGGCGGATTTTATGACAGAACTTCTAAGTCATCGCGCAACTGGTTCAAACCGGGAGTTACAATAAATGTGTTTGCCGAACAAAATATTATTACCAAAGATTCTTATTCATTAAAATGCTTTACTCAACTTTACAACATCACGAATAATGATTACGAAATGCCCTGGCAGTTCAAGAATCCAGGGTTCTCAGCAATGTTCGGTCTCAAAACATCTTTTTAAGTAAATATGAAAATGGTTACAGTTATTTAAGAGAAACTTTATAATGGAACTAAAACGTAAAAATAATCTTACCCCACATTTCATTGTTGGGAACATCTTGCATCACTTAATTTGTATCATTGTGCTTTCTACTGCCGCTCAGTTTTTGCCGTCCATTCCTGTTAGTGAGACCCAAATTGAGTTAGAAGCTAAGGTTAAAGCAGCTTACATTAATAATTTTACCAGGTTTATTTATTGGAAAAGTGAAGAATCGGGGAATGATAAAGAGCCTATCATAATTGGTGTTTATGGAAATGATATTATCGGAGACATTCTTACTGATTATTCTAAAAAACAGTCATGCGGACAAAGTGTAATTATTAAAAAATTCAAAAAGAAAATAAGTGAAGTTGGCAATTGTCACTTACTTTTTATCTCCCATTCTGAACAACAACAATTATCATTGGTCCTTAAAGAGCTAGAAGGAACGAATGTGTTGACAGTCAGTGACATTCCAAATTTTGCAAAACAAGGTGGAATGATCGGATTCTATTTGGAACAAAACAGGATAAAGATTGAAATTAATCTTAATGAGACAAATAAAGCAGGATTAAGGGTAAGCGCCAAACTACTCGAGGTCGCGAGGATCATTAATACGGAGGATTAAAATGAATAGACTAATTAGTAAACTACCGATAAAAACCAAGCAGTTGCTCATCACTATGGTAACAACGATAGTTTGCCTTATTATTGCGGGAGCTACGATAATTATTTATACCAATAATTATATTAAGCAGGCAATGGTAAAAGATATCACATCAATCAGTGCTCTAATTGCGGATAGAAGTACTGCAGCTTTAACATTTCAAGATTCCCGACTTGCAGAAGAAAATTTAACTGCACTTAGTATAAAACCTTCTATTGTTTTTGCATCAATCGTAACTGAGGAGGGGATCATATTTGCAACATACAAAAATGAAAGAGGTAAAAGTTTTAATATAAATGCACGCAGTAAAAAATTGGGATACTATTTTGAGAACGGATACCTCAAGATATTCTCACCTATATCACTTGATGGAAAAACAATAGGAACAGTATTTATATGTGCAGATCTAACCGAACTTAATAATCAACAAAACGGGATAATACTTTTTGTTTTAGGGATTATTGTACTCGGTTCAATTATTGCGTATTTCCTCTCATCAAAGCTACAGCTATTTGTCTCACGCCCTTTGCTTGAGCTTATTAAAACAACCCGGCTTATATCAAACAAAAATGATTTTTCATTGCGCGCTGTAAGAAGTACAAATGATGAAATTGGTACTCTTGTTAGCTCATTTAATAAAATGTTAGAAACGATTGATTCTCAAAATATTGAAAAGAAAAAGTTAATCGATGACTTAAAAGAACGTGAGGCAATGCTTGACACAATTCTTGATACGATTCCACAATCAATTTATTGGAAGGATAAAAATGGTATTTATATCGGTTGTAATAAATCATTTGCTCGAACTATCGGAGTTGAAAGTCCCGAGTTTATTATTAACAAAAGTGACTTTGATATTTTCCCTGAAGAAAAAGCTGCTCTTTTAACCGCTCAAGAAAAAATCGTGGTTAATAGTGGAGTGTCATTGATGCATAGAGCTGAATCTAAGATAGGGAAAGATGGAAAAAACCAATGGAATGATGTATCCAAAATACCTGTAGTTGATTCGGATGGGGATGTATTTGCTTTACTAGGAATTATTGAAGATATAACGGAGCGGAAAAAAGCAGAGGAAGCATTAAGATATGAACGTGCATTGTTGAGAACTATTATCGATAATTTGCCTGATGCCATTTATACAAAAGACATCAACTGTAATAAAACACTTGCAAATAAAGCTGATTTGCGAAACATGGGTGTTACAACCGAAGCTGAAGTACTCGGAAAAAATGATTTTGATACGCATCCAAAAGAATTGGCAGAAGGATTTTATAGCGATGATCAAAAAGTGATCACAACCGGACAACCCGTTTTAAATCGTGAAGAATATGTGGTGAATGCACAAGGGGGAAAAAATTGGTTGCTTACATCAAAACTACCGTTACGCGATGAAAGTGGTGAGGTAATCGGATTGATAGGTATCGGTCATGATATAACAGAGCGAAAAAAGGCAGAAGAAGCATTAATCTTTAATCAAGAACACTTGGAGGAACTTGTAAAAACAAGAACTGCTGAGTTGGAGTTGGAAAAAGAGCGTGCAGAATCTGCAGATAAAATCAAATCTTCTTTTCTTGCGACCATGTCTCATGAAATCAGAACGCCGATGAATGCCATTATTGGACTTTCAAACCTTGCATTAAAAACAAAGCTTGATAATAAACAACTTGATTACATTACAAAAATAGATCGCTCTGCAAAAGCTTTGCTGGGGATAATAAATGACATATTAGATTTTTCAAAAATTGAAGCTGGAAAGCTTTCAATTGAAAAAGTTGATTTTGATATCGAAGTCGTACTAGATACTGTGACAAATCTGATTTCTCAAAAAGCACAGGAAAAAGGATTAGAATTTTCTATTCATCTTGGGAAAGATGTTCCTTTAAACTTAGTAGGTGATCCTCTGCGTGTTGGACAGATAATCACAAACTACTGCAGTAATGCGATAAAATTTACTAGAGAAGGAGAAATTCTGATTGATATTCAATTGGAAGAAAAAATATCGGATGAACAGATTAAGTTAAAGTTTTCGGTAAAAGATACCGGTATAGGTTTAACAGAAGAGCAAAAAAAGAAAATGTTCCAATCTTTCTCGCAAGCGGATGGAACTACAACAAGAAAGTATGGAGGTACGGGACTCGGACTGGCTATCAGTAAACGCTTAGCTGAATTAATGCGAGGCAATACTGGGGTTGAAAGTGTTTATGGAAAGGGGAGTACTTTCTATTTTGTTGCAGAATTTGGCATACAAAAATCTCAGAAGCGACTTGATTATGTTCCCTCTATTGATCTAAGAGGAATGAGTGTTTTGGTGTGTGATGATAACGAAACATCACGAATAATACTGAAAGAGGCGCTTGAAACTTTTTCGTTCAAAGTTACTACGGTAAATTCTGGAATCGAAGCAATTGAAATATGTGCTGATAGTAATCATCATTTTGAACTTGTTTTGATGGATTGGAAAATGCCTAGAATGGATGGACTTGAAACTGCCCAAAATATCTTCAATCTACAGAAGTCAAAGACTCCAACAATCATTATGGTAACAGCTTTCGGTAAAGAAGAAATTGCTGAAAAAGCACAACAAATTGGAATTAAAGGATTTCTTAATAAACCTGTTTCTTACTCAACTCTTTTTGATACGATTATGGATGTTTTTGGCAAAGAGGTAAGATCACATCACTCGGCAATTGAAAAGGGAACAAAGCATTTAGCAGCGCTTGAAAAGATTAAAGGGGCAAAAATTCTTCTAACTGAAGATAATGATATTAATCAGCAAGTCGCATCAGAGTTACTCGAAAATGCCGGTTTTAGCGTTGATATCGCAAACAATGGGAAAGAATCGGTTGAAATGGTGATGGCATCAGGTTCTCCATCTAAATATGATATTGTCTTGATGGATTTGCAAATGCCGCTAATGGATGGATATTCAGCAACAGAAGAGATTCGCAAAATAAAAAGCTTTGAGGAACTCCCTATCGTTGCGATGACAGCAGACGCAATGACGGGAATAAAAGAAAAATGTTTAGGAGTTGGCATGCAGGGTTTTGTTACCAAACCGATTGATCCCGATGAAGTTTTTGGTGCGATAATTAGATGGGTAAAACCGGGAATAAGGAATATCGAATTAAAAAATGAATCGAGTTATTCAATTGAAGAATCCCATGAAACATTACCTGAATTCAAAAATATTGATGTAATGAATGGAATAGTGAGAGTTGGAGGAAATAAACAACTCTATCTAAATCTTCTAGAAAAATTTTATGATAATTATTCCAATTTGGTTTCAGAGATAAAATCGGCTATAGATAAAAAGAATAGTGAATTATCAATCAGGTTGGTCCATACTATAAAGGGAGTTTCTGGAAATTTGGGTGCAAACGAATTAAATAGAATAGCAACAAAGGTTGAAACAAATTTGAAAGTAGGTGACATTGGGTACGTTGATTTTGACTTCTTTGAGTTTGAAAAAATACTGAACGCTGTTTTAGCAGAATTGTTGGAATGGAAAGGACAAAGAATAAAAGCTATCAAAAAAGAGATAGTTGGTGAACTAGACATACAAAAATTGACTTCTTTACTAAAAGAATTAAAACAATTATTAGCAGACAATGCTTTTGAGTCAGGGAAGAAAATTGATGAAATAATGCAATTACCTGGAATACAATCGTATGGACTGTTTTTAGTTGAAATAGAAACTGCTGTTAAAAATTACGATTACGATAAAGCGATTAATATTTTGGATTCTGTACAAAATAAATTTAATTTTAATTAACGTTATTTGTTCTATTGTCAAATTTACAAAGGGAGAATTAAAATGGCATTAGTTGATTGGAAAGACGTGTACACAGTTAATATTAGCGAAGTTGATACCCAGCATAAAAAGTTAGTTCAACTTATTAATGAATTACATGATGCTGTAAAAATGGGAAAAGCTAAAGAGATAATGGGGAAAGTGCTTAATGATCTTGTCGATTATACTCTCTACCACTTTGCTACTGAAGAAAAATACTTTGATGCTTATGACTATCCGGATTCCGAACTTCACAAAAAACAACACAAGGAATTAGTGGAACAAGTAGCTGCACTTCAAAAGAAATATGAATCCGGTGAAAGAGTAATAACAATTGAAGTAATGAATTTCTTGCGTGATTGGCTACATGATCACATTGTTGGTTCAGATAAGAAATTTGGACCTTATCTGAACAGCAAAGGAGTTTCATAAAATCACCTAAATACTTAGCTATTCTGAGCGACCAAGGGAAATTATATTGAATACCGACAAACTGATTTTAATAGTAGATGATACTCCGGAGAATGTTACCATCCTTGGGGAACATTTAAATGAATTCAAAATTAAAGTAGCTTTAAGCGGCGCAAAAGCATTAACCATTGCAAAGAGCGATCCAAAACCTGATATTATTCTCCTTGATATAATGATGCCGGAGATGGATGGATACGAAGTTTGCAATCGCCTTAAACAAGACAGTTACACTAGAGAAATCCCTATTATATTTATATCTGCCATGAATGAGGTAATGGATAAAGTAAGGGGATTTGAACTTGGAGCAATCGATTATATAACAAAGCCATTTCAATTGGAAGAAGTAAAATCAAGAATAAATACCCATTTAACCCTTGCCTCTCTTCAAAATCGGCTGCGAAATATAAATCAAGAATTGGAACAAAAAGTTGAAGAACGTACAGTGGAATTGCTAACGGCTAAAAATAAAGCCGAAGAATCTAATCGGGTTAAATCAAATTTCTTGGCATTAATGAGTCACGAACTCAGAACCCCGATGGCTGGGATTCTTGGTTTTTCAGAGTTCTTAATGAGTGAACTTGAAAATCAAATATATGTGGAGTTCGCGAAATCGATTAATGACTCAGGTCTTCGCTTAAAAAATACGTTAGAAGCAATATTAAACTTAACTAAACTTGAATCGGAAAAAATAAAACCTCATTATTCTGAATTTGATATTATTGAAGAATCAAAAACTCAGTTGAAGGGGCACGAATATAATGCGCAAGAAAAAAACTTAGAATTGTTATTTAAACATGACCTTGATAATTCATTTATTAAACTTGATAAGATCATGTATCAAATAATTATAAATAATCTTGTCAACAACGCCATTAAGTACACAACGCAAGGGAAAGTATCAATTGAATTATTCCAAGAATTAGTTGATGATATTCCTTATACTTGTCTCAAGGTAACAGACACTGGAATTGGAATACCTTCAGATAAGCATGAATTCATTTTTGAGGAATTCCGTCAAGTTGATGAAGGGATGAGAAGAAACTTTGAAGGAGTTGGATTAGGATTGTCCTTAGTGAAAAAGTACGTTGCGTTATTGGAAGGAAGAATTATTCTACAAAGTGAATTAAGGGTCGGGTCAACATTTACTGTCTACTTTCCTGGCAAACTTAGAAGTATTTCAAAACATCAGATACAAGATTCGATTTCCATATCTATGGCAAAAATTAAAAGAAAGCAACATACTGATGGTATTAAACCAATAATCCTACTTGTTGAAGATGAAGTGACGAACCAAAAAATTGCTCAGTTGTATTTAAATGATTATTGTGAATTACAAATAGCCGAGAATGGCGAAAAAGCAATTGATTTAATAAAAAATAATTTTTTTTCGGCCATTCTTATGGATATTAATCTTGGGAAAGGTCTTTCCGGATTAGAAGTAACAAAAGAAATAAAGAAATTAGAGAAGTGTAACGATATTCCAATCATCGCTTATACCGCTTTTGCGCTGGAAGGTGATAGGGAAATATTCTTAAATGAAGGATGTACCCACTATCTTCCAAAACCTTGCAGTAAAGATGAACTGATTGATTTTTTAAATGAAGTTTTATAATTAAAATTCTAACAGAATGGGAAGTGATAAATGTCTGATACAAAATTTGTAAAAACAATATTGATTGTTGATGATGCACCGGAAAATATCGCAATCTTGGGAGAGCTACTTAGTGATTTTAATCTTAAAGTTGCAACAAATGGGAAAAAAGCAATTGATATCGTACTATCAGATACGAGAATCGATTTAATCCTTTTAGATGTTATCATGCCCGAAATGGATGGATTTGAGGTTGCAAGACATTTAAAATCAAATACTCAAACTTCTCACATTCCAATAATTTTCCTTACGGCACAATCCGATATTGGAAGTTTTATCCAGGGATTTGAACTTGGCGCTGAGGAATATTTAACCAAGCCATTTGACAGTGAATTAATATTTAAACTTGTTAAAAACAAACTCATGTAGGGAATACAATTATTTATAAAAGCTATTTGGGATAATTAAATGAATGATATTTATAATTACAAAATTCTAATTGTGGATGATGCTCCTGAAAACATAGATATTCTTGGAGGTATATTAAAGGACTTTAAAAAAAGCGCTGCGATTAACGGAGAACTGGCGCTAAAAATTGCCTGTGGAAAAAACAGACCAGATCTTATTTTATTGGATATCATGATGCCCGGTATGGATGGGTTTGAAGTTTGCAGAAGACTTAAAGCTAATCCCGAAACTAAAAACATTCCGATTATATTTATTACAGGTAAAACATCGGTAGAGGATGAAACACAAGGTTTGGAACTTGGTGCAATGGATTTCATTCCCAAACCGATAAGTCCTCCAGTTGTACTCGCGCGGGTGAAAAACCAACTTGAATTATTGAGAGCGAGAGCTAGCCTTGAAAAACAGAATCAACAATTATCAGAAAGAAATAAATACATTACAGATAGCATCAATTATGCTAAAAGAATACAGACAGCTATCCTTCCGGACAGAAGTCATATTTCACAAATATTTCCAAAAAGTTTTTTGATTTACAATCCTAAGGATATTGTAAGCGGTGATTTTTATTGGGTAGGTGAATGGGGAAATAACAAGATAATCGCCGCAGTTGACTGTACCGGTCATGGTGTTCCGGGGGCGTTTATGTCGCTAATTGGGAATACTTTACTGAATGAAATTATCGTAACAAAACAAATATTTGATCCGGGAGAAATTCTACAAGAACTTGACAAAGGAATTATTACAGAGCTTAATAAAGAATCCAACAGCGAAACACTTGACGGAATGGATCTTGGGCTATGTGTTGTTAATACTGATAAAAATCAATTGCTCTACGCCGGTGCCAACCGACCCTTGTTTTATTTTTCTCATGGAGAATTTTATGAAGTTAAAGGTAGTAGAAAATCCATTGGGGATAACAGAAAAGAATTAGCTTACGTAACTACACCACTTAATATGAATGAGATTTCATCATTTTATATTTTTACCGACGGATTCATTGATCAAAATAATTATGATAATGATAAATATGGAACAAAGCGCTTTAGAGAACTTTTGCAATCAATAAATGCAAGTGATGTACAAGATCAGCAACTGCGTATTCAAGAGGAATTTAAAAAACATCGCGGGGAGGAACAACAGCGTGATGATATTACAGTAATCGGTATAATTAATTAAGAGGATATATGGTATCTGAAGCTTCACATGTCGATTCAGAGGGATCTTTTCCAGATTTCAATTATGAATATACGGGGATATGTGACAATAAGTTTCTAGTAACTTTTACTGATTATCTTACTGATAATTTTGAAAAAGTGATGACACCGCAAGAATTTAAGACTGTGTTGTTCTGTTCTAATGAATTAATTCAAAATATTGGATTCTACTCTGACGAGCGTGATACTTCTATCAATGCGGCTGATAATGGAATTGGAAAATTCTTTCTTGAATCAAAGGCAAAAGAAATTACGATGTCTTCGGAGAACAGTATTTCTTCAATTCAAATTGATAAATTATCTGATAAACTAAATACATACAATGCGATGAATCTTGATGAACTTAAGGTGCTTTATAAACAATTATTAAAGACTGAATCACCTGAAGATTCAAAAGGAGGGGGAATCGGCTTTATCGAGATGATAAGAAAAACTAAAAATCCTATTTCATTTCATACATACAAAAATGATGATAAAACTTTTATAATATTCCAATTAACAGTAAGGAGATAAAAAACATATGGAAAATCTATTATTAACTAAATCTAAAAACACACTAGGTGTTAATTTTGATGCAACATCGGGAATTATTGAACTAAGTGGTTCATCTTATCCGGAAAACACAACTGATTTTTTTAAACCGTTAGTCGATTGGATCCAGAAGTATTTCCTTGAAGTAACCGGCAAACTTGTTCTTAATATTAAACTCGATTATCTCAACAGTAGTTCGATCAAATATCTCTCCGATATGATCGATAAACTTGAAAATTATCATAAGAGCGGCGGCTCAGTTGAGATCAACTGGTATCATAAGGAAGATGATGAGGATATCAAAGAAATGGGTGAAGAAATAAAAGATGACGTTGGTTTTACATTTAATATTATTGCAGCGTGAGGAATTTATGGCAAATGATAAATTATCACTCGATGAAAATGAAGAAATATTTACAGATTATTTTGTAACCCTTGAAAACGCTAAAAATTATCCGGCTAAAGGGGAGCAAAATTCCCGTGCAGTCTTAATTGAATACATGAAACTCACCGAATCATTTGAAAAATTATTAAAAACTGCAGTGCGAATTTC
The DNA here is from genome assembly GCA_037440065.1 of Ignavibacteria bacterium. GTDB lineage: Bacteria > Bacteroidota > Ignavibacteria > Ignavibacteriales > Ignavibacteriaceae > UBA1563. Next base: position 574,523 of record JBBIUV010000016.1, read on the forward strand.
AAGAATGGGCGATAAAGCTCAAAAGAAATTACTCAAGTATAAAGAATTAATGGATACCCTCAGAAGTATTGAGTAATTATGGCCGACACTTCCACACAAAGTTCTTTACAGCAAGAAGCATTTGATCATCTCTGGAAAGGGCGGTTCAGACTTGCATTACCTATTGCAGAAAAATTAGTTGCAGATCAGCCGGATGTTGCTGATGCGGCAGTTTGTTACGCCTGGGCCTGTCTTGAAAACGGTGATCCGAATAAAGCTCAGAAATACCTTGATATTTCTAAACAACTTAGCGGACAAAGTTTGCTAACGCAAATGTACCGCGGGTACGTTCAAATGCGCTTGAGCAGTTTTGAAGCGGCTATTTATGACTTCAATATGACTGAGGGACGACAGAAAGAATTACTTGCGTGGACGTATCTGAACAAAGCCAAATCATTAGCAAGTATCGGAGAAATTGAACGCGCTCTCAGTTTTTATGATCTTGCACTTTTGATTGACAACAATGCAAATCCTTCTTGGAAAGGATTGCGGAAATATTTTAATGCTGCAAAAAAGTGTTTGAAACCTTCAGTAGAAATTGACAAATCGGAAATGGTTCCTCTAGGGCATGAAGCTTTAACACAAAAAGAATATTGGTTCTCACTTTTAATTTCAAATTTGTTGCTAAAGAAACCCAGATTTGATGAACCTGAGATATTGTTGCTTCAATTGGAATCCATGTTCAGAATGAACCAACTTTCGGTATTGAAAGATAAATTATCTGAATATGAAAAATTCATGACCGGTAATGATCGGTACAATGCATTAAAAGATGCTTATAAAAAAATAAGCGAGAAGAAAATTGATGATAGTAAACAAGAGTTTGTTCACGATACGGTAAACTTGGAAAATGTATACCAATACCATCACAATACCATTGCTGAAGTTACCGAATTGAAAATGTACAATGCTACTCAAGACCCGGAGAATGAGCAAAAAGTTAATATGGCTCAATTCGAATTTAATTCTAAACCGTCAATTGGCGTTCAAATGGTGTTAAAGAATTTAAACTATGGCAAAGAGGACTGTACACATCATTGTTTTTACGCCTGGTTTTTAGATGATGAATTGATACATCAGTCTTCAGCCTCCTCTACAATTCCAAAAGATTGGGAAATGTATATTCTTTCGGAAAAGATTGACCCGAAGACAAATAGCTTCTGGACAAAAGGAACTGCTCGATTGGAATTCTTCATAAATAGAACAAAAATCTTTACGAGACATTTTACTCTGGCGGAAGAAAATCAACCAGTACCGGAACCTATAACTGAAGAAATAAAAACCGTTGAACCTCCGATTAATTTTAACGAAGTGTTTGATGAACTAAAAGCAATTATCGGACTTTCAAGTGTTAAAGAAAGTGTTCAATCATTAGTTGATTATCTAGAAGTAATAAATGAAAGAAAACAACTCGGATTAAAAGCGCTAGATAAAATAAGTGTTCATGCTACATTCCTTGGAAATCCCGGGACCGGAAAAACAACTGTCGCTCGTTTAATGGGAAAGATATTTAAAGGGATGGGATTACTCCCCAACGGAAATGTAATTGAAGTAGATCGATCTGCTTTGGTTGGACAGTATGTAGGTGAAACCGCTCAGAAGACTGAAAAAATAATTGAAGAGGCAATGGGGAAAGTACTTTTTATAGATGAAGCCTATACTTTGGTTAAGAAAGGGGCAACTAATGATTTTGGACAGGAGGCAATTGATGTTTTGCTTAAACGAATGGAAGATAGAAAAGGTGAGTTCTTTGTAATTGTAGCCGGATATCCAGACTTAATGACGGATTTTCTCGATGCAAATCCGGGATTAAAATCCCGCTTCACTCATCATTTCCAATTTGAAGATTATACTCCTGATGAAATGATGCTCATTTTCCGTAAGATGGTTTTGGACGAGGACTATCGAATATCTGAGGATGCGGAGAAACAATTACTTAAAGAATTTACAAAGTTATATCGAGCTCGCGACAAAAACTTTGGGAATGCCCGTACGGTTAGAAAAGTTTTTGAAGATTCTAAAATGCAGGTAAGTAAGCGCTACTTAAAACTTGCCAAGCATGAACGAACTAAAGAAAAACTTACTACGATAAGTTTAGAAGATATTAATGAGATATTTACGTCAGATGACAATAAAAAAAGTTTTCAAGCTCCTGTCAACGAAGAACTGTTACAAGAAGCCACAACAGAGATAAATAAACTAACTGGCCTTTCTTCGGTAAAACGAGACGTAAATGAACTAATCAAATTAGCAAAATATTACCGCGACTCCGGTGAAGATCTTTCTAAAAAATTTTCTTCTCACATTGTTTTTCTTGGAAATCCAGGAACCGGTAAAACTACGGTGGCGCGTGTGATAAGTAAAATTTACGCATCGCTCGGAATATTACCAGGTGGACAATTGATTGAGACAGACCGACAAGGCGTAGTTGCAACGTATGTTGGAGAAACCGCTCAGAAAACTACCGGCATGATTAATAAAGCGATGGGGGGAACACTCTTTATTGATGAAGCATATACTTTGGTGAAAAAAGATGGCGGAAATGATTTTGGTCAGGAAGCAATTGACGTATTGTTAAAACGGATGGAAGACGATCGGGGTAAATTTATTGTTATCGCCGCTGGTTATACGGATGAAATGAAATCATTTCTCGAAAGTAATCCGGGACTAAAATCCCGTTTCACAAAGATATTTAGTTTTGAAGATTACACACCCGATGAGTTAATGGAAATATTTGACCGGATGTCAAAGAGTAATAAAGTTAAATTAACCGAAGATGCTCGCTATGCATTGAGTAAGCATTTTAATGAATTGTATAGAAATCGAGACAAGAACTTTGGGAATGCACGTCTCGTTCGTAATACATTTGATGCGGTTATTCGAAGTATGAATTTACGGTTAAGTGATACATCAGCATCCGAATTAACTGATGAGACAAGAAGAACGATTCTACTTAACGACCTTACTGACATTCTCCCTAAAAAGAAAGAACCAGGAAAACAAACGGTTAAAGGAGATGTTGATAAACTCAATAATCTAATGCAAGAGTTAACTTCGCTCACGGGACTCGATTCTGTTAAAACTGAAGTTGATAAATTAGTTAACAGTTTGAAAATTGCGCAGGTGCGAAAGGAAAGAGGAATGCAGGTGGTTCAAAAACCGCTTCATTCGGTTTTCCTTGGTAATCCGGGAACGGGGAAGACCACGGTTGCCCGTTTGATAAGTAGTATTTTTAGAGAATTAGGAATTCTTGAACAAGGACAATTAGTTGAAGTAGACCGTGCGCAATTAGTCGCCGGGTATTCTGGACAAACAGCAATTAAAACAGATGAAATAATTAAAAAAGCACTTGGTGGAACATTGTTCATTGATGAAGCATACACGCTTGCTCGCGGTGGAAATGATTTTGGTCAAGAAGCGATTGATACTTTGTTGAAACGGATGGAAGATTACAAGGGACAAGTTATCGTGATTGTCGCAGGTTATACTAGAGAAATGCAAGCCTTCATGGAATCAAATCCCGGATTAACTTCCCGTTTTACAAACGTATTTACCTTTGAAGATTATGATCCGGCACAATTGGTTGCTATAACTACCAGGATGGCAAGTTCAAGCGGATATAAATTTACCAACGATGGCTTACAGAAGTTGACTGATAAATTCAGTAAAATTTATAACAAGCGTGATAATAATTTTGGGAATGCTCGCACCGCAAGAAACGTCTTAATGGAAATTATTACGAATCAAGAAGGAAGAATTGCCTCGTTACTTAGTTATACCGATGATGAATTAATGTCCCTTACTGAAGCTGACATCAAGATCTGAGTTAGTCTTTTTTGCTTTGCGGATTGAGTTGCTGAAAAAATAGCTCAAAGTTATGGTCTAAATAAATCCCTCCTCAACGAATTCATTTTATACTTGGAGATGTCTTGAAGAATTTTGATTTTTATATTGTTGGTTGTAAAATAGAACTGCTTTTATAAATTATTTAAAAGATATGCCTCAATTAGTTATTACCATAATACAACTGGCAATTGTGCAAGGAATTCTCCTTTCACTTTTGCTTGTCTTCAAAAAAGAAAACCGGCACGCAAACCGTGTTCTGTCTGTGGCGATTCTTATCCTTTCACTTGATATCTTATGCACGTATTTATCTCAGATGAAGGTTTACGAAAAATATCCTTCCGTATTTGGCTTTAACATCGGATATCCTTTTATCTATGGACCGATATTTTACATATACGCTTTACTTGTTACAAGAAGAGAAGAAAAGTTTAAACCAAAACTTTTGCTTCATTTTATTCCTTTCATTGCCGTCTATCTTTATGTCTCGCCATTTTATTTACTCTCTCATGACCAAAAGCTTCTAAAAATAAACGAATACATGACGCAGGTTCAGCCGGATTTGGGAATTATTTCGTTCTTTAAACCAATTCACGGAATATTGTATACATGGCTGTCGTTAAGACTTATCGGTGCCTTTAGAGAACGATTGAAAATATCTTTTTCGAATATCGATAAGAAAAAACTTGATTGGTTGAAGTATCTAATTATAAGCACCATGGTTGTTTGGATAGTGGTGGCAATTGTGATACTTACCGGATTGATTATAGGGTCTCATCATATTTTATTAAATGCGACAATTTATTTTTTCATTTCAATCCTTATTTACGCAATCGGATACGGAGCGTTGAATCACGCTGAAGTACTAAATCAAACGGAACTTGAAATTGATGCGATGCAGGATCAAATAAAAGATAAGTATGAAAAATCTAATTTAAGAGATGAGGACATTGAAAGACTTAAGAACGATCTTCTGGAGGTCATGCAGACTAAAAAATTATATTTACGAAGTGAACTTACGCTCACCGATTTAGCTAAAGAATTGGGAATAACCAATCACAATTTATCGGAAGTCTTAAGTAAATCTTTTAACAAAAACTTTTACGATTTAATCAATTCCTACAGAGTGGAAGAGTTTAAAGAATTAGTAAAAAACCCCGACTATGCCCACTACAGTTTATTAGCCGTAGCGTTTGAATCGGGGTTTAGTTCAAAATCATCATTCAATACAATATTTAAAAAGCTTACCGATAGCACTCCTTCCGAATACCGGAAACAATTCGCTTAGAGTTCATATTCAACACCAAATACCGGCATTGTTGACCACGACTTGTTAGCTTTTATCTTATTATTTATTTCATCCCATGAATATCCCCAGATATTATCTCTTCCGTAAACATTCCAAACGCTTATGTACAAAACAATGTTGGATGAGTAAAAGTTGAACCTTTTATCTACACGGACATTAAGCGAATGATAATCAGGCAATCGTTCGGAGTACATTCTGTTCTTATCAACAATTCCTTTATAGACTACTTCGGATGCTTTAACATCAAATGGGGAATAAGGAGCGCCTCCGGCATAAATCCAGCGAAGACTAAAATCCCATTCATCATTTGGTTTGTAACCGCCTTCTGCTGAAAAAGTAAACCGGTTATCATAAACCCGATTTCTCCAAGTTGATAAACCGTCTAAATATCGGCTTCTAAAATAAGAGGCGCTAACCATTCCGTAAAAATCTTGCGCCATTTTCTTTTGGATCATCAATTCAATTCCTCTGCTGTAGGCTTTACCTGAACTTACCAACTTACTGTTATTTAAGAAGACCGGGTTTTCAACTGCTTGGTCTAACGTAAATTCTTCAGGTTGATTCGGATTTACCGGGCAGTCGCGATAATCTTTAGAATAAACTTCCAGCGTTAAACGGGTATCTTGTGTTAAAAGATGACTTACACCTAAGATCGAATGATACGCTTTGGGATTTTTCAATTCTTTAAATGATTCACTTTGACTTAAAAGAATAAACGGAAGCGTTTGATAGAACATTCCGCCGGAAACATAAAGCTGGGTTACTTCGGTTAAATTATAAGCGATATTCATTCGTGGAGAAATATTTGTCTTCTCATTATAATCAAAATAATCTGCACGAACACCGGTATTAATCGAAAGATCTTCAATCGGTTTCCAATCAACACTAGCAAACAATCCTGCTTTTGTTCCATTAAATTTATGATTGACCACTAAATCGGGGGAAGTATATCCCTGCGCATCAACAAAAGGATAATAATGATGATCGTAATTATTCGTGGCGTACTTAAGATCAAAACCAAATTGGAGCTGGGTATTCTCATTTAATCTAAAATGATTGAGATTCCGTAACGCAAATTCCTGTTCAATAGAATTATTGAAATAGATTTTATCTATCGTTCTCACTTCATTTACCGCGTTTTCCAAATTGAAATAATTGTGAGAGAAAGAAATATTTGAGTAACCTGATTTATTCCAGATGTTCTGAAGATTTACTCCGAACGTATTTTTAGTTCCGTTGTAATACCCAAAGTAACTATCTTCAAATTTTACCGCTTCATCGTACCGCTCATTACTTCTATCAACCGAAGCTATATCAAGAACGCTCAGTTTTAAATTATCCGAAAGATCGTAAACCGTTTTTGCGTGAAAATCGTAATACGTAGGAAGGGGAGACTGGATATCGGTAGATTTGAAAATCCAATCGAGATAACTTCTTCTAAGAGAAACAAGATATGAACCCTTTCCGCAGTTTATCGGACCTTCAAACTGTCCGCCAAGCGCCTGCATACTCGCATCCAACTGAAGATCAAATTGTTCCCAGTTCCCTTCGCGGAAGGTCATTTCCATAACGGAAGTAAGCCGGTCTCCATAATTAACGCCGAATCCGCCAGCGTGAAAATTCACATCCTTCAGAAAATCTACATTTATTACACCGATGGGTCCTTCTGATGAACCTTGCGTTCCGTAGTGATTGATATTGGGGATTTCGATATTATCTACAAAGAAAGCGTTCTCCATCGGACTACCGCCGCGAACGATCAAACTATTTTTCTGATCGTTAGTTTTTGAAAGACTCGGCAGACCGAAAAGTATTCTGCTTACATCTCCGGCTGCACCGGGTGATCTTCTGATCTCTTCCGCCGAATAATTAACCACACTTACCGGCTGCGCTTCAACCTGGTTGAAATACCCGGCGCTTACAACTACATCGTTCATTTTAATTGAACTCTCTATCATTTTAGCTTCTACAAAAGTTATTCTGCCGGGACGGACTATGATATCGGTTTGCGTTAATTGCTCAAAGCCGACATAACTAAAAACGAGGGTGTAACTTCCCGCAGAAAGCTTTGTAATTTCAAAATTTCCGTCGGTGTCGGAGGTAGTTCCTCTATTCTTATCTTTTACGGCAATGTTAACGCCGATAAGAGGGTAGAGTCCGTCGGAAACTATAACTTTTCCTTTTATACTTCCGGGGGAGGAAGTTTCCTGTGCAAATGTTGAAAAAGCAAAGAGTAAGACAAAAACAAAAACATAATATTTCATTTTGTAATCCATTTTTTTGTGAAAGATGGGTGCAAAAATAGAGTCTTTTAGCAGGCAAGTCGTTCAATCCAATTGGGCTGAACGTCCAACTAGTGCAGCTGGACTCATAAGTTGGTGAATGGAGAAATAAAGGGATGGAATTTGGGAAAATAAATACTAGAAGGGGTCAAGACCACTCTGCGATTGGAGTTAACGTGCAGCATCATGATTTTTTCGAAGGTAACCATGCTTCTTATTTCCCAAGCGGACTAATGGTGTGTTATGTTAAAATATTGCGTTGTCTAGGTGAACTTTTTACAATTTAAAGATGTCATACATAATTTGTTAGTTTTAAAACTGTACACCTAAATTAATTTCCACTACGTTATTTTTAATTTTCATAAGAGGAATCGAAAACATAGAGGTAAAATCCGTGTGATATGATATTTCTATAAACGGATTTACGACCATTTGAAGATTTGGAATAAATCCGGCTGAAATTGTCCCGCCAAATACATTTTTATAGTTATCGTAAGCTGAGGCCGGCAAATTAGAATCATCATAACTATTCAACAGTATATCATATCGAGGGGCAAGTTTAATAAAAGGTATTCCGGCATTTAATTGGAATTTATAAACCAGAGAAATTGGAATAGACAAATAATTGTGATAAACAAAGTCTGTTTTTATTCCAATTGGCTCGGGACTATCCGGTCCAGTGTATATGAACTCTAACCCAGCTCCTTTTTGAATATATTTTATTTCAGGGGATATTGAAAATCCATTAATGTTAAAAATATCAACAAAAGCGCTAAAACTATAGCCGCTTTTCCATTTTGTGCTGTTATTTAAGTCTAGACCGCTATAAGTATAAGTTGAACTAACATACCCGACTTTAAATCCATAATTTTGTATTACCTGTGCAGAGGTACTAACCCCTAAAAATAAGCATAGGAGAAGGATTGAAAGATATTTCATAAAGACTCCGCTTTTCTTAATTATTACTACAATCAAACGTAGAAATGTTTTGTTTAATTGCCAAATGATAAATTAAAGCCAGGAGAAAAAAACATTTATCCACAAGTGGCACAAAGGCTGCACTAAGGGCATTATAAAACGTTGTTTGCGTCCCTTGTGCTTTCTTTGTGAACATTGTGGTAAATAAAATATTACCTCTCTTCACCATTCTAATTGAGTTTGATATAATTTTTTGTAGTATAAGCCATTTGTGCATCAGCGAGGACAAGTACCGTATCACCGTGAACAATTGGTTTTGGATTAAACGAGATCAACGACGGGTAGTTATTTACGGAATCCATTTTAATATTTACATAACAAATTGAGGTATCCAACTCCGCCATTACGTTGAACAATCCCTTTATTGTTTTATATCCTCGTTGTTCTTCATATGACAATCGACGATTATCGGCGACTGTGATTGCTTGCGCGATCGTATCGGCTTTTACATATAGTTTAACCCACACACCACCAAGCGGACAATAACAGCCTAATTGCTGTTCAATAGAATAATCGCTTGAATTATTTTGGTTTACCGGTGAATCGCATCCGTTTACCCAAAATAATATTGCGATACAATAAAAAAATAATTTTTTCATAATTGTCCCTTTCCATAATTATCACCGGATAGTTACTCCGCTATTCTGCCTCAATTAAAGCCGATTTAATAAACGTGTTATTTAACTAACAGAACGAACAAACTTGATGACGCAAGATAAAAACATAATGGGCTGTATATTTTAGAATCATTGTTTGCAAAGTCCGTCTCTTTTATCTTCTTGAAAAAACCGATAAGATTAAAATCTCCAACGGCTCTTAAATAAAATATCACCACGATTAACCACATTGCATAAATGGCAAATGGTAATTCCATCCAAAGATCAATAACCGTAATAAAAGAGAAGGAAACGGATGCAAAGAAAAGTAATCCCACTGCCACAATCAAAGTTGCAAATTTACCGGGGAGAAAAGCAAGTTTACCTTTTTCAGTTATGGGAATAGCTTTTTCAATTCCCAAGCGCCCACCGAATACCCAATAAAAATGGATTGAAGATAAGGTAACGAAAATTAGTGTATTTACCAGAACAATGATGTTTATGATGATATTCAATGCAATCTTCCCGAATTATTTATTAATTGTTTTTTTTACCCTGTACTTGAGTTATTATTTAGGTTTAGAGTCATTTCAATTCATGTTTTTTTATCTATCCGACAAAAGGGAATAGTATTTAATAATAACCAAAAAGCTTTAGTGATATTTGCAACTACTAAACGTTGTAGCTAGTAGAGACTATTTTCTAGCAATAATCTCAACCATTCCTTTATTTACATTAGAACGTTCGATGTGAAAGCCTAAATCGCTCAGCTTTGTTGTTATCCCTTCTTGCGATAATCTTAGTTTACAGTAAAAACTTTTCTTTATTTTCCAGCCATCGGTTGTTTGTTCATAAATTATATCATGGACTTTCACTTTATCCGTTTCATATTCTAAAAAGCAAGTAAATATCTTTTTCTCATCGCTACGTACCGGAATTATGCGGTCTAATCCGGTTAATTCAAAAGAGAGATCACGAAACGATAAGATAAATTCCCCATTATCCTCCAGGACAGAATAAATATCTTTCAATAATATTTCAACATCTTCTATTGCATTAAGATGGGTAAGAGTGTCACCCATACAAACGCATAACTCAATTTTAGAGGCTACGTGCTTTTTGAAATTGAGAAGATCATCATTAACAGTCGTAATACTTTGATTTGTTTTGTTTGCACGTATTTCGGATAAAAGAAGTTCACTAAAATCTATTGCAATGACGGTGAATCCTAATTGGCTTAAAGGAATTGATTGGAAGCCTGGTCCGGCTCCTAAATCCACTGCAAAACCTGAACCGTTTGGTTTTAAACCAAGCGCGTCAAAGTAATTTTTATTTTCAGTGATTTTGTTCTCTGATCCGCCAAACATCCATGAGTAATTTTCGGCTAATAGAGTATCGTAATGTTCTTTTGCATTTGCCATACTATGAATACCTCATTTGTTATTTCATTTACAGTAGACTTACTGAAAGCTGATATTTTACTATTGAACTTAAAAATATTTTTTACTAATGGTAAAGTTACTATAAACGTTGCAGGTAAAAAATGGGTCAGAAAGTAAAGAATTTTCTTCCGCAAAAAGAGAAATCTCTTTTATTCACGATTACAATCTATACCTCACTGCAAATATTTAGTAATCGTTAATCAACTATCTTTTTTGATAAAAAACTTTTCAAAACGAAGAACAAACACTTTTCGTGTTCATAAATCACATTTTATTAGAATTTTAAGACAATTTCTTTCCCCCAAAAATCTGGCACTCAATATGAAGCCTTACAGCACTCAATTATTGCGAGGAAAAAAGTGCATACAGAAATATTTAATCATTATGAAGCAAAAGACCGAAGCGCGTTAATTCCGCTCTTACAGGATATACAAAGCATTTATAACTATTTACCCGAAACAGCTCTCAAGGATATTTCCGAATTCGTTGATATTCCGCTAAGCCGTGTTTACGGTGTTGCTACGTTTTATAATCAATTTAGACTAAAACCTCTCGGCGAAAATATTATTAAAGTCTGCAGGGGAACAGCTTGTCACGTAAAAAGTTCTGCCAACATTCTTTTTGCTCTTGAACACGAGCTTAACATAAAGGCGGGAGAGACAACAAGGGATAAAAAATTTACTCTTGAGATTGTGAATTGTATTGGCGCCTGCAGTATTGCCCCGGTTATCACGATAAATGAAGATTATTACGGGCGCATTGCCGCGAAGGATATTCCTAAGATCATAAAGAATTATTCTAAAAAAGCTCCTAAGCAGGAACCCGGCGTTACAAAGGAGGAAGTTGAAAAATGAATTCATACTTAAATCTTTGTTGCGAAGAATGCTGGCATAGCGCTAAAAGTCCCTGCGACCAATTTATTAAATGTTGTACCGACGGACCTCTGTGCCATCATAATGAAAAATGTAAAGACAAATTCAAACATCTTGGGGAGCAATTAAGGTACAGTGAGCATGAAATCCCAATTATTTTTATTGGAATGGGAACTTGCGGACTTGCCGCTGGCGCGCAGAAAGTTGAAGAAGCTATGAAAGCAGAATTAGCAAAACTCAACATTTCAGCTAAAATAGAAGCTACAGGCTGTATCGGTTTTTGTGCGAAAGAAGTAATTGTCGATATTAAACTTCCTGGACAAGTTAGAGTTTCCTATTGCGAAATCACTCCAAAATTAGTTCCGAAGCTGATACAAAAAGCGATAGTTGAAAAAACAATTTTTACTGAAAAAGTTCTCGGTGCTCATGATCAAAATAAATTGGATGTCTCATTATTGAAAGATAATCCTTTCTTTAAACATCAATTAAAAATTGTGCTTGAACATTGCGGAATAATCAACCCGAATTCGATTGACACTTACATCGCGCACGGTGGATTTAAAGCATTTGATAAAGTCTTATCGCTGATGACTCCAATGGAAGTAGTAAAAGAAATTTCTGCCAGTGGTTTAAGAGGAAGAGGCGGAGCCGGATTTCCAACGGGTAAAAAATGGGAACTCGCAAACAAGCAAGCAGGAGATCATAAATATCTAATCTGCAATGCTGATGAAGGAGATCCCGGCGCTTTTATGGATCGTTCGGTCCTTGAAAGCGATCCGTTCCGTGTTGTTGAAGGAATGATGATTGGCGGTTATGCAATAGGTGCCTCAGCCGGATATATTTATTGCCGTGCTGAATATCCGTTGGCAATTGAACGCTTACAAAATACTATTGAGCTTTGTAGAAAATATGGACTCCTCGGAGAAAATATTCTAAATAGCAATTTTAGCTTTGATCTAAAGATTAAAAAAGGAGCCGGCGCGTTCGTCTGTGGTGAAGAGACTGCACTTATCGGTTCGATTGAAGGAAAAAGAGGAATGCCGCGACCACGTCCGCCATTCCCAACTGATGCCGGATTATTCGGCAAACCAACCGTGATTAACAATGTTGAAACATTCTCAAACATTGCAGCAATCATTAAAAAAGGTTCTCATTGGTTTTCAGCGATCGGCACCGAAAAAAGCAAAGGGACCAAAGTGTTTGCTCTCTCCGGTAAAATTGTTCATTCAGGATTAGTTGAAGTTCCAATGGGAATAAAATTGAATGAAGTTGTTTTTGAAATTGCCGGTGGAATACCAAATGATAAAAAATTCAAAGCCGTGCAAATTGGAGGACCATCAGGTGGTTGTTTGCCCGATAGAGTAATGCAAACACAAGTTGATTATGAATCGCTAAAAGAAGTTGGAGCGATGATGGGCTCCGGCGGTTTCGTAGTGATGGATGAAGATACCTGCATGGTTGATGTAGCAAAATACTTTCTAACATTTATTCAAAGCGAATCGTGCGGTAAATGCGTTCCATGTCGCGAAGGGACGAAAAGAATGTTAGAAATTATTGAGAGAATTCCGAAAAGTTATAAAAGTACAAAAAACAAAACAGATCAATTGCAGCGATTTAAGGGAATCATTCACTTAAAAAGATTATCATCTGTAATAAAAGATACTTCTTTATGCGGACTTGGACAGTCAGCTCCTAATCCGGTTCTTTCCGGGTTACAATATTTCCGCGAAGAATATGAAGAACATCTTTACAACAGAAAATGTACAGCTGGAGTTTGCAAAGATTTATTAACCTACTGTATTGACAATGCGCTCTGCGAAGGATGCGGCGTTTGTCTGCGTAAATGCGGCGTTGAAGCAATTGTAGGAGAAAAGGGGCATGCACATTACATCCTCGACGATAAATGTATCCGATGCGGAATGTGCATCGAAGCCTGTCGTTTTGATGCAATAACGGTTAATTAAGAAATTGATGGAGAAACTAATGGTTCAGTTAACAATAAATAATATTAAAGTAAATGCCGAAAAAGGAATGACAATCCTTGAAGCAGCTAAGTCGGTTGGGATAAACATTCCTACACTTTGTCATTTAAAAGATTTAATCCCCTCCGGTGCATGTAGAATATGCAGTGTTGAAGTGGAAGGATTTCGGGGATTAACTCCATCATGCGCTTTCCCGGTTAGTGAAGGAATGGTAGTTGAAACGAATTCTGCAAGGGTTAGAAGAGCACGTAAAACAATTGTTGAACTGCTTGTAGAGAATCATCCAGAAGATTGTCTTGTATGCGTTCGTAATAAAAATTGCGAATTGCAGGATTTGTCCGAAACCTATAGTGTTAGAGAGCATCGCTATGTTGGTGAGAAAAAAGCTCACGCCATTGACATATCAAGTTCATCAATGGAAAGAGATCCTGCAAAATGTATTCTTTGCGGTAGATGCGTGCGTGTTTGTCATGAAGTCCAAAAAATCGGTGCGATCGATTTTACGAACAGAGGATTTTACAGTACCGTAACTACTCCGTTTAATAAAGGTTTAAATGTAAGCGATTGTATCCTTTGCGGTCAATGTATTCTTGTTTGTCCTACTGCAGCACTACGGGAGAAGAGTTCTCTTAAGGAAGTTTCCGGTGCTCTGAATGATAAAAATAAATTTGTTGTTGCGCAGGTAGCCCCGGCAGTTAGAGCAACTTTAGGTGAAGAATATAACATGCCGCTCGGTACCGATGTTACGGGACAAATTGTAACTGGTTTACGCCGGTTAGGATTCAAAAAAGTTTTTGATACAAACTTTGCAGCAGATTTGACTATCATTGAAGAAGCTTCAGAGTTGATCAATCGTGTAAGTAACGGGGGAAATCTTCCAATGTTCACGAGCTGTTGCCCTGGTTGGGTAAAGTATATTGAGCAAAACCGTCCGCAGTTGCTGGAACATGTTTCTTCATGTAAATCACCTCATGAAATGGAAGGAGCCGTCTTAAAAACGTATTACGCTAAAAAAATGGGGTTAAATCCAAAAGATATTTTCGTTGTATCGATAATGCCATGTACGGTTAAAAAGTTTGAATCAGACAGAGCCGAGTTATCCGAAGAAAGCTTGCACGATGTGGATGCTGTGTTAACCACACGCGAACTTGTACGATTTTTTAAAATTGCGGGAATTGAATTTGGAGAATTACCACAAGATAAATTCGATAATCCACTAGGAGAATCAACTGGAGCTGCTGCAATTTTCGGAACAAGCGGCGGTGTAATGGAAGCCGCGTTAAGGACTGCATACTTCAAACTTACCGGAACTGAATTAGAAAATGTTGAATTTGAGAATGTTCGAGGTTTAAACGGTTTAAAAGAATCCACTGTAACTATTGGTGGTAAAAAGATCAACATAGCAGTTGTAAACGGAATTGGAAATATTAAACCTATTCTGGATGAAGTTGAAAAAGGCATATCGAAATATCATTTTGTTGAAGTGATGACTTGTCCGGGCGGATGTATAAACGGTGGTGGGCAGCCAATTCACCAAAAGCCTGAAAAAGTTGTAAAAAGAATGCGTGCACTCTATCAGATTGATGCAAACATGAAAACACGCCGTTCGCATGAAAATGAATCGGTAAAATTATTGTATAAAGAATTCTTAGTTGAACCAAACTCCGCAATAGCGCATAAAATTTTACACACACATTATTTCGATAGAAAAAAGATTTTACAAAATTAGACTTGTGAATAAACAAATGATTACGATTAGGAAAAAGAAGTCTCTCGGATGAAAAGAATTATTGGATTAAGATTTGATGACTGCAGGAATAGTTAGTACCATTGAAGATCGATGCCGTAGATGTTACTCGTGTATAAGAGAATGTCCGGCAAAAGCAATCCGTGTTGAAAGTGGGCAAGCGATGGTTATTTCTGAGCGGTGTATTGCATGCGGGCATTGCGTTAAAGTATGTTCACAAAACGCAAAACATGTTTATAGTGAAATTGACCTGGTGCTCAAAGAATTTCTTGGCAAATATAAAACAATTGCGATGGTAGCTCCTTCATTTGCCGCCTCATTTCCGAACCATTACCTTAAGTTTCCAACAGCGCTTAAAAAACTTGGATTTGATGAAGTAGTTGAAACAGCTTTCGGCGCTGATCTGATAAGTGAGGCATACAAAAATCTTTATCAGAGCGATGATGCAACTACAATAATTACTTCTTCTTGCCCGGCAATCGTAAACTACATCGAAATGTATCACAAAGAATTAGTCCCGAATCTTGCGCGTGTAGTTTCTCCAATGATCGCACTTGGCAGGTACATTAAAACAAATCAAGGCGAAGACGTTAAGGTGGTCTTTATTGGTCCATGCATCGCAAAGAAAAGTGAATCGGTTAACAAGGAAGTCTCAGGAGTGATTGACGCGGTACTTACTTTCACCGAAATTAAAAACATGTTCCTTGAAGAAGGAATAGAATTGAAAGATTTGGAAGATAGTCATTTCGATCCGCCGTTAGGGTATTTAGGTAAAAGTTATCCGTTATCAGGTGGACTATTAAAAACTTCATACATAAGTGGTGATGTTTTAGAAAAGGAAACAATCGTTGTTGAAGGGAAGAAAAAGATCGTTGAACTGATTGATGAAATTTCTGAAAACAAAATAAATGCAAAATTCGTAGATCTTCTTTTTTGCGAAGGATGCATTAGCGGTCCTGCTATTGCTTCGGATTTAAATTATTATTCGAGAAGGGAAAGTGTTATCAAATATGTGGAGGATAATCTGCAGAAATTGGATAAGTCCGTTTGGAAGAGTACAATTTACAATAGTAGAAAATTAGATTTAACGCGAACATTTTCAGCAAAAGATCAAAGAAGACCCTACCCGGCAGAAGAAATAATCAATAAAATAATGCGAGAGTTACAAAAACAGAGACTCTCTGATGAATTAAACTGTGGAGCTTGCGGATATAACACTTGTAGAGAATTTGCCGTCGCTATTGCAAAAGGTCTAGCAGAAAAAGAGATGTGCTTACCCATGTTAATAGAAGAACTTGCTAAAGCAAATAAAGACTTGAATACTGCGGAGGATCAGTTGCGCACTGCCGAAAAACTTGCGTCTATTGGTCAACTGGCAGCGGGAGTTGCTCATGAAATTAATAATCCGCTAGGAACAATAATGCTCTACTCTTCGATGTTAAAAAAAGAATTAGCTAATAAAACCGATTTTGCACAACCGGTTGAAGATCTATCACTAATCATTGAAGAAGCTTCACGCTGTAAAAATATTGTTGCTAACTTATTGAATTTTGCCCGTCAGGGGAGACTGAATATTGAAAGAATAAATCTGAAAGAATTAATAGATGAGCAAGTAAAAAGAATTAAAGTACTTCCCGCTGCAAATGGAGTGACTGTGGTATTGGAAAGTAGTAATGGATTCACTATCGAAGGGGATGCCGATCAATTAAAACAGGTATTCTTAAATGTTTTAAACAACGCCTGTGAGTCAATGGAAGAATTACCGAATAAAAAAGTGGTTATTACCATTTCAAGTGATGCAGATAACGTTGTTACAAAAATAAAAGATTCCGGATGTGGAATCCCTAAAGAATATACCGGCAAAATATTTACACCTTTTTTTACAACAAAAAAAATGGGAAAAGGGACTGGTCTTGGGTTAGCCATAACGTACGGTATTATTAAGATGCACTCCGGCAATATTACGTTTGAGAGTAAACCCGGAGAGGGAACAACATTCACAATCAAATTACCAAAAAATCACGTCTCGCAAGGACAATATTTAAATTAACAAGAAAATAGATAGCTATATGCAAACAAAAAAAATACTTTATATTGATGATGATCCTGATTTAGTGGCACAAAATAAATTACTGCTTGAGTCAATGAACTACCACGTTTATACAGCATACAGTGGGAAAGAAGGTTGGGACGTTTATCAACAAACAAAACCTGACGCTGTAATAATAGACTTAATAATGGAAGAACATGACAGCGGATTTATTTTAAGTTATAGAATAAAGAAAGACGTTTACGGAAAAACTATACCGGTTTTTATAGTTACTTCAGCCGCGTATTTAACAGGTTTTAAATTCGGTACTTCTACTGAAGAAGAACGTGAATGGATTAAGTGTGACGCAATATTAAATAAACCTGTAGTCTTAAGTGAACTTGTACAAAAACTGGATGAATTCTGGGCATTGCACAAGAAGTAATGATTACAACATAATATGGAAACTGAAAATAAGCCCAGAGTGCTTGTAATTGATGATGAAAAAGGTCTTAGACTTGGTACAAAAAGACTTTTAGAACTTGAAGGCTATATAGTTGATACTGCAGAAAACGGAACCGACGGAGTAGCACTCGGAACAAAGAGTGAGTACGATCTTGTATTAATAGATTTGAAAATGCCCGATATGGACGGTATTGAAGTCTTGAATGAGATAACGAAAGTACATCCAACTTCAATCTGTTTTATTACAACCGCGTATGCCAGCTATGATACGGCAATCGAATCAACAAAAATCGGAGCTTTCAGTTATATACCAAAACCATTTCTTCCCGAAGAACTTCTTCTTCAATTTAAAAAAGGTTACGACCGACGTATACTTTTAGTTGAATCTGAAAAATGGAAAGCCGAACGTGAAGCAAGATTACTTGAAGTAGCATTTGAAAAAACGCGGCTCAATACAATTATAAATTCAATTAGCGACGGATTACTCGTTGTTAATTCTGCTGGCGAAGCAGTTTTGTACAATCCCAGCGTACTTAAATATCTACAACTTGATATAATACAACTTGAACAGTATATCATTGATAAACTTCATCCCGAGATCGCTCAACTTATTAAAAATCTTTTAGATGCTGATAACTATCAATGTAAATCATTCAGTGTCCAGGTTGAATTAATGGGACACGAACGTTTATTTGTTGAAGCTACTTCATCACCGGTTCCACATCCAGACGGAACACTTGCCGGTGTTGTAGTTGTAATGAAAAACATTACCGAGTTGAAAAAGATAGAATTGTTGAAATCACAGTTCGTATCGATGGTTTCACATGAATTAAAAGCTCCGATTGCAGCCGTGTACGGTTTTCTTAAATTAATGAATGATAAAACTGTTGCAATTCCCGATGAACAAAAAAATACCTTTATTGAAAGATCACAAATTCGTCTTGATTCCTTATTGAAATTGGTAAACGACTTACTTGATATTTCCAAAATGGAAATGAAAACAATTCACCGCGAAATAAAAGAGATAAACCTACAAAGGGTTCTCGAATCAACTGTTGAATTATTTCAACATGAAATAAATGATAAGAAAATAGTTTTAATTTCAGAGTACAATAAATGTCAACCTATCAACGCAGATGTGGAGGAGATAACCAGATTATTTACAAATCTCATAAGCAATGCGATCAAGTACAATAAAAATGGGGGAGAAATACATATTAACTTGAAACAATCCTGCAATTATAATTTTGTGGAAATAAGAGATACAGGAATCGGAATGAAACCGGAAGAAAAGGAAAAATTATTTCAGGAGTTTTTCCGAGCAAAAAATGATAGGACAAGGAAGATTAGCGGTACGGGACTTGGTTTATCAATTGTAAAAAGGATCGTTGACTCATATGGTGGGAGGATTGAGGTGGAAAGTGAATTTACAAAAGGATCCGTCTTTAGAGTTTATCTTCCTTGTTAAAAGTATAGAGATGTTCTTCCGAACGTCTTATCTAAAATAATGATTTATAAAAATCATTAGCAGTATTAAAACATATTGTACAAACAAAATTCCAATGAGGGTGGTTAATTATTATTTTATTTTCCCATTCACCACAAATCATGCAATGATTTTTGAATGTAGGATTTTTAATTATTTTTTCACTGATACTTTTCTCTAAAAAATTGTTTAACACATTTGTATGGTGCTCACAAATGAAGATCCCACTATGTCGTAATTCTGAATCACAAATAATACATCTTTCATTCATACAATCTCTGGCTATCAGGTCATTTATTTTTTTATATCAATCTTTCAACTAAATATTTACCGAAAATAATTGCCATTTTTATCTGGTTTGTTCTAAAGGTATGAATGGAACCATCCTTCTGAACGTCTCCATTAAAAAATAGTCCAGAATATTAATAGGAGCAAGATCAACAGCATGATAAATAATTTTTCGCTTTTGAAACGTTGCTTCATAAGAATTCCTAAATGCATGCAACATATCAGTAGAAAATCAGTTCTACTGCCTCAACCAAACGAATCTTACTTGAGGATGATCATCTTCTTTGTTTGAACAAAATCTCCTGATTGCAACCGGTAAAAATACGTTCCACTTGCTAAATTGGTAGAGGAAAATTCAAGAGTATATCTACCTGGTGATTTAGTTTCATTAACTAGAACCGCAATTTCATTTCCAATGAGATCGTAAACTTTTAATTGAACATGCTGTGTGAATGCTACTGTATAACTTATAGCAGTAACCGGATTAAACGGATTTGGATAATTTTGATTTAATCCAAATTCTTTAGGTTGTAAATCTTCCTGAGATATATCAGTTATAGACGCATTAATGTTGAATTTATATATCTTATCTTTCTCAACTGGCACCGAAACTGTAAATTGTTTCAACATTTCAACAGCCTGAAATTCCGGAATGTCATTTGTTGATAAACCAATCACTGCAAACTGTTTTTGCACTTCGGTAGGAATCTGAGTTAAAATATCTTTCCAGTCTAACGTCATAGTTCCATTCTGCAATGTTGCAATATTGAACGACCATTGAGCATCTTTATTGAGAGAAGATTTTTTTACATCACTTGCGTATTTGTTGAAGTAAGAATTCCAATTTGTATTTTCAAAATATGTTTCAACAGATGCTATAGGAGATTTTGGGGGTTTTACAAAATCATATTTTGCATCAAAAGCATCCGTTGCAAAATCACTTTGCCCAAATGATAAAAGATTGTCTTTCATTCCATTTAAGAATGCAGATATAGAAACTGCCCAGGAATTATTACTTGCTTCATTTGCAGTTGATTTTTTCGGTAAAGAACCAGTTTGACTATTTTTCAAATATATCGATTTAACTCCGTCAGTTAAAGCTGCCAACCAGTAACCACTCCAAAGAGATAATGTATCTGCGGATTCGTACGCAGATGATGTTGTGTTATAATTGTAAAAAGAGTTTTGTATCCATCCCAGTTGGACAGCTGAATCTGCTGAAACAGTTACTCCATTTTTAGAATATTTTACGGCGGCTTTAGGATATTTCTTTAAAAATGGAGAACCCACCAAATTCCAACCGGCCGAGATTGAAAGAGTGTCATCCGAAATTCTCGGTTTCCCGGTGACATCAACCGTTGTGTTAGTTTCAATTCCAAACCAGTAACCTTTATTTCTTTCAACAGTTACTGAAGAAGAATATTCTCCATTCTTGTATTCATATAGGAAAAAGTTAGCAGCATCGTCGCCAATAACCGCACTGGTATTTTGATCATTTGGTATTACAGGTATTGAGATGAGATTCCATCCGGCTGTAAAATCTTTTTGAAGCACCGATTCAATTCCACTTCCCGTTAAATAGACTTTCAGAGGATTGTTTATAGGATCAGTATTTGTAATAGAGATTGAATCACTGTAAGATTTAATTTCGTCCGGAGTAAAGGTTACCGAGACAGTAGCAGAATCATTTACACTGATTGAAAAAGGAACTGAGGTATTTACAGTATAATTTCCACTTGAGGAGGTTAAAGCTGAAACAGTAAGTGTGGTATCACCGGTGTTGTAAATTTTAAAAGTAAGAGTAGTATCATAAGCAATTTTTACAGATCCAAAGTCGAGCGAAGAAGAATTAACGGATATTATCGGTTGAAGCGTTACTCCGGTTCCGCTTAAAACAACTTCGAGAGTATCGGTATCAGGATCGTTGCAGAGTATTAAAAGCTTCCCTTCAAATAAACCTGAAGCTCGCGGACTGAATTTTACCGGAATAGTCACAGAGTTATTTTTATTGATCGTGTAAGTAGTTCCTCCGGTAAAAGTATAAAAACCATGTGTAGAAATAATATTTGAAACAACAAGAGCTGAATCCCCAATATTAGTTATCACAACATTCTGAATTGAATCTTTGTCTGTTTTCATACTTCCATAATTAAGTGATGCAACATTCGCACTGATGTTTGGAGATGAAAGTGAATTGCCAACAATTAAACGAAAATAATGTGTAGCAGATGACGAACCAGAATTGAATTGATAATTTGAAGTTCTGAGATTGTGTGTTGAATCGTTGGCAATATCGTAAAGCGAAATAGCATAATTTGATGGAACAAAATCAAATGAGGAAGCAGATACCGTGATCGTTTGACTAACAAGATCAGATGCAATGGAAACATCCCAAGAAGATGTGGTACTATCAAGTGATTTAGAAAGTTTAAAATCACGCGCATATTTTGGTCCTAGTGAAGACCAAGCTTCATGTGGGAAATAGATTGAGAGATAATTACTTGGCGTTGAAGGGGGTTTCGGAAGATCAACACCCGAATCGTAATTGTCATTAGCATTTACTGCCATTCCAGCAATTGCTGAAGAATCGGTCAAACTTGTGGAAGTAACTTTCAAACGAATCTGCCAGGAATAATTATCCAAATTATAAGTTGCATTCGGATTTACTTGATCATTTAAATAATAATTTAGATAATGATTATTAAATGTAATCGCTCCTTGCGAAGTTGTGTTTGAAAAAAGATTAGAAGGGATACCTCCGTTAATATATCCACCAGACCAATCTTCCTCAACATAGCTAATTAAATTAATTTGTTTCGGTGACCCGATATCACTTAATTTAATCTTTAATTCCCAGTAACCTGTGGCTTTATAATTTTGTGTTGTTATTGTTGTATTTGTCCAGCTCGAGCCACTATAAATCTTTTTATATTCAGAATTGTCAGCTGTTTTGAAAGCATAATGATAGTTAGCAGTGAAGGGGAGAGTGGGATTCCATGCCCAAGCATCTGAAAAGGTTGTTCCAGTACCGCTTGTGGCAAATTTTTGTGGGTCGGTATCGATGTAAATATGAAAAACTCGATTATTATCAGTAACTGAACCATTTGGAGAATTACCGGAATACGCAACATAGAGATAATCTTTATCCCACGTTACATAGCCGTAAAGTGACGACCCATTTGTGGTTGTAAGTCTTTCGTTGGATATGTTAAAACTATTAACGCCGTCAATAGATTCCGTTCTAAAACTTTGCGCATTTAAACAAATATTAGAAAAAATAATAACCAAATACAGTAATTTCTTGTACATGAGTTCTCTCTCCATATTTTGATAACCAAATTTACTTTCTTCTTGGGATAAATAAAAACGAAAAGAAGTGATTAAGTGAGCAATATGGTACTTTAAAAAATGTTGCTCAATGATTTGGTTCACTAATTATTACCAAGTATGGGACAAAAATTGTATCACAAAATTGAGAATTATTGCTTGGGACTTATAAAATATCCACTCATACCTAATTATTAGCATAAACTTTTCCTTTTAATTATATTTGCAAGAAAAGTAAGATATATTAATAACCCGAATTACGGGAGGAAGTCTTCGAGCCCTCAAAACGTACAAACGGAAAGTTAAATGCAAAAGTGCTGGTGCTTAATCAAAGTTATGAACCGTTAACCATTTGCAATATAAAAAAGGCGTTAATTCTACTTTTACTAGGAAAAGCAGAAATAGTTTCCAGAGACCAGAAAAAATCTGTGCGAACCATTCAACAGACTTTTCCCTGGCCAAGTGTTATACGCCTAGCTAATTATATCTCTGTGCCGTACAAAAAGGTGGTTCTAACACGCAAAAATATTTTACGAAGAGATGAGTTTAAGTGTGGTTACTGTGGTAGAAGTGATATACCATTAACAATCGATCATATCGTTCCCAGAGCAAAAGGTGGAGCAGACAGTTGGGATAATTTGGTAGCAGCTTGCACTGTCTGTAACAACAAAAAAGGTGATCGTTCACCTCATGATGCTCACATGAAATTATTGATTAAACCGTTCACTCCTAGCCATATTCTTTTTATAAAGAATTCAGTGCGAAAACTGGACGATTCATGGAAACAATACATGTACATGGATTAAAAAGTAAACGAAGAAAGTTGATAAATTAAAGTGGAAAGCAAAAAGAAAAGAATTTTAAGCGGGATGCGCCCAACTGGAAAATTACACATTGGACATTATGTTGGCGCTTTAGAAAATTGGATCAGTCTTCAGCAAGAATATGATAATTATCATCTCATCGCTGATTATCATGTTTTAACTACTAATCTTAATTCAGATTCGATCTATCAGGATTCAATAGAAATGTTGATTGACTGGTTAGCTTCAGGACTTGATCCTCAGAAAAGTCCAATGTTTCGTCAATCGCAAATAAAGGAACATACAGAACTTCACTTAATTTTCTCGATGCTTGTAACAGTTAACCGTCTTGAAAGAAATCCTACGGTAAAAGATCAAGTTAGAGATTTGAACATTGAAAATGTAATATATGGACATTTAGGGTATCCAGTTTTACAAGCTGCAGATATTCTGTTATATAAAGGCAATCTTGTCCCTGTTGGTGAAGATCAAGTCCCTCATATTGAAATTACAAGAGAGATAGCGCGAAAATTTAATAATCAGTATGGAGAGGTTTTCCCGGAGCCCGAACCGAAATTGACAGCATTTGCCCGGCTTTCAGGTTTAGATGGTGATGCCAAAATGAGCAAATCACTTGGGAACACAATTCTTCTTTCTGATGATGAAGAGACGATAAAATCAAAGTTAAAAAAAGCCAAAACCGATCCGCAAAAAATGAGGAAAAATGACCCAGGAAGACCTGAAGTTTGTCTTGTATTCTCTTATCATAAAAAATTTACGCCTAGTGAAATACCTGAAATTGAAGCCGGTTGTAGAAGCGGCACTTTAGGGTGTGTTGATTGTAAAATGAAATGTTCAGCCAACATTTCCAATTTTATTGCACCAATTTTGGAGAAAAGAAAATATTACGAAGCTCATATATATGATGTTAAAAATATTTTAGCTGACGGAGAAACTCGTGCTAAAAAAGTTGCTTTTGCAACAATGCAAGAAGTTCGTGAAAAAATGAAATTAGGATAAACCTTGTTCAAAATTAAATTAAGTCATTTTGAAGGTCCACTTGATTTACTTCTCTTTTTCATTAAAAGAGATGAATTGAATATCTACGACATTCCAATTTCTTACATCACAAAAGAATTTTTGGATTACGTAAACCTTATAAAAATGCTTGATCTTGAAGTTGCAGGTGACTTTATTTTGATGGCTTCAACATTAATGCATATTAAAGTTCGAATGCTTCTGCCAAAAGAAATCGACGAAAAAGGAGAAGAGATTGATCCTCGCGCAGATTTGGTCAAAGCATTATTAGAATACAAACGATATAAAGAAATGTCGGACGAGTTGGGATTCTTTGAAACTGCTCAAAGAAAAATCAGCTATCGTGGATATTACGATCTTGATCCAAAAGAGGCACCGCCCGAACTTGATGTGCTTCTAAAAAATATCACGGTTTACGATCTTGCTAAAGCTTTCCGCAAGGCGTTGGACAATGTAAAAAAAGAATTCGTTCACGAAATAAAAAAAGTTTCTGTTTCAATTGATGAGCAAATTGTTTTCATTTTAGAAATGGTGAGCTTAGGGAAAGAAATATCATTTTTACAGATGATTCATGATATGCATGAAAGAATACGAATCGTTGTTACTTTTATAGCTTTGTTGGAACTAACAAAAATGGGACAGATCGGAATTAAAGAATCATCCTCTTCGAACGATTTTACAGTTTACGGAATTATTAAAAATGGATAATATTTATAAATCGATTATTGAAGCTCTGATTTTTTCCTCGGATGAACCACTTAAAATAGAGGAAATTATAAGAGCCATAAAAGGGATCGATGGGGACGAAATTGAAATAACGGCTGATGAAATAGAAGAGACCGTTTCTTCAATTAACACGCAATTAGAACAAGAAGAACGACCATTTAGAATTATGAAAATTGCCGGAGGTTACTCGTTCTCCACCAAACAAGAATTTTCTAAATATATCGGATATCTTTCTAACGAGAAGAGTAAAAGAAGATTAAGCCAATCGGCTCTTGAGACTCTTGCTATTATTGCGTACAAACAGCCGATCACGAAACCGGAAATTGAAATGATCCGAGGAGTGAACGCTGATTATATTATGAATACCTTATTAGAAAAAAGCTTAATAGCGATTACGGGGCGGGCAGAGACAGTTGGTCGACCATTGTTGTATGGAACTACCGATGAATTCTTAAAATATTTCGGACTAAATAAGTTGACCGATCTACCTAAACCGAGAGAAATTGAAGAAATTATGCAAGACGAAGATTTCCTCGATCAAAAAAGAAAAATTATGATGAATGCAATCGAAGAATCCGCCGAGCGCGAATTGGAACAAGAATTAGAGGATGAGAATGATGCAACAGATCAGACTGAATAAATATCTTAGTGATTGTGGAATCGCATCTCGCAGAAAAACCGAGGAATTTATTCTTCAAGGAAGAGTTTCTGTAAACGGGAAAACAATCACCACGCTTTCATGTGTTATTAATCCTACAAAAGATAAAGTTGCGTTGGATGGTGAAACGATAAGAGCCAAAAAGTTGCTCTATTTTCTCTTAAATAAACCAAAAGGATACATAACCTCTACAAATGATGAGAAGGGAAGAAAAACCGTTGTTGAATTGATCGATACCAAAGAAAATATTTTCCCGATCGGCCGTTTAGATTATAATACAACCGGGGTACTTTTACTTACAAATGATGGAGATTTTACTAACTTTTTAGCGCATCCCAAAAGTAAAATACCTCGTGAATATGAAGCGAGAATCAACAAACCTTTAAAGCTTGAAGATGAACCAAAATTTCTGAAGGGATTTTATATAGATGGGAAAAAAGGAAAATTTGTTTCAATTGAAATCCAAAAGAAAGATCCAACATTAGTAAAAGTTGTAACGGTTGAGGGAAGAAATCATTTTGTTAAAAAAATGTTTGCAGCTGCCGGATATTTTGTAAACGCATTGGATCGAACCGGGTATGGACCATTCACCCATAAAAAAATTCCGATTGGCGCTTACAGAATAGTAAGAGAAAGTGAAATTGAGGAGGTATATAAAGAGTATGAGATTAAACATTAAAATATTTTTTATCTTTGCTGTTCTTTTATTCTCAACAAGTTTTGCTCAAGAAGCAAGACTTGACACTGTTCCAAAGTATTCAATAAATACTATCCCGGAATTTGCAGCACAAATTGATGATATTTTTAGCGATCCGAATTTTACAAACGCGGTTTGGGGAGTTTCAATCCAATCATTAGTTACGGGTGAGTATTTTTACAAAAAGAATGAGAACAAACTTGTCATGCCGGCATCAAATCAAAAGTTGATTACAAGTGCCGCGGGTTTGCTCTTACTTGGTCCAATGTATCGCTTCAAAACTGAAATTTATTCATCAGGTAAACTTGACGGCTCTATACTGAATGGCGATTTGATTATCAGAGGTTTTGGAGACCCAACCATTTCAGGTCGGTTTAATAATGACGATATGACTAAAATATTTCGTGACTGGGCGGATACCTTACTGGCACTTGGCATTGATGAAATAAGAGGAAATATTTTAGGAGACGACAATTCGTTTGACGATGTGAGTCTTGGTGAAGGCTGGGCATGGGATTATGAGTCCGACTGGTTTGCAGCTCCTTCAGGCGCGCTTTCATTCAACGATAATTGCATCGATATTTTAGTAAAACCAACTTTAGCTGGAGAACAAGCAGGATTAACCATAACTCCCGAATCAAAATATGCCATTATAATCAACAAGGTAAACACGGTTGGTAAAGATTCTGTAACCAATATAAAAGTATTTCGTGAGAGGGGAACCAATATAATTTCGGTTTATGGTTCAATCAGAGAAAAAGGTGATTCGGTAAAAGTTTTTGCCACCATAAATAATCCGACTCAATATTTTGTAGTCACTCTCAAAACAATTTTGGAACAGAAAGGTATTACGGTTACTGGTTTTGCCTCTGACTTAGATGAAGTTACGAATGTAGCGGATTATACAAATGCAAAACTTCTTTTCACGCATCATTCGGTTTTTTTAAAAGATATTATAAAAGTATTAAATAAGAACAGTCAAAATTTTTATGCGGAACAACTTCTCAAAACCATAGGTTATGAAAAGCGAGGATATGGAAGTGCTAGCCGCGGAATAGACGCCATAAAAATCATGCTAAATGACATCGGAATAAACACAGATAATATGGAAATTGTTGATGGTTCGGGTTTATCAAGATTAAATTTAATCTCACCAACACAAATATCGGTTTTACTGAATTACATGTACAAAAGTGAAGTCTTTACCTATTACTACAACTCGCTACCTGTCGGAGGAGTTGACGGAACACTTGCAAATAGAATGAGAAAAACTAGAGCTCAAAATAACGTAAGGGCAAAAACCGGATATATAAATGGAGTAAGAAGCATTTCAGGTTATATTTTTAGCGGTGATAAAGAACCTGTCGTGTTTACAATTATCGCAAACAATTTTACTGTTCCCGTAGTGCTTGCAGACAATTTGCAAGATCTAGTTTGTATTCGCATCGCTAATTTTAAAAGGAAATAACGGAGAAAAAATGGATCAACCTATTATTGAAGATATAAATGAACTTATCAAAAGAAGATTTGAAGAATTAAGCGAACTAAAAGCTAAGGGTGTTAATCCATTCGCGTACAGTTTTGATAGAACTGATTATTCAACTGAAATAAAAAATTCTTTTGAAGAAGGTGTAGAAAAGAATGTAGCTGTTTCGGGAAGAATTATGGCTATCCGAAGAATGGGAAAAGCTTCATTCGCAACTATCCAAGATGTTAAAGGAAGAATTCAGATTTATCTTAAACGAGATGAAATAACGGAAGCATATGATAACTTCAAACTCTTTGATATTGGCGATATTATTGGCGTTAAAGGATTTGTTTTCAAAACCAGAACCGGAGAAATTTCCGTTCATTGTAAGGAACTTGTACTTTTAACAAAATCACTTCGACCGATTCCGATTGCAAAAGAAGTTATTGATGAAAATGGAAACAAAACCGTGCATGATCAATTTTCCGATAAAGAAATGCGCTACAGACAACGTTACGTTGATCTCATCGTAAATCCGGAGGTGAAAGATGTCTTCATCCAAAGAAGCAAAATTATTTCTTTCATACGTGCTTTTCTTGACAAACAAAATATTCTTGAAGTTGAAACACCGGTGCTGCAAGGTCTTTATGGCGGTGCTTCAGCTCGTCCTTTTGTTACACACCATAACGCGCTAGACATTCCATTATTTCTTCGCATTGCTGATGAGCTTTATCTCAAGCGTTTGATCGTCGGTGGTTTTGATGGTGTATACGAAATATCAAAAGATTTCCGAAATGAAGGAATGGATAAAACCCATAATCCTGAATTCACCATGATGGAAGTTTACGTAGCTTATAAAGATTACGAATGGATGATGCAGTTTGTTGAAACGATGATTTCTGAATTGTGTTTAAATGTCTTCGGAAAAACAGAATTTCAGTTTGAAGACAAAGTGATTGATTTTAAACCACCTTGGAACCGGGTTTCGATGGTAAATTCAATTAAAGATAAAACAGGAATTGATGTTCTCTCTATTGATGATGCCTCTTTAACTGCGGCTGCAAAAAAATATGGCGTTGAAATAACTGGGAAAGAAAGCCGCGGAAAAATTATTGATGGAATTTTTGAAGTGTTGATACAAGATTCTCTCATTCAACCTACATTCTTAATTGATTATCCGGTTGAAACTTCTCCTCTCGCTAAAAAACATCGATCAATACCTGGACTTGTAGAAAGATTTGAAGGATTTGTTGCTGGAAAAGAAATTTGCAACGCATTTAGTGAATTAAATGATCCGATTGATCAGAAAGAACGATTTGAAGAGCAAGTAAAAGCACGGGAAGCAGGCGATGATGAAGCTCAAACGTATGACGAGGATTTTGTCCGCGCACTTGAATACGGCATGCCCCCAACGGCTGGACTAGGTGTTGGGATTGATCGCTTAGTAATGTTGCTTACAAACCAGATTTCAATTCGGGATGTTTTATTCTTCCCCCAAATGAAACCTGAGAAATAGTAATTAAATGCTGAATTCTTTTAGATTCCTTTGCTTAATGGTTCTACTTCCGTTAAGTGTTAATGTTGCGCAAATAGGTGATTCAATTCCAAACGCTTTTCAATTGGAAACCAGATCATTCCAACTTGATAAAAGAAATATTTCGCTAAATCCAATTACCGAGTTACCACCAATGGTTGATCCACTAGCTACTGAGGTTAACTACACCTTGTTGGGCGGCATTGGAATTGGAGTGCTCGGTAGTGCTTACGGAATTATGGTTTATCAACAAAATGCCTGGTGGAAAGATCAAAGATCAAAGTTCCGAGTGATAAACGATTGGAACTACGCACTCTGGATTGATAAGGTCGGCCATTTTTACGGCACTGGTATTATCGCTCATGCTTTTTCCGCAAGTCTAGAAGGGGCAAACGTTCAAGCAGAAGCTAACACATGGATAGCGTCAGGTCTCGCATTTTCATTCCAATTATTTGTTGAAGTTCAGGACGGTTTTGGACCACAATGGGGTTTTAGTCCTGGTGACGCAACAAGCGATTTTTTAGGTGCATCATATCCTATCCTTCAATATTACTATCCGTATTTAAACAATTTCAAATTTAAATTCAGTTATTATCCTGCCGATTTAACAAAACGAGATCCAAAGAGTGGGCAGACCCACATTATCATTGATGATTACGCTGGGCAAAAATTTTGGATGTCGATCCGGATGAAAAACTTGTTACCACAAAAAGTTGCCGAGTATTGGCCGGAATTTCTTTGTATTGCAGTTGGAATGGGAGTAAAAAATCTTGACGGAAGTGGCGGCGGACAACGTGATTTTTATTTAGCACTTGATTACGATGTAGAAACACTTCCACTCTACGGAAAGTACTGGCAGTTTGTAAAAAATACTTTCAACTACATTCATTTACCGATGCCGGGAATCCGTTTAACTAATAAAGTTGTTTTCTTCGGTCTGACATATTAGGTGAGTTTTGAAGTATAGTATAATTATTCCCACACTTAATGAGGAAAAACTTTTGCCGCAATTGTTGAAACAACTTACAGAAGAAATTCCTTTAAAGAGAGATGACTACGAAATCATTATTTCAGACGGTGGAAGTAGGGACAACACTCAACAAATTGCCGAGCGTTATAGTTGCTATTTTATAAAACACGAATCACCGATAAAAGAGAACATTTCTGCCGGTAGAAATAAAGGAGGAAATAAAGCGCACGGTGAGTGGTTGATTTTTTTTAATGCGGACGTGCGACTTGCTAATGTTAAAAAGTTTTTTAATTTTTTAGAAGAGAATGTTTATAAATCTTCCTACCTTGCCGTTGGAGGACACGTAAAAGTATTTCCGGAAGAAGAAATATTCTCAGATAAACTCTACCATGGATTTTATTATTATTATTTTCGCATGTTAAATTTCATTGGAATGGGAAACGGACGGGGAGAATGCCAAATAATAAGAAAAGATATTTTTACCAAACTCGGCGGATATGATGAAAAGTTAGCTGCCGGAGAAGATTTTGATCTTTTCAAAAGAATAAAAAAGATCGGTAAACTTATGCTTACAGATGAATTATTAGTGTATGAATCGCCAAGAAGATTTCGACGGTTTGGCTACTTCACCGTTTCAATGATGTGGCTCAAAAATTCAAGTTCGATTGTACTAAGAAACAAATCAATTTCAAGAGAATGGGAAGAAGTCCGTTGAAAAAAATATTTCTGATACTTTTCTTGTCGATGCCGGTTTTTATATTCTCGCAAGCCGAATATGTCCCAATTGCAAATCCGGTTTATTCTTTTCTTGAAAGAATGGATGCACTTCACTTTATAAAAGATTACGACTCATTCCAAAAACCTAAAACACGAAAATCTTTAGCCAAATATTTAGTAGAAGTTAAAAAAAACAAAGCCTTTCTTAACCCAATAGATAATAATATTTTGGATGATCTTAAAGGTGAATTTAGTTTGGAACTTGTTGAACCAGATGTTGATTGGGTCGGAGATTTAGGCATTCTAAGAGAATCCACCTTTCAGTCTTTAGTAGATGGCGACTACAACGGATATGATGTTTTTTCCCAACATGAAAGATTCTTCTATTTTGATACGAGTAAGAATGGAAATTTATTTATAAACTTAACTGCGGATGGGGATTTCATTTATAATAATCAAGCTTATTTAAGTAACTTAACCGGTAAATTACTTAGTGCTGGTGGAATTATTCGTGGTACTTTGATGAATACATTCGGCTTTTACATACAAGGTTCAAACGGATTTTCGATGGGAAGTAAATGGGCAGCTCTACAGAAAAAAGAATTGCAGTATAATTTTAAGTTTAACGAATCACCAGAACAAACTTTTTTTGATGATAACGAAGGTCATCTATCGCTTGATTTTGATTGGATTAATTTGAAATTTGGCAGAGACAGACTTTTGCTTGGATATGGTGAGAACAAAACGATTCTCTCTGATGAAAGTCCAAAGTTTGATTATTTACAGCTTCAATTTAATTACGGAATATTTTCTTTCTTCTCATTTCACGGAAAAATGCTTGGACAGAGTTCCTACGCTGGTGACACAATAACGGGTGGAGTTAATGTGCTGAAAGAAAAATATATGGCTTATCACCGGCTGGGATTTAAATTAACTGATAATGTTACACTCGGTGCTGGAGAAATAGTTATTTATGGTGATCGTCCGATGGAGTTTTCGTACATCAACCCCTTCAATTTTTATAAATCAGTTGAACATAATAATAGAGATCGTGACAATGCGATGATCTTTTTTGATCTTGAAAATCGATCGGTAAAAGGGCTGAAACTTTTTGCGATGTTATTACTTGACGACATTAATTACGGAAAAGTTGGAACCGGATGGTTCGGAAATCAAACTTTATGGAATTTTGGATTGTCTACTTACAATCTCTATCATTTTATACCAATCGATTTCCATTTTGAATACACTCGGGTTGAACCATACGTCTTCACGCATCGTTTACCAAATAACAATTTTACAAATTTCGGGTATGGCCTTTCTTCCGTTCTTGCACCAAATAGTGAATTGTTCTTTTCAAAAATAAATTATAGATTATCACACCGTTTTGAAGCGTCTTTTTCTGTCAGTTACACGGTGCATGGAGCAAACTTTCTAGATGAGCAAGGAAACATCATTAAAAACGTTGGTGGTGATTACCTTGTTGGGCACCGAAATGGGGATGCCGATAATGTAAAGTTTTTAGATGGTGTAAAACAAATATTCCGTAAAATGGATTTTGATGTAAGTTATGAACCTTATAATGAAATTAAATTAAAAATGCAGACGATTTACACAAATTATCCGCAACAGTTTGATTTACTTCAGTCTAGTGATTTTTATGTAACTTCAATTTTATCATTACAAGTAAAAATTTAAGCAAGGTTAAAAATGAATTATAAAAAATATAGAATCCCGCTAATGGTTATTAT
This sequence comes from Ignavibacteria bacterium, assembly GCA_037440065.1. Taxonomy (GTDB): domain Bacteria; phylum Bacteroidota; class Ignavibacteria; order Ignavibacteriales; family Ignavibacteriaceae; genus UBA1563. The sequence goes on from JBBIUV010000016.1 coordinate 607,570, forward strand.
TTTAACTTCGGGAATCCTGCTGGGGACACAGATCCAAAAAGCTCTTGCAGGAGATAATCTCTTTGAGAATATCCGGAAGTTCAACGATGTATTGACATTAACGCAAAAATATTATGTGGAGGATGTTGATACGCAAAAGCTTGTTGAATCTGCCATCAACGGGATGTTGAACGAACTTGATCCTCATTCAGTTTATATACCGGCGAAGCAGATGACGGCGGTAGAAGAAGAATTCCGAGGTGATTTTGAAGGTGTCGGAATTGAATTTCAAGTTGTGAACGATACACTGACGGTTGTTTCACCAATCACCGGTGGACCAAGCGAACAATTGGGAATTTTGGCTGGAGACAGAATTGTAAAAATTGATGATAAAGATTGTATCGGAATAACCAACGACGATGTAAGAAAAAAATTACGCGGTAAAGCTGGTTCAAAAGTTAGGGTTCTAATTTTACGAGTTGGAGTAAAAGATCCGATGGAATACGAAATCACACGTGATAAAATACCGTTATTCTCCGTTGATACTCACATTATGCTTGATAAACAGACCGGGTATGTAAGTGTCAGTCGATTTGCGGAAAAGACTACAGATGAGTTACAATCAGCCCTTGATGATTTGAACAATAAAGGGATGAAACAATTAATTCTTGATCTTAGAAATAATCCAGGTGGTTATTTAAACCAAGCATTCCAAATTGCAGATCTTTTCATTGATGGTGAAAAGAAAATTGTCTACACTCGTGGAAGAAGAAAAGAATTCGATGAAGATTTTTATGCTTCGGTAACTTCACAGTATGAAAAGATTCCGCTAATTATTTTGGTTAATCGTGGAAGCGCATCTGCAAGCGAAATTGTATCCGGTGCAGTACAAGATTGGGATCGAGGTTTAGTAGTTGGCGAAACAACATTTGGGAAAGGTTTAGTACAACGGCAATTTCCTTTAAGTGATGGAAGTTCTCTCCGCTTAACAATATCGGATTACTTTACTCCTTCCGGAAGATTGATCCAACGGAAGTATAAAGACAAAGATAAAAAAGATTATTACATGGAAACGATGGATAGACAAGATGAAAATGACGGCGAAAATCTAGACCACAAGACGGAAAATGATTCTTTACGCCCAAAATTTAAAACCGGTAAAGGAAGGATTGTTTACGGCGGTGGCGGAATATCTCCCGACTTTTTTGTAAAATCAGAAAAGTTAACCGACTATTCTGCTAATCTTATCAGAAAAAATACTTTTTACCTTTTCGCATTAAATTATATCGATTTGCATGGTGCTTCGATAAAGAAAACTACAAACGATAATCTAGCTACATACATTTCTTCGTTTGATCTTTCTGATGCAGACATGCAAGCTTTTATCGAATTTGCAAAAGGTAAGGATGTAAAATTTGTTGAAAAAGATTATGATGCAGAGAAAGACTACATCAAAGCAAGACTGAAAGCAACAATTGCGAGAAACTATTGGAAAAATGAAGGCTGGTATTCAACATTGATTCCAATGGATAAACAAGTAAAGAAAGCATTATCTCTTTTTGGTAAAGCAAAAGAATTAGCAAATATAAAATAGAGATGAAATATCCTATTTGGCTTTTTGTCCTTATCTGTGTGATTATGTTACAATCGGGTTTTACGTACAAACCTGAACGATTAACATTTTTAGTTCCAATTGTTTCTGAAAAGGAATTGATGGTTGGTGAGGACATTACCTATGTTGTTAGTTATTCTTTCCTTAAACTCGGTGAAGTTCGATTAAGGCTTATCAATAAAACAGAATATAAAGGGAAATCGGTCTATAATGCTATTGCACATATTGATTCATATTCGGGTATTCCGTTTGTGAATCTGCATCAAATTTATGAGAGCAAAGTAAACACCGATTACTATTCCGAATTTTTCAAGGGATTGATTAGAAAAGAAGAATTTACAACGTATACAGAATATTATTTCGATTACAAAAATCATAAACTCCGGGTTAAAAAGGGGAGTGTTTCACCTTCGGAATTGTGGACTGATTCAACAACCACTGCAGAGAAAATGTATCACGACGGACTTTCAATTTTCTATTATGCTCGCATGAATAATGGTCAAAACAAATCAGTTAAAGTTCCTTGTTTTGTAACTGAAGAAAAAGTTTACACAAAAATAAATTTTTACGATCGAGTTGATAAAATATCAATTGATGCAGTTGATCACGACATTGCCTGTACTTATTTGGATGGTGATACTGATTTTACAAGTGTTTACGGATTAACCGGACGCTTCGAAGGTTGGTTCTCTAACGACAAAGCGGCGGTTCCCATCCTTGCAAAAATGAAAGTGATCATTGGAAATGTTAGTTTAGAATTAAAATCATGGAAAAGACCGGGATGGACTCCACCAAAGTACAACAATTAATTAAAGATAAAATATTTTTCCCTTATAAAGACAAGTTACCGGATATCGATGATTCGGTCTTCATTGCTTCAGGCGCAAAAATTATCGGTGATGTTAAAATCGGAGAAGGTTCAAGCGTTTGGTATAACACGGTTATTCGCGGTGATGTTAATTATATCAGAATCGGTAAAATGACAAACGTTCAGGATTGCTCAATGCTCCACGTAACAAATGAAACGAATCCATTAATAATTGGTGATAATGTTACCATCGGACACAGTGTTACACTTCATGGCTGTACCGTAAACAATCTCTGTTTAATTGGTATGGGGTCGGTTGTTTTAGACTATGCCGTAATCGAAGAGGGAAGTGTGGTAGCCGCCGGTGCCGTAGTTCCTCCAAAATTTGTAGTTCCGAAAGGTACCCTGGTTGCTGGAGTTCCATGCAAAGTTATTAGAAATTTATCAACATCTGAAATCGACGATTTAAAAAAGTCAGCATTGCGTTATAAAGAATACTCTAAAATCTCAAGTGACTCACTGAGTGAAATGAAATAATCATTCATGAATATTTCAAGTACAAAAATTGCTATCTTAATTCCGAAAAAATTAGATTTTAAGAAGTCTATTGTAAGAAAAGTGATTCTTGAGTTGTCGAAAGAATTAAGTTTTTCAATTAGCAGCGTAAATGTTTCCTTTGTTAATAATAAAGAGATATTGGAAATAAACGGTAAATATCTTAATCATTATTTTACTACGGATATCCTAACCTTTAATTACAATGGAAGTAATACTGATTTGGATGGTGAGATAATTATTTCGTACGATGAAGCCATTGAAAACGCTAAACGCTTTAATACAACGGGGAAAGAAGAATATCTTCGGTTGATTATTCATGGAATACTCCACCTAGTCGGTTATGATGATCAACAAAAAAATGATAAATTAAAAATGAAAAGAAAAGAATCTTCCTTTGTGAAGAAATTAAACTATTTGATATTGAATACTAGATGAGAAATAGATTAGCTGAAGTTCTTTCAAAATTGCTTGATGGACTTGCAAAAGATAAATCTTTAGAACAAGTTGAGTCTAAGCTTTTGAAAAAGAAAAAATACGACAAAACGATTGTTGCAACTGCTTACAGTTGGATAATTGACAAAATAAATGCGAATCAAACCGGACATATTTCCCATCCTTCGATTTCAAAAGGAATGAGAATATTTTCTGAGGATGAAATGCATATTATAGGAATACAAAACTATAATCGGATACTAAAGTTATTTAATATCGGATTACTTACTAATTCGGATCTTGATGGAATAATGGAGCAAATATTTTTCTTCCCGGAATTTCCGCTAACTGAAGACGAAATGAATTTTCTCATTTTAAATTCCATCATTGACGTTGACAAATTATCAATACCGGGAAGCAGAAAGCTTCTGTATCTCTCAGATAAAATAAATTAAGCTATTATGAGTAAAAATCTTGTTCTTGTTGAATCTCCTGCTAAAGCTAAAACCATCAATAAATATCTTGGTAGGAATTACCACGTTGAAGCAACGGTGGGACACATAAAAAACCTTCCAAAATCAAAATTGGGAATTGATGTTGATAATCTTTTTCAACCACAATTTGTAACCATTCGCGGCAAAGGTGAACTCCTAAAAAAAATTAAAAGTCTTTCATCAAAAAGTGATAACATTTATATCGCAACCGATCCTGACCGCGAGGGTGAAGCCATTGCCCAGGATATTGCTGATTTTATCAATTTCAAAGAAAAAGATAAAGTTCACCGAGTACTTTTTAACGAGATCACCAAAAACGGTGTGCTCAAAGGAATGCAAGCGCCACGTCCAATCGACACTACTTTAGTCGCTTCACAACGGGCAAGAAGAATTATGGATCGATTGATCGGTTATAAAGTAAGTCCTTTTTTGTGGAAAGCGGTTATTCAAGAAGCCGGTGTAACTTTATCTGCCGGAAGAGTTCAGTCGGTTGCGCTTCGTCTAATTTGTGAACGCGAAATTGAAATAGAAAATTTCAAAACCATTGAATACTGGTCAATCTGGGGATTTTTTGAAACCGCATCAAAAGAAATATTTAAAGCAAAACTTTTCAGCATCAAAGGAAAAGAAATTAAAGTTGCCCCTCACGCTTCGATGACCGAAAAAGAATTAGCGGATTTTCTTGAACATCATGTATTATTAAATAACGAAGCTGATACGCTTAAGTTGTACAATGAGGTTAAACAAAAAAATAATTTTGAAATATCGCGCATTGTAAAAAAACATACAAAGAGAAATCCATCACCACCATTTATTACAAGTACACTTCAAGCCGAAGCATCAAAAGCTCTGCGGTTCCGAGCAAAACAAACGATGGGAATCGCACAGAAATTGTATGAAGGTGTTGATCTTGGAAAAGAAGGAACAGTTGGACTAATTACTTACATGAGAACCGACTCAACTAGAATTTCAGAAGATATTTTAGTTGAAACTCGAGATTACATAAAAAACAATTTTGGCGAAAACTATCTCCCTGCTTCTGCAAATCTTTATGACAAGAAAAAGAATGCGAATGTTCAGGATGCACACGAAGCAATTAGACCCACCTCGATGCAGTACTCACCAGAGATTGTAAAAGAATTCTTAGACGATAAATCATTCAAACTCTATCAATTAATTTGGAAAAGATTTATCGCTTCACAGATGAAACCTGCTGAATTGGAAACAACGGTTATTGAAATATCAGCCGATGAATTTCTTTTTAAAGCTTACGGACAAGCTTTGTTATTCAGTGGATTTATGCAAATGTATGTTGAGGTTAAAGAACAAACATACGATCCTGAAACCGATGATAAAGCTGAGGCAAAGAATGAAACTATTCCAGCCGGAATGGAAAAAGGGGATAAATTAATTTTAGATGATCTGAAAGAAACACAACATTTTACAAAACCTCCACCGCGATACACTGAAAGCAGTTTGATTAAAGAATTAGAAAGCAAAGGGATTGGAAGACCAAGTACTTATTCTTCGATCGTTAGTACAGTGGTTGATAGAAATTATGTCTCAGCTGCTGAAAGAAAACTTGCGCCTACGCATCTTGGAATAAAAATTAATGGAATTCTTGTGCAAAATTTCCCTAATATTTTTGATGTCAGTTTTACAGCAAAGATGGAATCGGAATTGGATCAGATAGCTCAAGGTGAAAATGAATATGTTTCCGTTCTAAATGATTTTTACAAACCTTTTTCTGAGACACTCTCGACAGTTGAAGATAAAATAGAAAAAATCTTATGCGATAAATGCGGGAACGAGATGGCTATTCGTTTCAGCCGGTTTGGAAAATATTTGGCTTGTACAAATTATCCAGATTGTAAAAACATTAAGTCATTTAAAGAATTTTCACAAGATTCAAGAGAACCGGAATACACCGGTGAATCGTGCCCAAAATGCGGCAACCGTACAATTTATAGAAACGGTAAATTCGGCAGATTTATAGGTTGTGAGAAATATCCTGATTGCGATTATCTCCAGAACATAACATTGGGAATTTCTTGTCCAAAATGTAAAGAAGGTGAAATAGTTGAAAGACGATCAAAAAGAAATAAAGCATTTTATGGCTGCTCGAAGTATCCTGACTGTGATTTCGTTTCATGGAATAAACCGATTGCTCAAGAGTGTCCTAATGGCGATTCGACATATCTAGAACACAAATACTCAGCAAAAAAAGGGAACTATTTAAAATGCCCTGTTTGTGGAGATGAAACTGTTGAAGAAAGTGAAAACGAATCAGAAGAAACTGAATAGATTTTAAATGAAGGAAATAATCCAATCATATTTGAAAGAATTAGAATCAACTAAAGGATATTCCCCTTTGACGATCAAAGCTTATTCAGAAGATTTGGAGCAGTTCCATTCCTTTTGTTGTTCGTTTAACAAAACTGATATAAAAATGATTACCGAACGAACGATCAAGAATTATTTAGTCTTCTTAAATGGTAAAGAACTTGAGAAATCGTCGATATCAAGAAAACTAACAGCTGTAAGAAGTTTTTTTTCGTATGCTTTTAAGAAAGAATTGATAGAAAAAAATTTAATCGCCTATACAAAAAATCCAAAGATAAAAAGAAAACTGCCGGAAGTTGTTCCGGAAAATCTTTATTTAGTACTCCTTCAAAATATTTCAATGGGAGAACACAAAGAAAAGAAGTTACACGCTGCAATTATAGAAGTATTATACGGTTGCTCGTTACGTGTCTCCGAAGCTTGCAGCTTATTACTAAAGGATGTTGATTTTTCTTCCTCTTCAATCAGAGTAATTGGAAAAGGGAATAAAACTCGAATTGTTCCGTTAGGACAAGAATCAAAATTGATTCTTACTGATTATTTGCAAGTTCGATCAACAGATAAAAATCAAGAATATTTCTTTTTAAAAGCTGATGGAGCGCGGATTTTATCGAATTATGTTTACCGGTTCGTCCATAAATATTTAAGTAACATAACCGATTTAAAAAAGAAAAGTCCACATATTTTTAGACACAGTTCTGCAACACATATGCTGAACCATGGGGCAGATTTGAACGCTGTAAAGGAAATCCTTGGACATTCAAATCTATCAACTACACAGATTTATACACAAGTGAGTATAGAACGCTTAAAGAGCGTTTATAAACAAGCACATCCAAAATCATAAAAAGGAGTTCGCCATGAATATCTCTATAACCGCCCGCAAATTCAAAGCTCATGAAACTCTTAAAGAATTCATCACCGATGAAGTTTCAAAGATCGATAAATTTTATGATAACATATTAGACATCGATGTTATTTTAAGTTACCAACCGAACAAAGACACAACCAAAACTGCGGAGATCCTTGTAAAAGTCCCTGGACAAGTGCTTACCGCGAGTGAGGTTTCGGATGATTATAAAAAATCGACCGTCCTAGCTGTTGAAAAAATTCATCGCCAATTAGAAAAACTTAAAACAAAAAATAAATCTCACTAATTATGATCAATATTGATAAAAACGCTATCTCGAGAAAACCATCAATTGATGTGAATTTCTTTTACACGAACGCAAAATTAAAATTCAAATTAACATTGCATTCTGATGAGAGTGGTTTTAACCGTGAAATTAAAGATCAAAACGTACACAGACCCGGCCTAGCGTTAGCCGGGTTTGTTGAATTATTTTCGTACGAGCGCGTTCAAATTTTTGGAAATACTGAAGTTACCTATCTCAGAAATCTTTCTGACGTAACGAGAATGAAAGCCCTAAAAAAAATCTTTGCATTCCCGATACCGTGTATAATCCTTACCGATGGTAATCAACCTTTTCCAGAGATGATTGAGTTAGCCAAGGAAAATCATGTTCCACTATTTTCATCAACACTCTTAACCACAAAATTAACCTATTTAATTAGTGATTTTCTTGATGATCAATTCGCTCCACGAGCTTCAATTCATGGGTCTTTTGTTGATGTGTATGGTGTAGGAATTCTTTTTATTGGAAAATCGGGAGTAGGGAAGAGTGAAGTAGCCTTAGATTTAATTGAAAGAGGTCATAGATTAGTAGGGGATGATGTTATAATTCTTACAAAAAAGGGTGAGGGGATTCTTATCGGAGCCGGTACCTCACTTGTAAAGCATTTTATGGAAATCCGGGGATTAGGGATTCTGGATATTCAACAAATGTTTGGTGTTAGGGCCATTCGCCACCAAAAAAGATTGGAAGTTATCTGCGAGTTGGAAGTATGGAATGAAAGTTCCACCTACACACGAACAGGACTTGATGAAACTTTAGAGAAAATCCTGGATGTGGAGATTCCCTATGTAAAACTTCCAATAATTCCGGGAAAAAATATTACAGTAATTTCTGAAGTTATTGCTCTGCATTATCTTTTAAAACATTATGGATATGATGCTGCAGAAGTCTTTAAGTCACGTTTGGAGAAGGCAATTTTGAGTAAAAGTAAAGAAAATCCTGAACGAGGGGTGAATTATTTTGAGCATGATTTCGAATAAAATATTTTTTAGGTTTTCAGGAAAAATAGTTTGACAAAGAGGATTCGTTTGGTTATTTTCGCATACAAATTATGAAGAAATTATACTATTTTAATTACAAATATTTAAGTTTCAGAGAAATCAAAGGGCTAAAATCAAAGCTAGCACTTTTGGTATTTCTATCTCTAATAATAATTTCTTCACTTGGATTTTTAATTTTAAATGAATTTTCCAAGAAAAAAGATTTCCCAACCGATCAAGCTTTTCAACAAAAAATAGAATCACTAATAACCAATTACCAAAAAGTAAATACCCAACTTGATAGCCTATTAAAGGTTAACAATGAGCTAAGAATAGCTGCAAATCTACCGGCTATCTCTAAAGAAGAGAATGAGTTAGGTGTCGGTGGCGGCGAATTCGATTTAAGTTATGATTTTAAGAACAGTATCAGCACAAATGGATTAAAAGCGGTTGATTCTTTCGTCGATAAACTCTTAACAAAAATTAAATTTGAAAAACAGAATGTTGAAGATATTTCATCGGCTTTACAGAGAAACGAAGAACTGTATAAAGATATTCCTGCAATAAAACCTTGTTCAGGTTCTCTTGCGGATCATGGGTTCGGGATGCGCTTACATCCCATTTTACACGTAAACCGAATGCACAACGGATTGGATATTATTACTAATGTTGGAACTCCAGTTTATGCTTCGGGTGGCGGGGTAATCGATTTTGTGGGTAATAAAAATGGTTTTGGTCTCTGTGTGGAAATTGATCATGGTTTTGGGTATAGAACGATATATGGACACCTTTCAAGAACAAAAGCAAAACAAGGTCAAAAAGTTACTAGAAATACCTTAATTGCCTTTACTGGAAATACAGGTCTTTCAGCTGGTCCGCATCTCCACTATGAAGTTTTACATGATGGAGTTAATCTTGATCCTGAACTTTTCTTTTTTAACGATTCACAATTATTTGCTAATAATTAATACTGAGGATTTTGTTTTATGATTTGGACTATTGAATTAGCCTCATTTTTGGATGATGCACCGTGGCCAGCCACAAAAGATGAGCTAATTGATTATTGTGAAAGAATTGGAACACCTTTAGAAGTAATCGAAAACCTAAAAGAGTTGGAAGATTCTGAAGAGCCATATGAATCGATCGAAGATATTTGGCCTGACTATCCAACGGATGAAGATTTCTTCTATAACGAAGATGAAATTTAAATATCTGAAATACTAAACATTTAAGGCACTTTTTGGGTGCCTTTTTTATTGATTGATAAGATGTGGCATAATACAATTGGACAGGAAAAAATTCAACGTTCATTGACTCACCTAGCTAAGAGCAAAGCGTTGCACCATGCATTGATTTTTCATGGTGAAGAGGGATTGGGGATGGACTCTATTGCTATACAATTTGCTCAATTTATAGTAGATAAGTCCTCCAAATTTGAGAAATTTATAGATAACCCCAATATAAAATTCATTTGTGCTTTGCCAAGAGGGAAAAATGAAACTGAATCTGACGGTCCTCTGGACAAGATTCCAATAACAGAATTTGAAAAAATTAAAAGCGAGTTGGGGAAAAAAGGAACCAATCCATATTATGAACTTGAAATTCCAAATGCAAACGATATTAAAATTAACAGTATCAGGGAAATCCAAAAATATTTAATACTTAAAACAGAAATCGATCAAAAAAGAGTGATTATCATCTCAAATGCAGATTTAATGAATGAAACCGCTCAGAATGCATTACTAAAAAACTTAGAAGAACCTCCGGAAAACATCTATTTCATTTTAACAACAACAAAATTAAATTATTTACGCGAAACTATCAGATCAAGATGCCAGGAATTTCAGTTTTCTCCTTTGTCCAGCTCTGAAATTGAGGAAATACTGATCAATTTCTTTGAAATTGATCCAGAAGCAGCACATGTAGCTAGTCGAATAGCTGAAGGATCGTTTACAAAAGCATTAGATTTATTGAAATCGGACATTGACTTTTTCCTAGAAAAGACCATTTCAATTTTAAGATTTGGATTAGTTGGGAAATACTATTCTTGTTTAAAAGAGATTAACGAAATTGGTACAAAAGATGAAAACGATTTTAAACAATTAATCCGCTTTATAATATATTGGCTTTATGAATTACGTTCGTCGAGAGACGGAAAAATTCCATATTATTTCGTAAATCAAAAAGAAACTATCGAAAAATTTAATTTTAAATATGGGAAAATCGACCTCTCAAAGATCATAAACGATTGTGAAAATCTTTTATATCAGATTACTAATACCAACGTGAATATTAATATTTTAAAATTCCGACTAGTAACGCTCTTATCATCACTCATGAAAATTAAAAAATAGAAAGGGAAGTTATGATTAAGCAAATCTCAGTTATCGGTGGTGGAACCATGGGAAATGGCATCGCAACCGTTTTCGCTATTAATAATTATGCTGTAAATCTAGTTGAACTTGATCAGCAAAAGATTGATAATGCTTTTGCATCTATTGCGAACAATTTAAATAGAATGACAAAAAAAGGAACCATATCGGAAGTGCAAAGTAAAACAGCGCAAAGTAATTTATTTCCCGTCATCGGGATTGAAAATACTCCATCAACCAGTGATTTAGTGATCGAAGCGATTTATGAAAATAAATCTGCCAAAATTGAAATATTTAGGCAGTTACAACAAATCATTAATCAAGATGGCATATTTGCCTCGAACACTTCATCTATTTCAATCACCGAATTAGCAAACGTTTGCAGACCTGAAAAATTTATTGGAATGCATTTCATGAATCCGGTTCCGGTAATGAAGCTAATTGAAATTATAAGAGGTTTTTCTACATCCGATAATACATTTAAAACTATATATGATTTGTCTGTGGCAATTGGTAAAACACCATGCGAGGTAAATGATTATCCTGGGTTCATCTCCAATAGAATACTAATGCCAATGATTAACGAAGCAATCTTTGCTTTAATGGAGGGGGTTGCCAAGGTTGAAGAAATTGACACAATTATGAAATTGGGGATGAATCATCCTATGGGACCATTAACTTTGGCAGATTTTATTGGCTTAGATGTTTGCTTAGCGATAATGGAAGTTTTGTACACAGGCTATAACGATTCAAAATATCGCCCTTGCCCCTTATTAAAGAAAATGGTTGCAGCGGGCAAATTAGGTCGAAAAAGTGGTGAAGGGTTCTATAAATACAATTAATCGAAATATTTAATGTGACACCCAAAAATAATTGGAACAACATTAATGCACGATAATGTATATTATGTAAACTTATACAAATATTTCTAAGCTAAAATGATTTTTTGCTTTTGCTCTATCACACGAATCTCAATTTTTTTATCCCCTTCTGCTAATTCAATGGTTTCACCATCGGTGTGGATGTAGATTTTTTCAGAAGTTGAATAAGTTAACTTCTGAAATTTATAAGTAAATACATTTCTATTTTTAACATGTGTTCCAAAAATTGCTAGTGGTAAAACTCGTAACAATGTTATTTTGGAAATGTTCTTTGCCACACAGAGATTTAAATATCCATCATTTATTTCTGCTCCAGGATTAAGTTTAAAACCTCCACCGGCTGTTTCTGTATTACCAACTGTAAAAATAAATAATTTCTCTTTAACGGTTACTCCATGCGCAGGAATTTCAAGTTTACTCTTTGGAGCCTTGTATGAGATTAAACTCATAAAAACTGAGACTAAATAAAGTAGTAAGCCTTTTAAATATTTAATTGATTTTATTTTATGCGCTACTTGAGCGTCAAATCCAATACCCAAACTTGATATGAATTTCTTATCAACAATTACATTGTCATCTATGCTGATACATAAGTGACCCATATCACATGCGCCAATTTTGTCACTAACAAGATACTTCTCTATAGAAAATCCTTTCTTTAGGTTACCTATTGCTCTTGCAAAATCATTTCCGGATCCTACGGGTATAACTCCCAAACTTATCAGATCATTATTGTTTACCCCATTAATAATCTCATTTAACGAACCATCGCCACCGATTGAGTATACAATTGAATCAGAATTTGAAATGGTTTTTACTATTTCGGTAGCATGACCCGGGTATTTGGTAATAATTAAATTTTCTTTTGGAATACCTAACTGGTGGAGCAATTTATTCATATGAGGGATTAACTCTGCTCCCTTTCCTTTTCCTGCGTTAGGATTTAATATAAATAATGTATTATTTATAATTGACATTCAGTTATATTTATAATAGATGGAATAATAATGATTAATCAGCTTGAATTAATGTTCTCACGAATATATTTTTATCGAAATTTTGCAAATCGTCAATTCCTTCACCAACTCCAATATAAGGTATTTTCAATCTTAATTCTTTCGCAATCCGAAATAGAATTCCCCCTTTGGCCGTTCCATCCAATTTAGTTATGATAAGTCCGGTTAATTTAACCGATTCAGAAAAGGCTTTAGCCTGTTGAATGCCATTTTGACCAGTGCTCCCATCAACTACTAAAAACACATCATTTGGAGCGTAATCAAGAAGCTTTGCAATAACCCGTTTAATTTTTGATAGTTCATCCATCAAATTATTTTTGGTGTGTAATCTTCCAGCTGTATCAATTAAAACAACATCCGCTTTTTCATCAATTGCCTTTTTCACGGTTTCATAGACTACAGCAGAAGGATCGGATCCACCGGTTTTTTGAACGATACTAACGTTAGCTCTTTGGGCCCATATTTCGAGTTGCTCATTTGCAGCAGCCCGAAAGGTATCTGCTGCCCCAATAATTACTTTCTTCCCTGCCTGTCTAAAATTATGCGCCATTTTACCGACTGTAGTTGTTTTACCGGCTCCATTCACTCCTACAACCAGAATCACAAAAGGCTTAAATTTGTTAAATTCAGGTTCGTAATCATCTGTTTCAACTGCTTTTTTTAGAATATTAATTAGGGAGATTTGCAAGATTTTATAAATTGTCGCTCCATTGCGAACTTCTTCATTTACTAAATTCTTCTTAACGTCCTCGATAATCTCGGAAGAAAGCTCAACTCCCATATCAGAAGTAATTAAGATTTCTTCTAATTCATGGAATATGTCTTCGTCCAGTTTCGCTTTGCCCGTCACAGCTTCTGTTATACGGTTAAATATAGCAGTCCTGGTTTTTGCTAGCCCTGAAGTCAATTTTGTAATATTAATATTTTTAAATAAGCCCATTTTTTCTCTTTTTAATGAATTCCACTGCTCTAATTGAGTAAGCGATTAATGATAGAAACGATAGAATGATAATGACATAATAAACACTCAGATAAAAGTAACTCGACTTCTCAACTGAAAAGCAGATCATAAAAACAAAAAAAGCGAAAATTGTAACGGTAATTTTTCCAAGAAAATTGGATGGCAAAACTTTGTCAAGATATCTCGCTAAAAGTATTCCACCTAAGAAAATAATCGCATCCCTACCTATCAAAACAAAAAACAGTAACGGACTAATCTCACCAATTAAAAACAGTTTATAAATTAAAACGGCTGCACAAACTTTATCAGCTAACGGATCAATAACCTTTCCTAATTCAGTTACCTGGTTAAATTTTCTTGCAAAAAAACCATCTGCCCAATCGGTGAATACAACAAGTACTCCTACCAGAATGATTACAACTCTTGTGTTATAATCTTGAAAATCATTTAATAAAAACCAGAATGGAATAGCCAGAAAAAGTCTTAATAAACTTAATCCATTGGAAATTGTAATATCACTTTTATTTATTTTCATCTGATTATTGCTAATTTACCAACTTTTTGGTCAACTTCGTTTTTGTTATTGTCCAATTGTTTGATCATATATAAGTAAACACCTGAATTGACAAAATTGCCGTTTATATCTCTCAAATCCCATGTTAATCCCCCGTTACCGTCTGTTTCAAATATATGATTAATTTTATTTCCCGACAAAGAATAGATTAATATTTCTGCGTACTGCGGGAGATTTGCGAATGTAACCACTCCATTTGATATTTTGGCAGGGCTCGGATATACAAAAACATTTTCAAGATTCTCTGATTTTGCCAACAAGAACACTTCACTTCCAGCTCCATTTTCAATAGCTAATGAACCCGCAGTCTTATCAGAGAGAAGATTCTTACATATTACTTTGTACTCTTTTCCAATTGATCCTATTCGATTAGTGAAATTTATTGTAACACTTCTGTCATCATTCAATGAAATGGAACTTATAGGATTTATCGGTTCAATAATATAATTATTATGATTAAGAACTGAAATAGTATCTACCGGTAAATTGAACTGAAGATTAATTTTGTAAGGAGTTACGATAGAATGAGCTGTTATGTAAAATTTGTTATTTGCGGGTATATCAATAAAATCAAAACTTATTGTATCGGTAACGATGGGTGAATTATATAAATCATTTAAATCTTTAATAACCAATTTATTCCCTCCGCTCGCCAATTCTTTTGAAAATGTTACGAGATATGAATAACTTGAGGACGGTGATACCGAATGTGGATAGACGTTTCCGATTGCACTTAAAAGACTGAATGCTTGCAAGTTCTCAACCACCGTTTTCACTTTTTCGGAGAATTTGATTTCAACGGAGAATGCCGATACTGCTTTGCTCTCTAATACTTTTGCAGTTTTGTGATGATAAACTTCAACAACGGTTGAGTAATTTTGTGGAGTCAGTGAACTATTCGAAATAATATAATAGTATCTTGTATTGAGATTTACAGTTGTATCAACAAAATGATTGGAGTTGGTTGAACCTATTTTGATAAATGAACTTGAGTTATTAGTATTTCCTCTATAAATGTTAACATTATTTGTTCCATTCCATTTTAAATATATCGAAGAGGAATCTAAGCTATAACCGATGATGTCAGTTGGAATACTTTGATTTGAAAGAGAAGTTGAAAGGAATTTGATTTTGTCTGCCTTAGGAAATGCAATATCGAGAGTTGATGTATTTAATAGAAATCCAGTAAATATTGAATTACCATTTGTGGTTTCATCAA
The DNA here is from genome assembly GCA_037440065.1 of Ignavibacteria bacterium. Lineage (GTDB taxonomy): Bacteria > Bacteroidota > Ignavibacteria > Ignavibacteriales > Ignavibacteriaceae > UBA1563. The sequence goes on from JBBIUV010000016.1 coordinate 622,995, forward strand.
AATAGATAAAATCAGTTGATAAGTTTGCACCATTATTTGAAAGAATATAACTGTAAGGAAATGCGAAAAGTACTAATTTGTCTTTGCCTTCAATATTTACAAATTTTAATGAACTTTGTTTTTTCTGAAATGAGGAACCAAACTCCTCAGCCGGATCAACAAAAGCATTGGAGAAAATCAAATTCAGTTTGGGATTGTTGGTTACAAAATTATCTAATTTGAAGACTTCCAAAATGTTAAAACTCGCAATATCAATTTCGGAAATTGAGTGAACGAGTACCGCTAATTCTTTTGTTCCGTCGTTATCAAAATCTCCCACGGCTATTTGATTTGATGAACTTTCAAATCCAGTTGAAACTGAAAAGTATGGAACAAATTTATTGTTCGAATTTAACTCATAACTAAAGATATCCCCTTCTCTATCTAAAAACCAAAGTTCGGTTTTCCCATTTTTGTTTAAATCCGCTATAACACAATGAGGAGAATTAAGTTCATTTGCATACATAAATGAAGGTGAAAAATTATTTAGTGTTTGCGACAAAGTTAAACTCAAATCGCTATTTACTTTATAAATTGAAATAGTGGAATCGGTTGTTAACGCTCCAATTTCAAACACAGAATCCCCATCAACATCCTGCGCAAATATTGGCCAGAACATAGATTTATCAAAAAATTTTTTCGTATCAAACTTTGTAGAATTTACTTCTTTCTGTTCCATTATAAAACCGTTTCGGGACCATAATGTCAAAACATCTAATTTCCCATTCCTATTAAAATCTCCCACAACTTTCGGTATTCTTTCAAAAAGAGAATCACCAAGTATTTTAGTAAAACCATTGCTTTCAAATTTGTAGAGGAATGTGTGCATTGGGTCTTCGTTTTCTCGCAAGAAAACATAATTTATATTTGTTGTATCCAGGGTAAATGAAGACTCAAACAATGAGCCCGCAGGAAGTGAAAACGATCTTTCTTCAAATCCTTGTGGGTGAAAATAATCGCTGGATTTTATTACAAAAGGATTTCCGTTGTTCAATAATTTTACCGAGTTACCAAGTTGATTTTCAATTTCAAAATAGATTTGATAATCAGTATTCGGTTCAACAATTTCTTTGGGAATAAATCCATAGTGAAGTTGTTTAACGAAAAGATTATTTGTAGCAAATCCGTCCAAAGAAATATATTTATAACTATCGTTTGAACTTGCCTTCCGGTAATACATTTTTGCAATTGCCGGGGCGCTTGAATAAAGAGCCGCCACGAATGTTGGTTTATCTCCGTAGTAGGCGGGAAAAATTGATATCAACTCTCCTTGAGGAATTTTGGTGACTCTTCGGAAATTTACTCTTTCTTCTTTTGTTAACCCATTTGTTTGATGCAATACAATGCGTAAAGTAAATACTGTATCTTTTTCTGAATGGAGATCAATACTGCCAACTTTTTGATTATAAATCTGATTTTTTTGAGTTGATAAAAGTGTTTTCCATGAATCGGGATTTAATCCAACACCAAAAAATATTTCGAAGTTATCAAAGAATGGAGAAAGCACCGTAGCGGAAATATTTATTGAATCGCTGGCAGTTGCATAATCCTGTTGTGGATAATCAAATTTCACAATTGAAGGAGCCAAAGTTTTTACGGCTTTAAAAACATTTAATCTCCCGGCACCGCTTTTCAAATCCCATCCCGTGGAATTAATATCATCACAAGTTGATTTTAAAATTTGTTTTATCTCTTCATTTGAAAAAGATTTTTGCGAAAGAATTAAACCGGCTGCTGCTGAAACAAATGGGGCCGCGGCTGATGTTCCATTAAACGAAGCATAAGTATTATTTCGTGCAGTAGTAATAATATCCGATCCCGGGGCAACCAAATCTAAAGTAGAGCCATAATTTGAAGACGAAGAGACATAATCATCTATGGTTGAATTCCCTACCGAAATAACTTCATCATAACTTGAAGGATAGTGAAGACTTGTTATGCCATCATTTCCAGAACTTGCTATCATAACTACATTTTGTGAGTAAGCATAACGAATTACATCCCGTAAAACATAGGAATAAGAAACATCACCGAAGCTCATATTAATAACTTTAACACCATTTGCGATAGCATATAAAATGGCAGCGGCTACATCATCTTCTTCTCCATATCCGTCCGGATCGAATGCACGTAAATTCATTACTTTCACTTTTGGAGCTACACCGGCAATTCCTTTATTGTTGTTAGTTGAAGCTGCAATTATTCCGCTAACTGCTGTTCCATGAGAAAAAGTATTTTCATCCATTGGATAATTATCCCAAGTTAAATAATCTCCACTAGTAGAATCAAAAGGAAAACCTGTACGATCGGTAAAGTCCCACCCTTGATAATCATCTACGAAACCGTTGTTATCATCATCAATTCCGTTGGATTTTTTATCATTTCCAAATGAGTCTAAGCCGGTTTCTCCTTTGTTGATATAGATATTATCAATTAGATCAGGATGGTAAAAATCGATACCGGTATCAATAACCCCTACAAGTACAGAATCCGTACCTTCAGTAATTTTCCAAGCATTGAATGCGTCAATTTTTGATAATGCCCATTGCTCACTAATCAGACTATCGTTTGGAACGGAATCAATTTTATAGATGATTTGTTTTTGAATGTATTCGACGGCTGGATATTTTTTTTTGAATGATGTCCAAAACTCACTATTTGTGTTTGACGGAAAAGAAAACTTGATAATGTTTTTAAGAGATGAAATTTTACTTCCCTTCCCCTTGGCAAAGTCACCTACCAAAACTTCTTTTAAAGGAATATTTCTATCCGACTGAGTAGTTAGATAGGTTTGCTGAACTGACGTTTTTAGTGAAAGCGGTTCAGGGGGTTGTGAAAATTTTACGAAATAAACTTCTTGTGTAAAGATTTTTATCGTTGAGAGTGAAGTAAAAAGAAATAAAAAATTAATTATTCTCATATATTTCTTTTTTAAAGGAGGTATCAACTACTGTCGGGTAAGAACCGGAGAAACACGCGGTACAATAATTATTTTTATCATCTTCGTATACTGATTCCAAAAGTTCTTCGATTGACATATACTCTACGCTATCTACACCTAAATACTCTCTTATCTTTTCAATATCTTTTTTCATTCGAAATGCAATTAATTCTTCTGAAGACGGGAAATCCATTCCGTAATAACAAGGGAATAGAATCTGTGGTGATGAAATCCGTAGATGAATTTCCTTAGGATTAGCCTCTTTGATTAAGTTAACAAGTTGTTTTGACGTTGTGCCACGAACGATCGAATCATCAACCAATACAACAGTTTTCCCTTCAAGAACACCTTTAACTACATTAAATTTTATTCTAACCCCAATTTCACGTTTCTGTTGATGAGGTTGAATAAATGTTCTACCGATGTAGTGACTTCGAATAAGACCTATCTCTAACTTCGATTTTATCCCCATTTTTTCTAATTCATTTTGATAACCGATTGCAGCCGTATTAGAACTATCCGGAACGCTAATAACAATAACTTTTTCACCATCTTTATCAACAACAGGATGATTCCTCGCAAGAATTTTACTTAATCTTCTCCTCACTTTATCAACACTGTGCCCAAATATTTTTGAATCGGGTCTTGAAAAATAGATGTATTCAAAAATGCAATGTTTTTTTTGTTCAACTTTTAAATCTAGAAAATACGATTTTATTACACCGGTTTCGTTAGCTTCGTCGTCAATAACAATAACCTCACCAGGTTGAATGTCTCGAATATATTCAGCAGAGTTTATATCGAAAGCGCAAGTTTCTGATGCAACAATAAAACAACCATCTTTTTTCCCCAGTGCCAAAGGTCTAAATCCATAAGGATCGCGTGCTGCAATCAACGCATTATCCGTAAGAATTGTTAAACAAAAAGCTCCTTCGATTTTATTTAGTGAATCAACAATTTGATCAACTTGTTTTGTTAACCTGCTTCTTGCAATAAGGTGAAGAATAACTTCAGTATCGCTGGTTGTTTGAAAAATGGCACCTTCATTCACCAAATTATTTCTGATCTGTTTAGCGTTTGTAAGATTGCCATTATGTGCAATTGCTAAATTCCCATCTCGATAGTTTACCACAAATGGTTGAATATTTTTTCTTGAACCTGAAGCACCGGTTGTAGAATAACGATTGTGGCCAATTGCAGCTGTTCCGGAAAGAATGTTTGTCCAAAGGTTATCATCCGCATAAACTTCGGAAACCAATCCCTCACCTTTCATGATATCAAATACTATCTTATTCTTTTCATTTATCTTCCGAACAAGAATTCCTGTGGCTTCTTGTCCACGATGTTGAAGAGAATGTAATCCGTAATAGGTGATCAATGAAGCGTTTTCATTTCCCCAAATACCAAATATTCCGCAAAAACTTTTAGGCTTATCCATGGAGTTCCAATAACAAATAGAAGTTAAACAAATAATAAAAATTATGAGATGTAAAATAATAGGTTCTAAAAATAAAAAGGTACAAAAACTTTGTACCTTTAAAGTCGGAACGACAGGATTTGAACCTGCGACCCCTACCACCCCAAGGTAGTGCGCTACCGGGCTGCGCTACGTTCCGTTATAAAAGTTGAATAATTCTTTCCAATGAATTTTTAATTTCTAATAATTCCGCAACCGGAATTTCTCGCAGTTCATTAGGATTGATTTTAACCACATTTGATTCAGTTATTTTTTTTGGCTCTTGGACAACTTTTACAGAATTAACTTCTTTTTCAGTTCCTGCTGTAGAAAGTATGTTTTTAGCACCTTCGATTGTATACCGCTTTTCTCTTAATAAAGATTTAATCTGAAGAATTAATTGGATGTCTTTATTCGTAAAAACACGGTTACCAGCGCGATTCTTTTGTGGTTTTAATTGTTCAAACTCAGTTTCCCAATACCGAAGCACATATTGTTCTACCTCAGTAATTTTACTCACTTCACTTATTGAATAATACAGCTTCTTAAGGTTAAAATCTTTCATAAGCATCACTTAAAGTTTGTACTAAAAATAAATAATAAGCAATTAAATACCAACACATTACTAATAAATAATTAAAATACTTTAAGCTACCTTTTTTAGTAACCACTTTAATAAAGTAAGAACTTGTTTCCCAAAATTAAGTTAATAAGTTTTTTTTAGAAGTTGTTGAATTGTAAAAACCGCTGAAAGATATCCAATTTCTTTGAAGCCTGATATATAACCATTTACAGCCTTTGCCGTTATCATGGTTTGTCTAAAATCTTCCCTCTGTGTCAAATGCGATAAATGAACCTCAACTTTGGGCAATTTGCACTCAGCTAAAGCATCGTGGATTGCTACCGAAGTATGTGAATATCCTCCCGGATTAATGATCAAACCTTCAAAACTCTCTTCAACGCTTTGAATTTTTGAAACTATTTCACCCTCATGATTTGATTGAAAAAAAATAAAATCAATTTCCGGAAAAGACTTTGTCACAACGCTTTCAATATTTTCTAATGTCAAATTTCCATATTTATCCGGATCACGTTTGCCTAAAAGATTGAGATTTGGTCCATTAATTACTAATATTTTCATTTTTCCTCATTCATCTGGTCAATGATTTCTCTAATTCTAGGAGTTAAATAAATTTGCTCTACTCCTAAATCTTTTAATGCTTCTGATAAAATAATTGCTTTCCGCTGTGAATTCGCTAATTTATTAATGACAATTACTTTACTATCTTTTAACAAACAATATCCCCCCTTAAAATCTCCTTTTTCAAATCTGATAGTAGCTCCAAGCTGAGCCGCAAGAGCTTTTAATTCTTCTATCACATCTTCAAATTCTTTTTCTTTAATTTTCATTTTTTGTAAGAGGTTGAAAGATAGCGAGATAAATGACAGCTAAAAAAGAGAATAAATGTATTAGTGGAAAACTCCCTAAAACTTTATACCGTTCAATTGTCGCATCTAAGATTATTTTTGAATCAAAAGTCGAATAAAAAACAGCCATTAATATTTTATAATCTAATTTGATCAAATATAATTCAAAAGGAGCAAGTGTTACAACCAAAACTAGAATAATAAAAAGCCATCCGTTTTGTTTTAATTTTAAATTTGAGGTAGCGGTGTAAACTAAAAACGACACAAGAAAAAGTACATAAGTAACTACTGAAAGCGAAATTAACGGATTGAGTATATAAAACACTGCATGTAGAAATGAAGAATTAATAAACGGTTTTAGCTGAAATTGATTTCCTTCAAACATGTAAAAGGTTAACATGGTGCGTGATAGGTTTGCACCCAACCATGTAGCACCGAATACCACACAAAGATATTGAAATATTTTTGATACTTTTTGCATAACTATTTTTTTTTATTTTGATGACTAAAATATGGAAAAAAAATGAATATTGCTTCAATAGACATTGGGACAAACACAATTTTACTTCTGATTTCAAATGTTGACATTAAAACAAGTAAGCTTCAAACTCTACACGAAGAAATCAGAATTCCGAGAATTGGAAGTGAACTCCATCAACTTGGCAAAATCTCAAATCAGAAAATAGATGAACTTGAAAAAATATTACTTGAATATAAAAAAATAGCGGAATTTTATAACTGTTCCGAGCTATTTATTATTGGAACGCATGCCCTTAGAACTGCTTCAAATAACAAGGAAATACAATCAATGATTTTGGAGAAAACCTCGCTTCACATCGAAATAATTTCACCAGAAGTTGAAGCTGAATATGCTTTTTATGGAATAAAAAGTTCTTGTCAAGTAGAAGGAACATTTGGAATCGTTGATATTGGCGGAGGAAGTACAGAAATAATAATTGGTAAAAAGGATTCAATTATTGATAAAATCAGCTTTCCAATTGGAGTAGTAACTCTTAAAGATGAGTTCATTCGTGGGTACCCAATTTCCGAGTCCGATGACATCAATCTAAAATTGGAAATTAACGCTGCCTTTGATAATCTGAAGTTAAAGAAATATGCTCCGGCCACTTTAATAGGCATCTCCGGAACTCCGACTACACTATCAGCAATAAAGAATAATCTTACGTCATTTGATCCCCATAGAATTGAGAAAACCTTGCTATCACGAAATGAGATATCTGGTATATTAGAAATTCTTAAAAATTTATCCACTAAAAGTATATTGAAAACTTATGGAGAAATCATTTCTAAAAGAGAAGATATACTTTACGTCGGAGGTGTAATCTTATTAACTATAATGGATTATCTAATATTAACTGATCTTAAGGTTAGCACATATGGAATTAGACACGGCATAATTTATAAAAAAATGATAGACAAGAAATAAATTAATCCGATCAAAATCAAACTAGCAAAAAACGGCGTGGATTTTTTATTAATGTAAATTGAAAAAAAGATTTTTGTTAGGTAAATGTTCCAGAACGTGATCCCCAATTCAAGTATCAAAAATAGATAGGCAAAATTCTTCTTTATTAAAAAAGGTGACGGATTAAAGGTAAATAACTGCTCCCCAAATACAATAAATTCTAGAATAAAAATGATGAACAATCCGAATAATTGTGGGCTGAAGGAATAAATAAGTGTAGCAAAAAAATCTTTCATCCGGAAATCACTTTTCCCTCTTCCTTTAAGCATAATCCTTTTTAACACTAACCCGCCAATCAAAATCAAAGTAACTACACTTAAAAAAAAGTATAAAAAAGAAGAAATTGAAAAACTTCTCTCGAATACAACTCCAGACACCAGTGACCCAACCAGAAATATTTTGAAAAGTGATGCACAAAGTACGAAAATTGTAAAATTCTTCTGCTCAGCCTGAATGATTTGGATTAAAGCCACTTTGGGATTTTCTATTAACAACCCTAATATTTTCCAAAAATCAATATTGGGAATTCTGTCTCTTGTAATTGAACCACAATTTTTACAAACACTCAAAAAAAGCGGATTTTCTTTTGCACAATGCGAACATGATACGAAATAATCAGACATATAAATTAAAAATGCATCCTAATGTTTAACATCGGTTGGTGGCGGTAAAAGTCTTCTGTTACGGAAAAATCAAAAAGATGAGCATCAACGTACGCATCAACAAGGGTGGCCAAATAGGTAAAAGCTAAATACATCGTAAATAAATCACGCTGATCTCTATAAAAATCTCTATTTACTCTATTTTGAGAAGTTGGTGATATTAAATATAAGCGTTGATAGTTCTTATAATCTTTATTATTTTGGATGTAATTGTAAATGAACCAACCTCCAACACCCAAGACAATTGGAGTTTTCCAATAAGACTCATTATAAATTTGTCCCCAACCTGGAATAACCGCACTTCTTAAAACAGCTCCCCATGCAGATTTCTGCATCACAAAAGTGGTATCAACACTATTTGAATCCGCTACTGCAACCGAATCTTGGGCAACCGAAAGAATCGGACACATAGAAACGAGCAAGAGTATTTTAATTATAATTTTTTTCAATGAGATCAAACAAGTCTAATAATCTATCTAATTCATCTGACGAATAAAATTCAATTACAACTTCGCCGGTTCCATCTTGTTTTACTTTGCAAAGGACTTTTGTTCCGAAGATTTTTCTTAACTTATCCTCAAGAGCTAATACGGAAGTTGAAGTTGTTATACCTCCAGGCGTTTTTAAAGAAAATGATTTTTTTTCCGCCGAAGTTGTCGTAAGCATTTTTTTAACCAAGGATTCCACTTTACGTACTGATAAGCTCCCCTCTTTTATTTTCGCTAATGCATCAAGCTGCATTGAATGAGATGGAAGATTGATTAACGCACGTGCGTGCCCCATGGTTATCTCATCTTTAATAAGAGCTTGCTGAATTTCTTGCGGCAGTTTTAATAATCGAATTGAATTTGCGACTGTCGTTCGATCTTTCCCAACTCTTTCTGCAATTTGCTCTTGTGTCAAATTGCATTCTTCCATTAGGCGTTTAAAAGCCAGTCCTACTTCGATAGGGTTTAATTTTTCACGTTGGATATTCTCAATTATCGCCATTGATAACATTACGTCATCGGAAAGCACTTCAATTATATAGGCGGGAATATCGATAAGTCCAATTTCTTTGCAAGCTCTTAGGCGCCGCTCCCCGGAGACAACCTGATATTTACCTTCGTCAATCTTCCTAACAGTTATAGGTTGAATCAACCCATTCGTAAAAATTGAAGCTTTCAGTTCATCTAAGGCACCCTGATCGAAATGCATTCTCGGTTGAAAAGGGTTTGGTGAAATATTTTCTATTTTTAATCTTAAAAGCAACTCATTTTTACTTTCATCACTCCGAACAACATTTTCCTGCTCAACCACATTTGTTGAAGGCTTTAAAAGAGCATCTAAACCTCGGCCTAATCCTTGTCTCATCTTATTCATTGGTTGCAACTTTTTTTAGTTTTCCATTTCTTTCAATTAATTCCGAAGCCAAAGCAATATAATTTTTTGCACCGCTTGATACCGCATCATAGAGAAGAATCGGTTTACCATAACTAGGAGCTTCCGACAATCTCACATTTCTGTGAATAACGGTATTAAAAACTTTGTCACCAAAATATTTTTTAACTTCTTCAGATACCTGTTGAGATAACCTCAAACGGATGTCAAACATGGTAAGTAAAACTCCTTCAATCGTTAATTTCGGATTAAAGTTCTGCTTAACAATGTTGATCGTGTTTAACAATTGCCCGAGACCTTCCAATGCAAAATATTCGCATTGGACGGGGATTAAAACAGAATTTGATGCAGATAATGCATTCAAAGTTAATAAACCAAGCGAAGGTGGACAATCGATGATGACATAATCGTACTCATTTGATATTTCGGCTAATCTTTGCTTTAATAGCATTTCTCTATTTTCCATGTCAACCATTTCAATCTCAGCTCCGACAAGATTTATGTTGGAGGCGAGAACATTTAAAAATGGCATAAAACTCGGAATGATAACTTCCTTTATCGGCTGTGTACCTATTAAAACTTCATAGATTGAAGGTGACTGATTAAAAATGCTTAAACCCGAGGAAGAGTTCGCCTGAGGATCAATATCAATTAAAAGAACTTGTTTTTCTGCTGCTGCCAAAGACGCAGAGATATTAATAGCTGTAGTAGTTTTTCCTACACCACCTTTTTGATTAGCAACGGTTATTATTTTGCCCATTATTTCCTAAAATTGTCGTACTGAAAATTCTTCTTTTACTTTCAAAGTTACATAAAAAGCGAGGAACTAAGAAATATTTTCGATTCAATTAATGGTGATTTCTTCACCAAAATCCAATACTCTGCACTGTTTCCCGATTTCTTCTACTTTATTTTTAAATTCGTATGCATCAGTTGAAATTACTGCAAATGTGTTATAATGCATTGGAACAGCAATTACAGGATTAACGAATTGTACCGCACGTACAGCGTCTTCAATTCCCATTGTAAAATTATCGCCAATTGGTAAAAGCATGTAATCGATTTTATTCAATTCCCCAATTAATTTCATGTCGAGGAAAAGTCCTGTATCTCCCGTGTGATAAATAATCTTATTTTCTATAAACAAAAGGACACCTGCTGGTTCCCCGGCATATTGCATTTCATCAGTCATCGATCCATGATGAGCAATCGTAAACTTTACTTTTCCAAACGGAAAATCATGACTTCCGCCGATATGCATCTTGTGTGTGTTAAATCCTTGTTTATCTAAGATCATTCCTAATTCATTAACAGAAATTATCTGTGAGTTGTAAGCCCGTGCAATTTTTTTTGCATCTCCAAGATGGTCGCCATGTGCGTGAGTCAGGATGATAAAATCTGCAAAAACATCATCGGATTTTACCGGAGAATTTGGATTCCCGTCTAAGAAAGGATCAATTAAAATACGTAATCCTTCCTCCGTAGTAATTTGGAAAGCCGAATGAGACAAATATTTCAGTTTCATACATTTTCTCCTTTTAATATTTCAAAATAACCTTGATGAATTTGGGTATAACCGTAAAAGCTTTAATTGCACTTTTCTGATTATCATATTTTGTAGAAATATCAATAAATGAAATCTCTATTCCTTTTTTTGCAGCTCGAAGAATCATTTCACTCTCGGCTTCAAAACCGGTAGTCTCGGGAAGAATATCTTGTAAAATTGAACTTTCAAATCCGCGAAAACCGGATTGACTGTCTAAAATATTTTGTTTAGTCTTGATCGAAAGAATTTTAGAAGTTATAGTGTTACTTAAAACTCTCATAAAGGGCATTTCCTTAAAAGAAATATTCCGCCTTCCGATCACAAATTTTGAACTCTCCAAAGCCTTGATAAAAAATGGAATAAACTTTGGCTCATGCTGATAATCTGAATCTAGTGTAATTATATATTTACAATCAAGAGAAAGAGCTTTTATTATTCCGGCTTTTAGAGCACCTCCCTTTCCTATATTAGATTCATAATTAATAAGATGAATTTTCGAGTTTACGCAGAACGAATAATCAAAACATTGGGTGGAGCCGTCATTTACAAGAATAAGTTCATCAACGTACGGTAGAGTGTCTTGAATAACTTTATAAAAAATATTTTCCGAATTGAAGAACGGGATGACTGCAGCAACTAATCTTTTATCGATTGCTAAACTTTCCGAATAATTTTTTAATGTTGATTTTATTTTTAACCGGAGCTATGTACATTAGTTTTTGACGTAGTGCTTCTTTTGCAAGTCCTCTAGTTAAGATCCCATTTTCTGCTATCGAAATGCTTCCGGTTTCTTCCGAAACTATAACACAAAGTACATCCGCAACCTCAGAAATTCCTAGTCCCGCACGATGCCTCATTCCAAGGGATTCTCCTTTATACGAGGTAATTGAAGTTAAAGGGAGAGTACATCGAGCGGCTTCAATCATATTTCCCTTAATGATAACAGCACCATCGTGAAGTGGAGTTCGAGGAAAGAAGATGGAGCGAAGTAGATCTTTTGATAATATTGCATTGACTAAATCGCCAGTTTCAGAAATACCCCGAATTCCTTTCGATCTTACTATTACCATCAAAGCTCCGTGCTGGAATTGCGAGAGTTCAAATGCAGCTTCAGCGATAATGGTAGCCACTTCTTGCGTTTCACCCTTTTGCCCGAAACGTAGAATCGGACTTCTTGCAAGTAACATTAAAATTCTTCTGATTTCCGGTTGGAATAAGATAATGAATGCGATAATCCAGATTTCAGTAATAAATTTCAGCAACCAATTTACTGCTCGTAAATTAAGAATTTGCGAAATAAAGGAGAGCAAAAAGACGAGCATTAATCCAAGAAAGATTTGTGATGCAACCGTACCTTTTAACACTGTGTATAACTTATAAATAATTACACTTACGATTGAAATATCGATTACATCAATAAATGTGACTGAAATAAATCCTATTTTAAATAGTTCAAACATTTGTTAATGCCGACATAAGTTTTTTTGTTACTGAGCCAAGTGTCATATTATGAGTTCGTATTACGTTCGCACCATTTGACAGTGCAACAGCCTCCATTATCGAAGTTGGAATATCTCTTTCGTTAATCCCAAGATCAAGAGATTTTCCGAGAAAAGATTTTCGAGAAAGTCCTATTAACAGAGGGTAATCCAATTTCTTAAATTCATTTAATTGCTTAATTATTTTAAAATTATGTTCAACGGTTTTTCCAAATCCAATACCCGGATCAATAAATATTTTTTTTACTCCATATTCTTTTGCAGTAGATATTTGGTTTTCCAAAAACTTGTAAATTTCTTTAACCACGTTTTTATAAGATGGACTCAATTGCATCGATTGAGGATTTCCCTTCATGTGCATGATTACTAATCCAGCATTAAAAGAAGCTGTAACTTCAAATATTTTTTCGTCAAAGCATCCACCGCTCACATCATTAACTATTGCAGCACCTGCCTCTAAAGCTGCATTTGCTACTTCACTCTTAGTTGTATCGATCGAAATCAGCATATCATTTTTCTTTTTCAATAATGATTTAATTACAGGAATGGTTCTAGATATTTCTTCATCTATTGAAATTGGGTTAGCTCCGGGACGGGTTGATTCTCCGCCAATATCAAGTATATCGGCGCCTTGTTTTATTAATAGTAAACCATGTTTAACCGCTAATTCAGGTTCAAAGTAATTCCCCCCATCCGAAAAAGAGTCGGGCGTAACATTCACGATTCCCATAAAATTGGGTTTTCTAAAATCTAAAATACCATTTTCAAATTTGTACTTTTTCAATAATACTTTATTAATACTTAATTATTGCCTAAAGTTTTTTGGTAAACTATTTTTCCTCTCATAACGGTCATCACTACTTCATAATCATCGTTTAATACAACCATATCAGCATCCTTTCCAACCGCTAAAATACCTCGCTTGTTTTCTATATTAAGTACTTTCGCACCATTTAATGAAGCCATTCTAACTGCATCGGTTATTTTTGTGTTGGCAGTTTCAACAAGATTCTTAATTGCTCTATTTAAAGTTAACGTGCTTCCGGCGAGAGTTCCATCCGGAAGAAAAGCTTTTTCATCTTTCATATAGATTTTTTGATCAGCGAATTCATATTCACCCTCATGCATTCCGCCCGCGCGGATTGAATCTGTGATAAGAATTATTCCACTCGCGCCTTTTAATTTTAATAATAATTCCATCACCGCCGGATGAACGTGAAGTTTGTCAGCAATCAATTCAATTTTCAATTCGTTTCTTAACAAAGCACCAAGAATTACCCCACCATCTCTATGGTGAAAGGGTTTCATCGCATTAAAAATATGAGTAACATGTGCTGCACCGTTATCGATCGCTATTTCAATCTCATCATACGTCGCCATCGAATGTCCAATTGAAAGAACTACTCCTCTCTTGGCAGCCGCTCGCATAACTTGAATAGCACCGGGTAATTCCGGAGCGATTGTCATAATTTTTATTAATCCTTTTGAAGCTTCCCACATCGCTTCCCATGATTCAACAGTCGGTTCCCATAAATAATTTTCATTCATGGCTCCCTTCAATCCCTTATTTAAATATGGACCTTCCATATGGATGCCGTAAATATTAGAATCAGGATGTTCTTCGATATATGTAGCAACCCTGCTTAAGTCATCCAATAGTTGTTGATATGGTTTTGCAAAAAGTGAAGCTAAAATAGTTGTTGAACCATTTCCAATGAAATAATCACTAACCATTTTGATACTTTCATCATTCGGGTCAGCAAATCCATTTCCACCACCACCATGAACAAGCAAATCCACAAATCCAGGCACAATTGTGTGTCCACTAATATCTATGACTTTGCATTTGTCAGGAATTTTTACATCGTTAGATTTTCCTAACTCGTGAATTACTTCATCTTCAAAAACTATGGCTCCGTTTTTAACTATTCTGAATGGCGTCACAATTTTTCCGCCAACTAATGCGTAACTCATTTTTTCCTCAATAAATTTTATCTAATTGCATTTTTCAATTCTGCGGTAGCTGCTGTGATATTATCAGCATGAAAAATAGAAGACCCCGCCACAAAAATATCGCATCCAACCTTTTTAATTTTTTTAACCGTTTCCTTCTTGACGCCTCCGTCAATCTCTATCTTATAATCATAATTAAACTCATCACGTAGTTTTTTAAGCTCTTCAATTTTAATTAGGGAAGAATTAATAAATTTTTGTCCGCCAAAACCGGGATTAACAGACATCACCAAAACAAGATCAACATCTACTAAAATATTTACTAAGGTAGAAACTGGAGTTGCCGGATTAATTGCTACACCAGCTTTGCATCCAAAAGATTTTATTAATTGAATGGTTCGGTGTAAATGCGGCACAGCCTCTTGATGCACAGTAATATATGTCGAACCAGCCTTTGCAAATTCGGGAATAAGTGAATCGGGAGAAGTTATCATTAAATGAACATCCAGTGGAAGTTTTGTACTTCTTTTTGATGCTTCAACGATTAAAGGACCGACGGTAAGATTTGGGACAAAATGTCCATCCATAACATCGCAATGAATAAGATCGGCTCCGCCAAGTTCAACTGCTCGAATTTGTTGCGCAAGATTTGAAAAGTCAGCCGATAAAATTGATGGAGCTAATAAGTTCATTCTTCTCTCACGTTTATTTCGTCTTTCGTTTCTACATTTTTTGTAATGAAGAGATCAACTGCATCGCCCTGATTTAAACGACTTCCGGGGCTTGGATATTGGTCTTTCACCGTGTTTGGCAACAAATCAAATGATGGTTGATAATTTATTTTCCCAACTTTTAGAAAGTTCTCATTCAAGATTTTTTCTGCTTCATTCAAAGGTTTGCCAATAAGATTTGGGATTTCAATTTGTCCCTCTGTTTGACCCGAGCTAACACTTACATCAATTACACTTCCCTTTTTAATTTTTACTCCTGCAACCAACTGTTGGGCAATCACAATATCTTTCGGGTTATCGGAAGATACTTCGGAGATTACACCAATTTTTAAACCCACTCTTTCCAAAGCAAATCTGGCGTTGGTTATAGATTTTCCTCTCAACGATGGGACTATTGTCGTTGGTTCACCTCCGCTTAAAACTAAAAAGATTCTTCTCCCTTTCTTAACAATTTCTCCCGCATGTGGTTTTTGAAGAATTATTGCATTTTTCGTAAATCCATTCTCGATGTAAGAGGTATCGCCAATTACAGGATTCAAGCCGGCATCTTCCATAATTTTTATTGCTTGGTCTTGTTGAAGATTTACTACACTCGGAACTTGAACTTCCGCAGAATAAACCAACCACGGCATTAAGAGATAATTGAATATCAGGAAGAAAACAAAAAATCCGCCTAAAAAATAAAGCAGTTTTTTTACTTTGGGATTTTGTAATAAATTATTCATCACTCAAATATATCAATTCATAAAAAGTCTTACAAAAGAAGATCGTTCGTTTCAAGACTTTCTGAAAATAAAATTGTAAAGAACCATTAGAATTGTGGCTACAACTCCAATTCCAAAGACCGATAGAAAAACCAATCCCGGATTATTAGCAACCGTTGCAAAATTATGATAAAGTGTTCCACCAAGCCAACCGCCAAAACCCCAAGCAATCGCAATCGGCAAAAAAGCATAACCCTGGAAAAGAGCTGCTTGTCCTTTTGGAGCTAAATCGGCAATATATTCATAAAATCTTGGGGCTTGAGTCTGTTCACCAATTGAAAAGATAAAAATACCTGTTGCGAGAACGGGAATAGAAAGATCATGTGTCCCTAAAAATCCGAGTGACATTTTGTGTCCAATTGTCATTGGAAGCACTAAATACAAAAACAACCAGCTGAGAGCAGCAAGAACAAATCCAAAGACAATTGCCGTCCGCGTAGGAATATGTTTCGTAAATCGGTTAACCGGAATTTGAAAAAGAATTATCGTCCATGCACCAATTGAAATGATGATTTCTATAGGTGCATCTTTTGAAATATAATCAGCCACATAAAATGGGAGGACAATAAACTCTTGCCAGAAGACCAGCCAGTACAGCGAAAAGATGAGAAGAAATATCATGAATCGGAAATTCATCAGTACAACAAGTAAATTTTTTAAAACAACCAATAACCCATCACTCTTTTTAGTCAAATTTACTTCAGGTTCTTTGTAAAAAATCAACGTAGCAAAAAACATAAGTGAACAGCTTATTGCCGAAACAATATAAACGAATTGAATCCCGATTAAATCTCTAACAAAAAATGCTAACAGAGGACCTATCGCCGCCCCAATATTAACAAGCCAATAATAAAATGCGTAACCGAGAGATTTAGTCTCCGTAGTTGAAGTCAATGCTACGGTTCCAAGCACACTTGGTTTTATAAATGAACCACCTATTGCGGTAAATATTAAAATCACAGTTAATAACCAGTAAAGATTTTCTTTAGGATAAAAAGACGAGAAGAATCCCATTCCTGTTGAGCCAATAAGAAAATAACCGATCGCTAGAACAAAAAACGCGAATGAGAAAGCTTTCTTAAAACCGAATTTATCAGCTAAAGCGCCGGCAAAAACCGGAAGAAGATAGATCAAACCGCCAAAGATCGAAGAGAGTTGTCCAGCTTCTACCTCACTGAATTTTAGATGATCGCGCAGAAACAAACTTAATATTGTCGCTTGTCCGTAGTAAGCTAAGCGTTCAAACAATTCCATAACGTTAGCAACCCAAAATGAGGGTTGAAAACCGGATTTTACTTTTTGCAGGCTGGCAGAAATATTCACTGATGCTGCTCCTTTTTTATTCTTACTGTTAAGTAAAAGTTTTTAATTAATTTTGTGAAAGATAAAGAAATTTCCCATTCCGATAACAATCGTGATAGGGATAAATGGAATTTAATAGATTGTACGAACTTAATGATAAATAATTATTTTTTCCTGACGCAATTTGTGAGAGAGTTGCAAGGTGAATTAATCGGAAGCTCATTCCAAGCAGCTTTTTCTCAGGAAAAGAATAAATTGTTACTTTCATTTTTGGTAATCCGTCGCGAATTATTTCTCGAATTCCACACCGGGGCTCAACTCCCTTATCTTTATATTCGTGACACATTCAACAGAGCGAAAAAAAATACAAGTTCTTTTTTCGATCAATTCTCCGGAGAGACACTTAGAAATATTCAAATAGCTCGATTTGAAAGAATTATAAAATTCACTTTCGATCGATTTGCAATGTTTCTATTGTTTCGAGGGAAAGACTCAAATATTTTAGCTATTGATATAAATGGTAATATCGAAACGTTTAAAACATCAGACGGCATTTCAATTGAGCAAATTAGCAATGAACTCAAAGTAATTGAATTTGGAAATACTTTTTCATTTACAAATGAATTACCGATTGAGGTAACTTTAAAAGAATTCAAAACAAAATACCCTTTCTTTGGGAAGAGAATGTTAGAGGAATTCCTATTTAGGTCAGAGAGAAATGAAAAAACCTTTACAGAATCAATAAATGAGGTGATTACCGATATTGAGACAAAAGAATTGGGACTATATTTTGATGAAGAGAAAAAGGATTTTTCAATTCTACCCGATACGTTTCTAACTTGTCATAAGTTGAAAAAGGTAATGTCTTTAACTTCTTGCAGTGAGGCGATTAAAGAGTATCTTAAACAACAATTTCATTTTCAACAATTCCAGTCTTTATTTAAACTGACCTTAAAACATTTTGAAAAAGAGATCACTTATACAACATCTAAACTTGAAGCGATCAGAAAGAGATTAGGTGAAGGCTCAAAGGAAAATTTGTACACTGAATACGCCAATCTATTACTTATTAATCTTCAATCCATTTCTAAAGGGTTGAGTAAAATAGAAATCGAGAACATTTACCATGACGGGAAAGCAGAAATTATTCCTTTAAAAGAAAATCTCTCACCAAATGAAAATGTAAATCATTATTTTAGTAAAGCGAAATCTGAAAAAATATTTTTCGTTCGAGTAGAAAAAGAAATTATGCAATTATCAAATCGATTAGACGTTGCAATTGAAAAAGAAAAACAATTATCTACCATTTCTACACTAAATGAATTAAAACAGTTTACAAAGGTTTTTCCCTTGAAAAATGAATCACAGCATAACGATACTCCAAAAATAAATTTCAAACAATTTTTAATCGATGGGACATGGAAAGTATATGTTGGGAAAGATAGCAAGAACAACGATTTGTTAACAACTAAATTTGCAAAACAAAATGATTTTTGGTTTCACGCAAGAAGTGTTTCAGGCTCCCACGTGGTTCTCCGGGTTGAAAATACAAAAGAAGTTGTTCCAAAACCGGTGTTAAAAAAAGTTGCACAGTTAGCCGCGTTTTATAGTAAAGCCAAAACTGCCGGAATAGCACCTGTCTCATATACATTGAAAAAATTTGTTGTAAAAAGAAAAGGAATGGATGTGGGAATGGTTTCTTTGCTTAAAGAAGATACCCTGTTAGTGAAACCGGAAATTCCACAAGGTTGTGAAATGTTATTTGAAGAAAACTAATTTAAAGGAGATTAAACATGAGACTTATCATTCAACCGTCATATGAAGCTGCATCAAAATGGGCTGCGAACTATGTAGCCGCAAAAATTCTTGAATTCAAACCGAACGCAAAAAAAAGATTTGTGCTTGGATTGCCAACCGGTTCTTCCCCACTTGGATTGTACAAAGAACTGATAAAGTTAAATAAAAAAGGAGTTGTTTCTTTCCAATATGTTACAACTTTTAATATGGATGAATACGTTGGATTAGCTGAAAATCATCCGCAGAGTTATCACTACTTTATGTTTCATAATTTTTTTAATCACATCGATATCGACAAAAAGTATATAAACATTTTAAACGGAAATGCAAAAGATTTGGAGAAAGAATGTTTTAGTTACGAAAAGAAAATTGAGAAAAGCGGTGGAATAAATTTGTTTATTGGCGGAATTGGTCCAGATGGTCATATCGCTTTTAACGAACCCGGTTCTTCACTTGGTTCGTTGACAAGGGTAAAAACTTTAACAATGGATACCATAATTGCCAATTCTCGATTTTTTGATAACGATGTAAATAAAGTTCCGAAGACAGCTCTAACCGTGGGTGTAAAAACCGTACTCGATGCAAAAGAAATTTTATTGGTAATAAGCGGACATGCTAAAGCCCGTGCCCTTGCGAAAGTTGTTGAAGAAGGTGTAAATCATATGTGGACTGTCAGCGCTATGCAACTTCATCCTAAAAGTTTAATTGTTTGTGATGATGCTTCAACTGTTGAATTGAAAGTCGGTACGGTAAATTATTTTAAAGATATCGAAGCTCCCCACTTGAATCCCGATTCTCAATTACAGTTTAGGAGGTAGATAATCTAGAAGTAGCTTTCACTTCTTCGTTTCTCTTACTTGCTTAAAGAATTTTTGGAGTAGCGTTTGCGATTTTTTTTCCATTAAGCCGGAATAAACTTTAATCGCGTGGTTATACTTCCCTTCTGCCGGAAAATTGTATATTGAACCGCAAGCTCCGAACTTAACATCGAATGCTGCAAAGTAGATGCTAGAAACTCGCGCAAGAAGTGAAGCGCCCGTGCACATTACGCATGGTTCCAAAGTTACGTAGAGATCACATTCTGTTAGTCTCTGTTCCTGCAACGTATTTGTGGCAGCTGTAATTGCAATCATTTCCGCATGGGCGGTTGGGTCTTTTAACCATTCAGTTTGATTGTGTCCCCTTCCAATAATTCTTCCATCTTTTACAACAACTGCACCGACAGGAATTTCCTTTTCATCAAAAGCAATTTCTGCTTCTTGAAAAGCTGCATACATAAAACGATAATTTTCTTCACTAAAAAGCATTATATTAAATTAGGAATTACGAATTCCGCCAGAGGCGGATAAATATAAAATAGGAATTATTTGAACCTTTAATTCAATTTAATAAATCATGCTAACATTTAGTCAAACATTTTCGTTTTATTCATTTTACATTCTTGTGTGTACATTCTATATTTCGAGTGACAATTCAAATAATTTCTCAGCAAATTGGCAGCGTCACCAATGTCTCTTTTATTAGTTATTCCATCGATAGATATAAAAAACGGACGAACCGTTCGAGTGGTTCAAGGTATTCCTGAGCTGAATTGCAATGAGTACGACAATGACCCTGTAGAAATGGCGAAAATCTGGCGCGCTGAAAATGCCAAGATGCTGCACATCGTTGACTTTGATGCTCTTCATGGTGATAAATGCAAAAACTATTCATTGCTTGAAGAGATCTGCAATTCTGTAATTATTCCCGTTGAATTTGCCGGTGGTATTAGATGTTTTGACGACGCCCAAAAATATCTCGAACTTGGAGTTAGCAGAATTGTCGTTTCTACGATGACCATGGAAAACCTTCCGGAATTTAAAAGAGTTTTGGAAAAATTCGGTCCTAAAAAAATTGTCGTGTCAATTGATGTTATAGATAACGAAATTGTTATACGAGGAAGAAAAATTAAAACGGGAATTTTACCTGTTGCTTTTGCTTTAAAATTAAAGGAAATTGGGGTAGAAAGATTTTTGGTTACAGATGTTAAACGAAATGGAATGATGCTCGGACCAAATCTAGAACTTTCCCGGTCAATAGCTGAAGCTACTCAAGTTAAAGTGACTTTATCGGGTGGTATTAGAAATAAAGATGAACTGATGGATGTTCAATCATTTATTGATGTTGGTATTGATTCTGTCATTGTTGGAAGAGCTTTGTATGAGAACCGTTTTCCGTGTCAAAAATTATGGCGTGTAGCTGAATCCGGAATTTTTAACTAAAGGAAGTTTATGAAAGAAAATGAAGAGTCACAATCTATTCACAGTAGTTTTTGGTCTAATTTTTTTAAGAAGAAAACCGAACTTCCTCTCCTCTTCTCTGTGTTGAAAGAGATGCCCCCATTTAACGAATTAAAAAAATCAGAGTTAGACGAAATCCTCTCCATTGTTCACGAGCGAAATTATGTCCCGGGAGAATATATCTTTCTCCAGAACGATCCCGGAATCGGTTTATACTTTTTACTTGATGGTGAAGTGAGCATTTATCGCGAATCACTCTCAAAAACAAAAGTAAAACTTGCCAACTTTTCAACCGGGGATTTTTTTGGCGAGTTAGCCCTTATTGATCGTGGTGATCGCTCTGCCTCCGCAATTGCAGATACAAATTGTAAAGTTGGAATCATTTTTAAACCCGATCTAGAAGAAGTAATAAAGAAAAAACCAAAAATTGGTGTTGCTGTGATGTCCGGTTTAGCTAGAATAATTGTCACCCGTCTCAGAAATTTGAATGAAGAATTTATCTTTTTACAAGAAAACAAATCATCAAAAAAGATGGAGAATTACCATGGAACTTCAATATAAAACCATATTAGTGCCTATTGATTTCTCCGATTATTCAAAATCGGCATTAAAATACGCCGTTACCTTTGCACAACATTATCACTCCAAATTAATTTTAATCTATGTAATGGAACCGGTCATTTATCCACCCGATTTTAGTATGGGACAAATTACCCTTCCAACCGTAAATTTTGAAGTTGATAAAAGAGCAAAAGAAGAATTGGATAAACTCGCTGAAGCAGAAATCGGCTCTTCAGTTCAAGTTGAAACTGTCTTAAAAACCGGGAAACCTTTTGTAGAGATTATTGATACAGCCAAAGAAGTCGATGCTGATCTGATAATTATTTCAACACACGGGCATTCCGGTGTTGAGCACATTTTGTTTGGCAGCACAGCAGATAAAGTAGTCCAAAAAGCTCCTTGCCCGGTTCTTACTTTACGCGAACCGATTAAAGGATTTGACTACAAAGATTTCTTCAAGAAATAGTTCGTATTTAGATGTTCTGAAAATTTTGATAAAGATTTTTAGAGATTCTATTTTAGCAAAAGTATTTCGAATCACGTGAACGAACTTTTATTTGAAAATAGAATTTCTTACTCATATATTAGACATAGTAAAAAAGCGAATAGTTCTCAATTTCTGTTAGAGGATTCAATATGGATAACGGATCTGGTTCAATTAAGAAAATCGCTATAAATACCGGAGGTGGAGATGCACCCGGATTAAATGCAGTTATTAGAGCTATCACAATTACCGCTTTAAATAAAGGCTGGGAAGTTGTTGGAATACGTGATGGGTATAATGGAATTTTTCTCCCGGAAAGCTATCCCAATAACGATGGTCTCATCAATTTAACTTATGATAAAGTTGCAGGAATTACTGGCCAAGGAGGAACAATTCTTGGAACAACCAATCGTGGTAATCCCCTCAAATATCCAATGAAAGATTCAAAAGGAAATCTGGTTGAAATAGACCGTTCCGATGAAATTCTGAATGCTTTCCGTAGACATAAAATTGATGCTCTTGTTGCAATCGGTGGTGATGGGTCACTATCAATTGCAAATGTTTTTGCTAAAAAAGGTTTAAATGTAATTGGGGTTCCCAAAACAATTGATAATGACCTTGATAGAACCGTTATAACTTTCGGATTTGACACTGCGTTGGGTTTTGCAACCGAGAGTATTGATAGACTTCACACCACAGCACAATCTCATGGAAGAATTATGGTTGTTGAAGTGATGGGAAGATACGCCGGTTGGATTGCATTAAACTCAGGAATTTCCGGCTCAGCAGATGTAGTAATCATTCCTGAAATTCCCTATGATATTAATAAAATAGCCGATTATTTAAATAATGTAGCCGCCGCAAGAAAGAATTATGCAATAATCGTAGTTGCCGAAGGTGCAAAACCAATTGATGGAACAACTTCAGTTATTGAAAAAGAAGTGGGAAAAGCAGAACGTTTAGGAGGTGCTGCAGAACGTCTTGAAAGAAATCTAGTTCCATTAGTCTCTAAAGAAATTCGTACGGTTATTCTTGGGCATCTACTCCGTGGTGGAAGTCCAACAACTTTTGATAGACTTCTCTCATTACGTTTTGGTGCTTCAGCAGTTCGTGCCCTTGCCGATGGAAAATCAGGCGTTATGGTTGCACTAGACCCCCCAACAGTTCAATATGTTCCCTTAGACCAAGCAACAAGTAGAATGAAAACGGTTCCGCTTGATTGCGACACAATATTAACCGGAAGAGAATTAGGAATTTGCTTCGGAGACTAGCAGAAATTTATGAAAAAAGAGGAAACAAAATCAAAAGTTTATGAAGGCTTAACTGCCTCTCAAGTTATTATCCAGAGAGAAATTTTTGGTGATAATTTGATTTCCCCTCCACTTAAAACTCCCTGGTGGAAATTATTTCTAGAAAAATTTGAAGACCCGATAATTAGAATTCTGATTATTGCTGCGTTAGTTGCTACGGCAGTCGGTTTTGTGGATGGAAATTACATTGAGGGCATCGGCATTATTACAGCGATCCTACTAGCGACTACCCTTTCCTTTCTAAATGAATACAAAGCAAACAAGGAATTTGATCTTTTAAATAAGGTAACCGATGACGAACCGGTAAAAGTTATTCGAGATGAAAATTATACAACCATTCCCAAAAAGGATTTGGTTGTTGGAGATATTGTTCTTATCGAAACCGGAGAAGAAATTCCTGCCGACGGAACTGTAATCGATGCAATATCATTACAGGTCAATGAGTCAAGTTTAACCGGGGAATCTGTTGCGGTTACCAAACTTTCAACCGAACAATTGGCAACCGCATCTATCAAAGAAAAGGCTTATCCAGCAGATAAAGTTCTTCGGGGTACGTTTGTTGTTGATGGCCACGCAGTAATCGAAATTACTGCTGTAGGGGATTCAACTGAAATTGGAAAAACAGCCAAGGCATCAACTGAAGAGACGGGTCAAAAAACTCCTCTCAATCTTCAACTTGAAAAGTTGAGTAAAATTATTGGGGTTTTCGGATTTTCAACTGCTGGAGTTACCTTTGTTGCCTTAACCATTCGCGACGTTTTGATTGGTGAATTAAATTTAACCGGGCAACAATGGTTTACGGTTGGAGTGTTGGGAATTGCTGTTCTTGCAGCTTTAAGTCGTGTTTGGATGCCGATATTCTACGACGCTTTGGATTTAATTGGAAAACAAAATCACCGACCTGATTCTCTCTCTAAAAACAGTTTGTTTAGTTGGTTAAAGGGATCAATGTACGGCTTGATTTTTTGCATCATCTTTTTTGTTCCGGCAATCTTTTTAAAATTCATATCGCCATATCCATGGGATTGGCTGAACGCTCATATAACAGAAGAATTTTTGAAATTCTTTATGATCGCAATAACGATGATCGTGGTAGCTGTACCTGAAGGTTTGGCAATGAGCGTAACGTTGAGTCTTGCTTACAGTGTAAGAAAGATGACTGCTACGAACAATCTGGTTAGAAAAATGCACGCAGTTGAAACAATCAGCGCAGCAACAGTTATTTGTTCCGATAAGACCGGAACACTAACCATGAATGAAATGCGCGCTTATAATGTTCACTTCCCTACTTTAAAAACGAATAAACTAAATTCTGAAGAACTCTCGGATATTGAAAAAATTATTGTTGAATCTTTTTGTGGAAATTCTACTGCAAATCTTGAAATTAAAGATGGTGTGGCAAGAGTTTTAGGTAACCCAACAGAAGGTGCAATGATTCTTTGGCTCCATGAAAATAAAATTGATTATAAAAAATGGCGTGACAATTTTGAAATAATCAAACAATGGACTTTTACAACAGAACGCAAATTCATGGCAACTTACGGTGTATCCGGATTAAACGGAAAACCTATCTTACTGGTAAAGGGTGCCCCTGAGATTGTTTTGAATCTATGTAATAAATATTTGGGTGAGGATAAAGTAGAAGACTTTACAAATCAAAAAGAGGGAATTCTTTCTGAACTGCGCGAATATCAAAACCGTGCAATGCGTACGTTGGCTTTTGCAACATTAGGAGATTTTGAATATTCCGACGGAATGGAGCTTGAAAAAATCGCTACTAACATGACATGGTTAGGATTTATCGCAATCAACGATCCGGTTCGTGAAGAGGTTCCAGACGCCGTTAAAGCATGTCTTGATGCGGGAATAAAATTAAAAATTGTAACGGGTGATACTCCGGGAACTGCAAAAGAGATTGCACGTAAAATCGGTTTATGGGACAATAAGGTTGATACTGACGAAAAGAATTTAATGTTGGGTCCTGATTTTGGAAATCTTTCGGATGAAGAAGCCAGCGAAAGAATTCTTGGAGTAAAAATCCTCTCACGCGCCCGCCCGCTAGACAAACTTAGATTAGTTAAACTTTTACAAAAAAAGGCTCAAATTGTAGCTGTTACAGGTGATGGAACAAATGATGCACCTGCCTTGAACTATGCTAATGTAGGCCTGTCGATGGGCAAAACCGGAACAGCCGTTGCAAAACAAGCAAGTGATATTATTCTTCTCGACGATTCTTTCACCAGCATTGTGAATGCTGTTATGTGGGGAAGATCGCTTTATCAAAATATTCAAAGATTCTTGATGTTCCAACTTACAATCAACTTGTTGGCACTTGCTATCGTTTTGTTGGGACCATTTATTGGGGTTCAACTTACGTTAACAGTTCCGCAGATGATTTGGGTAAACTTGATTATGGATACCTTTGCTGCCCTTGCATTGGCTACTCAGCCACCAAGTCGAACGGTGATGAAACATAAACCAAGGAAACCTACTGATTTTATTATAACAAAACCAATGTTCAAAAATATTCTTGTTACTGCAATTGCATTTATCGCGATTCTTTTAACAACTATTTTTATAATGCAGAGTGACGGGAATATCACCGACTACGAACTTTCAATGTTCTTTACCCTTTTTGTACTACTTCAGTTCTGGAATTTATTTAACGCTAAAACTTTAGGTACAAATAATTCTACTTTTCACAAGTTTCTCTCCAACAAAACATTTTTGTTAATTGACGGATTTATTCTTGGGATGCAGATAATTATTGTGCAGTTTGGAGGAAAACTTTTTAGAACAGTTCCTCTTAGTTTTGCAGATTGGCTTTTGATCATCGCCGGTTCATCAATTGTATTGTGGGTAGGTGAATTCTTGCGATTGTTAAAAAGAATGAGTGCTGCAAAGTCTGTAGAATCTGTTTAAAATAGAAAAGGTGCAATATTTAATTGCACCTTTAATTACCTCAAAAAGCGGCTTATCTCAGAGAAGAGACTTTCAGACGATTTAATCCCCTTGTTAAAGCTGCTTCTGCTCTTGCAATATCAACTTGATCTCGTTGTTCCAATCTTTGTTTTGCTCTTTCAACAGCCTGACTGGCTCGGTCGGTATCAATCTCATCCGCACGTTCAAGTGATTGGGCAAGCACAACAACTTTATTTTTAAGCACTTCAATCACTCCACCACCAGTAGCAAAGTAAATCACTTCATTTTCTGGTGATTGGATTTTTATTTTCCCAATCTCGAAATTACTAACGATTGGCGCATGGTTATAAAGTACTTGAAATTCACCAAGAGTTCCCGGGACTGTAATAGAAACAATCTCGGCATTATAAGCGAGTTTTGATGGAGTAACAATCTCTAACTTAAATGATTTCATCTTAACTCATCGTCTTTGCTTTTGCATAGACTTCCTCAATATTCCCAACATACATAAAAGCTTGTTCCGGAATATCGTCGCATTCACCATTGATAATTGCCGAGAAACCTTTTATTGTATCGGCAAGTTTAACATACTTCCCTTTCATTCCGGTAAATGCTTCAGCAACAGAGAATGGCTGACTAAAGAAACGTTGAATTCTTCTTGCACGTTTAACAGTAATTTTATCTTCATCGGAAAGTTCATCCATACCGAGAATGTTTATAATGTCCTGGAGATCCTTGTATCCTTGAAGAATTTCTTTTGTTTGTTTAGCGACATTATAATGTTCTTCACCAATGATTCCAGGTTGGAGAATTCTCGAGGTAGAATCAAGAGGATCAACTGCAGGATAAATTCCTAACTCAGCAATTTGACGGCTTAAAACTGTTGTAGCATCAAGGTGAGAGAAAGCTGTTGCTGGAGCAGGGTCAGTTAAGTCATCTGCCGGAACGTAAATTGCTTGAACAGAAGTAATAGAACCTTTTTCTGTTGAAGTAATACGCTCTTGCAATGCACCCATTTCCGTTGCCAAGTTTGGCTGATAACCTACTGCAGAAGGCATTCTTCCTAATAAAGCGCTCACTTCAGAACCGGCTTGAGTAAAACGGAAAATATTATCGATAAAGAGAAGAACGTCTTTTCCTTCCTCTTCGCGGAAATATTCTGCGATAGTAAGACCGGTTAATCCAACACGAAGTCTCGCTCCGGGTGGTTCGTTCATCTGTCCAAACACCAGCGCGGTTTTATTAATAACGCCTGATTCTTTCATTTCTAACCAGAGATCGTTTCCTTCACGTGTTCTTTCGCCAACTCCGGCGAATACTGAGAAACCGCCATGCTGTTGAGCAATATTGTTGATGAGTTCCATGATTATTACGGTTTTACCAACACCGGCGCCACCAAATAAACCGGTCTTTCCCCCTTTTGCATAAGGTTCAAGCAAATCGATAACTTTAATACCCGTTTCAAACATTTCGGTTGAGGTAGCAAGGTTTTTAAATTCAGGAGCCGGGCGATGGATTGGATATTTTTTTGTGGTTTTTATTTCGCCGAGACCGTCAATTCCCTTTCCTATAACATTTATGAGTCTGCCAAGGGTTTCTGGACCTACAGGAACGGAAATAGGTTCCAAAGTATCAAAAGCTTCCATTCCGCGTACTAAACCATCTGTGGTATCCATTGCGATCGTCCTAACACGGTCTTCGCCTAAATGCTGCTGTACTTCAACAACTAATTCTTCAGCAACTCCGTCAGTATTGGTTCTTGGGATAATTACAGCGTTTAGAATTTTGGGAAGGTGGTTGTTATCAAAATGAATATCAACAACCGGTCCGATTACTTGAATGATTTTTCCTTTTGGGCGATTCATGGTTCTCCTGAAAATTTAAAATTAGTGGTCAAAAATTAACCATTTAATAATTCTTTTCAAATAATTTGATCGAAGAAAATCAATTTTATTCTGTTCACAGAATCAAGAACAAAATTTCTGAAGAGGTATCCTTTAACATTCTTCGTTATCTATTTTGATGGTAACTCCCATCTTCCCGATGTCCGTGAATAATTTCTTTTCGTCAACTGCATGCCCCATCATTGAAAGACCAAAAGGAAGCGAACCAGCCAAATACTGTTTTAGACAAGCAATCACCGGTATTACTGTAAAAAGATAAACATCATCGTGTTCCATACTGATGCGCACTTTAAGTCTTCTTCCATTTTTCATTCCCTCGGCTTCATTCAAAAATACTACACCTTGATAAGGTGATGAAAACTTATTAACACTCCATGTAAAGAGTTTTAGGATAAAATTTAGCGCCAATCCTTTCTTGATTTTCTGCATTAAAAGAATAATGGGGATCACAAAATAATCTGTAACCCAATTAAATCCAGAAACATATACCCCGGTTTCTTCCAAATTATACAGTTTCTGTGGTAGTTTAATTTCTTCCATCTGAATTGGGAAAAGTGATTTAATTCCAAAACGTTTGCCGAGTGATAGTTTTACAACATCTCTATAAGTTGTTCTTCTCCAAGCACCATTTTTATATAACTCAGCCTTAGATTCTGCAATTAAAGGAACTATCTCGGCGGCTTGTTCTGCAGTTTCAAAACGTGCGTTCATTGCCATTGCAATCACAGCTTTTTTGTAAACATCAAAATATTGAGCGCCAAAGCGAACAAACACCGATGGTAATCCGGGATGAAATCCTGCCTGCGTAATAAAAATGCGTTTATTTTCTTTAATTGAATCAGCAATTCCGCTTAAATCACAAATAGTAGATTCACTAACAAGAATATCGAGATAATCGCATCCTTCTTCTAAGGTGACTTTGCCAATCTGTTTGATAAATTGTGGAGTAGTGGTTAAAACAATTATGAGTGTAACACCATGGAATGCTTTATGGAGGCTTTCTGAATTGGAAGCATCTGCAAATGCAGAAGATATTACCCGGGAAGGGAATTCCATTTTAAGTGTTTCAGTAAAACGGTCGGCTTTTTCTATACGTCTTCCTGCGATGATGATATCCGCTCCCGTTTCTTTAAGTAAAAGCCTTGCAAATGTTCTCCCAACCGCACCATAACCACCCAAAAGCAAAATAGTAGGGTTACTCATACTCACTCCAATATTTGGTTCTTGATTTATCTTTTTACAAACTTTTCTTAATAAAAAATACTAATCTGTTCAAACAAAATAAAATACAAAAATTACAAATAGAAAAATGTCGAATAACTCTTTACCCAAGTAAATTTAATTGGAAGGTTGCCATATAAAATCGCCATTGCAATTTATATTGTTTAACTTGTTTTGTGTAATTTATAAAACAACAGTGGAGAGATTGCAACCCAAAGAAGTACCAAGATCCAAACTCTACCTTCTAATAAATTATAATCATTTAAAAGTACCGACCACTCACGTCCAAGAATAAATCTTCCAAGGGCAAATTCAAAGGCAATGGTTAAGATCATCCAAAACATTCCGATCTTTATGGCTTCACTTTGAGATTCCAATTTCCAGCGACGGATTATCCAGAAGATATAAATTCCAAAAAGAGTTATCCCAATTGCTGTTGAAAGTTGATGGGCGTGTAAGTCGCCTAATGACTTTTGAAAGCCGACTTGCCGGATGGTTCCGTTAACGAAAGCAATAACAACTAAAGGTAACCAACCGGTAAAATATTTCAATTTCATACTCGTCTGTCTCATTCCAACTATTTTAACAACAGCAATTTTTTAGAAGCTGTAAAGTTGTTCGTTTTAATTCGGTAAATGTAAATGCCTGATGCTAGATGAGATGCATCAAACTTAACATGGTGAGTTCCAGTGTTTTGGAATTCATTTACAAGTGCAAGAACTTTTTGTCCCAACATGTTATAAACAGCCAAATCAACCTTTCCACTCTCCTTTAACGAATATTGAATTGTTGTTGATGGATTAAATGGATTTGGATAGTTTTGTTCTAATTTATACTCTGATGGAATCGAATTATCATTTTCGACACCAACAACTATAGAATCCTTTCCACCGGCTTCATAATATCTTGCCGTAAATTCTTGTAAATAGAGATTAGCAATCAGTGCATCTTGGATAATAACAGTATTCTCATCGTTACTATTCTCTGCGGATGAAGACCAATTATGTGAGCCGGTGATCAGATAGGGAGTTTCACCGGACTCACCATCTATAACGGCGTATTTATGATGAAGAAGTCCCGAACCGCCTCCCTTAAGATTCACATCAACACCATTTGTCTGAAGATATGCAAATTGATTTCCTGTATCAGTATTATTATCCATGATTATTCTTGCTTTTCCTCTTTTACGCATTGAAATAACCGAGTCGGCAATTTCTTTTCGAGTAAAGGTTAAAATTGCAGCATCAACTGAATTTTTTCCTTTACCAATTGTTCTTGCAATAAAAGAGGAAGTTCTATCACTCGGGCTAAAATAACTTTCTACATGTTTTCCGCCGATAATAAAAGTATGTGGTGTGTTATTCAATTTACGAGCGCCAAAACGGGAATTTTGTGGATTTGGCTGATCGGTGTTACTCCCCCACATTTCTTCAAATTCGATTTGATATGCACCGGCTAGAGCAACGTCTTGAAATTCAATAACATTTTGTCTATCGTCATTTGTACCTGGATCAGTAGCATTCCACGAGCCGCTAATTACCCAAACACTATCTGCGGCACCACCACGGTTATCAATTATATAGAATTTGTTATGCATCAATCCCGTACCGTCATTACTTCCGTAACGATCTTTAACTACCGGGATTCCATTATTTTGCAGTGTCGTCCATGGCGCTGTATTGTTATCATATTCTCCGATTACCCTTATCTTCACACCTTTGTTTTTTGCGTTGATGAGCGCGGTTGCAATGTCGGCACCAACGGTTCCGCTTAAACTGTAAGTTGCAACATCAATCGATCGTTTTGCATTATTTATCCTTTTGATTAACTGTGTTTTGAAGTCAACATTTCCTGAAGCTTCAACACCGCTTGAAACAGAAGCATTTATACTTTTATTGAAATAGACATTTATTTCTCCGGAAGTTTGAGAACCTGAGGCGGTGCTCGAAATTATATTACCGGAAAAACTTGTGTCACCATTCGCAACTGAAAACGCTTGTAAATTATAAATGGTTGCAGCATCTAATCCAGTGACTGTTGCAATGTGGTCGTTTACTAGTGTATCATCAGGAGAAATTACACCCATTTCATAATTTGTAGTTTTTCCATAGCGAATTCTTGACGTTCCCGGATACAATGTCCCCCAGTTTAATGTTATCGAATTTGAAGTGATATTAATTTCTTCGGGATATTTATCGATGATAGGTCCATTGGAAATAATATCTGCCGGAATTCGCGGCATCAACTGATAACCACCAATAAATGGTGTATTCGATTTGTACTGGCTTAGAACTCCAACCAGGTCAAATTTACCGGCAGGGGCAACCATACCAACTATGGCAGTATTATTATCAATTCTTATTTGCACCGTATCTGAAGGTGAAGCACCGGTCAACATATAATTTTTATAAGCCCAGTTTGTAACGGGACTGCCATTCATCTCAGAAACAGAAACACTGTTTAATCTAACCAAGAGTCCTTCATAATTTTCAATGCCATTTTGTCCATCGTTACTTAGTTGAGCAGGTGTTGCCACGATCGGATCAATTTTATTGCCGCTGCTTAAAATAGAATGCACAATAGGAAGTTCTATTTGATTTAACCCGTTGAATTGTGTTAATCTTCCGGTTACTAAAACTTCATCACCAACTTTTACATTATCGGAAAAAGCTGAACCAAAAACAGAAATTCCACCGCTATTATCCTGCATGGCGCTAGGACTTCCAAATTCAACTCCTACGGTCACAATTCCGCGTAAAGTGACTAAATCACCATTACGAAGTCCTAAACCGGTAGCATCGTTAATTTTAGCTTCAGCAATCGGAATAGGTGCACCGTAGACTGTAACTATCGGAAGTGGAGTTACAACTCCGAGGACATTATCGCTTCCGGTAAGAAATTCAAATTTATAGTAACCGGTATAAATTGGCGATCGAGTATTCTCAATTTTTATCGAAATCGAATCCGAAGTAAAAACTACATTGGTAAAAGTTAAGGTATCTGAAGAAACGCTTTTATTTGAAGTGAAATTTGTTTCGCTAATATCTGATGTATTTCCAGTCCAAATAAATCCCTTCGGAAAAACTATTTTAATTGTATTTATAGAGTACTTCACATCTTTAATGTAATTAAAAACCAAAGTTGTTGTTGAGTCACCACCTAATATTAAAGGTGATACAGCAACCGTTCCGGATCCTTCAGATCTAGCCCGTAGTGATGCGATCCAATTTGAGTTGTTAAGAGTGTTCCCAATCCCCATCGATTTGGTCCCTGACATCGTCCAGTTTGTTGCAATTGCAATTTTTGTAAGGTCATCTTCATTAAAGAAAATTGAAGTGCTGCTACTTGCAGTACCAGCGAGATGGACTTTGGGAGCAACTAAACTATTTGCATTATTCGCACCCCAGGAAACTCCATGAATATGAACTTGTGCTGCATCTCTAATTTCAACAGCTTCTGAGGAACCGGCAATCGTGAATGGATTCCCGGTAAAATACAATGAGTTATTTGTTTTTATTGTTAACGTATAATCACTTGCGTCTAAGTCCTCAGCAAATGTATTTTCCGGACGTGCAACAACAAGTATTGTTCCTTTCCTCAGATTACTCCACAAAGCGTTGGTAGTGAATACGAGTGGAGTTTGAGATCCACCACTTGAAGAAAAATCGTGAATATTCCAACCGCGAAGATCTAATCCATCTTGTAACACTAAAAATTCAATCCATTCATCTGTTGTACTGGAATTATAGATTTCGTTTACAATAATTGATTGTCCTTTGACTCCTGATAGACTAACAGCAAGTAGAATGAGCAACAGTAAGAAATTAATTTTCTTCATGATTTTCCTTTTATTAAACTTTGATTTGAGTTGAAGAGATTATCAGCACAATTTTTTATCATCGTGATAACCTCAAACAGGTTATATTCTTATGGGTAAGATAGGCGATAAATCGCAGCATTAGAGAGATGTGAAAACTATTCTCTCAACGTATATCGGTTGAAAGAATAAATCTAACAATTTTATTACTTCCGGCGTCAAGCACGTATAAAGTCTTATCTAAAAACGCAACACCTGATGGTTTTGTAAATACACTGGGACCGCCGAAAGAGTGCATTTCTTCACCGTATTGATTGAACTTATAAACGCTGTCTTTTGCTGAATTGCCATCTGCCACATAAATATTTCCATATTGATCTAGACAGCATCCGGTTGGCTGTCCAAACTTATTTGGTTGGGCGTAAGGTGTTCCATCATAAGGAGAAAACTGGCTTACATATTTTTCCTCAACCGATGATACAAAGAAGTGAAACCACTGGGTCTTAAAGCTTGTTTCACCGGAAAAGGTAGCAATAAAATCTACATTTTTTTTATTGAAAGGAGTCATGCAATTAATTCCATTTGCAGAAATTAATCCTGAACTTAACGGATCCAAGTTTGGAACTCTTCCGATAAGTGAATCCCCTTCTCCTACATTAAAATATTTTTTAGGTTGAAATTTCAAAATGGAATTATCGGGATCGTACACACTCGTATTACTTGGACCACTTCTAGCAACATAATAGGAGTTGTCATAGAATGCAGCTACTGCAGTATATTTCCTGAGAGGATAATTAAAGTCAGCTGCACGAGGTAAAATTCTTGTAACCGGTGCATTTGCCAAATCATGTTGAGCTGCAAATAAATCTATCTTATAAACCGCACTGTATGTGGTTCCTAGTGTATCAAACTCAGAACAAACAATAAGGTTCAATCGGTAATCTTGTGCTATCGAACGAGGATGAGGAAGTGTCTTGGAACCAAGCACCACACCGGCGGTGTTAAGCATAACAATTCTGTTGTTGTCTGTATCGCAAACATAAATAAATGGTTCTTTACCAACTAAGATTGCCTGAGGATTATTAAACCCTTCCCACGATGGAGATAACTGAACATAAACGGTATCTCCCGTTGTATTTACATCTTTTTTATTTGAATTGAATTCGTTGAGATTTAGTTTATCTCCACATCCAAAGAAAAACGGAATAGTGAGAATCAGATATTTAAAATATTTTTTCATCTTCTTTTACAAACCTAAAATAATTGAGAATCGATGAGCTGTTCCCAATCTCACAAAATTGGAATATGCATAATCGAGAGTAATTTTGGCAAAACTTATTGGAACAAAAACTCCTGCACCAAAAGTATAATTTTGTTCATCAACATTAAACTTATACCCGCCTCGTAAGAAAAAGGATGAATTGATCGTCGGTTCACTGAAAGTATATTCGGCCCCAACAGCAACATTTTCGCTATTGTCATTCGGATGGTTTAACTGAATTGATGTCGTTAGTTTGTTCATTTCAGTTTCGTAGGGTTCAAAGGCAAAACCAATTCTAAACATTGTTGGAGGTGAAAAAGCTTGCCATTCTGATTTTGTTCTCTTTCCGGTTAGAACGACTTCCCCATCCGGCGCAAGATTATTTCCAAAGTTGGTCATTGCTACCGCAAATCGAGAAGAACCAAGTCCTGTCCAATAATACGTACCCAGGTCAATCATAACACCGCGCATTTTTAATTTATCTAAGGTTTCCTCAATGTATTTTATTGTTCCGCCAAAGCTGAATTGATTCGTCATTTTTCTTGAATAAGTAACACCGAATGCAATATCACCAAAACCAAAATATTCACCCGTCCCAAATGGTTGAAATTCAGTTGTAACCGGCATATCTTTCATAGATAAAGCGGTAAACGATAAACCAAATGCATTTGATTCATCTAAATGATAAACTGCACCAATAAACTCGTGGTTGATATCAACGATCCATGTATTATGTGAAAAAATCGCTTGATCATCTGTAAATTGAACAAGTCCAGCCGGATTCCAATATAATGCTGACGCGTCATTCGCAACTGCAACGAACGCTTGTCCCATAGCTTCTGCTCTACCACCAACACCAATTTTTAGGAATTGTGCTGTGGAAATTCCAGCACGCTGACCGCCAAGCACCGGGAATAATTGCGCATTTGTTTTTAAATTAGATGAAACAATAAGAAATATAAGTAATAAAATTTTTTTCATAATTAAAATCTCAGACTAAGTCCAACTTTTACATTTCTCCGGGTTAAATATCTAGCCGGATTAAAAGGATAAGCACTGATCGGAGTTTGCAGATCAGGATACAACGGATCATTCCACGTCGTAGGCGTTGGAGCTCCAAGCTCGTAGGCTTTGCCGGTTGTAGGATTGATTATTGCCGAATTCTTTGAATCAAAAAGATTATTTACTTCCGCGAAGAAAGTAAAATTCAGTGAACTTATTTTGAAATATTTTTCAAAGTTCAGATCAATCCAAAACCAATTTTCTCCAATCTTGTTATTCCGGTCATTGTAAATCGTTACGTATTCAGGTCTGCCGTCAGTTAAATATTTTCCGGTAAAAACAGCCGGAGTGTAGCGTTTACCCGATTCAAACTGGGCCCTGATATAGATATTGTAATCATCCAAAATACCGTTTCCAAATCCAAACAATGCATTATTTTTTTCAATATAAAAATTAGTTGAAACGGAAGCATTCAACGGACGATCCCAGGTCATGTAAAATTCTTTTATTGATTCCGATAAGGAACCGCGTTGTACGAGAATTCCTTCATCCGGTGATGAACTTTTTCCAGTAACGATCGAGTAGGTGAAATTGAAAGAGCCTGTAAAAGTTTTCCCAATTCTTTTCTTGTATTCAACTTCAACACCGCGTGATCTAGCATAATCAGAATTTACATAGGTAGTGAAAGATTTTGATGAAAGTCTAGCTGATCTAATAATCGCCGACCTTGTGCTTACATAATCGAAAATATCTTTATAATAAGCAGTTAAGGTAAGTATATCATCGGGGGAAAATTGAGTTTTGATTCCTAACTCATACGCTACAGTTGTTTCGGGATTTAAATCAGGATTGCCAAATTTTTGGAAAGACGATTGAGCACTAACCGGATTTAACTTTGCGTAAACGAATTGTGGATTCGGCCATTTGCTAAAATGTCCATACGAGAAAAAGAGTGTCTGGTAATCTGAAACCGGATGCGAAATTCCGAGTCTCGGACTTAAACGGGCTTTAAATCTTCTGCCAAAAAAGTTTAGAGTTTTATCGTTGTAGCTTTCTCTAACTTTATCGGGAATTGTAATTACATCGGGATTCTTAATCGCGTCATCAACAAATTTTCCGGGGAACCAATAATCCATTCTTAAACCGAAGTTCAAGATCATCCCAGAAAAATTAATATTGTCTTGAATATAAAACGCACCTTTTGCAGGATGCACTTTATAAATATCATTGTTCAGTCCTAACTCACCAACCCAAGGTTGATAAATATCAACTACTTGCATTTCTTGAGCCTGGAAATCAAACCCAGCTTTAAATTTATTCTTTTCATCGAAGAAACTTGTTAGATCGCCTTTAAGAGAAAATTCTTGAACATAGTGATCATGCCAGGTGTATGGATTTCCAATATCCCAAAATCCATCTCCTGGAATTACTCCAATGGTATCATTACCTGTATTGTAATATTGCACGGGGAAATTGGTGATGTCTTGTGGTTCAAGATATTCATACCACTTTTTTCCGTTGGCATCGGCGCGTAAATGAGTGAAAAATGCGTTTGCTTTCAGTTCGTAAAAAGTTTTTGGACTAAGAGTATGCGTTAAACTTAATGTTTGATAAACATTACTATGAGTATAAGTGTTTGCATTATCAAAATTGTTCTGGAAATTATATTGATAACCGGGACTTGGTTCAACATATTCAAGATTCGATTGGAGCGACTGTGAATTCTGATTAATATTTACAGATTGATTAAATGAATATTGCAGCTTAATCGTCGGTGTAATTTTATAAGTTAACTTTCCCAACCAGAACCAACTGTTTTCAGCGCGTGGAGCAAATCGGGAACCATGAAAAATAGATGAAACTACTTGACGTGCCGTTGCCTTATTATATCCTTGGGTAATTCCATCGGTTACACCCAAATAAAAATTTCCAAAAAGACTTATGCTACCTGGAATTTGAATTCCTAATTCCGGTAGAAGTGAAGAAGTAATTGGCTCGGGACCGCTAAAGTTTGCCTCAACTATATCGGTATTAAAAACATGGAAAGAATTTTTGCCAAACATGTTGTCATTCTTATAAGAGAAAAAACCGTGGTACTTTTCTCCTCCTTCTTTAGTCCGAACGTTTACAACTCCTGAAGTAGCTTGACCAAACTCGGCGTTATATCCCCCAGTGATAACTTCTACTTCCTCAATTGCATTCGCAGAAAGCTGTAATCCAAAACCGGTTCCAGCCAACGGATCTTGTACAGAAACACCATCTAATAAAAACGCGTTTTCGTTTGAGCGACCCCCTCTGATATGAATTTCGTTATCCGATTTTACTACTCCCGCCTGTTGTACAACAATCTCAGAAATGTTTTCTAATCGTGCAGCTTGAATGTCTTCTTTGGAGATGGTTCTTTTACTTTGTGTTTCTTCTGCATCAAGCATAGGTCTTGCACCAACAATGACAACTTCCTGACCCAACGTTAAGGCAGATTCTTCTAACTCAATATCCAACTGTTTTGTTTTCCCACGTTCAACTTTTATAGCACCGTATTTAACAGCTTTATAGCCAATGAGCGATACTTCAAGGTTGTATGTGCCCGGATTAATATTTTTAATAAGATATTTTCCGTCAAAGTCTGTTGCTGCGCCATAATACGTTCCTTTAAGAAGGATATTAACACCGAGCAAAGCTTCTTTTGATTTCTTTTCAGTCACTCTTCCGGAAATAGAACCGGTCTCCTGAGCGAAAAGTGAACAGAAAGAAAGTATGATTATTGAGAGTAGTAATTTCATGGCGTTAAATTGAAATCTTGGAATAAAACCTTAGTTAATAAATTTTTCACACTTCCTGCAATTCCGTTAATACGATGCAGAGGCATACCAATAAAGAAAATACTTCTTTCGCTATTCTCAAAGCCGATGAATCCCTTTAATTCTTTCTTAGGGAAATAATAAATTGGAGTTACGCCAATATTGCTCAAATAGAATGATCGCGCTCTTGCTAAAGAAGAAGTAACTTGAAGTTTTGGATAATCAGTATGCGTGGTATCCCATGCTGAGGAGCCAATCGGAAGGAACGTCGTATAATCACTACTATCTGGAGTTATTGGAAGAAAGCCCTGGATTTGTGATAGTTCTACTGTTTGAGGGAATTGCAGCGAGAAAAATATTTTTCCACCAAGCGAGGTATATTTTTGAACCGATGCACTTGCAAGATCAAGTGAAGGATCATTGTCGCTATACCAGATTACGCAATCGAAAAGTTTTATTGTTTCTAAAAAAGTGGAATTCAAAAAAGGTGGTTTTTGATTAAAGATATCATAAAAATCATATTTATCTTTTATCAGAACACTATCATTCAACATGTTTGTATAAAAGTCGGGAGCGTTATCAACTTTTTTAGAATCATCAACAACAACAAACTTCCCTTTCGGTTTCTTAACAAACCAGCCCGGTTTACTATTCTTTTGAGTTGCAGAACTTAACCAATTTGATTTGGCACCTGAAATATCTTCTGCTTGAACGTAAAAAGTATTGTTTGAATTGTAAAGTAATCCGGGGAGTTTAATCTTCTGTCCGGAAACCGGATTAACAGCTTGATTATTTGGATCACCATCAATTAAAATATCCATTAATGGAGTTGAATTCGAAAAATCTTTTGTGCGAATGGTAATTAATTTTACACTGCCGTTTATAGAGACCGAATTGTTAGTGTCGTTCAACGCAATATTAATATGTTGAATTGTTTTTTCTCCGTCAATATCGTTAGCATTCCAACCAAAAGACATCACGGTGAAAGATGTGTCAGGATGTGAGGAAAGAATATTCCATTCAACCGTCGGAGCCGTATTTTTGATTGGTAATTTTAAAGAAGCCGGATTAGGATCGATCAAGCCGATATCAACGAATTCTTCACCTGAATCCCATAAGTTATTCCCGTTCAGATCAGTAAAAGGTTCCGGACCGTAATTAATATTGTTTTGAACTATTTGAGTATCGTACTTCCCATTACCAGAATTATCGACTGCAGAAACTTTAAAGGAAAATATTGTATCAACTGCCCCGATCTGAAGTGCAAAAAGACTATCATTTTTTGAAGTAAACGACCAATGGATTCCATCCCACGATAAATAGTAACCTACGATAAAACCGTCCGGATCGTCTCCACTCCAATGTAACTTAATAGTGCTCTGCTGTTGAGAAACCGTGCTATCGGGGTTGAGAAATATTTTTGTTGAAGGAGCTTTGTTAGCAACGGGATTATCAACCAGTTTCTCATTACATGCGTAAAAGAAAATCACTCCAATTAAAACTAAAACGGCTGTAAATTTATTTATCATGAACTAACTTATTATTATTGAAAGTAACGACCACTTCCCGTTTCCCTCTCTCCTTGCAGAGAGAGGGATTAAGGATAAGGTTATTTAAGCAGCATCATTTTCTTTACTTGAGTAAAGTTATCGACTGAAAGTGTATAGAAATAAACACCGGAATTCAGTAAACCGGCATCAAAAGCAACATTATATGTTCCTGGGTTCATCATTCGGTTTGCAAGAACGCGAACTTCTTGACCAAGAATATTATAAATCTTAATTGTCACAAATCCGGACTTTGGAATCGAATAAACAATATTTGTTGTTGGATTAAACGGATTTGGATAATTCTGTTTTAAAGAATAATCTACCGGAGAACCAATAGCTTCATCTTCAATTGCTGTAGGAACGTAACCGGTAATATCATCATCTTTTCTTGGAGCTAATTTGTAATATGAGTGAGTGAAACCAAGAATACCGGTAATTGAGCCGAACTTATCTCCTGCATTAACTTTAACAGCTGAAGCACCGGCATTAAAACTAGTGTTCCCATCTGACCAAATAACTCTGGTATGTGGTAAAACACCATCATTTACGTACGATTCACCATAATTAAAATTACCATCGGCATTCGCTAAATCAATAGTAACATCTTTATAAGTTACAAGGCACCCTGACCACTGCTCTGCAGCAACGGTCCCGAGCACCGAAGTACCAATTGTTTCTGTCAAAAGGTATTCAGGGGCAGGTAAAGCATTGTCGTGAGAATTAACTACAATGGCTGCTAAACTATCAATTCTCACACCTAAAGAACCGAGTAAAACCACTCCTTCAACAGTTATATTATCTCCTCGTTTAAGATTAGTAACTTCAGAACCGTGTGTTCCAGATGTACCAAGTAAAATGGCACTCCAAGGGCCCTGTCCATTTTGAAAATAAACGCGCGGAGGATTACTTCCGTGATTACCAGGAATATCGGATGTATCTGCTGTTACAAGTCCATTTAAAGTTACATGATATCCGTTGTAGCTGCTATAGGCGCTTCCAAATGGACTGTAACGCACATGTTGGATTGCAAGAGGTTTGTTCAATACGAAATATGAGTAACGACTCGTTGCAAGATTTCCTGGGCTTGTTGATGATAACCCGTTATTGTCGGTAGCTTTAACATAAAAATCTACAAACGCTGAATCAGAAGATATTTTTGGAATTATACATGTATAAACTAAGGAATCAGCACCGGTGCCTTTAGTCATATCTAAGGAATCTACATTACCGCCATTTACTCTTTTGAAAAGTTTTGCACTGGTAACCGATGCACCCTGGAGCCCTTTAATCGTTGCGGTTACGGTAACATCATCATTTGCTGAAACTACTGAAGGAGTACGTTTTACATTAGAAACACTTGGTGGTGAAACTAATATAGGACCTAAATCTTCCGGATAAAGTGGAACGATTTCCCAAACATTATTATATGCTTCAAGTAAACCTCTAACATATGTTAATTGCGAACCAACCGGTGGTGGAGTATAGGATGGTCTAATTGTTCTAGCTGGAGCAGTTTTAAAATAATTTGATTGAGCATACAACTGAATTTTATGACCGGAAAGATCATTGATATTAAATCCACCTGCAGAAGATCCTGTCCCGGTAACTAAATCGGAAGTAATTAGCGGATGTTGTTCATCAGCAGTAAAGATTACATACATTCCCAGATATTTTCTAAGATTATAATTAAATGATCCATCCGGGAGATAACAACTATCGATAGTAAGCGGAATTGGGTCTGGTCTTTTTGCATGCTGTTCAACTAAACTAATCTCTATTGGTTGAGGAGCAGTTATAAGAACCAATTCGGTTGCCGGAGGATAAGGAGTAACAACTCCGGTGAATTCATAAGTACCGGTGGTATCAGCTAAATCAAACAATGTACCTTGCGTAACAGTATCATTTTGTAATATCATTAATCCCGACCATTCACTTGCATCGCTAGCTTCAATGTAACTTGCCCAACGTGTTCCCGCTGATAGTATTATTCGCCTATCCGTCTGAGCATTGACTAACGGACTAACCAAGATTTGCCCTTGTACCCGTACTGTATCACCAGCTAATGGTGAGTTTGGCCAGGTAGAAGGATTTAGAGAATCGTGTATAAAATTAATATCGTGCAATGTTACTAAGGGGTAATTAGACTGTGCCATTGTTAATCCGCTTAGTATAAGTATCAATGCGAATAGAGATCTCATTTTCATTTTGTGACTCCTTATTTAACTACTAAGAATTTACCGGTTTTAATAAATCCGTTTTTATTATTTTTTACTGTAAATAGATAAAGTCCGGTAGCAATTGCTTGATCATTACCGGTAATTAAATCCCATGCATGTTCACCCCCGGCGAATTGTTGTTTGCCATCCGAAGCATACTGTTCAAACCATCGAAGATCCGAACCGTTGCTCAATTGATTATGTTCTATTCTTTTAACAACATCTCCGGCAAGTGTATAAATTGTTATTTCACAATCAGCTGGCAAGTTATAGAAATAAATTTTTCTTAAACGCTCAGAAGAACCATCCCAAAGCGCACTTCCGTAATAAGGATTTGGATAAACACCAACTTCAGTATTTTCATCATTCGTAGCCGGTGTTCCGGGCAAAATTCTTTTTAAATTCGCTAGTAAACTTGATTCCAAAGGTCCTAGATTATTTTCTGGGTCACCTTTATCGATTGAAGTTATCGAAAAAAGATACTGCCAACCATTTAAGAGATTGGGAACTTCGTACTTGTAATAATATTTTGTTGTATCGTCAGGAAAGATTTTCGGTTCTGAAAGTTCGATTGAATTAAAACCGGTGTTATAACCAGTTACACCAGCAGAATCATATTGTGCTAGTACAACTAAAGAAGCAACAGTATTTTGTGCATCGGAGATATCGAATCCAGCTTGTGTTCTATAAATTTTATATCCCGCAAAATCCTTCTTCCCTGAAATAGGGTCAATTGAAACTTCTGCTCTTTTGTCCCAGTAGATTGTAGCTTTTTGATTTTCATTAACAACCTTAATAACCGGTACATTTGGCGGTGAAGGTAAAATATATCGATGTATTTTTCCGTCGCCAAAGAGATCTTCACCTGCATCAATAATACCATTTCTGTTCTTATCGTTGCCGAAATAAGCTCTCAATGCCCAGTCAGCGTTTGAATACAAATTTTTTCTTTGTTCCCATGTATCCGAGATTGCGGGATCATTTCCAAATTTTTTAGCACAGACAATAGCGAACACAACATTAATTGAATCTCCCGGAGCAATATTTTTGTAATATCCGCGAGTGATCATGAGCGATCGGTTTGAAGGTAACTTTAAATCTTGAGGGTTAATCCCTTTTCCATACCGATTTTGTCCGCCGAACCAACCCTGCATTTTTCTGTATCTATCAAGATCATTTGTTGGAGCGAAAAAGTTTGGATCAGTTGTGTTATTGTGTGTCCATGCATTGAAATTGGTCGCAGGTAATGTATCACCTTGTAAAACAAAATTTTCTTCAATAGTAGGGGTTGAACCAAGGTATAAAAAACCAACATAACTGTCTGTTAGCGGACCATCTCCATCGGCATCGTATTCATAAGCAATTTTGAGTGTATCGTTATAAGCATCTCCACCGTGAGAATAAAAAGCAGAATTTGTTGTAGTGTTTATTTTTGTATTTCTAACAACTGCATCAGTCCAAAGTCCAACGTAAACACTGTCTAAATATTTGTTAGTAACATTCTTAATTGTGTAATTCATAATCACGAAAAAATCTGCAAACGGGAAATTCCAAGCATATGTTTCTTCATGAACTACAACTCCAAGCGGAACATGCTCGGCAATTGTTTCACCATTGGCGTATGTAGTGTTTGAATCAGTAAAATCCATAACAAAATCTTGATGAGATATTGCATATGGATTGTAAAATCTTGAATCTAGTGAAGTCGATCGTTCAACTACTTTGGATTCTAAACTATTGGTATATTCAAATCCTGCATTTCTTCCGGATGAAAGTGAACTGGCATCAACCGCTGCTGTGCTTACTAATGGACCAACTAAACTTTTTGAAGTAAGATTTTCTTTTTGAAATCCACCAATCCAAAGACCGCCGACAAAAATATGTTCAATACCACTCCCCAAGGGATATTCACATGAAGGTTGACGATTTGCCGCAGTAAGATTACTTAAACCATTCCCGTAAATACCAAAGTTAGAAACGGTCAGTCCAATGTTGCCGACATTAGTGGATTTGGAATTATCATCAACGTTTGTTTTTGAGAGGATGCTTTGTTGCGGTTTTAAGTGTGCAACAAAAATTAGTAGCAAGAAATTTAGAAGTAGAATTTTTTTCATTAACAATAACTTTTTTTAGCTAATCTAAAATACAATAAAAAATTGGACTGTTAAGTTATGAAATTATTAAATGATATTACAAAATATTTAAAATAAAGTTTGTCGTGCTTGTTCATCTGCGTGATACGAACTTCTAACCAGTGGTGAAGATTCGACTATTTTAAATCCAATTTTTAATCCCTCATCCTTAAATAGTGCAAAATCAGATAGGGTGACATAACGGTCAACGGGTAAATGATTTTTTGTCGGTTGGAGATATTGTCCAATTGTTAATATATCACATCCGGAAGAAACTAAATCTTTCATAGTTTCAATCACTTCTTCATTTTTTTCCCCGATACCAACCATGATTCCACTCTTTGTTTTCAAACCTTTCTGCTTAAACCATGAAATTAATTCAAGACTTCGCTGATACTTTG
Source organism: Ignavibacteria bacterium (assembly GCA_037440065.1). Lineage (GTDB taxonomy): Bacteria > Bacteroidota > Ignavibacteria > Ignavibacteriales > Ignavibacteriaceae > UBA1563. The sequence goes on from JBBIUV010000016.1 coordinate 667,840, forward strand.
CCTGAGGTCTTACAGCATGATAGAGTCTAGGAACTGTTTCAAGATTGTGGTTTAAAATATCGGGAGGATTTTGCATAATGATTTCAAATGAAGATGTTTCTCCTTTAAAATCGGGGATGAGAGTTTCTATAGTACACGATGGCAGTTGTTCGCGTATCAACCGAATCGTTTCAGCAAAAATAGTAGCCCCACCATCTTTTAATTCATCTCGATCGACTGAAGTAATTACAACATGACGGAGTTGCAATTTTGCAATTGCCTCAGCAACTCTTTTTGGTTCATCAAGATCGAGAGTGTTTGGAATGCCAACTTTGATGTTACAAAATCCGCAACTGCGAGTACAAGTGTCGCCAAGAATCATAAATGTTGCAGTTCGATGATTCCAGCATTCACCGATGTTCGGGCAGCGGGCTTCTTCGCAAACCGTGTTAAGATTTTTATCCCGCATCAAGTTTTTTAAATCGCTGAAATTCTCCCCTATTGGTAAACGCACTTTCAACCAATCGGGCCGTTTGCCCAAGTATTCTTTTCTACTTTCAGCTTCTTCTTTAAATATTCTTTGATGATAATTTATCGTGCGCATTAAATTCTATTTCATCTTTTTTGTAGGGAACGGTCGAGACCGTTCCTTTTAATTGTGTTTATATTCTTCGGAACGCTCGCGAGCGTTCCCTACTTTTATAATAACAGATTGAAGTCTGTTTTACGGTTTTGTTATAATATTTCTTTTTCGTCAAACTGTTCGAGCGTTCTTTTCATTAAAGAAAGGAATTTCCCGCCGACCATTCCATCAACTAAACGGTGATCGTGTGAGAGTGCTAAATTCATTATCGGTCGAATTGCAATCGTATCCGTTCTATCAACTTCAAGTACCACAGGTTTTTTAATCACCGCGCCAACCCCAAGTATTGCTACTTCAGGTTGATTTATAATCGGCGTTCCGAAAATTGTCCCAAACACCCCATAATTTGTAATTGAAAATGTTCCATTCGTTACGTCATCCGGAGTAAGTTTTTTTGTTCTCGCTTTTTCTGCAACTTCAGAAATTGATTTAGCCAATTCAACAATACTTTTTTCGTGCGCGTTTTTAATATTCGGAACTATCAAGCCATTTGGTTCGAGCGCAACGGCAATTCCTAAATTCACAAATCTTTTTTGAAGAATGGTTGTTCCATCAATTGAAGAGTTTACAATTGGAAAAGCCTGAATGGCTTTTACTACTGCATAGGAAACAAACGCCATATAGGTAAGTTTTACTCCGTGATGACTTTGATACCAATCTTTATTTTTGTTAATGAAATTATAAATTTTTGTAATATCAACTTCAATTGTTGCAGAAACATGGACAGAGGCTTCCCGACTTTTAATCATATGATGCATAATTTTCTGCCGAATGTTATCCATCGGAATTCGTTCAATTAAATCGTTCACAAATGGTTGTCCAATTTCTTCAGTCGAGACTTTGCTCTGCGAAATTAGACGAGTTCCTCTTTTTTGAAGATAATTTAGAAGATCATTTTTTGTTACTCTTCCGCCAATCCCGGAACCGCTGATCTTTTCCAATTCATCGAAAGAAACTTTTTCTTTTTTAGAAATACTCATCACAAGCGGTGAGTAAAATCTATTACTGTCTTTTTTCACTTCATCAGAATTTTTTTCTGCGAAAGCATTATCAGCAATAACCGAATTCATCTGAATATCTTCACTAAAAATTTCTTTTGGCGCTTCAGCTTGATGCGTTTGTTCGGATGTAGAAACTTTTGCAACGATAATTCCAACATCAACCGTCTCTTGTTCATTCACCAATATTTCGGTTAATGTACCATTTACCGGCGAGGGAACTTCGGTATCAACTTTGTCGGTACTTATTTCGAAAAGAATTTCGTCCTGCTTAATTGTTTCACCGATTTTTTTGTGCCATTTTATAATCGTTCCTTCCATAACAGACTCCCCCATCTTCGGCATTGGAATATCTACGGTCTGTAGTGAACCGTTTAATTCAGTTTTTTTTATTGGTCGAGTTTCTACCAATTCTCCCGGAACATGTGCTTCTTTTTTTGCTGAAGTATTGATTGTAGAAACATGAACATTTTTATCCGATTCAATAAACGCAACAATTTTCCCTACGTCTAAAGTCGTTCCTTCTTCAGCAATAATTTCTGCAACAACTCCATCAATTGGAGAAGAAATTTCTGAATCAACTTTATCTGTACTTATTTCAAAAAGAATTTCATCTTTGCGGATCGCTTCTCCAACTTTTTTATGCCACTTTAAAATGGTCCCCTCCATAATTGATTCACCCATCTTCGGCATTGGAATTTCAATTCTCATTTTTTTCTTTCTCTTTCAACATTCAACTTTATACTGTTATTAGTAACGAATCAATTCTTTGATCGCATGGTAAATTCCTTCACGCGAAGGAAGAACTGCGTTTTCCAAAACCGGACTGTACGGAATGTGTACATCTTTTGCGCCGTAACGTTTCACAGGCGCATCAAGAAATTGAAAACATTGTTCTGAAATACGAGCGGCAATCTCGGCACCGAATCCCGCTGTTAACGTGTCTTCGTGAATTACAATTGCTTTACTCGTTTTTTTCACGGAATTAAAAATTGTTTCTTCATCCAACGGAACAATGGTTCGAATATCAACAATCTCAACTGAATAACCTTCATCTTCAAGTTTGCGAACAGCAAAAACCGTATCCCACACAGAAGCTCCGTAAGTGATAACAGAAACATCTTTTCCTTCTTTTACAATTTTTGCTTTGCCAAATGGAAGAAGATAATTTTTATCAGGTTCAGATGATGTTGCAAAACTTTGCCGGTACAAACCTTTATGTTCACAAAATAAAACCGGATCATTCAGACGGATTGCGGTTTTTAGTAAACCTTTTGCATCTGCGGCGTTCGACGGGTATGCAATATATATTCCCGGAATGTGTGCAAAGATCGATTCAATATTCTGACTGTGATATAGTCCGCCATGAATATATCCGCCAACGGCAACACGCGTAACGAATGTAGAAGTCCATGCATTATTTGACCGATAGCGCATCGTTGCAACTTCATCTTTGAACTGCATAAATGCAGGCCAAATGTAATCACCAAACTGGATTTCAACGATCGGCTTTAATCCGGTCAACGCCATACCGGCTGCAACTCCGATTATGCTTGCTTCAGCCAATGGAGAATTGAATACTCGTTTTTCACCAAACTTTTGTGTTAAACCTTTTGTTGCTGTAAAAACACCTCCCTTTTTATCGGCAACATCTTCACCAAAAATGTAAGTCTTGTTGTTCAGTTCCATCTCTTCATGCAGCGCGTGGTTGATCGCGTCAACCATTACAATTTTATTTCCGATTGGTGTAGAAGATTCATACTCAAAAGTATTTTTCAATCCGGATTCATCAAAGAGATATTTTTCGCAAGTCTCCGGCAGCGGATCGTGCGCCTTTGCGGCTTCAGTAACAGCGTTTTCAATTTCTTCTAATACTTCCTTCTTTATTGTTTCAAGTTCTTCATCCGTTGCTAAATTATTTTCTTTTAAAAGAAGAATCATTTTATCGATCGGATCGCGTTTTGCTTCATCTTCTAATTCATCATGTTCACGATATTTTTTCTGATCGTCAGATGACGAGTGCGAGAGCAAACGGACTACATCTGCTTCGATTAAAACCGGTCCCTCGCCGCTGTGCACGTATTCCATTGCTTCTTGAAACGCTAAATATGATTCAACAAAATCAGTTCCGTCAATCAATAGTCGTTTTAATGTTGCGTATCCTTTCATCATTTCTGCAATTGAGTTTCCTTCGCCGCCGCTTTGTTTAGAGACATGTACCGAGATAGCGTACTTGTTATTCTCAACAACAAAAATCACCGGAAGTTTTTCCCGGCTCGCCCAGTTTACCGCTTCGTGAAATTCACCTTGACTTGTAGTTCCTTCGCCCGAACTAACATAAGTTACATTTTTAATTCCTTGATGCTGGGAAGCTAACGCAGCACCTACAGCTTGTAAATACTGGGTTCCGGTAGGACTTGATTGTGTTGGAATGTTTAAACCTTTTGCGCCAAAATGCCCTGGAAGTTGTCTTCCACCGCTCGAAGGATCGTCGGCTTTTGCAAAACTTTGAAGGAAAATATCGTATGGTTTAACTCCACAGCCTAAGACAACACAGAGGTCGCGGTAATAAGGGAATATCCAATCGTGATGCGGATTTAATTGCATTGCAGATGCAATTTGTACCGCTTCGTGCCCCGAACCAGCAATGTGAAAAAAAGTTTTCCCTTGCTTAAGCAAGTTCATTGTTTTTATATCTATTTGTCGAGAAAGAAACATAGTTCGGAAAGCAAAGAGCAAATCTTCTTTTGAAAGATTTAACTTCTTTCCATTAATTGTAATTTCTTTTTTCACTTTACTCTTCTTTTGATCTGTTGATCTCATATTATTTACAAACCTTTTTTCACACTTGTTAGATTCATTTTTCACACAGTGGATAGAACTTCCGTTTTCATTGATAACAGTTTATCAGTTTCCACCGTTTTGATCTCATCGTACTGGAAGATTGCTTTGAAATTATTCAGTAATTTCTCTATTACGTCGGAAAGAGAAATCTCTCCTCCCAATTCTTTTGCAAGCGAAGTAACTTCTTTGTCACTAATTCCGCAGGGAATAATACCGTTAAATAAATTCAAATCCGTATTAACATTAAAAGCAAATCCATGCATCGAAATCCAGTTGCTGATTTTAATACCTATTGCAGCAATTTTTCTATTTTCTATCCAAACGCCAGTGTATTTTTCTTTACGTTCGGTTTCCAATCCATATTCTTTGCAAGTCAGCATGATCACCTCTTCTAATGCGCGTAAATATTTGTGCGTATCGTTGTGCCATTCATTCAAATTGATGATCGGGTACCCAACTATTTGTCCGGGACCGTGATATGTTATATCTCCGCCTCGGTCAATCTCATAAACCGATATGTTATTATCTTCTAAATATTCCTTACTTCCAACAAGATTCTTTTTATCAGCAGTTTTTCCCAAAGTATACGTATGGGGATGTTCGAGCATTAAAAAAACATCACTGATCATCTTGTCTTTTCTTTGTTGATGCAGCTCATGCTGAAGATCCCACGCTTCTTTATATCCAATTGTTCCGAGATCAGAATAAGTTAAAGTTCTATATATGGATTGATTCGCCGTAGGCATTAGCCGCTGCTTCCATTATTGATTCTGATAACGTTGGATGCGCATGGATTGTTTTTGCAATCGATTCGTATGTTGCACCGTGAGATTTTGCGATTGAGAGTTCGGCAATCATTTCTGTTGCTTCTGAGCCTATAATATGTGCGCCGAGAAGCTCACCATATTTTGCATCGAAAATAAGTTTTACAAATCCTTCGCGATCTCCGGCTGCAAAAGCTTTACCACTTGCCATAAAGGGAAATCGTCCTATTTTTATTTCATAACCTTTTTCAATTGCTTTTGCTTCGGTTAATCCAACACTCGCAACTTGCGGTTGACAGTAAGTACAACCGGGAATATTTTCATAATTGATCGGTTCCGGTTGTAAACCTTTTATCGATTCCACACAATTGATTCCTTCAGCGGACGCAACGTGCGCAAGCCATGGCGCTCCAATAACATCGCCTACAGCGTAAATGTTTTCAACGTTTGTTTGATAACTATTTTTATCAACTTTAATATGATTTTTAAAAAGTTCGATCCCTAATTCCTCCAGACCAAAACCTTCAACATTTCCAGTAACACCGACCGCTGAAAGAACAATGTCGGATGTTAATTCTTTCTTCTCTCCGTTTTGATTTATTGTAACGTGCGCTTTCTTTCCTCTCGCCGCTACATGCTCGACTAAAGTAGAAGTAAAGATTTCAATTCCACGTTTCTTAAAACTTTTTTCAAGCATTTGTGATACTTCTTTATCTTCAATGGGAAGAATACTTTCCATCATTTCGATGATTGTAACTTTCGTTCCTAAAACAGAATAGAAATATGCGAACTCAACTCCGATAGCTCCTGCACCAATGATGATCATTTCTTTTGGTTGCTCAGCTAAACTCATCGCTTCAGTGCTAGTTATAATCACTTTCCTATCAACCTGAATGTTGGGAAACGTTTTAACTCTCGCTCCAGTTGCGATGATTATTTTTTCGGCTGTAACTGAGTCTAATTTTTTGCCATCATTATCAAGAATATCAATTTGGTTTTTCGATACCAATTTTCCGTAACCCCGAATCCGGTCGATTTTATTTTTCTTCACAAGAAGTTCTACATTTTTTGTAATCCGGTCGGAAACGTCCCGGCTTCGTTTAATAATTTTGGAGAAATCGAATGAAAGTTCTTTAATTGAAATTCCAAATTTGGCAGAGTGATTTTTCATTTTATCGAGCAGTTCCGCATTTTTCAATAAAGATTTTGTCGGAATACACCCCCAATTCAAACAAACACCTCCGAGGTTTTCTTTATCAATTACAACAGTTTTAAATCCCAACTGGGCAGCACGAATTGCCGCTACATATCCACCTGGACCTCCGCCTAAAACTGCGATTTCGTAAGTTTTTGCCATTAATTTATTTCTGCTTTCTTCTTTTTTCTTGCTTCAAATATAAAGAAGCTTTGAGGAAAATGAAAGGATATTGAGTCTCAAAGAATCCACCTTATTTCTTAATTGAAACAACACTTTTGCGCTCGCTAAGTAGTCCATCTTCTTTCATCTTTTCGATAATCTCATAAACATTTTTATGCTGTATTAGTTCCGTAAGATCACTTTTGGCAACATTCCTTTTTTCTAAAAGGAGTTTAAGAATTTTCCCTCTCACTTCCCTTTCGGAACCTTTGAATGGTGATTGTTTCGATTTCGATTTTATTTGCGTTTGTTTTACCGTTGCAGCCAAAGCACCATAATCCATCAGTGCGTTGTGCCAGATTCTACTTTTACTTTTCGGAATGATAGACAATGCAATTTCAGAAAGTCGTTTTGGTGAAATATTCTGATTTAAATGCAATTCATGGATTAATACTCGCCGGATGTTTGTATCTACAACTGCGACTCTTTTGTTGAACGCAAACGCCAAAATTGCTGCTGAAGTATAATCTCCGATTCCTTTTAATTTGAGTAGCTCATCTTGCTCTTGCGGAAATTTTCCATTGAGATCAATCGCAATTGTTTTTGCAATTTCTTTTAAACGAATTGCGCGATTGTTAAAACCTAATCCCGACCATATTTTGAGCACTCCCGGATTCTTAGCTTTAGCCAAATCAACTAATTTTGGAAATCGTTTGATGAACTTTTCATAATAACCAACTACACGCTGCGCTTGAGTTTGTTGCAACATAATTTCAGATATCAAAATGTGGTAGGGATCAGTAGTTTTTCTCCAGGGGAAATCCCGTTTATTAACTTTATACCATTTCAATATTTTAGTTTGAAATTCTTTTATCTTTTTTTCACTCAATGTTTTGTTGTTCATTTAAGTATTTGTTTAAATTCCGCTATGAAATTTCTTAAAATATTAGTCTTCTTCTTACTAACAACAACAATTTTTTCTCAGGAAAAGTTTTATTACACGGGTAAAAATTACGGAAGTGAAGCATTATTCAATCCACTGTCCGTCATTTTGAACGGAAGTTACGATATTATTCAGCTTGAAGGCCGCCCGAGAGATATTTTTAATTACAATTACAAAAAAAATAGCGGTTATTTTTTTAAGAATTTGGGGAGACCACTCTATTCCATTTCAAAATATGGTTATTGGAATTTTATAAAAAACGAAGTACTTCCTTTTACGTTTAAAAAGAGAAATGCGCAATGGTGGCCTAATTATCAACTTCACCTTGTCGGTGGTGGAATGACCTATGTAGCTATGAGTGAATGGTATGAATTGCACGGATTTCCAGCGCCAAGAGTTTTTTCTATCGGAACGATGTTTGTCTATCATTCACTTAATGAAATTCGAGAGCTTGATGGTTATGATGGACTAAACGTTGATCCGATTGCTGATATTTATATCTTTGATCTAGGAGGAATTATTCTTTTTAGTTTTGATGGAGTGAGTAAATTCTTCAAAGAAAAATTAAATTTAGCCGACTGGTCACTTCAGCCTTCATTTGCAACCGATGGAACATTGCAAAATAATGGACAATATTTTTCAATTAAATGGAAAACTCCTCTCTCCGAAAAAATCTCTTTCTTCTATTACTTCGGAATGAATGCTTTAACAGGCGCTTCTTATAAGGTGAATGAAGAAGAAGCAATTTCTGCCGGATTTGGATTGCGCGCAAGGAGTCTTGAAGTTGTAAGACAAACCGGAAGACAATTCGGATTAAAAACCACGTGGAATTTTGGGTTCTTTTATGACAAAAACAATTCTTTGATGAGTTCAATTTTATTTAGCGGGTTAACCGATTATTTCTGTAACATCAACATCTATCCCGGAATAATAAAGTACGGCGTGTTTTCTCCCGGATTATGGTGCGTCTTCCACAGAAACGGAAATGTGATTCTTGGATTAACTACTATTTACGCACCTGGATTAGGAATTACTTTTAAATAATTCATAAAAAAAATCCCCCGCAATTGCGAGGGATCTTTTCTGAAATCTGAGAGCTAATAACAAAAGACTATTTGATCAACAACATTTTTTTCGTCATTACAGTTGTACCTGCTGTTAATCTGTAAATGTAGGTGCCGCTTGCATATCTCGAAGCATCAAAAGCAACTGTATAATTTCCAGCAGGTTGTAAATCGTTAACTAATGTAGTTACCAATTCGCCTAGTGTGGAATAGATTTCCAATTTTACTTTTGAATCAACCGGGACAGCATACTTAATTGTTGTTGAAGGGTTGAATGGATTCGGATAATTTTGACTTAACTCAAAACTAACCGGAAGACCAACTTTTGCTTCAACTTCTTTTGAGTAACTGTAGCTTCCATCAAGATCAACCATTTTAAGTCTGTAATAAGCAACTGCACCTTTCACATCCTTTTCTGTAAAGCTATATCTAGCTTTTTCAGTGGTTGTTCCGGCAGCACTAACTTTCCCAATTGAGGTCCAGTTATCTTTGTCAGCTTTTCTTTGAACTTCGAAATAAGCACTGTTCTTTTCTGTAGCAGTCTGCCAAGTTAATTCAACAACATTCCCCTTTGCGGAAGCGGTAAATGAAGTTAATTCAACCGGTAAAGGAGTATTTGATTCATCTGCGCCAATGTAAGGGAAAGTTAAATGTCGCGTATCACCATCAATATCTGTCAATACAGATGCAAGAGGTGTTCCGATAAGATTAAGATCACCATCCGATGCAAGGGCAAGATGTAAATCAGTTGCGGATTTAAAGTTTACGAATACAGATTTTGAATTTGCATCTTGTGTAGATGCAGTCTGCCAATCAGCTAAAGTTGGAGCAGCAGTTGCATTCCAGTAACCAACTTTTCCGTTCACGTTATCTTGTACAAACAAATCGTTATAATTTGATGTTAAAGTTCCAGCAACACCTTCTCTTGAGATACAATAATTTACAAAATTAGGTTCATTGGAGAAAACGATATTGTTCTTTACATCGTTAGTGCCGTTTGAAATCAACAAACCTTTATAAGCTACAGTTCCAGTTCCGATATCAGCAATATCATTCATCATAATGGTATTGAAATAACAATTTAGTGTATCAGTAGCGGATGAATTTTTAATACCGGTTAAATACGCGGTAGGATTAGCAGCTGTCAATTCAAATCCGGTAATCATGTTATTGTAAACATTGTATGTACCATTAGATTCAATACTGATAGCGGTTATTCCATAGGTTGCACCAGTTGAGAGTGTTGATAGTTTTGTGAATTTATTATTATAGATGTTTGTAACCGAACCAGCAGAAACTGAAACAGCATAAATTCCTTCATTTGCAATGGCTGCACCAATTCTCTGGTTAGTAATTATTTCATTGTTGAAAATGTTTGTGCTGCCCACTTGGTAGAGACCAATGGCTCTTCTATTTCCTTCGATAATATTGTTCTTGATTGTAATATTACTTGGGAAAGTTGCCGGAACTGGGGTACCAGACTGATAAAATCCGAGACCCTGAATTGCTTGAGCAACTCCAGCAAAATTAGAGCTAATATGGTTATTGTCAAACGTAATATTTTTAGGTACCCAATCGGTCGACAATTGATTTGTGGAACGGACCAAAGCAGCTCCAACTAATAAATTCCCGGAAGTACTTACAGTTTGAACTTTATAATATATATTACAATTCTTTACAGTTACATTGGAGACATCCCCGACAATAACTAATGGAATAGCATTTCTTTGAGCTGTGGTAGCATTTTGAAGCGTTAAATCTCTTGTAGAGCCACCGACTGTGTTTGACCCATCAATGACAATATTTTTAGTTGTCTTTAATGACGCCCATGCGATATTTGAGGATCCCGGAATACCAATTATAAAAGCTCCCGAGGGACCTGAATTTAAATCGGTGGGGTAATTAAATGTTACAACTGGTTGAACTCCAGTATAAGGTTTAATTGTTAATGTATACGGATCAGGGTTAACTGCCAACCCTATACCTTGACTGTTTGCATAAGTCTCGGTAATATCGCTGGTGATATAAAGATTAACATCTCCTAAAATTGGGGCTGCATTGATATAATCCGTAGCAGCTTTTAAAGTAGCAAATTGAGGATCTGTTGCTGAAGGACCGGTGCCAGGATTTCCTACAAACACATCACCTTTAACACCGATTGTTGGTCCTTCATGAGCACCCTTATAAGGAATAAACTTATCACGAGCTTTATTATCAATGTCAGTTGTTATTCCAACGAGGGTACCAGCTAAATTAATATCGCGCCACGATGCAGCAGCCAAGTGTAAATCAGTGGCGGAGGTAAAAGTAACATCGACACTCTTAGTGCTGTCATCATAGGTTGTATTTGTAATCCAGTCTGTCAAAGTTTTTTGGCTGGTAGCATTATCATAGCCAAAATATCCGGAAGTATTAGCTGGATTTACGTAAACATCGTTATAATCACTTGTGAATGTTCCGGTAGCACCAACACGACGAATTCCCCAAACTTGCATAGTTGATTCATCAATCTTAACGATATTATTTTTTATTGTTGCGATAGCAGCTGCAGCAGGACTGGCTTCAGTAGTTGCGGCAGTAGCAAAAACAATTCCTGCAATAAATGACGACCCAAATGTAGTCATATCTGTCATTTCAGGAATTAATATTGAGTTATGATAAATGTTGCAGGTAGAAGTGCTGGTTGTTCGGATTCCGTAAATTTTAGAGTTCGTCGTAGTTGCACTTGCATCAAAACCAGAGATCATGTTGTTATAAATATTAACTACATGTGCGGCGGTACATTGATTGTCAATTCCGATAATTCCATTGGATGCACCCGCAGTAGTATTTAACGAAGTTAGAGAAATTAGCTTATTGTTATAAACGTTGAATACACCGTTTGTTGCAAAGTTTGTTTGCAAACTCATTCCTGAGGCGCCCTGTGAAGTTTTGCTGTTAACTGTGATTGTGTTACCGTAGATATCGGCATCATTGGTATAAGAAATAAACATTCCACGAGAACGTGCTGTTATTGTATTGTTACGTACAATCAAACCTGTTATTCCAACAGTTGGAGAACCTGACTGCGAAATATGTACACCCGCCGCACCATTTCCACTATCCGCATGAAGAATATTATTTTCAATCGTTGCGAAATCAGGAGCTTTATTAGTAGCATCAAAATTGGTTAATTGAATTGGAGCTATTGAACTACCACTGGAGCTATTTAACAAAACAATACAATTTTTTATAGTTAGATGATCGTTATCGCCAAATATTCTAAACACTGAGCGTTGTAAAGTAGTAACAGGTCCTTCAATAGTAAGATCTTGTGTTGTTCCACCAACAGCATTCGATCCATCTATTGTAAGATAAGTAGTCGGGACAAGATTGGTGTTAACGTTAGTTGGGCTTCCAATTACCCACATTCCATCAATTCCTTTTCCAAAGAGACTAGTAAGACTAATTTTAGCAGTAACGCCTGTGTATGGTTTGAAGGTAACTGTATTTGTTGCTGAAGTACCCGGGATACCCAACGCAATTGCCGTATCAACATAAGTTGCGTTATCAGTAAAATAAAACGTACAGGGACCGCTTACACCACTGGTATTTAATGCAGTAGCTGCAGCTGAAAGGGTTGGATAATTCCCTGCCTCCCCAACAATAGTAGCTGTTCCAACGGAATAGATTCCGCTTAGTTGCCCCATAATTGAACCTGCTGTTAAGAAAACTATAAACAAAGTAGTAAGAAGTTTTTTCATGTTTTCCTCAATGAAGTTATGATTGATAATTAGAACTATTTATTTCAAAAACAAAGAACAGTTTATTTCGAGATTTAATGCTTTTATAAGGGACTAAAAATCATCTTTCAATATACTTTTGATTAAAAAAAGAACAATCCTCCAATGGAACTATTAGTAAAATCAAATTGCACAGGAAACTTAAGAAATTTCAGGTGAGTGTCAAATAAAAACTTTTAAATTTTTATAATACATTTTTTTGAGAATCTATTGATACAAATGAATAATTAAATCAGTTATTCATAGAAGCTAAGTTAATTTCCCCCTCAAATAAGTAGTAATGAGAATTTAAAAGACTCTCATTACTACGAGCTAGAGTTTTTGATTTTGGTAATCAAAAACCAGTGTGGATGCTTTCTTCGTGCTGACTTAAATCCAAACCAATTTTTTCTTCATCTTTGGTAACACGAATTGGGATTAGTGTATCCGTTATTTTATACAAAAGGTAAGAACCGCCGAAAGTAAAAACTGAAACAATCAGTAAACCAAGGAGGTGCATGAAAAACGTGTGAGTTTGTCCATAAACTAATCCTAAATCTTTTGCAAAAACTGCAGTAAGAATCATACCGACGATTCCTCCAAGTCCGTGACAGGGGAATACATCAAGTGTATCATCCAATCTTGATTTCGATTTCCAAGTAACCGCAAGATTACTGATCACCGAAGCAACTACTCCAATAAACAGACTCGCACCGATAGAAACATAACCAGCTGCAGGTGTGATTGCTACAAGCCCAACAACTGCACCGATACTTGCGCCGGATGCAGACGGTTTTCTACCAAGTAAGATATCAAAAAATATCCATGATAAAGCAGCTGCTGCCGAAGCCGTATTTGTAGTAGCGAAAGCTAAAGTGGCTAAACTATTTGCACCAAGAGCAGAACCGGCATTAAATCCAAACCAACCAAACCATAATAATCCAGTTCCAAGAATAACGTAAGGAATATTCGCAGGAACATGTTTTTCTTGTTTTATGTGTGAATGTCTCCTACCAAGAAATATTGCCCCTGCTAATGCGGCAAAACCTGCTGACATATGAACCACTGTTCCGCCCGCAAAATCGAGAACACCCATGTTTCGTAAAAATCCATTTGGATGCCATGTCCAATGTGCTAACGGTGCATAAATAAATAACGTGAAAAGAATCATAAAAAAAAGATATGCTGAAAAATGAACTCTTTCTGCAAATGAACCAGTAATAAGCGCAGGAGTAATAATTGCAAACTTTAACTGAAACATTGCAAATAGTAAAAGTGGTACTGTTGGGGATAATCCCGGATGCGTACTTTCCCCTACTCCTCTAAACATAAAATAAGTTAAAGGATTTCCGATAAATCCTCCAATCGAATCTCCAAAGGAAAGACTGAATCCGACGACAACCCAAATAACACTTATAACACTCATTGCAATAACGCTTTGCAACATTGTAGATATTATGTTCTTGGAGCTCACCATACCACCATAAAAGTATGATAACCCCGGAGTCATTAACAACACTAAAGCTGTTGCGGTCAACATCCAGGCTATATCAGCTGGATTTGAGGGATTTCCTTCTATGTGCGAATAATTATAATTCAAAAAAGCACCCAAAACAGCTATTCCGAGTAATGCCAGAAATGGAAGATAGTTATATTTTTTCATCAATTGTCCTTATACTCATTATTTATTTTATATGATTACCTACTTTTATAAGGTATTAGTACAAATTTACCTAAATTATTTTAATTATTAAAACTTTTTTTCAACAATGGACATTGATTAACTTATTGGAATTGCTTGGAATTTGGTGGAGAATAAGGAAGAGCTTTGGTTTCACAAACCGAATTGATTAAGATGATGCTTAAAGTGTTTTTCGTGAAATACATCCCACTCACTTTTGTTCAGTTCACCAAAGGTGGGATTGATAAATGTATCAGTAGGATTTTCTTCAAAACAAGAATAATAATCTTCTAGTTCTTGCTTAAGAACAAGTTTAGCGCTTTCTAGATTCTCATATTGCAACGGTACTAAGTTTGAACCAATGGCTGGATTTATAAAATCTTTAGGCAAAGGTCTCTCACTCATCAAAAATCTCTTCAGAACTGGTATTTTTTCAGGAGGGTTGTAACAACCTTTTTGAATTTTTCCGTTACTTAATTGAACCGCAAAGATTAAGTGTTCAACCATATGTTGAGCAGACATTTTACCCCACAATGGTTTTGAACTATTTTCTAATTTCATTAATAATTCAGACTTGTCTAGAAGTGGTTTTAGCATCTCGATCCTTTAAAAATATTTTCTATCTTCAAATCTCTTTATTTTATCACTTAATCAAAACAAATTTCTTTTCTGCTGTAAAATTCCCAGATTGAATTCTGTAAAAATAAACACCGCTTGTAAGATCTTTTCCATTAAAAAGTACTTCATAAATTCCAGCAGTTTTATATTCTTCCACCAATGTATCAATTTTTCTACCTAATACATCATAAATATGAAGGGATACCTTCCCAGATTGCGGTATTTGATACCTAATGGTTGTTTCAGGATTGAACGGATTAGGATAATTTTGATGCAATTCAAAATGCAGGATTTGATCAAAGAGAACCTCAATCAGTTTACTATACTTGAATTGTCCATCGAAATCGACTTGTTTTAATCGATATTGATATTTTCCTGAAAGAATCGAAGTATCGATAAAAGAATAAAATTTATAAGAATTACTGGTACCATTACCATGAATAAAACCGAGTATTTCCCACTCGTTCAAATCAGCTTTATTCAGATAAGTTCTCCGCTCAACAAAAAAGCCATAGTTATTTATTTCAGTTGCGGTTTCCCAATTTAATTCAACATAAGTTAACTTTGAAGATGCCGTAAATGAATTCATTTCTACAGGCAAAGGTTCTAAAGGAATTGAATTTGAAATTGCATTAGCGAGCTTTGACCAATTTGATGAAGGATTCCTCAAACCATCTTTTTTTTGCTCAATATGAATAAAACGACCGGTCGAAGATGAAGGGGCGGTTCCACATGGATCGCCACTCCCGTTGATAAATCGTCCTTGTGTGTTAGTTGTTCCATTTAATCTATCCCAAGTTGTATCAACATTAGCAATTTTGAAAGTTAAAGTGTTATCCTCCACCAACAAATTTGTTTTGATGTTATCAAGATAATCTGTCCCAGATGGATTAATTTTGGTACCGTTGCTCATAATCACATCCGGATCTGTCATCTGTTTTGAAAAGCCATGAACCTGAATAACGATTAAATTAGAAATAAGTCCAGAAAGAGTTTCTGTTCCCCGTTGAAAAAAACTTTCTTCCGAATGAGCTTGATCAGAGATCATGTAGGAAGTGGTTGATCCGGTACAGACTGTTGTTGTACCATCACAAGTTGATGTTGAACTGCTATTACATCTGTGAGCGCCAGTGATAAAAAATGCTCTAGCTCCAACGTTTTTAAAAATAAAAAATCCTTGTGCACCGGTATAAGTATCATAGATTGGATGCGGCGCCTGGATTACGAGTGTTTGTCTGTCTGCGCCAGGATTAAAAAAATATGAACCCCAGTAATTGTTTGAGGCATCTGTCTTCAATAAGATGTAATATGTTTTGTTCGGAACCTCGGTCGTGTCTGAATATTGAATTACTTGATAACCTAACGTCCCTGCATTGGAGTGCGCTGTTGCATATTCCTCTGCTATAATGTTTGTGACAATAGTTGCAAATGATGCTCTCTCTTGAGCTGATGGCGATACATATTTATTCTTATTTATACTTGAGGTGTCTGGAATTACAGAAATCAGGCTATCTACAAAAGTCGAAATATTTCCGGAACGAAGTACTTGAGAATGACTCTCAATTGAGAGTAATAGAGTAATAATAAAGAGAGTTATCCTCATTCTGCACTTTCATTGTTGATGATTGTCTATTTGTTACCAATATAACTCAATTTCAACAAGTTGAGTTCCACTTAAAAATCTGAGTTTAGAAACAAGATTGGATCTATTTTTAATAAAGATGAGATGCTGTGTTTGGTAACGTTTCCCCAACTTTTGACAATAAGTATGCAAGATCAAATCATTACGAAAATAGGGCTAGAACTTCACTGCCCTTCTCCCGATGTCCGTTCGGAAATAAATATTTTCATAATGAATTTTCGAAACTGCCTGATAGGCAATTTTTATGGCTTCTTTAAAATTTTTGTCAGGCACAAAAGAGGTTACACCTAAAACACGACCACCATTTGTGAGTAATGTATCATCTTTAATTTGTGTTCCAGCGTGATAAACTTTAACGGGTAAGTCCTTCAAATGAATTAATCCGAATATTTCAAAACCGGTTTCGTAAGAATCAGGATATCCATTAGAAGCAGTAACCACGCACACAGAAGCACCACCATTATATTTTAATGATTCTTTATTAATATTCCCTTTAGAGGCTGAGTAAAGCAATTCTAAAAAATCACCTTCTATTACATTTAGTACTGTTTGGGTTTCCGGATCGCCAAATCTCGCGTTGAATTCAATCACTTTAGGACCATCTTTCGTTAATATTAATCCGCAAAACAAACAGCCAGTAAATGGTTTTCCAATTTTTTTCATCCCTGAAAGAGTAGGTTTTACTATTGTATCTTCAATAATTTTTAGGACTTCGTCTGTAATGATTTCTGCAGGGGCGTAGGCACCCATCCCACCGGTGTTTTTACCGGAATCATTATCTCCGATTCGTTTATGATCCTGTGCAGCAGGAAGAGATACAAAATTTTCACCATCAGAAATCACGAAAAGTGAAGCTTCCTCACCTTCAAGAAATTCTTCAATTAAAATTTTACTTCCAGCCTCACCAAAGGCTTTTTCTTCAAAGTTTAACAGAACCGCGTCCAAAGCATCGTAGATATTTTTACAAATTGTTACCCCTTTTCCTGCTGCCAATCCATTCGCTTTAATTACAATAGGATATTTCTGTTTTCTCAAACAATTATAAATATCTTCTTTAGACGAAGTATCAGAAAACTCAAAATACTTTGCTGTCGGAACGTTATTATCGAGCATCACCTTTTTGGCAAAGAGCTTGTCGCTTTCAATACTTGCAGCTTCTTGGTTGGGACCGAAGACAAGAATTCCTTTTTGCCTTAAATAATCAACAGTCCCATCTACCAAATATTTTTCCGGACCAACAACTACAAGTTTGATTTCCTCTTTTATTATGAACTGTAGAAGTTCTTCATTTGCAGAAAAAGTTATATTTTGTGCTACCGTAGCTGTCCCACCATTTCCGGGATCAACAAATAGTTTTCCGCACTTAGGGGATTCTTTAATTTTCAATGCTAATGCATGTTCTCTTCCCCCATTACCTAAAATCAAGATATTCATAAATTGTTTTTAACCATAAATTGTAATTCTTTTGTCAATTGTTCAGTTAAAAAATCTCTTCTGAATTTTTCGATAAAGTCTTCTTTTGGTGCCGGTAAATTTCCAAGTTGATAATCGTCATAAATCTTTATCAAACTCTCTTTAATATTTTGAATATTCTCTGGATCAGAAAGATATGAAGCTCCGTATTGAACCGCATAAGATTTTAATGCCCCTTCTGGTAAGCAAGCTAAAATTGGTTTACGGGCTCCAAAATATTCAAATAATTTTCCACTTGAAATTGTATCGCTATTTTTGCCATATCCGACCATCAACCAAAGAACATCACTCGATTTTATTCTCGCAACCGATTCGATATGAGTTAAATAACCAAATTCTTTTACGTTGTCTTCCAACCCAAATTTAACTGACAATTTTCTAAGCTCTTTTGTTTGCGCTCCAACAAAATGAAGTTCAATGTTGTCAGTGATGTCTTTTCTTTCCTTTTTCAATAACGCAAAAGCTTTTAACAGATATCTTGGAGTGATATACTCATAAAAAGAACCGGTATAAGTAAGAATCATCTTATTATTTTTCTTTTTGATGAATGGAGCAACTTCAAAATCCGGCGGATCGTAACCATGAGGAATAATAACTACATCGTTGGAGTCCAGAAACTTATAAGTCTCGATTTGAGTCTCTTTAATTCTTCTGTTAGTTACAAATATTTTATCAGCATCTTTGAGTACCTGGTATTCAAGTTTCTTGTGTTTGTAAGAATGATATGGTGTAAAATATTTAGAAAATTGATACCCGTACCAAAGGTCTCTATAATCTATCGCCAAAGGGATTTTAAATTCCTTCTTTAATTTTGCCCCGAGCTGAAAAGCTGAAAAAGGAGGAGCTGTAACAAAAATCAAATCGTATTGTTCTTCAGATAATAATTTGCGAGCTTCAACAAGAGCCTTTTTCGTCCAGGAAACTTTATTGTCCGGAATATTGAAAAACTGATTTATTCTGTTGAAAATTTTTCGTGTTTTTTCCGCTGGAATTTTGATAGTTCTAAAAGCACTTAATTTTGAATTTATCTCATTCCCTTTTACGCGAATTATTCTAACCGAAGGATCAATTTCTCTTAAAAGATCAGGATCATGTGCAAAATAGCCTGTTTCTGTTGAAGTTAATACGGTCGGATTCCAATTGTTTTGAGGGAAATACTTTACAAATTTCAAAATTCTTTGAACTCCACTCAATCCCATTGGGGGGAAATAATACGCTATGACAAGTACTTTGAACATTAATTTTATCTAAATCTAATTATTAAAAAATTACCGATGATAATTTGGGGACTCTTTTGTTATGATCACATCATGCGCATGACTTTCTCTGAAACCGGCAGAAGTCATCTTTATAAATCGTGTCTTTTCCTTTAATTCCTTAATATTTTTAACACCACAATAACCCATTGCAGCGCGCAACCCACCTACAAATTGTAAGATGGTATCAGCAAGTTGACCCTTATAAGGGACTCTCCCTTCAACTCCTTCAGGAACTAACTTTTTAACATCATCTTCCATATCTTGAAAATATCTATCTTTACTTCCAAACTGCATTGCTCCCAAAGAACCCATTCCTCTGTAGGTTTTAAAACTTCTTCCTTCCAAAAGAATTTTTTCACCAGGACTTTCTTCCACACCGGCGAAAAGACTTCCAATCATAACTGAATCGGCACCGGCAGCTATTGCTTTTACGGCATCTCCCGTATATTTGATCCCTCCATCAGCAATAATTGGTAAGTTTTTCCCTTTTAATGCAGAGGCAACATCCATTAGCGCACTGATTTGCGGAACTCCAACTCCCGTGACGACACGCGTTGTGCATATTGAACCGGGTCCAATTCCAACTTTTACAGCATCAACTCCAAGCGAATATAGTTCAATTGCTGCTTCAGAAGTAGCTATATTTCCAACAATTAGTTGTGTGTCTTTAAATTTCTTTTTAAACTCCTTTACCATGGATAGTACTCCTTTTGACTGACCATGCGCCGTATCGATTACAATTACATCAACTGAAGCAGCGATCAATGCAGTAACTCGATCTAAAGTATCACTTGTTACGCCAACTGCTCCACCAACTTGTAATCTCCCTAAACTATCTTTGCTCGCAAAAGGATGTTGCTTCTTTTTAAGGATGTCTTTATAGGTGATTAAGCCTTTCAGTTTACCATGCTTATCAATAACAGGTAATTTCTCAATTTTGTATTGCTGAAGTAATTTCTCCGCCGTAGCAAAATCAGTTCCTATTGGAGCTGTAATGAGATTAGTTTTAGTCATCAACTCACTAATTTTACGGCGAGGATTTGGAGAAAATCTCAGATCTCTATTTGTAAGAATCCCAACAAGTAAACCGCTATTATCAATTACCGGAATACCACTAATTTTATATTTCTTCATCAATTCAGTAGCATTGTATATCGGCTGATCGGGACTTACGGTGACCGGATTTCTGATCATTCCACTTTCAGAACGTTTAACTTTATCAACTTCTTCAGCTTGAGCATCAATAGTCATATTTTTATGAATAATTCCTAATCCTCCTTCGCGTGCTAAAGCGATTGCCATATTGGATTCAGTTACTGTATCCATCGCTGCAGAAATAAATGGAATGCTTAACGAAATTTCCTTTGTCAGTTTAGTTTTAATACTAACTTCTCTTGGGAGCACATTCGACTTCCGAGGTTGTAACAAAACATCATCGAAGGTTAGTCCATCATAAATAATTTTTTGAGATTTCATGTTTTCGTCCAATTAAAAATTTATTATTCGCTATAAGTATTAATTATCAAAGGCGGCGTAACCGGTTATATCTTCACCAATTATCAACGTATGCATTTCATGTGTTCCCTCATATGTTTTAACCGATTCAAGATTTGCTGCATGCCTCATAACAGGGTATTCATCTAAAATACCATTTGCACCTAAAATTTCTCTTGCATTTCTAGCAATATTTAGGGCAATTTCACAGTTGTTTCTTTTTGCTAGAGAAACCTGCTGAAATTTAAGTTTTCCACCATCCTTTAATCTTCCAAGTTGGATATTTAATAATTGAGCTTTAGTAATTTCTGTGACCATTTCCACTAACTTCTTTTGAGTTAATTGATAAGCGGCGATTGGTTTAGAAAATTGTTTCCTACTTTTTGAATATTCTAAAGCAGAGTCATAGCAAGCAAGCATTGATCCAACAACTCCCCAAGCTATTCCATATCTTGCCTGATTCAAACACATCATTGGAGCTTTTAGCCCAACTCCTTTTGGAAGAATATTTTTAACAGGCACAAATACATTATCAAAAATTAACTCGGAAGTAACGGAAGCACGGAGCGAATGTTTTCCTTTCATTTCGGGAGCAGAAAATCCTTTGGTCCCTTTTTCAATCAAAAATCCATTCACGACCCCATCTAACTTTGCCCAAACAACTGCTATATCAGCGATTGTTCCATTAGTGATCCACATTTTAGTTCCGTTTAGAATAAAACCACCATCAACTTTTTCAGCCTTAGTAACCATTCCTCCGGGGTTAGAACCATAATCTGGTTCCGTTAAACCGAAACATCCAATTTTTTTTCCCTTAGCTAGGAGAGGGAGCCAGTAATCTTTTTGTTCCTCACTCCCAAAAGTAAAGATAGGATACATCACCAATGCACTTACAACTGAAGCAAAACTCCTGATAGCACTATCTCCTCTTTCCAATTCCTGCATAATCAGGCCGTAAGAAACATTGTTCAATCCAGCGCATCCGTAGCTAATAGGTAAAGTTGGACCCAAAAGCCCTAATTCTGCCATTTTCGGTACTAAATGATGTGGAAAAAGTCCCTCGCGGTTATAATTAACGATTATCGGAAGCACTTCCTTTTCAACAAAAGACCGAACCGTCTGGCGCACTAAAATTTCCTCTTCTGTAAGAAGGTCATCGGAGTTAAAATAATCAACACCAGAAAATATTGCCATTTCCGTTTCGTTTTTTGTTCCCAAAATTACTGAATAAGTCTTACTCGACAAAATTAGACTAAGGGAAAATTATTCACTTTGCAATTTATTAAGGAAAAAGTATCTTAGAGTTACAAAAATGAAACAATTACACCAAGATAAATCAAACATTTTATTAGCGGCATATCTGTTCATAGTTATTGCCGGCTCATTCCATTTTCACTCATATTCTTATAATTTAAGTGGAACCTTTTCACTTTCCGCTTCAGTTCCAAACAATTCAGGTACTAATTTTAGTGATAATACCTCTGGAGATTGTTCTGTTGAACATTTCTTTCAATCACTAAATGTTGACACCAATTATTCAACTTCCTACTCAGTAATACTTCCGGAATCAACTCCTCTCAACATAAATTCTTCATTTGGAACTACTTACAAAACATTCTACAATTCTTTTCCTCTAAGAGCTCCTCCAGTTATTTAATTTCTCCTTGTCATTCAAATAACCGGTTTTTTAACAAAATTCAGGAGTTCTTAATGTTTAAGTACTTTTTTGTATTATTTATTTTTTTAAAAGTCTCTACAACTTTCCCACAACAGCTTTTTGCAATTGAAGGAAAAATACTTGACGAGCATAATCACGACCCGTTAATTGGAGTTAATGTATTTCTTAAAGAATTGAAAATAACAGCAGAAACAAACGAAAATGGAATTTTCCTTTTCTCTCAAATTCCCGGTGGCACTTATACTTTGGTCTCTACACTTATAGGACATAAAGAAGTGATAACAAAAATAACCGTTCCTTTAGCAGAAAAATTATTTATTGAAGTTACAGAGCAAATTATCAATCTGAATGAAACGGTTGTTACCGGCAATCCCTTTTCTTTGGATTTAAAAGAACTCTCACAAGGGGTAATTTCACTCTCTCAATTAGATTTACAAATAAAAAAAAGCTCAACGCTTGCACAATCATTAGATTACCAGCCGGGAGTCTCGATGCGTTCAAACGGAACGGCAACTTCAAGACCTGTAATACGCGGATTTAGTAACAACATGATCTTGATTTTGGAAGATGGACTTCGAATGGGAGATTTGTCCTCCGCATCTGATGACCATGGAATTTCTGATGACGGCAGTGAACCGGAAAAAATTGAAATTATTAGAGGACCGGCAAGTCTACTGTACGGGAATAATGCAATTGGCGGAGTTGTTAATGTAATTACAGATGCAATTCCTTCAACCATTCCACAACAATTTACCGGACATTTTTTAACGGAAGGATCATCCGGTAATGGTCAATTATTATCCAATTTACATCTGAATTATGGTTACGGACTTTATTCTTTCCATGGGAATATTTTCAGGCGAAAAGCTGAAGATTATAGTGTCCCAAATGGTGGGAAAACATTTAACTCTTTTTTTGAAACCATCGGTGGTCAAACTGGGATTTCAATTCATCCGACTTGGGGAGTAGCTGGTTTTTGCATTTCTTCGTTTCATAATAAATATGGGCTGCCTGAACAATCTGGGAGTGTGTCTGCAACTTACATCGATATGAAAAAATCTGAACTGAAATTTTTAACAGAGATTAATCTTGAAAATAAATTACTCTCAAATTTTAATTTAAAAGGGAGTTATCAAGATTATCGTCATAATGAAATTGATAAATTTACAGGTGCGATAGGCACTTCATTTAATCTTGAAAGCGGTAACCTGGATGTTTCAATAAAACACCTCCCTATTTTCCAAGACATGAATGGTATTTTGGGAATATCGGCTTCATATCAAAAATACAAATTACTCGGAAGTGAGGCTATCACACCAAATACTAATACTTTAACTGCAGCGGTTTATATTTTTGAACAATTGAAAGTAGGAAAATTAAATCTTTCTTTCGGCGGTAGAACTGAAATTAATAACTTAGATATAAGTGGTGCAATATTGTCAGATTCTGTTTTTTCAGGGCAAAAAAAATATTTTTCTACTTTCTCAAGTTCCTTTGGTCTGGTTTATTCAATAACCGCAGAAGCATCTGTTTTTATGAATGTGGCTAAAGGTTTTAGATCGCCGACTGCAGATGAACTTTCTTCTTACGGAATCCACGAAGCTGCAAACAGTTTTGATGTGGGCACTAGGAGTTTATCTCAAGAAAATAATACAGGAATTGACGTTGGATTCCGTATGAATAGCGATGATTATTCGTCAGAAATTACGAGCTATTTCAACACAATTAATAATTATATCTCAAGAATTCCCCAATCTTTTTTTTACAGTGAAGAAATTAACATGTCTTCAAATTCTATAATTGGTTTTAATGATTCAACCGGATTCCGTGTGAAAAGGTATTTAAATCAACAGGCTATTTTCTATGGATTTGAGAGCAAAATTACTTTTAAACTTTCTAATCGTATATCTTCAACAATTATTGCAGATTTTGTTCGCGCAAAAAATAATAAAACAAAAGAAAATTTGCCTCAAATCCCCCCTCTCCGATTTTCTTATGAAACGAGATATACCATCGATCAATTTTGGATTGGATTAAATACAAAAGCTGCTACTGCTCAGAAAAATGTTGCTGAAAATGAAACTCCAACAGCGGGATATATTTTGTTTGATTTTTATAGTGGTTTTAAATTTTTCTCTGGGAGGTTTGCCCATATAATTTCTTTTAAGGTTGAAAATGCCTTAAATCGAGAGTATAAAGATCATCTCTCCGTGATTAAGGAATTTACATCAATGCCAGGAAGAAATATTTCTCTTAGTTACAAATTCCTATTTTAAGTTTGAAGAAAAATCGTTATTTTTTCAATCAAAATTTTCAGTTTCCCACGGAGAGGTGGGTGAGTGGCTGAAACCAACGGTTTGCTAAACCGTCGTACGGGTAAAACTGTACCCCGGGTTCGAATCCCGGCCTCTCCGCAATGGCTCACTATTAAAAAGGTGAGCTTTTTTGTTTTAAATTGCATCTACATCTTCACTTTAAACATAATAGTACATCATCAGGTAATGTGAAAAACTTCCCGCCATGATAAAGAGATGAAATAATTCATGAAATCCAAATACTCCAGGAAAGGGATCCGGCTTTTTAATTGCATAAATAACAGCACCTATTGAATAAAAAATTCCTCCTAGTGCAAGGAACATAATACCTTCACTTTGCATTACCTTTGTTAAGGGATAAATCGCAACTACGATTAACCACCCCATCAATAAATAAATTGATGTATAAAGATAGCGCGGTGCGTTAAGCCAAAATATTTTCAAGAAAAATCCTCCAAGTGTGAAAAGCCAGACACCAATAAATATTGACCATCCCCAAACTCCCCTAATTGAGATTAAACAAATCGGAGTGTTTGAAGCTGCTATGAAAACGAAAATCATGATGTGATCTATTTTCCTAAAGAGAATAAAATTTTTATCCGATAGTGGAAGCCAATGGTATAAAGTACTTATTGAATACAATAAAACAAGTGCACTTGAAAATATTAAGAATGATACCGTATGATAAAGAGTCTCTTCCCCACTAGTTCTAGTTAAAAGAAAAAATGAACCTACTACTGAAAGCAATACTCCAATACAATGTGTCAATCCACTGACCGGATCACGAAAACTTTTTGCCATTTATTTCACATAGATTTGAGAATGATGAAAATATTGAGACTTGCCAAAGCAAGTCTCTTTGAAAAATGAAAAGATGAAACAGATAACTAATTTTCTTGTAATGCCTTCACTTCAATATTACTTTGTCTCAACCGGTAAGCAATTGTTCTAGCTAATCGTTCGAAGAAGAATCCACCAATTTCCGGATATTCGTCAGCTACCTCTGAGAACTTTTCCCTTGAGAGAACATAAAGTTCAACATTTTCGATTGCGACGGCATTTGCAGATCGTGTTCCTTTATCGAGGAACGACATGTCTCCAAAAAATCCACCGGTTGGGAAAGTTATTAAATGGTGGCTCATTCCTTGTGACAATGGCAATACAATTTTCACCATTCCCTTCCGAATAAAGTATATTTCATCACTTTCTTCTCCAATTTCAAAAATTAATTCATTTGGTTGGTAGGATTTTTCTTCCATACATTCAAGCAATTTTTTTAATGCTTCAGCTGAAAGATCTTCAAAGAAATCAAACTGTGTTACAGAAAGTGATTTTGAAGTATCAAGTTTTGCCATTAATTGTTCTTTTAAAATATCATCTTCAATCCATTCTAAAGCCGAATCAAGATCGTTAAAGAATTTTAAAATATCTGTTTCTGTTAGACCTAGATCTTCAAGATATGATTTTACATTTTGTCCCGTTGGCAAACTTAAGGGTACAGATGAAAAAACAAGATAACCTTGCTGCGTCTTTACACGAGCCTGGATTTGTTTTAGCATGTTTACAGCAGTGTAATCAATTGATTGTACCCGTTTCATATCAAGCAAAATATATTTACACTTCTTTAAGAAAGGTTCTAACTCCGTAAATAATTGATCTGTTGTTCCAAAAAATAATTGTCCCTGAAGTTCAACTACGATTGTTTCAATTCCTTTGTCCTGTAAAATCTCAATCTCATTTTTAAGTCTGATTTTTTTCGAAAATACCTGATTGCCGAAAACTTTTCTTCTAATAACTGATGATCTTATCTGTTCACGAAGAAAAAGAAGAATTGCAAATGCGATACCGACACCTGAGGCAGCAATCAAACTCATGCTCACCGCAGATATAACTACAGCAACAATGCAGAAGAAATCAAATCTTGTTGATTTGTGTTTTAATAGAGCAAAACTTTTTTTATCGACCATCCTTACCGCAACTACCATTAAAATTCCAGCTAAAGCAGAAAATGGAATCCACGCAACTAATTTTCCTAAAAGTAGAAGAACTAAAAATGAAGAAACTCCAACAACAACTCCAGACATTTGAGTTTTGGCACCACTATTAAGGTTTACTAACGTAGCGCCCATTGTACCGGCTCCGGGAATTCCTCCAGCTAATGCCGTTGCAATGTTTCCAATTCCCTGTCCAAGCAATTCTTTATTTGAATTATGCCGTGAGTAGGTTAAAGCATCCAGTACAACACAGGTTTTAAGCGTATCAATCGATAGAAGGACCGCAAGAGTTAATGTGGGAACAACGATGAAACCCATCGCTGAAAAATCTATTGTTGGAATTAATTTCGCATTGTTCACTAGGATAGTTACTATATCATTGAATGATGCAGAGATTGGACCAATAACAAATGAGTTATTTTCTAGAACTCCCAATGCGGGGTTAATTAATGACAAACCGAAATATGTTAGAACTCCGCCAACTAAAGCTAAGATCGCTGCAGGAATTTTTGTAGTTAATTTGGGGATATAAACCATCACGAGAATTGTTACAGCTCCAACAACAACACTTTCCCATCTAAACAGATTAAGCGATGAAAAGAAAGTTGAAACGGAAACTTTCACAGGTATTCCAAGAAATTTTGGCAACTGCCCGAAGAAAATCAATACTCCAACACCGCTTAAATAACCTGCTACTACCGGATAAGGAATATATTTAATGAATCTTCCTCCTCCCGATTTTCCTATTAGAACTTGTACAAGTCCAGAGAACAAAGAAACTAAAGTAACGTAAATCGGAATTGAGTCAGGTGGAATACTCCCCTTAAGCAGCATTTCACTTACAAAAACCGAAAGCACTGCTGCTGCCGGAGCGCACGGTGCTGAGATTAATTTTTTTGTTCCACCAAATAATGCAGCAAATAATCCCATAGTAATTGTTCCAAGAATTCCGCCAACCGCTGCTCTGCCGGAGAATTCTGCGCCAAGTGGTGCGAAGATTATTAATCCAAAAGCGATTGCAGAAGGAATTGCAACCAACATTGAAGCGGTTCCTCCCAAAACATCACCAAGTAGATTATCAAAAGCGAATTTCTTTTCCGAATTACTCATTGTTACTCCTTGCTCATTGTTTCATTTTTAAATGATCAACCTAATTTCCCCGTTTTCTTCAACACACTTGTGACTAAATCAATGATCTCCTTTTTTCTAAAAGGTTTCGGAAGATGATGTGTACAACCACCGGCTAAAAATAATTCTCTATCTTCACTTCTTGCATATGCTGTAACAGCAATAATAGGAGTGTTTTTATATTTTGGCAAATCAAGAAGTTTTTTTACAATATCCATTCCCCCCATGCTTCCTTCAAAATTGATATCCATTAAAATTACGTCATAAGTTTTTTCATGTAGTAGCTGTAATGCTTTTACACCGTTTTCCGCCGTATCCAAAGTACATATATTTTTTAAAAATAATTTTACAATTTCTCTATTTACTAAATCATCTTCTGCATAAATTACTAACGGTAATTCCCTTTTGCTGTCATGTTCAATTTTTTGCGGAATTCCCTCCGCTGCCTGTACTACAGTTTTATTTTGTTCTTGTGCTGGAGAAATAGTTGAAGGAAATCGAACAATAAAAGTTGATCCAACACCTGATTCACTTTTAACCGAGATCATTCCATGCATTAACTCAACTGCTTTTTTTGAAATTGTTAGCCCGAGACCGGCTCCTTCATAGCTTCTACTCAAACCTTCGCTTACCTGTCTGAATTCTTCCCAAATCAGGTCTATTTTATCTAACGGAATTCCTATTCCTGTATCGCTTACTTTTATATAAAACCAAATAGCATCACTTTCGGAACTATTTGATTCGATTCCTACTTCAACCGAAACTTTGCCCGTTTTTGTAAATTTAATTGCATTGTTTAGCAGGTTATTGATAATTCTCTGCAAGAGATTTTCATCGAGGGTCGCAATTATATTTTCATTTTGAACAATTAAATCTAAAATTAGATTTTTTTCACTTGCTTCAGAGGCGTAAGTTGCAATACAATTTTTTACTATTGGAATAATTTCTACTCTACTAAGGTTGAGCTTAATTTTTTCTGATTCTGCATCTGACAAGTCAAGTATATATTTGAGTGTCTCACTTAGCCTTTTGCCAGAATAGAAAATACCGTTAATCATTTCTAATTGATCTTTATCTTTCAATTGAGATTGAAGGATTTCTGCGTATCCGAGTATTCCATTTAGCGGAGTCCTAAATTCATGACTCATATTTGCTAAAAAGTTAGATTTCAGACGGCTCATTTCTTCAGCTCGTTCTTTGGCTTTTATAATTTCTTTTTCGGCAAGTATTTGCTCGTTAAGAAGTCTTTCTTCTGCCAGTACACGTTCTGTTATATCCTGAACTGTACCCAAAGAACGAATTGGATTTCCTCTTTCATCATAATATGTATCGCATTGTTCATGTACATGCTTTATTCTTCCGTCTTTTAGAAGTAGCCGGTGATCAATGCTATATTGTGTTTTATTTTTAACTGAATCAGTGTAATTTGTGTTGACCCTATCGCGGTCATCGGGATGAATTGTCTCAATAAAAGCTTCATATGAGGCACCAAATTTATCAGGATCTATTTCAAATATCTGGTAAATTTCATCAGACCAGATAAGTACATCATTTACTAGGTCCAGTTCCCAATGTCCCAGGTTTACCTGATGTTCGGCTTCTTTGAGTCTGGCTGTACTTTCTCGGAGTGCAATTTCTGCTTCATATCTCTTTTTTTCTGTTTCAATTGATTCGATCGCAAAGGATATATCCCCCACAACTTGATCTAACAGCTCAACTTCTTCCTTACTGAAAAAAAATGGAGTAGATGCGTAGAGTGTATAAACTCCAATAACTTTTCCAAATAATCTAATCGGTAAACCGATAGATGAATAATACCCTCGTTTTGTTGCTTCATCTTTCCAAGGATTCATTACCTCGTCATTTAAAATATCATTGCAAACTACATGTCTTTTTTCTCTTATCGCTCTTCCCGTGGGACCACGTCCTGCGGGGACATCTTTTGTCGATATTTTAACAATTTTAGAAAGGTAACCGTCTTCAAATCCAGCATAGGCAACTGGATTAACTATTTTTTTCTCCTCATCAACTAAACCAATCCATGCCATTCTAAACTTACCAGACTCGACTGCTATTCTACATACTTCATTAAAAAGTTTTTCTCTTGTGTTAGTTCTAACAATGCATTTGTTTATTTGACTGATGAAATTATAAACACGACTTGCTTTTATAATCTTATCTTCATCTAATTTTCTTTCAGTTATGTCATTCGCAATAACTTGAACTCCAATTAGCAAACCTGAATCATTTACAACTCTTCTAAAATTATGGATGAACCATTTTTTACCTGATGGTAAATCGAGACAATCTTCATATTCATAACTATCATTACTCCCAGCCGCAAGTTGGATTCGTTTTATAAATGCCGAGTAAGTTTTTTCATCTAAGAATTCAGAGAGAGGTTTCCCCACATAGTCAAGTTGTTTTATACCAAAATTTTCAACTGCCTGTTCGTTAATTAGAAGAATGGTTCCATCTAAAGAATACAATGCTATGCCAAGTCCTGAACTTTCAAGTAGCATCCGATACTTTTCTTCACTTTCCTTCAGATTTTTTGCAATTTTCTCTTTTTCTAATTGAATTTTCTTCCTTTCCAGCGTTTCCTTAATCGCGAATGGAAGTCTTGTTATATGATCCTTAATAATGTAATCACTAGCTCCAGCTTTCATGCACTCGACAGCTACCTCTTCATTAATAGAACCCGTAAAAAGAATAAATGGAAGTGATGGATAATTTTCAAGAACAATGCGAAGGGCTTCTTTTCCGTTAAATTGAGGCAACATATAATCTGATATAACAATGTCCGGTTTGAATTTTTCCAAGAGCTCAAGAAATTCTTCACTTGTTTCTGCTCTCTTGTAAGTAAAATTCAAATTACTTTTACGGAGTTCTCTGACGGCCAATTCCATATCGTATGGATTGTCCTCATTAAATAAAATCCTTAAATAATTCTCGTTTTGCACTGATCAACCTTGTCTATTTTTTATTTTGGTGGAAGTTGATTTAGCAGCAGCCAGTATAGTCCGATTTCTCTTACCGCTTCAACAAAATTATCAAAATCAACCGGTTTTACAATATAACTATTAACACCAAGCGCATAACTCTTTATAATATCAGTCTCTTGTTTTGAGGAAGTCAACACAACCACAGGAATTGATTTAGTTCTTTCATCACTTTTTACAGCTTTTAATACCTCAAGTCCGTCAATTTTGGGAAGTTTTAGATCTAACAAAATAACTTTTGGAATGTTTTCAACACTTCTATCACTAAATGAGCCTCTAGCAAAAATAAAATCAAGAGCTTCCTCCCCGTCAACGACATGAACCAATTTGTTTGCAATGTTATTTTTTTTCATTGCTATCATGGCTAACTCTGCGTCGCTAGGATTATCTTCGACCAATAAAATTTCAACCTCATTTAAATTAGTCATATATCTTTTTCCTTAATTATTTTGGTAAATGGAAGTTGGTAGAGAAAAATAAAATGTTGCTCCACCGCCAGTATCACTTTCAGCCCACACTTCCCCATTATGTCGTTTAATAATACGAAGAACTATTGCCAAACCAACCCCAGTTCCTTCAAATTCCTCGGCTTTATGTAAACGTTGAAACACCCCAAATAATTTGTGCGCATATAACGGATTAAATCCAACACCGGAGTCTTTTACGAAATAAATATTCCGTCCCAACTCAGTTCGTCCACCCACTTCAATCTTTTTTATCGGAGACTTTGATGAAAATTTAATAGCATTAGATAATAAATTACTCCAAACCTGCCTCAATAGAGTAATATCACCGTAAACCACTGGGAGACTTGAAACCGTGAAAGAAAAATTGTCTTTACCATCCGTTAAATACAATTCATGATAAATGGAATTTACAATCTCCGTCATATCAATGCGAGTGAAATTAATATCAACTTTGCTGACACGGGCAAGTGATAGAAGGTCAGTAATAAGTTGATCCATTCTCTTTGCATTTGTTCGGATCATTTTAAGAAATCTTTTCCCTTCGTTATCAAGTTTACTTTCATAATCTTCTAAAAGAAGTTTTGAAAAACCATCTATGGCTCTCAAAGGAGCTCTTAAATCATGAGAGGTTGAATATGTGAAGGCTTCCAATTCCTTATTTGCTGCCTCTAATTGAGCTGTTCGCTCCAAAACTCTTAATTCGAGTTCAGCATTAAGTTTCTGAATTTCTGCTTCTGCTTTTCTAAGTTCAGTAATATCACGGGCTGCTGCAAAAACTCCTTGGATTTTTCCCTCTTCATTTTTATAAACTGTTGCATTATAAAGTACATCGGTCGTTTTTCCGGAGACATGAGTTATAGTTAGCGGATAATCCCGAACGCTTCCTTTCTCTAACACGGTTTGATATCCGATTCGTGCTTCATTTGGTTCGGTAAAATAATTTGCAAAATCATCACCAATTAATTGCTCTCTTGTTAAACCTGTGATTTGTTCTGTTGCTGAGTTCACATCGGTGATTTTTCCATCATGTCCAATCGTTACAAGCGGGTCAATACTCGCCTCGATTAATCTTCGATTATATGCACCGGCTATTTGCAGTTCTTGTTGTATACGTTTCTGTTCCGTTATATCTCTTGCAATTGTTGATGAACCGGTAACTTTTCCTTCAGAATCTCTAATTGGTGAAATAGTTACAGAAACATTTATTATTCTTCCATCTTTTCTTTTTCTTACCGTTTCATAATGGCGAATCTGTTCACCATTTCTTATCTTTTCCAATATTTTGGAGATTTCTTCCAATTTATCTGTAGTTGCTAAAAACGAAATATGTTTTCCCAATACTTCACTTGGACAATAACCATACATTTTTTCAGCACCTGGATTCCAACTGACTACAATTCCGTTGACATCTTTACCAATGATTGCGTCATCAGAAGATTGGACTATTGCTGCGAGAAGTCTAGATTCTTTCTCCGCACGCTTTTGTTCCGTTATATCACGTGCAGCCGCAAACACACCTTCTACTTTATCAAATTCATTTTTATACACCGTTGCATTGTAAAGAACTTCGGTAGTGCTACCGGATTTATGTTTTATCGTTAGTGGATAATCGCGAACCAATCCTTTAAACAATACAGTCTGATAACCATTTCTTGCATTTTCGGGTTCTGTAAAGTAATTAGCAAAATCATCACCGATAAGTTGATCTCTGGTGGCCCCGGTAATTTTTTCGGTTGCTGAATTTACATCTGTAATCTTTCCATCATGTCCAATTGTAACTAGCGGATCAAGACTTGCTTCAATCAACCTCCGGTTGTATTCGCCGGCTCTTCTCAATTCTTCAGCAAATAACTTCCGATTCGTGATATCTCGCGCAGTTGCATATGTTAGTTCTTCATCGGCTTTGTATGTTGCTCGCCATGAAAGCCATCTCAAGGAACCATCTTTATTAAGATATCGATTTTCAAAGTTGAGTGAATAACCGCAATGCAATTGTTCTTCCATTTCATTAATTGTTGCCTGTTTATCAAGTGGATGTACAAAATCAATGAACGGTCTTCCGGTCAGTTCTTCTTCTGTATAACCAAGCAAATCTGAAAATGCTGGATTAACTTTTAGAAAAACTCCATTAGGATCAACTAAACACATTAGATCGGCAGAATTTTGAAAGAAATTAACATCGTGATCACTGCCCAATTTTAGAAGTCTTGATGTAGTTTTCGTTCTGGAAGATGATTTATTTTTTTTCTTTTCGTGGGTTTGTATGTTCGATTTTTTAGCAGGGGATTCTTTGATGGCCTTTATTTTCGCTGACTTTGAAGTAAGTTCTTTCTTTCCTTTTGATGTTTCGCCGGAAATTGTAGGTTCTTTCTTTTTTACGATTCTCTTTTTCATACAACACTAAACCGTAACTCGTTTCTCGTTTTATCGGGAGGAATCAATTCAGAGATCACAACAGTTATTTAATTTTGATGTATTTATCTGTATCAACAAATTATTATAACAACAAAAACAAAGTAACCGCTAAAATCTAACTAACTTGTAATTGAAAATCAACCAAATAATATGCTTCTCAACTTAAAATAGATAAAATCTCAAATTTTCTGTTGTTAAGAAATTGAAACCAGAATACCGTCAATCATTAGTCAGTGCTTTCTTTACCAACTCGATCATTTCCCTTTTTCGAAACGGTTTTGCAAGATAATGTGTGCATCCGGCCTGAAGCGATTCGGATTTGTCTTTTCCCATTGCATAAGCAGTGACTGCAGCAATTGGAGTATCAGTGTATTGGGGTATTTTCAAAATTTCTTTTACTAGTTCCAACCCGTTCATTCCTTCCCCAAGATTTATATCGATCATAAAGAAATCATATCTCTTTTCGTTGAGCAGTTTGAGAGCAGTTAAACCATCTTCTGCCGTGTCAACATCACATGTATCTTTCAAAAAGAGTTTTACCATGTTTCTGTTTATGAAATCATCTTCTACATAAAGTACTGATGCCTGTACTGACTTCCCGGAAGATTTGTCAGCTGATGACTTGATGATTTTTAGATTTTTATCTTCTTTCTCAGCAATTGAAGCTTTCTTAGGAAGTGATGGGAATTTTACGGTAAATGTTGAACCTTCACCATATTTACTCTCTACAGTAATTGTACCCTTCATCAGTTCAACAGCTTTTTTTGAAATGGTTAATCCCAATCCAGGTCCTTCATAATTGCGACTTATTCCCTCGCTCACCTGTCGGAATTCTTCCCAAATCAGATCTATTTTATCCTCCGGTATGCCAATACCTGTATCTATTATTTTGATGTAAAACATAGGAGGAGATTTTTGTTCACCTTTTACTTCCTCATAACCAACCTCGACTTTGATACTTCCGACTTTTGTGAATTTAATAGCATTGTCAAGTAGATTGTGGAGAATTCTTTTTAAAAGAATTTCATCCAAATGTGAAATAATATTTTCATCTTTAATAATTGTTTCGAGTTTTAGATTTCTTATTGCTGCATCTGATCTTAAGAGAAGTACACTCTCCTTTATTATTGGAACAACTGAAATATCTTTCGCGATAACCTCCATTTTACCGGTCTCTGCCTCAGAAAGGTCAAGAATAAACTTAAGCGTTTCACTCAATCGTTTACCAGATTGATAGATTCCCTGAACCATTTCAACTTGCTCGGCATCTTCAAGACTAGTAGTTAGTATTTCAGCATATCCCAAAATGCCGTTTAGCGGAGTTCTTAGTTCATGGCTCATATTGGCAAGGAAATTCGATTTCAACCGATTCATTTCTTCAGCTTTGTCTTTTGCAATTATCACTTCCTCGATCATTTTTTTCTTTTCTGTGATATCTTCCTTGATAGCTATAAAGTGGGTAATATCTCCCTCTTTATTAATAACAGGAGAAATGCGCGCTGATTCCCAGTATTTCTCTCCATTTTTTTTCCTGTTTAGAAATTCACCGCTCCACTCTTTCCCAGAGCTTATATTATCCCAAAGTTCAGCATAAAATTCCCTACCATGAAAACCGGATTTAATTATTCGTGGATTTTTTCCAATAACTTCATTTTTAGAAAATCCTGATACTTCGCAGAATTTTGCATTAACAAATTCAATATTTCCCTGCGGATCGGTAATAACAACTGATGCAGGACTTTGCTCCACAGCACGAGACAATTTTAGAAGTTCATCCTCAAATTGTTTGCGTTCAGTAAAGTCATGATTAACACCCACTAAACCTGTAATCTTGCCATGCACATCACGCAATGGAACTTTAGCACCAATCAACCAATGTTCATGTCCCTCCATATCAACTAATTTTCCTTCAATATCAAGTAAAGGTTTTCCGGATTCAATAACCTGTTGATCTTCAGCAGCAAAATATTTCGCTTCACTTTCCGGATAAAGTTCAAAATCGGTTTTTCCAATTACATCATTTTCTGATTTTTTCCCAGATAGCTCAATCTCTTTCTTATTTGCTAATATTTTTCTTCCGGATGTGTCTTTTACAAATACCGCATCGGGAATTAAATCAATAATTGTTCTAAGGAGTGTTCGCTCATTTGTAATAATTTCTTCGGCATGTCTACGATGTGTTATATCCGAGGCAACTTGTATTAATGCAATAGTTGCCCCTTTTTTATCTCGAACCTTAGTAGTAGAAAGTGAAACTGGGAACTCAGTCCCATCTTTTCTTTTATTCAGTAATTCGCCTTGCCATCCACCGCCAAGCGTTGCCGGAAGAATTTTGCTTATCAAATCCGGAGAATTGTTCGAAGATCGAATTATGCCCATATGATTTCCCAATAATTCTTGTTCATCATATCCATAAGTATTGAGGAATGAATTGTTCACAAAAATGATATTTTCATTTAAATCTGTAATACTTACACATTCATTCACACTTTTTAGTGCATGAGCCAACATTGATATCTCAGCTTCAGCACGATGTTGTTCTGTGATATCTTTAGCCATTCCTCTAACAATAGGCGTTGTTACACCAGAAGTTCTTAACGAATTATTAAATTCCCATATTCTCCTTTCACCAGATTTAGTTTGAACTACCATGGTGCCCGAAACTTTCCCCTCTTCTTTAATTCTGATCAAGTAACTTTTGAATAAATTTCTGAATTCTGGGACAATAAATTCTCTTAAATTTATTTTGAGTATTTCTTCCCGGCTATAGCCTAGAGTTTTAACTCCGGCATCATTCATACTTAGAATATTTCCCTTTAAGTCATGCGTGCAGAAAAGCTCACTGCTGTGTTCCACCAAATCTCGATACCGGTCTTCACTATCTTTAAGTGCGTCCTCAGCCAACTTACGTTCTGAAATATCTGCTGCAACTCCAATTAGAGCAATTGGATTTTTATCATTGTCATAAATTGCGGTAGTAGAAAGAGAAATAGGAAATTCAGAGCCATCTTTTTTAATATTCAATAGTTCACCTTGCCAACCTCCTTTTAAGGTAGCCGGTAAAATTTCTTCAATTAAAATCGAAGGATTTTTGGGAGACTGGAAAATTGAAATATGTTTTCCCAATAACTCATCCTCAGAGTATCCATATGTTTCTAACAAAGATTGATTTACAAATAAAAGTTCATCATGTAAATTAGTAATGCTTACACATTCATTAACGCTCTTCATTGCATTGGCAAGCAATGCGATATCTTTCTCAGATTTTTTTTTCTCGGTAATATCAATAATATGAGTAATAAAAAACTGAGGTTGACTGTTAACATTTCGTACTAAGGAAGTTGTTACATGTGCGTAGATTAAACTTCCATCCTTTTTTGCATAACGTTTCTCAAAAGATGCGGTATCGGTTTCGCCCGAAAGCATTTTCTGAAATTGTGATAAGCCAATCTTAAGATCTTCACTATATGTAATTTCCGGGAATGTTAGTTTCTTAATTTCCTCATCTTCATACCCGATCATTTTTCTAAAAGCATTATTAACACGTTGAAATTTCATATCAATACCAACAATGCACATTCCTGTAGCTGCATAGTCAAATGAATGCCGGAACCTTTCTTCGCTTTCTTGTAAAGCAATCTCACCTAATCTTCGTTCCGTAATGTCCGTTACAATTCCTAAGATCGCTTTTTCCCCTTCGTAGTTTATCATTTTATTTGAAATGAATGTCTCAATTCTTCGCTTATCTTTTGAAATTAAAGCATACTCGTATGAATCCTTTGCTTTTCCCTCGTAGCGCTTCGCAAAATTTTCTTTCACCATTTCAACATAATCGGAGGCGATTAAATCGAGGAAGTTAAATTTTGGGTTTAAAAATTCTTCTTTCGCGTAACCAAGAATTTCTTCACATTTTTTATTTACATAAACAACACTACCCTTTTTATTGATGAAAATCATATTTGGAGAATCGTCCGCCAAACTTCTAAACTTCGCTTCAGATTCTTTTAACTCTTCTTCTACTTTTTTCCTTTCCGTAATGTCTATCCGTACTCCAATCATACGGGTTGGATTATTTTTTTCATCGCTTTCAATTATACGTCCAACAACATTTACCCAACGATATGAGCCGGTTGCATGTTTTATTCTTACCTCATATTGATATTTTGCATCTCCACCTCTCATAACATCATTGATTTTTTTTGCAACGATCTTTTTATCGTCTGGGTGTACTCTCCCTAACCACTCATCACGATCACCGGGACCTTCTTTTGCTTCGTATCCAAGCATAGTGTAATAGGTGGGAGATACATAAAAAATATCATTTTTGAGATCCCAATCGAACGTTCCAATTTTTGTCTCCTCAAGAGTCATGCGAAATCGTTCTTCACTTTCTTTAAGCGCTAAAGATATTCTTTCCTTCTCTATTACTATTTTATTTCTTTCGAATGCATCTTTTACTGCGGCTGGGAGCCGTGAAATATGTTCTTTTAAGATATAATCTGTTGCTCCGGTTTTGATGCACTCAACGGCAATTTCTTCGTTAATTGAACCGGTTAATAGCAGGAAAGGTGTATTTGGAGATTTTTCAAGTGTTAGTTTTAATGCGCTCATCCCATCGAATTTAGGCATCTTATAATCGGAAATAATTATATCAGGAGAAAATATTTCGAGTTCACGCAGAAAGTCGGTTTCATTCTCGACCAATCGATATTGAAATTTAACGCCTCCCCTTACAAGATTTCTCATCGCAAGTTCAGCATCGGTTTGAACATCCTCGATGAAGAGAATTTTCAATTCTGTGCTCATATGACACCTTGATTATTTACATTTTAAAAATAATAATTCTTAGATTATTTGTACCATCCGTAAAATGTTTTTGTTCAAAAAGATGCAAATCATCATCCGATAATTTTACGTCTTTCCAAATATCCTCAAAGGATTGCAATTCTGCTTAAGGCTGCAACCTTTATTTATCAGGCATGAGTTAAATACTTTAATATGCATTTAATAATGTCTCTGAACTTCTCTGGAAAGACAGATTAAAACTTTTTTTACCAACGTTATTTTAAGAGCATCATTTTTTTTATTGATGAGTGATCATGTTTTCCATCGTCTGAAATTACTTTCAAGTGATAGAAATATATTCCTGATGAAAGAGTTTGTCCATTTCGGGTTTGCTTAAGATTAAATACAATAGAATATCTCCCAGGTGATTTTTCTTCTTCAATCAAGGTTCCAACATAATTGCCGAGAATATCATAAATCTTTAATGTTACAAAACTATTTTGTGGAATATGATATTCAATCATTGTTTCAGGATTGAATGGATTCGGAAAATTTTGTAAGAGTAAAAACTCAGTCGGAATCGTTCCCTGACTATTTTTTTCTATTGCAGCAACGTAAGTAGAATTAACACTACCGGGAGTTCCATGACCGATTGAAGCTCTCCAACTTTCACCAACTGCATTTTCCATAGATGGATTTACAAGCTCAAGCGAAGAACCTCCACCATCTGCTGCCGTTGGCCATGGCGCCTTATCATTATAAGTTAGGGAATCAACTAATTGACCATCTGCATTATAGAGGAATAGTGCTTCACCGCTTCCACTCAAACCAGAACTAATATTTCCTAAGACATTTTTAACTTCGGGATATTTTGAAGAAAACAAAGTCAAGTCTGAACAAATTGCTAGATACGAATCTGGTTGCAAGATCGTTCCTAATGGAAATACAAAAGATGGTATCCGATTCTCATCCATAAAAACCCAATTTGAAATATTGAGATCGATTTTTGTTGTATTATAAATTTCGATCCAATCACCGGAATCAAATGTTGTTGCTGAATTATAATTAATCTCATTTATTGGAGTTACAGATTTTGTCTCCCCAGCGTACACAAACGCACCAATATCAGTTATAGAACCATCATTATCTAGAGGAGAATTTGGATCACCGCTATTAAAACATGGTGAAGCTGTTTGAAGATGAAAATTTCCCCCATCAGGATTAATTAAAAGTGGTTCGCCATAAATATTGTAATCTCCAACAAGTGTATCGCTGTTTGATAATGAGTAGCTGATATCCAAGAAAGAATAATTATCAGCGGCCGCCGAAACATTTTTTGAATTTGCAAATAGGGAATTTTTAATCAATGCGCTACCTCCACCAATATTCACAACTTTCTCAAAACACGAGACTCCTATGTTGTTTGAGTAAAATGTGGAATTCATAATATTAGCAGTAGAGAGGCTATCTTTTATACCTATACCGAGGTTACATTTAGAAATTACATTACGCACTACATTTGTATTTGAACCTTGTCCGATCGAGATTCCTTTATCACTACAATTTGTAATATAATTATCACTGATGGAAACATTCAATGAGCCATCACCCAAATCAATCCCATCGCTATTGCTGCCAGTAAAATCTCTAATAATATTATTGCGGATATCTGTAGTGCCGTTCATAAATCCAAGATCAATTGCATCCATATCAGGTATCGCATTTCCTTTAAATGTTGAATTTACGATCGAAAGATTTCCACCATTACAATTAATGTAATCACCAACTTCATATACATTCTCAAAACTGCAGCCGTCAACTATCACATTGCTCCACTGAGCAGAGATAGGCAGTTTAACATTATTAAAATGAATATTCTTTAAATGGAAAGTCGAGTTCAAACTGGAAATTGCGGCGAAAAAGTTTGTTGGATCAATACCGTTAGTTGCATTCGAAATATTTACATTGTTCAACTCAGAAATACCGAAACTGTTTTCAAAACAAATTGCACCCCACTTTTCAGATGGATAATAAGAGGTAAGTGTGATCGGCTCTGTTTCTGTTCCACTCATTTTCATTTGGCCATTAACCGTTATACTTTTGCTGGAAGAGAAATAAATAATTGTTCCGGGTTCAACTTTTACAATTCCATTTGCTCCAATAGTAACATCATTCAAAACATAATAGGGAGAATTTGCTTTTGAAAGTGTCACGGGTTCGTTAATAACTTGCGCTAACTCGCTCGAACTTATTTTCTCAAATTCTGCTATCAATTCCGTATCATCGGAAATTACGTATGTTATTGAATCTGCTGTTCCCACAATATTTTCATTAGTAGATTGCTGATTCAATACTGCGTCAAGACCTAAATCAAAACTAACGTCAGAGCTTGTCGCGCCCGACTGATGGGTTTCAACTGCAAGAACATTTGTACCGTTTAAAAGATATGTTTTGTCGATTGTGAATTCATAAAAATTCGATTCATCTGTTCCGCTTACTGCGGTTGAAGCAAGAGTTGAAAAAGAAACCGTTCCGGTTGGCATATTTGAGCGAAGGATCTCATTTCCGTTTAAATAAATTACCGCGCCGTCATCACGCATTAATTTCAATGTTAATTCTTTTACCGCTGCAAGATCGTTTATTTGAAAAGTACGACGGTAGTATGAGGTAATGTATTTGCTCTGCGAGTTTGGACCATAACTGATAACAGTTTTCTCATCGCCATCTCCATAACCAAATTGAGCCATTCCAAGTTTCCATGATGCATCATTATAATTTTGATCAGCCCACCAAACATCAGGAGTTGAACCACCATCCGAATATTTCCAAAATGAACCTTGCGGGATTAAATTCATTTTTGTTGATAAAACTTTTTCTTTCCATTGTTTAAAAGCATATCCTGGAGGCGGATATGCTTTAATCTTCAATGGAATATTTTTAAAGTATAAGTTATTTTCACCCAGGTTTTCCGGGAAACCATTTACTTCAACTTTACCTTCATTCAATAAACTAGTGCTAATTTTAAGATTTGCTCTTCCCGAAAGACCAAATTGATTATTTAAATATTGTGTTGTGTAATTACTTCGTTGAAGAACAAAATCTCTCAGTTTTTGTACTTCAGCATTCCAATATGTTAATGAAGAAATTCCTGGTGTCTTTCCCCAAATATCAATAGTCAACGAGTCGATATAGGTTCCCCATTTTTGAATATGTTTTGGCATTTCATTTTGGATGATCGTTTTAACACTGTCGATTTTATTGATTACTCTGGCAGGTTCAAATGTATGATTCAAATGTTCTGCGTAACGTTGAACAAATTCATTCTTAAAATTATCATTAGCACAAAGCTGTCGGAATAATCCGAAGTTATTGTAAAGATCAGTTAGCTGATTATAGCTGATATTGTTGATGTTAAACCCTCTATCAAAATCTACCATAATCCACTGCCAAAGTTTTTGATCTTTCCTATCACGCCACATTTCGCGGTTATGTCCCCAGCTTGTGTTTGCAAGAAAATCTTGAACGATCACAAAATCCATTAAACTGTGGAGATCGATTTTGGCAGAGACATAAGCAAAATTTGTCGAATCGCTTAAATTGTTAGACGACGCAAAATTTACAAGATTTACAAACTCAGTTGAATCCCCTTCAATAATTCTGTATAGATCATCAATATGATCCAAATTTACAGGTTCAGTGTTATAGTGGAGTAAAAAATATTGGGCGTCAATTTTTTCTCGTATGTCGTGGATTCCCCAATATTTTCCGTTCAGATAAAGAACCGAGGGTTTAAAAGCCATCATCGGGTTGCCAACTCGATCTTTGAGAACAGTTTGAAGCATACCATCTCTTATTAAAGTACTTGGCCAATCATCTCCCCCATTTCGTAAATATAGTTGCTTAAATTCTGTGTAAGGAAGATCATCAAATATTTTATAAGAGAGATGAGTGGATCCATAATCACCATGTGCATAAATATTAAGGGGTTTCTGTGCAAATCTGAAAATATTTTCTCCTCCAATTTTCATCCCGGCGTCAAGATGATAGTCACGAGAATTCTTCGGAAAAAATTCAAGACTTATTGGAATTTCTCTGTCTTTGTAAGAGTTCAAATAAATTCCCAGCTGCCTATCCCAAAGAAAAGTTGGATCAGCCACAAAAGAAATTGCAGGTAAATTTCTTGACTCACCAATAAAGTAAGAATTTGTAATTATCTTCCCCAGAATTTTTCCATCCTCAAACAGCCGCGCTCTAACAACCGTGTTTGCACTGATATTTATTGGCGTTGTAAATTGTTGCGATTTTGATGAAGGTTTTGAACCGTCTGTTGTGTATCTGATGATTCCTGATCCGTTGGATGACGATAAAGTCAACTGGAATGTATTTGAATAAAAACCTCCCTCTAAGGAAAAATTCACATCAGCCGAAATTGAGACCAGATTCAATCCGACTGTTGTATTTGATGTAGAAGGTGTTGGTTCACCAAAATGAAAAAGAGTATTACTTCCATCAGGCTGTCTTCCGAATGAAACATCAGTGGTTTGATTTGGAAAAAGAAGAGAATCGACAATAATCCCGCTGGCATTGAACAAACCTAATTTATCTCCTCCTTTATTTAATTTAAAATTTGTGTGGCACCACTTTGTTATAAAGGAAATATTGTTTGGCCACCAATTTCTTATGTAGGTTTTTCCTGGAACATCGTTAAAATCATCTGCCCAAACTAAATAAAAACCTTTTGCGGGAATGATTGTGTTTGCAGGGAATTGCCATTTGTTCGGAAAAGTAAAATCATCCGAGAGATAAAATCCACCGATGTTCACATCAATATTTTCATCGTTGTAAAGTTCAATCCAATCAGAAAAATCACCGAAGTCCACCATATCGGGATTAGTTGTAAGATTCGATGCAAGAATTTCGTTGATGTATATGTGAGGAATCGTTTGAGCATTGACCGTAATTGAAAAGAGAATGATAATTGCAGAGAGGGAAACAATTCTTCTAAAAATTGCTGCTAGCTTTGTCAGCATAAAATATTGATTCATTTTATATCGCTTTGTTTGGAATAATAATTACAAACTTAACAATATTTTTATTATCATATTAATCATTTCTATCGGTGTACAAGCTACATCACATTTATAATTGTTGGAGTCAGTTACGGAGAATCAGAGTTTCGATCAGTTAGATTAGGCAAAAAAAAGAGAGTAAAACTTTTCTGAGTTTACTCTCTTTATAAATTACGTTTACAAGTAGTGATTATTTTT
Organism: Ignavibacteria bacterium; assembly: GCA_037440065.1. Lineage (GTDB taxonomy): Bacteria > Bacteroidota > Ignavibacteria > Ignavibacteriales > Ignavibacteriaceae > UBA1563. The sequence goes on from JBBIUV010000016.1 coordinate 711,411, forward strand.
TTTCTTCCGCTGCGTTAGAAACATCCGGAACAATTTCATCTTCAATGAAAATTAATTGTTCGGTTTTCTCAACGTGCTTTGCAATAATTTTACTTCCTTCTTTGAATGAGCCTCGTAAAATTTCTTCAGCTAAAGGGTCTTCAATATATTGTTGAATAGCTCTCCGCAATGGACGCGCCCCAAATTTTTGGTCAAATCCTTTTTCAGCGATAAAATCTTTTGCTGAAGTTTCCAGCACGATTTCCATCTTATTATCGTGTATGTTATTCAACAAGTCCTTTATCTCAATATCGATGATCTTTAGAATGTCTTCTTTCTCAAGGCTCCTGAAAACGATGGTTTCATCCAAACGGTTGAGAAATTCCGGATTGAATAATTTCTTCATCGCTTCTTCAACTGTATTTTTCATGTTTGAATATTGATTTTCAACACCGGAAAGCTGTGAAAAACCAAAAGCGCCAATTGACTTAATATCTCTCGCTCCAATATTCGACGTCATTATTATAATCGTGTTTTTAAAATCTACTTTTCTTCCAAGACTATCGGTCAATAAACCTTCATCTAAAACTTGAAGGAGAATTGAGAAAATATCTGGATGAGCTTTTTCAATTTCATCGAACAACACTACAGAATATGGTTTGCGTCTTACTTTTTCAGTCAACTGTCCCCCTTCTTCATAACCAACATATCCGGGAGGGGCACCTACCAACCGGGAGACGGCAAATTTTTCCATGTACTCACTCATATCAATTTTAATGAGTGCGGTTTCCGAGTCGAATAAATATTTTGCAAGTACTTTACACAATTCGGTTTTTCCAACACCGGTTGGTCCAAGAAAAATAAAACTACCGATCGGACGTTTAGGGTTTTTTAATCCTGCTCTTGCTCTTCTGATCGACTTGGTCAATTTTGTAACAGCCTCATCCTGACCAACAATCAATTTCTTTAATGAATCTTCCATGTTCAGCAGTTTGTCTGATTCGGTTTGTGCAACACGTGTAACTGGAATTCCAGTCATCATTGCAACTACGGTTGCAATGTCTTCTTCTGAAACATCATAAATGATGTCTTTAGTTTTGGCTTCCCATTCACGTTTAGCAATTTCAAGATCAGATTGAATCCGTCGCTCTTTATCACGCAAGCGTGCAGCTTCTTCATAATCTTGTTTTTTAACTACCAAAGTTTTCTCTTGTCTAATTTTTGCAATTTCATCTTCAAGAGAAAGAATCGTTTGCGGCACTTCAAAATTACCCATGTGGACGCGGGAGCCCGCTTCGTCGAGTACATCAATCGCTTTATCCGGAAGATGACGATCAGTAATATAACGTTCGCTTAACTTAACAGCGGCTTCAATCCCTTGATCGCTGTATCTTACATGATGATGCTCTTCATATTTGAACTTGATATTGAAGAGAATTTGGATTGTTTCTTCAACGCTTGGAGGTTCAACCATAATTTTTTGGAATCGACGATCAAGCGCGCCATCAGTTTCGATGTATTTTCTATATTCATCCAAAGTTGTTGCACCGATGCATTGAATATCGCCACGTGAAAGAGCCGGTTTAAACATATTTGAAGCATCCAAAGAACCAGATGCACCTCCGGCACCAACTATTGTATGAAGTTCATCGATAAAAAGAATTACTTCTTTGGCTTTTTCGAGTTCATTCATCAATGCTTTCATTCGTTCTTCGAATTGTCCCCGATATTTAGTTCCGGCAACCAGTCCGGCTAAATCCAAAGTAACAACACGTTTGTCTTGTAATATTCTCGGCACTTTTTTCTGAACAATTCTTAAAGCCAATCCTTCTGCTATAGCCGTTTTACCTACACCAGGTTCACCGATAAGTACAGGATTGTTTTTCTTTCTTCGGCTTAGAATTTGAGCAACACGTTCAATTTCCTTTTCTCTTCCAACTACCGGATCTAATTTATCTTCATTGGCAAGCTTCGTTAAATCTCTTCCGAAATTATCGAGAACAGGAGTTTTTGTTTTTTCAATTTTTTTCTCAGTCAGAGGAGGAGTTCCTCTGAAAGGTTCCTTCGATTCTTTTGAAGAAAGCATTTCATTCAATTCTGCACGAGTTATATCGTACGTTATATTAAACTGGTGGAGAATTTGCGTTGCAATATTTTCTTCATCCCGTAAAAGCGATAATAGTAAATGCTCTGTTCCGATAACATCGGCTTTATATATTTTTGCTTCAATTTGTGTAATCTTTAAAACCTTCTCAGCTTGCTTTGTTAAGGGGATGTTCCCAATTGTAAGCGTTCCGCCGGAGGTGCGCACTGTGTCTTCAACTGTTTTTTTCAATCTTACAAGATCGCAGTCCAGATTTCGTAAAATACGAACGGCTACACCTTGTCCTTCACGGATAACGCCGAGGAGTAAATGTTCCGTACCAATATAATCGTGACCAAGACGAAGAGCTTCTTCGCGGCTTAACCGAATCACATCTTGTAATCTATCTGAAAAATTTCCGTCCATATTCTTAATTCCCTTGTTTTAATCTATAACAATTTTAATTCTAAAATTGTTTCATGCCCAATATATTAATTGAAAATTCTTCAATCAAGTTAGAAATAGCCCGATTATTTGAATTTTCAGCACCTCTCTTGAAAAACAGCGAAAATAATTGTAAATAGAAGAAGGAAAAAAATATATTTAGGAGTAAATATGGAAGCATTAGCAGGCTTATCAGTAGTTCTTATTGTTGTAGCCTTAATCATTCTCTTCATCATTCTCTATTTTGTGCCGATAGGATTATTTGTAACGGCATTCTTTTCAGGAGTTAAAGTAAGAATATTTAAAGATTTAGTTGGTATGCGTTTACGTAAAGTTCCGCCACACGTCATCGTTCGTGCAATGATTACAGCCACAAAGGCAGGTATTACACTTGATATCGGGAAATTGGAAGCGCATTTTCTAGCAGGTGGAAATGTTGAGCGCGTAATCAACGCTTTAATTTCCGCCGATAAAGCAAACTTAGGTTTATCCTTTGAAAGAGCGACGGCAATAGATTTAGCTGGTCGAGACGTTTTGGAAGCGGTAAAAATGTCGGTTCTTCCAAAAGTAATAGAAACCCCTTTAGTAGCCGCAATGGCTAAGAATGGAATTCAACTGAAAGCGATTGCAAGAATCACTATTCGAACCAACATTGATAGATTAGTCGGCGGTGCTACAGAAGCAACGATCTTAGCAAGAGTTGGCGAAGGAATTGTTTCCACGATCGGTTCTTCAGATACCCATAAGCATGTATTAGAAAATCCCGATTCAATTTCTAAAGTTGTTTTAGCCAAAGGACTTGATGCCGGAACTGCTTTTGAAATACTTTCAATTGATATCGCAGATGTAGATGTTGGTGAAAATATCGGCGCTAAATTACAAACAGACCAAGCGCAAGCTGATCTGCAAATTGCTCGCGCTCGCGCAGAGGAGCGTAGAGCTGCAGCGGTAGCGCTTGAACAGGAAATGGTTGCTGAAGTTGCAAAACAAAGGGCACGTGTTACCGAAGCTGAAGCTGAAGTTCCAAAAGCTATTGCTGAAGCTTTCCGTAGCGGACATCTCGGTGTAATGGATTATTACAACTTGAAAAATATTCAAGCCGATACGCAGATGCGCGACTCAATCGCAAAACCGGAAGAGAAAAAGGGATAACCTAAATGGATAATTTGATCAACATTCTTGTTGCCATAATTATTATTTACAGTTTTCTTGCTCCTCTTTTTAAAAAGAAAAAAGATGGAGATGCAGAATTTCCCGGTGGGATTAATCCGAATCGACCTAAACAAAAGCCTACCTATTCAGGAATGGATTATGACATCCTGACTGAAATCGAGGAAATGATGAACCGGGGGAAAAATCCGCCGGTTCAAACTATTCCTCCAAAAGAAGAAATTGAAATAAAATATTCGGGAGAACATCAAGCGACGGAATCAGAACATCAAGTTGATGCGCGTGAAAAGAGTGTCCCTTATGAATTCCGTAAATTTAAGATTTCGGAAGATGAAAGAATTAATCTCGAAAGGGATTTGGAAAAGCAATTCACCTCCCAGAGAAAAGTTTATTACAACCCGGCTTTTGCGAGGGTAAAAAATTCGTTTCGAAATAAAGAAGACTTTAAAAATGGTTTCATCATTTCAGAAATATTAGGAAAGCCTAAAGCTCTGAGAAGATGATCCAGAAAAAATATCAGCTTAAACGAGTTAACCAAGCGGGCTTAATTACTAGCAATATTAATGAAGCCCGTTTTGTTATCAACTATAAAAATGAACTTAATCCAGCTCAATACGAAGCGGCAAGTGCTGTTGACGGGGCTTATTTAATCATTGCAGGCGCTGGCTCAGGTAAAACACGCACTTTAGTGTACCGGGTCGCAAGATTAATTGAACTTGGAAATCAGCCGCAATCAATATTACTTCTTACCTTTACACGTAAAGCGGCAAACGAAATGATGAATCGTGCGGCAATGCTACTCGATAATCGATGCTCAAAAATAAACGGCGGCACGTTCCACTCCTTCGCTAACTCTATTTTACGCAAGTATGCTAAAGCAATTGGATTTGAATCTTCTTTCACAATCCTCGATCAGGGTGACAGCCAGGATGTTATTAATTTGATCAGAAGTCAATCGGGCCTAGCAAAAAAAGAGAAACGTTTCCCGAGCAAGCAAACACTCAATAAAGTTTTCAGTTTATCGGTTAATACTGAAAGAAAAGTAGAAGATATTATTCTTGATGACTATCCGCATTTTTACGAACAGGTTGATCAAATTCTTGACATTCAAAAAATTTACGGCAGTTACAAAAAGAAAAATAATCTCCTTGATTACGATGATCTTTTAATTTACTTGAGGGATTTTCTTTTCAGCCTCTCTCCTTCTGCAAAATCGCTGCTGCAATCTTTTAACTTTGTAATGGTTGATGAATATCAGGACACAAACAAACTGCAAGCAAGCGTCGTTTCCGCGTTAACACAATTAAGACAAAACATCATGGTGGTTGGAGATGATTCTCAATCTATTTATGCTTTCCGCGGAGCTAATTTTAAGAACATCATGGATTTCCCAAATCTCTACAAGGATGTAAAAATTATAAAACTTGAAGAAAATTTCAGAAGTACTCCTGAGGTTTTAAACTTTGCAAATAAAGTTGTAGATGAAGCGATTGAAAAATATCCAAAAGTCCTGTTCTCCCAGAAACATTCTGGTGAACTTCCGGCTATAGTTGCAACGCAGAATGAGAATCTTCAATCTAAATTTATTGTTGAAAAAATTCTTGAACTCCATGAAGAAGGAATAGAATTAAAAAATATCGCCGTCCTTTTCCGTTCCTCTTATTCCTCTTTTGATCTTGAAATTGAACTTAGCAAAGCAAATGTTCCTTTTATAAAATTCGGAGGAATGAAGTTTGTTGAGACCGCGCATATAAAGGATGTTCTTGCTTTTCTCCGCATTAGTTTAAATCCGAAAGACGTGGTTAGCTGGTACAGAATTTTACTTTTGCACGAAGGTGTTGGACCAAAAACCGCCGAAAGAATTTTAGATGAAATTGCAACCGGAAATCTTTCGTTAAACCGCGATCCTCACTCCGATTCAAAAACCAAACTGAATGACAAAATATTCCGGCTGTTGGAAATCCTTTATTCACTTCACACAAAGACCGGAACGCCACCGGAAAAAGCGCAGCAAGTGATCGATTATTATCTGCCGATATTTAAAGACAAGTATGATGATTTCAATAAAAGGAAAAAAGACCTTGACATCTTTTTAAATATCACCGAGAAATATCATTCGATGGAAACTCTTCTTTCCGATATGGCAATCGAACCGCCGATAGATAGCGTTGTTGATCTTGAAGAAACTAATAAAGAAGATGAATTTGTTACTCTTTCAACTATTCATTCTGCAAAAGGACTGGAGTGGCATTCGGTTTTTGTTATCCATGCGATCGACGGCTTTTTCCCTTCCTACCGTTCGATGGATAAATTGGATAATCTGGAAGAAGAAAGACGGTTAATGTACGTTGCTGTTACACGCGCAAAGCAGAATCTTTTTATTTCTTACCCGATGAATATTTACGATCGTGAATCAGGTACAACACTTTCAAAACCTTCGAGGTTTATTGCAAATATTACAGAGGAGTTGGCAGAGGGATGGTTATTGGAGGAATAAAGTATGTGCTGCAATTATGTTTTGTAATCTTTTTTAACAAATTTGCATCCGGTAAAACTTATTTTTTGAAATTTTGTTTGATAACTAACTAATAAAATATAAACGAAGTACTTTCTATGGGAAAAGTAATTGCGGTTGCGGTTCCAAAAGGAGGGGTTGGCAAAACAACATCGGTGATAAATATTGCTGCTAGTTTGGCAGTTGCCGAGAAAAAAACTTTGATCATTGATTTCGATCCGTCTGGAGCCTGCTCAATTGCACTTGGATTCACCCCTGAAAAAATAAAAGGTGATATTTTTGACGTTTTTAGTTATACAAAAACCGTAGATAAAGTAATCCACAAAACCGATATTCCGTTTTTAGATTTCATTCCTTCGCTTGTCCCTTCTTATCAATCCGAACAACGTCTCGAAAAACTCTCTTCTAACATCATGTTCATTTCTAACGTAGTAAAGGCGCAGGCAGAAACCTATGATTATGTTTTGATCGACTGCCCCCCATATTTAAAAGGAATGACCACGAACGCCTTGGCGGTTTCCGATTCTCTTCTTATCCCCATTCGTGCAGAAAATTTTTCCTTAGATGCACTTCGTAAGATCCTTCGTCATGTCGAATTTATTAAACAGATGTATAATCATCGTTTAAAGATTGAAGGAATATTTTTTACAATGTATGAACCGTACACAAAAGTATCAATTCTTGCAATGGCTGAGCTTGCTGAAAATTTTAATGGTTATGTTCTAAAAACGATGATTCCCAAAAATGTAACGATCTCCGAATCCGCTTTTAAAGGAATTCCTGCTGTTTTATACAAAGCTCTTTCTAAAGGTTCTCAGGCATATTTAAATTTAGCGATCGAAATAATGAGTAAAAATTAAGATTTTCTCTCCCGCCAATTGATTGAACCAACGAAGTTTCTTATATTTGAATCGTTATTTTTAACAATTAAAAATAGCAATTTAGTGATTGCCGAAGTGGCGGAATTGGTAGACGCGCTGGACTCAAAATCCAGTATGGCTTAAACCATGTGCCGGTTCGAGTCCGGCCTTCGGTACTAAAAGCCAAACATTGTGTTTGGCTTTTTACTTTTTAATGGGATAAATCAGAATTGGTCAATCTTATTAAATTTTAAGATAATTAGAAACACTTTGAATGACTTGTGGAATAAATTCTTTCATCTCTTTGTCGCGAATGCGAATACCTGAAGCGTTCCTATGCCCCCCGCCGCCAAATTCAGCCGCAATTTTCTGTACGCTAATCTCCCCCTTTGATCGGAGACTCACTTTGAATCCTTCATTCAATTCTAAAAACTTTAAAGCAACCTGAACCGAATCAATAGTTAAACAAAGATTCACAAATCCGTCGGTGTCGGCTTCATCTGCACCGCTTCTCAGCAGTGCTTCTTTAGAAATCACCATAACCGCGATATCATCGTGTTCTCCATGCAAGGTTAGCGATTGAATCGCTTCGCCGAGTAATTTTATTTTACCGATACGGCTTGTATTATAAATCCTGGTGTATACATCATTTGGGTTTACTCCTATCTTAAGAAGATCGGCAGCAATCAAATGAATATCGGAAGTCGTTCTATCAAATCGGAATGAACCGGTATCGGTCATAATTGCAGCATATAATTGGTCGGCGATTGGAAGATCAATTTCAACTATGGATGTTTCTTTAATAAAATCATAAATGATCTGTCCTGTAGCGGCGAATGAAGATTCGGAAAAGAGATGATCAACAAAATTCTCCGGCTCTTCATGATGATCAATACAAATTTTTAATTTATTACTTTGCCTGAAGAGTGATTCCATTCGAACCATTCTCTGTGCACGGTTAAAATCTAATGCCACCAACACGTCAACTTGAGTGAAAATGTTTTTGTGTTTTTCTTCATCAAAGTATTGGATTACCTTTTCAGCATCCATGAATTCAAGATAATAGGGAGTCTTACTTGTATTAACGATTTGGACTTCCTTAGCAAGCTTCTTCAACAGAAAATAAAAAGCCATCTCAGAACCGATAGCATCCGCATCGGGATTAACGTGAGTGGTAATGAGAAATGAGTTATTCTCTTGAATAATTTGTTTTAATAATTTATAATTCATAGGGTACTGGTTTCAAGTAAAAAAGTCTAAAGTTTCCACCAGAGGCAGATCAGCATTTGGTTTAGAAAAGTGACCATCGCCGTTCTTGATGGTTTTTATTGTTCAAATTATTCATCAGTGTCTATTGACGACTGAGTAAAACAAAAAAGGGTTCGATGCAGAATGAACTACATCAAACCCTAAACATAAATATTATTATTTATTAAGAAACTTCCCAGGTGTTACCGCTGCGGAAAAGATTAGCAAGATCGCCTTTTCCTTTTTGTTTGGTAACTTCATCTAACTGAGCAAATAGATCACCGTCGTAAGTAGATTTTTGAATCTGTCTGAAAACTCCAACCGGCGTTGGGAAATCTTTAAGATCAGCGAAATGTGCCAGTACAAAACTTCTTCCCGGGTTTTCGTCAAACTCATCATGAACCCATAAATCGTTGACTGAATAATCACCTTTAGACAGATCAACAATAATAGGATTCATTCCGTCCATGCGAATACCTTTGTCATTATTCTTTCCATAGATCAATGGTTTGCCATGTTCAAGAACAACAACGTTATCAGCTTTTGTTTCTTTATCTGTGAGGGGTTCATATGCACCATCGTTAAAGATGTTACAGTTTTGATAAATTTCAATAAAAGCTAATCCATGGTGTGCGGCAGCACGTAACATCATAGCTTGTAAATGTTTCGGATCTCTATCCATTGAACGGGCAACAAAGGTAGCGCCGGAAGCAACAGCCATATTAACAGGAAGAAATGGAAAATCGATACTTCCATAAGGAGTACTTTTTGTCTTCTTACCTTTTTCCGATGTTGGAGAATATTGCCCTTTTGTTAATCCGTAAATTCTATTGTTGAAAAGGATCACTTTCATATCAACATTTCTTCTGCAGGCATGAATAAAGTGATTACCGCCGATACTTAAAAGATCACCATCGCCGGCTGCAACCCAAACGGAAAGATCAGGGTTGGCAAGTTTAACACCGGTAGCTATCGCCGGGGCTCTTCCGTGAATGCTATGGAATCCATAAGTATTCATGTAGTAAGGGAAACGGCTTGAACATCCAATACCGGAGACCCAAACAAATTTTTCTTTTGGAATTCCTAAATCGGGAGATACACGCTGTACTTGTGCGAGGATTGAATAATCTCCGCAACCCGGACACCAGCGTACATCCTGGTTTGTGGCAAAATCTTTTGCAGTCAGTTTTACATTTTCCATAACATTATTAGTTGACATTTTCACCTCCGAACAGAGAGATAATTTTATTTTCAATTTCTGATGATTTAAATGGAGAACCCTGAATTTTATTAAACTCAATCACATTTTTCAAAAATTCCGCTTTAAGCAATTTTGAAAGTTGACCAAGGTTTCTTTCAGGAACCAAAATTTGTTTAAACTTGCTGAGAACCTCTTTGGTGTTCTTCGGGAAAGGATGAATATATTTAAAGTGAACCTGAGCTATTTTATAACCTTTCTTTCTCAAATTACTTACAGCTTCAGTAACAGAACCATATGTTCCGCCCCAACCGGCAACAAGTAAATCAGCATCTTCATCACCCATAATTTCTAAGTCAGGAATATCATCCTGAATCTTCTTCACTTTTGCATCCCGCATACGAACCATAAACTCATGGTTTTCAGGAACGTAAGATACAGTTCCGTAAATGTGAGCTTTTTCCAAACCACCGATACGGTGTTCTAAACCGGGTGTTCCGGGAATTGCCCACGGACGAGAAAGATTTTCATCTCTTGCATAAGTGTGATAAGTTTCGGTGTCTTTCCAATAATTTACGGGAATTTCTGCGAGTGAAGCTACATCAGGAATTTTCCAAGGTTCAGATCCATTTGCTAAGTATCCTTCGGAAAGAAGGAAGACCGGGGTCATATATTTTACAGCTAGTCTACAAGCTTCAAAAGCCATGTCAAAACAATCGGAGGGAGTTGCGGCAGCAAGAATAGGAACCGGAGATTCTCCATTTCTTCCATACATTGATTGAAGTAAATCAGATTGTTCAGTTTTTGTAGGTAATCCAGTACTTGGTCCACCTCTTTGTACATCAACAATCACTAAAGGGAGTTCCGTCATAACAGCTAAACCAATTGCTTCCGATTTAAGTGCGAGTCCAGGACCACTAGTTGTAGTAACGGCAAGATTTCCCGCAAATGAAGCACCAATAGCTGAAGCAATACCGGCAATTTCATCTTCCGCTTGGAAAGTTTTAACGCCAAAATTTTTAAAATTGGAAAGTTCTTGTAAAATTTCCGAAGCAGGAGTGATAGGATATGAACCGAGGAACAAAGGAATTCCGGCTTTAACAGATGCAGATACAAATCCGAGAGCCACAGCTTCATTTCCTGAAATACTTCGGTATGAACCTTTTTCTAATTTTGCGGGTGCAACATGGTACCGGGTCGAGAATATTTCGGTGTTTTCTCCGTAGTAATAACCAGCAGTTAACGCTCTCTTGTTCGCTTCAAGATAAACAGGCTTTTTCCCAAACTTACTTTCCAACCAAGCATTTGTTGGTTCCAGTGGACGATCAAATAACCAGTACATTAAACCTAAAGCGAAGAAATTTTTTGTTCTTTCAACATCTTTAACTGAAAGTTGTAACCCTTCCAATGCTGCGGCAGTTTGTTTTGAGAGTGGTACCATGATTACATTAAATCCGGCGAGTGAATTATCTTCCAAAGGATTTAAATCATAGTGCGCTAATTTTAAGTTCTTTGCATCAAAGGCGTTTTCGTTAACAACAATCGTGGCGCCGGGTTTTAAATCTTTTAAGTTAACCTTTAGTGCAGCGGGATTCATCGCTACTAAAACATCCGGACTATCACCCGGAGTGGAAATCTCTAGACTACTGAAATGTAATTGGAATCCGCTTACTCCATATAAGGTTCCGGCAGGGGCGCGAATCTCAGCTGGATAATCGGGAAGCGTGCTTAAATCATTTCCAAACAATGCTGTTGTATTAGAAAATTGTGAACCTGTTAACTGCATCCCATCACCGGAATCACCGGCAAATCTAACGGTTACAGCCTCAAGAACCTGAACTTCAAAATCTTTTGCCATTTTACTTCACTTTAACTATTAATAAAATATTTGTCATTAAATTTATCAAAAAGTCTATTCCTAAAAAAGGGAGAATTAAAGTTAAATTTAATTTTTCTTTTAAATTTCTCGTTGAATGGATAATCCTCTCATATTTCTTTGGGTAGTGTGAAGATAAATTTACTCCCCTTTCCCACTTCACTTTCAACCCGGATGTTACCACCGTTTTTCTCAATAAATTCTTTGCATAATCCCAATCCCAGACCAGTACCCTTTTCTCCATTTGTTCCCTTTTTAGAACGAATTACATTTATATTGAAGATGTGCATTTGGGTAACTTCATCCATCCCAATTCCGTTATCTTCAACAGCAATATTAACTTTATCTCCATTTGGATAACTTACAATTTCAACTTTCCCGCCGGAAGTACTGTACTTAATTGCGTTATTCACCAAATTCCGAATGACGATCTCTAACATTGATTGATCCGCCACCGCAATCAAGTCTTTAGGAATTTTATTTGTTAATTGTATATCCTTCTTAGCAGCTTGGGTTTTGCTCATAAAAATGATTTTATCTACGACTTCCGTGATTTCAAGTTTTGTTGGATTGAAATCAATTCTACCCGTATGAGATGCAGATAAGTTTAAAAGATTCTCAACCAACTCATAAGTCTTTATAGATATTTCTTCCAGATGTGTTATGTATTCAATTTTTTCTTCATCCGTTAGAATATCGTAATCTTCTTTTAATAAGGTTCCTATATTTATTAGAGAGTTAAAAGGGCTTCTTAGATCATGTGCAATTATTGAAAAGAGCTTCTCCTTAGCATCATTCAGTTCCTGCAGTTCAACGTTCTTCAAATTAATTTCTTTACTTTGCCCCTCGATCAATTTATTTTTTTCTTGCAAAAGAATGTTTATTTTTTTGCGTTTGTTATTCATCCGGTAAAGTACTACAGCAACAATTAATAAAAAGATAACTGCTGTTATTGTAACAACTAAATATATTTTTTGCTTCTCATTTTCATATTTCTGGATTTGAAGGTTCCTCTGGTACTTATCATACTCCGATTTATTTTTCAAATCCATCAACCTTTTTTGCATCCCTTCATTTTCTATTTGTTGTCGATATTCGTTGTATTCTTTTAAAGCAATGAAGGCTTTGTTTATATCACCAATTCGTTCATAAATTTTACTAAGACTTTCGAATGAATCTCTCAAAATTAATTTCAGTGTTGTTTTTTGACCAATTTCGATACTCCTTTCAAAATTTCCCCGGGCTTCTTCTAAATTATTTTCTAAAAATGCAATCTCACCAAGAAATTTATAAGCTTCTGCTACTCTCATTGAAATATTTTCTTTTAATGCAAGCTTCAGCATGTCTGTAAAATACGTTCTCGCAGAATTCAAATCTTTCATATCGAGATAATATTTTCCGATACCTTGTAAAGCAAGTATTTCGCCATCATTATTCTTTCCTTTGTTATAAGTTTCGAGAGACTTTTTGAAGTACAAGAGTGAAGAATCTTTGTTAATATCATTATAAGCCGCGCCTAAACAGCTGTAAGTGTATCCTAGAGTTTGAAGAGAATTTGAGGCAAGTGCATAAGGGAGGCTTTCTCTATAATACTCGATAGCTTTTTCATTCTGTGCTGTTTCTTTATACACTAATCCAATATTACAAAGAGAAACAGCAATTCCGTTGTTGTTCCCAATTTCACTCTGCAATTCATAGGAACGGAGATAATGATCAAGCGCTTTGTCGTACAAACTCCAATTGAAAAAGACTGTGCCCAAATTATTATAGGTTGTCGCACGAAATTCTTTATTTGGAAGCTTATTTCGAATCTCCAAAGCTTTTTCAAAATAGAAAACTGCACTGTCATAGTCGGTTACTTGCCAAAACAGAAAACCTATGTTATTAAGTGAGGAACCCAATCCGGTAGAATCATCCGATTTACGTCTGATCACTACAGCCTGCTTGAAAGCGTTGATTGCTTTATCTCGTTCTTTTAACCTAAAATACATACGTCCGATATTGTTGTAATCGTCACCAAGTTGAAGCAAATTAGCTGTAGTTAAATCAACTTTAACAGCTTCTTGATAGTTTTTTAATGCGCTTTCCGTCTCCCCTTTAAACGAAAAATAGTCTCCTTTTAAAGAAAGTGATTTTGCAACTCCATCTTTATAGTCGTTCTGTTTGGAGATATTGTAGAGAGAATCAACCAACTGAAAATAATCATTTTGCTCAAGGGGTGTATTTTCAACAACTTTAAGAAATTTTTGAATTTGCAAATCTTTTGCTGATTCAGTTTTAGGTTTGCAACTATTGAGAGTGAATAAGACTATAACTACAGGAAGAGACCAACTGCAAATACTTTGCAAACCGTTTCTTAGAAAAATTCGAAAGTCGTGTGAATATTTTTTTGTCTTCATTCAATAATAAGTGAATATGACTACAATAAAATTAGTAAAAATGAGTTGAAATATTACGATTTATTAAAAGAATTTTAGACGTGAGACAAAATTATAGTTATGTTAACTATTAGTAATTTATTTCAAAGGGATCGAAAAAATAAATTTACTCCCCTTACCAACTTCACTTTCCACCCATATTTTGCCACCATGCTTCTCTACAAACTCTTTACATAAGCCTAATCCTAATCCCGTTCCCTTTTCTCCATTGGTTCCCTTTTTTGATCGAATTACATTAATATTAAAGATATTTGCTTTTGTAAAATCATCCATTCCAATTCCGTTATCCTCTATCACGATATTAAGATTGGCCTCTACACAATAACTGCTTACTTCTACTTTACCACCAGTGTTACAATACTTTATAGCATTGTTTATTAAGTTCCGAATAATTATTTCAATCATTGATTGATCTGCAAAAACCTCGATATCCTTCTTTAACATATTTCTTAAGGTGATTTCTTTTTTGGCCGCTTGAGCATGACTTATCTTTAGTATCTTTTCTACGGTTGAATAGACATCAACTTGCTCGGGATTAAAATCTATTCTTCCGGTATGTGATGCTGAAAGATTTAATAAGTTTTCAACCAATTCATGAGTCTTTATTGCAGTTTCTTCAAGATGAGTGATATAATCTAACTTCTCCTCGTCAGATAAAATATTATAGTCTTCTTTTAGAACAGTTGCTATATTAATTAGAGAATTAAACGGGCTTCTAAGATCATGTGCGATAATGGAGAACAGTTTTTCTTTAGCTTCGTTCAACTCTAAAAGTTCAACATTTTTTAAGTTGATTTCTTTACTTTGCCCTTCGATTAACCGGTTCTTATCTTGAAGAACGAGATTAACAATTCTTCTTTTATTATTTAATCGGAAAAGAAAAACTGCAACAACCATCAATAACACAACTGCTGAGATGGTTACTACCAAATAAATTTTTTGTTTTTCATTTTCGTATTTCTGGTTCTCCAAATTTCGCTGATATTTTTCATAGTCTGATTTATTTTTTAAATCTAGAAGCCGTTTTTGCATTCCCTCATCATCTATATCTTTTTTGTATTTGTTATATTGTTTCAAAGCTATAAACGCTTTTTCGGTTTTGCCCAACCGTTCATAGATTTCAGAGAGGTTGCCGTAAGCATCTCTAAGTATAAACTTTAGCGATGATTTTTCACCGATTAAGATACTTTTTTCAAAATATTCTTTTGCTGTCGGTAGATTATTTTCCAGCAAATAGGCTTGGCCCAATCCTTTATATGCCCGGGCGACCCTCATCGGGACATTTTCACTTTGCGCCATATGCAGCATTTGTTCAAAATATATTTTAGCATTTTTACAATCTTTATTATCAAGATAAAAATTTCCAATCCCCTGATTAGCCAATGCTAAACCTACTGTATCGTTTCCTGATTGATAAATATCCAAGGATTTCTTCAGATAAAATAATGCGGAATCTTTATTCACATCACTAAAAGCTGTTCCAAGGCAATTATACGCATAACCGATTGTTTGTACTTGATTCGATGCGATAGCATAAGGTAAACTTTCTCTATAATACTCAATTGCTTTTTCATTCTGTGCAGTCTCTTTGTAGACTAAACCGATATTGCTAAGACATCTTGCAATGCCGCTATTGTTCTTCTCTTTCTTTTGATATTCAAGAGAGTGGAGATAATGATCCAGTGCTTTGTCATATAAACTCCAGTTGTAGTAAACTGTACCAAGATTATTGTATGTTGTTGCTCGATGGGCAATGTTAGGAAGTTTATTCCGGATAGTTAGAGCTTTTTCAAAATAATAAACCGCACTGTCGAAATCCGAGACGATCCAATGTATATAGCCAATAAAATTATATGACGAACCAAGCCCGGTTGAATCTTTTGATTTTGATCTTATTACACTTGATTCTTTAAGAAATGTAATAGCATCATTTCGGTTCTTTAAATCAAAGTATACACTTCCGAGAGAATAATAATAATCCCCTAACCTTAATAAATCATCAGTCTGACTACCGATTTTAATAGCTTCTTTAAATTTCTCCACAGCTTCAATATTTTTTCCTTTTGAAGAGAAATATTTTCCTTTTAGAAAGTACGAAGCAGCTACCCCCTTTTTAAAATCAGTTCTTATAGAAAAATTAAATAGTGAATCAGTGAGTTGGAAAAAATCATCCTCAGCAATAGGAGTTTGCTCAACTGTTTTTAAGAATGCCTCTACATCTCTTTTGTTATTGCTTTCCCCTTTCTTTTCACAACCAAAAAAGAAAATTACAAGAATTAAAAAGATGTAGTTTTTATAAAGTTTCAAAAGATGCTTTTTAAACACGTTTATATTGATCAATTCAAATATTAAAAATTTATACATTCATAAAATAAAGAAACATTGAGAAATATTTTACGTTTTTATGAAATAATGTTTTTAGTATGTATCCATTATGCGACCCCATTCATTTCCGAATTATATTCTCTACGCTTTTTCATCCGAGAACATTAATTCACATTTTGTAATCGCAAATAGTCGCTATCAAATAGAATTGTTAAGATAAAATAATTTCATAGACCAATATATATCTGAGCAATTAATAGCAAAAACGAATAATTCCATTGAATTCAGCACGAAAAGGCAAAAAAAATGCCCGGTGGAGGGCTACCGGGCGTGGGAAGATTCACTATGGGGGGTAAGCATAATGAATCGTTGGTTCAAAGTTAAAACACTTTCTTAAAAAAAGCAAGTACTTTTTTTTGTTTTTTTTACTCCCCCATCACTTTTATAATTAATCTTTTTCTTCTTTGTCCGTCAAATTCGGCATAATAAATTTGCTGCCAAGGACCAAAGTCAAGTCGCCCATTCGTAACCGGTACGATTACTTCGTGATGAATCAACAAACTTTTAAGATGGGCATCTCCGTTGTCTTCACCTGTTCGATGATGCAAATAATTTTGATTGAATGGAGCCAATTTTTCAAGCCACGTATCAATATCTTGGATTAGTCCACTCTCAGCATCGTTAACATACACACCCGCAGTAATATGCATTGCCGATACAAGGATCATTCCTTCTTTTATTCCACTTTTTAGTAAAACATTTTCAACATCACTTGTAATATTTATGTAATCACGTTTCTTTTTTGTGTTGAACCACAAATAGTCAGTATATGTTTTCATTGATTAAGCACTTCTAAATTTTAATAAAAAGGCTTTAATAAATTTATTCAAATCACCATTCATTACCCCTTGAGTATCCGAAGTTTCAACATCAGTGCGGTGGTCTTTAACCATATTATAGGGATGGAAAACATATGAACGGATTTGACTTCCCCATTCAATCTTCATTTTTGTCCTTTCAATTTCATCTAAAGCTTCTTCCTGTTTTTCTAATTCCTTTTGATAGAGTTTGGATTTAAGCAATTTCATTGCATTCACTTTGTTTTGAGTTTGGGACCTTTCACTCTGACACGCAGCTACAGTATTCGTGGGAATGTGGGTAATTCTTACTGCAGTTTCAACTTTGTTTACATTCTGTCCCCCTTTACCACCGGAACGATAAGTATCAACGCGTAAATCAGCTGGATTAATCTCAATTTCTATTGTATCATCAATCTCGGGAATAACAAAAACAGAGGCAAACGATGTGTGTCTTCTTTTATTCGAGTCAAAGGGAGATATACGAACCAAACGATGTACTCCATTTTCGGCTTTTAAATAGCCAAATGCATATTCTCCTGTGACTTCGATTGTTGCACTTTTAATACCTGCTCCATCGCCGTCAAGGATATCAAGAAGAGTAATTTTAAAATTGCTTTGTTCTCCATATCTGATGTACATCCGCATGAGCATATCAGCCCAATCTTGCGCTTCAGTTCCACCGGCACCGGAATGAATTGTAAGAATGCAATTTTTATTGTCATCTTTTCCGCTAAGCATGCTTTTAAACTCAACGTCTTCAATTGAAGAAAGTAAATCATTCAACTCTGTTTGAATTTCAGTTGTGAATGAATCATCTTCTTCCGAGGAAGCAAGCTCGATTAAGTCATTCAGATTATCAGCTTTGCGATTGAGAGTATTCCAAAGATCAGCCCAATCTTGCAAAGCCTTTAGTTGTTGTAAAATCTTTTGAGCGTTTTTTTGATCGTCCCAAAAATTTTTTCCCTCAGTTTTGGCTTTTAATTCAGATATAACGATTTCATTTTTATCTAAGTTAAAGATAACCTCGTAGATTGTCTATTCGTTTTCTATAGTCTGTTAATGTTTTTAATTCATCATTGTACATAGTTTGTGTCCTTATCATTTTCCTGGAAATTTCTGATTAGAAATCTCCATGTATTATCTAAGATTAAATTTCAATTTCCATCCGCAATAAAGCTGCTGCGAGCGTTTTCCCTTGCGCATCAAGTTTTAATGAAACTGTTCCACCGCCACCTAAAGTATTGTGTAAAATAAAATTGAGCGCTTTTAGGTTTGGGAGTTCGTAGCGTTCAACTTTTCCAAGACAAATGCCGGTGAAATGTTGTTTTACTTTTTCAGCAGTTAAATGTTTGCGAATTATTTCATAACCATTTGTATCGTAAGCAATGATTCCAACATTTGCAGCATCCCCTTTATCGCCGCTTCTTCCGTGAGCAATATCAATCAATTTGATTTTCATAAATTTTTCTTCGATTTAGTTTTCTTCAATGGTTATAATTCTAAAATTTCAACTTTAGGTTCGACAAGTTTTTTATCGAGTAACGCTGGCCAATAAGCAACAACTTCATTAGGTTTTGGTCTTCCTCCCGCAAAACCGGTAACACTCGGTGGTCCGGTTAAAATCAAGGGAGCAATTTCTTTTCCAAATCTTCCAACTGAAGCAAAATCATGCGAACGGACTGAAATCCGTAATTGTATTTCGTTAATCAAATCTTCATCGAGTTCCGTTGCTAGTGGACCATGACATGAATTATAACCAACAAATTCAGTTCTTATTTCATCAAAAGTTAAATTGAGCAGTTCTAATCTTTTTCTTAAAATTTTATCAGCCGCTTTAGCTTTGGTAAACGCTTGCGGCCATGAATAAGTTAAACTGCCCGATGCCGAAAATCCATCTGCATAAGAGCATGAAACTTTGTAAAAAGCTGTTTCAGGTTTTCCTTTTATTCCAAATACTTTCACTCTGTTCTCACCAATTTGTTCTACGTGAATTGATGTAAAATCAGCGACACAATCGGGAGTGATATATTCCGAGGGATCGCCAATTTCATAAAGTAATTGCTCACTTACTGTATCAACGGTAACTTTACCGCCAAGTGCTTCATGTTTAGTTATTACAAATTCTCCCGTTGGGAATGCTTCACAGATGGGAAAACCTATCTCTGCAAAATTTGGGACAGATTCCCAATCGCCTAAAAAGTTTCCTCCGGTTGATTGAGCGCCGCACTCTAAAATGTGTCCTGCAATTGTTCCTGCCGACAAAAGATCGTAATCGTTTTGCTTCCAACCAAATTCATAAATCATTGGGGCCAGTGTTAAACCTGTATCTGTTGTTCTGCCGGTAATAACAATGTCAGCACCTTTTTGAAGTGCTTCAACAATTGGGAATGCCCCGAAGTAAACATTTGCGCTTAATAATTTTTCTTTTACTGAAAAGATTGAGACTCCTGTTTCCATATTCTTCAAATCAGAACCATGTACAATCAATTCATCAATTTTATTTTTAATGTCATCTCCCAAAACAATCCCGATCTTCATGCCGGAAATTCCGAGAGATTCGGCAACTTTAACGATCGCTTTGCCGCAAGCGATGGGATTTACGCCACCACCATTTGTAATAATTTTTATTTTTTTTTCTTTACAGATTGGCAAAATTCTCTTCATCAACTCAGGAATATCTTTAGCATATCCAAGCTCTGGATTTTTGTTTTTTTGCTTTTGAAGAATGGACATCGTTACCTCAGCCAGGTAGTCCATTACAAGATAATCAATTTCACCTTTTGTAACCTGATAATATGGAGCTTCAATGAGATCGCCCCAAAAACCTTGCCCGGACGCAATTCTGATTTTGTCTTTCATGCTAAACCGTTTATTTGTAGTAGAATTTCATTTTTAATGGTGATCAAATCTAATTCATTTTTAATATCGAACCAATGTATGCGGTCATCTTTTCTGAACCATGTCATTTGTCGTTTTGCGTATCTCCGCGTATTCCGTTTGATAAGCGTAATTGCAGTCTCAAGGGAAATTTCTTTTTTTAAGTATGAGATTATTTCTTTATATCCAACAGAGTTTAACGAGTTTAATGTTTCGCTATGGCCTTTTTTTAAAATTGATTCTACTTCATTCACTAATCCTTTGGAGATCATCTCGTCAACTCGACGTTCAATTCGCTTATAAAGAAGTTCTCGCTCCCAATTTAATCCAAACTGAAGGAAATTATAATTTTCACGATTACGAATTTGTTCTGCATGAAAATCAATAATCGATTTGCCGGTAAGATAAAAAACTTCAAGAGCTCTAATTACTCTCTTCCAATTTTGTGGGAGCATTGTTTTTGCAGATGATGGATCTACTTTTAATAATTCTTGATAAAGATGCTCGACGCCAAATTTTTCTTTTTTATTCGATAGTTCATCCCGTAACGTATCATCTGCTGGAAGGTCTACAATTCCATCAGTTAAAGCTTTTATGTACAAACCAGACCCACCGGTGATGATAGGTATTTTCTTAATTTTTAATAAGTTATCAATTTTTTCTAATGCTTGTTTTTCATAAAGACTCACATCGTAGTTTTCGTTTAATTCAACCAGATTAATAAATGAATGAGGGATTTCCTCCAACTCCTTTTGGGAAGGTTTCGCCGTCCCGATATCAATATTTCTATAAACCTGTCTGCTGTCCGCAGAAATTATCTCCGTTCTCAATTCTTTCGCAAGTTGTAACGATAAATTTGATTTCCCGGAGCAAGTCGGACCAACGATTACTAATACTAATTGTCCCAACCTTCGCGTCCTATCAGCGGTACAAATGTAAAAGAAGGGACCTGCTTTTGACTAAAATCATTTTCACCTTCTTTCGCAATAATGGTTAAAATTTGTGAAGTTTTGTCACCAACCGGAATTACTAATCTCCCGCCAACCGCCAATTGTTTTTTCAACGATGCAGGGACACTTGGTGAACCAGCGGTAACAATAATCCCATCATAAGGGGCGTACTCTTCCCACCCTATTGTTCCATCACCGAACTTTAAAAATGCATTAATATTTTTTTCGTCAAATAGTTTCCTGGTTCGCGCATAAATATCAAACTGCCTCTCAATACTAAAAACTCTCATTTCCATATTAACCAAAATCGCAGCTTGGTACCCAGAACCTGTACCTAATTCCAAAACCTTCGCTCCCTTTTTAAGTTGGAGAGCTTGTGTCATAAATGCAACCGTGTAAGGTTGAGAAATCGTTTGACCAAAACCAATCGGCAAAGCAACATCTTTGTAAGCGTGCGGCTCAAGAGCTTTCGGAAGAAATTGGTGTCTTTCTACTCGTAAAAATGCTTCGAGGACAAGGTTATCAGTAATTTTTCGTTCTTTTAACTTTTCAACTAATTCTTTTCGTTCTGATTCAAACATAAATATTTTTTTTATTAGTAAATCAAAATATAGATATTTCGGTAATTATCTCTAATTTTCAATAGAAAGAATTATTTAAGAGTATTTAAAATGTTTGATGGAATTTACGGACCAATCATAATTATGTTGTTGCGTATTTGTGATGTTACTATCGGGACATTTAGAACAATTTTAGTTGTGCAAGGGAGGCGATATTTAGCAGGGTTGGCTGGATTTTTTGAAGTTTTAATATGGGTTTTTGCAATACGAATCGTATTTCAACATTTGGATAACATTTCGAACATGTTCGGTTACGCTATTGGATTTAGTCTCGGGAATATCTTGGGTATTACTCTCGAACAGAAAGTTGGTTTGGGATTTTTACAAGTGACGATAATTTCAAAATTTCTAACAGACAAAATAGTTTACGCATTAAGAAGGGCAAAAATAGGTGCAACTATCATTCCCGGAGAAGGCGGAACAGGAGGAGTTGCAATTATTATTTGTGTTGTTCCCCGAAAATCACGTAAAGAAACAATTGACATTATTGAATCTATTGATCCTGACGCATTTATAACAGTTCAATCTTCCCTACCTTACCGTGGATTTATCCATGGTGCCAGAAAGTGATTTATAACAGGGATAGTAATTTTTTAACCTTTTTTTATTTCCAACTATCAATTTTTGTGTTATATTGCCGATAATGAAATAAAGCAGAGGTGTTTCTATGCAACAACTTTTAGTTATAGGTGCAATTATAATTTTAGGCAGCCTAGTTTTAACTTTTAACAGATCAACCCAGAATGTAAACGAAAATAACTATTACAATATAGCCCTTATAGATGCAACCGCCTCAGCTCAATCATTAATCGAAGGAATTCAGACAAAAGCGTTTGATGAACATACGATTACTTCGAGTATTTCAGCGACAAGTTCACTTACTGCTAATGCTTCTTTAGGACCCGATGCCGGAGAATCTGTTCCCACTCAATTTGATGACGTAGATGATTATAAAAACTATAGAGATGTAGACACATTTCAACAATTTGGTCAGTTTAATGTTTCGGTAGATGTAAATTATGTCCGAAAATATTCGCCAGAGACAGTTTCGTCAACTCCAACTTTTTTGAAGAAGATCGATGTAACAGTTACTAATACCAATTTGGCACATCCATTAACCCTTTCAAGAATCATAAGTTATTAATATGAGCACGATGTTAGATATTATTGGTTCATTTATTACTGGCGCTACAGTAATTCTCGTGGTTTTGAATTTAAATTTTCAAATAACCACATCGCAGAGAGAGAATTATTTCAGTTCTCTTTCCCAAACTGAAGTAATTACCTTTGCAAATATTCTTGAAAATGATTTTTATAAAATTGGTTTTCAAAGTAGTACTCCAAACATTATAACTACAGCAGATTCTGTAGCAATTAGGTTTTATGCCGATATAGATAATGATACTACCGCTGAACAGGTCTATTACAATTTGGGGACTTTTTCAGATTTATCAGGTACGACAAATCCTAACGATCGACCAATTTATCGAAAGGTTGATGTCGGCTCAACACAACTTATTGGTTCTGCCCGATCGATGCAATTATCTTACTATGATTCAATTGGAAACCAGCTACAATATTCTACTCTAGGCAGTCAAGCAAATCGAAATCGAATCAAAAAAATCGGGATTAACTATGTGTTTGAAACTCCCTACCCGGTTGATGGAAATTATCAACGGGTGCAGTGGAAAAAATTTATTAACCCAAGAAATTTAAACTAAGAGACTACTATGGGACGAAGTGTATTAATTTATGTCATGGGGACTTTCATAATTTTATCAATTGCGTTATTGAACGCCGGACGAAGTGTTGATACTGCAGGGTCGAAGTCTGTGGAATACATGAGAGATTCAAAGGCTAGAAATATCTGTAATAGTATGACGAGTATTCTATTAAGCAGATTAGCCGATAGCTCCTCATTAAGAATCGAAACTCCGGTAACCGAATCATTGATGGGAGGTTCAGTAACTTATCAAATGTACTCTGTAAATTCTGTTGGTGATAGCGGAAACGACAGTCATGAAGGAGAAGACCATGGTGACGATCATGAAGATGATGATCACGGCGATGGTCACGAAGGTGACGATCATGGAGATGAACATGAAAGTAGTGATCATTCATCGATAATGAATTCTTCATTATCGCAACCAAATCAAACAATTTTTACTGCAAGTATTTTAGGGGCTTTCAGTTTTGCAAGTGCAGCTGCTGCATTTGATGAAGACCACTCTGAAGATCATGAGAGTGATGATGAAGATGAAGGTCATGATCATGATGTCGATCACGACGATGATGACGATCCGTCTGACGGCGACACTGTGAAGATAGTTGTCTCTGCAACAATATCTAACAGTACACAGACACAAACAACGTATGTTGCAATTGTTCCTCCCTCATCAGCAACTACAGAGGCAATTCAGGGAAGTGTTGCCAGCAACAGTCCGATTGAGACTAAAGGAAACATGGTGGTTGATGGAAGAAATCATGATATGAATGGAATATTGGTCTCCAACACAGGAACTTATGGTATTTGGACAACATCAACTTTAAGCCAAAGTGGAAGTTCAAAAATTGGTGGAACTAAAGGTTCAACTGATTACGCACCTTCAAAACCGGCTAATTCAAATGCTATCAAAACTTCAGCAGCTTTTCCTTCCGGAAGTTTTCCAAATTCGCCAGATAAAGTATTTGGTGGAAGTAGTGCAGGATTTCCAGAAGGAACAATTAAAAATTTTGCAATTAGCGGTGCAAATGGTAGCCAATATGTAACCGATCCGGCAGATCTCTCAACTCCATTAACTGGAATCACTTATGTCGAATTAGCAAGCGGAAGTACTTGGCAATCAATGGACATTTCTGGAACCGGAGTTCTAATTGTTCACAATGCCGCTGGAAATGCGATCATTAAAAATTTAAATAGTGGAACATTCAAAGGTATTATTATTGCTGATGATATTATCCATGTGCATACAAACATTTATGGCGCTGTTATAGGACTGAGCCCAAGCCCTTCCGAAGGTAATTGTTTGGGAAATGGGAATGGTTCAATTTTGTATTCAAAAGATGCTGTCAATCAGGCTATCAATACTGTCAATTCTTGCACAACCTCAAGAAACTATGGCTTTGGAAAAACAAGAATGAATGTTATCGGTTGGTATGATCAAAGATAGTAAAATGTTCCCGTTAATATTTATTATAGAAAAGTTTTTGAATAAAGATTATTTCTAACGCATATTTGGAAAAATTTTTACATTCTTATATATTAAGTAAGTTCTTTTGAAACTTTTCTGCGGGAATAGCTCAGTTGGTAGAGCGCAACCTTGCCAAGGTTGATGTCGCGGGTTCGAGTCCCGTTTCCCGCTCTCACTCAAATCCACTAAAAGTGGATTTTATTTTTTTAGCGATGATGGCGCTGTACCCAAGCGGTCTAAGGGGAAGGTCTGCAAAACCTTTATTCGTCGGTTCGAATCCGACCGGCGCCTCACAAGAACAAAAAACTCGAGTCTAGCTCGAGTTTTTTGTTAAATTGAATAAGCTTCTTTATGGTTAATTATCTTCCCTGAATAATATCTCTTACTTTTTCAGTTATCGTCTTGAAATCAATTTTTCCACTTCCTAATTTTGGCATTTCAGGCATAACCACAAATTTATAAGGCATTGCAATACTCGGGAGTTGTTCTGCCATTTTACTTAGCGTAGCTTTTTCATCAATCGGTTTAGTAATTGCTGCTACTATTCTAGCTCCACGAATTGCATCCGGAACTTCTACAACACAACATTCTGCATCTTGCGGTAATAATTTTTCCAAAACATCCTCAACTTTAATTAAGGAAACCATTTCTCCCCCAATCTTTAAAAACCTTTTCAATCTACCAACATGCCAGAGGTAGCCATCCTCATCTTTATACCCCATATCACCGGTATCGTACCAACCATGACGAATACTCAATGAAGTTTGTTCGAAATCATCAAAATATCCTTTCATTACGTTATCCCCTTTTACAAGAATTTTTCCTATTTCACCAGTTTTGCATTCTTCGCCCGTTTCGTAATTTTCAACCATTACTTGAACCCCTTCGATAGGTCGCCCAACACTTCCCGGACGATTATTTTCCAATGTGTTAACTGTAATCGCTGGGCTTGTCTCCGTAGCACCGTATGCCTCAAGCAAAACCTTTCCATGTTTTTCCATAAATGCTTTCCGCAATGCGTCAGGACATTTATCTGCGCCGGAAAGAAGAATTCGTGCGGATTGAAAGTCTCCCGGTTTTGAGTTTCTTAGATAGCCCCAGAAAAAGGTTGGCGTTCCTGCCATTAATGTAACTTTTTCATCTCTAACAATATCACAAATAGTTTTAAAATCTAAAGGATTTGCATAGGTTACGATTGACATTCCAACCGCCATTGGAACCCAAAGATTTGCGGTTTGTCCGAAAACATGGAAGTATGGAAGATTAGCAAGAAAAATATCATCCGAGTTAAATGAATAAGCTTTAATAAGGCTTTCATAATTTTGGGTGATATTTTTATGAGTTAGCTGTACACCCTTGGGATCTTTTTCGCTGCCACTTGTAAAAAGTATAAGTAAGGTATCATCCTCTTCCCCTTTGTGAATACTCTTCAAGAGAAGTTCTGTCGGAAGACTTGCTTTCAATGCTGCCTTAATTTTGTCTAAAACAGAAACAGATTTCATTATGTCTTCCAGAAAAACCATTCCCTCTACTTTAGGACAATTTATTTTTTCAAGCAATGCTTTCGAGGTAATAATCGTTTTAAATGCACATTTTTTTTGTGCATAAACGCTATTCATTTCTGCGCCGGTAGAATAATTTATCATTACAGGAATTCTTCCGCTCATCAATGTGCCAAGTATTGATAAAACAGCTCCGGCCGAGTTTGGTAACATGATTCCAAGAAAACCTGGATCATATTTTTCAAACTTTTTTGAAAGCATCAGAGCACCAATCAACGCTTTTTTGTATGTCAATTTTCTGTTTAGTGTTTTATCAATGATTGCAAGTTTCTTTTCATACTTTTTTGCAACCCGCACAAATTGTTGATGAAGCAGCATGGTAACTCCTTTACGCTTATTTTATTTTGGAGAATATAGAAACACTCTTGAAAAGAAAGATTTTTAGATAACTTTCATTTTCAGTTTCAAATATATTTATTTCAACAATAAATCAAACTAAAAAAATTTTGTTTAGCGGAATCCATTTGGAAACAAATCCCCTCAGATTATTTAAAAACAAAAACCCTCACTATTAAAAAATAATGAGGGTTTGTCTTAAGTGACCCCAAGGGGATTTGAACCCCTGTTACAGCCGTGAAAGGGCTATGTCCTAACCACTAGACGATAGGGCCATGAGAAATTTTTATTGCAGAAATCTGGGTGAGTAATGGGGTTTGAACCCACGACCCCCAGGGCCACAACCTGGTGCTCTAACCAACTGAGCTATACTCACCATGAAAATCAATATTTAAAAAACAATATTTTTAAACTTGGAAATTGTTTTGCAAATTTAAAACGTGTACGCCCAAGTGGACTCGAACCACTAACCTACAGCTTAGAAGGCTGTTGCTCTATCCAATTGAGCTATGGGCGCATAGTTCAAACTCTTGTCAGCAATTTCCATCAAACATACAACAAAAATAAAACTAAAAGTTTGCTTTTGTTATTTCTACTGTCGGGGCGGCAGGATTCGAACCTGCGACCTCCTGCTCCCAAAGCAGGCGCGATGAACCGGGCTACGCTACGCCCCGAATTTTATACAATTTTAAAGAACTTGACATAGAAATGACTAAATCAGAATCGTTAATCTTAAAATGAATTAGGAATTTCATATATTAGGATTGTAAATATAAGCTGAAAGCTCCTAATTAGCAATTTATTCTGATAATTTTTCTATGCGATTTTACCTCCTGATACTGAAAAATATTCTTTTTTCTAAAAAAGAGAGAAAGTTCTTGAATATTTTTATTTCTATCGCAATTGGAGGAATTGCAGTGGGGGTCGCTACTCTTATAATAGCACTCTCAGTGTTAAACGGGTACGATAAATTAGTGACCAAGAGACTTTTACAATTAGATGCACACATCCAAATTACCGGTTTTGGAAATAAGCAACTAATTAATCCTATTAAAATTGAAAATCAGGTACACTCTTTAATTAAAAATGAACTTATATCCTTACAGCCGTTTGTGACAAAAGTTGGCATTTTGGGTAGAAAAAAGATTAAAGAGGGTGCTACTTTCCAAGGGATACAACAAAATTATTTTGATTCTAATAAGGGATTCAGAATTATCAGAGGCATGGTTTTTAGTCCTCTTCAAAATGAAGTGATTCTAGGAAAATCAATCGCAAACAAACTGATGGTTGGCGTTGGCGATACAATTAAACTTTTCGCAATTGCAAATGAATCAAATTTTTTAGATACTCCTACACCGATAATTGAGGAAGTAATTGTATCCGGAATATTTGAGAGCGGTATGTCCAAATTTGACGATTCTTATGCCTTAATGGACATTAAATCATTGCAGAATATTTTTTCACTAAAGCAGTCGGTATCCGGTTACGAATTGAAACTCTCCTCACTTACAAAAGTTGATAGTCTTGCTGATCTACTTCAAGAGAATCTCCAGTATCCGGCGTATGTAAAAACTATTTTTACAAATTACAAAGCAATTTTTACATGGATTGAACTTCAAAAAAAACCAATTCCAATAGTTTTAGCGTTAATCATTTTGGTTGCTGTTTTTAACATTATTAGTACCTTGTTAATGATTGTGATCGACAAATCAGAATTTATCGGAACTTTGAGAATTCTCGGGGCAAGAGAGCTCCAAATTATTTTTGTGTTTTTAGCACAAGGAATGATCATTGGAATCGCAGGGATTCTACTTGGAAATATTTTGGCGGTCTTCTTGATACATTTACAAACATCCTTTAATATCATTACACTTCCTTCAACTGTTTATTTTGTGTCGGAAGTGCCCCTCTATTTTCAACTCTGGATATCACTATTGGTTTCCAGTGTCACTTTCTTTGTAACTTTATTAGTTTCAGTATTGCCAAGTTTTGTGGCATCAAAAATTCAACCGGTAACAACGTTGCGGTTTTCATAATGAAGTTTGAACATTTTATAACAAAGCGCTACCTCTTTGCTAAGCACAGAATAAACTTCATTACAATAATTTCATATTTATCAATAAGTGGAATTGCAATCGGCGTTGCAGCGCTAATAGCAGTTTTATCTGTATTTAACGGATTTAGCAATCTTGTTACTTCCTACCTAATATCTTTTGATCCTCACGTTAGAATTGAAGCGATTAATGAAACATCTCAAAAAGAACTTTCAAATCTTAAATCAGTAATAGAAAAAGAAAATCCGATTTATGTTACTCCTTACGTAAAGGGAAAAGTTCTTTTGGTGAATGGAAATCTGAATCAAATAGTTGAGTTAAAAGGAGTTGATTTCAAAAATAAAAATGTCAACGATATTTTTACTGGAAAGATAATTCTTGGTAGTGATCTTGGGATGGCTTCCAATGAAACTCCAGAAATCTTAATTGGTGCTTATTTAGCTGAAAGAATGCAATCATCTATTGGAGATACTTTGGCCATCATCTCCCCTTCTGCAGTAGAAAGAGCGGTTGTAAACTTTTCTGTTCCCAAAACTCAAAAGGCAGTGATCAAAGGAATATTTCTTTCAAACAATAATGAATATGATGCTTCTTTAGTGTTCTGTCCCCTTTCTCAAGCCCAAAATATATTGGGTTACAAGAATAATTTTCAGGGATTAGAAGTAAAATTGCAAAACGAACAAGAAGCTTTTCATTTTAAGGAAGACATTCAATCAAGGTTTGGACAAAACTTTTCAGTAAGCACCTGGTATGATTTTCATAAAGATCTTTATTCCGTTATGAATATCGAACGATGGGTTGCGTACGCTTTATTGTTGATGATAATTGCAGTTGCTGTGTTTAATATCCTTGGCTCACTAAGCATGTCCGTCCTCGAAAAGAAACGGGATATCGGAGTGTTAAAGGTAAAAGGAGCTACAGAAAATTCAATAAAAAAGATTTTTTTATTGCAAGGATTTTATGTTGGAGTTATTGGGACTTTTGCAGGTTTTGCGTTAGGGTTATTAGTTTATTATTTACAAACGGAATACAAACTTTACCCTTTAAATCCTTTAGAATATAAAATAGATGCAATTCCGATGAAGTTGCAAATTATGGATTTTTTCACCGTTGGTGCAGCTTCAATTTTATTATCCCTTTTTGCAGCTATGATACCGTCAAAAAAAGCCTCAGAAATAAATCCTATCGAAGCGATCAAATGGGAATAAAATATTTATTTAAGAAAACATTATTGACAACTATATGAACATCATTGATGCTAAAAATATTTGGAAAACTTATCTGACCGGATCAAATAAACGGCTTGAAATTCTTAAGGATATTTCGCTTGAAATACCCAGAAATAAAATATCAGTAATTATTGGTGCTTCCGGTGCCGGGAAAAGTACTTTACTCCATATTCTTTCTGGATTAGATAAACCAGACAGCGGAAATATATTAATCGACGATAATAATGTTGCAACTTTATCAGATAAAAAACTTTCCGCATTTAGAAATCAACATGTTGGTTTTGTTTTTCAATTTCATCATCTACTTCCTGAATTTACCGCTCTCGAAAATGTAATAATCCCCCAATTAATCGCAAAACTTTCTTACAATAAAGCGGTAATCAAAGCAAAAGAAATTCTTGATATTGTAGGATTGTCCGAACGCATAGGACACAAACCGGCTCAACTTTCCGGTGGTGAGCAGCAGCGGGTAGCTGTTGCAAGGGCTCTAGCTAATGATCCAAAATTAATTTTGGCTGATGAACCGACAGGAAATTTGGATACGGCTAATAGTGAGTTGCTAAATGACCTCTTCGTTCGATTACGTGATAAGTACAGCAAAACTTTGATAATTGTTACACACAACAAAGATTTAATGGCACTTGCCGATGTTATTTTTGAGATGAAAGATGGGAAAATGAAGTCGTAGTATTTTCAAGAACGCATTCGTAACTATTTAACGCTTCATAAATAGACGAAAAAGTTTTATAAATCTTAACCATACCATTAAAAAATATTTGATTTGAAAGAGAATTTCCCGGTTGAAGAACTAATCGTATATCCCCTTTTCTATTTCTTACTCTTCTTAGTGCAGCAACTAAAACACCAGCAAATGAAGAATCAATGAATTCAAGCGAAGTAAGATCAATTACAATCTTGTTAGCTCCTTCGTTTATCAAATTAAAAAGATATTTATAAAATGTCTGCGACTCGCACATCACTGCTCGGCTCAAATTTATCTTAATTAAAGTAATTCCAAAGTATAAATGATGTTGGAAATCCATGCGGACATCAACTTCATTAATAAATTTATCTAAGGCTCTTTCGTGTAATTTTTTAACAAATTTGTTCCCTACTAAAGTATCGCTTTCCATCAACCTTCCATATTTCGATTTTCTCTTTTCATTTAATTACATTTTTTTTGTAACAATAATAACTAACGCTTTGGATTTGGTCTATGGAGTTTATCACGTTTGTGTGTCGAATCACAAGTGATTAATCGTTATGGATAAGTCACATTAATTCCGGAAGCCCTACTTTTTATCTGTCTACCGATTCTATTGCTAAAATTAATATTTGCATTTATAATACTTCAGTTATAATTTACAGTTAGTTATTCTTCGTTTTTGAAGAATTGAGTTCTATTGAAATGGAAAAAGTATTCTCACTATAAAGCGAGTATAGTATGAAAATAATTAGTTTTACTTCTCAAAGAACGTTGATCTTATTTATCTTCTTCTGGATGTTTATTCCGTTAATCCTCAAATCACAAACCTTTATTGTTCAACCTCCACAAGGTTATATCTCAGGAAATACAACACCAAAAATCAAAATCTTCTTTAAACCTTCCGATAGTGTTATTGTTGCATGGAACAAATCTTTTCCCACTTCCAAAGTAAAATTTAAAATTGGCAGTACTACCGGAAATTATAATCTAACTTCATTAAATGCTTCGGGCAAAAGATTAGGATTCATTTCCAAAAACAATCCTCCAAATTTATCAGTTGGTAGATACCGTGCATTAATAACAAATTCATCAAAAAATACTTTAAGTGAAATTAAAACTGACTATTCAGCAAATCCCAATTCAATTGACTTTTCTAATGAAATTGAATTCATAATAGAATCTCCGAATGCACCTTATGCCGAAGCCCCAAGAGGAAAAATTAAAAACTCAACTCCAACATTTCAATGGAATTCGATTCCTGGCGTTAGAGCTTATTGGTTAATTGTATCAAGTACCCCATTTACTGTTGTTACTAAACCAAATGGTGATGTATCGGTTGAAGGAGCGAATGTTCTGTGGAATTATTTAACTACCGGGACCTCTGTCCAATATGGTAGTATAAATCCAAATTCTCCCTTTACAATACAAGCTCCTCCGTTGATTCCGGGAAACGAATATCACTACACGGTTTTAAATGTGTATGATGAATATGATATTACTTATTCGAGCGGAGTATTTGGCGGGGTTGTATCTTTTACTTATGAAGCAACAGCATCTATTCAACCACCTATTTTAGTTTCACCGATTGATAACACAACATTCTATGCTGACAAAAATATTAATTTGCAATGGAACTCCGTACCGAACGCTAATGGCTATACTGTTTTTCTTTTTCAAAGAGTGTCATCTTTCGCCGGTAATGAACAACAGATCGATATTCCAATTTGGTATTCTTCCACTACGAACACTTCAATTCAACTTCCTGCAAGAACCATGTTAACGAAGGGGAAATATATCTGGTTTGTTGTTCCGAGAGATAATTCCGGATCCGGGAATAAAAGCGCAATTAATATATTCAATTACAACATCGATTTAGGAAAATTTAGAGTTCAAGCAAAGTCATCGGTTGATTCATCCAATATCATCGGGTTTAAAGTCTATGCCAATTCTTTAAGTGGCGGTGTTACTCCGCCAAATCCATTTATTGTGACAAACTCGATTAGTTACTCAGATAGTTTAGTTCTTGGAACATACGAGTTTAAAGGAGAGAAATCGGGATTTTATGACTCAACTTATATTGCTACAATAAATAAAACTTCAACGAGCGATTTTACAATATTCATGAGACCTTTTCCCGCAAAACTTTCCGGAAGAGTTGTGGATGAAAAAGGAATTCTTCTAAACAGTGCATTTGTAAGGTTGCGAAACCTTCTTAATGGTGATGTACAAACGGTAACCACTTTGGTTGACGGATCATTCAATGTTTCATTACCAAAGGGGACGTATTCATTACAAGCCAGTAAGGCTGGTTATCTTGCCTCATCTCCTACATCAATCACTTTGGATGTTGATCAAATGATATTACCTTCTTCAATTGTGATTAAAACTGATAACGCCTCAATCACCGGTAAGATAGTAAACGATGAATCAAGTCCAGTTCAGTTGGTAAATATTTCAGCTAAACAAGGGGCCGTAACTCAGCAAACATCTTCAAATGATGCTGGCAATTATTCATTAAATTTATCTTCCGGAGACTGGACAATCGAAATTAAAAAAGACGGATTTATTAGTCCGTCACCAAAAATTTATAAGCTGAACACCGGAGATAATTTACAAAATCAGAATTTTACACTTATCCCGCGCGCCAATCAAGTGGTGGGGAATGTTTATAAAGTAACCAAAACTGCAACTGGTGAAACCGGAACTTCCCCTTTTGCAAATGTGGTAGTTACTGCAACTCCTACAAGTGGTCCAACAATAACGTCAATAACAAATTCTGCTGGACAATATACTTTCAGTTTAAAAACAGGTTCATGGATTATCACAACAGCAAGTAATGGTTATACTTCGACTAATAATGTTCAACTTAATTTAGGTGTGTCTGAAACAATCTCCGGAATAAATTTAAATCTTACTCCTAATCCTTCGACCATTTCAGGTACAGCATCTGACTTAAGCGGTAATGGGTTAGCAAATGTGTCAATTTTAAGTTCGAGTGGAAACTCAACAGTTTCTCTTTCAAATGGAACGTATCAGTTAAGTGTTCCCGCTTCAACAATAACAATTTCTGCTCAAAAGTCGGGATATTCAAGTGCCAATTCAGTAACATTGGCTGTTTCTCCAGGGCAAAATTTATCAGGTATCGATTTTCAATTGGCTGAGAATGCAGGTATGATTTCCGGGAAAGTTACTTCTCTTCAAGAGCCGATTCCAAATGCTGTGGTTAATGCTGTCATGGGAAATCAGACCTTAAATGTTACTACCGATGAATTTGGTAAATATGTTTTTAACATTCAACCTGGAACATGGAATATTTCTGTTTCAAAAAATGGATTTCTAAATTCAAGTACTAAAAATATTTCAGTCGGTTCGGGGCAGCAAAGTATTAACAATGATTTTAGTCTTACTAAAAATGAAGCAAGAATTGAAGGTTTAGTAAGAAACAGTACCGCCCCTCTTCAAGATGCACAAATTATTATTTCAGAAGTTAATGATCCGACAAAAAAAATAAATACTGTTTCAAACAACACCGGTTCGTATTCCGCTTCAGTTGAAGCCGGAAAAGCCTATAAAATAAGTGTAAAACTCGTTGGGTACGGTTCTAAAGATCAGCAAACGGAAGTATTAAACGCCTCTATTACATCAATAAATAATTTTACTCTCTCCCCTAATCCTTCCTCAATAAGCGGAAACATAATGAGTAATTTACAAACTCCGCTTGCTGATGCTGAAATAATTATTTATAACACAAGTACAAATGCTGCTATTGATACAATCGTTTCTGAGAATAATGGAAATTATTATATCGGTTTACCTCCGGGGAATGATAAAATTATAGCGCGACTTAATGGGTTTTTAAGTGATAGTTTAAATGTAGCGCTATCTCTGGGACAAAATCTTACAAACGTCAATTTTACATTAAATGAAAATTATGCTCTAATTAGAGGAATAGTCAAAGATAATTCAAACAATTTACTTGCAGACGTAGCTGTAAGTCTAACCGGGACAAACAGTGGTGCAACAGTTTTATCTAATCAAGATGGAAGTTATATTCTTCCAAGATTAATTGGTGGGAGTTACAATCTTAAATTTTCAAAAAGGGGATTCGGGGAGTCTCTGCTAACAGCTTTCTCAATTTTAGACGGACAAACTAAAAATATCAATATTACGCTATCACCTCTCGCCGGGAAAATCAATGGAAGTGTTAAAAATACTTCGGGACAAGCAATTGCTCAAGCCACAATATATGCTGTTAATAACAATAGTCAATCGTTTGTTGCCACTACACAATCTGACGGAACCTTTGAGTTCCCCGCTGTAGCTTTTGGACAATACACGATTAAGGCCGATAAGATACAGTACACTAGTCCAACTTCTAAGGAAATAACTATCACTTCTCTTTCTCCAACCGGTACCATAAATTTTACTGATTTGATTCTTAATAATGGGAATCTTTCAGGAAAAGTTATCGATGATATGAATGGTTTACCTATCTCGAATGTTACTTTGAGTCTTGAAGGGAGCCTGGGAAGTGGGAGTGCGTTGACAAATAGTTCAGGAGAATATTCACTCAGTGGACTTGCCCCTGGGGATTATCTTTTAAAAACGACTAAACCTGGATATACTTTAAAAGATACAACTATAAATATTACCGGAACAACAAGTCATAATCTTTTTATGCAAAAAAATAAAAGCAAGATCGTAGGAACTGTTAAAAATCAGAAAGGTGAAGTTCTATCTTTTCTAGCTCCGGTAGTGGCAATTTCGAATAACGGAAATGTTTATTCCACCATCACAAATTCTACGGGTATGTTTACTTTCAATGAAGTAGAAAGTAACGCAAGTTTCACAATCTATACTGATATTTTCAAGCAAGGAATTATTAATGATTCAGTATCAGTAACAGTTCCATTAAATGCAACTCAAGTTGATGCAGGTATTTTAAATGTTATAAAAAACTACTCTGTAATAAGAGGTAATAGCGGAGTTGGAAGTTCTAATATACAAATAAGTAATGCTCTTAAATCCTACTCTGTACTTGCTTCAAGCGACGGCAGTTTTGAATTTGGTTATTTGCCGGAAGCCTCCTACACAGTTAAAGCAGAAAGAGTTGGATATACGTTTTCCCCCTCAACTCAAAATGTTGCTTTAGGTTTTAAAGATACAGTGCAAATTACTTTTACTGCTTCAGCCAATGTTGGAAATATTAAAGTTGTTGCGAAAGATCCATCTTCCGCACTTCTTGAACAGGTAACTCTTTCTTTAGTAAGTAGTGATACTACAGTGATTGAAACCGGAGTAACCGCATCAACAGGAGAGTTCACTTTTACCGGATTACCCGCTGGTAAAACTTATTCAATTAGGGCTAGTAAAACTGATTTCACCTCTACCCAGGAAGAAATCTCTGAGGCTTTAACGCTTAACGAAAATGCAGTTATAAATTTCACATTAACAAAAAATACTTCAAAAGTTACCGGGAAAACATTACAGTTAATCTCTGCGGTTACTTCTGCAATCAGTTCTGTGAATGTTAAATTAATTTACCCGGCAACAGGACAATCGTTTTCAACTACTTCAGATGGAAGTGGGAATTACACATTTAATAATGTTTCTGCGGGCGCAGCAAAGGTAATGGCAATTAAAGCCGGTTTTATTTCTGATACGCTCTCCTTTACCTTACAAGCCGGACAAACGAAATCGACTCAGGACATAAAACTAACCCCATCAACAACAACCTTGAACGGAAAAGTTCTTTTTGCCGGAACCGGATTGTCAAATGTTTCAGTTAAAGCTACATCGAATAATATTTTTGAAGTTGTGACAGATCAAAATGGAAATTTCTCATTTAAGAATTTGCCGATTAAAATTGGTGCGACCGATACAACTTTTTACGAAATTAAATTAGTTGAATCCGGTTTGCCGACTTTAAGTAAAATTGCATTAATCCCTTCAAATCAATTAGGTAAGACGGTAACTCTTCCCTCCTTCGTTATTCCAAGTGGAAAGATTTCATTACGAGCAACGGATGGTGTGAGCCCCCTTTCAGGCGTCCAGATAGATTTCACTAAACCTGACGGACAAACAATCAGCACAATTACAACTGTGTCTGGTTTGTATGAAAGCGAAAATAAATTATCAAAAGGGACTTATCGTATTAGTGTATCAAAAGAAAATTACCTAGCACAAGATGAAAAATCACTTCGTATTGAGCTAACAACGGATACAACGAAATTATCTAAAGATGTTGCATTACCGTTTACTCATATTCCTTTATCTTCAATTCTTTCTGATAAAGAATCATTGATTAAGGTTAAATTCAAAAAAACAAATACAAATATCGTTGGAAAGTTGTATTACAAATTGGCATCATCAGATGTTTTTACAACATTAAATTTAACTAAAACCGATAGTTCGTATGAAAAGAAAATTCCCGCGCTTTACACGCTGGAAGAAATTCAATATTATGTTGAACTTACAGATACGACACAAAAAACAACTTATGCTTCGGAGAGAGTTTCAATCAAACCTTCTGCAAGTGGAATACTTTCTTCTGTCGCTCTTTCCCCAAGCCTCGATAATTCGGTGTTAAGAAAAGGTGATAGCTTTAAACTTGGTCTGGTTATCCGTGACGGATTGAACCAGTCTTTAGCTGTTAATTTTACCGGAGTTAATCACACAGGAACGATTAAATGGGAAGTTGAAGACCCTGCATCGTTAGAAATATCATACCCGAATTCCTCTGACAGTTTAAATATTTTATTAAAAACGCTAAAAGAAGGAACCGCAGTTTTTAAAGTTTCTGTCCATTTAGGTTCAATGGTTTTGGATCAACAGTTCTCCGTAACAGTTACTGAAGGCGTTTTGAAAGATATAAATGTTTCGACTCAGGTTGAACGATTGAGCAACCGATCAACCGGTTTGCAATTCAGTTTAACAAGTACGGATACTTCATCAAAACAAGTTCTGTTAGGAAATAATTTGGAATGGACATTGGACCCGCCGGAAGCCGGAACTATTACAAGCACTGGATTTTATCAACCGGCAGATACAAATTATATCGGTTTTGTTAAAATTTCGGCAACCGATAAAGTTTCCGGTTTAGTAGGATCAACTGAACTTTCTGTTTATGCACTGGTCAACCCAAACCAGAATTACGTTCTGACAGATAGAAAGGGAATGGTCTATTCATTAAAATCTGGTGCAGTTAACTTCCCCATCGAACTCTTCTTAGCAAAACCACAATTCGGACCTGCGAAAAAATATTTTACTCCGCAAAATTCGAATGAAACGTATATGGTCTCAGATAAGCTTTACAATTTCAGATACATTTCAAGTATTGGTCTGCCTGGTGATACCTTACAAGTCGCCTCCTCCCTCGAGTTACCGCTCGATAAATCTCTCCAATTTACAGAGGGAAGTAAAACCATTGGTTTGTATGATCGTGGAGCTAAATATTGGAATCTTTACAATGCTACACTTGAAAACAATTCCGTTTTGTCCAACTCGGTTTATCGCTTCGGTGAATTTGCAGTGCTAACAGCAAATGAACCACTCGGTTTAAAACACGTGAGCATTTTACCAAATCCATTTTCTCCTGAAGTAGCTCCGCTTAAGATTGGATATTTCTTAACTACAAATATTCCGCCTGCACTTGTTTCGATTAAAATTTACAACCTACGAGGCGAATTAGTTAGAACTTTGTTAGACAGTGACATTCAATTCCCGGGTAAATATGGAAGTAGAACAAGTCTTAAGGAAATTTCATGGGATGGAAAAGCAGATGACGGCAGTACCGCGCGGAATGGAAGGTACATAATTAGAATTATTGCAAAAGATAACTCCGGGGAGAAATCTGAGTTGATCCCGGTTGTGTTAGTTAAATAAATTAGCAATTAACTTAAGTTTATGAAATCACTGAGGATAAAAAAATGAAAAATAAGATTATCTATATTTTCCTCATTCTTATGTTTCTGCAGACACCTGCGCAGGAACTTTCCAACTTTGCCGGAGCTTTTGTAGATATTGGTTTCGGTGCAAGACCCGCTGCTCTTGGCAATGCGTTTGTAGGGCTGTCAAATGATGTTAATACTGTTGTTTGGAATCCAGCCGGTATTTCTACAATCAATAAAATGCAAACAGCTTTTACTTACACTAAACTACTTGGACTTGTGGACTATAACTATCTTGCCTATTCCATGCCGTTAAAAGATGGACAAGGTGCCGGTGCAGCGTTAATTGTTTCAGGTGATGCTGCACTCCGTGAATATACATTGAATCTTGGTTATTCACGGAAGTTTTGGCTTGATAGTTTATTCATCGGATTTGGAGTTAAACTTCGCTACGCTTCATTCGGAAATAATTCCCTTAACAGCAACGATTATGTATTATTTGAACCTGATGAAATTTCGGATGGGATTTTAAATCAAGTAAAAGGATCGGCGTTCGGCTTCGGAATTGATTTTGGTGTACTCTATCTTCTCAACGAAAAAATTAATATCGGATTAATGTTCAGAGATATTTACTCTCCCCTCTTCTGGAATTCAAAAGTTGATAACCCCGATAAAAAAGCCAAAGGTAAATATTCAGAATTAATTCCATTTGAACCAACAATTGGAACTGCATTTAGAGTTACCGAACAAATTACTGTCGTAACTGATTATACCTCGGTTGTGAGGAAAGATGTAAGTGATAAACTTAGAGCAGGGATGGAAATATCGTTACTAAAAATTCTTTCATTGCGAGGCGGTGTTCAGTATTTTCTGAACAATGAGAAGGATGAGAAATATAGTTTCGGAATGGGAATAAATTTCGGTGCTGGAAAAGAAAGAAGAATTCGTCTCGACTACACATTTATGATGGAAGAGTTAGCCAACTCACAACGCATTTCAATTGGATTGGAGTTCTAATATGAAAAAGATATTTCTACAAACAATCGTTATTGTATTTTTCTTCAACATAATAGCAACTGGACAATCTAGCGACACACCAAACATGCTTTACTGGATTGGTGGCAAATTAAATTTAAAAGTAAATAGCGGCGTTAATAGTTCTGTCGGCATTGGAAGTGGAAGCGGAGTTTTCGGGGGAATGATCTCTCCAAATTTAAATTACGGATCAACCTCACTTTTTTCTAATCCGGCCGAATTGGCTTATCTGAAAAAAGCGAACATTTTCTTTGAGTCAAAACTTGGAGCTGGAATTTCGAATTTGTTAACTCCATCCGATATGAAGAAACAAACTACGGATATGCTCAAGGACACTTCAACGTTTATTTTCAAAACCGGAAGTTATCGGAAAGATATGGAAGTCGGAGAACAGGAAGTAGGGCAAGTTGGTGGATTGGCTGCTCTCACAGGTGCTATTCCCTTTGAAGATTATTTTGTCCTCGGCGGAGGATTTTCTACTCCGGTTGATTTTTCTTCCGATCTCCTCATCAACGGAATTTCAACTGATCTCGCTTCATCTAAAATTGTGGCTGAGAATGAAACGAAGATTGACATCATACTTAAACCAACAATACTTGCAATAACTAAATTAAAAGTGAATCGTGTTTCTTACGGACTTGCAAAGGAAGTAATGAATAATGAGCAAGGTCAAGTTGCTATCGGTTTTACAGTTAACCGGTACGATATTAGGAATTTTATCAATCTCGATCTTGATTTTCAAGGAATGGTTGTACTTAATAATCTAAACGAATATTATTTCAACGATGTAAATGATCCAAGTATTGACCCGGCAAAAAATGAATCAAACAATTTGTTCTTTAGAGCAAAAGGAAATTATAAAGATACTCGTGTCGGCTTCACACTTGGCGCAAATTACAATCCTGCAAACAAAAATAACTGGCTCTCAAGATTTAATTTCTCATTGGTCTATAATTACAATCCTGACTTTGTTTTAGCTGATAACTCCGCTATAATGGAAAGTTACCAACCTCGTTTTATGGTTGGAAGATTTAGCGGGAAAGGTGATGACAAATTTGATGTCTCGATTGATTCAATGGATCTTGCAAAACCGAATTTAACAAAACCAACTAAAAATTATTTTGCAAGTGAAGTACTAATTAAAATGCCTTCTTCTTTAACTATAGGTGTTGATGCTAAATTCGGTAAACACAATGCTTCTTTGAATGTAATAAAATATTTTAATGAGATGTCTTATCAATTTGATAGATATAAAATCGGGAAAGAATTGAATTTAGGAATTCGTGCCGGTGCCGATTTTGTTTTTCCGGAGGAATTTAAAGGATGGGCCTGGGCTTTGCTTCCTATTCGTTTTCTTTACCTTGATCTTGACGGATTTATTATGCAGTTGTTTAGAAAATCAACCTTGTATGAAAATCCTCATTATAGATTTTACGGTGGTATGAGTTTCGGCAATTCTATTATTGATGGTTTTGCTGATAAGGATACAAGAAAATCGCTAAAAGATATGATGGACTTACCAATTCCGGCGGAGTTTGGATTAACTCGCCAATACACGATCATGAAGAATATCAACATCGGTGTAATGGTATTTGGTTTTCCCGATATGTTCTTTAGATTTTCGTTAGGGTATAATATTTAATTTTTGATGTGCGTCTTTGCTGAATTAAAAATCAGTTAAGACACACATCTCCCCTTTCCTAAATTTTTTCATCCTTTACTGAAAAATTTACAGGATATTTTTTTAGTCTTTCCATAAAATCAATCGATGGCACAACTTGCGGAGCTACAAAAGCACCGTGTTGGAGAATTTTCTTTTCAACGATTTGCTGGCAAACTAAAGCAGGTGCAAGCGCAGTGGCATAATTCTCTTCGCAATATATTTCAGTTACGCGCTTAAGTTTCTCTCCATTCTTTTTCCCGGTAACGGATATGGCTAAGAGCGTATCTCCGGTGGAATTTTTTGTTTGCCCAAGTTTCATTAGAAAATTTAAAAGTAGTTTCGCCCGTTTCTCATTTTTCGCAAATCCATACTTCAATCCGAGAACTAAAGCTAATCCTTGACTTGTACTCTGTGAACCCGACCAGAATGAAAGTTCTTTTAGTCCGGTTAGTTCCGGAATGACAAGAATATCACGCGTTAATGAAACACCTAAATAAACTTTCTGTTCAAATGGTTTCCCAACATATTCTTTAGTGCTGATAACTTTTGGAGAAACCCAATGTGTCTTGTCCCAGACCAATGGCTTTACATCAAACATATATTTTAACTCTTGCAAAGATGAAACCGAGATGCCTTTAAATCCTGCACCAAGAACAAACACAATTCTTCCCGAATACATTTCATCAAAATCATGTTTTGCGCTCATTAAGGTTATACCGGGGAAACCCGGATTGGCCCCTAAGGCAGTAATTAACGTCGCATGATTTTGCTTAGCTAAATCATTCAGTGTTAGAACTCTTTCAGCATATTCATAACTGCCGGCTACATCGAGATAGTTGATTCCATTCTTCGCACATAACTCGGCCAAAAGTAAAGGAGCATTTGTAAAAGGTCCACTGAAACAATTGATAACTACTTTTATGTTTGCAAAAGCATTGAGAATTGAATCTTCTTTATTAATATCAACAACTCGCCACTCAGCATTTAATTTACCGGCTAATTCCTTTGCTTTGGCTTCGCTTCTTCCTGCAATGACCGGAATGATGAATTCACTTTTAGATAAAATTTCCGATACAACTGTTCCAACAGTTCCATACCCGCCAACGATGAGCACTCTTTCCTTTTCCATTTTTACCTCTTTGATTAAAATGTACTTGTCTACAAACTTTTAATTACACTTAATATATTATTTTCAATCCGCATCACCGTCTTTTCAACCGTCATACAATTATTGAGGACGAAAATCAGCATTACAAAAAACGGTAATAAATAAATCAATTGCACCGGATTGTTTAAAATTCTTTGTCCACCACCCCCGATCATCAAGAATACCAATCCCATTAAGGTAATTCCTTCTAATTGAGCTAGCCGAATTATTAACAAAGTTCTGTCGAGACCGATCAATTTTATTGCTCCATTATCAATATTTGGTTCACTAGGTATCCCTTCAAATGAAAGCCGTTTCATCAAATTTTCTTTACGGAGAAATATTTTAGGGATAAGCATAAACATCGTATAGATAAAAAAAGCCATAACAAGAAATACGGCTGGAAATATATCAGGTGTTCCGTTTGTGCTTTCAACAGTATCCGATTTACCAGGAAGATTTAACACAATTATCAAAAAGAAAAAAGAACCTCCTAGCAAAGCAAGACTGATAATTCTATTTACTCTCATTTGTCCATCGTTTAACTTCTCTTCTATATCACGACCGGTAATATTTTTAAATGCATCCATAGTAACCTCTTAAATTATTTTCTGAATAAACCAATTAAACAGGCCAACACATGTCACCACTCCTTCAGCATCTTTAACTTCAACATTCACTTCAATTAAAGCTCTCCC
The DNA here is from genome assembly GCA_037440065.1 of Ignavibacteria bacterium. Taxonomy (GTDB): domain Bacteria; phylum Bacteroidota; class Ignavibacteria; order Ignavibacteriales; family Ignavibacteriaceae; genus UBA1563. The sequence continues at coordinate 754,364 of JBBIUV010000016.1, forward strand.
TTTTTGAAGAAGTTGATTTTTAAATTCATTTGATTTTTCTTCCGGAATGGAAGAATAAGCAGTTATTGTTTTCTGTGCAGGGCGTTTGAACTTTATTTGAGCGTCCCGCAAAACGGGGATAACATTTTCGGCAAGTTCGGGGAACAATGTTTGGAGTAACTCTCCACTGGCTGTTTCTGCCAGCGTAAATTGCGCTCCGGCATGAATACTTTGCAGGTGATTCTGCGCCTCCGGTTCATTAGATAATTCTAAAACTCCGTCACTGTTTTTTTTCAATCCCACTTTAGTTACAAAAGGAATTTTTACTACATCCACAACACCGCTCCGACATTTTAGTTAGATAAAAATGAAACTAATTAACCTTATAATTCTCAAGATAGTCATCAACTTTTGCCATCATTTTTTCTTTTAATCCATCTTCAAAAAAGCTTGCGCGAAATGAATTTTTTGCAAGTTCAGCTAATTCATCCTTTGATAAATTCAGTGCTTCTGCCATAGCCAAATAATTTTCATTGATATATCCGCCAAAGTATGCTGGATCATCTGAATTAATGGTTACTAAAAGATTTTTCTCAATCATCTTTCTTAAAGGATGATTTTTCAGATCGTCAACAACTTTCAATCTCAAATTTGATAAAGGACATACCGTAAGCGGCATTTGTGATTTTGCAAGTTCATCGATCAAAGCTTCGTCATCAAGTGAATTATTCCCGTGATCTATTCTCGACACGTTCAAATATTTAAGTGCTTCCCAAACATAATCTGCAGGTCCCTCCTCCCCCGCATGAGCAACAGTTAGAAAGCCTTCCTGAAGTGCCATATTAAATACATTTATAAATTTTGACGGCGGATTGCCAACTTCGGCAGAATCTAATCCGACAGCAACAATTTTATCTTTGTGGGGTAAAGCATCGTGGAGAGTTTTAATCGCTGATGCTTCATCCATGTCTCTTAAAAAACATAGGATTAATTTTGATGAAATACCAAGTTTATTTTCAGCATCCTTCATCGCTTTGTAAATACCGCTGATAACCGTTTCAAACTGAACACCTCTACTCGTATGCGTCTGCGGATCGAAAAACATTTCGCAGTGGAGTACATGCTGTTCGTGTGCTTTCTCCAAATATTCCAATGTCATTTCATAAAAGTCAATCTCATGAATCAGAACTTCAGCGCCTTGATAATAAAGGTTCAGAAAGTCTTGCAGATTTCCAAAATCATAAGCTTTCTTTAATTCATCAACCGAGTGGTACTTAATTTTTATGTTATTCCGTTTAGCAATTTTGAACATCAACTCTGGATTGAGCGTCCCTTCGATATGAAGATGTAGTTCAGCTTTGGGTAGTTCGTTTATGAAATCTAGCATTTGCTCTCTATCAACATTAATTAGCCGTCTGATTATTCGTATTAAATTGTTTTAAATAAACGTCAACATTTATTTTTACTTGTTCAATAAAAGGGATATTTTTCCTTAAACTTTCTACCGAATAGTGCGTTCCAATTTCGAAATTAACTTCTCTTACAATATTATATGCCTCAAGCCATAGATTATTATTTTTACCATGTTCAGACATAAGATCAGTATTAAAGTATTTCTGAAGAATCTTTTCTATTTTTGTTAACTTCATACCGAAATAGTTTTGCTCCCAAGTCGTACCTGGAGGATGCGCTGTTGCATCGTTTTTCATTTGCTTCAACATTACAAGACATAGATTGTCTATTTCAAATATGTCAAGCTTTAAATCTTTTTTGTCATCAATGTTTCTACGAAACTGTTCTTTCCGCAAATTATTTAATTCTTCATCTGCTAATTCATATTGTTTTTTAGTATAGAGGGTTTGCAATGAGTCAAAAAGAAATGAATTAGTTATTTGTTGTTCAATTAGAATTGTCTGTTTTTGCATCAATTCCTTTTGTGCATTTAAGTTTACGGTTTGTTCTTGAATTAATGAATTTTGATTACAAGAATTGATTATAGTGCCAATCCCCAAACAAAGTCCAATAAATATTTCGATTACAAATGTAGAATGTTTTTTGAACCAATCAAGTATTAAACCTTTCTCCTTTTTCTTAATTAAGTATTTATCGTCCATATTTCTTATCTCTTATTACTCAACATTCAGATTAATACCTTTACAAAGCAGAAGAAATTGTAGTATTATCTCTTCAAATAAATTATCGCAAAACAAGTAACGTAATGATTTGAGTGGCTCATAGTGATTTTTAAATCTTTATCTTCACCAAGGTAATCTGCCAATTTACCGGAAAGTTTTACACTCGGTGCGCCGGAAAGCTCATTAAATATTTCAACATTCTTCCAGTTGAAATCATTATTCCAACCAGTTGCAAGCGCTTTGGAAACGGCTTCTTTAGCGGCAAATCGCGCAGCAAGATGCTGGTATTTATTTGCTTTGCTTAAACTGTATTCAAGTTCGGTGGGAGTAAATATTTTGTTCAAAAAATGATCGCCGAATTTATCAACGCTTTCTTTTATTCTGTCAATCTCAATAATATCAATGCCTATTCCAACAATCATTAATATCCCTCCGCCAAACCGTCTCCGCGGTGATCGCTTACCCCAACAAATTCTCCTGAGGCGGGATCAAAAGTAATGGCTTCAACTAATCCCAGAATTCTATTTGTTCCAAATTTATAATTCTTTTCGAGAAGTTTTTGTTTAACATCTTTCGCAATTCCAAATGGTTCGTTATAAATCTCATCTGGTAACCATTGGTGATGAATTCTTGGCGAATTTACTGCCTGCTCAAGATTCATTTCAAATTCTATTTTGTTCAAAATAACTTGCAACACCACAGTAATAATTGTTGATCCTCCGGGAGAACCAACAACAAGTACCGGCTTTCCATCTTTTAAAACGATCGTAGGAGTCATGGAACTTAACATTCTTTTGCCGGGCTGAATTTCATTTGCTATACTGCCGATAAGTCCAAATTGATTTGGAACACCAGGTTTACCACTAAAGTCATCCATTTCGTTATTGAGAAGAAATCCAGCACCCTCCACAACCAATTTAGAACCGTATGCCGAATTAATGGTGGTTGTTACACTTACCGCACAGCCATTTTTATCCATAACCGAATAATGCGTCGTCTCCTCGCTTTCTTTAAACTTTTTCGGATCGCCCGGTTTTATTTCGGTAGAAGGAATTGCTGCATCGGTTATTTTATCAGCTAATTCCTTTGCATAACTTTTTGAAGTCAACCATTTCTGAGGCACATCGTAAAAATCGAGATCGCCGAGGTGCATCGAACGGTCTGCATAGGCAAATTTCATTGCTGAAACTAAAGCGTGAATATATTTACCACTGTTCCACTCATCCTTTTGGAACGAAAAATTCTCCAAAATATTCAACATCTGGATTAAGGCAATCCCACCGGAAGATGATGGAGGCATTGAGACAATTTCATATCCTTTGTACGTCCCTTTTATAACGCCTCGCTCAACCGGTTTATAATTCTCAAGATCAGCGGCAGAAAAATTTCCTCCAAGCGTTTTCATTTGTTGAAGTATGTGTTCGGCGATTTTTCCTTTGTAGAATCCATCTCGCCCAAATTTTTTAATTTCGGATAGTGTTGAAGCGAGATCGGGTTGTTTAAATATTTCTCCCTCTTGGTAAGCGATACCATTTTTAGAGAAGACTTTAAGAGATGAAGGATATTTTCTGAATTCTCTCAATGTCCATTCAAGTGATTTTGCATTTGCTGCAGAGAGTGGAAATCCATCTTCGGCTAGATTAATCGCCGGTTGAATAACTTCCTCCAATTTCATCGTTCCGTATTTCTCCAACGCGTAAAGAAGCCCGGCAACACTTCCGGGAATTCCTGCTGAAGTTATTCCGTTCTGGCTTAAATCAGAATTGAATTCTCCATTCTCGTTGAGGTACATATCACGTGATGCAAGTTTGGCAGCTGCTTCTCTAAAATCAATTGCGGTGTTTCTTCCATCGGGGAGATGAATTACCATAAATCCACCACCGCCAATATTTCCCGCAACTGGATAAGTAACGGCTAAGGCGAATCCGGTTGCAACTGCTGCGTCAACCGCGTTTCCTCCTTTCTTTAATATTTGCAGTCCAACTTTTGTTGCTATTGGTTCTGCCGAAACGACCATTCCCCTTTTAGCATGTGCTGTGTTGGCATTTACCGATAGCGTAAAGGCAACAAGAAATGTTAATAGAGGAAGACGTTTAGAACAGATCAACATTTACCCCTTCGTTCTTTAATTGCTCGGTTAGTATTTTAACCAACTCTTTTACATTTTGTAATGTTTCTTTTAAGTCGGAAACCAATTTATCATCGTAAAGGAATTTACCGGCCGCATTTTTTTGTTCTTTTGTTTCAACCACAATTTGATCAAGTTTTGAGATGAACGAATCAGTCTTTTTAATGAGCGCTGAAACATCTGTAATAGTAGTGTGTAAAGATTCTTTATTATTCGCAAAAAAGTCTTTTGCCTCGTTTGTAAGTTGTACGCTATTGGATGTTAAAAGTTTTATCTGATTTCTATTTTCAGCAATAACTTCTTTCAGTTGTGTTGAAATCTCCACAAGATTTGAAGCGGCAGTTTTAACATCACTTTGCAGATTTTTATCGGCAAGATATTCATTCAAAGACGTAAGACTTTGATTTACTTGTTTGAACATCATCGGTAATTCATTTTCCAATTTACCAATCATGGTCATAACAGATGGAACATCAGCAGAAAAAGAACCGATTTGAGTTTGTTTAAGGTTTAGCTTCTCGGGCGAAATGCCGGGAAGAATTTCAACTTTTTTTCCCCCCATCAGATCAAGCATCATCACCGAAAAGACTGCATCGTTACGGAGATCCACCTCAGGTTCAAGAGATAGATCAACGACAACAAAATCATTTTTCATCTCGATCTCATTAACAAAACCTTTCCGAACTCCATTGACCGTAACATTATCACCGACCTCTAGGCCGGCAACATTTTTAAATTGCACCTTAACCATCTCTCTATTCGAGTTCAGTGAAAAGTTTTTCGCCCACCCGATAATCCAGATTAAGAGGAGAAGAGCTACAATTACAGTCAGTCCAACTCTTATGTCAGTTTTTCTTTGATCTTTCATTTTTCAACTTCGCTTCAATAATTGTTTTAATTTTTTCTAAATCTTGAACGGTTACAACACTATCATTTAAGTATGTATCCAAACTGTCTATCACGTCTGTAACCGAATTTAAATGAACTGTCTTAAATTTTTTGATATTGTCCGTAAAATAATTTATTTGCGAAAAAAGGGAATCTTTTTCCGGCGTTTTTTTTACGAAATCGAATTTATTTTCCAAATCCTTTGTAACATATTTTACAGAAATGTTTTTAATGGGTTTGACTATATAGTCATCGAGTTTATTTGTTGCAATATAAAATACTACTGCAAAAAATATAGTTGAGGCAATAAGGGCTTTTATGAAACAGCCGGTTTTCATAGAAAATCCTTAAAGTAAGGGGATAAAACAGAAACAAAAAAACAAAGCAGTAGTAAAACTGCTTTGTCTAATAATAAATCTTCCAATTGAGAAAAACCTATAGTATAAAATCTTAGAATGGGAGATCTTCAGCATCTCCGTCTGGAACAATGCTCTCTCCTTCTGAACTATTTGAGAAAGAAGACGATGAATTATCACCTCCACGTTTATCCAGCGGAATAATTCTCTCTGTTACAATTTTTGTTGAATATCTTTTATTCCCTTCTTTGTCAGTGTAATTATCAGTTTGAATTCTTCCTTCAACGTACACTTTTGCTCCCTTTTTCAGCACTTCTTTGAAATAATCTGAAAGATTAAAGGAAACGATGTTATGCCACGTTGTTTCGTTAACCCAATTACCATCTTTCCCTTTGTAGCTGTTTTCCGTGGCGATAGAAAAATTTGTTACCGAAACATTTGATGGAGAAACTCTTGTCTCAGAATCTCTACCAAGTTGACCAATCAACATTACTTTGTTTAAAGAGAAAGCCATAAAAACCTCCTAAGGATATTTATTAAAATTAAATTTTGATTCAAACACAAATTAAGGATTCACCACGATAAATGCATCTTTATAATTTTTAGATTTCCAAAGTTCATTTCTGACTGACTCTGCTTCAGATTTGGTTGCAAAAGGTTTTAATTGTACTACATAGAGTTTGAATTCTTCTGAAAAAGAAACAACTATCTCCTTTGAGAGTTTCTTTTTTGCTAGAGCAGCATAATCATCAGCAGAAGTTTTTGTAGTAAAAGCTCCAATTTGAACAATAAACTTTTTAGCTGTTTCTGTTTGCGGTACTGAAACTTCTACTTTAGGAGTGGTTGGAATAGAGTCAACCTCAGATGCATCAAAAACATATTCTTCTTTCTGAATTTCAGTCTCATTTTCCTTTTTTGTCTGTTCATCAGAGGATGAACAACCCAACATAAAGACCAAAGAAACCGAGATAAAAACAATATAGAACTTACGCATTACCGATCCTTTAAAAAAGAAGGATGGCAAAAGCCATCCTTCTTCTATTCTAACTAAAACAATAAATTATCAAACGTTCCTGCAGGAAATTTTGGTATTCCATAGTAATCGAAACTAATTCTCTTGCCAAGAATTATGCTAGGTTTAATTGAAGTTACATCAACTAATGGAATATTTCCTCCCCATTTAGCATTGATAACTTTAATAAATTCATTAGCAATAATTGCATGTGCATGATTTGAAGGATGAACACCATCTAAAGAGAAAAGTCCACCTGAAATGTATCCTGTTGTGAATTTGATTCCACCATAATAAGTGCCACCGGAAAAATCTTTAGCCCGAATTTGGTTGAAAAATGAATTTATGTTAACTAATCCAAATCCACGATTTCTTGCAAGGCTATCAATTGATGCATTAAAACTAGCCGTAGCCGTTTTAGCAGTAGTAATTTCATCTGCATCTAAAGTTAACGCGTCTGGGAAAGGATTTTGCGGATGGAATCCAAAAGGTTTTGTGGTGTCCAATCCTGCAATTGAGGCTAAAACTGCTGCAAGTGGAAGACCATTTGATGTCGCAATATAGCGATACCAAGCACCTGTAGGTTGTCCTAAATATCCAGTCCAACTTCCAGCAGCTAGGGTTAAATCAACTTTACCGGTTAATAAACCAATCGAATCAACAACAGCTGTCGGATCGACAGCAGCGGCTCCATGTTTCTGGTAGAACAAACCGGCTAAACCATTTTTTACCCAACCTGCACCAAGAGCTAATTTAGGTCCAACTGTATTAAAAAATGGAATTGCAGTCACATCTGGTAGATTTGCAACAACAACTTTGGTATTTAATGATTTTAAGCTGTCTGCTAAAAATCTATACAATGCATCAAAAGTTGCGGCACTAGTTGGAGCAGATGGAGAAGCTCCTCCACTCGTTGCAAATCCTAGGACATCATTATTCCCAATCCATAGAGTTAACAAAGTTGGATTAAGAACTTTTGCCTGAGCAAATTGCGACCCAAGATTTAACGCACTATTGCGTAGAATAAGGTCGAACATACGGTTCGGTCTACCTGCTAATCCAGAACCGCAGTTATCTTTATTTGTAGCGTTCAACACATCGTATAATAGTGCTCCAGGAACACCCAAGTTGTTATAAGGAGCAGCATAAGCTGTATTAGTTGGTGCACCAACTGCAGGATTATAAATGATTGTAGGAGTACTTGTTGCTAAATCAAATGCTGTAAGTTCCATTCTATTACCAGTACCGGGGTCAGCCACTATAGGCATAGCGAATGAAACACCAACTTGTTTTGCAATAAGATTGCCATAAGCATAAACTTGAGCGCTTTCATAAAGAGCACCTGATTGATAACCAGCGGTAATACTATTCCCAATCGTAACAAAACGATCATAACTTGCAGTACCGGAGGTTGGAGCTGTTAATTCGCTTCTATCTTCGCACCCAACGAAAATTACGGCGATAAGGCTAAGACTAAAAAGGACATTTAATATTTTTTTCATAGCTTCTATACCTCCAATGGTTATAAGTTATATGATAAACTGAGTGAAAACAAATTAGCTGTAGAATTATAAGTTCCGTTGAAAGGTTCGGAACCATAAGTAACACGGCTAACCATTGAATTAGTAATTGTTCGTTCAAAAAATCTTAAAAACAAATAGGAAACGTCAACAGATAAGTTATCCATTACTTTATATCCTACACCGGCAGAAAAACCTAATCTATCAGCATCCGGTAAAGTTGGGTCTACAAATTGATCTTTCACTGGGTTTTTATCATACAATAACCCGGCTGAGAAGTCCATGTCTTTGCAATACTTATAATTAGCACCGAAACGAATAATATAATTATTTTCATACAGACGAGGTGCAGCACTCGAAGTGTTTGTTGATGTAAAATTAACTTTTAATGTATCGTAACTTGACCAACCAACCCATTGAAAATCTGTTGATAAAAGTAATTTATCATTGTATTGATAAGAAGCACCGATTACCAGTTGTTGCGGAGTTGTTAGACTTGCTGTAATATCACCGTTAGGTAAAGAAGAAGCAGCAAGCGCAGATCCGCCAGTTGACTTAGCGGTACCGCTAAAATCAAATTTTACTTCACTTCTATAGTTAACTCCAATATTCAAATCACAATCCATCTTATACATCAAACCAGCAGTAAAACCCATGGCTGAAGTTGCATCACCGCTCATGTCAACATTAGCAATTGTTTCACCAAGATATGCGGCTGGAATTTTAACATCCTTATTAATTAAAACATTACCAAACGCATATTGTAAACCAACACCAATTGAGAAATTGTCGCTGATTTTATAAGCGATTACCGGATTAAGATTGAATGTTTCTACTGAAATCTCCGAACTTACAAATCTTCCATCCCATGCTTTAGGCCATTTTGTTCCTAATCCAAATGGGTTGTTAAATCCCAAACCTGCATACAACTGATCATTGATCTGGTAGGTTGCGTAGAAATGGACAGGAGTGAATAACTGGCTTTCCATTTTGGTTTCATTCACTTTAGGACTGACACCTCTGAACGTAGAACTTGGAGCAATTAATGTTGTCCCCATCATCAATTTAAAGCCGCTCATTTGAGTAATTCCTGCATTATTAAAATACAAGATTGAAGGGTCCAACGCAGCAGCAGTAAAAGCTCCTCCCATTGCCATCGCCCGCGCGCCATGTTCATTGATTTGGAATCCACTTCCGAATGCCGTTGAGCAGAGAAGCAGAAAAGCGCACAAAGCAGTATTGAGTTTTTGTTTCACGTAACCTCCTTATGGTTTAGTGTTTTATATGTAGTTATGAATGTGAACAATTGTCTATTCGATCCTAAAAAGTTTAGTTCCTTTTTCAACAGGAGTATTTTCGCTAACATAGATTTTTTTAAGTAATCCGCTGTACGGTGAGGTAACTTCGTTTTCCATCTTCATAGCCTCTAATATCAGCACGGGCTCACCAATTGTGATTTCTTCATTCTCATTTTTCTGAATTTTTAATACCATTCCCGGCATGGGAGAAACAACATCCTCTTTATGATGACTTTTTTCCGAGTGGGCTAAAATAGTCTCGGCGTACTTTTCTAATTTTGTTTGAACGTTACATTCAAAATAATTTCCTTCGGTTAAAATAGCAATTTTATTTTTATCTTTTACAACTTTTGTTATATCGAAAGTTTTTTTATTTAGTCTTATGAAATAGTGAAATTCATTCTCGCTGGACATGTCATAATGATATTCTTTTCCATCAATCAACACTTTATCACTGTTGATGAATTGAACTACTTTTTCTTTTCCGTTTACAGTCACAAAGAGTTCACTCATGTTGAATGTCTGCCCATTTATTTGTATTGTAGACTTTTTTAGAAGGGACATGATTTTTCGGTAACTGCTTTAAATATGCCGCAAAGATCGCTGCAACATTTTCCAACTCCTCATTGATAAAACTAGATTCATCTCCCCTGCCGTAGGTTAGCAAATCCTCTTCAATGAGATTAATTGAATACTCCCCGTTGTTGAATTTTTTATTATGAAGAATTCGTTTTAGAAAAGAAATGTTGGATTTTATTCCAGCGATTAAATAATCGTTAAGAGCAATATCCATCCGCTTAATAGCTTCTGTTCTTTGTTTCTCCAGAACAGAAATTTTCGAAAGTAAGGGATCGTAAAAGCGGGAAACCTCAGAACTTGTCTCAATTCCTCTATCAATTCTAATATTCGGACCTGAGGGAAGGCGATGATACTCAACAGTACCGGTAATCGGAAGAAAATTATTTTCAGGGTCCTCGGCATAAACACGACATTCAATAGCATGTCCCAGAATTCGTAAATCTTCTTGTTTAAAACTTAGTCGTTCCCCTGAAGCAATTTTGATTTGTTCTTTAACAAGATCAATTCCGGTGATAAATTCCGTTACAGGATGTTCGACTTGTAAACGGGTGTTCATTTCAAGGAAGTAAAAGTTTTTATTTTTATCCATCAAGAATTCAATTGTACCGGCGTTATAATATCCGCACGCTTTAGCAGCATTAATTGCTGCGGTAGTTATCCGGTTGCGTGTTTCGTCATCAACAAAAGATGAAGGAGCTTCTTCAATTACTTTTTGATGACGTCGCTGAACGGAACATTCTCTTTCAAAAAGATGGCAATAATTGCCGAATTTGTCGGCAATAATTTGAACTTCTATATGCTTTGGATTTTCAACCAACTTTTCAATATAAACCGAATCATCTCCGAAAGCTTTTAACGCTTCTCTTTGTGCCGAGGAAAATGCTGCTTCAAGTTCCTCTTCCGCAAATACACGTTTCATGCCTTTGCCGCCGCCGCCGGAACTTGCTTTTAAAAGAATAGGATAACCAATTTCACTTGCATTTTTTTTTGCTGAATCAATCGAAATAATTTTTTCGGTTGTACCGGGAACGATTGGAACTCCATGCTTCTTCATCAAATGCCGCGCAGCAGTTTTGCTGCCCATCATTTCCACCGAGCGGGAAGACGGCCCTATGAAAACAATTCCACTCTCTTCAACTTTTTTAATGAACGCAGCATTTTCAGATAAGAAACCATAACCCGGATGAATTGCGTCTGCTTTAATTTCTTTTGCTAAGTCTATTATTTTATTTTGATTAAGATATGATTCTGATGGAAGTGATTCTCCAATGAAGTGTGATTCATCTGCTAAACGTGAGTGCAGTGCGTATTTATCAACCTCGGAATAAACAGAAGCTGAAATAATTCCCAATTCCTTGCAAGCCCGAATTATGCGGACCGCAATCTCTCCCCTATTGGCAATTAGAATTTTTTTAAACAAATGCGACCTATTTAAGTTCGACGATAGTTATTCCTTCGCCACCGAATTCAACCGGAGCGAAATAAAAATTTTTCACACCTTCGTGCTTTTTAAGAATATCTTTTACCATTTTTTTCAAAGCACCGGTTCCTTTACCATGAAGAATTTCAACACGATCATAATTGCCTGTGTATGCGGCATCTAAAAATTTAATTACTTCGAACTCCGCTTCGTCAGGTTTTTCACCGCGAAGGTCTAATCTATACTTTATTTCCGAAGTATCCGGCGAATAATAATTACTTTCAGTTGTCTTCTTAACTTCCTTTTTTGCAGGGACTAAAGAATTTGTCTTTACTTGAATCTTTAACGAACCTACTAAGATGGAAGCTTCCTTTTTGTCTTTCGACATTTCAAATATTTTACCGGAAGTAGCGGTGTTCTTTATTTGAACATAATCACCTATTTCAAAATTAAGAGAATTTGCGGATAAGTCAATATCTTCTTTTACAAAATCTTTTATCGAGTTATCTAGATTCGTGACTGTCTCTCTGGTTACTTTTATGCTCTCTTTATCGGCTTTATGTTCTTTTATTTCTTTAATGGTTTTTTCAATCGTCTTTTTGGATGTATTTAAAAATGATTCCGCTTCATGTTTAGTCTTTCTTAATATTTCCTTTTTTTCTCTTTCCAATTGAAGATTTTTTTGCTGATACAAATTCGTAAGGCTCGTAAGCCTGCTATTTTCAATGCTAATCTGGTTAAGTTGTGTTGTTAATGAATTTGATTTTTCTTCAAGATTAAGCAGCATCATTTCCATTTTTTGCTGATCACTCTCTAGAAATCCTTTAGCACTATTCAGAAAATTGTCATCAAATCCAATTCGTTTCGCTATCTCAAAGGCATAACTTGAACCTGGAAATCCTTGTTTGAAACAGTACGTCGGTTTAATTGCAGTTAAATCAAATTCCATTGAAGCATTTTCAAATCCTTCAGTTTGATGCGCCAACACTTTCAAACTGTTATGATGAGTTGTGGAGAGCACCGTAGCATTTTTTTCTTTTAAAGAAAGAAGAACCGCAGATGCAAAAGCTCCGCCGGCTGATGGTTCTGTTCCCGTTCCAATTTCATCAAGAAGAACAAGCGAGTTTTCATCCGCTTTTTCAAGAATGTTTTTTAAGTTCATGATGTGTGAACTGAATGTACTTAAATCATCTTCGATCGATTGTTTATCGCCGATATCCACCAGTATTTTTTCAAATGAATGGAAATTACTGTCGGCATGGGACGGGATATGCATTCCGCACATAACCATTAACGACAACAATCCAACCGTCTTTAAAACCACAGTTTTACCGCCGGCATTGGGTCCAGTAATAACAATTATTTTCCCACCATCAATCTTAAATGATAAAGGAATCGTTTTCTCGGCACCGAATTTATTTAGTAATATCGGATGTCTTCCACCTTGCAAGAAAAATGATTGTTCGTTATTTAGTGTCGGGAAAATTCCCATAACTTCGATTGAATATTTTGCCTTCGCGAAAACAGAATCGATTTGAGTAAGCGCTTTTAGCGAAGCCTGAAGCGGATGGCGGACTGTTCCGATCTTCTTTGTAACATCTTTTAAGATTTTCTCAATTTCTCTTTTCTCTGCGAACTGAAGCGAGATAATTTCGTTATTCATTTGGAGAGTTTCTTCAGGTTCGATGTAAACCGTTTGTCCGGTTGAAGATTCGCTATGGATAAATCCTTTAATATGACGCTTATGTTCAGCTTTAATCGGTATGACCATGCGACCATCGCGAAGAGTTATAAATTCTTCGCGGGTAAAATCTTCTTCCATAAATTGCTTTGAGATTCTTTGAACAATCCGGTTCAATTCATTTTTCTTTTCAGCAATTTCCTGCCGGATCTCATAAAGTTTTTTACTCGCTTTATCCTTTATTTCACCGGTTTCCGTTATAACTTGATTTATCAAATGTTCAAAGACCTTATCCACAAAAAGATTTTGCGTCAACTCTTTCAGTTCATTCGCTTCCGATTGATCAGCTTTTAAGAATTGAAATGTATTTCGGGAAATTTCAGCTAATCTTTTTATTTCCAATATTTTTTTCGCAGAAAGCAAAGCTCCCTCGATTCCTGAGATGGCAAGATCTTCTGCTAAATCGGGTAGGTAATCAATAGGAGGGGAGCTTTGCTGAATCAGAATTTCTTTCGCCTGCGTCACTCTTGTTCCTTCGTTGATCATTTCATTCTGATTTTCATACGGAAGTGACGACAGAATATTTTGTTTCCCATTTGCAGTGATGCAATATTTAGCAATAAAAGTAAGTACTTTGTCAAATTCCAGCGCTTGAATAACTTCAGCTTCTATCATTCTTTGATCGAATCTTTTTCAATAATGAGTTCTTTAATCGATGTTTTCGGATTGGGTCCGTATTCACCAATGTAATCGATAGTTTTGGGAAGTAGTTTGTAGATTGAGGAATAAGATATTGAGTTGGTTTGATCTTTCTCTGAAGGGACTTTAAAAATGTGGAGTAGATATAACGCGGCGCTTACGAAATAAACGATTTGAATTACTCCAACAACTCCCCCGGCAATTCTATTCATCAGATTGTTAACTTTATCAAAGGGATGGACAACACGTTTGAGAATTGATGTTACCATTATCACTACCAGAAAGACAATCAATCCCCCAAGAATTTCGGCTAAATATTTTTCAATTCCGAACATTTTATTTAACACACTACCGAGTGTATCTGATAAAAATATTCCGAGAAAAATTGCGAGGAAAAATCCGAGCGAACCGATAAGTTTTCTTACAAATCCATCCTTGAATCCAAGGATGAACGCAGCAACGGCAATTCCGCCGAAAATAAAATCGAGATAATTCAATTCATTCCCAGAAATTTTTCTACAAGTGATTTCACAACCTTACCGTCGGCTTTTCCTTTTAGTGATTTCATCGCTGCGGGCATTAGTTTTCCAAAATCAGCTTTTGTTGATGCATTCACTTCTGCAGCAATGCTTTTAATTTCTTCAATTATTTCTTCTTCTGAAAGCTGTTTTGGTAAATATTCCTGCAATATTTTTAATTCTGCACTTTCCTTCTCCGCAAGATCCATCCTACCTGCGTTAGTAAACATTTCAACCGATTCTTTCCTCTTTTTAACTGCAGTGGAAAGCATCGCGATTTCATCTTCATGAGTAAGTTCTCTGTTTGCACCGCTCTTGTCGAATTCAAGAATTAATGCACGAACAGAACGGATGGTCTCAAGCCGAACTTTATCTCCGGACTTCATAGCCGTCTTCATGTCTTCATTTATTTTTTCTCTTAAACCCATTTAATTCTCCATCATTTTTAATTCTATTTTTAAGATGTTTCAACTAACGACAAACACCAAATCAGTAACGGTCACAAAATTAAACCAAAATGTCTTCTAAAAAAATACAGTTACAATCATTTGCACGCGCACGTATTGACCATTGAGTTTCCCTGGTGAAAAACGAGTATTACGCACTGCACGCATTGCGGCTTCATCACAACCGGAACCAATTCCCTGAATGATTTCCGTACGAAGAACTTTCCCCATTTCATCTATGTACGTTTTAACTAAAACTTTACCGGAAACATTGTTCAGCTTTGCCTGTTCGGGCATAACTACTCTGGATTGTATTGCACCGTAACCACCTCGTGGTTCTGGCATGTAATCAACTGCAGCATAATATTTTGTTTCGGGTTTAGGTTTTACTTCTCTCGGAATAGTCTCGGGAATAATTTTTACATCTCCAGCTCCTGAGCCATCGCCTTCTCCCTCTTTGCTTCCCGACAAAGTTTGTTTTGCAATTTCAACCGTATCTTTGCCTAATTTCTTAATGGCTTTAGGAACGGCAAAGATCGCCTTTTTTTGTTTACTCCGTTTTACGAATTCAGCTTTATCAAGTACTATTGACGGTGGAGGTCCCAACTCAGAGTACTTTAAGATTCTTACAACCTTCTCAGAAATCTCTTCATCACTAAAAATATTTTGAAAAATTAAAAAGAAGATGATCAAAAAAAAATGGATACCAAGAGAATAGTAAAAACCGATTAAAATATTTTTTCTGAAAAAATCATTCATTTACTTACTGCAAAAAAACTTTCTTATCTTGTGCGATAATATCTTATTTACTCTTCTTTAAAAGAAATTTTGCCAGCACCGGAAAGTGGTCACTATAACCACCGAGATAGCGATTACCACCGTAGGTTGGAAATGGTGCTCCTTCATATTTACCAGAATGTGTAACAACAAAGTCAGGTTTATAAATTTCAAAAGATGTACAAATTAGGTGGAATGATTTGTTTGTTAATAAATTTCCGGAAATAATTATTTGGTCGATCATATCCCACTCAGATTGATATTTATAACTTCCTTCCCCATTCATTTTTTTTGTGTAAGCCAGATTAAATAATTCATTCTGGTAATCTTTTGAATGCTTCTCCACATCACCGCACGAGAACGGCTGAGCGTTCAAAGTTTCTTTTATACTTGTGTTGGTTGGCTCATCATTAAAATCTCCCATTGCCAAAATATTTGTTTTTGGTGATTTCTCCACAAACCTTTCAATTCCCTCTTTAAGCTTCTGCGCCGCCGCAATTCTATTTGGATCTGAGGCCTCCGAACCTCCTCGTCTTGAAGGCCAATGATTGACGAACACATGTAACGTATCTTTTGTTTTTGTTAAAAGATTTGCATTTAAGATCAATCTGGTTGGATAATGATCGGGTAGATCAACCGTATCAGCATTCATCGAGAGAAATTTGAATTTATTTTGCTTAAAAATTAATCCAACATCTATTCCTCTTTTATCGGGCGATTCCTTGTAAACAATTTGATAACCGAGATCAGCTAGGTGTTTAGCCACCATTGTTTCAAGCACACTTTGATTTTCAACTTCGCACAGACCAAGAATGTCCGGTCCATTACTATTATTCATTGAACGAATAACTCTTGCCATATTGAATATTTTTTTTTCGAAGCGTTCTTCCGTCCATTCTTTTTTTGAAGATGGAAGAAATTCGGAGTCATCATTCTCAGGATCATCTTTAACGTCAAATAAATTTTCTTGATTATAGAATGCAACTACCAGCGTATCATATTTCTGCGCAAATATTGTATTTGCTTGAAACATTCCAATTACAAATAAAAGGGCAACAAGATTTTTTAATTTCATATTTCAATCCTTGTAACCACACCATGAATTTTCCGGTATGGGAGTTTATAAAATTGAACAAAATTTGGAGTCATTTTTTTGAAGAATGAGTATAACTTTAATGTGAAACTGCTAGTCACAATATCTTCCACCCCGTAAAAAATAACTTTTTCATTTATTTCATGTTTCTTTATAATAGAAGGAAGATCAACAATTTCCATATAGCCTAAAGAAATGGAGAGACCGTTAAGTCCGTTTGCTAAATTTTCCACATATTCTGATTCGATTCCGTACGGACTATCGGTCCGTTCAATTGAAACTAAAACATTTTTTTCGTAAACGATATTTGAACTTATAATACAATGAGCAACATAAGGAGGAATATCATAATTTGTTCTTGAGAAAAAGATTGCTGTTCCTTCGATGTTGTTTCCCCGGTTGTATATTTGTTCGTACGCAATTTTAAAAGTATCCAGCGGCAACGAACGAAATGAACGGTAAATCCTTTTTTGCCCTTTCATCCAAATTAAAGTTATTCCCAACGGCAGGGCCGCTATTACTAAAGACCAATAACCTCCGTGCTGTAGTTTGTCTGTGAGTGAGAATAAGAAAAGTAAATCAACTACAAGTACCACCACTGATAAACTCATTTTAGCAAAAGACTTTTTGTGTTTGAAGATCCAGACCATCAACATTGCGCTTATCGTCATGGTTACGGTTACAGCTAATCCATACGCGGCTGCTAAATTGGAAGACTCCTTAAAGAGAATGATCATAAATAAAACGGCTACCAATAATCCC
Organism: Ignavibacteria bacterium; assembly: GCA_037440065.1. Lineage (GTDB taxonomy): Bacteria > Bacteroidota > Ignavibacteria > Ignavibacteriales > Ignavibacteriaceae > UBA1563. The sequence continues at coordinate 771,655 of JBBIUV010000016.1, forward strand.
CAATTTACTGCACCAATGTAAATCTGAGATTTAAGATGTGTAGAAGTGTATTTGATTTTCATCAACGGGAAAGTGCGAGTGGTAATACCTTGATATACTAATGAAAATACAGCAGAAATCATTGCTTGTGAAGCGATAATTGTGGCAAGAATTGTTAAGATAATAAATGGAATATAAAGCACTTCAGCTTGTGATTTTACCATTTGAAATAGTACAAGATCAGTACTCTGATTATCCAAAATATAAACTCCTTGACCAAAATAATTAAAGATGAGCGCTACAAAAACAAATCCCCAGGCTCGTCTTATTGGTAAGGCTCCCAAGTGCCCCATATCAGCATAAAGCGCTTCTCCACCGGTTGCGCATAAGATTACTTCGGAAAGGACTAAAATACCCGCCAGTCCGTTCTCCATCAAAAATCCTAATGCATAGGTGGGACTAATGGCTAATAAAATTGAAGGCTTATTAATTATTGAAATTAATCCCGAAATAAAAAGTGCTCCAAACCAAATAACCATTATCGGTCCAAATGAACTTGCAACTTTATCAGTTCCTTTGTACTGAAAAGCGAAAAGTGTAATGGTGATGAGCATCGTTATTAAAATAACCGCATTACCCGATATCCACTCAAAACCATGAATAAGCGGGAGTCCTTCAACTGCTGACAAAATACTTATCGCAGGAGTTATCACTCCATCACCCATAAGTAAAGAAATCCCAATATATCCGACGTACGCAATAACTGTGGCTCTCTTCCCCTTTTTCACAAAACCGGAAAGCACTTCCTTTAATACAATAATGCCTCCCTCTCCCTTAATACTTAAACTCATTGCCAACCATGCATATTCGATGGTAACAAGAATAACAAGCGTCCAGAAAATGAGGGAGAGTATCCCGAACAAATTATCATGTGTTGGTTTTGTTAAGGTGAAAACAATTACAAGAGTATAGATAGGGCTTGTTCCGATATCACCGAAAACAAGACCCATCGCCTTAACGATTTCGAACAAATTCGATCTAATATTTTTCAAAGTATATGACTTACTTTAATACGATACGCGAATAGGTAAAATCACAAAAGGATAACCTTCGTGATACAATCTTCTTTGAACGCTAAACACAATCTGGTTGTGGAGAATTCTTGTAAAAAAAGTTTCGTTTGGAAAAACAAGTTGTCCGCCAAAGAAAACTGAATTGGGATATTTTTTAAAAACCTTTTCAGATATTTCCGTAATCTGGTCAACAATATCGGTTCCGATTGAAGTAAAACTATCTGCAGAGTAACCGCTTCGTTTCATAAAATCGACATACTGGTTAGTTTCTTTTTTTACAAATTCTTCTAGATTCGTTACTTCGGCAGAACCTTTAAACCCGCCTGCATCAACTACACCGGCTTGAACAAAAACATAGTTCTTAAAGATACCAGGAAACGTCTTTATTAAACTTAAAAGTGTGTGAGCTCCCAACCCATTGAAACCATTTACAAGTACTACGGCTGTTCTATCCTCAGTATTAATTTCTTCGGTATGTGCAACATCAGTATGCTTCTCACTGTTCAAATGATATAAGGATGAAGTAATTGCTGGAATAATATCACTATCCAATTTTTGAATTAATGTATTAGCAGTGTTATAGTGTTTTTTAACCAGCAACGCAAAAGCCACTACACTTCCGGTAACAACCAACGTGATCCACCCGCCTTCAAAAAATTTAAGCGCTACTACAGAAACTAAAATTATTGTTGTTAACGTTAATCCAATTCCATTGATGGAAATTTTATGCTTCCAGGTCTTTTCTTCTTTTCGCACATTCCACCAATGACTTACCATTCCAAGTTGTGAAAGGAAAAAGGTAATAAAAACGTTGATACTGTAAAGCACTATTAACAAATCAACTGAACCACGAGCAAGCAACATAGTAACTAATGCTGCCCCCCCCATAAGGAGAATTCCGTTTTGAGTAACTAATCTATCACTTAAAATTGCAAATCTTGTTGGAAGCCAACGATCGGTTGCCATATTTGCAAGAACTCTCGGTCCATCCAAAAATCCCGTTTGGGCAGCAACAAATAAAATTACGGCTTCAGATAATAAGGTTATAAAAATGAACGGGAGACTAATACCCGTTGACCAATTCTTTGTAATGTTTTCAAATAAAACTGCGTTTAAAGTTTTACCCGGCTGCGCCACTACACCGAATAACAAATAGGCTATCATTAAACCAACCACCATAAATGTAAGTGAGCCTGCCATCAGTTTCATTGTATTTTTCGCTGTATGAACTTTTGGTTCTCTAAGAATTGGTAAACCATTACTAACAGCCTCAATTCCTGTGTAGGTGCCGGCACCCATTGTGTATGCTTTCCCTATAAGAAGAATCATTCCAACTAACCCTAATTGATTTCTTGTTGTGGATAAATCCTTTGAAGTTTCCGCAATTATTTGTGAGGCATTAAAAAAATGAGTAAAAATTGCGTAAAAAATTACAAACGCATGCAGAGCAATAAACAAAAGGAAAATTGGGACTAAGGGGACGACCGATTCTTTCACTCCTCTTAAATTCATTATTATCAATACGATCACGCCAAAAACGGCGAAATCCAATTTGTATTGATGAAATGCAATTGGTAAAAAACTAAATAATGCATCCGTTCCGCTTGCAACCGAAAGAGTGATGGTTAAAACATAATCGATTAACAATGCCGATCCGGATACCATTCCAACTTTTGGTGATAATAATTTACTTGCTACAAGATAACCGCCACCACCGGATGGAAATAACTCAATTATCTGGGAGTAGCTGAAACTTATGATGAAGATTGTAATGCCTGACAGAAAGGCGATAATAAGACTTAAAAAATGATGCTGCCCTAAGGTTAAAAACGCCTCCGATGGACCGTAACACGATGAAGATAAACCATCTGTACCAAGTCCTACCCAAGCTAGAAAAGCGGTTAATGAAAGATTATGGAACACCTTTGGATCATTTAAATTCCTTGATGCTCCAATAATTATATTTTTACTTTTGTTTATAAGTGACTGTTTATTTGAATTAGACATTTTCTTCCGATGTTGTGAAAAAAATTATTCCAAAGATAGTACGGATTTGCTTAAGAAAGCTCTGGAACAAAGAGACAACCAGATAAAAGCGAGAAAGCGCGTAACGATAATTTTGACTTGCCGTAACGACTATCTATTAAACCGATCATTTTTCCTCACTCTTCCTTCGTTTAATTTCCGTCATTCACGCCTCTTAATACGTTAAATAAAAACTTTCTTAAGTTTGCCAAAAATTAAGAATAAATCACATATAAGAAAAATTGTTTCTGATTTGGAATGTTTATATTGATTTATAAACGATATATATTAATTATTAAGGATAGTTTCCCATTTCTCCGTAATTTTTGTATAACGGAAAGAGTAAAGGTTTTGCGTTGTTTTTTCAAATTAATTGACTTGCTAAAAATTTAAGAAAAATTTTTCGTGGATGCGAGGAAGAGATAGTAGTCCAAATAAATTGACTATAAATTGGTAATTACAAAAAACATTTCTAATTTTTGTAAAACAAATTAAGAAGTAATCAGGTGGCTTCATTTTCAACATATAATTAAAAAATATTTAATTAAACTACTCTCTGCAAATAAGTAAATGATAACTGGTCAACTAATTAACATCAACTGGGGATCACATGACAAAAGTTCTTTTATTTCATTTCATTTTACCGTTTGTTTTTTTCTCAACGATTTACTCACAAGTAAAATTCGAAGAACCCAATACATCGAAGATTTATATTAAACCGAGTGATCGGGAAATTAGCGCTCGAGTTATATCGGTGGCTTCATATGGAATAATTTTAGAGAATGATGAAACCGTCAGCTATAAGGTTATTTCAAAAATTGTAACCAACAACAGTAAATTAATAGATTCAATTCTTACGTTTGTTTCAAGTGCCTCCCAATCTTCTTCCGGTGATGATTTTGTTCTAGACATGCAAAACGCTGTTTACGAAAAACCGGTTACATCAGATAATAGAGTTCTACAAGACAAAGTAATTTTGTTTAATATATTTGCAAGTAAAACTGAATATGTAGGAATAACTTTCAATTTTTCACCAAGAACACTCAATATAATTTACTTGCAACTCGGATTCTCAACCGGCCGTTATTCTGGGAAACATTCATACAATGTATCAAATGCATTCGCTGAAATTGGGAAGAAAGCAATTGTTCCTTCTGGTGAAGTTCTTATGGGACTTGGCATTTGCGAAAAAATACTCAACATTTCTTCCAGAAGAACTAATGTTGATCGAGAATATAAGAATGATACAAAAACTGTTGCTTATTTGGGTCTTGCTTATAGATTTCAACCATCCAAAGATTTGGCAACCCTTTTGGTTGGGATAAAATATTTTTTGTCAAATGTCTCCGTCTTTGAAGATGACTCAAATCTCAGCTTTAGCCTGGGGATGGGAATAAATTTAGATGGTTTATGAAAGCTCCCGCTTTAAAAATTCAAATAGAGCTAGTGATAATGATTATTGACTATCTCAAACATATTATTTTTTATAATATCGGATATTTTGGGGTAAAGTTATTCTCACTTGGTAAATACCCTATTAAATATGACTCGATCATGGGAAATAATTTTTTAGAAATTCTTGGCGCGATAATAATGGTATTGGGAGCTTCTTATCTAAGTATAATATTTTTATAACACAATTAAATTTAATATACTTGGAAAGCAAGTAACATGATTGTTAAATGTATAATTAATAGAATAATAAATTTGGTGAATCATTGATCAGAATACTTCTCATTTCGTTTTTTAGTCTGATGCTTTCTTTCAATGTTTGGGGTCAGCGCGTAGTTAATGACGTTATAACTTTTCAACATGGATTAGTTATTGAGAATTTAAGCAGTTATGGCTTTGTCCAAAACAGCAACTACGCAGTTGAAAATATTTCTAATTCTAATCCGGCGTCACTTGCAAATTTTGATAGTGCATTAATCGGAATGTCCTATCAATATGTATCAACACAAAATCCCGGCTGGCTAGCTGAGATTAATAATAAAAGAGCTTATCCTCTCCTCCCACAATCAGTCGGTGCAGTTTATCCTTTAGAAAATCTGCGAATCGGTATAGGAATAAGTCAACGATATAATTCTCTCTTAGATTTTGGAGAGATACCAATTACTACTGTCGAAAATCCTTATGGAACGGGACAATCATTCTCACCAAAGTTTGAAACACTGATTATTGGATTTTCTAATCTCTATTCATACTCGTTCCCTTCCCTTTTCCACAAGAATGATCTGTTGAGTATAGGACTGCAATTAAATTTGGATAGAATGGATTATTACTCAAAACTTGTCAATATAGAAGGCAAAGCCGGTGGGTTTAATACAAGCTTTACTTTTGGGCTCCATTACAAATTTGAAAAAAGATTGCATCCTGGATTGTTTGAAATTGGTTTCTTCTTTGAAAAAGGTTCTACATTTAAAGAAGAATTCAAAGAAAATAACACTCGTAATCTTGTTTTAGCTAATCCGGACACAAATAACGCACATCGCCCAAAAAACTACTATCCGGTAACAAAATTTGATGTAATTGCTAACATGCCGGATAAACTGAATTACGGTTTTATTTATTCACCGGAAAGTATGCTTCACTTTTCCCTTAATTCCCGCACAGTTTATTGGAATAAGGTTCGAAGTGGTTGGAAGAATTGTTCAGAGTTCTCGTGTTCAGTAATTTTTGATTATTCTAAAACTGCCCGGTTTTCGTTCGGACTCCTCTCCTCCAATCCTCAAATTACAGATAATGGATTTTATTCTCAGGAGACAAATGAAAACATGAAAGCCATTTATGTAACTCTTGGATTACATATTGAAAGATATCGGTTCATTTATGATCTTTCTCTGGCAGATAGCCATAACTATTCCGGCGCGTGGAGAAAACATACAATTCTTAAAGGTGCACTTGCAATTAAAATATAATTTGAAGGATAAGTTAGATGAACAAAACGGAGTTAAGAAAATATAAATACAACGGCGCTCGTTCAATGGTTTTACTGCATGAGAAATATTTAACTTCACTTTTACAAACGTGGCAGGAAGCTAAAAGATTAAATATCAGACTTCCAGAAACCGAAGATGAAGATTATAAATCGCTGGAAACTCTTCTCAGACATATTTTACGGGCTGCCGGAAGATATATGATCTGGATGTGTGAAAAATTAAATCTTCCCGATCCGGGAATTGAACCGGCGCCGGAACCCGAAAATATTGAGAGAGAAGCAGAAAAATATCTTGAGCATCTTCTTATTAAATGGCGGACTCCTTTGGCAGACGTTGAAGAAGACAAATTCATCTCATCAACCTACACTTCCCGCTGGGGTGTAGAATATTGCATCGATGCAATGCTTGAACATGCAGTAATGCATCCTATTCGGCATGAGTTTCAGTTAAGAAATTTAATGAAGTCATAAATGCAATTAACTGTATCGTCATTTCGAGCGAAGTCGAGAAATGTGAAGTCGAGAAATGATTAGAACGAAAAATAATCTTAAGGTAAAACAACAACTTTATTCCGAATGCATACACTATGTTGAAGCAAAAATTAAACTAATTACAAAAGCAGTTAACGATTTGCAGCAAGTCTCGATGCTTGAAACCAAAAGCAGCATGGGCGATAAATACGAGACCACAATATCTTCCATTCATCTCGAGATGGAGAAATATTCACAGCAGATGAACGAGTTTTCCGCAATGAAGAAAATCCTTTTTCAAGTAAATGCTAATAAACAATATGATTCAGTTCAGCTGGGTTGTTTAGTTTGTACAAACCATGGCAATTATTTTATTGCTATCACTGCTGGAGAATTTGTAATTGAAGAGAAACGTTATTTAACTATCTCGCTTGCTTCCCCGCTTGGAAAAGAATTATTTAACAGAAAAACGGGAGATACTTTTTCCTTTAGAAACAAACAATTTATTATTGAGCTGGTGATTTAATCTGAACTAATTCTCCGTGCCTCCGCGGTAAATTTTTTCACCACAGAGACACGAATTCACGGAAGGAACACGTTTATTTTATCGTTTGGCAATTTCCCAAAACATCTCTATGTTTTAATTAAAGAATAAGTTTACTTTATTTCTTTGTTAGATGACATTGTTTTAATTCAACGGGTTTTCACTCCCCTTTTTGGGATTTTAAATTATAAATAAATTTACTTATTAATTTTATGAACAATCAATCACTCTTTATAAGATCAATCCTAATATCAATATTTCTGCTTACAACTTTTTTCGGAGGATGTAAATCATCCATTGTCGACGATCCCGCAACAAATATAATATATTCAGTGCCTCAAGAATCGCATGTAAAACTTACAGTTGAAAATAGTTATAACACAGTGATTACAATCCTAGTAAATAAAAATCAAAATGCTGGACGCTATAATGTAAGTTTTAGTACAAATGATTTAGCCGAAGGTGTATATTTTTATACTCTTGAACTCAAGGGGATTAACAATAATTTCTATTTAAAAAATACCAAATACATTTTGTTAGAAAAACGATGATAAAATATTTTTATACCATTAGCTTCATTCTCTTCACCTTTTCCATCATTCAAGCTCAAAATAAGATTGATCTTCATTTTGGATATGGACACTATTTAGACAATTCCGAAAATTCAATGAAGTTAATGAATGAAGAGAAATTCCGCTCTTATTACTTCTATGGTTTTACTTATCAAAGAGATGATCTTTGGGGCTACGATCTCATTATTGATTATGACTATCATAAGATAATTAAGAATAATATCATAGAATTTGTGAGAACCGGTCCGGACAGTCCTGACCCAATCGGCTTTTTTAGCGGAGATTTAACTCTTATCAATCATAATATAGACCTAGATATTGTTATGAAATATGACCAAGTTTTTTCCTATGGATTTGGTCCCTCTTCTGTAGTTACAAATAGAATTCTAGATATACCGGATCATCTTTATGACAAACTTGCTTCTTCCGGGTTAGGTCTAAATGCGTTTATAGAAGTTTCCATTCCTTTCGATAAAGGTGAGTAATACTTTTTCATTACATCCAAGTTAAAAGTTAGATATACCCACTCAATATGGTTTGATGATGGAATTCGGAATCTCGATAATTACTATCAAGAATTCTTAACTGCTGATATTTTTGCCGGGATTGGTTATGCTTTTTAGTATGTAACCTAACTCAATAATTATATGTGTCGTTTTTTTTGAAGAGTTAAATATGAAAACATTAATAATTACTTTGTTTATTCTCCTCATCATCCAAACCAGCAAAGCTCAAAATAATATTTATTTGGGAGTTAATATCTCGCCTTCGATTACATATCCGGTTATCAATACACAATCGACTAATTTAAATGCACATTCCAATTATTCATATGGGCTTAACGGATTTCTCTCTTTTAATGATCATTTATTTATCCGAACCGGTTTCAATTTCATTCAAAAAAGTTTTACGATTAAAAATATTCCCGATACGAGAACAGTTCCAAATGAAGCATTAGGCAATAACTCCGAGATCATAAATGGAAGAAACATAAATTACGATCAGATTAATACTTATAATGATTATGAAATATTCCAATCGATTAATCTGCCTGTAACTTTCATGTATCTACCTTCGGAGGTTAAGAACACAAACCTTGTGTTTTCAGGCGGTATCGAAATCGGATACTTGTTTAACGTTAGATACATTTGGGATCATAGCATTGGTGAACAAGAAATTTACAACATTAAGCACAACCAATTTATTGGTTCGTTTAATTTGGGCTTAGGACTATACCAGACAATATTAAAAGATTGCATCCTGGTTGTTATCCCCAAATACTCCTATTCAGTTTATCCGGACATGGGAAAAATCAAACTAAGATTTCACTCAATTTATATTGATACAGAGTTTTATTTTCATCTGAATTAATGGTGCATGAGGATATTATAACAGTTCCTATGAAACATAAACGCAAATTATTTTACCCGGTAGGACTTCTCAGTCTTGCCGTTTTACTTTTATTATTTGTCGTAGTCACAATCAACGATTCTTTTGCCCATTTCCAAAGTACTTTTGAAATAAACTTATTTTCGGGTAATTACCGAGAATATTTACAACGCAGATCGGATTTTGATAGTCTTGAGATTCCTCCGAATGGAAATTGGAAAATTTTCACATTCACCGGTGATGAAAAAAGTAATGCTATAGTTTTTGACTCTCTCTCTACTGCAATTAAACAATTTATCTTGAAAAGAGATTCACTAAGAAGTATTGAGATTCGTTTAGACAGAAAAATGTCTTATAATCGTTTTGTACTTATTATGGATATATTGATGTTCAATAATGTTCAACAATTTAGTCTCATTGACACAAATATCTGGGTGCCAAGATTCCCCCGTTATAGAAAATCTCAATATGATGAAATTGATCCGGGATTATTGTTAAACTGTATACTATTTAATGGAGTACCAAAAATAAAAGCAAACAATATGTTTGTGCAGTGGAATTTGTACTTCCGGGAAGCAGTAACAAAAATACCTTTACCAATAATTTTAGCGTGGCTCGGATTGTTTTCCATAAATATTGTACGCCTTGTAAAATGGCGCAAAGTAAGATAGAGCATTTCCCATCCACAAAGTTCATACGTTGGTCTCTTTTTACTTTCAACTTGTAGCTTTCCACTGATTCCGCTTAAATCACACACGTTTCTTCGTTTTTAGCCCAAATTAGCCATTTTCTCTTACTTGAGTATGTCTTCGGCAACTGAGGGGCTTTCTTCGGAAGTGACGAAAATGTCTTCGGAGATGCTGGGAATGCCTTTGGAGGTGCCGGGAATAGCTTCGGAGATGTCGGGAGTGTCTTCGGAGATGCCGGGAGTGTCTTCGGAGATGCCGGGACTTCCTTCCGAGCAATGTAAAATGTCTTCGGAACTGTCGGGACTTCCTCCCCCCTTTTTGAAATTTGATTCTTAACTATTGAAAATCCTTTATCCGCAAGCACCAAAAATATTATTGATTTCGATTGAATAATTGAACCGTTGTAAGACTGACTGGATCACCTTCACCCATTCGTCCATGCATTCATTCTGTTTGTAATTCGCAATTTTTATAAAATATTTTTTTAATTTTACATCGTCTGAAAACAATTTCTTTACCTAAGGAATAGAGGCGCGAATGGATGTTACAAAACTTAGAGGTTATGGCATTGCCCCAAGTGATGCAGAAGCAAACTGGAGTCCGGAATTCAAAGCGAGACTCAAAAAAACTTCTCTAAAAGTGGTGATGAGTCATCTTAATCTAAAACAGAAATTCCTCGTCCTTTATTGGTTTGCAAAAGAAAAGAAACGATCCGCTGCCTTGGATTTGTCGGACATTCGCGCCAAAGGAATGAAGAATGAAGTTTTTACAAAACAACAATTAGAATACATTTCCCTTTTTTCCGCTTTGAAAATTGTTGTTGGCTTAGATTCGGCTTTAAAAATAATGTATGCAGTTATGGATGCAACAGCGGCTGAAGCGCTTCTACTTTCTTTACCTGAAGCGGAAGAAGTCCGCAAGTTGGGAGATCCATACGAAGTATTCCGCAATTATTTTGCTGTCTTACCGGAAACCGCAATCAAAGCGGGTTGTCATCAAGGAGTAATTTCCGATTTAAAACAATTCTCATGTCAATTTGATATCCATTACTGCGTCTGGCTAGAATTAGCTAAGAAGATGAACGTACCGGAAGCGTGCATTCCCAATTGTTACGCTGATGATCTTGCCTATCCGGATTACTTTGAATCTCTGGGAATTAAATACACCCGCACCGGCACACTCGCAAAAGGCAATACTTGTTGTGATCTAAAGTTTGAGAAGATGGAAGGATAATATCCTATCCAAAACTTTTACATTATAAATCAATCCAACCTGTTGCATCACTCCTGATTCGTAAGTTGACAAACTTCAGGTTAATCATGGAAGTCGTTGCGTTTTCCTAATTCCTAATTTTTAATTCCTAATTCATTTGCTATTTCCATCTCCCCTCCGTAATTTTTTAACAAACAATAAAAATATAATTCCACTTTAGTCTGGTGACATTTAGAACAAGTACTTGATCCGTTATTCCTAATTCCTAATTCGTAATTCCTAATTATTCAGGTGCTATGGAAACAACAAAAAAAACTTCTCTCGTTCGCGGACTCTCATTAACCGCGGCAACTATGCTCGTTGCCGGTTCTATGATCGGTTCCGGGATTTTTAGAAAACCTGCTACTATGGCAGGACAACTCCACTCACCGGAATTGTTAATTTTCGTTTGGGTTGTTGCCGGATTAATAACTTTCATCGGCGCTCTGGTAAATGCAGAAATTGCGGGAATGATAGATGCCACCGGCGGACAGTTCATCTATTTTAAAGAGATGTATGGAGATTTTACTGCATATCTGTACGGCTGGTCTATCTTGGCGGTAATCCAAACCGGAAGTCAAGCGGCAATCGCTTATGTCTTTGCGGAATATCTCGGTTACTTTTTCAAATTTCCGGAAGTATCAAAATATCTGCAGGACTTTTCCCTCTTCATGCCGTTTGTGGGTCCAATCCATCCCTTTGCGGATTTCGGAACAAAAGCAGTCGCTATACTTTGCATTCTCTTTTTAACGGGTGTTAATTACGTTGGTGTAGTCTTCGGCGGACTTGTTCAAACGATCATTACCTTTATTAAGATCGCTTCGATCATTTTACTTGCGTTTGTTCTTTTAGTGTTCGGAAATGGTTCAGCGTCCAACTTCTATTACAATTTCCATCTTCCAACTGAAACTAGTGCAAATCTCATTGCAATGATCGGTCTCGCTCTCTCCGGCGCCTTCTGGGCTTACGATGGTTGGAATAACGTAACTTTTGTTGCCGGAGAAATAAAAGAGCCGCAGAGGAACGTTTCCAAAGCTCTGTTGTATGGAACCTTAATAGTTATGGCTGTTTACGTTTTAATAAATTTTGCTTACCTCTATGTTTTACCAATTGAAGAAATGAAGAACTATCCATTAGTTGCATCTGCTGCAGCAGAGAAAATATTCGGGGGAATGGGTGCGTCAATCATTGCGGTAGCAGTCGTTGTTTCTACTTTCGGCGCATTGAACGGTTCAATTCTTTCAACTGCACGTGTTCAGTTTGCAATGGCCCGTACAAAATTATTTTTTACTTCACTGGGGAAAATTCATCCTAAGTTTGCAACACCGCATGTCTCACTTGTTGTGCAAGGATTCTGGTCGGCAGTGTTGGTTCTCTCCGGTTCGTTCGATACCATTTCCGATTATGTTATCTTCGCCGCCTGGTTGTTTTACATGCTCGGGGCATTCGGAGTTTTTGTTCTCCGTAAAAAAATGCCCGATGCAAAACGTCCTTACAAAGTTTGGGGTTATCCTTACACACCGGCAATTTTTATTGTCTTTTCATTTTTGTTTTTAGTTAATTCGGTTGTTTCCGATACACAAAATGCGGCAATGGGATTGATCCTCATTTTGTTCGGACTTCCCGTTTATGTTTACAGTAAATATTTTCATCATCGATTTCAGAAAAAGTAAATATGAATAATAAAATAATTTTTATCGATGCGATGGCTTTGGCATACAAAGCTTACTTCGCTTTTATTAGTCGTCCCTTAGTTACAAAGAAAGGTGAACCGACGTCCGCGATTTTTGGTTTTTTAAATCAGATAATAAAAATTTTAGAAGATGTAAAACCGGCTTACATGTTCGTTGGATTTGATTCCAAAGAAAAAACTTTCCGGCATGATAAATTTGAAGCCTACAAAGCTACCCGCTCTGCTATGCCGGAAGATATGATTCCGCAGATAGGAAGAATAAAAGAAATTATTGAAGCGCTAAACATTCCCGTTTTTATTTTGCCCGGTTATGAAGCCGATGACATTATCGGCACGGCGGTAAGGAAAGCGGAATCGCTCGGTTATGATTCATTTATGATCACTCCCGATAAAGATTATGTACAACTTGTTACGGAGAAAGTAAAACTTGTTAAACCGGGAAAGTCGGGTGAAGAGATTGACATTATTACAAAAGAAAAAGTCCTTGAAACGTTTGGTTTTCAACCGACACAAATGATCGATTATTTATCGCTTATTGGAGATTCAAGTGATAATATTCCCGGCGTTAAAGGGATTGGTCCTAAAGCTGCTCCTTTGCTGATTGAAAAATATACCACTCTCGAAAACATTTACGAACATATTGATGAGGTTGAACCGGCTTCGGTAAAGACAAAACTTATTGCCGGGAAAGAGAACGCTTTTCTTTCAAAAGAACTTGCAACCATTATGACGGATGTTCCGATTGAAATCGATTTTAACAAAACGAAGATCGGAAAACCGGAGATTGACAAAATTAAATCGATCTTCGAAGAACTTGAGTTTAAAAATCTTTATGTCCGTTTAAGAAAATTCTTCGGTGAAGAAGAAGTCATAGAAGCAACTCCCAAAATTACATCCGTGCCAGAGAATAAAACTTTCTCAAGTTCTGAAAGTAAATATGTTTTAATTACTTCCGTCAATGAAGCAAAAGCGTTAGCTGATAAGCTTGCCAAACAGTCTCTTTTTGTATTTGATACTGAAACTGATTCGCTCGATTACTTTGATGCAAAAGTTGCCGGTGTTTCTTTCTGCTATGAAAAAGGAAAAGCGATTTTTGTAGCGTTGAATCCGTTTGTTCAATCTAATTCTTTATTTGAAAGAAATTTAGATGATAGACTTTCACAGCATGATTTTGTAACAATCTTTAAATCCGTTTTTGAAAATGCCAGCATTAAAAAAATCTGCCAGAATGGCAAGTTCGATATTTCAATTATGCATTCACTTGGTATTGCGGTAAACGGCTTTTACTTTGATACCATGCTTGCAAGTTTCCTCCTCGATCCCGATCAGAAACACAACATGGATGATCTTGCCGAAAAATATTTACAGTACAAACCTATTCCCCTTTCGGAATTGATCGGTGTAAAGAAAGATGCAAAGCAGATTTTTGATGTTGACTTGCACAAATTGAGTGATTATTCTTCAGAGGATGCAGATATCACTTTTCAGCTTTATGAAATCCTAAGAGAAGAAATTGAAAAAAATAATCTACACAAACTTGCTTACGAAGTTGAGTTTCCTCTTGCCGAAGTGTTGGAAGAAATGGAACGTGCCGGTGTAAATATTGACAAAAAGATGCTTGGAGTTTTGAGTAAAGAATTAGAAACTTCGATGAACGAATATTCCGAAAAAATATTTCGATTGGCTGGAGAAACATTCAACATTAATTCACCAAAACAAATGCAAAAGATTTTGTTCGAGAAGCTACAATTGCAATCTTCCCGGAAAACAAAAACCGGTTTCTCTACCGATGCTCAAACACTTGAATCATTACGCGGTGAACATGAAATAATTGAAAGTATTTTAGATTTTAGACAAGTTGCAAAATTAAAATCTACCTATGCAGATGCACTTCCCAACCTTATTCATCCAAAAACCGGAAGAGTGCATACTTCGTTCAACCAAACTATTGCTTCAACAGGGCGACTTTCTAGTGTTGATCCAAATTTACAAAACATTCCCATCCGTACTGAACTTGGTAAAGAAATTCGGAAAGCATTTGTTCCCCGCGATAAGAATCATTGTATCATTAGCTGTGACTATAGCCAAATTGAATTGCGTATTATGGCGAGTATGTCAAACGATGAGCGATTAATTGAAGCGTTCAAACATGGTGAAGATATTCACAGAAGAACCGCTGCGCTTGTTTTCCAAATTCTTCCGGAAGAAGTTACTCCCGATATGAGACGAAAAGCAAAAGAAGTTAATTTCGGAATTCTTTATGGAATTGGCGTCTTCGGATTAAAAACCCGTTTGAAAATTTCACAACAGCATGCCAAGGAAATTATCGACACTTACTTCAGCACTTTTAAAAATGTGAAAGCGTTTATGGATGCTTCCATTCAATCAGCAAGAGAAAAAGGATTTGCAGAAACTCTGCTCGGCAGACGCCGTTTCCTAAAAAATATAAACAGCAAGAATTTCTCGCTTCGCAATTTTGAAGAACGTGTAGCTATCAATATGCCGATACAAGGTACTGCAGCTGATATGATAAAGCTTGCAATGATCAATATTCATAATGAACTTTCGAAAAGAAAATACGTTACCAAGATGATTCTACAAGTTCATGATGAGTTAGTGTTTGATGCGTTGAAAAGTGAAACCGATGAAGTGGTTCCTCTTGTAAAAGAGTTAATGGAGACTTCACTCCCTCTGAACGTTCCTATCCTAGTTGAAACCGGAATTGGTGATAATTGGATTGAAGCGCATTAGAAGATTTAACAAAATGAGAAATATTTTTGTACTTCTTTAGCAGCAGTATTGCCACTTTTAATTGCCCCTTCAATGGTTGCCGGTAAACCGGTGTTTGTCCAATCCCCCGCAAGAAAAACATTTTCTAATTTGGTTTTAGCAGTAGGACGTTTCGATATATTTTCTTTATTCGGAACGAATGTCGCTCGTTTTTCTTTTATCATTTTGTATCGGGAAATGTTTTCTCGATTAATTCCTAAGTAAGCAGACAATTCAGTACTTATGATTTTTAATAACTCCCCTTGTGATTTTTCAATTAAGTCATCCGCGCCGCTTGTAACAGTTGTAATATACTCACCATGATTAAATACCCAATGCAAACGTGAATCTATAAAAGCGTAAAAAGGTTTCTTTAAATTGTTTTCTTTCAACCACAAATGAAAAGTTAGAATCGAAGAAGTCTTTAAATCAGTTTTATTGTTTTCTATAATTAAATTTTCTTCGTTGATTTTACTTAAAGCATAAGAAGGTATAGCTAAAATAACTGCATCGAAATCATTTATAGTTCCCTTATCAGTTTTAATTGCAACTGCTTTACTCTGCTGAATAGAGATTTCGAGAAGTTTTTCAGAAAGTATTAATTCAGTATTATTCATTTTGAGAAATTTTATTGCAGGATCAATAAACGCCTTTGATATACCGACTTTCGGAATGATCATAGCAGAAGCATCGCTCCCCTTTAAGAAAATTACTTTCAGAATATCAATAAACATCTTAGAGGAAGCATCTTTCAATTGACTATTCAAAGCTCCTACAGCAATTATTTCCCAAAAAGATTTGATGCAATTTTGACTTTGATTTTGTTCAAATAACCATTCTTCAACTGATAAGTATAAATATTTTTCACTGTGAATAAACGGAAGTTGCACAAGAAGGGAGAGGATTTTTACCTTATCGAGAATCGATAAAACATCGTAGTTCAGAAATCCAAAAAACAAACCTAAGGGATATGGAAGCTCGGTAGGTTTTAGCTGATATTTTATTTTAGCCCTGGTAACAAAATTAATTTCCAACTGTTTCTGATAAGAAAACAGATTAGTCGCTCCAATTCGCTTTATATATTCGATTGTTTCATAATAACATCTAAGTAATAGATGTTGCCCGTTATCAATTTCGCAACCACTCGTCTCTTCAATAAAAGAATAAGTTCTCCCACCAAATTTTGGAGATGCTTCGATAAGATGTACGTGAATATTTCTATTTGCGAGTGTTACAGCAGCGGATAATCCGGCTAATCCACCCCCAACAATAAGACATTTTTTCATTTGTAAACTAAATTGTATTTAGCCCAAACCCCAAGCGAGATCCCTATTTTTTCAAAGGTGCTTACTTTAATATTTTGATTGAATACATCATATTTTGCACGAATAATTCTCTCGAGCATCCGGTAATAAATATGCTGCATTGCTCTGGCAGCAACCATCGAAGCTTTGTCGTCAAGGTCTAAGTTATCGGTCGCCTTTTTGAAATATTCCTGCGCTCTATGGGCTTCAAATTCCATTAAGGAAATAAAATGCAGATTATATTTTTTATTTAAGAGATCACTTTCGGTATAATGATATTGTTTTAATTCTTCTAACGGCAAGTAAATTCTATTTTCTTTCGCGTCTTTATTTACGTCTCGAATAATATTGGTAAGTTGCAAAGCGATCCCAAGATTCTCCGCAAAAGACAATGCTGATTTATTCTTGTATCCAAATATTTCAATGCACATTAATCCAACCGTTGAAGCAACGCGATAACAATAAAGTCGCAACTCATCAAAAGTTTCGTAACGTTTTTTCTGTAAATCCATTTCCATTCCTTTAATCAACTCAAAGAAATGTTCAATCGGAATATGAAATTGGGAAATTGTTCCGGCAAGTTTATTAAGTAATTGAAGTTCGGAATTTCCTTTAAAAGCCTTTTCGAATTCCGTTCTCCACCTAACTAATTTCTGATATTTAATTTCATCGTCATCTTGCCCCTCATCAACAATATCATCAGTTTTACGGCAGAATGCATAGACAGTATTCATCGCATCCCGCTGATTAGCCGGCAGCATATTAAAAGCGTAGTAAAAACTGCTTTTACTTTTTTTTGCAATTTGTTTAGCTGAATCGTTTTGCATAACCGTAAGATTTAATTAATAACGATATCATTTCATATTTTTTAAGTGAAGGTCGGGTGACAAGCACGTTGTATCTTGTTGCTTCAATTTTTGTTAAGACAGCTCTTCCGCCAAGAATTGTCCATGCAATTTCTATTTTTAATTTTTTAGGCAAAAAATTCAGTAACGCCTCACCTTCCGAAAATAAATTCTTTACTCGTTCAATTTGGTATTTCATCACTTCGCAAAGTTTACTTCTCAGCGCAGGTTCGGTGAAATTATTTTCATTCAAACCGAATTTATGTAAATCACTTAACGGAATATAATTTCTCCCTTTCTGAATGTCAACCTTGAAATCTTGATAAAAGTTGGTGAGTTGAAGTGCTGTACAAATTGAATCAGATAATAACATCGCTTTGGGATCGCGGATATCGTGGAGTTCGAGGATTAATCTACCAATAGGATTAGCTGAATTTTCGCAATATCCAATCACATTTTGAAATTCGTTGAAAGGCTTGAAAAGAATATCCGACCGAAAAGCTTTAAGCAACTTAAAAAAAAGAAGAGGTGTAAGTTTATTTTCTTTTATAGTTTCGGCAAGTGCATAATCAAATTTATCTGCATAAATTCCGTTCAATAAATTTTGCAGTCGTTTTTCAAACCTAGCAAGTTGTTCTAATCTTTGTTCTAACGATATACTTCCTTCGTCAGCAATATCATCAGCAGTTCGAGCGAACCAATAGATAATCGCGATATGTTTTCTTAATTTCTTCTGAATAAGAAAAGACACAACTGGGAAATTCTCATAATGCTTCCTTGCAAACTGAATTGCTTCCTTATAGGCGAGTTGTAGTGTATTTGGATTTATTTTCATAGAAACTTTGTGCCCGAAAGGGGACTCGAACCCCTACGGAGGATCTCCATTAGACCCTGAACCTAACGCGTCTACCAATTCCGCCATTCGGGCAAATTATTTTCACTGAAAATTTAAGCAGAAGTATCGTCTTTTCAAACTTTTACCAGCCTGAACCTGATTCTTTTTCCGGGATCGGCAGCGCTGAACCTCCATGCAGGTTACAATTCTGCGGTTTGTGCGAAACATCTATTAGATCAAAAACTTTGTTTGGACAACTTTCATTTGCTAATCGTGCATCTCCCCTATCAATCGACTCTTTACAAAATTGTGCTGATTCAATCCCTTCCGGCAAAGTAAAGTACTCAAGTGGAAGGTTCAATTGTTTATACGCTTCGGCCATAAACTTTGCCCAGATCGGCATTGAAGCTCTAGCTCCCTGTCCGTACCATCCGTTAAATTTCACACGTCTATCATCAAAGCCCGTCCAAACACCACCAACTAATTGAGGAGTGAAACCAATGAACCAGGCATCCGCAAAATCTTGAGTTGTACCCGTCTTTCCGGCGGCAGGACGCGAGAAATATTGTCTTGCTCTGGCACCGGTACCATAATTAAGAACATCTTCCATCATACTCGTAACTAATGCAGCAGTTTGAGGAGAAATTGCTTCACGATATTCTGGTTTGAATTCATCAATTAAGATTCCATTTTTATCTTCAATTCTTAAAATAGAAATTGGAGAGATATAAACTCCATGGTTTGCAATCGTTGCAAATGCTGATGTTAATTCTAAAGGAGTTACCTCAACCGTTCCCAATGCAATTGAAGGGAATGCACTGAGTGAAGAATTGATTCCCATTTTATGAGCGTATTTGACAACCATATTTGGAGGGGCAATTTCACCGATTGTTAGTCTTCCAGCAATTACATTTACCGAATTGGCCAAACCCTGACGGAGCGTTAAATATCCACCGTAATCGCTGTCGCTGTTATCGGGTGACCACCCATTAAAATCGAATTTTTCATTTAGTAATGAAAATGCAGGAAAACAACCGTTATCAATTGCAGTTGTATAAACCAATGGCTTAAATGATGAACCTGGCTGGCGTCTAATCTGCGTTACATGATTTAATCCATATTGAAAATCTTGATCTGCACCACCAACTAAAGCCTTAATCTCCCCCGATTTAGGATCGATTACAACAAAACCAGATTGAATAGTACTCTCAACTGATTTTACTGAATCAATAAAAGCGGCATCGTTACTCAGGTGACTATATACCGCCTGTTTTTGCATCTGCGAGATGGCTTGCTTATAGGCAACGGTATTCTTTATCGCCCTATCAATCAGTGGTTTTAAAATTGATTTGTTGTTTTCCCATTTCCAGTTCTTATAAAAAATATCCTGATACTCCCGTAAATGTTCGGCCACAACTTTGTTGGCAATTTTCTGCATCGACATATTAATGGAAGTATAAATGTTTAATCCGTCTCTAAAAAGGTCATATCCATACTTATCAGCCATTGCTATCATTTGTTGGCGTACATATTCCATAAAATGAGGAGCTTCGCTTCTCATTTTAACTTTCTTCCCCTTTGCCAGAATTATTGGTTCCTCTTTATATTTTTCGTACTCTGATTCGGACAAATAACCGGCATCTACCATATTACGCATAACCAAATTGCGGCGAGATATTGCTCGTTCCATTCTGCGTTCAGGATCATAATTTACTGATGATTTAAGAAGTGCTATTAACAATGCTGATTCGGGAATCGTCAACTCTTTTGCTCTTTTACCGAAATAAATATTTGCTGCGGTTTCTACTCCAAAAGCACTTTTACCGAAATATGATACATTGAGATAGAGTTCCAGAATTTCCTTCTTCGTAAAATTTCTTTCAATTTGTACCGATGAGAGCCATTCGCGAATTTTTCTCGCGACAGTCTCAACCGGATTTTCATTCACAGCTTTCAAACTGTATAAATTTTTTGCAAGTTGCTGAGTGATTGTACTAGCACCTTCACGAGAAAAAGTAAAAAGATTTTTCGTCATCGCTTTGCCAAAGCGTATAAGATCAACTCCCCAATGGCTGTAAAAATTTCGGTCTTCAGTCGCTATCAAAGCGTTGATGAGATGCGCCGGAATACTGTCAACGTTGGTCTCTATTCTGTTTTCAATATAAAATTGCCCGAGAATTTCGCCATCAACTGTCCAAACTTTGCTCGCTAATTGTGGTCTTGGATTTTCTAATTCTTCAAGTGAGGGTAAACCCCAAAAAACATAGATGGTGAATCCAACAAAAAGTGTTAAAAGAAAAAGAAGTATGTATCTATACTTTTTTACTAAAGATAATTTGGAAGATATTTTTTTATTTCGCTGCAATTTTTCCATTCTCTCGCCAGTCAACTATTTGAAAACTATCATTTTGATATTTGCCATAACACGGTTGATCAAGCCATGTGCCTAAATTGATATAATAACCATTATTTACTTTCTCGAATTGCCTTTTATGCGAGTGTCCAAAGATTACATAATCGTGGTAATCATTTAAGATTCTTTTTGCAGCCTCAAACATTCCGTCGATCTCACCGTAATCTTTTTTAGCTGTATAATCTCTGCTGGTTTTACTTGTTTTACTCGCAAGTGCAATTCCAAAATCGGGATGAACTAATGAATACATCTTTTGAAGATATTTATTCCGCAGAATCTTTTTTAGGATGAGATAACCAACATCATTTTTAACTAATCCATCTCCATGCGCTAGATAGAACTTCTTCCCTTCTATCGTTGCAGAAATACCATCGTGATATAAATGAGCTCCAATTTCTTTTTGAAAAAAATCACGATGAAGGAAATCATGATTGCCAATAAAATAATGAAGTTCAACTCCGTTTTCAGACAAATCTTGTAACGCGGTTAGTGTTCTAAAAAATCCTTTCTGATAAACTCGCTTATACTCAAACCAGTAATCAAATAAATCACCAATAATATAAAGTGCACTAGCATTGTCTCTAGCATATTCCAAAAAAGAAACCAATACACGCTCTCTTTTTTTTTCAATGTCGGGAGCCAAAAGTCCTAAGTGAATATCAGAAATAAATAAAACAGATTTAGCCATTTTCACTCATACGGATTAGTATCATTAAACTCAACAAGTAACCATCCGCTTGGATCCAGCTTTAGGGAATTCATTTTCTTTTTTAGCTTTATCGTTGTTTCGTAATCAGAACCATCAACAAGAATTTTTTCAGAATAATCATCTCCCGGATTATCAAATTGGAATTGTACTTCTACAGGGAAGTGATATTCAATTTCTCCCTTTTGAATTTGCTTAAGATTTAAAACAACATAGTAAGTTGAGTCGTCATCTTGTTTAACTTTCCAACGATAATTTACACTCGGAACATTCTCCCCAACATAAACCCATTGATTGAAAAATTGACTTAAATCCGTTTTTGTAACTTCTTCACATACTTTTCTAAAATCCTCCGAAGAAGCATTTTTGTACTGGTATAAATCAAAATATTGATGAAGGATTGCAAAGAAATTCTCATCACCTACTTCCCAACGAAGCATGTGAAGTACCCAAGCACCTTTTTTGTAAACTTTGGAACTGAACAAATTGCTTCCAGGGTTGTAAAGAGGTCCTTCATATTCAGTACTGAAGTTCTTATTCATATTTGAAAACAGAGCTTCTTTTCCATAAACAATTTCGTCGTATAGTGCTTCGGAATATGTAGCAAATCCTTCGTTTAGCCAAATATCTTTCCACGTTTTCGGTGTTACACAATTTCCCCACCATTGATGGGCAGCTTCATGAACATAAATATCTGTGAACATTTTAGCACCGTTAACAAAATTACTCCCAATTCCGGTAATGGTAGCACTCTCCATCGCACCGCTTTGCCAGAGGAATTCTGCAACCCCATATTTTTCTTTAACAAAAGGATATTCTCCAAACAACTGAGCTAAAACTTTTAAAATTTGAGGATGTTCTAAAAAATCCTCTTTTGCGTTTTCTACATGAGCTGGTAGAGCATAATATTGAATTGGAATTGAATCACCAAAAGTGGAAACATACTTATCTGAGAAAGATTGATATCCTGACGAATAAATTGCAGCTGTATAAGTTGGCAGCTCGTAATTAGTTCGCCAATGATAGGTAGTTCTTCCGTTCAAATCGGATTTATCAATTAATAATCCGTTTGCAACTGAAATTTCGGAAGAAGAGTTCGTTATAAAAAAATCAAACGTTGCTTTATCGGTTAACAGATCATTGCACGGGAACCAGGTTGATGCAAAAGTCGGTTCACTGATGTTATATACAAGTGATTTCCCATTTATTTCGCCGAAGACGAATGAAGACAAGCCAAGATTTTTAGGTCGTCCCTCATAAATAATTTCCACATAATTTGTGTCGTTAATAATCTTTGGATCAACGGTTAAATTGGTTTTGAAATTCGAATAATTCGTTGCCAAGCTGTTCCACAAAACTTTATGGATTTTCATGTTATCGTAAAAATTGATATGGAATTTCTTATCTAACGAATCTGTAAAAACAAACTGGAGAGTAACATCTCCCTTTAACCTTTTTTGTTCGGGGAATAAATCCAATTTGATTGTGTAATGCAATACATCAATCAATTTTTGGTCTGGCGAATTGTACCCATTTTCCTCTTCATCAACAACCCAGGATTGACCAAGACCGATCCCGTTACTTTGGTAAGCATTAGCTCTCTCAACTTTAGAGGAAAAGAAACCTCCAAAAAGAAAAAACGAACTCACCAAGAAAAGGATTGAAAAGTAGTATTTGTTTCTTGTCATAATTTTATTGAGAAATCATTTTTGTGTTAGATGCAATTTAAGATTTTTTTATCTGTTGTGAAAAGGGAAATAAAAAAGCCGTTCTACTTTGGGTAAAACGGCTTTTAAAAGAAAGGATTAGTTTATTACTTCATCAAAATGAATTTCTTTATCTGGTTGAAATTTCCAGCCGAGATTTTGTAGAAATACATTCCGCTAGACAACCTATTCGCTTCAAACCGAATATCATATCGTCCAGCGTTTTTGAACTCGTTAACTAAAGTGGCGACTTCTTTTCCAAGTACATCATAAATAGTCAATGAGACAAATTCCGCATTCGGAAGGTCGAACGAAATAGTTGTAGAGGGGTTGAATGGATTGGGGTAATTCTGATAGAGATTGAACTCAGTTGGAATTGCCGCTTCATCCTTTACACCGGTAATAATAAATGGAACTTCTTTAGATGACATACTTTCGTTTCCGGAGAAATCAAAAGCTGAGATCTTATAATAATATAATTGCCCTGGCACTGCAGTTGCATCTTCATATGCGTTTGTCGCAACTCGTCCAACTTGATTTTCTTTTACCGGAATAAAATTAGCAGTTGTACTCCTGTAGATAGCATAATATTGGAGATCGGCTTCTTCGTTCTTTTCCCACGTTAGAGAAGCAGCATTTCCGCGTGCAACAACGGCCAAATTCGTGGGGACTCGTGGTGCAAGATTGTCTAACGAATATCCGCTGTCTGGTTCAGAAGCTGCGATCAGCAATGGATTTACACCATGAGCAATAACTTTGAAAACTGAATTAAACATTCCTTCAGTTTTTGTTGAATCGAATATTGTTGCAGCAATGGCTGAATAAACTGGCTGATTAATTGCCGGAACTTCAATTGCGAATGTCCATAAATCGTTATCCATTCTCCAAATACTGTATTTTGAAACGGGATTCATTTTCATGCCGTCGTTTTTAGACGCACTCCATGTTACAAAAACATGGCGTCCATTATCATTCGGTACATCGAAAATATTTGCAATTACAGGCTTATCCAAAAGCGAATCGCTGATGAATGTTTTTGTAATAAGCAATTGTAGTATCTGACTATCTCCGCTTAAGTTTAGAGATTGATCAAAAGCTCTAAGTTTGAAGAAATAGTTTGTAGGGGCATCGTTAGTCAACGGAAGTCCGGTAATAAGATAATTGTTTCTATCTAAAACCAAGAGTGGGGAGTTTCCTTGATTCGCGCCGACACCATTCCATGTTGTCGAATCAAGTGAATAATACAACTGGTATCCGCCGAAATCCGGTTCCATATTTTTCGTCCACGAGAATGTAGCTGAAGCATTCCCAATAGAATTGCCGGTAAAATTTTTCGGAGGAGTTGGTGGAACATTATCCGGAACCATAATTGCACGGTAAACAAATTTTGTATCGGCATTATCCGCTGTTATGGTTGCCGTGAATACATTAAATCCTGTTGAATCTGGATTTGCACGGACGAAAAATGTAGCAGACGCTGAACCTTTAGCCGGAATGTTACCTAGTAGAACTACCATTAAACCATTCTCTAGACTTAAACCATTTTTTAAATCTAAAGTAATAGCAACATTACTCGCAGAAACGCTTCCTGTATTAAAGATATCATATTTAACATAAAATGGGTTCGGGATTAAATTTCCACCTTCAACTAGTAAAGCTGATGGAGCTGTTACATTTACCGCCAGTGGAGGTAATAAATCTTTATTCGAACGTAAAAACCGCTGAGCTTTGTTATTGGATTTGTTTGATTCGACAACAAAGTTATTTGGATCTATTTTGATTACAAGGCTGTGGTACTCAGGACGAATAGGAATTATAAAATCGAATGTGAATACTCCCGTCTCACCGGCTTTTATTAATTGCAAAAGATCATTTGCAACCGGAACAGCATTACCGGCATCCGGATCACCATCATAGGCAACTACCGGAACATTTATTGCATCAACTGCACCAGTATTATGTAGCGTGACGTTAACGGTAATTTTATCACCTGGAACATAAGAACTATCCGGAACTGAAAACTGAATGTCATCAACAGAAAGGGTCAAATCAGGAAGTTTTGCAGCGTAACTAAGGGGCATAAAATCAGCTCCCGCTCCGCCATTGCTTTGAAGAACTGAAACATTTCCTGTTCCCTCAATTTTATAAACATAATTTCCATAATCAGATGAGAAGTTATATACCTCACCATAATTCAATGTTGCATTATATATTTCGGTTGCACTCGAGTATGGGTATTCAGTGTTCAAACCGAGTCTTGTAACTTTCACATTATTATTATTTTCAAATGAAAATATGTGAATATTGCTTGCGATGGTAGGAACAAAAAATAACTTTCCTGCTCCGGTTCCGGTTTCATCAATTGCGCGGGTCATGTAATAATAACTTCCCGACCAGCCGGCATAAGGTATGTTCGCAGTTGTTACAGGTCCTTGTGATGAGACAGACCAATACGTTGGAGCATAAATTCCTTTAGTATAAACTTGTCCTCTCATCAAGGTTACAGTATCGATGACACTTCCGTCATCAATATTTTTAATGGTTACAAAATTATTATCAGCATAAGAAGTAATCGTTATACTATTTGACCAGTTTCCTTCATAAGCTGAATAACCATAAAATTCGATTCCGGTAAATGTACCGTTTGCTGATGGAACATAATAATCCTGGTCAGTGTAAGATAAAGCTGAAATAGGTTTGGTACCATTTACTTGCAAAGCTGTACTATAAATCGAAGAGAGTAATCCAGCTTGACGGAATGAAAAATATTTTCCTTTATCTAAAGTACCGGCATAAATAATATCTTTTGTTTGTAAATTTTTAACTGTAAATCCGGTATTATCTTCATAAGCAAAAATTACAAACTCATCCTGGTTAGAATAGAATTGGCGCATCATCCAGGTGTTTAATTTGAGAGATACTCCCTTACCTGCTTCATCAACGGCAAAATATCCGTTTACATAATTTGTGATAGCATCGCCAATAAGAATGGTAAACGATTTATTTGCTACTATCCGATAAATACCGCCACCGGGATTAATATTATAAATCGTATCGGCTGCAAGTGTCTGCTCATAACTAAGCGTACCTGATTGATTATATATCTTCACATGAGTATCGTTGAAGTAAGAAAAGACAACAAGGTCACCGAAAGTATAAACTGTGGTTTCAAACGAATCAGCAGTAACTTGTTGTGCAATAGAAAAAGTGGAAATAACTTTTTCCATATCTGTAACAACTTTCGGTTTGAAATTTGGCGGTGCTCCACCAATGATTTCCGTTTGCTGTTGTGCCCACAAATTTGCACAAAATATAAACGACAATAGGAAGATTGAAATGTACTTAATTTTCATAGAGCCTCCGGGAAAAATTATTAAATTGTTAAATAAGCGAGGGTAACTTGATGAATTAGTTAATGATTGTCAATGGAATTTTTTCAATTACAATACCAGTGTGATGTTAAGCAAAACTCGGAGTGAAGAGGATTTTTTAAATATTTTCTGTGATTGATCAAATTTAAAAAAGAAATCCATAACTCAAAATGAGTAATGCAGTAAGAATAAAAAATCCAAAACCAACCGTCGTATATCGAGCCATTAATTTTGTTCCAAGGATGATTGCAATTATTCCTTTAAATAAAAGATTCGCGAAGAGCGCAATGATAATTGAATTAAGCGCTACTACAGATGAGATTGTATTTTTAGCTGAAAGTTGAGCCATGGTTAAAGTGATTGCATCGATATTTGTAAGTCCGGAAATAAAACTGACAATGTAACTTCCCCGGTCGCCAAAATTTGATTGAGCTAGTTTAGAAAATAAAAGAATCGCACCGAAAATTAATCCAAAATAGAGCGCCGATTTTAACTCAAATGGATTCTTTAAATTAATACCGGTTAATTCAACCGCATTTATTCTTTTCCACATGATTAGGCTCAATACCAATCCAACGATCATGAATATTACAATAGGGATAACTGCTGCTTTTGCTAGCTCACTATTTACCACTGCTATTTCCAAAAGCACTTTTGGAAATACCATTGTTGTGGCGATCAGAATACCTACTCCAAAGTTGGTTGAAAGAGAATCATTTTCTTTACTTTTCTTTGCAAATGAAAAAGTTAGTGCGGTACTGGAAACTAATCCTCCAAATATTGAGGTGACGGAAATTCCTTTTTTATAACCGACATACTTAGTTAAAACATATCCGAGAAAACTTATCAAAGCGATGAAGATTACCATCATCCAGATCAGACGAAGATTAATCACATTGTTTGGGCCAAATGATCGTTCCGGCAAAAGTGGTAAAATTATTATTGTTACAATTGAGAGTTTCAAAACAGCAAAAATATCTTCGCCTGTAACACTCTCAACAAATTGATGAAGCTGAATTTTCAACGAAAGAAATACTGCCATAATCACAGCCACGATTGCAGCAATGAGAATGAAATTCCAATAGATCATCGAACCAAGTACGAAAACCATTAACGCTGAAAGTTCTGTGGTTATACCAATCCTTCCAACACGAGAAGTATTATAATAAGAAAGTCCAACTAAAATGATAATCGATACCACAAATCCGAAGTAGTACGCAAAATTAATGTAAGAAGCCAGCATCGCAGAAATAAAACCATACATCGCTATAAGAGGAAAAGTCCGTATTCCGGCGAATGATTTTGCACCGGGAGTTCTTGAGTGTTCACGTTCCAACCCGATCAGAGCACCAATTAATATTGCTATCCCAAGTTTCTGAATTAAAGTGAATAGTTCGTCATAAGTAAATTGTGTGTTCATCTGTTTAATAATATCGGGTAGAAGCTTTAGGCTGTCGCGCATCTTAACTCACATAAATTGTTTTAATATTCACAAATTCACGAATTCCGAAAAGTCCGAGTTCCCTTCCATATCCAGATTGATTAATACCGCCAAATGGCAGGCGAGGATCAGATTTAACAAAGGAATTTACAAAACACGAACCGGCTAATATTCTTTCTTTTGCTATACGCTCCCCTTTTTCCAAATCTTCTGTAAATATTGCAGCTCCCAATCCAAAGACGGTCTTGTTGGCCAAACGAATTGCATCGTCTTCATTTTTTGCTTTGATTAAAGGCGCAACCGGTCCGAATATTTCTTCAGTGAAAGCTAGATTATTTTCATCAACATCTGTCAACACAGTCGGAGGATAGAATGCTCCAATTTCACATGGAATGAAACCTCCTAGAAGGATTTGTGCACCTTGCGTAACACTCTTTTCAACTTGCCCATGCAATTCGTCTCTAAGGTCAATGCGCGCTTGAGGTCCAATATCGCTTGTTTCATCAAACGGATTGCCCATCTTCTTTAGCTGCATTCGCTCAACAAACAAATCTTTAAATTGTTCAAAAACATTTTCAACAATGATAAATCGCTTTGCTGCAATACAGCTTTGTCCACCGTTTATTAAACGTGATGTTACACAAGTTTTTACGGCTTTCAAAAGATTGGCATCTTCTAAAATTACATAAGGATCGCTTCCGCCTAATTCTAAAACGGATTTTTTCAATGCTTCACCAGCAATTGCCGCAACTGATCTCCCCGCTGGAGTGCTTCCTGTTAATGTTACAGCTTTTACAAGCGGATGTTCGATCACCTTTTTAACTTTTGAAGACGAAATTAAAAGAGTAGTAAAAATGTGTTCGTCAAATCCAGCATCTTTAAATATTTTTTCGATAGCGAGTGCCGTTCCCGAAACATTTGAGGAATGTTTTAATAGGCAGACATTACCTGCAAGTAAGTTTGGTACTGCGAATCTAAACACTTGCCAAAACGGGAAATTCCACGGCATCACGGCAAGGATGATCCCAAGTGGCTGAAATGAAACAAAACTTTTTCGGGCATCGGTCGGAATAATTTCATCGGCTAAAAAGTGTTCAACACTTTCACAATAATATCTGCAAAGCCAAATGCATTTATCTATTTCAGCTCTTGACTGCAAAATAGGTTTTCCCATTTCAAAAGTCATTAACTTTGAAAATTCTTCCCTCTGCTGTTCTAGTATTACAGCAACTTGAAGCATCATTTTAATTTTTGTTTGAAGCGATGAGTGATGATATCGAAGGAAGGCGATTTGAGAATTTTCTATACAGTTAAGGATTTTTTTGTCTGAATATTCTTCATATTCAGAAAGGATTTCTTCCGTGGTTGGATCAATTGAATAAAGCATTTCAACTATTACACATAATCGTTAATAACTTTTGTGGAAAATTAATTTTCTTTTTTCTTAATTACAACAACCGTTTTGTCATCAGTGTATTCTCCTCCTTCTGAAAATTTTACAACAGCTTCAATAAGCAGCGCTGCAATTTCTTTGGATGATCTGTGAACATTTTCAGTTAATATTTTTTCAATCTCTTTTTCCCCAAAAGGTTCAAAATCTTTGTCTGCAGAATCTATCATGCCGTCACTATAAATTAGAAGTACATCTCCTTTTTCGAAAAGAATACTATCCACCGTGTAATTTGCTTTCGGCGCCGGACCTAACACCGGACCGGTTGGATTTAAATAATATATCTTTTTTTCTTTTCGTTTATAAAAAAAGGGTGGATTGTGTCCGGCATTAGAATACAAAAACAAACCGGATTTGTCATTTGACAATTCTCCATAAAAAAATGAACTAAATTTGTCGTCACTGAAAATTTTATTTACAAGAGTGTTTATTCGTCGCATTAATGTGACGATTTTTATTTCAAAGGTCATAGCCATACGAATAGCACCGGAAATATACATAGCTTCCGCTGCTGCAGCTATTCCTTTGCTTGCTGCATCACCAAGAACTATTCCAAGTCGGTCTTTGTCATCGCCGATTTCGAGATAATCAAAAAAGTCGCCACCAACAATTTCAGCTGGATAAGTTATTCCGTATAGATCAAAATCATAAAAAGGATATTCATGTTGCGGAAGAATTGATTTTTGGAGAACGCGGGCTTTGTCAATATCAGCTTTTAACGAACGCTCACTTTTTGAAGAACGCCATTGTTTTAGTTTCGAAGTTACAACAGTGGCAATAATATTCAACGAATATTTGTATTCCGAACTTACATTCAAACTATTAAATGCTAAAAGGTACTCGTAATATTTTTTACCATTTAGTCTTACTTTGTTCCCAACTCCGGACGCGTAGTATTTGGCGATTCCCTTCTTCTTCAGAATATCATTTGTTTCCGAGCGTAAAACCGTTCTTTCCTTTTCCAGAATATCAAACAGCGGATAATCGCTTATTGAAAGAATAAAATCAGAACTAATTTTAGATTTTTTGGCCGTCTGATAAACTAATTCATATCCTTGTTTTTCAACTGAGAATTTCCAAATTCTTCCTCCCAGTATTTGCACTTCCTGCTGCTTTACGAGCTCTTGTACAACTGAGACAAGCATATCAATCTCTTCCGCAAAGAACTTGGAAGTAATTGATTCTATGGTTTGATGAAGATTCCTATAATACATAAGTTCTCAGTTTTCAGTGATCAGTTTTAAGAAATTTATTTTTCGAAATTGGTCTCGAATCAAATTTTTTATTTAGTATAAAAATCAATCATTTGTTTAATTGCTTTTTTGCAAACCGGACAGAAGTTGTTAACTGATGCAGATTTCATTGAACAGTCATAGCTTGGGCGATAAATACCTTTAGAGATATAACCTCCTCCTTCAAACAAACCAACTTTATTTTTATAGAGCGTATCGTTAGGAGTTGGAATCGGAATATCTTTTTCGACCATGTTTTTCCATTTAGCATCGAAATCAATTCGGGTAGTTAAGTTTGCCTCCAAAGGTTCAATGTCAGTTGGATAGAAATCCAGGTAAGCAGTTGAACTGGTGTAATACTCATCTCCAAGAAATGCAAATCCATGACCAAATTCATGAACAAAGATGTATTCACCCTTATAGTTATCAGCAACGCAAACCGAATAATGATTATAAATTGAGCCGCCCCCATATTTTGACGAATTTACCAAAAGATATATTTGATCATAAGGGGCATTTGCAGCATAGTCTCTCACAGCTTTGTAATCCGAAGTCATGCAATATCGTTCTTCGTCGAAAGTATAAAAAGTTGTATTTACATTTGTTCGTTTCCAAATATTTTGAGCTGGAATGTCAGTTCCACTTTCCTTTGAAGGGGCTGCAATTCCCCATATGTTAAAACTTTCTTTAGTTTCCTTATAAGGAGAGGCATTGAAGAGGTATTGCGCAAATCTATCACAATCAGCTTTAAACTTATCCATCTCGCCGGCAGTATAACCGTCCGGTATTATTACTATATCAACTTTTCTAGCCGGGTCGCCATTATAGACAACCTTGAAATTCGGGAATTCGTTCCTTCTGTCTTTAGCAATAAAATAATTTTTTGGATTAATAGTCAATGTAAATTTTTTATGCAAGTCATTTCTTCTATCTCTGGAGAATAGAGAGACAA
Source organism: Ignavibacteria bacterium (assembly GCA_037440065.1). GTDB lineage: Bacteria > Bacteroidota > Ignavibacteria > Ignavibacteriales > Ignavibacteriaceae > UBA1563. Next base: position 803,303 of record JBBIUV010000016.1, read on the forward strand.
TTACGGTGTTTTTGGGAAAAGGGAAAACAACAGACTCATTAAAACTCTTTTTGTAGAGTTTTGCCTCGGCTGTAGTTTGCCACTCTGAAAATAAAGTTGAATAGTATTTCGAATAGATCACGCTATTTGTGGCGGAATCCGTCACCTCAACTTTATATTTTCCATAATTAAAGGGATCAAGCAATTGCGACTGCGAACCTCCCCAGTACGGCTCTTCACGCAATTCATCGAACGAGTATTCGTCACCGGCATTATCACCGGTGTGAACGTAATCAACGCGTAAAGTTTTGTTCTCAAAATAAGTATCGAATTTTGTTTGTCCATTTACAGAAATGAACATGCAGACAATCGCTATTAAATATTTCATCTTAACTCTCATTATTTTTTTGTAACCGAAAATCCATTTGCGGGAATGGTATCTTTATTTTTTCATTATTGAATTCTGTTAGGATTGCTGTTCTAAGTTCGCTCCCCAGTTTTACATTGTCCAGATAATTGGATGTAAATGTTATTAAACGAAAACTCAATCCATAGTCTCCTAATTTTGTAAGAAGTGTATCTGGTGGCGGAGTTTTAGACACTAAAGGGTTCTCTTCTGCCACATTCATCAAAACATTTTTTACCTTTTCATGATCACTCTCAAAAGAAACCACAACATCTACAACAACACGGGTGAGCGCTGTTGGGTATGTTAGGTTAACAATTCTTGATTTTACAATATCGTTATTAGGAACAATTAAAATATTATTGTCGAAGTCGATTATTTTTGTACTTCTGATTCCAATTTCGACCACGTCTCCTACCAAATCGGGATTAACTTTTATTCTATCACCAATTCTGAAAGGCCGGTCTGTCATAATGATAAAACCCGAAATCATATTTGATAATGTTTCTTGCGCAGCTAACGCTATTGCTAGAGAACCAACTCCCAATGAAACGATAAATCCGCTTATATCTATTTTGAACTTTGCTAATACAATCACGAATGCGAGAGCAGCAAGAAGAAGTTTGCTTATTTTTTGAAGTAGCGGGAACAAACTTCCACTTAAATTTTTATTCTCTCCTGCATCGATTTTTGCCGAGTACCAATTAAAAAATATCGTCACCCCTTTAAAACTGGTGAATAAGAGAATGATAACAATCAGTAAGAATAAAGCATGTCCGGCGTAAATCAATACCTCTTTGAAATAAGGAAATATTTCAATCAGCTTTTGAGCTGATTTCCCCGACTTTATAGTCAACCCGTTTCGAAATATTTCCAATCCAACCGAAAGTCCGGTTAAAACCACAAGTTTAAAAAAAGTAGATTTTAACAGATCAAATATCTGATCGTCAAATTTAGTTTTGGAACGGTCAACAATCGGCTGAATTATTTTCCGAAGAGTTAAGGACAATAATTTCCCCACAACGATTATTAGAACCGTAACAGCAACGCTTACGATGCTGATATACATCAAATCATTATTAAGGGATGATCTAAAATGCTCCAACAAGTGCTCGATCATTTGATCTTCCTTGATCCCGGTTTAATAAAAGGAATATTCTTTTTACAAAGATCACAATTTTCAGCTTCGTAAGAAATTGCTTCAAGAGAAATAACACTCTTCTGCGGAACTCCAAACTGAACTTTGCCGTTGCTCCGATCAACAATAAATCCAACACCAACGGGAATTGCCTCTGCTTGTTTTACTATTTCGATAACTTCAAAAACAGAACCTCCGGTAGTGACCACATCTTCACAAACTAAGATTCGTTCCCCTTTTTCTATTGAAAAACCGCGGCGCAAAGAAAGTTTTTTGTCTTCTCTTTCAGCAAAGATAAATTTTTTGTTTAATTGACGCGCAACTTCCTGCCCGACAACAATTCCACCGATAGCCGGAGCTATCACCGCATCAATCTCAACATCTTTATAATGATTTGCTATAACTGTACATATAGCATTATTGTATTCCGGATATTGCAAAACTTTGGCGCATTGAAAATAAACATTGCTGTGTCTCCCTGAGGTTAGAAGGAAATGACCGCTTAAAAGTGCTTCAGTTTTTTTAAATATATTTAATAATTCTTCTTCTGCTAAAATCTTCATATTCTTTAATGTTTTCTTCGATTGTGTTATTTAAAAATAATTTTATTAATTAGTCTGTCAGTCTCTTCTTAAGCAGATGAATGTACTCAATTTCACTTGGATCTTTTCCTCTGAGAATTGCGAGATAATAAGATATCCAGTCAGTTAAATAGATTAAATCGAGTAGCCGTTCTTGAAAAGTTAGTTCTGAACTTGAAAGCGAGATGATTTCAACTCCAGCTTTTTGCAGTAATTCACCCGTTATTTTAAAGCGTTTTTTAATTTGCGGATGTGTTGTTTCTTCTTCAATAAAAACAGCTTTCAATTTTGCAATACGGTCATCATACGTTTCCCATCCAATAATTTCGTTGTGATTCAGTTCCGGGAATACATTATTGAATGCATGCACTTTTGAATTTTCGTTTAATTGACATTTAAACCTATTGCCGACAGCGGAAGTTAAGTCCGAGGTAGAATAAATTACCGGGACAAACCCGATAAGTTTTTCCGCTAGTTGGTATGACAAATTGTCTTCTGTCGAGAATTCAGTCCCCCTTTTTTTCCAAAGAGAAATAATTTTATCAATTATATCCCCCTCTGTGGTAACAAGTTTCAAAGTTTGTAAGGTTATCAACAAACTGAAAAAACTTAACCCTAAAGAGTAACGCGGTTGAAATCCTTTTTTCAAAATCACCACAGCAAGTTGCTCTCGCTCAGCAATTTCTTTTATAGTTCCACCGGTAGTTAAACAGATTATTTGACAATTTCTTTTTAGCGCTTCATTCAAAACAGAAATGGTTTCTTCTGTATTTCCTGAATAAGAGGAGGCTAGTAAAAGCGTTGAAGAATCTGCATAATTCGGTAACGAATAATTTCTATTGACTTGAAACGGTAAAGAGATTTCATTCTGCAAAAAATTAAGCATCAAATCACCGCTGATTGCCGACCCACCTAATCCGGTGACGATTATATTTTTAATCTTCGAAACATCGATTTTAGAAAGATTGTAAGTATTGTTCTTCGCATACTCTATTTGTTCGTAACTCTTTTTCAATACATCAAATTGATTCTCCGGATCGTATTTTTTCACTAGTTCAGAAATGGTCATAAAATGTTCCTTGTTCGTTGGATAAGATTATCTTTAAAGAATTTTTCAATGGTTTTTATTATGGCTTCTTCCGAAGATAGTTGTAAACATTCTTCGGCTAAGTGTTTTGCTTTTTCATAATTCAATGATCGTATGGTTCTTTTAACCGAAGGTAATGCTGATGGAGAGACACTTAAACTATCCAAGCCAAGACCAACAAGTAAAGGAACGGCCAGTGTATCGGCCGCCATTTCACCGCAAATGCTAACTGTAACATTTGATTTCTTCCCTTCCAGCACAATATGAGATATCGTTCTAACGACCGAAGGATGAAATTCTTGGTACAGATCTGAAACGTAATCATTTCCACGATCAACAGCCATTAAATATTGAATTAGATCATTTGTACCGATACTAAGGAAATCTACTTCAGCAGCATAATCACGGGCCATAACCGCTGCGGACGGAACTTCAATCATGATTCCAATCTTTAAATGGGGGTCAAACGGTATTTTTAATTTTTGAAGTTCGGCTTTGCATTCTTCGATCAATGCTTTAGACTTTTTTATTTCCTGGATCGTAGAGATCATGGGAATCATAAAACTAACATTTTTATGAACGCTTGCCCGTAGCACAGCTTTAATTTGGACTTTAAACAGATTTTCGTTTTCTATTAACAGTCTGATGCCGCGCAATCCAAGAAATGGATTTGCTTCCTGGAGATCAAATTGGCGGACTTTATCTCCTCCGATATCGAATGCGCGAATGGTTACATTTTCCGGATAAATTCTATTTGCTAAAGCAGAATATATTTTTGTCTGCTCTTCTTCATCAGGAAATTCTCCAATGTCTTCAATAATTTGTTCGGTTCGGAATAAACCTATTCCCTTGGCCCCATTTGAAATAAGTAAATCAACTTCACCTGTCACATCAACATTTGAGAGAAGATGTATTTTTCTTCCGTCAAAAGTTTCTGCCGGTAGATCTTTTAATCCTTGTAACTCCTTGTTGATCTCGGCAAGATGGTTAATTTTTTGCGTAAAATATTTTATTTGATTTTCATCTGGATTGATAAAAACAATGCCGTGAAATCCATCAATGATAAGGAGATCGCCATCTTTGATTTTTTCACTTGCATCATGAGTTCCTACTACAGCCGGAAGGTTTAACGATCGAGCGATAATTGCTGCGTGTGAAGTAAGTCCCCCATGATCAGTTATGTAACCGACAGACGATGATTTTGTAAAAAGTATAGTATCTGCTGGAGTTAAATTTCCACTTACAACAATTGCATCAAGAGGAATTTTAGACTGCCATCTTTTCTTTTGGAGATTTCTAATGATCCGGTTTTTAATATCTTCGATATCTAAAGCCCGTTCTTTCATATAATGTTCGGTTGCACCAAACATCAGTTGCTGGTATTTAGAAATCTCGTCATCAACAATAAATTCAGGAAATCTTTTTTCTTTTCGAATACGTGACGTAATATTTTCAAGTAGCACCGGATCATCCAAAATCATTAAATGTGCTTCAAAGATCGCAGCGCGAACATCCCCCATTTTTTCTTTGGCAAAACCAAATATCTTTTTTAATTCTTTTTGAGATTTTTCTAAAGCCTCATTAAAAAGAAGTATTGCATCTTCAATATCGGTAATCTGGTTATGATTGATCTCCAAAACTTCTTTTGTAAAAACGTAAGCTTTCCCGATTGTTAAACCCGGGGCAGCCGCAATTCCCGTAAGATAATTACTGGAATGTTTTAATATTTCTTTTAATCCTTTCACAACTCGTCAAAGCCTCCTCTGATGTAACCGGATATTTCGTCATTCATTTCTTGTTCGTCTACTCCTTCAAATGAAAGTATTAGTTCACTCCCCATTTCAGCGGCTAAAGTCATTACACCAATAATACTTTTGCCATTAATGTGTAACCCATCCTTAGAGATAAAAAACTCGGATTTGTACTTCGAGGCGAGTTTAACAATCGTTGCTGCCGGACGAGTGTGGAGCCCTGCTTTGTTAACTATTTTAACTGTAGTCTCAATCATTAATATTTTCTCTTAATAAGTGAATATGCCAGAAATGTTAGGAGTTGTCTATCATTTACATTTTTAAGTTGATTCAACTGACGAAGTGCTTTTTGAGTATAAACGACAATTTCCTTTTTTGCATCGTTTAATACATTGAGTTTCTGATAAAGCATTTTATATTTTTCAACTTCATCAGGTTGAATTCCTTTGTTTACAATTATTTTTTGTAAGGCGGCTTTATCTTTCCCGTTTGATTTTTCCAATGCTTTTAAAAAAAGAAATGTTTTTTTCCCCTCAATTAAATCTCCACCGATTTTTTTCCCAAACTCAACTTCATCTGCCGCAATATCGAGAAGATCATCCTGTATCTGAAAAGCAATCCCAAGATTTTTACCAAAACGAGTAAGTGCCTTTATTTGACTTGAAGAACCTCCGCCAATTCTCGCTCCTATTTCGCAACACATCTCGATCATGGCGGCAGTTTTTTTTGAGATCATTACCAGGTATTCTTCTATCGACACAACTTTCTTTATTTCAAACTCTTTATCAAGACTTTGACCTTCGCAAACTTCAACTAACCCTTTTGTAAATGATTTAACAACTTCATTTCCAGGAATAATCAAATTTTTTAACAAGTACTCATAAGCTACTGCAAGCAAACCATCTCCTGCAAGAATAGCGGTGTTCACATCATATTTTATATGGACCGTTAACTTATTCCGGCGTTTATCGGCGTTATCCATGATATCATCATGAACAAGAGTAAAATTATGGAGCATCTCAACTGCCAACGCCGCATTATATGCTTTAGCGGAATTTCCTCCGACTGCTTTTGCAGTAAGAAGCACCAATAATGGTCGAATTCTTTTTCCTTGATCAGCTAAAATATAATCCGATGGTTCATACAAAGAACGCGGATTTCTCTTTGCTAAAACCGACTTCAGTTTAGTGTTTATTAATTTTCGTTCTTTTTCAATTAAAGAATTAAATTCTTTTTCAGAGATCAAAGTAGTCCTTTTTTAAGATTAATTTTTCCTTCCCAAAACTACGCAAATTTTGTGAATCGGTTAAGAACATTATACGTTTAACATCTTCAAACCAGTTATTGATTAACCCTATTACTCCGGCTTGACCTTCTTTAAGAAGAGTTTGTAAAATCATTTTTGCGGATGCTGCAAAATCAGCCCCAAGCGCCAATACTTTTGCAACTTCGAATGAAGTATTCACGCCGCCCGAACCAATTAAAACGAATTTATTTTTCTTTTTTAATTCAGAAATTGTCCGGATGCAATAACTTGTGGGCAAACCCCAATCCCAAAATGGATTTTCAACTGATTGTTTGTTCCGGAGGATCTCAACACCAGCCCAGCTTGTACCACCTGCACCGGCTACATCGATTCCTTTCACACCTAATTCCAAAAGAATTTGGGCGGATTTTTTTGATATCCCGGAACCAACTTCTTTTACAATAACTGGTATATCGATTTGTTTTACCAGGTTCTCAAGTGATCTTCGAATCCCGGTAAAGTTGGCATCACCGTTTTGTTGCAAAAGCTCTTGCAAAGGATTTAAATGAATTACCAGACTATCTGCTCCAACTTTATTTAACAGGTGGAGAAGTGGTTTGTGATATTTCATTTTTGTGATTTGTGCTCCACCGATATTGCCAAGCAAAGGAACCGTTTTAGCAGCTTTGCGGATTTGTTTAAAATGGTCATCAAAATTATTTGTTCCAAGAGCAAAGCGAAGGCTTCCCAATCCCAGTGGAATATTTAAATCAGCCGCAACCTCAGCTAATTGCAGATTGATGTTTTCACCCTCTGCGGTCCCGCCGGTCATGCACGAAATTAGAAATGGATAGGATACTTTTTTACCGAATAATTTTTTTGATAGATCGATTTTTTCAATTTGCACTTCCGTAATCGCAGAGTGGAGAAAATCATACTGCTCAAAACCGGAAGTTTTTTCCTTAAAATTGACTTCATCTGTTTTGCATAACTCAAGGTGATCTTTTTTTCTGGAAATAATATTGTCAATCTGTTCGGTCATGAATAGTTTTCTCTTTCTTTATTTAAAGATAGAAAAAATAATTTATTTTCCGTAATTCATTTGGAAACGAATATCGTTTTTTCATAGTAAACTATTTCTCTTACAGTAATGATCTTCCTGACCGAATTGGTTAGAAGGACTTTTTTTGCTCTCTTCAAGTCATCAATTGTAAGTGGTTCTTCATTTACTTGATGTTTTTTTATAAAATGATTTCTGTAAATACCATCAAGAACTCCGGCACTGATCGGAGGAGTTTTCCATTTATCACCTAGAAGTAAGAATAAATTGGTGATTGCCCCTTCGGCAAGATTATTCTTCTGATTTAAAAACAAAACTTCATCAAATCCTTTATTCCGATATTTTGCCAATTCGGAATCATAGATTTTTCGATTTGTCGTTTTGTAATATTGAAAGCGGTTTTGCTCGTCAATCTTTTTTGAAGAGATCACAACTCGTGCAGCATTGATTGATGCATTATTTAGTTCATTCACGTTAACCGAAATTCTACCGAATTTATTGATCGAGACTTTTACCTTGTAACGTTTTTTAACACTTAATGTTTTGACACATTTATTCAACTCCTCTTCAATTTTTCCACGGTTGAAGAAAAACAAAAAATAATCAGCCGATTTTTTAAGCCGGTCTAAATGTTCTTTGAGTAAAAAAACTTTCCCCCTTTCATAAAGAAGAGATGTAAATATTTCAAATTGATGTGAAGGCTCGGTTACAAACGCCCCTTTTGAAAGAACTTCGTCGTATTCTTCATTTGCTTTGCTCCCCCACGTTATACCGGCTCCAAGCCCAATATCTCCCGAATTATTTCCTTTATTAATTTCTACGGTTCTTATTGCAATATTAAAAATACTTTTTTCGGGAAGCAGCAACCCGATCGAACCGGTATAAATTCCGCGAGGATTTTTTTCCAACCGGTGGATAATCTCCATCGTTCTGATTTTGGGAGCTCCGGTAATTGAACCGCATGGAAAAATATTTTTTATCAAATCCGAAAGTTTTGCCTTCTGCTTCAGCCTGCTTTTGATGGCAGAGACCATCTGAAACAGTGATTCATACTTCTCAACTTCAAAAAGTTTTTTAACTGTTACGCTATTTTGTCGACTGATCTTTCCGAGATCATTCCGCAAAAGATCAACGATCATCAAATTTTCTGCCCGATTTTTTTCACTTAAAAAGAGTTCTTCTTTTGTTAACAAATCTTCTTCAATATTTTTTCCGCGGAAGGCAGTCCCTTTCATCGGTTTTGCAGTTACCGATTTCCCTTCCAACTTAAAAAATAATTCCGGAGAAAAGGAAAGAACGTTTTTATCAGGCAGATTAATAAAAGCCGAATATTCAGCAGATTGTTTTAATAGTAAATCGCAAAACAACCCTTCAACGCTTTCGGCAAAATTGAATTCCGCTTTTGATGTTAAATTAACTTGATAGGTCTCCCCTTCTGCAATTTGGTTTTTGATCTTTTCAACTTTACTTGCAAAAGATTTACGCGATTCATTCAACTTGAAATTGGAAATAGTAAATTTTGTCTCTTCAATTCCACTAAAATCAATATCCGAAGTTTTTATTCTTTTTGCTTTTCTTTTGTTGAACGTTACTATGATCGCATTTCCAAGAATCGCCCGCTCCTCTTTTTTTGTCAGCAGTTTTCTTAACTTTTTCTCAAATAAGAATCCCAATTCATAGGGGAGGATTGTATAAGCGAAAAGTTTTTTTTCATGTACTTCATCCAAAACCGAAAGAAAATTATCCACATTCTGAAGATTGTTGAGAACGTGAATCCTTTCCGGTTCCAAAAACAAGTACGATTCTTCATTTCCTTTTTTTAATGGAGAGAAAAAGAAAGCCGAATACGCAGTTGTTGAAACTCGAGTTAGAATATCTTTAAGTTTTATCATAACACTTTTATTAATCTAATTCACTATTTAAAATTGCACGGCATGGAAAAATCAATTAATTTTTGTCTCAAATTACAAAAGAAAGTTTCTTTTTATCAAACGGCAAAGGAATCAGATATGAAAAAACCGGCTCTCTCTTTTTGGCAAATATGGAATATGAGTTTTGGATTTCTAGGGATTCAATTCGGCTTCGCTCTTCAAAACGCAAACGTTAGTAGAATATTTGAGACCCTCGGCGCAAGTATCGATCAGATCCCTATTCTCTGGATCGCGGCGCCCGTTACCGGACTGATCATTCAACCGATTATCGGACATATGAGTGATAGAACCTGGAACCGCTTTGGAAGAAGAAGACCTTTCTTTTTAGTCGGTGCGATTCTCGCTTCTCTTGCGTTACTAATTATGCCTAATTCTCCCGCTCTTTGGGTAGCCGCCGGAATGTTGTGGATAATGGATGCGTCAATCAACGTTTCTATGGAACCATTCCGAGCATTTGTTGGTGATATGCTCCCTCCTGATCAAAGAACTATCGGATTTTCGATGCAGAGTTTTTTCATTGGAACGGGAGCTATTGTTGCCTCAGCACTTCCTTATGTTATGACAAATTGGTTTGGAATAAGTAACACTGCCCTTCAAGGTGAGATTCCCCCTTCGGTTAGATTTTCATTTTATATCGGCGGTGCTGTTTTTCTTTTAGCTGTTATTTGGACGGTCGTAAAATCAAAAGAATATTCACCTGAAGAAATGGAACAATTCAATAAAGAAGAGATTGAAAATAATCCCGGCTTGGTGAGAGATGAAGAATTGATTTCACCCACTCGTTTTTATAAAAACGGATTTCTCTGGTTAATAACCGGTGTGGTTTTATTTCTCGCTTTCTACTTTTTTATTTATATGGATTACGGTCTCGGCGTTTTCTTTGGCGGCGTTGCCGTCTTTGGAATTATTCAACTCCTCGTTGGATACCTAACCAAATCCTCTAAAAAAGAAAGCGGACTTGTTGTAGTTATTAACGACCTTTACAAAATGCCGAAAACCATGATCCAACTTGCCTACGTTCAATTCTTTTCATGGTTCGCACTTTTTGCAATGTGGATTTACACAACTCCGGCAGTTACACGCCATATTTACGGCGCAACGGACACTTCATCGGCTTTATATAATCAAGGTGCCGATTGGGTTGGCGTATTGATGGCTGTTTATAACGGGTTCGCCGCAGTTATGGCTTTTCTTTTAATCTGGCTTGCAAACCGAACCAGCAGAAAAACTGTTCACATGATAAGCTTAGTTTGCGGTGGAATCGGATTGGCTTCTTTTTATTTTATTAAAGATCCAAAACTGTTATTGATCTCGGAACTTGGGATCGGATTGGCCTGGGCTTCTATTCTTGCGATGCCCTACGCAATTCTAACCGGTTCTTTACCAAAGAATAAACTTGGTGTTTACATGGGAATTTTCAACTTCTTTATAGTTATTCCCCAAATTACCGCAGCGGCAATTCTCGGTTTCTTTGTAAAGAATCTTTTTGCCGATCATGCAATTTACGCCCTTATACTTGGCGGTATTTCTATGTTCGCAGCGGCAATTATGGTAATGTTTGTGGATGACGATAATTAAAGAATAGATTTTAGAAAGAGTAAAAAAAAGTGCTGTCCTTTTGAACAGCACTTTTTTTATGAAATTTATTGTAAGGTTTTTTAATAAGTTTCCGGAACAAAACTTTGATCTGAAAGGGGCGGACGAACGTAACCGATGTCGTTTTGTTTTGGCGGTAGTTCAATCTTTTCTCTTTGAATATCTTCGTATGGAATTAAACTGAGCAAATGGGAGACACAATTCAACCTGGCTTTCTTTTTATTATCTGAATTTACCACATACCAGGGTGCTTGTTTAATATCCGTAAACGCGAACATATCATCTTTCGCTTTTGAATATTCAACCCAGCGGCTGCGCGATTGTAGATCCATCGGACTTATCTTCCAGCGCTTGGTGGGATTATTTATTCTTTCCGTAAATCGTTTTTCCTGTTCCTCATCACTAACGGAAAACCAATATTTTATCAAGATCACTCCAGACCGGATGATCATCCTTTCAAACTCGGGACAACTTCTTAAAAATTCTTTGTATTCCTCTTCGGTGCAAAATCCCATTACTTTTTCAACACCTGCACGGTTGTACCAGCTTCTATCAAAAAAGACCATTTCACCGGCGGCTGGTAAATGAGGAGTGTATCTCTGGAAATACCACTGTGTTTTCTCTTTTTCGGTTGGGGTACCGAGAGCAACTACGCGGCATATTCTGGGGTTAAGAAATTGTGTGATGGCTTTGATGGTTCCCCCTTTTCCGGCTGCGTCCCGTCCTTCAAATATGACGACGACCTTTAACCCCTTATGCTTTATCCACTCCTGAAGTTTTACAAGTTCAACACTCAAACGGACAAGTTCTTTGTTGTAAAACTTCTTATCAACTTTTGAACCTTCTTTCGGAGTATCAGTTTCTACTTCTTCATCAAGAATGTCAAACTCTTCTTTCCGATCCTTCTTCCCCGATTGCTTCTTTTTTTTCTTATGAGACATTGGACACCTCATTTAGTTAATGAATTGAATATTCAACAAAACAGAGCAATTTGTTATGGTCTAAATTAATAATTTTTATTTGAAAAAAAACAATGGAATTTTTTAAACTCCACCACCTGCTTAACCGGCGCGAAACTCTGTTTCAGAAAAGCTTTTATACCTCCGTCTCAAAACCGTGGAATATTTTCATTAACTCTTTGGTAATTAAGCAAAACCTTTTTACGTTTGTTCGTACCTATAATCCATGTTCTTCATGTAATCTTAACTTAATCATGATCGTGATCGTGACCGTACACTTACTCTAAATCGTATTTGAATTATTAACACTCTTTTCATTTTTAGTTGCGCGAAAAGTAAAAAGGAGAAAATATGAAGTCATCAAGTTCAATTTTGGTTTTCCTTTCAATGGTATTAATTACTTTCTTACTCTTTGGCTGCGCGCATCAACCGCTGCCCGCTACGCCGGGCGCACCCGGATTTTTCCACGGATTATTACACGGCTTTATTGCCCCCGTTGCATTTTTTGTAAGTTTGTTTACCGATTACCGCATCTATCAATTCCCGAATAGCGGGTTATGGTATGACTTTGGTTTTATGATTGGAATAAGCGGATTTAGCGGAGGAATCTTCAAAGCGTCACGGCATAAATAGTAATTGATAAGTCACCTTACGCATTATTAAACTATTTATAGCCACGAGCTTTAGCTCGTGGGATAATAAACAAAAAAATGTGAATGGCTTTAGCCAAAATAGCTGTAGAATTTGGCTAAAGCCTAATTCTCGGTAGTAATTTGATCCCCCACATAAATGTCGGGGCAATTCAATTATGTGACATAATAGTTTTAATGTGCATAAGTTATTTAACTTTTTCTTCTTCTGTCAATTATTTAGCGAGGTAAAATAAATGGAAATACTACTCTTCATTCTTTTCGCTGTTATAGTTATTTCAGTAACAATATATTTTTCATTGCGGGATACAAAGAAATGTCCAAATTGTAACAGCAAAAACATTACAAAAACCGGGAAGAATATTCATGAAGAAGAAACTTCGCTCGTAATCATCAGTTCTCCAATTTCATATCATAAATTGGAATATAAGTGTAATGAGTGCGGACATCTCTTTTTATTAAAACAGAGAGCTCTACTTTTTGAATAACTTGTAAAGAGTAGGTTAATTCTCCGAACCGACCATGCGTTTGGTAATTACCCAAAACCTTTTTACGTTTGTTTGTACAAATAATTAAGAAAATAGGTGGCTTTATTTCTGAGTTAGTTTTACATAGAACATTCTTTCCAGACGGGGTCTTCCCCTCTCCCCTTTTACATTCCGCAAACAATGAACCGGTAAATAATAATAGTTTAATAAATAGTCTTTTTTTAATTAACAAAACAATTAGAATGATATCATGCAGCTGCACGCCGGATTTCATTCCAAAATCAATAATTCAGTGCTGTATAAGCAAAAGTTAGGGCTTTGGCTTTTTTATGAATCTTTTTGTTTTATTACCTCTTTTTTCTCCGTTAAGTTGTATTGGTTTTATAATCTTGATATACAGGGTTAATGTATCAGAGAATGAAATTAATAAAACTATAAAATATTATTCTATTCTTTCGCTCATTTGGTCTTTGATATTATTTGGAATTAGTTTTTTATTCTTGCTTCATTATGCTGAGGAAGAAAATAGATTTATAATCATCGTTTTTAGTTTTCAATATTTATTAATAACCGCAATATTGATTTGTTCATTAATTTTTAGAAAAGATAAAATACCATTTTTAACTTCCGCTGCTTTCCTATTAATAATATCATTTGTTCCATATATTTTATCTTTAATCAGTTATCAAAGTGGGGACGATGCTCCTGTTATGGCATTAATTTTATTTTTTGGTTTTCCAATGATAGCGTCAATGGTTTCTGGTATGCGAATATTTTTATATACAAGAAAAATTATGGAAAAATTAAATTAAATTTAAAAAACCCTAACATGCACCTCAACCACGACCGTTTCAATGGATCGGTGGATTTGGTGTTTTCGGGTTTTGTTTTTCGTTCGGCAGTATTGTGCTAACGGTTCTAAATAAGTAAACGATTAAATAAATATGGCGGTTGTAACTAACCCGACGAAGCTTTCTGGGTTGCGGCATAGCAGCAGCGCCGTTATGTAACTTTAAAAATCATTTATGAAGGAAAGAATAATGTTTCAATTCTTTAAAAAAAGGAAATATGATTTAATTGATGATCTTTCACCAGAAACTGATAAATTCTTATCGGAGTCCATACTTGAACATAACAAAAACATCGACGAATTAAATAATATTTGGGGATTTTCTAATTTCAAAAGATGGGAATTTGATCAATATTCTGGAATTTTCCGTTTATATTTTGATACAAATTCTCTTGTTGAAGCTAAAGGACAAATATTTGGTAGTTGGCATAAACGTAATAAAACTTGGGAATGGTCATGGAACAATCCAAACGATGAAGAATCAATGAAAATTGATTCAAAAAAAATTAAAGAATATGGTGAAAAAAATGATCTTAAGTATCTTATTTCTGGTTTTGTTCCGTGCCTAACAGAATTACATGCAACTTATTTATCAGCAATTTCTGAGAAAGTTACCAATTCTCAAGGTGTTTATCCTGGTGATGCTGGAGACCTTATAGTATTTATTGGATTAAAAGAATTATCTAGAATAAATTCCTAAGAATACTCTTAAAAGCTACATAACCTCTTTAATAAGTAAAAAGTCAAGGGAAAAATAGAATCCCTTAAACAACCAAAATCTCGGATGCTTGACTAAAATGTTCTTAATAATTAAATGGTTCGTTTTATTTATAAAACGAGAATGGAAATCTTTAAATAATTAATACGGCAATGTTGGTTTTTAACATAACATGCCGTTAAGCCGTGACATAATAATTAATGGTATTATAACATTTATAGTGTAAAGGAAAACAATCATATGGAAAAAAGGAACTTATGAAAATTACTTTGTCTTTCGAAATGCGACAGAACTATATGTTTGTGAAGGCAACCGGTGTTTTTTCTGTACAAGACGCAATTGATACAATTCCGAAAGCACTTGCAACTGCGGATTCATTTGGAGCCACTCGCATCTTGGTCGACTGTCTCGAGCTTACTGGTGCACCATCAGTAGCCGATTATTACCAATACAGTAAAAGTGTTGCGGCAGAATTCTTGAAGACTTCAAGAATTAGCATGAAAAAAGTATATAGAGCTGCGTATGTGGCCAAACCACCTATATTTGACGAACATCTATTTATTGAATTAGTTGCATTAAATCGTGGGGCAACTGTCAAGCTTTTTGAGAATACTACTGATGCAATTGCCTGGTTGGAGAGTCAAGGATCATAGTAGTGTGGCCTTACCTCTTTAATCAACCAGGGGTGGATAAATAATTAAAAATCCCCGCTAAAGGCGGGTAATCATTTTTTGCATTTGGCTTTTCTGGAAATTGGAACTCAACTGTGGTAATTCTCCGAACCGACAATGCGTTTGGTAATTACCCAAAACCTTTTTACGTTTGTTTGTACTAATAATTAAGAAAATAGGTGGCTTTATTTCTGAGTTAGTTTTACATAGAACATTCTTTCCAGACGGGGTCTTCTCCTCTCCCCTTTTACATACCATAAACAATGAACCGGCAAATAATTATAGTTTAATAAATAGTGTTTTTTTAATAAATAAAACAATTGGAACGATATCCCGCAACTGCACGCCGGATATCATTCCCACACTAATAAACATGTGCAGCATAAGTAATAGTTAGGCAATAGGTAAATCAATTATGTTTAAACTTTATAAATTTACAGATAACAAAAAAGAATATTGGGAAACTTGGGATAATGAAAATGGAACTCATACTGTTCATTGGGGAAAATTAGGTGAAAAAGGTGAATCAAAAATTATAAAGTCTTCTATGTTCAAAAAAGCTGAAACAATAATTCAAAAAGAAATTGATGAATTGATAAGCAAAGGTTTTCAACCCATAGAAGATGATGAACAAAATAGATTGATCATTGAATATTCCATCGATGGTATGGGGACAGAAGAAGATTTAGAAAAAAGACATCGTTTGGAAAATCAAATGAATGAAACTCTTGGATGGACTGGTTTGGGTCATTGTGATGGTGGAAGCATTGGAAACGGTACTATGGAAGTTTGTAATTATGTTGTTGATTTCGAATTAGCTAAAGAAATTATTGCCAATAAATTAATCGAAACAGAATTTTCAGATTATAATAGAATTTATTTGGAAGAATAGTTCAATTGCCTAACGAGCGCCTCAACCCCGCCTGCCATTTTGGGTTTGGCGATTTTGTGATTTTTTAATTTTGGCTTTTGTGTTTTTACTTGTCTTCCCTGCTGTGGGCTGCACGTTAGGCGCAACGGCGTTATAAACTTAGTTTATTGAAATAAGTTATGAATAAAATGATAGTTTGTTAATACAGAGGTGGAAATAAATATATGACTACAGTAGTAAATAAAATAGAAAACAAATCAGATGAATCTATACAAAGTCCTTTTACCCAAACTTTTTTCCACGGGACAAAAGCTGATATAAAAATTGGTAAATTTATTGAAGTCGGTTTTAACTCAAACTTTGGACAAAATAGAAAAGCAAAATATATTTATCTAACAGCTACTTTGGATGCAGCTATTTGGGGAGCTGAACTCGCTTTAGGCGAAGGACGTGAAAGAATTTATTTAGTAGAGGCAACGGGTCCTATCGAGGATGATCCCAATTTAACGGATAAAAAATTTCCTGGTAATCCAACAATGTCTTACCGCTCAAAACAACGGGTTAAAGTTGTTGGCGAGGTTACTATTTGGCGAGGGCACTCACCGGAACAACTCAAAGCAATGAAAAACGGATTAGCAAAACTTAAAAAAGAAGGTGTTGAGGCAATAGAAGATTGATATGATGCTAATTGGAAGAATTTATAAATAAATTTTATTATAAATGAATATAACCCGCTCAACACAACGGCCCAACCAGAGACGCACAGTCTATTTTGGTTATGCAATGTTGGCGTTATTGTATTTTGAATTTTGAAAATTGGATATTGAGATATTTAATAATTAATATGTCAGTGTTGCATTTTAACATAACACATCGTTAGGCATGTAAAAAAAGATAATTATGATTAGAAAATTATTTTTGTTCTCTGTTTTATTAACCTTTTCAAATGCGATTTATATTGCACAAACGATAGTAGATAAACAAAAAATACACTGCTATAATGAAAAGATTAGATTTAATATTAAGGAGAGAATTTATAGAGATACAGTTGTTTCATTTCGCAATTACCGTAATAACAACACCGATAAAAGGATTATATGTAACAACGATATAGTAGATATAAATATTGATAAATTGATTTGGGAGTGTGAGTATATTTCAATATTTCTAAAATACCAAAAAAGGCATAATCATATTTCTATAGTATCATATAATCGTATAGACAAAAGACACTTTATTGCTTCTTTTTATTTGTGCGATAAAAATTCAAAAGAAACTAATGAAATGGTACGGTTTAAAATTGAGGATTATAAAATAATTGGAATAAATGTCATCCCGAGTCTTGTTGGAGGTTTTGTCCCGATTGATGAATTTGAGAATCCGAAAGACATTATTTTTTGATTAAATAGGCTTAATTATGCCAAACCCGCGTCCCAGCCGGACCGTCCCGGTAAAGGCGGGTAATCTTTTTTCTCATTGGTTTTTCTGGAAATTGGAACATAAGTACGGTAATTCTCCGAACCGACCATGCGTTTGGTAATTACCTAAAACCTTTTTACGTTTGTTTGTACAAATAATTAAGAAAATAGGTGGCTTTATTTCTGAGTTAGTTTTACATAGAACATTCTTTCCAGACGGGGTCTTCCCCTCTCCCCTTTTACATTCCGCAAACAATGAACCGGCAAATAATAATAATTTAATAAACAGTCATTTTTTAATAAATAAAACAATTGGAATGATATCCCGCAACTGCACGCTGGATATCATTCCCACACTAATAAACATGTGCAGCATAAGTAATAGTTAGCTAGCAAAGTATATTATGAATCATTTTGCCATAAAATTAATATCAAATAAAAGGAATAGCTTTAATAGGTTGGTCTTTTTATTGATAGCAATATTGTATTCTTTTGCTTGTGTTAATAGTTTGTTGCAATATCCATTTACAAAAAGTAGTCTTGGTGTGTCTTATGTTTTATTGTGGTGTATTCCGACAATATTACTTCTTATTCATTTCTTTTTTAACCGACTCATTACATGGCTAATACTTGTTATTCTATTATCAACAATGTATATAATCTCTAGTGTCGGGAAATTGAAAGAGGCTTGGTATTGGAGCCAAGGTATAAAATGGGAGCCAACTGATTTCTGGAAAGCATTATTAATAAACGTAGCATTATTTGTTTTTGGTTTAGGATTGCTTTATTTGTTGAGACCAAAAATAAATAAAATACAAAGTGCTAGCTAACCCGCTCTTCCACCCGACCTCTTCTTTTCAGAGTGGCAATTGTGTGGTTATTGGGATTGGTTGACAAAGTAGGCGTAGTAATAAAGTTTGTTCAAATAAATAAATAAATTAAAAATTATTGGCAGTTGTTTTTAAGCGGCATTCCTGTTCTGGGGCGCCGGTTAGCGGCAACAACGTTAGGTTGAATAATTAAATGAATTCAAAAAGTCTATTTATATCCGTTATTATTTCAAAGATTTTCATAATATTTATATCATTATTTCTTTGGTCATCATGCCGAAATAATTCAGATGATGAAGAGATAAAAACTAATTATCTGACATCAGCAAAATATAACTTTAACAATAACTTAAAAGCTGAAGCTATAAAATATTGTGACAAAGCTTTAACCATTGATTCCCTTTATAAGGAAGCATTATTTCTAAAGATATTGTCAATGGATGGATTAAAAAAATATGATGATTATTTAAATAACCTGAATAAACTTTTACGCATTGATAGTCTACATTATGATGGTTATTTGTATCGTGCAGAATATTTTATGAATTCTCAAGAATATTCAAGTTCAATAAACGATTATAAAAAAGCAATTACTATAGAACCTAAAAATGAGCTTGCTTTTGCATTATTAGGAAATTGTTATAATGCAATGGAAGAAAAGGATTCCGCATTATATTATTTTAATAAATGCATCCAAATTAATCCCAATAGCCCATTTGGTTATAATCAAAGAGGGGGTTTTTTCTTCACGAATATGGAATTCAAAAAAGCTTATGATGATTTAACACATTCGGTTAGTCTCGATAGCACTGATGCTTATCCTCTCTATAATCTTGGTGTATTGAAATACAGTATTCAAAAAAAATATGATGAGGGATGCGCTGATATGAAAAAAGCATTCGAATTAGGTTATGCTGGTTCAAAAGATTTTTATGAACAAAGATGTGTTAAATAAACCAGTTTCAACCTAACCCGCCTCTCAACACAGCCGCCCCGCCAAAGGCGGGCAAACTTTTTTTGCATTTGGCTTTTATATAGCTATTGGCTTTGTTGGAAAAGTGTAATGATTACGGACATCTCTTTTTATTAAAACAGAGAGCTCTACTTTTTGAATAACTTGCAAAGAGTAGGTTAATTCTCCGAACCGACAATGCGTTTGGTAATTACCCAAAACCTTTTTACGTTTGTTTGTACAAATAATTAAGAAAATAGGTGGCTTTATTTCTGAGTTAATTTTACATAGAACATTCATTCCTTACGGGGTCATCTCCTCTCCCCTTTTACATTCCGCAAACAATGAACCTCAAAAAAATAATTCTGTAAAAAATGCTTTATTGAAAAACAATAATTTCAAATCCTTATGCTGAAAAGCTAATGGAATGATATCATGCAGCCCCTATTTTTAAATAGTGCAATTAAAAGTGAAAAACAGAACTATTGGAATGATATCCCTCAACTGCACGCCGGATATCATTCCCACACTAATAAACCTGTGCAGCATAAGTAATAGTTAGGCGTCATTAATTTGAGGATATTAGAATGAAAAATTTATTTCTCATCGATGGGGCATCTGGAACGGGTAAATCTGATCTTATTAAACACATATTGAATACTCGTAAAGATTCTACTGCTTTGATAAAATTTTCGACAAGAGAAATTCGTGAATATGAAAAACGAGACGATATTATGCTAGACTTAAATTTTGTTAAAGATGATGCATTTGATAAATCAAATCTTGATTACGTCTATATTTATTATCGTAAACAATATGGGTTTAAAAAAGAAACTCTAGACAGATTACTAGAAAAGAATTCAAATGTTTTTGTTATAGTTAGAAATCCAGACGTTATAAAACAAATAATAAATGATTATTACTTTATTAATGTGGTCCCTGTATTTGTTTATACAGATGAAGAAAAACTTCGAGATAGATTAATCAATCAAAATTATAGTGAGAAGGATATAGCCGAAAGATTAGAAAAAATTCATCAAGCATATGAGGACTATCAACGGCATCCAGATATTTACAAAGAAATATTGATTAACAATTCTTCAATTAACCATTACCACCAATTAATTGATTTGTTAATAAATAAGTATAAGGATCTACCAGAAATTGATGATAAATTGATTTTCGTTCTTATGTCTTTTAATCCAGATAATCCTGAACTAAAAAAGGTATTTACGGCTATTCAAAAATCTGTTGAAATGTTCGACAAATCATACAAATGCTATAATCTAGAAAGCTTGAAAGGGAAATCATACAAAATTTCGGATACTGCAAAAGAACATATAAGTAAGTGCAGATTAGCAATAATTGACTTAACTGAAAATAAACCCAATGTATATTATGAACTAGGATATGCAAATGGAATTTCAAAAGATTTTATTATTACAGCCAAGAAAGGAACAGAACTACTGTTTTACCCGAGAGAATATAAAATTATTATTTATGAGGATGCATTTGATATACAAGAAAAACTTCTTGAGATGTTGCCAGTAATATTAAAATAATTCTAGCGCCTAACAAGCTCTTCCACCCGACCGCTTCTTTTCAGAGCGGCATTTGAGAAGTTATTGCGTTAGTTAAGCAAAGTAAGCGTAGTAATTAAGGTTGTTCTAAAAAAAATAAATTAATTAAAAATTATTGGTGTTGGTTCTTCGTGTCGTCATTGCTTTTATGGGCGGACGGGTGAAAAGCCACGCCGTTATAAAGCTAAAGTATAAAATGGATATAGGGTAGTTATGAAAATTATTTCAGCAGTTATTAAAAACTATAGGATGTTAAAGGATATCCGTATCAATATTGACAAAGTGTCTACAATTATTGTGGGTAAAAATAATTCTGGGAAAACCTCATTTTCTCACATTTTTAATCAGTTTATCTACAAAAAAGATTTTTCTTTTGAAGATTTCTCCTTGTCAACACATGATTTATTTATCTCTTTATACAAAGAGTATTATGACTCAAAAATGCTAAGTGGTGATGAAAGAACTCATGTCGTTAATAAAATTCAATCTGAAATTCCAAAGATTCAATTAATAATTACACTTAATTATAGCGATGAAGATGATTGGAATAATATAAAACCCTTTATTATCAATCTGGATGAAACAGATACTATTTCGATAGTATTTGAATATGCCCCAGAATCAACCGAAAAATTTCTTGATGCAATTCATGGCAATATATCTAAAACCACAGCCACAAAAGAGGATTTAGTTGATGAAGAAATACTAGAACAAATAAAAAGTAATATTTCATTTTATAAAATAACAATACACCCGCTATCCGAAACTGAAGCAACTGAGAATGTCAGTCAAAAAGAATTAGATAATCTATTAAGGTGCCATTTTATTGAGGCACAAAGAAATGTTGATGATGCTAATGTTAAGAACAAATCTCGACTTTCGCGTTTTTTCCAAAAGCAATATGAAAATAAAAATGATGATGCTCCAGCAAGTGTTGAATTAGAAAACGCCATTTCTCAAGCAAATAGTGAAATAGATGTAAAATTGATTGATTTCTTTAGCGAATTTGTAGATTCTTTTCAAATGTTTGGTTTCCCGGGAATTAAAGAACAAAAAATAGAACTTAAATCAGAGTTATCAGCAGATGAATTCCTAAAGAACAACGTTAAATTATATTATAATCTTAATGAAAAAAGATTATCTGAGAATTATAATGGTCTTGGATTCAGTAATCTATTGTCAATAATTTCAGAGATCCTTGGCTATCAAATACTTCATGAAAAGGAAAAAAGAGATTTAACATTAATATTCATTGAAGAACCAGAAGCGCACATGCATCCTCAGATGCAAGAGGTATTTATTAAGAAAATTAATGAGTTTTTAGCAAGTAAGAATTTCAAAGTCCAACTTATTATGACAACTCATTCATCTCATGTGATTTCAAACTCAGATTTTAATTGTATACGTTATTTTACTGAAAGTCTAGGATTTACATTGGTGAAAGATTTAATGGAATTTAACAACTCTTTAGGAGATTCAGACAAAATAGAATTTTTAAAACAATACTTAACGTTGGGCAAATGTGATTTATTTTTTGCCGATAAAGCAATATTGTTTGAGGGTGTTGTTGAAAGATTATTATTGCCAATTTTTATAAACAAAGTTGACGTTGAGTCGGGAAATACAAATTTGACTGAACAGTACATTAGTTCCATCGAAATTGGTGGTGCTTATATGCACAAGTTCAAGGAGCTTTTAGAATTTCTCGAACTAAAAACACTTATTATAACGGACATTGATTCAGTTGAGAAAGTCGATAAATATTATAAAAAAGTTGAAATCAAGGAGGCTGATAATTTACTTACTAGCAATGCGGCTCTTAAAAGTTGGATTCCTGGTTGTGAAAAAATAGTTGAATTATTGTCCATTGATGGAAACAAAAAAATAGTTAATAATATTCGTGTTGCATATCAGACAAAAATGGAAACGGATTTCAAATGTGGCAGAAGCTTTGAAGAAGCTTTTATTATTGAGAATAGTGAATATATATTTAACAAAAGAAATCTTTTGAAAAGCATTAATAATTTATTGAATGATGAGGTCTATAATTCTTCAGCGGTAATTCAAAGCAAATCATATGCAATACAAGATTATATAGATCGAAATAAGAAAAAAACTGATTTTGCATTCGACTTAATGAGTGTTGATTACGACACATGGCAGACTCCTCTATACATTAAAGAAGGTTTAACATGGCTAGCGAAGTAGAACTAGAAATCCAAGATTGTTTTAATACAAACACTAGTTTTATTCTTGATGCTGGCGCCGGCAGTGGAAAAACTTGGACACTAATTGAATCATTGCGATATTCATTAAAAATGAACAGTGAAGATTTTAAAAAGAAGAACAAAAGAATAGCTTGCATTACTTATACAAATGTTGCTAAAAATGAAATTATTGAAAGAACTGAAAAAAACGAATTAATTTTTGTCGGCACGATACATGATTTTCTTTGGCATCAGATTAAAAAATTTCAAAAAGAACTAAAAATTAAATTTATTGAGTTGATTAATGAAAGACTCGAAAAGCAGCAAGAAATATTGGATAGTTGCACTCCTCGTGCTGTTAAAAAACGAGAAAATGCTACAGAAAGAATTTCAAAGTACCAAGCTGCGATTACAGTGTTAAATTCAAGTAATATTTCAATAACGTATGATAATATTCTCAATTATTCTGAGGGCAAATTTAGTCATGATGAACTAATTATAATTGCAGAAAAAATATTTTCGTCCTACCCACGAATTAGAAAAATAACTACTGATTCTTTCCCAATTATATTGGTTGATGAATATCAAGATACGCAAAAAGAAACAGTAATGATATTATTGGATTATCTGCTTGATTTACCAAATATTATTATTGGTTTTTTTGGTGATAAGATGCAACAAATATATGAAACTGGGATTGGACAAATACCAGAAACTTATCATTTACGAAGAATTACAAAAAATGATAACTATAGGTGCTCAATAAAAGTAATAGAATTGTTAAATAAGATTCGTAATGATATTCAACAGATTCCTTCTGGAAATAATTTAGATGGAAGTGCCGTATTTTATAATATTTCCAATTCTGAGAATCTTGATGCATTTGTTCAAAGAGAATTAATCATTAATCACAGTTGGGTTGATAGCAAAACTAAAAGACTCTACCTAACTCACAACCTAATTGCCAGTAAAAATAACTTTGCCTCACTATTTAATCTTTACAAGACTCGAAGAGATTGTTTAATTAAAAACGAAGACAATAGAGGATTATGTCCATTCGTTGATTATTTGTTCGACGTTGAACAAATATATAGAGAATTCACATCTAAGAGAATTCAATCGTTTTTGAAGTTAATTCAATACAAAATAACCAGTTTCGAAAGCAAACATAATCTTATAGAAATAATGTCAAACATCTCGAATCTTCGGAATTCTTGTACTATTGGAGAGTATATCGATTATGTATCAGAAAACAACATATTGTCTTATTCTCAAAGAATGGCTGAATATGATCTTGAGGATGAAACAAAAAAAGAACATTATGATGAATTAATGAAAATAAACTTCATTGAGTTTGTAAGATTATACGATACTCAACTAGATAATTCGGCTTATTCTACTAAACATGGTACAAAAGGGGCTGAATACGAAAATGTATTGGTAATTATAGACGATACGGCTTGGCGAAATTATGATTTTAACGCCTATTTCTCTAAGCTTACTGACAATCCAGAGAATTTTAGAAGAACCGAAAATCTATTTTATGTTATTTGTTCAAGAACAATTCGTAATCTTGCTGTAGTATGTCTGTCTGGCTTATCTCCTGAAGCAATTGCCAATATTAAAGTATTGTTCGGTGTGGAAAATTATTTCGAAATATAAAACGCTTTATAACATGTTGCTCAAGGCGGCAGCGTTTTCGCATTCGGCATTTGTGTAGTTGTAATATTTGCTACCATTTCTGTATTACTGTTAGGCTGTGTTTATAAATGTTAGTATCGTTGTAAAAAAAAAGTTATTTAATAAATATTGCAGTGTTTCTGTGGGCTACACCTTAGCAACCACGCCCTTAGGTATAATAATATGAATTATAAAAAATATCCGATATTTTCATTACCAATTGAATTGATTACAAACGATAACATTGATGACTTGTTTAAATACAAAATCGGAGAATCGGCATTTCTTGATTATAAATCTGAATTATATGGTTTGAATGATTCGGACAAAATCAAAATGCTTAAGCATATTACTAGTTTTGCAAATTCCAATGGTGGGTTAATTATTTTTGGCATTCGCGAAGAAATGGGAAAACCAGTAGAGGTAACTGGTGTAGATGTCGATGACAACTATTATGATTCATTACAATCTCTTGTTTATGAATGTATTGAACCTACGATTATGAATTTAGAAATGAAGTTAATCGACTATCGAAATAAGAATCTATTTCTTATTTCAATACCTAATTCTGACGATAAACCACATATGTTCCATTATCAAAAACACAGAGAGTTTTATTTTAGGTATGGCAATAAAAGTATTCCGATGAAATATGAAGATATAAAAGAATCTTTCTTAGATTTATCAAGTCGCAATATTTCATATTTAAAATCAAATCTTAGTTCAAACAATCCTCTTCATCATCCATTCAATGAAAAGTTTCTAATACATCTTTATAATTCTATTACGGATAATAAAATAGAATATTCAAAACAACTTATTGAATTATATATTCACGAAGTAAATAATACTCTTAAGCAGCGTGATTCGAATTTTAATGCTATAATAAAAAATAATGATAAACGTTTAGTTACGAATGAATCATTAAGAGATTATGCATTAATGTTGGCAAAAGCAAATACTTATTATGGGGCATTTAAAAGGGATGCTGAAAGTTTGCTCGGATCACTAAAAATGTTTTTACATTTTATGGAACGTCTTCGAGTTTTGCTCGCTCAACCATCTATAACTAAATTATTAAAACAAGGATTGATAAAGGAGAAACATACAAACGATCTATGCTATGAAGAACTTATAGAAGGATTAGGGGTTCTTTATAAATCATTAAAAACTAATACCAAAACTAAAAAAGGAAGAAAAATTATTATAAAATAAATGCCTAACCCGCCGCTCAACACAGACAGCGTTTTTGCATTTTGAATTTTATAAATTATCGGGTTATTCGTTCAGTTGAGTCTACTTCTTTTTCGCTCATCTTTACCGTAATAAACCGTTTAGGTTATTCAAACCTCCGGCATTTCAAAAACACCGGAGGTTTTTATATGCTTACTGCACCGGCGGAGTAGTAGTATCCGTTGGCGGAGGAGTCTTATCTTCATCCTCCGGTTTTGTGTGCGAACCGCCCAGATCTTTAATAATTCTTGCGGCTTGGTACTGGTTATAAAAATCGGGGTGCGAGTCTTTCAACACTTCCACAATACCGTCGGCTTCATCCTTCAGTAATTCATCCGCTTTAGCGAATAATTCCGTAAGAGCCAGCCTTGTTGCGCTCCGATCTGTAAATCCTACGTCTTTTCTCCCCTTAGCATTTTTTAATGCCTCAAGTTTCATCTCCACAAGATCAAGTTTTGCCTGCGTTATCGCGTAACCGGCAAGTGAAGCCAAAACTCCCTGGGCGGCATCTTTAATGCTCTTCACTTTTAAGGGTAGTTCTGCGTGGGATAAATGTTTCAGGTCGCTTTCCGTATAATCGGCCGCCGCTTTTAATTCCAGCAGTTTGTTCCGTGCAGCGTACGCCTTAACAGCCGAAGCGATTGGAACGATAGATGTGATCAGCTCATTAATGGCTTTGCTTTTTACGGAAGTTTTCCCCTCCGTAACAGTCATTAATTCGCTGTTTTTAGCCTCAATCTCTGCGATCAAAGCTTGCAGATCAGTGTGTACTTCGCCCAAAGCCGGCACTTCGGCTATAATGCTATCGTTGCTTTTTAGAACCGCATCGGTAGCATTATACATGTTGGACTTGTTTTCCTCATATTGAGTCATTACGACCTCCTATTTGTGATTAGTTAGGTTACTTTAAGGCAATGTGCCTTTTTATTCTAAAAACCGTCATTTTTCACTAAAACAGATTAAAAACCCACAAAAAAAACCATTAAAACAAAGAAAAAAAGGACAAATATCGATTTCAAGTCTTCAAAACAAAAGTAAAGTCGCCGAATATTCATTTCAAGTTGCCAAAGCAGAGAAAAAGTCTTCAAATATGCATTTCAAGTTCTCAAAACGAGAGAAAAGTCGCCGAATATCAATTTCAAGTTGTTAAAACAAGAAAATAGCCGGCAAATATTCGTTTTAAATCTTCAAATATTTATTTGAAGTTGTTAAATATCTACTTTAAGTCGTCAAATATTCGGTTGAAATCTCCACTCTCCAAAAGCATGCTCGCACCCGGTGAACTAAATCTTAACTCTGGATTTAATAACCTGATGAGACTTCTGAAAAATTCTATTTGTCATATTGAGCGATCTGCCATAGGCAGAGAAATATCTCCTCCCTAATATAAACACAGACTCTTCTCCGCCTGCGGCGGATCAGAGTGACAACTTGTTAGTATTTCAGAAGTCTCCTGCTATAAGAAATTATTTTTTTGTAGGAATAAAAGGATGGAAAAGTTTAACAGTAATCCCCTCGTCCCCGCAAGTAAACAAGGTAAACTATATTTATTTGTTTATTTCCTTAATTAAACTTACGGAAATTATGAGATGAAAGTCAACCAAATTTTTAATAAGTCTTTATTTGCTTCTCCTCAGTTTCATCATCCCGAGAAGATGAATAACCAAAGCGGTAGTTAACCCAACGATCATAGGCTCTATCTGAAACCATAAAGATTCGGGAGAAATAAATTTCTTAATAAAAAACCAGAGCAGTGAAAAACCGGATGCGAAGATAATTTCTGCCGCCGCATAATTCTTTTCAATTTTAAAAGCTGGATAATAAGACCCCACAACCAAAAAGATTATTCCCGGAATCGCGATCGAACCGATTGTGTACCACAACTGCACCACCGAAGGAATGAAGTATGCGAGAAGTCCCGCGAATATTGCCGTAAGGAGTAAACCAGCCTTTGTATTGCTAATAACTTTTGCCGATTTGTTTTGCGATACTTGAGAGATGAAATCATTCCCTATTGTTGTGGCGCTTAAAAACATTAAACTGTTAAACGTTGAAAGTATTGTTGCGAAGACTCCGGCGTAAAATATTCCTTTCATCCCGGGAGCTAATATTTTATCCGCTAAAAGAAAAAACGAAAGAGAAGGATTTTTCAAATTTGGAAAAACTGCTCGCGCATAAAGTCCCGTTGCAGTAGTTAGAAAATCGAACAAAGCCCAAAACAGAATCGAGATCAAAATTCCTTTTACCGCTACTTCCCCCCTCTTTGCCGCATTACATCGTTGATGAAATCCGGGATCGGCAAACGTCCACAGCGCGATTAAGAACCAAACCAAAATAAATAACGGTGAAGCTCCCCCCGTTAATTGAAGATGCGAAGCCGGAAGATTGGTTGTGAGAAAATTGAAATTACCAACCGAGTGCCAGCAGAAATAAAAGAATAAAATAAATCCCCCGAACATTACAAAGAATTGGAACGCATCGGTGTAAATATCAGCGCGGTAACCTCCTTTTAACATGTAAGGAAGAATTAATAACAGCGCGATTACTAAACCCGTCAACAAGTTTGTTTTGAACAGCATGGTAAAGATATTCGCGAGCATCAACAAGTAAGGAGCCGGTGAAACAAGAATGAATACGACCAATGCGGCAAGAAGTCCGACTTTTTTCCCGTACGTTTCTTTCAACTTTTCCGGTAAGGTAAATAGCGACGCAAGCCGGATCTTTTTTGCAAAGAAGAGCGCGAAGATAAATGCGAATAGGTAATACGGCAAGCCTTGCGTAAACCAGCTTGCAATTCCGTAATTATACGTAAACTCTGCAATTCCCAGCACTCCGCCGTACCAGGTAGAAACATTTGTAAAAACAAAAAGGATCAGTCCAACATTTCTTCCGCCAAGAAGATAATCAGCCGGTTCGTCATTCTTCTTTTTTGAAAAATAAAATCCGATAAAGAAAAGTATCCCGAAGAAAAGAAGAATAATTGTAATATCAAGATTAGCTAAAGAGATCATTTTTTCTCATCGTTTCAAAATCTCTAATTACAAATATCTTTCCGTTCTTAATAGTGAGATTTACTTTACTGGAAATTGCCACATTACTTGTGCTTTCCCTAACTCCAAAAGGAAGTTCTGTTTCTTTCAAAGGATATTTTAATCCTTGTGATGTTATTTTAGTTTTGCTATCGAAAGCATAAAGCGAAATGTATTCTCCTTTTTTTGTTGCAAACGATAGTTGTTTTACATAAACAGAAAGCAAAGATGTTTCGGAAATGATCCTCACATTAATTTCATTATAAAATTTCAACGCGATACCAAGATTACAAAATGAGTGGTCAAGTCTATCCCCCGTAACACTTAACAGTATCGCCTCAGTGAATTTTTGTTTTACGGCTGTCTTCAAGCATTTCTCTATATCGGTATCGTTCTGCCTTTTAATTTGAATGATCTTCGATTTATTCCGGTAGCTTTCCAGCAATTTTTTATCAACCGAATCAAAATCACCAATAATATAATTTGGAATGATCTTCAGTTTGTGCGCGTGATGCAATCCGCCGTCAGCACAAATAATGGTGTCGTATCCTTTTTTCATCACGAATAAAATCGTTCTTTTGTCGGGAGCGTTCCCGTTCCCGATGATCAAACACTTTTTCATATTAAATCCCTAATTGTAAACCGGCAACAAAATTTCTTTCAGCAGCCGGGAAGAATTCTTTCCCGATCGCGTACATCGAATAATAGGTATCAAAAAGATTATTCACCTGTAAAAACAATTTCGATTTTGTCGGCGTATTAAAAAGTTTCAGCTCATAGCTCGCAAATAAATTCATTACAAAGGAGGCATCGTTTATATTGTCGCTATACTCAAAATAGTTCGGGTTCTTTGCCAAATAATCGTTTAGTTTGTCCCCGTAATTGTCCGAGTAGAACTTCCCAACATATTTTCCGTCAACTTGAAAATAAAAATCATTTAATGAATAACGGATAGATGCATTCGCTAGAAAATCGGGAAAACCGCCGATGCTATTACCATTCAAAGATAAATTGTCAACAAGTGGAGTCCCTAATGAATCGTAATAGGTAACGAACGATGAAGCATCCTTAATTTTATTTTGACTAAAGGTTGCATTAACTATTAATTGTAACTCATCCATCGGTTTTATTGATGAAGAAAATTCTATTCCCGAATGAACCGTTTGTTTCGCATTTCCCATCATTGGTGCGCCGAAAATATCTAATCGTCCGTTCTTAACTAATTCATTTTCAAAGGACATATAAAACAAATTCACATTTATCTGAAAATCTTTTTGATTTATGGAATACCCAAGATCAAAACTATTCATCGTTTCCGGTTTTACCAACGGCTTTGATAAATCGTAACTTCCGTTGCTTTTTACTTCAAATTGTGGAATTGCTCCGCCGCTTGATTCAACAGCATTGTAATAATCATTCAAGCGCGGTTCACGAGATACTCTTGCAAAAGTTGCGTATGCACTTTTTGTTTCATCAAACTTGTAATTAATTCCAACCCGCGGATTAAAAAACGTATGCTGGATTGAAAAATCATTCTGCAGAAATTTTTCATTGTAAAGCCGATATTTATTATAAGCAATCTGGAGTTCACCCAGCAAGCCGATTTTTTCATTCACTTTATATTGTTCGTTCACGAAAGCATTCACTATGTCTTTCGCCCCATTAAATTGATAATAACGGTAATTGATAATATTCTTATCCATAATATTATCCGCCGAAACAATCGAACCGTAATGAAGTGAACGATGGTTGCGTAATTCAAATCCCGAAGTAAGTACTCCATTCTTATGATTTATTTGAATTCTCGGTATCCATCCGAATTGTTTGTTTTCTACCATTCCGCGTAATAAAGTATTTATCGGCAAGTTGGTTGTATCAATGCCTCCTTCATTCAATCTAAAATAAGATTTAACATAATCATCGCCGTACAAATTCGCCCAGCTTCCATCGAAATCAAAAAATCCTTTTCCAATTACTAAGAACAATGCCGAATTAAGAGTAATATTTTCATTCAACTTGTATTCATTCAACATTTCATAATGAGGTTGCGAAAAATTTTCGATCTCTTTGTTCCGCCGTTGATCGAAATAGGTTAATGCAGAGTTAGTTGCTTCCCAATACGAGAGATTATATCTGCGTAGATTTTTTTCTTTAATCGCAAATTTAGGTAATCCATTATAGACCAAACCATCTTTAATTGGTCCGCCATAAAAATTTATTTGTGTTGTGAATGCGTCATCAATTGTAGAAAGAGAAAAGTAATACGATTTTAGATCAACCCAAGAGCGGTCACGGTAACCGCTGCTAAGTGTTTGCGATAGCTTTGCTGAAAAAGAATATTTCCCGTCGATCAATCCGCTTGAAGCGTCAACACTATATTTTCTTGTATTGTAACTCCCAATTGTCGATGAAGCACTAATATATTTGTTCAATGAAAAGTTTGAAGTAATGATGTTGATAGAACCGCCGATCGCCGGATAACCAAATACTCCGCCGGAACCTCTCTGTACCTGAATAAATTCTGTGTTAGCAAGAATATCTGAGAAATCCACCCAATACACATTATGATCTTCTGGATCGTTTTGAGGGATACCGTTTATCGAAATAGAAATTCTCCGTTGATCAAATCCACGGATACTTAAATAATTGTAACCGATTCCATTTCCTCCTTCAGAATAAAATGTTGTAGAAGGAATTGAACTTAAGAACTCCGGGATATCTTGCACCGAATATTTCTTTTCTATCTCTTTCCCCGATATTTCGGAAAACGTAACCGGTGTTTCTCCATGTTTGTTAATTGAAGCAGTTACTAAAACCGTTTGAGCCGGAATAATCATTCTATTTAATTTTATCACCAAGCTTCCGGAAGCATCATTAATTGAAATACTATGTTGTTGAGCTTCGTAACCAATATGTGTAACGGTAATTTCAATTCCGGGAGTATTCTCATCTAATTGAAAACGAAAATATCCATGATCATCTGATCTGACAATTTTATCCGTGTTGGTTAATCTTATGTTTGCGGATGGAAGGGATTCCAAAGTTTCCGCATCAATTACTTTTCCGGAAACAATTTTTTGCTGCCCAAAAGAAATTGTGGCAATTAAAAGAAAATAAATAAAGTATTTCATTATCAGTTTACTCCAAAAAAAAAGCCGTCTTGTGAGGGACGGCTAAATAAAATATAAAAATTCCATTTCCCTACGCCGGAATTACCCGGATCAGGTTAAAGGGTATGTTCTCAGTCATCGCACACGAAAAAGTGTGACAACACCCCTAACGGTTTTCAGTAAGATAAGAACGTTTTAGTTAAGGACTATTTTCTGTCCTACAATAATTTTGTTTGAACTTAATTTGTTCAGTTGTTTTAATTCACTAATCTCTAAATTAAATCTTTTTGCAATTGAATCCAGAGAATCACCTTTCCTGACTTTATAGGAGGCGCTTTTAGAAGATTTTTTTACTACAGAATCTTGTGATCTTTTGCTGGATTTGCTTAATGGTTCACCATCACTGTAAATTTTTAATTTCTGACCGGCAAGAATGTTATTACTTTTAATACCATTCCACTTTTTTATTTGCGAAGAAGATACATGAAATTGATCAGCAATCTCCCCGATCGTCTCTCCTTTTTTTACGGTATAGTTCGTAAGAATTCCAGGAGTTTTGGTAATCGCATCTCCCATTGAGGATGATTCAGTATTGTGAATCTTCAATACTTGCCCTGCGGCTATATCATTGGAAGTCAGTTTGTTCCATGTACGAAGTTGATTTATTCGAACGCCAAATTTATCGGCAATTTTACCCAATGATTCACCACGACGAACTTTATACTTAAATGTTCTTTGTGTTAAAACTGATCTTTCAGTGTTTTCTTCATCTGAAGCAAAGCTGCTTGTTTTCGGCTCACTGCTGATTTTGATTTTTTGTCCTCTTTTCACTCTGTTTGAAGACAAATTATTCCAATCTTTAAGAGAAGCAACACTAACTTTATATTTAGAAGCTATCGATGAAAGATTATCACCTCTTCTAACCTTGTAATAGGTCCATGCTTTTTTGGTTACATCAACCGAACTACGCGTAGTTTTTTCTTTCGATGTTTGATTATCCAAACTAGCATAATAATCAGCTTTCTCTTCGGGTACGTATATGTTTAAGGTCTGCGAAACTTTTATCGTTTCTGTGTAAGGAATGTTGTTCCAGTTTCTTAAATCACTAACTCTTACATTGAAAAGATCAGCGATACCCAAAAGGCTTTCGTTTTGTTTTACTTTATAAGTTACAATAACTTTTCCGGCAGGCTGTAATTTAACCGGTTGGTCTTGTTCAACAGTTTCTTCATTTTCTTCAGTTCCTTCTTCATCGGGAACAATTTCTTTTGAGTCGTTCATTAATGAAGGAAGCTGCGCCAATTTTTCATTGTTCAAGTTTTTATAAGGAGAAACATACTCGTCTGAGCTATTTCCTTCTGAAGTTTCAACTGCAGAAGTTTCATTCGAGTTATATGCAAAATCGCTAGAACTGAAATTTGATTTGTAAGGTATTTTTAATCTGACACCTCTTTTAACACGCGTCTTAACCGAAATATTATTTGCATCAGCTAAATCTGCTTTAGAGATACCATACAAGGCCGCTACTTTAGCTAAAGATTCACCTCTTTTAACTGTATGGAAAGCGAATTGGCGCTTAGCACTCGCCGGGACATTTTCCAAAGCTGCAGCAAACAAATTTGAAGTTCCTACCGGAATTTTTAATTCATATCCACCGTTATAACTTGATGGAGTTGAATTCATTGTCAATTCGGGATTTAGATCGATCAATTCTTCTGCAGATAAATTACATGCACTTGCAAAATATTCGAGGTCAATGGCTTCAGTAACTTTTATGGTTTCGAATTCTAATTTCTTTTGGTATTGAATATCAGAGAATCCATACTTTTCTGGTTCCATCGCTATCAATGTTGCAGCGATATATTGAGGGACATAACTTCTTGTCTCTTTCGGTAAATATTGTTGGAGTTCCCAAAAATCAGTTGATCCAGAGCGGCGAATTGCACGTTGAATTCTTCCTTCTCCGGCATTGTATGACGCCAAGGCAAGGTACCAATCACCCAACGAATTGTGAAGATCTTTTAAATGTCTTGCGGCTGCTTTGGATGCCTTAAAAACATCTCTTCTTTCATCAAAATGAAAATCAGAAGTTAGTCCATAAATTCTTCCGGTTGAACGCATGAATTGCCACATTCCAACTGCACCTGCCCAAGAACGTGCGGTAGGATTAACTCCGCTTTCGATCATACAAAGATAGATCAACTGTTGTGGCGAACCTTCGTTTGCAAAAATCTGTTTTAATATTGGGAAATATCTTCCTGAACGAGCTAGCCAAAGTGCCATGTGGTGTTTACCGCGTCCCTGGAAATAGTCAACCCATTGTTGTACTTGATCATTTACAACTAACGGAATTTCAGAATCTATTACTATTTTTTCTCTTGGTTCGGCAGTTTTTTTGTTTGAATTGAGGCTGATCTCGGGAACTGACTTTCCAATCCATTCTTCCAGCGCTGCAAAAGAAGCATTCTCCGGAAGTTCAGGTAAACCATCAATATATGATTTATAGTCATCAATTATTGAGGTTGAAAGTTCAGTGTATGCATCATTTTCTTCGATGCCCGGATAGTAACTTAAGTTGTTTATTATGCGTAAAGCATTTTCGTAGTTCGTAATAGCTTCCGAAACAGAATTAATTTCTTGTTTTGCTAAAGCTAATACATATGATTGACGGGCTTGTTCTAATAATTCGGAAACTATTTCACTTTTTTGAATTTCCGGTTGCGCTGTAACGGCTTGTTCGTTTTTTGCTACTTCTTTATTCGTTCCGCATGATGTTAACGCGAAAGCTGATAAAGCGGCAGCAAGAAGCCATATTGGTTTTTTTTTCATTCTCGCTCCGATTGATAAATGAATTTCTCTGGATTACAAAATAAAACAAATCACTTTGTAAGTCAAGTAAAATTTTAACTAAATGTTATAAGATCATGAAAAAACAAGCGGTTACAAACTGAAAAACTTATAATGGAATATTAGAATGTTTCTTCTTCGGATTACTATCAACCTTAGTTTTTAACAGTGAGAACGACTGTATTATTCGAGCTCTTGTTTCTGAAGGGGTTATGACATCGTCAATAAAACCACGTTCAGCGGCAATATAAGGATTTGCAAATTTCTCTACGTAATCACTTAATTTCTTATTCAACTCGGCTTCCGGATTTTCTGAAGCGGCAATATCTTTTTTGAAAATTATTTCTACAGCTCCTTTTGGACCCATCACTGCAATTTCAGCCGAAGGCCAAGCAAAATTAAAATCACCACGAATATGTTTTGAGTTCATAACATCGTAGGCGCCGCCATACGCTTTGCGGGTAATTACCGTTATTTTGGGGACGGTAGCTTCGGCAAAAGCAAAAAGAAGTTTTGCACCGTGTCTAATAATTCCATTCCATTCTTGATCAGTGCCGGGTAAAAATCCGGGAACATCCTCTAAAACAAGTAATGGAATATTAAAGGCATCACAGAAGCGTACAAATCGTGCCCCTTTAACAGAAGCATTAATGTCAAGGACACCTGCTAGCGACGATGGTTGATTTGCAATAATACCGATGGACATTCCACCAATACGACTGAAACCGACAATGATATTTTCTGCGTAATTTTTATGAACCTCAAAAAAAGAATCTTCGTCTACCAGAAGGTGAACTATCTCTTTCATATCGTAAGGTTTGTTTGGTGAATCCGGGATAATGGTTTCCAACTTTTTCTGTGGAGATAACGAGGAATGATCAAATTCAATTTCCGCGGGTTTATCCATAAAGTTTTGAGGAAGGTATTCCGTCAACTTTCTAACTTGCGTCAACGTTTCAATTTCATTTTCAAAGATGAAATGAGCGACACCGCTTTTTGAAGCATGGGTTTCAGCTCCTCCTAAAGCCTCAAAAGAAACATCTTCGTGTGTGACGGTTTTAACTACATTCGGTCCCGTAACAAACATATAACTTGAGTTTTTTACCATGAACACAAAGTCGGTAATTGCCGGAGAATAAACTGCACCTCCTGCACATGGACCGAGAATAACAGAAATTTGAGGAACAACTCCTGAGGCAAGTGTGTTCAATAAAAATAAATCAGCATAGCCACCAAGGCTACGCACCCCCTCTTGAATTCTTGCACCGCCGGAATCATTTAAACCGATAACCGGAATTCCAAGTTTTAAAGCAGTGTTCATAATTTTACAAATTTTTTCCGAATTCGTCTCTGAAAGTGATCCGCCAAGCACTGTGAAATCTTGACTGTAAATCCCTACTTCCCTTCCGTGAATTTTTCCAAAACCGGAGACAACTCCGTCTCCGAGAAAATCAACCTTGTCTAATCCAAAATCTTTACTTCTTTGTTTAACAAAAACATCAATCTCCTGGAAAGAACCTTCATCCACCAGAATTTCAATTCGCTCTCGAGCAGTAAGTTTTCCTTTTTGGTGGAGGGCTTCAATCTTTTCTACTCCGCCGCCAAGTTTAGCGGTTTCTTTAAGTCGGTTCAGTTCGGTTATTTTATTTTTCATCTATTTTTCTTTTTGTTTAAAATAAGAAAAGGCAGCCATTTATTTGACTGCCTTTGAAAAAATAAAATATTTTTTAGAAAATGAAATTTAAACCAAGACTTGCAGCATTATATTTAGCTAAACTATAGTCGACACTTAAGTTTAGTAATGCTAATTTGATAGAAGCACCAACGGTCAAACGTGTTTTATTTTCACCATTCGCTGAAAATGAAACTTTGCTAGGAACAGTAACACCCGGAACCGAAGTTGCCAAGTTTACATCATAAGCTACATCAACACTTGAGCTTTCAATTGCGAAACCGGCGAATGGTGTAATTGAAATTCCCCATCCGAAAGTTTTGCTTGCATAAAGACCGAAAGTGGTAGCAGATGCTTTGAAAATATCGCCAACTTTTAAAGATTGCGTAAAAAAGGCAGCAGAAACATCAACAGGTAATGGAACAGGAATAAACATCGACGGATTGTGCTGTAAACCAAATCCGAAATAGCTGAATTTACCGAGATCTCCTACTTCAACACTTGGCAAAAATCTAAATGTTGCCATTGTTCCGTAAACAGTACCTATCGAAAATTGAGGCGCAACTAAAGGAAGAGCTGGTGCGTCACCCAAAAATCCTTTTGCACCTGTGGATATTGACTGTTGATTAAGTTTATATGTGTTTCCACCGTAAGTAACATTTGTTTCAGAAAAATCTACCATTACTTCTGATTCTTTCTTACCAACTATAGTCGGTCCACTAATCCCTACGGTATACTGCTGTTGAGCAATCTGGTTAGCCATTGCGTCTTTGGCAGATTGAGGTAAACCTTGTGTTTGCGAGCTATTATTTATTAAAATCATAGCTTGTTCATTACTAAACTGAAAAGTTCCACTTGTACTAAATGACTTATTGTTGTCACCGAACATCGTTGCCATAGCAACAATACCGACTTCGAGATCGATTCCAAAAACTTTTGAAGAAGGTGATTTATGAACCCATCCGGAGTTAAGATTTGAACCAAAAGCTGAAATAATAGGGGATACATAAGCTTCACCTGCATTACCGGTTAACTTTTGTAATGTCTCTTGAAGACCTTGACTTTTCCCAACCCCGGTGAAAATGAATACACCCAAAATAATCATCGTAAAGTAACTGTACGCTCTTTTCATTTAGAACTCCTTTTTGTTATGAGTGAATTATGATTTACTAATTCTGACCGAAACTTATGTATTTCATTATTATCGGTCAAGTATTTTTTGTAAGCATTTTTTCAACAAGTTAAAAATAGAAGTATTTCTATCAAATCGTAATAACGCATTTGCACTATTTTTTTGCTTGTTAATTGTCTGATGTAATTAAAGATTTTTTAATTACATCTATTTTTCTAATCGCATTAAGTGTTAAAGAAAGGATTGTACTGAATTTCTTTCCCGATTGTGGAGCTATATCCATGACCAGGGAAGATTTCGGTTTGTTCAGGGAGCGTAAATAGTTTTTCGCGAATTGATTTCATTAAGGTTTGATAATTTCCTCCAAGAAGATCAGTTCTGCCAATTGAATTCTCAAATAAAACATCACCGGTAAAACAAATATTACCTTGGGAGAAGTAAATTGAGAACTCTCCCGGTGAATGGCCGGGAGTAAATAAGAAGCTGATCTCATCTTTCCCAATCCATAACGGAGTTTCTTCAGAAAGAAAACTTTCAGTTGATATCACTTTCGACATTTCCATTCCAAACAATCGCGCTTGGGTTGGAGCGTTTTCTAATAATGGTTTATCCAGCTCTGGAATAAAATAGTTTGGATGAAACTCATTGAGAACGAAATTGTTCCCAAATATATGATCAAGATGGCAGTGAGTATTAATCAGATACTTTAGAATAAGTTGTTTATCTAAAATGAATTTCTTTAATTCATTTTCTTCTTTTGCAGAGAAACATCCTGGATCAATTATAACTGCCTCTTTCGATTCCCTTTCCCAAGCCACATATGTATTCTCGGAAAAAGGATTAAAAGCGAACGTTTTTACTTCGATCATTTTGATTTGAAGTTTTTACGAATACGAGGTTCAAGTTTTTTACAATAAGTGCCATAATTTTCTTTTGTCTCTTCGAGTGAATCACCTCCAAATTTGATCAAAAGATATTTTGCCAGGACCCATGCTAGCATCGATTCACCGATAACCGCACATGCGGGAACAGCTACAAAATCGCTTCTTTCTCTTCTTGCATCAACTGCTTTAAAATTAGTAAGATCGATTGAAGCAATCGGGCTCATCAGTGTTGCGATCGGTTTCATTGCGGCTTTAACAATAATCGGCAATCCGGTTGAAACACCTCCTTCAATTCCGCCGGCTCTATTTGTTTTTCTGGTAATGCCCTTGTTATAAACAATTTCATCATGAGAGGCTGAACCGAACGCGTCAGCGCAAGCAAATCCGGTTCCTACTTCAACTCCCTTAACTGCATTGATCGACATGAACGCGTGAGCAATGTCAGCATCAAGTTTAGTATCATAGTGAACGAAACTTCCCAGTCCGACAGGTAAACCTGTTGCAACTGTAAAAAAAGTTCCTCCTAACGTATCACCCCGTTTTTTTGCAAGTTTAATTTTGCGGATGATTTTTTCTTCGTGCTCTTCCTCCAAAACTCGCACTTGACTTTTATCAGCCCACTCCGAAAGTTCCCAGGCATCAAAAGTTTTATTGTTGTTGAATAACTCTTCAGCAAAGTCTTTCTTCGGATAAATTCCTCCGATACTTTCCACAAAACTTCCGATTTTAATTCCAAATTCTTCTAAAAATCTTCTTGCAATAGAACCAACTGCAACCCGCGCAGCCGTTTCCCTCGCACTTGATCGTTCAATCGAATTTCTGATATCGTCAAAATTATATTTTGAAATTCCAATCAGATCTGCATGCCCCGGTCTCGGGATAGTAATTTTTTCAACTTTCCCTTTTTTATTTTCCGGAGACATTTTCTCGATCCAATTTTCCCAATCGCTGTTTCGAATTAAAAGTGAAATTGGCGTTCCCAAAGTTTTTTGGAAGCGAATGCCCGAAAGGATTTCTGCTTTATCCGTCTCAATCTTCATACGCAAACCGCGACCATAACCGGCTTGTCTGCGTGCAAGATGAAAATTTATATACTCGTTTGTTACCGGAATATTGGATGGAAATCCTTCGATAATAGCTGTTAACGCTTTGCCGTGCGATTCTCCGGCAGTTAAAAATCTGATCATTTTTTATTCCTAATTCCTAATTCTGAATTCCTAATTCTAATAGCTTTGCAAAGATAAATTGAAAGCAATAAAAAACCCAATTCTTGAGAGGAATTGGGTTTTAAATCTAACTTTTATTGTAAGATTATTTGGGAATCTTTAATCCTATGAATCTCGAGTTGCCTTTATCATCATTTACTACGAGAAAAACGGCAGAACCTTTTTTCTCTTCAATTATTTTCTTGAGTTCTGAAACCGATTTAATTTCTTTTTTATCTGCTTTAGTAATCACTAAATTTTTCCCTAAACCTTGGTTGAAAGCAGTGCTATATTCTTTTACATCCGTAATTATAACACCGTTTGATATTTTATAATCTTCTTTTTGTTTTGAAGTAAGATTCTTAACACTTAAGCCGATGTTTTCAAAATTTACTTCACTTGAGACGGTCTCTTCCGGTTCTTTTTCTTTTTTTGAAGAATTGTCTGCTACTTCAGTTTTGTCTTCATCTTTTGGTTTAAGAGTAACTTCGCGCTCTATATTTTTTCCATCTCTAAAGATTTGTAATTTTATTTTTGCGCCCGCAGATTTGCCAGCTACATAACTTTGCAGTTGGTTTGGCTGATCCACACTTAAATTATCGATTTTCAAAATCACATCACCGGTTTTAATATCTTCTTTTGAAGCAGCGCCGCCTTCAACTATTTTTTCAACAATAACTCCGGTCGGTTTATCCATACCTAGTGAAAGAGCAAGCGATTCATCAACTTCTCTAATTTGTACGCCGATGTAACCACGGCTTATTTTTCCGTGAGCGATTAAATCTTGCGCAACACTTTTTGCCATGTTGATCGGGATTGCAAAACCATAACCAATATATGTTCCGGTCTTTGTAGCAATTGCAGAATTAACACCGATAACCGCCCCGGAAAGATCAACCAACGCACCGCCAGAATTTCCGGGATTAATTGCAGCATCAGTTTGAATGAAATTTTCTACACCGTATTGTTGATCTTTTAGTAATCCAAGTCTTCCACGGTTTAGTGCGCTCACAATTCCCGCAGTTACTGTTGAGGAAAGAGCGAGTGGATTTCCGATCGCCATTACCCATTGTCCAACTTTCAAATTATCGGAATTTCCAAGATAGGCGACAGTCAAATCATCAGCGTTTATTTTTATTACAGCTAAATCGGTCAAAGGATCAGTTCCGATAACTTTAGCTTCAATTGTTCGTTTGTCATGTAATCCAACGGTAACTTTTGTAGCGTTTTCAACAACGTGATTGTTCGTTAAAATGTAACCGTCTTCACTAATAATAATTCCGCTTCCTGAACCTTCCTGCTCGTCCGGCATTTCAAAATTATGAAACGGGAACATAAAATTTTGCTGTTGTTCGGCTTTATCAACTTTAGCTACAACCGTAATTTGTACGATCGATGGAGTAACTTTTTCCGCAACTTCTACAAAAGCCTGATTAAAAGCGCTTGCATCAGCATTCAGATTTACCGGAGGTTTTGAAGCTCCAAGTTTAATGTCGGACAGACTTGGATACGCCCATCCAAATCCCGACACCATTACCGCGCTAAATAATACTCCAATTGTTAAAAGTGCAAAAACACCAAATAATTTTTTCGTCTTCATATTTCTTTCTCGTTTTGTTTTACATTTGCAACGATTTAATACCATTAAAACCTTGAACATGAAACTTTAGGAATTTTTCAAGGGCAATGATCAGTTTTTTCATTGCCGGGAGATTATAATTTTTTAACCTCTTTCCTACTTTTAGACTATAAATTTGTTCAAAAAGTTCCATTGGTATCTCTAAAAATGTGTGATAGAGATTTTTGCATTCATAACACAACATTCCATGTTCATAATTGAACCCGTTTACTTTCTCCATTTTAATCTCTTTATGACAGATAGAGCAAGCATCCATCTGGATTTCAAAACCGGTTTCCTGTAAAATAAAAAGGAAATATTTTAGGAATAGGATTTCCGGCTGATCATCTGATGTGTCCATCAATTGCAAAATCTTTTTTGATCCTTTGTACAAACGCTGATTCGCCTCATTTTCAACGGTTAGATATTTAAGTAGTTCCAGAATTGCATAGGAATATTTCATTCGTTCAAAATCGTTATGGATTTTTGAGAAATAGGAAAGCATTTCTGCAGAGCTTAATAGTTGAACATCTCTATTCTCCTTATTGTAGAGAACGATTTGGATAATATTTAGAGGATCGACAACCATCCCGACTTTTGAATTCTTCCCTCTTCCTCCTTTTACAATAGCAGCTATCTTCCCAAATTCTTCCGTATACATCGCAACAATTTTACTCGAGTCGCTATAATCAAGTTTGGATAAAACTATTCCTTCCGTTTTTTCAATCTGACTCATTTGAAATTATAAGGAAAAGTGAATAAACCTTTTTCAGTAATAATTCCGCTGATCAGTTCCGCAGGAGTTACATCAAATGATGGATTGTAACACGGATAATTTTCGAGTGTAATTTGCTTTCCGTTAATTGCAGTTATTTCAGTCGGGGAACGAAGTTCGATAGGAATTTCTGAATAATGGGAAAGTGTTGTATCGATTGTCGATGAAGGAGCAGCGATGCAAAACGGAACGCTGTGGTATTTGCAAAGCACAGCAAGATTGTATGTCCCGATTTTGTTTGCAGCATCTCCGTTTGCGGTAATTCGGTCGGCGCCGGTAATTACTAGATCAATTTTCTTTTTTAGAAAAAGAGAAGCAGCGGTTGAATCAGTAATAATTTCAAATGGTATTTCATTTTTCGAAAGTTCGTATGCGGTTAATCTGGAGCCTTGTAATAAAGGACGAGTTTCATCAACAAAAACAGAAGAGACCAATCCATTTGTGTATCCATTTTTAATAACACTGAAAGCGGTTCCGCCTTCAGCCGCTAAAGCTCCAGTATTGCAGTGGGTTAGAACAACCGATTTCTTTTTGAAAATCAGTAATCCGTTCTCCCCCATCTTTTCACACATTAACGCATCTTCTTGCTGAATCTCTTTTGCCCTCACTAATAATTTCTCGTAAATCTCTTCATCATTCTGTAAAGTGAGAAAGAGAGTTTTCATTTGATTTAAAGCCCAAAAAAGATTTACAGCTGTGGGACGCGTAATTGCTAAGCGGTTGAAGGCAATTTCAAAATTTACTTTTGAAGAGTTTTTTTTCATCGCAAGTGTTAAACCAAATGCGGCAGCAATTCCTATTACCGGAGCGCCTCTAATTTCCAATCGTTCTATCGCTTCAGCGATTCGTTCATAATTATCGGTGGTTACATAATCTTCAACAAAAGGAAGTTTTGTTTGATTTAAAAATGTAAGTGCATCGTTTTCAAAAGCTAACGCAAAATAATTACGCTTCTTCATCAAACCTGGAAATTGTTAAAAATTCTCTAAACCGGTCTTGAATGCGCAAAGTTGACAATCCTTCCAATCCTTTTGTACTAAATTGTTCAACGCAAAATGAAGCCATTGTA
Source organism: Ignavibacteria bacterium (assembly GCA_037440065.1). Classification (GTDB taxonomy): domain Bacteria; phylum Bacteroidota; class Ignavibacteria; order Ignavibacteriales; family Ignavibacteriaceae; genus UBA1563. Next base: position 846,526 of record JBBIUV010000016.1, read on the forward strand.
CTACCGTAAACTACTGCACGCTTTAAACAATCCGGACTTGTATCCTGGCATTTATGCAAATATCCGACAAAGCCTCCGGCAAAAGAATCACCGGCACCGGTTGGATCGTGGATCATTTCCAACGGATAAGCCGGAGCTGAAAAAACGGTATCTTCAGTAAATAACAATGCACCGTGTTCCCCTTTTTTGATTATGAGTGAAGGAACTCCCATTTCTCTAATTGCTTTAGCGGCTTTAATTAAATTCGGTTCATGTGCCAGGAGGCGGGCTTCGGAATCATTAATGATGAGCACATCAATTTTCGGGAAAACTTTTATAAGTTCATCTTTTTTCCCTTCGATCCAATAGTTCATCGTATCGCAAACAACAAAATGTGGTTTTTCAATTTTGTCTAAAACTTTAAGCTGCAAGGTTGGATCAATGTTCCCAAGGCAAAGGTATTTTGATTTTTTTAATGAGTCGGGAATAACCGGATCGAAAGTTTCAAACACATTTAATTCTGTTAAAAGTGTGTCTCGTGTGTTCAAGTCGTAATGATACTTGCCTGCCCAGCGAAATGTTTTACCGCCGGGAACAATCTGCAAACCGTCGCAAACCACATCGTGACTTTCAAGCATGGAAATGTATTCCTTTGGGAAATCTTCTCCGACAACGCCAACAATGTGAACAGGTCCGCTGAAATAGCTCGCCGAAAGTGAAATATAGACTGCTGAACCGCCCAATGCGTTCTCAACTTTATCAAACGGGGTGGCAACATTATCCAACGCAACTGAACCAACAATTAATAAGCTCAAAGTTTTCTCCTGATGTTAAAAATGGTAAACAAAAATAAGGGATTGTTAGCTGAAAAACATCTTTTAGATTAAAGAATCTTATTTTATTTCAACAAATCGTAGTTCTTTTTCTTTCTTCGCTAAAATAGAATAAATAATTTCAAGAGATTTTTGCTGCCCGGGCCAGGCAATCATTTTCATCGCTTTCTTCTTACTTACCCAGTGGAATTCGCAGTGTTCTTTCGATATTTTCACTTTATCATTCTCACTCACCTGACACAAAAAAGCAGGGACAAAATTTATCGTATCATCCGCCGAAGAATAAAATGAGTTTACATTTGGAACAATGAAGAGTTTTTTAACAGTCAAATTTGTTTCTTCCTTCACTTCACGGAGAACTGCTTCGCAGGCTTTCTCGGTTTTCTTTACTTTTCCGGTAACCATTTGCCAAAGTCCAGGATAATGAGCCACTTCTCCCCGCTTCAGCATTAGGAATTCTATTTTACCATTTCTTTCCCTGTAGATATGTGCTTCAATCATTGATGCATTTAATTCCATGTTAATACCTCATTATCTTCTAATATTTTTTAGTCTTTTACTCTCCAAATTAGAAAAACGCGCGGACTTCCACCCGCGCTGTATGCACAATTTTTCCTCCCCCTAACTTTCTCCCATCGTAATTAGCGGTTGAAAGCAAGTTGGTTCCAAAACGGTAATCAAAAAATAATCGCCATAAATAGTTTTTACCAACAACATTTCCGGCGGTCAATTCAAACGGCAGATAATTTTCTACCGTGTTGGTTGTTAATTCATTTCGTTCAACTTCAACCCGTAACCTACCGTAGCCGGAAAATGAAATATTCAAACGCACCGTTTGTCCATTCGTAAATATTTCGGTTGGCTTAACCGGGTAATAATCACTACTTTTCGATGTTTTTATTTTGAATCCGACTTCGATATTTCTTTCCGGGCGATAAGAAAAATCTGTGGTAATTCCATTACTTTCGATAGCACGGCTTCTGTTGGATGAAGAACCGGCGAATAGATTATCAATTTTATTTTCCAGATCAGTTTGGTTCCCGATCTCCTGAAGTAATTTAAATTTAATGCGGAGACTTCGTTCCTTCGCAAATCCTTTCTCGGCTCCACCGCTGAACTGATTTAAACTTCTCCGCTGCGAATACCGGAGACGGAATGAAAGCTCTGGACTATTTTCAAACACAAAAAAGTCCTGTTGAAAATATTGCGAACCACGAACCGTATTTTTCTCATTTAAGAATGAGGAAAGATTTAACAAATATATTTTCTTCAAATCGGTTTCCTGGCTGTTCTCTTCAATCCTTCCATATGTTTCTGATGAGAGAGTTTTTACTATCGTCCCGAAAAAGTTGTTTGAAGAATAAATATTTTCATAATTCAATTTCAATCTTGCTGAAGTTTTTAGGTCAATAACCGGATACAATTTGTCCGTTGGAACATTAACAACAATAAATTCACCGTCGTAAACAACCGGAAGGAATTCATTCTCTTCTGCAATGCCGTTGTTGTTCAGATCGCCAAGATAAATATAGTTCCCATTTCCCTTTTCCACTTTTACAAATACTTTTTGGAACTTAGCAGTTTTCTGAGTCTGTACCTCGTAGAAGAGATCACCATTAGCGGCATTTTCAGCAATTGAAAATCTTGTTTGCGAACGAACCAGAATCGTTTGATTGTCAAGTTGTCCTTTCATTTTATATGCGTCTGAATATTTTTTATTCTGAACAGTAATTCTTAGTTGAGAAGATAATTCTTTTCTTCCCGAATAAGAAAGTTCATAAATCTGTCCATAAGAATTCGATTCCCTTTGTAGCTTGCCAGCTAAAGGGAGATAATCTGTTCTAAATAAATATTTCAGCGAAGCATCAACTCCGTAAAACTTTGCTAATTGCACTCCGGGATTTCCCTCAAAATACTGGAGGCTTGAAGAAAGAAGCGAATCGGATGGAGATATTTTTTCAAGTTTTTTTTCTGCAGAAAAATCGAAGAGAGGTTGAATCACTCCATAAGTGTAAAATGCATTTCCCTTTTGACGAAGCCAGTTGCTTCCAAGTGTACCGTTCTTCGTATCGATAAAATCGATCTGATATTGTAATTGATATTCTTTATCTTTTACTAGGTTTGTTTGATTTGAGAATTTCTCAGATGAAAATGCAGAACCTTTTTTCAAGCTTCCATAAGAGAAAGTCGATTGCAAGATTTCGATTGGTTGAAGAGTTAAACTCCCTTCAAAAAGTTTTTCATTCCCTTGTGAAGCACTTGACGAATTATAATCTCTTGTAAATTCAACTTTGTCAAATCGTTCGATTGAAGTGAATCTATCTTGAATAAATCTTTCACGAAGAGAAAGACCAATTTTTCCAAAATTAATTCCTCCTAATTCAACTTTCAACGGATTCATTTTAAAAGAAAGATTTCTCGCTAAACCGAAATTGTCTTTTTCATCGAGTGATGAGAAACGATTCTTGTCCCACGAACTTCCGGCAAATTCAGCCTGCAAATAAATATCATTTGTTGCGCTATACTGGAAAAACAAATTTCCAAATTGTTTTAATTCTGGCAGCGGCAAATAAATAATCGGTAAATAAGAGCCGAGATTTTTTCCTGCAAAACGATATTGTCCTAAACTTTCTCGAATATAATCGCCCTGTAGCTCCCCGACATAACTGAACGAAACATTGTATAAAGCAGAATCGCTTCCCGGATTATATAAATAATATACCGCCGTCTGACCGTTTATTAAAGAATCTTTTTTCTCATACACACCTTTTAGTTTTCCGGTAGAATCAAGTGTGGCTAAACTAACACCACTCTTCACCGCTAAGTCTTTTCTATCACCGGCGCTCTCCAAAACTTTTTTATCATCCTCACTGAGTGAAATATCAATAGGTGAATTTTGATCATCTCCTTCGCGCAAATATTGAAAAGCAAATTTGAATTTATCATTCTGAAGTTGCGAGCTCATTCCGGCGGCAAAAAAGTTTCTGACAAATCTTCTGTCTGTATATTCAAAATCAATAGCAATTCTGCTTGCAGAAGTGATTAACCGTTGCGGAGTAAAAATGATCTGGGAATTTGAATAATCGATGGTGTAATCATTCCGTTCGCCGCGTTTCATTTCCTCGCCATTTACAAAAACTTTTTCCGAACCGGCGATGATGATAATATCGCGTTCATTATTTTGTCCGCTTAGCCGGTAAGGACCTTGCACACCGTCTTGCCCGTTAAAAGCATTGGAATTGAATTTACCTTTCGCATTTGCCAAAGCTACGTAACCTTCGGTTTTATCAAACTGAAATTCTCCCAAGAGCCCTTGCAATTTTCTATTTACAACTCCAAATTCACCGTATCTTTTTTGCACCTCATAATCACCAAAAGTAGCTGCAGCATTTTTATGTTTTAGTTGAATAAATACTTTATCAAGTTCATCCAGGCGTTCTGTGTTTCCTTCAGGTTGAATGGGAGTATTTTCATCAGTTAGCGCTGCAACAACTTCAATGTCATCAGAAAGTTTTCCGGCTAACTGTAATCGAAGTCCGCTTTGCAGCGTTAAATCTTTATTTGTCCCAACAGTAAATCCGCGTATGATCGAACCGCTTTTTTCAATCGTATTACCGAAGATTGATTCGGCATCAATCGGTTTATTCAGTCGTACCACACGCACGGTATCTTTACCCAATTCATCGTAACGAACAATCAACTGTCTCCTCTGGTATTCCTTTTGCAACGAAAGTTTTACAGATTGATACGAAACAAATATTGTATCGAAAATAGAATAAGGAAGCGAATCGGACAAAGAAATGGTTCCCAGCGCATAATTGATTTGGTAATCAAGTTCTGTTAGTTTTTTATCTTTTAAGATTATAGTTTCCGTTCCGGGAAGGATGTTTGTTGATTTTATTCGATAAATATTTTCAAAATTGATTTGGAGTGAATCAACCGTACTAACTCTGTTACCGGTTTGTAGATTTGAGATTGGTTGCCCTTGAAGCCAGAAAGCCGAAAGAAGGATTAAGTATAGAGAAAATTTTATTTCTTTTTTCAAGGATACGTAGTTTTTTTTATTGTAAATCTAACTTTGCAGATTATAGATTGCAAGTGAAAAGAAATCCCTTAATCGTTGCTTTGCGGTCAACCAGTCAATAGAAATTATTATTTCTTCAGTCTAAATGAAAATTCCGAACCAACCCCAACCTTACTTTTCACCTCGATTTTCGATTGGTGCGCTTCAATGATGTGTTTTACAATCGCCAGCCCCAGCCCCGTTCCTCCAACATCTCTTGCACGGGTTTTATCAACACGATAAAATCTCTCAAATATTCTTTCAATATCTTTTTCTGGAATACCTGCACCTGAATCTTTTACGATGATTATCGCACTGTTTTTTTCTTCAGCAACAATTAGTTCTACCTTTCCGGAACTAGAGTACTTAATTGCATTTTGAATAAGATTGACAAGCACTTGCCTTAGTTTGGTCTTATCGCCAAAAACTTCTAATCTACCGTTGAATTGCTGAATCTCAATTTGAATATTTTTTTCATGAATTGTTGGGTCAAATTCTTTTACTACCTCGGTTAGAAATTCTATCAAATTAAAGTATCGAAAACTGAGCCGCATCTCACCAGATTCAATCATCGATATATCAATTAAGTCGTTTAGTAAGTTATTTAGATTATCTGTATGAGCTGCAGCTTTTTCTAAAAATTTTCTGTTCACCTTCGGATCTTCCAAAGCACCATTTAATAATGTTTCCAGAAAACCTTGTATGGTAAAAATTGGTGTACGAAGTTCGTGCGAAACATTACCGAGAAATTCTGTTCGAATTCTCTCTAACCGTTTCATCTTGGCAATGTCGTTTTTATGCTTCTCGTTCAATTGATCGAGAGCTTCTTCGATTTCCTTGAATGAATAAGACAATTTAAGTGAGTTGTCGTCTGTAGAATCGTCTGAACTTGTTCTGCTAATTCTCTTTTCGATCACCGAAAATATTTTTTTTAACCGTCTTCTCACAAAAAAAGAAATAATTACAAATCCCCCGGAAGACCAGAGAATAAATAATAATTTTCTTTCCGGTCGAATAGGTGAAAAAATTATCGGCAGAATAAATAAGATAATGAAGATAAAAATTTCTGCCCTGAAGAGAAGAAGAAATGCAAATCGGTTGGAAAGATTACGAAACATTTTTCATTCGATACCCCACCCCTTTAATCGTCTCAATCAATTCAGAGTCATCGCCAAGTTTTTCTCTGATTTTTCTAATGTGGACGTCTATGGTTCTATCAACAACATAGATGTCACTCCCCCATACATTTTGCAAAATGGCGGCACGGGTTAATATTTTACCTGGGTTTTCACATAGATAGGTAAGTAGTTCAAATTCTTTCCTCGGGAAAAAAGTTTCCACTCCACTCAGAAATATTTTGTATGTGTTTTTGTCAATAACAATCGACCCAATGTTTAAAACATCCTTTGTATCTTCATTATGCCCACTCTTTCTCAAATTGGATTTAACCCTTGCAATTAATTTTAGGGGTGAAATTGGTTTCTGAATAAAATCGTTTGCTCCTATTTCTAATCCTTTTATTTCATCTTGTTCTGCTGATTTCGCAGTTAAAAAAATTACCGGCAGGTTCGCCGTTTTTTTATTCTTCCGGATTTTCTCGCATACTTCAAATCCGTTTAACTTTGGCATCATGATATCGAGGATGGCAAGATCGGGATTTTCACTGAGAAGTGCGATAGCCTCTTCTCCGTCACCTGCAGTAATTACAGAAAATCCTTCTTTCTCCAAATTATATTTGAGAAATTCGAGGATATCTTTTTCATCATCAACTAACAAGATTTTTTTCATAGAATCAGAAATAAACTTCTTTTTTGCTTTGAGCTGATTGATACATGGAATCAATTACTTTCATTCTTGGCAGTGATTCTTCCGCGGGAGAAAACAAAGGATTAACACCCTGGACTGCACCAAGAAAATGTTTTAATTCGTTCAGATAAGATTTTTTAAAGAGTGAAAGATAATTGTCGCTACCCGAAGGAGTCATATCAATTTGTTGATCATTTATTTTTTTGAAAACACGAAGTGGATTAAGTGATGCATTTCCTTTGCTTCCATAAATATCTAAATAAAAGGCATCATTCTCAGAATTCAATGACCAGCTGGTTTCCATGTTAATTAGAGCGTTTGGTTTGCATCGAATCATACTTAAAGAGCAATCTTCAACACTAGTTGTATTAATGGAAAAGTTCTGAGTAGAAACCGAAGCAATCTCGGGGAAATTTAATAACCAAAGTGAAAGATCGAGTAAAACTATTCCTAAATCTAAAATTACTCCACCACCTGAGGATTCCTTTTTAGTAAACCATTGTCCATCTGAACTTTGTTTGCGTAACCAGCCGCATTTAACATAAAATATTTCACCAAGGTCCCCCGAATTGATAATACTCTTTAGCAGCATTACATCCGGACGATAGCGAAAATTCATTCCGACCATAACTTTAACATCATTTTTTTTTGCGGCATCTACAATGAGTTGTGTCTCTTGAATGGAACGCGAAATCGGTTTTTCGATAAGAAGGTATTTTTTTCTTTCGATGCAAGCTAAAGCGATCGGTAAATGCGTGTTGGTTGGTGTTGCTATTATTACTGCATCCAAAACTTCTTTATCAATCATTTCTTCATAATTAACATATTGATTTTTAATTCCGAATTTTTCACCAACGTTCAGCAACCGGTTTTTATTTACTTCACTTACCGCTGTTATAGCAGCGTTGTTCAGTTTTTTCAACATCGGTAGATGTACAAGTTGAGCGATACTACCTAAACCAACGACACCAATTTTAACTTGATTCATAACAACCCTGTAATTTTAATTTTCTTTTCCAAGAAATATTTTGGTTCTTTTTTTAATTCCCTCAGCATCAATTTCTAATAAATTGTATAACTCTGCTTGAGTACCATGCTCAATGAATTCATCGGGCAACCCAATGCGCAGAAGTTCATTTTTGTAACCCTTCTCCGATAAGTATTCTAAAACTGCGCTTCCAAAACCGCCAACAATTGTGTTTTCTTCCAAGGTAATAATTTTTTTATGTTGCGCTACAATTTCATCGAGTAGTTTTTCATCGAGTGGTTTTACAAATCGCATATTAACCACTTCAGCATTAATTCCATCGCTCGATAATAACTCAGCAGCTTTAATAGCAAATTGCACCATTGACCCAACTGCAAGGAAGGTGACATCCTTCCCCGCTTTTATTCTTTCCCCTTTTCCGATTGGAATTTGTTCAAACGAATCTTTGAGTTCCACACCAATTGCAGAACCACGTGGATACCGGATCGCGATAGGACCATTTTTATATTCCGTTGCTGTATAAAGCATGTTTCGCAATTCGGCTTCATCTTTCGGAGCCATAATTACAATATGCGGAATCAAACGCAGATAAGTCAGATCGAACGTACCATGATGAGTAGGCCCATCGGCACCAACCAAACCGGCTCTATCGAGTACAAAAATAACATGAAGATGCTGTAATGCGACATCATGAATAATATGATCAAATCCTCTTTGAAGAAAAGTAGAATAGATGGCCACAACAGGAATAATTCCTTGTGTTGCTAAGCCCGCAGAAAAAGTAATTGCGTGTTCTTCAGCTATTCCAACATCATAATAATTATTGGGTGATTTCTCCCTCAAAATATCCAACCCGGTTCCATCCGGCATTGCAGCAGTAATTCCGACTATGTTTGGATTTTTTTCTACTAATTGCGTCAGCGCTTCTCCAAATATTTTTGTGTACGAAGGAACTGATGACGAACCTTTTAGCGCCATACCTGTGATTTTATTGAAAGGAGTTGCTGCATGCAATCTTTGAATATCATTTTCTGCAGGTTTATAACCCTTTCCTTTTTCAGTAATGGCATGTATAAGAATTGGACCTTTATATGTTTTCACCTGTTCAAATAGTTTGACTAACTGATTTACATTATGCCCGTTTACAGGACCAAAATATCTAAATCCCAAAGCTTCAAATAACATTCCCGGAGTTATTACTGCCTTGATGCCGTTTTCTAATCTCACGGCAATTTTTCTTAATCGATCACCAAAATTATCAAGCTTACCTGTCAGGTCCCAAACTTGTCCCTTAAATTTGTTGTATTCAGGATGAGAAATAATTTCAGTAAAATAGTTTGAGATTTGCCAAACATTGGGAGCAATCGACATGTTATTATCATTAAGAACAACGACTATATCTGATTTGAGAACACCGGAATTATTCATTGCTTCATAGGCCATTCCGCCAGTCATAGCGCCATCGCCAATTACTGCAATAACTTTTTTCTTTTTATCCGAATATTTTTGAGCTACCGCCATTCCCAACGCCGCAGAAATTGAAGTTGATGCATGTCCTGCACCAAAAGTATCGTATTCACTTTCAGATCGTTTTAAAAATCCTGAGATTCCCCCAAACTGACGGATTGATTTTAATGCCTCTTTTCGTCCGGTAACTATTTTATGCGGATATGCTTGATGCCCGGTATCCCAAACAATTAAATCTTCAGGTGTATTAAAGACGCGATGGAGCGCCACGGTTAACTCAACTGTACCGAGTCCGCCGCCAAAATGTCCACCGATTTCTGAAATTACATCAACCATATATTTGCGAATATCAGCGCAGAGTTCTTTTAATTCAGTAAGTTCCAAATTACGAATGTCGGCTGGAGAATTAATTTTATCTAATATTTTATAATTTGTTTCGGACATTTAGAAAAGCTCCGGATTTACCATCATTTTAAAAATTATTGTCATCGTTCACTTCAATTTCAGATTTAAGTTCGGTTACTTTAAGTTCAGCTTCTTTTAAAGTTTGTAAACATTTTTTTGAAAGCTGAATTCCCTCTTCGTAAAGAGTAATTGCATCTTCCAGATCAATTTCTCCACTGTCCAACAGGTTGGAAATTTCTTCTAATCTTTGCAAATCAGTTTTAAAAGATGATTGGTTAGTTTTTTTCTTCATTGTTTTAATTTATATGAATCTTATCGTCATAAAAAATCAGTGAGTGCGATTGAGCAGTCTGAAATTTTTTAGCTCTTGTTACAAATTTATCTTCTTGTTTAACTAAAACAAAACCTTTGGCCAGTGTTTTTTGCACATCATGTGCCGATATTTTCGAAACGATCAATTCGGTTTTATTTTTTTTGAAATTTAAATACTTTTCAACAGATTGATTTAGCTTGTATAAACTCGTATCAATCTTTTGATTGTACAGCTTTATCATATCAATCGGAGATCGAAAGCCGTAAGAATTCACTACCAAATTGATCTGAGTTTTTAGTCCATCAATTTTTTCAATTACTTTTTCAGTTATTACATGGTCATAGTTACAAATAAGATTTTCAAGTTCTTGTTTTTCTGGTGTAAGAATTTCCATGGCAGCTGTTGGAGTTGCAGCTCGGTAATCGGCAACAAAATCGGCAATAGTAAAATCGATTTCATGTCCAATCCCTGTCACAATAGGGATTCTCGATTTGTAAATCGCATAGGCAACTACTTCCTCATTAAATGCCCACAAATCTTCCAACGAACCGCCTCCACGCGCTACTACAATAACCTCAACCTCCTTAAGTTTATTTAACAATTTAACCGATTCCACGATTGATTCAGCTGCATCACCACCTTGAACTTTACAAGGAGCAATAAATAATTCTGTTAGCGGAAACCTTCTTTTCGCAACACTTAGCATATCCTTCAATGCTGCCGCGCCTACTGAGGTCACTATCCCGATCTTCATCGGGATTTGCGGAAGTTCTTTTTTCCTTTCCTGATCAAATAATCCTTCACGTTGTAGTTTATCTTTCAATTTATCAAAAGCCAGTTGTAATTCTCCAATTCCAACCGGTTGCATTCCACGTACTTCAATCTGATAATTCCCTCGAGGAGGATACACGGTTATTCGTCCACTAATAGTTACTTTCATTCCATCTTGTGGTGAAAAGAAAACATAATTATTTACTCCACGCCACATGGTACAAGAGATTTGAGCATCCGAATCTTTTAAAGTGAAATACCAGTGACCAGAGAAATGAGCTTTGAAATTTGATATTTCCCCCACAATGCTAACACTCGAAAAATTTTCCTCCAATTGTTGCTTGATTATTCGGGTTATTTCAGAAACCGTTAATGTAGACTTACGCATTATTTTTTTCTTTCCTAAAGATCAAACAGTACTGATGATGCCTATTAGAAACCCAAGCGCTGTTTATTCCTAATGCAATGAGAGGCTTATCATCTTGTAACCAGATTTTTTCGTCTTTAAGTATCCAACTTTTCTTTCCTCTTTTAGTTAAAGAAATTGCTGTATCAAAAGCGAGAGGGAAAAGTTTCCCATTAAAATAAACATTATTTGTAATTACCGTTAAGTAGCCATTTTCTTTCATTACGGAAAAAACCTCGTCAAATATTTTTGCCTGAACTTCAAGAAACTGTTCATAGCTAGTAATATTACCAATATCTTCAACTTGGTTGGAATATTTTGTATTGAGTCCAACTTCCTTCCTCATTTTTTGCCGCATCGAATTACGTTCAAGCTGATTCCAGTAAGGAGGAGAAGTAATCACAAAATCAAATTGTTTCGGAAGTGAAGGATTCTCCTTTAATATTGTTCGAGTGTTTTTAGATGAACCACAAAGTGGAATAACTACATTTTTATATTTTTCTTTTTCGATTCTTTCTTTTGAAATATTAAAATAATAGTCGCTCAACTCAATTCCGACTGCATTACGACCAAGTTCACCACTGGCTATTAGAGTGCTTCCTGTACCAAGAAAAGGATCAAAAACCCAATCGTCCTCTTTAGTAAAAAATGAAATAAATTCTTTAACAAGTGATTCAGGAAATTTTGCCGGATGTAAAATTTCATTTTTTTTCCGTTGTGGTGGTTTGTGAATAAACCATGATTTCGAAAATTTTATCCACTCTTTTCCGGTAAGAGAATTAAGCTTGTTAGCTGAGTTATATTTCCCCCGTTCACCTAAATCGATTATTCCATTTTTCTTTTTAGACATTTAACTTCTTAGTAAATGAACTGATTCTTAAAAGCGTTTTTTGATATGAAATAACCACGTAATGTTTACCAGTGTAAAGTAAAAAATGAACTGTATAGACCAATTGAAAATTCAGAAAAATCTAGTCCGGTCTTTCCCGGAGAAAAATTGTACCGATAACGTGAATAAAGAGTAAATACGTTATAAATTTTCAATAGTCCAATAGATAATTCAGGACTAATTCCATTGAAACCGCGAAAATCAGTAAATCCATTCACGCCAGGTGAAAGATATTCAAGTTTTGGAATTTCAAATATGTGTTTATATCCAATTCTGAAATAATTCTTCTTTTCAACCTTTGGAATATGAGCATATTCAGCTGCAAGGTAACCACTTGGATAATTAAATCCCCCAGAATAGAAAGAAAATATTGGAAGTTCTTTGTTAAGTCCAAAATATGTTTTCCCGTTTGCTTGAACAGCAGTCACGGATGGTGTTAAAAAGACCACTCCACCGGTTAAGCAGGTAAATAAGTAATTTGATTTTGATTCAACCACTTCCCCCTGATGTGATAGTTCAAGTTCAAACACTTCACTTGAGGACTTTACTCCGGCTTCGTTTTCCATCTCAATCACATAATTAATTTTATTCTTTTTAGAATTAATTTTTGCAAGATCAACTTCGATTCGGTGGTTATCCGTTATTTCATTTGAAATTGGAAGCCCCAGATTATTTTCAATCGTAAGTTTCGTTTTACAAGGTAAACTTGTGTAGAATGAAAGAATAAATCGATTTGCATTTTCCGGTGGTACATACGAATCAATTATAAACACTTCTATCGAATCTGAATTTACACTTGTTTCTTCCTGCCCGAAAATCTCTACATTTAGTTGGGATATAAATATTGTTAAAGAGAGCAAAAATATTTTCAATCACGACTCCATTTTTTTAATTACTATCACTACAAATATATTAATTAATAAGATTGTTTGAAGCATAAAAAACCGCCCTCCCCTTTATAACTGCGAGAAAATCCAATTTTTATGGAAATTCACATTCCCAGGAGCTGAAAATATTTTTATTTAATGTTATTCAAATCAAAGTATTTCTAAAAAACTTTTGTTATATTTTATCACACAATTTCGACAAAACCTTTGAAGGTAGCAAAATGCAAGTACGCTTTTGGGGAGTACGCGGTTCTATCCCGGCTCCGTTGAATAGAAAAGAAATTCGAAAAAAAATGCTTCGAATTCTTGAATTTGCAGCTGATAAAGATATTTCTTCTCTACAAAACCGTGAAGCGGTAATCGACTCTTTTACAGAAGAAGAATGTCTGGTTATCGGCGGTAATACAACGTGTGTTGAAGTAGAGACAAACGATGCACATATTATCTTCGATATGGGTTCAGGGATAAGAGAACTTGGTTACGAAATTATTGCACAAAATAAAAAGAACAAAGATAAAGACCTTCATATTTTCTTGTCTCACACCCATTGGGATCATATTCACGGATTTCCTTTTTTCCTCCCGGCGTATCTTCCAAATTACAATTTGAAATTTTACAGCCCACATTCGCACCTTCAGGAAAGGTTAAATTACCAACAAGATTTCCGTTTCTTCCCAGTTTCAACGGATTATATGGCATCAAAAAAAGAATTCGTACAGTTGGAACAAGATCAGGAAATAAAAATTAACTCCACAATAATTAAACATATTGAGCTTCATCATCCGGGAAAGTCGTTTGCTTATCGGGTTGAATCAGAAGGAAAAGCTTTTGTTTTTGCTACCGATGGTGAATACAATAATCTTTCCTTTGAGAGAATAAACACCTACATCGAGTTTTACCAAAATGCCGACTTACTCGTCTTCGACGCACAATACTCCTTTGATGAAGAGATTGAAAAAATTGATTGGGGACATAGTTCTGCTCTTTTTGGGGTGGATCTATCGATTAAATCGGGAGTAAAAAAGTTAGCAATAACTCATCATGGACCTGAACAGAATGATGACACGATCAGAAAACTCTGTGCTAACGCAGTACTTTATAAAACGAAAAATTACGATGAAAAAGAACTCGAAATCTTTTTAGCCCGAGAAGGTTTGATAGTAACAATCTAACTGAATTATTTCTATTTTTCTTTCTATCGATAAAACCTATTTTACTTCGATAATGCCACTCTTTGGTGGATTATAACTAATAACTGCTCCCTTTTCATCTCTTAAATCAATGCTTGTTATTTCTAAATTTGTTATCCCTTTTGCCATTCCCTTAAATGCCAAATTTAATATTTTACCGGAGCCGCTGATCGATTTACTCGGGAAAGAACCAAGGTCAGTGAGAAAAGCCGAAGTAATTTCAATTCTTCCTGTTTGATTAACAGTTTTTAAAACGTATGCAGTATCAGTAAAATCTGGAACAGTTAATTGCTGAAACCTTTTTTGAATAACGTAAGAACCGGAGGAAGTGGAAACTAAATTAAGTTTATTTTTATCAAATGCTATTACGATACTGAATCCTGCCAATGCATTTACATCTTCCATCCAGATACCAACCGAATCTACCTTCCCTACAGAAATATCTGTTTTTGTTTTAAAAAACATTAATGAAGGTCCTTTGATTGCATCAATAAAAAATTCCCTCTTTATTGGAGCTGGTTCAACGTTACCACTTTTTGCTTGTACTTCAAATCTAAATTTCCCCTCGTCCAGATTTGAATAAGAGACTTCAGTTGCGGTTGAGTATGTTGTCCAATCTTGATAAATCGTTGGGAAATTATCAGAATCCAATGAAAGTAGTCGATATTTATAACTATAACCGGAACCATTACCACGCCATGTAAAAACGACTTTGTCTTTAGACAAGATTTCGCTGTCTTTGGGGCCGTCAACAATTTCCAGAAACGGAGGTGGATTATCCACTACTCCGCCGGTATTACAGCTAACAGCAAATAAACTTAATAAAAGTAGAGTGAAATGCTTCAGAAAATATTTCATTTGTTTTTCCATTTGCAAAAAGTGTTTCATATTAAACCTCTTAGACAGCATTACTTTAGTAATACCATTTTTTTAGTAGCATGGAAATTTCCGTTAACTCCGGTTGCGGACAATCTATAAATATAGACTCCACTCGCCAGTCCTTTTGCAACTTTTGCAGCGTCAAAACCAAATTGATAATATCCTTCATTCTGTTCTTCATCAATCAGAGTTGCAACTTTTCTTCCAAGAATGTCAAACAAAATCAGATTTACCTTTGCTTTTGCCGGTAACTCGTAATTAATAGTCGTTGTCGGATTGAAAGGATTCGGATAATTTTGCGACATATTAAAGCTGTTGGGTACTTCTTTTACTGAATAGACAACTCGCTTTGCGAAGGTCTGTTTCAACGATTTATCAACTCCATTTATAAAGATTACTAGCGAATCTTCATTTGAAAGTCTGTCCATATTCGAAGTAAGCGTTGAAATAAATTGAAGTTGATTATCCAGATTTCCTTTTAGATCAGCATAATTTATTGTTACAACACCGTTAATCGAATCTACATGAGCTAAAGTGAACCCATCTTCTAATTTTTTGTTCACACCCGCAATAGAATAAGAATCGAACCGCATTCTTGCCGGATTGTAATGGACTTCCGCCGATAACGCGACCAATTCATTTTTTTCTTCAAGATTGATTGCATGGATAAATGAGTTTTCACCTTTTCTAACTCTGAGTTCATGTCTTTCCACCGACTCAATTCCCTGTGAAACTACAGCACTCTTTTTCGGGAGACTTCTCGCAGTTTGATAATAATTCCACATATCAACAAAAACGAAAAGGTCTTGAATATTTAATCTCGAATCTCCTATAATTCGAATGGAAGGAATGGAATCTGTGTAAGGAGCTAGATCAGCACCATATGTAGAAGTTGGACTACTCCAGGCTTTTACAAACGATGCTAGATCAATTAGATCAATCGTGTTGTCTCCATTATAATCAGCCGCGGCAGAAGTTTTGAACTGAGTATAAAAGACTTGGGAATTACCTAAACCGTCGGACACAGTAAATTTGACATTATACTTTGTGGATGTTCTTAATGACGGAATATAAATTGTATCGTTGCCCGTAGTAATCGAGGAATCTGACTCGAAGGTATCGTCAGTTGAATAAGCAACATTATATTTTATTGAACTGTTGGAATCGGTTGCAGCTGTCCAATACAACATCGTTTTTCCCCATCCGAGGCTTGCCGGTTCTTGCATTTCACTGATATTTGCTGCATCAAATTTTGGTGCAACGTTGTCAATTCCAACGCTGTCAAACTCAATCACATAAGAAATCTTGTAATTTGATTGCAGCGTAATTTTAACTTTCACAAAACCTTCAAAATTCGGAAGGTTAGTTTTGGCATCCCATTTCAATGTATCAACTACTGGTCCCGGTGTATTGTTCTTCAAGAACGCAACCGAGCTGAGCACATCAATCGGACTGTTCGTTTCATTGAAGTACTCAAACTTCGTCATGTCGAGTATTTCACCAGGAGTGCTGAAATCATAAGTAAACTTAATTGTATCCTTTTGAATCGAAGTGAGTTTTGCAACTTTTGGATACGACCCGATAACCAAATTAGTATCGTTTACATCGTTTATTGTAACGTCATACTGATCAGAAATTCTCAATCTCGCGGTTACGGATTTCTGATTTCCGACATTCCAATCATAACTCTGTAATTTTGCGTCCTGAACAGGGAAACTTGTCGGCCAAGTTAAACCGTTATCAAGTGAAAGTTGAATTCTAACCGAATCAATATTCTTTGCTTCCCAAGTAATTTTTTGAACAGAGTTATTCTGAACAGCTATCAATTCATTATGGCTAGTCATTACAATTGAACATATTGACAGAAGTGTATCGCTAACATCATAAATTGATGGATAAGCAAAATCACTTACCCTCACCATACATTGTGTTGATGGAGTGTTTGGGATCGTCCAATTAAATGAAGTAGAGTCGGGATTGATGTTTCTTGCATCTTCAATCGGATTCCAATCAACTCCACCGTTGAGTGAATAATCAATAGAAACTCCCTTAAGGAAAGCTCCTTCCCAGGAAATTGAGTAGGTTTTGCCTGCTTGGACTTTTTGGTTCTTGCCGCCGTTTGGATATTTCAAAGCGATGTAGCTAATAACAATTAAACTATCACTGGCATCACTCACAGCTGATTGAGAAAAATCACTTACACGAACTCGCGCAGATTGAGTAGGTGTGTTTGGAATTTTCCATAAATACTGTACAGAGTCTGCAGCAACCGTGTCAATGTATCTCCAATTTTTATCGTCTGTTGTGTACTCAAGTTTAAGTTTCTTTATTGTATTCGGACTGTGGCTCCATCGAACTAAATAAGAAGTTCCAATCTGTTGTCCACCTCCACCATTTGGCGAAGTTAGTTTTAAATAACTAATTGTAAAGTTGCTATTACTGGTATCAACAATACTTTGATTTTCTACGTCTCTTATTCGAACTTTGAAATTTACATCAGCAAAGTTTATATCATCCGGAATGTTCCAACTATATTTTTGGAGTGAAGCTGCAATAGTATTGGCTGTTATACTCTTCCATTCAACTCCGTTATTTGTTGTGTATTCAATTTGTAAGTTTGTTACGTACTTATACTGCCAAGTAATATCTTGAGTTGTTCCGGTTTGCCAAACTTGTCCACCATTTGGAGTAATAAGTTTAAATTGAGCAATCGTAAACAATGAGTTGCTCGTTCCGTTAAAAGTAATATCCGAGGTACTTCTAATTCTGATAGAACAAGAGTCTGAAGGGGTTTGTGGGACTAACCAATCAAATTTACCGGGTGTTGAATTAATCGCTTGTGCATTCGCTATTGGAACCCAGGTTTTTCCATTATCAGTTGTGTAATGTAAATCTACTAACGGAATATTATCACTACCGCTCCATTGGATAGTATAGACTGTATTTTCTAAAACTTTAATAGAGGAACTTGGCAGTAATACTTGTAACCGTCCAATTCGGAACGGATTGTTGCTAACATCTCTTATCTCATCATTTGCAACATCGGTGATGCGTAGATAAGCAGAATCACTTGAAACATTTTCTGGAATTGCCCAATTGTATTCACCAAGACTAGCAGAAATTGAACTAACTATTACGCTCCAATTCCTTCCGTTGTCTAACGAATATTCCAACTTAAGATTGGAGAAGATCGGATTTTTCGTCCAGGTGATTTTATTTGTTGAACCGGCATGGAAGAACTCTCCTCCATTCGGCGAAACAATGGTTAAAATATTTATCGTAAGATTTCCACTGCTCGTATCTTTTATATTTGATGAAGCGACAAAGTCGGTAATTCTGATTTTACCGGCAACAACAGGAACTGATGGAATTGTCCAAGTATATTTTCCTAGTGAAGCATTAACATCCGTGGCAATAAGCTGCCAGGCGTTATCGTCAAAATATTCGATCTTTACTGATGTTACACTTGCGCTTGCATTCCATTTAATATCTTTTTGACTTCCCGCCAGCCAATTTTCATTTCCGTCCGGCGAAGTAATACTGATCCAACCAACTGTAAACGCTGTACTACTAGAATCTTTTACTGTAGCAGCTGTTACATCAGTAATACGTATTACTCCTTGAGTGGTCGATAAACCATTTGGAATCTGCCAAGCATATTTTCCGGCAGTTGCGTCAACAACATCTTTTAATACCTGCCAATTGGAACCATTATCCGTTGAGTAATCAATTCTTATACTTGCCACATATTCCGCATTCCACCTAATTGTATCAACATCTCCAGCAGATAGACGTTCACCACCGTTTGGATACGTTAATGTTACTGATGGAACAAAGATTGTAAATCGATTTGAGGTATCGCTAATACTTGTGTTTAATACACTGAATAATCTAATTTTTGCTTGAGTAGAAATCAACGTACTTGGAATTTTCCAATCATAACTTCCATCAGAGGCGGTAACAGAGGTAGTTACGGTATCCCATGAAAGTCCGCTATTGGAAGAATATTCAATCCGAACATTCGCAATATTTGAGCTGCTGTTCCATTTAATCGTTTGGGTTGAACCCGCTCCCCAATTTGAACCAAGCAACGGAGCAGTAATTTTTAATATTGAGACTTTAAAAGTTGTATCACTAATATCAGAAATTTGATCCGCAGCAGTTGCGTCTGAAATTCTTATTCTTCCTAAATTGGTTGAAATATCCGAAGAAATTGTCCAATCATATTTACCGGTAGAAACTTCATTGGCAGCAATAACCTGATAATTAGAATCACCTAAAACTGAATATTCAATTTTCACATTTGAAATACTGCTGCTCTTCGTCCAGGCAATTTGATAAGTTCTTCCGGCTTGGAAATTTTCATTTCCGTTTGGCGAAGTGACTGCAATCCAGCCGATTCTAAAATCTGCATCACTGGTATCCGAAATCGAAAGAGCGTTTGCAACAACCACACGGATTTTTCCTTGCGTAGTTTGATATGACTGCGGAATCGCCCATGAATATTGGCCAAGAGACGCGGTTACTCCAGTTCTAATTGGGTCCCAACTAGAACCACCATTCGATGAGTATTCTAAATTTACCGAAGCTACATGAGAGCTGATTTCCCATTGAATTGTTTTCGTAGTTCCAGCTTGATAAATTTCTCCTCCGTTCGGAGAAACTACTTTTATTCTTGTTACTGTAAAGTTACTTGAACTAGAATCAGAGATTACTGGACCGGGACGAACATCACTAATTTTAATGCGTGTTTTATTTGTCGAAAGTGTGTCCCAGATACTCCATTCATACTTCCCTGCCGAAGCTGATACATTAGACTTCAAAACTTGCCAGGAGCGTCCTTCATCCAAACTATATTCAATGTTGATGAAATCTATAAGTGAACTTGCCCATGTAATATTTTTGGTTAATCCAGCCTGCCAATTTTCGTTACCTTTGGGAGAAGTTAAAGTTAACGAAGGATTATAGATTTTAAATTGATTACTGATCGTAGAGATTGCTGTATTTGCTGAATCAGAAATTCTAATACGTGCGGTTGAAGTTGTTGTATTTGGGATCAACCAACTGTAAGAATTAAGGGATGCAGAGACAGAAGCAGTAACAGGAATCCATGAACCGCCATCGTTAGTTGAATATTCTATTTTAAGAGTTTGAATGTTTACTGAATTCCAAGTGATCGTTTGGTTAGTATTTACCTGCCACTCGTTTGCAGCTATCGGAGAACTAACTTCCAAATGCTTAACAGTAAAGACAGCTGCACTTGAATCTTTTATGTTAGAGAATAACGAATTACTTATGCGGATTCGTCCGTTTGTTGTAGCGTTCGCAACTATACCTGGAATTGTCCAATTATAGGTTTTTGCGGAGGCTAGTGTATCGGTGATGTAATTCCAACTTGTTCCGTCAAAAAATTCCAACTTAACATTTTGTGTATTGGAACTTGCATTCCAGGTGATCGTAACTTTCTTACCGGTTTGATACGTCTCACCACCATTAGGTGAAGTTAAATCAACATTGCTGATCGAAAATGGTGCGCTGCTTCTATATGAAATTAAATTTGCGGAAGATGCATCACTTATTCTCAGGCGCAATAAATCCGATGGAGTATTCGGAACACTCCATGCATAGGTCGCCGGACTCGAAGGAAGCGCAGCTTGCAAGGTTGTCCAACTGGTTCCGTTGTCTGAAGAAAGTTCTAATTTTACTGTTGAAACGCTTGCACTGCTCTTCCATGTAATATTTTGTGTTGAATTCGCTTGTAGATTTTCGCCGCCATTCAAGTTCGTAAGTTGAACATATCCTACTTTAAAACTTAAATTACTTGTATCGCCAATTGCGTTATCATCTGCATCCAAAACTCGGATTTTTGCATTCGCAGAAGAGAAAGATGTGTCAGGTGTCCATGTAAACTTTTGGGAATCTGCAGGCTGTGTATTTGTAAGTTGCTGCCACAAGGTTCCGTTGTAATAATCTATTTTAACTTTTGAAACAAGCGCACTACTCCATTTAATTTGATAAGCTGAACCGGCTTGAATATATTCGCCACCATCAGGGGCAACCAAGGCAAGTGAAGGATAGAAAACAGAGAATGAAGAACTTGTGTCGGAGATGGTAGCATCAGCTGAATTATGAATTCTAACCTTAACCTGACTTGAATTCAGATTAGCCGGAACGTTCCAAGAATATTGACCGGCACTAGCAGTAACGGCAGTTTTAATGGTATCCCAAACAGTTCCGTTGTTTGTTGAATAATAGAGATCAGCATTTGCTACATCACCGCTACGATTCCATTTAATCAAGTTTGCTTTACCGCTTCTCCAATTTTCTCCACCAAGAGGAGATGTTAATTCGATATTGGAAATTGTGAATACCGCATCGTTTGAATCTTGTATTGCTACATTTGAAGCAGCATCAGTAATTCTGATACTAGCCTGCTGACTAACGGCATTTGGTAAAAGCCAAGAATAGGAATTTAAAGAAGCTGTAATATTTGTGTCGATCGGAATCCAATTTCCGGCATTCGAAGTTTTATAATATAAGTTAACTTTCGAAACATTAGAGGAAGCAAACCAGGTTATATTTTTCTTATATCCAACCTGCCAGCGTTCTCCCCCATTTGGAGAAGTTAAAACTACATTTGCAATTTTAAAATTAGCATCACTTGCATCCGAATACGATGGATTAAGGTCATCGCTAACTTTAACTTTTACAGATGAACTGGCGATGTTCGGGATCGTCCAATTATAAAATCCGGTTGAAGCCGTAAGATTTGTTTGAATATTATTCCAGGTTACTCCATCAGTTGAATATTCCAATCTTACTTTGGTAATATTTCCGCTCGCACTCCACTCAACTTTTTGAACTGAACCAACTTGATATTGTTCCCCGCCGTTAGGTGTTACTAAACGAATTCCATTAACCGCAAATTTATTATCGCTAACATCGGAAATCGTAAAGTTTGACAAAGCGTCGCTCACACGAACTAAAAACGCGTTGCCGGGTGTTACCGTTTGGCTTGAGACCGTCCATAAATATTGTCCGGAACTTGCCGTTTCATTATTTTTAATAAGATTCCAGGTAGCTCCATTATCGGAGGAGTAATCAATCCGCACTAAAGAGATATTTGAAGAAGCGGTCCATTTGATTGTATCAACCGAACCAACAAGAACAATTTCTCCACCATTAGGCGCTACAACTTTAACATCACCAACAACAAATGGATTTTGATGTGTAGAAGAGATAGTATTATCAGAAGCATCACTAACACGAACTTTAACTTGTGATGATGCAAGAGTTAAAGGAATTGACCATGAGTATGTTCCTGTTGCTGCTGGAGTAGAGGCGATGATCGTATTCCAACTGGTGCCGTTATCGCTTGAATAGTCTAGTTTTACGTTGGAAACAAGTGTGTCTGTCCAAGTTATATTTTTTGAAGTTCCGGCTTGCCAATACTCGTTTCCAGCTGGGGTAACTAAATCTAGCATCTCAATTGTAAAACTACCACTCTCATTAGAAGTAATTAAACCATCGATTGATCTTAGTCTGAGTTTTACTTTAGATGAAACATATGGAATAGCAAACATCATTGGTGCTTGCCCATCACTCGCCATAATTTTACCACTGCTTTTCTGATACCACGTCAAACCATCATCTGTTGAGATTTCCACTAACAGTTCTGACATGTTCGATGAAGCATTCCATTTAACAAAATTTGGATATAAATAATTTGGAGCCTTAACTTTTTCTCCCCCAATTGGTGAAGTTAAAACCAAATAATCAATTTTGAAAAGATTGTTGCTTTCGTCTTTAATCGTAGAATTAAGAGCATCACTTATTCTAATTTTGATTGAATCGGTCGCGCTTGAAGGAACTAACCACGAATAAGAACCTGTATTTGCAGTGGTTGTTACTGAAGACCATGTTGAACCGTTATTGGTAGATAATTCGATAAAAACATTGGCGATATTATTTCCAGCGGACCATGTGATATTCTTTGTTGCACCGGACTGAAGAATCTCTCCACCATTAGGTGATGTAACTGTAATATTACTGATCTTAAAAAGTGAGCTAACTAACGAATTAGAAGAATTTAGAACATCAGAAATTCTTACCAACGCTTGATTCGTTGCAAGACTAGCTGGTAGTGTCCAATTGTATGTACCGCTTGAGGCTGAAACACTAGAAATAACCGTTGCCCAAGTCGATCCGTTATTGGTCGAATATTCTATTTTTACATTTGCCACATTACTTATCGACCATGCAATCGGTTGCGTTGTTTCACTCTGCCAATAAGATGCTGCCGTTGGACTAGATATCGTATAACTCGAAATTGTAAAATTATTATCGCTTGCATCTTTTATAGTAGCATCAACCGCATCACTTATTCTTATTTTCCCTAAGATTGTGGCGGTGCTCGGAACCGTCCATGAATATGAACCTGTATTTGCGGTACTCGTTAATGTTACCCAATTTGTTCCGTTATCGGAAGTGTACTCTATTAAAACATTTGCAATGTTTGAGCCAGCTGTCCAAGTAATATTCTTTGTCGAACCTGCTTGTAAATTCTCATTCCCGTTAGGCGCTGTTACCTGCACGCTGCTTATTTTGAACGCCGAACTTACGACTAAATTTGTGGGATTAGCTACATCAGAAATTCTTACCAATGCTTGATTTGTTGCTAATGAAGAAGGAAGTGTCCAATTATAGGTTCCCGAAGATGCAGCAACACTTGAGATTACAGTTCCCCAAGTTGACCCATTATTAGTTGAGTATTCAATTTTAATATTAGCTACATTGCTTATTGACCAAGAAATCGGCTTAGTTGATTCACTTTGCCAATATGAAGCTGCCGTAGGACTTGTAATGCCAAAACTTGAAACCGTAAATGCGTTATCACTAACATCCTTTATTGAAGCATCAACATTGTCACTAATTCTAATTTTACCTAAAATAGTTGCGGTATTCGGAACGGTCCATGAGTAGGAACCTGAATTGGCAGTTGTTACAATGGTGTTCCAATTTGTTCCGTTATCAGAAGTATATTCAATAAGAACGTTGGCAATGTTCGCACCCGCTGTCCAGGTAATATTCTTTGTCGAACCGGCTTGCAAATTTTCGCCCCCATTTGGAGAAGTTACTTGCAAATTACTAATCTTAAATGCAGAACTTACAATTAGATTTGAAGGGTTTGCAACATCCGAAATTCTTATCAATGCTTGGTTTGTAGCTAAAGAAGTAGGAAGTGTCCAATTGTAACTACCTGCTGACGCACTAATACTGGAAATTACAGTTCCCCATGTAGAACCATTATTAGTTGAATATTCTATTTTAACACTCGCAACATTACTCACAGACCAGGTAATCGGTTTAATTGATTCACTTTGCCAATAGGAAGCCGCTGTTGGACTTGTAATACCATAACTGGAAATAGTAAAGGTATTGTTACTGATATCAACAATTGAAGAATTTGCCTTATCACTTATTCTGATTCTACCAAAAGTGGTTACTTGTGATGGAACAGTCCATGAGTAGGTCCCCGAATTTCCTGCGGTAGTAAGGGTAGCCCAATTTGTACCATTATCAGATGAATATTCAATCAGCACACTATCAATATTTGAACTTGCGGACCACGTAACGTTTTTTGTTGATCCAGATTGTAAATTCTCTCCACCATTTGGTGCTGAAACTTGAAGATTAGAAATTTTGAATGAAGGACTTTCGGCAATTCGTGTAATATCAAGTGCATCATAAACTCTAACTTTAGCTTGGTTGGAGAAAATATTTGAAGGAATCGACCAATCTAATTGTCCTAATGAAGCCTGGACAGGTGATGCTGTTATGGCAGTCCAGTTTACTCCATTATCTGTAGAATAATCTGCTCTAAGGTTTGTAATGTTTGATGATGTCCACTTAATCGTTTTCGTCGTTCCACCCTGCCAGTAAGAAGATACGATAGGATCAGTAATAGATAAATTTGATACAGTAAAAACATTATCGCTTGAATCTTTTAAACTTGTGTTTGCTGAATTGGTGATGCGAATTCTACCCGTTGTTGAAACAGAATTTGGAACTGACCAAGAATAACTTCCATTGTTAGTTACCGTTGTAATTGAGTCCCAGGTTGATCCATTATTGGTTGAATATTGGATCAGAACATTTGCTATATCACTTCCTGCCGTCCAAGTAATCGATTTTGAAGTTCCTGCCAACCAATTCTCACTTCCATTTGGAGAAAGAACTCGAACATAAGTAACTTTGAATGGCTGAGAAGAATCAGAAATTGTAGGATCAGTAGCAGAACTAATTCTAATTTTAGTGCTTGTGGAAGAAACGTTATTTGGAATTGTCCAGCTATACGATAATGCAGCAGCAGGAGTTGAAGCTATAATATCAGTGTAACTTCCACCATTGTTAGTTGAGTATTCTAATTTTACATTTGACAAGTAAGAAGATTCCCACGATATCTGGCGGGTGTTGCCGCCTTGCAAATAATCTGATGCAAGAGGTGTTAACAATCTCAGCTTTGCAATTGAGAATAAACTGTTGCTCGAATCCCTTATTGCTGAATTTGAAACATCGGAAATCCTTACAATCATTTGGTTTGAATAAATTGAAGTATCAATCGACCAGGCAAAAGTTCCAAGTGCAGCATTTACCGAAGGTGAAATTGTAAACCAATTTTGTCCAGAGTTTGTAGAGTATTCTATTTTAATATTTGCAATTGTTGGACTTGCACTCCAAGTTATATTTTTATTGGCTCCTGTCTGCCAGACTTCCCCACCGTTTGGAGATGTAACTGTAAGTGCCAAGAACGAGAATTGTCCACTTGTACTAGAAATATTTAGCGATGATCCTGCATCACTAATTCTTATTCTTCCAGCTGAAGAAGATAAAGATGATGGAACGGTCCAAGTATAATTTCCACTGGTGGAAGGATAATTATTTACGATAGTATTCCAGTTTGTTCCGTCATCAGTTGAATATTCAATCTTAACTTGCGTAACACTGCTGCTGTTCGTCCAGCTAATTTGTTTCGATGAACCGGCTAAGTAAATATCACCTGCAATTGGAGCTGAAATTTGTACCGTACCAATTTTAAATACATTGTCACTTTGATCTGTTATTACAGAATTTGAAGCATCCGAAATTTTTACCAATACTGAAGATGAACTTAAAGAGCCACTCAACGCCCAGCTATAAGTACCTGAGACTGCCGGATATGAAGAAACTATAGGTAGCCAATTAACTCCATTATCCAAGGAATAATCAAGATTGATATTTGTAATATTGCTACTTGACCAAGTTATTGATTTTGTTGTACCGGCTTGCCAATATTCACCACCATTCGGAGAACTTAATGCGAGGGATGAAATAGTAAATAATCCAGAACTATCTTTTATTTGTCCGGTAGCTGCGTCACTAACTCTAATTCTTGCTTGCGATGAATTTACGCTCCCCGGGATTGTAAAATTGTAAGTACCGGCTGCAGCACTGATTATTCCCGGAAGCGTTGTCCAGTTGCTTCCGTTATCTGTGGTGTATGCAATTCTAACATTATTAACTCCTTGCGAAGTCCACTTTGTAGTTAAAACTTTCCCGGCTTGATAAAAGCTTCCAGTTAATGGTTCAGTTACGGTAATTTTCCCAACGGTAAAAGTTGAGATCGATGAGTCTTTAATTTCAGCAGTTGCAACATCGCTAATTTTAACCAACATTTGAGATGTAGGTTCATTCGGAATTGTCCATGCGTAAGTTCCTAAAGATGCTGTTACCGATGCTGCTATACTCTGCCAGATAGAACCATTATTTGTAGAATACTCTAATTTTACATTTGAGATTCCTGAGCTAGTCCAAGTAATATTTTTAGTAGTTCCAATCGTCCAACCTTCACTTCCGTCTGGAGCAGTTAAGTCAAGTTTTAGAATATTAAACGTTGCATCACTCTGATCAAGAACATCGCCAACTTCAGCGTCTACAATTCTAAGTCTAGCAAGTTGTGAGGGAATGTCGCTGATCGTCCACGCATAAGTTCCAATCGATGCAGAAACATTGTTAGCAATGGCAGACCAGTTTAAACCGTTATCAGTTGATATTTGAATATTGACCAACGAAATGTTTGAGGCATTCCAGGTAATATTAATTTGGTTTCCTACTTGTAATTTTTCATTTCCATTTGGACTGTTAACTCTAATTTTTGCAAAAGTGAAAACATTATCACTCACGTCATAAATTTGATTATCAGTCACGCTCGAAACACGGATTTTAGCTAGCGACGAAGGAGTTAATGTATCTGGAATGCTCCAACTATAAGTCTCTGCACTTGCATTAACGTTTGTTGCAATCGAAACCCAATTTGTTCCGTTATCGGTTGTATAATCTAAATTAACTTGACTGATCGTCGAAACATTCAACCAGGTAATGGTTTTGGTATTTCCGACAGCCCATTTTTCATTTCCGTTTGGAGAAGTGAGACGGATTGAACCAAGGGTAAAATAACTGTCGCTAACATCATTTACGGTTGAATTGCTTGCATTGCTAATTCTTATTCTCGCGTATAAAGTCGGATCATTTGGAACAATCCACGTGTATGATTTTGTAGAAGCCGCAGTCGAATCAACAATAGTCTTCCAGGTCGTACCATTATTCGTCGAGTATTCAAGTTTTACTTTGGAGATAGAAGAATGATTTTTCCACTGGATAGTTTGTAAACTTCCGATCGGGAAATTTTCTCCTCCATTTGGAGAAGTTAAGGAAAGCGAACTTATGTAGAATGCGCTACTACTGCTGCTTGTTATACTTGCTGCTGGGAAATCAGCATCACTTAATCTAATCCTTGCAAAATTTGTAGGGGTATTCGGAACCGTCCAATTATAACTTTGAGCGGCGCCCGGCGTTGAGTTTGTTACGGTTGTCCAGGATGAACCATTATCTGTCGAGTATTCAATCTTTACGTTTGTAACATTACTGCTGTTCCACAAAATTTGTTTAACACTATCAACCGGGAAATATTCTCCACCTAATGGAGAAACTAAATCCAATCTTTTTATAATAAATACTGCATCACTTTGGTCATAAATATTTAGATTGTCTGCGTCGCTTATCTTGATAAGCGCTTGATTAGATGAAAAATTTCCGACCGTCCAATCATAAAATCCGGTATTGGCTGCAGTATTAAAAGCTATGGGAATCCATGATGAGCCGTTATTCGAAGAAACTTCAATTGTAACATTCGCGACATTGGTTGAATTCGTCCATTCAATTCTTTTTGTTGTTCCCTTTTGGAAAATCTCGGCACCATTGGGGGCAACAACAGAAACACTCGCAACTTTGAAACTATTGTCACTCACATCATAATTTGTGGAATCATCGGTTGAGACAATTCTAATTCTTCCGTTAGAAAATGAATATCCGGGAAGATTCCATGTTAAAGTTCCGAGACTTGCGTTAACAGCGTTCTGAATTGCTATCCAGGAGTTTCCATCATCGGTTGAGTATTCTACATTAATAGTACTGATCGAACTTGAAGTCCAAGTAATATTTTTTGAAGAAACTGGGGCAAAGCCTTCTCCGCCGTTAGGCGAAGTAATCTTTAATGCCGAAATAGTAAAAACGTTATCACTTACATCGTTGATGGAAGAAACCGTTGCATCAGAAATTCTAATTTTTGCTTGTGCGGTCGCCGATGAAGCAACTCTCCATGGAAAGCTCTCACTTGAAGCAGAGATTGGATTGCTATTTATAAAATTCCAAGTCGATCCATTATTTGTAGAATATTCTAAATTAATGAAATCAACATTCGAAGACGTCCATGTTATTGTTTTAAATGAACCTGCGAACCAATTCTCCCCTCCATTCGGCTTTGTAAGTAGAAGAGAAGTAATTAAAAAATTATCACTTGTATCTGAAATTTCAGGAACAGAAGAAAGACTAATTCTAACATTAGCAGTTGCAGAAGGAGTGTTCGGAATCGGATTCCAACTAAAACTTGTCGGAGTTGCTGCCAGGTTCGAAATGATCGTTGACCATGAAATGCCGCCGTTCGTCGAATATTCCAATTTAACTGTTGCAACATTTGAACTGGCTACCCACTGAATTGTTTTCGTTCCACCGGTTTGAATTTTTTGATTTAATGTTGGGCTTGTAATTGCTAATCGAACAATTTGAAAAGAAGCGTTTGAAGTATCGGCAACTAAGTTATCATCAAAATCTACAATTCTTATTTTAGCTTGATTGGTAGAGATCGTGTTTGGTATTTCCCAAGTATAACTACCTGCGCTTGCGGATGTTTTATTGATTACCGTATCCCAAGAAGCACCGTTATTCGTAGTGAATTGAATTTTTACATTTGCAACTGCATCACTTACCCATTCGATATTGGTGAGTCTTCCGGCTTGTAAAATTTCGCCTCCGTTAGGGGTAATAACCGTAATAGACTTTGGAGCAAAATTTTGCGAAGCGGCTGAAGTTCCCCAGTTTTTCCCACCATACATCAAACTGGCAAACAAGATAAAAGAAAAAGTAAATTGTAAAATTTTTTTCATATAATTACTCTCCTATTCACCAATATAAAATGTGAATATGATTTTCATTCGAAAGCATACGATTAATAATTTATTCTGATTACCGGAGAAAAAACTAAGTAAGAAGAAGAACGGTAAAACGGCAAAGGTTTGGTCGAAAATCTATATGATGTAAAATACCTAAAATCGAAACCGATAGTATTATTTAGCATAAAAAACATTTTAAAGCCTAAATATCCATAGGACTCGGTAAAATCATAACTAAATAAAGTAGAAAGGTTATGAGCTAGTAACCCACCTTCACCAGATATGAACGCTTCAGCAAGTATATTATTTTTGAATTTACCTTTGTTATTGGTCTCAAGGTCTGTTAGTTTTGACTGATCCGGATCAAGTAAAAAATGATAAATGTCATAAGTTGAAAGCCCTAAACCAACTCCCAAGGCCCCAACTTCAGAGAGGTTAAGTAATTCTTTTTTCTTAACAATAAATGCAAGGCTGTTTCTTTGCGAATAAAATTGTGTTAAGTAATTGATATTAAAATCTTTTGACTTGTACTGAGTTAAGCTTAACATTCCTTGAAGTGTAAATTCGAGTTCAATCATGTCATCCCAGAAAAGTTTGATGGGATTTCCTACAGCTTTAAAGTAAAGATTTCCTCCGGTATGGAACAATCTTTTTGAAATTTCTTCAGATTCAATTCCTAACACCGGTTGACGGGCAGGCAGTCCGAGACCCATTTCTACAATATAGGTGTTGTTCGGACGGTTGTTAATAAGATAATCGATGTAGGTTACTTTTACGCCAGCGATATAATCAGGGTAATACCAGCCTGGAATATTTATATAGTCATTCCCCCATCTACCAATTGCAGATACTAAATATTTGTTTTTCTGATTAGTAGTTGCCGTCCAGAACATTAACTCCGGATTCAAAAAGTGAAGGAAGATATCGTAGTTATAAGAATATTTATTGTCGTAGGGAGTTTTTGTCAGATCGTTCAAAGCATAAAATTGCTTTTTTAAATCTTGATACATTTCTTCGCCAAGCACATTTTTAATATAAACGTAATCGCGAATTTCATCAAAGAAAAAATCGGTGCTGTCTTGAGATGCTAATTTTGACTCGGTAAAAAATCTTAGAATTTCGATCTCGTCATCATAATATCTTTTCCGTAACTCAATAAAAACATTGCCGTCATAAATATCGCGCGCTTTTGCTTTTATCGTTTCAAGAGACGGTTTAATCCCCCCAAGAGTAAGGGCATTTTTAACAACAAAACGATTGAAAAGTTCACGAACGTATACGGGATCTGTAACTACCCAAGTTTTTTTAAGATCGTTGAATGCGGTTGTGTTATACTCTAAGTTTCTATAAATTTTTTCAAGTCTTAGCTCTTTCGGATCAGTAATTTTTAATTCAGCAAATTTTGGTGCTGGCGCGGGTTCTTGTATCGGAGCCTGAACTACAGTATCAATTGCAGGTTGATTGTTCTCTATTGGTGTCGCAACCGGATTCTGAGCTGTTGCAAGTGAGTCGGCTTCTTGTGCAATAGCGATTTGAAGAGAAATTAAAAATAAAATGGTAATAATTTTTTTCATAGAAATCTCTAAAATCCGTATCGATATCTAACCGAAAAATATGAAGCCCCTTCTTCAGCTTCCCATTCTTTTATCGAGCGCATAAATGGAGCTGAAATATAGCTTGTTTCGAAACGGAAGGAATGTAAAGAAGAAAATTCAATTAACTTTAACCAAAATTTTATTGTCAACTGATTATCAAACAACCTAAAACTCGATCCAAAAAAGTCGATATTCTTTGGCGCAAAATTAAGATATAATGTGGTTGATGGTTGAACTTTATTAAAAATTTGGTTCAGGCTTCCGCCGGTTGAATAATTAATCTTCTGAATACTATAGTTTGCAGCACCAACATCAAGTCTGAATCTCAATGTCATATCTTCGTTAGTGTTCCAATAAAATGACATTGATGCTTCCCATTGTTGCGGACTAAAGTAGGCTACCGACTCCCCTTTTCTATCTACAAATTTTACAGATGGATTAAATGCTTTTGTAGCGCCGGTAGCCAGATAGAAATTTACAAACGGCATTCCATATACTCGAGAAGCGCTCAAATCCAACACCAAACCGGAACCAACATTTAACTTTGGTTTTGAGACAAATACAAATGGTAAACTTCCTACTAGACTTGAGGTATTTAATTTTGCTCGACCCATCAATCGGGCATCAATAATAAAATCTTCTAAAAGATTCTGCGAAGTGCCGGATATTGTTACTAGAGAACGTATACCTGCAGTAATCGCCATCGCTTGCCAGGGATGAACATTGAGAACCTTCGCTCCCATATTGATTTCGCCGCTGATTGTACTATACCCGAGATCTAAATCTTTGTAGAAAAATGAAACATCCCCAAAACTTGCATCAATCTTATAATCCGTAGCGGCTGTCTCTTGGATTTGTCCGCGTGCACGTCGCGCTTTTTTTTGAGTCTCGAGAACAACTTTTGGATAATGATGCGTGCTGTTTACGGTTTGAAAATTTAAGAAGTCTTGATTGTTTTTACTTGTAATCCCCTTGCTTTTGTTCACTTGCTCGTCAACTTTAATTCCGAGTAATTTTACCGGTTCGTTATTATGAATGAGGAACTCGGTTAATTTAAACAATGCAGCATAGGTTTCAGGATAATTGAAATAAAGCTCTTCTATATCCTGAAACGTTAAAACTACATTAACTTCTTTTGTTGATTCAGAAGAAGAAGTTCCAAAAAAATCACTTGTTGATGCGGCTTTATCAACGGTCTCTTTTACCTGCAAAACCGTTGTTGAATCAAATTCGGCGTTTTCTTTCATGAAAACAATTTCGTAAGAATACGTCTCAGCTGGATTAAAATTAAACGGAGGTCTTTCATTAGTTCGTGGGATATTTTGTAAACCTTCCAAACGAACTGCGTTAGCCTGAAACATAATTGAATAAGTGTCTAAATAGTTTTTATCTTCTGCAAGTTTACGTTCAATTTTATTGTACGTGTTTTTGAGATTAGTTTGCGCAACGATGCACTCAAAACTTGCAACTAAAAAGATGAAAAAAACTAAAGAAGCGCTTATTTTTTTCACAAATGTTTGCAGATTAATAATTTATTCTAATGATCGGCGAAAAGACTAAAAATGAATCATATCGCCATGGATCATATTTTTTCTTATCGACGCCGTAAGTGTTAAAATAGCGAATATCCATACCAAAAGTATCATTCAGCATTACTTTCATCTTTACTCCAAAGTAACCAAATCCACCTTGAACATTATAACCTATTAAAGTATGGAGGTTATGTTGAATTAATCCTCCGGTACGTTCAACGCCGAAATCTAAGAAAGCAAAGTGAGAAAATTTATCAAATAAACTTTTGGTTCCCTGTAAATCAGTAATTTTAACTGCAGCAGGATCATATTGGAGATGATGAATATCCGCAGAGGCAACTCCACCGCCGAGTTCAAACTGACCGAAATCAAATAAATTAAAAAGATTTCGTTTCATCACTGCTAAAACAAAGTAAGTTTTATTTGAGTAAAAATCAAACTTGGCTGGTTTTTTCCCATAGTCCAATGTTTTCAAATTATCTACAAAAGTATATTTGGTTTCAACACTAACGTCGAAATCAGTTAAGCTTTCATCAATATATTTCATAAAATCGCCGGAAACTTTAACATACAGAGCCTTGCCGGAAACGTAAAGTGGTTTAGCCGGAGCTGTTCCAATAAATGGTTTACTAGCAGGGGCATTTGTTCCTAACGAAACCGAGTATGTATAATTTTGTTGATTGTTACTGATGTTGCTGTAGTAAGTAACTTTTGAACCAAAAATATATTCGTTTGCATACCAACCCGGCTGCATAATACGGTCATCACCCCATTTCCCAAACAAAGAAAGGAGATATTTATTTCTTGCGTTGCTGGTTGTATTCCAATACATTACGTTTGGTTCTAGTAGATCTAAGTTCAAATCGAAATAATAACCTGATTTAACATCATAGTCCGTTTTAGTTAGGTTGTCAAAATAATAATCGCGATTTCTTACTTTGTCATAAATCTTATCATTCAAGACTTCGCGCAAATAGAAACCATCAACAACCGGATCAAAGGTATATTGCGGATTTGGTTTATTGATTTCTTCTTCCGGAATAAATCCAAAAAACTCTATTTCGTCATCATAATAACGCTTACGTACTTCAATGAGGATATGTCCGTTATAGATATCTTCCGTTTTTTGTTCTAGAAATTCACGGGTAACTTTTTTCTCGTTGATACGGAAAGCATTTCTAACAACAAAACGGTTGTAAATTTCTCTTATAAATACCGGATCGTTAATTATCCATTGCTCTTTCAAGTCATTGAAAGCAATTGTGTTGTACTCTAAAGAATTATAAATCTTCTTCAGGCTTGCAACGGTAACAGAATCGGTCTCCTGAGAGAATCCGCTCTGAAAAAAAACTAAACTTAAAAGAAGTAAACTAAATTTTTTCATAATTAATAATCTCTCTTTAAATTAAAATCCATACCGGTAACGTAATTGTAGAATAGCACCACCGTCTTTGTTTTCCCAAGCACGATTTTTTCTTGCTACAGGAGCTGAAATATAAGTACCTTCAAATCTGATAATGTGACCGCCACTTATTTCTGCCAATTTTAACCACGAAGTTAAAGAAACTTGGCTATCGAAGAATCTGGCTTTAAATCCGTAAAACTCACTGTTATCAGAAAAGAAATTAAAGTAAAAATTCACGACCGGATAAAAATTATCCTGCATTAATTCTTTTTTAGAAGCACTTTTGGATTTACCAATGTAAGTTCCTTTCCAGACATCATAATATCCGGCTCCTACATCCATTCTAAATCGGCTATTCATTTTATCGCTTGCATTCCAATAGAATGACATGGTTGCTTCAGCTTGTGAAAATGAGAAGTAAGCTTCTCGATCAGCTCCTTTGGGAATCGTAACAGCTGGACTTGAATAAGCAGGACCACCAGCGTTTAAATAAATATTTAAGAAAGGAAGAGTAAACGGTCTAGTAAGTTGGAGATCAAATCCTCCTGAAGTTCCCATATTTAATAGAGGTTTATCTGCAGCTACAAACGGAAGTGAGCCAATAATTTTGGAAGTATTCATTTTAAGTCTTCCCATTATTTTCACATCAACCATAACTGCTTTGTTTAGATCTGTTTTCTTATCCGATATACTTATTAAAGTTCTAAAACCTGCATTAAAAAGTGTTGCCTGATAAGGAAGTAAATTTAAAACTTTCTCAGTAAAACCATACTCAACACTTGCACCACCCATTGCAAAGTCCATTATTTCGTGGGAGAAACTAATCTGTGAAAAACTAGCATCGAGTCGATAAGTTGTCTTTACTTCTTCTTGTACAGCACCTCTTTTCCCTTTAGTTACAATTTTAGGTTTCGGATACCAATGAAGATGATTAGTGCGCATAAAATTCAGATAGTCGGTATTGTCTCTAGAGGAAATACCCATACTTGTTT
Organism: Ignavibacteria bacterium; assembly: GCA_037440065.1. Lineage (GTDB taxonomy): Bacteria > Bacteroidota > Ignavibacteria > Ignavibacteriales > Ignavibacteriaceae > UBA1563. The sequence continues at coordinate 881,472 of JBBIUV010000016.1, forward strand.
GAATGTCGGTGTCAGGATTAATGCGTAATAACTTTTCTGGAGGAGCATCTTCATTCTTTTTAATATAATCAGTTACTTTTGTGTATAACGCTTTATATTGATCAAAATGATTTAATTTCAAATCATACATATCTTTAAAGATAAAATCACGTGAGATTTCTGTTTGTGGACCACCACCACCGCCACCGAAGAAGCCTCCTTCTCCAGCGCTTTTATCAACCCTTTGTTCAATATAAAGCAGTTCTAGAGAATCGATACCAACCGCATCCATTAAAAACACAAAGCGGTAACTCGTATTCTCAGAGACTTTAAAAGAAAAGGGATCATCATCCTTTCTAGGTAACGTTGCCACGCTAGGTGGAACCGAGATTGGACCAGTAAAATCAATATAATGCAAATTGAGATAGGAACTATCTTTCTTAAGCTTTAGATCAATTTTACGGTAAATGTCGTCATACGTTTGAGCATTGAGGCCAACACTAAAAAATATGACATTTAATAAAAACAGAACAAAATATTTTGGTCGCATAGAAGTCTCAATTAAAGTAAATATTATCTAATTATAGTTGCTCGAAATTCTTTTTTAACATTATTTTCAAATTGTGTTGAGAAAGTTAAAGTTATTTTAACATCTTGACTTTGCCCGACAGGGATTGCAGAATAAACATCATCGTTTATCTGTAAAACCAAGTAACCAAAACTTCCCGCTTCGTAAGTAGTTAATCCGTTGATCAACCCTTCAAAATCACTTGTAACTCTATAGTTCCTGAATTTAGGTTTTACAACAACAAATCCCGTTGGAGTGTTCCCAATATAGGTGAATAGAAATTCACGATCTTTTGGATTATCTATACTTATGTAAAACTCTTCACCTTTATCATCTTTAGTAACCGTCTTCCATCCAGCAAATTCAGTTAAACTCGGTTTGTTAATGGTAATTTGCCACGAAGATTTTTGCAATTCGTTTTTGGAATTTTTAAAGGTGAACTCTTTCCCATTGTACATTCCGGTGATACTCAATTGTTTACCAACAAATTCCGTGTTGCTTAAAACCGTATCAAGATTTACAATTGGTCCTGTTCCACTTATTACTGTTCTTCCACCATCTTCAATTTTGTAGGAATATGCATTAATGTCACCAAACTCTACTGTAGCAAAACTAAAAGTCCCTTGTTCACCATAATAATAATTAGGTCGTATGTTTAATGCAGAAGCAATTGTAGGATAATCTACATTTACGAGATAATAAAACTCTTTGTTTAGACTACCGGTTTCACCAGTAGCTCTTACGGTAACTCGAATATAAAAAGTTCCGGTAAGTTCGATGGATTCTTTAATAAAAAGGATAAATGTGGTTCCTCTTCCTCCGGCGGTGGCTTTTGCAAAATCTTCTTTTTTAGGTTTTTGATAAAAGTTTTTACACTCTCTAACTTTTTGAAGATTAGCGTCTAACAAATCGATGGTGTAATCGATTCTTAGAATATTTCCCAAGACAAATGGTGAAACGTCAAAGTTCTGATAAGCTGCGACGTTAATGGTGTCCCTCACATCTACTTTTTGAGCAAACGAATAAGTAGAGATTAAAAGGATAGACAGGAAAAATAATACTCGTTTCATACAACTCTCTTTTAATTAATCAAAGTTATTAAATAATAACCAATTAATTTGTGAACTAAATCAAAAACGGGAAAAAATATTTACCATAATCCCACCTAGGGATTATGGTAAATAAAACTAAGCACTAGTAAACCTCTATGCCTTTTGAAACTTTTCCACCTTGACGTTTTGCACTGATCGAAAAAGATTCAACCGGGCTTTTAGCAGTTTTTTGTTCTCCTACCATATCTTTCAAAGCCTGCAGTAAAAAGTGTGGTAAGTAACTTGGTAGTTGTCTTTCAACTTTGCAATATGCTTTAAATTGAAAGTCACCTGCAGTTTCAATCTTACCAACAAGTTTCCCGTTTCCATCCTCGCCACGAACTATTTTAAAAGTTTCATTTCCAGAGGCAACAGTTAATCCATCACTTGGCCAACCAGCAGGTTTCGCTGATCCGGGAGCCACATCAACATAAAACTCTACCGATTTTTTTTCTTCATCCGAAACCAAACCAATTGGTGTTAATACAACAACAACTTCTTTGTTTTCCGGATCGCCAAGGTTAAAATCTGTTTTAGCTTGAGGAATTGCAAGTAGCAAAGGGCTTTTATATGAAGCTGCCATACTACTTAGCATTTTAGAACGAACTTCTTTTTGAGCCTCCTCATATTCATCTCGCTCTGTAATTACTACGAGTAATTCCGTAAGCAAAACGAGATAGAGGATAAAATAAACTAAACTCTTTTTCATTTTTTTTCCTCTATAATATTTAGACTTTAAAACTTTGTTTCAATTCGTTCATTGTCTTCATGTATTCGTTTCTGATTCCGGTAATTCTTTGAGTTAAGCCGGCTATTTTTTCAACATAAACATCAATTCCTTTAAGTTCTTCCATTGCGGTAGCTCTAAAGGTATCTGCTTTATAGGTAGCTTTAACTTCGCTTACGGCGGTTAAATATTCTTTGTTCATGTGAGCAAGTCGTTTTGAAATTTGTGTCATTTTTTCAACATAGTCATCAATGACTTTAAGATCTTCGTAAGCGATTCCTTTTAGTTGGGAGAGTTCTTGCTTAATCATTGTAACATCCAACCCAAATTTTTCAGCAGCCTTAGGATTATGTTCAGCAACAGAGCCATGAACTTCTTCCGGAGTGAAAAATGTTACTATTGACAAAATCAATAAGAGGAAAAATTCAAGAAACAAAGCGGCCATAACCCAATTTGGATCAATTTTATCTTCAGCACCAATGAAAAATTTAGGAACAATTGCCAATTTACCGGCGATTGAACCCAACCCTCTTAAACCTACAATAATGATAAGAACTGCGGCACCCATATACACAATACCCTGGATATTGTTAGCGTAATTTGGGATAACCGTATGAACCATCCACTTACCAAAAGATGTTTTTGGAGTGTTAGCTGTTTTGACTTGTGTACTCACTTTTTGTCTCCTTACTTTGATTGATAAAGATTATTTGATTGAAAAGTACCTGTATATTTTGAAAGTGTCTTCAACTTTAACCTCCTCAAGAATATCTAGAAAAGAGGTTAAAATCCTTTTAGAATTATTTACTTGAATACTTGGGAACAAGTTTATGAAAAATATTTTAATAATTCAATAAATATTTTAAATATTTTTATTTTTTTCTTCAAACCATGAAAAGAATTCACGCAAAGCTTCACGCCGTTCCGGCGGTACATAATTAAAGTTTATTCCGCGAGGAGTGATTTCCCAGAACTCTTCATTCGTCGTGTTAAAAATAATGTCCTTCACTTTTTCTATTCTACTGCTCGGTTCAACAGTCATATCCTGATAAATAATCCGTGCTAAGTCTTTGTCACCTTTTAATAGATAATAACCCGCTAGTTTTACTTGTGCAATACGAACTCCGATAAGGGAGATTTCTTTTGAATCAATTCCCTTCCCTTTTGATTCTTCAAGCGGCTCATCTAATTGAAGGAACTGCATCAACAGCGTTTGCAAATTTGGAACTTTAAGATCGAAAGCAACTTCATTTAATCTGCAAAGATCATGAGCTGCAGTTTCAAGAATAAAGAGTACCTGATTTTTATTTGCTTCTTGTCCGTAATAGCGAAAATAGAATGCAACTTTTTCAACATCAATTGGATTTGCTACAAGTAACTCTTCACCAACAACACGGTAATGTTCTAAAGTGTTGAAAGCAGAACGGGGATCTTTTTCTCGGATCGCAATGCGAAGATACGAGTTAAAATATTGGAATGCACAAGTAAGCGCCCCTTTGTCTTTTATTTGTATCGCCTTTATCGCAATCAGTTCAGAATTTAGAAGAACGCCTGATGCTACATCTCTTAAGGTTAAACGAGAGTTATTAAAAACAAGTTCCAAAAGTCCGAATATTTTTCTTTCAATTAAAACTTTCTGCTCTTCAATTTGGTTCATTACGTATTGAGAGTAGCTTGAAAAATCGGGATCAAAATATTCATTCCCTGAAAGCTTAAACCATCTTTCGGGAAGTTCTGATTTTCGATTCATGTAGGTTTCAATAATTTCTCGAAGCGTGTTTATACAAAGTAGTGTAACCGCTCTGTCGCCCTGGTAAACGGAATTTAGAGCTATATCCCCAACAAAATTTATATTTTGAGTTAATTCGTCTTTCGCTTTAATTAAATCAGTCTCTTTTCCTGAAATAACATTTTCAATAATTTTTAATGACTTTTTTTGAACATAGGAAAGGAAGTTGTTTGGACGGAGAAAATTAAAAACATAATTAAAATGAGGAAGAACAATTACAAGACTAAAGATTATTAATAATAAATTGAATCCAACACTGTAAAGAGTTGCAAAGTCATCACGAATGGTATTAGTTACTAAGATAGTATTCACTCCAGTAACAATAAAAAGTCCAATCACCAGGATATTTGTCTTATCCGTTATGAACAAATCCATGATTTTCGAGGAATATTTATTTGCAGCTAATTGAACGATAATGGCAACTACTGTTATCTCAATTCCAAGAATAGAAGTAACTAGTTCCCCTAACCCGCCAAGTGTATTTGTGAGAGTCCCAACATCTTTATTGAAGAAAATATAAAAAAGGGATTCAAGTTTAGCCCTTATTAAAATGGTATCGATCCACCGATTCACAAAATAAATTGTAAAACTGAACCCGATTATTAGAAAAAGGGGTTTTATCCAGGGAGAAGAATTAATTTGTGCCGCAACAATATTCTTTTTCATTAATTCCTAATAAAGTTTACTCAAAAATATCATTTACTCCCTATTCTACAAACAAAATATTTTGTAATTCAAAAAAAAACCTTTAGCTTTGGATCAAAATTATTAACCTTTAATTCTATTCAGAGAGATAGAGAAGGAGCAAATGAAAAACATTTTTTATAGAATAATTAAGAAGGACCTCTGCGGCTTTTAGCCAAGGAGGATTTTTTATATATGGACATCAAAGCAAAAATTATTGATGAGATCGGACTCAACCGGATCATCACCCGTTTTACCCACGAAATAATTGAGCGAAACAAAGGTTCTCTCAATTTAACGTTAATGGGAATGCGCACCCGTGGCGAATTCTTAGCAAAAAGAATTCACCAAAAAATAAAAGAAATTGAAAAAGTCGAAATCCCTTTAGCGATTCTCGATGTTACCTTGTATCGTGATGATTTCCGCATGAGGTTAAAACAACCGCAGGTGTCTGTTTCTGATATCACATTCGATATCAACGAAAAAAATATTGTACTAATTGATGACGTTTTGTACACAGGAAGAACCGTCCGCTCTGCAATGAGTGCGATCATGGATTTGGGACGTCCGAGTTCAATTCAGCTTTGTGTTCTGGTTGATCGCGGACACCGTGAACTCCCCATCAGCGCTGATTATGTTGGTAAGAATATTCCTACTTCAATTAACGAAGAAGTAAAAGTTAAATTAAAAGAAATTGACGGTGAAGATGCCGTTTATTTAGTAGAAGAAAAATAAAAGGATAAAGTAAAATGCCTCTTTCAAGCAGACATTTATTAGGATTAGAAGCTACTCCAAAAGAAGATATAAAGTTATTTTTGGACACCGCCACAACTTTTAAGGAAGTTCTGGAAAGACCGATAAAACGTGTCCCGACATTACAAGGTAAAACCGTTGTTAACTTATTTTATGAAAACTCAACTCGCACCAGGATCTCTTTTGAACTTGCAGAAAAAAGACTATCTGCTGATGCAGTAAATTTCTCGGTTTCAACAAGCAGCGTTTCCAAAGGAGAAACTTTTAAAGATACAATTAGAAATATCGAAGCAATGAAAATCGACATGGTTGTTGTACGCCACGCTGCTGCCGGAACACCTCTCTATCTCACCCAACTATGTGATGCTCATATTATTAATGCCGGCGATGGAATTCATGAGCACCCAACCCAGGCTTTGCTTGATATGTATTCCATCCGTGAAAAACTTGGTCGACTCGAAGGAGTTAAAGTCTGTATTGTCGGCGATATTGCTCACAGCAGGGTTGCTCTCTCAAATATTTTCGGATTAAAAACAATTGGTGCAGAAGTTTCAGTTTGTGGTCCGGCAACAATGATTCCGCGCAACATTAAAGAGCTTGGCGTAAAAGTTTTTTATAACATTGATGAAGCCATTCAAGAAAATGAAGTTTTAAATGTTTTACGAATTCAGTTAGAAAGAAAAGCTGGAGGAAATTTTCCTACTTTGCGGGAATATCATGCGAGTTATGGAATTACGAACGAGCGACTTGAAAAAAATGGAAAAGATATTCTCATACTTCATCCCGGTCCAATAAACCGCGGTGTTGAAATTTCATCGGAAGTCGCTGACGGAAGCCACCAAATTATACTTCAACAAGTGACAAACGGCGTTGCAGTTCGCATGGCTGTACTCTACTTATTAGGAACTCAAAACTAAGGAAATTGAAAAATGAAAATCGCTCTTAAAAATTGCCAGTTAATTCAACCGCAGCAAAAAATAAATAAGAAATCGAACCTTTTAATTGAAGACGGAATCATAATTAAGATTGGGAATCTATCTGCGGAAGATTTAAAAAATGCTGAGGTATTCGATCTAAAAGAAAATTTTGTGGCTCCGGGATTTTTCGACATGCACGTTCACCTACGTGAACCGGGGCGTGAAGATGAAGAAACTGTACAAACAGGTTGTGATGCCGCCGCGCAAGGTGGATTTACCGGAATAGCTTGTATGCCAAACACGGAACCAGCTTTAGACTCAGCGGAAGTAATTTCGTTAATAAAAGAAAAAGCGAAAAATCATTTGGTTGAAGTTTTTCCAATTGGAGCTGCTACTGTTGGACGCAAAGGAGAAGTCATTTCTCCAATGGCTGAGTTATTCAATGCCGGTGCGGTTGGTTTTTCCGATGATGGTGTTGCAATTAAAAATGCTCGCATCCTAAAAACAAGTTTAGAATATTCTACTATGTTTGACGTTCCGGTAATTGAACATTGTGAAGATGAATCGCTTGCCGGCGGCGCGATGAACGAAGGAACTACTTCAACATTTTTAGGACTTCCTCCAATCCCCTCGGTTGCTGAAGATTTAATTGTTATGCGTGATATCTTGATGGCTGAATATACCGGCGGCAAAGTTCACATTGCACATATGAGTACAAAAAAGTCAGCCCAGATGGTCAGGGAAGCAAAAGCAAAAGGAATTCGAGTAACGTCCGAAGTTTCTCCCCATCATTTCACTTTAACTGAAGAAGCTGTGAAAGGCTACAACACAAATACGAAAATGAATCCCCCGCTCCGTTCTCAGGAAGATGTTGAAGCTATGTTAGATGGATTGAAAGACGGAACTATCGATTGCATTGCCAGCGACCATGCCCCCCATTCTCTTGAAGAAAAAGAAATGGAATTTGAATATGCGCCGAATGGAATTGTCGGACTTGAAACGCAAATCGGTTTAGCTTTAACAGAACTCTATCATAAAAAAGTTCTAACCATTGAACAACTCGTTGAAAAGTTTGCGATCAATCCACGGAAAATTCTCAATCTGCCAATCTGTAAATTTGAAATAGGTGAAAAAGCAAACCTTACCATTTTTGATGTGAATGAAATTTGGTCGGTAGATATTTATCAGTTCAAATCAAAATCGAAAAACTCTCCCTTCAATAAACGGTTATTAAAGGGAAAAACTACCGGAGTAATCAATCAAAGAAAAATGTTATTACAAGGAAAGTTAAGAGAGATTTAGTTTAAAGAAGAATGAGGGGTTTCTTTTCTGAAAAGAAACCCCTCAATTTTAGAATGTCGAAATAAAATTCAACGAAATGTTTTTGGGTGATTGTGGATTTGTATTTGCATCAAAATAGAAATTCCAACTTGTCTGTTGCTGTAAATTTTTGTTGTAAGAAACAACCGATCTGACGGCATTAATAATACTCACTAACCGGTTTACCAACATTGCCCCCACTACAAATTGCAGATTATTATAAGCACGTTGACTTGAAAGCCACATCCCACGATACTGTCGGCGTTGTGTTTCATTCTCCCATTTCCAGTTCATACTATTTTTATCGAACATTTCTGTATAACGTTGTTCTAATGCTTTCTCGTCATTGTACTGATCAATATTTTTATAATTCCCGATGGTAGCGAAATAATCATCATTTTTACCGTTAGTAATAACTCCTCCGTAACTTTTAGCAAACGATTTGTAGTTCTCTTTTTTCCAATCTCCATAAGTATTCACCCCAAAATAAACTCCGTACAAGGCAACATCCGTTATAGTGAAGTATTTACCCGACTCATAATTATCGGCATACAACTCTCCCATTCCCGGTAGTAACGCTGAATATAATATTGCAAGTGCAATATTTTTCTTTGCCGGAGTATACACTATAAATTCTTGGTGAATTGAAATTTCGCTATTTGCTTTATCGATAAAACAAAAATTATAAGAACTAGTTTGCTCCTTTATTTGGCTTATCGATGGGACTGATAAAATTGAAACTACTGCAAGAATTAGGAAAACGAATTTTTTCATATTTTTTTAATGAGAATTTATGTTTTAAACTGCTAAACGTTCAACGGAAAAATTTTTCCCTTCAAGCGAAGCGGTACAGTAATTTCCGAAAACTTTTTCTATGCTTACTTCAGTGAATTGATTCTGCAATTCACTCATGAATGGATGGAACACTCTAATATAATTTGATGTAAATCCTTTGATTATGCCGTTATCGTTTGCTTCCTCAAAGAGTACTCTTTCTCTTCTGCCAACAAATTTTTCCTGAAAAGCAAATCTTTTTTTATCACTCAAAATTCGCAATAACGAACTTCTTCTTTTCTTTTCTTCCTTCCCTACTTTTCCTGGCAATGAGACCGCTTTCGTGTCAGGACGTTCGGAATAGGTAAAAACATGGAGATAAGAAATTTCTAAATCCTTAATAAAATCATAAGTCTCTTGGAAATCTTCTTCGGTTTCTCCAGGGAAACCGGTAATTACATCAACACCTATTCCAATTTCAGGATTTATCTTATTCAATTTTGAGATAAGCGTTTGATAATCTTCAGTTACATACCGCCGCTGCATCAGGCGAAGAATTTTATCTGTCCCGCTTTGTAACGGAATGTGAAAATGATTACAGAGTTTATCGGTTGATAACGTAAGTTCGATAATTTCATCGGTTAAAAGATTCGGTTCAATTGAACTAATGCGGATTCTAAAATCGCCTTCAACTGAAACTAATTTTTTAAGCAGATGATAAAAATCAGTCTCAAAAGATTTACCATAATCACCAACATTCACCCCGGTTAAAATAATTTCTTTATACCCTTCAGCAACAATTGAACTGAATTGCTGAACCACTTTTTCAGGTTCCAAACTTCTACTTCCACCTCGCGCCAAAGGAATTGTACAGTAAGTGCATTTATAATCGCAACCATCTTGAATCTTAAAATATGCGCGGGTTCTTGAGTCGATATCTGTGGAGGAAGCAATACCAAAACTGTGGTCGAGTTCATTTTTTGTTGAGGTGTAAATACAAGTGAGTTCTCTCTTCTCAAAATCATTTAAGTAAGAGAAAAGATCAAATTTTTCATTACTTCCTAAAACTGCATCCACCCCTTCCATCTTTGCAATTTCTTCCGGTCGAAGTTGTGCATAACATCCGGTAACAATAACAAAGGCTTCATGATTTTGTTTCAATACACGACGAATAACCTGTCTGCATTCTTTTTCAGCATTATCGGTTACCGAACAAGTGTTTAGTACATAAACATCTGCATGGTCTGAAAAATCAACAACCGAAAACCCGCGAGTTGCAAATTGTTTTCCAATTGTTGCAGTTTCCGAAAAATTTAATTTACATCCTAATGTGTGCAGTGCAACTTTTTTATTCATACTCTTTAAAAATATAGAGACATGCCGTAGCATGTCTCTATATGAATTACCTGTTCATTTATTATTCTTGTACTTGTTCCGGTGGAGCAAGACTTTCTTCCGGAAGTTCAAAGTTCGGGAAGTCTGCCGAATTAACCGTAACCGTATCAGCAGTCATAACATCTTGCGGAGTCATTTTTTCGAGTTTATGCGAAGTAATGAATTCCTGTATTACAGCTTCTCCCTTATCCTTTAAGTACGCCAAAGCGCTCATAACAATTTTCTTGTTTTCTTTATCAAACTCAATAACTTCTAAGTCAATTTGAGTATCGATCGGAAAATGAATAGAGAGATTTTTGATCTTTGCAGTTGAAAGATGACTTGTGGGTACAAAGCCGTCAACATCAAGCGGAAGTTCAACAATAATTCCCTTCTCAATGATGCGAACGATCTTAGCCTGGGTTTCAATTCCTACAGCATAAGATTTTTCAAATGTATCCCATGGATTATCTTGAATCTGTTTGTGACCAAGAGAAATCTTTCTTTGATCAACATCAACTGAAAGAACAAGAACTTCAATTCTTTCACCTTTTTTAACAACTTCCCCGGGGTGGCGGATTTTCTTTGTCCATGATAAATCGGAAATATGAACCAACCCGTCAACACCAGGTTCAAGTTCAACAAATACTCCGAAGTTGGTAAGATTTCTTGCAATCCCGTGATGTTTTGATCCAACAGGATATTTCTGCATTAATTCTTGCCAAGGATCCGGTTCAAGTTGTTTAATTCCAAGAGAAATTTTCTTTTCTTCTTTATCTAAGCTAAGAACAACAGCTTCAATCATTTGTCCCATTGCAACAACTTGCGATGGATGTTTAATATGTTGAGTCCAGCTCATTTCGGAATTGTGGATTAATCCTTCAATACCTTTTTCGATTTCGATAAATGCGCCGTAATCGGTTAATGAAACCACTTTACCAGCTACTTTTGTACCGATCTGTAATTTCTCTTCGATATTTTCCCAAGGATGCGGAAGAAGTTTTTTCAAGCTAAGTGAAATTCTTCTCTTCTCTTCATCGAAGTCAGTAACAACAACATTAATGGTTTCATCAAGTTTAACAACTTCATTCGGGTGATTGATTCTTCCCCAGCTAAGATCGGTAATGTGAATTAAACCGTCTACTCCTCCGAGATCCACGAACACACCGAAATCGGTAATTGCTTTAACAACGCCTTCAAGAATTTGACCTTTTTCAAGTCTATCAAGAATTTCTTTACGTTGATCAGCCATTTCTTCTTCAACAAGAACTTTATGCGATACAACCACATTTTCAGTTGGGATATTGATCTTAACAACTTTGAAGTCCATCATTCTACCAACAAAAGCATCAAAATCGCGGATCGGGCGAACATCGATTTGTGAACCAGGTAAGAATGCTTCCATTCCCATAAGATCAACAACCATACCACCTTTAATTCTGCGAACAATTTTACCTTGAATAATTTCACCGGTATCATGTGCGCGAACAACTTTTTCCCAAATTCTGAGAAAGTCTGCGCGTCTTTTGCTAAGAACAAGATTTCCTTCTTGATCTTCAACACTTTCGAGAACTACTTCAATTTCAGCACCAACTTTAATCGGTTCATCAGGAGAGAATTCATCTTTAGGAATTTGACCTTCGGATTTGAAACCGACATCGATGATTACGGTATCTTGTTGAACTCTAACGATGGTTCCTTTAATGATCTCGCCTTCTTTTACATCACGGAAGGAATCTCCGTATAGTTTAGAAAGCGCAGAGAATTCTTCTTGAGAATATTCCTCATCATGGAAGAATTTTTTTGCACTGTTGAATTCATCAAGGAGTGATTTTTTTTTCTTTTCGGACATTAAGCCTCCAAAAAAATAATTATCTGTATTTACTTTCCAAGTCATCAAATGAAAATAAAAACAGAGAATTTAGTTTTACATTATTAATTAATGATGACTTATAAATCTCTATTTATTAAAATGATCTTCAATAACACTTTTAATTTCTTCCATCACCCATTGCGGTGTGGAAGTTGCTCCGGTAATACCAACTGTTGCAACATTGTTGAACCATGAAAAATCTATTTCTTCTTTTGATTCCACAAAAAATGTGCGGGCATTTACCTCTTTGGCAATCGAGTAAAGGACTTTTCCATTACTACTCTTTTTTCCAGCTGTAAAGATAAGAACATCGATTGAAAGGGCAAACTCCTTAAGCTTTTTTTCTCGCCCTGAAACCTGCCCGCAAATGGTGTCTTTTGCATGAAATTCTACCGCTTCATCCTCAATTGTACCGATGACAAGTTCTTTAACTTTTGCTCTCAGTGCCGTAGCGATTGAGGCAAAGGTCTCTTTATCCATTGTTGTTTGTGAGAAAAGAACGGTCGGGAGCGACAAATCTACGTTTTCTAAAGCTTCTTCTAAGGTTAAAATTACTATCGCTTTATCTCCGGTAACACCTCGAAGCCCAATAACTTCTGCATGATCTTTTTTGCCAAAAATCACTACCTGGTACTTTTTATCTACAAACTTTTTAATTCTTTCCTGGACTTTTGTAACTACCGGACAAGTTGCATCGATCAGTTCTATTCCAAAAGTGACAGCTTTTTGATATGTGGATGGCGGTTCTCCGTGAGCGCGGATTAAAACTTTACTTCCGGTTGGAATTTTGTCAAAATCTTCAACAGTAATTGTTTCCATTCCCAATTTTGCAAGTCGCTCAACTTCTGAAGCGTTATGAATAACGTCTCCAAGTGAATATAATTTTGCTGAATTTTGCAATTCCCGTTCAGCGAAATCTATTGCCCGAACAACTCCCCAGCAAAAACCGGCATTTTTATCAATTGATACAAGCATAGTTTGTCTTTTTACCAAGAAAACAAGTTATTCATTCTCAAAGTTCAACACCTTTGGAGCGACCAACTTTTGAAACTTCTTCATAAATAAAATTTACTTGCTGATCGATAGTCATAAATGAAGTATCCACCGGTATTGCATCTTCAGCTTTTAAAAGGGGACTTTCTTCCCTGCTCGAATCAATTTTATCACGATTTAGAAGACTTTCTTTTACAATCTCTTTTGAAACGGGTTTACCCTTTTCTTCCATTTCTTTTGCACGTCTTTTGGTACGCTCGTCAATAGTAGCGGTTAGAAAAAATTTCGCATCGGCATTTGGGAATACTACAGTTCCGATATCCCTTCCTTCCATGACGATTCCCCCTAAAGATCCGATTTTTCTCTGTTTGTCAACTAATATTTGCCGGACTTGCTTAATTTTACTGATATCGCTGACTTTTCCATTCACTTCTTGACTTCTAATTTCATCAGTAAGTTCCACTTTATTTGCAAAAACGCGCGAAATTCCGTTAGAATAGATGAGTTCTATTTCAGTTTTTTGGAGAAGTTTTACAACTTCAGATTCATTTTCCGTAATATTTTGCTTTAAAGCCAAATAGGTAATTGCACGGTACATTGCCCCGGTATCTAAATAAAGATATTTGAGTTTGTTTGCAAGAAGTTTTGCAGTGGTACTTTTACCTGACCCGGCAGGTCCATCGATTGCGACAATTAATTTTTTAGACATGATGTGAAAAGTTAAGGAATTATCAAAAATTTTACAATTTTTCCCCGGCTAAAATCCCCCTTTTAATAAACTTCTTTACCACCTAATTCATTTTTTATGTAATTGTAGAGTTTCGTATCCGGTATTCCGTTATTCGCACCTGCAGCTCCGGAATTTTCTATCGATTTTTCCTCATTTTCTTCTTTTTCTACAAAATTGAATTTGAGTTTAGTTCCAAAAAATTCATCGGTTTTTTGATTAAAATAGTCTTCATGTTTAACTATCACATCTTTCGAGAAATCATCTGCTAAATGGACATTTAAAGTAGAATCGATTAAACTTACCGGAGAAATTTTCCCCATAATTTTCCCGAACAGTAATTTCTTCTCTTTTGTAATTGCCGAAACAAACCCTTCCCATTTGTCAACAAAAGTTTCGTGATCAAATTGATCATTTTGGAGATTGAAAGTTACTTTATCAATCGATTTATTAGAAATTTGCTCTTGCTGGTAATTTTTTAACGGATTAGAAGAAACATTCACTCTTTCTTCAATCTTGTTTTCAACTGATTTTGCCTGCTGAACAAAATTGTTTTGGGATTGTGGTTGAGTTTGATTCCCAACACTATTTGTCGAAATTTCCGAAAACTTTCCTGAGTTAACCATGCCTACGAGTTGTGAGATTGTTAAAGTTGACTCCAACCCTATGATAAAACACAATGCCATCTCAACTTTTAATTTTTGATTAACTGCAAAACGGAATTCAGAAATTGTTTTTGTAAGTGAGTTGATAATTCTTATTAGATCATTTTCAGTGAATGAATTCCGGGTTGATTTGTAAAGTTCTTTATAAACTTCAGCCGTTTCTATAAGCGATGTTGTTCCGGATAATTGCACAGTTAAAATATTTCTGAAATGTTCTATTAATCCTTCTAGAAAATCGGAAAAGCTCCAACCGTTTTGGTAGATCTTTTCAGCTACTGCAAACGCAGTTTGGTAATCTTTCGATTTTATCGCCTCCGAAACTTGGAAATACACCTCATCATCAATAAAGTTGAGAATTTTAATTACGGTCTCATATTCAACCGTTTCCCCACAAAACGCAACCACCTGATCAAAAAAGCTTTCTGCATCTCTTAGACCACCATCCGATTTTTTCGCAATCAATGTTAAGGTTTTATCATCGATGGAAATTTTTTGATCAACGGCGATTTTGGTTAATAATGCTTTTATTGTGTTTACATCAATTCGTCTAAAATCATAACGTTGGCAGCGAGAAATTATAGTGATCGGAACGCGGTGAATATCCGTTGTTGCAAAAATAAAAATTGTGTGAGAAGGTGGTTCTTCCAACGTTTTTAAAAGTGCATTAAAAGATTCTTTTGTTAGCATGTGCACTTCATCGATAACATAAACTTTATACTTCCCTTTTGTTGGAGTATATTTTACAGAGTCGCGCAACGTTCGGATATCATCAATGCCGCGGTTTGAGGCTGCATCTATTTCAATAATATCCATCGATTGAGTTGATTGAATGGATTTGCACATCTCACACTCATTACATGGTTCAGCATCTTTTGGATTTTGGCAATTTAAAGCTTTGGCAAGAATTCTTGCGGTAGTAGTTTTCCCAACTCCTCGGGGACCGGTGAACAAAAAGGCGTGAGCGATTCTCCCACTTTTGATTCCGTTTATTAAAGTATTGGTGATGTGTTCTTGTCCAACAACCTCATTAAAAATCTGCGGTCGGTATTTTCTTGCTGTAACTACAAATGACATTTTAATTCCTGAATCCTAATTAACAAAAACTTCTTCAGCCAAAAACTTACTTAATTCTTCAAGATACTTTCTATCAGTTTCGTTGAAAGCATTCAATTGATAACTGTCCAAATCCAATACACCAACGAGTTCATTCTCTTTTAAAATCGGAATAACAATTTCCGAGTTAGAACCATCATCGCACGCGATATGCCCGGGGAAAGCATTTACATCCCGGACAATAATTGTTTCTTTCTTCTGTGCAGCGGTTCCACAGACACCTTTACCAAGTTCAATCTTTGTGCATGCAACCTTCCCTTGAAAGGGCCCAAGATAAAGTTTTTCTCCGTCAAAAAGATAAAATCCTACCCAGCTTATTTTATCAAACGTCTGTTTTAATGCGGCAGTACAATTTGATAGATTTGAAAGCAAAAGGTCTTCTTTACTTAAGAGAAATTTTATCTGCCGTAACGAGGCAGAATATTTTTCCTCATCAGTTAAGTTCGATCCTATTTTGAATTCTTCTGCCATTTATTTCTTTTTCTTTACGGCAACTTTTTTGTTTTTAACTAATTCTGTTTTTTTCGCTACCGATTTTTTGAAGACATAAGGCAGCGCTTGCTCAATTCGTTCAATGGGAATAATGGTTAAACCATCTTTTACCTTTGGAAGAATTTCTTTCAAATCGATTTCGTTGTCCTTCGGAATTAACACCGTAGAAATATTACTTCGTTTTGCAGCAATAAGTTTTTCATTTAATCCACCAATAGGAAGAACTTTTCCGCGTAACGTTATTTCACCTGTCATAGCAACATCGGATGAAGTCGGTTTACCTGAAATAGCAGAAAGCATTGCCATTACCATCGTTATACCGGCAGAGGGACCATCTTTTGGAATTGCTCCTTCAGGTAAATGAATGTGAATTTCCTTTCCTTTAAAAAACTGTCCTTGAATTCCAAGTTTTTTTGCATTTGAACGGATGTAGCTTAACCCTGCTTGTGCTGATTCTTTCATCACGCTTCCAAGCTGTCCGGTGAGTGAAAGTCTTTCTTGTCCCGGCATAATGGTAACATCAACTTCTAATATTTCTCCACCAACGTTTGTCCAGGCTAATCCGGTTGTACTTCCAACACGATTATCTTTTTGCACTGTTTGCCGTTTATATTTGGGAACACCAAGGAATTCCTCAACTTTTGCTTCGTCAATAATTAAAGGCTTCTGATTTTTTTCGCTTTTGCCGTTGTTCGAATTTCTTACAACAATTTCTTTTGCGGCTTTTCTGCAAAGAGAAGCTAATTCTCTTTCAAGATTTCTCACACCCGATTCTCTCGTATATCCTGAAATTACTTTTCTGATTGATCCTTCGCCAATCTCAACATGTTTATCTTCAAGTCCGTGTGCTTTAATTTGTTTAGGAAGAAGATGGCGCTTCGCGATTTCAAGTTTATCGTATTCCAAATAACTGGGCAATTCAATTATTTCCATTCTATCTTGAAGCGGCAGCGGGATTGAATAACGGACATTTGCCGTGGTTATGAACATCACTTGAGAAAGATCATAATCAACTTCCAAATAATGATCCTGGAAAGTATGATTCTGTTCGGGATCAAGAACTTCTAGCATCGCAGATGAAGGATCACCGCGAAAATCATTGCTGATCTTATCGATCTCATCGAGAAGGATTAAGGGATTTACAGTTCCTGCACGTTTCATAGCATGAATGATTTTTCCCGGCATCGAACCGATATAGGTTTTTCTGTGTCCGCGAATTTCGGCTTCATCACGTACTCCACCAAGGCTGATGCGAACGAATTCTCTACCAATTGCACGGGCAATTGATTTTCCGAGAGAAGTTTTTCCTACTCCGGGAGGTCCCACAAGACAAAGAATTTGTCCACGCATTTGTTTAACTAAATTGAGTACAGCAATATGTTCAATGATTCTCTCTTTTGGTTTTTCCAATCCAAAATGATCTTCATTCAAAATATTTTCAACGTGTTTAATATCTAGATGATCTTCTGATTTTTTGTACCAGGGAACATCAATCAACCAATCCAAATAATTTCTGATGACCGTAAACTCAGGAGACATTGGGGGGATTTTCTGCAACTTGTTCAATTCTTCAAGAGCAGTATCATTTGCTAGTTTTGGCATTTTCGCTTTTTTAATTTTTTCGCGCAGTTTGCTGATCTCAGAATTGCTTTCTTCGTCTTCTCCTAATTCATCTTGCAGAATTTTTATTTGTTCTTGAATAATAAACTTCCGCTGGGTTTTCCCGATATTTTCCTGAACTTTTCCGTCAATTTCTTTTTCGATTTTCAGAATATCAATTTCCGAATTAAGCAGTTTTATTACTTCGTAGAATTGTTCTTTAATTTCTGTTTGGACAAGGATTTTCTGTTTTACCTCCAGCGTCTGGTTTATATTCGCTGCGGCATAAAACAATTTTCTGTCTGGTTCTTCAATTGCTTCGAATGCGTTAATGGCTTCCGAAGGAATATTCCGATTTATCTTCACGTATTCTTTAAAAAGCCCGGTCATCTGGCGTACGAGCGCTTTCATTTCGTGGTCGTTTTCAATTTTAGGAAGAATAACTTCAACTCTAGCTTCAAAAAAATCTTTATTGTTCGTAAACTCAATTATTTTCCCTTGAAGCAAACCATCTACCAAAATTTTCATTAATCCGTTTGGAAGCTTTAAAATTTGTACAATGCGGGCAATCGTTCCTTCCTGGTAAATATCTTCTTGCTGCGGATCTTCTAAATTAGATTTCTTCTGGCTTGAAAGAAAAATAAATTTGTCCCGGTCAACTGCGGCATTGGCGGCTCTGATTGACTGTTCCCTTCCCACCAAAACTGGAAAAATCATATACGGGAAAATTACTATATCCCTTAACGGCAAAACCGGAAGGATTTCCGGCAAATTATCAATTAATAGGTTTTCGTCTTTAGGTAAATTTTCAATTTCTACGTTCACGTTCTAAAGTTCTCCTTTTTCTCAAATTTCGGAACGAAATATACCAAAAAATAGTGGAGAAGTAAGAATCATATTTTACCAGTTTGAGGGTGAAAACAATAGGACGCAGATTTATTAAGATCAATTATGATTTTTTATGAATTTATAATTACAATCTTATTTGATCTTAACAAAATCATAACGAATCCGCATCCCATTGCGTTTGTATGCATGGATGAATGTTATTCCCCTTTCTTTATCGTAACTTGTGTAAGCATTTTTTACATTATTCGGAGTTACCATGATCGCTGATCTCATTACTATCGCCAAAGAAGCCGGAGAAATTATCCGCGAAGGATTTGGAAAGAATTTTTCAATTGAATTTAAAACAAATGAATCGAATTTAGTTACCGAGATTGATAAAAAATCTGAAAAACACATAATTGATTTTATAACAAAGAAATATCCCGCGCATAGTCTGCTAACCGAAGAATCGGGCGAGTTAGATCATAATTCGGAGTATGTTTGGGTTATTGATCCACTTGATGGAACTTCAAACTTTGCGCATAGTCTGCCGATCTTTTCTGTCTCTATCGGTTTACAGAAAAATGGGGAAACCATTGCCGGAGTTGTTTACGACGTAATGCGGAATGAACTTTATTCTACCGAACTTGGCAGCGGAGCTTTTTGTGATGAGACAAAAATTTCAGTAAACCAAAATGATAGTTTGAGAAGAAGTTTTTTAGTAACAGGCTTTCCATACAATATTGAAGAAAATCCCGACAACGCGATAGAAATATTTATTGAAATGATTAAACGGACGCGCGCAGTCCGGCGTCTAGGCTCGGCGGCGATTGATTTTTGTTATCTGGCAAAAGGAGTATTTGACGGTTTCTGGGAAGTGCACCTGCATCCCTGGGATATTTCCGCCGGGAAGTTGATAGTTGAAGAAGCCGGCGGAATTGTTACCAATTTTAACGGAGATAAAATCGACATTTTCTCAAAACAAATTTTGGCTTCAAACGGGAAGTTGCATGATCCTCTTATTGAAGTTATAAAATCCGTTAAGAATAACGTCTGAATTATTTTATCATCACCATCTTTCTCAATTCGTGATGTGAGCCTGCATTTAAACTGTAGAAATATATTCCGCTTGAAAGTGATGACGCGTTGAATTCAACATTGTAATTTCCTGCTTCAAGAAAATTATTTACAAGTTCTGCTACTTCATTTCCTAGAACGTCATAAACTTTTAAAGTTGTAAAACTGCTAACTGCCAACCGCCAACTGATCATTGTACTTGGGTTAAAGGGATTTGGATAATTCTGATGCAATACAAATCCTTGCGGCATCTCCAGCTTATCATCAAGGCCGGAAACTCCCGCTGTTTTAAAAGTAATGACGGTGTCTTTCATTGGAATGTTGTTGATACTTTTCAAATTTTTTAATTCGATAGAATAAGTTGTTCCTGTAGCAAGCGCCGGAACTTTGATAAGTATTTTGGAAATGTCGCTATTCACTCCCCACCCAATGCTGGACGGATTGCCAATCGAATGATCAATAATAAAATTTTGTGGAGTTACGGCAACGGTTGAATCAAGATAACGTGAAAAATCAATAAGGATTGATGATGAATTCATTTCCTTAACGGAAACTACAGCTGGAGCCATCGTAGTTTTCCATATTTCCGCAGCATATTCGGGATGATCAATAAAAGGATTTCTATTTTTTTGAATTGAGAATATTGCATTGTTTCGATTAATCTCTTTTAAACTGACAGTATCTATGACACTCCAGTCGTATAAAATATTTGCATACCAGGGAAGAATATCTGATTTATTAGTAGCTGGAGTTGTAATCCAAGCACCATCTTCAGTATAATATCGCACCGACATATACATCGAAGACCGGGCAAGATCACCCTTAAATTCATTGATCGGCTCAAAAACTATCCCGGAATAACCTGGATAAACGCAAGTACCTACCTTGCTTCCGTTAGTTGAGGTCCAAGTTGCCGAACCAACTTTACCGAATGGATAATTACTTCTTCGGTTGTTTACATATCCATCGGTTGGATACATATGAAAGAGATCTGACCTTGCCGGATTTGTAGCGCCTAACCAGCTATCAGGCCAAGAATGCTCTCGATTATAACAGTCTCCTTCCTGGGTGTAACTTCCACATTTTTTTGAACCGTGCGAATATTCATAAGCAGGTGTTCCATTAGGAACATCTGAGTAAATATCCCAAATTTTTCCATTTGGTTTTGAATCGGTTGATACAAATGCTGTGTATAAACCATCATAGCTTGTAACTGTATGTCCTTTAATTAAATTATGCAGTGCAGCCCTAAGTGCAGTACCATATAATTTATATGTTGCATCATAGTAACCGTTTGTTCCAAGAGTCGAAGCGGGATTATTCTCTTGGTTCTCTTTTTCAACAGAGATTCTGCTAACTATAAAATTTTTGTCAGATTGTGTATAACTATCTACTGAAAATAAAATGACTACCAAACCAACTGCAAGATTTCGAATAAATGAACCTGAACGCACTTCCATCAATAACACCTTTCTTCAAAAAAACGTAAGCTTTAAATTTTGGGAGGACAAATCTACTACAATTATTTTCAAATAAAAACCGTCTGCTTCACCTAACAGCACTTATAATTTGGGTATCTCTTGGCAAATGACAATAAGGAATTGATAGAGTTTAGTAAAACATAATGCAGGGTAGTTGGACTACCGGACTTCCGGATTCATTTTGGGAGGTAAGCACATTGAATCAGCTCACTCCTCAAACATTGAAGTCAATAAAATTTTCTTAATAATTTTGATAGTTCTAATAATGTTAAATTCATTCAAACTAGCTTCACACAATTATCATATGTCAACTGTAATCAAGTTTTGTGTAAAAAGAGAATAAATGATTATTATAGCAGCCGGGAAAATAATTTTTTCTCGATCATTAATTTCAATAAACACTTAATTAGAATAAGAACACAGAATGTCAAAGTACAAATTCATTTTATATTTATTGCTGATCTTAGCAATAAATGTTGTGGGACAAACTACCAGCCACAATTGGAAACCATTAATTATAAATGACAATCAGCGGATGTGGTACGACCGTTCGCAACTTGACACTATCAATACCCCGACGTTTGATATTTGGATTTTAGAAATGCACCGCCCTACTCTTTCTCTTGAAGGGATCTCAGATAATATTATGAGAACCAAAACACTCTACGCGGTTGATCTTCAATCATACAAGTACGGTTTAAAAAAGGTAGCTTATTATGATCCGTCAAATCAGTTGATAAAAAGCTTTCAATACGATACGAATAGTACGACCGAAGAGTATAAATATATTTTCCCGATCACGGAAAACTCTTTTATGCAAAAACTTGTTGATGAACTTTTAAGAATAAGAAAACAGAAAGAATCAGTTAAGTAATATGCCTTTTGAAAAAGATTTATTTGTAAAAGAATCCGGTATTCACGGTTTTGGAATTTTTACTTCCGTTGAGATTAAAGCCGATGAAGAGATAATGGTTATCAAAGGGGATGTTATCAGTGAAGAAGAATGTATCCGCCGTGAAGAAGATGAGGGGAATGTTTACATCTTTTGGAACGGTGATAATTATATAGATGTATCAAACACAGAAAAGATAAAATACATTAATCATAGCTGCTCATATAATTGCTATGTTGATGACCGGGATGATGAATCGCTCTGGCTGGTTGCGAGCAAAGATATTAAAGCAGGTGAAGAGTTAGTGATTGATTATGGTTATGATGAAATATATGAATCGTGCTCCTGCGAGGTTTGCTTTATCGGAGAAGATGAAGTACAATAACTTCATCTTCTCGATAAAATTCAGATTTTAATTCCCAAGATTTTGTTCGTCGGCTTTCTTTGCAGCCAATCTTGCGTTTTTTCTATCCATATCGGTTAAATATTTTTTTCTGATACGAATCGCTGTTGGAGTGACTTCTACATATTCATCATCAGTAATCCATTCAATCGCTTGCTCGAGAGTATGAATTAGCGGTGGTTCCAAACGGATTGCCTCATCAGCCCCGGATGACCGCATATTAGAAAGTTGTTTTGTTTTTGTAACGTTTACACCCATATCATTGCTGCGTGAATTTTCACCAACAACCATTCCTTCATAAACCTTTGTTCCCGGTTCGATAAAGAAGACGGCACGTTCCTGCAATTTCCACATCGCGTAAGCAGAAGCAATACCGCTTTCCATTGCAACCAAAGCCCCGCGCTGACGTTGAACAATTTCTCCTTTGAACGGTTCATATGTATGAAAATTGTGATGAAGAATTCCGGTTCCTCTCGTATCATTTACAAATTCAGAACGGTAGCCGATCAATCCGCGCGAAGGAACGAAAAACTCCAACCGGGTATTTTGGTTAAAGGTGATCATGTTTTTCATTTCACCTTTTCTTTTTCCCATTTTCTCAATCACTATCCCAACGTATTCTTCCGGAACATCGATGATCACATGTTCGATAGGTTCAGACATTACATCTAAAATACGTTTCATGATTACTTGAGGTTTACTTACTTGAAGCTCATAGCTTTCACGACGCATATTTTCTATAAGAATGGCGAGATGAAGTTCTCCCCTTCCGCTAACTTTAAATACGTCTGCTGAATCTGTTACTTCTACTCGAAGACTTACATTAATTTTCAATTCTTTTGCGAGACGTTCAAAAAGATTTCTTGTGGTAACATACTTTCCGTCAATTCCGGCAAAAGGAGAATTGTTCACAACAAAGTTCATTGTTATTCTTGGTTCTTCAATTGCAAGCGAAGGAAGTTTTTCCGGCACACGTTTGTCGGTTAAGGTATCGCTAATATTTATATCTTCAATACCCGCGACCGCAATAATATCACCGGCGGAGGCTTCCTTTATTTCAACTCGTTTGATGTTTTCATAAGCATAAAGTTTGGTAATTTTTGCTTCACTTCTTTCATCTTCATGGGTGATGAGAAGAACTTGATCTCCTACGGAAACTTTTCCGTGATGGATTTTGCCGATACCGATTCTGCCGAGATAATCATTATAATCAATTGCTGAAACAAGCATTTGAAATGGTTTCTCCGGATCAGCTTCTGGAATAGGTGTTTTTTCTACAATAAGATCAAGAAGTGGAGAAAGTGTTGTGCTTTCATCTTCAAGATGTACTTTTGCTATTCCTTGTTTTGCAATTGCATACACATATGGAAAATCAAGCTGTTCGTCAGTTGCGCCGAGTGCAACGAAGAGATCAAAAACTTCATTAAGAACATCATTCGGACGGGCATCTTTTCTATCAATCTTGTTTATAACAACAATAGGTTTTATTCCCAGCTCAAGTGATTTTTTCAAAACAAATTTAGTCTGCGGGAGCGGACCTTCTGCAGCATCAACTAAAAGAAGTACACCGTCAACCATCAATAAAGTTCGTTCAACCTCACCGCCAAAATCAGCGTGACCCGGAGTATCGATAATATTGATTTTATAATCTTTGTAAAAAACGCTTAAATTTTTAGCAAGAATCGTAATTCCTCTTTCCCGTTCAAGGTCGTTGGAATCCATAATTCTTTTTTCAACTTGTTGATTTTCTCTCCAAGCGCCGGTTTGTCTAAGTATATAATCTACTAACGTTGTTTTACCGTGATCAACGTGAGCAATAATGGCAATGTTTCTTATTTTATCTAAGCTGAACAAAATCGTACCTCTTTTTTAAGTTATCAGTCCGCCGCGGCGGATCAGTTATCAGTCTACAGTTTTCTGCAAACTCGTTTTATAATTTGAATGTTAAGGTTAACAAGAAGTTTTGATGAGATGAAGTTGTAATAGCGTACTCTATTTTCAATTAACTTTTTTGTGTCTAACTTTTTACACTAGTGATTATTTCTACTTATTATTTATTCTTTCCATCTTCCATCTAATATCAACTATGGCGGATGTTCAAGATGTCTCCGTCTTTAACAATATATTCTTTTCCTTCTAATCGCCAGGCGCCGGCTTCTTTGCATTTGGCGAACGACCCGTGTTTAATATAATCTTCGTAATGAACAACTTCAGCGCGAATAAAACGGTCGTAAAAATCTGTATGAATAACACCGGCAGCATCTTGAGCGGTCATATTTTTCTTTATTGTCCAAGCGCGGCATTCATCCTCACCAACTGTAAAGAAAGACTGCAAACCGAGAAGTTCGTAACTTGTCCGCAAAATTCTGGAAAAAGCTGATTCACTGATGCCAAAATCGGTTTTAAATATTTCCGCTTCTTCATCAGAAAGTTGAGTTAATTCATACTCAAACTGTGCAAAGAAAGGAATCACAATCAAGGAATATTTAGAAAATTTTGCCTGGATATCCTTAATAAAATTCTCTACTTGATCTTTTGAGTTTTCGTCAAAATTGATTCCAACGATTAACGGTTTTATAGTTAAAAACTGATACCCTGAAAGTAACTTTCGCTCGTTTTCATCAAGTGGCATTCCCCGCAACGGGAGTTCTTTTTCAACGTGAGCTTGCATCTTTTTGAAGAGTACCAATTCTTTTTGAAGTTGATCATTTTTGATCTTTAAAATATCTTTTGCCAGTTTTTCAATCCGGTTTTCAATTAAAGCCATATCAGCAAAAAGAAATTCCGTTTCAAGAAATTCAATATCTCTCGCCGGATTTATAGATACTTCCGGATGTGGAACCGTCTCGTTTTCAAATTGTCGAACTACATGCAAAAGAGCATTGTTGTTCTTTACTTTGTTCAGAAAATCTGAAGTAATTTTGACTTTATTATCATCTGAAAGTTGTAATCCGGGGATATCAATCATTTCAAGTGTGGCGAAGACTTCACTTTTAGGATTGAACAATTCAGTCATTTTATCCAAACGGGCATCAGGAACTTTAACCACAGCTCTAGAACCTTCAGCTTTTTGCTGATGCTGCGACTCAGAACCTTTTGCCGACAAAGCATTGAAAAGCGTTGTTTTGCCCGAGTTCTGTAACCCGATCAACCCGATTTGCATGAATCCTCGATTATTTATTAAAAGTGAGGTACAAATATACCGATTCTGCAAGAGGGAAACAAAAAACTTTCAAGTCTAAGGGAAATTCTCAAACGGGCTAAAAAAAAAATTCAAAATAGAGGTTAAGCTCTTTATTTATTATGTTATCTTTTTTATATTGATATCGCATAAGTAAAACAATGTAGGAGCGAGGAAATGCAATATCAAGGTTCAGCAATTACAAGAGATACGATCACAATGGTTCTTGCAGGCGGGCAAGGTGAACGTCTTTATCCACTTACCGCATATCGGAGTAAGCCTTCAGTTCCGTTTGGAGGCAAATATCGTATAATCGATTTTACTCTGAATAATTGTCTTAATTCAGGACTTAGGAGAATCTACGTCCTCATTCAATATAAATCTGATTCACTCAGTCAGCATTTATTCGAAGGATGGAGCATTTTTAATCCTGAACTTGGTGAATTTATTTACACCCTTCCTCCTCAAAGAAAGATGAGCAACGATTGGTATTTGGGAACTGCCAATGCGATCCATCAAAATTTAAATTTAATAAGTGGAGACAGAAAATGTAAATGGGTTTTAATCCTAAGTGGTGATCACATCTACAAAATGGATTACATGAAGATGCTCCAAAACCACGTGGACAATAAAATTGATTTATCGCTTTCCTGTATTGAAGTTCCCCTAGAAGAAGCAAGCCGTTTTGGAATTGTAGAAACAGATGAAAAAGGAAACGTTACCAAGTTTATGGAAAAACCGGAAAAACCACCGGAAATTCCAGGTAAAAAAGGTTTTTCCTTTGTAAACATGGCAAGTTATGTTTTTAATGCAAAAGTTCTAAAAGATGTTTTACTTGAGATGCAGGAAAAGAAAATCAGAAATAATGATTTTGGCCAGGATGTAATTCCCTACATGGTGAAATCCGGTTACAAAGTTGTGGCTTATCCGTTTATCGATGAAAACAAAAAAAATAAACCTTACTGGAAAGATATCGGAACGATTGATAGTTATTATGATTCCAGCATGGATTTAATCAGCGTTATTCCTGAATTCAACTTGTACGATTTTGATTGGCCGCTCCGTACTTACCAGTATCAATTTCCGCCGGCAAAGACTTTGTCGCATGAAGGAGAAAGAATCGGTCGGACTCTAAATTCAATGATCTGCGACGGAACAATCGTTTCCGGAGGTTTGGTTGAGCGATCGATTATTGGAAATAATGTTCGCGTGAACAGTTACGCATACGTTACTGATTCAATCATAATGAATAATTGCAAAGTCGGAAGAAGAGCTAGAATTCGCCGTGCAATCATTGATAAAAATGTTCAAATCCCGGAGAGTTATGAAATTGGATTCGATCCAGTTGAAGATAAAAAGAAATTTTTTGTAACAGAATCCGGCATTGTAGTAATTCCTAAAAACTACCTCTTTAAAACATAAGTAAGGATTCATTTTCCAGAACAGATGAATGAAGTTCTTGAGACCAAACTGAATAATTTGCCGGCAGTGCCGGGAGTTTATCAATTTTTTAATGATAAGCAAAATGTTATTTACGTTGGTAAAGCAAAAAATTTGAAGAACCGTGTCCGTTCTTATTTTCATTCATCGGTAACTTCCGCAAAAACTGTTGCGCTTGTTTCAAAAATTGCAGATCTCGAGTTAATCGTAACAACATCGGAAGTTGAGGCGTTAATTCTCGAAAACAATCTGATAAAGAAATTTAAACCCCGTTACAACGTCAACCTAAAAGACGATAAGACTTATCCATTCATCAAAGTAACAAACGAACCATTTCCACAAATCTATCCAACGCGGAAAGTTTATCGTGACGGCTCCAAATACTTCGGCCCATACACTGATGTTAGGAATATGCGAAATGCGCTCCGGGCGATAAATCAAATATTCAAAATCAGAAGTTGCAAATTCGCAATTACTCATGAAGCAATTGAAAAGAAGAAATTTAAAATCTGTCTTGATTATCATATAAAAAAGTGTGATGGTCCATGCGAAGGATTGATCTCTGAATCTGCTTACAACGAAATGGCTGCTGAAGTAATCAAAATGTTAAGAGGGAGAACGGCTGACTTATTAAAAGAACTCCGAAAAAAAATGGAGGCCTACGTAAACGAACTTTCCTTTGAAAAAGCCGCAGAAGTAAGAGATAAAATCAGACAGCTTGAAACAGTCGCTGATAAACAAAAAGTTGTAAGCGATGATTTCCTCGACCGTGACGTTATCGCTATTGCTTATGAAGGCAAAGATGTGGTTTCTTCCATCTTGAATATTCGCGAAGGAAAAATTTCCGGCAAAAAAGAATTTCGTCTTTCAGTTGAACGTGAAACAGAACCGGCAGAAATCTATTCGGCATTGATCAAACAATATTATGCAAATGATTTTGTCGACATTCCAAATGAAATTGTAGTTGAAACCGAACCTGAAGATTTAGAGAGCATCATTGAATGGCTTTCGAACATGACCAAGCACAAATTAAAAATCACTATTCCACAAAGAGAAAGTAAACTCAAATCCATTCTGAAAATGAGTTCTGAAAACGCGCTGCTTCAGTTAAAAGAATGGCAGCTACAGAAGATGAAAAAAGAAGGGAGCGTTCCCTACGCTCTTTCCGCACTTCAACGAGATTTGCGTTTAAAACATTTGCCGAAAAAGATCGTATGCTTCGATAACTCAAATTTACAAGGAAGCGATGCCGTTGCAAGTATGGTCACTTTTGAAAACGGGAAACCGAAAAAAAGTGAGTATAAAAAATTTATAATTAAAACTGTTGTTGGTCCGGATGATTTTGCCAGTATGCATGAAGTTCTTACCCGTCACTTTAAAAAATTGATTGAAACAAATCAGCCGCTTCCGGATTTAGTAATGGTTGATGGCGGCAAGGGACAGCTTTCAAGTGCAGTTGATGCACTTCATCAGCTGGGAATTACTTCCTTTCAAATTATCGGGTTGGCGAAAAGGCTTGAAGAAGTTTTTCTTCCAAACGAAAAAGAAGCGACGATCATTCCAAAAACTTCATCTTCTTTGAAACTACTTCAACGGTTACGCGATGAAGCACACCGTTTTGCTATTACTTTTCATCGACTGCGGCGTGACAAGCGAACACTTACGAGTGAATTGAATGAGATTAAGGGAATCGGAAAATCGATCACTGAAAAATTATTGAAAGAGTTCGGCAGTGTTTCGGTAATTAAAACTACTTCCAGTGAAGCCTTGGAAATAGTTATCGGGAAGAAAAAAGCAGAACTAATTGTTAATTATTTTGCAACTGTAAATGAAATTAATTAAAGACGCTATCATGAAATATTTATTTTCAATCCTATTTATTGGTTTAACTCTTTCTGGCTGTGGTAAAAAAGAGAAGGTGTATGAGTTCAACAGTAAAGGGATGGAATATCTAATTTCAGAGGCTGCAAAAGGAAACAAAGTTGCAAATGATAGTCTCTCCAACTTGTTTGATCTAAATCTTCCTTCTCAATCGATAATAAATAAAATTGAAATTGACAGTATTAAAAACGGTTCAGGAAAAACGTATTACGGGGTACTAGTTGAATTTCCAAATCCTTTTTTTAATAGATTCGCTGTATACGATTCTTCCATGCACTGCTATTTTATTGACAAGTCGCTGAATGGTTATCTTTCTCTTACATCAATTCACTCGGAGAAAAAAAATTACTTCCAGGTTTTTGAACAGTTTACTTCGAAGGACGTTCTTTCATTAAAAAGAAAAAATCTTTATCTCGTTAAAGGTGATACGGTACATCTAGCACTTCGGGTTTACACACAATTTTTTTCTCCCGATGATCAATTGATTCAAGAAATTGAAACTTTTAATGATGATTTAATCGGCACAAAAATAATAAGCGAAAAGGGCTTAGTTCCGCAGCAGATGTGGGATACTTTTTCTTTTGTAGAAAGTCAACTGGAATTTATAAGTAGTAATAATTATTTCGATAAACTTGTTATTCAATTAACAAATCAATATTCGATCCAGCCGGCGAAACCTTTTTTTTATGATCAATCTTCTGCTTTAAAGGGATTGGGAGTAAAGCTTTCTATTGATTCGGCTCAATCATACAACAACTATAAAAACAAAAAATCTAAATATTCTCTTTATCTACCAGAAGGATGGAAAGCGCTACCAGGAGTTTCTTTCAAAGATATTTTATCTGCCGAATTGGATGGTACAAAATTTTTAAACGCAAGCCTCGGTGCAACGTTTGGAGTTATGAAAATTAAAGAAAATAGTAAAGCCGAAGAGTACATTTCGATTCCCTTTAACAACAAAGTGAATGGAAATTACTCGGTACGTTTTACTGAAAAAACTTTAATAGATAGGAAATATTATCTTTGTTTTGAGATCAGTTGTTACACTCTAAAATTTTTAGTCGTCTTCCAATGCCCCGAAACAATTTATGAAGAGAATAAACAGACTTTTGAATCGATCATTAATTCTTTTTGGATGGAATGCTAAAAGTAAAAAAAACCGGATAATTAATTACACAAACTGAATACTTACCGCTGCTTCCTTTCGGACCTGACGGGGTTGGGCAACAATTTGTTAACAATTATCCGGGTAAATTTCAATACCAAAATCTAAAAAAATCCGCTAATTTCCAATTTTCTTTTGTGCTTGCAAGCTGTTTCTTTCCCAAAAAACTCCATCGGCAAATCCCTGAATACTTTTATCACCATCCGCGATTTTAAGCCTCTTCTCCGCCAGACAACAATAGAACTCATCCGCTTCAATCCCGACATAATTCCGCTTCAACTTTTTAGCAGTCACTGATGTAGTTCCCGAACCGAGAAAAGGATCAAAGACAACATCTCCTTCGTTTGAACTTGCCAAAATAATTTTTGCTAAAAGCTTCTCCGGTTTCTGTGTCGGGTGATCGGTATTTTCCGGCATTGACCAGAACGGAATTGTTATATCCGTCCAGATATTTGAAGGAGAAGTTAAGCGGAAATTTCCTTCTTCACTTTCTGACCAATCTTTTGGCTCTCCATCTTCTTTGTACGGGGCAAGTACTTTGCGTTTTGTTTTAACTGAATCAAGATTAAAGGTATACTTAGAAGATTTAGTGCAGAACCAAATATCTTCGGAACAATTTTTCCAATTTCTTTTTGCACCTCTTCCCTTTTCTCTTTCCCACGTAATTCTATTTTGGATTAGAAAATATTTTTTAGCAATGTTATACAAACCGGGAGACGATTTCCAGTCGCCGCACAAATAAATTGAAGCATTTTCTTTCATCAGCCTAGGAAGTTTAGCGACCCAGCTATCAAGCCACTCTTCGTAGGCTTTATCTTCCATCTGAGCAAATTTAAGTTTGTTAAATTTTTTATGAAGGTTGTATGGTGGGTCGACAAAAATCAAATCACAAAAAGCATCAGGTAAATAATCCAAAACGGAGAAAAGATCCTGGTGAATTGTTTTGTCAAGAATTTTATTTAAAGAACTTGGCTCGTTAATACTGATCAAATTTGTTGAATACAAATTCTTTTCATTTTCAGTCAAATCAAGTGTTCTGTTGTAAGGAGCTTTTTCTTTTTTCATTTAATTTCTTTTTTGAAAGGATTATTACACACAATTCTTTTTCCCTACACTTAACCACAAGCTTCCTAATTTTAACAGTGGAGCTAAGCGGGATCGAACCGCTAACCTCTACGTTGCGAACGTAGCGCTCTCCCAATTGAGCTATAGCCCCGAAGGGAATAAATCACAAAAAAAACAATAAAAATCAGTATTATATTAATTTTATTCTGCGCTGCAAAAATACTAAAATTACTCTGACTATTAAAAGTGATCGATTGCGATAATTAACCAGAAGATGGATCAGAAAAATAAAATGAGGACTGGTTTATTTTATTACAACCATTTTTCTAATTTGAGTGTATCCTTCACACTCCAACTTGTAAAAAAAGATCCCACTGCTAAAGTCACTTGCATCAAATTTTACAGAATGCATTCCTACATCCATTAAACCGTTTAAAAGAGTTTTAACTTTCTCTCCCAATAAATTATATACAGACAGTTCTGCATATCCTGTAAAAGGTAACTCAAAATTAATATTCGTTAAGGGATTAAAAGGATTAGGATAATTTTGCTCCAATTTAAAAGTAGCTATCCGATTATCATTTTCGATAGCTGTGAGTATATCAGCTTTCAAAACGGCAGAACCGTAAGCTGACAGTGAAATACTTGGAGAGCAGTTTATCGTTCCATCACCCGCAATGATTAATTGTCCAGCATCTTTATTTGTAATAAGATCGGTTAGTTTGTAATTACCAACAGGTAGACCTGAATAATCATTTCTTGTAAAGTTTAGGTTGTTCGCAGTTAACCCGGAAAAATTATGGATCGGAATTATTAATTCACCGGTTGAGCTTAGATATCTAGCAGAAGTATAAAGAGTGCTGCTCGAACTATTCAGATAAAAATATTTCCCTCGTCTCAATGCTGTACTATTCTCGCGAATACGAATTAACTTTTTGTACCAATTCAAGAGCGATGAACTATCTCCACTCAACTTTTCGATATTGTAATCAACGTATGTTGGAGGGATGTTTTTCCATGGGATTCCGGTTGAAAACCCAGCGTTAGCTCCACCTGTCCATTGTAATGGGGTTCTCTTATCACGATCATCGGAGGAATTGATACCTGCCATGCCAATTTCTTCCCCATAATAAATGAAGGGAACACCGGGAATTGTAAGCAATATTGATGCTGCAAGTTTTGCTTTATTGATATTTGTTCCAAGTTGCAAGAAAATTCTTTGCTGATCGTGGTTGGTCAGAAATGTACCATATTGCAAGAAGGGATATCCTTGTTGAATTGCTCCTTTCAAACGGTTTATTAACGTTGCAGGAGTTCCATTTTTAACTGCTGTAATAATGTCGGTGGCAAGTTCAAATTCGAAACAAAAATCAAGACCAGTTCCGTCCACATAAGGAATTACTTTTGAAGTTGAGCTCCAGGCTTCACCAACTGAAACCGCATCAGGATTTATGTTTTTTGTTAACGATCTAAATTCTCGCAAATATTGAAAAGTTGATGGCGCATCCTCCATTATATTTCCTTCTTCACAAATATATTTAACCGCATCAAGCCGAAAGCCATCTACTTTTACAGAATCTAACCAATAGGTAACTACGTTTGAAATTTCCTTTTTGACATCTAGATTAAAGTAATTTAGATCGGGCATTCCATTATTAAAAACACCATAATAGTAATAACCATTTAACGAATGCCAAACAGTTTCACCCCAGGGACCGGTAACTCCGGGATTTGTTGCACTCCATCTGTACCAGTCTCTATTTGCAACATGAGGATCACTTTTGGCGCTTACAAACCAGGGATGTTGATTTGAGGTATGATTAATAACAAGATCAAGTATAACTTTTATTCCCCGAGCGTGAGCGCTGTCCAAAAAAGTTTTGAAATCTTGATTAGTTCCATAATCTTGTTCAATTTTTTTATAATCAACCACACTGTAACCATGGTAACTTGGGGATTCCATTATGGGCATTAACCAAAGAGCAGTTACACCAAGATCAGAAGTAGTTGAATCTTTTCCATCATTCAAGTAATCAAGTTTCTGAGTTAACCCTTTGAAGTCGCCTATTCCGTTTCCATCAGCATCATAAAAACTTCTTACAAATATCTCGTAAAAAACTGCATCATTCCACCAGTAGGTTGTTTGAGCTGATGTACTTTTGCACAATAAAGTGATAATAAAAAATGCTAAAATATATTTCTTCATGCTGCCGGGTAATTTCTCAGTATCTTAAAAAATTGTTATCAAATTGCAGAAATATTTAATCGATTACAAATCTTTTTACCTATCTGTAATCACTAAAAAAAATCATCTAAAAATTCTTTTCTCATTTCATCCATTTAGCTATTTTAGACAATAAGGAGTTAGGATTAAATTTACAAGTAATGATCTTCTCTAGAACATGATGTTTTCTAAAAAAATAATACTTTTCTTTTTATTACTATTCTGGCAGTCGCCACAACTTTCGCAAGTAAAAGAGTATAATATTTCGGGATTTATAAAAGATGCTGTTACTGGTGAAGTTTTAACCGGTGCGAATTTACTCTTATATAAAGATAGCATCAATACGAATCATCCCCCTTATATAGGAACAACTTCCAATATCTATGGATTTTATGTCTTCCCTAACCTTCCCACTGGGAGTTATTATTTAATAGCCCGGTACATTAGTTACAAGCCTGCGGTGAAAGAATTTATCAATCTGAAATCGAATAGTATTCACTTTAATATTTCCCTTATACCAAATGAAATTGAAAAAGAAGAAGTGGTAATTATTGGAAAACGAATTGAAAAATCTTCAGTCAGCAACATTGATGTTTCTCCCGAACTCTTATCAAAGCTACCTTCTTTAAGTGGTGAAACGGATCTCTTCAAACTACTGCAAATGCTGCCCGGAGTAAAAACGGAAAGTGAACTTTCAAAAGGTTTGTATGTAAGAGGCGGTTCTCCGGATCAGAATTTGACTCTTGTGGACGGGCTAACAATCTACAACCCCTCACATATTGGAAATATTGCCAGCGCTTTTAATTCAGAGGCAATTCAGGAAGTCCGTTTGATTAAAGGAGCTTTACCGGCTGAATACGGCGGCAGACTTTCAAGTATTCTTGATATAAAATTGCGATCGGGGACAAAAGAAAGAAATAAAGGAAGTATCGGAATTGGATTAATAAATTCATTCTTCACGCTCGAAGGACCAATGAACAGCAAGTCAACATATATGTTTTCTGGAAGAGGAATGTACTATGACGCTTATCAGAACAAGTTTAATAAAAACAGCACTATGCCGAGGTATAATTTTTCTGATTTAAATTCCAAGATTAATTACGTCATCACTGACGAAAACATATTGTCAATAAGCGCCAACTACAGCAAGGATAACCTTTATAGTCCCTCCTCCATGACTGATCTGAAATATTCAACAAAGTGGGATAATTTGTCTATTGGTTTAAATTGGTTACACATTAATTCCAAATCATTCCTTTTAACAACCGGTTTAAGTTTTACTGACTACGGTTTTCGATCACTTATATTTGATTATGGTTCTGAAAATATTACCGATAATTTTTTCTCGTCGTCGCGTCTCCGTGATTATTCCTTAAAGCAGAATGTTGAATTGCACTTAAATGAAGACCACACACTTAAATCCGGCATTGATCTTACCATGCATCAATACGATCTAATTTACAGTACTGCGTATGATCCTCTGCTCGAAACTGATCCTTATGCAGGAGATAACCAATATTCACTTGAAGGAGCGCTTTATTTTCAAATGGAGTCTCAATTCGGTTCGCGTTTTAAATTGAACTCCGGTTTAAGATTTTATTATTTCGGTGATCGAAAATATTTTAATGCGGAACCCCGAATTGAATGTTCGTATGCGATTACTGATAAAACATTTATAAAATCAGCCTATACACTTACACATCAATTTCTCCACTTAATAGTAAAAAATGATGTCTCCCTTCCCACTGATCTTTGGTATCCATCAACAAAAAATATTTTACCTGGGAGTTCCAACCAATTTGTTTTTGGAATTGATCAACATCTCGGCCAGGAAGATTATCTTCTTTCACTTGAATCGTACTACAGAACAATGGAAAATCTATATGAATATAAAAACAGTACTGCATTAAACTCAGTTAAAAGTTCGGTCGAAACGCAACTAGTAAAAGGAAACGGAGAAGCATACGGTGTCGAACTATTTTTCAATAAAAAAACCGGCGCAGTATCCGGTTGGTTTGGTTATACATTATCATGGACACGGAGAGAATTTGATGAGTTGAATGGCGGGAAAATATTTTATCCAAAGTATGACCGAAGACATGATTTTTCTGTGGTAGTTGCATATAAAATAGATGATGATTGGTCTGCTGGAATTACATGGACGTATCATAGTGGAGAGTTTTACTCCCTCCCTCCGGGACAATATCAATTCACTGAAATTTCCCCGGGAAGTGGTTCGAATATTTATGTCCTCTACCCTGAACTGAACAACGCTCAACTTCCAGCATTTCATAAGTTGGATTTGAACTTAACGTATAAGTGTCAATTATTTAATCTTCCTTTTGAGGTTTACCTTAACATTTATAATTTGTACAATCGGCAGAATCCATTTGCACGTTTTGTTTCGAAAGAGACAGTAAATGGAAACTCTGTTGTTAAAGTTAAACAGCTTGTATTATTTCCCTTTATTCCGACAATCGGATTTAATTTTAAGTTTTGATATGAAAAAGTATTTCATCATAATTCCTTTTATTTTTTTCATAATGTCATGTGAGAAATCTCAGATAGTTGAGAATGATGCTGCCGCTCAAAGTTACATTGTTGTAAATGCTGAACTGAATCCATGGAAATCATTTGCAGGGGTCTCATTCACCAAAACACTCCCGGTTGGAGTCCCTTATGATATTAGCGATGCTGAACTCAAAGATGTGATAGCTTATATTAAAATTAATGGAGTAAAAGTAATTCCTCTCCATTATACAAGGGATGGCATTTACAAACCCAGGTATGATGAATTAGTAATAGAAAAAGGAAATACTTACGAACTTTTCGCCGAATGCAGGGGAACAGTAATTTATAGTGCTACAAAAGTTCCGTTTCCTCCTGAAATAAACAATGTATCATACGATGCAGGAGGGAACTATCTAAAAGCTAATATTAAAACTCACCCGGATGAAGTTTACGGAGCAATTTGGGTAATTGGCAGCAGTTCAACAAAAGATGCAACATTCCCAAGCTTGAGTATTCCGGATACGAGTTTGAAAAATACAAATGTAATCACATCTCCTATTCCGGATCAATATAGAACAAATTCTTATAACGGTAAAAGAAATATCCAAGTTTTTGCTTTCGACAAACAGTACACTGCATATTATAATTCCGCCAAAGTCAATGTTCCGGCTGGAAATGCATTCACACAAAACGGTGGAACGATCAACTGGAATGTTTTTGGGCAGAATGTGATTGGTATGTTTATAGGTGTTGCAAAAGGAGACCTTAAGAATGTTAATTGACCAATGAAAAGTATAAACTTTCTGAAATTATTAATTATTCCGATAACTTTTTTAGTTTTAATCGGATGCGAAAAAGATAAAGTAACTGATCCTTTTTCTATGAAAACGGAGACAAGTGCAAAACTACTTTGGTATTTAGAAGATGAGGGAGATATTATTAATACTATTCCTCTTCCCACTTTAGAAGCATGGGAAGTTCACGATAATTTAGGTTCCAACCTAGTTATTGATCTTAGATCAAGCTCCACTTTTATTGAAGGACATATTAATGGAGCAATAAATATTCAACATGATTCACTTTTTAAATATATTAAGATGCATTACTCTCGTTTAAAGGATGTGGTTTTGGTTAGTGCTTCTGGACAATCGGCGGCTTATTATGCATCTTTACTTCGTCTTGCAGGCTTCCCCCGTGTTTACTATTTAAATTTTGGAATGGCGTCGTGGAATACGATGTTTTCATCTCTCTGGATAGACCGACTGGCTCTTGAACGGGATACCACCATTTTATTTACACATATTGATTATCCTAAAAGAGAATATACCTCTCTTCCGCAGATCAATACAATTCCGTCTAATGTTTCGATGAAGGATTTTGTGGAATCAAGAATTGAAAGTATGCTTAAAGAAGGATTTGATGAAGAGTATCATTTCTCTTCAGCAAACTCAGCTATGAGATTCAGCGATTGGAACAGTAAACAAGCGCAACTGTATACAATTTGTATAGGTTCACAAATTTTTTACTCTTCAAATTCTGATACAACAATCACTTACCATCTGCAAGGAGCTGTTCTCTATCATGTCCCCGGTCCGGCTGATTTTAGAAGTACATCTTACTTGCAGACTCTTCCCTCGAATAGCTCAATCGCCATGTATAGTGAAACCGGACAGGAGAGTGCCTTCTATACAGCTTATCTTCGACTACTCGGTTATGATGTAAAATCTATTTTATTCGGCATGAATAATATTGATTATTACATGCTTCTCCGTGCCGATGAATTAATTCCCTCTGCTTTTTCTGAAAATTCAATTATGAATTATCCATATGCAACCGGACCGTAGCCGAAATAATTTTATATAACTTGGATGCGTTACCTTCTGTTCAGATAAACTCAATTGGAAATCTCACTAAATATGTGTAACTTTTTTTCAAGAGTGATCAAATTTATTGAGACCATAGACCCACCTCTCATCTCCAATTTATGCTGAGTTACTCCTGTGCATTTAGATGATAATAACTTTACGAAAAGGTGCAACCATGGACAAGCATTTAAGATCCCAATCTCTCTTTAATTCACTGAAATTAAAAACAAAAATTGTACTATTTTTTTTATTTTTAATTTTTCTAAAATCAGAAGTCACTATCGCACAATCAGTGTCCATTGGTAAAGGAAGTTACAGTACTTCACTTCCATCAGGAGCTATAGGTCCCAAAACTTCATCTGGGGCAGATGCAGTTCCAAAGATTTCAGCATCATTTAATAAACCGATCCAAACGAATGATTTCTGGAGCAGTTTGATCTACCCTTTTTACGGCGACGCATACTCAAACAATTTATACGCTCACCCAATGTATTTTAAGGCAAAAGGTAATGGTCTGCAAGTAGGGTACACTTATTCTCCAACATACGCTGCTGCAGATTATCTCTTCCCTTTTTCTCAGCAATTAACAATCAGTGTAACAGGATTAAACGCGACCAAAACACTAACTGATGATTATGGTGATTGGACGGTTTCCGCACTTTGGGATGATGGTACTCGAAAGATGAAAGCCACTTTAGGTCATGGACTCCCTTTTGTATTTCTTACTATCTCCGGTGGAAACGCATCAATTACCTGCGGTTCAACTCCAACAATTTGGCACAATCAAAATGGTGTAATTGGAATGACCGTTGAAGGACGGAATTATGGAGTTTTTGCGCCTAACGGATCAACATGGTCGGGGACAACAACTCTTCTGTCTTCACTTAACGGTAAAGATTATTTTTCTGTAGCTCTGCTTCCAGATAATAAAACTACAACTCTTGAAACTTTTAGACAGCATGCATACGCATTTGTAACAGGAAGTACGATAACGTGGACTTATGATGAAACCACAGCAAAACTTACCTCAACATTTACTTACTCAACAGAATTGAAAGAATCGCTTAACGGTAATCTTAATCAAACTCTCACTGCACTTTATCGTCATCAGTGGTTAAATACAGCTGAGACGCTTACAAGTTTTGAGTATAATTCTGTTGCAGGAAAAATGAAAGTGTTTGACGGTAATCAGTTTACTACGAATTTGACTTTTGAAGGGGTGCTTCCTTCCCTCCCCGACCAAGGTGATTATAACAAAGCCGACTTATTAGCATTGGTAAATGATGTAGCAAAAGAAACCTTACCAACCGGGCCAACATACGAAAATGGAAAAGCTATCGCCCGCTTTGCAAACCTCGTGAATATTGCCGATCAACTTGGTGCTGTTACTGCACGGGATCATTTTTTATCTGAAATAAAGAAACGTCTTGAAGATTGGTTTACGGTTGGTGGAGCTCAAGAGTATTCATATAATTCAACCTGGGATGTTTTAACAGGATATCCCTCCGGTTATGGAGCAGATAATCAAATAAACGATCACAATTTTCATTCAGGTTACGCAATTTTGGGTGCCGCAATCGTTGCTCAATTTGATTCTGTCTGGGCAGCACAGGAGAATTGGGGTGGAATGGTTGATCTATTAATAAAAGATGGAAATAATTGGGATCGTAGCGACACAAAATTCCCTTTTTTAAGATCATTTGATCCTTACGCCGGACATTCATGGGAAGCAGGACATGGCGATTTTGGCGATGGCAACAATGAAGAGTCCAGTTCCGAGTCAATGAACTTTGCCACGGCAGTTACTTTGTGGGGAGCTGTAACTCATCAAAAAGAAATTCGTGATTTAGGAATTTATTTATATACAACCGAACGAACAGCAATTGAACAATATTGGTTTGATATTGATGATGACGTGTTTCCAGCTACCTATCCTTACAAAGCCTTGGGAATGGTTTGGGGAGGAAAAGGTGTCCACTCAACATGGTTCGGTGCAAATCCTGAATTCATTCATGGAATTAATATGCTGCCGTTTACAGGTGGATCATTTTATCTTGGTCGGCATCCCGATTATGTACAAGCAAATTATGATGAAATTATTAAAGAGTTAAGCGGTCCAACGACAATATGGCATGACATAATTTGGCAATATCTTTCATTGTCTGATCCGGCTACAGCTTTGTCTCTCTATTATGCAAATCCTAATTACACACCGTTTGATGGCGAAACAAAAGCTCATACTTATCATTGGTTGAGCAATATGAAAAAAATGGGACACTTAGATACTGCCATAACAGCTGATCTTCCAACCTATGCTGTATTCAAAAACAATACAGGAGAAATTACTTATACGGCTTATAATCCTTCTTCCCAATTAGTTACAGTTCATTTTTCTGATGGATATTCAATGGAAGTACAACCAAGAATTATGCGGTCTGTAAATACTTCGTCTTCAAACATTAATGCACCGGTTACCTTATTAATAACCGATAAAACCAAAGGGAAAATGCCGTTAACAATAAACTTTACGGGGAGTAAAAGTTTTGATCGAAATAATTCTTCTCTCTTCTACTTATGGAACTTTGGAGATGGCACTTCTTCAACAGCAGTCGATACTTTCCACACTTTTACCGCACCGGGATCATATATGGTTACCTTAACCGTGAAAAATGATCTTCAACTTTCAACAAAAGATAGTGTGCTTATCACCGTGCTAGGAAATGGAACACCATACACCGGAACAGCTATTATGGTCCCGGCTCTTATTCAAGCTGAAAATTTTGACAACGGAGGAGAAGGAGTTGCTTACCACGATAACGATATTAAAAATGTTGGACTCGCATATCGTCCTAACGAAGGAGTTGATCTCGAACCGTCAAATGATCAGGGATTTGATGTTTATTGGATTACTGCCGGTGAATGGCTCGAGTACACAATCAATGTTCCGAGTGATGGGAATTACGACCTATTCCCCAACGTAGCGTCGGTACCGGGTTTTGGAAATTTAAGAGTATTAGTAAATAATGTTGATGTTAGCGGAAAGAAAGCTGTGTTAAATACGGGCGGCTGGCAAAGTTGGAAACCGATCACTATTTCAAATGTTCCACTAAAAGCTGGCAAACAAATTTTACATATTGACTTTGATACTGATACACAATCAGAAAAAAAGAATTGGTTGTTCAGTTTAAATTCAATTGAAATTAAAAAATCAACTTCTGTGGGAATTGCAAAAGATAATTCACTTCCCACTTCATTCTCCTTGGGACAGAATTATCCTAATCCTTTTAATCCGGAGACGAAGATTGAATATTCTGTTGCCAATAATCAGTTTGTAAGTTTAAAAGTGTATGATATTCTCGGCAATTCAGTTGCAACATTAGTAAATGAAGTTCAGACTGCCGGGAATTACACACTTACCTTCAACACGCAACAAACAACTAACCATCAACCAATAACAAGCGGTGTCTATTTCTACCAATTAAGAGTTGGAGAATTTGTCCAGACGAGAAAGATGGTGTTGTTGAGGTAAAATATTTTGTGAATCAAGAGAAACGGTTTTAAATTGGTTTGTAAAAATAATTCGTTTACTAGCTAAAATATTAAATTAAATGACTACAAAATCAAAGAGACAAATATTATCGACTTTACTTTTCACTTTTGGATTATCCATCGCGGTTTTGACTGAAATGTCGATTGACATTTTTTATTTCAATGGTGGAGATACTTCGAAATGGGGAAGCAAAATTGGTGCTTTTCAGGTGGCGATTTTTTTTTCTTCACCTTTTATTCTTCTTTTCTCTCTTGGCAATTATATTAGTGTCCGAATTTTTCATAAACTAATTGCTATATTGGATAAGTAGAGGTTGATTCTAGTACAGCTACTAAATGTGGTTCCAATCTTTTTTATCTTCTTTTTCTGGGATTTTCTAATTGATTCTCTTTCAACATTTGGGATTATAATAGTTCTAATTGGATTTTTGGTTAGTAGTACTATTTATGGTGTGACAAATAAATACTTTGCGGGTCATCGGATCCAATAAATAGACAAGAGAGAAACAAACTTCCTCCCCCCCCTTCCTTTTTCCATCCCCCAAAAATTCTTACTTTTCATCAGTTAATTTTGTAATAATTGCATTATGCTAAAGGAATATTAAACCCGACATCTCATGGAGGTGTCAAAGTATTTTATAAATAAGGTTTACTCTATGAAGAACAAAAAACAAATTATCATCTGGTCGGTTGTTGCTGTAATAATAATTATCCTCATCTTGCAGAAAGTAAATCCTAGCGGAGATACAAATAACAAGACGATGATGCCGGGAACTTCCAAACGACAAACCGCCGTAAATGCCATCATCATAAAAACAAAAGCAATTCAAGATAAAATTTTCTCAAACGGAACACTCATCAGCAATGAAGAAGTTGAACTGCGAAGTGAAATTTCCGGGAAGATCACCAAAATTCTTTTTAAAGAAGGTCAGCAAATAAAAAAAGGAATGATTTTAATCAAGATCAATGACGCGGAACTGCAGGCGACGTTAAAGAAAAATCAATCGAAAGAATCTTTGGCGCGTGATAAAGAATACCGGGTTAAACAGTTGTTCAACAAAGGGCTTACAAGTCAACAAGAATACGACAACACATTAAGCGAACTCAATTCTGCAGAAGCTGATGTGGAATTCACCAGAGCACAACTTGACAAAACTGAAATACGAGCTCCTTTCGATGGAGTGATCGGGCTCCGCTCTGTTAGCGAAGGAAGTTACATTTCCCCCGCTTCAAAAATTGCTACGCTGCAGAACATAAATCCGGTGAAAGTAGATTTTTCAGTCCCTCAAAAATATTTCGGTATCGTTAATGAAGGAAAAACTATCCTGGTGAAACTTGCATCCACGGGAAAAATTTATGCGGGAAAGATTTACGCAGTTGAACCTAAGATCGATGAAAGTTCAAGAACCGTGCAAGTGCGTGCAATTGTTCCCAACGATAGAAATGAACTTACTCCCGGCGCCTACGTTGAAATAGATTTAGTTCTTCAAGATATTAAAGATGCCATCATGGTTCCCTCTGAAGCGGTTGTCCCAGATATTCAAGGTGAA
The DNA here is from genome assembly GCA_037440065.1 of Ignavibacteria bacterium. Taxonomy (GTDB): domain Bacteria; phylum Bacteroidota; class Ignavibacteria; order Ignavibacteriales; family Ignavibacteriaceae; genus UBA1563. The sequence continues at coordinate 924,022 of JBBIUV010000016.1, forward strand.
AAAGTCTTCGTTTACAGAAATGGTAAAGCTGTGCCTCAGCTTGTAACTCAAAATATAAGAACCGAAAATGAAGTTCAGGTAGTTAACGGATTACAAGTTGGTGATACAGTGATTGTTTCTGGAATCATTCAGCTAAAACCGAATGCACCGGTTAAACTAAAAGCGATAAATTAAATCTCACCAACGAAAAAGAATCATCATGAGTTTATCATCCCTTAGCATTCGCCGTCCGGTTCTCGCAATTGTTATGTCAATTGTAATTCTGCTCTTTGGAATTATCGGATTTACCTATTTGGGAGTCCGAGAATATCCAAGCATCGATCCGCCAATCATTACTGTTTCTACAAGCTATGTTGGAGCAAATGCAGACATTATTGAATCTCAGATTACTGAACCACTCGAAGAACAAATAAACGGTATCGCTGGAATCCGTTCACTTACTTCAACAAGCAGAGACGGCAGAAGTCAGATAACCGTTGAGTTTGACATTTCCAGTGATCTTGAAACTGCCGCGAATGATGTGCGTGACCGAGTCTCTATCGCCAGTCACAATCTCCCAGCTGATGTTGATCCTCCTACAGTTTCCAAAGCTGATGCCGATGCAGTTCCTATTGTTTTCCTAAGTGTGAAGAGTGATAAACGAACTTTACTAGAGTTGACTGACATCGCTCTAAATACTTTTAAAGAACGTTTGCAGACAATTCCCGGTGTAAGTCAGATCAATATTTGGGGTGAGAAAAGATTTTCAATGCGCCTCTGGATGGATCCCGCAAAACTTGCCGCTTACAACATTACACCTATTGATGTTCGAAACGCTTTAAACAGAGAAAATATTGAACTCCCTTCCGGCAGCATTGAAGGTAAAAATACAGAATTGACCGTGAGAACACTCGGACGGTTAACCAGCGTGGATGATTTTAATAATCTCATTATTAAAGAATCGGCAAAGAGTATCATTCGCTTTAAAGATATTGGTGAAGCTCAACTCTACCCCGAAAATGATAAATCAATTCTTCGCAGAGATGGAATCCCGATGGTGGGAGTTGTGCTCATTCCTCAACCAGGCGCTAACTTTATTCAGATAGCAGATGAGTTTTACAAACGGTTAGATCAGATAAAAAAAGATTTACCTGCTGACCTAGAACTCGGGATCGGATTTGATGTAACAAAATATATCCGCAATTCAATTTCGGAAGTTGAAGAAACAATTATCCTTGCATTCGCACTTGTAATTCTCATCATCTTCTTTTTCTTGCGTGATTGGCGCACAACACTGATTCCAATTATTGCTATTCCTGTTTCGCTTATCGGTGCGTTTTTTATCATGTATCTTGCAAAATTTTCGATCAACACCTTAACGCTGCTTGGGATTGTTCTTGCAATAGGGATTGTTGTTGATGATGCGATAGTTGTACTTGAGAACATCTACAAAAAAGTCGAACAAGGAATGCATCCCGTTGAAGCAAGCACGAAAGGGGCGGCTGAAATATTCTTTGCAGTTGTTTCAACAACTATTACGCTTGCTGCAGTATTTCTTCCTATCATGTTTTTGCAGGGAATTACCGGTAGGTTGTTTGTTGAGTTCGGCGTTGTGATTGCCGGCTCTGTTCTTATTTCCGCATTTGTGGCGTTAACCTTAACTCCGATGCTTAGTTCGCGAATCTTAAAGGCAAAAGAGAAACATAGCTGGTTCTATTATAAGACAGAACCATTCTTTGTATGGATGGAAAATACATATCGCAATTCTTTGAACACATTTATGGAAAAACGGTGGATGGTTTTTGTAATAATGTTATTCTCTGCAATTATTATTTATGTAACGGGAACGAACTTACAATCCGAACTTGCACCAATCGAAGATCGAGGTGAACTTAGAGTTACCTCAACTATGCCGGAAGGAACTTCTTTCCAATCGATGGATAAGTATATCCTTCACATGGTGCACGTGCTGCAAGATTCGATCAAAGAATCTGAAGCAATGGTATCGGTTACCGGTGGCGGAGGTGGATCAAGTGCGGCAAACAGCGGCTTTGTTCGTTTAACATTGAGCGATGCTAATAAAAGAACGAGAACACAAAGTCAGATTGCGGAACAAGTAACCGGAATAACAAAAAAATTGAATGATGCCCGCTCGTTTGTAATTGAAAGTCAATCTATATCAACACGAAGAGGCGGTTTACCGGTTCAATACATTATCCAGGCGCCGAACTTTGAAAAACTGCGTGAAGTGGTTCCAAAGTTTTTAGAGAAAGCGCAAGAAGACCCAACGTTTGCTAACGTAGATGTTAATCTGAAATTTAACAAACCGGAAATTGTTGTTGAGATTAACAGAACAAAGGCGCGCGAACTTGGAATATCTGCGATGGACATAGCGCAAACACTTCAGCTTGCGTACAGCGGGCAGCGGTTCGGATTTTTTATAATGAATGGGAAACAATATTCTGTTATCGGACAAGTCTTAAAGGAAGATAGAAATAAACCGGTCGATCTCACTTCCCTTCACTTACGGAATAATCGCGGCGAATCGATCCAGCTTGATAATCTTGTAACGCTTAAAGAACGCAGCAGTCCGCCGCAGTTGTATAGATTTAACCGCTACGTAAGCGCAACAGTCTCGGCAAGTCTTGCGCCGGGTAAAACTATCGGAGACGGAATTGAAGCGATGGATAATATAGCGAAAAACGTTCTGGATGAAAGTTTTTCCACCGCGTTAGACGGCGCTTCAAAAGATTTTGTGGAAAGTTCTTCAAGTTTGCTTTTCACTTTTATGCTTGCGCTGGTGCTAATCTATTTAATTCTCGCGGCGCAGTTCGAAAGTTTCCGCGATCCGTTGATAATTATGTTCACTGTTCCGCTTGCAATTGCCGGGGCAGCATTTTCACTCTGGTATTTCAATCAAACGTTGAACATCTTTAGCGAGATCGGGCAAATCATGTTGATTGGATTGGTAACCAAAAACGGAATCTTGATCGTAGAGTTCGCTAATCAGAAAAAGGCGCAAGGATTAAACGTAGTTGATGCGGTAAAAGAAGCCGCACGGCTCCGCTTGCGTCCGATTCTTATGACGAGTTTCTCCACTATCCTTGGAACATTACCTATCGCTCTTGCGCTTGGAGCGGGCTCAGGTAGCAGAGTTTCAATGGGTATTGCGGTTATCGGCGGATTGATCTTTTCAACGATCTTAACGTTGTATGTTATTCCGGGAATATATTCTTACTTCTCGGAGAAGACAAAGGCTGTTAGTAACGTTGCGGTTGGAGAAACTGAAGAGGAGATGTAAAAGTTACTGAGTAGTTTGAGGTAAATGGGTTCCGGAAATTAGGATTAACCTTGTTGAAAATCGTTTTTATCAGTTGGAAAGGGATTCAAAAGAGATGGAAATAGAGTTCAAAGCTGTGGAAATTTGAATCAAAGTCGTAGAAAATTATTCCCAACGGTTGGAAAAAAAGTCAAAAGCTGTAGAAAATTGCTCCAAAGTGATTGAAATCAAGACCAAAGTTGTAGAAAATCATTCCAAAGTCGTGGAAATCAAGACCAAAGCTGTAGAAAATT